>NZ_CP014475.1:2674822-5349645 GCF_001583415.1 Mycolicibacterium phlei
CAGAGCCGGTACTCGCCGTGGTACGGCCACAAAAGCACGACCCGGTCAGCGGCCGACGCCCACGGGACGGCGTTCGCCGTACCGGACTCGTCGAGGACGGCGACGGTGCGGGTGGCCTCGTCGACGGGTGCCCCGACCGCCTCGAGCAGCCAGCAGGCCAGCAGGTCGTGTTCGGGCAGCCCGATGCGCACGCCCGCACGCACCGCGGCCGCGGTCAGCTCGGCAGCCTCGCGCCAGCCCGCCCCGCTGCCGCCGCTCTCCTCGGTGCCGGTCAGCCGCGCCAGCCCCAGCTCGCGCAGCTGGGCCCACAGTTCGGGGCCGGCGGTGGGGCCGTGCGTCTCGCGGTGTTCGGCGAACACCGCGTTCATCATGGTGGTCAGTTCGGCGTCGACGCTCATCGCATCCCCAATCCGCGTGCGATCACCCCGCGCAGCACCTCGTTGGTGCCGCCGCGCAGCGTGAATCCGGGCCGTTGGTCCACCGCCGTGACGATCAGCTCGTCAACCTCCTGGGTGAGACCGCTGTCGTCGCCGCGGTACAGATCGGCGAAGTCGGCGATGTCACCCTCGGTGGTGGTGCCCAGCACCTTCACCACGGCGGCGGGCACGTCGGCGGGTTCGTGGCGTTCGAGTGCCCCGGCCACCGACATGGACATCTGGTGCAGCCCGGTGAGGCGCGCCACCAGCCGGCCCAGATCCGGGTCGCGGGGGATCCGCCCGCCGGCCATGCTGGCGGCGAGCTGGGGGAGCAGCACGAACGTCGACAGCAGCCGCTCCGGACCGCTGCGCTCGAAGCTGAGCTCGGAGGTGACCTGCTGCCAGCCGTTGCCGATCTGCCCGAACACCATGTCGTCGGGCACGAACGCCTCGTCGAGGATCACCTCGTTGAAGTGGTGGCGGCCGTTCATCGACACGATCGGGCGCACCTCGACACCCGGGCCGTCGAACCGGACGATGAACTGGCTCAGCCCGGCGTGCCGGTTCGCCGGGTCCACCGGTGCGGTGCGGGCCAGCACGATGAACGCGTGTGCCTTGTGTGCCCCGGAGGTCCACACCTTGGTTCCGCTCAGCCGCCAGCCGCCGTCGACCTGCACGGCGCGGGTGCGCACACTGGCCAGATCGGAGCCGGAGTCCGGTTCGCTCATGCCGATGCCGAAGAAGCACTGCCCGGCGGCGATCTTCGGCAGGAACTCGCGCTTCTGGGTTTCGGTGCCGTATTTCAGCAGCGACGGCACGATCTGGCGGTCGGCGATCCAGTGCGCGGCCACCGGTGCGCCCGCGGCCAGCAGCTCCTCGGTGACAACGAACCGGTCCAGAAATGAACGTCCCTGTCCGCCATATTCTTTCGGGACTGTCATGCCGAGCCAGCCGCGGGCGGCAAGGGCGGCGGTGAAGTCCTCGTCCCAGCTGGACAGCCACGCGTCGACGGCCGGGGTGCAGGCGCCCGCGGCGCGCTGTTCGGCCAGGAAGGCCCGGACCTCGGCGCGCAGCGCGGTGGCGTCGGCCGGTTCGCCGTCCAGTGGGGGGACCAGACGTGGGATCGCCATCAGACGGTCCGCCATTTCTCGATGCGGCGCTCGTGCTCGCCGTCGTGGTGGGCCAGGGGTTGCATGGCGGCGGCCATCGCGAGCGTGGACTCCAGGCTGCCGGTGCGCGACTCCTGCAGCAGCCGCTTGGCCATCCGCAGCGCGTGCGGGGGATTGGCCGCGATGCGCTGTGCGAGATCGTCTGCGGCGGTGAGCAGTTCGTCGTGCGGCACCACCCGGCTGACCAGACCCCACGACAGCGCGGTGGCCGCGTCGATGCGGTCACCGGTGAAGGTCATCTCGGCGGCGCGCTCGTAGCCGATCGCGCGCTGCAGGAACCAGGTGCCGCCGTCGCCGGGCACCAGGCCCAGCTGCACGAAACTTTCGGCAAAGGACGCCTTCTCGGAGGCCACCCGGATGTCGCACATCATCGCCAGGTCGCATCCGGCGCCGACCGCGGCACCGTTGACGGCGGCGATGAGCGGCACCTCCAGCCGCGCCAGCGCGCGGGGGATGCGCTGGATCCCGTCGACGTAGGCGTAGCGCTGCTCGATGGCGTCGAGCCCGAACATGCCCTTACGGTCGGCCATCTCCTTGACGTTGCCGCCCGCGGAGAAGATCTTGCCTGCGCCGGTAAGGATCACCGCACCCACACCGGTGTCGGCGTTGGCCGCGCCGACGGCGGCCTCGAACGCGGCGATGAAGGCCTTGTCGGTGATGGCGTTGCCCGCGTGGGGGAGGTTGATCGTCCAGGTGCGAACCGCACCGGACTGCGTGACCAGCAGGGGGTCGGTCATGTCTTGGCCTGCTCCGTTCACCGTAGCTGGAGAGACTTGATCTGAAGGTACTCCTCGAATCCGTAGCGGCCGAGTTCGCGGCCGACACCGGACTTCTTGTACCCGCCGAACGGCGCCGCCGGGTTGTAGCTACCGCCGTTGATGTCGATCTGCCCGGTCTGCACCTGGCGCGCGAACGCGATCGCGGTGTCGTCGTCGGCGGCCCACACCGCGCCGGACAGCCCGTACGGGGTGCCGTTGGCGATCTCGAGGGCCTCGTCGGTGTCGCGGAACGGGATGACCGCGAGCACCGGCCCGAACACCTCCTCCTGGCCGAGCTCGGAGTCCGGCGCCACATCGGCGAAGACGGTGGGCGCGACGAAGTAGCCCTTGTCGCGGATCTTCTCGGGTCCGCCGGTGACCAGCTTCGCGCCGTCGCGGGGTGCGCGTTCGATGTAGCCCAGCACGGTCTCGAACTGCTTCTGCGACGCCGAGGGGCCGATGCGGGTGGCGGGATCCCACGGGTCGCCGACGGTGTACTTGGCCACCGCGGCCTCGGCGATCTCGAGTGCCTCGCTGTACCGGGACAGCGGCACCAGCATGCGGGTCCAGGCCATGCAGGTCTGGCCGCCGTTGAGGAACGCGTTGCCGACGCCGACCTTGACCGCGGTGGCCAGATCGGCGCCGTCGAGGATCACGTTGGCGGACTTGCCGCCCAGCTCCAGCGCCACCTTCTTGACGTTGCCCGAGGCCAGCTCACCGACCCGGGTGCCGACCTCGGTGGACCCGGTGAAGGACACGAAGTCGACCTCGGGGTGCGCGGACATCCGTTCCCCGATCACGCTGCCCGGTCCGGAGACCAGGTTGACCACACCGGGCGGCAGACCGGCGTCGTCGAGCACCTCGACGAACTCGAACACCGACAGCGGCGCCTCGTTGCTGGGCTTGAGAACCACCGTGCAGCCGGCGGCGATCGCGGGCAACACCTTGGCGACCACCTGGTACAGCGGGTAGTTCCACGGGGTGATCGCCGCGACCACACCGTAGGGTTCGCGGACCACCAGCGAGTTGCCGATGCGTTCCTCGAACTCGAACGAGGCCAGGGCGTCGGCGAATCCGCGCGCCACGGCCAGCGGGACCTGGGTCTGCACGCTCTGGGAGATGCGGATCGGCGCGCCCATCTCGTGGGTGATGGTCTCGGCGATCTGCGGCAGCCGCTTCTCCATCGCGGTGATCACCGCGTCCAGGCGGCGCTGCCGTTCCTCGACGCTGATCAGCGGGTCGAAGGCGCGGCGGGCGGCGGCCACGGCGGCGTCGACGTCGGCCTCGGTGCCTGCGGGGACGTGTCCGATCACCTGTTCGGTGGCCGGGTCGACGACGTCGATGGTGTCGGTACCTGCGGGGCTGACCCACTCACCGTCGATGTAGAGGGTGCTGCGTTCGTAGTTGTGGTCTGTCACAGAGGCTCTTTCGGATTGAGGTCAGGGAACCCGGATATCAGGGAACGATGCTGGCGCGGACGTCGCGCTTCTCCTCGGCGGCCGCGAACGCCTCGTTGATGTTCTCGAGGGTGTAGCAGGCGGCGGCCAGCCGGTCGAACGGCAGCCGGTCCTGGTACTCCTGCAGGAAGGCCAGGGCACGCGACAGTACCGCGGGGTCGTACAGCGAGACACCGACCATGGTCTTGTTGGAGAACACGAACCGCGACGGGTCGAACTCGAATGTCTTGCCGATGTTGATGTTTCCGATCTCGACGTAGCGGCCGAACTGCGCCAGCAGCTTGAGGCCCTCGTCGATGGCCGACGGATGCCCGACGACCTCGACCACCACGTCGGCGCCCTGCCCGTCGGTGAGCCGGCGCACCGTCTTCACCCGGTCCTTGTCGGAGGTGGTGGTGATGTCGATGACCTCGTCGGCGCCGAAGGCGCGGGCCAGTTCCAGGCGTTCGGGCACCCCGTCGATGGCGATCACGGTCTTGGCGCCGCGGGCCTTGGCGACGGCGACCGCGTACAGGCCCAGCGCCCCCGCGCCCTGCACCACGACCGTCTCGCCGAGCTGCAGGTCGACCCGCTCCAGGCCGTACATCACCTGCGACAGCGCACAGTTGGCGCCGGCGGCGATCTCGTCGGAGACCGAGTCGGGCACCGTGTACAGCACCGCCCCGGCGGGCAGCAGATAGAAGTCGGCGTAGCCACCGACGAAGTAGGGCGGCTCGTCGGCGCGGCCGAGCATGGCCATCTTCAGGTTCAGGCAGGCGTTGCGCCGGCCGGCCAGGCAGTTGCGGCAGGTGTGGCAGCAGAAGAAGTACGGGAACACCACCCGGGTGCCCACCTCCAGCGGGCGGCCGTCGGAGTCCTTGTCCACCCCGTCACCGAGAACGGCCACCGTTCCGATCATCTCGTGGCCCAGCACGGTCGGCAGCTGACCACCCAGCCCGCGGGTGGCGAAGGTGCCGTGCCAGGCGTGCACGTCGGAGCCGCAGATGTTGGCGCGGGTCACCCGGATCAGGACCTCGCCGGGGCCGACCTCCGGAATCGGGACCGTCTGGATCTCGAACGGTTTTCCGGGTTCGTCGAAGCGCGCGATGCGCCCCGTGCCTGAGGCGAGCGTCATGAAGCGGGATCCTTTCGTCCGGTACTGCCCCCGCAGGCTAATTCCGTCCGCCGGTCGGAGACGTCCGCGATCCCGCCCAGCGGGCAGGTGTCAGCGCGCCCCGGAACTGTTCTCGGCAAACCGTTCCCGCAGTACCCGCTTGAGCAGCTTGCCGCTGGGGTTCTTGGGCAGCGAGTCGACGAAGAACACCTGCTTGGGGGTCTTGAAGCCGGCCAGGTGCTCGCGGCAGTGCCCCAGCAGATCGTCCTCACCGAGCGTCGCGCCGTCGCGGGTGACCACCGCCGCCACCACCGACTCCACCCAGGTCGGGTGGGGCAGGCCGAACACGGCGACCTCCTCGACGGCGGGATGGCGGTAGATGACCTCCTCGACCTCCCGGCTGGCGACGTTCTCGCCGCCGGTCTTGATCATGTCCTTCTTTCGGTCCACCACGTGCAGCAGACCGTGTTCGTCGTAGTAGCCGAGGTCACCGGAGTGGAACCAGCCGCCGCGGAACGCCTCGGCGGTCTTGGCCTCGTCGTCGAGGTAGCCGAGCATCAGATGCGGGCTGCGGTGGGCGATCTCACCGACGGTCCCTGGCGGCACCGGATTGTTCTCGTCGTCGAGGATCGCGGTCTCGACGTTGACGGCCGGCCGGCCGGCGGCACCGGCGTGGGCATCCTGCTCGTCGGGCCCGAGCACCGACGCCAGCGGCGCCATCTCGGTCTGCCCGTAGAAGTTCCACAGCCTCAGGTTGGGCAGGCGCTCGCGCATCTCGGCCAGGATCTCCACCGGCATCGCCGAGGCGCCGTAGTAGCCCTTGCGCAGGCTGGACAGGTCGACCTCGTCGAAGACGGGGCAGCGCAGCAGCGAGATCCACACCGTCGGCGGTGCGAAATAGTTTGTGACGCCGTACTTCTCGATGGTCCTCAGCACCGTCTCCGGCTCCGGCCGGGGAAGGATGATGCTGGTGGCGCCGAGGTAGATGTCGGTGATCAGGAAGTTGTCCAGCTGCGCGCAGTGGTACAGCGGCAGCGAGTGGATCTCGACGTCGGTGCCCTCCATGCCGCCGGAGACGATGGAGCTGATGTAGTTGCCCATCAGGCTGCGGCTGGAGTGCATCGCGCCCTTCGGGCGGGACTCGGTTCCGCTGGTGTACATCAACCGGATCATCTGATCGTCGGCGACGTACGGGCTGGGCGCCGGGGAGGTGCTCTGCAGCCACTGGCTGAAGTCGGTCCAGCCGGCGGGCAGTGCCTGGCCGGGCAGCACCAGCGCGGCGGTGGTGGTGACCGATCCGCCGGCCCGCATCGCCGCCTCGGCCGTCGGCACCAGATCGGCCTCGACGACGAAGCCGCGGGCGCGGCTGTGACCGAGGATGTAGGCGATCTCCTCGGCGGTGAGCATGAAGTTGATCGGCACCAGCACCACACCGGCGCGGGCGGTGGCGAACGCCAGCACCGCGTACTGCCAGCAGTTGTGCGCCAGCACCGCCAGGCGATCTCCGACGCCGAAACCGTTGTCCTGCAGCGCGGCTGCGGCGCGGTCCACCTGGTGCTCGAATTCGGCGAACGTCAACTGCACGTCACCGTCGATGATGGCGGTCTTGTCGGGCAGGCGCCGGGCGGTCCGGCGTGGGATGTCTCCCAGAGCGTGACTGCGGGTGGCTGCCAGCACGGTCTCGAGATCTCGCATGTGCGGACTGTATGCGTGGTGGCGACGGGTGATCCAAGCCACGTCCCGCTCAGTAGAAGAGACGCCCACGCACCGTGGCCCGCGGACCCATACTCGGCGAGCGAGCAAGGAGGATCGATGACGACCGACGCACCTGCGATCACAGGAGTGGACCAGGAGGAGCTGCGGGCCAACCTGTCACAGGCCGACCCGGGGGTACTGCTCGCGGTTCTGGCGCAGTTGACCGGTGACCCGGCTGTGGTGGACCGCTTCGCGGCCCGGATCTCCCATCAGCCCGACCCGCCCGAGTACGTGGGTGTGACCGATCCCGAGACCATGGCCGAACTGGTCGAGGCGGTCATCGGGGCCCTGGGCACACCGCGCGCCGCCGGTGCCCGGCCCGCCGACGATCCGGAGCTGTTCGGGCGCATCGCGCCGATCGCGCTGGGCACCCCGGTGGACCGGGAGTATGTCGGGCTGCTGCTGGAACAGGGCGGTTTCCATCCGCCCCAGCCCGTGCTGCCGCGCACCGCGAAGCTGCCCGCCGATTTCAAGGTGGTGATCGTCGGCGCGGGCATGGCGGGCATGGCGGCCGCTCTGGAGCTGGCCGACGCCGGAATCGACTACGAGATCATCGACCGCAACGACGAGGTCGGCGGAACCTGGTACACCACCGTCTATCCCGGAATCGGGGTGGACACCCCGTCGGCGTACTACTCGCTGTCGCGGGACATCAACGGTGACTGGTCGAGCTACTACCCGCAGGGCGACGAGTACGAGGAGTACCTCAAGGCCGTCGCCGACCGGAACCGGCTTCGCGAGCACATCCGGTTCAACACCGAGGTCGAGGCGCTCTGGTGGGACCAGGACCGCAGGCAGTGGCAGGTGCACACCGTCGACCGCGACGGCACCCGCGAGACCAGCTGGGCCAACGTCGTCATTCCCGCCGCCGGCTACCTCAACCGGCCGCGCTGGCCCGAGATCGAGGGCCGCGACACCTTCGCGGGCGTCAGCATCCACTCCGCGGAGTGGGATCCGAGCCTGGACCTGCGCGGTAAGCGGGTCGCGATCATCGGCGCCGGCTGCACCGCGGTGCAGATCGTCGACGCGTGCGTCGACGAGGTTTCGCATCTGACGGTGTTCCAGCGCCAGCCGCACTGGGTCGCCCCGCGCAAGCGGCTGTCCGACGAGGTGCCCGAGCACCGCCGCTGGCTCAACAGCAACATCCCGTACTACGCCAACTGGAACCGGCTGAAGTCGTTCTGGGGGACCGCGGACAACAACTATCCGGTGATCATCCGGGATCCGGAGTGGGCGGCCGACCACCTGTCGATCTCCCCGGCCAACGACGCGCTGCTGAAGCTGTGCCTGGACTACATCGACCGGATGTTCGGCGCCGGCTCGGAGCTTGCCAAGAAGGTCACCCCGGACTTCGCGCCCTACGGCAAGCGCATCATCCGCGATCCGGGCGGCTACTACGCGGCCCTGACCCGCGAGCATGTCGACGTCGAGGCCAGCGAGCCCGCGAAGGTCAACGAACGCGGCATCGTCACCCAGGACGACCGCCAGATCGACCTCGACGTGATCATCTACGCGACGGGCTACTACCTGGACTTCCTGTCCACCGTGGACATCCGGGGCAGGGACGGTCTGCAGCTGAGCGAGGTGTGGGGCGACAACCCCAGTGCCTACCGCGGTGGTCTGGTGCCGGGGTTCCCGAACCTGTTCATCTCCTCGGCGCCCAATTACAGCCCGGGCCACGGCGCCGGACACAACTTCGGTGTCGAGGTGATGGTGCACTACGTGATGGAGTGCCTGCAGCTGATGGCGCAGCGTGAGGCGGCGACCATCGAGGTCACCCGGGAGGCGTTCGAGGACTACGTGCGTCAGATCGACGAGACCATGCAGAAGACGGTCTGGTGCCACACCCCGACGGCGCACACCTACTACCGCTCCGGCGGCGGCCGGATCGTGACGGCGTTCCCGTTCCGGTTGATCGACGTGTGGAAGAGCCACCGTGCCCCCAACGAAGAGGATCTGGTGCTGGGATGACCAAACTGCTCAGCGGCAGAACGGCACTGGTGACCGGCAGCAGCCGCGGTATCGGTCGCGCGATCGCGCAGCGGCTGGCGGCCGAGGGCGCCACGGTCGCCGTGACCGCCCGCTCGTATGAACCGTCGCCGTCGGTGCGCGCCGGGCAGACGACCGCGCTGCCCGGCACCATCGGCGAGACCATCGAGCTGATCGAGGCCGCGGGCGGCACCGCGTTCGGTATCGCCGCCGACCTGGAGGATCCCGAGCAGCGGGCGGGGCTGATCGACCAGGTGGTGCAGCGCACCGGCCGGCTCGACATCCTGGTCAACAACGCCGGCTACGCCGACTACTCGATGATCGAGAACATGTCGATGGACACGTTCGACCGGACCGTCGAGCACTACCTGCGCACCCCGTTCGTGTTGACGCAGAAGGCGATTCCGCATATGCGCGCGCTGGGGCAGGGCTGGATCGTCAACATCGGGTCGGTGACCGGGGTGGCGCCGGTCCGCCCGTACCGTGAGTACAACAAGACCTCCGGCGACGTCATCTACGCCTCCTGTAAGGCCGCGCTGCACCGGTTCACCCAGGGCGTGGCCGCCGAGCTGCTCGACGAGAACATCGCCGTGAACTGTGTGGGCCCGTCCACCGCCATCCGCACTCCCGGTGCGTCACAACTGATTCCGGACACGTTCCCCACCGAACCGGTGGAATACCTGGCCGAGACGGTGCTGGCGATGTGTCATCTGCCCGCCGCGGAGCGCACCGGCCTGGTGGCGTTCAGCCTGCACTACCCGTGGTCGCAGGGGCTGACCGTGCACAGCCTCGACGGCAGTGTGGTGCTGCCGCCGCTGGAACCGCCGGCCACGGCGAACCCCAACATCCTGCCCGCCGGTATGTGACGATCCCGGCGCCGGCTCAGTCGAGCACCGGCGCCGGGTGTTCGCAGAAGCTGTGCGCGACACGGTCGCGCACCAGCACGTCCGTGGTCTCCGGGTCGAACCAGCGGTCCACCACGGCCCAGTGGATGGGGTGCATCAGGTACGGCCCCATCAGACCGTCGGCGTCGGTGAACTCCTGCTCGAACACGTGCGTCCAGGCCGTGGGCCCCTCCGCCGAGATGACGGGGCTGAGCTGCCACGCCAGGATGGTGTCGACGTAGCGGGGCATGGACCGCAGCTCGTCCTCGAACCGGGCCACCGTCTCGGCCGGGGCGTCGGGGCTCACCCGCAGCAGCAGTGCCCGGTACACGGTGCCCGACGAGTCGCGGCGCGTGGGCTCGCCCTCGTAGGTGGCACCGATGACGCGGGTGATCGCCGGATCGGCGAGCACCGCCTTCAGCTCGGGTTCACAGGTGCGCCAACCGGTTTCGTCGCCGAAGCGCAGGTGTACCAGGATGTCGCCGCCGTTGCGCGACCGCTGATCGGTGGGTGCGACCACCCAGCGCAGCGCTCCGCTGCGTTCGGCGACCTCTCGTACCGCGCTCAGGACGCGATCACGGTCGTCGGCGGGGACATCGAGCAGGCGTGTGACGCAGAACATCATCCCTCGCAGAGCGCGTCGACGTCGGCGGCGGCCGCGGCCACCGAACGGTTCCGTTCGAGCAGAAGAGCGTCGATCCTGTCCCACCACGCACCCAGGGTCGGATCGGGCCTGCCCTTCCACGTCATCTGCCACCAGGCCAGCGGGCTGGGCAGCGACCAGGTGATGGTCACGGTGTTGGGCTGATCGTCGAACCAGATCGGCGGGCTGACCAGCACGTCGCGCAACGTCATTCCGCGCTCCCGCGCTCCCGGCGCGTACTCGGCCAGATACGTGTCGACGAACTCCCGCGCGCATCCCGGGCGGGTGACCACCCGGTCGATCACATACACCTCACCGTCGGCCATACCCGGACCCTATGGTCGGCCGCGCCCGGCGCAGAGCGGGTGCTCCCGGCCATCGGGACGGCACCGTTGACCGCCGGTGCCCGGGGGAGGACCGTGGGGCGGTGAGTGTTGACACCCCCGACCCGTTGGCGCCGACCCGGCTGGGCCCGGTGACACTGCGCAACCGTGTGATCAAGGCCGCCACATCGGAGGGCAGGTCACCCGACGGTGTCGTCACCGACGACCTGATCGACTTCCACGTCGCGTTCGCCAAGGGCGGGGTCGGCATGACCACGGTGGCCTACTGCTGTGTGTCGACGGAGGCCGCCAGCGCGCCCGGCCAGATCGTGATGAGCCGGCAGGCCCTCCCCGGGTTACGCAGGCTCACCGACGCCGTGCACGACGCCGGGGCGGCGATCTCGGCGCAGCTCGGCCACGCCGGGGTGGTCGCTCCCAAGAAGCTGACCGGCGTGACCGCCGTGGCGCCCAGCCGGTTCATCAACCCGACCTCGTTCGCGTACTGCCGGGAGATCACCCGCGACGAGATCCGGGCGGTCATCGACCAGTTCGCCGATGCCACCAGGGTGGCGATCGACGCCGGGTTCGACGCGGTGGAACTGCATTTCGGTCATCTCTACCTGCCCAGTTCGTTCCTGAGTCCGCTGATCAACCGGCGTAAGGACGAGTACGGGGGATCGATCGACAACCGGTCCCGGTTCGTGCGCGAGATCGCCGCGCGGGTGCGGGAGGTGGTCGGTGACCAGATCGCGGTGATCGCCAAGCTCGACATGGACGACGGTCTGCCCGGCAGCATCTGGATCCACGAGGCGCTGCGCACGGCGCAGCTGCTCGACAGCGACGGCACCCTTGACGCCCTCGAACTCACCCAGGGCTCTTCGGTTTTCAAGCCGATGTACCTGTTCCGCGGCGACGTGCCGGTTCGCGAGTTCGCCGAGGTGATGCCGCCGGCGCTGCGTCCCGGGGTCCGGCTGGCGGGCAAGCGGGTGATGGGCAGCTATCCGTACCGGGATCTCTACATGCTGGAGGCGGCACGGCAGTTCGTGCCGGTGATGCACAACACCAAGCTGATCCTGCTCGGCGGCATCACCAACTACGAGCACCTGCAGACGGGGCTGCGCGAGGGGTTCGACTTCCTGGCCATGGGCCGCGCGCTGCTGCGGGAGCCGGATCTGATCAACGCGATGGCCGCCGACCACAGCGTCCGCAGCCGCTGCAACCACAACAACAAGTGCATGGTGACGGTGTTCGGCCGCACGCACTGCGTGCTGGACCCGCAGCAGCGCTACGGTCCGCCGACCAACCCCTGATCAGTTCGGTTCAGCCAGCGGCCATGTCGAGTGCCGCCAGGTGGCTGAACAGCATCGAGGCGCCGATCGGGTTACCGCCACCGGGGTAGGTGGTGCCGCTGACGGCCGCCATCGTGTTGCCTGCCGCATACAGTCCGGCGATGGGGGAGCCGTCGCGGCGCAGCACCCGCGCGTGGGTGTCGGTGCGCAGACCGCCCTTGGTGCCCAGATCCGAGATCCCGAACGCCGCAGCGTGATACGGCGGGGTGTCGATCGGGACCAACGGCGACGCTCCGCCGGTGAAGACGCGGTCGTAGGGCTCGTCGCCGCGGCCGAAGTCCGGGTCGCGACCCTCGGCGGCCAGGGCGTTGAAGCGTTCGACGGTGGCGATCAGGTTGTCGGCAGGCACCCCGATGGCCTCGGCGAGACCCTCGAGGGTGTCGGCGGTGTGCCACAGCCCCGCCTGCCGGTACCGCTCCGGTTCCACCATCGACACGTTCGTGGCGTTCACCGGCGGGATGTCGCCGGCCCGGTTGTCGTAGACCATCCAGAACGGCAGCGTGGTCTCGCCGGACTCGAGCTGACGGATCACCTCGCGGCCCAGGCGGTCGTACGGGGCGGACTCGTTGACGAACCGGCGGCCGTCCTGGTTGACGAAGATGCCACCGGTGAACCACAGCGCGAACGCGGACCGGCCGTCCGGATGGGTCATACCGGGCGACCACCACGCCTGGTCCATCAGATCGGTGTCGGCGCCCGCAGCGATCGCCGCCTGATGGGCGCGTCCGGTGTTGCCGGGTGCGCCCATGGTGTCGCGGGCGCTGCCCGGGACGCCGTGCTCGCTGCGCATCGACGGGTTCTGCTCGAAACCGCCCGCGGCCAGCAGCACACCACGACGGGCCCGGACCCGCACCGGGCTGCCGTCGCGTTCGACGACCGCACCGACGACGGCGCCGTCCTCGACGATCAGATCGGTGACCGGCGCGTTGCGCCAGCAGGTGGCGTTGGGCAGTTTGTCCAGCGCGGACAGGAACCGGCCCACCAGGGCCCGGCCCCCGGTCAGCAGGTCGGGTGCGGGGGCGCCGAGCCGTTCGGTGTCCAGCGGCCCGCGCACCAGGCCCTCGTACCGGCCGAGGGCGGCGTCGGGGATGGGCACGGGAACGATGTGGCGGTAGCCGTCGTTGCGGGCGCCGGGCACCGAACCGTAGTAGTCCGGCCAGGGCAGCACCGTGAACTCGAACGCGGGATCGGACTCGAGGTACTCGATGAACGGGGCCCCGCCGCGCACGTAGGTGTCCTGCAACTCCCGCGGCGTGCGGTCGCCGACCACGGCGTGGAAGTACTTCAGCGCCTCGTCGATGGTGTCGTCGCTGCCCGCGCGTTGCAGCACCGGGTTGCACGGATACCACACGCCGCCGCCACCGGAGAACGCCGTGGTGCCGCCGAACAGCTCGGTGGCCTCGACGAGCAGCACGGAAAGGCCCTCTCGCGCAGCTGTGTAGGCGCCGGCGACACCGCCGCCCGACCCTGCGACCACCACATCGAACTCGGCATCGAACCCTGCATCGAAGCCAGCGCCGAATCCGGCAGGGCTGTCGGTCATGTGACTCCTTTGATCACCAGAGAGCGGCGAGCGCCTCGCTGGCCTGCCGCCGCGCCTTGTGCGCGATGTCGAGCATCGGCATGGTCATGAAGCCGTGGATGCCGCCCTCGAACGGGCATCGCACCACCCGGGTGCCCGCGGCCTCGAGCGCGTCGGCGTAGGCCACGGCCTCGTCGCGCAGCGGGTCATGGCCGGCGAGCACCACGACCGCCGGCGGCAGTCCGTCCAGGTCGGCGTGCAGCGGCGACGCGTAGGGATGGGTGCGGTCGGCCACCTCGGGCACATACTGGTCCCAGTACCACTGCAGCGCGGGGCGCGGGTTGTAGAAACCCTTGCCGTACAACCGGTATGACTCGGTGTCGAAGTTCGCGTCGATCATCGGGTACAGCAGCAGCTGCGCCACCAGCGCCGGGCCGCCGCGGTCGCGGGCCATCAGGGCGGTGACCGCGGCGAGGTTGCCGCCCGCGCTGTCGCCGCCGACCGCCACACGGTCGGCGTCCCCGCCGATCTCCGCCGCGTGCTCGGCGGCCCAGCGGGTGGCGGCGTAGACGTCCTCGGCGGCCGCCGGCCAGCGGCTCTCCGGGGCGCGCCGGTAGTGCACCGAGATCACCACGGCGGAAAGAAGATTCGACAGATTACGGCAGAGCCCGTCGTGGCTGTCCAGATCGCAGAACACCCAGCCGCCGCCGTGGGCGTACACCAGGATCGGCAGCGGGCCGTCGGCGTCCGGGTGATAGATGCGCACCGGCACCGGCAGGCCACCGTCCGGACCCGGTATGTCGAGATCGGTCACCGAGCCGACGGGTTCGGGATCGGCGGGCGGCACGAAGCGGGACCGGATCACCGCCCGCGCCTCGGCGCCGGACATGGTGTGCACCGCGGGGAAACCCGAGTCCAGCGCCTCGATCAGGTCGGCGATCTGCGGGTCGAGCGTCATGCGTACTGCAGTTCCGCGTCGCGGGCCGCGGGGCGCACCGCCGACGCGGTGCGCAGGGGACGGGCCTGCTGCAGGGTGGGCGCCACGCGGGCGGGGCCGTCCTCGGCGTTGCGCCAGATACCCATCGCCGTCATGCGCACCGGCGCCACCAGCCGCTGATCGAACGTCATGCGGTTCATCGGCCCGCACACCGACACCGCGGCCACCGCCTCACCGGGGCGGCCGATCGGCGCTGCGACACAACCGAACCCGACCAGCGACTCCTCGCGGTCGAAGGCGACACCGTGGGCGCGGGCCTTGGACAGCTCGGTGCGCAACTGCGCGGCCGAGCCGATCGAGTAGCGGGTCCGCCGGTTGTTCAGGTCGATCGAGTCGACGTCCAGATCACGGGCGAACGCCAGCATCGCCTTGCCGACTGCCGAACAGTGGGCGGGATGGCGGCCACCGACGCGGGTCGGGATGGCCGCGGCCATCGGGCCACCGATCTTCTCCAGGTAGACCACATCGGTGCCGTCGAGCACCGCCAGGTGAACCACCAGACCGGTGGCGCGGTGCAGGTCGTGCAGCAGCGGCACCGCGGCGCGGTGCAGGCGGTCCTGGTGCACGGCCAGCGAGCCCAGTTCGACCAGCCGCATCCCCAGCTCGTAGTCGCGGCCGTCGCGGCGCAGCCAGCGCAGCTGCACGAGCCGCTCGAGCATCCGGTGCGCCGAGGACCGGGGCAGACCGGTACGACGCACGATCTGGGCCAGCGTCAGCCGGCCGGGGCCGTCGAAGGCGTCGAGGACCAGCGACACGCGGTCAAGGACGGCACTGGGCGTTTCGACGGTCTGTGGCATGCGTGGCCTCCTGAAAACCGGCTGCGACGACGCAGCGATATTTCTAATAGGAATATGCCTATTTGTAGCACACGGGTGTGCGGGCTGTCACAAAGATCGGCAAAACGGCATGTCGCCACAGACAGCACAAGGCGGCGCCCCGTCGGGACGCCGCCTTGTGCGGTTGTCAGGAATTCGCTGTCAGCGTGTCAGGGTCGCATCGCCGCGGGTAGATCCGACACCCACTGGTGACCCCAGTAGCTGTCGGCGGTGATCTCCTCGGCGGTGTAATAGGTCTCGTCGACCCGCATCCCCTCGGTGCCGAACTCGATGTCCCAGTCGCCGGGGGCCCGCACGTAGAACGACACCATCTTGTCGTTGGTGTGCCTGCCCAGTGTCGACGACAGCTGGAAGCCCTCGGCGTTGACCCGGTCGAGCGCCTGGCCGACCGCGTCGAGGCTGTCGACCTCGACCATCAGGTGGATCAGGCCCGGGTCGCGCAGCGTCGCGGCGGGGCAGATCGCCAGGCTGTGGTGGCGTTCGTTGATACCGAGGAAGCGGATCCGCACCGGGCCGAACTCCGGCGGCGCCGGGACCCGGAACGCCCCGCGGGACTTGAATCCGAGCACCTCGGTGTAGAACGCGAACAACCCGTTGACGTCGAGGGCCGGCAGCACCACGTGGCCCAGACCCATGTCACCGGTGACGAACCGGGCACCGTACGGGGTCACCACCGGGCTGTGGTCCAGCACCGCCCCGTGGAACACCTCGGTGTGCACGCCCGCCGGATCGTCGAACTCGATGACCTCCTCGACGCGGCGCGCGTCGGCCTCGGCCAGGGGGAGCTCCTTGACCGCCACACCGGCCGCCTCGAGCGTCGACTTCACCCGCATCAGGGCGAGGTGGTCGCGCACCTCCCAGCCGACGGTGACGATCCGGTCGACATCGCCCGGCACCACGATGATGCGGGCGGCGCGTTCGTCCATCCGCAGGTACAGCGCGTCGGGGTCGGGGCCGGAGCCCTGCGCGAACCCGAGCACGTTGAACGCGAAGTGGCGCCAGCGCTCGATATCGGTGGCCTGGATCTTGACGTAGCCGAGGCTCTTCAGATCGCTCATGGCGTCCCTTCTAGATCATCGCCCGCAGCGGGCCCTCGGGATCGACACCCAGAGAGCTCAGCGCGGAGGCGTGGAACACGGTGCCCGGCACGTGAATCGCGTGCAGCTGTCCGACGTGCACGTCACGCCAGTACCGCTGCAGCGGCTTGTCCATGCGCGCGGCGTTGCCACCGCAGCGGGCGAAGATCTCGTCGACGGCCGACACCGCCCGCCACACGGCGCGGATCTGGGTGCGCCGGCCGGCGGCGCGGTCCTCGAAGGACACCTCCTTGCCGGCCGCCACGATGTCGTAGATGCGCTCGGCGTTGGCCAGCAGTTCCTGGCGCGCGGCGTTGATGTCCGCGGCGGCCTCGCCGATCGCGTACATGACGTAGGGGTCGTCCTTGACGGCCACACCGCTGGCGTTGACCCGCGAGCGCTGGTAGTCCAGCGCGGCGGCCAGCGCGCCCTCGGCGATGCCGATGGTGGCCGAGGAGATGCCCAGCGGGAACATTGTCGACCACGGCATCAGGTACAGCGGCTCGGTCATCCCGGCCTCGCGCTGGGCGGTGCCGTCCATGACCTTCATGCCGTCCATGGTGCGGTAGGCGGGCACGAAGGCGTCCTTGACGATGATGTCCTTGGACCCGGTGCCGCGCAGACCCACGACGTTCCAGGAGTCCTCGACGATCTCGTAGTCCTTGCGCGGCAGGATCATGTGCAGCATCTGCGGCGGCATCAGGGGCTTGCCCTCGTCGTCGCCGACCATGGCGCCCAGGATGATCCAGTCACAGGCGTCGGTGCCGGAGCTGAACTGCCAGCGGCCGTTGAAGATGTAGCCGCCGTCGACCGGGCGCGCGACGCCCTGCGGGGCGTACGGCGAAGCCACCCAGGTGTCGACGTCGTCGGCCCAGATCTCCTCGCCGACACGCGGATCCGCGTAGGCGAGCTGGTACGGGTGCACACCCACCACACCGTTGATCCAGCCGGCCGACGGGTCCAGCGCCGCGGTGGCCATGACGGTCTCGGCGAATTCGCGGGGATGCACCTCGTAGCCGCCGTGCTTCTTGGGCTGCAGCAGCCGGATCGAGCCGATCTCCTTCATCGACTTGACCGTGGTGTCGGTCAGCCGACCGATCCGCTCGGCCTCGACGGCCTGCTCGCGGAACTGGTCGGCCAGCTGCATCACCCGGTCGAGTACGCGTTCACTCATCCTGAATCCTCACTGTGTGCTTGTCCTGAATGGTCTACCGCACCGGGCGGTCCGATGGCCCCTATTCCCAATCAGCGGACCGCGTTTCCTGTCAGTACTCGATGTGGCAGTCGTCGCTGACCGGCCGGGCCTGGCACCCGAGCACCAGTCCGTCGGCGACATCGCCCGGTTCAAGGATGTCGTTGGCGTCCATGGCGACCTCTCCGCTGAGCACGGTCGCCACGCACGCGCCGCAGCGGCCCTCACGGCAGGAGAACGGCGCCTCGATCCCGGCGTCGAGCAGCACCTCGACGAGCGTCTTGTCGCGGGGCCAGTCCAGCCGGTGCTGAACTCCGTCGAGGTCGATCACGAGCGCGGCGGCCACGCGGGTATCGGCTTGGTTCATGGGCATGATCCTGTGCGCGCGGCCCGGCCGGGTCGACCTGCGGTTCCGATGGTCGGTACACCTCGGCGCAACTGTCCGGTCACCGGGAAAGCCGGCGGGCACCGTATTCTCGTCGGCTTACCGTGACGGCGTGGCTATCTCCGAACAAGCGTCGAACGTGAATGCGGACAACGTTGATGCCGTCGTCGTGGGTGCGGGCTTCGGCGGGCTCTACGCCCTGCACAAGTTCCGCGAGCAGGGTCTGAGCGTCCGGGTGTTCGAGGCCGCTCCCGAAGTGGGCGGCACCTGGTACTTCAACCGGTACCCCGGCGCCCGCTGCGACGTCGAGAGCCTCGACTACTGCTACTCCTTCTCCGACGAGCTGCAGCAGGAGTGGACCTGGACGGAGAAGTACGCCACCCAGGGCGAGATCCTCAAGTACATCAAGTGGGTCGCCGACAAGCTGGATCTGCGCAGCGGGATCACCTTCAACACCCGGGTGACCTCGGCGCACCTCGACGAGGACACGCTGCGCTGGACGGTGACCACCGACACCGGCGAGGTGGTCAACGCGCGGTTCGTGGTGATGGCGACCGGCCCGCTGTCGGCGCCGCTGACCCCCAACATCCCCGGCCTGGACAGCTTCGCCGGCGAGACCTACCACACCGCGCACTGGCCGCACGAGGAGGTGGACTTCACCGGCAAGCGGGTCGCGGTGATCGGCACCGGTTCCTCGGGTATCCAGTCCATCCCGATCATCGCCGAGCAGGCGTCCCAGCTGTACGTGTTCCAGCGCACGCCGAATTACAGTGTCCCGGCGGGCAATCGGCCGCTGACCCCGGAGGAGATCGCCGAGGCCAAGGCCACCTACGCCGAGCGGCGGCAGAAGTCGTGGCGCAGCGGGGGAGGCTCACCGCACGTGCCGCACCCCAAGCTGACCATGGAGTGCACCCCGGAGGAGCGCCGCGAGGCGTTCGAGAAGCGGTGGCAGCTCGGCGGCGTGCTGTTCTCCAAGACGTTCTCCGACCAGATGATCGACCCCGAGGCCAACGAGGAGGCCCGGAAGTTCTACGAGGAGAAGATCCGCGCGATCATCGACGACCCCGAGGTCGCCGATCTGCTGATCCCCAACGACCATCCAATCGGCACCAAGCGGATCTGCACCGACACCAACTACTTCCAGACCTTCAACCGGCCGAACGTCAAGCTCATCAGCGTCCGCCAGACCCCGATCACCGCGATCGACGCCACCGGCATCCAGACCACCGACGCCCACTACGACGTCGACGTCCTGGTGCTGGCGACGGGGTTCGACGCGATGACCGGCGCGCTGAACAAGATTGACATCCGCGGCCGCGGCGGCGAGAAGCTGGCCGACGACTGGGCGAACGGTCCGCGCACCTACCTCGGTCTGGGCATCGACGGTTTCCCCAACCTGTTCCTGGTGTCGGGCCCGGGGGCGCCCGCGGTGCTGGCCAACATGGTGCTGCACGCGGAGGCCAACATCAACTGGATCTCCGACGCCATCGCCTATCTCGACGAGCACGGCTACGCGGCCATCGAGCCGACCACCGACGCGGTGGACAACTGGGGCGCCGAATGCACACGGCGCGCGGACGCCACCCTGTTCCCGAAGGCCAACTCCTGGTACATGGGCGCCAACGTGCCGGGCAAGCCACGCGGGTTCATGCTGTTCATCGGCGGCTTCGCCACCTACCTCGACATCTGCGCCGAGGTCGCGGGGGCCGGCTACAAGGGATTCCAGTTGCTGTCCACCTGATTCGGACATGCGGAAAAGGGGCGGGCCCGGCAGGCCCGCCCCTTTTTCGTCTTCTGCCTGCTACCGGCCGCGGTTGAGGAACGCCAGCACGACGTTCTCGAACGCCTCCTTGGCCTCGATCATCGCCCAGTGCCCGCAGTTAGGGAACACGTGCAGTTCGGCGTTGGGGATGGTGCGCATCGGGATCAGCGACATGTCCAGCGGGCTGACCCGGTCGTCGCGTCCCCACGTCAGCAGAGTCGGTGCGGCGACCTTGTGCATCTGGGCCCAGGGCAGCGGCGCGTCGCTGCTGCGCATGAACGCCATCATCTGAGCGAACGCGGCCTTGCCGTACATCCGGCGCGCCGCCTCCAGCGTCTCCGGATCGGTGGCCAGCTGCCAGCGCTCCTCGATCAGCTGCTCGGTCACCAGCGACTGGTCGTAGACCATCGACTTCAGCCAGTCCACCAGGCGCTGCCGGGTCGGGTCCTCGGTGAACTCCTGCAGCAGCCGGATGCCCTCGCTGGGGCCCGGGCTGAAGATGTTGGTGCCGATACCGCCGATGGTGACGAGCTTGCCGATGCGGTCCGGGTGGTTGATCGCGAAGTTGATGCCGACACCGCCGCCCATCGAGTTGCCGACGATGTCGACACGGTCGACGCCGAGCGCGTCGAGGAACGGCGCGACAGTGGCCTGCGCGGTGATCATGGGGTGGCCGCCGAAGTCGTCGGTGACGCCGAACCCCGGGAACTCCAGGATCAGGCAGCGGAAGTGCTCGGCGAACGTCGGCAGGACACCGCGGAAGTTGCGCCAGCCGGTCACCCCCGGGCCCGAGCCGTGCAAAAACAGCACGACCGGACCCTCGCCGGCGTCGTAGTAACGCAGCACTCCCTGCGGGGTCTGGATCTCACGGAGGTCGTTCTGCACACGGGCGATGAAAGCTGCTGCATCGGTCACGCAGACAGCGTGCCACGCGTGCCCGCGGCGCCGGTCCCAGGTTCCATTCAACGGACCTCCCGGTAAGCGGGACGCTCACTGGGCGACCGATCGCTTGATTGCGACGCTAGCGCTCCGAGACATGCGGCGCAGTGCGCGCCCGTGCGGTCATGCAGTTACAGGAGGCCCGATCGATGGTTGACGCACCCGACCGGTGGTCGGCGGGGTTGCCGCCGTTGCGCAACCTGCAGGGGCCGATGCAGGCGGTGGGGGCGTTGTTCTCGATGTCGGCTGATGCGGTGCGTTATGTGTTTCGGCGGCCGTTTCAGTGGCGGGAGTTTCTGGAGCAGTGCTGGTTCATCGCGCGGGTGTCGCTGGCGCCGACGTTGTTGGTGGCGATCCCGTTCACGGTGCTGGTCAGCTTCACGTTGAACATCCTGCTGCGCGAGTTGGGTGCGGCTGACCTGTCGGGGGCCGGTGCGGCGTTCGGCGCGGTGACCCAGGTGGGTCCGATCGTGACGGTGCTGATTGTGGCCGGGGCGGGTGCGACGGCGATGTGCGCGGATCTGGGCTCGCGCACCATCCGCGAGGAGATCGACGCGATGGAGGTGCTGGGTATCAACCCGGTGCAGCGGTTGGTGACTCCGCGGATGCTGGCTTCCGGGTTGGTGGCGTTGCTGCTCAACAGCCTGGTGGTGATCATCGGGATCCTGGGTGGTTACACGTTTTCGGTGTTCATCCAGGACGTCAACCCGGGTGCGTTCGCCGCGGGCATCACGTTGTTGACCGGGGTGCCGGAGGTGATCATCTCCTGTGTCAAGGCCGCGTTGTTCGGGTTGATCGCCGGGCTGGTGGCGTGTTTCCGCGGGCTGACGATCTCCGGGGGCGGGGCCAAGGCGGTGGGTAACGCGGTCAACGAGACCGTCGTGTACGCGTTCATGGCGCTGTTCGTGATCAACGTGGTCGTCACCGCCATCGGCATCCGGATGACGGCGGGGTGACGCAGATGGGCACTGTTCAGATCCTCAGGTCGACCTATCCGCGGTTCACCCGGTCGGTGCGCCGCCCGGTTGATGCGCTCTCGCGCATCGGCGATCACATGCTGTTCTACCTGCGCGCGCTGGCCGGGGTGCCGCACGCGGCGATGCACTTCCGCAAGGAGATCATCCGGCTGATCGCCGAGATCTCCATGGGCGCGGGCACGCTGGCGATGATCGGCGGCACCGTGGCCATCGTCGGCTTTTTGACCCTGGCCGCCGGCGGCACGCTGGCCGTGCAGGGCTACTCCTCACTCGGCGACATCGGCATCGAGGCGCTGACCGGGTTCCTGGCGGCGTTCATCAACGTGCGCATCGCCGCACCGGTGGTCGCCGGGATCGGGCTGGCCGCCACCTTCGGCGCCGGGGTGACCGCCCAGTTGGGGGCGATGCGCATCAACGAGGAGATCGACGCGCTGGAGTCGATGGCGATCCGCCCCATCGAATACCTGGTGTCGACCCGGATCGTGGCCGGCATGGTGGCCATCACCCCGCTGTACTCGATCGCGGTGATCCTGTCGTTTGTGGCCTCCCAGTTCACCACCGTGGTGTTGTTCGGCCAGTCCGGCGGGTTGTATGACCACTACTTCGACACCTTCCTCAACCCGATCGACCTGCTCTGGTCGTTCCTGCAGGCGGTGTTGATGGCGATCACGATCCTGTTGATCCACACCTACTTCGGCTACTTCGCCGCCGGCGGCCCCTCCGGCGTCGGGGTGGCGGTCGGCAACGCCGTACGCACCTCCCTGGTCGTCGTCGTCTCGGTCACCCTGCTGGTCTCCCTGTCGATCTACGGCTCCAACGGCAACTTCAACCTGTCCGGATAGGTGGCGATGTCGACGAAAGAGGAAAAGCTACCCCCGCCAGACAAGCGGCTGGTGGCGACCGGCCTGGTCACGGTTCTGGTGCTGGCCGCGGTGGTCGCGCTGGCGGTGGCGCTGTTCCGCGGGGATCTCACCAAGACCGAACCGCTGACGGTGATCGCCGAACGCGCCGGTCTGGTGATGAACCCCGACGCCCGGGTGAAGCTGAACGGCGCCCAGGTCGGCACGGTGTCCTCGATCGAGCCGCTGCCGGACGGACGGGCCAAGCTGCACCTCGCGATCGACCCGGAGGCGATGTCGCTGATCCCGGCCAACGTGCGGGTCGACATCGGCTCGACGACGGTCTTCGGCGCCAAGTCGGTATCCCTTGTCCCACCGCCGGATCCGTCACCGGAGTCGGTGCGGCCCGGTCAGGTGCTCGATGTCGAGCACGTCACCGTCGAGATCAACACGATCTTCGAGCAGTTGGTCGCCGTGCTGAGCAGGATCGAACCCGCCAAGCTCAACGAGACCCTCGGCGCCCTGTCGTCCGGGCTGAGCGGGCGCGGCGAGAAGTTCGGCCAGATGCTGGTCGACCTCGACGAGATGCTCGCGACCATCGGGGTGGACAACCTCAGCCACGACCTGTCCGTGATGCCGGAGGTGCTCGACGGCTACGCCGATGCCGCCCCGGATCTGCTCACCATCGTCGACAACTCGACCAGCATCAGCGACACGCTCGTCGAGAAACAACAGGACTTGGACACGATGCTGCTCAGCGCGATCGGCCTGGCCGAGGTCGGCAACGACGTCCTCGGCGAGAACCGGCCGGCCATCACCGACGTGATGAGGCTGCTGGTGCCCACCACCGATCTGACCAACCAGTACAGCCCCGCTATCAACTGCATGCTCAAGGGCATGGTTCCGCTCGCCACCGCGGCGCCGCTTCCGGTTCCGGGTGTGCTGCTGCTGGACTCCTTCGTCCTCGGCTCCGAGCGCTACCGCTATCCCAGTAACCTGCCGAAGGTCGCGGCCAAGGGTGGGCCGCAGTGCGCCGGCCTGCCCGAGCTCGGCTACGAGGAGCGGGCGCCGTACGTCGTCACCGACACCAACGCCAGCCGCGCCGCCTACGGCAACCAGGGCATCCTGCTGAACTCCGACGCGCTCAAGCAGGCGCTGTTCGGCCCGATCGACGGGCCGCCGCGTAACACCGCACAGGTGGGGATGCCCGGATGAGAGCCACCGGTATCAAGTTCGGCGTGTTCGGGGTGGTCATGCTGCTGCTGACCGCCGGGCTGTTCGTGATCTTCGGTCAGTACCGCTCGGGGTCCGCGCACAGCTACTCCGCGGTGTTCGACGACGTATCCGACCTCAAACCCGGTGACTCCGTTCGGGTTTCCGGTATCCGGGTCGGCACCGTCAAGGACGTCACGCTGCAGCCGGACGCCACCGTCGTCGTCGACTTCGACGCGAACTCCGACATCGCGCTCACCGCCGGCACCAAGGTGGCGGTGCGCTACCTCAACCTGGTCGGTGACCGCTACCTCGAGCTCATCGACAGCCCCGGATCCGCGTCGATCCTGCCTGCGGGCGCACGCATCCCGGCCGAGCAGACCGAACCGGCACTGGATCTCGACCTGCTGCTCGGCGGCCTCAAACCGGTCATCCGGGGGCTGAACCCCGACGACGTCAACGCGCTGACCAGCTCGCTGATCCAGATCCTGCAGGGCGAGAGCGGCAACGTCGAATCGCTGTTCGCCAAGACCTCGTCGTTCACCAACGCGATCGCCGACAACGGCCAGACCGTGCGTGAACTCATCGACAACCTGAGCGCGGTCATGGCCGTCATCTCCGAGAACGGCGACCAGTTCTCCACCGCGGTCGACCAGTTGGAGCAGCTGATCACCGGCCTGGCCAACGATCGTGACCCGATCGGGGAGGCGATCACCGCGCTCGACGCGGGCACCGCCTCGCTGGCCGACCTGATGAGCCAGGCCCGCACGCCGCTGGCCGGAACCGTCGACGAGCTCAACCGGGTGGCGCCCCTCCTCGAGAAGGACATTCCGCTGATGGACATCTCGCTGCAGAAGGCGCCGAACAACTTCAAGAAGATGGTGCGGCTCGGCGCCTACGGCAGCTTCATCAACCAGTACCTGTGCGGGATCTCGGTGCGGGTCACCGATCTGCAGGGCCGCACCGCCCAATTCCCGTGGGTCCTCCAAGACACCGGAAGGTGCGGTGAGCCCTGATGCAGAAATACCGTGGCCACCAACTGATGCGGGCCGGCTTCATCGGCGTGGTGCTGATCGTGCTCGTCATCGCCGTCGGCCTGCAGCCGGAACGGCTGTACTCGTGGGCGACGTCGCTGCGCTACCAGGCGCTGTTCACCGAGGCCGGCGGACTCGCCCCGGGCAACGACGTCAAGGTGTCCGGGATGACGGTCGGGTCAGTCTCCGACGTCTCCCTGGACAAGGGCAGGGCGCTGGTGACGTTCACCGTCAAGAGCACGGTTCCGCTCGGGTCGCAGACCACCGCGCACATCCGCACCGGAACCCTGTTGGGGGAGCGGGTGTTGACCCTGGAACCGGCGGGTGAGGGCAAGTTGCGCCCGACCGAGGTGATCCCGGTGTCGCGGACCTCGTCACCGTACTCGCTGACCGAGGCGGTCAGCGAGTTCACCGCCAACACGGCGGCCACCGACACCGCGTCGATCAACCACGCCCTGGACACGCTGTCGGAGACCATCGACCGCATCGCCCCGCAACTCGGGCCCACGTTCGAAGGGCTGAGCCGGCTGTCGCAGTCGATGAACAGCCGCGACGAGTCGCTGGGCCGGCTGCTCAGCAGCGCGGCCGACGTGACCGGGGTGCTCTCCGAGCGCAGCCAGCAGCTCAACACGCTGCTGCTCAACGCCAACGACCTGATGGGGGTGCTCGAGCAGCGTCGGCACGCCATCGTCAACCTGCTCGCGAACACCTCCGCGGTCGCACAGCATCTCAAGGGTCTGGTGGCCGACAACGAACAGGAGCTGGCGCCCACCCTGGAGAAGCTCAACGCCGTCTACGAGATGCTCGAGCGCAACCGCGACAACGTCGTTCAGGCGCTCAAGGGTCTGGCGAGATACCAGCTGACACAGGGCGAGTCCGTCAACAACGGGTACTACTACAACGCCTTCGTCGGGAACCTGCTGCCCGGCGGGTCGTTGCAGCCGTTCCTGGACTACGCGCTCGGCTACCGCCGCGGTGTCAACGCCGGCCAGCCGCCGGACAACGCCGGTCCGCGCGCCGAATTCCCGTTCCCCTTCAACGGTATTCCGGGAGGCTCCCGATGATGCCGCGCAAGAGGCTGTCCACCGTGCTGGCGGTGGCGCTGGCGGCCCTGCTCGTCGCCGGTACCGTCGTCGTGGTCCGGCAGGCGTTCTTCGGTCCGCGCACCATCACCGCGTACTTCACCTCCGCGACGGGGATCTACCCCGGCGACGAGGTCCGCGTCGCCGGCGTGCGGGTCGGCACCATCGAGTCGATCGAACCCGACGGTGCGCAGGCCCGGATGCGGCTCGCCGTCGACCGCGATGTGCCGATCCCGGCCGACGTCAAAGCGGTGATCGTCGCGCAGAACCTGGTGTCGTCCCGTTATGTCGCGCTCGCACCCGCCTACGAGGAGAGCGGCCCGACGCTGCCCGACGACGCGGTCCTCGGTGTCGACCGCACCGCGGTCCCGGTGGAGTGGGACGAGGTCAAAGAACAGCTGACCCGGCTGGCCACCGATCTCGGCCCCAACGGCGAGATCTCGCAGACCTCGGTCAGCCGGTTCATCGACAGCGCCGCCAACGCGATGGACGGCAACGGTGAGAAGCTGCGGGAGACCATCACCCAGCTGTCCGCGGTCGGCCGCATCCTCGCCGACGGCAGCGGCAACATCGTCGACATCATCTCGAACCTGCAGACCTTCGTGACCGCACTGCGCGACAGCAACACCCAGATCGTGCAGTTCCAGGACCGGCTGGCCACGGTCAGCAGCGTGATCGATTCCAGCCGTTCCGATCTCGACGCCGCGCTGACCCATCTGTCCGAGGCGGTCGGTGAGGTGCAGCGGTTCGTGGCCGGTTCGCGCAATCAGACCGCCGAGCAGATCCAGCGGCTGGCCGAGGTCACCAAGAACCTCGCCGACAACCGCCTGGTGCTGGAGAACCTGCTGCACGCCGCCCCGAACGCCCTCGCCAACGGCTACAACATCTACAACCCGGACACCGGAACGATGATCGGCAGTTTCGCGATGGCGAACTTCGCCAACCCGGTGCAGCTGATCTGCTCGGGGATCGGTGCCCTCAAGAACGTCACGGCCGACGACGCGGCCAAGGCGTGCGCCGAATACCTCGGCCCGGCACTGCGCTTGATGAACTTCAACAACATCCCGATGCCGCTGAACGTGTATCTGCAGAAGTCGCCGAGCCCGTGGAACCTGATCTACTCCGATCCCGCGATCGCACCCGGTGGTGCCGGCGGCGCGCCGCAGCCCCCGGAACAGGCACCGGCGGTGTCGGCCTACACCGGTGCCGGCGACATCCCGCCGCCGCCCGGCTGGGACAACCCGCCCGCACCTCCGGGTGCGTACACCCCGCATGGGTTGCCGGCCGTACCTCAGCCCGCCCTGTTCCCGGGTGCGCCGATCCCGCCGGGCCCGGCCCCTGCACCGGCCCCGCAGCCGACGTCGCTGCAGGACATGCTGTTGCCCGCCGAAGCTCCCACGGAAGGCCAGGCGCCGTCATGATCAGGCCGATCCGGCTCGTCGCCGCCGCGTGCACCGTCCTTGTGCTGTCGACCGGCTGCACCTTCGACGGTGTGAACTCGCTGCCGCTGCCCGGCACCGTCGGCCGCGGTGCCGACGCGTCGGTCTACCACGTGCAGGTCGCCAATGTCGGTTCGCTGGAACCGAATTCGCCGGTGCTCATCGGTGACGTCGTGGTCGGCAGTATCGCCTCGATGAAGGTGCGCGACTGGCACGCCGACATCGAGGTGTCGGTGCGCCCGGATGTCGTGGTGCCGGCGAACGCGGTGGCCACCGTCGGGCAGACCAGCCTGCTCGGCTCGATGCATCTGGCGCTGGATCCGCCGCTGGGCGAGACCCCGGAGGGCCGACTGGCGCCGGGCTCGACGATCACCCTGGACCGGTCCTCGACGTACCCCTCGACCGAGGAGACGCTGTCGTCTCTGGCCGTGGTGGTCAACGGGGGCGGCCTCGGCCAGATGGGCGACATCGTCCGGGAGTTCAACGCGGCGCTCAACGGCCGGGAGAGCCAGATCCGGGATCTGCTGCTGCGCCTCAACGACTTCGTCGGCATGCTCGACGAACAGCGCGACGACGTCAACGCGGCGATCAACGCGATGAACCGGATGTCGGGCACGTTCGCCGCCGAACGCGACAAGGTCGCGGCCGCGCTCAAGCGCATCCCACCCGCGCTGGAGGTGCTCGTCAACGAGCGTCCCCGGATCACCGAGGCGCTGGAGCGGCTGGGGGAGTTCTCCGACACCGCCTCCGGTCTGATCAACGACACCCGAGATGATCTGGTGCGCAACCTGACCAACCTGGAGCCGACGCTGAAGGCGCTCGCCGACGTCGGCGGGGACCTCGGGACGGTGCTGTCGTACGCGCCGACCTTCCCGTACACCCAGAACTTCATCGACCGGGCGATCCGCGGCGACTACCTGAACCAGTTCATCATCTTCGACTTCACCATCCCCCGGTTGAAGCGAGGACTGTTCCTGGGTACCCGCTGGGGCCAGGAGGGTGCGCCGATGGTGCCCGCGCCCGGTGACCCGTGGTATCTGACGTACACCCGCGATCCGCTCAACGCCCCGATCACCCCGGGCCCAATCGAGGTGGCTGATCTCCCGCCGGTGGCCGAGTCCGTCGAGCACTCCGCGGGCCAGTCGCCCGAGGAGGGGCTGCCGGCTGACCACCTGACCACGGATCCGTCCGCGCCCGGGCCCGCCGAGAACGGGGGGAACTGATGCTGACCCGCTTCGTCCGAAACCAGCTGATCATCTTCACCATCGCGTCGGTGGTGGGTATCGCGCTGATGGTGTTCAACTACGTTCAGCTGCCCACACTGCTCGGGATCGGCCGCATCACCGTGCAACTGGAGCTGCCGAACACCGGTGGGCTGTACCGGTTCTCCAACGTCACCTACCGCGGTGTCCAGATGGGCAAGGTGCTGGAGGTGAAGCCGACCCGCGACGGCGCGGTGGCGACGCTGTCGCTGGCGACGTCGCCGAAGATCCCGGCCGACACCAGGGCCGCCGTGCGCAGCGTGTCGGCGGTCGGTGAGCAGTATGTCGATCTGCTGCCCGACAACACCGACGGACCCTATCTGCAGAACGGGTCGGTGATCCCGCGGGACAAGGCCTCGGTGCCGCAGTCGGTGGGGCCGATGCTCGATCAGCTCAGCGCGATGGTGGACAGCATCCCGCGGGAGAAGATCAGCGAGCTGCTCGACGAGACCTACCAGGCGTTCGACGGGACCGGATACGACTTCGGGTCGATGATCGACTCGGCGGCAACGGTTGTCGGCGACGGCAACAAGGTGGCCGACCGGACCCGGGCGCTACTCGCCGACAGCCGCCCACTGTTGGACGGGCAGGCACAGTCGGCCGACGCCATCCGCACCTGGGCACGCAGCGTCGCCGGCATCACCGGCCAGCTGGTGACCAACGACCCGCAGTTCCGGGCACTGCTCGACGCCGCCCCCGGCGCCGCGGACGAGGCGTCGCGACTGTTCAACGACGTGAAGGCGACACTGCCACTGCTGCTGGCCAACCTGACGTCGATCGGCGAGGTGGGCGTCACCTATCACGCCGGGATCGAACAGCTTCTGGTGCTCTTCCCGCCGTACGTGGCGGCCACCCAGACCGTCGGCGTCGCGCGCAACAACCCGACCGGTATGGCGATGGGCGACTTCACCATGGCGATGAACGACCCGCCGGCCTGCACGGTCGGGTTCCTGCCGCCCAGCATGTGGCGCTCTCCGGAGGACGAGACGATCGTCGACACCCCGGACGGCCTGTACTGCAAGCTGCCGCAGGACTCGCCGATCGGCGTGCGCGGTGCGCGCAACTACCCGTGCATGAACAACCCGGGCAAGCGCGCTCCCACGGTCGAGATCTGCCGCAGCGACAAGCCGTACGAGCCGCTGGCGATGCGCCAGCACTCGCTCGGGCCGTACCCGATCGACCCGAACCTGATCCGCCAGGGTGTCATGCCCGACGACCGGGTGGACTTCGGGGAGCGGATCTTCGCCCCGGTGGAGGGCACGCCGATGCCCCCGACAACGGGGTACCGCAGGGTGCGTCGCCCGCACCGGCCGAGCCGGCACCGGAGGCGGCTCCGGTGACGCCGAGCTCAGCGCAGATCGACGGCCCGACAGTCGCTTTCGCGACCTACGATCCGCAGACCGGTCAGTACGCGACGCCGGACGGCGACGTGTTCCGCAAGACAGACCTGGTGGAGCCGCCGAAGTCGTGGCAGGACCTGCTCACCGCCGGCCGGTAGGCCCCGGACAGCAGAGCTCGAAAAGCCGGGCGGGGTGACCCCGCCCGGCTTTTCGTTTGACCAGGGTTTCGGCTCAGCCGACCTTGACGAGCTTGAACGGCATCGTGATGAAGACCGGCCTGTTGATCCCGCACGCGCCGCTTTCGCCCGTGGTGCGGTCCTCACCGGCCAGCGTCGTCGACGACTCGTCGACCCTGCTGCCGTCCTCGTTGACCGGGACGAACCGGAACTCCTGCAGTCCCGGCGCGGCGGTACCGTCCTCGCAGGGCACCCAGTCCGGGATGCGGTGTTTGACCCACCAGACACCGCCCTTCTTGTAGATCGTCTCGGTCCAGCCGAACTCGCTGTGCACCGTGCCGGTGCACTCGGTGGGATAGCTGCACGTGGTCGAGATCGTCCAGGTGCTGCGCAGGCTGGGGAGCGGGTGCAGAACGTGGTTGATGTTGGCGAAGTCACCGTTGGAGGTGGCGATGTAGGTGCCGTTGAGGCCCCAGTCGTCGGCGGCCTGCGCCGGTGTCGCGGCCACCATCCCGGTGACGGCGACGGCTCCCGCGCACAACGCCAGCCCACGCGTGTTCATCGTCTTCTTCTTACCGCTCACCGGCGCACGATAGGTCCGGTTCGGGCGACAGAGCTCTCGGCCGTCCGCTGAGCGGGACGACGGATCCGATCCGGTACGGGCTGCTGAAAAGGTGGGGGAGTGGAGTTCGCGGTGAAATCCTCGCAGCCCCCGGCTGCGTCGTCGCTGCGACGGGTGGCCGTCTCCAGCATGCTCGGCACCGCGATCGAGTACTACGACTTCCTCATCTACGCCAGCCTCGCCGCCCTGGTGTTCGGCAAGGTGTTCTTCCCGAACTCCGATCCCGCGGTCGCGACCATCGCCTCGTTCGGCACCTTCGCCGCCGGGTACGTCGCCCGGCCGATCGGGGGAATCCTGTTCGGCCACTTCGGTGACCGGCTCGGCCGCAAGTCGATGCTGGTGCTGACCATGACCCTGATGGGTGTGTCCAGCTTCCTGATCGGTCTGCTGCCCGGCTACGCCGCGATCGGGGTGGCCGCGCCGGTGCTGCTGGTTGTGCTGCGGATCGTGCAGGGCATCGCACTCGGCGGCGAGTGGGGCGGTGCCACGCTGATGGTCGCCGAACACGCCGACCCGCAGCGCCGCGGCTTCTGGAACGGGCTGATGCAGATGGGTTCTCCCATCGGGTCGCTGCTGGCGACCCTGGTCGTCACGATGGTGACCTGGCTGCCCGAGGACGCCATGCTGTCCTGGGGCTGGCGGGTGCCCTACCTGCTGAGCGCGCTGCTGCTGGCCGCCGGCCTGTACATCCGGATGCAGGTCGCCGAGTCGCCGGTGTTCGAGAAGGCGGCACCGCAGCGGCGCAGGCTGCCGTTCGTCGAGGTGCTGCGGCGTCCGGTGAGTTTCCTGCTGGCCACGGCGGTGGGAATCGGCCCGTTCGCGCTCACCGCGCTGCTGAGCACCTACATGATCAGCTACGCCACCACGATCGGCTACGACACGTCGACGGTGATGACGGGCGTGCTGTTCGTCTCGTGCACGGCACTGGTGGCCATTCCGCTGTTCTCCGCGTTGTCGGACCGCACCGGCAGGCGTGCCGTCGTGCTCGGCGGGGCGGTGGGCATCGTGGCGTTCGCGTGGCCGATGTACGCGATGGTCGACAGCGGTTCTGTCGCACTGCTTTACGCCGCGATGGTGCTCGGCCAGGTGCTGCAGTCGGCGATGTACGCGCCGCTGGGCGCCCTGCTGGGGGAACTGTTCGGCACCAGCGTGCGCTACACCGGTGTGTCGATGGGCTATCAGCTGGCCGCGCTGGTCGGCGGCGGCTTCACACCACTGTTGGCCAGCGTGCTGCTGGCGACACAGGTCCGCAGCACGCCGCTGATGCTCCTGGCGGCCGGCTGCGGCGCCGTGACCATCGCGGCGCTGGCCTGTATCCGGGAGACCAGGGGTCTCGACCTCTCGACGCTCGAAGGAGAACGGTCATGAGGGCCGCGCTGGCTACCGTCGTCCTGCTGATCTCGGCCGTGCTGGCACCCGCCACCGCGCGCGCCGACACGCAGTACGGCATCTTCCATCTGGTGATCGAGGGCCGCTACGACTTCCACACCTGGATGTGGTCACTCTCGCGCTGCAAAGGCGATATTCCCGAGTGTCTGCGCGTGACGGCGATTCCGCAGCCGATCGCGAAGGCGTTCTCCTACCGCGGCGACGCCGCGTTGGTCGACGGGCAGTGGGTGCTGAGCGTGGATGTCCCCGACGGACTACGGTGCGGCGACGTGTATTTCGGCCCCGTGGTGGCCACCCGGGATGTCTACACCTGGGATCCGGTCACCCGGGCGGGCTGGCTGGAGTCCTCCTTCGCCGCCGGCTGTGACGGCCGCCCCGGAACCCTGCGCTATCCATTCAGCCTGGCCCGGCTCTAGCGCCCGTTACCCTGGGCTGGTGCACAACCAGTGGGAACGGCTGGCGGACAGAGCGTTTCGGTGTCGGCTGGCGTTCTGCGACGTGACCGTCGGGCTGGTGTGGGGCACTGAGAGCGCTCTGCTGGTCGACGCCGGCACCACACTGGCCGAGGCGCGGGGGATCGCTGCCGACGCCGCCGACCTTGCCGGCGTCCCGGTGCGCCATGTCGTGCTCACCCACCACGACTTCGATCATGTGCTCGGCGCGTCCACCTTTCCGGACGCCACCGTGTACGCCGCGCCACCGGTGGCGCAGACCCTGGCCGAGCGTCGCGACGACGTGCGCGCCGAGGCGGTGCGCTACGGCGCCGACCCCGCGGCCGTCGACGAGGCCCTCGCCGCCTGGCGCACCCCGCAGCGGCTGGTGTGGTCGGCCGACATCGACCTCGGTGGGCAGCGGGTCGCGGTGCGGCACCCGGGCCGCGGCCACACCGACCACGACCTGATCGTCGTCCTCGCCGGCACCGATCCCGCCGTGGTGTTCTGCGGTGACCTCGTCGAGGAGTCCGGCGATCCGGTGCTCGACACACACTCGGATCCGGCGGCATGGCCGGCGACACTGGACCGGGTTCTCGAGTTGGGCGGCGAGTCCGCGGTCTATGTGCCGGGCCACGGAGCCGTCGTCGACGCGGCCTTCGTCCGCCGTCAGCGGCAGTGGCTAACCGTTCATAATTCGTGAACGGTATGTCCATCTAAATCACGTGGACACGAACGGTTGACCTCGCGTTCAATGCACTGGTGATGAGCCAGACCCGCATCGGCGCCTCGATGGCGGTCGCCGCGATGGTGAGCGTGCAGACGGGTGCTGCGATCTCCGTGCTGCTGATCGACCGCGTCGGTGTCGAGGGTGCGGCGTGGGTGCGTCTGGCCTGGGCCGGGCTGCTGATGCTGGCCATCGTCCGCCCGAGGCCCGCCGACTTCACCTGGCGCAGCTTCCGGCTGTGCGTGCTGCTCGGCGCGGTGACCAGCGGCATCACCCTGCTGTTCATGGAGGCGCTGGCGCGCATCCCGCTGGGCACCGCCAGCGCGGTCGAGTTCCTCGGGCCGCTCGCCGTCGCGATGGCGCGCGGCACCGGTCGGGGCCGGCTGCTGTGGCCGGGTCTGGCCGCCGGCGGCGTCCTGCTGCTCACCCAGCCGTGGGCGGGGGAGGTCGACACCGTCGGCGTCCTCTACGCGCTGGGGTCGGCGGTGTGCTGGGGCGTGTACATCCTGCTGACCCAGCGCGCCGGTGACGAGGTCTCCGGCATCAACGCGCTCGCGGTGTCGATGCCGGTGGCCGCGGTGGTGGCCACCCTGACCGTCGGCCACATCGCGCTGCCGCGGATGACCCCGGAGATGCTGATGATCGGCGCCGGGGTGGCCATCCTGCTGCCGGTGGTGCCGTTCGCGCTGGAACTCATGGCGTTGCGTCGGCTCACCGCCGCCGCGTTCGGCACGCTGATGGCGCTGGAGCCGGCCATGGCGATGGTGCTGGGGCTGCTCATGCTGCACCAGGTGCCCAGCGTGGTCGGCGTCGTCGGCATGTGCTGTGTGGTGGCCGCGGGCGTGGGCGCCGCCCGCACGGGTGCGCGCACCCCGCCCGCGGTGCCGGCCGACGTCGGCGCCTGAACCGGCATAGATTGGCGGCATGGACCGCGGAATCTTCGGCTCCCCGCTCGTCGGGGTGTTCAACAAACTGTTCGTCGGACTGATCGAGGCGCCGATCCTCGGCCGGTTCGCGCGCCGCAGCATGATCCGGATCCGCTACACCGGTCGCCGCACCGGGCGGGTCGTCGAGACCCCGGTGGCGTACCGGCGCAGCGGCGACGAGATCACCATCCACGTCATGGCGCCCGACAAGAAGGTGTGGTGGCGCAACTTCACCGGTGACGGCGGACCGCTCACCCTGCTCAACCTCGACGGCCGCGACCAGACCGGGCATGCGGTGGCGCACCGCGACGCGCAGGGTCGCGTCGCGGTGACCGTGACGCTCTAGGGGCGCGCTAGGAGACGTCGATCCGCTTGCGCCGGTAGAGCGTTCCCAGCGCCAGCAGCACCAGGCTGACCACCAGGATCGCCGTCGCGAGCACGTTGATCTGCGGCGGCACCGCCGCCTTGACCGCCGCGTTCACGTACAGCGGGTAGGTGACCGTCGAGCCGCTGACGAAGTAGGTGATGATGAAGTCGTCGAGCGACAGCGCGAACGACAGCATGCCCGCCGCGACGATGCCCGGCACGATCAGCGGCAGCGTCACCTTGAAGAACGTCCGCGCCGGGCTGGCGCCCAGATCCAGCGAGGCGTCCTCGAGCGTCCAGTCGAACCCGCGCACCCGGGCGCGCACCGTCATCGCGATGAAACTCACCTCGAATGCGATGTGCGCCAACACGATCGTCGTGTAGCCGGTGGCCCAGCCCAGGTCCAGGAACAGCACCAGCAGCGCCGCACCCATCACGACCTCGGGGGCGGTCAGCGGCAGGATCAGAAACGTGTCCACCGCCCGCTGACCCCGCCAGCGTTGACGCACCAGCGCGATGGCCACCAGCGTGCCCAGCACCAGCGCGATCGAGGTCGACACCGCGGCGACGTTGAGGCTCATCTTCAGCGCCTCGGTCAGCGCCGGGTACTTGAACGGGTCCTTCCAGTTGTCCAGGGTGAAGCCCTGCCAGCTGTAGTTGAACTTGCCCTGCGGATCGTTGAAGGAGAACAGCACGATCACGAAGATCGGCAGGAACAGGTACAGCAGTACCAGACCCGCGACCGCCCGCAGCAGCAGATCGCCCCACTTGCGCGAGCCCTTCACAACGGGGGCCGCCTCCGGGGAGGTAGCCTCGGACAAGCCGGTCGCGGTCATACCAGGTCCTCCGTGCCCAGCGCCCGGGTGTAGAGCAGCACCCCGGTCACGATGATGATCATCAGCACCATCGACAGCGCCGCGGCGGTCGGGTAGTCCTTGACGATCAGGAACTGCTTCTGGATCACGCTGCCGATCATCGTGGTCTGCGTGCTGCCCAGGTACTCGGCGTTGATGAAGTCACCGGCAGCTGGGATGAACACCAGCAGGCTGCCCGCCAGCACACCCGGAATCGACAGCGGCAGAATCACCTTCGTGAAGCTGCGGAAGTTCGACGAGTAGAGGTCCTTGGACGCCTCGATCAGCCGCGGGTCGATCTTCTCCAGGCTGACGTACAGCGGCAGGATCATGAAGATGATCCAGTTGTAGGTCAGCCCGCCGATCACCGCCCAGCCCGTCGACAGCAGCCGGCCCTCGCTGAGCAGCCCCAGCGCGTTGAGGGCGTCGACCACCCAGCCGTCATCGGACAGGATCGTCTTCCACGCGATGGTGCGGATCAGGAACGTCACGAAGAACGGCAGGATGACCAGGCCGAGGATGAGGTTCTTGAACCGCCCCGCCTTGAACGCGATCACGTAGGCCAGCGGGAACGCCAGCACGATGCACAGCACGGTCGCCGTGGTCGCGTACCCGAACGACCTCAGGATCGGGCCCCGGAAGTCCGAGAACGCCTGAGCGTAGTTGCCGAAGTCCCACGAAAACGTCAGTGTCGGAAGGAAAACCGACCCGCTCGCGGTCGACAGCGACATCCGCGCCAGCGTGATGAACGGAACGACGAAGAAGATCGCGAGGTACACCAGCGCAGGCAGGACCATCAGGTACGGGGCGATCCTGCTGCGCTGGCGCCCGCTGGTGGCGACTCCTGCCATCGATCAGCCGCCCGTGACTGCGGCGTACAGGGTGGCGTACTCCTGCTTCTGCTCGTCCTCCAGCGGCGCCCACGCCTTGACCCGGGCCAGCGTCTCCGGCGACGGGTTGATCAGTTCGTTCTTGGCCAGCTCCGGATCGAGCTTGTCGAGCGCCTCGGTCATGTCCGACAGCACCGGCACGAACTGGGTGTAGGCCACCAGCTTCGCGTAGTTCTCCCGGTCGTAGATGTAGTCGATGAAGGCCTCGGCCGCCTTCTGGTTCTGCGTGGTGTAGGGGATGACCATGGTGTCGAGGAAGTCGGTGCAGCCCGACTCCGGCACCACGAACTGCAGATCCGGGTTGTCGGCCTGCAGCTGCACCACGTCACCCGAATACGCCTGGGCGATAACGATGTTGCCGGCGGCGAGGTCGTCGGCGTAGTCGTTGCCGGTGAACCGGCGGATCTGGCCCTTGGCCTTCTGCTCGGCCACCACGTCGATGGCCTTCTGCACCGACTCCAGGGTCGGCGCCGCCGGGTCACCGCCCAGCGACTGCATGATCATGCCCAGGCCGTCCTGGAAGTCGGTGAACAGGCTGACGCGGCCCTTGAACTCCGGAGCCCACAGATCCTCGATCGTGGTGATCTCGCGGCCGGTGGCGGCGCGGTTGTAGGCCACGCCGACCATGCCGGCCATGTACGGGGCGCTCCACTTGCGGCCGGGATCCATCTGCGCGTTGAGCAGATCCTCGCGCAGGTTCTTTTTGTTCGGGATGCCGTCGGGGGTGAAGTCGTTGAGCCAGCCCAGGCCGTGCACCTGGCTCGCCATGAACGACGTCGGGTTCACCAGGTCGGCGCCGATGTCCTGCTTACGGGCCAGCGGCTCCTTGACCTTGGCGAACCACTGCTCGTTGTCGTTGAAGTCCTCCTTGTAGTCGACGGTGATGCCCGTCGCCTGCTGGAACGCGGCGATGAACCCGTCGGCCATGTACAGCGGCCAGTTCGAGACGCGCAGGGTGCCGCTGGCGGGGCCACCCTCGGTGGAGGTGTCGCCCGCCGGGGAGCTGTCGGAGCCACAGGCGGCCAGCAGCGACGGGCCGAGCGCCAGCGCTGCGGCGGCCGCGGCGCTTCCGCCGAGGAAGCGGCGGCGCGACGTGCGGTTGGCGGCGAAGCGGGCGAGGCGGGGATCCAGATTGGACATGGCGACTATGCCTTTCGTCGAGGGAAGGTGGGGAAGCGGAGACGACCCCGCACTTAGGGAGCGTCGAGCATCTCTTCGAGATCCTCGGTGGTCGGGATGTCAGCGGCCGGCAGCACCAGCGAGGCGTCCGGCGCCCAGCTGACGTACACCTCGTCACCGGGCCGCAGCAACGGCAGGTTCTGTTCGGGGCCGACGTGCGCGACGACCGGCGAGCCGTCCGGCGCGGCCACCGACAGCCGCACCACCGGCCCCTGGAAGGTCAGGTCGGTGACCGTCGCCCGCACAGTGGCGATGTCGCCGGTCGGTTCCTCGACGGAGACCCGCACCCGCTCCGGGCGCACCATCAGGGTGGCGTGGCCGCCCGGTTCGATCGTCGTCTCGCCGGGCCGGGCCTTCAGCGTCGTCCCGAGCACGTCGACCTCGACGAAGTCGCGGTTGGTGCGTCCGGTCTGGCGGCCGCTCCACAGGTTGGCCTGGCCGATGAAGCTGGCGACGAACACCGTGGCGGGCCGGTCGTAGATCTCGGTGGGCGTGCCGATCTGGTCGACGTTGCCGGCGTTCATGACCGCGATGCGGTCACTCATCGTCAGCGCCTCCTCCTGGTCGTGGGTCACGTAGATGAACGTGATCCCGACCTCGCGCTGGATGCGCTTGAGCTCGAACTGCATGGTGTGGCGCAGCTTGAGGTCCAGAGCGCCCAGCGGCTCGTCGAGCAGCAGCGCGCTGGGGTAGTTGACCAGCGCGCGCGCCAGGGCGACACGCTGCTGCTGGCCGCCGGAGAGCTGGCCGGGCTTGCGGTCGGCGAAGTCGCTGAGCCGCACGATCTCGAGCAGCTCGTCGACCCGCTTGCGCACCTCGGCCTTGTCCAGCTTCTTGCTGCGCGGCCCGTAGGCGACGTTGTCCCACACCGTCATGTGCGGGAACAGCGCGTAGTGCTGGAAGACGGTGTTGACGTTGCGTTTGTGCGGCGGCACCTTCGACACGTCCCTGCCCTCCAGCCGGATGGCACCGGACGTCGGGGTCTCGAACCCGGCGATCATGCGCAACGTCGTGGTCTTGCCGCACCCGGACGGCCCCAGCATCGAGAAGAACTCGCCCGACGCGATGGAGAAGTCCGCGTCGGCCACGGCGACGTAGTCACCGAACCGTTTCGTGACGTGTTCGATCTCGATGACCGGAGCGCCCTTGGCGGACGTCCCGTCGTTGCTCGACGATTTGTCGACAGCGGTGATTTTTGACCCGGTCAGTGCAGACCCTCCTCAAGCAGCCCCCCGAAAAGCTGTAAAAACAATCGCGGATGACGCGGCCCTTCGCAACCGTTTCCGCAACGAATTTACAAATCCACAATGGATTCCTTCGTTTTCCGCCCTGTTCAGTACGAGAAGAGGCGTCTCTATGGGCGTCGTCACACCGGCCGACTGCCCCGGTCGGTCCCCTGGTCGGTCTCGCATCGCGTCGCCTTCGCGATCAGTTTCGCACCTGCGGGGACCAAGATCGCCCCGAACGGCCGTTTACCGGGCCGGGTGTCGGGTACCGGGGGGACATGGCAGCAGTGGATGTCTCGGTGTCGTCGGATCTCAGCCCGCAGAACGCCTGGGCGCTGGCCTCGGACCTGAGCCGCTTCGACGAGTGGCTGACGATCTTCGGCGGCTGGCGCAGCGAGGTGCCCGCCGACATCGAGGTCGGGACGTGCGTGTCCTCGCTGATCAAGGTCAAGGGGTTCCGCAACACCATCCACTGGCGGGTGACCCGCTACGACGAGCCCAAGGTCATCGAGCTGACCGGGCGCGGCCGGCCCGGTGTGCGGATCGCGCTGACCATGTGCGTGCGCGACGACGGCGGCGGCTCGACGTTCCAGGTGGTGGCCGACCTGTCCGGCGGGCTGCTCAGCACCCGCATCGGCACCCTGGTCGCCAAGGTGATCGAGTCGGATGTGCGCAAGTCCGTGGCCAACCTCGCGGCGCTGCGTTAACCCCACTCGTGGTTCATGGCACGGGTTTCGTAGCGCGCCTGCTCTGATTCCGCACCCGCGGTGGCCGGCCGTGGCGTCGGTCGCGAGACGGCGATCAGCGCCAGCACGAGCGCGGAGGTCACCGCACCGCCCAGGAACACGGCCAGGAAGCTGCTCTCCATCGGCACCCCGGCCACGGTGCGGCTGAGCAGCATGGCGACCAGCGCCGCGGCCACCGAACTGCCGATCGTGCGGGCGATCGCGTTCATGCTCGTCGCCACCCCGGTCTCACCCGCGTCGACCTCGCTGACCACCAGGGCCGGCAGCGCGCCGTAGCCGAGGCTGATGTAGCCGTTGGCCAGCACGCTGGCGATGATTACCTGCCAGGTGTACGAGTGGGCGAAAGCGGCCACCAGAAAGCCCGCGACACCGGCAGCGGCGGCCACCACCAGCACCGGGCGGGCACCGAAGCGGTCGATGAACCGGCCGCTGACCAGTGCGACGACGAACCCGGTGAACGCTCCGGGCAGCAGGTAGACCAGGCTGGCCTGCAGCACGCTGGCACCGAACCCGTATCCGGCGGCGTCGCGCGGAACCTGCACGAACAGCGTCAGCCCGAGAAACGCGAAGTACAGCCCCATACCGACGAAGATGGTGGCCAGGTTGGTCAGCAGGATCGGACGGCGGGTCAGCATCCGGGTCGACACCAACGGCTGGCCGATCCGGCGCTCCCACCACCACCAGATGACCAGCAGGACGAGCCCGCCCAGCGCGCTGCCCACGGTGGCCGGCGACGTCCAGCCCCAGTCCCGGCCCTGCGTGATCGCCAGCAGCAGCGCCGACAGACCGGTGGCCAGGCCGGCCGCGCCCCACCAGTCGATGGTGCCGTGCGCACTGCGTGGCCGGCGGGGCACGACCAGCACGACGATCGCGACGACGGCGACGGTGAACGCGGTGGTCAGCCAGAACACCCGGTGGTAGTCGGCGTCGCCGCTCATCAGCAGGCCGACGACGACCAGGCCGGCGCCGCCGCCGAAGCCCAGCGTGCCGGACAGCACCGCCATCGCCGACATCAGCCGCGTCTGCGGCAGCTCCTCGCGCAGGATCGCGATGCTGATCGGATAGAGCGCGTACGACGGCGCCTGCAGCACCCGCGCCACGATCAGCAGGGCCAGCGACGACGTGGTGGCGGCCAGGATCGACCCGGCCAGCACCACCGCCAGCACGGCGAGCAGCAAGTGGTACTTGGCGTGCAGGTCGGCCAGGCGGCCGAGCAGCGGAGTCGCCGCCACCGCGGCCAGCAGGTTGGCGGTGACCGCCCAGCTCACCCCGGCGATCGGGGCGCCGAGCTGGGTGGCGATGACCCCGAGGACCGGGACGACGGCGGTCTGCAGCACCGCGACGGTGAGCACGACGACCGACAGCCCGGCGACCAGCAGCCGTGCGGACCGGATCGGGGCGTCGGTCGCCGACCGCGTCACTTCGACCACAGTCCGCTCCCGATTCATAGGCAATCTTTCTTTTTCAACTTCCGATTATGTGGGGTCACTTGACGCCGCGCCGGACGGGGGCACGCTGGGAGCATGACCGGTGCCGTCGATCTACCTGAGCTACCCGTCAACCATCACGCCGACCATCGCGGCTTCTCCGGGTTCGCCGGCTACGTGTTCGGGGTGACCCTGCTGCCGATGGGCCACGCCACCGCCCGTTTCGCCGCCGACCTGATGCAGGTGTCCGACGCCGACACCGTTGTCGACATCGGCTGCGGCCCCGGTGTCGCGGTCCGGGAGGCGGCGCGCCGCGGCGCCGCGGCCGTCGGCGTCGACCCGTCGCCGGAGCTGCTGCGGATCGCCCGCGCGCTGAGCCGCCACGAAACGGTGGCCTGGGCCACCGGCACCGCCGAGCAGGTGCCGTTGCCGGACCAGACGGCGACGGTGGTGTGGGCGCTGGCGACCGTGCACCACTGGCAGGACGCCGCCGCCGGGGTCAGCGAAATGTACCGGCTGCTGCAGCCCGGCGGGCGACTGCTGGCCGCCGAGCGCCAGGTCGAACCCGGCGCCACCGGCCTGGCCAGTCACGGCTGGGTACGCCAACAGGCGGAATCCTTTGCCGCCCTCTGCGATTCGGCCGGCTTCCGGGACATCACCATGACCGGCCACCGGGCGGGCCGTCGCGACGTCTGGGCGGTGCGCGCCAGCAGGCCCTGACCCCTCGGGAGGCCTGGCCGTCGGCCGCTGTGCGAAGATCCGCTGATGCCCACTGCAGCGTCTTACTTCACGCGGATCGAGGGCGGCGGCTACCTGCCGACGCGATTCGCGCAGAGCCACTGGGGCGACGACCACCTCAACGGCCCGGCGGTGGTCGGGCTGGCCGCCACCGAACTCGAGAGATACTGCGGCTCAGACGAGTTCATGCCTGCGCGGATCACCGTGGACCTGTTCCGGGCCGCGCGCGGGGTGCCCACCACGGTCGACGTCCGGATGGTCCGCGACGGCCGGCGGGTGCGCAGCGCCGAATGCGACATCCTGCAGGAGGGGCGGCCGGTGGCACGGGCGGTGCTGGTGCAGTACCGGCGTTCGGCGCCGCCGCCGGGCGAGGAGTGGGTGGCGCCGGTGCCAGTGCCCGAACGGCCCGAGCTCGACGGCGAGATGCTGCCGTTCATCGGCAGCGACGACGCCGGCTGGGAGCGTTCACCGGGCGCCCACCAGAACGCATCACGCAAGCGGTTCTACTTCACCTCGCCGGAGGTCGTGTCCGGGGAGAGGGTTTCGCCGTTCGTGCACGCCGTCGTGATCGCCGAGTCCACCAGCCTGGTGACCAACCTCGGCACCCGGGGCATCGGCTACATCAACGGCGATCTCACCGTCGGGCTGTCACGGCTGCCGGTTGACGAATGGATTCTGGTCCAGGGCGATTCGCACTGGACGGCCGACGGCATCTCGGTCGGCACGTCGACGCTGTTCGACAGCCGCGGACCGTTCGGGACCGGCATGGTGACCGCGGTCGCCAATCCCGCGGCGCAGATCGACTTCGCCGCACGGCCGTTCCCGGCGTCGGAGACCAACTACGAGTAACTGGTTCACCGGGTCCGATTTTCGGCGGGGCCGCGGATCGACGGTGCCACGCTGATCGGTGACCGGGTGACACCGATCTCGGGCTTGCTCGACGGCGACTGGTTCCGCGGCGGGTAGTACGGCTGGTACACCGGCGCCCTGTTCTCCTCCTCCGGCGGCGGGGGAGGAGGTGGCGGCGGGGGCGGCGGAGGCTGCTTGCTCATCGTGGGAGTCGACACCGGCGGCGGTGTGCTGACCGCGGTGGTCTGGTCGCCCGGCGCCGGGACCTCGTCATCGTCATCGCCGGACCCGCCGATGAACAGGGCGATGAGCCCGGCGATCAGCGCCACCGCGACGACCGCTGCCGCGGCGAGGGCCGCCGGCCGGGTGCGGTACCACGGTTTCGGCGCGGGCTTGAAGGTCAGGGCGGTGACGGGCGGTCCGACCGGAACCCGGGGCGGGGATGGCGGTCGTCGTACCAGTCGTCGGCGGGCGGCGCCTCCGGAACCTCGTGGACCTGCGGAACCTCGTGGGTCTCAGGGGCCTCGGGAGCGGCGACCGGGATCGGCTCGGTGATCGGATCGTGGTCGACGGGCGCGGGCTCGTCCGGGTCCCAGCCCCAGAGGGCGTCGCGCTCTGCGGCCATGCCCGAAATGCTACTGGCAAGCCCCGCCTCCACCGGCGCGAGCGCTCAACCTTGGACGATCTTCGGGGCTCAGAACGTACGAGAGCGTGCCCGCGGGGGCTGCTCGAGACGGCCGCAGGATCAGCCGGTGCGCATCATGTCCTGTGCGCGGACGGCGGCGGACATCACCCTGCTGCCGGGGTGCATCCGGCCGAAGTGCATGAGCAGCGTGACACGCAGCGCTCCCGACCGGCACGGCATGTTGGCGTGCAGACTCCGGTAACCCCACAGCAGATACATGTCGCCGGGGGTCATATCGACCACCTGACCGAAACCCGGTTTGCCCACTCTGCGCAGAAGCCGTCGTCGATAGAAGCCACTCTGGGAGAAGGCTTTACCGACAACGTTGCTGATCGCGAAGCGCCGGAACGGGCGTCGGTTGAACAGGCCGACCAGTTCTCCGGAGGTTCCCCGTCCCGCGTCCGGGATGAAGATCGGGACGATCACCGTGATCGCGCTGGCGTCGTAGTGAAACCACCAGGCGTCGCCCTCCTCATGCGGACCGGCGATGATCCGCACCGCACCGTCGAGCAGTTCGGCGTCCGCCTTGGCCTCGGGCAGGCGGGTCCGGATGATGTCGGTGAGAAGTCGGAGAACCCTGCTGTCGCTGATCATTTCGGCCAGAGCAGGGGTGCTCGGCGATCGGACGAGGCTGTTGCGCTCACCGTGCTCTGCCAGGTAGCGGCGTACCTCGTCGCGCGCCTCTGCCAACCAGTCCTCGGATACCGCGTTCGGTAGACACACGACTCCGCGGGCATCCATCCCATCCGCGATGTCGGCGGGTCGGCAGTCGATATTCAGTTGCATCGATCGAGAAGTGTAAGTCATCTCGCGGGACACGACTCGGCGGCAACTGTCACCGTGACGAAAAGCCTTGAGTCAGCGGGCCGGACCCGCGTGATACGGGTCCGGCCCGCCGCTCTCATTCGCCGTCGTGCGACGTATGCGAGTCGGCGTGACCACCCATGTGGTTGCCCGCACCGCCGCCGGAACCCACACCGCCACCGGAGTTTCCGCCGCCCATGCCACCGCCCATGTGACCGCCGTGGTCGCCATGACCGCCGTGGTCATCCGGACCGGTGTGGCCGCTGTGGTCGCCGGGTTCGTCGCCCGGGTCAGCCGTGTGCTCGTCGGGATCCTGGTGCCCCTCGTGTCCTCCGGTATCGGAGTCACCACCGGCGCCGCCGTCGTGTTCGGTGTGCCCGTCGGTGTCCGCACCGCGGTCGTGGCCCGCGTGCCCGCCTCCGGAACCGCCGTGCCCGCCGTGCCCGCCGTGCCCGGAGTGGCCGCCACCGGCCTGGCCGGCATGGGCGGCGTGGCCTGCGACGGTGTGCACCGTGCCCGCGTGACCGTCGTGATCTCCACTGGCGTCGTGGCTTTCGGCGTCACCGTGTCCGGCGTGGCTCTCGTCGCTCGCGTGGTCGGCGTGGTCCTGGTCGGTGTGCGCAGCGTGGCCGGCGGGCGTCACCGCGCCGTGGCCGGTGTGGTCGTGCGCTTCGGAAGGGCCGTGCGCGTGGAGCGCACCGTCGGTGGTGTGGCCGGCGTGCTGCTCGTGCACCGTGTGGTCCTGGTGCTCGGCGGCGGGATGGGCGTGCTCGGAGTGCTGACTGTGCTCAGCGGTGTGGGCCGGCACCTCGACCGTGGCGGCCGGGTCGTGAAACTGCCAGACACCGAGCGCTGTTGCCGATGCCACCGCGACGGTGGAACCGGCGATCTTCATGGACAGGGTCTTGAAAACGAACATTTCGTGCAGCGCCTTTCAGGCATGACGGGACCGCGCGGGTACCCGAAGGAGTCAATGGGTCATCGACCGGCGTGAATCGCGTTGGCGATCACCGGTGTTCGTGATGCGACGAGAGTCGTCGAGTGATCAGGCCGCAGCGCAGCGCGGCGGCGCCCGGGTGCCGACGGGCGCGATGGCGACACGGCGCACCGCGACGGTGGCCGTCGGCCACCACGGGACCGCGACCGCCGGCGGCGGTTCGGCACGGTGGAACAGCCGCAGCCAGCACAGGAGTTGTCCGCACACCCCGTAGAGGTGCTCGACGAGGCTCACCAGCACCGCGCACGCCACCGCGGCGAGCCCGTGGGTGAGCAGCATCGGCAGCGACGGTGTCAGCGGGCAGGCGTGGTGCGCGGCTGCGACCAGCACCAGATGGCCGGCGGTCTGACCGAGTACCAGCGCCGCGCTGAGCGTGGGGATCCGGCCGACGCGTCGTTCGAGGGGACGGGAGCTCGACAGCGCACCGACCGCGGCGCACGCCAGGACGACGAGAACCCATGCGGCACCGCCGGGCAGCTCGGCGCCGCCTGCCGTGTGCGCGGCCGTCGCGAGCAGGGCTGAGCACACGCCGACCAGACCACCGCGCAGACCTCGTGCGCGCACCGCCGGGGAGCTCACGGCCGCAGATCCTACCGACGACTACTACAGCTGATAGTAGAGGGACTATCCGAGCAGTTCGGCCTCCCGCGCGACCGCTGCGTCGACACGCCGACGGTCGCCGGTGGCGAGCAGGTCCAGCAGCGCCCCGCGCAGGATCGCCAGGGCGCGGGTGCCGTCGACCTCGTCGGCGCCGTGGTCGGCGAGCACGGCCAGCCAGTCGTCCACCGTCGCCCGCGCGAAACCCGCCCAGGCGCCGTCGGGTTCGACCAGCGACCGGGCATAGGCCTCCACCCACAGCCGAAGCAGCGCACGGTGATCGTCGACGGCCAGCCACGACCACAGCTCCGTCACCGCCCGCCTCAACCCGAGCGGCCTACCGGAGGTGGACGCGCGCAGCCGCTCCAGCAGCGAGAGTTCGTCGGCCCGCGCCCGGGCCAGCAGGGCTCGCACCAGTCCGTCCTTGTTGCCGAACAGGAACACCAGCACCCGTGGACTCGAACCGATCGCGGCGGCCAGCGGACGCAGTGACATCTCGGCGATGCCGTGTTCGAGGACGTAGCGGTAGGCGGCCTCCAGCAGCTCGGTCCGGCGCGGCGAGGAGGTTGTGCTCTCGGCGGGCATGGGGATAGGCTACCGCCACTGAAACACTTGTTTCAGTCCGCCGATCGGAGGAGAGGCTCATGGCGGAAACGGTTGATCACGAGACGTTCCGGCTTCGTGAAGCCGACCAGCCGGGCGATCTGGGCTGGGTCGTGATGGCTCACGGCGAGATCTACGCCGAGCAGTTCGGCTGGAACACCGAATTCGAGACGATGGTGGCCCGGATCGTCGCCGACTACGCCGGCGGGCATGACCCGGCGCGGGAGGCCGCCTGGATCGCCGAGGTGGACGGCCGGCGCGCGGGGTGCATCTTCCTCGTCGGCACCGACGATCCCGACGTCGCACGGCTGCGACTGCTGCTGGTCGCCCCGCAGGGGCGAGGACGCGGAGTCGGCAACCGGCTGGTGCAGACGTGCATCGACTTCGCCACCCGCGCTGGATACCGCAAGGTCACGTTGTGGACCAACGACGTCCTGGTCGCGGCGCGCAGGATCTACCAGGCGGCCGGCTTCGTCCTGGTCGACGCGGAGCCGCATGTCAGCTTCGGTCACCAGCTGGTGGGGGAGAACTGGGACCTGGACCTGGCCGCGACGGCAGTTCCGTTGCGCGGGTGACGCTACGCTGGCCCGGTGACGACGACTGAGATCACCGTCCGCGGGTCGTTCAGCTCCGCGCACCCGCCGGAGCGTGCGACGGTGCACGCCGTGATCGGCTACGAGGGTCCGGCGATGGATCCCGTATACCGCCGTGTGGCAACCGACTTCGAGACGGTTAAGGCGTCTGTGGAGGCCTTGATGGACGCCTCGGTGACCTGGTGGGCCGCCGATCAGTTGCGCACCCGGTCCACGCGTCCCTGGAACACCGACGGCAAACAGCTGCCCCTGGTTCACCATGCGAACGTGAACCTTCGGGTGAAGTTCCGCGACTTTGCCGCAATGTCAACGTGGATCGGCGGGCACGTCGCCGACATCGAGGGTTTCCGGGTCGAGCGGATCGCGTGGGCGCTGACGGAGAAGCGGCGCATCCAGCTGATCCGTCAGGTGCGGGAGCGGGCGGTGCACGACGCACGGGATCGCGCTCAGCTGTATGCGGACTCACTGGGGCTCGGCACGGTGGTTCCCGTCGCGCTCGCCGACGCGGGCATGCTCGGCGCCGGCGTGCATCCCGACGGGGGTGTCGGTTCCGGCCGGCCGGTGACGCGGTCGGCGATGGCGGGCTCCGACGCCGCCGCGGTCGAACTGGTACCGCAGGACATCGAGGTCACCGCCTCCGTGGACGCGCGCTTCATCGCCGGGTAGCTCCGCCACGACGCCCGTCGACCAGCCTCGGTCTCTAATAGTCGAGAGAGCCTTGGTACACTGCAAGGTCTCGAGGAGGGGGGACAACCATGTCGAGACGGGGCACCTCTGCACCCACGGAACGGGTCGTCGATGTCGTCGAGTTCATCGCCAATCGGCGCGACGGCGCGCGGTTCTCCGATGTGGCGCGCGAAGTGGGACTGACCCAGGGCACGGCGAACGCGATCCTGAACTCGCTGTCAGACCGGGGCTGGCTGATACGCGACCCGTCGACCAAGGTCTACCGTCCCGGTCCCGCGCTGGCCGCGGTCGCCGCTGCCACCGAGGCGACCCAGCCGTTGACGCACACCGCCAGACAGGCCGCCACCAGGCTGGCCGCCGAGCTTCGGGTACCCGCGTCGGTGGTGGAGCGGGTGAAGGACTCGCTGGTCATCGTCGCGATTGAGGGCTCGTGGACGCCCGAGACCCTGCCCGGCGAACGCATCCCGTACGCGCCGCCGTTCGGGGTGGCCTTCGCCGCCTGGGCACCGCCCGACGAGCAGCGGGCCTGGCTGGCGCGTAATCCCGATGTCGACGCGGCGGCGGCCAAGCGCCTGCGCAGCGTGCTGAAGCAGACCCGGGAGCGCGGCTTCGACGTGGACTGGACGACGCCGGTGCTGGCGCGGGTCTCCCGGCTACTCGGCGAGGTACGCGGCGACCGGACCGTCCCGGATCCGGTGCTCGCCGTGCTCGACAAGGCGCTCATCGACTGCGCCAAGGTGGGCTACCGCTTCGACGACGATCCCGAGATCGAGTCCCAGCCGGTGGCCACCATCGCCGCACCCGTGTTCGATGAGGCGGGGCGGGTGGCGCTGATCCTCGGCGTGCACCCCGGACGAGCCTTGCCGCTGAAGGAGATTCGCCGCATCGGCAATCTCGTCACCGAGGTCGCAGCCGGCCTGAACCCCGACCAGCGTTGACGTGACACCCGTGCGGACATAGCCTCCATTCAGCTTTCGAGGGTAGTAATCTCGGATAGTTGAGAACGGAGTTCGCGTGGCGATGCGGGCGATGACGTATCGGAACCGGAAGATCCAGATCAGCGAGGTTCCCGTGCCGGAGCCCGGACCCGGCCAACTCCTGGTCCGCACCCTCGCCTGCGGAATCTGCGCGTCCGACCACCACTACGTCGACCATCCGGAGGTCAACGCCGCCGACAAGTCCGGCATGCGCGTCGACGCCCCCGATCGGGACGTCATCATGGGCCACGAGTTCTGCGCGGAGATCGTCGATTACGGGCCCGACTGCCAGCGGAGCCTGCCGATCGGAACCCGGGTGACCTCGATACCCGCGCTCATCGGCGCGGACTCGATGCGCATCGTCGGGTACGCGCCCGACTCCCCGGGCGGATACGGCGAGTACTTCGTGCTCACCGAGTTCATGGCACGCGCGGTGCCCGACGACATCCCCGTCGAACACATCGCGGTCAACGATGCGATCGCCGTCGGCTGGTACTACAGCCGCATCGGCATGCAGCACGTCGTCGACCGCGGCACCGCCCATCTGGTGATCGGCTGCGGTGCCATCGGCGCCTCGGTGATCGCAGGCCTGAAACTGCTTGGCGCACAGACGATCGTCGCCGCCGACTACTCCGCCTCCCGCCGCGAGACCGCCCTGGCCCTGGGCGCCGACGTGGTCGTCGACCCGGCTGAGGAGTCGCCGTACGCGGTGTGGCGGCGCGCGGCGTGGGGTTCCCCCGACGAGGTCCACAACCAGATGTGGCAGATGGGCCTGCCCTCCCAGGTTGTCTACGAATGCGCGGGAGTCAAGGGCGTGTTGACCGACATCATCGAGAACTGCGCGGCCGGTGCGCACATCCTGTCCGCGGGCGGCTCACACATCGACGAGATCCCCTCGGCGGTGGCCCATCTCAAGGGGCTGAACATCCAGTGGGGCGGCGGTCCGGAGTTCGACGACTGGTACGGCTGCCTGGACATGATCGTGGAGGGCAGGCTCGATCCCCGGCCGTTCATCGGGGAGACGATCACGCTCGACGCGCTTCCCGACGCCTTCGAACGTGCGCGTTCGTCGTCGTCACCGCTGCGCATCATCTGGAAGGCCGACCATGTCTGACCGTGACGACATCATCGATGTGCTCGTGCGCTACGCGACCGGGATCGACAGCCGCGACTGGGATCTGCTGCGCTCCTGTTTCACCGACGACGCGACGTTCGACTACGGACCGATCGGTTTGTGGAGCAACCCGGACTCGCTGACCCGCTACATGAAGGGGGCGCACTCCGGGCCGTCGATGCACCGGTTGACGAACTTCGCCATCACCGTCGACGGCGACACCGCCACCGCACGCACCTACGTCGACGCCACCGTCATGGGCCCGGGCGGCGTCGGCGCGGTGGAGAACTTCGGCTGGTACGACGACCGCCTGGTCCGGACCCCGGACGGCTGGCGGATCGCCTTCCGCCGCACCACATTGCACGGCATCCGACTGCCCGGGCTGCTGCGTGTCGTCCCGCCGACCCTCGGGGTGCGCCTGGCCGGCCGGATGGGCCGTCGCCGCCGCTGACGCACCGTCGCCCGATCTTTGACAGCTGTCAGAACTCTGCTACCTTTAGCGTGACGGAGCTCACAGAACGGTAGGAAGCCATGACTGCATCACCGACGGTCGCGATCATCGGGGCCGGCATCAGCGGCCTGACGACGGGCAAGAACCTGGCCGACGCCGGCATCACCTACGACTGCTTCGAGTCCTCGGACCGCATCGGCGGCAACTGGGCGTTCCGCAACCCGAACGGACACTCCAGCGCCTACCGGTCGCTGCACATCGACACCTCGCGCGAGTGCCTGTCGTTCCGCGACTTCCCGATGCGGTCGGACCTGCCCGACTTCCCGCACCACACCGAGATCAAGCAGTACCTCGACGACTACGCCGAGGCCTTCGGGCTGCTGGACCGCATCACGTTCAACACCCCGGTCGAGCACGCGCGGCGCCTGCCGCACGGGGGGTGGGAGCTCGACACCGCCGACGGCCAGACCCGGCGCTACGACGTCCTGGTCGTCGCCAACGGCCATCACTGGGATCCTCGGTTCCCGGATTTCCCGGGCGAGTTCACCGGGGAGAGCATCCATTCGCACCACTACATCGACCCCACCGAACCGCTGAATCTGACCGACAAGACGATCGTCGTGGTCGGGATCGGCAACTCGGCGGCCGACATCGTCTCGGAGTTGTCCCAGAAGTCCTGGCGCAACAAGGTTTACCTGTCGACGCGGTCCGGCGCCTGGGTGGTCCCGAAGTACATCTTCGGTCAGCCGGCGGACAAGGTGGCGCGCACGCTGCCCGTGGTCCCGCTGGCCTGGCAGCGACGGGCGTTGCAGCCCTTCGCGCGGCTGATGTTCGGCGCCCCGGAGAAGTACGGGCTGCCCAAGCCCAACCATCGTTTCATGGAGGCGCATCCCACCCAGTCGGCCGAGCTGCTGATGCGGCTGGGCGCCGGTGACGCGGTCGCCAAGCCGAACATCGAACGGCTGGACGGACGTTCGGTGCGGTTCGTCGACGGGACGTCGGTGGAGGCCGACGTGATCATCTACGCGACGGGATACAACATCACGTTCCCGTTCTTCGATCCTGACTTCATCTCCGCCCCGGACAACAAGTTCCCGCTGTACAAGCGGATCTTCAAGCCCGGCTTCGACGATCTGCTGTTCATCGGGTTCGCACAGGCGGTGCCGACGCTGTTCCCGTTCATCGAATGTCAGGCCCGCGTCGCCGCGGCCTACCTCGCGGGCACCTACCGGCCGCCGTCGGAGCAGCAGATGTGGCGGGCGATCGCCGCCGACGAGCGCCTGTACGTCGGGCATGTCGTCGACCGGCCACGCCACACCCAGCAGGTCGACTACTGGCACTACGAGCGCACCATGCGCAAGAAGGAACTGCCCGCCGGGCGGCGGCGGGTCGAGAAGTTCGGACCGGTGCGCCTGGCCGGCCGGGCCCGCGAGGCGGCCGGTGCCGCCTGAACAGGCGGGCACCTCACGGCGCAACGCGCGCCGGCCGCAGTCGCGCGGCGACGAGAGCAGGCAGCGCCTGCTCGAGGCGTTCGAGGAGCAGCTGCAGACCCAGTCGTTCGCCGAGGTCAGCGTCGCCGAGGTGGCCCGGGCCGCCGGGCTGAAACGGCCGGCGTTCTACTTCTACTTCGCCGGTAAACACGAGGTCGTCACCGAGCTGCTGACCGGCATCTTCCAGGACGACGTCTTCGCCATCGAGGGGTTCCTCGCCGGCGGGGATCCCCGCACCACCGTCGCCGAGGCCATGACACGCACCTTCGCCTCCTGGCACGAGCACCGCACACTGTTCCGCGCGATGCTCGACGCCCGCGACTCCGACGCCGAGGCCCGGGCGATCTGGGACCAGTGGCTGCAGCGCTACGAGGACTTCGTCTGCGAGTTCATCGCCACCCAGCCCACGATCGATCTGCCCGACCCCAAAGCCGTTGCCCACGCCCTGATCTCGATGAACGAGCGGGTCCTCGACCGGCACATCCGCTCGGACGACGAGCCACAGGCCGCCGAGCCGCTGCTCGCGGCGATCATCCACATCTGGCACACCACGCTCTTCGGAGGGAGCCCACGATGACATCCACCCGAATCCAGATCCCCGTCGGCACCGACACCCTCGCGGCCCGGCACTTCCGCGCGACCACCGACGCGCTCACCGGCCCGGCGGGCCGGCCGTGTGTCGTCATGGCGCACGGCATCGGCGCCACCCAGGACTGCGGGTTGTTCGAGTTCGCCGAGGCGCTGGCGGGCGCGGGCACCGACGTCATCACCTTCGACTACCGCAACTTCGGCGAATCCACCGGCCAGCCACGGCAAGTGGTCTCGCTGTCCGGTCAGGTCGACGACTACCACGCGGTGATCGATCACGCCCGGCACCTGGACGGGGTGGACCCAGAGCGGATCGTGGCGTGGGGCGTGTCGCTGTCCGGCGGCCACGTCATCCGGGTCGCGGCCGACGATCCGCGGCTGGCCGGGGTCATCTCACTGACACCAGCGGTCGACGGGCTGGCGGTGACGGCCGACATGCTGCGCACCTGCGGACCCGGCCACCAGATGCGCGTGATGCGCCGGTGTTTCCGCGACATCGTGGCCGCGGTGCGCCGACAGCCTCCGGTTCTCATCCCGGTGGTGGGCCGGCCCGGCGAGGTGGCGGGCCTGACCGCCGAGGGCGCCGTCGAGGGGATGCTGCGGATCGCCGGACCGACGTGGCGCAACGAGTTCGCCGCCCGCCTGGGACTGCAGATCGCCGCCCACCGGCCCATCGCCCACGCCGCACGGGTGCGGTGCCCGGCCCTGGTGCAGATCGGCGACCTGGACCGCAGCGCGCCGCCCGGTTCGGCCACCGACGCGGCGACGCGGATGCGGGCGACCGTGCACCACTACCCGTGCGACCACTTCGACGTCTATCCCGGCGCGGACTGGCACGAACGTGTCGTCGAGGACCAGATCCGGTTCCTCACACGGATTCTCGCGCCGAGCGGCGTCGCGGTCGCCGGTTAGGGCGTCTCCCGCACGTCGGCCAGGCTGCGGCGCAGGTCGTGCTCGGTCAGGGCCAGGTCGGTGGTGGCGTCGCGACGTTCCCGGCGCAGCAGCCGGTCCAGGCCGAGCCGTTGCAGGACCGGCCACGCCATCAGCCGGATGTTGCGGCGCAGCAACTGGCCGCGGGTCCGCGACAGCACGGTGGAGTCGGTGCGCACCGCCAGACGCTGGTTCCTGGTCACGAACTCGCGCACCCGACGCTCGTATTCGGCGAATCCCGCTGCGGGGTCGTCGTGTCGGGCCAGCTCGCCGGCCAGAACGTAGGCACCCGCGAGGGCGAGGCTGGTGCCCTGTCCGGACAGGAAGGCCGGCGCGTAGGCGGCGTCGCCGACGAGAGTGACCCGCCCCTTGCTCCAGCGCGGCATCCGGACCTGGCTCACGGAGTCGAAGAAGACGTCGTCGGCGTCGCGCAGGGTGGCGATGATCTCCTCGGTGCGCCACCGGTCCGCGGCGAACTCGCGTTCCAGTTCGGCGGTGATCGCGGAGATGTCGTGCCGGTTGACGCTGCCCGGCCTGGGGTGCACATAGGTCAGGAACGCCCGCGTCTCGCTGCCGTCGAAGGACCGCATCAGCGCCGCCGAGCGCCCCGGATGGGAGTACATGTAACCGGTTCCCGGAGCGAACATCTCGCCGCGGATGTCCCAGATGGCGACATAGGCGCCGAGGTGGTGCAGGAACTGTCCCTCGTCACCGAAGGCCAACGCGCGGACCTTGGAGTGGATGCCGTCGGCACCGATCACCACGTCGAACCGTTGGGTCGCACGGTGTTTGAAGGTCACCTCGACACCGGTGTCGGTGGGGGACAGGTCGGTGATGGTGTCGCCGAAGACGTAGTCGGCCCGGTGGCGGGTCGCGTCGTACAGCACCCCGGTCAGTGTGCCCCGGGCGATCTCGACGTCACCGGACTTCGGATCGGAGAGCACCTCGTTGGGATCCATCCGGGCGATTCGGCGGCCGCCGGGGGAGAGGAACTCGATCGCGGGATTGCGGTGCCGGTGGGCGTCGATCTTGTCGGTGAGCCCCATCCGGTCGATGACCTCACGGGCGGTGCCGCGGATGTCGACGGGATACCCGCCGGTGCGCAGGCGCTCGGCGCGCTCGACGACGGTGACGTCCCAGCCGGCTTCGGCGAGCCAGAAGGCCACAGCGGGCCCGGCGATGCCGGCGCCGCTGATCAGGGCGGTGCGGGTAGTGGACACGGTGTCTCCCGATCCTTTAGATACAGAACTGTTGCTTATCACCGTTGACGCTACCCACATCCGTTAAGCTACGCAAATGTCCCCTAAGGGTGTCCCCGTGCAGCGCCGCCGGGGTGCGGCACTGGAGGCCGCGATCCTCGACGCCGGCTGGGATCAGCTGCTCGAGGCCGGCTACGAGGGGTTCACGGTCGACGCTGTGGCGAGCAGGGCGCACGCGGCCCGGTCCGTGTTGTACCGGCGCTGGCCGTCCCGGTTGGAGCTGCTCAAGGCGGTGATCAGGCACCGGGGGACGGTCGACCGGATTCCGGTGCCCGACACCGGCAGCCTGCGCGGCGATGTGCTGGCACTGCTGACGGAGTTCACCAAGCGACGGGCCCGGACGGTCGGGCTGATCGCCGCGCGGCTCGGCGCCTACTTCGACGAGGCGCAGGGCTCCTTCAAGGAGCTCTACGACGCGTTCGTGGCGGAGGGGCCGAGCGCGATGGACACCGTCGTGGCGCGCGCCATCGAGCGCGGTGAACTCACCAGCGTGCCGCCGCCGCGGGTCGTGTCGCTGCCGGTCGACCTGGTGCGCCACGAGCTGTTGATGACGATGGCCGAGGTGCCCGCCGAGACGATCCGCGAGATCGTCGACGACGTCTTCCTGCCGCTGGTGCGCGGACCACGCGGTTCTGCCGGATAGGCACGCCCACTAGGGTGTCGGGCATGACCGAACAGCTCGACGCCACCCATCCGGACCTCGTCACCGTCGAGGTGCCGACCCACTGGTACAACCTGGCGGCCGAGCTGTCCGAGCCGATCCCGCCGCACCTGCATCCGGCCACCAGGGAACCGGTCGCACCGGAGGATCTGGCGCCGCTGTTCGCCAGCGGGCTCATCGCGCAGGAGGCGTCCACCGAGACCTACATCGAGATCCCCGAGCCGGTGCGGGCGATCTACGCGATGTGGCGGCCGTCGCCGCTGATCCGGGCGCGCCGGTTCGAGAAGGCGCTCAACACCGGGGCGCACATCTACGTCAAGTACGAGGGTGTCAGCCCGGTCGGCAGCCACAAGACGAATTCGGCGGTGGCGCAGGCCTATTACAACGCCGTCGACGGCGTGAAGAAGCTGACCACCGAGACCGGTGCCGGGCAGTGGGGAAGCGCGCTGTCGTTCGCGGGCGCCCAGTTCGGCCTGGAGATCGAGGTGTGGCAGGTCCGCGCGTCGTACGAGTCCAAGCCGTACCGCGGCCATCTCATCCGGACCTACGGCGGCACGGTGCACTCGAGCCCGTCGACGCTCACCGAGGCCGGGCGGGCGATCCTGGCCAAGGATCCGAACACCACCGGCAGCCTCGGCATGGCGGTCAGCGAGGCCGTCGAGGTCGCCGCGGCCGATCCCGAGGCCCGCTACGCGCTGGGCAGCGTGCTCAACCACGTGGTGCTGCACCAGACCGTGATCGGCCAGGAGGCCGTGGCGCAACTGGCGTTGGTCGAACCGGACGGCGCCGACGTCGTATTCGGTTGCGCCGGTGGCGGTTCGAACCTCGCCGGGCTGTCGTTCCCGTTCCTGCGGGAGAAGATCCACGGCCGGTCCAACCCGCGGGTCGTGGCCGCCGAACCCGCCGCCTGCCCGTCGATCACCCAGGGTGAGTACCGCTACGACCACGGCGACGTGGCCGGGCTGACCCCGCTGCTCAAGATGCACACGCTGGGAATGGATTTCGTGCCGGATCCGATTCACGCCGGCGGGCTGCGCTACCACGGCATGGCGCCGGCGCTGAGCCACACGGTGGAGCTCGGTCTGGTCGAGGGCGTGGCGATCTCGCAGCGCGACGCGTTCGCCGCCGGGGTGCAGTTCGCGCGGACGCAGGGCATCGTGCCGGCGCCGGAGTCGACGCACGCGATCGCGGCGGCCGCCAGGCACGTCGCCGACGATCCGCGCGAGCAGGTGATCGTGATCGGCCTGTCCGGGCACGGCCAGCTGGATCTGCCCGCCTACGCGGAGTATCTCGACGGCAAGCTCTGACCTGGCGGTTTGCGGCCGTCACTATCCTCGGAGGTAGTCGTTTTCGAGGAGGTGGGCCCCGTGTTCGGTCTGCGGTCGCGCGGTCAGTCGATCGAGGCGACCCTCAAGCAGATCGAGTACCGGGTGCTCGACGACGTTCACCTGGCTGCGTGGCAGCGCCGGCTGGCGTGGGCGGCCTCCACGGTGCTGGCGGTGGCCGCGATCACGGTGTGGATCGTCGGCGCCAGCGTGCCGGTGGCCGCGTCCACGCTGGGGGCGGCCGCGGCGGCCTGTTCGGTCGTCGCGCTGCGGCGCCGCCGGTTCCGGTGGTGTGTGGCCGGGGCGTACCTGTCGGGGTTGTCGACGGTCGCCAACATCGGGGCGTTCTGGTGGTCGCGGACCAGCTCGGCGGAGGCGGTGCTGGCGGTGACGGCCGCCCTGTCCGCGGTGGCCGCGGCGACGCTGACGGTGGTGTGGGTCTCGGTGGCGATCACCCCGGTCCACGAGTCGCACCCGGACCTGCGGTGGAAGCCGAAGCGCAAGTGGGGTGTGCGCGAGGCCGGCGACACGACGATCGTCTGGCCACCGCCGCCGGCCGGGCCGCACCGTCCCGACGGCAAGTAGCCCGACACATGCTGTAGCCACTGACTTCCCTCCGCAGTGGTGGTGCCGCTGAAGAAGCCCACTGCTGTTTGACCGACTTCGCCGACGGCTGACCAGCCCGTAACAACGGTGCGGTGTGGCACAATAGCGCGCATGTCCGCAGCGCCCAAGGTCGACGGCGACTCACTCAAAGAGGTATCCGCAACCGCGTTGTGGACGCTACGCAACCGCGCGGCCGAAGCAAAACGCAGTGACGGGGTGATCCGCGATCCGTGGGCGATCAAGCTCCATGACGCTATCGCCTACGACTACGCCAAGTTCGGACGCAACCAACAGGCCCATGCGTTGCGTGCCAGGGCATTCGATGCGGAGACCGCACGCTACCTTGCCGACCACCCCGGCGCATCGGTGGTGGCCCTGGCAGAAGGACTGCAAACCAGTTCTGACGGCTCACCCACGACCATCCCGACCTTGAACTCACATGGTACTCAATCGACCTGCCGCCGGTGATGGACATCAGGGCGCGGTTGTTGCCCCACGACGACCGGGTGGTGGCATTAGCCCAGTCCGCACTGGACCGTAGCTGGCTGGATCGTATCGACAGCGACAACGGCGTGTTCATCACCGCTGAGGGACTGCTGATGTACCTACAACCCGAGGATGCGCTCGCCCTGATCGCCGATTGCGCGCAGCGATTCCCTGGCGGCGCTACGATGTTTGACTCCATTCCACCATGGTTCAGCGCACTAACGATGCGTGGCCTGCGACTGACCCGGCGGTACACGGCACCACCGATGCCGTTTCCGTTGACCGCGGACCAGGGTGTTGCGCTCGCCACCAAAGTCCCAGGGGTGCGCCGGGCCCGCGACATTGTTCTGCCGCCGGGCCGCGGCCTGGTCGCCACGATCGGGTTACGACTAGCTGACCGGGGCGTGCTGCACCGGTTGCGGCCCAGTATCACGCTGCTGGAGTTCGGCTGACGGGTCGTTGTGTTCACATCTCGCCCCGACTTTGTCAGGGTGCGTTGGGTGGCGTTTGTTAACTGCGCACCCCGGCAGCCGTACCCGAACGCAGTGGCTCACGATCAGTGTTGTCACTCTTCTGCCTGTCGATCGGGCTGCTGACCCGCATCCGAGAACTGTGCGGCATGGGTAGCCTGGTCGGCGTCGCACGGGTCCTGATGCCAGTCGCCGAAAGGGTCGGGGTAGTCGCGCCAAGTCTCGGGGTGGGCGAACTCGGCGTCGGTGAGCAGGGCGCCTCGCAGTGCGTCGAGAATGTCGTCACTGTGGGCGCCGCAGACCAGTATCGTGAGAAAGACGTGTCGGTCACCGAAACTGGGGTCCCAGTCGATGGCCGCCAGCGCGCGCCACTGCGGATCGGTGTGGGTAAGCTCGCTGGAAGTCATTGCGGCCAGCCATTTTCCGGCGGAGCTGACACGCAGCCCGGCACCGACTGATTCGATCCACATGACCTCGGCGTCCCGGTTGGCCAGCCAGGCGCGGCCGCGGGTGCGCACCACGCCGTCGAGCAGCAGGTCGATGGCCGCGTGCAGCCGCACCGGATGGAACGGCCGCCGTGCGGTGAATTCGACGATGCGTACTTCGCCGTCGGCCGTCAGCGGCGGTTGTCCGGCCAGCAGGGAATCCCGGGGCGAGGGCGCGCGTCCGCGTGGACTGTCCGGTTCGAGGTGCGCCAGGGCCAGCTCGAGGCGGTCTGGGCCGACCGTGATCCGTGCGCGGGGCGCGAGCCGACGCAGCACCGCCAGAGTCGTTGCCTCCGGTGCGCCGAGCACCAGGACATCGGCCACCTCGGCCTGCCCGACCACCACCTGGGCGACCGTGCGGCCGTCGGCGAGTTCGTCCTCGCCGAGCGCCTGCTCCAGCCACGCCGCGGTGTCCACGCATGTCACCACGGCTGCCACCACCACGTCGCGGGCCGCGGGCCCGTCGATGTACCCCGGGCCGACCCGTACGTGCACGTTGTCGATGGCCCATCGCACGGGTTCGGGCTCAAGCCAAGGCATCATCTGCACGACGATGCGGGTCACGTCGGCGCGCCGGTGCAGACGGCGAAGCAGGATCAGCAGATCGTCACGCACGGTGCACGAGACGCATCCGTGCACCAGCTCAAGTACCCACTGAGAGCTGTCGACCGAGCTGCTCACGGTGCGGACGACGACATGGCCGTCGAAGGTGTGGCTGACGAGCAGGGTGCCAGGTGCCTTGAGCAGTTCCTCGACGACGGCCCGACCGGTTCCGCGGGCGTCATCCTGTCCGGCGACCAGCACTACCGGCGTACGCATGGGACCTCCCGGTTTGCTTATTGAAAACGATTGTCATTATCGTACGACGGTACCGCACGACGAAGGAGAGTCAATGTCGGCCCACTGCCAGGTGACCGGGCGCGGCCCCGGATTCGGGAACTCGGTGTCGCATTCGCACCGACGCACCCCGAGACGCTGGGACCCCAATATCCAGAACAAGACCTATTACCTGCCGTCGGAGGGACGACGAATCCGGCTGCGGGTCAGCGCAAAAGGCATCAAGGTGATCGACCGTGACGGCATCGAGGCCGTCGTCGCCCGAATGCGTGCACGGGGGGAGAAGGTCTGATGGCTCGCAACGAGATCCGGCCCATCGTGAAGCTGCGGTCCACTGCGGGAACCGGATACACGTACGTCACCCGCAAGAATCGCCGCAACGACCCGGACCGCATCGTGCTCAGGAAATACGATCCGGTCCTGCGCCGCCACGTCGAGTTCCGCGAGGAACGCTGATGGCCAAGAAGTCGAAGATTGTCAAGAACGAGCAGCGGCGAGAACTGGTGCAGCGCTACGCCGAACGGCGCGCCGAACTCAAGAGGACCATCCGTGATCCGGCCAGCCCGGCGGATCGGCGCGCTGCCGCGGTCAGCGCCTTGCAGCGGCTGCCGCGCGACTCCAGTCCCGTGCGGTTGCGTAATCGCGATGTCGTCGACGGGCGACCACGCGGGCATCTGCGCAAGTTCGGGTTGTCCCGTGTGCGGGTGCGTGAGATGGCGCATCGCGGCGAGTTGCCCGGCGTGCGGAAGGCGAGTTGGTGATGGCGGTCAAGAAGCCCAGGAAGCACAAGACAGCAACCGAACTCACGATTCCGCGGCGCAATCAGCTAACGGCGCTCGGCGTCACCACCATCGACTACAAGGATGTCTCGGTGCTGCGCACGTTCCTCAGCGAGCGTGGCAAGATCCGCTCGCGCCATGTCACCGGTCTGACGCCGCAGCAGCAACGGCAGGTCGCGACCGCGATCAAGAACGCCCGCGAGATGGCGTTGTTACCGATGGCGGGTCCGCGCTGACTCATACGGTATGGCACCATCAGTGCCGAAGGCGACTGCGGATTGAGGAAGCCGGTGCGAATCCGGCACGGTCCCGCCACTGTGATCGATGCCCGCGGGTGTCGTGAGTCAGACACTCACCGCAGCCACCACCTCGCAGGGTCTGGGGCGGATCTCCCCGGAGAGGAACGGAGCGAACATGGCGGCGCGGCGCTCGATCGCATGCTGGTCCGTAGCGCCCAGAATCCTGACCGGGGTGCTCGCGGTGCTCACCGTGGTGAGCATCATCGTGTCGATCGTTTTCGGGGCCGAGCACATTCCGCTGGGCGAGGTGTGGCGCACCGTGCTCGGACGGCTCACCGGCGCCGAGGTCGATGCGGGGTATGCCGTCATCATCTGGGAGTTGCGGTTACCGCGTTCGATCCTGGCGGCCGTCGTGGGCGCCGGTCTGGCCCTGGCCGGCGCGCTGATGCAGGCCCTCGTCCGCAACCCGCTCGCCGAGCCGTACCTGCTCGGGGTGTCCGCCGGTGCAGCGGTGGGCGCCACGGCCGTCATGACGCTGGGCGTGCTGTCCGGGTTCGGCGTGTGGGCGCTGTCGGGTGGGGCGCTGTTCGGCGCGATGGCGGCGACCCTCACCGTCTACACGGTGGCCCGCGCCCAGGGCGGACTCACCGCGCTGCGGTTGATCCTGTCCGGTGTGGTGCTGTCCTCGGCCTACATGGCGGTGTCCTCGCTGCTGGTGTTCACCGCCGGGGATCCGCATGCGGCCGAGAGCGTGATGTTCTGGCTGCTCGGCAGCGTCGCCGGGGCGACCTGGGCCAAAGTTCCGCTCGCCGCGGCCGTGGTGGCGATCGGTCTGGTCGGTGCGTTGCTGATCCATTCGTGGCTGGACGCGTACGCGGCCGGGTCCGACACCGCCGCGTCGCTCGGGGTCCCGGTGCGGGCCCTGCGCAACGGGCTGTTCGCGATGCAGGGCGTGCTCGTCGGTGTGTTGGTGGCCGTGGCCGGCGGCATCGGTTTCATCGGGCTGATCGTGCCGCACGCAGCCAGGCTGATCGTCGGCGCGACGCACCGCGCCATGCTTCCGGTGACGGTGTGCGCGGGAGCGCTGTTTCTGGTGTGGGTGGATGTGGTCTCCCGGGAACTGGCCGCACCGCGGGAGATGCCGCTGGGCATCGTCACCGGTCTCATCGGCGCTCCGGTGTTCCTGTTCCTCATGGGGCGGCGCCGCTACGAGTTCGGAGGCGCCACATGATCGCCACGCTGACCAGCGCACCGCTCAGCGCACACGGTGTGGATTGTCGCCGGGGCGCCAGAACCATTGTGTCCGAAGTCGATCTGATGGTTCCCGCCGGCACCCGACTGGCCGTTGTGGGTCCGAACGGGGCCGGGAAGTCCACGCTGTTGCGGGTGCTGTCGGGTCTGGACACACCGGCTTCGGGCACCGTCCGGGTCGGTGATGAGGATCTGCACCGGATGTCGGCGCGGCGGCGGGCCAGAACCATCGCGGTGGTGGGGCAGGAGGAACAGCCGTCCGGCGAGCTGACCGTCGGGGAGGCGGTCGGCCTGGGGCGCATTCCCTACCGCACGCCGTGGTCGGGATCCGATCTGGCCGAACGCACCGTCGTGCGGGCGGCCCTGACCGTCGTCGGTCTGGGCAGTTGGGCCGACCGGCCCTGTTCGCGGCTGTCCGGTGGGGAACGCCACCGGGTGGTGCTGGCCAGGGCGTTGGCTCAGCAGACGCCGGTGCTGGTGCTGGATGAACCCACCAACCATCTCGATGCCGCATGGCAGCTGCGGCTGTTGCAGATCCTTCACGAGCTCGGCTGCACCGTGGTCGCCGCGATGCACGACCTCGACCTGGTGCTGCGGTATTTCGATGCGGTCGCGGTCGTCGCCGACGGCCGGGTGCTCGCTCACGGACCGCCGGCCGAGGTGTTGGAGCCCGAGTTGCTCCGACAGGTGTTCGACGTCGTCGGCGACGTCGTCCGCCACCCCACGACGGGGCGTGCGCATCTGCTGTTCTCCCACGCCGATTCGGTGTCGCGATCCGCGACGAAAATCTGACAGAGGAAGATGACTGTGGCACAGACTTCTCGGTTGTTGGCGGTGTTCGGGATCGCCGCGAGCCTGATGGCGGGATGCGGTTCGGATTCGGGGGCGGTTACCACCGATACCGTCACCGTCGACAACTGCGGAGAGCAGGTCACCTTCCCGCATCCGGTGGAGCGGCTGTTCGTCAACGACGGCGGCATGATCGCCATCACGCTGGCCGCCGGCGCCCGGGATTCGATGGTCGCCGTCAGCTCGATGGCCCGGGACGTCGACGTGCTGCGCCTCGAATACGGTTCGCAGGTCGACGATCTCAACGAGGTCGCACCGTCGCGTCCGACGCTGGAGAACATCGTCGGCGCCCAACCGCAGGTGCTGTTCGCCGGGTACAACTACGGGATGGGGGAGGAACGCGGCATCACCCCGGAGATTCTGGACCGGTACGGGATCGCGGTGTATCAGCTGTCCGAGGCGTGCCGGCAGATGCCGGGCCAGGCGGCTCGCGGCACCATGGATCCCTGGGTCGCGCTGGACACCGATCTACGCAACATCGGCATCATCACCGGCAACGCCGAACAGGGCGCCCGGGCCGCCGACGACATCGCCGAGCGACTCGAAAAGCTGCGCGCCGCACCGCAGCCCGAACGCAAGCCGACGGTCTTCCTGTTCGACAGCGGCACCGACACCATCTTCTCGTCCGGGATGTTCGGTGGGCCGCAGGGCATCATCGACGCCGCCGGCGCGCGCAATGCCACCGAGGACGTCCGCGACACCTGGACCACGGTGAGTTGGGAGCGCATCGCCACCGCGGACCCGGATCTCATCGTGTTCGTCGACTATCCGGGCCAGACCGTCGAGGAGAAGATCGCGGCGCTGCGCGCCAATCCGGCCAGCCGCAACCTCCGGGCGGTCCGGGAGAACCGGTTCGTCAATCTGCCGTACGCGATGTGGGTGTCCAGCCCGCTGAACATCGACGCTGCCGAGATCCTACGGTCGGTGCTGGAGAAGCACGGCCTCGCACCGGCATCCGGGATCACGCCGAGCCTCGACGTGACGCAGTTGGGGCTGGCGGGTAACGACTGGCTGGAGTAGCGCGGCTTCGACGGGACCGTGAAGAAAAGCTAGAAGACACGTGTGCCTGTGAAACGCCCTGGAAATCCCGGAGGCTCCTGACCTTGGAAACGAGGATGCAGGTATGCCGAAGGAACAGTCGCCCGGGAAGCCGACGACACGTCGATACAGTGCCGAGGAGAAGGCCGCCGCGGTGCGGATGGTCCGCACCTTGCGCGCGGAGCTGGGCACCGAGCAGGGCACAGTGCAGCGGGTCGCTCGCCAGCTCGGCTACGGAGTGGAATCGGTGCGCACCTGGGTCCGTCAGGTCGACATCGACGAAGGCCTGGCTCCTGGGGTGACGACCTCGGAGTCGAAGAAGGTGAAGGAACTCGAACAGGAGATCCGAGAACTCAAGCGTGCCAACGAGATTCTGAAGCGAGCGGCAAGTTTCTTCGGGGCGGAGCTCGACCGCCAACACAAGAAATAGTCGATTTCATCGACGACAATCGCGGGGAGTTCGGGGTCGAGCCCATCTGCACGGTCCTGCGCAGCGCAGGCTTGCAGGTGGCCCTGAGCACCTATTACGACGCCAAAGCCCGGGTCCCATCGGCGCGGGCCCTGCGCGACGCCGTCCTCGGGCCGGCGTTGTGCCAGCTCTGGAAAGACAACTACTGCGTCTATGGGGCCCGCAAACTCTGGAAAACGGCTCGTCGCGATGGTCATGACGTCGGTCGCGATCAGGTGGCCCGGCTGATGCGGGCCGCAGGCATTGAGGGGGTCCGGCGCGGCAAACGGGTGCGGACCACCAAAGCTGACCCAGCCGCGGCGCGGCACCCGGACTTGGTGCACCGCAACTTCGCCGCGGCTGCCCCGAACCAGCTCTGGGTGACCGACCTGACATTCGTGCCGACCTGGGCCGGGGTGGCCTACGTGTGCTTCATCATTGACGCACACTCGCGGATGATCGTGGGGTGGCGGGTGGCTTCGCACATGCGGACCTCGATGGTTCTCGACGCGTTGGAGATGGCACGTTGGCCACGCGGAACTACATTGCAGGACTTGATATGTCACTCAGATGCCGGGTCGCAATTCACGTCCATTCGCTACGGCGAGCGGCTCGCTGAGATCGGCGCAGTCCCGTCAATTGGGACCGTTGGAGATAGTTTCGATAACGCTCTCGCGGAGACAGTCAACGGTTACTACAAGGCCGAGCTGATCTACGGGCCGGCTCGAAGCGGACCGTGGAAGACCGTCGAGGACGTAGAACTCGCCACCCTCAGTTGGGTCCACTGGCACAACACCAGCCGCCTGCACAGCTACCTCGGCGACATCCCACCCACGGAGTTCGAAGCCGCGTTCTACGATGCATACCGGACCGACCAACCCTTGATCGGAATCCAATAGCCCGAGCCTCCGGGAAACCCAGGGCGCTTCACATCTTGAGAGGTCGGTCCCTTTTGGAAAGTATTGGCGTAACAGGCCATTGGTGTTCTCATTGGTACCGCGCTGCCACGGACTCTTCGGATCAGCGAAGAACACCTTGACTCCGGAGGCGACCGAGAACTGGGCGTGCGCCGACAGTTCCTTGCCCCGGTCCCAGGTCAACGACCGACGCAGTTGCGCGGGCAACGTGGTGATCGTCTGTTCCAGAGCGTTGGCCATCGTGATGGCGCCATAGCCGGCCAACGCCGGCCCGTTCTTGGTCCGCGGAATTATCCCGTAACCAACTTCACGTGGCAGATGGACCAGCATGGTGAACCGGCTGCTGCGCTCGACCAGCGTGCCGATTGCACTGCGCTGCAAGCCAATCAGGAGATCACCCTCCCAATGTCCGGGAACAGCGCGATCATCGACCTCGGGTGGGCGTTGGCTGATCAACGTCTCAGGGGTGACATGGGCCCACGCCTTGGACCGCGTTCGTGCCCGCGGTACCCGCAGTGCCCGGCCTCGGCGCAGGCAGCTGACCAGATCCCGCTTCAGCGCACCGCGAGATTCGACGTACAGCGCTTGATAGATGGCCTCGTGGCTGATCCGCATAGTCACATCATCGGGGAAGTCCAGCGGGAGCCGTCGAGCGATCTGTTCTGGACTCCATGCCTGCACCCAGGCCCGATCACCCCGGTGCGGCTTGTTGCGTCCCTTCCACGGGGCGGCGGCGGGACCGACGATGACCTGGCCATCAGCGCCGCGAACGACGCCGGACAGTTTGTCCTGGACGTACTGACGCAGCCGGTCGTTGCTAACGAGCTTGGCGGTCTTGGGGCGGCGGGCGCGCCGCTCGGCGTGCCACTGCGCAGTGGAGGCCTTATAGTCGAGTCGATAGGTGCGGGTCGAGGCATTGCGGCGCAACTCCCGTGAGATGGTCGACGGTGCACGCTTGAGCCGCCGGGCGATCTCACGCACCCCGGCGCCCTGGGCGCGCCATAACGCGATGTTCTCACGTTCATCCGAGGACAGGTAACGTCCCGAAACTGTTTCTGGCAAGCATGGATTCACTCCACCAGCGTGACGGAACCAGCGGAACCCAACCGGCGACGACACGCCCGCTTCGGCAGCGGCGTCCTCAGTCATAGCCCCCGCAGCGATCGCCGCCCAGAACCTCACCCGATCCTGACGCCACGCCACCGACGGCCGACCCGGAGACGGAATCTGTCCCCGATACAACCGAACCGCCCGCTGCCGATCCAACACACCCATTCCACACCTCCATAATCGAGGTGTTGCGACGATCAGTTGAATCCGCCTTGCGACCCGGCGTCGCTGTGGTGAATAGTATTGCCCAACAACGGATTACCTTCATCAGCGCGGAGTTGCGCGGCGTAGCGGATCGCGGTACGGACGAACCGGTCCTCCTTGCTGGCTGAGCAGGTCCATCCGACGATCCGGCCGGCGTAGGCGTCGATCGCGAACGCGGTGTAGACAAAGGCCCCGCTGGATAGGCGGACGTAGGTGAAATCCGCCACGAGCAGCACGTTGGGGGCGGGCACCCGGAACTGTCGTTTGACCAGATCAGCGGCCCGCGCTGCCGCGGGATCAGCGATCGTGGTGCGGACTTTCTTCCGTCGGGTCACCCCATGCCAGCCGTTGGCCCGCATCAACCGTTCAACGGTGCAGCGGGCAACGGCGATGCCCTGTCGCTGCAGGTGAGCCCACATCTTCGTCGCACCGTACAACGACTCCGGTTTGCGGCGGCCGTGCTCGTTGGGCTCGTAGTAGCCGGCCAGCACCTCGGTGATCACCGTGTCCCACAACTCCCGTGCTGACGGGGGTCGGGCCAGCCAGGCGTAAAACGTTCTCGGGGCAATCTGGCAGCCGTGCTCGGACAGCACGCGGCAGATCGGAACGACCCCGAACCGAGCGCGATGCTCGGCGATGAACGCACAGATCAGCGGTGTCGCGGGTCGCTCTCCCGCACGAAGAAACTCGTCGCCGCCTTGAGGATCTCGATGGTCTGCTCAAGCTCGCGATTCTTGCGCTTGAGCTCTTTGTTCTCCCGCGCGACGTCGATGGGCACCCCGTCACGCTGGCCGGTGTCGACCTCGGCCTGAGTGGTCCAGCGGCGCAGCGATTCGTAGGACACCCCCAACCGCTTGGACACCGCGGTGATGCAGGCCGTTCGGGTGTCGTACTCCTCGGCATGGTCGGTGACCAACCGCACCGCCCGGGCCCTGAACTCGTCGTCGTACTTCCTCGGCATGATACGACCAACCTTCCCTCGAAAGAAGGTGTGCATCAAACCCGGGGTGATTCACCAACCGTACCGCCCGCTCACGGGTCTTTGGGTCGAACTTACGCGCCGCAGCCACACCACATCCTGCTGGTGCGACCACGATCTCCGCCAGACCCAGAACGGTTCAATCCCACGGACCAAACGCATCGCCGGTAGCGCCGGTGTCGCCGTCCTGGGCCGGGCAGGTGAAGAGCCTACGGAGACCTATCCGATCACGTTTACCCGCTAATCAACGGACTGTCACCGAATCTGACCCGTCAGTGGGTGTGTCCGACGGCACCGCTGAGTTCGTTAGGCGTCATCTCCAGGGTGGTGGTTTTAGTCACCTCGCCGGACTCGATGTCCACCAGGTGCAACTGTTTGGTCGCGGGGTCAGTGACGTAGACCTCGTGATCGCGGGAGAACACCGCTGGCCGCGGCTGTTGCCAATCGTCGGGTTCAGTCCAGGGTTCGGTCACCGCAATGGTTCTGACGGTGTCTCCGGACTCCGGATCGATGACATACAGATTGCCGTCGGTGCCGACGATCAGCGCCTCGGCGTGCGGACCGCGCGCCAACGATCGGAACGAGTAGCTGACCGACGGCGGAAGCGTGACGAGTTGCAGTCGGTTACTTGCTGTGTCGATCAACGCGAACTGATTCGGCCGCTCCAACTCGGCATCCGGGTCCACCTTGAAGTCCCCGAGGGCGACTGCGGAGTCGGCATGGCCCTTGACGGTGCCGACCCTGCCGTATTCGCCGGGAGCCGAGATCTTGGTGAACACCCGGTCCGAGTAAATCAAAACCCCGTTCTCGCAACCGAATACGACTGTCTCTCCCTCGACCACCGTTTCCCCGTGAATACCCGGGCATTCGGCGCTGCGGGCGATCTCGGCCTGGGCCGAGTCGAAGGCGACCGCTCCTGAGCGCTCCTCGGGGTCGCCTTCGGTGCGAATGAAACTGCCATCCGACAGCACCACTGCCACGCCGTGATGCGGTTTCGGTGCAGACAGGACCATGACCTCGGGTGTGCCATCGGCCAGGTCGTGCGGATCGAAGATCGTGATCTCACCCGACCCGTCGGCGAACAAGGCGGTGCGCTCACCGTGCGGGACGACGTGACCGGGTTTGGCAGCCCTGAACGTGGTCTCGGTCAGCTCGCCGGACTGCGCGTCGAGCAGTCGGAATCCTTCGTCGGTGGTTACCAGCACGTGCGCATCGTCTCCGGCTGGATTGACACGCAGGAATCCGTCCATCGGGATGTCGGCCACCACATCCAACGTGGTGCCGTCGAGGACATACAGACCGCCGTCGTAGGTGGCCACCAACGGCTCGGCGATGGGTTCTGACGTCGACCGCTCGCCGTCATTCCCACATCCCGCGAGCGTGGATACCAGTGCCAGCGCGCCGAACGCAGCGGTCAGCGGCAGGGGTCGTGCCATTTTGTGAATCTCCTTTTCGCGAATGAGGGTGTTCGCAGTGGTTTTGGTGTCGGTGGGCGTCATCCTGAGATCGCTGTCTGCCTCCGTTTCCGATGCGCAGAGCGATTCGCTGTGCCGCGAGACGACATCGACCGCGACCCCGCGACAGCACCGCACACAACGGGCTACGAGCCGTACGGAGCAACCAGTTCACAGCTAAACTCTTATCAGTAATGATAATCACTTTCAAAACGGGCCGAGTGTCGGGCGCGTTCCGGGCGGCCTGCACCCACGGCGACGGGACCCAAAGGCCTCAGCTACAAAGGCCTCACCTGCGCGCACGTACAGTGCGGGACGGGGGTCGAAATACCCGAGCCGGGCCGGATACCTGGCGGGTTATGACGCGGGGCCGACGGCTACCTCAATCCGTCGGTGATGCGTCGGGCGTTGACCGCCATCATCCCGAGATAGGTCCCGGCCTCAGTACCAGGCTCGTCGAGTGATTCGGAGTACAGGGGCACGATCTTCACATCGCGACAGGTCTCCCTGGCCAGCGCGGCGGCGAGCTTGTCCGGGTGTGACGTGTCGACGAAGACGGCGGAAACGTCGTACCTGTCGATGGCGCTGGTCAGCGATGCGAGGTCAGAGCTGCTCGGTGAGGCGAGAGTGGTTCCGCCGGGGATGATCGCGCCGATCACCTCGAAGCCGAATCGCTCTGCCAGGTAGCCGAATACGTGGTGGTTGGTCACCAGGCGCTTGCGGTCGGCCGGGATGGTGGCGAACTGCGCGGCCATGTCGTCGGTGAGCTCGGTGAGGCGCTCGAGGTAGCTGTCGGTCTGCTCGTCCAACTGTGCGGTGTTGACGTCGGTCACGGTCTCGGCGAGCACTGGGCGCAGGGCCGAGACCACCATCTTCATCCTGTCCGGGTCGGTCCAGAAATGGGGGTCGAGGGTGTCGGCCGAGTCCCCCGACGCGTACTTGATCGGGTCGGCGTGGGTGCCCGCCTCGAACACCGGGACACCTGCCGTGCGGGCCGCCTCGACGTGCTGGGCGATGCCCTCCTCCAGTCCGAGACCGTTGTAGACGACCAGATCGGCGTTGCGCATCCGGTTGGCCTCTTGGGCGGAGATGCCGAACGAATGTGGGTCCGCATTCGGCTTCATCAGCACGGTCACGTCGGCCTGATCCGCGACGAGTTCGGAGACGACGTTGCCGAGGATGTTGGTGGTGACGACGATCTGCGGCCGGTCGCCGGAGCGGTCGCCGCAGGCGGTTGGACCAAGAGCCGCCAGCAGCGCGGTCAGCAGGGTGGTCAGGACTATGCTCGCTCGGCGGCTCATCGCCCCACCTCCACCAGGAGGTCCGGGGTGCTCGTTGTCGCCAGAGTGCGGGCAATCCGCAGGTTGTCGGCGTAGTCGATTTCGATGATCGCTTTCTCGTACGCGGCGTTGATGTAGGCGCGTGAGGTGTCGGCGACGACCGTCGCTGAAGCGGTGGCACCGGAGATCACAGAGTCGGCGATCTGCTCACCGGCGGGTGCCCGTAGCGAGCGCAGGGTGCCGTCGGCGTCGAGGACCAGCACGACGTCGTCGCGTCCGGTTCCCAACGCCGCCGCCACCTCGCCGGGCGCGGGCAGCCAGGTCAGGGTCTGCGCGGACGAGTCGAGGACCCAGGCGCCGTTCCCTGCGGGGGCCGCCGCGGCGTTGCTGCGTGGTCGGTTCCCGAAGGTGGTGGCTCGCGCGTGACCGGGTGCGTACGGGAGGACCTCGCCGCTGACGTCCTCACCGGTGACTGAGAAGAGCACGACGCCCTCGGCGCAGCTCACCGCGACTTTCTTTCTCATCATCGCCGAACCACCGGGTTCGCGGCAGGCCGCGCGGACGCCCTTCGTCTCGCCGTTGCTGTCGGTGAACTCGAGGTGACCGTCGCGGGCCAGCAGCAGGCCGTCCGAGTACGGCACGGCGAAGCCCTTGGAGGCGTTCGTGTCGATGGTGGCGACCTCGGTGATCTTCCGGCCGTCTTCCATCTCCTTGCGGTTCAGGACGCGGACCTCGCCGTCAGCGGTGCCGACGGCGACGAGGCCGCCCTGGCCGGCGACAGAGGTAACGTCGGCTCCGAGGGTGACAGTGCCGAGGGTCGTAGGCTCCGCTCGGTAGAAGTGCATGTGATCGCCGTGGTCGACGGTGAAGCGGCCGCTGTCGACGATCTCCACCGTCGCGCCGTCGATCGCGTAGACGAAGCGGCCGTCCTCATACAGGCGCGATGCGGAGACTGAAAGTCCCACGTCGTCGGTCTCCTCGGTCACCGGATCAAGCAGATGCAGGGTGCGCCCGCCTTCTTCGGCGTAGACGAGGACGACCTGCGGGTCGGACTTCTCCTGCGCGCCTTCGACGTAGCCGTGCGGGGCGGCTGCGGCGTCGTCGGAGTCGCCGGCATCGCTGCAGCCGGCCAAGACGAGCAGTGCTGCGGCCACGCCGGCCGCCACGGTCCTAGTGCGCGAGTACATCGGGAACCTCTTTCGTGGGGGTCGGGGCGGCCGCGGAACTGCGGCGGAACCGGTGGACGACCGATCGAAGAATGAGAGCGAGGAAGAACATTCCGACGGCGACGACGGCGATGGTCGCGCCCGCGGCGGTGGACGCATGCCAGGAGATGAGCAGACCGACAACGGTGGCCACGCCGCCGAGAACGAAAGCCGTCGCCATCGCGACGGGCACACGCCGAACAAAGAGCATGGCGGTGGCCGACGGGGCAACCAGCATGCCGAAGGCCAGCAGAGTGCCGACGACACTGAACGCGCCGGCCATGGTGATCGCGAGCAGCACCACCATCGCCAGATTCGCGGCCTTGGGATGCAGCCCGAGGGTGTGCGCCTTGCGTTCGTCGAAGGTGACCGCGAGAAACGCCCGGTAGCAGCCGGCGGTCACCACAGCCACGATCGCGACCAGAAGCGCGAGCCGGAGAAGGTCGGCCTGGTCGACGGCGAGGACGTCGCCGAACAGGAACGCGGTCAGGTCGGTGGCGAACGACGCCGAGTGCGACACGATGATGACACCGATTGCGAGCAGGCCGACGAAGAGCAGACCGATCGAGGTGTCGCGGCCAAAGTCACGGCTGGTGCGCATACCCTCCAGCGCCAGCACCATCACGACGGAACTGAGCGCAGCCCCGACCACCAGGTCGATGTCCAGCAGTGCGGCGATCGCGACACCGGGCAGCATGGAATGACTCATCGCCTCGCCGAGGAAGGCCATCCCGCGGGTGATCACCCAGACGCCGACCATGGCGCAAACCGCGGCCAGCAGGATGCCGCTGATTAGTGCGCGCGTCACGAAGCCGACGCCGAGAGGTTCGAAGAGTATGTCCAGCACCTTGCTAGGATAATGATTGTCATTGTCAATAATCACGAGGGGCGCGACGCAGTGACCGGATACACGGTGCGGGACCTGAAGTTCGGGTGCTCCTCCGAGCCGATCTTCGACGGGTTCGACGCTGACTTCCCGGCCGGCGAGGTGACCGCGCTGATCGGCGCGAACGGAACCGGCAAGAGTACCCTCATCAACCTCATGGTCGGTCTGCTGCGGCCGGCGCGCGGGCGGTTGGAGCCGCAGCCGGTGAAGCCGGCCCTGCTGGCCCAGCGCACCGAGCACATCGACGGGCTGCCACTGACAGTGCGCGACTGCGTCAGCATGGGCCGGTTCGATTCGGTGCCGTTCTGGAAGCCACTGGGCAAGTCCGACCGGGCGCTGGTTGGCCAGATGATCGACCGGGTCGGGATGACCTCGTATACGGGTCAGCGGCTGCGTGACCTGTCGGGTGGTCAGCGCCAGCGCGTGATGATCGCGCAGACAATGGTGCAGGACGCCCAGCTCTATCTGCTCGACGAACCGTCCACCGCGCTTGACGTCGCCGGCCGCGAAATGCTCTTCGGTCTGCTGCGGGAGAAGGCCGAGCACGGTGCGGCCGTCGTCCTGGCCACCCACGACGCCGACGAGGTGGCCTTCGCCGACCGAGTGGTCGATCTGGGCGGCGGCATGGGGACCATCGTCCGATCGCGGGTGGCGGAGACTAGTGGCTGACCGGGTTTTCGGGCGCAGGTGCCCGCGCGTTCACACGCGGACACAGGCACGGGCGTATCCGCGGCGCTGGGGCGTTGGGGCAGGTTACCTTTGCTCAACCACTCGTTCTCACGATCGACCGCTTCTCCGCCAAGACCTCGCGAGCATGCTGGATATCACCGAGACGCGCTGCGAGCGTCTGCTTTGCCAACTCAGATGGCAGCGCCGCGGAGAACTTCAACCCTCGCAGCGCATTCTCGTCCACATCGGGGTCGCGCCACTGCACGTCCGACAGGGCTGCGGAGAGCTCGGCGACAGTCACGCCGGGCTGCAACCGGATCGACTTCTCGTCGATGCGCTGGCGGGGGTCGACAACAGAGGGCAGCGATGCCTGCAGCGTCCGGTTAGCAGCTGTGCCCGCCCAGGTCCACCACCGCCCGGTCGAGTCGATCGGCAGGAACAGTGCCCGGGCGATCTTCCCGGCAGACTCGTACCGGCCGAGCGATCCCGGCCCGCTGTCGGCCGGACCGCTCATCGAGAGTTTCGAGGACAGGCTGGAGCTCGTCGCGGCCGGACAGGCGGTCGCGGTACTGCCGGTCGGGGACCGGCGCAGCTCGGTGCGTCCCGACCTGACCACCGTGCCGTTGCGAGGGTTTCCGGCCAGCCCCGTCGTCGTCGCGACCCGCATCGGTGAGGCGAACCCGTTGGTGGCCGAGTTCGTCGCCACCGCGCGCGAACACCTCAATGGGTGATGCCCCGGCGTCATCACCACCGCACTCAGCTCGTCTGCGTCCCGGCGGGGCGACCCGGATGCCGGCAGCGGCGCAGGATCAGCGGTGTGCCGAAAAGCACTGCTGCACATAGTATTTCGTCACAGTGACGTTTCGCGAGAGCGAGTCGAGTCACTCCGGCCGACCTTCGAGCGGGTTACTTGCGCACACGTGAGCAACAGGGGAGTTCGAGGCACCTCGGAGGCCCTCACGGGTTTGCCCGACCGCGACAGTTGGCACACAGGACACAGGCAGGTGAGCGCCGGACCCGTCATGTTTCCGTCTGGTCGCGCAGCCGGTTACCCAATTCGCCTGCCCGACACGCGATTTTCGCCGTCAGCGGTGCACGTCGGACATCCAGCCGAGGGCACCCATTTCGTCACTGTGACGTATAAGCGTGGTCGACAGGGGAATTGGAGAGCGGCGACCCACGGCGGGCATCGGTCAGCCGGCGGCGCCAGAGCGCCGACCTTCGGCCACGGACACTGGCGGTCGAAGTCGACGCCGCCAGCCGCGGAGGCGGATCGCGCCGACTCGTTACGCGGGTAGATCGCTCGCACCAGGCGAGGGCAATCAACCCGTCAAGGGCTGTCCGCCAGGGGTTCTCGCACACACCAGACCCGTCCGACCCCGATCCGCCCAGGTCGGTAAATTACCGATAAGCCACATTATGTCAACTAATGTCGATCTTCGGCTGATCCATCACCGCGATGCACACCCACCCCACGGCATGCGGACCTGTGTCGCCAGCCCCGAGCGACTCCACCCGCGAAACACCACAGCGAAGGCGTGAGCTACCGCTCCTGGCAGTGCGCCCGCCGTGCCCTGCACGCGCCTCTGCAAGATTCCGCTGCACCATCCCGCCAACCTCGCCGTCATACAGACACTCGTCTCCGAAACCGCCTCTTCCCTGCATAGAAGTCTCGGAATTGATGGCGTACCGTCGCTGGGTGCGATGAGCGTTTCCACCTGCGGTGGCATCCGAATCACTTGGGCCTGCCTTGATGCCAACCGTACGGCGGGATCACCTCCAATGCGGTCGACTTCGCGATGTAATTTAGGGACCGCATTGCTGCCCAATCGAACCCGGCGCCCGATGGCATCGCCGCCGATGAAGCCGAAAACACCATTGTGGTAGCCGAATCCGGTGCGGGACGGCTGAGCAGGAACACCCGCAGCGGCACGTCGCGGCGGTGCCACGGGGAATACGGCGGAATCGAATATTGTGGGCTACCGGCACCGTTGCGCCAATCACGAACTTAACTGTGGATCAAGATTTTTCGTTGCTTGTCTGGACTCGTCGCAGCTGGATGCGAACGCGACGACGTTCGCGGTTCTTGCGCAGTACTTGCAGGGACGATGTCATGAGCCAACACGGCGTGCATGCACGGTGCGGAGCAAATTTTCGGCGGTGACGGCGTGGTTGCCTACGCCAACCGGGCGTAGCCTGGAGGCTCGGCGAAAGGACGGTGCCATGGGCGCAAGCCAAGACCTGTCAATCGACCTGCAGAGCCAGGACTTTCTGGCGGATCCGTTCCCCACGTACGAACGGTTGCGCCGCGAGGCACCCGTGTTCCGTACCCGCCTGCCCTTTCTTGCAGATCGGGACGTGTACCTGCTGGCCCGCTATCGCGACTGTGTCGACCTCGTGACCGACCACCGCTTCCGACGCACCGTAACGGGTACCGCACCCCTCCCTCTGCGCAAGGCGCTGCAGTTCATGAGCACCGAGAGCATGATCTTCAAGGACGACCCGGAGCATCTCAGGCTCCGGAAGCTGGTCAGCCGCGCGTTCACCCCGAGGGCGATCGCGCGCCTCACCGAACGGGCCGAGGCCATCACCGACCAGTTGTTGGACGGGTTTCGCGCCGGCCAGCAGATCGACGTGCTGACCGAGTACGCCCTCCCCATTCCCGTCACCGTGATCAGCGAGATGGTCGGTGTTCCCGAAAGCGATCGCGCCCGATTCCACGACGGCATGCACGTCGTGTTGGAGGGCATCGCCAAGTACGGCCTGGAGGTCGCGGCCGACAAGATGGAGCCGGTCATCGACTTCGTCCGCGAACTGATCGAGCGACGCCGCAGTGACCCCGCCGACGACATCATGACGGGGTTGATCCACGCCTCCGAGGACGGCGACACCCTTACCGACGACGAGATCGTCGCGATGGTATTCCTGCTGGTCACCGCGGGATACGAAACGACCTACACTCTGATCACCATGGGAGTCGCCACGATGCTGGCCCATCCCGATCAACTGGAGCTGCTCGAGCAGATCCCCGCGCTGATCTCCTCGGCGGTCGAGGAGATCCTCCGCTTCACCGGAACCCTCGGCGCCACTAAACCCAACTACGCCACCGAGGACCTCACGTGGCACGGAGTCGCGATCCCCCGCGGCGCGATGGTGCTCCCGCTGCTGGCGTCGGCCAACCGCGACCCCGACGTGTTCACCGCACCGGACGTCTTCGACATCACCCGCACGCCGAACCATCACATCGCGTTCAGCAAGGGCGCACACTCCTGCCTCGGTGCAAGCCTGGCGCGGATGGAGTTGCGGGTCGCCCTGGGCAGCCTGTTTGCCCGCTTCCCAGATACACGAATGGCCATCGACCCGGCGGAACTGAGCTACCAACCGCTGCTGTTCTGGCGACGGTTGGAAAGCCTGCCCGTCGTGCCCGGCTGACTGGGTTGCAATCACTTGACCTCGGCGCGCCCCGAGGCGTGAGCCGTTCCTAGGCAGGTGCTATCGACCGTGTCCGACATCGTGGTAAGGACCAACTGTGCGTTAGGCCAACAGCTGGCACACCGACGTCACGTTCGTCGACCGCATCCCGAAGGCGGCCATCCTGCGCGCCGTCACGCTGCCGCCCTACGGCGGCACCACGGTGTGGGCGAACACCGAGACCGCCTACGAGCAGCTGCCGCCGCCGCTGCGCGCGCTGGTCGAGAACCTCTGGGCGGTGCACAACAACCAGTACGACTACGCGACCCTGCACGACGAGCCCGGTGCCACCCCGACCGACGAGCAGAAGGCCTACCGCGACGAGTTCGTCTCCGACTACTACGAGGTCGAACACCCTGTGGTGCGGGTGCATCCGGAGACCGGGAAGCGGGTGCTGCTGCTGGGCCACTTCATCAGGCGGTTCGTCGGCCTGAAGAAGGCCGAGTCCGAGGCGCTGTTCCGGCTGCTGCAGGACCGGGTCACCAAGCTGGAGAACACGATTCGCTGGACCTGGCAGGACGGTGACGTCGCGGTGTGGGACAACCGCGCCACCCAGCACTACGCGGTGGCCGACTACGACGACCACTACCGGCGGCTCAACCGCATCACGCTGGCCGGTGACATCCCGGTCGACATCTACGGCCGGTCCAGCCGCGTCCTCGCCGGGGACGCGTCGTCGTACTCGGAGGTGGTCCGCCCGGTCGCGCTGGCCAGCTGACTACAGCCGGTCCATCTCCCGCGCCATCGCGGCGTGCTCGATGAACGTGTGCCGCTTCGGGTGGTGCGGCCGCGACGGCTGGTTCAGCCGGACCAGCGCGGTGCGCACCGCGGTGAACGGACTGAACAGGGCCCGGCGCCACCGGGGGGTGGGCGCCAGGTTGGCCGCGGTACCGAGGCGCACCTGCTGTTCGGTGATCAACACCGGCTCCCGCGTGGGTGCGTCCGCAGCGGTGGTCTCCAGATTGGTGGCGTTCAGCTCGGACATCGCAATCTCCCGCCTGTGGGCCCGGGGTTTCGGGCCTGATGGGCCGACGCTATGGCCGAGGGACTACGCCGCACACGCGTAGCCGACTACCTGTGTTCCCGGTCACCCCGAGGCGATTACGCAGGTAGCGGGGTCGCGGGCGTACCGTGAACACATGGCCAGGACCCGCGATCAGGACGCCTGCCCGGGTGCGTTGCAGGTGCACCGGGCCGCCGACGGCGCGCTCGCCCGGATGCGGCTGCCGGGCGGCATGATCACCGCCCGCCAACTCGAGGCGCTGGCCCACGCGGCGACCGAATGGGGCAACGGCACCCTGGAACTCACCTCACGCGGCAACCTGCAGATCCGCGGCATCAGCAACACCGCCGCCGTCGCCGACGCGGTCGCGGCCGCCGGTCTGCTGCCGTCGCCGACGCACGAGCGGGTCCGCAACATCGTCGCCTCCCCGCTGTCCGGGCGCACCGGCGCGACACCCGATGTGCGCGGTCTGGTCACCGCCCTCGACGACGCGATCCGCGCCGACACCGCGCTGGCCGACCTGCCGGGCCGGTTCCTGTTCGGCATCGACGACGGTCGCGGCGACATCTCGGGCCTGCGCGCCGACGCCGGGGCCCACGTTGACGGTGACAGGGCCGCGCTGCTGCTGGCCGGCCGCGACACCGGGGTGCGCATCGGGCTGGCCGACGTGGTGCCCACGCTGATCGCGGTGGCCCGGCGCTTCCTCGAGCGGCGCGGAAAGGCCTGGCGTGTCGGCGAACTCGACGACCCGGCGAGCCTGCTCGACGGCTGGGACGTCACCGCGCCGCCCGGTGCGACGTGGCCGAAGGCCACCCGGGGGCCGGTCGGGTGGATCGAGCAGCACGACGGGCGCATCACGCTCGGCGCCGCCGTCCCACTCGGGGTGCTGCCCGCCCGCACCGCCGAGTTCCTGGCCGCGATCGACGCGCCGATCGTCGTCACCCCGTGGCGCTCGGTGCTGGTGTGCGACCTCGACGAGGGCGTCGCCGACACCGCGCTGCGGGTGCTGGCCCCGATGAACCTGATCTTCGACGAGAACTCACCGTGGCTGGCGGTCAGCGCCTGTACCGGCCTGCCCGGCTGCGACAAGTCGGCCGCCGACGTGCGCGCCGACGCCGCCGCGGCGGTGCACGAACCGGCAGACCAGCACCGGCACTTCGTCGGCTGCGAACGGGCCTGCGGCAGCCCCGGCGTCGGGCAGGTGCTGGTGGCAACCGGAGACGGCTACCGGCCCCGGGAGGCGCCCCCTCTAGGGTGAGCACGTGCTCGACTACATCCGTGACGCCGCGGAGATCTACCGGCAGTCGTTCGCGACCATCCGCGCCGAGGCCGATCTCGCCCGGTTTCCCGACGATGTGGCCCGGGTGGTCGTCCGGCTGATCCACACCTGCGGTCAGGTCGACGTGGCCGATCACGTGGCGCACTCCGACGGGGTCGTCGCCGCGACGCACGCCGCGCTGGCCGCAGGCGCGCCGATCCTGTGCGACTCGTCGATGGTGGCCGCGGGCATCACCCGCAAGCGGCTGCCCGCCGACAACGAGGTGGTGTCGCTGGTCGCCGATCCGCGCGCCCCCGAGCTGGCCGCCAAGATGGGCACCACCCGCTCGGCGGCGGCGGTCGACCTGTGGGCCGACCGGCTCGGCGGTGCGGTGCTGGCCATTGGCAACGCGCCGACGGCGCTGTTCCGGCTGCTGGAGCTGATCGACGAGGGCGCCCCGGTGCCCGCGGCGGTGCTCGGCGGGCCGGTCGGGTTCGTCGGCTCGGCCCAGTCCAAGGAGGAGCTCATCGAACGTCCGCGCGGTATGGGGTATCTGGTGGTGACCGGGCGGCGCGGCGGCAGCGCGATGGCCGCCGCCGCGGTGAACGCGATTGCGAGCGAACAGGAATGAGCAGGGGCACGCTCTACGGCGTCGGGCTGGGCCCCGGTGACCCGGAACTGGTGACGATGAAGGCGGCGCGGGTGATCGGCGAGGCCGACGTCGTCGCCTACCACAGCGCCCGGCACGGCAACAGCATCGCGCGCGGCATCGCCGAGCCGTATCTGCGGCCCGGCCAGATCGAGGAGCACCTGGTCTACCCGGTGACCACCGAGACGACCGACCACCCCGGCGGCTACGCAGGCGCGATGGAGGACTTCTACCGCGAGGCCGCCGAACGCATTGCCGCCCATCTGGAGGCCGGCCGCGACGTCGCGCTGCTCGCCGAGGGCGACCCGCTGTTCTACAGCTCCTACATGCACATGCACACCCGGCTCACCGAGCGGTTCGACGCGGTGATCGTGCCCGGGGTGACGTCGGTGAGCGCCGCGTCGGCCGCGGTGGCCACCCCCCTGGTCCAGGGCGACGAGGTGCTCACGATCCTGCCCGGCACGCTGCCCAGCGCCGAGCTCAAGCGCCGGCTCGCCGACACCGACGCCGCCGTGCTGCTCAAGCTCGGCCGCTCGTATCCGAGGGTGCGCGAGGCGCTTTCGGAGGCCGGCCGGCTCGACGAGGCCTTCTACGTGGAGCGGGCCAGCACGCCCCGGCAGCGGGTGCTGCCCGCCGCCGAGGTCGACGAGACCACCGTGCCGTACTTCTCGCTGGCCATGCTGCCGGGCCGACCCCGCCGCGAGCGGACCACCGGCAGCGTCGCCGTCGTCGGGCTGGGACCCGGTGACCCGGACTGGATGACGCCGCAGAGCCGCCGCGAACTGGCCGCGGCCACCGACCTCATCGGCTACGGGCCCTACCTGGACCGGGTGCCCACCCGCGAGGGGCAGCGCCGCCACCCCAGCGACAACACCGACGAACCGGCCCGCGCCCGGCTGGCCTGCTCGCTGGCCGAGCAGGGCCGCACCGTCGCGGTGGTGTCGTCCGGCGATCCGGGCGTGTTCGCGATGGCGACCGCGGTGCTCGAGGAGGCCGAGCAGTGGCCGGACGTCGAGGTGCGGGTGATCCCGGCGATGACGGCCGCCCAGGCGGTGGCCAGCCGGGTCGGCGCGCCGCTGGGACACGACTACGCGGTGATCTCGCTGTCCGACCGGCTCAAGCCGTGGGATGTGATCGCCAAGCGGCTGACCGCCGCCGCGGCCGCAGACCTGGTGCTGGCGATCTACAACCCGGCGTCGAAGACCCGCACCTGGCAGGTGGGCGCGATGCGCGATCTGCTGCTCGAACACCGCGACCCGGGCACCCCGGTGGTGATCGGCCGCGACGTGTCGGGTCCCCGCGAGGAGGTCACGGTGGTGCGGCTGGCCGACCTCGACCCCGCCGACGTGGACATGCGCTGCCTGCTGATCGTCGGGTCGTCGCAGACCCGCTGGCTCCCGGGGCCAGCCGGCGACCGGGTGTTCACCCCGCGCCGCTACCCCTCCTGAAAGCCGCCTCCGGCAGGGGTTTCGGTGTTAGTGTCCGCCCCGTGACGTCCGTTCTCAACATTCCACGTGGGCCCGAAGATGTAACGTCGGCGTGGCTGGGCTCGGTGCTGCGCGCCGACGTCGACAGCGTCGAGGTGACCCCGATCGGGACCGGCCAGACCGGGGCGACGTACCGGGTGTCGGCGACCTACGCCGGCCCCACCGACCTGCCCGCTTCCTTCGCGGTCAAGCTGTCCGCCCAGGACGACGCGGTGCGCGAGCGGGTGGCGCTGGGCTACCGCTCCGAGGTGGAGTTCTACTCGCTGATCGCCGACCGGATGCGCATCCCGGTGCCGCGCGCCTTCCACCACGACATCTCCGACGACGGCGCCGACGTGGTGCTGGTGCTGGCCGACATGGCGCCGGCCGAGCAGGGCGACCAGATCGCCGGCTGCAGCCCGGCCGAGGCCGAGCTGGCCGTCGAGGCGCTGGCCGGGCTGCACGGGCCGAGTTGGTGTGACCCGCAGTGGCTGGCGCTGTCGGCGATCGTCATGCCCAAACCCGGTGACGCCGACGCCGCCAAGGGTCTCGGCGACGTCTGCAAGATGGCCTCCGACATCGTCATCGAGCGGCTCGGCTCGTCGATCAGCCCGCAGGATCAGCAGACCCTGGCCGCGTCGATGGCGGCGGTGACCGACTGGCTGCTGGCGGTGCCGGACCGCTACGCGCTGATGCACGGCGACTACCGGCTCGACAACATGCTGTTCGACCCGGACCGCACCCGCATCACCGTGGTCGACTGGCAGACCATCGGCGTCGGGCTGCCCACCCGCGATCTGGCCTATTTCACCGCGACCAGCCTCGACCCGGCCGTGCGCGCCGAGATCGAACGCGACCTCGTCGAGCGCTACCATCGCGCGCTGGTCGGCCACGGGGTGACCGGCTACGACCTGCAGACCTGCTGGGAGGACTACCGGCTCGGGCTGGTCCAGGTGCCGCTGCTGGTCGCGCTGGGCACCGCGTTCGCGTCCACCACCGACCGCGGCGACGAGATGATGCTGGTGATGCTGGCCCGCGGCTGCCAGGCCATCCGCGAACTCGGCACGCTGGAGCTGATCAGCTCCTACCGCTGACCCTGGCTTTCCACCCAGCCGACCGCCTCGTCGACGGTGCCGACCGCGCTCACCCCGGCGGGCAGCGGCGGGCGGTCCACCATCACCACCGGGACCCCGAGCTCGGCGGCGGCGTCGATCTTGGCGCGGGTCATCGCACCGCCGCTGTTCTTGGTGACCAGCGCGTCGATGCGGTGCTCGCGCAGCAGCGCCAGCTCGTCTTCGAACCGGTACGGCCCGCGCGACAGCAGGATCGTGTGCCGCCTGGGCAGATCCTGGTCCTCGGGCGGGGTGACGGCGCGGATCAGAAACCAGGCGTCGACGTCGGCGAAAGCCGCCGCGCCGGAGCGTCCCGTGGTCAGAAACACCCGTTGAAACCCGCGGGCGGCAACGGTTTCCGCGGCCTCGGTGTCGCTGGCGACGACGATCGCGTCGCCGTGTGGCCAGGCCGGGCGGGCCAGCACCAGATGCGGCACGCCGAGGTCCGCGCACACCGTGGCGGCGGTGGCCGTCATCGTCGCGGCGAACGGGTGGGTGGCGTCGACGACCGCGTCGACCGGGTGCTCACGCAGCCACCGCCGGAACCCCTCGACGCCGCCGAACCCGCCGATGCGCACCTCCCCCACCGGCAGCGCCGGGTCGGGCACCCGGCCGGCCAGCGAGCTGAGCACCTCGACGTCGGGATGCAGTCGCGCGGCCAGCGCCCTGGCCTCGGATGTGCCGCCCAGCAACAGGATCCGCATCAGTGCCGCGCCCCCGGCCTGCGCAGCCGGCCCGCCGAGTACAGGTAGCTGTCGGCGAAGCCCTCGGCGGCCAGCACATCGCCGACGACGATCACCGCGGTGCGGGTGATGCCCGCCGCCTTGGTCTGCTCGGCCAGCTCCGCCAGCGGGCAGCGCACCACCTGCTGCTGCGGCCACGACGCGAACGCCACCACCGCGCAGGGGGTTTCGGGTGTGTAGCCGCCCTCGAGCAGCTGCGGGACGATCGCGTCGATCTGCGCGGCGGCCAGGTGCAGCACCAGCGTCGCCCCCGGCTTGGACAGGGTGACCAGATCCTCGCCGTCGGGCATCGCCGTCGACAACGTCGCCACCCGCGTCAGCGTGACCGTCTGCGCCACCCCGGGCACCGTCAGCTCGCGGCCCAGCGCGGCGGCGGCCGCGGCGAAAGCCGGTACCCCGGGCACGATCTCGTAGTCCACGCCCAGTGCGTCGAGGCGGCGGCACTGCTCGGCCAGCGCGCTGTAGATCGACGGGTCCCCGGAGTGCAGCCGGGCCACGTCCAGACCGGCGTCGTGGGCGGCCTTGAGTTCGCCGATGATCTGGTCCAGTGTCAGCGGTCCGGTGTCGACGATCCGCGCGTCCGGCGGGCACAGCGCCAGCAGGTCCTCGGGCATGATCGACCCGGCGTACAGGCACACCGGGCAGCGCTGCAGCAGCCGCTGTCCGCGCACCGTGATGAGGTCGGCCGCGCCCGGTCCGGCGCCGATGAAATAGACCGTCACTTCGTCACCACCCACTGTGTCACCGGCATCGCGGGCCGCCACCCGGTGAACCCGCCGAGCGCGTCACCGCGGTAGTGCGCGAACCGCGACAGGTCCCCGCCGTGTTTCGAATACCATTGGGCCAGAAGCGCTTCGGACTCGACGGTGACGGCGTTGGCGACCAGCCGCCCGCCGTCGGGTAGCCGCTCCCAACAGGCCTCCAGCAGCCCCGGGCGGGTCAGCCCGCCGCCGACGAAGACCGTGTCCGGGTCGGGTGCCGCGTCGAACGACTCCGGGGCGCCCCCGGTGACCGCGACCGGCACGCCGAACGCCCGCGCGTTGTCGGCGATCCGGCCGCGACGTTTCTCGTCCCGCTCGAACGCCACAGCGCGGCAACCGGATCCGCTGCGGCACCATTCGATCGCGATGCTGCCCGAGCCGGCGCCCACATCCCACAGCAGCTGACCGGGCCGCGGGGCGAGCGCCGCCAGCGTGATCGCGCGCATCGGCTGCTTGGTGATCTGCCCGTCGTGGGCGTAGCAGTCGTCGGGCAGGATGCCGAGCCGTCGTTCGTCGGGCAGGTAGCGCACCGCGATGACGTTGAGGTCGTCGACGTCGCCGGGCGGGCGGGCGGCCCACTCGCGCGCGGTCGCGGTGCGGCGCCGTTCGGCGGGGCCGCCGAGTTGTTCGAGCACGGTGATCTCGGAGTCGCCGCGGCCGGTGTCGGTGAGCAGCCGCGCCAGCACCGCCGGGGTGCCCGCGTCCCGCGACAGCACCACCGCCTGACCGCCGCGCCGGACCGCGGTCTGCGGGTCCGCGGTCACCAGGCTGATCACCTCGGTGTCCTGCACCGCCCAGCCGACCCGCGAACACGCCAGCGTCGCCGAGGACACGTGCGGCAGCACCGCGACGTTCTCGGCGCCGTGGATGCGGATCAGCGAGCTGCCGACGCCGTGCAGCAGCGGATCTCCGCTGGCCACCACGTGGACGTCGCCGTCGGCGCCGTCGAGCAGGGTGCGCAGCGCGGGCAGCATCGGCGACGGCCACGGCCTGCGCACGGCGGTGACGGTGTCATCGAGCAGGTCGAGTTGCCGGCGCGAACCGTAAACCACGGTGGCCCTGGCTAATTCGGCCCGCGACGCGGCCGGCAGCCCGGCCATGCCGTCCGCCCCGATACCGACGACGATGATCATCTGGGTCCCTCTGCTCTTCGCGCGAGCGCTCATCGCGGCAGCCTCCGCCACACGAACCGCGGCGTCATCCGGAACGCCAGCGCCAGCACCGCCAGCGGGGCGGGCACCCACACGGTGCGCCTGCGGCGGCGCAGCGCCCGCACGGTCGCCTCGGCCACCTGCGCCGGGGTGCTCGACAGCGGCGCCGGCGACATCCCCGCGGTCATCCGCCCGATCACGAACCCGGGCCGCACCACCAGCAGGTGCACCCCCGAACCGTGCAGGGCGTCGGCCAGCCCGCTGCAGAACCCGTCGAGCCCGGCCTTGGCCGAGCCGTACACGTAGTTGGCGCGGCGCACCCGGGTGCCCGCGATCGACGAGAACGCGACGATCGACCCGCGGCCGGCGGCCCGCATCGTCGTCGCCAGCACGGTGAGCAGGCTGACCTGCGCGACGAAGTCGGTGTGCACGATCGCCGCCGCGTGCGCCGGATCCCGTTCGGCGCGCTGCTGATCGCCCAGGATCCCGAACGCCAGCACCGCGGTGCCGATCGGGCCGTACTCGGCGACGATCGACTCGACCAGCGGGGTGTGTCCGGCGAGGTCGTCGGCGTCGAACTCGCGCACGTGCACGGCGGCGGCGCCGGCCGCACGGACCGCCGCCACCTCGGCCGCCAGGTCGTCGGCGCGGCGGGCGGCCAGCAGCACCGTGGCACCGGGCGCCAGCCGTCTGGCCACCTCCAGGCCGATCTCGCTGCGACCGCCGAACACCACCACCAGATTCGGGTCGGCGCCCGCCGTGTCTGTCATGGCAGCGATTATGTCCTGCGCTACCGTGAAGGCCGATGGCACAGCCCAGCCGCCGGGCCAAGACCCGGCTCACCGACGACGCCCTAGCGTTCCTGTCCGAACGTCATCTGGCGATGCTGACCACGCTGCGGTCGGACAACTCGCCGCACGTCGTCGCGGTCGGGTTCACGTTCGACCCCGTCACCCACATCGCGCGGGTGATCACCAGCGGCGGCTCGCAGAAGGCGCTCAACGCCGAGCGGCAGGGCGTGGCGGTGCTCAGCCAGGTCGACGGCGCCCGCTGGCTGTCGCTGGAGGGCAAGGCCTCCGTCAACACCGATCCCGACGCCGTCCGCGACGCCGAACTGCGCTACGCGCAGCGCTACCGCACGCCGCGGCCCAACCCGAAGCGGGTGGTCATCGAGGTGCTGGTGCAACGGGTGCTGGGGTCGTCGAACCTGCTGGACCGGGTCACCGACTAGCTGTTCTTCACGGGTAGGTTGTGAACGCGTAGGCGGTCAATCGGCGTCTTGCTCTTGATGCCGGTGTGGGGTCTGTGGTGATTGTAGTGATGCAGCCAGCTCTGGTAGGTCGCTGCGCGGGCTTCATCGGAGCAGTAGGTCTGGGCGTAGGCCCATTCCTGGTTGAGGGTGCGGTTGAATCGCTCGACCTTGCCGTTGGTTTGCGGGCGGTAGGGGCGGGTCTTCTTGTGGGCGATGCCAGCTCCCAGGGTCTGGGCGAACAGCTTTGACCGGTAACACGATCCGTTGTCGGTGAGCACCCTTTTGACCTCGATGCCATGCGCGTTGAAGAACGCTTTGGCGCGGACCCAAAACGCTGCCGCGGTCTCTTTGCGTTCATCGGCGAGGATCTCTGAGTAGGCCAGCCGAGAGTGGTCATCGACCGCGTGGTGCAGATAGGCGTAACCGCGGCCCTGCTTTTTGTTGTTGCGGTTACCGACCGTGCGCCCCAGCATGCGATGCCCACCCCCGTCGGGGATACGGCCGAGTTTTTTGATGTCGACATGGATCAGATCCCCCGGCGCGGGGTGTTCATACCGATGTGCCCTGGTTCGGCGCACCGGCAGGCCGCTGGCCTGGTCCAGATCCCGCAGCAGCGGCATCTGGTAGCGGCGCAGCACCGCCTCCACCGTCGAGCGTGGCAGGTGCAGGTAAGCGGCGATGCGGTGCGGACCCCAGCGGCGTGTGAAACGCACCTTAATGATCCGGCGTTCCCGACGCCGGTCGGTCCGCCGTGGACTGCGATGCGGTCGACTGGACTTGTCGTTCATCGCCTCAGGGCCGCCGGCACGGTAGCGGTCGGCCCACTTCTTGGCTGTGGCAGGCGAGCACTGGAATCGGTCTGCGGCCCGGGCGTAGGTCCATCCGTCATCGACGACACAACGCGCCAGCCGCAACCGGCCCTTCGGAGTCAAACAGGCATTAGCGTGGACCATGAGGACCTCTCGGTGATCGATGTGCGTGTGGTAACCACACCGATACCGGAGGTCCTCACCTGTTAGCACTCACCACGCCGTTCACAACCTGTCAAGGAGCTACAACTAGCGCGGGTCAGGCCGGCACCACGATCAGCTCGTGCGGGCGGTGGTTGACCGGCTCGGCGCCGTCGGCGGTGACGATCACGATGTCCTCGATGCGCGCGCCCCACTCCCCGGTGAAGTAGATGCCGGGCTCGACGGAGAACGCCATGCCGGGCTGCAACGTCAGCGTGTTGCCCGCCACGATGTAAGGCTCCTCGTGCACCGACAGCCCGATGCCGTGGCCGGTCCGATGCACGAACGCCTCGGCCAGCCCCTCGGCCGCCAGCACGTCGCGTGCGGCGGCGTCCACCTGTTCGGCGGTGACCCCCGGTCGCACCGCCGCCACCGCCGCCTGCTGGGCGCGCTGCAGCACCGCGTAACGGCGCGCCACCTCCGGATCGGGTTCGCCGATGCTGTAGGTGCGGGTGCAGTCGGAGTTGTAGCCGGGCTCATACGGGCCGCCGATGTCGACGACGACGATGTCACCGACCCGCAACTCGCGGTCGGAGCACTCGTGGTGCGGGTCGGCGCCGTGCGGACCGGATCCGACGATGATGAACGCCACCTCCGAATGACCTTCGGCGACAATGGCTTCGGCGATGTCGGCGGCGACGTCGGCTTCGGTGCGGCCCGGTTTGAGGAACTCCGGAACCCGCGCGTGCACCCGGTCGATCGCGGCGCCGGCCTTGCGCAGCGCGTCGATCTCGGCGGCATCCTTGATCATCCGCAGCCGGCGCAGCACGTCGGTGGCCAGCACCGGCACCGCGCCGAGCACGCCCGCCAGCGGCAGCAGGTGCAGCGCCGGCATCGAGTCGGTCACCGCGACCGTGGCGGTGCCGCCGAGCACCTCGGCCACCAGCGCGTACGGATCGTCCCCGTCCACCCAGTCACGCACCCGCAGCCCCAGCTCGGGGATCGCCGACTCCTTCAGCGACGCCAACTCCAGCCGCGGCACCACCACGGTCGGCTCACCGTCGGCGGGCAGCACCAGCGCGGTGAGCCGCTCGAACGTCTGGGCCCGCGAACCCACCAGATACCGCAGGTCGTAGCCCGGGGTGATGACCAGGCCCGCCAGCCCGGCGTCCCCCGCGGCGGAGGCGGCGGCGCGCAGGCGGCGGTCATAGACGTCGGTGCTGAAGCGGCTGGCGGTCATGGGTTTCAGGCTAATCGGTTGGCGGCGGTCCGCCCTGGCAGGATGTCGGGCATGCCTGCTCCCCTCGTCCTGCTCGACGGCGCCAGCATGTGGTTCCGGTCCTACTTCGGGGTGCCCAGTTCGATCACCGCCCCCGACGGCCGGCCGGTCAACGCGCTGCGCGGCTTCCTCGACGCCGTCGCCACCGTCATCACCCGCGAGCGGCCCGCCCGGCTGGTGGTGTGCCGCGACGACGACTGGCGTCCGCAGTGGCGCGTGGACCTGGTGCCGTCCTACAAGACGCACCGCGTGCTCGAGGAGACCGCCGGCGACGACCCGGACGTGGAGGAGGTGCCCGACGACCTCACCCCGCAGGTCGACATGATCTTCGAGATCCTCGACGCGTTCGGTATCCCCACCGCGGGCGCGGCCGGGCATGAGGCCGACGACGTGCTGGGCACCCTGGCCGCCCGGGAGACCCGCGACCCCGTCGTCGTGGTCAGCGGGGACCGCGACCTGCTGCAGCTGGTGCGCGACGAGCCGGTCCCGGTGCGGGTGCTCTACCTGGTAAGCGGGCTGGCCAAAGCGGTCAAGTGGGGTCCCGAGGAGGTCGCCGAGAAGTACGGCGTGCCCGTCGAACGCGCCGGGGCGGCCTACGCCGAACTCGCGCTGCTGCGCGGCGATCCCAGCGACGGACTGCCCGGGGTGCCCGGAATCGGCGAGAAGACCGCCGCGACGCTGCTGGCCCGCTACGGGTCGCTGGAGAACATCCTGGCCGCCGCCGGCGACCCGAAGTCGTCGATGAGCAAGAGCCACCGCACCAAGCTGCTGGCCGCCGCCGAGTACATCAAGAAGGCGCTGCCGGTGGTCAAGGTCGCCACCGACGCCGAGCTGTCATGGTCGACGGAGTCCGACGCCCTGCCACTGGCCGCCGAGAACCCGGGCAGGGTCGCCGAACTCGCCGAGACCTACGGGGTGATGTCCTCGATCGGCCGGCTGCAGAAGGCGCTCGACGGCCTGTGACCGGCTACTTCGGCCTGCCGACCTCGTAGGTGCCCTCGTCGTCCTGGAACGTCACGGTGACCTGGCGCTTGGTGCCGTCGATGCTGACCTCGCAGTTGAACGAGGCGCCCTTCTCGACGACGGGATCCTCGCCGTTGTTGCACTTGACGTCCTTGACGTTCTTGGCGCCGTAGCCGTTGGCCTCGTCGGTCAGGATCCGCTGCACACCGGTCTGGGCGGCGTCGATGTCGAGCTTGGTGGTCACGAACCAACCGGGAGTGAAGAACCCGAGCACCACCACCACGATGAGGATGACCGCCAGCAGGCCGCCGACCACCGCGCCGATGGCCGCCAGCGACTTCTTCGAGCCCTCCTCGGTGCCGGGCGGGGTGTACTGCGGGTACTGACCGAACTGGCCCGGCTGCCCCGGCTGACCGGGCTGCCCCGGCTGACCGGGCTGGCCCGGCTGCGGGTAGCCCGGGTACTGCTGGCCCGGCTGCGGGTAACCCGGGTACTGCTGGCCGTAGGCCGGCTGTCCGTACTGCGGGTAGGCCTGCTGGCCGTACTGGTCGGCCGGCGGGTACTGCTGCGGCTGGTAGGCCGGCGGCTGGTACTGCGGCGCGTACTGCGTCTGCTGCGGGTCGTAGGCGGGCGGCTGCCAGGTGGGCGCCGCCTGCGTCGGTTCGCTGCCGCCGGTCTGCGGTTGCCAGGGCTGGTTGGCCGACGGGTCGCTGGACGGCTGGCCCGTCGGCTGCTCCGGCTGCTGGCCGGGGTACGGCGGCGTCGGATCAGATCCCTGCGGTCCGCTCATCTCACTCCTTGTTCGTCCGCGGTGGGCCGCGGCGTCGTTTTCTGCTGGCATCACACTACCGGTGGATCCGGCCGTGCTCCGGTATTCACACCGGTCGCAGGAGTTAACCGCTGTCGACGGCGACCACACCCCTGCGTATGTCGTCGATCGCGCGTTTGGCGGTGGCCCGCATCGCCGGGCTGGGCGCGGCGTTGCGCACCTGGTCGAGCAGGTCGAGCACCTGACGGCACCACCGCACGAAATCGCCTGCGGACAGCGGGGATCCGCTGCCGCTGACGTCGGAGGCGGCCAGCGCCCGGGTCAGATCGCCGGTGGTGGCCCACCGGAAGATCGCGGCGACGAACCCCTCGTCGGGCTCGCGGCTGGGGCTGATGCGGTGCCGCTGCTCGTCGGCGCGCAGCTCGGCCGACAGGCGGCGCGTCTGGTTCAGCGCCCGCCGCAGTTTGCCGGTCGGGATCTCCACCCCGTCGTGCCCGCCCGGTGCGTCCCCGCGGGACTCGAACAACACCGCCGACAGCACCCCGGCCAGTTCGGGGGCGTCCAGGCCCTCCCAGATCCCGGTGCGCAGCGCCTCGGCGACCAGCAGGTCGCTCTCGCTGTAGATCCGGGCCAGCAGCCGGCCGTCGTCGGTGACCTTCGGGTCCTTCGCGGGCCCGGAGATGTACCCGCGCTCGGTCAGCAGCACCACGATCCGGTCGAACGTGCGGGCCAGCGAGTTCGTCGCGGCCGCGACCTTCTGCCGGGTCTGCTCGTTGTCGCGTTCGATGCGCAGGTACCGCTCGGCGAGCCGGACCTTCTGCTCGCGGTCGGGTATGTGGTGGACGGGGTGCGCACGCATCCGGCTGCGCAGCCCGGCGAGCTCGGGATCGATGTCCGGTTCGCGGCCGGCGCCCCGGGTGCGCTGGCGCCGCGCCGAGGGCACCTCCAGCCCGGCCGCGGCCGACAGCAGCGCCGAGGCCAGGTCGCGGCGGACCCGCGGATTGCGGTGCTCGACCCGCTTGGGCAGCGCCATCCGGCCCAGCGGCACGCCGCCGGTGTAGTCGGCCGACGAGATGCGGCCCGCCCAGCGGTGTTCGGTCAGCACCAGCGGCCGCGGATCCTCGTCGTCGCGGTCGGGTTCCAGCACGACGGCCAGCCCGCCGCGCCGCCCGCTGGTGATCGAGATGATGTCGCCGCGCCGCAGCGACGCCAGGGCCTCGGAGGCGGCCCGGCGGCGCTGCAGCCGCGACGCCCGCGACTGCGACCGCTCCCGGTCCGAGATCTGCTGACGCAGCCGGGCGTACTCCAGCACCGGTTTGGCGTCGTCGCCGAGCTCGGCGGCGATCTCGGCGAGCATCCGCTCCCCGCGTTCGATTCCGCGGCGCAGCCCGACCACCGACCGGTCGGCCTGGTACTGCGCGAACGACGCCTCCAGCAGCCTGTGCGCCTGCTCCGGGCCTATCTGCTGCACCAGGTTGATCGTCATGTTGTACGACGGCGCGAACGAGCTGCGCAGCGGGAACGTCCGCGTCGACGCCAGCCCGGCCACCTCCGCGGGGTCCACCTCGGGTGTCCACAGCACCACGGCGTGGCCCTCGACGTCGATGCCGCGCCGGCCCGCCCGGCCCGTCAACTGGGTGTACTCCCCCGGCGTCAGCGGCATGTGCTGTTCGCCGTTGAACTTCACCAACCGCTCCAGCACCACCGTGCGGGCAGGCATGTTGATACCCAAAGCCAAAGTCTCGGTGGCGAATACGGCCTTCACCAGGCCGGCGGAGAACAGCTCCTCGACGGTGTGGCGGAACACCGGCAGCATGCCCGCGTGGTGGGCGGCCAGCCCGCGCAGCAGCCCCTCGCGCCACTCGTGGTAGTCGAGCACGATCAGGTCGCGCTCGGGCAGTTCGCCGCAGCGGCGGTCGATCACCTCGGCGATGCGGGCGCGTTCCTCGTCGGTGGTCAGCCGCAGCGGGGAGCGCAGGCACTGTTTGACCGCGGCGTCGCAGCCGGCGCGCGAGAAGATGAACGTGATCGCGGGCAGCAGCCCCTCCCGGTCCAGGGTGGCGATCACCTCGGGGCGAGTCGGCGGCCGGTACATGCTGGGGCGTCCGCGGTTACGGCCCCGCCCGCGCGGCTGCCAGTCCATCAGCCGGTCCGCCTCGCGGCGGTGCGCGATGTGGCGCGACAACTCCGGGTCGACGCGCAGTTCGCCCTTGCCGCCGGCGGCGGCGCGCGCGGCCCGGTAGTCGAACAGGTCGAACAGCCGCCTGCCCACCAGCACGTGCTGCCACAGCGGCACCGGGCGGTGCTCGTCGACGACGACGGTGGTGTCGCCGCGCACGGTCTGAATCCAGCCGCCGAACTCCTCGGCGTTGCTCACCGTCGCCGACAGGCTGACCAGCCGCACCTCCTCGGGCAGGTGCAGGATCACCTCCTCCCACACCGCACCGCGCATCCGGTCGGCGAGGAAGTGCACCTCGTCCATCACCACGTACGAAAGGCCCTGCAGTGCCGGCGAATTCGCATACAGCATGTTGCGGAGCACCTCGGTGGTCATCACCACCACGTCGGCGTCGCCGTTGATCGACTGCTCGCCGGTGAGCAGGCCGATCTTCTCCGGCCCGTAGCGCTGCACCAGGTCGTTGTGCTTCTGGTTGCTCAGCGCCTTGATCGGCGTGGTGTAGAAGCACTTGCCGCCGGACGCCAGCGCCAGGTGCACGGCGAACTCACCGACCACGGTCTTGCCCGCACCGGTCGGGGCGCACACCAACACCCCGTGACCGTTCTCCAGCGCCTCGCAGGCGCGCCGCTGGAAGTCGTCGAGGGTGAACGACAACTGCCGGGTGAAGTCGGCGAGCTGGCTAGGTGGCATCGTCGTCCACGTACCGCGCCGTGGGCACGGTGCTGGGCGGCTCGACGGGCTCGGCCTCGCCGATCGGGGCGGCCTGGTCGTCGGGGACCGCCTCGAGGGCCTCCCGCTTGGCCTTGCGCCTGTCGTTGAGGCGCGCGATCTGGATGGCGAACTCCAGCAGCAGGGTCAGCGCCAACGCCAGCGCCAGCATCGAGAACGGGTCCGAGCCGGGGGTGAACAGCGCGGCGAACACGAACAGCGCGAAGATCAGCCCCCGCCGCCAGGCCTTGAGCCGCTCATAGGTGAGCACCCCGACGAGGTTGAGCATGACGATCAGCAGCGGGAACTCGAAGCTGAACCCGAACACCAGCAGCAGGTTGATCAGGAAGCCGAAGTACTGGTCACCGGAGAGCGCGGTGATCTGCACGTCGCTGCCGACGGTCAGCAGGAAGCCCAGCGCGGTGGACAGCACGAAGTAGGCCAGCAGCGCGCCCGCGATGAACAGGCTGGCGCCCACGACGACGAACGCGATCGCGAACCGGCGCTCCTTGCGGTACAAGCCTGGGGTGATGAACGCCCAGATCTGGTACAGCCACATCGGGCAGGCCAGCACGATGCCCGCGGTCAGCGCGACCTTCAACCGCAGCATGAACTGGTCGAACGGCGCCGTCGCGAGCAGGCGGCACTCCCCGTCCGGGGCGATGGTCGCGCGCGCCGACTCCGGCAGATCGCAGTACGGTCCGCGCAGCCAGTCGCCCAGGCTGGGCAGGCCGAACACGCCGTGGGTGTACCAGAGGAACCCGAGGATCGTGGTGACCACGACCGCCGCCAGCGAGATCAGCAGCCGGTTGCGCAACTCCGTGAGGTGCTCGACCAGCGACATCGTGCCGTCGGGATTGGTCCGCGACCGGCGACGACGAGGATCGAGTTTCTTCAGTATTCCTGGGGTCCGCACGGCATGCCTACTGACGCGGCGCACACGCCGCGGTCACAGTTCGCGTTCGTGTCAGGCCGGCCGCTTATCCGACGGCTGGTCGGTCGGGGCCGGATTGTCGACCCGCTCCGAGGCGATCGGCGTCGGCCCGGGCGACTCCTCGGGCTTCGACTCTGCCTGCATCTCCTTGATCTCCGACTTGAAGATCCGCATCGACCTGCCGAGTGAGCGCGCCGCATCCGGGAGCTTCTTGGCACCGAAGAGCAGCACGAACACCGCGATAACGATCACCCAGTGCCAGGGTTGCAAACCGCCCATTGAGGTCACCTCCAAATTCCGGGCCAGTCTACCGCTCTCCGGGGTCGACCCCGTAGGCGCGCAGCGCGGCCTCGGCAGAGGCGCGGACGCGGTCGGCCAGACCGGCGGGCTCGACCACCTTGACCGCCGACCCGAAACCGAGCACGAACCGGGCCATCCAGTCCTCGGAGGCGTAGGTCATCGCGGCCTCGCAGCCGCCGTCGGGCAGCTCGCGCAGCACCCGCAGCGGGTAGTAGTCGAACATCCACGACGCCGAGCTGTCGATCAGCAGCGTCGCCGACGGCAGCGACGGGTCCGCGTCGAACAGTGAGGTGTCCGGTTCGGCCTGCACCGCGGGTTCCGGCGGCGCGGCGGGTTCGTCGAGCACCCGGGCATCGACGATGCGGTCGAACCGGAACAGCCGCACCCCCTCCGCGGAGCGGCACCAGGCCTCCAGGTAGCTGTGGTCGCCGACGAGCACGACGCGGATCGGGTCGACGGTGCGGCTGGTCAGCGAATCATGGGAGGCCGAGTAGTACTCCAGCGACAGCGCCCGCCCGTCGCGCACCGCCGCGCGCACCGCGGCGGCGGCCTCGCTCTCCACCGGGGCGGGTTCGTCGACGGCGGCGGTCAGCGCACCGCTGTGGCTGACGGCACCCGCGGCGGCCTCGATCTTGGCGATCGCGCTGCGCGCCGCCTCCGGGTCGACCATCCCGGGCACGTCGGCCAGCGCGCGCAGCGCCACCAGCACCCCCGTCGCCTCCGGGGAGGTCAGCCGCAGCGGATGGTCCATGCCCGCGGTGAACGTGACTTCGATTGTGTCGCCGGAGAATTCGAAGTCGATCAGGTCGCCGGGGCCGTATCCGGGCAGACCGCACAACCACAGCTGGTTGAGGTCGTCGCGCAGCTGCTTCTCGCTGACCCCGAGCTCGGCGGCCGCCTCGGCGTAGGTGATCTTCGGGTTGGCCCGGAAGTACGGCACCATGTTCAGCAGCCGCACCAGCCGGGTCGAGGTGTTGCTCATGCCGGCACTCCCGCCTGTGCCTTCAGCCGCGCGATGACGTCCTCGCGCAGCGACTCCGGTTCCAGCGCGACGGCGTCGGGGCCGTAGCTGGCGATCTCGCGGGCCAGCCGGTCGACCATCCCGATGTCGATGGTGATCACGTCGCCGGCGCGGCCGTCGAGTTCCTGCGGCTGCGACGCGGTGGCCTGGCGGCGCAGCGCGGTGGCGCGGCCCTCGGCCAGCCAGACCCGCGCCTGGCCGGCGGAGGGCCATTCGCTGACCACGCGTTCGACGATGGCGCGCAGGTCCACGCCCTCGGGCCGGGTGACCGCACCCGCCGGGCCGATCGGGGTGACCTCCGCGCCGATGCGCGACAGCCGGAAGGTGCGAACGTCGTTGCGGTCCCGGTCGTGTCCGACCAGATACCAGCGGCCGCGGTGGGTGAGCACACCCCACGGCTCCACGGTGCGCGTCGTGTACGGCGCGGTGCGCGCGGGCCGGTGCGGGAACTGCACGACACGTCCGGAATCGATGGCGGACAACAGAATTCCCAACACGTCCTCGGATCCGCGCAGCCCGGGTAGCGCGCCGGTCGAGGTGATGGCCGGTGCGGCGTCGACGGGTTCGATGTCGATGCCCGCGGCGCGCAGCTTGAGCAGGGCGCTCTGGGTGGCGGTGATCAGCTCCGGGGACTCCCACAGCTGGGTGGCCACCGCGACGGCGGCGGCCTCGTCGGGGGTGAGCTCGACGGGCGGCAGCGCGTAGGCCTCCCGGTTGATCCGGTAGCCCTCGGTCGGGTCGGTCGACGACACCCGGCCCGTCTCCAGCGGAATCCCCAGGTCACGCAGTTCGTTCTTGTCGCGTTCGAACATGCGGGAGAACGCCTCGTCGCTGGCGTCCTCGGGGTAGCCGTAGACCGTCTGACGGATCCGCTCGGCGGTGATGAAGCTGCGGGTCGACAGCAACGCGATGACGAGGTTCATCAGTCGTTCGACTTTGGAGATCGCCACTCGAAACAGCTTAGGGTGTCCGACCGCCAACCTCCGTCTGCCGAGCGCTCAGTGCGGTACGCGTTTCGCGAAGAAAAGCTACATGCTGGCGATCAGGCGCTTGACCCGCTCGTCGACCGACCGGAACGGGTCCTTGCACAGCACCGTGCGCTGCGCCTGGTCGTTGAGCTTGAGGTGCACCCAGTCGACGGTGAAGTCACGACCGGCCTCCTGGGCGGCCGCGATGAACTCGCCGCGCAGCTTCGCCCGGGTGGTCTGCGGCGGGGTGTTGACGGCGGCGTCGATCTCCTCGTCGGTGGTGATACGCGCCGCCAGACCCTTGCGCTGCAGCAGGTCGAACACGCCGCGGCCCCGCTTGATGTCGTGATAGGCCAGGTCGAGCTGGCTGATCTTCGGGTCGGACAGCTCCATGTTGTAGCGGTCCTGGTAGCGCTGGAACAGCTTGCGCTTGATCACCCAGTCGATCTCGGTGTCGACCTTGGCGAAGTCCTGGCTCTCCACCGCGTCCAGCTGGCGGCCCCACAGGTCGACGACCTGCTGGATCTGGGTGTCGGGTTCGCGGTCGCGTAGGTACTCCACGGCGCGGCCGTAGTACTCGCGCTGAATGTCGAGCGCGCTGGCCTGACGCCCGCCGGCGAGCCGCACCGGACGACGACCGGTCAGGTCGTGGCTGACCTCGCGGATCGCGCGGATCGGATTGTCCAGCGAGAAGTCGCGGAACGCGATGCCGGCCTCGATCATCTCCAGCACCAGCGCCGCCGAGCCCACCTTGAGCATGGTGGTGGTCTCGGACATGTTCGAGTCGCCCACGATGACGTGCAGCCGGCGGTACTTCTCGGCGTCGGCGTGCGGCTCGTCGCGGGTGTTGATGATGGGCCGCGACCGCGTCGTCGCCGAGGACACGCCCTCCCAGATGTGCTCGGCCCGCTGGGACAGGCAGAACGTCGCCGCCTTCGGGGTCTGCAGCACCTTGCCCGCACCGCAGATCAACTGGCGGGTGACCAGGAACGGCAGCAGCACATCGGAGATCCGGGAGAACTCGCCGGCCCGCACGATCAGGTAGTTCTCGTGGCAGCCGTAGGAGTTGCCCGCCGAGTCGGTGTTGTTCTTGAACAGGTAGATGTCGCCGCCGATACCCTCGTCGGCCAGCCGCTGCTCGGCGTCGATCAGCAGGTCCTCGAGCACCCGCTCCCCGGCGCGGTCATGGGTGACCAGCTGTGTGAGGTTGTCACACTCGGCGGTCGCGTACTCGGGGTGAGAACCCACGTCCAGATACAACCTGGCGCCGTTCCGGAGGAACACGTTCGAACTGCGGCCCCACGACACCACCCGGCGGAACAGGTAGCGGGCCACCTCATCGGGGCTCAGCCGGCGATGCCCGTGGAACGTGCAGGTGACACCGAATTCCGTCTCGATGCCCATGATTCGTCGCTGCACCTCATCGAGACTACTTGCTGCTCGGCGCACGCGGTGGTCAAGCGGGAACGAAACGCCGGGCGAGCCCTCCCGGGGCCTGTGGATAACCGCAGCGGGACGACGTCGGATCCTGCCACCATGAGGCATGGGCGAAATGCTGGAGATCGACATCCGGCAGCTGCGGGTCGTGGCGGGCCGGGTACGTGACGCCGCCGACGAGATCGCCGGATTACCCTGGCCCGCACTGGACTCCGGGGCGCTCCCAGGATCGGCGGTGGCCGCCGTGACGACGGCTGCGCTGGCCACCCGGCTCGCCGACGTGGCGGCTGACATGCGGATGTGGGCGAAGACCGCCCGCACCGCCGCCGACGGGTACGACCACGCCGAGCGCCGCGCCGGCGACCGGCTGGGCCGATGACCCGCCCGACCGTCGCCCAGGCCGAAGCCTGGCGGCCCAGCGCACTCGAACGGCTCGGCGACGCCTGGGAGATCACCGCCCGCAAGATCACCGCACACGCCGACACGCTGGCCGGACAGTTCACGTTCTGGACCGGTGCCGCCGCCGACGCCGCGCAGCGGCGCGCACACGCCATCGCCGCCGAGGCCGAACGGGTCGCGGCCGCGCTGCTGCTGGCCGCCTGCGCCGCCCGCGACGGCGCCGACCAGATCGGCAGGGCCCGCACCACCGTGCTGGAGGTGCTCACCACGGCCCGCTCGGAGGGGTTCACCGTCACCGGTGCCGGGCAGGTGCTCCCCCACGGCGATCCGTCCCCGCTGCTGGTCGCGCTGGCCGGCGGGGTGCCTTCGCTGGCCGCGGAGCTGCGGGACCAGCGGGCGGCGACGCTGACGCGGCAGCTGGGCGCCGCGCTGGACCGGCTCGGCGCCGCCGACGACGACGCCGCGGTCGACATCGCCGAGGCACTGGCGCTGCCGCCGGTCGGCACCCGGGACTTCGGCGACGGCATCGTCGCCGGCTGGCCCACCACCAGCCAGGACGGTATCGCCGCCCAGATCGCCGCGCTCACCGACGAGCAGCGCGCCGGCCTGGTCGCCACCCACCCGGCGCAGGTCGGCAACACCGACGGGGTCCCGTGGGAGCTGCGGGCCCAGGCCAACCGCACCAACATCGCCACCGCGGCGCTGCGCGAGGCCGATCCCGACCGTCTCGCGCTGTACCGGGAGCTGCTGTCCGAGGTCGACGATCTCGACGGAAACCGGGTGGACCGGCAGATCCTGGGTTTCGACCCGGGCCGCTCCTCGTTGATCGAACTGCACGGCGACCTGACCCGGGCCTCCGGCGTCGCGGTCATGGTGCCCGGCCTGAACACCACGTTCGAGGGCTCCCGGGCCAACACCGCGACCGCGCGCCGGTTCGTCACGGGCAGCGGCGGCGACGTCGCCGCCATCACCTACCTCGGCGGACCGTTCCCGCACGGCGACACCACCGTGTCCGGGCTGCTGGAGGCCGCCGACCCGCGCTACGCGGTCGACATGGCGCCGCGGCTGGTCGCGTTCACCGAGGACGTCGACCGCCGCGCCGACGCCACCGGGCGCGAGCTGCCGGTCACCGTCATCGGCCACTCCTACGGCGGTTCCATCGTCGGCACCGCCGAGACCCGCGGGCTGACCGCCGACCGGGTGCTGTACCTGGCGGCCGCCGGTGCCGGTGTCGGCGTCGACGACCCGGGCGACTGGCACAACCGCAACCCGGACGTGGTGCGTTACTCGATGACCCCGCCGCGGGACTGGATCACCCTGGTGCAGGGCATCCCGTTCGGCCCGCACGGCGCCGACCCCGACGAGATGCCCGGCGTCGTCCGGCTGGACACCGGCCGCTACGACGACGGCCGGCCGATGGCCGGACCCGACGCCCACTCCGACGTCATCAACGCGCCCTCGGACTCGTGGCGCACCATCCTCGGGGTGATCACCGGTGAGGTGACCCCGGATCGGGCAAGACTGCCCAAAGCCGGGTGAGGTCTGGACAGAATGGGCCGATGTGGTGCCGCAGTGCTCCCGTCGACGGGTTCCGGCTGGCCTACGACCGCTTCGGGGTGCCCGGCGCGCCGCCGGTGGTGCTGCTGCACGGCTGGCCGGGCAACCGACACGACTACCGGCATGTGGTGCCGCTGATCGACGACGCCACCGACGTGGTGGTGCCGGACCTGCGCGGCTTCGGCGGCTCGGACAAACACGAGGTCGCCGTCGGGCACTTCTACAGCGCGTCGGCGCAGGCGGCCAGCGTCATCGGCCTGATCCGCGAACTCGAGCTGGGGCCGGTGGTGCTGGCCGGCTACGACGTCGGCAGCCGCGTCGCGCAGAGCGTCGCGCGGATGCAGCCGGACCTGGTGCGCGCGCTGGTGCTGTCCCCGCCGCTGCCCGGCGCCGGGGACCGGGTGCTCAGCGCCACCGCGCAGGGCGAGTTCTGGTACCAGGCCTTCCACCAGCTGCCGCTGGCCGCCATCCTGATCGACGGCAATCCCGACGCGGTGCGCGAGTATTTGCGCCACTTCTGGACGCACTGGTCGGGGCCGGGCTTCACGCTGCCCGACGAGGATCTGGACCGGCTGGTGTCCGACTACGCGCTGCCCGGTGCGTTCGCCGCGTCGATCGCCTGGTACCGCGCCGGGGCCGGCCTGGTCGCCCAGTCGCTGAGCGAACTACCGCCGGAGCACGCCATCAAGATCCACGCCCCCACCGACGTGATCTGGCCGCAGCACGACCCGATGTACCCGGTGACGTGGGCGGACCGGCTCGAGCACTACTTCACCGACGTCGCGCTGCACATCGCCTACGACGCGGGCCATTTCACGCCGCTGGAGTGCCCGCGGCAGTTCGCCGAGCTTGTGCTGATCCGCTCCTGAGCGGGGTCAGCCGTCGGCCTGGTCGGTCTTGTCGCCCTCGTCCGATGCGGGCGGCTCGGGCAGCAGGGCCTCCAGCGCCGCGCCGGTGATCCGGCGGAACGCCCGCCGCGGCCGGTTGACGTCGAGGATCGCCACCTCCAGCGTCGACGGGCCCAGCACGCGCGGCTCCCCGCCGCCGTTGGCGCCGACCTGCAGCGCGTCCACGGCGATCTTCACCGCGTCCTTGAGGCCGGCGTTCTCGGTGTAGGACTCGTTGAGCTTGGTGATGATCGGGTCGGTGGTGCCGCCCATCACGACGAAGTGCGGTTCGTCGGCGATCGACCCGTCGTAGGTGATGCGGTACAGCTCCGGCGGTTTGGACTCGCCGTAGTGCGCCACCTCGGCGACGCACAGCTCGACCTCGTACGGCTTGGCCTGCTCGGTGAAGATGGTGCCGAGCGTCTGGGCGTAGACGTTGGCCAGCTGGCGGCCGGTCACGTCGCGCCGGGCGTAGGCATAGCCGCGGGTGTCGGCGTACTGGATGCCGCCGCGGCGCAGGTTGTCGAACTCGTTGAACCGGCCGACGGCCGCGAACCCGACCCGGTCGTAGAGCTCGCTGACCTTCTGCAGCGAACGCGACGGGTTCTCGGCGACGAACAGCACCCCGTCGGCGTAGGCCAGCACGACCACGCTGCGGCCGCGGGAAATGCCCTTGCGCGCGAGCTCGGAGCGCTCGCGCATCGCCTGTTCAGGCGAGATGAAATACGGAAAGCTCACGAATCTCCCCGCGCGTCGGTGGGACGGTGGACCGCGTCCGGGCCGAAAGTGTCGGACCGCGAACGGCTTTCGATCACCTGCTGGGCCAGTTCGGCGATGCGCGACTCCGGCACCTCCACCGCGCCATCGGCGCTGATGTTCACCGCGGTCGGATAGATGCCGCGCACCAGGTCGGGCCCGCCGGTCGCCGAGTCGTCGTCGGCGGCGTCGTAGAGCGCCTCGATGGCCACCCGCAGCGCCGAATCCCCGTCGGTCACCTGCGAATAGAGCTTCTTCATCGAGGACTTGGCAAAGATCGAGCCCGAGCCCACCGACTGGTAGCCCTCCTCCTCGAAGTTCCAGCCGCCCGCCGCGTCGAACGACACGATGCGCCCGGCCTTCTGCGGGTCCGGATCATCGAGGTCGTAACCGGCCAGCAGCGGCAGCGCGACGAAACCCTGCAGCGCCGCACCGAGATTGCCGCGCACCATGGTCGCCAGCCGGTTCACCTTGCCGTGGAACGTCAGCGGGACACCCTCGAGCTTCTCGTAGTGCTCCAGCTCGACGGCGTACAGGCGGGCGAACTCGACGGCGATGGCCGCCGTGCCTGCGATGCCGGTCGCGGTGTAGTCGTCGGTGATGTACACCTTCTGCACGTCGCGGCTGGCGATCATGTGGCCCTGGGTGGCGCGCCGGTCACCGGCCATCACCACGCCGCCTGGGTACTTCAGCGCGACGATCGTGGTGCCGTGCGGCGCGAAATCGCCCACCGGCTCGGCGGCCACCCGGTTCACGGGCAGAAGTTCGGGCGCCTGACGGCGCAGCAGTTCAGTGAAGGACGACAAGTCCACGGGGACAGAAGGTGCTCCGGGTAGCGCGGACGGGAAGGACAACTGGTCGCGATTCGGCCAGGTCACTGTCCGCCCTTCTGGACGTAGGCGCGCACGAAGTCCTCAGCGTTCTCCTCGAGCACGTCGTCGATCTCGTCCAGCAGGTCGTCGGTCTCCTCGGCCAGCTTCTCGCGACGCTCCTGCCCGGCGGCCGTGCTGCCGGTGAGGTCGTCGTCCTCGCCGCCGCCACCGCCGCGCTTGGTCTGCTCCTGAGCCATCGCTGCCTCCTGCTCAAAAAATCGTTGAGCGGGCTCACCGCTGCCCGCCTTGTCTCCACATTACCGGTCTGCGCGCCGATTGCCGGGGATAGCGCGCAGGCCCGATGCGAAACCGATGCCTCAGGTGGTGAGCTGTTCGACCAGCTCGGCGGCGCTGTCCACCGAGTCCAGCAGGGCTCCGACGTGGGCTTTGCTGCCCCGGAGCGGCTCCAGCGTCGGGATCCGCACCAGCGAGTCGCCACCGAGATCGAAAATCACCGAATCCCAGCTGGCGGCCGCGATGTCGGCGCCGAACCGGCGCAGGCACTCGCCGCGGAAGTACGCGCGGGTGTCGGTGGGCGGGTTGTCGACGGCGTCGAGCACCTGCTGCTCGGTGACCAGCCGGCGCATCGACCCGCGCGCCACCAGCCGGTTGTACAGGCCCTTGTCCAGGCGCACATCGGAGTACTGCAGGTCGATCAGCTGCAGCCGCGGCGCCGACCAGGCCAGGTTCTCGCGCTGCCGGAACCCCTCCAACAGCCGCAGTTTCGCCGGCCAGTCCAGGATCTCGGCACACTCCATCGGGTCGCGCTCGAGCAGGTCGAGCACCTCGGCCCAGGTCTCCAGAATGTGGGTGGCACGCGGATCGGGATCGCGGCTGTCCACCAGCTTGGCCACCCGGTCCAGGTAGATGCGCTGCAGCGCCAGACCGGTCAGCTCGCGGCCGTCGGCCAGGGCGACGGTGGCGCGCAGCGACGGGTCGCGGCTGATCACGTGCACGGCGTGCACCGGCCGGGCCAGCGCGAGGTCGCTGAGGTCGACCCCCTCCTCGATGAGGTCCAACACCAGCGCGGTGGTGCCCAGCTTGAGGTAGGTCGACGTCTCCGCCAGGTTGGCGTCGCCGATGATGACATGCAGCCGGCGGTACTTGTCGGCGTCGGCGTGCGGCTCGTCGCGGGTGTTGATGATGCCGCGTTTGAGCGTGGTCTCCAGGCCGACCTCGACCTCGATGTAGTCGGCGCGCTGGGACAGCTGGAAGCCGGCCTCATCGCCGGAGGGGCCGATGCCGACACGCCCGGAGCCGGTGACCACCTGCCGCGACACCAGGAACGGTGTCAGCCCGGCGATCACCGCGGAGAACGGCGTCTGCCGCGACATCAGGTAGTTCTCGTGCGACCCGTAGGAGGCACCCTTGCCGTCGACGTTGTTCTTGTACAGCTGCAGCTTCACCGCGCCGGGCACGCTGGCCACGTGGCGGGCGGCGGCCTCCATCACCCGTTCGCCGGCCTTGTCCCAGATCACCGCGTCCAGCGGGTCGGTGGTCTCGGGGGCGGAGTACTCCGGGTGGGCGTGGTCGACGTAGAGCCGGGCGCCGTTGGTCAGGATCATGTTGGCCGCGCCGACCTCGTCGGCGTCCACCACCGGCGGCGGTCCGGACGACCGGCTCAGGTCGAATCCGCGGGCGTCACGCAGCGGCGACTCCACCTCGTAGTCCCAGCGGGTGCGCTTGGCGCGCTGGATCCCGGCGGCCGCGGCGTACGCGAGGACCGCCTGGGTGGACGTCAGGATCGGATTCGCGGTCGGATCGGACGGTGACGAGATCCCGTATTCGACCTCGGTTCCGATAATCCGTTGCATAGCGCCAAGCCTAGGTGACGTCGCATCACGGTCTGCGCGGTGGCGGCGCTCACAGTCGCTCACAATGGGCGAATGGCGAAATCAGGGCCGATCACCCCCGCCGTGCGGCAGGCCGCCGACAGGTGGTTTCTGTCGCACGGGCTGCCCGCGGTGCTGCGGCCGGGCCGACTGGTGCGACGGTTGTGGCCGCGCTCGTCGCCGGCGCTGGCCGCATTCGCGGTGCTGATGGCCAACACGATCGGCGTCGTGCTGATCACCGGCAAGCACGCGATCGACATCGACGGCCAGCCCACCCGCGGCGAGTGGTTCGTGCTGGCGATGCTGGTGCTGGTGCTGCCGGTGGCCTGCCTGGTCGGCTGGTGGGTGTCGCGCCTGGGCGCACCGGGCCGCCACATCGCGGCGGGCGTGTCGGTCGTCGTCGCGCTGCTGGGCGCGTTCTTCGGCGGACCGAGCCCGCACCTGGTGACCAATCTGGTCATCGTGGTGGTGGCGATCGCGATCATGTTGGGGCTCACCGCATCCGGGATCGGATCGATCCTCGGCTGGGCGGCGCACACGACGCTGTCGCATCTGTCCGATGCCGGGTCACTGCTGCTGCGGGCGCTGCCGGTGCTGCTGCTGACGTTCCTGGTGTTCTTCAACTCGCCGGTGTGGCTGATGGCGGCGACGATCTCGCGGCCCCGGCTGTGGCTGGCGCTGTGCTTTCTCGGGCTGATCGCCGCGGCGTTCGTCGCGTCGGTGACCGTGGACCGGATGCGGCCGATGGTGGACACCGGCGAGCCCGACGCGCGCCATGTCGCCGGCCTGGAGGGCACCCCGTTCGCGGCGATGCCCGATCCGCCCGACGTCAAACCGCTCAGCCGCGCCGAGCGGGCGAACGTGTACTTCGTGCTGGCCGTCTCCCAGCTCGCGCACATCCTGGTGGTCGCGGTGGTGACGGCGATGCTGTTCCTGGTGCTGGGGCTGATCCTGCTGTCCCCGGAGCTGCTGGCGGCGTGGACGCGCAACGGCGCCCCCGACGGGCAGTTCCTCGGGATGACGCTTCCGGTGCCCGACGCGCTGATCCAGGTGACGTTGTTCCTCGGCGGGCTGACGTTCATGTACGTCAGCGCCAAGGCGGTCGGCGACAGCACCTATCGCGAGCAGTTCACCGCCCCGCTGATCGATGATCTGCGGTTCACGCTGACCGCGCGCAACCGCTACCGGGCCGCGGTACCCGCCCGGTGAGCGCGCAGATGCAGCAGGTGCACGAGTGGTTCCTGCACCGCGGGCTGCCGCTGGTGCTGACCCGCCGGGTGCGCTCCGGTTCACTGATCGAGCGGTCCGCCCCGATGGTCAGCGCGCTGGGCGCGATCGTCGCGCTGACCATGCTGCTGGCGAACCTCACCGGCGGCGACGTCGATGTCCGGTACGTGCTGCGGCTGGTGGTGCTGACCGCGCTGCTGGTGGCGGCGCCGTTCGGGCTGCACCTGCTGCACCGGATCGGCACCACGCTCAGCGAGGCGGGCAGGCGGACCTCGGCGCTGATCGTCATGGCGCTGTTCGTGTTCGGGCTGCCGTTCGCCGACAGCGGGTTCTCCGGTATCGCGGCGGCCGAGGCGGCGGCGTTCGCGCTCGTCGCGCTGCTGGCGGTGTGGCTGACCTACCTGGGAATCGGGTCGATCGTTCTGTGGGCGTTCCGGTTCGCGTGGGTGCAGCTCGGCGCGCTGGGCAACCTGATGAGCCGCGCGCTGCCGCTGCTGATGCTCACGGTGGTGGTGTACTTCACCGGCGAGCTGTGGCAGCTGGCGGCCCGGATGACGCGGCAACGACTCTGGGAGACAATCGGTTTCCTCGCCGCGGTGGCGTTGCTGTTCATGGTGTCGACGGTGCGCGACGAGATCAGGGCGGTGCGGGAGGACCGCGCCGAACGTCACGACCCCGCCAGGCTGCTGGCCGGCACTCCCCTGGCCCCGGCGGCGCGCGACGACGTGCCGCGCACCCCGCTGTCGGTGGCTGAGCAGATCAATGTCGTTGCCGTGATCGTGGTTTCGCAGGCGATTCAGGTGGTGTTCTTCACCACGGGCCTGTTCGTGTTCTTCCTCGCGCTGGGCATCGTGGCGATCCCCGACGACGTCGCGGTGCTGTGGTCATCGGAGACCTCCTGCACAGACGGTGAACCCCCTTGTCCGGGAACGTGGTTCGGCGTGCACGTGCCGGTTCCGCAGACGATTGTGCACGTGTCGCTGTTCGTGGCGGTGCTGTCGGGGCTGTACTTCACCGTCAGCACCAGCGTGGACCCGATGTACCGGGAGCGGTTCTTCGACCCGCTGATCGCCGACGTCGCGGTCAGCCTGGCCGGCCGGGACGCCTATCTGGCGCTCGAATCCCGCCACTGATTGCGACAGCCAATTCCGCCGTCCGTGGTGCGAAATCCGCAGAACACGCCGCGGCCAGCGCGAGAGTAGTGACCAGATCGCCAGCGCGGCACCGGATCCAGGTTAATGAGACAATGTCGGTTACAACCTCGCGCGCGATCAGGGACAGGAGCTGAGGCCCCAAGTGACGACACAGGCGGAGCGCACTGCGACGACGAAGGCGGCGCTCATGAAGGCGGCGCTGACGATCGCCGCCACCGAGGGCATCAGGAATGTCACGCACCGCAAAGTCGCTACCACCGCCAAGGTCTCGCTGGGTACCGCGAGCTATCACTATGAGAGTCTCGACGACCTGCTGCTGGAGGCCTTCGACCGCTACATCGACGACTCCCGCGACCGCTACGAGCACGGCGTCAGCAGCGCCCGCAGCCCCGAGGAGCTCGCCGACGCGTTGATCGAGATGGTCAACCGGCATCACGCCAACGCGCTCGACGCGGTGCTGATGTACGAGCTCTACGCGCAGGGGTTCCGCGACCCGCGCTACCGGGCGCTGATCCAGCGGTGGTCGCGGGCCACCAAGACCGCGGTCGAACACCTCTACTCCCCCGACATGGCGGTGCGGCTGGAGGCCGTCGTCGAGGGTGTCCTCTTCCAGCGTCTGCTCGGCGATTCCTCGATGTCGGACCGGCAGTTCCGCGATCTGCTGCTGTGCATCCTCAAAGAGGAGACCCCGCGGCCGCAGTAAACCGCGACCGCGGGGTCTGCCCCGTCGATCCGTCAGAGCTTCGCGCCCAGGCCCATCACCCCGTCGACGAGCCGTCGCGCCAGCCGCGCCCCGGCGGCCACGTCGCCACCCAGTGCGTTGGAGCGCAGTGTGAACGACTCGAATTCGACGGCCATCGCCCCGGCGTAGCCGATCTCGTCGAGGGCCCGCAAGATCCCGGACCAGTCGGCGCGGCCCTCACCCGGCAGCAGGAAGCAGAACTCCTGCCCGTCCATCCCCGGTGTTCCGAACGCGTCCTTGAGATGGACGTGCCCGATCCGCGACGCCCACGCCCGGATCATGGCCGGCACGTCATCACCGGTCATCACGAAGTGGCTGGGATCAATCGTCACCGCGAGTTCGTCGCCGAGTCGGGCCAGCGCGTACTCGGCCCAGTACCGGTCGGCGGCCAGGGTGCCCCAGCACGGCTCCAGGCACAGCCTGACGCCGACACGGTTCGCGGTCAGCAGCGCCCGGTCCAGCGCCTTGATCGCCAGATCCCAACAGCCGGACTCCGACAGCGTCTCCCCCGGCCGCTCCCAGCCGGGCACCCACCGGTTCGGCCCGGTCACCACACCGGCGGTCGGAATGCCCGCCGCCGCAGCGGCTTCCAGCGCCCGTTCGGTGATCTGGACCCGCTCCTCCCAGAGCTCGGGGTCGGAGGTCACGTAGTCCTGGTGGATCATCAGCTGCGGGCAGGCCAGCCCGGCCGTCTCGGCCAGGCCGACCAGCTCCCGCAGCGCACCGGGTGCCTCGTTCAGCGGGTCGAACTGCTCGAGTGTCCAGTCGATTCCGGTGTACCCGGCGTCGGCCAGCGTCTCGACCAGCTGCTGCGGGTCCATACCCTCCACATCGGCGGCGATGTAGCTGATGACGCGGTTCATCCGGCGTACGCCATCTCGATGAGCTCGACCACGCGCTTACCGTCCTCCAGCGACACCAGCGGTTGGGTGCCGGCGCGGATGGCGTCGACGAACGCCTGGATCGACGTGGCCACCGAGTCCGCCCAGTCCCCACCCGGAACCCGCACGTCGCGCCAGGCCCCGTCGTAGTGCCGCAGCGCGGGCCCGGTGCGGTAGCTCTCGAAGTCGGCTTCGACACCCGAGATGTACAGCGCTCCTTCGGTTCCCACGATCTCGACGGCGTCGTCGAACATCTTGGCGGGGCCGTGGTAGTTGGCGTCGATGACGCCGAGGGCGCCGTTGGCGAAGCGCAGCGAGACCACTGCCTGGTCCTCGCCCTCGTTGCGGGGCTTGTCGGTGATCGCCGAGACCTCGGCGATCTCCCCGAACAGGTGGCGGGCCAGGTAGAACCGGTGCACCCCGGCGTCGAACAGGATGCCGCCGCCGGCGACCGCCGGGTCGGTCCGCCAGCCCGGGTACTTGCCGCCGATGGCCAGCCGCAGCCGCAACTGCACCGGGCGGCCGATGGCACCGGAGTCGATCATCTCCTTGGCCCGGACGTGGGCAGGGAAGAACAGCTGGTTGTGCTGCACCCCCACCACGACCGATGACGACTGCGCTGCCGCCTGGATCTCCTCGCACTCGGCGGTGGTGATGGCCAGCGGCTTCTCGATCAGGACATGCTTGCCGGCGTTGATGGCGTCCAGGGCGACTTTCTTGTGCAGCGAGTGCGGCAGGCAGACGCTGACGATCTCGACCTGCGGATCGGCGAGCAGGTCGTGGTAGTCGCCGTACCCCCGTGCGCCGTACTCGGCACTCGAGGACGACACGAGTTCCGGATTGAGGTCGGCCACCGCGACAGGGCGGGCCCCACCCGCGCGGGCGAACCCGCGCAGGTGGAACTGCCCGATCTCACCGAGACCGATGACGCCGACCCCGATTTCGTCACGCACGGGCCGACACCTCTTCGGTCACCTCGGTCACCGGCACCTTCGCCTTGCCTGACTTCAGCGCCCACCACGCGTAGCCGGTGAGTGCCGCGCCCATCCCCAGGGCGATCGCGAAATATCCGATGATGTAGTGGTTTTCGGCCGGGGTCAGATACAGGGTGACCACCGCCATCGCCCACAGGAAGCCGATGCTGGCCACCGGCACCAGGGCCTTGCCCAGGCCGAAGTAGCCGGCGCCCTTCGGGGGCTCCGGGATCCGGCCCATCTTGTGGCCGACGATCACGCCGAGCATCGTCAGCGCGTACGTCAGGTAGTACGCGATGACCGCCATCGAGGTGATGCGGAAGATGTTGCCCGCGCCGACGACCTGCACGGCCAGGCACATCAGCCACAGCGCGATGCTGGCGTTGACCGGCGTCTGCCAGCCGGGGCTGACCTTGCCGAACTTCTCGCTGAACGGCAGCAGACCGTCGCGCGAGACCGAGTAGACGAGCCGGGTCGCCACCGCGACGTTGGCGACGATGCAGCCCAGCAGCGAGGCGTAGGCGATGAGTTCGAGGATCACCGCGGTGACGCGCTCGAAGTGCGACTCGACGATCCAGAACATCATGTTCGGGTGCTCGAGGGCGTCGGGCACCGAGGTCGGGATGGCGGCGATGAAGATGGCCATCACGATCAGGCCGGCCGCGGCGCAGACGGCGACGGCGCGGAACATCGCGCGCGGCGCGGACCGCCGCGGATCCTTGGTCTCCTCGGCGAGGTCGGCCGAGGCCTCCCAGCCCATCAGTGAGAAGATCGGCGCGGTGGCGGCGAACACGTAGTCCTGCCACGGGATCGCGATGCTGTTGTCACCGTTGACGCCGTGGTTGTCGACCAGCAGGCCGAATCCGCCGCTCTTGAAGAAGAACAGCACGCCGCCGAGCAGGAGCAGCGCGACCGCGGCGGTGAAGACGATCTCGACGATCGCCACGCCGCGACGGGATGGCCGATCTCGGTGAAGCCGTACTCCCAGGCGGCCAGCTGGCTGAACTGTTCGTTGGCCAGCACCCCCGACATCGGGAAGCCGCCGCCGAAGGCCTTGCCCAGCACGATGATGTCGGGCTCCACGCCGTAGTGCTGCACGGCGAAGAACTCACCGCAGCGGCCCCATGCGGTCTGCACCTCATCGACGATCATCGCCGCGCCCTGGCGGGTGCAGATCTCGCGGATCTCCTGCAGGTAGCCCTCCGGTGAGGGCACCATGCCACCGTTGGCCTGGTAGGCCTCGACGATGACGCCGGCGACGCCGCCCTCGGAGCCTTCGACGATCATCCTCTCGACGAATCGGGCGCAGAACAGGTCACAGCTGTCGGGGGTGCGCTCGAACGGGCAGCGGTAGCAGTTGTAGTTGGGCACGCGGATCTGGCGCGTGGTGTAGCGCTCGAGGCCCTTCTTGGCGCCCTCGTACATGCTCGGATAGGTGTAGGACAACGCCAGGGTCGCGAAGGTGCGTCCGTGATAGGCCTGGAACAGGCAGACGAACTCGTCCTTGCCGGTCGAGCGCATGGCCAGGTGCATCGCGCCCTCGACGGCGTCGGATCCGGAGAGGCCGAACAGCAACTTGCTCATGCCGGGCGCCATCTCGACGACCTTCTCCGCCAGCAGCGCCCGCGGTTCGGCGTTGTACATCGGGGCGATAAAGTCCGAGCGCATGATCTGCGCGATCGCGGCCTCGGCGACCTCGGGGTTGCGGTAGCCGAGGTTGACGACCCACTCCCCGGAGATGCCGTCCAGGTACTCCTTGCCGGCCGCATCGGTGACCCGGAAGCCCTGTGCATCGGCGATGACCATGGGCTCGTCGCCCATCGGCTTGATCTGATACTTATCAGTTGCAGCGTTCAGTTTTTCTTGCGAATCAGCTGACTGGCTCGATATTTCCTGCATGAACTTTTTCTACAACTGTTCAGGTTACGGTCAGCTGCAGTCGTGTTTCGGCGGCGTTAATACCGCCCGGATGCGTCGCGGATCACCCTGACGGGCCGGCGTTCTCCGGCAACACAAACCTGTCCCACAACACAACTCGGCCGCCCGACGGATGGTCGGACGGCCGAGTTGGGTTTTCCGGAGGTTACAGGTACTGGCCGAGATTGCTCTCGGTGTCGATCGCCCGTGAGGCGCTCGACGTCTTGCCGGTGACGAGCGTGCGGATGTAGACGATCCGCTCGCCCTTCTTGCCCGAGATCCGCGCCCAGTCATCCGGATTGGTGGTGTTGGGCAGGTCCTCGTTCTCGGCGAACTCGTCGACGATCGAGTCCAGCAGGTGCTGGATGCGCAGACCGGGCTGCCCGGTCTCCAGCACCGACTTGATCGCGTACTTCTTGGCCCGGTCGACGACGTTCTGGATCATCGCGCCGGAGTTGAAGTCCTTGAAGTACATGACCTCTTTGTCGCCGTTGGCGTAGGTCACCTCGAGGAAGCGGTTTTCGTCGATCTCGGCGTACATCCGCTCGACGACCTTCTGGATCATGCCCTTGATGCAGGCCTCGCGGTCGCCGTTGAACTCGGCGAGATCGTCGGCGTGCACCGGCAGGTCCGGCGTCAAGTACTTGCTGAAGATGTCCTGCGCCGCCTCGGCGTCCGGCCGCTCGATCTTGATCTTGACGTCCAAACGGCCGGGCCGCAGGATCGCCGGGTCGATCATGTCCTCGCGGTTGGAGGCGCCGATGACGATGACGTTCTCCAGGCCCTCGACACCGTCGATCTCACTGAGCAGCTGCGGCACGACCGTGGTCTCCACGTCCGAGCTCACCCCGGTGCCGCGGGTGCGGAAGATCGAGTCCATCTCGTCGAAGAACACGATCACCGGGGTGCCCTCGGAGGCCTTCTCGCGGGCCCGCTGGAAGATCAGCCGGATGTGACGCTCGGTCTCACCGACGAACTTGTTCAGCAGCTCCGGGCCCTTGATGTTGAGGAAGTAGCTCTTGGCCTCCTTGGCGTCGTCGCCGCGCACCTCGGCCATCTTCTTGGCCAGCGAGTTGGCCACCGCCTTGGCGATCAGCGTCTTACCGCAGCCGGGCGGACCGTAGAGCAGCACGCCCTTGGGCGGCCGCAGCGAGTACTCCCGGTAGAGCTCCTTGTGCAGGAACGGCAGCTCGACGGCGTCGCGGATCTGCTCGATCTGCCGGCCGAGGCCACCGATGTCGTTGTAGCTGACGTCGGGCACCTCTTCGAGGACCAGGTCCTCGACCTCGGCCTTGGGGATCCGCTCGAACGCGTACCCGGCCTTGGTGTCGACCAGCAGCGAGTCGCCGGGCCGCAGCTTGCGCGGCCGCTTGTCGCCGAGGTCGTCGTCGTAGCCCTCGGGCAGGTCCTCGGCGGCCACCAGTGGTTCGGCCAGCCAGACGATGCGTTCCTCGTCGGCGTGCCCGACCACCAGGGCCCGCTGGCCGTCGGCGAGGATCTCGCGCAGCGTGCTGATCTCGCCGACCGCCTCGAACTTGCCGGCCTCCACAACCGTCAGCGCCTCGTTGAGGCGGACCGTCTGCCCCTGCTTGAGGGTCTTGGTGTCGATGTTCGGCGACACCGTCAACCGCATCTTGCGGCCGGAGGTGAACACGTCGACGGTGTCGTCGTCGTGCACCTCGAGCAGCACGCCGTACCCGCTCGGCGGCTGACCGAGCCGGTCGACCTCCTCGCGGAGCGCGAGCAACTGCTGACGGGCTTCCTTGAGCGTCTCCATCAGCTTGGCGTTGCGCGCGGCCAGCGAATCGATGCGGGCCTCGAGTTGATGCACATCCCGGGCGCTTCGCATACCGCTGTTCGGACCGACAGCATTCTCCAGCTGTTCGCGGAGCCGGGCCGCCTCGCGGCGCAGCTCCTCGAGTTCGGTCGCGTCGTCGTCGGACATACCGGACCCAGTAGTGTCGAAGCCCTCCGAGAAGGCTCCGGAACGCTCTGACTCACTCATATTGCGCCCCTCCCCGCACCGAGAGTTGGTGCAGTAACAACTTCAACGCTACCGGCGATTCAGGGTTTGTGTGCGGTCTAGCAATTCGACACACCCGCACCGCTGTTAACCTCTCTGCTGAGCTGGTCCGATCGAAAGGAAAATCGTGACCCTGAAATCCCTCGTTACCGGCGTGGCGGCACTGGCTGTCGCCGGCGGTGTCGCGGCAGGTGTGACGTATCTTGCATCGCCCACGTCCACGATGAGCCAGGCCCCCGAGATCGTTCCGGTGGTCTGGGACGTCCCGATGCCGGCGGCGCCGGCTCCGGAGCTCGAAGGGCCGCTGCTGCAGACGCTGCAGGCGCTGGGCGGGCCGGGTCTGTCGGCGAGCAAGGCACCTTACGTGCAGGGCGGTATCGGCCGGTTCGAGAGCAAACTCGCCGACAGCAAGCTGCGCGCGGCGCAGGCCGAAGGCAAGTTCCCGCTGTCGTTCACCGTGGCCAACATCGACGCCAACGGTCCGATCGTCACCGCAGATGTGACCGCGACGGCCGCCACCGGCGGTACCGCCAGCCAGAACATCCAGTTCGTCGCGGGCCCGAGCCCGACCGGCTGGCAGATGTCCAAGGCGTCGCTGATGGCGCTGCTGTCCGCCGTCGGTTAGGAGACCGGTGCACCGCACCACTCGTGTCGCACTCCTGGGCGCCGTCGCGATCGCGACGGCGCTCGGGTTATGCGCATGCGGTGACGACTCCCCCTCGGGAGCACCGGGTTCGGTGGCCACACCGCCGCCGATCACCCCGCCGCCGACCGTGCCGCCCAGCGAGACCACGGCCCCGGTCGCGCCGCTGCCGCCGCCGGAGGCACTGACCGACGTGCTGGCCCGGCTCACCGACCCCGCGGTCCCGGGCACCGACAAACTCGACGTCATCGAGGACGCCACCCCGTCCGACGCCGCGTCGATGGACCGGTTCGTCGCCGCCCTGCGCGACGGCCACTACGCCCCGCTGACGTTCGAGGCCAAGGATCTGACCTGGGCCGACGGCCAGCCGGGCGTCGTCCTCGCCGTCGTGACGATCAGGACCGCCAATCCGCAGGCCGGCGACTTCACGTTCCCGATGGAGTTCCGCTTCGACGACGGCCACTGGCAGCTGGGCCGTCGCACCTCCGACTCCCTGCTGCAGATCGGCGAGACCGCCACCCCCACGCCGACACCCTGACCGGCCGTGTGGATCGGCTGGCTGGAGTTCGACCTGCTGCTCGGCGACGTGCGCTCGCTCAAGCAGAAGCGTTCCGTGATCCGTCCGGTGATCGCCGAGCTGCAGCGCCGGTTCGCGGTGTCGGCGGCCGAGACCGGCGCCCAGGACCTGTACCGGCGCGCGCACATCGGGGTGGGTCTGGTGGCCGCCGACCGTGCCCACGTGGTCGACGTGCTCGACGCGGCCGAACGGCTGGTGGCCGCCCGCCCGGAGCTGGAGCTGCTGTCGGTGCGGCGGGGTCTGCGCCGCAGCGACGACGAGTAGGCCCCGTCAGATCCCGGAGCCGAGCTGGCGTTTGCGCCGCGCGGGGATCGGCGCCACGGCCCCCGGGGCGAGCTTGCGGGCGCTGATCAGGAACGCCGTGTGGCCACGCATGGTGTGCTGCGGGCGCACCGCCAGGCCGACGACGTGCCAGCCGCGCTGCATGCTCTCCCAGGCCCGCGGCTCGGTCCAGCACTGCTGTTCGCGCAGCGCCTCGACCGCGCGGGACATCTGGGTGACGGTGGCGACGTAGATCATCAGCACACCACCGGCGACCAGCGCCTTGGCCACGGTGTCGAGGACCTCCCACGGCGCGAGCATGTCCAGCACGACGCGGTCGACCTCCGGGCCGTCGTAGTCGTTGAGGTCGGCGATCACCAGATCCCAGTTGGGCGGGCGCCCGCCGAAGAACGTGTCGACGTTGCGCTCGGCGTGCACCGCGTGGTCGTCGCGGATCTCGTAGGAGATCACCCTGCCCTCCGGGCCGACGGCGCGCAGCAGCGAGCATGTCAGCGCCCCGGAGCCGGCGCCGGCCTCCAGCACCCGCGCACCCGGGAAGATGTCGCCCTCGTGCACGATCTGGGCGGCGTCCTTGGGATAGATCACCTGGGCGCCGCGCGGCATCGACATCACGAAGTCGACCAGCAGTGGGCGCAGCACCAGGAACTGGTCGCCGCTGGTGGACTTGACGACGCTGCCCTCGGGCAGCCCGATCACCGTGTCGAGCGAGATGACGCCGCGGTGGGTGTGGAACTCCCCGCCAGGGGTCAGCACCATCGTGTAATGGCGGCCCTTGGCGTCGGTGAGCTGCACACGATCGCCGACGGCGAATGGACCGGTTCTTGGCACGGTCCACATCCTGCCCGTTGACGCGCCGCAACCGGTGCGCGGGGTTGTCGGAGGACGGTCATAGGGTTGTCCTGTGAGCAGCGAGCGCGACGCGGAACCGGCCCGGCGGCCGGCGCTGTCGCCGTCGCGGGCCGCCGACTTCAAGCAGTGTCCGCTGCTCTACCGGTTCCGCGCGATCGACCGGCTGCCCGAGCCGCCGTCGGTGGCGCAGGTGCGCGGTTCGGTGGTGCACGCCGCGCTCGAACAGCTCTACTCCCTGCCCTCCGCCGAGCGCGGGCACGACACCGCGCTGACGCTGATCACCCCGGCCTGGGAGCGGGTGCTCGCCGAACAGCCGCAACTGGAGAGCGAGTTCGCCCCGGAGGTGCGGGCGGCGCTGCTGTCGGAGGCGCGGGCCCTGCTGTCCGGGTACTACCGGCTGGAGGATCCCACCCGCTTCGATCCGCACAGCTGCGAGCAGCGGGTGGAGGTCGAGCTCGCCGACGGGACGCTGCTGCGCGGGTTCGTCGACCGGATCGACGTGGCACCCACCGGGGAGCTGCGGGTGGTGGACTACAAGACCGGTAAGGCGCCGCCGCAGGCCCGCGCGGTCGCCGAGCTCAAGGCCCTGTTCCAGATGAAGTTCTACGCGGTGGCGCTGCTGCGCACCCGCGGGTGGCACCGGCGCGGCTGCGGCTGCTGTATCTGGCCGACAGCCAGATCCTCGACTACGCCCCCGACCTCGACGAGTTGCTGCGCTTCGAGAAGACGCTGATGGCGATCTGGCGGGCCATCCAGAGCGCCGGGGCCACCGGCGATTTCCGGCCCAACCCGTCGGCGCTGTGCGACTGGTGCGCACACCGGGTGCACTGTCCGGTGTACGGCGGGACCCCGCCGCCGTATCCGGGGTGGCCGCAGGCGTCGCTGAAGGCGGAGCCCGCGGCGTGATCGACTGCCTGTACCGCCGTGTCGGCGTCGAGGGCGACTATCAGGTGTTCGACTCGACCGACGGCACCCGCAGCAACTGGGATTCCGAGATCCAGCACGGCTCACCGCCGTTGGCGTTGATGACCCGGCTGATCGAGGACCTCGCCGCCGGCACCGGGCTGCGGGTCGGCCGGTTGACGCTGGACATCCTCGGGGCGATCCCCGTGACGCGGGTGCGGGCGCGGGCGTGGGTGCAGCGGCCGGGCCGGCGGATCTCGCTGATGGTCGCGGAGATGTCGGCGGGTGAGCGTGTGGTCGCGCGGGTGTCGGCGTGGCTGCTGGCGCCCAGCGACACCGCCGACGTGGCGTTGGACCGCTATCCCCCGCTGGTCGAGGGCGCGGCGGTGCCGTCGCCGCACCGCTGGCCGAGTTCGACGGGCTACCTGGACGCCGTGAGCTGGCGCTGGCAGCCCGACACCGGCGACACCGGTTCCGTGGTGTGGATGAGTCCGCTTGTGCCGCTGATCGATTCGGAGCCGACGACGGCGCTGCAACGGCTGGCGATGGTGGTCGACAGCGCGAACGGGGCGGGTGCGGCGCTGGACGCCGAGCGGTTCGTGTTCATGAACACCGACACGGCGGTGCATCTGCACCGACTGCCCGAGGGCGACGACTTCGCGCTGCGGGCGCGGGGGTCAATCGGGCCCGACGGCATCGGGGTGACCACCGCCGAACTGTTCGACCGGCGCGGTTTCATCGGCACGTCCGCGCAGACGCTTCTGGTACAAAGACGCTCATGACCGCCGACCTCCGCTGGCAGTTACTCCGGGCGGCGCGCGCTGCGTAGGGTTCCGATGGGACGCGACGAGTACGAGTTCACGACCGCTGCCCTGCGCGACGCGGGATATCTACGGGCGCTGAAGATCGTGATCGCCGTGCTCTGTCTGGCGATGGCGGTCCTAGGCTGGTTGATGCAGCTGCACCCGCTGGGCCCGCAGGGGCCCGTCGCCAGGGTGATTCACGGTGCCGTATCCACTTCCGCTGTCGCCGTCGGCGTCGCGTGGCTGGTCGGGCGGTGGCCGTCCTACCGCACCGCGGTGCTGTTCGTCGCGTGGGCCGACATCGGCCTGGCCGTGGCGGCCTGGGTCTCGGGGGCACCCGCGTCGCAGATCAGCGCCACCACCCACATGACGCTGATCGGGGTGTTCGCCGCCTTCCTGATGGGCTGGCGGGTCCTGGTGTGCCACTGCCTGTTCGCGTTCGGCCTGATCCTGGCCCTGGTGGTGCGCGCCGCCGTCGTCGATCACGACCACTGGTTCGACCTGTACATCTACTACGCCCCGGCGCTCTCGACGGTGGTCGGTTTGCCCGTGCTCATTCAGGCCATCGTCGACGGCAGCAGGAGCGCCGTGCGCAGGGCCGCCAGGGATGCGCTGCGCGACCCGGCCACCGGGCTGCGCAACCGGCGCGGCATGTACGCCGCAGCGCGGGCCTCCACCCGCAGGCACCCGGCGGGAACCGTGGTGGCGGCGGTGATCGATCTGGACAACTTCAAGGAGATCAACGACAGCGCGGGCCACCACGCCGGGGACGCGGCACTGCAGGCCGTCGCCGACGAGTTGCGGGCCCGGATTCGCCGCCCCCACGACGTCGCGGCCCGCACCGGCGGCGACGAGTTCGTCGTCATCGCGGTGTTGGAGTCGGCCGACGGGATCGACAGCTTCGTCGAACGCATCGACGCGGCGATGCGCGCGGCGTCGTCGCACGTCACCGCCAGCGTCGGCGTCGCGCACGGGACGTGCGACGCCCACAACCTCGACACCGTCGATGAGGTGCTGCGGCGCGCCGACCGGGCGATGTACCAGGCCAAACGCCAGGGCGGCAACCAGCTGGTGCGCGCCTGACGGTCAGCCGGCCTTGCGCTTGCGGGCCTTCGGCTTCGGCCGGTCGACGTCGAGGATCTCGGCGAGGAAGTGCCCGGTGTAGCTGTCCGGATTGGCCGCGACGTCCTCCGGGGTGCCGCAGGCCACCACGGTGCCGCCGCCGGCGCCGCCCTCCGGACCCATGTCGACGATCCAGTCCGAGGTCTTGATGACGTCGAGGTTGTGCTCGATGACGATCACCGTGTTGCCCTTGTCGACCAGGCCGTTGATCACCTTGAGCAGCTTGCGGATGTCCTCGAAGTGCAGGCCGGTGGTGGGCTCGTCGAGGATGTAGATCGTCCGGCCCGTGGACCGCTTCTGCAGTTCGGAGGCCAGCTTCACGCGCTGCGCCTCACCGCCGGACAGCGTCGGCGCCGGCTGGCCCAGGCGCACGTAGCCCAGGCCGACATCCACCAGCGTCTTGAGGTAGCGGTGAATCGAGGAGATCGGCTCGAAGAACTCCGTGGCCTCCTCGATCGACATGTCGAGCACCTCGGCGATGGTCTTGCCCTTGTAGTGCACCTCGAGGGTCTCGCGGTTGTAGCGGGCGCCGTGGCACACCTCGCACGGCACGTACACGTCGGGCAGGAAGTTCATCTCGATCTTGAGGGTGCCGTCGCCCGAACACGCCTCGCAGCGGCCGCCTTTGACGTTGAACGAGAACCGGCCCGGCTGGTAGCCGCGCACCTTGGCCTCGGTGGTGGCCGCGAACAGGGTGCGGATCTTGTCGAACACGCCGGTGTAGGTGGCCGGGTTGGACCGCGGGGTGCGGCCGATCGGCGACTGGTCGACGCGCACCAGCTTGTCGAGCTGGTCGAGCCCGTTGACCCGGGTGTGCCGGCCCGGCACCTGGCGGGCGCCGTTGAGCTTGTTGGCCAGCACCGCCGCCAGGATGTCGTTGACCAGCGTCGACTTACCCGAGCCCGACACCCCGGTCACCGAGGTCAGCACGCCGAGCGGGAAGCTCACGTCGATGTTCTTGAGGTTGTGCTCGCGGGCGCCGACGACGGTGATCTGCCGCTTCTTGTCGACCGGGCGCCGGATCGCCGGGATCTCGATCTGCTGCTTGCCCGAAAGGTAGGCCCCGGTCAGCGATTCCGGGTTCTTCAGCAGCTCGTCGTAGGGGCCGCTGTGCACGATCTGGCCGCCGTGCTCCCCCGCCGCCGGGCCGATGTCGACGATCCAGTCGGCGTGCGCGATGGTGTCCAGGTCGTGCTCGACCACGATCAGCGTGTTACCCAGGTCGCGCAGCCGCACCAGCGTGTCGATGAGGCGGCGGTTGTCGCGCTGGTGCAGGCCGATCGACGGCTCGTCGAGCACGTACAGCACGCCCACCAGGCCGGAGCCGATCTGGGTGGCCAGCCGGATGCGCTGTGCCTCACCGCCGGACAGCGTGGCGGCGGCGCGGGACAGCGTCAGGTAGTCCAGCCCGACGTCGAGCAGGAAGCCCAGCCGCGACTGGATCTCCTTGAGCACCTGCCCGGCGATGGCCTGCTCGCGCTTGCCGAGGGTCAGCGCGTTGAGGAACTGCGAGCAGTCGGCGATCGACAGGTCGGCGACCTCGGCGATCGACTTCGCGCCGAAGCCCACGGCCTCCAGCGTCACCGCCAGGATCTCCGGCTTCAGCCGGGTGCCGTCGCACTCCGGGCACGGCACGTCGCGCATGAAGCCCTCGAGCCGCTCCTTCATCTGCTCGGAGTCGGTCTGCTCCATGCGACGCTGCAGGTAGGCCATCACGCCTTCGAAATCGGCGTAGTACGAACGAGTTCGGCCGTAGCGGTTCTTGTACCGCACGTGCACCTGGTGGTCGGAGCCCTCCAGGATCGCGCGACGGGCCTTGGCGGGCAGCTTCTTCCACGGGGTGTTGACGTCGAAGCCCATCTGCTCGCCGAGCCCGGCCAGCATCCGGGTGAAGTACTCGGCGGACTGCCCGATCGACCACGGCGCGATGGCGCCCTCGGCCAGAGTCAGTTCGGGGTCGGGGACGACGAGCTCGGGGTCGACCTCCTTGCGGATACCCAGGCCGGTGCACTCCGGGCAGGCGCCGTAGGGCGAGTTGAACGAGAACGACCGGGGTTCGAGGTCGTCGACGGCCAGCGGGTGGCCGTTGGGGCAGGCCAGCTTCTCGGAGAACCGCTGCTCGCGGTGCGGGTGGTCCTCCTCGCGGTCGATGAACTCCAGCACCACGATGCCGTCGGCGAGGTTCAGCGCGGTCTCGATCGAGTCGGTCAGCCGCTGTTTGGCGCTGGCCTTCACGGTGAGCCGGTCGACGACCACCTCGATGTCGTGTTTCTCCTGCTTCTTCAGCTTCGGCGGGTCGGTCAGCGGATACACCACACCGTCGACCCGCACACGGCTGTAGCCCTGGGTGTTGAGCTTGTCGAACAGGTCGACGAACTCGCCCTTGCGGGTGCGCACCACCGGCGCGAGCACCTGGAAGCGCAGCCCCTCGTCCATCGCGAGGACCTGGTCGACGATCTGCTGCGGGGTCTGGCGGGCGATCCGCTCCCCGCAGGTCGGGCAGTGCGGGGTGCCGGCGCGGGCGTAGAGCAGACGCAGGTAGTCGTAGACCTCGGTGATGGTGCCGACGGTTGAGCGGGGGTTGCGGTTGGTGGACTTCTGGTCGATCGACACCGCGGGTGAGAGGCCCTCGATGAAGTCGACGTCGGGTTTGTCCATCTGGCCGAGGAACTGGCGGGCGTACGCCGACAGCGACTCCACGTAGCGGCGCTGACCCTCGGCGAAGATCGTGTCGAACGCCAGCGACGACTTGCCCGAGCCGGACAGCCCGGTGAAGACGATCAGCGCGTCACGTGGTAAATCAAGATCAACGCTTCGCAGGTTGTGTTCGCGCGCACCCTTGACGACAAGGCGGTCAGCCAACTGTGTCTTCCCCGTCCATCCCGAAGCTGAAGAGAGTTCAAAGCCACTCTAGGTGGACCCACCGACAAGCCCCAGACGAGCCGGATACGGTGGGCATATGACCGTCGTCGACGACAACTACACCGGCCACGTCGATCCCGGCACCGCGGCCCGCCGGACCCTTCCCGGCGCGACCATCGTCAAGGCCTCGGTGGGCCCGATGGACAACAACGCCTACCTGATCACGTGCGCCCGCACCGGGGAGACACTGCTGATCGACGCCGCCAACGACGCGCCGGTGCTGCTGGAGCTGATCGAGAAGTACGCGCCGAAGCTGTCGCTGATCGTCACCAGCCACCAGCACTTCGACCACTGGCAGGCGCTCCAGGAGGTGGCCGAGAAGACCGGTGCGCCGACGGCCGCGCACCGGTTGGACGCCGATCCCCTGCCGGTCAAGCCGGACCGGCTGCTCGCCCACGGCGACACCGTCGAGATCGGTGAGCTCAAGTTCGACGTCATCCACCTGCAGGGGCACACCCCCGGCTCGGTGGCGCTGGCGCTGGGCAACGCCGACGAGGCCACCCACCTCTTCACCGGTGACTGCCTGTTCCCGGGCGGGGTCGGCAAGACGTGGGAGGAGGGCGCGTTCGAGCAGCTGCTCGGCGACGTCACCACCCGCGTGTTCGACGTCTACGGCGACTCGACCGTCGTCTACCCCGGCCACGGCGACGACACCACGCTCGGCACCGAGCGGCCGCACCTGGCCGAGTGGAAAGAACGGGGTTGGTAGACGCGCCGGTCGCCGTCGTCACCGGGGCGAGCCGCGGCGCGGGACTGGGCATCGCGCGGGCGCTGGGCAGCCACGGCTGCACGGTGTACATGACGGCGCGCTCGGAGACGATCCGCGACGCCGCCGACCAGGTGACCGCGGCGGGCGGAACCGGGATCCCGGTGGTGACCGACCACGCCGACGATGCGCAGACCAAGGCGCTGTTCGACCGCATCGGCGCTGATCACGGGCGCGTCGACATCCTGGTGAACAACGCCGCGGTGATCCGCGACGAGCTGATGGGGCCCGCCCCGTTCTGGGCGAAGCCCCTCGAGATCGTCGACGTCCTCGACGTGGGGCTGCGCAGCGCGTACGTGGCGACGGTGTACGCCGCCCCGCTGATGGTGCCGCAGCGGCGCGGGCTGGTGGCGTTCACGTCGGCGCCGGGCGCGGCGCACTACATGATCAGCCCGGTGTACGGGGTGCACAAGGCCGGCATCGACAAGATGGCCGCGGACATGGCGGTCGACTTCGCGGACGTCGGCGTCGCGACGGTGTCGATCTGGATGGGCGTGCTGCTGACCGAGCGATTCCGGGCGCTGGTGGACTCGGCGCCGGACAAGCTCGGCCATCTGCTGGACAACACCGAGACCCCGGAGTTCACCGGACACCTGATCTGGGCGCTGTACACCGATCCGGCGGTGATGGAGCGCAGCGGGCGCACGTTCATCGGCGCCGAGCTGGGCGCCGAGTACGGCATCACCGACGCCGGAGGCCGCCGGCCGGCGTCCTACCGGGACCTGCACGGGGTGTACCCGATCCCGCAATTCGACCGGATCCTGCGGTAGCCCCCGGTAACTTCGGAAAGCCGCTGGCCTAGGGTGATCGCTGAAGTCGGGAGGAGACAAGGATGAATGACGAACAGTTGAAGAAGGCGCAGAGCGGCGCTGGGTTCATCGCTGCACTCGACCAGAGCGGCGGCAGCACGCCCAAGGCGCTGAAGCTCTACGGGATCGAAGAGGACGCGTACTCGAACGAGGATGAGATGTTCGACCTCATCCACGAGATGCGGACCCGCATCATCACCAGTCCAGCGTTCGACGGTGACCGGATCATGGGCGCGATCCTGTTCGAGCAGACCATGGACCGCCAGATCGAGGGCCGCCCCACCGCGGACTACCTGTGGAACGTCAAGAAGATCGTGCCGTTCCTCAAGATCGACAAGGGCCTGGCCGAGGAGAAGGACGGCGCCCAGACCATGAAGCCGATGCCCGGCCTCGACGAGCTGCTGGACCGCGCCGTCGCCAACGGCATCTTCGGCACCAAGGAGCGTTCGGTCATCAAGTTGCCGGGCGCCGGTCTGCAGGCCGTCGTCGACCAGCAGTTCGAGGTCGCCAAGCAGGTGCTGGCCAAGGGCCTGGTGCCGATCATCGAGCCCGAGGTCGACATCAAGAGCCCGAAGAAGGCCGAGGCCGAGGAGCAGCTGAAGGCCGCCCTGCTGGCGGGCCTGGACGCGCTGGGCGACGACCAGAAGGTCATGCTCAAGCTGACGCTGCCCGACGTCGACAACCTGTACAAGGAGCTCGTCGACCATCCGAAGGTGCTGCGGGTGGTGGCGCTGTCCGGCGGGTACACCCGTGAGGAGGCCAACGAGCGGCTGGCCCGCAACAACGGTGTGATCGCCAGCTTCTCGCGGGCGCTGACCGAGGGCCTGACCGCGCAGCAGAGCGACGAGGAGTTCAACAAGACCCTCGACGAGGCCATCGCCAGCATCGCCAAGGCCTCCGCGACCTAGACCGTCTGTAACGAAAAACCACCGTCTACCTGCTGGTAGACGGTGGTTTTCTCGTTATGGGCCTACTGGGTGGTGTGCACGATCAGCACGTCGACCTTGGAGCGGCGGGCGACGTTGGCGGGCACCGACCCGAGCAGACGGCCCGCGATGGTCGACAGGCCGACGTTGCCGACGACCAGCAGGTCGGCCTTGACCTCCTCGGCCAGGTCGACGAGCGCGTCGACGGGAGCGCCGACGATGGCCTTCTCCTCGACGTTCGCGGCGCCGGCCGCGTGGGCGCGCTCCCGGGCCTCGCGCAGGATCGCGTAGATGGGGGCGTTGCCCGACATCTTGTAGCCCTCGTCCTTGAGCACGTCAGCGGCGCGCTGGTCTTCGGACTGGGGGAAGTAGGCCGTTGCGACGATCAGCTTGGCGTCGGCTCCGGCGATCTGACCGGCCCTCTCCACCGCGCGCAGCGACGAGTCCGATCCGTCCGTGCCAACCAAGACGGTCTGATAGGCGCCCATCCATGTCCTCCCAGTGTCAGTTGTTCGCTTCCGAACAGTAGCCGCTGGAGAGTCGTTTGCCCGCAATTTCGTGGCAGATTGGCCGGTACGTCACGATGACGTACCCGACGTGACGACGCCTACAGATCGGCGGGCCGACCGCGAAGCCGATGTCTGCGTGGGCGTTTGGTTGTACCGCCTAGCCAACCACCGACCGACAGCGTCGTCAATTCAAGCGGCGCCCCGGATGGGGCGTGTTCGCCGCCGGCGCGGGTATCCCTTCGCGGTGTCTGAACGGGCCACCGCCGCGCAGTTCGTACCGGACAGCGACGATCTCACCGTGCTCGCCTACGCCGCGCAGGGCTGCAGGGGATGCGATCTGCACCGCGGTGCGACACAGGTCGTGTTCGGGGACGGGCCGCGGCGTGCGGACCTGATGCTCGTCGGGGAGCAACCCGGCGATCAGGAGGACCGCGCCGGAACGCCGTTCGTCGGCCCGGCGGGCCGGCTGCTGGACCGAGCGCTCGAAGAGGCCGGTGTCGACCGCGCGGGCCTGTACGTCACGACCGTGGCTGATCGCGGAACTCGCCGCGGTGCAGCCGGAGGTGCTGGTTCTGATGGGCGCGACGGCGGCGCAGTCCTTGCTGGGCAGCGGATTTCGACTCACCCAGCATCGCGGTGAGTTACTTCGACTGCCCGGCAACGACTTTGACGGGGCGGTCGTCGTCAGTCCCCACCCGTCGTCGATTCTGCGGGGCCGCCCCGCCGACCGCGACCGCGCCTTCCATGCGCTGGTGGCCGATCTCCGGTTCGCCGCCGATCAGCGGGGCCGCTAGAAGGGTGGGGGTTGGTTGCGTTTGGTGATGCGGGCGGCGTTGACGGCCGCATTGGCTCGGCGTTCGGTGTCGATGTCTTTGTGGCGCGCCGCCTGGCGGGTGAGTTTGCGCCTCGGCATCGCCAGCCCCCGCGCCTTCTGCTCAGGCGACAGGGTCTCGGCCCGGCGCACGATGGCGGGGTCGACCGGGGCGGTGGGTCGGCACAACCGCGGGAACAGCAGGGCCGCACCCGCATCGGTGCGGTAGTGCTGCCCGGTCGGTGAGAGCCACTCGATGCGCCCGTCGGGATGCTGGCGGTCCCGCCACCCCCAGAACGTCTTCACCAGATGGTGGTGGCGGCACAGACACCGCAGGTTCGACGCCTGCGTCGGCCCGAGCGGCCACGGGACCGCATGATCGAGATCGCAGGCGTGGGCAGGCACCCCACAACCCGGAAACCGGCACGTCAGATCCCGCGCCCGCACAAACCACGCCAACGTCTCCGACGGCCGATACCGCGACTCCGGCGGCGACTCCCCCGGATGGCGGATATACCGCAACCGGGCGGTCGGGGCGATCTTGGCCGCCACCACCGACGCGGGCAGGATCCCGTGGCCGAGCAGCAAACCCGGATCAGTCATCGCCGGCGAATCGGGCGAGTCGGAAGCCTCGGGCTGCCGGGTGGCGCCGTCGAGCTGCACGGGGGTGTCATCAGAAAGCGCTTCTTCCCTGGCGATGACGTGGACGATGACCGCCGACGCGCTGCGGTGGGCGGCGTCGCAGTCCTCGCGATCGCACAGACACCCCAGGCGGTCGCCGCCGGCGGCGATCACCCCGACCGCGTCGGCGCGGCGCTGATCAAGTGTGCGCGGATCATGCTCACACACCGTGGCGGCGAGCGCGTCGAGCCGTTGGTCGAGGGCATCGCCGTCGGTGGCCAAGACCTGGGCTTCGATATAGGCCACCCCCGAGCCGTCGGGGGCGATGGTGACCTCGACATGGCGACCCCGGGACTTGGACTGGGTACGGCGCAGTGCGAACGGTTCGTAGCGGTCGACCCAGTAGTCGATCTCGGTCTGCAACCGCTGCAGCGACCAGTCGCTCCAGCCCCGGATGCGCGCGGCGATCTCGGCGTCGACCTTGGCCCGGCCCTGCTCGCTCATCATCAACCGGGTGCGGTTGACCAACACCTCAACCATCCGCCGCGAGATCCAGCCCTGCCCGGCCACCTCGGCGATCCTCGGGAACCACTCATGCAAAGTCTTGGCAGTGGCCAACTGCGCTGACGCCATCCCCAGTGAGAAGGATTGGGCGGCGGCGATTTCCGCGCACACCGCCGACCAGTTATCAGCAACCCAGTCGTCGCGCTGCGCCGAATCCATACCCGCGGTGTAGGTCAGCAACAACCGATAGCAGGCCGCCAACCGATGCGCGTACGCGGCGTTCTCCAACCGCGCCAACGCCGCCACCGCACCAGCACCCCGACCGGCCTCGACTGCGGCCACCAACTCTGCGAACACACATTCGACGCTACCCCCACGCCAACCACAAAACCCCTGGTCACAACCCATCTGTGGACGAAAACGCCGATGGGGATAACCACCCCCGACATGTCACACCCCCGGCGTATTGTGCGGACCCTCAGCCCGGACATGCCAGGTTTGCGACATCGACCTCGGGTCGCGCATCGCAAACCTCCAGGTACGGTCCCACCACGGAGAGCATGACTTTCAGCGTATTTTCATTGAGCCGCAAGGCCTTTGCCGCTGGATATGTCGTCGCCACGCCAGACCCACCGCGATAAACTCGATACCGAGTCGATACGAAATTGGTTGCTGCAGTAGGGGTTTTGACGTGAACGTAAAGAAGGTCGGATGCGCAGCGGCCCTGGTGGGCGCACTATCGGTGCCCGCCCTCCTCACCGGAGCAGGTGTGGCCGCTGCCGATGAATCTCTGCCCGCTTCGCCCGGGATTGCCTGGAAGCTCGGTCCGCATGATCACTGGTGGGGCGGCCCACCCGGTCCGCCCGGACCGCACTGGCGAGGCGGTCCGCCGCCCCCGCCACCGCCGCCGGCGTACTACCGCGGCGCGTGCGCGTGGGTTCCGCCCGCGGTGTCCATCTGGGTTCCGCCAGCGGTCTGCTGATCGAGCGAGTGACGGGATTCGAACCCGGGTAGACGGCTTTGCAGGCCGCTGCCTAGCCACTCAGCCACACCCGCGTGGTGACCTGAATTCTGCAGGGGCAGCGGCCTGCGGCCGAGGGTTCAAATCGCCGTGAGTATTACCGCGGCTGGCCGTATCGCGGTCCGAACGCCTCGGGCGGGAACAGTTTCGCCGCCGAGATGGCGTCACGGATCGCGTCGGCCACCGCGGTGAGCTCGCTGCGCTCGTCTTCGGAGAGCACGGCCCACGGCGCATAACCGAGCTCGTCGGTGAGGTCCTCGATCCGCTCCCGCAGGGCCACCCCCGCCTCGGTCAGTGTCCCGTCGCTTCCCACCAGCCCACGCTCACGCAGCCGTTCCAGCCCGGCGGCCCACTGCTCGTCGCTCCAGCCGCGCAGGTACTGCGCGAAGGACACCGAGAACCCGATGCCCGCGACGGTGTGGCTGATCAACGCCTCCAGGCCGCTGAGTCCGTTGGCGATCAGTGCCGCGATGTGCCCGTCTCCGCGGTACTCCCGCAGCAGGGTGATCGCGTGCCACATCTGGCTGTGCGGGGATTCCGGCCACGGCAGCGACGCATGCGCGGCGTAGAGCGCACGTCCGTCACCGTTGGGTATGGACTCGGCGACGCGGCGCAGAATCGCTGCGGCACGGGCGAACTCGGGCGAGCGGGTCAGCTCCTCGCCGAGGACCCGCGGCAGCACCTCCTCGATCATCGCCGCGCGGGTCTCCAGAACCTTCTGGGGCGAGGCCAGTGTCCACGCGTGCGGGATCGACTTGGCGACGAGGTCGGGGTTGAAGTTGTAGAACACCGCCGCGACCACTTCGGCGGGCACCTCGCCCATCGGCGCCGACCGCACCGCGAAATACGGTGTTCGGTCGGTCATTCCGAGGGCGCCGAAACGCTCGAAGAAGTCCGGGACGAAGTAACTGATCGAGTGCAGGGGGTCGATGCTGCGGCACAGCCGGCCCGCGGTGTAGGCATCCACGAAATCAACCTTACGCACGTCCGCTGCGAATCGACCCGACAAGTCCGACCGCCGCCAGCACCGCGAACACGGCGAACAGCCACCGCGCCGGGGTTGCGCCTCCCGAGTCGGTCACGTTGACCACCACCCCGGCCAGCCCCGCGCCGAACGCCCCGCAGATCAGCTGCACGGTGTTGATCGCGGCGGCCGCCGTCGGTCCCTCGGCCGGATCGTCGACGCGGCCCATCGCCCACGCGGACAGGTGCGGCCACGCGACGCCGATCCCGATGCCGGTCACGACCAGCGCGGCCGCCCACACCGCCGTCAGCCCCAGCGACGCGTCCGCGCGCATCGTGACCGCACCGAGCGTCAACCCGCAGGCCATCACAGCCGGGGCGATCGCGACCGTCCGGCGGATCAGCCGCTCACTGGCCAGCGAGGCGCTGCAGAGCTCACCGACGGTCCAGCCGACCGCGAGACCGGCGCCGAGGAAACCGGCGGCCACCGGGGTCAGGCCGGCCAGCCGCTGCCCGAACAGCGGCACGTACATGTCCACCATCGTCGCCGCCATCAGCACGCCCAGAGTCAGGTAGATCCACTTCAACGGGCCCGCGCCGAAGGCGCTGGGCGGCAGCACGGCCGCCGTGGTGCGCCGGTCCACGACGACGAACACCACCACGAGCACGGCGCCGACGGCGAGCAACGCCGCCGTCGCCCGCACATCATGCGGCACCCCGGCCACACTCACCGCCAGCGCCGCCGTGCCCAGCAACAGCAGCGACCACACCGGGATCGGTGTGCGCGCGACATCGACGGCGGCGGCCCGCCGGGCCGGGAGTCCGACCGGGACCAGCACCGCGATCGCGGCGGTGAAAATCGCCAGGGTGCCGAACGCCCAGCGCCACGAGCTGTACTGGGAGAACAGTCCGCCCGCCGCTGGCCCGAGGAGCGTGCCTATCCCCCACATCGCCGACACCAGCGCCGACGCCCTGGTCCACAGAGACTCCGGCAGCGCCGTGTTGATCACCGCATAGCCCAGTCCAGCTAGCAGTCCGCCTGCCAGACCCTGCACGGTCCGGCCGACCAGCAGCAGCTCCATCGTCGGCGCCGCCGCGCAGGCGACGCTGCCCGCGCCGAACACACTGAGCGCCAACAGATACGAGACCCGCGGCCCGAACCGCAACAGCGTCGAGTGCACGGTCGTCGCGGCCACCACCGAGGCGACGAGGTACACCGTCGTCACCCACGCGTACAGGCGCTGCCCGCCGATGTCGGCCACCGCACTGGGCATCAGGCTGATGGTGAGGAACTCGTTGGTGGCGTACAGCGCCACCCCACCCGCGAGAACCGTACTGGCACCGAGGTATCGGGGCCCCAACAGTTCCCGCCATGTGCCCGTCGCGGGCGTCGCGGTCTTGATCACCGGGTCAGGCTAGGACCTGAACCGCCGTTGAGGTCAAGGACGGCTCACCACCCGGTCGGGTAGGACCCTGGCTAGAAGTCACAGACGCGGCCGGCGCAGCCGCCGCTGAAGTCGGTATCGGCCTGCGCCAGTGGCGGTTCGGGTGCGGCGTAGGTCAGCACCTGGCCCTCCCGGCTGCCGTAGCGGTAGATCGTGATGCCCTTGACCCGCGCCTTCCACGCCGCCAGGTAGATGTCGCGGACGTCGTCGACGCGGGCGGACGCCGGCAGGTTGATCGTCTTGGACACCGCGGCGTCGACGTGCCGCTGGACGGCGGCCTGCATACGCAGATGCCACTCCGGGGCGATCTCGGCGGCGGTCGGGAACGCGGCCCGCACCTCGGCTGGTAGCCGCTCGTAGCCGCGCACCCCGCCGCGCTGGGCGATCTCGGTGACCAGCTCGTCGCAGTAGAAACCGCGGTCGCGGGCCAGCCGGTCGAAGCAGGGATTGACCTCCAGCAGGTGCCGACCGACGATCGCGCGGGTGAACGCGATCGCGAACATCGGCTCGATCCCGGCCGTGGTGCCCGCGATCAGCGAGATGGTCCCGGTCGGCGCCACCGACGTCACCTGCGCGTTGCGTCGCGGCTCTGCCAACCTGCTGGCGGAGAACGCCGGAAACGCGCCGCGCTCGGCGGCCAGCCTCACCGACTCCGCGTGAGCCTCGCGCTGGATGCTGCGCATCACCCGGCCTGCCAGCCGGACGCCCTCCTCGCTGTCGTACGGAATCCCCAGGGTCGCAAGCATTTCGGCCAGACCCATCACCCCCAGCCCGATCTTTCGGGTGGCGCGGGTGGCCTCCCCCAGTTCGGGGATCGGATAGCGGCTGACATCGATGACGTCGTCGAGGAAACGCACCCCGACGCGGGTGGTCTCGGCGAGCCGGTCCCAGTCCACACCGCCGCCGGAGATCATCCTGGCCAGGTTGATCGAGCCGAGATTGCAGGACTCGTAGGGCAGCAGCGGCACCTCGCCGCAGGGGTTGGTCGCCTCGATGCGGCCCAGGTCGGGTACCGGGTTGGCGCGGTTGACCGTGTCCAGAAACACCAGTCCCGGGTCGCCGCAGGCGTGGGCCGCCCGGCAGATCTCGTCGAACAGCTCGGTGGCCGATACCTCCGCGACGACTCTGCCGGTGCGCGGATTGACGAGACGATGGGTGCCGCCGCGGGTCACCGCCCGCAGGAACGCGTCGGTGACGCCCACCGACAGGTTGAAATTGGTGAGCGCACTGGATGATCCGGCTTTCGCGGTGACGAAGTCGAAGATGTCGGGATGTGTCACCGGCATCACCGCCATGCAGGCGCCGCGGCGGCGGCCGCCCATCGACAGGACCCGCGCGGCGGTGTCGTACAGCGCAAGGAAGGACATCGGGCCGCTGGCGGTACCGCCGGTGGTCTGCACCGGATCGCCCGCCGGGCGCAGCCGGCCGAAGCTGAATCCCGTTCCGCCGCCGGAGCGCTGGATCTCGGCGGCATGTCCGAGTGTGGTGAAGATCGACGAGATCGAATCCTCGATCGGCAGCACGAAACAGCCTGCGAGCAACCCGATTTCGGTGCCCGCGTTCATCAGCGTGGGCGAGTTCGGCAGGAACGCCAGACTGCGCAGCACCGACGAGAAGCGCTCGGCCCACTCGCGCGCGGCTCCCGGACGGTAGGCGTCTTCGGCCGCCGCGACGCAGCGGGCCGCGCGGTCCATCATCTCGCCGGTCGACTCCGTCGGCCGTCCGCGTTCGTCGCGCAGCAGGTAACGCTCCCGCAGCACCGTCACGGCGGCGAGGCTGAGCTTGAGCTCGTCACGCACACCGAGCAGCGCCTTCTCCGCGCGCAGCTCGGCACGCCGCCTGCGGTAGACGATGTAGGCGCGGGCGACGTCGTCCAGACCCCGCTCGCCGAGGCAGGCCTCGACCCGGTCCTGGATCTCCTCGACGGACGGCGTCCCGGGCCCCAGCGAGTCGGCCACGGCGTGCGCCACCGCGGTGGGCATGTCGCGGTCGTCGTGGCCCACTTCGCGGGCCGCGCGGGCGATCGCGTCGGCTATCCGCGTCACGTCGAAGGGAGCCGGTGAGCCGTCTCGACCGCGCACCCTGGTCGGCCACTCGACGCGGGGCGCAGACACGGGACCGCTCCTCTACTTCAGGCCCGCGGCGTCCATGCCGCGCAGCTCCTTCTTCAGATCGGCGATCTCGTCACGGATCCGGGCGGCCAGCTCGAACTGCAGGTCTCGCGCGGCGGCCATCATCTGCTCGGTCAGGTTCTTGATCAGATCGGCCAGCTCGGCGCGCGGCATGTTCGAGGTGTCGCGGTCCTCGATGATGCCGGCGCTCACCGCGCGGCCCGGCTCACCCTGCGCCCGGCGACCCCGCGAGGCGTTGCGGCCCGAACCGCCGACCTCGACCTCCTCGGCCTCCCGGTACACCTGGTCGAGGATGTCGGCGATCTTCTTGCGCAACGGCTTCGGGTCGATGCCGTGCTCCTCGTTGTAGGCGATCTGCTTGGCGCGGCGCCGCTCGGTCTCGTCGATGGCCTCGCGCATCGACTCGGTGATGTTGTCGGCGTACATGTGCACCTCACCCGACACGTTGCGGGCGGCGCGGCCGATCGTCTGGATCAGGCTGCGGGTGGACCGCAGGAAGCCCTCCTTGTCGGCGTCGAGGATCGACACCAGCGACACCTCGGGCAGGTCGAGACCCTCACGCAGCAGGTTGATGCCGACCAGCACGTCGTACTCCCCCAGCCGCAGCTGGCGCAGCAGTTCGACGCGGCGCAGCGTGTCCACCTCGGAGTGCAGGTAGCGCACCCGGATGCCCATCTCGAGCAGGTAGTCGGTGAGGTCCTCGGCCATCTTCTTGGTCAGCGTGGTGACCAGGACCCGCTCGTCACGCTCGGCACGGATGCGGATCTCGTTGATCAGGTCGTCGATCTGGCCCTTGGTCGGTTTGACGACGACCTTCGGGTCGACCAGGCCGGTCGGGCGGATCACCTGCTCGACGAACTCGCCGCCGGACTGGCTGAGCTCGTAGGGTCCCGGCGTGGCCGACAGGTACACCGTCTGCCCGATCCGGTCGGCGAACTCCTCCCAGGTCAGCGGGCGGTTGTCGACGGCCGACGGCAGCCGGAAGCCGTAGTCGACCAGATTGCGCTTGCGGGAGATGTCGCCCTCGTACATGCCGCCGATCTGCGGCACCGTCACATGCGACTCGTCGATGACCAGCAGGAAGTCGTCCGGGAAGTAGTCCAGCAGCGTCGCCGGCGCCGAGCCCGGCGGGCGGCCGTCGATGTGCCGCGAGTAGTTCTCGATGCCCGAGCAGAAGCCGACCTGGCGCATCATCTCGATGTCGTAGTTGGTGCGCATCCGCAGCCGCTGCGCCTCCAGCAGCTTGCCCTGGCCCTCGAGTTCGGCGAGCCGCTCCTCGAGCTCCTTCTCGATCGACTCGATGGCCTGCGCCATACGCTCCGGGCCCGCGACGTAGTGGGTGGCCGGGAAGATGCGCAGCGAGTCCACCTTGCGCACCACGTCACCGGTCAGCGGGTGCAGGTAGTACAGCGCCTCCACCTCGTCGCCGAAGAACTCGATGCGCACCGCCAGCTCCTCGTAGGAGGGGATGATCTCGACGGTGTCGCCGCGCACCCGGAACGATCCCCGGGTGAACGCCGTGTCGTTGCGGCTGTACTGGACGTCGACCAGCAGCCGCAGCAGCGAGTCGCGGGGCACCTCGTCGCCGACCTTCAGCTCGACGCTGCGGTCCAGGTAGGACTGCGGGGTGCCCAGGCCGTAGATACACGACACCGACGCCACCACCACCACGTCGCGCCGCGACAGCAGGCTCGACGTCGCCGAGTGCCGCAACCGCTCGACGTCGTCGTTGATCGAGCTGTCCTTCTCGATGTAGGTGTCGGTCTGGGCGATGTAGGCCTCGGGCTGGTAGTAGTCGTAGTACGAGACGAAGTATTCAACGGCGTTGTGCGGCAACATCTCCCGCAACTCGTTGGCCATCTGCGCGGCCAGCGTCTTGTTGGGCTCCATCACCAGCGTGGGCCGCTGCAACCGCTCGATGAGCCACGCCGTGGTCGCCGACTTGCCGGTGCCGGTGGCACCCAGCAGGACGACGTCCTTCTCCCCCGCCCGGATCCGGCGTTCCAGCTCGTCGATGGCGGCGGGCTGGTCACCCGCGGGCTGGTAGGGGCTGACCACCTCGAAGCGGCCGCCGGTGCGCACCACGGAGTCGACGGGCCGGTACTCCGACTGGGCGAGCACGGGGTGTTCGGTAGCGAAAGCCATAATCACCCAGGGTAAGCGCGCCCACCGACAAGTTCATTCCCCGCGCGTTAGCGTGACCCCGTGCCCGATCCGCTTCGCATCACGTTGCGCCTGCTCGGACTCGTCCTGCTCGTCGCGGCCGTGGTCTGCCTGGTGCTGATCGTCAAGCCCGGACCGTACGCGGTGGCCGAGGCCCTCGACGTCTCCTGCCGCCACCAGCGCATCGGGCCGGGCGACCTGTGCACCGTCATCGACGCGGTGACACTGCTGTGGACGGCGTTCTGGGTGTCGCTGGTCCTGGGCGGGGTGCTGCGGCTGGCCACCCGGCCGGCGGGCAAGGGTCCCCTGGTGCTGGATCTGAGGCGTCGCAGGCCGTGAACCGCCCTATCCTGGATGCCATCCACGCACCCAAGCACGAGACGTTCGACCTGGCCGCACGCACCAACACCGATCCCAAGGGCATCGTGCGGGACGTCGACGTGTACACCGTCGAGCCGTGGGGCCTCTACATGGCACGCCCCACCCCCGGGCGGGCGCAGTTCCACTACCTGGAGTCCTGGCTGCTGCCGTCGCTGCGGCTGCGCGCCACAGTGTTCCACTTCAACCCCGGCCACGAGAAGGACCAGGACTACTACCTCGACGTCGGGGAGTACACCCCCGGCCCGACCGTGTGGCACTCCGAGGACCACTACCTGGACCTGGTGGTGCGCACCGGTCGCGGTGTCGATCTCTGCGACGTCGACGAGCTGCTCACCGCGGTGCGGCACAACCTGCTCACCCCCGAGACCGGCGAACAGGCGATGCAGACCGCGGTGGCGGCCGTCGACGGCCTGGCCCGGCACGGCTACGACCTCAACCGCTGGCTGGACGCCCTGGGCATGCCGGTGACATGGCGCGCACCGCAGGTGTAACACCGTCGGGCCGCGGGCCGATCTTGATTGCGATGACGGTACTCTCTGGTCATATGAGCCCCGGCGCATACATCCGGCTCGCCGCGACCGCTGCGGCGGCCGCGGCGCTGGCGGGCTCGCTGCTGGCGCCCGCGACCGCGGCGGCACAGCCCATCGACCCCGCCGAACCCGCCGATCCGACCCTGACCGACGTGGCGCCCCCGCCCGCCGGCCCCCAGGCCGGCCAGCCCGGCGACAACATCCTGCACAACGTCGTCTACCGGGCGCGGTTCGACGGCACCTCGCGCCGCGCCGTCGTCGCCTACAAGATGGACGACCAGAACGTCAACAGCGCGACCCCGAACCTGCTGCTGCCCGGGCAGACGTTCGAGGTCAACGCGGTGCTCGACGACCCGAAGCTGGCCGGCATGGAGATCTCCATCGACTGGCCGTACGGGTCGAACCTGCACTGCGAGATCCTCGTCGACGACCAGGTGGTGGCCCAGGCCGACCAGTTCATCGCACCGCGGCTGTTCCGGCCGAAGGACGACCCGCTGTACGGCACGCTGCAGTGCGGCGCCCCGCTGGACATCCCGGTCCCGGGCCTGGCCCCGCTGCCGGACACCGCGACCGACGCCGCACCCGCCGAGCCGGCGCCGACGACCTGAGTCAGGGCTTCCAGCCGGTGGTGTCGGCCCACTCCCACGCCCGCCGGTAGGCGTCGAGGAACCACGGTTCCTTCGCCTCGGCGTACGCACCCGTGGTCGCGTGGCCCTGCGCGGCGACCCGCCTCTTGAGCTCCAGGTAGTCGGACTGCACCCCCGGGTTGGCGCGCAGCCAGTCCACGAACAGCAGCGCGAACTGCTGGCCCGGCCAGCCGTCCACCCGGATGTGCACGTGGGTGGGCCGGCCCGGATCCGCCGAGCAGTGAAGCCGCTTGTGCCACAACGACTCGTCGTTGCTGTGGTCGAACTCGGCGACCGTGCTGCGGGCGTCGGGTTTGCCGGTGTCGGCGGTGACCGGAACCCGTACATAGCCCACCGCGGTCAGCGCGTCGCTGAGCTCGTCGGCCACCTCCAGCGACGGCACCGTCACCTGGACGTCGATCACGTCCTTGGCGTCCATTCCCGGCACCGCCGTCGACCCGATGTGGTCGATGCGCACCGCGCGGTGCCCGCACGCGGTGTTGAGCCGGGCGAGGATGCGCCGGGCCTGGTCCGGCCAGGTCGGGTCGTAGGGCACCAGCGCCGGCGTCGGCCGGGCGGGCCGGTTCTCGTGCAGGTTGTGGGCGAACGGCAGGATCCGGCTGTGCCACAGCTCGCGCGCCGCCTCCACCAGCTGCCCGGCGCTGCCCGAGTTGTCCAGCCACACGTCGGCCACGGCGCGGCGCTGCTCCTCGGTGGCCTGCGCGGCGATGCGGGCGCGGGCGTCGGCCTCGGTGAAGCCCCGGTACTCGATCAGCCGTTTGACCCGCAGCTCCTCGTCGGCGTGCACGATCACCACCAGCGGGAACATCGGCGCCATCCCGGACTCGACGAGCAGCGGGATGTCCTCCACGATGACGGCGTCCTCGGCGGCGGCCGCGATCAGTTCGGAGCGCCGGTGCGCCACCAGCGGGTGCACGATGCCGTTGAGCGTCTGGCGCTTCTCCTCGTCGCTGAACGCGATCGCCGCCAGCGCGGGCCGGTTCAGCGCGCCGTCGGGATGCAGGATCTCCCGGCCGAACGCGTCCACGAGCTTGGCCAGCCCCTCGGTGCCCGGTTCGACGACCTCGCGGGCGATCACGTCACCGTCGACGATGATCCCGCCCAACTCATGAAACGTCGAGGACACAGTCGATTTCCCGGCGCCGATCCCGCCGGACAGCCCAATGCGCAGCACCGCAACAGTGTGTCAAAACGAAAACTCCCCGGCTCCACAGGGAGCCGGGGAGTTCTCTCAGGCGTTGCTAGGCGTTGCCCGCCAGCTTCTCACGCAGCGCAGCGAGCTGCGCGTCGCTGGCCAGCGAGCCGCCGGTGGGCTCGTCGCCCCGCGAGCTGGTGGCCGGACGGGAGGCCGCCTCCGCCTCGGCGGCGGCGAACTTCTCCATCTGCGCGGTGTGCATCTTGTGCCGGCGCTCGGCCTCGGCGTAGCGGGCCTCCCACTCCTCACGCTGCTTCTCGAAGCCCTCGAGCCACTCGTTGGTCTCGGGATCGAAGCCCTCGGGGAAGATGTAGTTGCCCTGCTCGTCGTAGCTGTCGGCCATGCCGTACTTCGACGGGTCGAACTCCTCGGTGTAGTCCTCGTTGGCCTGCTTGAGGCTCAGCGAGATCCGACGACGCTCCAGATCGATGTCGATGACCTTGACCATCGCGTCGTCGCCGACCTGGACCACCTGGTCCGGAACCTCGACGTGGCGCTCGGACAGCTCCGAGATGTGCACCAGGCCCTCGATGCCCTCCTCGACGCGGACGAACGCACCGAACGGCACCAGCTTGGTGACCTTGCCCGGCACGATCTGGCCGATCGCGTGGGTGCGGGCGAAGTGGCGCCACGGATCTTCCTGAGTGGCCTTCAGCGACAGCGAGACCCGCTCGCGGTCCATGTCGACGTCGAGCACCTCGACGGTGACCTCGTCGCCCACCTGAACCACCTCGGACGGGTGATCGATGTGCTTCCAGGACAGCTCGGAAACGTGCACCAGGCCGTCGACACCGCCGAGATCGACGAATGCGCCGAAGTTGACGATGCTGCTGACGACACCCTTGCGGATGGCGCCCTTCTGCAGCTGGTTGAGGAACTCGCTGCGCACCTCGGACTGGGTCTGCTCCAGCCAGGCGCGGCGCGACAGCACCACGTTGTTGCGGTTCTTGTCGAGCTCGATGATCTTGGCCTCGATCTCCTTGCCGATGTACGGCTGCAGATCGCGGACGCGACGCATCTCGACGAGCGAGGCGGGCAGGAAGCCGCGCAGGCCGATGTCGAGGATCAGGCCGCCCTTGACGACCTCGATGACGGTGCCCTTGACGGCCTCGTCCTTCTCCTTGAGCTCCTCGATCGTGCCCCAGGCGCGCTCGTACTGGGCGCGCTTCTTGGACAGGATCAGGCGGCCTTCCTTGTCCTCCTTGGTGAGGACCAGAGCTTCGACCTCATCGCCCACGGAAACGACCTCATTGGGGTCGACGTCGTGTTTGATGGACAGCTCCCGTGACGGGATCACACCTTCGGTCTTGTAACCGATGTCGAGCAGGACCTCGTCACGGTCAACCTTGACGATGGTTCCCTCGACGATGTCGCCATCGTTGAAGTATTTGATGGTCTTGTCGATGGCGGCGAGAAAGTCCTCGCTCGAGCCGATGTCGTTGACGGCTACTTGCGGCGAGGTGACGGAGGGACTTGGCATGTGGTGGGTTGCTCCGGACAGGTTTGATCGTAGGGACAGTTGTTATGTGGTGATACCTGCCGCAGAAAACCAAAAACCACAGACAGGTACACGTTGAGGTTACTCGACGGGGCTCATGCAGGACAAACTCGGGTCCCCTTCAGCGGAGCCGGCGCCGGCTCAGCTGCCACACCACGAACCCGGCCTGCAGCCCGAGAACGACGGAGATCATCGAGATGAAGGTGACGCCGAGGGCGGAGTCGCCGTCCGCGCCGAACAGCTCCGCGACCCCGATCAGCCCGATGGAACCGGGCACGAGCAGCCAGAACCCGGGCAGGATCAGCGAGACCGCCGGGGGCGCCCCCGGCCTGCGGGTCAGCGCCAGCGCGCAGATCGTCAGCACCAGCCCGCCGCACACCCCGCTGGCGTATCCGCCGAGAAACTGGTCTCCGACGAACTGGGCGCCGTAGGCGCAGTACGCGATCAGCAGCAGCCACGGCAGGAACGACAGCGGCGGACCGAAGAACAGCATGACGCCGACCGCGTAGACCGCCACCCCCAGCCACGGCGCCCACGCCCCGAGCTTGTTCACCGGCTCGCCGCTGAGGTGCGACTCCTCGAGTCCGAGCAGTTCGGCGGCGATGACGATGCCGAACGCCAACTGGGCGAGAGCCACGAATCCGGCGATCAGACGGCTCGCCCCGGAGATGGTGTCGCGTGAGGTGAGCTCGACGACGGCGAGGGTGATCGCCGCACCGGGCAGAAACATGGCCAGCGGCGGGATGAGCGCCCGCAGTCCGACGTGATCGAGCCCCAGGTGCTCGGCCACCCCGATGCTGACCCCGGCGACCAGGAACGCACTGAGCGCCGGCAGCAGTTGAGTGAGGGCGGTGAAGCGCCGCGCGACGGCCGCCAGCAGGCCGACCAGCAGGCCCAGCACCGTCGCGCCGAGCAGGTTCAGCGGCGACGGTTCGAGCACCAGCGCCAGACCCGCGCTCCAGATGCCGTAGCCGAGCACCGGCAGCCACGGCGGGACGGGCGGCGGGGCGTCGAGGATGCGGTCGAGCCGGGCTTCGCCGTCGACGGGGTCCACCGCTCCGCGCATCGTCGACGACACCAGCCGGGCCAGCGGGAAGGTCTGGTCGAACCGCAGGTCCGCGTTCACCTGCACGGACTGCACCGCGGTACCCGCTCCGTCGGTGGCGGCGAACACCTGCACGGTGTTGGGCAGCACGACGTGGTCGGTGGAGATCCCGTACGCCGCCGAGGCGCGGGTCAGCATCTGCCGGATCAGCGTCACGGGATAGTTCGCGGCCCCCATCGCGGCACCCAGGCGGGCGAGGAAGCGGATCTGTTGAGCGATGTCATCCATAGGCAACGATCAAGGTAACGATCGCCGACCGTAGCCGAGATGCATCTGATTAGCTACCACGTGATGACCATGTCCCCGCATTACGCCGCATCCGTGCCGACGCCGTTTGCCCGGAAAGCGCGCAAGGTCGGCGCGCCATTGGCGGCGATCATCGTCATGGCCACGTTCGCCGGCGTCATCGTCGTCGGGCTCACCGCGCTCAACCCGGTCGGCGCCACCATCGGGTTCGTGCTGTCCAGCGTGGCGATGCTGGTCGTGGTGCTGGCCTACATCTGGCTGGACCGCTGGGAGCCGGAACCGCCGCGGCTGCTGTTGTTCGCGTTCCTGTGGGGCGCCTCGGTCGCCGTCGTGCTGTCGGTGGTGCTCACCCTGTTCCTGGAGTCGCTGATCGTCGCCGGCAGCACCGCAGGCGGGAACGGCGCCGGGATCAGCTGGGTCTCGCTGGTGCTCACCGCCCCGATCGTCGAGGAGGCGGCCAAGGGCGCGTTCCTGCTGCTGATGATGACCGGTGTCCGGCGCAACGAGCTCAACTCGCTGACCGACTGCCTGGTCTACGCCGGCCTGGTGGGCGCCGGGTTCGCATGGCTGGAGGACATCCTCTACATCGGGGGCGGGGACTCACTCGGGCAGTCGCTGCTGACGGCGGCGCTGCGGCTGATCATGGCGCCGTTCGCGCACTCGCTGTTCACCACGTTCATCGGGATCGGCGTCTACTTCGCGCTGCAGAAGCGCGACGCGCTGTCCAAGTGGTCGTGCATCCTGCTCGGCTACGGCGCCGCGGTCGGCATGCACGGGCTGTGGAACGGCTCGTCGTTCCTCGGTGCCGAGTGGTACTTCGCCATCTACGTGCTGTGGATGGTGCCGATCTTCCTGGCCGCGATCGTGCTGGCGGTACAGAGCCGCCGCCGCGAGCAGCGGGTGGTCGCCGAGAAGCTGCCCGGCATGGTGGCGGCGTCGCTGATCACCCCGAACGAGGCCACCTGGCTGGGGTCGCTGCGCGACCGCAAGGCCGCCATCCACTACGTGTCGCACTATGCGGGCAAGGCCGCGGGTAAGGCGGTGGCCCGGTTCGCCGCGCAGGTCGTCGAGCTGGCGTTCGTGCGCGACCGCATCGACCGGGGCTTCGGCGACCAGCGGGCCCACGCACTGCTGGTCGAGGAGTCCTACGGGGTGCACGCGGCCCGCGCGGCCGCGCCGGCACTGCAGGCGCTGGCCGCGTACCGGGCGCCCGGCGCCTGACGCGTGCGCGGATAATCGCTGCGTGCTCACCCATCTGTGGAATGTCATGCCGGCGTTCCTGCTGGCCTGCGTGGTGCTCGCGGCGCTGCCCGGGCCGGCGACCGCGCTGTTCCTGCACCGCTCGGTGCGGGACGGCCGAGCGGCCGGGCTGGCCGCGGTGGTCGGCAACGAGATCGGCATCTTCGGGTGGACCATCGCCGGCGGCGCCGGACTGTCGATGTTGCTGCTGGCCAACCGCGCGCTGTCGATCGCGCTGCACGTCGTCGGCGGCGCGGTGCTGCTCTGGCTGGGCATCAGTGCGTGGCGCAACGCCAACAACCCCGGCGGGTTCGAGGTGAGCGCCCCGCCGCGGGACCGCTCCCCCGCCGCCGCGTTCCGCGCCGCGCTGCTGTCGATCGCCGCCAACCCGAAGGCGGCGGCGTTCGGGATCGTGGTGATCCCGCAGTTCCTGCCGACCAGCGGTCCGGTGCTGCCGACGCTGTTCGTGCTCGCGGTGATCCAATTGGTCGTCGACACCGCGTGGTGCGCGGGTGTGGTGCTGCTGGCCGCGCGGGCGCGGGAGATCCTGGGGCAGGCCCACATTCGGCGCCGCATGGAGCGGGTGATGGGCGCCATCCTGATGGCGCTCGGCGCGGGGCTGGCGGCCGACGCGCGCTAGTGGGCAGCCGCGTCCCAGCTGCGGCCGTACCCGACCGACACCTCCAGCGGCACGTCCAGCGGATAGGCGCTGCCCATCTGCTCGCGGACCAGTGCCTCCAGCGTCTCGCGTTCGCCCTCGGCGACCTCGAAGAGCAGCTCGTCGTGCACCTGCAGCAGCATCCGCGATCTCAGGCCGGCGTCCTTGATCGCCTTGTCGACGTTGATCATCGCGACCTTGATGATGTCGGCGGCGCTGCCCTGGATCGGCGCGTTGAGCGCGGCGCGTTCGGCGGCCTCGCGGACGTTGCGGTTGCTGCTGTCCAGTTCGGGCAGGTAGCGGCGGCGGCCGAACACCGTGGAGGTGTAGCCGTCCTTGCGGGCCTGGTCGACCACGTCGCGCAGGTAGTCGCGGATACCGCCGAACCGGTCGAAGTACTGCTCCATCTGCACCTTGGCTTCCTCGGTGGAGATCTTGAGCTGCGAGGCCAGCCCGTAGGCGCTCAACCCGTAGGCCAGGCCGTACGACATGGCCTTGACCCGGCGCCGCAGTTCGGGGGTGACCTCGTCGATCGGCACGTCGAATGCGCGGGACGCGACGAACGAGTGCAGGTCCTCGCCGGTGCGGAACGCCTCGATCAGTCCCTCGTCCTTGGACAGGTGCGCCATGATGCGCATCTCGATCTGGCTGTAGTCGGCGGTCATCAGCTCGGCGTAGTCGCCGTGCGGGCCCCTGCCGACGACGAACGCGTCGCGGATGCGCCGGCCCGCCTCGGTGCGGATCGGGATGTTCTGCAGGTTCGGCTCTGTCGACGACAGCCGGCCGGTGGCCGCGATCGTCTGGTTGAACGTGGTGTGGATGCGGCCGTCGGAGGCCACCGAGGCCAGCAGCCCGTCGACGGTGACCTTCAGCCGGGTGGCGTCGCGGTGCGCGAGCAGATGGGCCAGGAACGGGTGGCCGGTCTTCTCGTAGAGGCCCTGCAGTGCGTCGGCGTCGGTGGTGTAGCCGGTCTTGGTGCGCTTGGTCTTGGGCATGCCGAGCTCGTCGAACAGCACGACCTGCAACTGTTTGGGTGATCCCAGGTTGATCTGCTTGCCGATCACCGCGTACGCGGCCTCGGCGGCGTCGCGGATCTGGTCGGCGAACTCGCTCTGCAGCCGGCCCAGCTGGTCGAGGTCGACGGCGATGCCTGCGGTCTCCATCTCGGCCAGCACCCGCTGCACCGGCAGCTCGATGTCGCTGAGCAGCTCGAGCGAGTCGATGCGGGTCAGCTCCTCGTCGAGCGCGTCGGCCAGATCCTTGACCGCGCTGGCGCGCAGCAGCGTGGCCTGCACGGCCTGGTCGTCGCCGCCGTCGTCGAGCAGGGAAAGCTGTTGCTGCTCAGGGTTGTCCGCGCGCAGCTCGCGTTTGAGGTAGCGCAGCGACAGGTCGTCGAGCGCGAAGCTGCGCTGCCCGGGCCGAACCAGGTAGGCCGCCAGCGCGGTGTCGGAGGTGACCCCGGCCAGCGTCCAGCCGCGGCCCTCCAGTTCGTGCATCGCCAGCTTGGCCTCGTGCAGCGCCTTGGGCACCGCGGGATCGACCAGCCACGTCGCCAGCGCGGCCTCGTCGTCGGTGCTCAGCGTCGCGGTGTCGATGTAGCGGCCGTCGCCGCCGGGGGCGACGATGGCCAGTGCGGTCGCGTCGGCGTCGAAGGCGACGTGGGTGCCGACGACCGCGAGCCCGAACCGCTCGCCGGTGCTGTGCTGGGCCAGCCACCCGCTCAGCTCGCCGGGCTCCAGCGCACCGCCGCGCACGTCGAAGCCCTGGTCGACCTCGGGGTCGGCCGACGCCAGCGTCTCGAACAGCCGCTCGCGCAGCACCCGGAACTCCAGGTCGTCGAAGAGCCGGTGGATGTGGTCGCGGTCCCACGGCTGCATGCGCAGCGTGTCGGGGGTGTGCGGCAGCGGCACGTCGCGGATCAGGTCGGTGAGCTCGCGGTTGAGCACCACCGAGGACAGGTTGGCGCGCAGTGCGTCGCCGACCTTGCCCTTGATCTTGTCGACGTTGTCGACGAGCGCCTGCAGCGAGCCGTATTCGACGATCCACTTGGTGGCGGTCTTCTCGCCGACGCCGGGGATGCCGGGCAGGTTGTCGCTGGGGTCGCCGCGCAGCGCGGCGAAGTCCGGGTACTGCTGGGGGGTCAGCCCGTACTTCTCCAGCACCGCCTCCGGGGTGAACCGGGTCAGGTCGCTGACGCCCTTGCGGGGGTAGAGCACGGTGACGTTGTCGCTGACCAGTTGCAGCGAGTCACGGTCGCCGGTGACCACCAGCACGCGGTAGCCGGCCTGCTCGGCCTGGGTGGCCAGCGTGGCGATGATGTCGTCGGCCTCGAAGCCCGGCTCGGCGAGCACCGTGATGCCCAGCGCGCCCAGCACCTCCTTGGTGATGTCGATCTGGCCGCGGAACTCGTCGGGGGTGGCGGACCGGCCGGCCTTGTACTCGGGGTACTTCTCGGCGCGAAAGGTCTGGCGCGACACGTCAAACGCGGCGGCGATGTGGGTGGGCTGCTCGTCGCGCAGCAGGTTGATCAGCATCGCGGTGAACCCGTACACCGCGTTGGTGGTGAGCCCGTTGCGGGTCTTGAAGTTCTCGGCGGGCAGCGCGAAGAACGCCCGGTACGCCAGCGAATTGCCGTCGAGCAGCATCAGAGTCGGCTTCTCGTCGGTGGGCGCCGTCTTGTTCTCGGGGGACTTCGTCTCGGGCGCGGTCTTGGCGGGGCTCACGGCCCTCACTCTATTCGCGCCCACCGACGCGCCAACACGACCAGTTCCCGGGCCGCCGGGCTCATCGGGCCGGCGGCACGCCAGGCGAACACCAGCCGGCCGCGCAGTTCGGGGGTGATCGGCAGCCGGTGCAGCCCCGGGCGGGTGACCGCTTCGGGCAGCACGGCCACGCCGAGGCCGCGCACGGCGAGGTCGGCGAGCGCGCCCGGCGTGCTGGCCTCGAACGCCACCCTCACATCCACCCCGGCCGTCCGGCACGCGCGATCCAACTGCCGCCTGATCCCGGTGCCGCGGGGCAGCGTGATCAGCGGTTCTCCGGCGAGGTCGGCGAGCGCGACGTGACGGCGCCGCCGCCACCGATGCTCCGCGCCGACGGCGGCGACGATGCGCTGATCGGTCACCGGCTCGCCGTCGAGGCCGTCGGGCAGGTCGGCGCCGACGGAGATGATCGCGGCGTCCAGCCGGCCGGTGCGCAGTCCGTCGATCAGGGTGTCGGACTCGTCGGTGCCCAGCGTGATGTCGACCAGCGGATGTGCGGCGTGGAACTCCGCGAGCAACCCGGCCATGTCGAAATCGTGCGCCGTGACGGTGCCGACGGCGACGGACCCGCGCACCAGGCCGGTCACCTCCGCGACGGCGTCGCGCGCGGCGGCGACGGACGCCAGCGCGGCGCGGGCATGCGGCAGCACCGCCTCCCCGGCCGCGGTCAGCCGGACGGCGCGCCGGCTGCGGTCGAACAGCGGCTGGCCGAGTTCGCGTTCCAGCGCGCGGATCGAGGCGCTGACGGCGGGCTGCGCGACGTGGACCCGTTGGGCCGCCCTGGTGAAGTTGGCCTCCTCGGCGACGGCGACGAGGTACTCCAGCTGCCGCAGTTCCATAAACAAGAACGATAGTTTCCGTACTGACTACGTATTGGACTTATGGTTGCGACGGTCCGAGGCTGGAGGCATGCCCTCCATCGCGCACTGGCGCCTCGACTGGCTCGACGTGCAGACGCTGATCGCGAACACCGAGCGGATCTTCACCTATCCGATGGCCGACACGGGCGTGTGTGGCCTGCGCAGCTACGAGGCCGAGCGGTGCGGGGAGAAGGCCGCGGTGGTCGTCGCCAACCGCGAGATGCACGCCGCCGGTCACACCCGCTCGGGCGCCGAACTCGACCGCATCACCCGCAAGTACCGCACCGACACCGCAAGGAGCACCCGAGCATGACCACTTTCGTCCTGGTTCCCGGAATGTGCCACGGGGGATGGTGTTTCGACCCCGTCGCGGCGCCGCTGCGGGCGGCCGGGCACACGGTGCTCGCCGTGACGCCGACGGGTGTGGCCGAACGCGCCCACCTGCTGCACGCCGGGGTCAACCTCGACACCCACATCGACGACGTGGTGTCGGTGCTCTCCGCCTACACCGACGAACCGGTGATCCTGGTCGGGCACAGCTACGGCGGCATGGTGATCACCGGCGTCGCCGCCCATGTCCCCGAGCGGGTCGACGCGCTGGTGTACCTCGACGCCGTGGTGCCGCGCGCCGGCGAGTCGTGCGCGGATCTCGTCGACGACGAGGAACGCCGGTGGTACCTGCAGTCCGACGCATCCGGCTTCGGGGTGCCGCCGCTGCCGTTCTTCGACGCCCGCGCGACCGCCCATCCCCGGGCGAGCGTGCTGCAGCCGCTGCGGTGCGGCGTCGACCTCAACCGGTTCCGCCGACGCGAGTATGTCTACGCCCTGGACTGGCCGGGCGAGTCGCCGCTCCGGTTCGCCTATGACCGTGTCCGCGACGACCCGAACTGGATCTGCCACGAACTGGACGCCAGACACAACCTGATGCGCGACGCGCCCGACGACCTCGTTGAGATCCTTGTCGACGTGGCCGCCCACTAGCCGGGAGAGAACTGCAACACGTTTCAGTTGCAGGCGCCCAATCGTTTACGCTGACCCCGTGTCAGCTTCCACTCAACCCGCGATCGACGGCTGGTTCGCCACCGACGAGTCCGGAGCTCCGTACCTGATCGGCGGGAAATGCCAGAAGTGCGGTACCTACGTCTTCCCGCCGCGGGCCAACAACTGCCCGAACCCGGCCTGTGACGGCGACGAGCTCGCGCAGGTGCCGCTGTCCCGGCGCGGCACGCTGTGGAGCTACACCGAGAACCGCTACGCTCCCCCGCCGCCCTATCCGGCGCCGGATCCGTTCGAGCCGTTCGCCGTTGCGGCCGTGCAGCTCGCCGACGAGGGGCTGATCGTGCTCGGCAAGGTCGTCGAGGGCACCCTGGCCGCCGACCTCAAGGTCGGGATGGAGATGGAGTTGACGACGATGCCGCTGTACACCGACGACGAGGGTGTCGTGCGCATCGTCCACGCCTGGAAGATCGCGGACAAGGGGGCCGACCAGTGAGCGCACCGGAACCGGTCTACATCCTGGGTGCGGGCATGCACCCGTGGGGCAAGTGGGGACGCGACTTCACCGAGTACGGCGTCGTCGCCGCCCGCGCCGCGCTGGCCGACGCCGGCCTGGACTGGCGCCAGATCCAGCTCGTCGCCGGCGCGGACACCATCCGCAACGGCTACCCGGGCTTCGTCGCCGGCTCGACGTTCGCGCAGAAGCTGGGCTGGAACGGAGTGCCCGTCACCTCCAGCTACGCCGCGTGCGCCAGCGGCTCGCAGGCACTGCAGAGCGCCCGCGCCCACATCCTGGCCGGCCTGTGCGACGTCGCGCTGGTGATCGGCGCCGACACCACCCCGAAGGGCTTCTTCGCCCCGGTCGGCGGCGAACGCAAGAACGACCCGGACTGGCAGCGGTTCCACCTGATCGGCGCCACCAACACCGTGTACTTCGCGCTGCTGGCGCGCCGCCGCATGGACCTCTACGGGGCCACGGTGGAGGACTTCGCCGCGGTCAAGGTCAAGAACGCCAAGCACGGGCTGGCGAACCCGAACGCGCGCTACCGCAAGGAAGCCACCATCGAGGACGTGCTGGCCAGCCCGGTGGTCTCCGATCCCCTTCGGCTGCTGGACATCTGCGCGACGTCGGACGGTGCGGCCGCGCTGATCGTGGCGAGCAAGTCGTTCGCCGAGAAGCATCTCGGCTCGGTCGAGGGTGTGCCGTCGGTGCGGGCCGTCAGCCTGCAGACCCCGGTCTACCCGCAGCACCTGCCCGAACTGCCGGACATCGCAACGGATTCCACCGCGGTGGCGCCCGCTCCGGAGCGGGTGTTCAAGGACCAGATCCTCGACGCCGCCTACGCCGAGGCCGGCATTGGGCCCGAGGATCTGTCGCTGGCCGAGGTCTATGACCTGTCCACCGCGCTGGAGTTGGACTGGTACGAGCACCTCGGGTTGTGCGAGAAGGGTGAGGCCGAACAACTGCTGCGCAGCGGCGCCACCACCATCGGCGGCCGCATCCCGGTCAACCCGTCCGGCGGCCTGGCGTGCTTCGGCGAAGCCATTCCGGCCCAGGCGATCGCGCAGGTCTGCGAGCTCACCTGGCAGCTGCGCGGGCAGGCCACCGGCCGACAGGTGGAGAACGCCAAGGTCGGCATCACCGCCAACCAGGGCCTGTTCGGCCACGGTTCCTCGGTGATCGTCGCCCGCTAGGGGCCGATGATCGTCGGGGTCCGGGTCAAACCCGGCAGCCGCAAAGGCCCCCTGGTCGAGGTCGGTGACGACGGCGACCTGACCGTGTACGTGCGTGAGCGGCCCGTCGAGGGCAAGGCCAACGACGCTGTGATCAAGCTGCTGGCCAAGCATTTCGGCGTGCCGCCCAGCCATGTCGAACTGGTCGGCGGCTCGACCTCGCGGATCAAGCGGTTCCAAATCGGAGACTAGGCCCCTGTCTCAGGCGACGCCGAGGTAGGCGGCGCGGATGCTGTCGTCGGCCAGCAGTTGTCGCGCGTCGCCGGTACGGGTGACCTCGCCGGTCTCCAGGATGTAGGCGCGGTCCGAGCGGCTCAGCGCCTGCTGCGCGTTCTGCTCGACGAGCAGCACCGTGGTGCCCTGGGCGTTGATGTCGGCGATGATCCCGAAGATCTGCGAGATGACCATGGGCGCCAATCCCATTGAGGGTTCGTCGAGCAGCAGCACCCGCGGGCGGGCCATCAGCGCGCGGCCGATCGCCAGCATCTGCTGTTCGCCGCCGGACAGCGTGCCGCCCTCCTGGTTGCGCCGCTCCGCCAGCCTGGGGAACGTCTCCAGCACCCAGTCCAGCCGTTCCTTGTGTTCCCGGCGCGACGCGAATTTCCGTCCGTAACAACCCATTTCGAGGTTCTCGAGCACGGTCATGCCCGGGAAGATGCCGCGGCCCTCGGGTGCCTGGACCAGCCCCTGGGTCACCCGCTGATGCGCCTTGACCTTGCCGATGTCGCGGCCCTCAAACCAGATCGAACCGGAGGTCAACGGCAGCAGGCCGGAGATCGCCCGCATCGTGGTGGTCTTGCCCGCCCCGTTGGAGCCCAGCAGTGTGACCAGCTCGCCCTCGTGGACGGTCAGCGAGATGCCGTGCAGCGCACGGATTCTGCCGTACTGCACGACCACGTCGCGCAGCTCGAGGATGACCGGGCGGTCGGTCTTGGTGTTGTCACCGGACTTCGTCATCAGGAACTCCCAGGTAGGCGGCGATGACCTTGGGATCCTCACGGATCTCGGCGGGCCGACCGTCGGCGATCTTACGGCCGAACTCCAGCACCACGATCCGGTCGGTCACCCCCATCACCAGGCGCATGTCGTGTTCGATCAGCAGCACCGTGTAGCCGTCGTCGCGGATCTTGCGGATCAGGTCGATCAGCGCGGCCTTCTCCGCCGGGTTGAACCCCGCGGCCGGCTCGTCGAGGCACAGCAGCTTGGGTTCGGTGGCCAGGGCCCGGGCGATCTCGAGCCGACGCTGGTCACCGTAGGACAGGTTCTTGGCCTTCTCCTCGCCGCGGTGCGCGATCCCGACGAAATGCAATAGCGCAGCGGCGCGTTCGACGGCGGACTTCTCCTCGCGGCGATGCCGCGGGCTGCGCACCAGGGCGCCCGGTACCGAGGTGAAGTGGCGGGCGTCGGTGGCCACCATGACGTTCTCCAGCGCGGTCATCTCGCCCCACAGCCGGATGTTCTGGAAGGTGCGGGCGATCCCGCGGCGGGTGATCTCGTGGCGTTTGATCTTTCCCAGCGGTGCGCCGTCGAAGATCACCGTGCCTGACGTCGGGCGGTACACACCGGTGATCGCGTTGAAGCAGGTGGTCTTGCCCGCGCCGTTCGGCCCGATCATGCCGAGAATCTCACCGCGCCGGATGTCGAACGTCACCGAGTCCAGCGCGGTGAGACCGCCGAACTTCATCGTGAGATCCTTTGTCTGCAACAGGATCTCGCCTTCGGCGGCGTGGATGTCGCGGTGGACGCCGGCCAGTTCCTCGATACTCATCTCGCTCCTCGCGTGCGCGGCGTCATCTCGCTCCTCGCGTGCGCGGTGTCATTTCGCTCCTCGCGTGCGCGGTGTCATCTCGCTCCTCGCGTGCGCGGTGTCATTTCGCGGCCTCCTCCACTGTCTTCTCCGGACTGCGGAGCAACTCGCGCGCGTACTTGCCGTACGTCAGCAGCTTCTGCCGGACCGGGAACAGGCCCTGCGGGCGGAAGATCATCAGCGCGACCAGCGCGATCCCGAAGAACAGGTACTTCAGGTCACCCATGTTGATGCCGAGGAACTCCACCCCGAGCAGTCGGTTGGGCAGGTACACGATCACGAACGCGCCGACCACCACGCCGAGCTTGTTGCCCTGTCCGCCGAGCACCACCGCGCACAGGAACAGCATCGAGTTGATGATGTTGAACGTCGGCGGTGCGACGAACTGCACCTGTCCGGCGTAGAGCGCACCGGAGAGCCCGCCGATCGCGGCACCGATGGTGAACGCCCACAACTTGAACTTGAAGGTGTTGACGCCCATCACCTCGGCGGCGTCCTCGTCCTCGCGGATCGCGATCCAGGCGCGGCCCACCCGGCTGCGCTCCAGGTTGCCGACCAGCACCAGGATCCCCACGATCAGCACCAGACCCAGCCAGAACCACCAGGTTCCGTAGTTGGCCAATCCCGCCGAGTTACCGCTGGAGAACACGCCGTCGGGCAGGTTCTCGGTCTGCCCGAAGCGGGGATACTCCACCTCGTTGAGCCCGCGGGGGCCGTTGGTGACGTCGGCGAGGTTGTCGGCCATCAGCCGGATGATCTCGCCGAATCCCAGTGTGACGATGGCGAGATAGTCACCGCGCAGCCGCAGCGTGGGCGTGCCGAGGATGAGACCGCTCAGCGCGGTGATCGCCATCGCCAGCGGCACACAGGCCAGCCACGCCCAGTCCTCGCTGAACCAGCCGTCTGGGCCCGTCTTGTTCCACGGACTGCTCGGGCTGGTCAGCAGCGCGACGGTGTAGGCACCGACGGCGTAGAAGCCGACATAGCCGAGGTCCAGCAGTCCGGCCTGGCCCACCACGACGTTGAGACCGATCGCGATGATCGCGACCATCGCGAACTGCGCCATGGTGCCGCCGAAGCTGATGTTCGGGGTGTTGACGAACGGCGGCGGGAACAGCGGCAGCAGGGCGAACAGACCGAACGCCAGCAGCCCGAAGCCCCACTTCTCGACCCGGGACCGCTCATCCCACCAGGACCGCAGCGCGTCACCGGGCGCCAGCAGCTTGCGGGTCATACTCGTGCCTTTCCGAGGCTCTCGCCGAGGATGCCGGTCGGGCGCAGGAACAGCACCAGCACCAGCAGCACGAACGCCACGACGTCACGCCACTGGGTGCCGAAGACCGCCTGACCGTAGTTCTCCATGATGCCCAGCAGCAGCCCGCCGAGCAGCGCGCCGCGCAGGTTGCCGATGCCACCGAGCACGGCGGCGGAGAACGCCTTGATACCCAACAGGAAACCGCCGGAGTAGATGATGCCCTGCGGCACCTTGAGCGTGTACAGCAGCGCCGCCGCACCGGCCAGCAGACCGCCGATCAGAAACGTCGTCATGATGATGCGTTCCCGGGACACACCCATCAGGGTCGCGGTGTCGGGGTCCTGTGCGACGGCGCGGATACCACGCCCGAACTTCGTCCGGTTGATCGCCATGTCGGTCAGCAACGCCAGGATCAGCGCCGCCACCACGATGATCAGCGTGATGTTGGAGACCGCGGCGCCGAAGACGGTGAACTGGGTCTCCGGCGCGACGAGCCGGATCGGCTGCTGGGCGTTGGAGCCGCCGTAGCCGGGAATGATCTTCGGCAGGATGAAGTGCACGAACTCCTGCAGCACGAACGACATGCCGATCGCGGTGATCAGGAACGACAGGCGTTCGGCGTTGCGCCGGCGCAGCGGCCGGTACGCGACGGCCTCCAACCCGACCGCGGTGGCACCCGAGACCGCCATCGCGAACAGCATCGCGATGCCGAGGTAGAGCACCGTCAGCGCGATGCCCTTGTTGTAGGTGTTCCCGCTGGGGGTGAAGCCCAGGATGAAGTCGAGGCAGAAGTACGCGCCGAACATGCCGAACATGAACACTTCGGAGTGGGCGAAGTTGATCAGCTTGAGCACGCCGTAGACCAGCGTGTAGCCGACCGCGACCAACGCGTAGATCGCGCCCCAGGACAGGCCGTCGATCGTCAGCTGCCAGAACCCGTCGAACAGTCCTGACACGTTGAAGTTGATGTTGGCGGCCAGGCAGGCGGCCTGCTCGACGCACTGGGATGTCATCCGGCGGCGGCTCCTCGCGACGAAGGTGTCAGGACGAGAACGCGTCCGAGCCGGATGGCATCGGACGCGTCCTCGCTGATGTTCCTACTGAACCTTGTAGATCCAGATCAGGCTGCTGGTGAGCTCGCCCTCCGGGGTCCACTGGTACTGCCGGGCGACGCCGCGGCCGTCGTAGTTGCGGACGAAGTCGAGCAGCGCCGGCCGGGTGATGGCACCCGAGTCGATGCCCTTCAGCAGGATGGTGCCCAGGTCGTAGCCCTCAGAGCTGTAGGTACCCGGCTCCTGGCCGAACTTCTCGGTGTACTCCTCGGCGAACTCACCGGTCGCCGGGCCGCACGGGCAGGACAGGATGGCGTCCTTGGCGGCGTCACCGGCCTGCTTGACGAACTCCGGGTCCTTGGTGCCGTCGGCGGAGACGAAGGCGCCCTCCCAGCCGCCGTCGCGCAGCTGCTGGACGAACGGCGCCGCCTCGGCGTAGTAGCCGCTGAAGAACACCGAGTCCGGATCGGCACCCTTGATCTGGGTCACCGCGGCCGAGAAGTCCTTGTCGCCCTTCTTGACCGAGATGTTGCAGCTCGAGTCGGCGACCGAGCCGAGGGTCTCGCGGACCGTCTGGGCCAGCCCCAGGCCGTAGTCGGTGCTGTCGTCGACGACGCACACCTTCTGGTGATTCAGCGTGTTCTTCAGGTAGTTGGCGACCGACGGGCCCTGCTGGCCGTCGTTGCCGAGGCCGCGGAAGAACGTCTTCCAGCCCTTCTGCGACAGGGTGGTGTTGGTCGCCGAGGCGGTCACGGCGACCAGGCCGGCCTGGTTGAACACGTCGCCGGTGGCGTTGGTCTCGCCGGAGAACGCCGGACCGATCAGGCCGATCGTGTAGGGGTCGTTGATGATCTGCGGCGCGATCTGGGTCGCCTTCTGCGGGTCACCCTCGGTGTCGAACGTCTTGAGCTGCACCTGGCAGCCGGGGTTGGCCTCATTGTGCTTGTCGACGGCCAGCTGGATGCCGTTCTTGATGTTGATGCCCAGCGCGGCGTCGGGACCGTTGAGCGCACCGGCCATCGCGATCGAGACCGGCGGGCACTGGGCGTTTCCGTCGCCCGCCGGGTCGGCCGGCGTGGCGCCCTCTTCGGTCTTGACCTCGGCACCGTTCTCGTCGATCTGGACCTGCTCGACGATCTTGAGTTCGGTCTGCGCCTCGCCGCCCCCCTCACTCGGTTCGGATTGTTGTTGGCAGGCGGCTATACCGAGCACAACCAAACCGGCACTGCTGATGGCAAATGCTTTCCGTGCCACGCGAGAGCGCACGCTTCACCTCCGGGTCAATGAACTTGTCGGCGCCGCCACCTCCGCCCGGGTGAGCAGGGGCTGCGACGCTTCGCCGAGAACCTTAACCAACGTGCGGCGTCAGTGCGTGGTGTTGACCGACGCCGCGTGGGCATTGCGGTGTTGGTCACGGCAGAATGCCGCCTCCGGAAACGCAGTTTTTACCCGGGGCGGCGGCTGCGGGGTCAGCTGGAGGCCGACGCCTCCCCGGGCGTGTCCAGGGTCTCCAGCACCACCTCGGCGACGCGCTTCATCGTGGTCCGGCGGTCCATGGCGGCCCGCTGAATCCACTTGAACGCCTCCGGCTCGGTCATCCCCTGCTTGGTCTGCAGCAACCCCTTGGCCCGTTCGACCAGCTTGCGGGTCTCCAACCGGTCCGCCAGCGTGGCGACTTCCTTCTCCAGCTCGGTGATCTCGGCGAAGCGGCTGAGCGCCACCTCGATCGCGGGGATCAGGTCGCTGATGGTGAACGGTTTGACGAGGTAGGCCATCGCCCCCGCATCGCGGGCCCGCTCGACCAGCTCGCGTTGGCTGAACGCGGTCAGGATGACGATCGGCGCGATGCGCTTGGACGCAATCTCGGACGCGGCGTCGATGCCGTCGCGGCGCGGCATCTTGACGTCCATGATCACCAGATCGGGTTTGAGGCGCTCGGCGAGGTCGACGGCCTCCTGGCCGTCACCGGCCTCGCCCACGATCTCGTAACCCTCTTCGCGCAACATCTCGGCCAAGTCCATCCGGATGAGTGCCTCATCCTCCGCGACGAGAACACGGCGCGCCTTCTGGCCTTCGGTCGGTGACCCGGTCATGACTGACATTGTGGCGGTAACAGCGGCGTTCAGCGACCTCGGGTCATCCTCTATGGTGGTAACCCGTACGGATCACCGGCCCTTGTAGCCCAATCGGCAGAGGCACACGACTCAAAATCGTGACAGTGTGGGTTCGACTCCCACCAAGGGCACCCCGGCTCAAACCCCTGCTCAAGACGGCGAACGCCTCCCACCCGCGGTCCCCCGCAGGCAGGAGGCGCACGACGCCCGCCGTCTCAGACGTACAGGATCATCCCCCACGGCCCCTTGATGTAGGAGACGTTGGAGCCGCCCGCCGATCCGCCGCTGGACTTGTCCGAACCGCCTGAGCCACCGGCGTTATCGTCGCCGTCGCCCGGGGCGTCACTGTCGGCGTCGTCGGCCCCCGCACTCCCGGCGCCTCCGCCGCTGCCGCCGCCCGGGCTGCCCGCCCCGGCGCCGTTACCCGCACCGCCGGTTCCCGGGGTGACCTTGTTGCCGTCGCGGGTGTCGACGCGCTTGTTCGTGCCGGTACCGGTGCCGGTGTCCTTGTCGTCGTCCTTCTTGGTGCCGGAGTCCTTATCGTCGTTCTTGTCGTCGTCACCCTTGTTGGACTCGCTGCCCTTCTTCGCGGAGTCCTCGTCATCGTCGGATGAGACCTCGTGCTCGGTGACGTCCTCGGTGACGTCCTCGGTGACGTCCTCGGTCACGTCCGGCTGCTCGGCCGGCGCCGACGTCTCCTCGGGCTCAGTGACTTCCGGTTCGGTGACCTCCGGCTCGGTGACTGGCTCGGTGATCTCCGGCTCGGTGCTCGGAGCAGAACTCGTCGGAACCGGGGTCTGCGACGGCGCCTCGGCGTCGGTCGTTTCGGTCGCGACCGGGGTGTCGGCCGGCTCGGTGACCGCCGACTCCTCGGCGGGCCCTTCCGTCTTCTCCTCGGCGGGTTCCTCCGCCGTCTGCTCCTCCGCGGCCTCCTCGGTCGGCTCCTCGGCGGGTTCCGTGGTCTCATCGGTAGTCACACCGGTCGTGACCTCCGTCGTGGACTCGGCCGGGTCGGCCGGAAGGCCGTCCTTCGAGACCTGCTCCTCGCCGGTCACCTCCTCGGCCGCCTCGGCGACGGCGAACGCCAGCACCACGCGGGTGTCGGCGGGCAGGTTCAGCGCCGCCGTCGCGGGGCTGAAGACCCCGAACAGGTTGCGCAGCGCGTCGGAGATCGCCGTCACGACGGCGTTGGCCAGGCCCGAAACCGTCTGCGCCACCACGGTGTAGATCTGCTGAAGCGCCGCGGTGAGGGCCTGCACGATCGCCGTGACCGGATCGGTCGGCGGGTTGCCGGGATTCCCGGGTTCCTCAGGCTCCTCCGGGTCGACCGCGCATTTGCGGCCGGTGTTGAAGCACTCGACGACATCGGCGACGAGCTTGCGCGCCCAGTCGTAGGTGAAGATGCCCATCGTGCCCTCTTCGGTGAGCTCGTTGAGCCGGTCCCGCAGCGTGTAGAGGAACGCCGGCCCGGTGTAGTCCAGCGAGCTCCAGAAGTCGAGGAACTCCTTGACCCACTCCGCCTGTGTCTGTTCGTCTTTGATCCACGTGCTCAGGCCGTACTCGGTGGCCCAGATCTTCAGCGCCTCGTCACCGTGGGCGATCATCAACTCGCGGATCGCGATGAGCTGCTCCACCGGCGTCTGCCACGGGTTGGTCGGATCCAGACCGTCCGGGAACGAGATCTCGTTGCTGTACGGGTGGATCGACAGCGCGTCGAAGAAGCCTTTGGCGTCCGCGTCGTACATCCGCTGGATGAAGGTGACGGGGTTCATCGTGAACGGCGAATCCTGCACGGTGCCAACCACACCCGCGACGACGAGGGCGGCCGGATCGATGGCCTTGATCTGCTCGTAGGCCGCTCGGAGTATGTCGGTGTAGGTTTCCGGGTCGGGGCCGCCCACCCAGTACCCGGTGTAGTTGGGCTCGTTCCAGATCTCATACGCCGAGACCAGACCCTGGAACCGCTCCGCGACCGTGCGCGCCCACTCGCCGTACTTCACGGGGTCCGGCGGCTGGTAGATATGCCATCCCGGGGTCTCCTCGCCGCCCGGCACACCCCAGCCGGGGGTGGTGTTGAGCACCCCGAGTACGGCCATCCCCCGCTCGTTGGCGGCGTTGATGATGTACTCCGAGCGCGCCCACAGCGACTCCTCCCAGTCCGGCGGCAGTGCCCCGGGCTCAACAGGCTGAATGTCGGCCCACGGGATCAGCACGCGGACCGTGTCGACTCCGAGTGACAGCATCGCGTCGAGATGTCTGTCGACGTCCTCCTGACTCATCCCGTAGAGATCGGAGTCAGCGATGCCGACCTTGCCGTTCGTCTCCTCGATGACGGCCACGGGTATGTACTCGTAATGAACCGGCCGCGGTAATGGCTCCGTCGGAACAAGCAAATTCGTGACGTACGCGCACAAGATCGCGATTGGCGCGGCCGCAATCACGCCAGCCATCCCGAAGCGTCGCAGCCGGCGTTTCACGATGGGCCCCATGGCCTGCTCCTGTTCAGTTCTCAGTCCGAAGACAACGGCGATGCGAAAGCTCAAATTAGCGCATTCAAGCGAACCGCGTATAGGCGATAGCCAGAAAAGTCATCTGATCGAAAAGCGAAAACTAACGCGCCTCCGCCCAAGTCAGATGTATCGCAATCGACACGTACCCGGACTGGCGCCCTTAGCAAACTCAACAGTTTTGGTATGGACCTGTGACCTGCGACTATACCGGCGAGTAGGTGGAACAAGATGCTGGATTTTCAACCCCGTGAACCACCTCAATGTGGTAACACAACGAGAATTTTTCGTTGCTGGTGCCACTCACGGCAATCATCGATTTTCGTTATTTTCGATAGTGAAAATAATGGCGCTGGCAATCCCGTTTAACATTCGATTCGGTTCGCATTTGCGGCCCACCCCCCGTCGAGGCCACACCGCACCGCAGATCGTCACGTGACAATTTCCAACCATCCAGCCATCCGGTCCCGGCAAAGTGAGCAAAGACGCCGAAACAGTCCCGACCTGCCAATTGGCAATTCCGGCCACCAAGGTGGTGAAACCGCTGCGAAAACCGCAGGTGGCACGCTGTTGCGGCGATACCCTTTGGCGATGGACCTGAGGATGCGGCCGGTCTGCGTGCCCGAGCTGGCGCTGGAGAACCGCACGTCGGCCCGCGTCCGCCACCACGCCGAGAACGCGGGCCGCCAACGCCGCGTCCTGAATGTCACCGCGATGATCAGCGCCGCTATCAGCGCCTTCTTCGGCATTCAGGGCCTGTTGATCGGTCAGGTCGCCTGGTGGATCTCGCTGGTCAATCTCGGCAGCGCCGCCGCGTTCGCGGCCATCCCGTACCTGTGCCGGTTCGGTGAGCTGGTCGCGCCGCTGGTGTTCTTCGGCGTCGCCTACGCGACGCTGACCGTGGTGTGTGTCTTCCTCGGCACCGGCACCGGCCTGCAGTTCTACTTCGTCGTGGCCGCCGCGATCACCGTGCTGGTACTGGGGATCGACCACATCGCCCTGGCGTGCGCCCTGGCGGCGTTCGGCGCCCTGACCGTCATCCTGCTGGAGTTCTTTGTCCCCAATGACACTGGGGCACAACCGAAGTGGGCATTCAACGTCTCGTTCGTGCTCACCGTCGCCACCGCCTGGATCCTGCTCGTGGCCACCCTCTGGTACGCGCTGCGGGAGATCCGGCGGGCCCGACTGGCCATGGAGGAGGAGTACGAGCGGTCCGAACGCCTGCTCGCCAACATCCTCCCGGCGCAGATCGCCGAGCGGCTCAAGGACCCGACCCGCACCGTGATCGCCGACAGGTATGACGACGCCTCGATCCTGTTCGCCGACATCGCCGGCTACACCGAACGCGCCAGCGACATCGACCCCGACGACCTGGTCCGCTTCCTGGACCGGCTCTACACCGACCTGGACGCGCTGGTGGACCGGCACGGCCTGGAGAAGGTCAAGACCAGCGGCGACTCCTACATGGTGGTCGCCGGGGTGCCGGAACCGCGGCCCGATCACATCGAGGCCCTGGCCCGCCTGGCACTGGACATGGCCGACACGGTCGCCGATCTGCGCGACCCGAAGGGCCGCGAGGTTCCCCTGCGCATCGGGCTCGCGGCGGGGCCGGTGGTCGCCGGCGTGGTCGGAGCCCGCAAGTTCTTCTACGACGTGTGGGGCGACGCGGTGAACGTGGCCTCACGCATGGAGACCACCGACGTCGCGGGCCGGATCCAGGTCCCGCACGACGTCTACGAACGCATCCGCCACCGGTTCGTGCTCGAACCCCGCGGCGAGGTCGACATCAAGGGTAAGGGCGTGATGACGACCTGGTACCTCGTCGGCCACAAGGATGTCGGCCACGGGGATCCGGTCAGAGCTCACTCGGCTTGAGGTGTTCGGCCAGCGCGGCCAGCCGCCACAGGGTCTCCCGGTTGCGCGGCCACGCCGCGGCGTCCGAAAGCCGGTTCGGCAACACCGCGGCGGGCCCGCTGACCGGATACTCGGTCATCTCGACCCGGCAGCCGTCGTCGATGTCGCTGAGGCGCAGGATGACTCGCGCGCCGCCGAACGGCCTGCCCTTGGCGTGCAACACCAGTTTCTCCAGCGGCACGCTCTCTTCGACAACGGTCACGTCGTCGAGCAGCATCGGCCAGACACCGACCGAGTGGCAGATCCGTGAGCCGGGGGCAGGCCAGTCCGGGTCGACGGCACGCATCCGGCTGTTGCCGACCACCCATTGCGAGTACGTCCATCCGTCGGCCATCACGTCCCAGACCTGTTGCCGGGAGGCGCGGATATCTCTGGTGACAGTCACCCGGATGGAGTACCCGCCGGGCCCGCCGTTAGACCTTGCGGTTCTCCGACTTGATCAGCCAGGCCTGCTTCTCCAGCCCGTCGATCAGTTCGTGCAGGATGTCGGCGGTGCTGGGGTCCTCGGCGTCGACGGCGTCGTGCACCTTGCGGATGGTGTCGACGGTGGCGTAGATCCGGCTGACGATCAGGTCCACCGCCTCATGCGTGCTGACCTCGTAGGCCGGGAACTGCGGCAGCGTCGTGCCCGCCACAACGGTGTCGGACCGTCCGTCGGGAACGGCGTCCAGTGCGCGCATCCGCTCGGCGATCGTGTCGCTGGAGACGCGGGCGAAGTCGACCAGTTCGTCGAGCTGCAGGTGCAGGTCACGGAAGTTGGTTCCGACGACGTTCCAGTGCGCCTGCTTGCCCTGCAGGTGGAGCTCGATGAGGTCGACCAGCACCTTCTGCAGGCTCGCGGCCAGCTCCGGTGTGGCCTGGAACCCCTGGATCTCTTCTTCGGTACGACGTGTTGTGCTCATGCCCATTACAACCACCCCTTTTCTGGATCAAGTCCAGTTTACCATATGATTCTCGTCACACCGATTCCTTTTCTTCCTGGTCAGCGGGCTGGTCCTGGCGCTCAAGCAACCGCGCGTAGCCGGCGCCCATCCCGAGCAACACCAGGCCCACGACGATGAACACCGCGACCCGGAACATGCCGTCAAGCGTCCCCAGGTCGAACAGGAACAGCTTGGCCATGGCGGCTGCGACGACCGCCAGTCCCCCACCGATCGGCAGCGAGCGCTCGCTGCGCGGCCGGCGCGCCGCGTAGGCGAACAGCGCCGCGGCCAGCGCGATCCAGCAGATCGTCGCCGCCATGTGCCCGGCGAGGAAACCGCCGCCGGTGCCGCCCGCCAGCACGCCGGCCGTGACACACAGGGTGGTCACCGCGTACCCGGCCACGGCCGCCGCCCCGGCCCACACCGCGGACTCGCGGCGCGGCAGCGACCACAGGACCGCGGCGACGGCGGCGACCAGCAGGACGCTGCCGACCAGCGTCGACGCCCCGGCCGCCGGCGTCGTCGGAAGCGCGTACATCAGCCGGTACGGCGGCGCGTAGAACAGGTAGTTGCCCGCGCCGAGCACCCCGAAGCCGATCGCGACCGCACGCACGGTCACCGACTGCCGTCCCGCGATGGCCACCGCGGTCGCCATCGCCAGCAGCACCGGACCGATCACGCGACCGTCGAACGCGACCACCACCGCGACCAGCGCGGCGGCCGCCGCCAGCACACCCCAGATCCGGCGCACCGCCGCGTCCAGCGGAACGGCCACCACCAGCGCCAGCAGCGTCACCGCCAGCGCCGCTGCCATCAGCGCGGCCGCCGCACGCGGCACCGCGGGCCCGGTGCACAGCACGGGCAGCACACCGGCGCCGGCCAGCAGTGCCATCCCCGCCTTGTTGGACGTCGACGGCAGCAGCAGCAGGGCACTGACCAGCGCGAGCAGGGCACCGATGGCGCACGCCCCGGCCAGCCACATCACGCCCGCGCCGCGACCGGCGGCGACCAGCGCCACCAGCAGCGGCAGAGCGATCGCGGCGGTGCGCGCGGCGTGCAACCAGATCCAGTCGCGGCCCAGCTGAACCGGCAGTGACGCCGCCGCCAGCGCGAGCATGAACGCCACCAGCAGCAGCGTGACGCCGTCGACCACCAGCGGCGCCAGGATCAGCAGCGGCACCAGCACCAGCAGGCCGAGCTGTTCGGAGTCCCACCGGCGCGCCAGCGTCAGCCCGCCGCCGCCGATCGCCGCCGCGAGGAGCAGGCCGGCCGCCGGGACCACCCACCCGTAGATGGTCGTCAGCGCGATCACGTCCATGTAGGCGGCGGCCACGCCGGTGGCGGCCAGCGCGATGGCACCTGTGCGTCCGCCCGGCCGCGAGTACAGCCACCACCCGGCCGCGACCAGCGCCCCGGCCAGCACCGCACCGGCGGTCACCCGGATCTCCGGACGCAGGATGCCGGCCTGGGCGGCGAGCACGAGCAGCAGCACGACACCGATCAAGGTCACGGCCACGCCCGCGATGGCGAGCAGCTTGCCGATCCAGCCCTCGTCACGCCTCGGCCGCGTCGGCGTCGGCGTCGGCGCCGGGGCGGGCTGCGGGGTGGACGGTGGCGGCGGTGGCGGTGGTGGCGGTGGCGCCGAAATCTGCTGGGGCGGCACCCAGTACGTCACCGGTGGCGGTGGCGCGGGCTGCGGGGCGAGCAGCCGGTCCAGTTCGGTCAGGTCGGCGGAGACCCGGGCCAGCTGCGTGGACAGCGAGGCGAACTCGGCGGAGAGCCGGGCGATGACGACGCGATGTGGTTCGGTCATAACCGTCATCGTCACGCCCTGGCCGGGGCCCGCGGATGAGTAGGACTACTCGTCTAGCCCGTGTTCGATCGCGTATCGGGCCAGTTCGACGCGGTTGGCGACCTGCAGCTTGCGGAATGTGGCCTGCACGTGGTTCTCCACCGTGCGGTGACTCAGCGACAGTCGCGCCGCGATCTGCTTGGCCGTCAACCCCTTCGCGACGTAGCGCAGGATCTCGGTCTCCCGCTCGGTGAGCCGCGGAGTCTGCGGGTCGGGGTCCTTGGCGATGCGGCGGTACTCGCCGAGCACCAGCCCGGCGAGCCCGGGCGTGAACACCGCGCGACCCTCCGCGGTGGCACGCACCGCGTCGGTGAGCTCCTGCTTGGAGGCGCTCTTGACCAGGTATCCGGTCGCGCCGGCCTTGACCGCCTGCAGCACGTCGTCGCGTTCGTCGGAGGCCGACAGCACCAGCACCCGCGACGCCGGCGACACCGCGAGCACCTCGGCGGTCGCCTGAGCGCCGTCACCGTCGGGCAGTCGCATATCCATCAGAACGACGTCGGGATGCACCACCCCGGCACGCCGCCGAGCCGCGGCCACACCGTCGGCCGTCGCCACCACGGTGAAGCCCTCCGCCTCGAGGTCGCGGGCCACCGCATCACGCCAGATCGGATGGTCGTCGACCACCATCACCGTCGGGGTACCGTCAGCTCCCATTCCGTCCCGCTTTCCGGACCGGTGGTCAGCCTGGCGCTGCCGCCAAGCCACTCCAGCCGTCCCACAATCGATTTCGCCACACCCATGCGGCCCTCACGCCGAGCCTCCTCCAGACGGCCCGCCGGGATGCCGACGCCGTCGTCGCGGACCGTCACCGTCACCGCGTCACCCAGATCCTCCAGCAGAACATAGGCGCGCGCGTCCGGACCCGCGTGCGCGGCGACGTTGTCGAGGGCGTTGGCCACCGCCGCGGCCAGTTCGGTCGCGACGTCGGCGTCGAGCAGCACCGGGTCGGCGGGCAGGCTCACCGACACCCGGTCCGACGCCCGCTGCCGCAGCAACGCACCGACATCGGTCATCGCTCCCACCGCCGGGCGGTCCTGCCCGGAGCTGACCAGCCGGCGCAGCGCACGTTCCTGCTCCCCCGCCAGCTCCGCGAGTTCGGCCGTCTCACCGCCGATCTCGCGTCCGCGCCGGGCGACCAGCGCCAGCACCTGGATCGCCCCGTCGTGCACCTCGCGCGACAAGCGTTCCCGCTCCTGATGCGCGGCCGCCAGCCGGGCCGCCTGTTCGAGTTCGGCGTGCGCCCGCCGGGCGGTCTGCGCGGCCATTCCGACCGCCAGGCCGACCGCCAGTTCGATGACGATCGTGGCGTTGCGGCCGAGGTCGTAGTTGAAGAATCCCTTGACCAGCGTGCTGGCGACCATCACCGCCACCCCGGTCAGCATGCCGGCGATCGGCCCGGCCACGATGGCCGCGGAGATGGTGGCGTTGGTGGCCCACAGCGTGGTCGGCCACGACTGGTTGTCGAACGCCCACTGCTGCGTGGCCACCACCTCGGTGGACAGGATCAGCGCGACGACCACCGCGATCTCGGCCAGCACCCACGCGGGCCGCCTCCCGAAACCCTGCAGATAGGCCACCGCGCACACCGCGCTCCAGCCGATCAGCACCGAGAACAGCGCCCACGCCAGCCCGGGGCGGGCCAGGTCCGGATTGACCGCGATCTGAAAGCCCGCGGCGTACAGACAACTGAGCAGCCGGAACACCTGGGCCGCGCGCCACAGCGGCGTGGCCGGATCCGGTGAGCCGACGGGCACGGTTACAGCACCTTGGACAAAAACGCCTTCGTGCGTTCGTGTTTCGGGTTGCTCAGTACCTCGCGGGGCGGACCACTCTCCACCACCACGCCGCCGTCCATGAACACCAGATGGTTGGCGACCTCCCGGGCGAAGCCCATCTCGTGGGTCACCACCACCATCGTCATCCCTTCGGCGGCAAGCCGTTTCATCACCTCGAGCACCTCACCGACCAGCTCGGGGTCCAGCGCCGAGGTCGGCTCGTCGAACAGCATGAGCTTCGGGTTCATCGCCAGCGCGCGGGCGATCGCGACGCGCTGCTGCTGACCGCCGGAGAGCTGCGCGGGGTAGGCGTCGGCCTTGGCGCTCAGGCCCACCTGGTCGAGCAGGTCGCGGGCCCGCGCCACCGCGGCGTCGCGCTTCATGCCCTTGACGTGGATCGGCGCCTCGATGATGTTCTCCAGCGCGGTCCGATGCGGGAACAGGTTGAAGTGCTGGAACACCATGCCGATGTCCCGGCGCTGCTTGGCCGCGTCGCGCGGCGACATCTCGTGCAGCTTGTTGCCGCGCTCCTTGTAGCCGATCAGCTCGCCGTCGACGTAGAGTCGGCCGGCGTTGACCTGCTCGAGGTGGTTGATGCAGCGCAGGAAGGTGGACTTGCCCGAACCGGAGGGCCCGACCAGGCACAGCACCTCGCCGCGCCCGATCTCCAGCGTGATGCCCTTGAGCACCTGCAGGGCACCGAAGTTCTTGCACACCTGTTCGGCCTTGACCATCGGGGTCGTCACGGGTGCACCTCCCCCGCGATCTGCGCCTTGGCCAGTGCCTCAAGCTGTTTGGAGGTCAGCTTGCGCGACGCGCCCCGCGAGAAGTAGCGCTCCAGGTAGTACTGGCCGACCATCAGCACGCTGGTGATCAGCAGGTACCACGTCGCCGCCACCAGCAGCAGCGGGACCGGTTCGAAGATGCGGGCCGCGATCTCGCGGGAGGTGATGCCGTAGAGGTCCAGGGTGAACGGCACGGCGGTCACCAGCGAGGTGGTCTTCAGCATGCTGATGACCTCGTTACCGGTGGGCGGGATGATCACCCGCATGGCCTGCGGAAGCACCGTGCGGCGCATGGCCATTCCCCACGACATGCCCAGCGCGATGGAGGCCTCCATCTGGCCCTCCGGCACCGAACTGATTCCCGCGCGGATGATCTCGGCCATGTAGGCGGCCTCGTTGAGCGCCAGGCCGAGGATGGCCAGCACGAACGGAATGGACAGCGCCTGCAGGTTGAACTCGAAGAACGTCGGGCCGAACGGCACGCCGAGCTTGATGTTCTGGTAGATCGTGGGCAACAGCCCCCAGAACACCAGCTGCACGTACACCGGGGTGCCGCGGAAGATCCACAGGTACACCCAGGACACCGCCTTGAACACCGGGTTCGGCGACAGTCGCATCACCGCGAGCAGGACACCGAGCACGATCGCCAGGACCATCGAATAGACGGTCAGCTGAAGGGTGTTCAGGACACCGACGACCAGAACCCGCTCGTTGAACAGGTACTCGAAGTACGTCGACCAGCGGTAGGCGTCGTTTGTGGCCGCCCCGTAGAGGAACAGCACCACGAGAACGGCGATGACGACCGCCGCCACCCACCGCCACGGATGCCGCAGCGGCACGGCGTCAATAGCGGCGGGGGCAGCGGGTGGCGACGTGTCGACATCGGTCATTGACGAAATCTCCTACGAGATAGCCCCGTTGATCACTGGCTTGTCGATCATTCCGCTCTCGACGCCCCAGTTGCTGGCGATCTCCTTGTAGGTGCCGGTTTCGATGAGGTGCTCAAGCGCCTTCTGCAGCGACTGCGCCAGCGGCGAGCCCTTCTGCACCGGCCAACCATACGGCGCGGAGTCGAAGATCTCACCCGCGGGCTCGAGCTTGCCGTTGCTCTGCTTGATGGCGTAGGCGGTCACCGGCGAGTCGGCCGACATCGCGTCGGTCTGGCCGAGGATGACGGCGTTGGTGGCGGCGTCCTGCCCGTCGAAGGGCACGATCTCGATCGGCGGCTTGCCCGCGTCGGTGCACGCCTTGCTCTTGGCCGGCAGTTCCTCGGTCTCCTCGGTGGTGGTCGCCTGCACCGCCACCTTCTTGCCGCAGGCGTCGTTCGGGTCGATGCCCGCACCCGGGCGCTGCGCCCACTGAATGCCCGCGTTGAAGTAGGTGACGAAGTCGACCGACTCCTCGCGCTCCTTGGTGTCGGTGAACGACGACATCCCGACGTCGTAGGTGCCGCCCTGGATCGACGGGATGATCTTGGCGAAGTCGGATTCCCGGTACTCGGCCTTCAGCCCCAGGGTGGCGGCGATCGCGTTCATCAGGTCGACATCGAAGCCGACGATGTTGCCGTCGGGATCCTTGAACTCGTTGGGCGCGTACGGAATGTTGACGCCGACGATCAGCGTGCCCCGCGACTTGATGGCCTCGGGGACGGTGTTGGCGATCTCCTCGACCTTCTCCGCCGACACGGACGGGGACGGGCTGCTCGCCTCGGAGTCATTCTCGCCGGATCCGCCACTGGCGCATCCGGACAGGGCGATAGCGCCCGTTGCAGCAAAGACCGCGGCGAAGCGCCAGAACTTGCTTCGTCGGGTGTGACAGTCACCTAACACGTGTGCCTCTACTTTCTGCCTCGTGGAGCCGGTGCGAAGCGCCGGTAACGGAACAGTAGTAGAGACCTAACACGCTGGCAGTGCGATTGCTTAGTCAGCGCCGTTAGTTAGCGCCCCTAGTCCACACCCCAGAGCTTCGGGCAGTAGATGTAGACCGCGCCCTCGACGAAGTACTCGGCCTCGGTCTGCGTCCAGCCGCCGGCCTGCTGGATGTTCCAGCCCGCCAGCCAGGACGGGTTGCCCTGCCTGCCGGCATCCACACAGAACTGCTTGGCCATCCGGATCGCGGTGTGCGGGTTCTTGTAGGGCACCCGCTTCTTGTCGAGGAAGTCGATGAAGACCTTGTTCTTGTCGATGCCGTCCTGAGCGTGCGCGGGCGCGGCCGCCACCGCCGCACCGCCGACTCCGAGCAGAACAGCTGCCATCACGGCGCTTGCGCTACGACGGACGGCGGTGGTGATCATCGTCACTCCTAGTTTGCCCAGTGATGCGGATTGACTGTGCTGACTTGCACGTCGATATGAGCATCGTACTGAACACGCTCGGCGTTACCGCGATCTCGGGCGTCGGCCCGATAACAATTAATTTGCGGAGGCGACAACTCCACGTTTGCGCGGTGTCGACACGGTTTCGATTCATCCGAAATTGACGCTCGTTCACGTTCGGACGTGCCACACTTCGGGCCATGCAGACTACGGCCGTTCCCATCATGTTGCAGCATCTCTGGAAGACCACCCTGGCGACCGGGCTTCTCACCGTGGTGCTCGGTGCGCTGATCTGGTTCTGGCCGGGCGTCACGATCGTCGTCGCGGCCGTCTTCTTCGGCGCCTACCTGCTGGTCACCGGCATCGCGCAGGTGATCTTCGCGTTCGCCCTGCACGTCTCGGCGGGTGGACGGGTCCTGCTGTTCATCTCCGGCGCGGCCTCGCTGATCCTGGCCGTGCTGTGCTTCCGCAGCCTGCAGGACTCGATCCTGCTGCTGGCGATCTGGATCGGCGTCGGCTTCATCTTCCGCGGCGTGGCCACCGCCGTGTCGGCGATCAGCGACCCCACCCTGCCGGGGCGGGCCTGGGAGATCATCGTCGGCGTGCTGAGCCTGATCGCCGGCGTGATCATGCTCGCGCTGCCGTTCCCGTCGCTGAGCGTTCTGACGATCTGGACCGGTATCGCCCTGGTGGTGCTCGGGGTGTTCGAGATCGTCTCCGCCTTCGGCATCCGGAAGGCCTCGAAGAACCTCGGGGCAATCACCGGATCCACGCCTCCACCTGCGACGGAAGCATCGGTGAGCTAAAACACCCTGTTTTCTACTACGCCCCGTCGTAGGCTGGATGCGCAGCCACGAAAGTAGGGGGCCATGGACGCACTTGATGTGTCACGGTGGCAGTTCGGAATCACCACCGTCTATCACTTCATATTTGTTCCGCTGACCATCGGTCTGGCGCCGCTGATCGCGGCCATGCAGACCGCCTGGGTGATCACCGGCAACAACGCCTGGTACCGGTTGACCCGCTTCTTCGGCAAGTTGTTCCTGATCAACTTCGCGCTGGGCGTGGCCACCGGCATCGTCCAGGAGTTCCAGTTCGGCATGAACTGGAGCGAGTACTCACGGTTCGTCGGTGACATCTTCGGCGCACCGCTGGCGATGGAGGGCCTGGTCGCCTTCTTCTTCGAGTCGACCTTCATCGGCCTGTGGATCTTCGGCTGGACCCGGTTGCCGCGCCTGCTGCACCTGGCCTGCATCTGGATCGTCGCGATCGCGGTGAACCTGTCCGCGTTCTTCATCATCGCGGCCAACTCCTGGATGCAGCACCCGGTCGGCGCGCATTTCAACCCGGAGACCGGCCGTGCCGAACTGACCAGCATCGGCGCGCTGTTCACCAACAACACCGCCATCGCGGCGTTCAGCCACGCGGTGTTCGGCGCCTTCCTGACCGCGGGCACGTTCGTCGCCGGCGTCTGCGCGTGGTGGCTGATGCGGTCCCGCGACCAGGCCGCCAACCAGACCATGTTCCGCAACGCCACCGTGATGGGCTGCCTGGTGGTGCTGGTCTCGACGCTGGGCCTGGTGATCACCGGCGACATCCAGGGCAAGCTGATGTTCCAGCAGCAGCCCATGAAGATGGCCTCGGCGGAGTCGTTGTGCCACACCGAGACCGATCCCAACTTCTCCGTCCTCACGGTCGGCACCCACAACAACTGCGACGGCGTCATCCACCTCATCGAGGTGCCCTACGTGCTGCCGTTCCTGGCCGAGGGCCAGTTCGAGGGGGTGCGCCTGGAAGGCGTCGAGAACCTCCAGCAGCAGTACGTGGAGAAGTTCGGGCCCGGCAACTACCGGCCGAACCTGTTCGTCACCTACTGGTCGTTCCGCGTGATGATCGGCCTGCTGGCCATCCCGACACTGTTCGCGCTGTACGCGCTGTGGGCCACCCGCGGCGGCCGGGTGCCGCGCTCCCCCTGGTTCAGCCGGTTCGCGCTGCTGTCGCTGCCCATGCCGTTCCTGGCCAACAGCGCGGGCTGGGTGTTCACCGAGATGGGCCGCCAGCCCTGGGTGGTGGCGCCCAATCCGACCGGTGACCAGTTGGTGCGGCTGACCATCGCCGAAGGCGTCTCCGACCACTCCACGGGCCTGGTGGTGCTGTCGCTGGTGGCGTTCACCCTCATCTACGGCGTGCTCGCCGTGATCTGGTTCTGGCTGATCCGGCGCTACGTCGGCGAGGGACCGCAGGAACATGACTCCGAACCGGTCGCGCCGCCGCCGCCCGACCAGCAGGACGTCGCACCGCTGTCGTTCGCGTACTGAGAGGGGTTGGCACAGTGATTCTCGGAATGTCGCTTCCCGAAGTCTGGTTCGGCCTGCTCGCGGTGCTGTTCGTCGGCTTCTTCGTCCTCGAGGGCTTCGACTTCGGCGTCGGCATGCTCATGGAGGTGTTCGGCCGCGTCGCCAAGGGCGATCCGGAACGCCACCGCCGCGCGGTCCTCAACACCATCGGCCCGGTCTGGGACGGCAACGAGGTGTGGCTGATCACCGCGGGCGGGGCGATGTTCGCCGCGTTCCCCCACCTGTACGCGACCATGTTCTCCGGCTTCTACCTGGCGCTGCTGGTCATCCTGCTCGGCATGATCCTGCGCATCGTCGCCATCGAGTGGCGCGGCAAGATCGACGACCCGCAGTGGCGCCGCTGGGCCGACATCGGCATCGCCGTCGGCTCATGGCTGCCCGCCGTGCTGTGGGGTGTCGCGTTCGCGGCGCTGGTGCGCGGTCTGCCGGTGGACGCCGACAAGCAGATGCACCTGTCCTTCGGGGATTTGATCAACGGCTACACGCTGCTCGGCGGGCTCACCACGGCCGGTCTGTTCCTGTTCCACGGCGCGGTGTTCGTCGCCCTGAAGACCGGCGGCAGCGTGCGCGACGACGCGCTGCGCTTCGCGAACGTGCTGGCACTGCCGGTCACCGGTCTGCTGGTGGCGTTCGGGCTGTGGACGCAGCTCGCCCACGGCAAGCCGTGGACCTGGATCGTGCTCGGCGTCGCGGCGCTGGCCCAGATCGCGGCGGTGCTGCGGGTCTGGACCCGCAGGGGCGAGGGTTGGGCGTTCACGTTCACCTCGGTCGTGGTCGCCGCGGTGGTCGTGATGATCTTCGGTGTGCTGTACCCCAACCTGATGCCGTCGAGCATCGATCCCGCGTACAGCCTGACGATCGACAACGCCTCGTCGAGCCACTACACGCTGACGATCATGACCTGGGCGGCGGCGCTGTGCACCCCGCTGGTGCTGGCGTACCAGGGCTGGACGTACTGGGTGTTCCGCCAGCGCATCACCGCTGAGCGGATTCCCGACCCGGCGGGCCTGGCGCGCCAGAGATGAACCTATGGCGGGCCTCGGCGGCGATGCGGCGATACCTCGTCGCATCCGTCGCCTGCGGGGTCGTGATCAGCGCGGCGACGATCGCGGCGGCGGTGGTGCTCGCCCACATCGTCGCCGGCGTGATCACCGATCCGGAGGCCCGCCAACTCGGGCAGTGGACGGGCCCGCTGGCGCTGCTGGCGGGCCTGTGGCTGCTGCGGGCCGGCGCGCAGTGGTGGCAGGGCCGGCTGTCCTCGGCCAGCGCGACCCGCGTCATCGCCGAACTGGCCGGCCAGGTGCTGCGCACGGTCACCGCGCTGTCCCCGCGGGCGCTGGCCGCCCGGCGCGACACCGCCGCCGCGCTGATCACCACCGGGCTCGACGGGCTGCGGCCCTTTCTCACCGGCTACCTGCCGACGGTGTTCCTGTCCGGGATCCTCACCCCCGCCGCGGTGCTCGTGATCGCGGTCTACGACTGGCGCTCGGCGGTGATCGTGCTGGTCGCGCTGCCGCTGATCCCGATCTTCATGATCCTGATCGGCCTGCTGACCAAGGAGCGCTCGGAGGCGGCGCTGGCGGCGATGACCACGCTGCAGTCGCGGATGCTGGACCTGGTGGCCGGTATCCCCACGCTGCGCGCACTGGGCCGCATCGACGGGTCGGCCGAGCGGATCGCCGAACTGGCCGCCGCGCACCGCCGTTCGACGATGGCCACCCTGCGGATCGCGTTCCTCTCGGCGCTGGTGTTGGAACTGCTGGCCACGCTCGGGGTGGCGCTGGTCGCGGTCAGCATCGGGTTGCGGCTGGTGTTCGGGGAGATGACGCTGGTCGCCGGGTTGACCGCGCTGCTGCTGGCGCCGGAGGTGTTCTGGCCGCTGCGCCGCGTCGGCGCCGAGTTCCACGCCGCGCAGGACGGCAAGACCGCCGCCGACGCCGCGCTGGAGCTGCTCGACTCGCTGCCGCCGCAGCAGGCAGGCACCCGCACGGTGGATGCCGCGGGTGCGGTGATCCGGCTCGAGGACCTCGACGCCGATGTCGCGCCCGGGCGGGTGACGGTGCTGACCGGGCCCAACGGCTGCGGTAAGTCGACGCTGCTGCACACCGTCCTCGGGCTGCACCCGGGCCGGGTGTCGGTCGACGGGGTGCCCGTCGAGGACCTGGAGCTGCGGCAGTGGTGGAGCCAGGTCGCCTGGCTGCCGCACCGGCCCGCTCTGGTACCCGGCACCGTGCGCGCGAACCTGGAACTGTTCGGACCGCTGTCCGACCTCGAATCCGCTTGCCGGGACTCAGGTTTCGACGAGGTGGTGGCATCGCTGCCGGACGGGCTGGACACCGTGATCGGGCGCGACGGTGAGGGCCTCTCGCTCGGACAGCGGCAGCGCCTCGGGCTGGCCCGGGCCCTGGGCTCCGACGCGCCGGTGCTGCTGCTCGACGAGCCCACCTCGCATCTGGACGCGGAGATGGAGCGCCGGGTGCTCGCCGCGATCACCGCACGGGCCCGTACGGGTGCGACAGTCCTCGTTGTCGGACACCGCGATCCGGTCCTGGCGATCGGCGACCGCGTGCTGCGGATGGGGAGTCTGGTCGATGCGTGAGGTGTTGCGGGCGCGACTGCCCAGACTGGCGCTGGCGATCCTGCTCGGCGTGCTGTCCCTGGGCAGCGCGCTGGCGCTGGCCGCGATCTCCGCCTGGTTGATCACCCGGGCCTGGCAGATGCCGCCGGTGCTGCACCTGACCGTCGCGGTGGTGGCGGTGCGCGCACTGGGCATCTCGCGCGGTGTGCTCGGCTACTGCCAGCGACTGGCCGCTCACGACACCGCGCTGCGCTCCGCCGCCGACATCCGGGAGGCGGTGTACCGCAGACTCGCCGCGGCACCGGTGGAGACCACGATGCGGCTGCCCGCGGGCGAACTGGTGGCGCGGGTCGGCGCGGCGGTCGACGACCTGGCCGATGTGCTGGTGCGCGCGGTGCTGCCGATCGCGGTGGCCGCGGTGCTCGGCGTCGCGGCGGTGGTGGCGATCGCGCTCATCTCCCCCGCCGCCGCCGTCGTCCTGGCGGTCTGCCTGCTCGTCGCGGGCGTGGTCGCACCCTGGCTGGCCGCCCGCGCCGCACGCGACACCGAAGCCGTTGCCGCCGAACATCATTCCGACCGCGACGTCGCTGTGATGCTGGCGCTCGAACACGCACCGGAGCTGCGGGTCGGCGGTCGGCTGGACGCCGTGCTCGCCGAGGCCAACCGCCGTCACCGCGACTGGGGTGCGGCGACGGACCGGGCCGCCCGACCCGCGGCGGCCGCAGGCGCGGTGTCCACCCTGGCGATCGGTGCCAGCGTGGTCGGCGCCGTCGTCGCCGGTTTCGGCATCGCCAACATCGTCGCACCCACGACGCTGGCGATCCTGATGCTGCTGCCGCTGTCGGCGTTCGAGGCCACCACCGCGCTGCCGGCCGCCGCCGTGCAGCTCACCCGGTCCCGCATCGCCGCCCGCCGGATCGCCGAGCTCACCGCACCCGACGCCGCCGCGCGCACCCGGCCCGAGGTCCCGCCGATCGTGCTGAAACCCGGTGAGCGACGGGTGATCACCGGCCCGTCCGGCTCGGGCAAGACCACCCAGCTGCTCAAGCTCGCCGAGACCTATCCGGACGCAGTCTTTCTCGCCGAGGACGCCCACCTGTTCGAGACCACCGTGCGGGACAACCTGCTCGTCGCCCGCGGTGACGCCACCGACGACGAGATCCGCTCCGCGCTGCGGCGGGTCGGACTCGGGCAGTGGCTCGACGGGCTGCCCGACGGGTTGTCGACGGTGCTGGTCGGTGGCGCGGCCGCGGTGTCGGCCGGACAGCGCAGGCGGCTGCTGCTGGCCCGCGCACTGCTCACCACCGCGCCCATCGTGCTGCTCGATGAACCCACCGAACATCTCGACGCCGCCGACGGCAGCCGGATCCTGACCGAACTGCTCACGCCCGGCGGACTTTTCCCCGCCGAGCGCACCGTGGTGATCGCCACCCACCATCTGCCGCAGCGGGTAACGTCAGCGGCATGAGCGAACCGGACACCCCCGACACGCCCCCGACTCCCCCGGCACCGCCGCAGGGCTACCCGGCGGGGTATCCGGGCTATCCGCCACCGCCGCCGGGCTATCCCGGCTACCCGCCGCAGGGGTATGCGGGTTACCCACCGCAGGGGTATCCCGGCTATCCGCCGCCGCCGGCCGCCCCGAAGAACGGTCTCGGGATCGCCTCGCTGGTGGTGGCGATCATCGCGTTGCTGTCCGCGTTCGGCGGCATCGTGCTCGGCGTCGTCGCCGTCGTCCTGGGCTTCCTCGGCTGGAACCGCGCCAAACGCGGTGAGGCCACCAACGGCGGCGTCGCCATCGCCGGCATCGCGCTCGGCGTGCTGAGCATCATCGAGGCGATCGTGGTGATCTGGCTGGCCGTCTGGGGGTTCAACGAGATCGGCGGCACCGACTACCTGGACTGCGTGTCGCGCGCCGGCAACGACCGGGAGGCCGTCGACGCGTGCATGCGCGAGTTCGAGCAGCGCGTCGAGGACCAGTTCTCGGTGACGCTGACCCCGACGCGCTAACCGCGCGCCGGGAAGTACTTGACGATGCCCTCCTGCACCACGGTCGCGACCGGCTGACCCGACTGGTCGAAGTAGTGGCCGGTGCCCAGCCCGCGCGAGTCGGCGGCCACCGGCGACGTCGTCGAGTACAGCAGCCACTCGTCGAACCGGACCGGACGGTGGAACCACACCGAGTGGTTCGTGGTGACCGCGAAGATGCGGTCGTAGCCCCACGACAATCCGTGGGTGGTGATGATCGAGTCCAGCACCGTGGTGTCCGACGAGTACACCAGCGCCGCGGTGTGCATGATCGGGTCGTCGGGCATCTCGCCGAGCGCCTTCATCCACACCCGGTTGTACGTCAGTTTCTCGCCCTTGCTGCGCATCACCCAGGTCGGGTCGTTGGTGTAGCGCCAGTCGATCGGGCGCAGCGCGTTGACGAAGTGCGGGACGACGTCCTCGTAGCCGCGCAGCAGGTCGTCGACCGGCGGCACCGCCAGCGGGCCCGGCAGTTCCGGCGGTGCGATCCCGTGTTCAAGGCTGCGCCCGCCGGACAGGAACGACACCATCGCGGTGGTGAGCAGCTCGCCGTCCTGCATGACGTCGACGCGGCGGTTGGCGAACCGGCGTTCGTCGCGCAGCCGCACGACGTGGAACTCCAGGTCCTTGGCCGGGTCACCACCGGCGATGAAGTGGGCCGACAGCGCCGCAGGCGGGGTCGGATGGTTGAGGCTGCGGGCCGCCGCCACGAACGCCTGCGCCATCATCTGACCGCCGAACGTGCGCACCGGGTTCTTGCTGGGATGCGAGCCGATGTAGACGTCGTCGTCCTTCAGGCGAAGATCGAGAATCGCGAGCAGCTCGTCGAAGTCTCGCGACACTAAACGTCGTCCTCCCCGATCCGGTGCACGTGGATCAGGTTCGTCGAACCCACGGTGCCCGGCGGGATGCCCGCGATCACCACCACGAGATCGCCGCGCTTGTAGCGTCCGAGCTCCAACAGCGACTTGTCGACCTGGCGGATCATGCCGTCCGTGGTCTCGGTGTAGGGAACGATGAACGTCTCGGTGCCCCAGCTCAGCGCCAACTGGCTGCGCACCTCCGGCAGCGAGGTGAACGCCAGCAGCGGCAGCGGGGTGTGCAGCCGGGCCAGCCGGCGCACGGTGTCACCCGACTGGGTGTAGGCCACCAGCGCCTTGGCGTCGAGCCGCTCACCGATGTCGCGGGCGGCGTAGGAGATGACGCCGCGCTTGGTCCGCGGCACGTGGGTCAGCGGCGGTGCGGCCACCGAATTCTCCTCCACCGCATGGATGATGCGGGCCATCGTCTTGACCGCCTCGAGCGGATACTTGCCGACCGAGGTCTCCCCCGACAGCATCACCGCGTCGGCGCCGTCGAGCACGGCGTTGGCCACGTCGGAGGCCTCCGCGCGCGTCGGCCGCGAGCTCTCGATCATCGACTCCAGCATCTGGGTCGCGACGATGACGGGTTTGGCGTTCTCCCTTGCCATCTGGATGGCCCGCTTCTGAACCAGCGGCACCTCCTCGAGCGGCAGCTCCACCCCGAGGTCGCCGCGGGCCACCATGATGCCGTCGAACGCCAGCACCACCGCCTCGAGATTGTCGATGGCCTCCGGCTTCTCGAGCTTGGCGATGACGGGCACCCGCCTGCCGACGCGGTCCATCACCTCGTGGACGAGTTCGATGTCGGCCGGGGACCGCACGAACGACAGCGCCACCAGGTCCACCCCGAGCTTGAGCGCGAACTCGAGGTCCTCGATGTCCTTCTCGGAGAGCGCCGGCGCCGAGACGTTCATGCCCGGCAGCGACATGCCCTTGTTGTTGCTGACCGGTCCGCCCTCGGTGACCTTGCAGACGACGTCGTTGCCGTCGATCTCCTCGACAACGAGGCCGACGTTGCCGTCGTCGACGAGCACCCGGTCACCGGCCGTGGCGTCCTCGGCGAGGCGCTTGTACGTGGTCGACACCCGGTCGTGGGTGCCCTCGACGTCGTCGACCGTGATGCGCACGGTCTCCCCGGCGGCCCAGAAGGTCGGGCCGTCCTTGAACCGGCCCAGCCGGATCTTGGGACCCTGCAGGTCGGCGAGGATGCCGACGGCGCGGCCGGTGGCGTCGGAAGCCGCCCGCACGCGTTTGTAGTGCGCCTCGTGGTCGGGGTAGTCGCCGTGGCTGAAGTTCAGGCGCGCCACATCCATCCCGGCCTCGACCAGAGCGCGCACGGTTTCGTCGGTCGATGTCGCCGGACCGAGGGTGCAGACGATCTTTCCGCGTCTATTCACGACATCTGAGCATAGTCGTTAATCGATTCAGACGACGGACAGCGGAACCGCGCCCGGCACCACCGGCGCGGGCAGGTCCGACTCGCCCATCAGGTAGGAATCGACCGCGTGGGCGGCGCTGCGGCCCTCCGCGATCGCCCACACGATCAGCGACGCGCCCCGGTGGGCGTCACCGCAGACAAACACCCCGGGGGCGTCTGTCTGCCAGTCCGAGCCGCACGGCAAAGCGCCACGCCGGTTCAGTCTGAGCCCGAGCTCGTCGAGCAGCGGCATGTGCTCGACGCCCTCGAAACCGATCGCCAGCAACGCCAGATCACACGGGATCTCGAACGGCTCCCCGACCGGGGTGATGATGCGGCGCCCGTCGGCGTCGCGCTCAACCTTGACCTCGGCGATCTCCAGCGCCCGCACATGGCCGCTGTCGTCGCCGAGGAACCGCTGCACCGCGACCTCGTAGCGGCGCTCCCCACCCTCGGCGTGCGCCGGCGACAGCCGGGTGCGCAGCACCAGCGGCCACGTCGGCCACGGGGTGCGGGTGTCGTCGCGGACGGCGGGAGGCTCCGGGTTGTAGTCGAGCTGGGTGACCGACAGCGCGCCCTGCCGGTGCGCGGTGCCCAGGCAGTCAGCACCGGTGTCACCGCCGCCGATGATCACCACGTGCTTGCCCTTGGCGCTGATCGGGCTGGGCCCGTCGCCCTCGCACTCCTTGTTGGCGGGCACCAGGTGCTCCATCGCCAGGTGCACACCCTTGAGCTGACGGCCCTCGACCTGGTGGTCGCGGGCCCGCAGCGCACCCACCGCCAGCACGATCGCGTCGTACTGGTTGCGCAGCTGCTCGACGCTGACGTCGACGCCGACCTCGGTCTCGGTGACGAACCGCGTTCCCTCGGCCCGCATCTGGGCCAGTCGCTGGTCCAGCGTCGCCTTCTCGAGCTTGTACTCCGGGATGCCGTAGCGCATCAGCCCGCCGATCCGGTCGTCGCGCTCGTAGACCGTCACGTCGTGGCCGGCGCGGGTGAGCTGTTGTGCGGCAGCCAGTCCCGCCGGTCCCGAACCGACGATCGCGACCTTCCTGCCGGTCGAGATGGCGGCGGGCTGCGGTTGCACGCGACCGTTGAGCCAGGCGTGGTCGGCGATGGTCTGCTCGATGCGCTTGATCGTGACGCTGCCGCCGGTGTGCTCCTCGGAGATGGACAGCACGCAGGCCGCCTCACACGGCGCCGGGCACAGCCGTCCGGTGAACTCCGGGAAGTTGTTGGTGGCGTGCAGACGGTCGCTGGCGGCGTCCCAGCGGCCCCGGCGCACCAGATCGTTCCACTCCGGGATCAGGTTGCCCAGTGGGCAGCCCGCGGATCCGGAGTGGCAGAACGGGATTCCGCAGTCCATGCACCGGCGGGCCTGCTCGGCGACCTCGGCGGCACGCTCGTTCATGTCCTGCTGCGCGTAGACCTCGCGCCAGTCGCCGACCCGTTCGTCGACGGGCCGCTTGGGCGCCTCGACCTTGGGCACCTTGAGAAATCCGGTGGGGTCAGCCACGGCTCGCCTCCATGATCGCGGTGTCGACGTCACGTCCCTCGCGCTTGGCGGTGCGGGTGGCCTCCAGCACGCGCTGATAGTCGCGGGGCATGATCTTGGTGAATTGGGCGCTGCGCCTTGGCCAGTCGGCCAGCACCGACGCGGCCAGGCTGCTGCCGGTGTACTGGGCGTGGCGGGCGATCACGTCGTGCAGCCAGGTCAGGTCCTCGGGTTCGAGGGCCTGCAGGTCGACCATCTCGGTGTTGACCCGCTTGGGATCCAGGCCGAGCACGTAGGCGATGCCGCCGGACATGCCCGCCGCGAAGTTGCGGCCGGTCCTGCCCAGCACCACCACACGCCCGCCGGTCATGTACTCGCAGGCATGGTCGCCGACGCCCTCGACGACGGTCAGCGCCCCGGAGTTGCGTGCGGCGAACCGCTCGCCCACCCGGCCGCGCAGGTACAGCTCGCCCGACGTCGCGCCGAACAGCAGGGTGTTGCCGGCGATCACGTTGTCCTCGGCGAGGAACAGCACGTCGTCCGGCGGCCGGACGATGATCCGCCCGCCCGAGAGGCCTTTGCCGACATAGTCGTTGGCGTCGCCGATGAGCTCGAGCGTGATACCCGGCGGCAGGAACGCGCCCAGCGACTGGCCGGCGGACCCGCTCAAGGTGACGTGGATGGTGTCGTCGGGCAGGCCCTGCGCGCCGTAGCGGCGGGTGACCTCCGAGCCGAGCAGCGTGCCGACGGTGCGGTTGACGTTGCGGATCGGCAGCTCCAGCCGCACCGGGTGCGCGTCCTCCAGCGCGCCCTCGGCGAGCTGGATCAGCGTCTGGTCCAGCGCCTGGTCCAGCGCGTGGTACTGCTCGCGCACGCAGCGCCGCGGGCTGTCGACCTCGGGCACCCGGAACAGCGGAGACAGGTCCAGGCCCCTGCTCTTCCAGTGCGCGACGCCCTCGGCGGTGTCGAGCACCTCGGCGTGGCCGATGGCCTCGTCGAGGCTGCGGAACCCGAGCTCGGCGAGGTACTTGCGGACGTCCTCGGCGATGAACCGGAAGAAGTTCTCCACGAACTCCGGCTTGCCGGTGAACCGCTTGCGCAGCTCCGGGTTCTGCGTCGCCACACCCACCGGGCAGGTGTCGAGGTGGCAGACCCGCATCATGATGCAGCCCGACACCACCAGCGGCGCGGTCGCGAAGCCGTACTCCTCGGCGCCCAGCAGCGCGGCCACGATGACGTCGCGCGCGGTGCGCATACCGCCGTCGCACTGGACCGTGATGCGGTCGCGCAACCCGTTGAGCATCAACGTCTGCTGCGTGTCGGCCAGGCCGATCTCCCACGGGATTCCCGCGTGCTTGAGGCTGGTGAGCGGCGCCGCACCGGTGCCGCCGTCGTAGCCGGAGATCAGCACCACGTCGGCGTGCGCCTTGGACACGCCGGCCGCCACCGTGCCGACGCCGACGCTGCTGACCAGCTTGACGTGGATGCGCGCCTTGTCGTTGGCGTTCTTGAGGTCGTGGATCAGCTGCGCCAGGTCCTCGATCGAGTAGATATCGTGGTGCGGCGGCGGTGAGATCAGGCCGACGCCCGGCGTGGAGTGCCGGGTCCTGGCGATGTTCGGGTACACCTTGAAACCCGGAAGCTGGCCGCCCTCACCGGGTTTCGCGCCTTGGGCCATCTTGATCTGGATATCGGTGGCGTTGACCAGGTAGTCGCTGGTGACACCGAACCGCCCGGAGGCGACCTGTTTGACGGCGCTGCGCCGCTTCGGGTCGTAGAGGCGGTCGGTGTCCTCGCCGCCCTCACCGGAGTTGGAGCGAGCGCCCAGGTTGTTCATCGCGATCGCCAGCGTCTCGTGCGCCTCGGCGGAGATCGACCCGTAGCTCATCGCGCCGGTGTTGAACCGCTTGAGGATCGACTCGACGGGCTCGACCTCCTCCAGCGGCACCGGGGGCCGGGTCTTCTTGAAGTCGAACAGCCCGCGCAGCGTGCCGCCCTCGCGGGACAGCCGGTCCACCTCGTCGGAGTACTTCTGGAACACGTCGTAGCGGCCGGTGCGCGTCGAATGCTGCAGCAGGAAAACGACTTCCGGGGTGAACAGATGCAGCTCGCCCTCGCGGCGGAACTGGTACTCGCCGCCGACCTCGAGCCGACGGTGCACCCGCTCGGTCGGGTTCTCCGGGTAGGCGCGGCGGTGCCGCAGCTTGACCTCCTCGGCGATGACGTCGAGGTCGACACCGCCGAGCTGGCTCGGGGTGCCGGTGAAGTACTCGTCGATGACGGACTTGTCGATGCCGACGGCCTCGAACGCCTGCGCGGCGGTGTAGGAGGCGACGGTCGAGATGCCCATCTTGCTCATCACCTTCATCACGCCCTTGCTCAGCGCCTTGCAGTAGTTGCGCACAGCGGTGGCGGGGTCGATGCCGGTGAGCTCACCCTCGCGGATCAGGTCCTCGATCGACTCGAACGCGAGGTAGGGGTTGACCGCGGCGGCGCCGAAGCCGATCAGCAGCGCCATGTGGTGCACCTCGCGGGCGTCGCCGCTCTCCACCACCAGCGCGACCTTGGTGCGCTGCTTGGTGCGCACCAGGTGGTGGTGCACCGCCGACACCGCCAGCAGCGACGGGATCGGGGCGCGGGTGTGGTCGGAGTCGCGGTCGGAGATGACCAGCGTGCGCGCGCCTTTGGCGATCGCCTCGGAGGCGCGGATCCGCAGCTCCTCCAGCGCGTCGGCCAGACCTTCGCCGCCGCGCTCCACGTCGTAGAGCGCCCGCAGCACCGTGGTGCGCAGACCGGGATGCTCACCGTCGGCGTTGATGTGGACGATCTTGTTGAGCTCGTCGTTGTCGATGATCGGGGTGCGCAACAGGATCTGGCGGCACGACGCGGCGGTCGGCTCCAGCAGGTTCTGCTCCGGACCCATGATGCGGGTCATCGAGGTGACGACCTCTTCGCGGATCGCGTCCAGCGGCGGGTTGGTCACCTGCGCGAAGAGCTCGACGAAGTAGTCGTAGAGCAGCCGCGACCGCTGTGAGAGCACCGCGACCGGGGTGTCGCTGCCCATCGAACCGATCGGCTCCTGGCCCGAGGCCGCCATCGGGGTGAGCAGGACGCGCAGCTCCTCCTCGGTGTAGCCGAACGAGATCTGCCTGCGCACAACGGATTCGTGGTTGGGCTGGACCCGGACCCGCTCCGGCAGGGTGGCCACGTCGAGCAGGCCAGCGTGCAGCCACTCCTCGTACGGTTCCTGCTTGGCCAGCCGCTCCTTGATCTCGTCGTCGCTGACGATGCGGCCCTCGGCGGTGTCGACGAGGAACATCTTGCCGGGCTGCAGACGGCCCTTGGCCACGATCTGCGACGAGGGCACGTCGAGCACCCCGCTCTCGCTGGCGAGGATCACCCGGTCGTCGATGGTGCGCCACCACCGGCCGGGCCGTAACCCGTTGCGGTCCAGCACCGCACCGACCAGGGTGCCGTCGGTGAAGGTGACGCACGCCGGGCCGTCCCACGGCTCCATCAGCGAGGCGTGGTACTGCCAGAAGGCCCGCTCGGCGGGGTCCATCGTGGTGTTGTTCTCCCACGCCTCCGGGATCATCATCAGCACGGCGTGCGGCAGGCTGCGGCCACCGAGGTGCAGCAGCTCGAGCACCTCGTCGAAGGACGCCGAGTCCGACGCCTCCGGGGTGCAGATCGGCGACAGCCGCGACAGGTCCCCCGGGATCTTGGCGCTGGCGAGCATCGCCTCGCGGGCGTGCATGCGGTTGCGGTTGCCGCGCACGGTGTTGATCTCGCCGTTGTGGGCGACGAAGCGGAACGGGTGCGCCAGCGGCCACGACGGGAACGTGTTCGTGGAGAACCGGCTGTGCACGATCGCGATGGCGCTGCGGCAGCGCTCGTCGCGCAGATCCGGGAAGTACAGCGGCAGCTGCTTGGTGGTCAGCATGCCCTTGTAGGCCATGGTGCGGCTGGACAGCGTCGGGAAGTAGACGCCCTCACGCTCGGCGCGCTTGCGCATCGGGTAGACGTGCCGGTCGAGGTCGAGACCTCCGAGGCCGTCGGGTGAGGTGACGAACAGCTGCTCCATGTGCGGCATGCAGCCCAGCGCGGTGGCGCCGAGATCGGCGCCCTGCGGGTCGACCGGCAGGACACGCCAGCCGAGCACGGTCAGCCCCTCGTCGGCGGCGATGGCCTCGACGGCCCGGCGGGCGGTCTCGCGCGCCTCCGGGTCCTGCGGCATGAAGCACAGGCCGGCGGCGAAGGTGTTGGCGCCGTCGGGGCCCGGCTGCGGCAGCTCGAAGTCGACGACCTCGCGGAGCAGGTCGACCGGCAGCTGGATCAGGATGCCCGCGCCGTCGCCGCTGTTGGGCTCGGCGCCGGCGGCGCCGCGGTGATCGAGATGCTCGAGTGCGATCAGGCCGTCCGAGACGATGCCGTGCGAGCGGCGGCCCTGGATATCGGCCACCATGGCGACGCCACAGGAGTCAGCCTCGTTGGCGGAGTCATACAGACCCTGGGGATCGGGAAAAGCCGAGAAGAGCATCGTGACGCACCTTCGCAGTCCGGAAGAGTTCATGTCCGGGACTGCACCGGCCCACTGGCGATTGTATCAGCGCGCCGGCGCGCTCACCCCGGCAGAACCGTCGGGACCAGCGGGAATCCGGGTAAATTTCGGACGATCGTCCACGTCAGGGCCGAGACGAGAATCACTGTGACGGCCGCGATGTTCATCGGTGGCTTACCCTGCCGGGCCCGCAGCAGCAGCCAGCCCAGCAAAAGCGGCAGGCCGACGAGCAGGTACACGTTGTCGGTGACCGCGGCGGCGAGGTCACCGTGCAGCAGGTCGTGGGTCATCCGCAGGCCGCCGCAGCCGGGACAGTTCAGTCCGGTCAGGGCGCGGAACGGGCAGGGCGGGAACAGCGAGCCGGGGCGGTGCGGGTCGGCGATACCGATGTAGGTCAGTGCCCCGGCGAGTGCGGCGCCCGCCCCCAGTGCGGCGTAGCGGGCCATGGTCGTCAGGTGGTGTCGCGCAGCGGGAGTCCCTGCGGGTCGCGGACCCGGTCGGTGAGGATCAGCACCGCGTCGATGATGCCCCAGATCACCGCGCCGAGGCCGCAGGTGACGAGGCCGACGATGAGCTGAACGACACCGAGGGTGGTGTAGCCGAGGTAGATCCGGCCGACGCCGGCGATGCCCACCAACCCGATCAGCTGCAGCAGCCCGGCGATGACCTTCGACTTCCCCGAGTACGGCTCCCCCGTCAGCGGGTGACGGCCGTAGGGCGCTGTCGGATCGACGAAGGCCGGATACCCCGGTGGCGGCGGATACTGCCCGGGCGGGGGCGGATATTGGCCGGGTGGAGGCGGGTACTGTCCGGGCGGCGGGGTGGCACCGGGCTCATTGCCACTGAACGGCGGCTCAGTCATGGCCCCCAGCATGCCAGAAGTCGGCGTGGCCGGACCGCAGCCGCGAGGGCGATCCCGCGGCGAACGTGAAGTTATGTGCGAGATTTCGCCGATTTCTCGTCCACAAGTTCACGTTCGGCGTAACCCGGTTAGTTCTCGTCCTCCAGGTCACGGAAGAACGGTTCGACCGTGCCGGTGAGCTTGACGACCATCGGGTTGCCGCGGCGGTCTTTGGCGGTGGGCACCTCGACGCGCACCCATCCCTCGTCGACGTCGTACTCGTGCACGTTGATCTTCTCGGTGCCGTTGACGCGAATGCCTACACCACGCAGGAGCGCCTCCTCGTCGTAGAAGGGGCTGCGCGGATCGATGGAGAGGTGGTTCGGGGGAACGTCGGGCTTCTGGTCCTCGGACATATCGGCTTTCGTTGAGTGGTGGTTTGACAGGGTCAGCGGTTGCGGCGCCGCAGCCACCGGCGCACTCGGCCGCTTTCTTCAGGTTCGGGCTCGGGCTCGTCCGCGGGTTCCTCGCTTGCCTCGGGCTCCTCAGCCTCGTCGAACTCAGGCTCAGCCGTCACAGGCTCGGGGTCGTCGGCCGCGGCCGGTTGCGACGTGCCGTACAGGTCGATCCCCGTCTCGGTGGCCAGTTGTTCGGCGGCCTCGGCCAGCACGTCGATCAGCCCGTCGTCATCGGTGAGCTCGGCGAGCCTGCGCGCATGCTCGAAGGTCTCGACCTCCGGTTCGCCCGCATCCTCCTCGACCGGATCAGCGGCCGGCTCGGGGTCGGGCGTCGGCGTCGGATCGAACACGTAGAAGATGTGCTCGGTCGCCTCGGCCAGCACGTCGAGCAGGCCGTCCTCCGGATCGTCGTCGTGCTGTTGCGCGACTCGCTGCTGGTCGACGTCCTCTCCCGCCTCGGCCAGGATGTCGGTGAGCTCCTCGTCGGGCGGGTCGGCGACGAGCGCCTCGGCGGGCAGCCGCTGGGTGATCTCCTCGTCGGCGGCGGCCTTCACCGCGGCCACGACGCCCGACGTCGCGGAGACCGCCGTCAGTTCCTCGGTCAGGTCCTCCGGCCAGTCCTGGGCCCTCAGCGACGCCGGATCCTCCCGCCCCTTCGGCGCGACCATGATGTACACGACGGCGCCGATGAACACGAACGTCGCGGTGAACGAGTTGATCCGGACACCCTCGATCAGCGTGGCCTCATCGGCCCGCAGCAGCTCGATCCAGAACCGGCCCACGCAGTAGGCCGCCACATACAGCGCGAACAACCGGCCGTGGCCGAACTTGAACCGCCGGTCGACCCAGATCAGCACGACGAAAACCAGGACGTTCCACAGCAGTTCGTACAGGAACGTGGGGTGCACCAGCGCGACGACCTCGCCGGTCGACACGCCGTTGAGGTTGTCCACCACGCCTGCGGCGTTGCGCCGCTCGTAGATCTCCAGCGCCCACGGCACCGTCGTCGGCCCGCCGTACAGCTCCTGGTTGAAATAGTTGCCGAGCCGCCCGATCGCCTGTGCCAGAACGATTCCCGGCGCGATCGCGTCGCCGAACGCGGGCAGCGGGATCTTGCGTCTGCGGCAGGCGATCCAGGCGCCCACACCGCCCAGCGCGACCGCGCCCCAGATGCCGAGGCCGCCCTCCCAGATGCGCAGCACACCGCTGAACCCGGCTCCGCCCTCGCCGAAATACCGGTGCCAGTCGGTGATCACGTGGTAGATCCGGCCGCCGAGCAGACCGAACGGCACCGCCCACAGCGCGATGTCGTAGATGACGCCGCGTTCGCCGCCGCGGGCCTCCCACCGGCGGTCGCCGAGGATCAGCGCCACGATGATGCCGGCGATGATGCACAGCGCGTAGGCCCGCAGCGGTACCGGTCCCAGATGCCAGACGCCCTGCGCCGGGCTGGGTATCGCCGCCAGGTACGTCACCGCCGAGTCCGTCGCGCTCACGCAGTGATCCTCTGCCGGACGCCTTCTGCCAGTTCCGTGGTCAGCGCCGCGACCGCGTCCACCCCGTCCTGCAGCGCCGACACCAACGCCGAGCCGACGATCACGCCGTCGGCGTAGGAGGCGATCTCCGCCGCCTGCTCACGTGACCGCACACCGAGACCCACACCGACCGGGATGTCGGACACCTCGCGGACCCGGCGCACGAGCTCCGGTGCGGCCGACGACACCGCGTCGCGGGCGCCGGTGACGCCCATCGTCGAGGCGGCGTAGACGAAACCGCGCGAGGCCCTCACCGTCATCGACAGCCGCTCCGGCGTCGACGACGGCGCCACCAGGAAGATCCGGTCCAGATCGTGCGCCTCCGAGGCGGCCATCCACTCGTCGGCCTCCTCCGGGATGAGGTCCGGGGTGATCAGCCCCAGTCCCCCGGCGGCCGCCAGGTCACGGGCGAACGCGTCCACACCCCACTTCAGCACGGGGTTCCAGTACGTCATCACCACCGCGCTACCCCCGGCGTTGGCGATGGCCTCGACCGCGGTGAGCGCGTCGCGCACCCGCACCCCGCCGCGCAGCGCCGCCTCGGTGGCGGCCGCGATCACCGGTCCGTCCATACCCGGATCGGAGTACGCGACACCTACCTCGACGACATCGCAGCCGTTCTCGACCAGTGTGGTCATCGCCGAGATCGAGGTCTGCACATCGGGAAACCCCGTCGGCAGATACCCGATCAGCGCGGCGCGGCCCTCGTTTCGGCACGTCTCGAAGATGGGACCCAACCGGCTCACGCGTCACCGTCCAACAGCCCGAACCACTTCGCGGCGGTCTCGACATCCTTGTCGCCGCGGCCCGACAGGTTCACCACGATGATCGAACCGGGGCCCAGCTCCCTGCCGAGCTTGAGTGCACCGGCCACCCCGTGCGCCGACTCGATCGCCGGGATGATGCCCTCGGTGCGGCACAGCAGCGAGAACGCGTCCATCGCCTCGGTGTCGGTGATCGGCCGGTACTCGGCGCGGCCGATGTCCTTGAGGTAGGCGTGCTCGGGGCCCACCCCGGGATAGTCCAATCCCGCTGAGATGGAATGCGATTCGATGGTCTGTCCGTCCTCGTCCTGCAGCAGGTAGGAGAACGAGCCCTGGAACGCACCGGGTGAACCACCGGTGAAAGTCGCTGCGTGACGGCCGGTTTCGACGCCGTCGCCGGCGGCCTCGAAGCCGACCAGCCGCACGCCCGGATCGTCGATGAACGCGTGGAAGATCCCGATCGCGTTGGAGCCGCCGCCGATGCACGCGGTCACCGCGTCGGGCAGCCGGCCCGCCTGCGCCTGGATCTGCGCGCGGGCCTCCAACCCGATCACCCGCTGGAAGTCGCGCACCATCATCGGGAACGGATGCGGCCCGGCCGCGGTCCCGAAGCAGTAGTAGGTGCTGTCGGCGTTGGTGACCCAGTCGCGGAACGCGTCGTTGATCGCGTCCTTGAGTGTCTTGGAACCCGACTCGACCGACACCACCGTCGCACCGAGCAGCCGCATCCGCGCGACGTTGAGCGCCTGGCGCGCGGTGTCGACGGCACCCATGTAGATCACGCACTCGAGCCCGAGCAGCGCGCACGCCGTCGCGGTCGCCACCCCGTGCTGGCCGGCGCCGGTCTCGGCGATCACCCGCGTCTTGCCCATCTTCTTGGCCAGCAGCGCCTGCCCCAGCACGTTGTTGATCTTGTGGGATCCGGTGTGGTTGAGGTCTTCTCGTTTCAGGAAGATCCGGGCGCCGCCCGCGTGCTCGGACAGCCGCTCCGCCTCGTACAGCGGTGACGGCCGACCGGTGTAATGCCGTTGCAGGCGGTCCAATTCGTCGAGGAACGTCTGATCGCCGCGGGCCTTCTCGTAGGCGGAGGTGACCTCTTCGATCACCGCCATCAGGGCTTCGGCGACCAGGCGCCCGCCGTACTTGCCGAAGTGTCCGCGCTCGTCGGGGTCGTGGGGACTCGGCTCGGCGACGGCGGCGCTGGAACGGGGCAGTTCAGGCCCGGTGATATCAGCCACTTGTCAGCGTGCGGGTTTCGGGCACGACGGATGCGTGCCGGCGGTGACGAGATCGGCGACGGCGGTACGCGGATCACCGCTGGTGACCACGCCCTCGCCGACCAGGACGGCGTCGGCGCCAGCGCCGGCGTAGGCCAGCAGGTCCGCCGGCCCCCGGACGCCGGACTCGGCGACGCGGATGACGTCGGTGGGCAGCCCCGGCGCGATCCGCGCGAAGCAGTCCCGGTCGACGGTCATCGTCTTCAGATCGCGGGCGTTGACCCCGATCACGGAGGCGCCCGCCGACAGCGCGCGGTCGGCCTCCTCCTCGGTGTGCACCTCGACCAGCGCGGTCATGCCCAACGACTCGGTGCGCTCCAGCAGCGCCTCGAGCACCGACTGCTCCAGCGCCGCGACGATCAGCAGCAGCATGTCGGCGCCGTGCGCCCGCGCCTCGTGGATCTGGTACGGCTGCACGATGAAGTCCTTGCGCAGCACCGGGATTGACACCGCCGCGCGCACCGCGTCCAGATCGGCCAGCGACCCCTTGAACCGGCGCTGCTCGGTCAGCACGCTGATCACGCGCGCACCGCCGGCCTCGTAGGCCCGGGCCAGATCGGCGGGGTCGGGAATGTTGGCCAGATCGCCGCGCGACGGACTGGCCCGCTTGACCTCCGCGATCACCGCGATGCCTGGGGCGCGAAGCGCCGCCATCACGTCCAGCGGAGGCGGCGCGTCCTTGGCCCTGGCCTTGATCTCGGCGAGCGGGACCAGTTCCTCGCGGGCGGCGACGTCGGCGCGGACTCCCTCGATGATCGAGTCGAGCACGGTTGCCGAACTCATGAGTGCCGCTTCCCTTCCCCGGACTTCGGACGATCTTCAACCACGAAGAGTAGCGGGGGCCACATCATCGGTGCTCACCGCCCCTTGTTGTCCGGATCAGTCGGATCGGTGCCCGCGTCGAGGGCGTCCCAGATGGCCCGTTCGGACATCGTCTCACCGCTCTGGGTGTCCCCGGTTCGGGCCTGTGGTGGGGCGGTGCGGCGGCTGTAGCGCGCCGGAGTGGCCGTGTCCCGGCCGGCCGAGCGCATCAGCAGCACCGCGCACACCAGCGTCAGCACCGAGGCGACGAGGGTGAGCACCGCGCCGGTGTAGTGGCGCTGGGTGCCGATGATGTCGGCGACCGGCGATTCGGCGAGGTTGGAGGCCCGCACCGCCACATCGGTGATCACCCACAGGCTGATCGCCAGGTACACGGTGCCCGCGCTGACAGCGGCGACCAGCACCGCCAGCGCCCGCAACGGCCATCCGCGCACCGCCAGCGCGGCCACCGCTGCGGCCAGCAGCAGCACCGCCAGCGGCACCAGCGCCGTCGACCAGGTGCCGCCGCTGAGCGCGACGGTCTTCGGCTGGCCCAGCCCGTCGAACGACGTCACCTCGACCCAGGTGAGCCGCGAGGCACCCCACAGGCCCGCCGCGGCGAGCGCGAGTCCTGCCTGGGCCGCCCGGATCACGGTTCGGACAGCGTTTCCGCCGCGGCGATGGCGTTGAGCACCGCGCGGGCCTTGTTGGAGGCCTCGGTGAACTCGTAGGGCCCGTTGGAGTCGGCGACGACGCCGCCGCCGGCCTGCACGTAGGCGACCCCGTCGCGCATCAGCGCGGTGCGGATCGCGATCGCGAAGTCGGCGTTGCCCGCGAAGTCGAGGTAGCCCAGCACGCCGCCGTACAGGCCGCGACGGGTCAGCTCGACCTCCTCGATGAGCTCCATCGCCCGCACCTTCGGCGCACCGGTCAGGGTGCCGGCCGGGAAGCACGCGGCGACCGCGTCCAGCGCGGTCCTACCCTCGGCCAGCAGCCCGGTCACCGTCGACACCAGGTGCATGACGTGGCTGTAGCGCTCGATGTGGCTGTAGTCCTCGACCTTCACCGTGCCGGGGGTGCACACCCGGCCCAGGTCGTTGCGGCCGAGGTCGACCAGCATCAGATGTTCGGCGCGTTCCTTCTCGTCGGCCAGCAGCTCCTTCTCGAGCAGCAGGTCCTCCTCCTCGGTGGCGCCGCGCCAGCGGGTGCCCGCGATCGGGTGGGTGGTGGCCCGGCCGTCCTTGACCGTCACCAGCGCCTCCGGGCTGGAGCCGACGATCGAGAAGTCCAGGCCGCCGTCGGCGTCGGGCACGTTGAGCAGGTACATGTACGGGCTGGGGTTGGACACCCGCAGCATCCGGTACACGTCGAGCGGATCGGCGGTGGTGTCCATCTCGAACCGCTGCGACGGCACCACCTGGAACGCCTCACCGGCCTCGATGTCGCCGACCAGCTTGTCGACGATGCGGGTGTACTCGTCGAGGGTGCGCTGCGCGCGGTGCCGCGGCTCGGGCCTGCTGAACGTCGCCACCGTCGAGGGCAGCGGCTCGCCGAGTGCGGCGGTCATCACGTCCAGCCGGGCCACGGCGTCGTCGTAGGCCCAGTCCACCCGCTCGTCGGTGCCGTTCCAGTTCACCGCGTTGGCGATCAGCGTGATGGTGCCCTCGTGGTGGTCGACGGCGGCGATGTCGGTGGCCAGCAGCAGCAGCATGTCCGGCAGGCCGAGGTCGTCGACGGTCAGCTCGGGCAACCGCTCCAGCCGGCGCACCATGTCGTAGGCGAAGAAGCCGACCAGCCCGCTGGACAGCGGAGGCAGCCCGGGCACCGGCTCGGTCCTGAGCAGCTCCAGGGTCTGGCGCAGCGCGACCAGCGGGTCTCCGCCCTGCGGGGCGTCCTGCGGGGTGGTGCCCAGCCACACCGCCTCACCGTCGCGCACGGTCAGCGCCGACGGCGCACCGGCGCCGATGAACGACCAGCGCGACCAGGACCGGCCGTTCTCGGCGGACTCCAGCAGAAACGTTCCGGGCCGGTTGGCGGCCAGCTTGCGGTACGCCGACAGCGGCGTCTCGCTGTCGGCGAGGACCTTGCGGGTCACCGGCACCACGCGGTGCCCGGCGGCCAGTGCCCGGAAGTCCTCGCGCGAGGTCGTCAGCGCGAGCGGGGTGGCGGTGGATTGCACCCGTCAAGTGTCCCAGACGCGGTGAGGGCGATCTGCGCACGGACTAGCGTTGGTGATCATGAAGCAGGGTGACCTCAGAGAAGGCGACACGGTCGCGGACTTCACGCTGCCGGACCAGACCGGCACGCCGCGCAGCCTCAGCGGGCTGCTCGAAGCCGGCCCCATCGTGTTGTTCTTCTATCCCGCCGCCATGACCCCGGGCTGCACCAGGGAGGCGTGCCACTTCCGGGACCTGGCCGCGGAGTTCGCCGCCGTCGGCGCCACCCCGGTGGGCATCAGCACCGACCCGGTCGACCGGCAGGCCACGTTCGCCGGTCGGGAGGGTTTCGGTTACCCGCTGCTGTCGGACAGCGACGGCGCGGTGGCCACCCGGTTCGGCGTCAAACGCGGGCTGCTGGGCAGGGTCCTGCCGGTCAAACGCACCACGTTCGTGATCGACACCGACCGTACGGTGCTGGCGGTGATCGCCTCCGAGGTCAACATGAACGCCCACGCCGACAAGGCCCTCGCGGTGCTGCGGCAGCGCCGGTCAGCGTGACCGCGGTCCTCGAGCTCGCCGATGTGACGTTCCGGCGCAACGGCAAGCAGATCATCGACGGCATCTCGTTGACCGTGCAGGCCGGTGAACACTGGGCGCTGCTGGGTCCCAACGGCGCAGGCAAGAGCACCCTGCTGGGTTTCTGCGCGGCGATGACGTTCCCGACCACCGGCACCGTCACCATCCTCGGCAACCGGATGGGCCGCACCGATCTGGCGGCGCTGCGCCATTCGATCGGCCACGTCAACCCGCGGCACCGGTTGCAGCACCCGCTGACCGTCCGCGAGGTGGTGCTGACCGGCATCACCGCCACCATCGACGTGCCGATGCGGTGGACGCCGACCGCCAAGCAGCTCGCCCATGCCGACGCGATGATCGACGCGGTCGGCTTGTCGCACAAGGCATCCGACGCGTGGCCGACGCTGTCGCAGGGTGAGCGGGGCCGCACGCTGATCGCGCGGGCACTGGTCGCCGAGCCGAAGCTGCTACTGCTCGACGAGCCCACCACCGGCCTGGACGTGGCCGCCCGCGAACAGCTGTTGGAGACCCTCGACACGCTCGACGAGACCCATCCCGACGTGGCGTCGATCCTGGTCACCCACCACCTCGAGGAACTGCCGACCACGACGACGCACGCCCTGCTGATCGCCGAGGGCCGCACGGTGGCCAGCGGACCTGCGCGCGAGACGGTGACGACGGGGACCGTCAGCGCGGCGTTCGCGCACCCGGTGAAGGTCAGCTACGACGAGGGCCGCTGGTCGGCGCGGGCCTCGGGGGCGAGGAGTTGGGCGGCGTCGAAGCAGGTGTGATCGCCGGTGTGGCAGGCGCCGTCGACCTGGTCGACCTCCAGCAGCACGGTGTCGCCGTCGCAGTCCAGTCGCACCGAGTGCACGTACTGGGTGTGCCCGGAGGTCTCGCCCTTGACCCACAGCTGCTGACGTGACCGTGAGAAGTACGTTGCGCGACGGGTTTCCAGCGTGCGGGCCAGCGCCTCGTCGTTCATCCACGCCATCATCAGCACCTGCCGGGTGGACCGCTCCTGCACGACGGCGGCGATCAGCCCGTTGGCGTCGCGTTTGAGCCGCGCCGCGATCTCCGGATCCAGCGCGCTCATCGGTGCCCTCGGCTCTTCGCGCAAGCGCTCATCGCACCACGATCCCCTCCGCGGCCATCGCCGCCTTCACCTGCCCGATGGTCAGGTCGCGGAAGTGGAACACGCTGGCCGCCAGCACCGCGTCGGCGCCTGCCTGCACGGCGGGCGCGAAATGCTCTGGCGCACCGGCACCGCCGCTGGCGATCACCGGGATGTTCACCGCGCCGCGCACCGCGCGGATCATCGGCAGGTCGAAGCCGGCCTTGGTGCCGTCGGCGTCCATGGAGTTCAGCAGGATCTCGCCGACGCCGAGTTCGGCGCCGCGCACCGCCCATTCGATCGCGTCGATGCCGGTGCCGCGCCGCCCGCCGTGGGTGGTGACCTCCCAGCCCGACGGGGTCGGCTGGCCACCCTCGGGCACGGTGCGGGCGTCGACCGACAGCACGATGCACTGCGAGCCGAACTGCCGCGACATCTCGGCCAGCAGTTCGGGCCGGGCGATGGCCGCGGTGTTCACCGACACCTTGTCGGCGCCGGCGCGCAGCAGCACGTCGACGTCCTCGACCGAGCGCACCCCGCCGCCGACGGTCAGCGGGATGAACACCTGCTCGGCGGTGCGCTTGACCACCTCGAGCATGGTGGCCCGCCCCGACGAGGACGCGGTGACGTCGAGGAAGGTCAGCTCGTCGGCGCCCTCCGCGTCGTAGGCGGCCGCCAGTTCGACGGGATCCCCCGCGTCACGCAGGTTCTCGAAGTTGACGCCCTTGACCACCCGGCCGCCGTCGACGTCGAGGCACGGGATGACGCGGACCGCCAGATCTTTCGGGTTCATCGGTAGTCCTCCGGATCGCCGACCGCACGCAGCAGATCGAGCAGTTGCTGATGCGTGCCGGGAGCCCCGACCAGCGCCGACGGCGAGTCCACCTTCCAGTCGCCGCCCGCCAGGTCGGTGACCACTCCCCCGGCCGCCCGGATCAGCGCGACCCCGGCGGCGTGGTCCCACGGGTGCCCGCTGAAACTGATTGCGCCGCCGAGGATTCCGGCCGCTGTGTAGGCCAGGTCGATGCCGGTGGCGCCGTGCATACGCATCCGCGAGCACTCCCGGCTCAGGTTCTCCATGACCGCGAGCCGGTAACGTCCGGGCACCCGGCCGCGGGAGTCGACGTTGAACGTGCTCATCCCGACGATGGCGTCCGACAGCGGCGTCGGTTCGACCGGCGGCTGCTCCACCCCGTTCTTGCGCAGCGGTCCGCCGACGACGGCGGTGAACTTCTCGCCGGTGAACGGAATCCAGGTCAGCCCGGCGACCGGTTCGCCGTCGCGGACCAGGCCCAGCAGGATCGCCGCCATCGGCGAACCGGCGGCGTAGTTGAACGTGCCGTCGATCGGGTCGAGCACCCACACCAGCGGCGAGTTCAGGTCGGCGCCGCCGAACTCCTCGCCGTGCACCCCGATCCCGGTGCGCTCGGTGAGCGCGGCCACCACCTGGCGTTCGATGGCCAGATCCACCTCGGTGGCGAAGTCGTTGCCCTTCTTCTGCACCGCGGACTCCGCTCGGTGCCCCTCGATGAACGGGACCGACGCCTCGTCGAGGATCCGGGCGGCCTCGGCGACCAGCGCGTTGAGGTCGCCGACGTCCACCGCCATCTAGCCTCCCACCGCGGCCAGCGCCTCGGGCAGCGTGAACCGCCCGGCGTACAACGCCTTCCCGACGATCGCACCCTCGACCCCGCGGTCGGTGAGGGTGGCGATCGCGCGCAGGTCGTCGAGGCTGGACACCCCGCCGGAGGCGATCACCGGCGCATCCGTGCGGTCGGTCACCTGCGACAGCAGTTCCAGGTTCGGGCCCCGCAGCGTGCCGTCCTTGGTGACGTCGGTGACGACGAAGCGCGAACAGCCCTCGCGGTCAAGGCGTTCCAGTACCTCCCACAGGTCGCCGCCGTCGGTCTCCCAGCCGCGGCCGCGCAGCCGGTGCTGGCCGTCGACGATCTTGACGTCCAGGCCGACGGCCACCTTGTCGCCGTGCTCGGCGACCACCTTCGCGCACCACTGCGGGTTCTCCAGCGCGGCGGTGCCCAGGTTGACCCGGGCGCAGCCGGTGGCCAGCGCGGCGGCCAGCGACTCGTCGTCGCGGATGCCGCCGGACAGCTCGACCTTGACGTCGAGCTTGCCGACCACGTCGGCCAGCAGCTCACGGTTGGAGCCGCGGCCGAACGCGGCGTCGAGGTCGACCAGGTGGATCCACTCCGCGCCGTCGCGCTGCCAGGTCAGCGCGGCGTCGAGGGCCGATCCGTACTCGGTCTCACTGCCGGCCTGGCCCTGCACGAGGCGGACGGCTTTGCCGTCGACCACGTCGACAGCGGGAAGCAGAATCAGTCGTTGCGACACGTCGGTCAACCTAATGCCTTCACCCAGTTGGTCAGTAATGCGGCACCGGCGTCGCCGCTCTTCTCGGGATGGAACTGCGTCGCCGACAGCGGACCGTCCTCCACGGCGGCCAGGAACGGCACACCGTGCGTGGCCCAGGTCAGCTTCGCGGACGGATCGCCCTCCCACTGCTGGGCGGCGTAGGAGTGCACGAAGTAGAACCGGGTGCCCGGGTCGATCCCGGCGAACAGCACGCTGTCGGTGGGGGCGTCGACGACGTTCCAGCCCATGTGCGGGATCACCGGCGCATCCAGCCTGACCACCGCACCGGGCCACATCCCGCAGCCGTCGGTCTGTACCCCGAACTCCACACCGCGGGCGAACAGGATCTGCATGCCGACGCAGATCCCGAGCACCGGTCGACCCGCGGCCACCCGCTCGGCGATGATCCGCTCACCGCCGATGCCGCGCAGCCCCGCCATGCACGCCGCGAACGCACCCACCCCGGGCACCACCAGCCCGTCGGCGTTGCCTGCGGCCTCGGCGTCGGCGGTGACGGTGACGTCGGCGCCGACCCGCTCCAGGGCGCGCTGGGCCGAGCGCAGGTTCCCCGATCCGTAGTCGAGGATCACCACTCGCTTTGTCACAGCACACCTTTCGTCGACGGCACACCGGTCACCCGGGCGTCGTACTCGACGGCCTGGCGCAGCGCCCGCGCCACCGCCTTGTACTCGGCCTCGGTGATGTGGTGCGGGTCGCGGCCGTAGATGGTGCGCACGTGCAGCGCGATGCGCGCGTTGAGCGCCAGCGACTCGAACACGTGCCGGTTGACGACGGTGTGGTACGGCGCCTGCGAGCCGGCGATGGTGAAGTGCAGCATGTGCTCCGGTTCGCCGGTGTGCACGCAGTACGGCCGGCCGGACACGTCGACCGCGGCGTGGGCGAGGGTCTCGTCCATCGGGATCCAGGCGTCGCCGAAGCGGCGGATGCCCTTCTTGTCGCCGAGCGCCTGCCCGAGCGCCTGGCCCAGCACGATCGCGGTGTCCTCGATGGTGTGGTGGCCCTCGATCTCGATGTCACCGCGCGCCACGACGGTCAGGTCGAAGCTGGCGTGGCTGCCCAGCGAGGTCAGCATGTGGTCGAAGAACGGCACGCCGGTGTCGACGCTCACCTGCCCGGTGCCGTCGAGGTTCAGCTCGACGCGGATGTCGCTTTCCTTGGTCGTGCGCTCGATAACAGCCCGACGCGGCTCGGTCACGTTGCTCCTAGGGTGGATAGTTCGGTCTTGGCCAGCCGGGCGCTGACGGCCAGCAGCGCGTCGTTCTCCGCTGCCAGGCCGGTGGTGGCGCGCAGGTACCCGGGGATGCCGACGTCGCGGATCAGCACCCCGGCGTCCAGGTAACGCTGCCAGGTGGCGGGGGCGTCGGCGAACTCGCCGAACAGGATGAAGTTGGCATCGCTGGGAATGACGGTGAAACCCATCTCCGACAGCGCCGCCGAGACCCGGTTGCGTTCGGCGATCAGGGTGGCGACGCTGGCCAGGGTGTCGTCGGCGTGCCGCAGCGCGGCGCGCGCGGCGGCCTGGGTCAGCACCGACAGGTGGTACGGCAGGCGCACCAGCAGCATCGCGTCGATCACGGCGGGCGCGGCGATCAGGTAGCCCAGCCGGCCGCCGGCGAACGCGAACGCCTTGCTCATGGTCCGGCTCACCACCAGCCGCTGCGGGTAATCGTCGATCAGCGCCACGGCGCTGGGCTGCGAGGAGAACTCACCGTAGGCCTCGTCGACGATCATCACGCCGCCGCTCATCGCGTCGAGCAGGCGGCGCAGGTCGGCCAACGGAACGCTCTGTCCCGACGGGTTGTTCGGGCTGGTGACGAACACGATGTCGGGGTTGTGCGCACGGATCGCGGCGGCCGCGGCGTCGGTGTCGAGGCTGAAGTCGGCGGCGCGGTTGGCCACCAGCCACGCGGTCTGGGTGCCGTCGGAGATGATCGGGTGCATCGAGTACGACGGCACGAACCCGATCGCGCTGCGGCCCGGCCCACCGAACGCCTGCAGCAGCTGCTGCAGGATCTCGTTGGATCCGTTTGCCGCCCAGACGTTCTCGACGGTCACCCGGGTGCCGGTCTGTCTGGTGACGTAGGCCGCCAGGTCGGTGCGCAGCGCCACCGCGTCGCGGTCGGGATAGCGGTGCAACTCCCCCGCCACCGCGGCCACCGACGCGGTCACGTCGTCGATCAGCGCCTGGCTGGGCGGGTGCGGGTTCTCGTTGGTGTTGAGCCGCACCGGCACGTCGAGTTGCGGTGCGCCGTACGGGGATTTACCCCGCAGGTCGGCGCGCAGCGGCAGGTCGTCGAGCGATACGCGGGCACCGGGCACGTCGCCGGCGCTCACCGCTCGAACCTCCGCCGCACCGCCTCGCCGTGGGCGGGCAGGTTCTCGGCCTGGGCCAGCGTGATGACGTATCCGGACACGTCCTTGAGCGCGGCCTCGTCGTAGTCGATGACGTGGATGCCGCGCAGGAACGTCTGCACCGACAGCCCCGAGGAGTGCCGGGCACAGCCGGCGGTGGGCAGCACATGGTTGGAACCCGCGCAGTAGTCACCGAGGCTGACCGGTGAGTAGGCGCCGACGAAGATCGCGCCTGCCGACCGGATCCGCCCGGCCACCTCGCGGGCGTCCTTGGTCTGGATCTCCAGGTGCTCGGCGGCGTACGAGTTGACCACCCGGATACCGGCCTGAAGGTCGTCGACCAGCACGATGGCCGACTGCTTACCGCCCAGCGCGGCGGCCACCCGCTCGCGGTGCACGGTGGTCTTGAGCTGCTCGACCAGTTCACGGTCGGTGGCGTCGGCCAGCTCGACCGACGGGGTGACCAGCACACTGGCCGCCATCTCGTCGTGCTCGGCCTGGCTGATCAGGTCGGCGGCGACGTGCGCCGGGTCGGCGGTGTGGTCGGCCAGGATCGCGATCTCGGTCGGGCCGGCCTCGGCGTCGATGCCCACCAGCGAGCGGCAGATCCGCTTGGCGGCGGTGACGTAGATGTTGCCGGGGCCGGTGATCATGTCGACCGGCGCGAGCTCGGTGCCGTCGGTGTCGGTGCCGCCGTGCGCCAGCAGCGCCACGGACTGGGCGCCGCCGACGGCCCACACCTCGTCGACGCCCAGCAGCGCCGCCGCCGCCAGAATCGTCGGGTGCGGCAGCCCGGCGAACGGCTCCGGGTTGGTCTTCTGCGGCGGGCTGGCGATCACCAGCGAGTCGACGCCCGCGGTCTGCGCGGGCACCACGTTCATCACCACGCTCGACGGGTAGACGGCGTTGCCGCCGGGCACATAGAGCCCGACCCGCTCCACCGGAACCCAGCGCTCGGTCACCGTCGCGCCCGGCGCCAGCGTCGTCGTGGTGTCGGTGCGGCGCTGGTCGGCGTGCACGGCGCGGGTGCGCTCGATGGCCACCTCCAGCGCGGTGCGCACGTCGGCGGGCAGCGCGTCGAGCGCGGCCGCCAGCTTGTCGGCGGGCACCCGGACCAGCGCCGGACGCACGCCGTCGAACGATTCCGTGTACTCCAGGGCCGCCGCGGCGCCGCGTTCGGCCACCGCGTCGACGATCGGCCGCACCCGCGGCAGCACCGCGTCCACGTCGACCCCGCCCCGGGGTAGCGCGGCCCGCAGCTGCGCCGCACTCATGGAGCGGTTACGCAAGTCGATGCGGGCGATGGGCCCCGGCGATACATTCACGCTGTTCATTCTCCCAGAGCGGACCAAATCGGTTATGGAGGCGTCATGCGAGCCAGCGAGCACCCCAACAACGCCCCCGGCATCCCCATGCTGTTTCCACCGTGGCTGGAGAACCTGCAGGTCAAGTACTTCAACAAGCTCGTCAAGCCGCTGTCGCGGGTGATGCCCGGGATGGCCACGATCACCCATCGCGGCCGCAGGTCCGGCAAGCCCTACGAGACGATCGTCACTGCCTACCGATCCGGGGACACCGTCGCGATCGCGCTGGCGCACGGCAAGACGGACTGGGTGAAGAACGTGCTGGTCGCCGGCGAGGCCGATCTGCGGGTCGGCAGGCGCACCCTGCACCTGGTCAATCCGCGGATCGTGCCCGCAGGCGGCGACCCGACCGGTCTGCCGCGGATGGCACGGCTGCAGGTCGGCCGTGTGGCGGTCTTCGTCGCCGACGTCAGCCACGACGCCGCTGCTTGATGCCCCGCCCGGACCGTAGCCGCGCCGCGCTGGTGGAGACCGCGGCCCGGCTGTTCCGCAGGCAGGGCTACGCGGCCACCGGGATCAACCAGATCCTCGCGCAGGCCGGCGTGCGGCCTGGATCGCTGTACCACCACTTTCCGGAGGGCAAACAGCAGCTGGCGGCCGCCGTGGTGGCCCACGAGGGCGCCGAGATCGAGCGCCGGCTGCGGGAGTCGCTGGCGGCGGACCGTCCGGTCGCCGACCTGGTCGACGGCTGGATCGACGCGATGGCCGCCGGGCTGGCCACCGATCCCCGCGACGGCTGCCCGATCGAGCCGTTGGCCACCGAGTCGGTGCACGCCAGCGCGCCGGTGCGGGAGGCGTCGGCGGCGGTGTTCGACAGCTGGCGCCGCGCCGTCGCCGACCGGCTGGCCGCCGACGGCTGGGCCCCGGGCGACGCCGAGCGCACGGCGCTGGCGCTGGTCGCGCTGGTCGAGGGCGCCCTGCTGCTGTCCCGCGTGCGCGGCGACGCCGACGCGCTGGCCGCCGCCAAGGCGGCCGCACGCGCCCTGCTGGCTACTTACAGAGCTCGGTGATCGCGTTGTTGGCGGCGTCGGCGTCGGTCAGTCGCTTGGCCTGCGCCGGATCGTCGTTGGGCACGCCCGCGGTGGCGTTGGCGCCGATGTCCAGCAGCGTCTCGGCGAACTCGCGGACCTTGTCGGCCAGCTGGGCGGGTGTCGCCGGATCCAGCCGGGCCAGCAGGTACTGGCCGCCGTCGTAGAGCGAGATCCGCGCGTTGGCCGCCACGGCCTGGGCGCCGGTGACGTCCTGCGGACCGCCGGCGGGCGCCAGGTTGGTGTTGATCGAGATGCCGCGCCGCACCACGTCGGCCGCGGTGCACACCTTGGACTTGGCGTCGGCGATCTGCGCCGGCTCGTAGCTGGGCTTGGAGTTCTGGGTCTTGTACAGCGACCAACCAGCAACCCCGAGCGCGACAATCGCGATGATCAGGGAGATGACGGTCAGCAAATTGAAGCGCCGGGGTTCCTCGTCGTCGTCGTACACGGTTGCGATCGTAACCGTTAGACGTCCAAACCGATGTCGAGGACGCGCACCGAATGCGTGAGCGCCCCGACCGCGAGGTAGTCGACACCGGTTCCGGCAAAGTCGGCGGCGCGGTCCAGGCTCAACCCGCCGGAGGACTCGAGCTTGGTCTGGGGTGCCCGGGCGTCGCGGCGCTGCACCGCGATCTGGGTCTGCCACACCGGGAAGTTGTCCAGCAGGATCAGCTCGACATTCTCGGCGAGCACCTCGTCGAGCTGTTCCAGCGAATCGACCTCGACCTCGCACTCGATGTCGGGGGCCGCAGCGCGCACCGCCCGCAGCGCGGCGACCACCGATCCGGCGGCCGCCACGTGGTTGTCCTTGATCAGCGCGGCGTCGCCGAGACCCATCCGGTGGTTGACCCCGCCGCCGACGCGCACCGCGTACTTCTGCAGGGCGCGCAGACCCGGCAGCGTCTTGCGGGTGTCGCGGATCTTGGCGTTGGTGCCCGAGACGGCGTCCACCCAGGTGGCGGTCGTGGTGGCGATGCCGGACAGGTGGCAGACCAGGTTCAGCATCGTCCGCTCCGCGGTCAGCAGGCCCTGGGTGGGTGCCTCGACGGTGAGCACGACGCCGCCGGGCTGCACCCGGGTGCCGTCCTCGACGCGGTCTTTGACCAGGTAGTTCCCGGCGCCGAGCACCTCGTCGAGGGTGAGCAGTGCGATGTCGACCCCGGCGATCACGCCGGGCTCGCGGGCCACCATCGACGCGGTGGTGCGGGCGGCGGGGTCGACGGTGGCCTGGGTGGTCACGTCGGGTCCGTAGCGCAGGTCCTCCTCGAGCGCGCGGGCGATCACGCGGCGCGCCTCGTCGAGTTCGGCCGGACTCATCTTCATCAGCAGCAGGCCTCCACAGCGATGAGGCTCCGGGCCAGGCCCGGATCGGTGTCGGGATAGTCGCGGCGGTGGTGGCAGCCCCGCGATTCGGTACGGGTGGTCGCCGCGGCCGCGACGGCGGCGGCGACGGTGGTCAGCGCGACGTCCTCGAAGTCGGCGCGGGAGGTGACGGCCCGCGGGCGGGCGGTGTCGAGTTCGGCGGCCAGCACACTCAGCCCGTCGCCGTCGCGGACCACCCCTGCGTAGCGGGTCATCGCCCGCTGCAGGTCGGTGCGCGGCAGCGCCGAGCGCACCGCGGGCCCGGGCGGGTGCGCGGTGACCGGGCCGGCGTCGGCGGCGTGCGCGGCGGCGGCCCGTCCGGCGCGCCCGCCCACCACCAGGCCCTCGAGCAGGCTGTTGGAGGCCAGCCGGTTCGCGCCGTGCAGCCCGGTGCGGGCGACCTCCCCGGCGGCGAACAGCCCGGCCAGCTCGGTGCGGCCGTGGGTGTCGGTGACGACGCCGCCGCAGCTGTAGTGCGCACCGGGCACCACCGGGATGGGGTCGACGGCGGGGTCGATACCCGCGGCCAGGCAGGCGGCGGTGACCGTCGGGAACCGTTGCGCGAAGCCGGTGATCGCGCGCGCGTCGAGGTACACGCACGGCGCGCCGGTCTGCTCGATGCGGGCGTGGATCGCGGCGGCGACCACGTCGCGGGGTGCCAGATCACCCATCGGGTGCACGCCGTCGGTGACCGGGTTTCCCTGTGCGTCAATGAGTCTGGCGCCCTCACCGCGGATCGCCTCGGTGATCAGCGGGCGCCTGCCGGTGGCGTGCCCGTCGTACAGCATCGTCGGGTGGAACTGGATGAACTCGACGTCGCTGACCGGCAGACCGGCCCACATCGCCAGTGCCACACCGTCACCGGTGGAGCCGTCGGGGTTGGTGGTGGCCGAGTACAGGTGGCCGAGCCCGCCGGTGGCCAGGATGACCGACGGGGCGTGCACCACCCCGGGGCCGTCAGCGTTGAGCACCAGCACACCGGTGACCGCGCCGGCCTCGTGCAGGATCTCGACCGCGACGTGGTTGTGCCGGATGTCCAGCCCCGCGGCGGCGGCGTTGAGCGCGCGTTGCACCTCGGCGCCGGTGGAGTCGCCGCCGGCGTGGATGATCCGCCTGCGCGAGTGGCCGCCCTCGCGGGTCAGTGCCCAGGAGCCGGGCGCGGCCTCGTCGAACCGGGCGCCGTCGGCGACCAGGTCGCGCACCGCGCGGTAGCCGTCGGAGACGATCGAGCGCACGGCGTCGACGTCACACAGGCCGCCGCCGGCGGCGACGGTGTCGGCGACGTGACGTTCGATCGAGTCGCCGTCCTCGTGCAGCCCCTCGGGCAGCACCACCGCGATCCCGCCCTGGGCGTGGAACGTGGCGGTGTCACCGGTCTTGCTCAGTACCAGGACTTTGCGGCCCTGTCGGTGCGCGGCCAGGCCTGCCACCAGCCCGGCCACGCCGGTGCCGATGACGACGACGTCGGCGCGCTGCTGCCAGTGGCCTGCCCACCGGCCCGCGCCGCAGGCCGCCGCGCGTGTCATTCCCCGCCGCCGGGTTGCCCGATCTCGATCATGCGCTGGACGCTGGCCCGGGCCCGGCTCGCGGTGTCCGGGTCGACGTGGACCTCGTCGGTCCCGTCCATCAGGCAGCGCAGCAGCGCGGCGGGGGTGATCATCTTCATGTACTTGCATGACGCCCGGTCGTTGACCGCCATGAAGTCGACGTCCGGTGCGGCACGGCGCAACTGGTGCAGCATGCCGACCTCGGTGGCCACCAGCACCTGCCGGGCTCCGGTCTCGCGGGCGGCGTCGAGCATGCCGCCGGTGGACAGGATCTTGACCCGGTCCTCCGGGAAGGCGCCCTCGCCGGCGAGGTACAACGCCGAAGTGGCGCAACCACATTCGGGGTGCACGAACAGTTCGGCGTCGGGGTGGCGGCGGGCCTGGTCGGCCAGCTCGTCACCGTTGATGCCGGCGTGCACGTGGCACTCCCCGGCCCAGATGTGCATGTTGGTGCGGCCGGTCACCCGGCGCACGTGGGCGCCGAGGAACTGGTCCGGGCAGAACAGCACCTCGCGGTCCTCGGGGATCGAGGCCACCACGTCGACGGCGTTGGAGGAGGTGCAGCAGATGTCGGTCTCGGCCTTCACCGCGGCGGTGGTGTTGACGTAGGACACCACCACGGCGTCGGGGTGGTCGGCCTTCCACGCGCGCAGGTCGTCGGCGGAGATCGAGTCGGCGAGCGAGCAGCCGGCCCGCGCGTCGGGGATCAGCACGGTCTTGTCCGGCGACAGGATCTTGGCGGTCTCGGCCATGAAGTGCACACCGCAGAAGACGATGGTCTCCTCGGGCACCTCGGCCGCGATGCGCGACAGCGCCAGCGAGTCACCGACGTGATCGGCGACGTCCTGGATGGCGGGCAGCTGGTAGTTGTGCGCGAGGATCGTCGCGTTGCGCTTCTTGGCGAGCCGCCGGATCTCCTCGGCCCACCACTCGTCGGCCTGGATCTCATCGTCTGCGGGCACACGGTCCAGAACCGTCATGGCCGCCTCCTTCATCCCGTTCGGAGTTTTCGACTTACAATCGAAAACATGGCACATATTAGCACCGCACACGAGGTGCTCGCCGCTGTGTTCCAGGTTCGCGAGGTCACGCCGCGCAAACCCGCACTTCACGTGCTGTTGTGGCAGCGCGCGCTGGAGCCCGAGCGCGGTAAGTGGTCGCTGCCCGGCGGCCGGCTCGGCGACGACGAGGACATGACCAGCTCGGTGCGCCGCCAACTCGCCGAGAAGGTGGACCTGCGTGAGGTTGCTCACCTCGAACAGCTCGCGGTCTTCTCCGACCCGAACCGGGTGCCCGGTGTGCGCACCATCGCCTCGACGTTCTTGGGCCTGGTGCCCTCCCCCGCCACCCCGGAACTGCCGCCGGACACCCGCTGGCATCCGGTCGGCGATCTGCCGCCGATGGCGTTCGACCACGGCCCGATGGTTGAGCACGCCCGCACCCGCCTGGTCGCCAAGCTGTCCTACACGAACATCGGATACGCCTTGGCGCCAACGGAGTTCGCGATGTCGACGCTGCGCGACATCTACAGCGCCGCGCTCGGGCACCACGTCGACGCGACCAACCTGCAGCGCGTGCTCGAGCGGCGCAAGGTCATCACCCGCACCGGCACGACGGCGCCGTCGGGCCGGGGCGGCGGCCGACCGGCCGCGCTGTACCGGTTCACCGAGGCGCGGTACCGCGTCACCGACGAGTTCGCCGCGCTCCGGCCGCCGGGGTGAGGCCTGGCGTGGCGGGTGGATTCTTAACACTTTCTTAAGTAAGAATGGCCGAATGGCCGTCAACGCCGCATCCGAGTCGGGTGCCGAATGGATCGGAACCGTCCCCCACGAGGAGCTCGTCCGGGGCGCACGTCCGGTCCTGCCCAAGGACGACCCCTTCTACCAGCCGCCCAGCGGTTTTCAGCACGCCGAGCCCGGCACGGTCCTGCGCAGTCGCGACGTCGAGCTGGCGTTTCTGGGTCTGATCCCGCAGCGGCTCACCGCCACCCAGCTGCTGTACCGCACCACGAACATGAACGGTGCGCCCGAGGCCACCGTGACCACGGTGATCGCACCGGCTGAACGCCCCGCCCGGCGCCCCGTGCCGGTGATCTCCTACCAGTGCGCGATCGACGCCGTCAGCTCCCGCTGCTTCCCGTCCTATGCGCTGCGCCGCAAGGCGGTGGCGCCGGGCGCGCTGGCACAGTTCGAGTTCCTGCTGATCGCCGCGGCGGTGGCCGAGGGCTGGGCGGTGTCGGTGCCCGACCACGAGGGGCCACAGGGCTCGTGGGGAACCCCCTACGAACCCGGCTACCGCATCCTCGACGGGCTGCGCGCGGCGGTCGGCTACGACCGGCTCAACCTCGACCCGTCCGCGCCGATGGGGCTGTGGGGGTACTCCGGCGGCGGGCTGGCGTCGGCGTGGGCGGCCGAGATGCACGGCCAGTACGCCCCCGAGCTCAACGTCGTCGGCGCCGTGCTCGGCTCCCCCGTCGGCGATCTGGGCCACACCTACCGCCGGCTCAACGGCACCCTGTACTCCGGGCTGCCCGCGATGGTGGTGGCCGCACTGACCCACGTGTATCCCGACCTGAACCGGATCATCGACGAGCACGCCACCGAGGCAGGCAAGGCGATGCTGACCCGGGTCGAGAACATGACCACCGCCCAGGCCGTGCTGCGCTTCGCCGGGATGGACATGGGCAAGCTGGTCGACCGGCCGCTCGACGAGATCCTCGACATGCCCGAGGTCAAGCACGTCTTCGACAGCATCAAGCTGGGCACCGCGGTGCCGACGCCGCCGGTGCTGATCGTGCAGGCGGTGCACGACCGGATCGTGTCGGTGTACGACATCGACGAGCTGACCGAGACGTACCGCTCCGGCGGCGCGTCGGTCACCTACCACCGCGACATGTTCAGCGAGCACATGCTGCTGCATCCGATGTCGGCGCCGATGGCGCTGCGCTGGCTGATCGACCGGTTCGACGACAAGCCCCTCTCCGAGCACATCGTGCGGACCACCTGGCCGACGCTGCTGAACCCGATGACCTACGTGGGGATGGCGCGGCTGGTGAAGATCGCCGCCAAGGTCATGACGGGTCGGAAGGTCCAGCGCTCGCCGCTGTGACGTCGACGGGCGGCCAGCCACCCAGGTCGTCGCGCGGCGTCGCGACCGCGATCAGCGCGTAGACCATCGCCGCGACCGCGGCCGGGAACAGGATCGTCAGCGCCGCCTGCAGCGGCGAGTGCCCGAAGAACACCGCGGGCGCCTCGCTGACGTAGTGCACCCGCGCCTCGGGGGTCACCGGCGCCCCGGCGATGTCGATGGCTCCGTAGCGCAACCGCACCAGCAGCGCGCCGACGGCGGCGGCCGCCCCGGCGGCGGTCATGGCCCCGACCGCGAGCGCACCGGCCATCACCGGCCCGCGGTGCGGCTTGCACTGCCAGGCCCACACCGCGGCCGTCACCGCGACCGCCGACAGCAGGCCGACCAGCAGGAAGGCGGCGACGAAGAAGTGGTCCCCCTCGTTGCCGAGGTAGGCGTGCACGCGGTCGCCGTCGCGGGTCAGTGCGATCACGCCGCGGATCGGCGGCGCGATGACCGCCCACAGCGCACCGACGAGCACACCGGCGGCGGTGAGCGCGGCGACCACGGTCAGCGCCGCGCGGTTACGGGAGGTCCGCGGCGCGGCACCGTCGGTCATCGCAGCTCCAGGTCCTTGGAATCGGTGGTGCCGTGTCGCGAGCAGGTGGCCGACCAGCCGTCGGGACGCACCTGGACCACCATGCGGCGGCCACAGTCGGCGCAGAAGCGCGGCGGTTCCAGGCCGAGCCGCGCGGCCGTCGGCACCTCGGTGCCGTCGGGTTCACCGGTGTAGACGTTGAACGCCATGTCAGCAGTTCTACCCGGTGATCAGAGTGTGGCGTTGAGCGCCTTGATCGGCATCTGCAGATCCTCGAGCAGTTCGAGGTCCGACTCGGCCGGGCGGCCCAGCGTGGTGAGGTAGTTGCCGACGATGACGGCGTTGATGCCGCCGAGGATGCCCTGCTTGGCGCCGAGGTCGCCGAGGGTGATCTCGCGGCCGCCCGCGAAGCGCAGCATGGTGCGCGGCAGCGCGAGCCGGAACGCGGCGACGGCCTTGAGCGCCTCGCTGGCGGGCAGCACCTCGAGGTCGCCGAACGGGGTGCCCGGACGCGGGTTGAGGAAGTTCAGCGGAACCTCGTGCGGGTCGAGTTCGGCCAGCTGGGCGGCGAACTCGGCGCGCTGCTCGAGGGTCTCGCCCATGCCGAGGATGCCGCCGCAGCAGACCTCCATGCCGGCGTCGCGGACCATCTGCAGGGTGTCCCAGCGCTCCTCCCACGTGTGGGTGGTGACGACGTTGGGGAAGAACGACTTGGCGGTCTCGAGGTTGTGGTTGTAGCGGTGCACGCCCATCTCGGCGAGGCGGTCCACCTGCTCCTGGCTCAGCATGCCCAGCGAGCAGGCGACGTGGATGTCGACCTCGTTGCGGATGGCCTCGATGCCGGCGGCGACCTGCGCCATCAGCCGCTCGTCCGGGCCGCGCACGGCGGCGACGATGCAGAACTCGGTGGCACCGGTCTTGGCGGTCTGCTTGGCGGCCTCGACCAGGCTCGGGATGTCCAGCCAGGCGCTGCGCACCGGGGACGCGAACAGCCCGGACTGCGAGCAGAAGTGACAGTCCTCCGGGCAGCCGCCGGTCTTGAGGCTGATGATGCCCTCGACCTCGACCTCGGGGCCGCACCACTTCATCCGCACCTCGTGCGCGAGGGCGAGCAGATCGTCGAGCCGCTCATCGGGCAGCTGCAGCACCTGCAGCGTCTGGTCCTGGTTCAGGCCTTCACCGCGCTCGAGGACCTGCTCACGGGCCACTGCCAGAATGTCGGTCAAAACGTCCGCCCTCTCGGTTGAACACGTCGGCCGGGCCGACAGTTGAACACGTCGGCCGGGCCGACAATTGAACACGTCGGCCGGGCCGACAATTGAACACTGTTCAGGTTAGGGTATCGGCGTGCAGCTCCACAAACGCGACGTGGTCGAGGCGGCGACGGCCCTGCTGGACAACTTCGGCCTGGCCGATCTGACGATGCGCAGGCTCGCGCGCGAGCTGGAGGTCTCCCCCGGCGCGCTGTACTGGCACTTCGCCAACAAGCAGGAGCTGCTCGGCGCGGTGGCCGACCGGATCCTCGAGCCGGTCGGCGACGTCACCGGTCCGTGGCGGGGGCGGATCGCCGGGTTGTGCGCGGCGCTGCGTGATGCGCTGCTGTCGCACACCGACGGCGCCGAGCTGGTGTCGGCGAGCTTCGCCGCGGGTCAGTCGGAGCGGATGACGGCGCTGCTGGCCCACCTGGGCGAGGCGGCCGCCGACGCCGGGGTGCCCGCCGAACAGGCCGGGCTGGCCGCCCGCACCGTCGTCTACTACGTGCTGGGGTTCACCGTCGACGAGCAGTCGCGCCTGCAGTGGGACGCCGCCGGCGCCGAGCTGCCGGAAGACCAGTCGGCTTTGGCCGACGACGCCTCCGCGCGCTTCCGGTTCGGGGTGGAGCTGCTACTCAACGGCCTGGCCGCCCCGGTGACCACGGGCTAACGCTTCGGCGAGACGTGCATGGTGATCTGCGCGGTCACGAACACGGTGCCGTTGGCGTCCTGAACCTCCACCGGGACAACCAGTTTCGTCGGTTCGTCGCCGAACTCCGGGATCTCGTCGAGGCGGGCGGTCGCGGTGACCGCGGTGCGGGCCTGCGCCTTGTACTCCACCGTCATCCCCGCCGGGATCCAGCGGTGGGTGGCCGGGACGGTCGCATCGGTCATCAGCCCGGCGACCAGTTCGGCCATGTTGCACGACGCGATCGCGTGGAAACTGCCCAGATGGTTGTGCACCCCGCGCCGGTTGGGCGCGGTGGCGCGACAGTATCCGGGCCGCAGCTCCCGCAGTCGCGGGTGGACGCTGCGGAAGTACGGCGCCTTGAAGCACACCGCCTGGCTGAACAGCCGGTCGCCGAACGGAAGCTTCTCGAGGTTCTGCCAGATCGCCAGATTGCTAGGCATCGGTTCTCCTGTCGGTCGGGGGTTCCAGGGTCAGGACGGCCCGCACGGCGGCCGCCAGCCGGTCGCGCGCACCGGGGGCCGGTGCCGGGCCGCCGCGCAGCAGCAGCGCGGTGGGCAACTCGACGACGCAGTCGCGGATGACGGCGACCGCGTTGCGGCCGCGCCTGCCCCACATCGCCTGTGCGAGTTCGATAAACAGCGCGGTGAGCTCGTCGTCGAGGCCGCGCAACTGCTCGGCCACCGGCGCGGGCACCTCACCGTCACCGAGGAGTTCGTCGCGTCGCACCGACAGCAGGAACCGCGCCGAGGTCGGGTGCATATCGAGGAAGGTCGCGGGACACTCGGCCGCGGCGACGACGGCGTCGGCGGCCGGCTCCAGACCCGAGGCCAGCGCCCGCGTCACCGCGTCGCGCTGGGCGGCCAGGAACCGCCGGGCCGCGCGCAGCCACACCTGGGCCAGCAGCCCGGCGCGCGAGCCGAACGCGTGGTAGATCGCGCCGTTGGAGATGCCGGTGGCCTCCGACAGCGCGCGGATCGTCACGGCCGACACCCCGGCCCGCACGGCGAGGCGTTCCGCCTCGTCCATCAGCGGACCGAAGTCGACAACCCGCGGTCTCGGCATACCCGGCACAATAACAGAGCGCTTGCTCTGTAATGATCTGTGCAGGTCAGCGGATCGGATACTCCCGTTTGGCGTCGCCGTCCCAGCGCCGCAGCCCGGCGATGGCACCGGTGATCTCGGCCGGCTTGCCCGCGATCCGCACGGCGCGGCCCATCTGCGCGGGCACCACCCGGCGCGCCAGCGTCACGTGCGCGGTCCAGGCGTCCGGCAGCGCGTTGGCCATCGGGGAGGGGTGGGTGTACGGGCCGCACAGCCGGTGCACCTCGGCGTGCAGCTCCAGCAGCGCGGCGGTGGGCACCACCAGCCGTGCCAGCACCGCCTTGGCGCGGCCGAAGAACAGCGGCGCCCCGATCCGGCACGGCATCGGGAACCGGTCCGACAGCGAGGCCAGCACCGCGTCGACCGCCGGGTCGATGCGTTCGGCCACCGTCAGCGTCGCGTGCGGTCGCGCCGCGGGCGCCTGACTGGGAATTCCGGCGTCCCGCAAGGCATCCCAGATGCCGCGGATCGTCGCCTCGGTGTCGGGGTCGAACACCAGCTCCACCGAGTGCACCATGGTCAGACCAGGCTCTTGACCCAGTCGGCGTCGAACGCCGACGCACATGTGGCCGCGAACTCGTCCGCGCTCAACGCGCCCGCCTCCGCGGGCAGCACCGCGCGTACCGGTGCCAGCTCCGCGAGCGCCTCACGGTTGCCCAGCTCCGCCACGCCCGGCTCGTCCGGCCACGCCCCGATCACCAGACCGGCACACGAAAGCCCTTTGGTGGCAATGGCTTCCAGCGTCAGCGCGGTGTGGTTGAGCGTGCCGAGGCCGACGGAGACCACCACCAGCACCGGGGCCGACAACGCCACCGCGAGGTCGCGCAGCGTGGTGCCCGCGCCGATCTCGACCAGCAGTCCGCCCGCACCCTCCACCAGGGTCAGCGCGGCGTGCGGCACGGCGGCGACGAGTTCCTCCCGGGTGGGCAGCGCCAGCCCGGACCGTTCGGCGGCCGCGCGCGGCGCGAGCGGTTCGCGGTAGCGCCAACCGCCGACCAACCGGTGCTGCCCCACCCCGGCCAGCCGGGCCACCTCAGCGAGGTCGTCGTCTTCCGGAAACCCGGTCTGCACCGGCTTGTTCACCGCGACGTCGAGGCCGGCCAGTCGCGCGCTGCACGCCAGCGCCGCGGTCGCCACGGTCTTGCCGACGCCGGTGTCGGTTCCGGTGACGACGAGTGTGGTCACGCGAACTCGGCCAGCACGTCGGTGAGAACCGTACGCGCGAAGGTCATCTCCTCATCGGTGAGCGACGCGCGCGCCGACAGCCGCAGCCGCGAGGTGCCCGCGGGCACCGTCGGCGGGCGGAAGCAGCCGACCCGCAGCCCGCGCTCCAGGCACGCCGCCGCCGCGCCGTAGGCCACCTCGGGTTCGCCGAGGATCACCGACACCACCGCCGATTCCGGGGCCTCCGGCACCCCGCACACCGTCGCCAGGTCGGTCGCGTGGTCGATGACCGCCCGCGCCCGCCACGGCTCGGCGATCAGCACCTGCAGCGCCGCCCACGCCGCGCCGACGGCCGCCGGGGCCAGGCCGGTGTCGAAGATGAACGGCCGGGCGGCGTCGATGAGGTGGGCGCGCACGGCGGCCGGTCCGAGCACCACACCGCCCTGGCTGCCCAGCGCCTTGGACAGCGTCGTGGTCATCACGACGTCCGGCGCGCCGGCCAGGCCGACCTCGTGCAGCAGGCCGCGGCCCCCCTCACCGCGCACGCCGAGGCCGTGGGCCTCGTCGACGATGAGCAGAGCGCCGTGGCGGCGGCAGACGTCGTGCAGCTCCTTCAGCGGCGCGAGCACCCCGTCGGCGGAGAACACCGAGTCGGTGAGCACCACGGCGCGCTCCTCGGTGCGGTCGGCCAGCGCGCTCGCCACCGCGGCGACGTCGCGGTGCGGGGTGACCACCACCCGGGCCCGCGACAACCGGCAGGCGTCGACCAGCGAGGCGTGGGTGAGCGCGTCGGAGACCACCAGCGATCCGGGACCCGACAGCGCGACGACGGCGCCGAGGTTGGCGGTGTAGCCCGACGAGAACACCAGCGCCGACTCGGCGCCGACGAACTCCGCCAGCGCCCGCTCGAAGCCCTCGTGCAGTTCGGTGTTGCCGGTGACCAGCCGCGACCCGGTCGACCCGGCGCCCCAGGTGCGCAGCGCCTCGACGCCGCCCTCGATCACGGCGGGGTGCTGGGACAGGCCGAGGTAGTCGTTGGATGCCAGGTCCAGGTCGGTGCCGACGGGGGTGCGCACCCGCAGCGACCGACGCAGACCCTCGGCACGCCGCTGCCGCTCGACGTCAGCGAGCCAGGCCAGCGGGGAAAGACCTGCGCGCGTCACGGTGCTCCCTCACGTCCGGACTTGAACGGTGTTCAGGTTAGCAGTGTGCGCGCGACGCCCACCATTCCGGACGCGATCGCCGCGATCTCGTCGGGCGTGCAGATATACGGCGGCATCGCATAGATGAGGTTGCGGAACGGGCGCAGCCACAGGCCCCGCTCCAACGCGGCGGGGGTGGCGACCCGCAGGTCGACGGGCCGGTCCAGCTCGATCACCCCGATCGCGCCGAGCACCCGCACATCGGCGACCCCGGCCAGCCAAGCCGCCGGCGCCAGACCCTCGCGCAGACCCGCCTCGATCCCGCGCACCGTGGCGCGCCAGTCCGAGTCCAGCAGCACCTCCACCGAGGCCACCCCGACCGCGCAGGCCAGCGCGTTGGCCATGAACGTCGGGCCGTGCATCAGCGCGCCGGGCTCGTGGGTGCTGATCGTCTCGGCGATCTCGCGCGTGCACAGCGTCGCCGCCAGCGTGATGTAGCCGCCGGTCAGCGCCTTGCCGACGCACATGATGTCCGGGCAGACGCCGACGTGGTCGGCGGCGAACAACTCGCCGGTGCGGCCGAAGCCGGTGGCGATCTCGTCGAAGATCAGCAGCACACCGTGGCGGGTACAGATGTCGCGCAGCGCCGTCAGGTAGCGGGGGTCGTGGAACCGCATCCCGCCCGCCCCCTGGACGACGGGTTCGACGATCACCGCGGCCAGCTCGTCGGCGTGCTCGGCCAGTTGGCGTTCGAAGGCCTCGACGTAGGCCTCGTCGTACTCCGCGGGCACCGCCGGGGCGAACTCCTGGGCGGCCAGCACGTCGGTCCACAGCGAGTGCATGCCGCCGTCGGGGTCGCACACGCTCATCGGGGTGAACGTGTCGCCGTGGTAGCCGCCGCGCCACGTCATCAACCGGTGTTTGTCGAAGCGGCCGAGGCTGCGCCAGTACTGCAGCGCCATCTTGGCGGCCACCTCCACCGACACCGACCCGGAGTCGCTGAAGAACACGGTGTCCAGGCCCTCAGGTGTGATCTCCACCAACAACTGGGCCAGCCGGGCGGCCGGTTCGTGGGTCAACCCGCCGAACATGACGTGGTTCATCGTGGCCAGCTGACGGGTGATCGCGGCGTCCAGAACGGGGTGGCCGTGGCCGTGAATCGCCGTCCACCACGACGCCATCGCATCGAGAACCCGCAGGTCACGGCCTTCGTGATGCACGGTAAGCCACGCGCCGCGGGCGCCGACGGCAACCACCGGAGCCAGCGCCTCCGCGCCGATCGTGCTGTAGGGATGCCAGATGTGGGCGGCATCGACCGCGCTGATCTCGGCAGGCGTCATGGCTGGCACCTTGGGTAGATTATCGGTCGACCATGATGACCCTCGCCCCTCCCCGGCCGGCGCTCGTCTCCGATCCGGGCATCTCCCCGCGCGCCGCCATCGGATCGAAGGGTTCACGGAATTCCGCGGCCTACCGGCACGATCTGGACGGGCTGCGCGGCATCGCGATCCTGCTCGTCGCGGTGTTCCACGTGTGGTTCGGCCGGGTGTCGGGCGGCGTCGACGTGTTCCTGACGCTGTCGGGCTTCTTCTTCGGCGGCCGGATGCTGCGCACCGCGATGACGCCCGCCGCCCCGCTGCGGCCGGTGCCGGAGATCAAACGGCTGGCGCGACGGCTGCTGCCCGCGCTGATCGTGGTGCTCGCCGCGGGGGCGGTGCTGACCATCCTGATCCAGCCCGAGACCCGGTGGGAGACCTACGCCGACCAGAGCCTGGCCAGCCTCTTCTACTACCAGAACTGGGAGCTGGCCAACACCGCGTCGAACTACCTGCGCGCCGGCGAGGCGGTCAGCCCGCTGCAGCACATCTGGTCGATGTCGGTGCAGGGCCAGTTCTACATCGCGTTCCTGGCGCTGATCTTCGGCACCGCGATGCTGTTCCGCCGGGTGTTCGGCAGGCACATGCGGCTGGCGTACGTGCTGCTGCTGAGCGCGCTGACCATCGCCTCGTTCGTCTACGCCATCTACGCGCACAACGCCGACCAGGCCACCGCCTACTACGACAGCTTCGCCCGCGCCTGGGAGCTGCTGGTCGGCGCGCTGGTCGGCTCGGTGGTCTCCCACCTGCGGATGCCGATGTGGTTGCGCACGGTGTTCGCGGTGGTCGCGCTGGCGGCGATCCTGTCGTGCGGCGCCCTGATCGACGGGGTGAAGGAGTTTCCGGGCCCGTGGGCGCTGGTCCCGGTCGGCGCGACGGTGCTGTTCATCCTGTCGGCTGCCAACCGGATGGCCGACCCGCACTGCGCGGGCCGGATGCCGCTGCCCAACCGGCTGCTGGCGGCCAAGCCGTTCGTGACGCTGGGCTCGATGGCCTACTCGCTGTACCTGTGGCACTGGCCGCTGCTGATCTTCTGGCTGTCCTCCTCTGGCCACGACCACGCCAACTTCCTCGACGGTCTGGTCGTGCTGGCGGTCTCCGGGGTGCTGGCGTGGCTGACGATGCGCTACATCGAGAACCCGCTGCGCTACCGGGCGCCCGCGGCCCGGCCGGTGCCGACGTTCGGCAGGCGCCGCAACCCGACCAAAGTGCTGGGCACGATCGTGGTCCTGCTGGCCGTCACGCTGACCGTGACGTCGTTCTCCTGGCGCGCGCACATGTCCGGGCAGCGGGCCAACAGCGCGGAGTTGGCCGGGCTGTCCTCCCGCGACTACCCGGGCGCGGCGGCGCTGCTGAACAAGTCGAAGGTGCCCAAGGTGCCGATGCGCCCGACGGTGCTGGAGGCCAAGAACGACCTGCCGCTGACCACGATCGACGGGTGCATCAGCGATTTTGAGAACGCCGAGGTGATCACCTGCACCTACGGCGACACCAAGGCCAAGCGGACCATCGCGCTGGCCGGCGGTTCGCACGCCGAGCACTGGATCACCGCGCTGGACATGCTCGGCAAACAGCACGGCTTCAAGGTCACCACCTATCTGAAGATGGGCTGCCCGCTGACCACCGAGAAGCTGCCGCGGGTGATGGGCGACAACCGCCCCTACCCCAACTGCCACGAGTGGAACCAGAAGGTGATGAAGCAGATCATCGCCGACCGGCCCGACTACGTCTTCACCACCTCCACCCGGCCGTGGAACATCCGGCCCGGCGACGTGATGCCGCAGAACTACGTGGGCATCTGGCAGGAGTTGTCCGACAACGGTATTCCCATCCTGGCGATGCGCGACACGCCGTGGCTGGTGCGCAACGGGCGGGCGTTCTTCGCCTCCGACTGCCTGGCCAACGGCGGTGACGCGATCTCGTGCGGAACCAAGCGTTCCGACGTACTGTCAGATCGCAACCCCACACTCGATTTCGTCGACCGGTTCCCGATGCTCAAACCGCTCGACATGAGTGATGCGGTGTGCCGCAAGGACATCTGCCGGGCTGTGGAGGGGAATGTGCTGCTGTACCACGACGCTCACCACATCTCCAAGACCTACATGCGCACGATGGCGCCCGAACTCGGAAGGCAGATCGGCGAAGCCACCGGTTGGTGGACCACTCCATGAGCTCGTCGGTCCCGACGGTCTGGCCGGGTACGCCGTACCCGCTCGGGGCCACCTACGACGGCGCGGGCACCAACTTCTCGGTGTTCTCCGAGGTCGCCGAACGGGTCGAGCTGTGCCTGATCGGCAAGGACGGCTCCGAGGAGCGCATCGACCTCGATGAGGTCGACGGCTACGTCTGGCACTGCTACCTTCCGACGATCAGTCCCGGCCAGCGCTACGGCTTCCGGGTGCACGGCCCGTGGGATCCGGCCAACGGCCACCGCTGCGATCCGAGCAAGCTGCTGCTCGACCCCTACGGCAAGTCGTTCCACGGCGAGTTCAAGTGGGGGCAGGCGCTGTTCTCCTACGACCTCGACGCCGAGGACCCGGCCAGCGGCGGCACCCCGCCGCGCGTCGACTCGCTGGGCCACACCATGACCAGCGTCGTGATCAACCCGTTCTTCCAGTGGGCCAACGACCGCGCCCCGCGCACCCCGTACCACGAGACGGTGATCTACGAGGCGCACGTCAAGGGCATGACGCAGTGCCATCCCGGCGTCCCCGAGGAACTGCGCGGCACCTACGCCGGGCTGTGCCACCCGGCCATCATCGACCACCTCAAGTCGCTCAACGTCACCGCGATCGAGCTGATGCCGGTGCACCAGTTCCTGCACGACCACCGGCTGGTGCAGTTGGGTCTGCGAAACTACTGGGGCTACAACACTTTCGGGTTCTTCGCCCCGCACTACGAGTACGCGGCCACCAAACACGCGGGCGGCGCGGTGGCCGAGTTCAAGACGATGGTGCGGACCTTCCACGAGGCCGGCATCGAGGTCATCCTCGACGTGGTCTACAACCACACCGCCGAGGGCAACCACCTGGGTCCGACGCTGAACTTCCGCGGCATCGACAACGCCGCCTACTACCGGCTGCTCGACGAGGACAAGCGCTTCTACAAGGACTTCACCGGCACCGGTAACAGCCTCAACGCCCGCCACCCGCACACCCTGCAGCTGATCATGGACTCGCTGCGGTACTGGGTGCAGGACATGCACGTCGACGGGTTCCGCTTCGACCTGGCCGCCACGCTGGCCCGCGAGCTGCACGACGTGGACCGGCTGAGCGCGTTCTTCGACATCGTGCAGCAGGATCCGGTGATCAGCCAGGTGAAGCTGATCGCCGAGCCGTGGGACATCGGCGAGGGCGGCTACCAGGTAGGCAACTTCCCGGGTTTGTGGACCGAGTGGAATGGGAAGTATCGCGACACTGTGCGTGATTACTGGCGGGGCGAGCCCGCGACACTCGGCGAGTTCGCCTCGCGGCTGACCGGTTCCTCGGATCTGTACGAGGCCACCGGCCGGCGGCCCAGCGCGTCCATCAACTTCGTCACCTGCCATGACGGGTTCACGTTGAACGACCTGGTGTCGTACAACGAGAAACACAACGAGGCCAACGGCGAGGACAACCGCGACGGCGAGAGCCACAACAGGTCGTGGAACTGCGGGGTGGAGGGCCCCACCGACGACCCGGAGATCAACGCGCTGCGCACCAAGCAGATGCGCAACATCATGGGCACGCTGATGGTGTCGCAGGGTACCCCGATGATCAGCCACGGCGACGAGATCGGCCGCACCCAGTACGGCAACAACAACGTCTACTGCCAGGACAACGAGCTGTCCTGGATGGACTGGTCGCTGTGCGAGAAGAACGCCGACATGCTGGAGTTCACCCGCAGGGTGACGCGCCTGCGCCGGGACCACCCGGTGTTCCGCCGCCGCCGGTTCTTCGAGGGCAAGCCGATCCGCAGCGGTGTCCAGATGCGCGACATCGCCTGGCTCACCCCCGCGGGCGAGGAGATGACCATCGACGACTGGGGCCACGGCCTCGGCCGGTGCGTGGCGGTGTTCCTCAACGGCGACGCCATCACCGCGCCCAACGCCCGTGGCGAACGCGTCGTCGACGACTCGTTCCTGTTGTGCTTCAACGCCCACGACCACCCGCTGGAGTTCGTCACCCCGCCGGACACCTACGCCAGGGAGTGGACCGCGGAACTGGACACCGCCCACCCCACCGGCGCCGCGGATCTGGTCGTCAAGGCCGGTGAGACGATCTCGCTGCAGGCGCGGTCGCTGCTGGTCATGCGTAAGACGGCGTAGCGCCATGACCCCGCTGTCGACATATCGACTCCAGATGCGCGGTGACGCATTCACTTTCGCCGACGCCGAGAACCTGCTCGACTACTTCGCCGAGCTGGGCGTCTCACACCTGTACCTGTCGCCGATCCTGACCGCCGCCGAGGGCTCCACCCACGGCTATGACGTCACCGACCCGACCTCCATCTCCCCCGCGCTCGGCGGGCCCGACGGTTTCGCGCGGCTGTCCCGGTCCGCGCGGGCCAGGGGCCTCGGGCTGATCGTGGACATCGTGCCCAACCACGTCGGCGTGGAGAAACCGCGGCAGAACGCATGGTGGTGGGACGTGCTCAAGCACGGGCGCGACTCGGCGTACGCCTCCTTCTTCGATATCGACTGGGAGCTCGCCGACGGGCGGGTGGTGCTGCCGGTGCTCGGATCCGACGACGACACCGCCGATCTCGTCGTCGACGACAGCGGCGACGAGCCGGTGCTGCGGCTCGGCGACCTGGTCTACCCGATCGCGCCCGGCACCGGCGACGGCACCGGACCGCAGGTGCACGACCGCCAGCACTACCGGCTGACCGGCTGGCGCGGCGGGGTGTGCGGGTACCGCCGGTTCTTCTCGATCACCTCGCTGGCCGCGCTGCGCCAGGAGGACCGCGCGGTGTTCGACGCGACGCACGTCGAGGTCAGACGCTGGTTCGACGAGGGCCTGGTCGACGGGGTGCGCATCGATCATCCGGACGGGTTGGCCGATCCGGCCGGCTACCTGACCTGGCTGCGCGAGATCACCGGTCCGGACGCCTGGATCGTGATCGAGAAGATCCTGGCCCCCGGTGAACCGCTGGAGCCCGGCCTGCCGGTGGCCGGTACCACCGGATACGACGCGATGCGCGAGATCGGCGGGGTGTTCCTCGACCCGGCCGGTGAACGCCCGCTGACCGAGCTGTTCGAAACCGCCGGGCTGCCTTACGATTCGCTGCCCGCACAGGCCAGACAGTTGAAGGTCGCCGCGGTGACCGACACGCTGGCCAGCGAGCTGGCCCGGCTGCGCCGCACCGTGGTGGCCGCGACCGGCGCCGACCACCCGGCGCTGCCGGAGTCGATCGCCGCGCTGCTCAGCCGCGTCGAGGTGTACCGCTCCGACTACCGCTGCCTGTCGCTGGTGTTGCCCACCGCGTTCGCCGAGACCGCCGCGCAGCGGCCCGATCTCAGCGCCCCGCTGGCGCTGCTGGCCGCGGCGCTGGAGCGCAGCCGGGAGACCGCGGCGCGGTTGCAGCAGTTGTGCGGGGCGGCCACGGCGAAGTCGATGGAGGACTGCCTGTTCTACCGGGACGCCCGACTGGTCTCGCTCAACGAGGTCGGCTCCGAACCGCACCTGTTCGGGGTGTCGGTCGCGGAGTTCCACCAGCGCGCCGGGGTGCGCGCCGCGCTGTGGCCGCACGCGATGGTGGCGCTGTCGACGCACGACACCAAGCGCGGCGAGGATGTGCGCGCCCGCATCGGGGTGCTGTCCCAGGTGCCGTCGCTGTGGGCCGAACTGGTCGGCAAGTGGACGACGGTCGCCCCGCCGCCGGACACCGCGACCGGACTGTTCCTGTGGCAGAACATCTTCGGTGTATGGCCCGGCGACGGCGTGATCACCGATGAGGTCCGCAGGCGCCTGCACGACTACGCCGAGAAGGCCATCCGCGAGGCGGGCACCCGCACGTCGTGGAACGATCCGGACACCGAGTTCGAGGCCGCGGTGCACACCTGGCTGGACACCGTGCTGCAGGGCCGGATCGCCGCGGAGATGACATCGCTGGTGGACCACCTCGACGGGTATGCGCGCAGCGATGCGCTCGGCCAGAAGTTGTTGTCACTCACCGTGCCCGGGGTGCCCGACATCTACCAGGGCACGGAGCTGTGGGAGGACAGCCTGGTCGACCCGGACAACCGGCGTCCCGTCGACTACGCGGCACGGCAGGCGGCGCTCGCCGAGCTCACCCACCCGAAGCTGCGGGTGGTGGCGGCCGCGCTGGCGGTCCGCAGGGCCAGGCCGCAGACCTTCACCGACGGCGGCTACTCCCCCGTGCTGGCCGCGGGCCCGGCCGCCGAGCATCTGCTGGCGTTCGTCCGCGGCACCGACGTGCTGACCGCGGTGACCCGCCACCCGGTGCGACTGTCGGAGACCGGTTGGGGCGACACGTCGCTGGCGCTGCCCGCCGGGGTGTGGACCGACCGGCTCACCGGGCGCGGCCACCGCGGCGTGGTGCCGGCCGCCGACCTGTTCGCCGACCTGCCCGTCGCCCTGCTGGAGCGTGCACAATGACCGAGTTCCGAGTGTGGGCACCGCGACCGGAACGGGTCCGGCTCGACGTCGAGGGTGCGCTGCACCCGATGACACAGTCCGACGACGGGTGGTGGCGCGCCGAGGTGGACACCGCGCCCGACGCGCGGTACGGCTATGTCCTCGACGACGACCCGACCGTGCTGCCCGATCCCCGCTCCCCGCGCCAGCCCGACGGTGTGCACGCCAGATCGCAGCTGTGGCAACCGGATCCGGACGCGTGGCGCGACGGCTCCTGGGCGGGACGCTCGATCGAGGGAGCGGTGATCTACGAGTTGCACGTCGGCACCTTCACCCCGAGGGCACGTTCGACTCGGCGATCGGCAGGCTCGACCACCTCGTCGACCTGGGCGTCGACTTCGTCGAGCTGATGCCGGTCAACGCGTTCGGCGGCACGCACGGCTGGGGGTACGACGGAGTGCTCTGGTACGCCGTGCACGAACCCTACGGCGGGCCCGACGGCCTGGTCCGCCTGGTCAACGCCTGCCACGAACGCGGCCTCGGCGTGCTGATCGACGCCGTGTTCAACCATCTGGGCCCGTCGGGCAACTACATGCCGCGGTTCGGGCCGTACCTGAGTTCGGGCAGCAATCCGTGGGGCGAGTCGATCAACATCTCCGGGCCCGACGCCGACGAGGTGCGCAGGCACATCATCGACTGCGCGCTGCGCTGGATGCGCGAGTTCCACGCCGACGGGCTGCGGCTGGACGCCGTGCACGCGCTGGTGGACACCACCGCGATCCACATCCTCGAGGAGTTGTCCGCCGAAACCGACGCGCTGGCCGTGGAACTGGGCCGGCCGCTGTCGCTGATCGCCGAGAGCGACCTCAACGATCCGCGGTTGATCACCCCGCGCGACCGCGGCGGGCTGGGCATGACCGCGCAGTGGGACGACGACATCCACCACGCCATCCACTCCGCGGTCTCCGGGGAACGCCAGGGCTACTACCGCGACTTCGGCACCCTGGAGGCGCTGGCGGTCACGCTGCGCAACGGCTACTTCCACGCGGGCACGTACTCGTCGTTCCGGCACCGCCGCCACGGCCGTCCGCTGGACACCGCCACCATCCCGGCGACCCGACTGCTGGCCTACACGCTCACCCACGATCAGGTCGGCAACCGCGCGGTCGGTGACCGCCCGTCGCAGAACCTGACGTTCGGGCAGTTGGCGGTCAAGGCCGCGCTGGCGCTCGGATCGCCGTACACGGCAATGCTTTTCATGGGTGAGGAGTGGGGCTCGTCGTCGCCGTTCCAGTTCTTCAGCTCGCATCCGGAGCCGGAGCTGGCGCGCGCCACCGCCGAGGGACGCAAGCGCGAGTTCGCCGAGCACGGCTGGGACGCCGACGAGATCCCCGACCCGCAGGACCCGCAGACGTTTCTGCGCTCCAAGCTGGTGTGGGACGAGCTCGGCGACGGTGAGCACGCGCGGCTGCTGAGTACCTACAAGGCGCTGATCGCGCTGCGCCGCACCGAACCCGACCTGGCCGATCCGTGGCTGGACCACCTGCGGGTGGACTACGACGAGCAGCGGCGCTGGATCGTGATGCACCGTGGCGCGGTCGCCATCGCCTGCAACCTGGGAGCCGACCCGGTCGAGGTGCCGGTCGGCGGGCGGCTGCTGCTGGCCTGGGGGGAGCCCGCGGTGTCCGCGGAATCGACGCGGCTGGACGGACATTCGTTCGCGATCGTCAAGTCGTGAGCTGTCAAGCCGTTATCCCCAGCCGCGCCGCCTGTGGATAACCGATTACCGGGTTGCGCCCGACCCGGGTGATGCTCGGTGCATGAGCCACTCGTACAGACCGCCGCCCATCGAGACGGCGACCGATCCGATCCACTCGACCGCGGACCTTCGCGAGCGCTGGCGGGCGCTGATGGGGCCGCTGGGGTTCGGCCACCGCGTGCTGTGGGTGGGGTTCGTCGGCCCGAACCGCCGAATGATCAAGGCGATCAGCCGGGTGCCGCTGCCGACCGCCGCCAACGCCGACCTCGCCGACGAGGTGGCCGCCGGCTGCCGCGACGTGCTCGCCGACTTCCCGGCGGGCACCACGGTGGCCTATCTGCTCACCCGGCCCGGCGTGGGCCCGGTCTCACGGCTGGACCGGCAGTGGGCGCAGCTCCTGGAGTCGGCCGCGCGCAGGCACGGGGTCGGCATCCAGCCGATCTTCCGGGCCCACGACGAGTCGGTGGACCTGCTAGAGCAGGTACCGGTAGGCCGGTGAGTCGGGTTCCAGCGCCTCGACGTGGATGTCGGATTCGTTCATCCGCTTGAGCAGGCCGTCGAGATCGGCGGCCGAGCCGAGCTCGATACCGACCAGCGCCTCGCCGGTCTCGCGGTTGTTGCGCTTGACGTACTCGAACAGCGTGATGTCGTCGTTGGGGCCGAGCACCTGGTCGAGGAACCGGCGCAGCGCGCCGGGCTCCTGCGGGAAGTCCACCAGGAAGTAGTGCTTGAGGCCGAGGTGCACCAGGGAGCGCTCCAGCACCTCGCCGTAGCGGGACACGTCGTTGTTGCCGCCGGAGATGACGCACACCACCGTCGAGCCCGGTTCGACGTCGGTCTCGGTCAACGCCGCCACCGACAGCGCACCGGCGGGTTCGGCGATGATGCCCTCGTTCTGGTAGAGGTCGAGCATCGCGGTGCACACCGCACCCTCGTCCACGGTGGTCATCGACACCATGTCGCCCGCGGCGCTGAGCACCTGGAACGGCAGGGTGCCGGCACGCTTGACCGCCGCGCCGTCGACGAACTGGTCGACCTCGTCGAGTTCCACCGGTTCGCCTGCGGCCAGCGCGGCCATCATCGAGGCGGCGCCGGCGGGCTCGACGCCCAGCACCGAGGTGTTGGTCGTGCGCTCCGCCAGATACGACGTGATGCCGGCGATGCAGCCGCCGCCGCCGACCGGGACGATCACGGTGTCGGGTTCGTCGTCGAGCTGGTCGAGGATCTCCGCGGCGATGGTGCCCTGGCCGGCCATCGTGCGCAGGTCGTCGTACGGCGGCACCAGGGTCGCCCCGGTGCGGGCCACGTCGTCGAGAGCAGCGGCCGCGGCGTCGTCGTAGGTGCGGCCGGTCACGATCAGCTCGATGTACTCACGGCCGTGGTAGCGGATGCGGTCACGCTTCTGCTTGGGGGTCTTGCCGGGCACGTACACCCGCCCGCGCACACCCATCGAGCGGCAGGCCATCGCGAAGCCCTGGGCGTGGTTGCCCGCCGACGAGCACACCACCCCGGCGGCCAGCTCCTCGGCGGACAGCTGCATCAGCACGTTGTGGGCGCCGCGCAACTTGTAGGACCGCACCGGCTGCAGATCCTCGCGCTTGACGTAAACGGTGGCGCCGGTGGCGTCGGACAGCCGTTCGCAGAGCTGAAGTGGCGTCTTGTGCACCACGCCGGAAATTCGCTGAGCGGCCTCGTCGATATCGGCCGCGGTCAGCGGCGACGTTCTCGGGGCCTGGCTCAGTTCAGCGGACACTCGTCAATAGTGCCACCACGCTGGCGGTTTCTCGGAATCGGACTGGTCAGTCCACCGGGGTGAGCACGAACACCGGGATCTGCCGGTCGGTCTTCTTCTGGTAGTCGGCGTAGTCCGGCCAGGCGGCGACGGCGCGTTCCCACCAGAGCGCCTTCTCCTCGCCGAACACCTCCCGGGCGTCGTATTCCCTGGTCACCGCGCCGTCCTGCAACTCAACCCGCGGATGGGCCTTGATGTTGTAGTACCAGAACGGGTTCTTCGGGGCGCCGCCCTGGGACGCCACCACGGCGTACTCGCCGTTGTGCTCCACCCGCATCAGCGGCGTCCGGCGGATCTTCCCGGTCTTGGCGCCGACGGTGGTGAGCAGGATGATCGGCTTGCCCTTGAGGTCGATGCCCTCGGTGCTGCCCGTCTCGAGGATCTTGTCGGCGTGTTCGCGGACCCAGTCCCACGGACTCGGTTCATACTCTCCGGTGAGCGGCATACGACCAGCCTAAACGGCACCTTCCAAGCCGGCGTTTCGGCTACCCGAAACTTTGTTTACGAGCTATCGTCGAGATATGACCACGGCAGGCGATTTCCGTATCGCGGCTACTCACGCACCGCGCGAGTTGCGCCGCGAGATCAGCATCGCCGGTGTGCCGTGGCCGGCCCACAAGGTCGCCGCCCTGGTGTTGGGCGCGCTGGTGGCCCTGGTGATCGGCGTGGCCACGGTGACCGCGGCGACGGCGGTGCTCGCCGGCGCGGCTGTCGGCACCCTCGCCTGGGTCATCGGCGGCGTACTGTCGCCGCCCACGGCGGGTTGATCCACGCCGTCACCCTTCTCGCCGCCAACCTGGTTCCGGCCGCCGGTTGGTTCGTGCAGCACTGGTCGGCGGGCACCACGCTGGTGGTGTACTGGATCGAGAACGTCGTCACCTGCCTGTTCATCGCGGTGCGGATCGTCGCCCACCGGCGAATGCGCCCGTGCCGCGGGCACTTCCGGTACCTGGCACCGATCACCGACCGCAAGACGCGGCGCGCCACCCGCAGCGACGGATCGTTCCTCAGGAGCTTCGCGGTCATCGCGGCGGTGTTCTCAGCAGGCCACGCGATCTTCCTCGGCGTCATCCTCGGACTGCTCAACCACAACGGCGACGCCTTCGCCCGGGTGGACTGGCGCAGCGTCACCGTTGGCTGCGCATGGCTGCTCGGATTCCTGTCCGCCGATCTGGCCGTCGACCTGATCCGCCTGCGCCACTGGCCGTTCCGGCGCATCGAGCTGGAGGCCAACCGCGGGCTGAGCCGGCTCGTCGTGGTGCACCTGACCCTGATCTTCGGGATGTTCGGCGTCGCCGTCACCGGAGCACCCTCGGCGCTGTTCGGGGTGTTCGTCGTGCTCAAGACGCTGTTCGCGGTCGGCGCGGTGCTACCGCAGTACGAACCGCAGACCCCGCCGCGCTGGCTCAGCGGGGTGCTCAACCGGGTGCCCAGCGCGCGCCCCGGGGAGACGTTCGAGGACTACTGGGCCGAGAGCAACGCGGCCGAGGAGGACCGGCGGCGCCGCAACGAGGAGCCGCTCAGCCGCCCAGGCAGCCCGGACCCAGCAACTCCTTGAGGTCACCCATCAGCGCCGACGACGGTGTCACCCGCAGCGACGGGTCGAGCTCCAGCGTGGTGATCCGCTCCCCGCTGATCAGCCGCAGATGCACCTGCGAGGTACCCGGATGACGGGTCAGCACCTGCTTGAGCGCGGTGACCTTGTCGATGGTGCACTGCCGTGTCGGCAGGCTGACCGCGATCGGCCGGTCCGTCTGCGCGTTCGAGAAGTCCGGCACCACAAGGTCATTGGCGATCAACGAGACCCGGTCGTCGCGGATCGCGACCTTGGCGCCGACCAGCACCACGGCGTCGTCGGCGATGTCGGCACCGAAGGTGGAGTACGTCTGCGGGAAGAACAGCACCTCGATACCGCCGGTGAGGTCCTCCAACTGCGCTGAGGCCCACGGCAATCCGTTCTTGTTCACCCGCCGGTTCACCGAGGCGAGGATGCCGCCGACCTTCACCTGGGTGTCGTTGGGGACGTCGCCGTCGAGGATCGCCGGGATCGGGGTGTCAACCTGGGCGGCCAGCAGATGCGCGATGCCCTCCAGCGGATGCCCGGACACGTAGAGGCCCAGCATCTCGCGTTCCAGCGCGAGCTTGTGCTTGTCCTCCCACTCCTCGTCGGGCACCTTGATCGTGAACACCGAGTCCGTCGCGACGTCGGCGCCGCCGAACAGGTCGAACTGCCCCATCGCCTCGGCCTTCTTGGTGCCGAGCACGGACTCGACGGCGTCGGTGTGGATGAGGAACAGGCCCTTGCGCGGATGACCGAGCGAGTCGAACGCGCCGGCCTTGATCAGCGACTCGGTGACCTTCTTGTTGCAGGCCGCGATGTCGATCTTGTTGAGGTAGTCCGAGAAGTCGACGAACTTGCCCTTCTCGGTGCGTGTCCTGATGATCGACTCCACCACGTTGGCGCCGACGTTGCGGACCGCGCCGAGGCCGTAGCGGATGTCCTCACCGACCGAGGCGAAGTTCAGGCTGGACTCGTTGACGTCCGGCGGCAGCACCGTGATGCCGAGCCGGCGGCAGTCGGCCAGGTAGACGGCGGCCTTGTCCTTGTCGTCGCCGACGCTGGTGAGCAGGCCCGCCATGTACTCGGCCGGGTAGTTGGCCTTCAGGTAGGCGGTCCAGTACGAGACCAGGCCGTAGCCGGCGGCGTGCGACTTGTTGAACGCGTAGTCGGCGAACGGCAGCACGGTGTCCCACAGCGCCTTGATCGCGGCGTCGGAGAACCCGTTGGCCTTCATGCCCTCGGAGAAGCCCTCGAACTCCTTCTCCAGGACCTCGCGCTTCTTCTTGCCCATGGCCTTGCGCAGCGTGTCCGCTCGGGCGAGCGAGTAGCCGGCCACCTTCTGCGCGATGCGCATGATCTGCTCTTGGTAGACGATCAGGCCGTAGGTCTCGTCGAGGATGTCGCGCAGCGGCTCCTCGAGCTCGGGGTGGATCGGCTTGATCTGCTGGCGGCCGTTCTTGCGGTCGGCGTAGTCGTTGTGGGCGTTCATGCCCATCGGGCCGGGCCGGTACAGCGCCAGCACCGCGACGATGTCCTCGAACCCGGTGGGCTGCATGCGGCGCAGCAGATCGCGCATCGGCCCGCCGTCGAGCTGGAACACGCCCAGCGTGTCGCCGCGGCCCAGCAGCTCGTAGGTCTTGGGATCGTCGAGCGGCACCGTGTCCAGGTCGAGGTTGATGCCCCGGTTGGCTTTGATGTTCTCCAGCGCGTCGCCGATGATCGTCAGGTTGCGCAGGCCCAGGAAGTCCATCTTCAGCAGGCCGATGGCCTCACACGACGGGTAGTCCCAGCCGGTGATGATGGCGCCGTCCTGCGGCCGCTTCCACAGCGGGATCGCGTCGATCAGCGGTTCGGAGCTCATGATCACCGCGCACGCGTGCACACCGGCGTTGCGCACCAGACCCTCCAGACCGCGCGCGGTCTCGTAGATCGTGCGCACATCCGGGTCGGTGTCGATCAGCCCGCGGACCTCGGCGGCCTCCTTGTACCGCTCGTGGTTCGGGTCGGTGATACCCGACAGCGGGATGTCCTTGGCCATGATCGGCGGCGGCAGCGCCTTGGTGATCCGGTCGGCGATCGCGAAGCCCGGCTGGCCGTAGTGCACGCGTGCGGCGTCCTTGAGCGCGGCCTTGGTCTTGATCGTGCCGAACGTGATCACCTGGGCGACACGGTCGCTGCCCCACTTGTTGGCGGCGTAGCGCAGCATCTCGCCGCGCCTGCGGTCGTCGAAGTCGATGTCGATATCGGGCATCGACACGCGCTCCGGGTTGAGGAAGCGCTCGAACAGCAGCCCGTACTGGATCGGGTCGATGTTGGTGATGCCCAGCGCGTAGGCCACCAGCGACCCGGCCGCCGAACCACGGCCCGGGCCCACCCGGATGCCGACCGAGCGGGCGTAGTTGATCAGGTCGGCCACGATCAGGAAGTACGACGGGTACCCCTTGTCGCAGATGACCTTGATCTCGTAGTCGGCGCGGTCCAGGTAGTCCTGCGGCACGTCGGCGCCCGGGAAGCGGCGGGTCAGGCCCTGGTGTACCTCGTGACGCAGCCAGGTCTCCGGGGTGTGGCCCTCGGGCACCGGGAACACCGGCATCCGGTCGCGCGGTGTCCACACGTCGGCGTAGGACTGCACCCGCTCGGCGATCAGCAGCGTCGAGTCGCACGCCCCGGGCACCTGGTCGTCCCACAGCGCGCGCATCTCCGAGGCGGGCTTGAGGAAGTAGCCGTCACCGTCGAACTTGAACCGGTTCGGGTCCGACAGCGTCTTGCCGGTCTGCACGCACAGCAGCGCCTCGTGGTTCTGCGCGGCGTCACGGGTGACGTAGTGGCAGTCGTTGGTGGCCAGCGGCGGGATGTTGAGCTTGCGACCGATCTCCAGCAGCCCCTCGCGGACCCGGCGCTCGATGTCGAGGCCGTGGTCCATCAGTTCGAGGAAGAAGTTGTCCGGGCCGAAGATCTCGCGCCACTTGGCGGCGGCCTCGAGCGCCTCCCGGTCGTGGCCGAGGCGCAGCCGGGTCTGCACCTCCCCCGACGGGCAGCCGGTGGTGGCGATGATGCCCTCGGCGTGTTCGGCGATCAGTTCGGCGTCCATACGCGCCCACTTGCCGAGCTGGCCCTCGAACGACGCCAGCGACGACAGCTTGAACAGGTTGCGCAGCCCGGTCGCGTTCTCGGCGACCATCGTCATGTGGGTGTAGGACCCGCTGCCGGAGACGTCGTCGCCCTTCTGGCTGGGGTCACCCCAGAAGATCCGCTTGGTGTCGAACCGCGAACCGGGCGCGATGTAGGCCTCGATGCCGATGATCGGCTTGATGCCGGCGTCGGTGGCGGCGTTGTAGAACTCGCTGGCGCCGAACATGTTTCCGTGGTCGGTCATCCCGATCGCGGGCATCTCCAGGCGCTGCGCCTCGGCGAGCAGCGGCTTGACCTTCGCGGCGCCGTCCAGCATCGAGTATTCGGTGTGGTTATGCAGGTGCACGAAGGACCGCGACGACGAACCGCTCATAGGGTGGCCAGTCTATGACCGCGCACCGACATCTCCCGGCGTGTCGCGATGCGTGTCTCGCCTCACGCCCCGAAGGCCAGCGGCTCCGGGTCGGAGGCCGCCGCCTCGACGGCCTCCGGCTGCGGATTCAGCAAGCCCCGGCGGAGCAGGACGTTAAGTTGCTTGGCAATTCCTGATGTGTTCTGCGGGCCGTGCACGAAACCCGCGAACAGACCCATCCCCCAGAACATCGCGAACAGCATGTTGGCCACCGCGCTGGCATCCGCGTCGGCGGGGATCTCACCGCGGCGGATCGCGTCGTCGACCATCCAGGTGTAGAACTCCGCGACCGCGTCGCTGACCGGGGTGGTGGTGGCGCGCAGCCGCGGGTGGCGGTGCTGCTCCAGGCGCGAGCTGACGATGAACCGCATCATCGAGCCGTCGGAGAAGTCCAGCCGCTGTGCGGTGGAGATGAACGCACCGAGCTGTGTCAACAGTGTTTCCTCGCGTTTCGCCGCGGCGATGCTGTCGGCGACGAGCGCGTAGGCCTCCTGCTGCAGGCTCTCGTAGATCTCTTCCTTGGTGCTGAAGTAGTAGTGCATCGTGGGCCGGCTGAAACCGGCACGCGCGGCGATGGCCTGGAACGTCGCAGCCTCGTATCCGCGTTCGATGATCACCGTGCGCGCCGCCCGCAGGATCGTCGCCCGCGTTTCGGCGGAATCTGACCCCACAGGACGCCCGCGTCCGCGCCCGCTGGTCGCGGGCTGGGTCCTGCTAGCCACGAGCAAACGCTAAGACATTGCTAGGCCAGGGTCAACTGGACACCTTGTGCAAACGATCAGCGCGACCGCGACGGATCGCGTCGAGGGTGAACACCGCCAGCGCCGTCCAGATCAGCCCGAAGCCCAGCCACCGCATCGCCGACATCGGCTCGTGCCCGACCAACACGCCCCAGCTCAGCTGCATCACAGGGGTCAGATAGAACAGCAGGCCCAGGCTGACCATCGGCAGCCGGTGCGCCGCGGCGGCGAACAGCAGCAGCGGCAGCGCGGTGATCACCCCGGCGAGCACCAGCAACGCCACGTGCCCGCCGCCGTACCCGACAAGGGTGCCGTGTCCGGCCGTCTGCAGCACGACCAGATAACCCACGGCGACCGGTGTCGCCAGCCCGGCCTCCACCCCGACGCTGACCCGCGGGTCGGCCGCGACCACCTTCTTGACCAGGCCGTACAGGCCGAACGTCAGCGCCAGCCCGAGCCCGATGTAGGGCGGTGCGCCCACCTCCACGGTGAGCACCGCGACCGCGACCAGCGCGGTCCCCAGCGCCGCCCACTGCGCCGGGTTGAGCCGCTCCCGGAAGATCACCAGCCCCAGCGCGACAGTCACCAGCGGGTTGATGAAGTAGCCCAGCGCCGCGTCGACCACGTGGCCGTTGTTGACCGCGTAGACGTAGATCCCCCAGTTCGCCGCGATCAGCGCCGAGGCCAGCGCCAGCTGCGCCCAGGTGCGCCTGCCCAACGCGCGCAGGTCGCCGAGCCGGCGCATCACCGCCAGCACGATGAGCATGAACACGAAGCTCCACACGATCCGGTGCGCGAGGATCTCCGCCGCCCCCGCCGGCTTCAGCAGCGGGAAGAACGCCGGGAAGATGCCCCAGCACAGATACGCGCCGAGCCCGAACAGCAGTCCGGCCCTGCGGTTCTCACTCACAGTTCGTTACGCAGAACGTCGAGGGCGTGTTGCAGATCCTGCGGGTACGGGCTGGTGATCTCCATGCGCCGGCCGTCGGCCGGGTGCGCGAACGCCAGCGACCGCGCGTGCAGCCACTGTCGTTGCAGCCCAAGCTTTTTCGCCAACGTGGGGTCGGCACCGTAGGTGAGGTCGCCGCAGCACGGGTGGTGCAGCGCGGCGAAGTGCACGCGGATCTGGTGGGTACGGCCGGTCTCCAGCTCGATGTCGAGCAGACTGGCGGCGCGGTGCGCCTCGATCGTGTCGTAGTGGGTGACGCTGTGCCTGCCGTTCTCGGTGACCGCGAACTTCCAGTCGTGCCCGCGGTGCCTGCCGATGGGCGCGTCGATGGTGCCGCTGGTCGGATCCGGATGGCCCTGCACCAGTGCGTGGTAACGCTTCTCGACGGTGCGCTGTTTGAACGCCCGCTTGAGCGCCGTGTAGGCCCGCTCGGACAGTGCGACCACCATGACACCGGAGGTGCCGACGTCGAGCCGATGCACGATGCCCTGGCGCTCGTGGATACCCGAGGTGCTGATCCGGAAGCCCGCGGCGGCCAGCCCGCCCAACACGGTGGGCCCGTGCCAGCCGACGGTGGCGTGCGCGGCCACGCCCGGCGGTTTGTCCACCGCGACGATGTCCTCGTCGGAGTACAGGATCCCCATGCCCTCGATCTCGACGGGCGTGTTCTCCACGGGTTTGGGCGCCTCGGGCAGCCGCACCTCCAGCCAGGCACCCGCGGGCAGTTTGTCCGCCTTGGCGGCGGGTGCACCGTCGATGAGCACCCCGCCCTCCTCGGCGATCGCGGCCACCGCGGTGCGCGACAGGCCCAGCAGCCGGGCCAGCCCGGCGTCCACCCGCATCCCCGCCAGTCCCTCCGGGACCGGAAGCGATCTATCCGTCATCTACTCGTCCTCGGCGCCGGCCCGTCGTCGCCCCGGGCTGTCGTAGTCGAAGCCGAACAGCGACAACGCCACCAGCAGAATCGCCCCGCCGACCACGCACGGGTCGGCCACGTTGAACACCGGCCACCACCCGATCGACAGGAAGTCCACGACGTGGCCCTGCAGCGGTCCGGGTGAGCGGAAGAAGCGGTCCACCAGGTTGCCCAGCGCGCCACCGAGGATCAGACCCAGACCGACCGCCCACCACGGTGAGACCAACCGCCGGCCCATCCAGATGATTCCGATCACCACACCGGTGGCGATCAGCGTGAGCACCCACGTGTAGCCCGTCGCCATCGAGAACGCGGCACCGGAGTTGCGGACCAGCGTCCATGTCACGGTGTCGCCGATGATCGACACCGGCTGACCCGGGGTCAGCAGCTTGACGGCGAGTACCTTGGTGACGATGTCGGTGACCAGCACCACCGCCGCGACCGCCAACAGCAGTCGCAGCCTGCGCCTGGGCGGCGCCTCGGTCGTCCGTTCGGCCGCATCCTGGTCCTCAGTCACCGCTCCATCATCCCAAAGCCGCCGTGGGGAGGAATTCCGCACCATGTCTCGCCTCACCGGGTCTCGCCTGGTCGTCATCACCACCGGCGGCACCATCGCGACGAGCACCGGCGCCGACGGGGTCAAGCGGCCCACCCGGCACGGCGCGGACCTGACGGCCGGGCTGCGGGTCGACACCGTGGACCTGATGGCGCTGGACAGCTCGCAACTGACGCCGGCGGACTGGGACCGCATCGGCGCGGCGGTATCGGCGGCCGTCGCCGACGGCGCCGACGGCGTGGTGCTCACCCACGGCACCGACACCATGGAGGAGACCGCGCTCTGGCTCGAGCTGACCTACCCGGGGCCGGTCCCGGTGGTGCTCACCGGGGCCCAGCGCAGCGCCGACGCACCCGACGCCGACGGGCCGGGCAATCTGCGCGACGCCGTGACCGTGGCGGGCAGCGACGCGGCCCGCGGGCTGGGCGTGGTGGTGAGTTTCGCAGGCACGGTGTGGCAGCCGCTCGGGCTGACCAAGACCAGCACCGCGGGGCTGCGCGGGTTCGACGGGACCGCGGTGGGGACCGTGTCCGACGGTTCGGTGTCCATCGACGCGGCCAAGACGCGGCCCCGGCTGGCGGCCGGCCCGGCGGCCGCGGCGCCGCGGGTGGACATCGTCGCGGCGTATCCGGGGGCCGACGCGGTGGCGATGCGGGCCTGCGCGGCGGCGGGTGCCCGCGGCATCGTGCTGGAGGCGCTGGGGTCCGGCAACGCGGGCGCGGCGGTGATCAACGGGGTGCGCGAGCTGTGCGCCGACGGCATCGCGGTGGTGGTGTCCACCCGGGTGCCGGGCGGGCGGGTCGATCCCGGCTACGGCCCGGGTCACGACCTGGTCGAGGCGGGCGCGGTGCCGGTGCCGCGGCTGCGCCCGGGGCAGGCGCGGGTCCTGCTGATGGCGGCGCTGGCCGCCGACGCTGCTGTCGGGGAGGTGTTCGCCGCATGGGGTTGACACGCACGGCGGCCGTGCTCGCCGGGGCGGGCGTGATCACGCTGGGTCCCGCGGCGGCCGCAGCCGAGCCGCCGCCCGACGTGCCCGATTTCGCGGACTACCCCGTCGCGCAGGGCAACTACCGGCCGGGACCGCCGCCGAACTATCACGTCTTCTTCCGCACCCCGGACGGGTGGTCGTGCGGGATCGGGCCCAACGGCGGCCCGATCGGCTGCGACGGTGTGCCCGCCGACGCACCGCCCGGCACCAACCAGACATTTCTGACCAGCGGCGGGCCCGCCGAGTACCGGTACTCCGACACCGCGACGTTCACCCGCGAGGGGGTGGACGTGCTGCCGCCGGGCCACCGGCTGGAGAACTGGGGCGCCGGTTGCGCGATGGGCCACCAGGGCGCACTGACGTGCCAGACGTACGGCGGCCACGGGTTCACGATCGCGGGCGGCTACGGGGTGCTCTGGTAACGCGCCGTCTCGGCGACGTACTCCGGCCAGTCCAGGCTGTCGACGGGGTTGGCGCGTTCGATGCCCGGGGTGTCCAGCCGGAAGGTGCGGGCCTGGCCGGGTCCGGTGGCGCGGGTCTCGAACCGGATCGTCATCACGCCGTGCCCGGCGCCCTGCACCCAGCCGTGCCCGAAGTCCGGGTGGGTGACGTCGTCGCCGATGCGCCACTGCGGGGACCGCTCCTCGGCGGGCCGCGGCGCCGCGCCGCCGGAGGCCACCGCGTCGTCGGACGACATCAGGTCCAGGTCCGGGAACAGCGACTCCTGCTGCACCTCCGAGAGTCCCGCGAAGCCGACGCCGAGAAGGCGGATCGGTCCGATCTCGACGGGGTCGAGCAGCAGCCGGCGGGCGGTGGCGATCAGGGTGCCCGCGTCGGTGGTCGCGTACGGCAGGGTGGCCGACCGGGTCAGCGTGCTCATGTCGGACTTCTTGAGCTTCACGGTCACCGTGCGCGCGCCGCGGCCGTCCTTGAGCAGCCGCCGGTGCGCGTGCTCACCGATCGGTCCCATCGCCTCGCGCAACTGCTCGAGGGTGGTCAGGTCCTCCGGGAACGTCGACTCCGCGCTGATCTGTTTGGCCGGGGCGTTGGGGGCCACGGGTCGGTCGTCGATGCCGCGGGCCAGCCGGTGCAGCGCAGGCCCCACGGTGCCGCCGAGGACGTCGGCGGCCTCGGCCTCGGTCAGCGCGGCGAACGCGCCGATGGTCTCGATGCCCAGCCGGTGCAGCTTCTCCCCCGCCACCGGCCCGATGCCCCACAGCTTGCGGACCGGCAGGCCGTCGAGCAGCGCGCGTTCCTCGTCGCGGCGCACCACCCGGATGCCGTCGGGTTTGGCCAGGCCCGAGGCGATCTTGGCCAGCTGTTTACCCGAGCCCGCGCCGATCGAGGCGACCAGCCCGGTCTCGTCGAACACCCGGGCCTTCAGTGTGCGGCAGAACTGTTCGACGTCGGCCGCCGACGCCCCGGCCAGGTCGGCGGGTTCGCCGAACGCCTCGTCGAACGACAGCTGTTCGAGCACCGGCATCATGGTGCGCACGGTCTCGAAGACGCGCCGGCTGGCGGTGCCGTAGACGACGCCGCGCGGCGGCAGCACCACCGCGCCTGCCCCGACGAGCCTGCGGGCCTGGTGCATCGGCATCGCCGAGCGCGCGCCGTACACCCGGGACTCGTAGCTGGCCCCGGCCACCACGCCGCGGCCGCCCAGCCCGCCCACCAGCACGGGCCTGCCGCGCAGCGTGGGACGGGTCAGCTGCTCGACCGACGCGAAGAACGCGTCCATGTCGAGATGCAGCACCCAGCGGTCGGTCACGTGCCGATGCTAAGGGGCTAGCCTGACGACCATGGAGCACCCGGAGGTCACGATCGCCGACGGCACCATCCGGCTCGGCCAGTTCCTCAAGCTCGCCGGCCTCATCGACACCGGTGCGGACGCCAAGGCCGCGATCGCCGAGGGGCTGGTCACCGTCAACGGCGAACCCGAACAGCGCCGCGGCGGACAGCTGCAGCCGGGTGACACCGTCGAGTTCGCCGGACGCGGTGCCCGCGTCGCCGCGGGCTGAGCGTCACACCTTCGCGATCGACACCCGCACACCGTCGCCGATCTCGGTGCTGTCGGCCGGCTCACCGAATTCGAAGCTGGTGGCCAGGATCTCGTGCGCGATCAGGTCGCGGTGCGCCTGCGCCCACGCCTGACGCCCGGCCGGGACCGACATCACCACCGAGATCCGGTCGGACACCTCCAGGCCGGTGGACTTGCGCAGCTCCTGCAGCTCGCGGATGCGGTCCTTGGCCCAGCCCTCGGCCTCCAGCTCCTCGGTGACGGTGCCGTCGAGCACCACCAGGCCGGCACCGTCGGGCAGCGCCGCCGTCCACTCCGGGTCGGCCGCAACGAGTTTGGAGCTGTACTCCTCGGGCTGCAGCACCGCGGGTCCGGCGGTCAGCGTGCCGTCGGCGTTGACCACCGCCTCACCGGCCTTGACCGCCTTGATCGCGGCCTGCACGTCCTTGCCCAACCGCGGTCCGGCGACGCGGGCGTTGACGGTCAGCTCGAAGCGGCCGTAGCGGGCGATGTCGTCGGTCAGCTCGACGGCCTTGACGTTGAGCTCATCGGCGATCAGGTCGGCGAACTGTTCGAGGCGCTGCGGATTCTCCACGGCCACAGTCAGTTTCGGCAAGGGCAGGCGCACGCGCAGCTTCTTGGCCTTGCGCACCGACGAACCCGCCGACGCGACGTCGCGCACCAGGTCCATCGTCTCGACCAGCTGCGGATCGGCGGGCAGCGAGCCCTCCGCAGGCCAGTCGGTCAGGTGCACGGAGCGCTCCCCCGTCAGGTCGCGCCAGATCCTCTCGGTGGTCAGCGGCAGCAGCGGCGCGGCCAGTCGGCAGGTCACCTCCAGCACGGTGTGCAGGGTGTCGATGGCGTCGGGGTCCTCGTCCCAGAACCGCGACCGCGACCGGCGCACATACCAGTTCGTCAGCGCCTCGATGAACTGGCGCAACTGGTCGCAGGCCCCGGAGATGTCGCAGACGTCCAGCGCGGCGGTCAGATCGTCGCGCAGCACGGCGAGCTTGGCCAGGATGTAGCGGTCCAGCACGTGGGTGGAGTCGGTGCGCCACGTGCCCTTCTTCGGCGCGTACAGCGCCAGGAACGTGTAGGCGTTCCACAGCGGCAGCAGCACCTGGCGCACGCCGTCGCGGATGCCCTGCTCGGTGACGATCAGGTTGCCGCCGCGCAGAATCGGCGAGGCCATCAGGAACCAGCGCATGGCGTCGGAGCCGTCGCGGTCGAACACCTCGGTGACGTCCGGGTAGTTGCGCAGCGACTTGCTCATCTTCTGGCCGTCGTTGCCCAGCACGATCCCGTGCGACACACAGGTTTTGAACGCCGGCTTGTCGAACAGTGCGGTGGCCAGGATGTGCAGCGTGTAGAACCAGCCGCGGGTCTGGCCGATGTACTCGACGATGAAGTCGCCCGGGAAGTGCGAGTCGAACCAGTCGCGGTTCTCGAACGGGTAGTGCACCTGCGCGTAGGGCATCGAACCCGAGTCGAACCACACGTCGAGTACGTCCTCGATACGGCGCATCGTGGACCTGCCGGTCGGGTCGTCGGGGTTGGGCCGGGTCAGCTCGTCGATGTAGGGCCGGTGCAGGTTGTCCGGACGCACCCCGAAGTCACGCTCGAGCTCGTCGAGGCTGCCGTAGACGTCGATGCGCGGGTACTCCGGGTTGTCGGACTTCCACACCGGAATCGGGGTGCCCCAGTAACGGTTTCGCGAGATCGACCAGTCCCGGGCGTTGGACAGCCACTTGCCGAACTGCCCGTCCTTGACGTGCTCGGGGTACCAGGTGATCTGCTGGTTGAGCTCCACCATGCGGTCACGGAACTCGGTCACCTTGATGAACCACGACGACACCGCCCGGTAGATCAGCGGGTTCCGGCAGCGCCAGCAGTGCGGGTAGGAGTGCTCGTAGGTCTCGTGGCGCAGCAGCACCGCGCCGTTGTCGGCGGCGGCGCCGGTGCCGTTCTTCAGGTCGCGGATGATCTGCGGGTTGGCGTCGAACACGTGCTGGCCCGCGTAGTCCGGCACCGACCGGTCGAAGCGGCCCTTCGAGTCGACCGGGGTGACCGCCTCGATGCCGTTGGCCTGCGCGGTGAGCATGTCGTCCTCGCCGTAGGCGGGCGCCATGTGCACGATGCCGGTGCCGTCGTCGGTGCTGACGAACTCGGCGGGCAGCACCCGGAACGAGTTCGGGGTGTCGGCGAAGTACGGAAACGGTGGCACGTAACGGGTTTCGAGCAGGTCGCGACCGCTGAAGGTGGCCAGCACCTCCGGCTCCTCACCGAGCTCGCGGGCATACGCGCCGACCCGCGCCTGCGCCAGCACATAGGTCCGGCCGTCGGCGCCGCGGACCTGGACGTAGGTCACCTCCGGATGCATCGCGACCGCCTGGTTGCTCGGCAGCGTCCACGGCGTCGTCGTCCAGATCAGCAGGTAGCTGCCGGCCAGCGGACCTTCCTCGACCCGGAAGCCGACGGTCAGCGCGGGGTCCTGGCGGCTCTGGTAGACGTCGTCGTCCATCCGCAGCTCGTGGCTGGACAGCGGGGTCTCGTCGTTCCAGCAGTACGGCAGCACCCGGTTGCCCTCATAGGCCAGACCCTTGTCGTAGAGCTGTTTGAACGCCCAGATCACCGACTCCATGAACTCGGGTTCGAGCGTCTTGTAGTCGTTGTCGAAGTCGACCCAGCGGGCCTGGCGGGTGACGTAGTCGCGCCACTCGCGGGTGTACTTGAGCACCGAGGCGCGACAGGCATCGTTGAACTTCTCGATGCCCATCTCCTCGATCTGCGCCTTATCGGTGATGCCGAGCTGACGCTGGACCTCGAGTTCGGCGGGCAGGCCGTGGGTGTCCCAGCCGAACCGGCGTTCCACCTTGTAGCCGCGCATGGTGCGGTAGCGCGGCACGATGTCCTTGACGTAGCCGGTCAGCAGGTGGCCGTAGTGCGGCAGCCCGTTGGCGAACGGCGGACCGTCGTAGAAGACGTACTCGGGTGCGCCCTCGCGGCGTGCGATGCTCGCGCGGAAGGTGTCGTCTGAGTCCCAGTACCGCAGGACGTCGGCCTCGAGCGCCGGGAAGTTCGGCGCACCCGGGGCCGGCTTCGGATAGCCGCTCTCGGTGGTGCTCACGGTGGTGCGAAGTCTCCTGTGCCACACAGAAATCCAGGCACGGGGACGACGTCGCGCAGGTGCGCGAGCGCCGCGGTACCACCCCGCTTGCGCATCCCGTCACCGACGGGACACGCCGCTCACTTTCGGGCGATGACGGGCCCACCCGTTCGGTTCTACTGAGCTGTCGAGCTGTTCTTCCGAAGGCTCCCCGGTGATGGCCGGATCCGCGCCGTTGGCCGCGATTCTACCGAACCGGTGTCAGCTGACGGGCAGCGCGTCCGAGGCGATCTCGACGATCGCCAGCGGGAACTGCTCGGAGAGCTCGACGACCGTGTAGCCCTCGAATCGGCTGGTGTCGTACCACCAGTCGATGCGCAGATCGCCGTCGGCGCGGTACACCCGCAGCTCGAGCGCGTGTCCCAGGCCGGGCGGGGTGTCGGAAACCGCGGCCGAGCCGGCCGGCGCCTCGCCGACCAGGTTGAAGTAGATCTCCGAGTTCTCGGCGGCCACGCTCTCGGTGGCACCGGCCAGCGCGCGGTGCACGGCCGAGAGCACCTCGGCGGCGGTGGCGCGCTGCGGGCCGACGCACGGCAGCGGCACCGCGTCGAGCAGGCTGCCCCGGTTGCTGGCGATGTCGATGCGCACCACGCCCTCCCCGAGCGTACGGGCGATCGTCCTGGTCAGCGCCGCCAGCAGGATCTCGTCGGTCGGCACACCCAGCCACTCGGTGGCGCCGTCGAGTTCGGCGGCCAGCTCCTCGCTGACCGGGGTCTCGACTTTCACCATCGCAGCGGCGCCGTGGGCGTCGGCGGGGTCGTAGTCCGCGATGCGGACCGTTGCTAGAGCTAAGTCGCCGAGCAGCTGATCAGCCGCAGCGACCGACGGGACTGTATATGGGGCAACCATGCGAACCAAGATAACCCACGTGTCCCAAAAATGGGAGATGCATCCCAGAATCGTGACGGTGCTGTCAATTAAGGCAACGCTCTGCAGTTTGCGGACGGCCCTGCCCAAACCGGGGAACGTGGTTTAAAGTGGACGGGTGCCACGTACCGACGAGAACGGCAGACAGCTGAAAGCCCTGCTCGATTACCTCCTGGACGGGGACATCGAAGCCAAGGACATCTACGACGCCCTGGGGACCTCGAGCAGTACCTACTACCGGCGGATCAAGGAACCGGACTATCCGGATGCCGAAGAGTTACGTCGCGTAGCGGACAGGTTCGGCCTCAGTTACCCGGATCTGCAGGTCCGATTCGGCCTGATGACGCGCCAGGAGGTGCTGAATTACGTCGAATCACTGGAGGTCAGCGGTGGCGGCCGGACCACCGCGGTGCGGGAGAGCACCAGAACCCGCACGCGCGCTCCGCGACTCTCCGAACTGCGGCCGAGGAGTGACGCCCCACCGCTGTAACCCGTACAATTTGCCGAGTACCACCGCGGCACGAAGGCACGTTATATGGGTCTGGCGACACTGATCGCGATCGCGCTCGGGTGTATCGCGTGGAGCCTGTGGATCCGTCGTGTCACGTGGTCCTCGCGGTGGGAGGTGGCCGCCACCCTCAACATCGCCCTGCAGGGCATGGCGGTGATCCTGATGTCGCCGTGGGCATCCGAGACGGTCGGAGTGGCCCTGCACGCGCTGACCGGGAAGTGGAACCTCGAGGACTTCATCGGCCACGACTGCTACATCGTCGCCGCCTCCGCCGTGGTCTACAACGCGCTGGGCCGGCTGCAGGACGACCACCTGCTGCAACGCTCGTTCAAGCTCTACGTGGAATTGCCCGCCACCCTGTGCATCCCGCTGCTGCTGGTGACGTTCTCGCTGGGCAACGGCGCGCGTATCTACAAGGCCGACTTCTTCCAGGTGCCCACGGACTTCTGGCTGAACATGTACTGGCTGATCCTGTGCGGCGTGCTGATCTACCTGCTGGTCTACGGTTCCCGCGCACTGCTGGTGCTGCGTAAGGACCCGCGCTCGCGCAAGGTCGCCAACGTCTACCTGATCTCCAGCGCCGCCGGCATCGCGGCCTGCGTGGTCCGGCTGGCCACCGCCTACATCCCGGCGCTGCAGCAGCTCGACGCCGGCACCACCCTGGTGTGGGTGTTCGCCTGCATGTGCGGTGCGGGTTTCGCGCTCACCTCGGCGGAGTCCTGGCGGCAGAAGACCCGCTGGTTCACCAACGCCGGCTAGGACGGCGAACTACACGGCGGCGCTGCTGCGCGCGGCCTGCGTGTAGGCGGCGCCCAGCTCCGGCACCGCCTGGTATCCGCGCCTGCGCGCCCGGTCGGCGTCGCGCCGGATCAGCACCCCCAGACCCGCGAACACCGCCTGGTCGAACACCATCGGGGTCAGCAGCCGGTTGTGCACGAACCCGAACGCCAGCCCGCTGGACGGGTCCGCCCAGCCGACCGAGCCGGCCAGGCCCGCGTGACCGAAACCGGGCAGCAGCCCGGGCGGCACCGGCACCGAGTGGTACCCGAGGTGGAAGCTCAGCGGCATCAGCACGTTGCGGTCCGGCCACAGGCTGGGCCTGCCGGTCAGCGCCGCGACCCGCTCCTCGGACAGGAACTGCACACCGTCGATGCGCCCGCCGTTGGCGATCGCGCCGTACATCCGGGCCAGCGCACGCGCGGTGGCCACACCGTTGGCGGCCGGGATCTCGGCGTCCAGGAACGGCGTGTCGCCCTGCATGACGGACCGCACCCCCGGGAAGTAGATCGACCCGAAGATGCCCGACACCCCCAGCGCCGCGACCCGCGGGGCGACGAAGTTGAACACCGGGTTGTTCGACGGGTTCTGCGGAGCCAGGATCTGCGCGGCCCGTGTGGGCGCCCCGGCGGGCGGCCGGCCCAGGTGCAGCCCGTCGGTGTTGAGCGGTTCGGCGAGCTCCTCGCGGATCAGCGTGCGCATACCCTTGCCGGTGATCGCCCGGACCAGACCCGACAGCAGCCAGCCGTAGGTCAGCGCGTGGTAGGCCTGATGGCCGTAGAGCAGCTTGTTCACCGGGGAGGCGGCGACCCGCGCCTCCATCACCTGGTGGTCGAGCAGCTCGTCCTTGGTGCAGCCGTTGAGGTGTGACAGCCCGGCGCGGTGCTGCATCACCTGGCGCACGGTGATGCGGTCCTTGCCGTTGGCGCCGAAGTCCGGCCAGTACTCGGCCACCGGGGTGTCGTAGTCGATCAGCCCGCGGTCGGCCAGCCGGTGCACGACGGTCGAGGCCAGGCCCTTGGTGACGGAGAAGACCATGGCGCCGGTGTCGGCGGTCCAGAACTCGGTGCCGCGCCGGTCGGCGTAGCCGGTCCAGACGTCCAGCACCGGCTCACCGTGCAGGTAGACCGCCAGTGCGCCGCCGCCGTACCGGCGACCCGGGAACAGCCGCGAGAAGGCCCGCAGCGTGCACGCGAAGCTCGGATCGGCGGCACCCTGGATCCCGCGCGGGAGCGCCTCGTCGCGCTGCCCGGATTTGACACCCGTCACATCACGAAATTTACTCCGCCGCCCGGCAAAGATTCCGCGAGTTACCGATTTGTTAAGTGGTCTTCGTTGTTCAGCGCACGTCAGAGGCGTCGAGCAGACGCTCGGCGGCCAGCGCCGGGGTCAGTTCGCCGTCGCGGACCTGCCGCTCGATCTCGGCGCGGATCTCCTTGACGTGCGGGTTGGACAGCACCCGGTCGATGACCGCGTCGCGCACCATCGACCACATCCACTCGACCTGCTGGGTGCGCCTGCGGGCCTCGAACTCCCCCGCCTCCATCAGCACCTGGCGGTGTTTGAGCACGGTGTCCCACAGCTCGGCCAGGCCGGTGCCCTCCAGCGCGCTCATCGTGAGAACCGGTGGCAGCCACAGCGTCTCGCGCGGATAGATGAGCCGGATGGCGCCGGCGAGTTCGCGGGCGGCGCGCTTGGCCTCCATCGCGTGCTCACCGTCGGCCTTGTTGACCACCACGATGTCGGCCAGCTCCAGGACACCCTTCTTGATGCCCTGCAACTGGTCGCCGGTGCGCGCCAGGGTGAGGAACACGAAGGTGTCCACCATGTTGGCGACGGTGACCTCGGACTGCCCGACGCCGACGGTCTCGACCAGCACCACGTCGAAGCCTGCGGCCTCCAGCAACACGATCGTCTCGCGGGTGGCCTTGGCGACGCCGCCCAGCGTGCCCGACGTCGGCGACGGCCGGATGTAGGCGTCCGGATGCACGGCCAGCCGCGCCATCCGGGTCTTGTCGCCGAGGATCGACCCCTTGGTGCGGGTGGACGACGGGTCGACGGCCAGCACCGCCACCCGGTGCCCCTGCTCGATCAAATACATGCCGAGTGCCTCGATCGTCGTCGACTTGCCGACACCCGGCACCCCGGTGATGCCGACCCGCAGCGCCTTGCCCTCGTGCGGCGTCAGCTTGAGCAGCAGCTGCTGGGCCTGGGCGCGGTGGTCGGCACGGGTCGACTCGACCAGGGTGATGGCCCGCGGCAGCGCGGCCCGATCCCCGCGGGCGACGGCCTCCGCGAGCTCGGTGATCCGGTCGGTCATCTAGTCGAGCTTGTAGCCCAGGCGATCGGCCAGCTTGTGCAGCAGCTCGACCGCCGCGTCGGCGATCACCGTGCCCGGCGGGTAGATCGCGGTCGCACCGGCGGCGTAGAGCTCCTCGAAGTCGCCGGGCGGGATCACCCCGCCGACGACGATCATGATGTCCGGCCTGCCGACCTCGGCCAGCGCGTCGCGCAGCGCGGGCACCAGCGTGAGATGGCCGGCCGCCAGCGACGAGACGCCGACGACGTGCACGTCGTTGTCGGCGGCCTGCCGGGCGACCTCCTCCGGCGTGGAGAACAGCGAGCCCACGTCGACGTCGAAGCCGATGTCGGCGAACGCCGTGGCGATCACCTTCTGGCCCCGGTCGTGACCGTCCTGGCCCATCTTGGCGATCAGGATGCGCGGCTGCCTGCCGTCGGCCTCGGCGAACTTCGCCACCAGGTCGGTGGCCTTCGTGATGTTGCTGACCCCTCCACCCCCGATCTCGTCGCGGTAGACGCCGGCGATGGTACGGATCTCCGCGACGTGGCGCCCGTAGACCTTCTCCAGCGCCTCGGAGATCTCGCCGACGGTGGCCTTGGCGCGGGCCGCGTTGATGGCCAGCGCCAGCAGGTTGTTACCCAGGCCGTCCGGCCCGGCCGACTCCCGGGTGGCCGCGGCGCGGGTGAGCTCGGCCAGCGCGGCCTCGACCGCAGCCTGGTCGCGCTCGGCGCGCAGCTGCTGCAGCTTGGCCAGCTGCTCGGCGCGCACCTTGCTGTTGTCGACCTTGAGCACCTCGATGTCGAGCTCCTCCTCGACGCGGTACTTGTTCACGCCGATCACCGGCTGCTGTCCCGAGTCGATGCGGGCCTGCGTGCGCGCGGCGGCCTCCTCGATGCGCAGCTTCGGGATGCCGTCGGAGATCGCCTGCGCCATGCCGCCGTGCTCGGACACCTCGGCGATGTGCGCGCGGGCCTTCACGACCAGCTGATGGGTCAGCCACTCGACGTAGTACGCACCGCCCCACGGGTCGATCGGCCGGGTGGTGCCGGACTCCTGCTGCAGCACCAGCTGGGTGTTGCGGGCGATGCGGGCCGAGAAGTCGGTCGGCAGCGCCAGCGCCTCGTCGAGCGCGTTGGTGTGCAGCGACTGGGTGTGGCCCTGGGTGGCGGCCATCGCCTCGATGCAGGTGCGGGCGACGTTGTTGAACGGGTCCTGCGCGGTCAGCGACCAGCCCGAGGTCTGCGAATGTGTGCGCAGCGACAGGGACTTCGGGTTCTTGGCCCCGAACTGCGAGACCAGCTCGCTCCACAGCAGCCGGCCGGCGCGCAGTTTGGCGACCTCCATGAAGAAGTTCATGCCGATGCCCCAGAAGAAGCTCAGCCGCGGCGCGAACTTGTCCACGTCCAGGCCGGCCTCCAAGCCCGCCTTGATGTACTCCACACCGTCGGCCAGCGTGTAGGCCAGCTCCAGATCGGCGGTCGCCCCGGCCTCCTGGATGTGGTACCCGGAGATCGAGATCGAGTTGAACTTCGGCATCTTCGCGCTGGTGTAGGCGAAGATGTCCGAGATGATCCGCATCGACTCCTTGGGCGGGTAGATGTAGGTGTTGCGGACCATGAACTCTTTGAGGATGTCGTTCTGGATGGTCCCGGCCAGCTTCTCCGGCGGCACCCCCTGCTCCTCGGCGGCCACCACGTACAGCGCCAGGATCGGCAGCACCGCGCCGTTCATGGTCATCGACACCGACACGCTGCCCAGGTCGATCCCGTCGAACAGCTGACGCATGTCGAGGATGGAATCGATTGCCACACCGGCCATCCCGACGTCACCCTGGACGCGCGGGTGGTCGGAGTCGTAGCCACGGTGGGTGGCCAGGTCGAAGGCCACCGACAGGCCCTTCTGGCCGGCGGCCAGGTTGCGCCGGTAGAAGGCGTTGGACTCCGCGGCGGTGGAGAAGCCCGCGTACTGGCGGATGGTCCACGGCTGGTTGACGTACATCGTCGGGTAGGGCCCGCGGATGAACGGCGGCTCACCCGGGAAGGTGTCCAGCGGGTAGCCGGCCGCGGCGGCCGCGGCCCGGTCGGCGCCGGTGTAGACCGGCTTGACCTCGATGCCCTCCGGGGTCACCCAGTCCAGCTGCTCGGCGCTGTAGCCGTGCGCGGCGGCGGCCGCCTCGACGTGGGCGGCGACGGCGGCCTCGGTGGGCGCCTCGCCGGTGGTGGCGCTCTCGAATGGGACGTCGGCGAAACTCCCGATATCCTTACCGATTCCCGCAGTGGCAGTCACCTCAGGCCCCCAATCTGGTGAGCAGGTCCGACAGGGTGGCGACCGCGTCGATCTTCGCGGTCAGGTAGCCGTCCGGCTTCGAATTCGCTTCGGCGACAGCCGTTTCCGGCCCGGCGAGCAGGACGTAGGAGACCCCGGCCGCCCGGGCGGCGTCGACGGCCGCGGACGCCTCCTCGGCGTAGCGGGCGTCGGTGCCGCAGATCACCGCGATCGGCGCGTCCTCGTCGGTGACGGCCTGGATACCGCCGGAGGCCAGCAGGTTCGTCGCGAACGTGGTGCGCACGTTGTGCTCGGCAAGCGGGCCCAGCGGCAGCAGCCTGACCTTCGGCCGGGCCCCGGTCTTGGCCAGGAACGCATCCGAGCGGTCGCGCAGCGCCTCGAACCCGGCGGCGTAGCGGGCCACACCCTCCAGCGCCTCCCCCGGCGGCAGCGGCGGCTCGTCGAGGTTCGGGAACTCGTTGACCCCGGTGATCGAGGTGCGGCGGTGGGCGATGTCGTCGGCGCGCTTGGCGGCCACCTCGGCGATCTGCTCGGCCACGTGGTCGCGGGCCTTGCTGAAGCCGCCCCGGGACTCGATGTCCTGGAAGTGCTTCCACGCCTGGCGCGCCAGCTGCTCGGTCAGGTCCTCGACGTGCCACGAGCCCGCCGACGGGTCCAGCACCTGACCCAGGTGCGACTCCTCGAGCAGCAGCAGCTGGGTGTTGCGCGCGATCCGGCGGGCGAAGCCGGGCGCGGTGCCCGGGTAGCCGCCGACGATCGCGACGTCGAACGGGTGCACCTGCACGGTGTCGGCCCCGCCGACCCCGGCGGAGAACGCGGCCAGCGTGGTGCGCAGCATGTTCACCCACGGGTCGCGCTTGGTCATCATCGGCAGCGACGTCACCGCGTGCACGGTGGCCGCGCCGGCGTCCTTGGCGCCGACCACCTCGGCGACCCGCGCCCACAGCTTGCGGGCGGCGCGCAGCTTGGCCACGCCCATGAACTGGTCGTCGTCGACGGCGACACGGAAGCTGATCTGGCGCAACGCATCCGAGACATCGAGGCCGGCGGCGCCGAACAGCCGCAGGTACTCGACGCCGGCGCCGATCAGGCCGGCGAGCTCCCACGACGCGTTGGCGCCGCGGTTGTGGAACGCCGGGCCGTCGACGGTGACGGTGCGCAGGTGCCCGCCGAAGCCGGTCACCCTGGCCGCGGCGGCGGTGACGTCACCGGCATCCGGGGCCGCGCGTCCGCTCAGCGGTGCGGTCAGCGGGTCGGCGCCGAAGTCGATCGCCAGCCGCGCCCGCTGGTCGTCGTCGAAGCCGTCCACCAGACCCAGCACCGCGTCGACCGTGCGGGCGTAGTCGGGGCCCGCGGCGTCGAAGATCACTGGCACCAGGTCGAGGAACACCCCGTCGAAGAACCGGTCCAGCTCGTCGGCGCGGATGCCCTTGTCACCGACGCGCACCGCCAGCGCGCTGACCCCCTCGGTCAGGCTCAGCAGCACCGCGCCGTTGTGCTCGGAGACGTTGTCGTCGTCGTTGACCGGGAACGGCTCGACGACCTTCCACCCCGACTTGACGTCGCGCAGCGCGTCGCCGCCGCGCACGAAGGGCCAATGGCCCGGCAGCGGCGGCTCGGGCAGCTCGTCGGCGCTCGTGTAGAGCGGACGGATGGCGAAGCCGTCGTAGGTCGGCGAATCCAGCAGGCGCTCGGGTTCGGCGGGCAGATCGGCGGGATCGCGCTTGGTGCTCTTTGCCAGCACCCCGGCGACCGCTGCGCGCCAGCGCTCCCGATCGGCCTCGACCGCAGTGGGTTTCTGCACGCCATCAGGCTAAATGATGGCCATCACAGCGCTGTCCCCCGGGCATGCCGACTCACGTTCGCAGCCGCGGCGGCCACCGGCGCGGGTTACGTAGGCTGAATCCCGTGAAAACCGTCGTCAGCACCATGCGCGCGCTCGTCAGCGCGGTCGCCACGACCGCCGCGCAGGTGCCCCGGTGGCGGTTGATCGGCACCCTGGCGGCGATTGTGATTCTCGTCGCAATCGCGATGCTGGTCCCGCTGCCGACGGCACTGCAGCTGCGCGACTGGGCCACCTCGGCGGGCCCGTGGTTCCCGCTGGCGTTCCTGGCCGCCCACATCGTGGTGACCGTGTTCCCGTTCCCGCGCACCGCGTTCACGCTGGCCGCCGGTCTGCTGTTCGGCCCGGTGCTCGGGGTCTCGCTGGCGGTGACCGCCGCGACGATCAGCGCCGTGCTGGCGCTACTCGCCGTGCGCGCGCTCGGGCTGCGGCTGGACCGGGTGCTGCCCCACCCGCGGATCGACACGCTCAACGCCCGGCTGCGGGAACGCGGCTGGCCCACCGTGCTGTCCATGCGGCTGATCCCCGCGGTGCCGTTCTCGGTGCTCAACTACGCCGCGGGCGCCTCGTCGGTGCGGCTGGTGCCCTACGCGCTGGCCACCCTGGGCGGGCTGCTGCCCGGCACCGCCGCGGTGGTGATCCTCGGCGACGCGCTGACCGGCAACGTCAGCCCGCTGCTGATGGCGGTGTCGGCGTGCACGGCGGCCGTCGGGATCACCGGGCTGTGCCTCGAGGTGGCCGCCCACCGGCGGCTGCACCGCCGCGGCCGGGCTCAGAGCTGCGAGGGCGGCACCGCCGGCGGCGTGGTCGGGGTGGTCGGCGCGCCCAGCTGCGGCGACGTGTAGCCCGGGGCCGGTTCCACCGTGGAGCTGCGCGCCTCCGCCTCGGCCTTGGCGACCGCGCGGGCGATCTCGGGATCGGTCTCGGTGTTGAACCAGTCGGCGACCTCGTCGTCGTCGGAGCTGGGCGGCACGTCGTCGACCGGCGACGGCGTGTAGCGGAACACCCCGTCCTCGCCCGGAGCGCCGAGCAGCTTCGTGAAGCCCTGCAGCGCAGACCCGAAGTCCGACGGCACGATCCACACCTTGTTGGCCTCCCCCTTGGCCATCAGCGGCAGGGTCTGCAGGTACTGGTAGGCCAGCAGTTCCGGGGTGGGCCTGCCCGCCTTGATCGCCGCGAACGTCTTCTCGATGGCCTTGGCCTGACCCTGCGCCTGCAGGTAGGCGGCGGCCCGCTCACCCTGGGCGCGCAGCATGCGGGACTGGCGATCGGCCTCGGCGGCCAGGATCGCGGCCTGCTTGGCGCCCTCGGCGGCCAGGATCTGCGCCTGCTTCTGGCCCTCGGCCTGTTTGATCGCCGCCTCGCGGGAACCCTCGGCGGTCAGGATCATCGCGCGCTTCTCGCGGTCCGCGCGCATCTGCTTCTCCATCGAGTCCTGAATGCTGGGCGGCGGATCGATGCTGCGCAGCTCGACGCGCGCCACCCGCAGCCCCCAGCGGCCGGTGGCCTCGTCGAGGACACCGCGCAGCGCGGTGTTGATCTGGTCGCGGGAGGTCAGCGTCTGCTCCAGCGTCATGCCGCCGACGAGGTTGCGCAGCGTCGTGGTGGTCAGTTGTTCGACGCCGACGATGTAGTTGCTGATGTTGTAGACCGCGGCCTGCGGGTTGGTCACCTGGAAGTAGACGACCGTGTCGATCTGCACGGTCAGGTTGTCCTCGGTGATCACCGGCTGGGGCGGGAACGACACCACCCGCTCGCGCAGGTCCACCCGGGCGCGGATCTTGTCGATGAACGGCACCAGCAGGGTCAGCTGGCCGGACACGGTCTTGCTGTAGCGGCCCAGTCGTTCGATCACCGCGGCCTCGGCCTGCGGAATGAGCGCGATCGACTTCGCCACGATGATGGCGGCGACGGCCACCAGCACCCCGACGAGGATCAGGCCGGCGACGGCACCTTCCATTGCGGTTCTCCCCTTCTGCCCAGCGGTTACGTCAGCTTCTGCACGACGGCGGTGGCGCCGTCGATCTTGACCACGGTCACCTGGTCGCCGGGCTCGTAGACGTCACCCTCGTTGAGCGGGCGCGCGGTCCACACCTCACCGTCGAGCTTGACCTGTCCCTCGTGCCGGGCCACCCGGTCGAGCACCAGCGCGCTCTTGCCCTCCAGTGCCTTGGCCGGATCGGGCAGCCCGGTGCCCTCCCGGAAGTGTCTGCGCAGCGCGGGCCGGACCAGCACCAGCAGCAGCACCGAGACCACCGCGAACACCGTGCCGTTGATCCACAACTCGTCGAAGACGAGGCTGGATCCGGCGGCGGCGAGCGCTCCGCCGCCGAGCATGAGAAGGAACAGATCGCCGGTGAGCGCTTCGGCCCCCGCGAGGGCGAGCGCAGCGATCAGCCAGAGCAGCGCGGCAGGCATGCGCCCAGCGTAACGTCGACATCGGCCCCGTGCGGGCGTAACAACTACACTGCCAACATCATGTGGTGTCCGAGTGTTTCGTTGACGGTGTGGACCAACGCCTGGCTGGCAGGCGCGGCCGCGCCCGACGATGTTCTGGATGCGTTATCCCTTTGGGCACCAAGACATTCCGTTACCGCATACGACTCGACAGCAGCGGGCCGCACCGGGCTGCCCTGGCCGGATCTGCTGGACTCCAGCACGGTGTCGCTACTGCAGACGGTGCGCTCCGCCGCCGGAACCGACCGCAGCGGACCGCCTGTCGCGCTGGCCCTGCCCGTCCCCGGTGACGTGCGCGGACTGCCCGCGGGCACCCAGTTCCAGCGCGATGCGATGACCGCGGGCGAGGCCGTCGTGGTCTCCGGGGGTCCGGCGGGCGCGGTGGGACTGGTGCCCGATTTCGAGTACGACGAAATCGACGTCGACGAGGATTTCGAGGCCGAGCCCACCGGCCTGTCGTGGACCGTGTACTCGGTTCCGGACCCCGCCCCCGCGGTGTACGTGGACCTCGGCGAGGCCGAGTACGAGCTGCGCTCGGCGGTGCGGGCCGCCGCCAACGCGCTCGGCGCGCTGCGGGCCGGCGCCGCCGACTTCGACATCGACGATCCCCGCGGGCTCGTCGAGCAGATCGTGGAATCCACTCGGGTGCACCGTATTCCGGACCACGCACCGGAGCGTGCGCGCCGGGTGCTGGAGAACGCCACCCAGGTCGACGCGATCATCACGGTCAGTTCCGGGTTGATCCCCAGCGGGTTGCAGAGCTCCTCGGAGATTCAGCTCGCCAACGACGCGTTGCGACCGTTGCCGTCGGTGGTGCGATCGGCGCGCATCGCCGCGGTCACCGCGATCCTGCACTCGGCCTGGCGCTAGCCTCACAGGCCGGCGTGCACAGCACACCGCCGGTCGAAAACCCTTGCAGTTCAGGCTGATCCGCTGACACGACCCGTTCGGGCGGGCGTCCGTTACGGAGCTCGTCCAGCAGTGCGGCGGCCACCTGCGCCAGGTCGGCGTTGGGGGTGGCGGACCGTGCGAACGCGATTCCGGCCGCCTCGGCCTGCTCACGCAGCTCGTGGTCGAGGTCCCAGACCACCTCGATGTGGTCGGCGACGAAACCGATCGGGCACACGATGACCGCCTTGGTGCCGGCACTTGCCAGCGCGGAAAGATGATCGCCCACATCGGGTTCCAGCCACGGAACCTGCGGCGGGCCGGACCGCGACTGCCACACCTGGTCGTACTCGGTGTAGCCGGCCGCCGCCGCGACGAGCTTCGCCGCGTGCGCCACCTGACGCTGGTAAAGCCGGTCGCCGCAACGGTTCTGCGCCGACAGCGGGATCGAGTGGGCGGTGAAGATCAGCCGGGCATCCGCGGGCACGGTCTGCGCGGCGGCGGTCACCGCGTCGGCGTACATCCGCACCAGCAGCGGGTGGTCGTAGTACTGGCGCAGCTTGACCAGCTGGGGTGCGTTCTCGCCCGCCGCGCGCCTGCCGCGCGCGATGTCCTCGACGTACTGCGCGCAACTGGAGTAGCCGCCCCACGCCGAGGTGGTGAACACCGCCGCCCGCCGCACCCCGTCGTCGCGCATCGCGGTGACGGCGTCCTCGACGTAGGGCGCCCAGTTGCGGTTGCCGAAGTAGATCGGCAGGTCGATCAGGCCGCGCAGCTGCTCGATCACGGCGCGGTTGATGCCGTTGATCGGCGAGACCCCGCCGAAGTGCAGGTAGTGCTCGGCGACGCTGGCCAGCCGCTCGCGCGGGATGCCGCGGCCCCGGGTGACGTTCTCCAGGAACGGCATCACGTCGTCGGGCCCCTCGGGCCCGCCGAACGACAGCAGCAGCAGCGCGTCGAAATCCACTAAGGCACCACTACAGCAACTGTGTGCTGGCGCCGCCGTCGGCGAAGATGATCGTGCCGGTGGTGGCAGGCAGCCAGTCCGACAGCAGCGCGCACACGGTCTTGGCGACCGGCGTCGGGTCCTTCATGTTCCAGCCGATCGGGGCGCGCTGGTCCCAGCCCTCCTCGAGCAGCTTCATCTGGGCGCCGGCCTCCTCGCCGAGCGCGCCGCCGACGATGGCGCTCATCGCCAGCGTGCGGATCGGGCCCGCCGCAACGAGGTTCGAGCGCACGCCGTACGGCCCGGCCTCGCGGGCGACGAACCGGTTGACCGACTCCAGCGCGCTCTTGGCGACGGTCATCCAGTTGTAGGCGGGCATGGCCCGGGACGGGTCGAAGTCCATGCCGACGATGCTGCCGCCGCGGTTCATGATCGGCAGCGTGGCCTTGGCCAGCGAGGCGTAGGAGTACGCCGAGATGTGGATGCCCTTGGAGACGTCCTCGTAGGGGGCGTCGAAGAACGGGTTGATACCCATCCCGGACTGCGGCATGAAGCCGATCGAGTGCACCACGCCGTCGAGCTTGTTGCCCTCACCAATCTCGGCGGTGATGCGGGCGGCCAGCGTGTCGAGGTGCTCCTGGTTCTGCACGTCGAGCTCGAGCAGCGGCGCCGGCTTGGGCAGCCGGTCGGCGATGCGCTTGATCAGCTTGAGCCGGTCGAAACCGGTGAGCACCAGCTCGGCGCCGGCCTCCTGGGCCTGCTTGGCGATATGGAACGCGATCGAACTGTCGGTGATGATGCCCGTGACGAGGATGCGCTTGCCCTCGAGCAGACCTGCCATTGGAAAAGTCCCTTCTGATTCTCGAAAAGCCGTGTGAGTTCTAGTGACCCATGCCCATGCCGCCGTCGACCGGGATGACCGCCCCGGCGATGTAGGCGGCGTCCTCGGAGGCCAGGAAGCTGACCGCGCCCGCGACCTCCTCGGCGGTGCCGATCCGCTTGGCGGGGATGAAGTCCAGCGCGCCCTGCTGGATCCGCTCGTCGAGCGCCTGGGTCATCTCGGTGTCGATGTAACCGGGTGCGACGACGTTGGCGGTGACGTTGACCTTGGACAGCTCGCGCGAGATCGAGCGGGCCATGCCGATCAGACCGGCCTTGGCGGCGGCGTAGTTGGCCTGGTTGCCGATGCCCCACATGCCCGACACCGAGCCGATGAAGATCAGTCGGCCGAACTTGTTGCGCTGCATGCTGCGGCAGGCCCGCTGCGCCACCCGGAACGCACCGGTGAGGTTGGTGTCGATGACCTCGGAGAACCGCTCCTCGGTCATCCGCATCAGGAACGCGTCCTTGGAGATGCCGGCGTTGGCCACCACCACCTCGACCGGACCCTGGTGCTCCTCGACCTCCTTGAAGGCGCGGTCGACCGCGGCGTTGTCGGTGACGTCACACTCGACACCGAACAGGCCCTCCGGGGCGCCGGAGCCGCGGTGGGTGACGGCGACTTTGTGGCCGTCGGCGGCGAGCCGCAACGCGATCGCCTTGCCGATACCCCGGTTTCCGCCGGTGACCAGGACGGACCGGGAGACAAAAGGCGGACGGCCGGGTGCGGGGGCGGTGTTTTCGGGGGTCTGTTCGCTCCTTGCGTCTGCGGTCATGCCCGTCAACCTATCGCCTGCATATCGTTGTTAAGAAATCGCCTTAGTTACAGCGGCAGCCGCCGGTTGATCAGCAGGCTGGCCAGCGCGGCGACGGCGGCCACCAGCGCGGCCAGCCGCAGCCACCCGGTGGTGGCCTCGCCGCGCACCGTCTCGTAGCCGATCTGGTCCTGCAGGGTCTCGTAGACCTTGTTGAGCTCCTCGAGGTTCTCCGCGGTGTAGGACTCGCCGCCGGACAGTTCGGCGATGCGGCGCATCATCTTGTCGTCGACGGGCACCGGCACCGTCTCCCCGTTGACCTCGACCTCACCGTGCGGGGTGCCGAACGAGATCGTCGAGATCGGCACGCCCTGGTCCTTGGCGGCGCGGGCGGCGGTGTAGGCGCCCTTGGGGTTGTCCGGGTTCGACGGCACCGTCTCCTTGCCGTCGGAGAACAGCACGATGTGCGCGGGCGGGGGCTCGTCGCCGCCGCCGATCACCGCGCCGACCGTCGAGATCGACGACAGCGCGGTAAAGATCGCCTCGCCGGTGGCGGTGCGGTCGGCGACCTGCAGGTTGTCGATCGCGCGGCGGCTGGCGTCGCGGTTGGTGGTCGGCGAGACCAGCACGGTCGCCACACCCGCGTAGGAGATCACGCCGAGGTTGATGCCCGGGGTCAGCTCGTCGACGAAGTTCTTCGAGGCCTCCTGGGCGGCGGCCAGCCGGCTGGGGGTGACGTCGGTGGCCTTCATCGACTGCGACACGTCGATGGCCAGCACCACCACGGCACGGTTGCGCGGCAGCCGCTGGTCGTGGGTGGGCCCGGCCAGCGCGACCATGCAGAACAGCAGCGCGACCGCCAGCAGCGCCGCCGGCAGATGACGCAGCCTGCTGGGCCGTCGGGTGGCCACACTGTCGATCAGGTCGGCGTTGGCGAACTGCTCGAGCCGGCGCCGCCGCCGGGCCTGGGCGACGACGTAGTACACCACCAGCGCCACGAAGACGATCAGGAAGAACAGGAACCACCACAGGTGGGTGAACCCTGTCAGCGATACCGGCCCCAGCAGTGGAAGCGTCATCTCACATCCATCTCAGTTCGGCAGACGACGGTTGATGGCCAGCGCCGCCAGCGTCGCCAGCGCCAGGGCCAGCGCACCGAGCCGCAGCCAGCCGATGCTCGCGTCGCCCCGGATCGTCTCGTAGCCGATCTGCTGCTGCAGGTTCGAGTAGACCTGCCGCAGCTGCTCCAGGCTGGACGCCGTGTAGGCCTCGCCGCCGGACAGATCGGCGATCTTCTTGAGCATCTCGTCGTCGACGGGCACCGGCTGGCGCTGGTCGTTGATCTCGACGTAGCCGTACGGGGTGCCGAACGAGATCGTCGAGATCGGCACGCCCTGGTCCTTGGCGGTGCGCGCGGCGGTGTAGGCGCCCTTGGGGCTGTCCGGGTTCGACGGCACCGTCTCCTTGCCGTCGGAGAACAGCACGATGCGCGCGGGCGGGGGCTCGTCACCGCCGCCGATCACCGCGCCGACGGTCGCGATCGCCTGCAGCGCGGTGAAGATGCCCTCGCCGGTGGCGGTGCGGTCGGCGAACTGCAGCTTGTCGATCGCGGCCTTGACCGCCTCACGCCCGGTGGTCGGCGACACCAGCACGGTGGCGGTGCCCGCGAAGGAAATCAGGCCCAGGTTGATGCCCGGGGTGAGCTCGTCGGCGAACTGCTTGGAGGCCTCCTGCGCGGCCGACATCCGGTTGGGGGCGACGTCGGTGGCGCGCATCGACTGCGACACGTCCATCACCAGCATCACCACCGCGCGGTTGCGCGGCACCCGTATGTCGTGGGTGGGCCCGGCCATCGCGACGGTCAGGAACACCAGCGCGATCACGGTCAGGATCGCGGGCAGGTGCCGCCACCGCGACTGTCGCCGTGTCGCAACGCTTTCCAGCAGCTCCATGTTCGCGAAGCGCAGCGTGCGCCGGTGCCTGCCCACCTGCACCGCGATGTACAGCGCGACCAGCGCGGCCACGACGAGCAGGAACAGGAAGAACCACGCGTTTTCGAAACCGGACAGTGTCATCGGTCCGAGGAACGGCAAAGTCATATGCGCTACCTCTAGGCGCGGCCCGCCAGCGCGCCCCGCCTCTGGTGGGTGACGAACCGGACGATGTCGGCGATCCAGTCCCGGTCGGTGCGCAGCGTCAGCAACGGTGCGTCGCACCGGCGCAACGTTCTGGCCACCTCCGCGCGGTGCGCCGCCGCGGCCCGTTCGAAGTCCTGGCGCAGCTGCTCGTCGATGGTGAACTCGCGCGTCTCACCGGTCTCGGCGTCCTGCAGCACCACGTCGCCGACGGGCGGCAGCTCCACGTCGCGCGGGTCGAGCACCTCGATGCCGAGCACCTCGTGGCGGCCGGCGATCGCGCGCAGTGGCCGCATCCAGTTGATCGGGCCGAGGAAGTCGCTGATGATCACGGCCATGCCGCGCCGGCGTTCGGGGCGGCGCAGCGCGTCGATCGCCGCGGCCAGGTCGCCGCGCACCCCGGCGGGCGCCTTGGGCATGGTCGCGATGGTGCGCAACAGCTCCTGCTCGTGCATGCGCCCCGAGCGCGCCGGCACCCGGCGCATCTGGTCGCCGTTGGCGATGATCGCGCCGATGCGGTTGCCGCCGCCGCTGTTGAGGAACGTGATCGCGGCCGCGGCGGCCACCGCCAGGTCGCGCTTCTCGCAGCCGGCGGTGCCGAAGTCGAGGCTGGCCGACATGTCGACCACCAGCCAGGTCTCCAGTTCGCGGTCGGCGATCATCTGCCGCACGTGCGGCTGGGTGGTGCGCGCGGTCACCGACCAGTCCATCCGGCGCACGTCGTCGCCGGGCTGGTAGAGCCGGGACTCCCCCGGTTCCGAGCCGGGCCCGGGCAGCAGGCCGAGGTGGTTGCCGTGCAGCACCCCGTCCAGCTTGCGCCGGACCGTCAGCTCGAGCTTGCGCAGCGCCGCCGACAGCGCGGGGTCACGGATCTCCCCGCGCTTGAGCGACGGCAGGTCGACGGACCGCTTCGGACCGGTCACCGATTACTGGCCGCTGCCGCGGCGGCGGGTACGACGGGCGGAACCGCGTGGCCTTGCTGCGGAACGGCGTTCACCTGCGGCAGGGCGACGGTCTGCAGGATCCGGTTGATGACGGTCTCGGAGGAGACGTCGTCGGCCAGCGCGTCGTAGGTGAGGACCAGGCGGTGCCGCAGCACGTCGGGGATCACCTCGACGACGTCCTGCGGGATGACGTAGTCGCGGCCGCGCACCAGCGCCAGCGCCCGGGAGGCGGCGATGATGCCCAGCGACGCGCGCGGCGAGGCGCCGTAGGCGATCCACGCCTTGGCGTCGGGCATGCCGAACTTCTCCGGCTGGCGGGTGGCGGTGACGATGCGCACCACGTAGTCGACGAGCGCGTGGTGCACGAAGACGTTGGCCGCCAGGTCCTGCAGGCGCAGCAGGTCACCGGTGTTGAGGATCTGCTTGGGCTCCGGCGGCTTGACGCCCATCCGGTAGATGATCTCGCGCTCCTCCTCCGGCGACGGGTAGTCGACGTTGAGCTTGAACAGGAAGCGGTCGCGCTGCGCCTCGGGCAGCTGGTAGACGCCCTCCTGCTCGATCGGGTTCTGGGTGGCCATCACCAGGAACGGGGTCGGCAGCGGGAAGGTCTTGCCGCCGATGGAGATCTTGCGCTCGGCCATGACCTCCAGCAGCGCGGACTGCACCTTGGCCGGCGCGCGGTTGATCTCGTCGGCCAGCAGGAAGTTGACCACCACCGGGCCGAGCTCGATGTCGAACTCCTCGCGGCCCTGCCGGTAGATGCGGGTGCCGATGATGTCGGTGGGCACCAGGTCCGGGGTGAACTGGATGCGCGCGAAGGTGCCGCCGACCACCTTGGCGAACGTCTCCACCGCCAGGGTCTTGGCCACACCGGGCACGCCCTCGAGGAGCACGTGCCCCTTGGCCAGCAGGCCGACGAGCATGCGCTCGACGAGCTGGTCCTGGCCCACGATGATGCGCTTGACCTCGAAGACCGCGCGCTCGAGCGTGTGGACCTCCTGTTGCAGACCGCCGTTGGGGGCGGCCGGCGCCGCGTGCGCGCCCTGCTGCTGGAGTCCCTGTCCCTGCGGCTGGCCGGGATAGCCTCCAGCGCCCTGCGGCGGCCCACTCGGTGACGTCATCAACGTTCCTTCCACATAACTCGCTGGTCGTGACGGCGCTGGCCGGCTCGGGCCGCACGCTCGTCGTCAACTATTCCAGGCACGACAGGATCCGTCGACGTTGCCCACAACCCACAGTGTCGGCTCAGGCAACACTCAGGATTTGTTCGGTCAGGTCTCAATGATGCGGGCCGCGTACGGCTGCAGGCCGCCGCGACGCACCGGGCTGACGGTCACCTTGCCCGCGCTGCCCGACGCCTCGAGCATCTGGCCGTTGCCGAGATAGAGCGCCACGTGCTGGCTGCCACCGGGGCCCCAGAACAGCAGATCGCCGCGTTTGGCCTGGCTCACCGGCACCTTGCGGCCGGTGTTGTACTGGTCGCCGGAGTACTTCGGGATCAGCACCCCGACCCCGGCGAACGAGAACTGGGTGAAGCCCGAGCAGTCGAAGCCGACGGTGTTGGCGCCGGACTCGACGCCGCGGCTGGGCCCGTTCGGCTTACCGCCGCCCCACGAGTAGGGCACCCCCATCTGCGAGGCGCCGCGACGGATCACGTACTCGATGGCCTGCGGACCGCGCACCCGGCCGGGCGCGACGCCGGCGGCCGCCGACTGCGACGGGCCGATCCCCAGCGTGGCGAGGAACTTGCGGCCGAGGTTCATGGTGATCTCGGTGGCCTGCGCGGTGGCGGCCAGCGACGCGTTGGCGATGGCCAGCGGGTCGCCGGGGGCGCCCGCGCTGATCAGCTTCGGCAGCGTCGGGTCCCACTGGCCGTCGTCGGGCGCCGAGGCCGCCGGACCGGCCAGGCCGATGGCGACGGCGGCCGCCGCCAGCAGCAGGGCGAAACTACCGAGAAGCCGGAACCTCTTGAACCGCAAAATAAGTCACCATTCGATCAGTCGGGTGGCGTACGGGGTCATACCGCTGGTGCGGACCGGGGACACCTTCACGACCGACCCGGTGTAGGGCGCCTCGATCATCTGGCCGTCGCCGAGGTAGAGCGCGACGTGCTGGCTGCCGTTGGGACCCCAGAACAGCATGTCGCCGCGGCGCATCTGCGAGGTCGGCACCTTGCGGCCCGCGTTGTACTGCGAGCCGGAGTAGTGGTCGAGTTTGATGCCGACACCGGCGAAGGCGTAGAGCATCAGGCCCGAGCAGTCGAAGCCGACGGTGTTGGCGCCGGAGTCGATGCCGCGGCTGGGGCCGGCCGCGTTGCCGCCGCCCCACGAGTACGGCACGCCCAGCTGCGACATCGCCCGCTTGATGACGTACTCGGTGGCCTGGCGGCCGTAGACGCGCGGGATGGCGCCGTTGGTGAAACCGGTCTCGGTGGGCAGCAGACCCAGCTTCTGCAGGAACTTGCGGCCGAGGTCCTGGGTGACCTGCGCCGAGGTGGCCGCGATGCCCAGGATCGCGTTGATGATCGCGATCGGGTCGCCGCTGACGAAGGCGCTCGGGATCGCGGGCAGCGTCGGGTCCCACGGAGTGGCCCAGTTGCCGGTGGCGGGGTCCCGCTTGCCCGGGTCCTGGTCCCAGTTGCCGTCACCCGGTGCGATGGCGGCGGCCGCCTGCTGCACCGGCGCCGCGGCCGCGCCGGCGGGCGCCGCCTGGGCGCGCGCCTCGGCCAGCCTGGCCTGCGCGGCGGCGCGTTCGGCTGCCAGCCTGTCGAGCTCGACCTGCTGCGCCTTGAAGGTCTCCTGCGCGGCGGTCAGCGCGTCGACGGCGGCCTGCTGGCTGGCCTCGGCGTCGGCGACGGCCTTGTCGGCGGCCTGCTTGGCCGCCCGGGCCGCGGAGTCGCGGTTGACGGCCTCGGTGCGGGCCCGCTGCAGGTCGGCCATCACCTGCTGGGCGCTGACGGCCAGCGTCTGCCCGGTGGCGGCGGTGTGCAGGATGTCGGCCGGATCGGCGGCGGTCAGGTACGACGACGACGGCCCGTTGATGTAGGTGGCCGCCGCGAACGCGTCGAACCGCTTCTGGGCCTGCTCGATCGCGATGTTGGCGTCCTCGAGGCGCTTGGCGCTGGCCTCGACCTCGCGCTGTGCGGCCGCGGCGTTGTCGCGCGCGGTCTGCACGTCGACGATCGCCTTGTTGACGCTCTCCTGCTGCAGCTGGATCTGCGCGCCCAGGTCCTGCAGCTTCTGGTCGGCGTCGGCGACCGCGGCGACCAGAGCGGCAATTCCGTCAGGCGAGCCCGGCTGGGCGTGCACCACGCCGGGCGTGGTGAACAGCATCGCGACCGCGAGCAGGGCCGCGCAGAGCCGCCCACACCGCCGCGTGGCGGATGCGCGAGGTGTGCGTTTCATCCGACTCAGGTCTCCTTGGCTCAGAAAAACCGTGCACAGCTGTCACAAAGTGCACAACCACAACACAGTTACCGACTGCACCGTACGTCACTTCTGACGCCGAAGAAACTTAAGTAACGAATTACAAGTTTGTAATTGAATAAAGCGTTATCCGGCCGTTATTTAAGGCACCCCTGAGGGGGTCTCAGAACCGGTGAAAACGCTTGCCGCGGTGCGCCTTTAGTCCTACTGGTCGGAGGTCGCGCGACGGCTACGAATCTGCAAAAGTCGCGTCCCGATAACGGCCGCGATAACCAGTAGAACCAGCACAATCGTGAATGCCGTCCAATTGAAGTGCGGGGTGGTCAACTCCCCCAGAAAGTTCTTCGCACCCTGCACCGCACCGCGGCCCTCGGCGACATCCTGACCGGCCTCGAGGGTCACCCGGTCGAAGGTCGTGCTGTAGGTGCCCGACTCCGACGGGCTGAGCACCAGCACGGTCGCGTCTGGGAACACCTCGCCCACCTCGGTGGCGATGTCGCGCAGTGGGGTGTCGATCGGCGGGTTGTGATCGACGACGACGATCTTGAGGTCGATGCCCTTCTCCCGCGCCTCGGCGACCACGTCGGTCAGCCCCTCGTTTTCCGGGATCGGCGAGGCGCTGACCCCGTCGTCGCGGACGTCCTCGATGACGAGGTTCATGCAGGTGTCGACCGGGGTGGTGGCCGGGTCCATGCCGACCGGGTCGCACACGTCGGGCGGGATGTAGGCCGGCGGGACAGGAAGGAACTCGTGTCCGATCACAGGAAAACCGTACGTGATGGGTATCCGATGGGGTGACAGCACGTGCGGGCGGGGACGAGACTCTACAGGGTACCCACCCTGTCAGCATTGCAGGACAAGCGTACTGTTAAGGTACAGGCGCCGTCGACACAGCCCGTCGGTGGCGAGGACTAGCCGGGAGTTGATGTGAGCAAAGGTAATAACGCCAATTCGTCCTTGAACTCTTTTGGTGCCCGTGACTCCCTGAAGGTCGGGGACTCCAGCTACGAGATCTACCGCCTCGACGCGGTGTCCGGTACCGAGAAGCTGCCGTACAGCCTCAAGGTGCTCGCCGAGAACCTGCTGCGCACCGAGGACGGCGCCAACGTCACCAAGGAGCACATCGAGGCCATCGCCAACTGGGATCCCACCGCCGAGCCGAGCGTGGAGATCCAGTTCACCCCGGCCCGCGTGGTCATGCAGGACTTCACCGGCGTGCCGTGCGTGGTCGACCTGGCCACCATGCGCGAGGCGGTCGCCGCGCTGGGCGGCGACCCGGAGAAGGTCAACCCGCTGGCCCCGGCCGAGCTGGTCATCGACCACTCGGTGATCCTGGACTTCTTCGGCCGGCCCGACGCCTTCGAGCGCAACGTGGAGCTGGAGTACCAGCGCAACGGGGAGCGCTACCAGTTCCTGCGCTGGGGGCAGACCGCGTTCAAGGACTTCAAGGTCGTCCCGCCGGGCACCGGCATCGTGCACCAGGTCAACATCGAGTACCTGGCCCGGGTGACCATGGTCCGCGACGGGGTGGCGTATCCGGACACCTGCGTGGGCACCGACTCGCACACCACCATGGTCAACGGCCTGGGCGTGCTGGGCTGGGGTGTGGGCGGCATCGAGGCCGAGGCCGCCATGCTCGGCCAGCCGGTGTCGATGCTGATCCCGCGGGTGGTCGGCTTCAAGCTCACCGGTGAGATCCGGCCCGGGGTGACCGCCACCGACGTGGTGCTGACCGTGACCGAGATGCTGCGCAAGCACGGCGTGGTGGGCAAGTTCGTCGAGTTCTACGGCGAGGGCGTGGCCCAGGTGCCGCTGGCCAACCGCGCCACGCTGGGCAACATGAGCCCCGAATTCGGCTCCACCGCGGCGATCTTCCCGATCGATGCGGAGACCATCAACTACCTGCGGCTGACCGGCCGCTCCGAGGAGCAGCTGGTGCTGGTCGAGGCGTACGCCAAGGAGCAGGGCCTGTGGCACGACCCGGCCCACGAGCCGGCCTACTCGGAGTACATCGAGCTGGACCTGTCCACGGTGGTGCCGTCGATCGCCGGCCCGAAGCGGCCGCAGGACCGCATCGCGCTGGCCGACGCGAAGACCGCGTTCCGCAAGGACATCCACAACTACGTGGAAAAGCCAGTGGAGAATCCTGTTCCGCACACCCAGCTCGACGAGGCGGTCGAGGAGAGCTTCCCGGCCAGCGATCCGGCGGCGCTGTCGTTCGCCGACGACGGCGCGGTCGACGTGCGCCCGTCGGCGGCCAACGGTGCCCAGGGCCGGCCGAGCAACCCGGTGCTGGTGAAGTCCGCCGAACGCGGTGAGTTCGTGCTGGACCACGGCGCGGTCGTGGTCGCGGGCATCACCTCGTGCACCAACACCTCCAACCCGGAGGTGATGCTCGGTGCGGCGCTGCTGGCCAAGAAGGCCGTGGAGAAGGGCCTGTCCACCAAGCCGTGGGTCAAGACCAACATGGCGCCCGGCTCGCAGGTGGTCAGCGACTACTACGAGAAGGCCGGCCTGTGGCCGTACCTGGAGAAGCTCGGCTACTACCTCGGCGGCTACGGCTGCACGACCTGCATCGGCAACACCGGTCCGCTGCCCGACGAGATCTCGGCGGCCGTCAACGACAACGATCTGTCGGTGGTGGCGGTGCTGTCGGGTAACCGCAACTTCGAGGGCCGCATCTCCCCCGACGTCAAGATGAACTACCTGGCCTCGCCGCCGCTGGTGATCGCCTACGGCATCGCGGGCACGATGGACTTCGACTTCGAGAACGATCCGCTGGGCAAGGACACCGACGGCAACGACGTGTTCCTGCGCGACATCTGGCCGACCACCGCGGAGATCCAGGAGGTCATCTCCTCCTCGATCAACCGGGAGATGTTCACCAAGTCCTACGCCGACGTGTTCAAGGGTGACGAGCGCTGGCGCTCGCTGCCCACCCCGGAGGGCAACACCTTCGACTGGGATCCGAAGTCCACCTACGTCCGCAAGGCGCCGTACTTCGACGGCATGCCCGCCGAGCCGGAGCCGGTTACCGACATCAAGGGCGCGAGGGTCCTTGCACTGCTGGGTGATTCGGTGACCACCGACCACATCTCACCGGCCGGCTCGATCAAGAAGGGCACCCCGGCCGCGCAGTACCTCGAGGCCAACGGCGTGGACCCGAAGGACTTCAACTCGCTGGGCTCGCGGCGCGGTAACCACGAGGTGATGATCCGCGGCACCTTCGCCAACATCCGCCTCAAGAACCAGCTGCTGGATGACGTCTCGGGCGGCTACACCCGCGACTTCACCCAGCCGGGCGGTCCGCAGGCGTTCATCTACGACGCCTCGGTGAACTACAAGAAGGCGGGCATCCCGCTGGTGGTCCTGGGCGGCAAGGAGTACGGCTCGGGTTCGTCGCGTGACTGGGCGGCCAAGGGCACGGCGCTGCTGGGCGTGCGCGCGGTGATCACCGAGTCGTTCGAGCGCATCCACCGGTCGAACCTGATCGGCATGGGCGTCATCCCGCTGCAGTTCCCCGCCGGTGAGTCGGCGGCGTCGTTGAAGCTCGACGGCACCGAGACCTACGACATCGCCGGTATCGAGGAGCTCAACACCGGCAAGACGCCGAAGACGGTCAAGGTGACCGCCACCAAGGAAGACGGCTCCAAGGTCGAGTTCGACGCCGTGGTGCGCATCGACACCCCCGGTGAGGCCGACTACTACCGCAACGGCGGCATCCTGCAGTATGTGCTGCGGAACATGCTGAAGACGCAGTAGCCGGAAGGGACAACTCCGTTGCCCCGGGTCACCGACGATCACCTGGCGGCGCGTCGTCGTCAGATCCTCGACGGTGCCCGCCGGTGTTTCGCGGAGTACGGATACAACGAGGCGACCGTGCGACGGCTCGAGCAGACGATCGGGCTGTCGCGCGGCGCCATCTTCCATCACTTCCGCGACAAGGACACGCTGTTCTTCGAGCTCGCCCGCGAGGACGCCGAACGGATGGCCGAGGTCGCCGAACGTGAGGGCCTGATTCAGGTCATGCGGGACATGCTCGCCGCGCCGGAGCAGTTCGACTGGCTGGCCACTCGGCTGGAGATCGCGCGCAAACTGCGCAACGATCCGAAGTTCCACCGCGGCTGGGTGGAACGCACCGCCGAACTGTCGGCGGCCACCCAGCAGCGGCTACGCATGCAGAAGCAGGCCGGCAGGCTGCGCGACGACGTCCCGAGCGCGGTGCTGCAGACCTATCTCGATCTGGTGCTCGACGGGCTCGTCGCCAGGCTCGCGTCTGGCGACGACCCCGAAAAGCTCAGCGCCGTACTGGATCTGGTCGAAGCCTCACTGCGTAACGACTAGTGGGACTTGCGGCCGCGGTGGTTGGGCCCACCCCGGCTGCGCATCCTGGTGCCCGACTCGCGCAACATGCTGTGGATCGAGCCGTAGGAGCGGCCGGTGGTCGCGACCAGGGTCCGGATGCTCGCACCGTTTTCGTATGCACTGCGCAACTCGCTGAGAATCTCCTCGCGCGACTTGTCCAGTTTCTTCATCGAAACCTCCCCGTGTGGATGCCCGACGCATACCCAGCGTAGGAACGGGCTACACCCGCGCGATGGGAATTGATCAAACGTTTCGCGAACGGGACGGACCGGCCGGAATCAGGCCAGCTCGATGAGATCCCGGTAGTCCTCGGACCAGAAGTCCTCGGTGCCGTCGGGCAGCAGGACCACGCGTTGCGGGTCCAACGCCTCGGCCGCGCCCGGGTCGTGGGTCACCAGTACCACCGCGCCGGTGTAGCTGCGCAACGCGTCGAGCACCTGCTCGCGGGAGGCCGGGTCGAGGTTGTTGGTGGGCTCGTCGAGCAGCAGCACGTTGGCCGTGGAGGCCACCAGCCCCGCCAGCGCCAGCCGCGTCTTCTCGCCGCCGGACAGCGTGCCCGCCGGCTGGTCGAGCTGCGGTCCGCTGAACATGAACGCGCCCAACAGACCTCGCAGATCCTGCTCACCGGTGTCCGGCGCGGCGTGGCGGATGTTCTCCCACACCGTGGCGGTGTCGTCGAGGGTGTCGTGCTCCTGGGCGAAGTAGCCGATCTTGAGACCGTGCCCGGGTTCGAGGTGTCCCGCGTCGGGGGTCTCCACCCCCGCGAGCAGTCGCAGCAGCGTGGTCTTGCCCGCGCCGTTGAGCCCCAGCACCACCACCCGCGAGCCGCGGTCGATGGCCAGGTCGACGCCGGTGAACACCTCCAGCGAGCCGTAGTTCTTGGTCAGCCCCTTGGCCACCAACGGGGTACGGCCGCACGGCGCCGGGGTGGGGAACTTGATGCGGGCCACCTTGTCGGCGACGCGCTCCTCGTCCAGCGACGCCATCATCCGCTCGGCGCGGCGCAACATATTCTGTGCCGCAACGGCTTTGGTGGCTTTGGCACCCAGTTTGGCGGCCTGGGCGCGCAGCGCGGCCGCCTTGCGTTCAGCGTTGGCGCGTTCCCGCCTGCGGCGTTGCTCGTCGGTGGCCCTGGCGTCGAGGTACTTCTGCCAGCCCATGTTGTAGACGTCGACCTCACCGCGCACCGCGTCGAGGAACCACACCTTGTTCACCACGTCGGCGAGCAGCTCGACATTGTGGCTGATGACGATCAGCCCACCGGTGTGCTGCTGCAGGAAGTCGCGCAGCCAGCCGATCGAGTCGGCGTCGAGGTGGTTGGTGGGCTCGTCGAGCAGCAGCGTGGTGCTCGAGCCCGCACCGCTCTCGGAGGCGGCGAACAGGATCCGGGCCAGCTCGACCCGGCGGCGCTGACCGCCGGACAGCGTGCGCAGCGGCTGGGTGAGCACCCGCTCGGGCAGGCCGAGGCTGGAGCAGATGCGGCCGGCCTCGCTCTCGGCGGCGTAGCCCCCGAGGGCGGCGAAGCGCTCCTCGAGCTGGCCGTACTTGCGCACCGCCTTGTCGCGGGCGGCGTCGTCGGCGACCTCGGCCATCAGCACCTGCTGCTTCTCCAGCGCGGCCAGCAGGGTGTCCAGCCCGCGGGCCGACAGCACCCGGTCGCGGGCCAGCACGTCGAGGTCGCCCTCTCTGGGATCCTGTGGCAGGTAACCGATTTCACCGCTGCGGGTGATGGTGCCCGCGTAGGGCTCCCCTTCCCCCGCCAGGATGCGCATGGTGGTGGTCTTGCCGGCGCCGTTGCGCCCGACCAGCCCGATCCGGTCGCCGGGCTGCACGCGCAGCGCGGTGCCGTTGGTGGACAGCAACGTACGCGCCCCGGCGCGGACCTCCAGGTCCGTTGCGGTGATCAACGCGGTGCCATCCTCACTTGTCGTCGGTGAACACCGGGGGCCGCTTCTCGGCGCGCGCCGCTACCGCTTCTTCGCAGTTGGCGGTGAGCAGGCGGACGAAGAGTTGTCCGAGGCCCTCAGCTTGCATATGCCCTTCCAGGCTACCGGCGTCCAGTCCACTCCAAAGTGTGCGCTTGGTCAACTCAATTCCGGGCCGGGAGAACGAGGCGATCCGCTCCCCCATCTGGTAGCAGACGTCGAGCAGGTCGGCGTCGGGCACGGTGCGCGACACCAGTCCGATGCGCTCGGCCTCGGCGGCGTCGATGTCGCGGCCGGTGAGCATCACCTCGAACGCGCGTGAGGTGCCGATGGCGCGCGGCAGCAGATAGGACAACCCGAGTTCGCTGGCGGTCAGGCCGTTGTTGATGCCCGCCGCCCGGAAGTAGGCGCTCTCCCCCGCCACCCGGATATCGCAGGCCAGCGCCAGGCACAGACCGCCGCCGATGGCGGCGCCGTTGACCGCGGCGATCACCGGCTGGTGCATCTTGCGCAGCGCGAGGATGACGTCGTCGAGGACCTCCATCGAACGCAGCGCGTAGCTGGGCCTGGTCAGCCCGTCGATGTGCGGAACCGAGCCGGCCGACTTGTGGTCGGCACCCGAGGAGAACCCGCGTCCCGCACCGGTGAGCACGACCGCGCGCACCGAGTTGTCGTAGGTGAGTTCCTGCAGCACCGAGCGCAGCGGAACCATGACGTCGAACGCCATCGAGTTCATCCGCTCCGGCCGGTTGAGCGTCACCAGCGCGACGCCGGGGACGGGACGGTCGACGAGGACGAAGTTGCTGTTTTCGCTGTCGGTCACGGATGCACGCTATCGCGTGCCGTGACTACTCCGGCTGCCCGTTCTCCTGCGCGGCGATCGCGGCGTCGATGTCGAACTCCTTGACCCGCTGCACGAGCTCCTCGAGCGCGGCGGGCGGAAGCGCGCCGGCCTGGTTGAAGATCAGCCGGCCCTTCTTGAAGGCCATCAGCGTGGGGATCGAGCGGATGTCGGCCGCGGCGGCCAGTTCCTGCTCGGCTTCGGTGTCAACCTTGGCGAACACCACGTCGGGATGCTGTTCGGACGACGCCGCGAAGGTCGGGGCGAACTGCCGGCAGGGCCCGCACCAGGAGGCCCAGAAATCCACCAGCACGATCTCGTTGCTGGTGACGACGTCGTTGAATTCTTCGGCGGTGATGTCTTGGGTTGCCACAAGTGTCCTAACGCTGGTCGGTGACCGGATGTTCCCACCCTACGGGTGAATGGCCTGTTCGGCGCGCAGGATCAGCCGGTCCCGTCGTCGTGGCCACCAGATCAGCTCGGCCAGCAGGAGCGCCAGCGCCCACCGCAGCGGCCGCTCCGCGGCGGCCGCGACCCGCAGGCCGCGCGCGTAGTCGGCGCAGGGCATCATCAGTCGCGCGTCGACGGCCCCCGTCGCGGCCCTGCCGGTGCGCACCGCGCGCACCACCGCGACCCGGTCGTCGGGAGACAGGTCGGCCGCGCCCGGCCAGAACCGGGCCATCCGGCGCGTCATCCAGACACCGATGATGCCGCCGGTGGCGACCATGACGATCAGCCCGATGGGCCACAGCCCGGAGTCCAGCCAGGCCAGCGCGCCCAGGCAGAGCCCGATGGCGGCGCCGATGATCAGTACGCGGGCCGCGGACCCGCCGCGCCACACCACAGCCGGCACGAGAAGCACCGGCTCATTGTCCACCGAATCAGAGCTCGTGGAGGGCCTTCGGGCGCAACAGCGCAGTGGCCACGACGCTGATCGCGGCGGTGGCGACCAGGTAGGTGCACGCCAGCCACGGCGCGGTGCCGCCCGCGACGATCAGCGCGGTCAGGATCAGCGGCGTCAGCCCGGAGGCGTACACGCCGGAGAGCTGATACACCGTCGACAGCCCGGTGTATCGCACCCGGGCGGGGTACAGCGATGCGTACAGCGTGCCCTGCGCACCGTAGAACAGCGCGTGAATCACGCCGAACACCAACACCATTCCGAGCGCGTAGGCCGCCAGGCTGCCGGTGTTGAACAGCGCGAAGACTGGGAACACCGCGACGGCGTAGGCGGCCATCCCGGTGGCGTAGACCGCGCGGGCGCCGAACCGGTCGACCAGCAGACCCGACACCGGCAGCAGTGCGGCCATCACGAGCGCGGCGACGGTGACGGCGGTCAGCACCGGCACCCGCTCCAGGTGCAGGGTGCCGGTGGCGTACGAGATCGCGAACACGCCCCAGGTGTTGAACGCCGCGCCCTCACCCCAGCGGGACAGCAGACCGAGCACGGTGCTGCGCAGCGCGGGCGGGCGGAACACGTCGCGCAGCGGAGCGGCGGCCAGCGACTCCTCGTCACGGATCTTCTCGAACGCCGGTGTCTCGGTGGCCTTCCAGCGCACGATGAACCCGAAGACCACGAGCACGACGCTGAGCAGGAACGCGATGCGCCAGCCGTAGGTCTCGAACGCCGCATCGGGCAGCAGGACCTGCAGCAGCGCGAAAACCCCGGTGCCGAGCGCCAATCCGAGGGCCAGGCCGATCTGCGGGACGCTGCCGGCGAAGCCGCGCCGCCGCGGCGGGCTGTGTTCGACGGCCAGCAGGATGGCGCCGGCCCATTCGCCGCCCAGCGCGAAGCCCTGCACGATGCGCAGCAGCAGCAACAGGATCGGGGCCAGCACACCGATCTGGGCGGCGGTGGGCAGCACGCCCATCAGCGCGGTGGCGCCGCCCATCAGCACCATCGTCAGCGCCAGGGTCTTCTTGCGGCCGATCCGGTCGCCGATGTGGCCGAACACGAAACCGCCGATGGGCCGCACGACGAAGCCGACCGCGAACGTCGCGAACGACAGCATGGTGCCGACCAGCGAGCTCTGCGACGGGAAGAAGGCCTGGTTGAACACCAGGCTCGCCGCGGTGGCGTAGAGGAAGAAGTCGTACCACTCGATCGTGGTGCCGACCAGGCTGGCGACCAGCGCGGTGCGGACCCGCTTCGCGTCATCCGCGGGAGTGGCTACAGGGGCTGGGGACACGTCGGTCGCAGAAGACACGGGGTTCCATCCTGCCCGAGGCCCGTGGCCCCCGGGAGAGTAAAAATCGTTGCGATTGAAACTGGATCGGTGTCCGGAATCACAGCGGGCCGAGCAGGCTCTCAATGTCGGCCGGCCAGCACCAGATCCGCTCTCCCTCGGCGGTGAGGGTGGTGTGTTCGTTCACCCGGATCAACAGGTCACCGTCGGCGGCGGTGCGGGGCACGTACCGGAATCCGCCGCCGCCCATGCCGCGATAGGGCTCGATCGCCGGGTCGAATTCCAGCACGACGTCGTCGTCACGCAGACGTCGCCACCACGACTTCAACAGACGCTGCTTGTTCTCCGACATCGACGTGAAGCCACCGGAGAGCATGAACTCACCGTGATCGCGCAGGCGTTGATACGCGCTCGACTTCCCGTGCGTGTTGGTGGTCTCCCACGGCCAGGCCCGTTGTGCGAGCTGGCGCGTCGTCAAGAAGCCGTTGTAGACGACTTTGTGCCACGACACGGCCTGCCGGGTGACACCGTGCATCTCGGCGATCTGGCTCTGGTTGTAGCCCTTCGCCCGGAGCTCTTCGATTCTCTTGGCCGTCAGAGGTTTCCGCGAGACCAACCGACCGCCCTAGACGGTGAAGCCGAGCGCCCGCAGCTGTTCGCGACCGTCCTCGGTGATCTTGTCCGGGCCCCACGGCGGGTTCCACACCCAGTTGATCCGCAGCTCGCTGACCAGTCCGCTGCCCACCAGCGCGGTGCGCGACTGGTCCTCGATGACGTCGGTGAGCGGGCAGGCCGCCGAGGTCAGCGTCATGTCGATCAGCGCGATGTTGCCCTGCTCGCCCTTCTCGACGTTCATGTCGTACACGAGGCCGAGATCGACGACGTTGATCCCGAGCTCGGGGTCGACGACGTCGCGCATCGCCTCCTCGATGTCGGCCAGCAGTTCGTCTGAAGCCGTCTCGCTCATCCTGCCTCCTGCAGTCCTTCGGACGCCTGCACCAGTGCGTCCTTGAAAGCCATCCACCCCAGCAGCGCGCACTTCACCCGCGCCGGGTACTTCGCGACGCCGGCGAACGCGATGCCGTCGCCGAGGACGTCCTCGTCACCTTCGATGGTGCCCCGCGAGGAGATCATCTCGGTGAACGCCGCGACGGTCTTGAGCGCGTCGCCGACACTGGTGCCGATGATCTGGTCGGTCAGCACCGACGTCGAGGCCTGGCTGATCGAGCAGCCCTGCCCGTCGTAGGAGATGTCGGTCACCGTCTCGCCGTCCTCGGACAGCGCCACCCGCAGCGTCACCTCGTCGCCGCACGTCGGGTTGACGTGATGCACCTCCGCGCCGAACGGTTCGCGCAGACCGCGATTGTGCGGGTGCTTGTAGTGGTCCAGGATCACTTCCTGGTACATCTGTTCAAGTCGCACGTCAGTCCCTACCGAAGAACTCCACCGCCCGCCGCACGCCGGCGACCAGGCGGTCGATCTCGTCGAACGTGTTGTACAGCGCGAACGAGGCCCGCGCGGTCGCGGCGATGCCGAACCGCCGGTGCAGCGGCCACGCGCAGTGGTGCCCGACGCGCACCGCGACGCCGTCGTCGTCGAGAACCTGGCCGACGTCGTGGGCGTGCACGCCGTCGACGACGAAGCTCACCGGCGACCCCCGGTTCTCCATCGTCGTCGGCCCGATGATCCGCACTCCCGGAATCCGCGACAGCCCCTCGAGCGCGGCCGCGGTCAGGTCGGCCTCGTGCTGCTCCACCGCCGCCATCCCGATCGCGCGCAGATACCGTGCGGCGGCGGCCAATCCGACCACCTGCGAGGTCATCGGGGTGCCCGCCTCGAAACGCTGCGGGGCCGGCGCGTAGGTGGTCTGCTCCATCGTGACGGTCTCGATCATCGAACCGCCGGTGAGGAAGGGCGGCATCGCGTCGAGCAGTTCGCGACGGCCGTAGAGCACGCCGATGCCGGTGGGGCCCAGCATCTTGTGTCCGGAGAACGCCGCGTAGTCGACGTCGAGCGCGTGGAAGTCCACCGGTTGGTGCGGCACCGACTGGCAGGCGTCCAGCACGGTCAGCGCGCCGACCGCCCTGGCCCGCGACACGATCTCCCCGACCAGCGCGACGGCGCCGGTGACGTTCGAATGATGGCTGAACGCAACGACTTTCACCCGCTCGTCGAGCTGCAGCGAGTCCAGGTCGATGCGCCCGTCGTCGGTGACGCCGTACCACTTCAGCGTGGCACCGGTGCGCCGGGCCAACTCCTGCCACGGGATCAGGTTGGCGTGGTGCTCGAGTTCGGTGGTGACGATGACGTCGCCGGGCCCGACGGCGCGGTCGAACCGGTCGTCGCCGAGCACGTAGGCCACCAGGTTGATGGCCTCGGTGGCGTTCTTGGTGAACACCAGCTCGTCCGGCTCGGCGCCGACGAACGACGCGATCTCGGCGCGGCCGTCCTCGTAGGCGTCGGTGGCCTCCTCCATCAGCTGGTGCGCACCGCGGTGCACGGCACCGTTGGAGGTCAGCAGGAAGTCCCGTTCGGCGTCGAGCACCTGTAGCGGGCGCTGGGAGGTGGCGCCGGAATCCAGGTACGCCAACTCGTTTCCGCCCCGCATCTGCTTCTTGAGGATGGGGAAGTCAGCGCGGATGGCGGCCAGATCCAGCGGATGTGAGGCGGCCATGGGTTACGCCCCCGCTGCCGCCGTCTCGGTGAAGCGCACGTACCCGTTCTCCTCGAGCTCGTCGGCCAGCTCGGGGCCGCCGGACTCGACGATGCGGCCGCCGACGAACACATGCACGAACTGCGGCTTGATGTAGCGCAGGATCCGGGTGTAGTGCGTGATCAGCAGTACGCCGCCGTTCTCGGCCTCCTTGTACCGGTTCACGCCCTCGCTGACGACGCGCAGCGCGTCGACGTCCAGACCGGAGTCGGTCTCGTCGAGGATCGCGATCTTCGGCTTGAGCAGCGACAGCTGCAGGATCTCGTGGCGCTTCTTCTCACCGCCGGAGAAGCCCTCGTTGACGCTGCGCTCGGAGAACGACGGGTCGATGCCCAGGTCGTTCATCGCGGCCTTGACCTCTTTGACCCAGTGCCGCAGCTTCGGCGCCTCACCGCGCACCGCGGTCGCGGCGGTGCGCAGGAAGTTCGACATCGACACACCGGGCACCTCGACCGGGTACTGCATGGCCAGAAACAGGCCGGCGCGGGCACGCTCGTCGACGCTCATCTCGAGCACGTTCTGCCCGTCGAGCGTGATCGACCCGGACGTCACCTGGTACTTGGGGTGTCCGGCGATCGAGTAGGACAGGGTCGACTTGCCGGAACCGTTGGGGCCCATGACCGCATGGGTCTCCCCCGACTTCACCGTCAGGTTGACCCCCTTGAGGATCGGGATCTCGGTCTGCTCCGGCGTGGTGACCGAGACGTGAAGGTCCTTGATTTCCAGTGTGGTCATGATTGGGCTGTTCTCGATTCCGTGATGGCTAGTTCTCGTTCGATTGCTTCGGTGAGGCGCTCCCGCACCGCGGGCACGGCGATCTTCGCGATGATCTCGTTGAAGAAGCCGCGCACCACCAGGCGGCGAGCCTGGTCCTCCGGGATGCCGCGGGCCCGCAGGTAGAACAACTGCTCGTCGTCGAAACGGCCGGTGGCACTGGCGTGTCCGGCGCCGACGATCTCGCCCGTCTCGATCTCCAGGTTGGGCACCGAGTCGGCGCGGGCGCCGTCGGTCAGCAGCAGGTTGCGGTTCACCTCGAAGGTGTCGGTGCCGGTGGCCGCCGCGCGGATCAGCACGTCACCCACCCACACGGTGTGCGCGTCGGGCTTGCCCGAGGTCGGATCGCCTTGCAGCGCACCCTTGTACAGCACGTCGGACTTGCAGTTGGGCACCGCGTGGTCGACCAGCAGCCGGGATTCGAAGTGCTGGCCGTCGTCGGCGAAGTAGGTGCCGAGCAGCTTGGCGTCGCCGCCGGGCGCGGTGAAGCGCACGTTGGTGGTGGTACGCACCACGTCACCACCGAGCGTGACGACGATGTGGCCGAGCGAGGAGTCCTTGCCGAGCTTGGCGTGGTGCTGGCTGACGTGCACGGTGTCGTCGGCCCAGTCGGCGATCCAGATCACGCCCAGGCCGGCGGAGTCGCCGACGATCAGCTCGACGTTGTCGGCGTAGGTGCCCGACCCGCGCAGGTCCACCACCACGATGGCGTGGCCCAGCTCCTCGACGCGGATCTGCAGGTGCCCGTAGCCGACCTTGCCCTCACCGGGGCCGTCGACGGTGATCTCGATCGGCTCGGCGACCTCGGTGTCGCGCGCGACGGTCACCACCGTCGCGGTCTCGAACGACGAGTACGCCTGGGCGGCAACGCGATCCGCCGGGACGCCGCCCTGGCCGAGCCGTGCGTCGTCGCGGCCGACGGTCTCGACGGTGACGCCGGGGCGCTCGGAGACCGTGATCGTGGCGGCACCGGAGGCGACGGCTGACCCGTCGTGCAGACCGCGCAGCCGGCGCAGCGGGGTGAACCGCCAGATCTCGTCGCGGCCGCCGGGCACCTCGAAGGCGTTCACGTCGAACGACGCGAACAGCTCACCCTTGTTGACGGCGGACAGGGCCGAACCCTCAACCGCCTCGGTCAGATTGCTCACTAACCCACCGCGCCTTCCATCTGCAGCTCGATGAGCCGGTTGAGCTCGAGCGCATACTCCATCGGCAGTTCCTTGGCGATCGGCTCGACGAACCCGCGCACCACCATCGCCATCGCCTCGTCCTCGGTCAGGCCGCGGCTCATCAGGTAGAACAGCTGGTCCTCGCTGACCTTCGACACGGTGGCCTCATGGCCCATCGTGACGTCGTCCTCGCGGATGTCGACGTACGGGTAGGTGTCGGAGCGGCTGATCGTATCGACCAGCAGCGCATCGCATTTCACAGAGGAGCGCGACCCATGTGCGCCTTTGTTGACCTGGACCAGGCCGCGGTAGGACGCACGGCCGCCGCCGCGGGCCACCGACTTGGAGACGATGTTGCTGCTGGTGTTGGGCGCCAGGTGCAGCATCTTGGCGCCGGTGTCCTGGTGCTGCCCCTCGCCGGCGAACGCCACCGACAGCACCTCGCCCTTGGCGTGCTCGCCGGTCATCCACACCGCCGGGTACTTCATCGTGACCTTGGAGCCGATGTTGCCGTCGATCCACTCCATGGTGGCGCCGGCCTCGGCGCGGGCCCGCTTGGTGACCAGGTTGTAGACGTTGTTCGACCAGTTCTGGATGGTCGTGTAGCGGCAGCGGCCACCGGCCTTGACGATGATCTCGACGACGGCGCTGTGCAGCGAGTCGCTCTTGTAGATCGGCGCCGTGCAGCCCTCGACGTAGTGCACGTAGGCACCCTCGTCGACGATGATCAGCGTCCGCTCGAACTGGCCCATGTTCTCGGTGTTGATCCGGAAGTAGGCCTGCAGCGGGATGTCGACGTGCACGCCCGGCGGCACGTAGATGAACGAACCGCCCGACCACACCGCGGTGTTGAGCGCGGAGAACTTGTTGTCGCCGGCCGGGATCACGGTGCCGAAGTACTGCTTGAAGATCTCCGGGTGCTCGCGCAGACCCGAGTCGGTGTCGAGGAAGATCACACCCTGCTTCTCCAGGTCCTCGCGGATCTGGTGGTAGACCACCTCGGACTCGTACTGCGCGGCGACACCGGCGACCAGGCGCTGCTTCTCGGCCTCCGGGATGCCCAGCCGGTCGTAGGTGTTGCGGATGTCCTCCGGCAGTTCCTCCCACGAGGTGGCCTGCTTCTCGGTGGAGCGCACGAAGTACTTGATGTTGTCGAAGTCGATCCCGTCGAGGTTCGAGCCCCACGTCGGCATCGGCTTCTTCTCGAAGGTGCGCAACGCCTTGAGCCGGATGTCGAGCATCCACTCGGGCTCGTTCTTCTTCGCCGAGATGTCGCGCACGACGTCCTCGTTGAGGCCGCGCTGCGCGATGGCACCCGCCACGTCGCGGTCAGCCCAGCCGTAGCCGTACTTCCCCAGCGACGCGATGGTCTCTTCCTGGGTCAGTTGTGCTGCCTCAGGGGTGGTCGTCATGTCGACGCTCCTTGCTTCCTAGTGTGGGCTGGGATCAACGGCACGTGGGTGGTGCAAGCGTTGTCGCCGTTGACGATCGTGGCGAGCCGCTGGACGTGGGTGCCCAGAATCTCCGCGAACGCCTCCCGCTCGGCCTCGCACAGCTCCGGGAACTCCTCGGCCACATGCGACACCGGGCAGTGATGCTGACACAGCTGGATACCGCGGACCGAACCCGGCTCCGGCGCCAGCGGCGTCACCGTCGTCGCATACCCGGCCTTGCTCAGCGCCTCGGCCACCCGGTCCGCGGTTGATTCAACGTCATCGGGGCCCTCGGTTACTCCCGCGAGGATCCCGTCGATCCGACGCCGGGCGAAGTCGCGGACGGCCTCGTCGCCGCCGAGCTCGCGCAGCTGGCGGATCGCCGCCGCGGCGAGGTCGTCGTAGGCGTGGTTGAGCTTGGCCCGCCCCTCGGCGGTGAGCCGGTACCGCTTGGCGGGCCTGCCCCGCCCGGTGTGCTGCCAGGACGCGGCGGCGACGGCCTGGGCGTCACCCGCCTCGATCAGCGCGTCGAGGTGACGGCGCACCCCGGCGGCGGAGATGCCGAGCCGCTCGCCGATCTCACCTGCGGTGATGGGTCCGGACTCCATCAGCAATCGGACGATCGCGCCACGCGTGTGGCGGTCGGAGCCGTCCGGGCTGAATTTCACAACACTATTGTGACGGAATTCGGAAACGCGTGTAAAGCAAGGGCACCCTTAGCTCGACGGGACCGGTTCCGGCGGCGGTTACGCTGCTCAGGTGGCAGCCCGCCTCCCATCGTTCAGCTCGTCGATTGCCCGTTGGCACGCCGACGAAGCGCCCGTGGGCTCACCGCTGAACGACGCCGAGGTCCTCGCGCTGCGCCGCACCCGGTTGTTCGGGGCGGCGGGCACCGTGCTGATGGCCATCGGCGCGCTCGGTGTCGGCGCCCGGCCGGTGGTGCAGGACCCGACGTTCGGTGTGCGCCTGCTGAACCTGCCGTCGCGGATCCAGACGGTGTCGCTGACCATGACCACCACCGGTGCGGTGATGATGGCGCTGGCCTGGCTGATGCTGGGCCGGTTCGCCCTCGGCGACCGCCGGATGTCGCGCAGCCAGCTGGACCGGCTGCTGTGGCTGTGGGTGCTGCCGCTGCTGATCGCCCCGCCGATGTACAGCCGCGATGTGTACTCCTACCTGGCGCAGAGCGAGATCGCCGGCAGGGGCCTGGACCCGTACAAGGTGGGGCCGGCGCCGGGCCTGGGCCTGGACCACGTCTTCACGCTGTCGGTGCCGAACATGTGGCGGGAAACACCCGCCCCGTACGGCCCGCTGTTCCTGTGGATCGGCGAGGGCATCTCGGCGCTGACGGGTGAGAACATCGTCGCCGCGGTGCTGTGCCACCGGCTGGTGGTGCTGCTGGGCGTCGGACTGATCGTGTGGGCGGTGCCACGGCTCGCCCGCCGCTGCGGGGTGGCCGAGGTCAGCGCGATGTGGCTGGGCGCGGCCAACCCGCTGCTACTGATGCACCTGGTCGCGGGCATCCACAACGAGGCGCTGATGCTGGGCCTGATGCTGGCGGGCACCGAGTTCGCGCTGCGCGGCGTCGACGCCCGCGACCCGCTGCTGCCGCGCCCGCTGACCTGGCCCCGCGGCGCCGACGGCTGGGCCCGCTGGTACCCGATGACGATGCTGCTGGTGGGCGTCGTGCTGATCACGATGTCCTCGCAGGTGAAGCTGCCCTCGCTGCTGGCGCTGGGCTTCGTGGCGATGGCGCTGGCCTGCCGCTGGGGCGGCACCGTCAAGGCGTTCCTGCTGGCCGGCGGGTCGCTGGGTGCCGTGTCGGTGGCGGTGATGGGGCTGATCGGCTGGGCCAGCGGGCTGGGCTTCGGCTGGCTGTTCACGCTGGGCACCGCCAACGTGGTGCGCAGCTGGATGTCGCTGCCGACGCTGCTGGCGCTCGGCACCGGCCAGGTGGGCATCCTGCTGGGTCTCGGCGACCACACCACCGCGATCCTGGGCCTGACCCGCGCGATGGGCGTGTCGATCATCGCGGTGCTGGTCAGCTGGCTGCTGCTGCTGGTGTTGCGGGGCCGGCTGCACCCGGTCGGCGGGCTGGGCGTCGCGCTGGGGGTGACGGTGCTGCTGTTCCCGGTGGTGCAGCCGTGGTACGTGCTGTGGGCGGTGCTGCCGCTGGCCGCGTGGGCCACCCGCCCGGCGTTCCGGACGACGACGATCATCGTGACGCTGGCGGTCGGGATCTTCGGGCCGACCGCCAACGGGGACCGCTTCACGCTGTTTCAGATCCTGCTGGCGGTCGCGGCCAGCACCGTGATCGCGCTGGCGCTGATCGCGCTGACCTACAACCGGCTGCCGTGGCGTGCCACGATCGCGCCTGCCGACTCACCGCCCGCACCGGCACCGCAGCCCGCGCGGCCCGACGCTTACGCTGAATCCCCGTGACCCAGCTTGGAACCCGGGCGGCCTCCGTCCCCGTGCGACTGCACGGGGTCACCAAACGCTACGGGTCGACGGTGGCGGTGTCCGACCTCGACCTCGAGGTGCACACCGCCGAAGTGTTCGCCCTGCTCGGCCCCAACGGCGCGGGCAAGACCACCACGGTGGAGATGTGCGAGGGCTTCACCAGGCCCGATGCCGGCAGCATCGAGATCCTCGGGCTGGACCCGGTCGCCGACAACGCCCGCGTCCGCGAGCGCATCGGGGTGATGCTGCAGGGCGGCGGCGGCTATCCGGCCGCGCGCGCCGGCGAGATGCTCAACCTGGTCGCCTCGTATGCGGCCAACCCGCTGGATCCGGCGTGGCTGATGGACACCCTGGGCCTGACCGAGGCGGCCAGGACCACCTACCGGCGGCTGTCCGGCGGCCAGCAGCAGCGGCTGGCGCTGGCCTGCGCGGTGGTCGGTCGTCCCGAGTTGGTGTTCCTCGACGAGCCGACCGCCGGGATGGACGCGCACGCGCGGATCGTGGTGTGGGAGCTGATCGACGCGTTGCGCCGCGACGGCGTCACCGTGGTGCTGACCACCCATCAGCTCACCGAGGCCGAGGAACTGGCCGACCGGATCATGATCATCGACCACGGCAGGCCGGTGGCCACCGGCACTCCCGACGAGCTGATGCGCAGCGGCGCGGAGAACCAGCTGCGGTTCCGCGCGCCCCGCAGACTCGACCTGTCGCTGCTGGTCTCGGCGCTGCCGGAGAGCTATCGGGCCAGCGAGACCGCGCCCGGCGAGTATCTGATCGAAGGTGAGATCAACCCGCAGGTGCTGGCCACGGTGACGGCGTGGTGCGCGCGGCTGAACGTGCTGGCCACCGACATGCGCGTCGAGCAGCGCAGCCTCGAGGATGTGTTCCTGGACCTGACCGGACGGGAGCTGCGGCCGTGACCGAGAACCGTTTCACCCCCGGCACCTTCGCACCCGATCCGCGCCCGGCGTCGGTGCAGCGGATGCTCGCCGCCCAGTTCGGGCTGGAGCTGCGGCTGCTGCTGCGCAACGGTGAACAGCTGCTGCTGACGATGTTCATCCCCATCACGCTGCTGATCGGGTTGACGCTGCTGCCGTTCGGCGACTTCGGCGAGAACCGGGCCGCGACCTTCGTGCCCGCGATCATGGCGCTGGCCGTGATCTCCACCGCGTTCACCGGCCAGGCCATCGCGGTGGCCTTCGACCGCCGCTACGGAGCGCTCAAACGGCTTGGCGCCACGGCACTTCCGGTGTGGGGCATCATCGCGGGCAAGGCGCTGGCGGTAGTGGCGGTGGTGATCCTGCAGTCGATTGTGCTGGGCGCGATCGGCGTCGCGCTGGGCTGGCGGCCGCATCTGGTCGGCCTGGCGCTGGGCGCGGTGATCATCGCGCTGGGCACGGCGGGTTTCGCCGCGATGGGGTTGCTGCTGGGCGGCACGCTGCGCGCGGAGATCGTGCTCGCGGTGGCGAACCTGCTGTGGTTCGTGTTCGCCGGGCTGGGCGCGCTGACACTGGAGACCGGGGCGATCCCGTCCGGAATCACCTGGGTGGCGAGGCTCACACCGTCCGGCGCGCTGACCGAGGCGCTGGCGCAGGCGATGACGCTGTCAGCGGACTGGTTCGGCCTGCTCGTGCTGGCGGTCTGGGGCGGCGTCGCCGCGCTGGGCGCCCTGCGCTGGTTCCGCTTCACCTGATCCGGCCAGGCCGGGCAGCAGGTACTCCAGCTGGCCCACCTCTTCGATGTTGTGCTTGACCCAGGCGCGCATCTTGGCGGTCGGGAACCGTCGTCGCACCACGCGGTTGATCGCGCCGAGCAGTGGTGACCGCGCACCGAGGTCCATCACCGACACGTAGTGCGCGCCGTCGGCGCCGGCCGACCAGGTGTGTTCGAGCTGGAAGATCGGTATCCCGGCGACCCGCTTGACCAGCCGGATACCGGTCTCGTCGAGCTTCTCGACGCGGGCCACCTCATCGATCGTGTACTCCGGGCGCCCGCCGAACGCCTCGACCATCCGGAACCGTGCGCCCTCGGCGGCGCCGCCACCGGGCGCCGGCCGCGCCAGCTCCCACCTGATGTGGTCGATCGGATGCCAGGCGAGATAGCGGTCGATGATCTCGTCCCCGTAGCGCATCGTTCCGCCCAGGTGGGTGAACCAGTTCAGGAGCATCACCGGCGTCAGCCCGGCGAGCGGACGGTGGTCGATCGTGATGCGGCGGCGACCGTGCGGCAGTTCGAAATACCGCACCGACGCCGATTCCACGGGCCGGAGCGGATAGAGCACGGGACGGGCCATGGCAACCTCCAAGATACGAATACGTTTCTTACCGATTCACGGTAAGGTGCCGTTCTAAGATACGCAAGCGTTTCCTTAAGGGGGCTTCCGGCGATGGCGACGTCACGACGGCGAGGGGCCGAACTGGATGCGGCGATCCGCGAGGCGGCCCTCGGCCTGCTGGCCGAGCACGGTCCGGCCGGTGTGACGATGGAGGCCGTCGCGACCGCGGCCCGGACCAGCAAGCCCGTGCTGTACCGGCGCTGGCCGGACGCGACGGCGCTGCTGCGCGACACCCTGCTCAGCATCGCCACCGCCGCGATCCCGCACGAGGACACCGGCAGCTACCGCACCGACATGCTCGCCGTCCTGCGGGGATGGGCGGCACTGTTCACCGGTCCGCAGGCCGCGGTGATCCGGTCGGCGATCGGGGCCGCCGCGCACGACCCCGCGCTCGCCGAGGCCTTCCGCACCGACGTCATCGGATGGCGCAAGAAGGAGATGGCGGCCCTGCTGACCCGTGGCATCGCCCGCGGCGACGTGCGCGCCGACGTCCCGGTCGAGCTCGCCCGGGAACTCGGTCAGAGCGTGCTGTGGCACCGCCTCCTGATCACCGGCGATCCCATCGACGACGACCTGGTGGTGCAGTTGGTCGACGAGGTGCTGGTGCCGTTCGTCTGCCCGTGACACCCGCTACTACGAGGTGTAGTTGCGCTGCTCTACGATCGGTGCGTGCGACGCGTCTTTCTGCGGCTGGTCGATCTCCTGCCGCTGCCCAGCCTGCGGGCCCAGCGCGTCATCGCGTTCCTGGTGATCCTTACCCAGGGCGGCATCTCCGTCACCGGCGCGATCGTGCGCGTCACCGCGTCCGGGCTGGGCTGCCCCACCTGGCCGCAGTGCTTCCCCGGCAGCTTCACCCCGGTACCGGTCGCCGAGGTGCCGGTGGTGCATCAGGTCGTCGAGTTCGGCAACCGGCTGATCACCTTCCTGGTGGTGCTGACCGCGGCGGCCGCGGTGCTGGCCGTGACCCGCGCCCGACGGCGCCGCGAGGTGCTGATCTACGCCTGGCTCATGCCCGCGTCGACGGTCGCGCAAGCTGTCATCGGCGGCATCACCGTGCTCACCGGCCTGCTGTGGTGGACCGTCGCCATCCACCTGCTCGCATCGATGACCATGGTCTGGCTGTCGGTGCTGCTGTTCGTCAAGATCGGCGAACCCGACGACGGGGTGCTCATCCGCCGTGCGCCCAGACCGCTGCGCCAGCTGGCTGTGGTCAGTGCCGTCGCCCTCGCGGCCGTCCTGGTCACCGGCACGCTGGTGACCGGCGCCGGACCGCATGCGGGTGACAAGAGCCTCGACCGGACGATCCCCCGGCTCGAGGTCGAGATCACCACGCTCGTGCACCTGCACTCCTCGCTGCTGGTGGCGTACCTGTCGCTGCTCGTCGGGCTCGGCTTCGGCCTGCTCGCGACGCGGGCGCCGCGGCCGGTCCTGGTCCGCCTCGGTGTGCTGCTGATCCTGGTCGTCGCCCAGGGGCTGGTCGGCGTCGTTCAGTTCTGGACCGGCGTCCCGGCAGCACTTGTCGCGGTGCACGTCGCGGGCGCGGCGGCCTGCACCGCGGCCACCGCGGCGCTATGGGCGTCGATGCGACAGCGGTCCGAGCCCGAACCGGTCCAGGGCTGACTCCACCCCCAGGGCGAACGCCCGTTGCTGCTGCGCGCGGGTTTCGTCGTCCAGCTGCGACCAGCCCAGCGACGGTTCGACCAGTTCCACCTCCAGCACCCGCGGATCGGTCCGCCCGCCGATCACATCGACCCGTGCGTAGAGGAACTCCTCGGGCGTCATCCCGAGGTGGGTGGCCGCGGCCGCCAGCGTCGCGTAGCCGAGGTCCCACAGCTCGAAGTCCGGATCGGCCGGGGCGAGCTTCTCCTCGGCGAACGTGCCCGACGCGTCGAACTCCGGCGCCTCGTCCGGGCTCCGCAGGATCGGGCCCTTGGTGAACGCGTGCGACTGGGTGCCCGACAGGAACACCATCGCGGTCTCCCCGTCGGCGATCCGCTCGTCGTAGGGCTGCACCAGCGCCGTGCGCCCGGCCGCGTGCAGCCGTGCCACGTGCCGGCGCGCGGCATCGCGGTCGGAGAACCGCAGGGCGTCCACCGAGCCCGCGCCGACGGCCGGCTTCACGACGATCTCGCCGCCCTCCGGGAACCGCGCCGTCTCCCCCGGCGCGACGAACCGGCTGGGCACCGTGGGCACGCCGGCGGCGGCCAGGTCGGCGAGATAGTGCTTGTCGGTGTTCCACCGCACCACCGGCAGCGGGTTGAGCAGGTTGCGCACGCGCGCCGCCCAGTCCAGGAACTCGGCGAGTCGCTCGGTGTAGTCCCATGTCGCCCGCAGGATCACCAGATCGGCCTTCAGCGTCTGCGGGTCGTCCCAGGACAGCCACCGGGCGTGCAGTCCGCGGTGGCGCAGCGCCGCGAGCAGCCCGTCGTCGTCGCCGTCGCCCTCGGGTAACGCCGGGCACCCGGCGAGCACGATGCGCGGATGGAACAGATCGGGGCGGGCTGACTTCACCCGGAAAGGATATTGGGAGGATAGGGGCATGCATGCCATCGAGATCGCCAAGACCGGCGGACCTGACGTCTTGACCTATGTCGACAAGACCCGTCCCGAGCCGGGACCGGGTCAGGTGCTGATCAAGGCCGAGGCGATCGGCGTGAACTTCCTCGACACCTACTTCCGGTCGGGGCTGTACCCGCGCGAGACGCCGTTCGTCGTCGGCAACGAGGTGTGCGGCACCGTGGCCGCGGTCGGCGAGGGGGTGGCCGCGCTGAAGGTCGGCGACCGCGTCGTCACCGCGCAGGCCGACGGCGCCTACGCCGAATACAGCCTCGCCCCAGCCGATTTCGTCGCCTACGTGCCGGAGGGTGTGAGCCCGGATGTGGCGGCAGCGTCGCTGCTGAAGGGGATGACCGCGCACTACCTGATCAAGTCGCTGTATCCGGTGCAGGAGGGCGACGCGATCCTGGTGCACGCAGGCGCCGGCGGGGTCGGGCTGATCCTGACGCAGTGGGCGACGGCGCTGGCGGCGCGGGTGATCACCACGGTGTCGACACCGGAGAAGGCGGAGCTGTCCCGTAAGGCGGGCGCGGTCGAGGTGCTCGACTACCCGGAGGATCCGGCGGAGTTCGGCACCAAGATCAAGGAGATGACCGGCGGCGGCGTCGCGGCCGTCTACGACGGTGTCGGCAAGGCCACCTTCGAGGCCAGCCTGGCCAGCCTGCGGGTGCGCGGCACGCTGGCGCTGTTCGGCGCGTCCAGCGGGCCGGTGCCGCCGTTCGACCCGCAGCGGCTCAACGCGGCCGGATCGCTGTTCCTGACCCGTCCGACGCTGTTCCACTACACGCGCACGCCCGACGAGTTCGCCTGGCGTGCCGGTGAACTTCTCGACGCGATCGCCGCGGGCCAACTGAACATCACGGTCAGCCACCGCTACCCGCTGGCCGAGGCCGAGCAGGCGCACCGCGACCTGGAGGGCCGCAGGACTGTCGGCTCGGTGGTGCTGATCCCCTAGGGGATCAGGGGCAGTGCCAGCACCGAGTCGACGGCCAGCGCCAGGAACACCACCGCGAGGTAGTTGTTGGACTGCAGGAACAGCCGCAGCGGCTTGACCGGCTCACCCCGGCGCACGCCGCTGTAGAGCTTCTGGGCCAGCACCAGGAACCAGATACCGGCCAGCAGCGCCACCACGGCGTAGAGCCAGCCGGTGGCCGGCACCAGCGCCAGCGTCGCGGCGACGGTCAGCCAGGTGTAGATGAGGATCTGCTTGGTGACCTGCTGCTCGGTGGCCACCGCGGGCAGCATCGGCACGCCGGCCGCCCGGTAGTCCTCCTTGTACTTCATCGCCAGCGCCCAGGTGTGCGGCGGCGTCCAGAAGAAGATCACCGCGAACATCACCAGCGCCTGCCAGCCGATGGTGCCGGTGACGGCGGACCAGCCGATCATCACGGGCATGCAGCCGGCGGCACCGCCCCACACCACGTTCTGCGAGGTGCGGCGCTTGAGCACCAGGGTGTAGACGAGGACGTAGAACGCGATGGTGGCGCCGGCCAGATGCGCCGACAGCATGTTCGTCGTCCACCACAGGTAGAAGAACGAGGTGACCGACAGGGCCAGGCCGAACACCAGCGCGTGGCTGCGCGGGACGGTGGCCCGGGCCAGCGGACGGCGCTCGGTGCGCTTCATCACCTTGTCGATGTCGGCGTCGGCGACACAGTTGAGCGTGTTAGCGCCCGCGGCGGCCAGCAGGCCACCCACCAGGGTGTTGAAGATCAGCAGCGGGTCGACGGTGCCGCGGCTGGCCAGCAGCATCGCCGGGATGGTGGTGACCAGCAGCAGTTCGATGACGCGGGGCTTGGTGAGCGCGACGTAGCCGAGGACACGGTCGCGGAGGCGGAGTCGGTTGGGCGCCTCATCGACGAGGTGGCCGTCACGAAGTCTCACGCACTTAACTCCTGTCAACAGGTGGCCGCCCGGGGGCGTCTACTACAGACGATGGTAGACCGCGGCGTTCGCTGGGCTAAATCCTCCCCGTCGTCGTGGCCGTACCAGCCTGCATCCGGCGGCGCTCCGGCACTAGGGTGTTGTAACGAGCAGCGACAAGAGCTCAACGCCGACCAGGAGTGCAACCTGTGACCACGCTCGAAGAAATTTCCGCTCTGACCCGCCCGAACCACCCCGAGGACTGGACCGAGGTGGACACGTTGGCGGTCGACACCGTGCGGGTGCTGGCAGCGGACGCGGTGCAGAAGGTGGGTAACGGCCACCCCGGCACCGCGATGAGCCTGGCCCCGCTGGCGTACACACTGTTCCAGCGGCAGCTGCGTCACGATCCCAGCGACGTGCACTGGCTGGGCCGCGACCGCTTCGTGCTGTCGGCGGGCCACTCCAGCCTGACCCTGTACATCCAGCTGTACCTCGGTGGCTTCGGCCTCGAGCTCGACGACATCAAGGCGCTGCGGACCTTCAAGTCCAAGACGCCGGGCCATCCCGAGTTCCGCCACACCCCGGGCGTGGAGATCACCACCGGCCCGCTGGGCCAGGGCCTGGCCTCCGCGGTCGGTATGGCGATGGCGTCGCGCTACGAGCGCGGCCTGTTCGACCCGGACACCCCGTGGGGTGAGAGCCCGTTCGACCACTACATCTACGTGATCGCCTCCGACGGCGACATCGAGGAGGGTGTCACCGCCGAGGCGTCGTCGCTGGCCGGCACCCAGCAGCTCGGCAACCTGATCGTGTTCTACGACCAGAACCAGATCTCGATCGAGCACGACACCAACATCGCGCTGTCCGAGGACGTGTGCGCCCGCTACCGCGCCTACGGCTGGCACGTCCAGCAGGTCGAGGGCGGCGAGAACGTCGTCGGCATCGAGCAGGCCATCGCCGAGGCCAAGAAGGTGACCGACAAGCCGTCGTTCATCGCGCTGCGCACTGTGATCGGCTACCCGGCGCCCAACAAGATGAACACCGGCGGCATTCACGGGTCGGCGCTGGGCGAGGAAGAGGTCGCCGCGGTCAAGAAGATCCTCGGCTTCGACCCGGAGAAGACGTTCGAGGTGCGGCCCGAGGTCATCGAGCACACCCGCAAGCTGGTCGAGCGCGGTAAGGAAGCACATGCCAAGTGGCAGAAGGACTTCGACGCCTGGGCCGAACGTGAGCCGGAGCGCAAGGCGCTGCTGGACCGGCTGCTGGCCAATGAGCTGCCCGAGGGCTGGGACGCCGACCTGACCAAGTGGGAACCGGGCGACAAGCCGGTCGCCACCCGCGCGGCGTTCGGCCAGGTACTCAACGATGTGGCGCCCAAGCTGCCGGAGCTGTGGGGCGGCTCGGCCGACCTGGCGGGCAGCAACAACACCACCATCAAGGGTGTGAAATCGTTTGGCCCGCCGTCGATCTCGACGAAGGACTTCACCGCCGACTGGTACGGCCGGGTGCTGCACTTCGGTATCCGCGAGCATGCGATGGGCTCGATCCTGTCGGGCATCGTGCTGCACGGCCCGACCCGCGCGTTCGGCGGCACGTTCCTGCAGTTCTCCGACTACATGCGGCCCGCGGTGCGGTTGGCGTCGCTGATGGACATCGACACCATCTACATCTGGACGCACGACTCGATCGGCCTCGGCGAGGACGGCCCGACGCACCAGCCGATCGAGCATCTGGCGGCGCTGCGGGCCATCCCGAATCTGTCGGTGGTCCGGCCGGGCGACCCGAACGAGACCGCCTACGCCTGGCGCAGCATCCTGGCCCGCGGCAACGGCAGCGGCCCGGTCGGGTTCATCCTGACCCGCCAGCCGATCCCCGTGCTGGAGGGCACCGATCCCGAGGGCGTGGCCCGCGGCGGCTACGTGCTGGGCGGCGGGAACCCGGCGGACGACGCCGATGTGCTGATCATCGCGACCGGTTCGGAGCTGCAGCTGGCGGTCGAGGCCCGTAAGCAGCTGGCGGACAAAGGCATCACCGCGTACGTGATCTCGATGCCGTGCGTGGAGTGGTTCGAGGCGCAGCCCAAGGAGTACCGCGACTCGGTGCTGCCGCCGACGGTCTCGGCGCGGGTGGCGGTGGAGGCCGCGGTCGCGCAGAGTTGGTACAAGCTCGTCGGCGACACCGGCGAGATCATCTCGATCGAGCACTACGGGGAATCCGCGGACGACAAGACGTTGTTCCGTGAGTATGGATTTACTCCTGAGGCTGTCGTCGCCGCTGCGGAGCGTTCGATAGCCAACTGATCGAAAGGTAGAGCAATGGCTCAGAATCCGAATCTCGCGGCACTGTCCGCGGCGGGCGTGTCGGTCTGGCTTGACGACCTGTCACGAGAGCGGCTGCAGACGGGCAACCTGCAGGAGCTGATCGACACCAAGAGCGTGGTCGGGGTGACGACGAACCCGTCGATTTTCCAGGCCGCGTTGTCCAAGGGCCATTACTACGACGCGCAGGTTCAGGAGTTGGCCGCGCGCGGCGCCGATGTGGACGCCACGATCCGCACCGTCACCACCGACGACGTCCGCAACGCCTGCGATGTGCTGGCCAAGCAGTACGAGCTGTCCGACGGTGTCGACGGCCGGGTGTCGATCGAGGTCGACCCGCGGCTGGCGCACGACACCGACAAGACGATTCTGCAGGCCATCGAGCTGTGGAAGATCGTCGACCGGCCCAACCTGCTGATCAAGATCCCCGCCACCATGGCAGGCCTGCCGGCGATCACCGCCGTTCTGGCCGAGGGCATTTCGGTCAACGTCACGCTGATCTTCTCGGTGGAGCGCTACCGGCTGGTGATGGACGCCTACCTGGAGGGCCTGGAGAAGGCCAAGGAGGCCGGCCACGACCTGTCCAAGATCCACTCGGTCGCCTCGTTCTTCGTGTCCCGGGTGGACACCGAGATCGACAAGCGGCTGGAGCAGATCGGCACCGAGGAGGCGTTGGCGCTGCGCGGCAAGGCCGGTGTCGCCAACGCGCGGCTCGCCTACGCGGCCTACGAGGAGGTGTTCGTCGGCGGCAAGCGGTTCGAGGCGCTCAAGGCCGACGGCGCACGGGTGCAGCGGCCGCTGTGGGCGTCCACCGGTGTGAAGAACCCGGAGTACTCGGACACGCTGTACGTCACCGAACTGGTCGCGCCGAACACCGTGAACACGATGCCGGAGAAGACGCTCGACGCGGTCGCCGACCACGGCGTCATCACCGGCGACACGGTCACCGGCACCGCGGCGGAGTCGCAGGAGATCTTCGACAAGCTCGCCGCGCTCGGTGTGGATCTGCCGGATGTGTTCCGCCTCCTCGAAGACGAGGGTGTGGAGAAGTTCGAGAAGTCCTGGCAGGAACTTCTCGAGGCGACGCAGGGTCAGCTCGACGCCGCGAAGAAATGACCGACTGGGTCAATCCACTTCGCGATAAGCGCGACAGGCGGATGCCCCGCATCGCGGGGCCGTGCGGAATTGTGATCTTCGGGGTCACCGGCGATCTGTCGCGCAAGAAGCTGATGCCGGCGATCTACGACCTCGCCAACCGCGGCCTGCTGCCCGCGTCGTTCTCGCTGATCGGGTTCGCCCGGCGGGACTGGGCCGACGAGGATTTCGGCCAGGTCGTCTACGAGGCGGTCAAACAGCACGCCCGCACGCCGTTCCGCCAGGAGGTGTGGGACCGGCTCTCCGAGGGGTTCCGGTTCGTACAGGGCACATTCGACGACGACGCCGCGTTCGCCCGGCTGGCCGAGACGCTGGAGAAGCTCGACGCCGAACGCGGCACCGGCGGCAACCACGCGTTCTACCTGTCGATTCCGCCGAAGGCGTTCCAGCAGGTGTGCGAGCAGCTGCACAAGACCGGGCTGGCCAACCCGCAGCCCGGCCGGTGGAGCCGGGTGGTCATCGAGAAACCGTTCGGCCACGACCTGGAGAGCGCCCGTCAGCTCAACGAGGTGGTCAACAGCGTCTTCCCCGAGGAGTCGGTGTTCCGCATCGACCACTACCTCGGCAAGGAGACGGTGCAGAACATCCTCGCGCTGCGGTTCGCCAACGAGCTCTACGAGCCGATCTGGAACAACAACTACGTCGACAGCGTGCAGATCACGATGGCCGAGGACATCGGATTGGGCGGCCGCGCAGGCTATTACGACGGCGTCGGCGCAGCCCGCGACGTGATCCAGAACCATCTGCTGCAGCTGCTGGCGCTGACCGCGATGGAGGAGCCGGTCAGCTTCGGCCCCAAGGAGCTGCAGGCCGAGAAGATCAAGGTGCTCTCGGCGACGCGGCCGGTGCTGCCGCTGGACCAGACCACCGCGCGCGGTCAGTACGCGGCGGGCTGGCAGGGCAGCGAGAAGGTCGTCGGCCTGCTCGAGGAGGAGGGGTTCTCCAAGGACTCCACCACCGAGACCTACGCGGCGATCACGCTGGAGATCAACACTCGGCGCTGGGCCGGGGTGCCGTTCTTCCTACGCACCGGAAAGCGGTTGGGCCGCAGGGTGACCGAGGTGGCGCTGATCTTCAAGCGGGCCCCGCACCTGCCGTTCGACAAAACGATGACCGAGGAACTGGGCCAGAACGCGCTGGTGATCCGGATCCAGCCCGACGAGGGCGTCACCACCCGGTTCGGGTCGAAGGTACCGGGCAGCGCGATGGAGGTCCGCGACGTCAACATGGACTTCTCCTACGGGTCGGCGTTCGCCGAGGACTCCCCCGAGGCCTACGAGCGGCTGATCCTCGACGTACTGCTCGGCGAGCCGTCGCTGTTCCCGGTGAACAAGGAAGTCGAATTGTCCTGGCAGATCCTCGATCCCGTGCTCGAACACTGGGCGGCCAACGGGAAACCGGAGCCCTACGAGGCGGGCACCTGGGGTCCGCCGTCCGCCGACGAGATGCTGCACCGGGTGGGGCGGGAATGGAGGCGGCCGTAGATGATCGTCGACCTGCCTGACACGTCTACGAACGACATCAACAAGAAGATCACCGGCCTGCGCGAGGAGGGTGGTGCGATCACGCTGAGCCGGGTGCTCACGCTGGTGATCTCGCTGCCGTCGGATGCGCTGCTGGAGGATTCGATCGAGGCGGCCAACTTCGCCAGCCGCGAGCACCCCTGCCGCGTGATCCTGGTGGTTCCTGGCGACCGGTCGTCCACGGACTCGAGGCTGGACGCCCAGCTGCGCGTCGGCGCGGACGCCGGCGCCGGTGAGATCGTCGCGCTGCGGTTGCACGGTGAGCTCGCCGACCACGCCAGCAGTGTGGTGCTGCCGTTCCTGCTGCCCGACACCCCGGTGGTGGCGTGGTGGCCGGCCGGCGGCCCGGATGTTCCGGCCAAGGATCCGCTGGGCCGGTTGGCGCGACGCCGGATCACCAACGCGACGGAGTGCGCCGATCCGCTGGCGGCGATCAAGAGCCGGCTGGCCGGCTACACGCCGGGTGATACCGATCTCGCGTGGTCGCGCATCACGTATTGGCGGGCACTGCTGGCCACCGCGGTGGACCAGGAGCCGCGCGAGCCCATCAAGTCGGCGCTGGTGTCCGGGCTGCGCGATGAGCCGTCACTGGACGTGCTGGCGGGCTGGCTGGCGACCCGGATCGACGGGCCGGTGCGCCGTGAGGTCGGCGAGCTGAAGGTGGAGTTGGTCCGCGACAGCGAGACGATCACGCTGCGCCGCCCGCAGACCGGAAGCACCGCGACGCTGAGCCGCACTGGCAAGCCGGATGCGCGGATTCCGTTGGCGCGCAGGGAAGCCAAGGAATGCCTCGCCGAGGATCTGCGTCGCCTGGACGCGGACGAGATCTACTACGAAGCACTGACGGGAATCGACAGGGTGCAGTACGCATGAGCGCGATCGTGGAGAGGTATGCGGACACCGCAGCCCTGGTCGCCGCCGCGGGTGACCGACTGGTGGACGCGATCAACGACGCCGTCGACAGCCGTGGCGTCGCGCGGATCGTGCTGACCGGCGGCGGTGGCGGCATCGGACTGCTTCGGCGGGTCGCCGAGAAGCAGGACCGGGTGGACTGGTCGAAGGTCCACTTGTACTGGGGCGACGACCGTTTCGTGCCCGAGGACGACGACGAACGCAACTACAAGCAGGCGCGCGAGGCGCTGCTGGACCACATCACGATCCCGGCCGGCAACGTGCACCCGATGGCGGCCAGCGACGGCGAGTTCGGTGAGGACATCGACGCCGCGGCGGCCGCCTACCAGCGGGTGCTGCCCGACGACTTCGACGTGCACCTGCTGGGCATGGGCCCGGAGGGGCATATCAACTCGCTGTTCCCGCACACCGCCGCGGTGCGCGAGACCGAGCGCCTGGTGGTGGGCGTGGTGGACTCCCCCAAACCGCCGCCGCGCCGGATCACGCTCACGCTGCCCGCGGTGCGCCGGTCGCGTGAGGTGTGGCTGGTGGTGTCCGGTGAGGGCAAGGCCGAGGCGGTGGCCGCGGCGCTGGCCGGGGCCGACGCCGACAACTGGCCGGCCGCGGGCGCGGTGGGCAGCCAGGCCACCGTGTGGCTGCTCGACGAGGCGGCGGCCAGCAGGCTGTAAGCGCCGCAGGTAGACAACTTGTCGGACCCTTGTTGTAGCGTGGGTCACATGGAACAGGTGTTCGAGTTGGATCCGGCGGCCGGTGAGGCTGAGCTGCGGGTTCAGCTCGAGCAGTTGGAAATGCTGAAGTCGCGGATCGCCGCGCAGCAGGCGCGGGTGACCGCGGCGTGGCGGGCCAAGCGGCATGCCGCTGAGGCCGCCGCCGGGGTCCCGAAGTCCAAGCGTGGGCACGGTCTGGCCAGTGAGGTCGCCCTGGCCCGTCACGACGCCCCCAACGCCGGTGGGCGCCATCTGGGGATGGCCCGGGCGCTGGTCGAGGAGATGCCGTACACGTTGGCCGCACTGGAGTGCGGGGCGCTCTCGGAGTACCGGGCGATGCTGATCGTGCGCGAATCAGCCTGCCTGAGCGTGGAGCATCGCCGCGAGCTCGATGCCCGCCTGTGCGCCGACGTCACCCGCCTGGCGGGCTGGGGTGACAGACGCGTCGCCGCGCAGGCCCGCCAGATCGCCTGCGAGCTGGACGTGGCGGCGGTGGTCGACCGCAGCGCCAAAGCCCCCGAAGACCGCACCGTGACGATTCGCCCGGCACCGGATGCCATGGTGTATGTGACCGCGCATCTGCCGGTGGCCCAGGGCGTCAGCGTGTACGCCACCCTCAAACGCCAGGCCGATACGACGTTCGACGGGCGCACCCGCGGGCAGGTGATGGCCGACACGCTGGTCGAACGCATCACCGGCCGCCCGGCCGCCCGGCCCGCCGATGTGATGGTCAACCTGGTGATGGCTGATACCACCCTGATGGGAGACGACGACGCCCCGGCCTGGCTGGCCGGCTACGGGCCACTGCCGGCAGCCATCGCCCGCGGCCTGACAGGGGATGCGGTGCGCGACAAGAAGACCAAGGCCATGCTGCGCCGGCTGTACCGCCACCCCTCCAGCGGACAGCTGGTGGCCATGGAATCGCGGGCCCGGGTCTTCCCCAAAGGGCTCGCGGAGTTCATCGGGATCCGCGACCGCACGTGTCGCACCCCGTACTGCAACGCCGAGATCCGCCACCGCGACCATGCCACCCCGAAACGCCGCGGCGGCAACACATCAGCATTCAACGGCCTCGGCGTCTGCGAAGCCTGCAACTACGCCAAAGAAGCACCCGGCTGGACCGTACACACCAGCGACACCAACGGCGTCCACACCGCCGAATTCACCACCCCCACCGGCGCGACCTACCAATCCACCGCACCACCCCTACCCGGACCACCCGTCCGCCGAAAACTCAGCCTCATGGAAGGCCGACTCAGCATCGACCTCGTCACCTTCGACGCTGCGTGACGCGTCGGGGTTATTCCTCGGCGAGCGACTCCTGGCGGGCATCGCGCGATCCCCGCTCGAACTCCTCACGGTCGGCGCTTCCCCGCGTGACGCACCGCGGATCGACCCGGCACTGCCGTCGTCCGGTCTCCGGCTGGTCCACATCTAGTCAGACGCCGCGTTCGGCCCTGCGGTTCCCCTGCCGCCGCAATAATGGCGCCATGGCGGACAGAAGCGACCGGCCCGTGCGCACAGCGCCGGAGCGGATCAGAAAGCTCGCGCAGGCGGCGCTCAACGCAGACGTCACCGTCGAGCAGGTCGACGCCCTCCTAGACGGCCTCGGCGCGACCCTGGAAGACCTCAACCGGTCGGCCGCCAACCTCGACGCCACCCTGGACCGGTTCAACGAGACCATCAGCCAGGTCAACGAGCTGGCGCCGCGGCTGGCCGCCGTGGTGGAGCGGATGGAGGGCATCGTCGCCCGCGTCGAGCGCCTCGTCGGCGTCGGCGAGGCCGCGGTCGCCCCGCTGGCGGCCACCGAATCGGCCGTCCGCGGCGCCATCAACGCGGTGCGCCGCACCGCCGGGCTCTGAACTAGCCGCTGTTGCGCAGCGCGGTCGCCAGGCCGCTCATCGTGAGCAGGATTCCCCGCTGCACCAACTCGTCGTCGTCACCGGAGCGGTACCGCCGCAGCAGCTCCACCTGCAGGTGATTCAGCGGTTCCAGATACGGGAAGCGGTTGAACACCGAGCGTGCCAGCGCCGGGTTGTCGGCGAGCAGATCGTCGTGACCGGTGATCAGCTTGTGCATCCGGATGGTGCGCTCATGCTCGGCGGCGATCTTGTCGAACACCCGCCGCCGCAGCGCCTCGTCCTCGACCAGTTCCGAATACCGCGCGGCCAGGCCCAGATCGGACTTCGCCAGCACCTGCGCCATGTTCGACAGCACCGTGCGGAAGAACGGCCAGCGCCGGTACAGGTCGCGCAGCACCTCCACCCGCTCCTGCTCCGGACCCGCGGCGATCCACTCCTCGAACGCCGTGCCCGTGCCGTACCAGCCGGGCAGCATCACCCGCGACTGGCTCCACGCCAGTACCCACGGAATCGCCCGTAGATCCGAGATCGACGTCGTCGGCTTGCGCGACGTCGGACGGCTGCCGATGTTCAGCGCCCCGATCTCGCTCACCGGTGTGGACGCCTTGAAGTACTCGACGAAACCCGGTGTCTCGTGCACCAGTTCGGAGTACGCGCGCTGCGCGCGGGCGGCCAGGTCGTCGAGCACCTCGTAGGCCGGGCCGGCCTCGTCGCCCAGACCCTCCACGTCGAGCAGCGTGGCCTCCAGCGTCGCCGCCACCAGCGTCTCCAGGTTGCGGTGCGCCAGTTGCGGCTCGGCGTACTTGGCCGCGATCACCTCACCCTGCTCGGTGATGCGCAGCGACCCGTTCACCGCCCCCGGCGGCTGCGCCAGGATCGCGTCGTAGCTCGGCCCGCCGCCGCGGCCCACCGTGCCGCCGCGACCGTGGAAGAGCCGCAACCGGATTCCGGTCTTGCGCGCCGACTCCACCAGGTCGAGCTCGGCGCGGTACAGCGCCCAGTTGGCCGCCAGGTATCCCCCGTCCTTGTTGGAGTCGGAGTAGCCCAGCATCACCTCCTGGTTCTGCCCGCGCGCCGACACGATCGCCCGGTACACCGGCAGCTCCAGCGCGGCCTCCAGGATCCCCGCACCGCGCTGCAGGTCGTCGATCGTCTCGAACAACGGCACGATCCCGACCGGCGCATAGGCCTGCTCAGCCGAGACATCCAGCAGGTCAACCTCTTTGAGCAGGATCGCGGCCTCGAGCATGTCCGACACCGACTGGCACATCGAGATGATGTAGTTCGGCACCGCCGCCGGCCCATACACCCGCACCGCACGCGCGGCGGCCGCCATGATGTCGAGCTCCTTGCGGGCCAGCTCCGACAGCTCGGCCCCCTCCTTGATCAGCGGGCGCCGGGTCGACAGCTCGCGGGCCAGCAGCTCCACCCGGTCGGGCTCCTCCAGCGAGCGGTAATCCGGGTGCACCCCGGCCCAGGCCAGCAGCTCGGCCACGACCTCCTCGTGCACCTCGGAGTTCTGCCGCATGTCGAGTCCGCACAGATGAAAACCGAACACGTGCACGGCTTCCCGCAGCCGGGCCAGCCGGTCGTCGGCGAGCACCGTGCTGCCGTTGGCGCGCAGCGAGGCGTCGATGACGTCGAGGTCGGCGAGCAGCTCCGCCGGCGTCGCGTACCGCTGCATGCCGAGGTCGAGTTCGTGTTCGGGCTGCCGGTCCAGGATCTCCTGGGCCGTCGCGGTCAGGCGGGCGTGCACGACGCGCAGCGCCCGCCGGTACGGCTCGTCGGCGCGGGCGGGCTCGTCGCACCGGTCGGCCAGCGCGGCCAGCTCGTCGCTGATCCGCACCAGCCGCGCCGACATCGACAGCTCCTCCTGAAGCGCGGTGAGCTCGGTGAAGTAGTGGTTGAACGCCGTGTACGCGGCGTTTCCGGTGGCCAGCCGCACCACGTCGGCGGTGACGTTCGGGTTCCCGTCGCGGTCGCCGCCGATCCACGACCCGGGCCGCACGATCGGCTCCGTCAGCAGCTCGGCGTCGGGCCACCGCGACCGCAGCTCCTTACGCACCTCGGCGTTGACCTCGGGGATCACCTCGAAGAACGCCGCCGGGTAGTAGCGCAGGCCGGTCTCGATCTCGTCCTGGATCTTCAACCGGGACAACCGGATCAGCGCGGTCTGCCACAGCGTCAGAATGTGCTTGCGCAGTTCGAGCTCGATGTCGCGCCCGTCGTCGGTGCGGGTGTGACCGTGCAGCCGCAGCCGCATCAGCTCGGTGATCCGGTGCTGGGTGTCGAAGACGGTGCGACGACGCGTCTCGGTGGGGTGCGCGGTGATCACCGGCGACACCAGCGCACCGCTCAGCGCCTCGGCGACGGTCCGCGGATCCAGATCGGCCGCGTCGAGTTTGGCGTACGTCGCGGCCAGGCTGCTGTTCTGCGGCGGCTCGCCGGCCGCCGTGTGGATCGCGCGCCTGCGCTCCCGGTGGATGTCCTCGGCGACGTTGGCCAGCAGCGCGAAGTGCGTGAACGCCCGGATGACCGGGATCGCCTGGTGCACGTCGATGCCGTCGAACATGCGCGCCAGATCGGCCCGGTCGATCTCCGAGCGGCGCACCCGGAACGACTCCACCCGGGCCCGCTCGACGAGGTCGAACACCTCCTCGCCGTTCTGCTCGCGCACGGTGTCGCCGAGCAGCGCGCCCAGCAGGCGGATGTCCTCGCGCATCGGTTCGGTGGCCTCACGGCCGACACGGGTGCGCTTGACCGCGCCGATCGGTTCCAGCCCGGGGACGTCAGTCATCCCTCAAGTATCGGCGCGACCGTCAGCCGGCGCACGGCGGGACAGTGTGACTCAGCTGTACTTGATCAGCAGCGCGACGCCGACGATCGAGACCAGCCAGATCCCGGTGACGAACAGCGTGAGCCGGTCGAGGTTCTTCTCGACCACCGTCGACCCCGACAGGCTGGACTGCACACCGCCGCCGAACAGCGTGGACAGGCCACCACCCTTGGCGCGATGCAGCAGCACCAGCAGCACGACCAGGACGCTGGTCACAATCAGGGTGATCTGCAGGGCCAATTGCATGTGCGTAAGCCTACCTAAGGTCCGATGCCGCTCAGGGCAGGGGCCCGCCGGCGGCGATCGCCGACAGCGTCGCGAACTGCTCACCGTCCAGCGAGGCACCGCCCACCAGCGCGCCGTCGACGTCGGGCTGAGCGACGATCTCGCCGACGTTCTTGGCGTTCACCGACCCGCCGTAGAGGATCCGCACCCCGGCGGCCGCGTCGGCGCCGGCCAGCTCGGCCAGCTCGTCGCGGATCGCCTTGCACACCTCCTGCGCGTCGGCGGCGGACGCCACCCGGCCGGTGCCGATCGCCCACACCGGCTCGTAGGCGATCACCACCTGGCCGAGCTGCTCCTTGGACAGGCCCGCCAGCGAGCCGCGCAGCGACTCCACGTTGTACTCGACGTGCTTGCCGGCCTCGCGCACCTCGAGCTGCTCGCCGAGGCAGACGATCGGGATCAGCCCGTGCCGGAACGCCGCGGCGGCCTTGGCGGCCACCAGCGCGTCGTCCTCGTGGTGGTAGGTGCGCCGCTCGGAGTGCCCCACGATGACGTAGGTGCAGCCCAGCTTGGCCAGGAACGCACCGCTGATCTCGCCGGTGTAGGCCCCGGAGTCGTGCTGCGACAGATCCTGCGCCCCGTAGGTGATCAGCAGTTTGTCGCCGTCGACCAGGGTCTGCACGCTGCGCAGGTCGGTGAACGGCGGGATCACGGTCACGTCGACCTTGTCGAAGTACTTCGTGGGCAACGCGAACGCGATCTTCTGAACCAGCGCGATCGCCTCGAAGTGGTTCAGGTTCATCTTCCAGTTGCCGGCGATCAGCGGCTTACGACTCACGCTCTTGACCTCTCAGTCGTCCAGGACAGCGATACCGGGCAGCTGCTTGCCCTCAAGGTATTCCAGCGACGCCCCGCCCCCGGTGGAAATGTGGGAGAAGCCGTCCTCGGGCAGACCCAGCTGGCGCACCGCGGCCGCGGAGTCACCACCGCCGACGACGCTGAACGCGCCCTTGCCGGTGGCGGCGATGATGGCCTCGGCGACACCCTTGGTGCCCGCGGCGAACGCCGGGAACTCGAACACACCCATCGGGCCGTTCCAGAACACCGTCTTGGCGTTGGACAGCAGCGCGGAGAACCGCTCCACGCTGCCGGGGCCGATGTCGAGGCCCATCTTGCCGTCCGGGATCTGGTCGGCGGCGACGACCTCGGGGGTGGCGTCGGCGGCGAACTTCTCGGCGACCACCACGTCGACGGGCAGGTGCAGCACGTCGGCGTAGGTGTCCAGCAGCTGGCGGCAGGTGTCGATCATGCTCTCCTCGAGCAGCGAGCTGCCGACCGAAAGCCCCTGCGCGGCAAGGAATGTGAAGCACATCCCGCCGCCGATCACCAGGCTGTCGGCCTTCTTGGCCAGCTGCTCGATGACCGCGAGCTTGTCGGAGACCTTCGACCCGCCCAGCACCACGGCGTAGGGCCGGTCGCCTGCCTCGGTCAGCTGCTTGAGCACCTTGACCTCGGCGGCCACCAGCGTGCCGGCGTAGTGCGGCAGCAGGGTGGCGACGTCGTACACCGAGGCCTGCTTGCGGTGCACCACACCGAACCCGTCGGAGACGAACGCACCGTCGTCACCGACGAGCTCGACGAGCGCCTTGGCCAGCTTGAGCCGCTCGGCGTCGTCCTTGCTGGTCTCCCGCGGATCGAAGCGGATGTTCTCCAGCAGCAGCACATCACCGTCGGTGAGCCCCTCGGCGCGGGCCAGCGCATCGGTGCCGACGACGTCGCCAGCGAGCTGCACGTGCCTGCCGAGCCGCTCCCCCAGCGCCGTGGCGACCGGAGCCAGCGAGTACTTCGGCTCCGGTCCGCCCTTGGGCCGGCCCAGGTGGGCGGTCACGACGACCTTGGCGCCCGCGTCGGACAGCGCCTTGAGCGTGGGCACCGACGCGATGATCCGACCGGGGTCGGTGATGTTGCCGTCGTCGTCGAGCGGGACGTTCAGGTCCGAACGGACCAGCACGCCCCGGCCCGAAACACCCTCGGCCAGAAGGTCTTCGAGAGTCTTGATCGCCACGGCTCTACAGCGACTTGCCGACCAGGCCGACGAGATCGACGAGGCGGTTCGAGTAGCCCCACTCGTTGTCGTACCAGGAGACGACCTTGGCCTGGTTGTCGATCACCTTGGTCAGGCCCGCGTCGTACAGCGAGCTGTGCGGGTCGGTGACGATGTCGGCCGACACGATCGGCGCGTCGTAGTACTTCAGGATGCCCTTCAGCGGGCCCTCGGCGGCGGCCTTCATCGCGGCGTTGATCTCGTCGACGGTCGCCGACTTCTTCAGCTCGGCGGTCAGGTCGGTCACCGAGCCGGTGGGGATCGGCACGCGCAGCGCGTAGCCGTCGAGCTTGCCCTTCAGCTCCGGCAGCACCAGGCCGATGGCCTTGGCGGCACCGGTGGAGGTCGGCACGATGTTGACGGCGGCGGCGCGGGCGCGACGCAGGTCCTTGTGCGGGCCGTCCTGCAGGTTCTGGTCCTGGGTGTAGGCGTGGACCGTGGTCATCAGGCCCTTGACGATGCCGAACTCGTCGTTGAGCACCTTGGCCAGCGGGCCGAGGCAGTTCGTGGTGCACGACGCGTTGGAGATGATGTTCTGGCTGCCGTCGTACTTGTCGTCGTTGACGCCCAGCACGATGGTGATGTCCTCATCGCTGGCCGGGGCCGAGATGATGACCTTCTTGGCGCCGGCGTCCAGGTGGCCCTGGGCCTTGGCGCGCGCGGTGAAGATGCCGGTGGACTCGACGACGACGTCGACACCCAGGTCGCCCCACGGCAGGGCCGCCGGGCCCTCCTTGACCGAGAGCGCCTTGATCTTGGTGTCGCCGACGACGATGGTGTCCTCGCCCTCCAGGCTCACCTCGTGGGGCAGCCGACCCAGGATCGAGTCGAACTTCAGCAGGTGTGCCAGGGTGGCGTTGTCGGTGAGGTCATTGACGGCGACGATCTCGATGTCGGTCGCCTTGCCCTGCGCCTTCTGGGCGTCGAGCGCCCTGAAGAAGTTCCGCCCGATGCGGCCGAAGCCGTTCACGCCTACCCGGATGGTCACGCTGTCTCCTTAGAGTCGCTCCTGGTGTACTCGACAGTCAGCCTAGTGGTGTGATTCCCGCCACGCGCTACCCGGTCAGTGCACGGCCAGACTCTGGTCGGTGTAGGGGTTGCCCAGCCATTTCCTGCGCAGCCCCTGCAGCGTGCCGTCGTCCTCCAGCTCGGCCTGCGCGACCGCGATGCGGGACAGAAGTGCCTGGTCACCGGGTGCGACGGCGATCGCGATGTGCTCCACGGAGAGGCCGCGCTTCACGATCTGGACGCCGGGCAGCGATTTCACCCGCTCGGCGAGCCTCGGGGCGAGTGCGACGAGAACGTCGTCGGGGTGGTCCGCGCCGCGGCGGGTGTCGACGGCCATCGCCTGCCCGGAGATGACGTAGGGCGGGGCAAACAGCGCCTTGCGCTCCCGCTCGGGGGTGACGGTGACCCCGGAGGCCACGCAGTCGTAGGCGCCGACCGCCAGCCCGTCGAAGATGCCGTCGAACTCCTCGCCCTCATAGGGGATGAACTCGACCTCGGCGCCCAGCTTGGCGCCGATCGCGCGCATGAGGTCGATGTCCAGACCGCCGTCCCCCGGCATGCCGTTGAACGGCGGGTCGGGGAACGCCGCCCCCACGCGCAATGTCTCCACATCGTCAAATCTAGGTCCATCGGCGCGGTGCTTCGGCTTGAATACAACGCGTGTTGTCACGTGTGGCCCTTGCGACGGCCGTTCTGGCGATGTCCACCTCCCTGAGTCTCGGCGCCGGGATCGCCGCCGCCGAGGAGGACAGCGACACCACCTCGGTGTCGGAGTCCACCTCGCAGACGCAGACGGAGCCGGAGACCGAGACGGAGCCGGAGGATTCTGCCGAACCGGAACCCGACGCCGAACCCGAACCGGATCCCGAGCCCGAACCCGACGACTTCGAACTCGAACTCGAGCTCGACGAGGAACTCCCCGACCTCGCCGATGAGGTCGAGAAGCCCAAGCGCACAGGCGCACAGCAGGCCCCCGAGCCCGGGCTCACCGACGAGCCGACGGTCTTCGAACCCGAGCCGCAGCCCCAAGCCCAGCTGGTCGCGTTCGCCGAACCCGAGGTGAACGACGACGACCCCGATCCTCCGACGGTCCCGCCGATGCGGCCGGCCACCCTGGACAAGCAGCTGATCGGCGGGGTGTTCGACGTCGGCACGATCGTGGTGTCGGTGGTACACAGCGTCGCGAGCGCGGTCGCGCAGACCGTCGGGCCGGACACGCTGTTCGGGGTGCCGTACATGCTGGCGATGTCCGTCGTGAATTCCGCTGCCGCCGTGGGCCGTGTGCTGGTCGGCGGTCCGCTGTACGCACCGCCGTCGGCGCCGTACTCGGTGAGTTACGGGATCCTCGACATGGTCGCGCTGTTGAACCCGGCGCGCTCCCCCGCCGGGGCCAACGACCCGACCATCGGAGTCACCCCGGAGCACCCGCTGCCGGTCATCCTGCTCAACTCGACGGTGCTGACCCAGGGTGTGAACTGGGCCGTCGGCGCGCCGGTGCTGGCCAACGCCGGCTACAAGGTCTACACGTTCAACTACGGCAACCGGACCTCGAACCCGAACTTCCCGCTCCAGTCGATCGACGACATCCGGGTCTCGGCGCAGCAGCTGTCCGACAAGATCGACGAGGTGCTCGCCGAAACCGGTGCGCCGCAGGTCATCCTGATCGGCCACTCACAGGGCGGCGGCATCCTGCCGGTGTACTACATCAACAACCTCGATGGCGCCGACAAGGTCGCCCAGGTGATCGGGATCGCCCCCGGTAACCACGGCACCGACTTCCTGGGCCTGGTCTCCGGTGTGCTGTCGGTGCCGATCCTGCGCGAGCTCTACATCGGGCTGTCGATGTGGCTGGCGCCGGCGTTCTACCAGCAGTCGATGGGCTCGGAGTTCATGGACGAGGTGTACGGCGACGGCGACACCCGCCCCGGGGTGCTGTACACCAACATCCTCACCGAGTACGACGAGGTCGCCACCCCGTACACCAACCACGTGCTGGACGGACCGAACGTCACCAACATTGTGCTGCAGCACCGGTATCCGGGCCTGGTGCACGGACACCTGAACTCCGTTGTCAGCCCGTACGTCTGGGCGACGGTGCTGGACTCTCTGGCCGCTTAGACCTGCCCGGGTGTCCAGCGGCGCGGGTCGATGCGGCCCTGGTAGATCGGCAGTTCGATGGGCCGGTCGTCGGGATACATCTGCGACCACACGCGGTTCCAGCCCTCGGTGCCGTTCTCGCGTACCCGGGTCACGGCGTCCAGGTCGACGTCCACACGGAGCACGCCCGGCTCCGCACCGGGCAGATCGGCGATCACCGTGCCCTCGGGGTCGACGACGAGCGAGCCGCCGACGCCGACCGGTTCGGCCGCGTTGACGCTGAGCATGAACACCTGGTTGACGATCGCGTTGGCCTGCGCCAGGATCCGCTCCTGCCTGCGGTCCGCGCCGATCGTCTTGACCACATTGACGACGAACTCCGCGCCCATCCACGCCACGCTGCGGGTGGACTCCGGGAACCACGAGTCGTAACAGATCGACAGACCGCCGCGCCCGACACCCGGCATGTCGAAGACGACGAATTCGCTTCCGGGCGACCAGCCCTCGTACGGACGCCACGGAAACACCTTGCGGTAGCCGGCGATCAGGCGACCGTCCGGGTCGAACACCGGCTGGGTGTTGTACACGCCGCCGTCGTCGCCGAGTTCGGGGACTGAACCCGGAATCAACCACACCCCAAGTTCTTTGGCGATCTCGCCGAGCGTGCGCCCCCTCGGGCCGTCCAGCGGCTCGGCGGCCGCCCGCAGCCAGGCGTTACCGTCGGGGGCGTTGTCGCAGTCCCCGCACAGGTGGATCTCCGGGAACACGATCAGGTCGAGACGCTCGGAGCCGCTGGCGATCTGGGCGGCCTGCGCGTGCAGCTGCGCGACCGGGTCGTCGCCGGTCAGCGGTGCGTACTGGGCCAGCGCGACGGCGAGCGTACGGGCCATCGGCTAGGCGTCTTCGAGCAGGTCGGGCGTGACCGCCGACTCGGTGTCGGGGATGCCCTCCTGCTTGGCCTTGCGGTCGGCCATCGACAACAGCCGCCGGATACGGCCCGCCACAGCGTCTTTGGTCATCGGCGGATCGGCGAGGCGGCCGAGCTCCTCCAGCGAGGCCTGCCGGTGTTCCACCCGCAGCTTGCCCGCCGCCGCCAGGTGCTCGGGCACGGAGTCGCCGAGGATCTCCAGCGCGCGCTCCACCCGGGCGGCCGCGGCCACCGCGGCGCGCGCCGACCGGCGCAGGTTGGCGTCATCGAAGTTTGCCAGCCGGTTGGCGGTCGCGCGCACCTCGCGGCGCATGCGGCGCTCCTCCCAGGTCAACCGGGTGTCCTGGGCGCCCATCCGGGTCAGCAGCGCACCGATGGCCTCACCGTCGCGCACCACCACCCGGTCGGTGCCGCGGACCTCGCGCGCCTTGGCGGTCACGCCGAGCCGGCGGGCCGCCCCGACCAACGCCAGCGCCGCCTCCGGACCCGGGCAGCTGACCTCCAGCGCCGACGAGCGACCCGGTTCGGTGAGCGATCCGTGCGCCAAAAACGCTCCGCGCCAAGCGGCCTCGGCGTCGGCAATGCTGCCGCCGACGACCTGGGCGGGCAGCCCGCGCACCGGGCGACCGCGCAGGTCCAACAGCCCGGTCTGGCGGGCCAGCGCCTCACCGTCCTTGGCGACCTGCACCACGTAACGGGTGTTCTTGCGGATGCCGCTGGCCTGCAGCACGTGCACCGTGGCGTGGTAGCCGTACAGGTCGTAGATGTCCTTACGCAGCCGGCGCGCGATGATGCCGAGGTCGACCTCGGCCTCCACCACCACCCGGCCCCCGACGATGTGCAGGCCGCCTGCGAACCGCAGCAGCGAGGCGACCTCAGCTTTGCGGGCGCTGACCGAGTTGACGACCAGCCTGCTCAGCTCGTCTTTGACCTCGGCTGTCATCGCCACGGATCGTCACCTCTCGGTCCAGTCACTGTCGATGTGGGCACTGTGGGCGCCGGGTGGGCCGCGCCGCGCAGCCGCACACCTTCCAGCGCCGCGGCCAATCGCGCCGGGTCATGTAAAGGTGTACCAGGTCTGGACACGTCGGCAAACTCCACGCGAGCGGCGAGGGTGTTCGCGGTGCGACGCAGTTGGTCGCGCTCGCGCTCGCTCGGCACCCGGCTCGCGTCGACGATGATGTCATGCACCGTGAAGTCCGGTGCATGCTGGGCTAACACGTGGATGTGACGCTCGGCGGAGAAGCCCGCCGTCTCCCCCGGTTCGGCGACCAGGTTGAGCACCAGCGCGCGCCGCGCGGGCGTCGATTTCAACGCCGCCGCCAGTTCCGGCACCAGCACGTGCGGGATCACGGAGGTGAACCACGATCCGGGCCCCAGCACCACCAGATCTGCGGCCATGATCGCGTCGACAGCCTGGCGGGTGGCGGGCGGGTCGCCGGGGATCAGCCGCACCCGGCGCACCTTGCCGGGGGTGGTCGCGATGGCCACCTGTCCGCGGATCACCCGGCTCATCCGCGGATCGGACTCCAGACCCGCGACGTCGGCCTCGATACCCAGACCCATCGGGCACATCGGCAGCACCCGGCCCTTCACGCCGAGGATGCGGCCCAGCTCGTCGAGGGCGGCGACCGGGTCGGCCAGCACCTCGGTGAGCCCGGCCAGCATCAGGTTGCCGATCGGATGGCCGGCCAGCGCGCCCGTGCCGCCGAACCGGTGCTGGATGATCGTCGCCCACAACCGGCCGTGTGGACTGTCGGATGCCAACGCCGCCAACGCCATTCGCAGATCGCCGGGCGGCACCACGTCGAGTTCGCTGCGGATGCGGCCCGACGAGCCGCCGTCGTCGGCGACGGTGACGATCGCGGTCACGTGCGGTGTGAGCCGGCGCGCCGCCGACAGCGTGGCGTAGAGCCCGTGGCCACCGCCCAGGGCGACGATGCGGGGACTGATCTGTCCTCCCTGCGTGCGGGGACTCACTCCCGCCCCAGATCCCGGTGCAGCACCCGCACCGTCAGGTTCTCCCCGGCCGCCAGCTTGCCGGCCAGTGCCTCGGCGATCGCCACACTTCGATGCTTGCCCCCGGTACATCCGATGGCGACGGTCATATATCGCTTCCCCTCGCGACGGTATCCATCGATCACCACGTCGAGCAGCCGGTGGTAGTTGTCCACGAACTCCAGCGCACCGGGCTGCCCGAGCACGTAGTCGCGCACCGCGGGATGCTGACCGGTGTGCGGGCGCAGGTCGTCCACCCAGTGCGGATTGGGCAGGAACCGCACGTCCATCACCGTGTCGGCGTCCATCGGCAGGCCGTACTTGTAGCCGAACGACTCGACCGTGACGTTGGTGTGCGCGACGGTGTCCTCGCTGAACGCGCGCTCGATGCTCTCCCGCAGGGCGTGCACGGACATCGTGGTGGTGTCGATGACCAGATCGGCGGCCGCGCGCACCGGCGCCAGCAGCGCCCGCTCGGCGGCGATGCCCTCGGCCAGCGTCTGGTTGCCCTGCAGCGGGTGGCTGCGCCGGTTCTGCTCGTAGCGGCGCACCAGCGCCTCGTCGGAGGCCTCCAGGAACAGCACCCGCGGGGTGATGTTGCGGGTGGCCAGGTCGTTGAGCACCCAGTCCAGATCACCGGTGAAGCCGCGCGAGCGCACGTCCATCACCACCGCGAGCTGGGTGATCCGCGAGCCGGCCGCCAGGCCGAACTCGACCATCCGGGCGATCAGCTCGGGCGGCAGGTTGTCGGCGACGTACCAGCCGAGATCCTCGAGCACCTTGGCCGCGGTGCCGCGGCCGGCGCCCGACAGGCCGGTGACCAGGACCACGTCGATGCCGGAGTCGGCGCCTGACTCGTCGCGCAGATCTTCGTGCATTCCCTGGTCCGTCATCCCGATACCCTGCTCTGATCATCGCTGATTTCTAGGCCGGACGCGTCGCTTTGCGGCGGGTCGGACACGTCGCCTTGCGACGGTACGCCAAGAGCCTCGAGCACCGCCCGCGCGGTGGCGACGCCGATCCCGGGCACCGCGGTGATCTCCTCGACGGTGGCCTGCTTGAGCCGGGCCACCGACCCGAAGTGGGTGACCAACGCCTTGCGCCGGTGCTCACCGAGGCCGCGCACCGAGTCCAGCGCCGAGGCGGTCATCCGCTTGGACCGTTTGCTGCGGTGGTAGCTGATCGCGAAGCGGTGCGCCTCGTCACGCACCCGCTGCAGCAGGTACAGGCCCTCGCTGTTGCGCGGCAGGATCACCGGGTCGGGCTCGTAGGGCACCCACACCTCCTCGAGTCGCTTAGCCAGGCCGATGACCGCGACGTCGGTGATGCCCAGCTCGTCGAGCACCGCCTGCGCGGCGTTCACCTGCGGCGCACCGCCGTCGACGACGTACAGGTTGGGCGGGTAGGCGAACTTGCGCGACTTTCCTTCCGGGGCAATCTCGGTCGGGTGCGCGATGTCGTGCAGGTGCCGGTGGAAGCGGCGCCGGGTGACCTCGGCGATCGAGGCGACGTCGTCGGAGCGGCCGTCGCCCGCGGCCTCGCGGATCGCGTAGTGGCGGTAGTCCGACTTGCGCGGCAGACCGTCCTCGAACACCACCAGCGACGCCACCACGTCCGTGCCCTGCACGTGGCTGATGTCGACGCACTCGATGCGCAGCGGCGCGTCGGCCAGCCCGAGGGCGTCCTGAATGTTCTGCAGGGCAGCGGTTCTTGCGGTGAAGTCGCCGGCCCGCTTGAGCTTGTGCTGCTGCAGGGCCTCCTGCGCGTTGCGTTTGACGGTCTCGGCGAGCGCGCGCTTGTCACCGCGCTGGGGCACCCGCAGCCGGACCTTCGAGCAGCGCAGCCCGGACAGCCACTCGGCCAGTTCGTCGGCGTTCTCCGGCAGGCACGGCAGCAGCACCTCCCTGGGCACCGGACTGGTCGCCTCGTCGGCGGCGCCGCCCAATTCCGCCTGGTCGCCGTAGAACTGGGTGAGGAACTGCTCGACGATCTGCTCGTCGCTGCCCTCGTTCGGTTCGCCGGACTTCTCGACGACCCAGCCGCGCTGACCGCGGACCCGGCCGCCGCGCACGTGGAACACCTGCACCGCGACCTCGAGCTCGTCGTCGGCGAACGCCATCACGTCGGCGTCGGTGCCGTCGCCGAACACCACGGTCTGCTTCTCCAGCGCGCGTTTGAGCGCCCCCACGTCGTCGCGCAGCCGCGCGGCCCGCTCGAAGTCGAGTTCCTCGGCGGCGGCGGTCATCTGGCGTTCCAGATCGCGGATCAGCCGGTCGGTCTTGCCGGCCAGGAAGTCGCAGAAGTCCAGCACGATGCGCCGGTGCTCCTCGGCGCTGACCCGCCCGACGCACGGGGCCGAGCACTTGTCGATGTAGCCGAGCAGACAGGGCCGGTCAATCTGGCTGTGTCGCTTGAAGACTCCCGCCGAGCAGGTGCGGGCCGGAAACACCCGGGTCAGCAGGTCGAGGGTTTCGCGGATGGCCCAGGCGTGCGAGTAGGGCCCGAAGTAGCGCACCCCCTTGCGGCGGGCACCGCGGTACACCATCAGCCGGGGGTACTCCTCGTTGAGGGTGACCGCGAGCACCGGATAGGACTTGTCGTCGCGGTAGCGGACGTTGAACCGCGGATCGAACTCCTTGATCCAGTTGTACTCCAGCTGCAGCGCCTCGACCTCGGTGCTGACCACCGTCCACTCGACGCTGCCCGCCGACATCACCATCTGCCGGGTGCGCGGCGCCAGGCTCGAGATGTCGGCGAAGTAGGAGTTCAGCCGGCTGCGCAGGCTCTTGGCCTTGCCGACGTAGATGACCCGGCCGTGCGGGTCGCGGAATCGGTAGACGCCCGGTTCGACGGGGATGGACCCGGGGGCGGGTCGGTACGTCGATGGATCGGGCACGGCTCCCAGGTTACTGCCGCGCACCGACTGGTCCGGCGGGCGTCAGCCCGAGTTGACCCGGTAGCGCTCGACCAGGGCCCGTACGGTGTCCATCGCGTCGACCGCGCGCTGCTTGTCGATCGCCTGGATCGCCATCACCGGGATGTACTCGTCGTCGGGCAGGTCGACGCGGGCCCAGCGGGCGCCGGTCGGGAACGAGACACCGACCACATCGTCCCAGGAGATGATTTTGTCGCCCAACACGTTTCGCACCGCGATACCGGACGGGCCCACCCGCAGCCGGGGCCGGGTGAGCAACAGCACGGCACCGGCGAGCACCACGCCCAGCAGGGCGACCGCGACCTGGTCGGCGGTGCGGAAGATCACCCCGGAGGTGCCGACCCGCAGCAGCGCGGCCAGCCCGATGTGAACCGCCACCAGCACGGCCGCCGCGCCGTACGCGAAGTACGGGGTCAGCCGCGGCCGGATCTCGGCGTCCCACTCGGTCACGTGTCGGCCCGCAGACCCCGCAAGACCAGCGCCGTGGACAGCGCGGCGGCAGCGGCCTGCGCCCCCTTGTCCTCGTCGGAATCGGGCAGACCGGCCCGGTTGAGCGCCTGCTGTTCGGTGTTGACCGTCAGCACCCCGTTGGCCACCGGGGTGGAGGCGTCCAGCGACACCCGGGTCAGGCCCTGGGTAACCGCGTCGCACACGTAGTCGAAATGCGGTGTCTCCCCGCGGATCACCACACCGAGTGCGACGACCGCGTCGTGGGTGGCGGCCAGCGCCTGCGCCACCACCGGGATCTCGATCGCGCCGAGCACCCGCACCACCGTGGGATCGGTCACACCGGCGTCGGCGGCGACCTTGAGCGCGCCGTCGAGCAGCGCGTCGCAGATCGTGGTGTGCCAGGTGCTGGCGACGACGGCGAGCTTCAGCCCCGAGGCGTCCAGCTGGGGCATGTCCGGGACTCCCCGACCGCTCACAGCGCTCCGCCCAGGTCGCCGGCGGTGCTGGCCTCGTGGTACTCGTCGAGGCCCTCCAGGTCGTGGCCCATCCGATCGCGCTTGGTCATCAGGTAGCGGATGTTCTCCTTGTTGGCGCGCACCGGCAGCGGGACGCGCTCGATGATGTGCAGGCCGTAGCCGTCCAGGCCGACCCGCTTGGCCGGGTTGTTGGTCAGCAGCCGCATCGACCGCACCCCGAGGTCGACCAGGATCTGCGCGCCGATGCCGTAGTCACGGGCGTCGGCGGGCAGGCCGAGCTTGAGGTTGGCGTCGACGGTGTCGGCGCCGGCGTCTTGCAGCTGGTAGGCCTGCAGCTTGTGCATCAGCCCGATGCCGCGGCCCTCGTGGCCGCGCATGTAGAGCACGATGCCGCGGCCCTCGCGCGCCACCATCGCCATCGCGGCGTCCAGCTGGGGGCCGCAGTCGCAGCGCTGGGAGCCGAACACGTCGCCGGTCAGGCACTCCGAGTGCACCCGGACCAGCACGTCGTGGCCGTCGCCCTGCGGGCCGGCGATATCGCCCATGACCAGCGCGACGTGCTCGACGTCGTCGTAGATGCTGGTGTAGCCGACGGCGCGGAACTCGCCGTGGCGGGTCGGGATGCGGGCCTCGGCGACCCGCTCGATGTGCTTCTCGTGTTTGCGCCGCCACTCGATCAGGTCGGCGATCGAGATCAGCGCCAGGTCGTGCTCGTCGGCGAAGATGCGCAGCTCATCGGTCTGCGCCATCGCCCCCTCGTCCTTCTGGCTGACGATCTCGCAGATCGCGCCCGCGGGCTGCAGACCGGCCAGCCGGGCCAGGTCCACCGCGGCCTCGGTGTGACCGGGACGGCGCAGCACGCCGCCGTCCTTGGCGCGCAGCGGCACCACGTGCCCCGGTTTGGTGAAGTCGTCGGCCACCGAGTTCGGGTCGGCGAGCAGGCGCATCGTCGTCGCACGGTCGGCAGCCGAAATACCGGTACCCACACCGTGTTTGGCATCGACGGTGACGGTGTAGGCGGTGCCGTGCTTGTCCTGGTTCATCGCGTACATCGGCAGCAGCCCGAGACGGTCGCAGATCGAGCCGTCCAGCGGCACGCACAGGTAGCCCGATGTGTAGCGGACCATGAACGCGACCAGCTCCGGGGTCGCCTTCTCGGCGGCGAAGATCAGATCGCCCTCGTTCTCGCGATCCTCATCGTCGATGACGACGACGGCCTTACCCGCCGCGATATCGGCGACCGCGCGCTCTACGGAGTCCAGCCTCGTCATCACATCAGTATGAACCACTGCCGTCTGAAAGTTATTGCCGCACCCCCGGGCTACTGGGGCTCGTCCTCGCGGGTCGACAGCAGCCGCTCGACGTACTTGGCGATCACGTCCACTTCCAGGTTGACCCGGGTGCCGACCTCGGCCCGTCCCAGCGTGGTCATCTCCAGCGTGGTGGGGATCAGCGACACCTCGAACCAGTCGTGGCCGATCCCGGACACCGTCAGCGAGACGCCGTCGACAGTGATCGAGCCCTTCTCCACGACGTAGCGCGACAGCGAGGTGGGCAGCGCGATGCGCACCACCTCCCAGTGCTCCGACGGTGTGCGCGCGATCACATGCCCGGTGCCGTCGACGTGGCCCTGCACGATGTGCCCGCCGAGCCGGCTGTTGACCGCCGCGGCGCGCTCCAGGTTCACCCGGCTGCCCACCCGGACCCCGTCGAGGCTGGACCGGCTGAGCGTCTCACCCATCACGTCGGTGGTGAACGCGCCGTCGGTGCGGACGTCGACCACGGTCAGGCAGACGCCGTTGACGGCGATCGAGTCGCCGTGGCGGGCGTCGGAGGTCACCACCGGCCCGCGGATGGCCAGCCGGACGGAATCGCCGAGATCTTCCTTCTCGACGACCTCGCCCACTTCTTCGACGATTCCGGTGAACACGGACCCAGCCTATCCGGCCAGGTCAGGGGCGCACCCTCGCGCACCCTCTACGATGCATGGCATGCGCACCCGCCTCGTGGCGATCTTCGCCGCCCTCATCGCCGCTGTCAGCTTCCTCTCCGGTTGTTCGAAGTCAGACGAGTCCGCCAAGGATCTGCCCGACGCCGCGACCCTGCTGCAGGAGTCCAGCGAGACCACCCGCAACCAGGAGAGCGTGCACCTCAAGCTCACCGTGGAGGGCACGATCGATCAGCTTCCGATCGAGGTGCTCGAGGGCGACCTGACGAACGTGCCCGCGGTCGCCGCGCAGGGCAAGGCCGACATCGCGTTCATGGGCCAGAAGCTGTCCGGTGTGGAGTTCATCGTCGCCGACGGTGACCTCTACGGCGCGATCAGCCCGGGCAGCGGCTACCAGAACTTCGGGCCCGCCGCCGACATCTACGACGCCTCGGCGATCCTGAGCCCGAGAACGGTCTGGCCAACGTGCTGGCCAACTTCTCCGACGCCAAGTCCGAGGCCCGCGAGACGCTCAACGGCGTCGAGACCGTCAAGGTGGTCGGCACGGTCAGCGCCGACGCGGTCAACCGGATCGCGCCGCAGATCGAGGCCACCGGCCCCGTCCCCGGCACCGCGTGGATCGCCGAGGGCGGCGACCACGAGCTGGTCCAGGCCCGCCTGGAGCCCTCGTCGGACACCAGCGTCACGATGACGCTGTCCGACTGGGGTAAGCCGGTGACGGTCACCAAGCCCGGCGCCTGATGCCGGAGGCGACCAACCGCCGCATCGCGATCAGCGCGGGCAGCCTGGCGGTTCTGCTCGGCGCGCTCGACACCTACGTCGTCGTCGCGATCATCCGCGACATCATTCTCGACCTGCAGATACCGATCAACCAGCTGCAGCGGGTCACCCCGATCATCACCTGCTACCTGCTGGGCTACATCGCCGCGATGCCGCTGCTGGGCCGCGCCTCCGACCGGTTCGGCCGCAAGTTCATCCTGCAGCTGAGCCTGGCCGGGTTCGCGCTCGGCTCGGTGGTCACGGCGCTGTCCAACGACCTGGTCCCGATGGTCATCGGCCGCACCATCCAGGGTGTGGCCTCCGGTGCGCTGCTGCCGGTGACGCTGGCCCTGGCCGCCGACCTGTGGGCCACCCGCAACCGCGCCTCGGTGCTCGGCGGGATCGGCGCGGCGCAGGAGCTCGGCAGCGTGCTCGGCCCGCTGTACGGCATCGCGGTCGTCGCGGTGCTCAACACCTGGCGCGACGTGTTCTGGATCAACGTGCCGCTGGCTGCGGTCGCGATGATCCTGATCCACTTCAGCCTGCCCGGCCGGCTCAAGCCCGAGGAGCCCGAGCGGGTGGACGTGGTGGGCGGCGTCCTGCTGGCCGTCGCGCTGGGGCTGACCGTCGTCGGCCTGTACAACCCCGCCCCGGACGGCAAGCAGATCCTGCCGTCCTACGGGCTGCCGACGCTGATCGGCGCGGCCGTCGCCCTGGTGGCGTTCTTCGTCTGGGAGCGGTTCGCCCGCACCCGGCTCATCGAGCCCGCAGGCGTGCACTTCCGGCCGTTCCTGGCGGCGCTGGGCGCCTCGCTGTGCGCCGGTGCCGCGCTGATGGTCACCCTGGTCAACGTCGAACTGTTCGGCCAGGGCGTGCTGGGCAAGGACCAGACCGAGGCCGTCCTGCTGCTGTTGCGCTTCTTGATCGCGCTGCCGATCGGCGCGGTCATCGGCGGCTGGCTGGCCACCCGCATCGGCGACCGGATCGTGACGTTCGTCGGCCTGCTGATCGCCGCGTTCGGCTACTGGCTGGTCGCCCACTGGCGGGTCGACGTGCTGTCGGCGCACCACGACCTGGGCTTCGCCTCGCTGCCGGTGCTCGACACCGACCTGGCGGTGGCCGGGCTCGGGCTGGGCCTGGTGATCGGTCCGCTGACCTCGGCGACCCTGCGGGTGGTGCCGTCGGCCCAGCACGGCATCGCCTCAGCGGCCGTGGTGGTGGCCCGCATGGTGGGCATGCTGATCGGCCTGGCCGCGCTGACCGCATGGGGCCTGTACCGGCTCAATCAGCACCTGCAGACGCTGCCGTTCCCGCCCGGCGCGAACACCCTGGCCGAGCGGCTGGCCGCCGAGGCCGACCGCTACCGGGAGGCCTACGTGCTGCAGTACGGCGACATCTTCCTGGTGACCGTCGGGGTCTGTGTGGTCGGTGCCCTGCTGGGGCTGTTGATCAGCGGAAAGAACGAGCACGCCGACGAGCCGGCGCCCGCCGACTAGCAGCGCTCCAGGCCACGCTCGAGCAGCTGCGGTTCGGCGGGGCGGTCCTCGTCGGTGTCGTCGCGGTTACCGAACAGCGTGTCGATGATCGACTTGAGCCAGTCCTGCAGTGCAGTCATGGTTCATCCTTTGGGGTTCGTTTTCACCAGCGCGCATCGTCGGTGAAAGCGCGATTGATTCGAGTGTACCGACGCGACGGGTGTCGACAGGTGTACGCGGATTGGCCCGTCCGCGCGCCGGGTATGCGGCTCACATGGCAGATTCACTGAATGGCAGCAAGATCGCGTTCCTCGTCGCGCCCGAGGGGGTCGAGCAGGTCGAGTTGACCGAGCCGTGGAAGGCCGTCGAAGCGGCCGGCGGGCAGCCGCAGCTGGTGTCGACGGAGGTCGGGAAGATCCAGGCGTTCAACCACCTCACTCCCGCGGACACGTTCGAGGCCGAGGTGTCGGCCGAGGCGGTCTCGGCCGCCGACTACTCCGGGCTGGTGCTGCCCGGCGGGGTGGCTAACCCCGACAATCTGCGAATGAACAGCGCCGCTGTGGCGTTCGCGAAGAGTTTCTTCGACGCGGGTAAACCCGTCGCGTCGATCTGTCACGCGCCGTGGACGCTGATCGAGGCCGATGTGGTGCGGGGCCGCACGCTGACGTCGTGGCCCAGCGTGAAGACCGACCTGACCAACGCGGGCGCCACCTGGGTCGACGACGAGGTGGTGGAATGCTCGTCGGGGCCGAACACCCTGGTGTCCAGCCGCAAGCCCGACGACCTGCCCGCGTTCTGTCAGGCGCTGGTGCGCGCGTTCGCGCGGTAGCGCCGAATCAGTTGGGCACCAGGCTCAGACGCACGTCGGGGCCGATCGGCTCGATGCCGTCGAAGCGCCACCGCTGCGCGTGCGCGATGCTCAGCACCCCGACGTCGTCGACCGCGGTGATCGGGCCGCCCAGCAGGATCGGCGCGACGTAGGCCAGAATCCGGTCGATCACCCCGGCGCGCAGGAACGCGCCGGCCAGCGTCGGCCCGCCCTCCAGGAACACGTCGGTGCGGTCCGACAGCGCCCTGATCACCTCGTGCGGATCGTGGGTGCGGATCACCATCGTCCGCGAATCCTCGTTGAGAACCTTTGCGTCCTGCGGGATCTCGCGCCGGCCGACGACGACGCGCAGCGGCTGGCGCTCGAGCAGCGTGCCGTCGGGCGTGCGGGCGGTCAGCGCCGGGTCGTCGGCGAACACGGTGCCGGTGCCGACGATGATCGCATCGGCCACCGCACGCCTGCGGTGCACGTCGGCGCGCGCCGCCTCGCTGGTGATCCACTGGCTGCTGCCGTCGGCGGCGGCGCTGCGACCGTCGATGCTGGTCGCGAATTTCCATGTGACATGCGGTAATCCGGTGCGCTGCTTGTGAAGCCACTCACGCAGCGGACCGCCGGACACCTCGTCGGCCAGCACACCGGCACGCACCTCGATGCCGTTGTCGGCCAACCGGGCCGCTCCCCCGGCCGCGACCGGATTGGGGTCGGCGACCGCGTACACCACCGTCGAGACGCCGGCGGCGATCAGGGCGTCCACGCACGGCGGGGTGCGGCCGAAGTGGTTGCACGGCTCCAGCGTGACGACGGCGGTGCCGCCCGCGGCGCGCTCACCGGCGCGGCGCAGCGCCAGCACCTCGGCGTGCGGACCGCCCGTGGGCTCGGTGGCACCGACACCGGCGACCTCACCGTCACGGTCCAGGATCACCGCTCCGACAGGCGGATTCGGGTACGTGGTGCCCTTGACGGCCTCGGACCGTTCGATCGCCAGCCGCATCGCGGCTTCAAGGTTCATAGCGTCAGATGCTTGGACGCCGCCGCGGCCTGCTTGCGCAGGGACTCCACGGCGGCAGCGGGATCCTCCGCGTTGTAGACCGCCGAACCCGCCACGAAGCAGTCCACCCCGGCCTCCGCGGCCTGCTCGATGGTGTCGGCGTTGATGCCGCCGTCGATCTCGACCAGGATCGTCAGCTCACCGGAGTCCACCAGGCGGCGCACGGTCTGCACCTTCGGCAGCACCTCGGGGATGAACTTCTGCCCGCCGAAACCGGGTTCGACCGACATCACCAGCAGCGTGTCGAACTCCCTGAGGATCTCCAGGTAGGACTCGATCGGGGTGCCCGGCTTGACCGCGAGCCCGGCCTTGGCACCCGCGGCGCGGATGTCGCGGGCGACCGCGACCGGGTTGTCGGTGGCCTCGGCGTGGAACGTCACGTTGTAGGCACCGGCCTCGGCGTAGGGCGGCGCCCAACGTTCGGGGTTCTCGATCATCAGATGGCAGTCCATCGGGATGTCGGTCACCTTCAGCAGCGCCTCGACCACCGGTTGCCCCAGGGTGAGGTTCGGCACGAAATGGTTGTCCATGACGTCGACGTGCAACCAGTCCGCGCCATGGACCGCGGCGACCTCGTCCGCGAGCCGAGCGAAGTCGGCGGACAGGATCGACGGGGCGATGAGGGGTCCAGCCATGCGGCCTACCCTACTTTGAGCGCGGCGGCGAACATCGCGTCGGTGCCGTGCCGGTGCGGCCACAACTGCACGTACGGACCGTCGCCAAGATTGTCGACGGGGTCGAACAGCGGCCGGGTGTCCAGCGCGGTGACGTTGTGGCGGCGCAGCGCGTCGGCGACGACGCCGACGGTCTCGGCCAGGTGCGGCGAGCAGGTCGCGTAGAGCACCACCCCGCCCGGCCGGGTCAGCCGGATCGCCGACGCCAGCAGTTCGCGCTGCAGTTTCGCCAGCGGCGGCACGTCGGCCGGCTGGCGCCGCCAGCGCGCCTCGGGACGGCGCCGCAGGGCGCCCAGCCCGGTGCAGGGGGCGTCGACCAGCACCCGGTCGAAGCCCGGTTCCAGGCCCGGTTCGCGGCCGTCGACGCGCAGCACGTCGACGGGCAGGCCGCGGGTGTTGCGCTCCACCAGATCGGCGCGGGCGGCGGCGGGCTCCACCGCGGTGACCCGCGCACCCGGGATCCCGGTCTGGGTGGCCAGCGCGGCCAGCAGCGCGGTCTTGCCGCCCGGCCCTGAGCACAGGTCCAGCCAGCGGCCGCCGTCGTCGCCGTCGAGGTCGGCCAGGGTCAGGGCGCGCGCCACCAACTGGCTGCCCTCGTCCTGCACCTGCGCCTGACCGTCGCGCACCGGCGCCAGCCGGCCCGGGTCGCCACCGCTCAGATACACCGCGTACGGCGAGTACCGGCCGACGGTGCCGCCGACCGCCTCGGCGAGCTCGGCAGCGGTCAGCACCCCGGGCCGCGCGGCCAGGTGCACGGCGGGCCGGTCGTCGTCGCTGGCCAGCAGCGCGTCGAGCTCACCGGCGTCGGGCCCGAGCGCGTCGGCGAACGCCTGCGCGATCCAGCGCGGATGGGCGTGCACGAACGCGGTGTGCCCGATCGGGTCGACGGTCTGGTCGGGGGCCAGCTCCGCGACCCAGGACGCCTCGTCGCGGCCCGCGATGGTGCGCAGCACGCCGTTGACGAAACCTGCTCGCGCGGAATCGAATTCGATACCGGCCTGTTCGACGGTGGTGGACACCGCGGCGTGCTGCTCGACGCGGGTGCGCAGCAGCTGGTAGGCGCCCAGCCGCAGCAGGTCCAGCAGCACGGGGTCGATCCGGTCGGCGGGCCGGTTGGCGGCGTGGGCGATGATCGCGTCGAGCAGACCCTTGGTGCGGCAGGTGCCGTAGGTCAACTCGGTGGCGAACGCGGCGTCGCGGCCGGTGATCCCGCGCTCCCGCAGGATCGCGGGCAACGCGAGGTTGGCGTAGGCGTCCTTCTCATCGACCGCGCGCAGCACGTCGAACGCCGCGCGGCGCGCCGGATCCAGCGGTTTACGGCGCGGCCGCTTGGTGTACGGACGTCTGCCGTGGGGACCGGTGGGCTTGTGCGGCTTGCTCATTCGGCCCTCGCCGTGTCGTCAAGGCGGGCGCCGCGGGCCCAGTCGGCGGCGTTCATCGGCTTCTTACCGGGCGGCTGCACGGTGCCCAGCAGCACCGGCGCCGACGCGGTGCCGACCCGCACGCCGGTGCGGTCGACGCGCAGGGCGCCGGGCGGCAGCGGTTCGGCGGCGTCGTCGACGGTGACGGGCCCGATCTTCATCCGCAGCTCACCGATCATCGTCCACGCACCGGGGGCCGGGGTCACCGCGCGGATGCGCCGGTCGACGACATGGGCGGGCAGATCCCAGCGGATGCGCGCCTCCTCGACGGTGATCTTCGGCGCCACCGTCACGCCCTCGGTGGGCTGCGGCTGCGGGCGCAGCGATCCGTCGGCGATGCCGTCGAGCGTGGCGGCCAGCAGGTCGGCACCCGAAATCGACAGTCGTTCAAGCAGATCCCCGGCGGTGTCGGTCGGCCGGATGGTCTCGGTGACCACCCCGTAGACCGGGCCGGAGTCCAGCGCCGGCTCGATGAGGAACGTCGTCGCACCGGTGACCGTGTCGCCCGCGGCGATCGCCGCCTGCACCGGTGCGGCGCCGCGCCAGGCGGGCAGCACCGAGAAGTGCAGGTTGACCCAGCCGTGCGTGGGGACCGCCAGTAGCCGCTCGGACAGCAACGCGCCGTAGGCCACCACGGCGCAGCAGTCCGGAGCCAGCGCGGTCAGCTCGGCGATGAACTCCTCGGAGTTCGGCTTGGGCGGGCGCAGCACCGGGATGTCGTGTTCGAGTGCCAGCCGGGCGACCGGCGAGGGCGCGGGCTTACCGCGCCGGCCCGCCGCCGCGTCCGGGCGGGTCAGCACCGCGACCACCTCGTGACGCGGCGATTCGATCAGTCGGCGCAGCGACGGGAGGGCGGGTTCCGGCGTGCCGGCGAAGACGATGCGCACCGCGCCAGTCTAGAGAGCGTCCTCACCGGGGCAGCTGGTAGTACTCCCGCTCGGACACCCCGGTCAGCGGGGCGACGAACATCCACGGGATCGTGGTGACCAACCGGTTCAGGGTGGCGACCGCGTCGTTGTAGTACTGCCGGGCGAAGGCCAGCTTGTCCTCGGTCTCGGCGAGGTTGCGCTGCAGGTCCAGGAAGTTGTTCGACGAGTTCAGCTGCGGATAGGCCTGGCCGAGCGCCAGCAGCGGGGCCAGCGCCGCGTCCAGGGAACGCTCGGCGGCGCTGCGCTCGGCCACCGAGGAGCCCGCCGTGGCCGCGGCGATCGCCGCGCGGGCGTCGGTGACGCGGTCCAGGACGGCCTTCTCGTGCGCGGCGAACGTCTGCACCGTATGCACCAGGCTCGGGATCAGCGACGCCCGCCGGATGAGCTCGACGTCGATACCGCTGAGCGCCTCGGCGACGCGGACATCGGCCGCGCGCAGCTTGTTGTAACCGGCGACGAAACCGACGAACAGCCCCACCGCCAGGACCAGCGCGATGATCAGCAGCCAGGTCACCACGATCCGCCTCCTCCTCCGCCGCCTCCACCGCCGCCGCCGCCGCTGAAGCCGCCACCGCCTCCGCTGGAGCCGCCGCTGCTGCTGGAGGCGGCCTGTGCGGCGGTGTAGGCGCCGATCGACGACGACAACGCCGACTCGAAGCTGTCGAAACTCGCGGCGGTGGCCGAGAACCCGGAGTAACCGTGAGTGGTCGACGACATCGGTTGGTACCAGTCCGGTTGCGGCGCCGTCGTTCCCGTCGTCGCCTCGTACTTCTTGGCCCACAGCGCGGCGGCGCCGGCGGCCACGGCGAACGGCACGTACGCCGAGTACAGGTCCTTGCGCGCACCGAAGTCGAACCGCGCCTCCGCGGAGTTGGTGGTCAGCACACGATGGAAACCGCCTGCGCGCGACCACAATTCACGACCCTTGGCGGTGCGGCGGGTACCGACGCCCGGGTTCCAGGAGCCCAGCGAGAGCAGGAAGAAGGCCGCGAACGGCAGCGCCCACATCGTCGTCGGGAAGAACCAGGTGAACACACCGCACAGCGTCAGCAGGAACGCGATGACGTTGGCGACACGCAGCCACAGCTCCCTGTGATGCTTGACGAGCAGCTTCTCGTCGAAGGCCCACCGCTCGACGGCCTTGGTCATGTCGGTCTTGGCCTTGTTGAGCCGCTCCCCCGACTTCTCCGTGGCCTGGGCGATGAACTCGGCGCCGGGGCTGTTCACCCTCAGCGCCGACCCGACGGCGGCGCTGACCCGGTCGACGTCGACCCATGCGGCGCGCTCGGCGACGCCGCGGATGCGCCAGGTCTTGTCGCTGAGCTGTTTGAGCTCGACCAGCCCGCGCTCGGCGAGATAGAACAGCGTCGCGGTCAACCCGTTCTTGGGCACCGCCTCGGTGCGGATGTACTCGGTCTGCACCGGGCCCAGCCCCTCCGGCGGCGCGTACTGCAACGGGAAACCCGGCGAGGGTTCGACGGTGGTGCGGTACCACAGCAGCGCGCCCAGACCGGCGAGCACCGTCAGGCCCGCCATCCACAGCACCCCGGTGGTCGACTGGCCGAGGACCCGGTCCCACTTGTGGTTCCACGGCAGCTCGGTGCGCGGCGGGACCGGCACGTCGGTGCCTGCGCGCAGCGTGACCGGGGTGCGCGCCGCCAGGTCTCTGGCCGTCAACCGCACCCGGTTGTCGGTGACGTCGAGCTCGCGGCAGGCGCGTCCGGTGCCCCAGCCGACCGTGCACTGCGCGCCGGTGACCTCACCGGGCAGGGCGACGGTGACGTCGACGTTCTCGATGCGGTTGTTCCACGCCGGTGCGATGACGTTCCAGTAGAACACCGAGTCCGCCGCATCGGGATCGCCGACGGAGGTGACGAATTGTTTGTCGGCGCCGACTGTTTGGGGGTCGAGGACACCGTCGATGACGTAACGGATCTCGAAGACGTGCCTGCCGTAGGACAGGTATTTGTCGGGGTCACCGATCTTGGCGACCCGGAACCGTGTGCCGTCCTCCCACAGCATCTGGTAGGGCACCGTGAGCCCGTCGAGCAGGATCGACGTGATGCGCGGGGGCTGGCGGACGTGCGGATTGTTGGGGTTGGCGACGTCCCAGTACCGGAAGATTCCGTGGCGCCCCGAGGGGAACTCGGCGGTGATCCGTTCGACGGCGTCCAGGCGGCCCCTGTCGCTGACGATGAAATCGGCGTCGAAGTCGGTGATGACGACGGGGTCGCTGATCTCGGTGGGCTCTGAACTGCTCTCGCCCGTGAACACCAGGGGCCAGAGCACGCCGAACGCCAGGAACGCCAGCGTGATCAACCACGCCAAGGTCCGACGCATGGGGCCTACCCTATGTGCAGTGGGTCGATTTGGATGCGAACCGCGGCTACATCATGCCGTGCGCTGAGCACCGCTGTCGCCTTACGCAGCGCCGACGCCAGCTCCAGGCCCGCGCTGCGCGGCACCCGCACCAGCATCCGGATCACCGGCGTCTCGGGCGGCAAGCCCGGTGGGCGGCGGGCACCAACGGGCAGGTCGACGGGTCCGAGCGTGACGGCGGAGTCCGGCAGCCCGGCGGTGTCCAGCAGCGCGTGCACGGCCTCGGAGGTGCCGTCGATGGCGGCCATGTGCGACGCGGGCGGCAGGCCGACCTCGCTGCGGGCGTCCAGCTCGGCCTCCGCGTGCCCGACCGGGTCCCAGCGGATCAGGCTCTGCACGGTCGGGATCGTCGAGTCGGCGACCACCGCCACCACGCCGCCGTCGCCGCGGTTGCGCACCAGCGCGCTGGCGGCCATCCAGCGCCGCAGGGTGTCCTCGGCGGCCCGTAAGTCCTGGCGGCCCAACAGCGCCCAGCTGTCGAGCAGCAGCGCCGCGCCGTAGCCGCCGTCGGCGACCGGTTCGGCGCCCGGGGTGGCGACGACGAGCGCGGGCTGGGCGGGCACCCTGGCGACGATCGCGTCGCCACCGGAGGTGACGACCGTCGTACCCGCGAACGCGCGGCCCAGTTCCTCGGCGGTGCGCCGGGCCCCCACCACCACCGCCCGCACCGCGTCGGAACCGCAACGCGCACACCGCAGGGCGAGATCTTGGCGGCCGCACCAGCGGCAGACCGCGCCGGGCGCGTCGCGTTCGGGCAGCGACAGCGGACCGGTGCAGTGCCGGCACCGGGCCACGGTGCGGCAGCGGGCGCACGCCAGGGCGGGCACGTAGCCGCGGCGCGGCACCTGCACCAGCACCGGTGCCCCGGCGGCCAGCGCCTTGCGGGCGGCCTGCAGCGCCATCGAGGGCAGCCGCGCCGTGCGGGCGGCCGGGTCGCGCTCCTGCTCGAAGCCGCTGTCGTCGAGGGCGACGACGCGTGGTGAGGCGGCACGCACGGTCGGCCGCAGCGCCACCAGGTCGTGCGCCCAACCGCTGCGCACCAGCGCCTGCGCCTCGGCGGTGCGGGCGAACCCGCCGATCAGTGCGGCACACCGCAGTTGGTGCGCGCGCAGCATCGCCACCTCGCGGGCGTGCGGGTACGGGGCGCGCGGTTCGGACAGCGTGTCGTCGCCGTCGTCCCACACCATCACCAGGCCGAGATCGGCGACGGGCGCGAAAACCGCGCTGCGCGTACCGATGACGACGCGGGTGTCGCCGCGCAGCACCGACAGCCACCGGCGGTAGCGCTGCGCCGGGCCCAGGCCGGCCGACAGTGCCGCCACCCGCGTCTCGTCGACCAGCTTCACGGTTGCGGCGTGCACGGCGTCGATGTCGCGCTGGTCGGGCACGATCACCAGCACCCCGCGCCCGGCGCGCACGGCCGTCGCCGCGGCGTCGGCGAGCCGCTCCGGCCACGACTCCCCCGGCAGCGCCTGCCAGACGGCGCGGGCCGCGCGGCCGTCGGCGAGCGCGGCCAGGAACTGCTCACCGCGGTTGTAGGCGGTCCACGGGGCGCCGTCGACGGGGCCGACCTCGACCGGCGGCAGCGGCTCGGCGGTCTGCTTCTCGACGCGGGCGTGGCGGGGCGGGATCGCCAGCCGCAGCACGTCGGCGCGGGTGCCGGCGTAGCGGGCGGCCACCGCGTCGGCGAGGCGGCGGATCTCCGGGGTGAGCACCGGTTCCGGTGAGATCACCCGGTCCAGCCAGCCGAGCTTGCCGGTGTGGTCGGTGTCGGAGCGGCGCTCCAGCACGAAGGCGTCGACCAGCCGGCCGTGGAACCGCACCCGCACCCGCACCCCTGGTTGCGCGTCGTCGGACTGCTCGGTGGAGACCAGGTAGTCGAACTCGCGGTCCAGATGCGGCACCGTCAGCAAGGGCAGCACACGCGCGATCGGTTCGTGCTCGGCCTGCGTTCGGATCGCGGCCACTTAGTCCGTCCGGCCTTCCGACCGGCCGAAGAAGAAGCCGGCGCTGATGAGCAGCAGCGACGACGCGTACACCCACCAGATCGGTACGGCCAGCGCCTCGCTGCCCAGGACGAACTTGTTGATGCCGATCATCGCGTCCGACACCGCGAACGCCACCCCGCCCAACGCGGTCCACGGCGTCGGCAGCCGGGCCAGCAGCGCGCAGCAGACCATGGCGCCGAGCACGGTGATGTACGCCGTCACCGGCACGGCCATGCCCTGTTCGAGCAGCCGCGGCCAGAACCACGTCAGCAGCGCCAGGCAGGCCGCCACGGTGACCGCGACGGCGATCAGGCGGGGTGTGGAGCGGCCGACCAGCGGCACCAGCGCGGTCAGGAAACACAGGTGCGCGACCAGGAACGCGCCCAGCCCGAGCACGAACGACGGCTCCCACCACGGCAGCGCGAGCAGGAAGTCGCCGGCGGCGGAGAACAGCAGCGCCGCGACCAGCCAGCGGCGCTCCCGCGCGATCGGGTGGAACAGCGCGGCGACGGCCAGCAGCACCGCCGCGGTGGCCTTGACCGCGGGCTGCAGGACGAACTGACCGGTCAGGTCCGCGCCCGCGGGCAGGCGCAGCGCGGTGATGAGCAGGAAGACGCCGTAGCCGGCGGCGACCACCGCGGCGGCGACCCACAGCAGCTTGGTGCGCGGGTGCACGTACGGTGAGCTCATGTCCGTCGCTGAGGAGAAACCGGCCCTCGATGCCATGCTGCAGAAGGTACTGGAGGCCGTCCCGTTTCAGTTAACAACCGAGGGCGGCCCGGAGGCGGCGCGCAGGCGGTTCGCCGAGTTGCCGCGGGTGCCGGTGCATCCGGAGGTGCGCAGCGAGGACCGCACCATCGACGGGCCCGGCGGGCCGCTGCCGCTGCGGGTGTACCGGCGGGCGGCCGATGCCGGGGCGGTGCTGCCGCTGGTGATCTACATCCACGGCGGCGGCTGGTCGGTCGGCGACCTGGACTCCTACGACGGGGTCGCGCGCAGGCACGCGGTGGGGGCCGACGCGGTGGTGGTGTCGCTGAGCTACCGGCTGGCGCCCGAGCATCCGTTCCCCGCGGCGGTGGACGACGTGTGGGCGGCCACGCAGTGGGTCGCCGAGCATGCCGCCGAACTGGGTGCCGACCCGGCGCGCATAGCGGTGGCCGGGGACTCGGCGGGCGGCAACCTGGCGGCGGTGGTGGCGCAGCTGGCCCGCGACGCGGGTGCTCCGGCGCTGCGGTTCCAGCTGCTGTGGTACCCGACGACGACGTTCGACCTGTCGCTGCCGTCGTTCACCGAGAACGCCGACGCGCCGATCCTGAGCACCAAGGCCGCCAGCGGCTATTCGCGTTGGTACATCGGCGATCTCGACATGAAGAACCCGCCGGCGACGCTGATCCCGGCGCGGGCGGCCGACCTGTCCGGCCTACCGCCGGCCTACATCGCGGTGGCCGGCCACGATCCGCTTCGCGACGACGGGATCCGCTACGCCGAACTGCTGTCGGCGGCCGGTGTGCCCGCCGAGGTGCATGTCGCCGAGGCGCTGGTGCACGCGTTCCTGGAGTTCGCCGGCGCCGTCCCGGCCGCGGCCGAGGCGACCGACCGCGGCCTGCGCGCGCTGCGCGCCGCGCTCGAGAGCTAGATCCCTTCAGCCGCGAGCAGACACAGAATCGCGTGAATTCCCGGTGATGCGTGCGATTCTGTGTCTGCTCGGCGGCCAGGAGTTGTCCCCAACGGGTGGTTCATCCACAGATCGCGCCGGCGGGCTTACGCGTGGGGCCGCGTGTCGGCCACCGTGCGAGGGGTGAACACCGAAGCCGTTGCCCTGATGACCGCCGCGGGCGGATTTGCGACGACCGCGCAGCTGCTCACCGTCATGACCCGTCAGGAACTCGACGTCCAGGTGCGCAAAGGTGCACTGCTGCGGATCTGGTACGGCGTGTACGCCCTGACCGAACCCGACCTCCTCGGCCGGCTGGCGGCGCTCGACCTGTTCATGGGCCAGCCGGCCGTGGCCTGCATGGGTACGGCCGCGCGACTGTACGACTTCGACACGGAGAACACCTGCGCCGTACACGTCCTCGATCCGGGGGTTCGGATGCGCCCCACCGTCGGGTTAATGGTGCATCAACGCACGGGCGCTCCACTGCAACGGATTTCAGGACGACTCGCAACCGCCCCGGCGTGGACGGCCATCGAGGTGGCGCGGCAGCTGAGCAGGCCGCGAGCGCTCGCCACGCTCGACGCCGCGCTGCACTCCGGCCGCTGCACCCCCGCAGACCTGGCGGCGGCGGTCGCCGCGCAGCGCGGTCGCCGGGGCATCGTCGCGGTCCGGGATCTGTTGCCCTACGCCGACGGCCGCGCGGAGTCCGCGATGGAGAGCGAGGCCCGGCTCGTGATGATCGACTACGGACTGCCGCGGCCCGAGCTGCAGTACGAGATTCACGGCCGCAACGGCGAGGTGTGGCGGGTGGACTTCGCCTGGCCGGATGAGCGGGTGGCGGCCGAGTACGAGAGCGTGGTCTGGCACGCGGGCCGGGCCGAGCTGATCGGCGATCGCAAGCGCTATGCAGGGGTGCAGGACACCGGCTGGACGATGGTGCCGATCGTCGTCGACGACGTGCGTCGCTACCCGCGACAGTTCGCCGAACGCCTCGAGCGCCACCTCACCCGAAACGCCGCGAGCAGACACAGAATCGCGTGATTCACCGCTGATGCGTGCGATTCTGTGTCTGCTCGCGAAAAAGAACTAGACCGCGTTCTTGAGGTCTTCGACCTTGTCGAGGCGCTCCCAGGGCAGGTCGACGTCGGTGCGGCCGAAGTGACCGTACGCGGCGGTCGGGGCGTAGATCGGACGCAGCAGGTCCAGATCCCGCACGATCGCACCGGGGCGCAGGTCGAACACCTCGAGGATGGCCTTCTCGATCTTGGCCGGGTCGACGGTCTCGCTGCCGAACGTCTCGACGAACAGGCCGACCGGGGCGGCCTTGCCGATGGCGTAGGCCACCTGGACCTCGATGCGCTCGGCCAGGCCGGCGGCGACGACGTTCTTGGCCACCCAGCGCATGGCGTAGGCCGCCGAGCGGTCCACCTTCGACGGATCCTTGCCGGAGAAGGCGCCGCCGCCGTGGCGGGCCCAGCCGCCGTAGGTGTCGACGATGATCTTGCGGCCGGTCAGGCCGGCGTCACCCATCGGGCCGCCCACCACGAAGTTACCGGTGGGGTTGACCAGCAGGCGGAAGTCGGAGGTGTCGAGCGTGTCGTGGTTCAGGTCGGCCAGCACGGTGTTGACGACCTTCTCCCGGATGTCCGGGGCCAGCGTGCCCTCGAGATCGATACCTGCGGCGTGCTGGGTGGACAGCACCACGGTGTCCAGCCGCACCGGGGTGGTGCCGTCGTACTGCACGGTGACCTGGGTCTTGCCGTCCGGGCGCAGGTAGTCGAGCACGCCGTTCTTGCGGACCTCGGTCAGCCGCCGCGACAGCCGGTGCGCCAGCGCGATCGGCAGCGGCATCAGCTCCGGGGTGTCCTTGATGGCGTAGCCGAACATCAGGCCCTGGTCGCCGGCGCCCTGGGCGTCCAGCGGGTCGGCCTTGCCCTCGACGCGGGTCTCGTGCGCGGTGTCGACGCCCTGCGCGATGTCGGGCGACTGCCGGCCGATGCCGATGTTCACGCCGCAGGTCTCACCGTCGAAGCCCTTGTCCGACGAGTCGTAGCCGATCTCGAGGATCCGCTCGCGCACGGTGTTCGTGATGTCGGCGAACGCCTCCTTGGCCGAGGTGGTCACCTCGCCGATGACGTGCACCTGGCCGGTGGTGACGGCGGTCTCCACCGCGACGCGCGACTTCGGGTCGCCGGCCAGCAGGGAGTCGAGGATCGAATCGCTGATGGCGTCACAGATCTTGTCCGGGTGCCCCTCGGTTACCGACTCACTGGTGAACAGCCGAGCTTGACTCACAGCGCGATCCTCCAAAAGTTAGTTCATCAAATTGTATGAGTGCCCTGTAGCACCCAAGCGTGCGCTCCGGTCGCACGCAAGATTTACGCGCAACCGAATCTGTGATGGGGGTTACCCGCCGCTCTGCAGGAAGGCCTCGATCGCGTCCACGATACGGCTGGCCATCAGTGTCTTCGAACCGTGCTCCAACGCGGACTCCGCGCCGTCGGCCGCCAGCAGCCAGCCGTCGTTGTGGTCCACCTCGAACGCACGGCCCTCCCCCACCGCATTGACGACTAGCAAATCACATCCCTTGCGCTTCAGCTTGGCGCGGGCGTGGTGCAGGACGTCGCCGTTGGCGTCGCCGGTCTCGGCGGCGAACCCGACGATCGCGCGCATGTTCGGCAGTTGCCTCTCCGCGCGCGCCCGCACCACCCCGGCCAGCACGTCGTCGGTGCGGGTCAACTCGATGACCGGGGCCGCGGCGTCGGGGTCTGCGGATTTCTTGATCTTGCTGGTCTGCACGTGCAGCGGGCGGAAGTCGGCCACCGCGGCGGCCATCACCAGCACGTGCGACTCGGGGGCGTGTTTGGAGACCGCGTCCTTGAGCTGGGCGGCCGAGCCGACGCGTTCGACGTGGACGCTGGCCGGATCGGCGAGTCCCACGGTGTTGCCGGCGATCAGCGTGACCTCGGCGCCGCGCTGGGCCAGCACCCGGGCCAGCGCGTAGCCCTGCTTGCCGGAGCTGCGGTTGCCGATGAACCGGACCGGGTCGATGGGTTCGCGGGTGCCGCCGGCGGTGACGAGCACCTTGAGCCCGGCCATGTCATAGGGCAGGGCGTCGGGGCGCTCGAGCAGCAACTGGGCCAGGGTGGCGATCTCTTCGGGCTCGGGCAGGCGGCCGGCGCCGCTGTCGGCGCCGGTCAGGCGGCCGGACGCGGGTTCGAGCACGACCGCGCCTCGGCGGCGCAGGGTGGCGACGTTGTCCACGGTCGCCGGGTGCAGCCACATCTCGGTGTGCATCGCCGGTGCGAACAGCACCGGACATCGCGCGGTGAGCAGCGTGGCGGTCAGCAGGTCGTCGGCGCGGCCGGCGACGGCGCGGGCCATCAGGTCCGCGGTGGCGGGTGCGACGACGACGAGGTCGGCCTGCTGGCCGAGGCGGACGTGCGGCACCTCGTGCACGTCGTCCCACACCCCGGTGTGCACGGGATTGCCGGAGAGGGCCTCGAAGGTGGCCGCGCCGACGAACTTCAGCGCCGACTCGGTCGGGATGACCCGGACGTCATGACCGGCCTCGGTGAGCTGCCGGACCACGGTCGCCGCCTTGTAGGCCGCGATGCCACCGGCGACGCCGACGATGATCCGCTTGGGCTCCATGCGGGCCGCTCCCTGGTTGCTACTCGCCCTCGGTGTGCTCGAGCAGGTCCTGGTGGATCTCGCGGAGCGCGATCGACAGCGGCTTCTCCTGCAGGCCGGGCTCGACGAGCGGGCCGACGTACTCGAGGATGCCGTCGCCGAGCTGGTTGTAGTAGTCGTTGATCTGGCGGGCGCGCTTGGCGGCGTAGATCACCAGCGCGTACTTGCTCGACACGCGCTCAAGCAACTCGTCGATGGGCGGGTTGGTGATGCCCAGCGGCTCGTCGTAGACGCCGGCCGCCTTGTCGATCTCGTCGACGGTTCGCTTGGCGTCGGCGTGCTGAGTGGTCACGAAGAATTCTCCTGGCGGTTTGGCTGGATGCTCGATGGCTGCGGGCCCGTCGGCGCCTGCGTCGGCGCGTGGTCGTTCAGTGGGCCACCAGCAAGGATACCAATTCCGCGCAGGCCGACTCCAATTGCCGGTTGACAACGACCGTGTCGAAGTCTCCCTGGGCGGCGAGCTCGGCGCGCGCGGTGGCCAGCCGACGCTCGATCACCTCGGGTGTCTCGGTGCCGCGCCCGATCAGGCGGCTCTCGAGCTCCTCCCAGCTGGGTGGGGCCAGAAATACGGTCAGCGCTTCGGGCATCGCTTTTTTCACCGCCCGCGCACCCGCGAGGTCCACCTCGATCAACACGGGTCGCCCGGCGGCGATGGCCTCCCGGACCGGGGCGGCCGGAGTTCCGGAGCGGTGTAGACCGTCGTGGATCTCCGCCCATTCGAGCAGCTCACCGGCAGCGATCAGCTGATCGAACCGGTCGGGGGTCACAAACGAGTAGTCGACGCCGTCAACCTCACCGGGGCGCGGGGCCCTGGTGGTGACGGACACGCTGAAGTACAGGTCGGGAATCCGTTCGCGAAGGCAGCGAACAACGGTGGACTTCCCGACGGCAGAGGGGCCGGACAGCACTACCACCCGACCGGCCCCTCGGCCGGCGACGCTCAACTTTTACGCGCCTCTAGGACTGATCGAACTTTTCCAGCAGCGCCTTGCGCTGGCGATCGCCGAGGCCACGCAGACGGCGGGTCGGAGCGATCTCCAGTTCGGTCATGATCTCCTGCGCCTTGACCTTGCCGACCTTGGGCAACGCCTCCAGGAGGGCTGACACCTTCATCTTGCCCAAGACCTCGTCGGTCTCGGCGTCCTTGAGCACCTGCTTGAGGTTGGTGCCGCCGCGCTTGAGCCGGTCCTTGAGCTCGGCTCGCGCTCGACGTGCGGCAGCAGCCTTCTCCAACGCTGCCGCGCGCTGTTCGTCGGTCAACTGGGGAAGGGCCACGGGTTCCTCCGTCTCATCACCATCAATTGTTCATGCCTCGGCCTACTGGAAAATTCCAGAACAGCCAGCGACGACGACCGTACCCACGCTGGCTGACGAAAGCGAACGCCACCCCCTGGTTACAGGGCCAAAAGCCCAGCGTGTTAGGTGCTCGCGCGCGGCCGCCGCGAGGGGCGTTAAGGGCGCCGAACCGCCGAAATCGCCGCCCTCAGCGATGGAACAGCCTGCATTTCAAGGCATTTCGATGGGCTGACGGTGCGATTTCGTGCCGTCAGGGCGTGACCTGGACCACATCCGTGTCCGGCTGGAGACGGCCGGAAGAAAAATTTCGGCTGGTCATCCGGCTTCGGCGTGTCGCGCGCCGGTCCGCTGTGACATTTGCGGCAGCTGTGACTGCTGTGATTTATGTGACTCAGGGGGCCAGATAGGCCCCCGCCGTCAGGCCAGATAGGCCACCGCATCGCGCATCGACTCGGCCGCCGCCCGCAGCGCCGCGACGTCGGGGCCGGACCGCAGCACCTCGCGGGACACCGCGGGCAGCAGCTGCCCTGGTTGGGCCCCTGCGAAGCCGCCAAGCGCCTCGGGACGCCCACCCTGGGCTCCCACCCCGGGAGCCAGCACCGGGCCGTTCAGGGCGCTCACATCGGGCGGATCGGCCAGCGTGGCGCCGACGACGACGCCGACCGGGCCGAGCGGGCCGCCGACCCGGCGGTTCACCTCGGCGGCGGCGTCGATCATGGTCTGCGCGACGGTGCGGCCGCCGGCCTCGGCGCGCTGCACCGAGGCGCCCTCCGGGTTGGAGGTCGCGGCCAGCACGAACACCCCGCGGCCGTGGGCCAGCGCGGTGTCGATCAGCGGCTGCAGGGAGCCGAAGCCCAGGTACGGCGACGCGGTGACCGCGTCGGCCGCCAGCGGGGAGTCCCCGGCCCACGCCTCGGCGTAGGCGGCCATCGTCGAGCCGATGTCGCCCCGCTTGGCGTCGGCCAGCACCAGCACCCCGGCCTCCCGCAGCGCGGCGATGGTGTGCTCCAGCACGGCGAAACCGGCCGCGCCGTACCGCTCGAAGAACGCCACCTGCGGTTTGACCACCGCGAAGCCGGCGAACGCCGTCACGCAGATGTCGCTGAACCGGCGCAGCCCGTCGGCGTCCTCGGTCAGGCCCCAGGCCCGCAGCAGCTCCGGATGCGGGTCGATGCCCAGACACAGCGGCCCGCGCCGGGCCACCGCGTCGGCCAGCCGCGCCCCGAAACCGGTCACGAGCCCAGCGTGGAGTGCAGTTCCTGCAGCGACATCACGCCGATGTCGCCGCGGATGCCGGCCTCGATCCCCTGCACGGCCGCCGACGCGCCCTGCACCGTCGTCACGCACGGGATGTTGTTGGCCACCGCGGCGGAACGGATCTCATAGCCGTCCACGCGCGGACCGGAGTTGCCGTACGGGGTGTTGATCACCATGTCGACCTGACCGGACTTGATGACGTCGACGGCCGAGGACGCCGGCTTGCCCTCACCCGGCTCCTCGAAGTGCTTGCGCACCTCGTCGCACGGAATCCCGTTGCGGCGCAACATCTCCGCGGTGCCCTCGGTAGCCAGCACCCGGAACCCGAGATCGGCGAGGCGCTTGACCGGGAACACCAGCGAGCGCTTGTCGCGGTTGGCCACCGACACGAACACCGTGCCCGAGGTGGGCAGCGACCCGTACGCCGCGGTCTGACTCTTGGCGAACGCGCTGCCGAAGTCGTGGTCGATGCCCATCACCTCGCCGGTGGACTTCATCTCCGGGCCCAGCAGCGAATCGATCTGGGATCCGTCGTGCTTGCGGAACCGGTGGAACGGCAGCACGGCCTCCTTGACCGCGACCGGCGCGTTGCGCGACGTCGACGCCCCGTCGCCGGAGCGGGACAGCACACCCTCCTCGCGGAGCTGGGCGATGCTGGCGCCCAACATGATTCGCGCGCAGGCCTTGGCCAGCGGCACCGCGGTGGCCTTGGAGACGAACGGCACGGTGCGACTGGCGCGCGGGTTGGCCTCCAGCACGTAGAGCACGTCGTCCTTGAGCGCGTACTGTACGTTGAGCAGCCCCACCACGCCGATACCGTGGGCGATCGCCTCGGTGGCGCGGCGGACCGCCTCGATGTCGCTGCGGCCCAACGTGACCGGCGGCAGCGCGCATGCCGAGTCGCCGGAGTGGATACCGGCCTCCTCAATGTGCTCCATGATGCCGCCGATGTAGACCTCAGTGCCGTCGCACAGCGCGTCGACGTCGATCTCGATGGCGTCCTCGAGGAACCGGTCCACCAGCACCGGGTGCTCCGGTGACAGTTCGGTGGCGCGGGTGATGTAGCCGTGCAGGGTCTCGTCGTCGTAGACGATCTCCATACCGCGGCCGCCCAGCACGTAGCTCGGCCGCACCAGCACCGGGTAGCCGATGTCGGCGGCGATGCGCCGGGCCTGCTCGAAGCTGGTCGCCATGCCGTACTTCGGGGCGGGCAGTCCGGCGGCGGTGAGCACCTCGCCGAAGTGGCCGCGGTCCTCGGCCAGGTCGATGGCCTTCGGGCTGGTGCCGACGATCGGCACACCGGCGTTCTGCAGCCGCTCGGCCAGCCCCAGCGGGGTCTGCCCGCCGAGCTGCACGATCACCCCGACCACCCCGGGACCGCCCGCGCCGGAGGCCTGTTCGGCGTAGTAGACCTCAAGCACGTCCTCGAACGTCAGCGGTTCGAAGTACAGCCGGTCGGCGGTGTCGTAGTCGGTGGACACCGTCTCGGGGTTGCAGTTGACCATGATGGTCTCGTAGCCGGCCTGGCTCAGCGTGGTCGCGGCGTGCACGCAGCTGTAGTCGAACTCGATGCCCTGCCCGATGCGGTTGGGGCCCGAGCCCAGGATCATCACCTTGGGCTTCTCGGTCTGCGGCGCCACCTCGGTCTCGGCGGCGGGGTCGAGCTCGTAGCTGCTGTAGTGGTACGGCGTCTTGGCCTCGAACTCCGCGGCGCAGGTGTCGACGGTCTTGTACACCGGGTGGATGCCGAGCCGCTCCCGCAGCGCCCGCACCCCCACCTCACCGGCCAGTTCCGGGCGCAGCGCGGCGATCTGGCGGTCGGACAGACCGTTGTACTTGGCCCGGCGCAGCAGATCGGCGTCGAGCACCGGCGCGTCGACGATCTCGTTGCGCAGCGCCACCAGCTGCGCGATCTGGTCGACGAACCACGGGTCCACCCCGGAGGCCTCGGCGACCTGCTCGACCGTCGCGCCCTTGCGCAGCGCCAGCTCCAGGTCGTAGAGGCGGCCGTCGGTCGGGGTGCCCAGCCGGGTCAGCAGCTCCTCGACGGTGACGTCGGGGTCGGGTGCGGTCCAGAACCCGGCACGCTTGGTCTCCAGCGAGCGCATCACCTTGCCGAGCGCCTCGATGAAGTTGCGGCCCAACGACATCGCCTCGCCCACCGACTTCATCGTGGTGGTCAGCGTGCCGTCGGCGCCCGGGAACTTCTCGAACGCGAACCGCGGCGCCTTGACCACCACGTAGTCCAGCGTCGGTTCGAAGCAGGCCGGGGTCTCCTTGGTGATGTCGTTGACGATCTCGTCGAGCGTGTAGCCGATCGCCAGCTTGGCCGCGATCTTGGCGATCGGGAAGCCGGTGGCCTTCGACGCCAGCGCCGAGGACCGCGACACCCGCGGGTTCATCTCGATGACGATCAGCCGGCCGTCCCTGGGGTTGACCGCGAACTGGATGTTGCAGCCGCCGGTGTCGACGCCGACCTCGCGCAGGATCGCGATGCCCAGATCACGCATCTTCTGGTACTCGCGGTCGGTCAGCGTCATCGCCGGGGCGACGGTCACCGAATCGCCGGTGTGCACGCCCATCGGGTCGAAGTTCTCGATCGAGCACACCACGACCACGTTGTCGTGGCCGTCGCGCATCAGCTCGAGTTCGTATTCCTTCCAGCCGAAGATCGACTCCTCGATGAGCACATTCGCGCTCGGTGAGGCGGCCAGGCCGTCGCCGGCCATCCGCTCGACGTCCTCGGCCGAGTACGCCATGCCCGAGCCCAGCCCGCCCATGGTGAACGACGGGCGCACCACCACCGGAAGCCCCAGCTCGGCGACGGTCTCGCGCACCTCGTCCATCGTGTAACACACACGGCTGCGGGCGGATTCGCCGCCGACCTTGGCGACGATGTCCTTGAACTTCTGCCGGTCCTCACCGCGCTGGATGGCCTCGAAGTCGGCGCCGATGAGCTCGACACCGTACTTCTCGAGGACACCGTTCTCGGACAGCGCGACCGCGGTGTTGAGCGCGGTCTGACCGCCGAGGGTGGCCAGCAGGCAGTCGATCCTGTTGCCGCGCTCGGCCTGTTGGGCGATGACCCGCTCGACGAACGCCGGGGTGATCGGCTCGACGTATGTGTGGTCGGCGTACTCCGGGTCGGTCATGATTGTCGCCGGGTTGGAGTTGATCAGCGTGACCTGCAGCCCCTCGGCGCGCAGTACGCGGCAGGCCTGGGTGCCGGAGTAGTCGAACTCCGCGGCCTGCCCGATCACGATCGGCCCGGAGCCGATCACCAGGACGTGATTGAGGTCTGTGCGCCTGGGCATCAGCGAGCCTCTCCTGCCATCAGGTCGACGAACTGGTCGAACAGGTATTCCGCATCATGGGGGCCCGCCGCCGCCTCCGGGTGGTACTGCACCGAGAAGGCCCGGCCGCTGACGAGCTTGATGCCTTCCACCACACCGTCATTGGCGCAGGTGTGGCTAACGATCGCCTCGCCGAACGGGGTGTCGAACCGCTCCCCTGCCTCGCCCTCGAGCGCGAAGCCGTGGTTCTGGGCGGTGATCGCCACCCGCCCGGTGGCGTGGTCCATCACCGGGATGTTGATGCCGCGGTGGCCGAACACCATCTTGTAGGTGGACCGGCCCAGCGCCCGGCCCAGGATCTGGTTGCCGAAGCAGATGCCGAACAGCGGGATACCCGCGCCGAGCACCTCCCGGGTGACCGCGACGATGTGATCGGCGGTCGCGGGGTCGCCGGGTCCGTTGGACAGGAACACCCCGTCGGGTTTGAGGTCGGCGATCTGGTCGAACGTCGTCGACGACGGCAGCACGTGGCTGCGGATACCGCGCTTGGCGAAGTTGCGCGGGGTGTTGGTCTTGATGCCCAGGTCGATCGCGGCCACCGTGAACCGCACGGGCCCTTCGGGTTCCACGATGTAGGCGACGTCGGTGCTGACCTCGTCGGCGAGGTTGGCGCCCAGCATCGACGGCTGGTTGCGCACCCGCTCGAGCAGTTCGTCGACATCGGCCAGCGCGGCCCCGGAGAACAGCCCGGCCTTCATCGAGCCGCGGCTGCGCAGGTGGCGCACCACCGCGCGGGTGTCGATTCCGGCGATCCCGACGATGTTCTGGCGCACCAGTTCCTCGTCGAGGGCGCGGTCGGCACGCCAGTTCGACGCGCGCGGCGACGGATCGCGCACCGCGTAGCCGGCCACCCAGATCTTGTCGCCGCGGCTCTCGGCGTCCTCATCGTTCCAGCCGGTGTTGCCGATCTGCGGCGCCGTGGCCACCACGATCTGACCGTGGTAACTCGGGTCGGTCAGCGTCTCCTGGTAGCCGGACATGCCGGTGGAGAACACCGCCTCCCCCAGTGCCTGCCCGACCGCGCCGAATGTCGTGCCGGTGAAGACGCGGCCGTCCTCGAGCACCAGCAGTGCCTTATCTGCGTTGCTCACGCAGCCTCCTGTCCTACCCACCGGGTCAGTTCGCGACGGTCGTCGGCGCGGAACCCGGTGTCGATCTCGGCGCCCGACGGCAGTTTCCATCGGATGGCGAGGATTCCCTCGTGTGTCAGTGCTTTACCCGCGATCCCGCGTTCGGTGCGGATCGCGGTGATCGATTCGTCGGGGATCCAGATCGGCATCGCGCCGCTGCGCTGCACCATGATCCCCTCGGGATAGCGGGTCAGCACCGCCTTGGTGCGGAACCCGAGGTCGCCGACGGCGACGCGGTCGTTCCAGTCCGGCGCGAGCGTGCTGCCGACATAGAGGCCCTTGGTCGGCGGCACCAGCGCCGGTCCGACGGTGTCGGGCAGCGGCGGCAGCGTGCCGATCAGGGCGGCCTGCTGCTCGGCGCGGTGACGCCAGCCGCGCAGCATGGCCCGGATGAACCACCCGATGAGCACGACCACGATGGCCGCCATCACCAGCGATGCGATCAGAGTCTCGGTATTCATGCGCGATCCGCCTGCGCTACTCGCTTGCCGTTCACGCCGGGCACTTCCCGTCCCGCGCGGTGATCTTGCCGCGCAACAGGGTCAGGGTCACGGTCGCGGGCAGTTGCAGGCCCTCGAACGGGGTGTTGTCGGAGCGGCTGGCCAGCGCGGGACCCTCCACCGTCCACGTCGCGTCGGGGTCGACGACGGTGAGGTTGGCCGGTTCGCCGACCTGCAGCGGCCGGCCGTGGTCGGCCAGCCCGACGATCTCGGCGGGTTTCTCGCTCATCACGCGGGCCACGTCGCGCCAGGTCAGCAGGCCCGGGCGGACCATGGTCTCCACCACCACCGACAGCGCGGTCTGCAGGCCGAGCATGCCGGGCCGGGCGACGGCGAACTCGCAGCACTTCTCGTGTTCGGCGTGCGGGGCGTGGTCGGTGGCCACACAGTCGATGATCCCCTCGGCCAGCGCCCGGCGCAGGGCCTGCGCGTCGGAGGCCTCCCGCAGCGGGGGGTTCACCCGGTAGCGGCCGTCGTAGGTGGCCAGACGTTCGTCGTCGAGCAGCAGATGGTGCGGGGTGACCTCGGCGGTGATCGAAATCCCTTGGGATTTAGCCCATTTGATGATCTCGACGGTACCGGCGGTGGATGCGTGGCAGATGTGCACGCGGGCGCCGGCGTCGCGGGCCAGCAGCGCGTCGCGCGCGACGATGGACTCCTCGGCGGCGCGCGGCCAGCCGGCCAGGCCCAGCTTGGCGGCGTTGGGGCCCTCGTGGGCGACCGCGCCGACGGTCAGCCGCGGCTCCTCGGCGTGCTGGGCGATGAGCACCCCCAGCCCCGTGGCGTACTCCAGCGCCCGCCGCATGATCAGCGGGTCGTACACGCACATACCGTCGTCGGAGAACATCTTCACCTGGGCGGCGCCGTTGGCCATCATCCCCATCTCGGTGAGCTGGGCGCCGGCCAGACCGACGGTGACCGCGCCCACCGGGTGCACGTCGACCAACCCGACCTCGCGGCCGCGCTGCCACACGTGGTCGGTGACCACCGGGCTGTCGGCGACGGGGTTGGTGTTGGCCATCGCGAACACCGCGGTGTAGCCGCCCAGTGCCGCTGCGGCCGAGCCGGTTTCGATGTCCTCGGCGTACTCGCGACCGGGTTCGCGCAGATGCGTGTGCAGGTCAACGAAGCCCGGGAGCAGGATCTGGCCGCGCGCGTCGACCACGTCGGCGTCGTCGGGGATCGCCAGATCGGGGCCGATCTCGGCGATCTGGCCGTCGGCCACCAGCACATCGACGGGGTCGCCCTCACCGTAGGGCCGCACCCCTCTGATCAGTACGGTCACGCGCTGATCGCCTCCTCCTCGGCTCCCACCAGCAGGTGGAACAGCACCGCCATCCGAACATGAACACCGTTTGAAACCTGTTGCAGCACAGCGGATTGCGAAGAATCGGCGACGGGGAACGCGATCTCCATACCACGCACCATCGGTCCGGGGTGCAGCACCACCGCGTCCGCGGGCAGCATCGCCTGACGCTTCTCGGACAGACCGTAGAGCGTGGAGTACTCGCGGGCGGACGGGAAGAAGCCGCCGTTCATCCGCTCGGCCTGCACCCGCAGCATCAGCACCGCATCGGCCAGCGGGAGCTCGGCATCGAGGTTGTGCGACACGGTGACCGGCCAGTCGGCCACCCCGACCGGCAGCAGCGTCGGCGGCGCCACCAGCACGACCTCCGCGCCGAGGGTGTGCAGCAGGTGCACGTTGGAGCGGGCCACCCGGCTGTGCAGCACGTCACCGACGATGACCACGCGCTTGCCCTCGACGGTGCCGAGGCGCTGGCGGATGGTCAGCGCGTCGAGCAGCGCCTGGGTGGGGTGCTCGTGGGTGCCGTCGCCGGCGTTGATCACCGCGGGGCCGCCGTCCTCACCGGCGGTCCACTCCGCGAGCTGCTGGGGCGCACCGGAGGCCGGGTGGCGCAGGATCAGCGCGTCGGCGCCGGCGGCGCGCAGCGTGAGCGCGGTGTCGCGCAGCGATTCGCCTTTGGCCACCGAGGATCCCGACGCGCTGACGTTGATCACGTCGGCGCTCATCCACTTGCCCGCCACCTCGAACGACACCCGGGTGCGGGTGGAGTTCTCGTAGAACATCGTGATGATGGTGCGGCCGCGCAGCGTCGGCAGCTTCTTGACCTCGCGGCCCAGCAGCGCCTGGCGGAACTTGTCGGCGTTGTCGAGGATGGCGACCGCGTCCTCGCGGGACAGGTCGGCGGTCGAGAGCAGATGTTTCACCTGACCGGCCCTCCGTACGGTGCCAGGGAGATCCCGTCGTCGCCGTCGATCTCGGCGAGCCGGACCTTCACGTTCTCGCTGCGGGATGTGGGGACGTTCTTGCCGACGTAGTCGGCGCGCAACGGCAGCTCGCGGTGGCCGCGGTCGACGAGCACCGCCAGCTGCACCGCCTTGGGCCTGCCGATGTCGCGCAGCGCGTCGAGCGCCGAGCGCACCGAGCGGCCGGTGTAGAGCACGTCGTCGACGAGGATCACCAGCGCCTGGTCGATGCCGCCCTCCGGGATCGTCGTCTCCTCGAGGGCACGCGGCGGTTTGAAGGCGAGGTCATCGCGGTAGAGCGTGATGTCGAGCGCCCCCACCGGGACCGCCACACCGGAGAACTCGTTGATCTTGGCGGCCAGTCGCTGGGCCAGGATCACACCGCGGGTGGGGATGCCGAGCAGGATGACGCGGGGAGCGTCGGCGCCGTCGAGGGCCGTCTTCTCGATGATCTGATGGGCGATTCGGGAAATGGTTCGGCTGACGTCCGCTGCGGACATCAACTCCCGGTCGGCGCCCGGCGCGTCTGAATGCACGCTCAAGCCACTCTGACCTCCTTCTCCGCCTCACGGGACGGCTCCTTAAAGGACGTCGAAACTTGGCCGAGCTTAGCACCCCCCACGGGTGTGAGCTGCCCGACAGTACGCTGGCGCCGATGAAACTCGACGAGAATCAGGCGTCCATCCGGGAGGCCATCGACGCCGGTCTGCTCGCGGGCGCGGTGACCCTGGTGTGGCACGCCGGTGAGGTCAAGCAGGTCAACGAGCTCGGATACCGCGACGTCGACGCCGGGCTGCCGATGCAGCGCGACACCATCTTCCGCATCGCCTCGATGAGCAAGCCGGTCACGGTCGCCGCGGCGATGAGCCTCGTCGACGAGGGCCGCCTCGCGCTCACCGATCCGGTGGCCCGCTGGCTGCCCGAACTGGCCGACATGCAGGTGCTCGCCGACCCGCGCGGTGAGCTGGACCGGACCGTGCCCGCCCGCAGGCAGATCACCGTCGAGGACCTGATGACCCACCGCAGCGGGCTGGCCTACCCGTTCTCGGTGACCGGGCCGCTCGCCCGCGCCTACGGGCGGATGTCGTTCCGGCAGGACCAGGACCGCTGGCTGGCCGAGTTGGCGCAGCTGCCGCTGGCCCACCAGCCCGGTGAGCACCTGACCTACAGCCATGCCACCGACGTGCTGGGCATCGCACTGTCGCGGATCGAGGGCAAACCCCTGTCGACGGTCCTCAAGGAGCGCATCCTCGAGCCCCTCGGCATGCTCGACACCGGCTTCTGCGTCACCCCGGCGGGCCGGCGGCGCGCGGCCACGATGTACAAGCTCGACGCGGACAACAAGCTGCAGCACGACGTGATGGGGCCGCCGCAGATCACCGATCCGCCGTTCTGCGCGGGCGGTGCGGGTCTGTGGTCGACGGCCGACGACTACCTGCGCTTCGCCCGCATGCTGCTGGCCGGCGGCACACTCGACGGGGTGCGGGTGCTGTCCGAGGAGTCGGTGCGGCTGATGCGCACCGACCGGCTCACCGACGAGCAGAAGCGCGAACCCTTTCTGGGAGCGCCGTTCTGGGTGGGCCGCGGGTTCGGGCTGAACCTGTCGGTGGTCACCGACCCGGCGAAGTCGCGTCAGCTGTTCGGCCCCGGCGGGCTGGGCACGTTCAGCTGGCCCGGCGCCTACGGCACCTGGTGGCAGGCCGACCCGAGCGCCGACGTCATCCTGATCTACCTGATCCAGAACCTGCCGACGCTGAGCGTCGACGCCGCGGCCATCGCGGGCAACTCCTCGCAGGCGAAATTGCAGAGCGCACAGCCCAAATTCGTGCGCCGGACCTATCAGGCACTGGGCCTGTAGGCGCTATCGTGGCCTGATGGGGCAGGCCACCGACATCGCGGTCAACGCCGCGGTGATGAAGTGGATGCAGCGCTGGCCGATACGGCCCGATCGCCCACCGACTGTGGTTTGCTACCGCGGAATCCATTGATCTGCCGAACTATTCAGACCTCTAGCGCTCTACGGGCGTAGGCACGGACATCGGCGTCGCTGTCCTTCAGCGCCAGTGTCAGTGCGTCGCGGGCGGCCGGGTGCGAGCGCGCCCAGCGGGTGAGCGAGAGCACCGCGGCCTTGCGCACATCGAGATGCTGGTCGGCGACCGCGGCCGACAGCGGCTCGACACCGATCTCCGGCGAAGCCCCCGCCAGCGCCCGCGCGGCACCCTCCCGCACCTGCCAGGCCGGTTCGGTCAGCGCACGCCGCACCGCCGGCAGATCCCGGTCGTCGCAGCCGAGGGCGCCCAGGGCGGCCAGCGCGGCCGCGCGCACCAGCGGGTCGGTGTCGTCGAGCAGCCACCGGACGGTGTCACCGCCGGAACCGAGCGTGGCCAGGCCGTTGGCCACGGCGACCCGCACCTCGCGGTTGTCGTCGGCGGCGGCAGCTGCCACCCCGTCGACATCATCGATCGACACCAGCGCCCGCACCGCCTCGATCCGCACCCGGTGATCGGTGTCGGCGGACGCGGTTCGGTAGCGCCGCGCCTCACCGACCCGGCGGGCGGCCAGCACGTAGACGGCGGCCGCTCGAACCACCGCGTCGGCCGATTCCAGATGGGCGGTGAGCTCCTGCGGATCGGGCAGCACCTCGACCAGTTCGCGTACCGCCTCGGCAGCGGCGCGCCGAACTCCGGCGTCCGCGTCGCTCAGCGCGGTCCGCAGAGCGGGTGCGTAGCCGTCCGGCAGGTTCTCGGTCAGCGTCGCCACCGCGGTGCGGCGCACCCCGGGATCCACGTCGACGAGGAACTCGGCCAACTCCGCCAGCGTCGGCGACTCCAGCGCGACCACCGCCGCGATACGCGGCGACGGCGGTGGCTGCTGCGGGGTGGCGGGCCGCACCCGGCTGACCGTGGCCGCGGGTGCCCGTCCGTGCGGTGCGGTCGGCTGTTCGACGCGGACCACCGGCGAGTCCGACGGCACATGGTCGAACTCGGGCACCGGTACCAGATACGGGGCGACCGGACGCTTGAGGAACTCCATCGATCCGTCGGCCGCCCTGCGCAGGTTCAGGTGGTAGCGCCAGTCCTCGTCGTTGCGGGCGGGCAGGTCGGCGCGCTCGTGGTAGAGCCCCCAGCGGGATTCTGTACGGGTCAGCGAGGACCGCGCCGCCATCTCGGCGCAGTCGCGGATGAACGACACCTCCACCGCACGCATCAGCTCATGCGGGGTACGCGCACCCATCTCGGCGATCTCGTCGCGCATGCGCTCGAAGGTGTCGACCGCGATCGCCAGTTTGGTCGCAGTCTTCGGCGGGGCGACATAGTCGTTGACGAAGCGGCGCAGCTTGTACTCGACCTGAGGCTGCGGCGGGCCGTCCGGGTTGCGCAGCGGCCGGTAGATCAACTCGTGCGCCTCGGCCAGTTGGTCGTCCGGAAGACGTTGTGGTGCTGGAACATCGGCGAGCGTCGAGGCGGCGTGTGCACCCGCGAGATCCCCGAACACGAACGCACCGATCATGTAGTTGTGCGGCACGCAGGCCAGATCACCTGCCGCGTACAACCCCGGCACCGTGGTGCGGGCGTGCTCGTCGACCCACACCCCGGAGGCGGAATGCCCGCCGCACAGGCCGATCTCGGAGATGTGCATCTCGACGTCGTGGGTGCGGTAGTTGTGGCCGCGGTTGGCGTGGAAAGTGCCCCGCGTGGGCCGCTCGGTGGTGTGCAGGATGTTCTCCAGCGCGGTCAGCGTCTCGTCGGGCAGGTGCGAGACCTTGAGATAGATGGGACCGCGTGCGGACTCGATCTCGCGCTTGACCTCGGCCATCATCTGGCCGGACCAGTAGTCGGAGTCGACGAACCGCTCCCCCAGTGCGTTGACCTGGTAGCCACCGAACGGGTTGGCCACATACGCACATGCCGGCCCGTTGTAGTCCTTGATCAGCGGGTTGATCTGGAAGCATTCGATGCCCGACAACTCCGCGCCGGCGTGATAGGCCATGGCGTACCCGTCCCCGGCGTTCGTCGGGTTCTCGTAGGTGCCGTACAGGTAGCCCGATGCCGGCAGGCCGAGTCGCCCGCACGCCCCCGTGGCCAGGATCACCGCCTTGGCCGCGACCGCGACGAACTCCCCGGTGCGGGTGTTGAATCCGGCCGCGCCGACGGCCCGACCGTTGTCGGTGAGCACCCGCACCGGCATCAGCCGGTTCTCGATGCGGATCCGTTCGCGGTTCGACCGCTGCCTCAGCACCCGGTAGAGCGCTTTCTTGACGTCCTTGCCCTCGGGCATGGGCAGCACGTAGGAGCCGGAGCGGTGCACCCGCCGCACCGCGTACTCGCCGTGTTCGTCCTTCTCGAATTTCACCCCGTAACGTTCCAGCCGCTGCACCATCGCGAACCCGCGGGTGGCGGTCTGGTAGATGGTGCGCTGGTTGACGATGCCGTCGTTGGCGCGGGTGATCTCGGCGACGTAGTCCTCCGGAACAGCCTTACCCGGAATCACCGCGTTGTTCACCCCGTCCATGCCCATCGCGAGCGCGCCGGAGTGTCGCACATGCGCCTTCTCCAACAGCACCACCTGCGCGCCCTGTTCGGCGGCGGTCAGCGCGGCCATGGTGCCCGCTGTGCCACCGCCGATCACCAGCACGTCACAGTCGATCCGGGCGGCTTCATTCAGTTCGGGAACTCTCATGACGAATAGTCCAGTGCTGCAATGATTTCTGCGCGCAGGGTGCGCCTGTCGATGTCTGTCGAACGCGGTTGCGGGATATCCAGCAGCGCGCGCAGGGGTTGACCGGCGCGCCCCAGCACCGCCACCCGGTCACCGAGCAGCAGCGCCTCATCGACGTCGTGGGTGACGAACACGATGGTGGTGGGATGCGCTCGCCAGGTGTCGGTGAGCAGGCGCTGCATGGCGGCGCGGGTCTGGGTGTCCAGGGCGGCGAACGGTTCGTCCATCATCACCGCCCGCGGGGCACCCGCCAGTCCCCGCGCCAGCTGCACGCGCTGACGCATGCCGCCGGACAGGCTCTTGGGCAGGTAGTCGCCGAACCCGGTCAACCCGACCTCGTCTATCCAGCGCTCGGCGCGGGCCCTGCGCCCGGCCCGTGGTTCACCGCGCAGCGCCAGCGCCAGCTCGATGTTGGATCGCACGGTGCGCCAAGGCAACAACGCGCTGTCCTGAAAGACCATGCCCCGGTCGCGGGAGGTGCCGGTGATCTCCTCGCCGTCGGCGAGCACCCGGCCGGACTCGGGGGCCAACAGCCCGGCCAGCGCGCGCAGCACCGTGGACTTGCCGCAGCCGGACGGCCCGGTGAGCACCAGGATCTCGCCGGGCTCGACGGTCAGGCTCAGCCCGGCCACAACCGGAGTCCCGGTGTAGGACAGGTGTATGTTGTCGAGTTCCAGCCGCATGCCCCGGACGCCGGAGTCGGTGCCGGCTGTGATCGCCGGTGCGCTCACTTGGCCGCCTCCTCGCCGCGGGGCAGCCACCGTGTCGCGCGGCGACCGATCAGCTCCACCGCCGCGGCGGTGGTGAAACCGAGCACGCCGATGGTGATGATGCCGACGAACACATCCGGGTAGTTGAGCACCGTGTAGGCCTGCCAGGTGCGGTAGCCGACGCCGAGCCGCCCGGAGATCATCTCGGCGGATATCACGCAGATCCACGCCACTCCCATGCCGACCGACAGGCCGCCGAAGAGGCCGGGCAGGATGCCGGGCAGCACCACCCGCACCAGCACGTCCCAGCGGCCGCCCCCCAGAGTGCGCACCGACTCCTCCCAGATCGTCGGAAGTGCCCGCACCGCGTGGCGTGTGCTCACCATGATCGGGAAGTAGGCGGCGAGAAACGTGATGAACACGATCCCGGCCTCGTCGGTAGGGAACAGCAGGATCGCGACCGGCACCATCGCGATCGCCGGGACGGGCCGGGCGAGCTCGGTCAGCGGGCCGAACAGATCGGAGAACAAGGCCGAGCGGCCCAGCATGATGCCGGTGACCACCCCGGCCAGGGCCGCCAGCCCGAATCCGGTCAGGATGCGGACCAGCGACTGCCCGAGGTCGAGCCAGTACTCCTGGGTGCCCAGCCGCGTCACCAGCGCCGAGGCGATCTCGGTGACGGTGGGCAGGGTGTCGAACCGCAACCAGATCCGAATGTCGTTGGTGGTCAACAGCTGCCACAGCCCCAGCGCGGCCGCCACCGAGGCCAGCCGCAGCAGCCGGCGGCGCCACAGCGACGCGGTGCCGCGGACCGCAGGCGTCAGGAGCGCGTCGGCCGCCTCGGGGGCCACCCGGGCGGTGCCCGCCGCCAGCGCGTCGGTGGCCGTCACACCGCACCCGCCACAGCGTCCCGGTAATCGACCTCGACCGCACCCGGGTGCGTCGCGAGATACCGTCGCGCACCGGCGGTCGTCGCGAACGGCAGGAAGTCGCCGCCGTCGCGCACCCACACCGCCTTGTCGGCGAACCAGCGGGTGCCGAACTCGGTGTCGGTGATGTAGGCAGCGCGCACGGTCTTGCCCTGGGCGCCCGCCTCCCGGACGGCCTTCAGCAGACATGTCGGGCTCGCAGCCGGTTGGGTGGAGTCGGCGCCGTCGAACCACAACTCGGCGGCCAGCGCGGGATCGTCGACCTCGGTGCCGCACACCGGATCGCGTCCACGCAGCACCGAGGGGTTGGTCGTCTGAGCGCGGGCCTGGTCGTAGTCCTGGCCGCGGGCCGCGAACGCCTCGCGCAGCGGCTGTTCGTCGATGAAGCCGTCGACATCGAGGTCGGCAAAGTCATCGATCGACTTCAGGTATGGCACATCGCCTTTGAGCGCTTCCACCTGCGAGGGTTTGATGGTGGTGTCGAAGGAGGTGCCGCCCGGGCCGTTGTAGAGGCAGACCACCTCCAGCGGCAGTCCGCTGCCCTCGGCGACGATGCGGGCGGCCTCGAGCGGCTCGGAGTTGAGAAACTCGGTGGCGTCGAGCTGTGCCTGTAGGAAGGCCTCGAGCACCTCCGGGTGCTCGGCCGCGTAGGCGCGGCGCACCACCACCCCGTGCATCGTCGGGTAGTTCAGCTCGGCCCCGTCGTAGACCAGCCTGCCCTTGCCCTGGTGAACCAGCAGCCCGGGCCAGGCAACGAACTGCGACAGCGCGTCCACCTGCCCCGACTCCAGCGCCGAGGCCCCGACCTGCGGTTGCTGGTTGAGCACCTCGACCCCGGTGTTCGGGTCGATGCCCTCCTTGCTCAGCGCGTGCACCAGATAGCCGTGGCCGGCTGAGCCCACACTGGCCGACACCTTGCGCCCCCGCAGGTCGGAGAGCGTCTGGATCGGTGAATCCGGCCGCACCACAACCATGTTCAGTGCGCCGCGCGGGTGGTAGCCGGTGATCGAGACGAACGCGGTGCGGGCCCGCTCATTGCCCTGGGTCTTGGACCCGTTGATCAGCAGCGGGTAGTCGCCCATCGAACCGATGTCGATCTTCTCGGCCACCATCTGCGCGGTGATCGGTGCGCCGGTGTCGTAGTCCTGCCAGACGACGTTGTATCGGGTGCCGGTGCGCTCGGTGATGTCGCCCAGCCGCTTGTCCAGATAACCCTGGGCACGCATCAGGGTGCCGGCGGTGACGGTGTTGATGGTCTTGGACTGGTAGCCGATCACCACGTCGACGACGTCATCGGCGGAATTGGACGACGAGTCCAGCGAGCAGCCGGTGAGTGCCAGCGAAAGTCCGGCGGTCAGCGCCGCAAACCGGCGCAGGGCGCTCGTTGCGTGGAGTCTTCTCACGGATGTTCCTCAGCGAATCAGGTAGGGCATGTTGACGGTCACGGCACCGGTGGGACATCGCGCTGCGCACGGCCCGCAGTACCAGCACTCGTCGACGTGCATGTAGGCCTTGTTGGTGTCGGGGTTGATCGCCAGCGAGTCGAGCGGGCAGACGTCGACGCAGAGGGTGCACCCGTCGATGCACAGCGATTCGTCGATGGTCACCGGCACGTCCACACGTTGGTTGGTCAGCGTCATGAATCGCTCCTCATCAGGCTGCCGCGCATGGTGATTCGGTCACCACGCATCCGGATGTATTCGAGGTCAACGGGTCTGCCGTCGTCGAGATGAGTGAGCCGTTCCAGCATCAGCACCGGTGCGCCGTCCGGCACCTGCAGCGTCGCGGCCGAATGCGGGTCCGCGGGAATCGCTTCCAACGCCAGACTGGCCGAACCCAATCGGTGTCCGCTGAGCTGTTCGATAAGCGCGAAGATGTCGTTGGACTCCAGCGGATGGCGAACCACCTCGGCGCCGATATCCGGTGCCAGGTAGGTCAGATCCAGCGAGAGCGGCAGCTCGCCCAGGTAGCGCAGGCGCTCGATGAACACCACCGGTGCACCGGCCGTCAGGTGCAGCCTGCGGGCGACCGCGGGCGGGGCGGCGAGCTCCTGCACCGCGCGCACCTCGTTGCGCACCTCGCCGTAGCCCTTGAACGTCTCCTTAAGCCCGGCCAGTGCGTCAAGACCGTGGGTGAACTTGCGCACCGCCACGTGAGTGCCGACCTTGGGGCCGCGTTCGATCAGGCCCTCGTTCTTCAGCACCGCGAGGGCCTCGCGAATGGTGTTGCGAGATACGAAGAACTCCGCCGCCAGCGTCTGCTCTGAGGGCAGCCCGTCGTCGTAGGCACCGGCGTAGATCTGGTGGCGCAGCACGTCGGCGACCTGACGGGCCCGGTCTGCACGCACTCGCCGGATCGGAGTCGGCTCGGCTGGCGACATGCCCGTCACGGTAAGAGTTGCCGGCGGCGGTTGCAGCACGGCCAAATCGGCGTTCGGACACGTTAATCGATTGCGCCGCCGTTAATCAGCGCCGAGCAGGCCGAAAGCCGCCGACTGGTCGGCATAACGCCACCTACGGTGGGCCGGGAATTAACAATCGCCGTGAGCGAAATGCGCGGCCGTGCGGCAGTTTCACGTCATATTCACTTCATAGCGTGTTCACTTCATAGCGTGCGAGAGCACCCGGCCGAACTGCAGCAGCCGCTGCATCTGGGCCAGGCCGCCGTTGTCGACGGACTTGTAGTAGCGGAACGACTCGCAGTAGATGTCGGACTCGGTGGCCGACTTGCGCCGCGTCCGCGTCAGCAGCTGGGTGTACATCCGCAGCCGCACCTCGGTGAGCCGGCGGGTGGAGTCGTCGAACACCTCGTACTCGGCGGTGAGCACATGGTCGGTGATGGTCGACAGCAGGATCGTGCGCACCGAGGTGGTGAGCACGCGACGTTCGCGGCCGCCCTCGGTGGACAGTTCGTCGTCGGCGCGCCACATGATCAGCCGGTGCCCGTCGGTCAGGACGATCTCCTGCCACAGCGCCTCGCCCCACGACTCCTCGACGACGCCGCGCGACATGATGAACGACTGGATGGCGTGCAGGTCCACCACCGGCCGCAGCTGGTCGAGGGCAAGGTCCGGATCGCGCAGGTACACCCGGGCGGCCTCGTCAACGCTCGAGTACGGCGCCCAGTCCTGCGGCTCGGACATCGCTAACCCCCGTCGTCGGTACCCCGGACTGCCTGCGCGGCCGCCCGGATCTGCGGCGTCACAAGCATCACCTGCCCGAGCACACCGTTGACGAACCCCGGTGAGTCGTCGGTGGACAGATGCTTGGCCAGTTCGACCGCCTCGTCAACCGCGACCGGCTCGGGCACGTCGTCGGCGTGCAGCAACTCCCACACCGCCACCCGCAGGATCGCGCGGTCGACGGCGGGCAGCCGCTCCAGCGTCCAGCCCTGCAGGTGCGCGGAGATCAGGTCGTCGATGTGCGCGGCATGCTCGGTGACGCCGCGCGCGACCGTCACCGTGTACGGGTTCAGGGGTGTGGCCTCGGGGTCGGTCTCGGCCAGCGCGGTGCGCGCCTCGGCGACCTCCGCGGGGGTCAGACCTTTCGCCTCGGCCTCGAAGATGAGCTCGACGGCGCGTTTCCGGGCCTGGTGCCGACCCTTCTCCGGTCGGCGGTCAGGCATTCACCCGGCCCAGGTAGCTGCCGTCGCGGGTGTCGATCTTGAGCTTGTCGCCGGTGTTGATGAACAGCGGGACCTGGATCTCGGCGCCGGTCTCCACGGTGGCCGGCTTGGTGCCCGCGCTGGAGCGGTCGCCCTGCAGACCGGGCTCGGTGTGGGTGACCTCGAGCTCCACCGACACCGGCAGCTCCAGGTACAGCGGCGAGCCGTTGTGGAACGCGATCTGCACCGGCATGCCCTCGAGCAGGAACTTCGAGGCGTCGCCGACGAGGTCCTCACCCAGCGGGTGCTGCTCGTAGTCCTCGGAGTCCATGAAGACGAAGTCGCTGCCGTCGCGGTACAGGTAGGTGGCGTCGCGGCGGTCCACGGTGGCGGTCTCCACCTTCACACCGGCGTTGTAGGTCTTGTCGACGACCTTGCCCGACACCACGTTCTTGAGCTTGGTGCGCACGAACGCCGGCCCCTTACCGGGCTTGACGTGCTGGAACTCGATGATCTGCCAGAGCTGGCCGTCGATCACCAGGACGAGCCCATTCTTGAAGTCGGCGGTCGTTGCCACGTTGGTACTACTCCTTTTAGAGGATGGCCAGTTCCTTGGGGAACCGGGTGAGCAAGTCGGGAGTGCCGTCTCCGACGACGAGCGTGTCCTCGATGCGGACGCCGCCACGGTCAGGTAGGTAGACACCGGGCTCCACGGTCACCGCGGAGCCAGCAAGCAGTGTACCGGCGGCGGCGGAGTTGATTCCCGGTGCTTCGTGGATCTGCAGCCCGACCCCGTGTCCGAGGCCGTGCCCGAAATTGTCGCCGTATCCGGCGTCGACGATGACCTGCCGGGAGGCGGCGTCGACGTCCTTGAGCGCCACCCCGGGCGCCAGCGCCTCGCGGCCGGCCCGCTGCGCGGTGGCGACCAGCTCGTAGATCTCGCGCTGCCAGTCGGCCGCGGGCCCCAGCACGAAGGTGCGGGTCATGTCGGAGTGGTACCCGGCGACCAGGGCCCCGAAGTCGATCTTGACGAAGTCACCGGCGGCGAGCACCGCGTCGGTGGGCCGGTGGTGCGGGATCGCCGAGTTGGCGCCGGTCGCCACGATCGTCTCAAACGACGGGCCATCGGCGCCGTGGTCGAGCATCAGCGCCTCCAGCTCGCGGCGCACCTCCTTCTCGGTGCGGCCGGGCCGCAATCCGCCGCGGTCGATCAGGTCGCGCAGCGCCGCGTCGGCGGCCTCGCACGCCAGCCGCAGGATCGCGACCTCGCCGGCGTCCTTGACCTCGCGCAGAGCCTCCACGGTGCCGGCGGCGCGCACCAGCTCGGTGCCCTCGCCGGCCGCGTCGAGCAGCCGGGCGTGCGCGTCCACCGTCACGACGTGGCTCTCGAAGCCCAGCCGTTTCACCCCGTCGGCCGCCGCCCGGCGCGCCAGGTAGGGGCCGCACGCCCGCTCGATGACGATCTCGGCGTCGGGTGCCTGCCGGGCCGCCTGCGTGCGGTAGCGCCCGTCGGTGGCCAGGACCGGCGTGTCGTCGTCGGCGCGGATCAGCAGGGCGGCGTTGGAACCGGTGAATCCGGACAGGTAACGCACGTTGACCAGATCCGTCACCAGCATCGCGTCCAGGTCCGCTGCGGCCAGGCGCTCACGCAGCCGGCCGCGCCGCTGAGAAATGGTCACGGTCCCAGACGCTACTCGCTAAGGTGAGGCCCCATGAGTAAGTGGTTGCTGCGCGGACTGGTGTTCGCGACCCTGATGGTGATCGTTCGGTTGCTGCAAGGGGCGATGATCAACGCGTGGGAGACCAAGGCGGGCCTGATCAGCGTCGTACTGGTGTCGCTCTTCGCGATCGCCGCGTTCGTGTGGGGGCTGATCGACGGCCGGGCCGACGCGCGCGCCAACCCGGATCCGGACCGCCGCGGTGACCTGGCGATGACCTGGCTGCTGGCCGGTCTGTTCGCCGGGATCGTCAGCGGCGCGGTGGCCTGGTTCATCTCGCTGTTCTACAAGAGCCTCTACGTGGAGGCGCTCATCAACGAAGTCACCACGTTCGCGGCGTTCACCGCGCTGGTGGTGTTCCTGCTGTCGATCGCGGGGGTGGCGCTGGGCCGCTACCTCATCGACCGCAACGCCGATCAGATGCCGCACCTGCGCCGCGGCGACGATGAGGACCGGGCCGACACCGATGTGTTCGCCGCGGTCGGCGGCACCGGGACGGAGCTGGCGGACACCCCGACCGAGGAGAACCGGACCTAGCGTCCCGCTCTCTAGGGCATGCCCCGCCGGACCTGGTCCAGCGGCGGTAGCGTCCAGTGCCGCCCCTGCTCGTCGTCGAAGCGGCGCGGTGTGTAGCGCAGCAGTCCACCGCCCGGGTACGGGGTGTACTCACCGAACCAGACCTGCCCGTCGACGGCGTACAGGTCGATGCGGATGAAATCCCAGTCGGCGCCCAGCGTGCTCGCGATGCGCAGCATCGCGTCGAGTTCCGCGGGCCGCGGCTCATCGGCGACGGGTCGGATCCGCCACCGCACCGGCAGCCGGTTCCAGTCGGCGTCGAGGAACGTCGCGGTCTGGTGTCCGAACCGGCCGCGGTTGACCTGGATCAGCTCGACGCGGCCGTCGAACACGAAGAACTTGTAGTCCGCGGGCGGCTCCCCGTCTGGGGTCGGGATGCGCCGTTCGAGAAACAGCAGCGGCCGCGCCTCACGGTAGCCCCACTCCCCCAGCTCCAGCGGGGTGCGCCGCCACCAGTCGCGGGTCTTGTCCAGCAGGGTCGCCACGTCGGTGTCCGGGCCGGGCCCGAACAGCGCCTGCCCGCTGCTGTGGTTGGGTTTGAGCACCCACGGCGGCAGGCTCACCGGATCCGGCGCGTCGCGCAGATCCGTTCCCGCCCAAAGGACTTCCGGGATCTTCAGATCGTCGCCGGGATAGGCGGCCCTGGCCATCTCCTTCATCCGCAGTTTGTCGCACGCGGCGATGATCCGGTCCCGCCGGTCGTTGAGGATGCGCCAGTTGACCTTCTCGTTGAAGGTGCGCGGGTTCCGGAAGTTCCCGCGCCGGTGCAGCATCGTCAGGTAGAACGCCTGCCGGACCAGTGGGACGGGCAGCGTCGTCAGGACACGTCGGTGCGCGGCCAGCAGCAGCGGCGGCGCGGGCCGGTTCGCCAGCAGGGGCATCGCTACACCCGGCTCGTCAGGTACCCGCCCGGCAGGAAGAACTCGCGGCCGTCGTGCTCGGTTCCGTCGGCGGTGCGCACCCTGGTGATGACGAGCCCGCGGTTGCCTCCGCGGCGGGCGTCGGGCCCGCTCACCACCACACCGCCGCCCTCCTGCACCACCACCCGGCCGGGGGTGCCGCCGTAGCGCGCCTCCGACACCCGGGCCGCCAGCACCTCGATGCGCTCGCCGCGGTAGTGGGTGTAGGCCCGCGGATACGGCTCCGACAGCGCCCGCACGAACCGTTCCAGGTCCTCGGCCGGCCAGGTCCAGTCGATGAGGCTGTCGCGCTCGGATCGCTTGTGGAAGTAGGTGCGTTCGGCCTTGTTCTGCGGGCGCCACACCGCGGTGCCGGTCTCCAGCGCGGTCAGCGCCTCCCGCAGCGCTCCGGGGATCAGCTCCATCCCGCGCAGCACCAACTCGGTGCCGGTCGCGTCGGGTCCGATCGGCAGCGCGTGCTGGACCAGGATGTCGCCGGTGTCCAGGCCCTCGTCCATCCGGTGAATGGTCAGGCCGAACTCCGACTCACCGCTGATCAGCGCCCACAGCACCGGGGAGAAGCCGGTGAACTTCGGCAGCAGCGAATCGTGCAGGTTCAGCGTGCCGTGCGGCGGCAGGTTGTACAGCTCCGGCGGCATCCAGGTGTACCAGCTGTTGACGACGATGACGTCGGGCTCGGCGTGTTTGACCAGATCGATGGTGTCGTGGTCGATGCGTTCGGTGAGATGGACCGGGATGGCGCGCTCGCGCGCGAAGTCCTCGACCGAGTCCGCCCAGATCGCCTTGTAGGACTGCCCGCTGCGCGGATGGGTCACCGCCAGCGGGACGTCATGTCCCAGATCGAGTAGCGCCTGCAGGGTTCTCACACCCCAGGTCTGGAATCCGAAGAAGACGACGCGCAATTTCACCACCCTTGATCACCGGCAACGACCGAGGGAAGGTTACGTTAGGCTTCGCTAACTTGGAAGACCTTAATTTGCGCCGAAGCCTAATTCGGGGGCGGAGTCACTCCTCCGGCGCCGCGGGCGGCAGTGCCGTGGCGAGATACCGCAGCGCGAGCAGGTAGCCCTGGATCCCGAGGCCGATGATCACCCCGGTGGCGATCGGGCTCAGGTAGGAGTGGCGGCGGAACTCCTCGCGGGCGTGCACATTGGAGATGTGCACCTCGATCAACGGCGCGCGCAGTTCGGCGCAGGCGTCGCGCAGCGCGATCGAGGTGTGGGTGAACGCGCCCGGGTTGATGATCACCGGGTCCCCGGCGTCGGCGGCCGCATGGATCCAGCCGAGCAGGTCGGCCTCGCTGTCACTCTGCCGCACCACCGCGTTGAAGCCCAGTTCGGCGGCCTGGGCCTCGATCAGGGCCACCAGCTGCTCATAGGTGGTGCTGCCGTAGACCTCCGGTTCGCGCTTGCCGAGTCGACCGAGGTTGGGGCCGTTGACCACAAGCACCGTCTGCGTCATGACGCCTCCGCTCCGATCTCTGAGTACGCCGCCGCCAGCAGCGACGGATCCGGGCCCTCCAGCCGGCCGGGTTTGGCCAGCCCGTCGAGCACGACGAAGCGCAGCACCCCGGCGCGGGTCTTCTTGTCGCCGGCCATGTTCTCCAGCAGCTGCGGGAACGCGTCGGCGTCGTAGCTGACCGGCAGGCCCAGCGACGTCAGGATCGACCGGTGCCGGTCGGCGGTGGCGTCGTCGAGACGGCCCGCCAGCCTGCCGAGTTCGGCGGCGAACACCAGCCCCACCGAGACCGCGGCGCCGTGGCGCCACTGGTAGCGCTCGCGGCGTTCGATGGCGTGGGCGAGGGTGTGGCCGTAGTTGAGGATCTCGCGCAGCTGCGATTCCTTCTCGTCGGCGGCCACCACCTCCGCCTTGACCGCGATGGCGCGCCGGATCAGTTCGGGCAGAACGGTTCCGGTGGGATCCAGGGCGGCCTCGGGGTCGGCCTCGATCAGGTCCAGGATCGTCGGGTCGGCGATGAACCCGGCCTTGACGATCTCGGCCATGCCCGCGACGAGTTCGTTGCGCGGCAGCGTCTCCAGCGTGGCCAGGTCGACGAGCACGGCGGCGGGCTGGTGGAAGGCGCCGACGAGGTTCTTCCCGGCGTCGGTGTTGATGCCGGTCTTGCCGCCCACCGCGGCGTCGACCATGCCGAGCAGTGTGGTGGGCACGTGCACGATGTCGATACCGCGCAGCCAGGTGGCCGCGGCGAAGCCTGCCACGTCGGTGGCCGCTCCCCCGCCGAGGCTGACGATGGCGTCCCTGCGGCCGACGCCGATGCGGCCGAGCACCTCCCAGATGAAGCCGACGACGGGCAGGTCCTTGCCCTTCTCGGCATCCGGGATCTCGATGCGGTGTGCGTCGATTCCCTTGTCCGCCAAGGTCTTCCGGATCACCTCGGCGGTCTGGGCCAGCACCGGCTGGTGCAGGATCGCGACCTTGTGCCGACCTTCGAGCGTGCGCTCGAGCTCACCGAGCAGTCCGGTGCCGATGATGACGGGGTACGGCGGGTCGACGAGGACGTCTACTCTCACGGGCTCAGTCACGGTTGACCTTTGCGTTGCGGGCGGCGACCGTCGCCGGTGACGGCGGGGCCTCGGTACTGGGTTCGGCGGACAGCGAGGACGGGCCGCGCCGCCACGGCGGACGGCGCCTGCGCCGGGACTGGCCCTGGGCGTTCTCGTTCTCCAGCCGGCTGACGATATAGCGGACGACGGCGCCGGGGTTGCGCCGGTTGGTGTTGACGCGCATGGTCGCGACCTTGCGGTACAGCGGAACCCGTTGCGCCATGAGCTCTTTGTACTTCTCGGCGCGGTCGGGCCCGGCCAGCAGCGGGCGCACGGTGCTGCCGCCGGTGCGCCGGATGCCCTCGTTGGCGCTGATCTCCAGGTAGATCACGGTGTGGCCGGCCAGCGCCTCGCGCACCCCGGGGGTGGTGACGGCACCGCCGCCGAGTGACAGCACCCCGTCGTGGGTCTGCAGCGCCGAGCGGATGACCTCCTCCTCGATGCGGCGGAACTCCGCCTCACCGTCGGTGGCGAAGATGTCGGCGATGGTGCGGCCGGTGGTCTCCTCGATCGCGGCGTCGGTGTCGAGCAACTCCAGCCCCAGCGCCTTGGCCAGCCGGCGCCCGATCGTCGACTTGCCCGATCCGGGCAACCCGACCAGTACCGCCCGGGGAGCCATCAGCGTGAGGCCTGCACCGATTGCGCCGGTTCGCGGGCGGCCACCGCCCGCAGGTAGTTGTCGATGTTGGCCTTGGTCTCGGCCAGCGAGTCACCGCCGAACTTCTCCAGCGCCGCGCGGGCCAGCACCAGCGCGACCATCGTCTCGGCCACCACGCCGGCGGCGGGCACCGCGCACACGTCGGAGCGCTGGTGGATCGCGACGGCCTCCTCGCCGGTGGCCATGTCGACGGTGGCCAGCGCCCGCGGCACCGTGGAGATCGGCTTCATCGCGGCGCGCACCCGCAGCGGCTGGCCGTTGGTCATGCCGCCCTCCAGCCCGCCGGCCCGGTTCGTCGAGCGGACGACACCGTCGGGGCCGGGGTACATCTCGTCGTGGGCGGCGCTGCCGCGGCGGCGGGCGGTCTCGAAACCGTCGCCGATCTCGACACCCTTGATGGCCTGGATGCCCATCACCGCGGCGGCCAGCTGGCTGTCGAGGCGGTTGTCGCCGCTGATGAAGGAGCCGAGCCCGACCGGCAGCCCGTTGGCCACCACCTCGATCACGCCGCCGAGGGTGTCGCCGTCCTTCTTGGCGGCCTCGATCTCGGCGATCATCGACTCCTCGGCGGCCTTGTCGAACGCGCGCACCGGGCTGGCGTCGATGGCGGCCAGATCCGCGGCCTGCGGCGGCGGGCCGACGTACGGCTCGGAGGCGCCGATGGAGATGACGTGCGAGATCACCTCGACGCCGAGCGCCTCCTTGAGGAAGTTGCGGGCGACGGTGCCGGCGGCGACGCGGGCCGCGGTCTCGCGGGCGCTGGCGCGCTCCAGCACCGGGCGGGCGTCGTCGAAGCCGTACTTGAGCATGCCCGCGTAGTCGGCGTGGCCGGGCCGGGGCCGGGTCAGCGGCGCGTTGCGGGCGCTTTCGGCCAGCTCAGCGGGGTCGACGGGGTCCGGCGCCATCACCGTCTCCCACTTGGGCCACTCGGTGTTGCCGATCTCGATCGCGATCGGCCCGCCCAGTGTGACGCCGTGGCGCACCCCGGCCAGCACCGTGACCAGGTCCTGTTCGAACTTCATCCGGGCGCCGCGGCCGTACCCCAGACGACGGCGGGCCAACTGTGCCGCGATGTCGTCGGAGGTTACGTGGACTCCCGCGACCATGCCTTCGACCACGGCCACCAGGGCGCGGCCGTGTGATTCACCAGCAGTGGTCCATCGCAACACGTGTCCCATCTTCCCATGTCGGGATCGCAGGCCCGAATCAGCCGATCACCAGGCCGTCCAGGACGCGACGCAGCTCACTGACCGCCTGCCGGTGTGCGCTGTCCGGGTCGTCGGCGCGGGCGACGGTCATCGCGGCCTCGCACAGCGCCCCGAACAGGAAGTGGGCCAGCGGCGCGGCGGGTCGCCGGGCGATCCGGCCGGCGTCGACGGCGCGGGTGATCGCCTGCTCCATCAACTCCAGCAGCGGCTGCTCGAGGCGGCGCACCTCCTCCCAGCCCAGCGCGGTGAACCCGTCGCGCAGCACGATGCGCTGCACACCCGGGTCGAGGCATTCGCCGAGGAAGGCGCGGCAGGCGCTGCCGAACGCCTCCCAGGGGTCCTTCTTGCGCCGGTAGGCCTCGAGCAGCGGGCCCGTCATGCGCTGCACCTCCTGGGTGAGGACGGCCTCGAACAGCCGGCGCTTGCCGTCGAAGTGGTGGTAGACCGCGCCCTTGGTCATCCCGGCGGCGGCGGCGACGGCGTCCAGTGAGGTCGCCTCGTAGCCGTGCTCGACGAACAGCGCGCGGGCGGCGGCGAGCAGCGCGGTCGTCGTCGCCTCGGTGCGCTCGGCCTGGGTGCGGCGGGGTGCGGGCATACCTTGAGTATGCAAGTACGACGGACCGGCTGCGCGGGTTCCATGACGTCCGAGGTAATCGACTTCGCGATCACCTGTCCGGTGCCGGAGTGGTTGGCGCGGGTTCCAGCGCAACAAGCGGGAACCGCCGTTCGGTGAAACGGGTGTAATGCTCGGCCTGCGGGTACATCTCGACGAAGGCACGCCAGGCGCGGTCACGTTCGTCGCCGGTCAGCTCCCGCGGCCGCACCGTCCAACGGGCGGCACCGACCTGCACGGCACCCGATCCGGCGTCGCGCAGGTTCAGCCACCACGCCGGGGTGCGCGACGATCCGGCGTTGGCGGCCATCACCACCAGCGCGTTACCCCACCGCAGGTAGAGCACCGGGGTGATACGCCGCTCACCGCTGCGGCGCCCGACCGTCTCGAGCACCAGAACCGGTGCCTGCGCAAACCACCGGCCGCCGACCCGGCCGCGGCTGATGCGGGCGTAGCGCTCGTCGGAGGTGGCCAGCCGCGGGGTGGTCCGCACGTACGTCTCGCCGAACGGCAGTGCCTGCCCGGCGGCCAGCCGCTGCAGCCCGTCGGCGGGAACCTTGATGATGCCGGCGCTCTCGAAGTGGATGAGCACGTCGTCGTGGGACCGCAGGGTGACGCGGACGTCGACGCGGCCGACGCCGTCGGCGCCGACGAGCAGCCAGTCACCGCCGCCGGGCAGCACCTCGCCGGTCAGCGCCGGGCCGGTGATGGTGCCGCCGTTGACGACGAAGGTCAGCCGCGTACCGAGGGGCGTCGAGATCGGTTGCGCCGGCTGGAGATCGACCTGCATGTCGAAGAGGTGGGCGACGGGCAGGGCGTCGACGAGCGGAAGCTGGTCGACCACACCGGCGGTCATGATCCCGCCCCGTCGAGCGCGGCGGCGAGCTGGGCGGCGTCGATGAACGAGTCCTTGCGCCTGACCAGCCCCTCCGGGCTGACGGTCACCAGATCCAGGCAGTCGAACCGGATGTCGCCGGAGATCAGTGCCCAGTCCAGTACCCAGTGGTCGTCGCCGTAGAGCACCCGGTAGACCTCGAACGAGAAGTCCGGGAACTGGGCGAACAGCGTGGCGAAGGCATCGCGGGCGGCGGCGCGGCCGAACACCGGACCTGCGCCGTTGTGGATCCAGAACTGCGTGTCCGTGGCGTGCAGGTTCGCGATCGCATCGGGATCGCGCGCGGCCCAGGCGGCGAGGTACCGCTCGGACAGGGCGGACAGGGTCGACGGAGTGATTTGCATACTCCGAGTATGCGCTTACCTACTCACGGTATGCAATAGGTAAACCGCGGCGGCGCCGATGCACATCGAGACACCGTGTGGCACAACGGAGTCCGATCGCCGAACAAGCAACGCGACCGCCCACACCGCGGACAGCAGCGCCGTCCCCAAAGCGGCCACCAGCCACGCGTCGGCACCGAACGCACCCGTCAGCGCACCGATCCCGGGCGCGAGTTTGACGTCACCCGCCCCCAGCGATGCGGGCGCCACCAGATGCACGACGAGATAGACCGCGAACAGCGCGCCCGCACCGGCCAGCGCCGCCGGACCCCTGCCGTGCAGCGCCGCGACCGCCGGGATCACCGCCGCGCCCGGCAGCGTCAGCCAGTTCGGCAGTCGGCGCTCGCGCAGGTCGAAGACGCTCAGCGCGAGCAGCCAGACCAGCACCGCGGCCACCCCCACAGTCGAAGGCTAAGCGCCCTCCAGCGCCGCCCGCATCGCCTCTTTGGGCGCGGGCATCCCGGTGAACTGTTCGACCTGGGAGAACGCCTGATTGAGCAGCATCTGCAGACCGCTGATCACCCGGCCGCCCCTGGCGGTCACCGCCTCGGCCAGCGGGGTCGGCCACGGGTCGTAGATCGCGTCGAGCAGCAGCGGCACCACCGCGAGCACGTCGGCGTGCCCGGCGGCCGCCGCGGCCGGGATGGTGCTGACCATGACGTCGGCGTCGGCCAGCGTCGCCGCGACCCCGGTGCCCTCGATATCGCACCAGCGCCCCTCGGCGCCCACGTGCCCGGCCAGCTCCACCAGCGGCGCGGCCTTCTCACGGTTGCGGGCCAGCACCGTGATGCGCCGGACCCCGAGCTCGGCCAGCCCGACCACCGCCGCGGGCGCCGTCCCGCCCGACCCGACCACGACCCCGTGCCCGGTGGGCACCTCCCCCAGCGCGCCGGAGACCCCGTCGATGTCGGTGTTGTCGGCCCGCCAACCGGTCTCGGTGCGGACCAGCGTGTTCGCCGAGCCGACCAGTTCGGCCCGCGTGGTGCGCTCATCGGCGACGCGCAACGCCGCGAACTTGCCGGGCATCGTCACCGACAGCCCGACCCATTCCGGGCCCAGCCCGCCGACCAGCCCGGGCAACTGCTCGGCGGTGCACTCGATGCGGTCATAGGTCCAGTCGGTCAGGCCGAGCGCCCGGTACGCCGCCAGGTGCAGTTGCGGCGACCGGGAATGGGCGATCGGCGACCCGAGGACCGCCGCCTTGCGTCCGCTCACCGCGCCGAGTCGAGAACGCCGTTGCGGCGCGCGATCTCGATGTTCTCCAGGTGCTGGTCGTACTCCCGGGTGAACAGTGTGGTGCCCTCCATGTCCACGGTGACGAAGTACAGCCAGTCGCCGTCGGCGGGCCGCTCGGCGGCCTGCAGGGCCGGCTGTCCCGGCGAGCAGATCGGCGTCGCGGGCAGCCCGGGCCGCACATAGGTGTTCCACGGATTGTGCTGCGCCCGGTCGTTGTCGGTGGTGGCCACCTCGACACGGTCGAGCGGATAGTTCACCGTCGAGTCGAACTCCAGCGTGCGGTCCTCGGCCAACCGGTTGTAGATCACTCGGGCGACCTTGTCGAAGTCCTCCGGGTTCGACTCACGCTGCACCAGCGACCCCACAGTCAGGATCTGGTACGGCGACATGTTCATCGCGGCGGCCATCTTCAGCAGCCCGCCCTGGGCGTACCGTTCGGCGCTGGCCGAGATCAGCGTCGACAGGATCTCCTGCGGATCCGCCGACGGGTCGATGTTCCAGGTGCCCGCCGCGATCAGGCCCTCCAGCCGGCGGTGGTCGTCGCCCATCATGGTGGCCGGTGCGACCGCCCACTCCGGCACCTTCAGCGTGTCGAGGCTGGCCGTCGCGGCGGCCTCCCGCAGCGCGTCGGCCGACACGCAGGTGCGCTCGCCGTCGAGGTCGACGCACGACGCCTCGGCGATCAGCGACAGGATGCCCTGTGTCACCGCGTCGGTCTTGACATCGCGTACGTCGTCGAGCTGGCGGCCCTCCGGGATGGTCAGCTTGCCGACCCGGTTCTGCGGATCGGCCAGCCGCTGCACGGCGTTGGCCGCCGAGATCTCGGTGCGCAACTTGTAGAAGCCCGGCTGGATCGCCGCGATCGCCTCGTTGCCCTGTGCGGCGTCGACGAACGCGGCGGCGTTCGCCACCACGTTGTGGTCCTGCAGCGTCTGCCCGATCGCGGTGGTGGTGTCACCGTCGTGCACCTGGATGACCACGTCGTTGACGCCGTCGCCGGTGAAGTCGGTGGTACCGCCGAAGAAGGAGTGCCACAGCCGCGATCCGAGGAACACCGCACCGACCACGACCACGATCAGCACGCCGATCGCGACCCCGCCGGCGATCCGGCGCTTGCGGCGGTTGCGCGCCGCGCGGATCCGGTCGGCGCGGGTCATCCGGCGCCGCGGCGGTCCGACCGCCACGGGCTCGGCTCGATCCTGGCCCCAATGGTCAGTCATCGCCAACCTCTCCATGCGCGGTGCTCGCGATCACCGCACGCCGTTGGTCCAACCAGTTCTGCAGGATGCCCACCGCGGCGGCCTGGTCGATGACCGAGCGCTGCCCCTTGGCCCGGACACCGGCCTCCCGTAGGGACCGCTGGGCCATCACGGTGGTGAGTCGTTCGTCGGCCAGCCGCACCGGCGTCGGGCTGATGCGGGCGGCCAGCGCGTCGGCCAGCGCGACGGCGTCCTTGGCGGACGTGCCGGCGCGGTCGGCCAGGGTGCGCGGCAGCCCGACCACCACCTCGACGGCGTCGAGTTCGCGGACCAGCGCGACGAGCCGGCCGATGTGGCGGTCGGAGTTCTTGCGGCGATCCCGCTGGACCGTCTCCACCGGCGTAGCCAGGATCCCGTCGGGATCGCTGACGGCCACCCCGATGCGCACGGTGCCGACGTCGATCCCGATCCGACGGCCCCGACCCGGATCAGGCGGGTCCAGCGAACTGCCCGGCCGGTCCGGCAGACGGTCGTCGGTGGAGGCCACGCGGTTCAGCTCCGGTCGATCTCGGCACGCAGCGCGGCCAGCGCCGCGTCGATTCCCACCGCCCCCTTACCTGAACCCTGTGCCAGGTCGGCCTTACCGCCGCCACGACCGTTGACCGCCGCGCCCAACACCTTCACCAGGTCGTTGGCCCGCAACCCGAGGTCCTGGGCGGCGGGGTTGACCGCCACCACGAACGGCACCGTGTCGTTGTCCCCCTCGGCGATCAGCGCAACGACAGCCGGGTCGCTGCCGAGTTTGCCGCGAATGTCACCGACCAATGCGCGCAAATCGTTCGCCGTCATCCCGCTGGCCATCCGTTGCGCCACCAGACGGACTTTACCCACAAGTTCCGCCCCGGCGGCGGCATTGGCGGCCGCGGCGCGTGCGTTTGCCAGCCGCAGCTTCTCGAGCTCCTTCTCGGCGGCGCGCAGCCGCTCGACGAGGTTCTCCACCCGGGCGGGCACCTCGTCGGACGGCACCTTCAGCGTCGAGGCCAGCCCGGCCATCAGCGCGCGCTCCTTGGCGAGGTGGCGGAACGAGTCCAGGCCCACGTAGGCCTCCACGCGGCGCACACCCGAGCCGACCGACGACTCGCCGAGGATCGTCACCGGGCCGATCTGGGCGGAGCGCTCGACGTGGGTGCCGCCGCACAGCTCCAGCGAGAACGGGCCGCCGATCTCGACGACACGCACCTTTTCGGGGTACTTCTCGCCGAACATCGCCATCGCGCCCATGGCCTTGGCCTTCTCGAGGTCCTCGATGAAGGTGTGCACCTCGAAGTCGGCCTGCACCGCCTCGTTGGTGACCTCCTCGATCTGGGTGCGCTGCTCATCGGTGAGCGGGCCCTGCCAGTTGAAGTCGAACCGCAGGTAGCCCGGCCGGTTCAGCGAGCCGGCCTGAACCGCGTTGGGGCCCAGCACCTCCCGCAGCGCCGCGTGCACCATGTGGGTGCCTGAGTGGCCCTGGGTGGCACCGCGGCGCCACTTGGGGTCGACGGCGGCGACGACGGTGTCACCCTCGACGAACTCGCCTGACTCGACGGTGACGCGGTGCGACCACAGCGTCTTGGCGATCTTCTGCACGTCGGTGACCGCAGCCCTGGCCGCACCGGAGTTGCCGGCGCCGCTGATCGTGCCCTCGTCGGCGATCTGACCGCCGGACTCGGCGTAGAACGGGGTGCGGTCCAGGATCAGCTCGATGCGGTCGTGGCGGGCGGCGTCCTCGTGCGAGATCACCGGCACCCGCGAACCGTCGACGAAGATGCCCAGCACCCGCGCCTCCGAGGTGAGCTCGTCGAAGCCGGTGAACTCGGTCGGGCCGGCGTCCACCAGGTCGCGGTACGCCGACAGGTCCGCGTGTGCCTGCTTGCGGGCGGCCGCGTCGGCCTTGGCACGGGCACGCTGCTCGGCCATCAGGCTGCGGAACCCCTCCTCGTCGACGGACAGGCCGTGCTCGGCCGCCATCTCCAGGGTCAGGTCGATCGGGAAGCCGTAGGTGTCGTGCAGGGTGAACGCGTCGCTGCCGGACAGCACGGTGGCGCCCTTGGCCTTGGTCGCGCTGGCGGCCTCGTCGAACAGCCGGGACCCGGCGGCCAGGGTGCGGTTGAACGCGGTCTCCTCGGCGACGGCGATGCGGTTGATCCGCTCGAAGTCGCTGACCAGTTCGGGGTACGACGGGCCCATCGCGTCGCGCACGGTGGCCATCAGGTCGCCCATGATCGGGTCGTCGACACCGAGCAGCTTGGCGGCGCGGATGATGCGGCGCAGCAGGCGGCGCAGCACGTAGCCGCGGCCCTCGTTACCGGGGCTGACGCCGTCGCCGATGATGATCGCCGCGGTGCGGCTGTGGTCGGCGATGATGCGGTAGCGCACGTCGTCGTCGTGGTTGCCCTGCGCGTAGCCGCGCGGCGCGACCGCGGCCACCCGGTCGATGACCGGGCGCAGCAGGTCGGTCTCGTAGACGTTGTCGACGCCTTGCAGCAGGCAGGCGATGCGCTCGACGCCCATACCGGTGTCGATGTTCTTGCGGGGCAGCGGCCCGAGGATCTCGAAGTCGGTCTTGCTGGTGCCCTCGCCCCGCTCGTTCTGCATGAAGACGAGGTTCCAGATCTCGATGTAGCGGTCCTCGTTGGCCTCCGGGCCGCCCTCGATGCCGTACTCCGGGCCGCGGTCGAAGTAGATCTCCGAGCACGGACCGCACGGCCCGGGGATGCCCATCGACCAGTAGTTGTCGGCCATGCCGCGGCGCTGGATCCGCTCCGGCGGCAGTCCGGCGATCTTCTGCCAGAGCTCGAAGGCCTCGTCGTCGTCGAGATAGACGGTGGCCCACAGCCGCTCCGGGTCGAACCCGTAGCCGCCGTCGTCGACCGACTTGGTCAGCAGGTTCCAGGCCAGCTCGATGGCACCTTCCTTGAAGTAGTCGCCGAACGAGAAGTTGCCGGCCATCTGGAAGAAGGTGTTGTGCCGGGTGGTGACGCCCACCTCGTCGATATCGGGGGTGCGGATGCACTTCTGGATGCTGGTCGCCCGTTTCCACGGCGGCGTCTGCTGGCCGAGGAAGTAGGGCACGAACTGCACCATGCCCGCGTTGACGAACAGCAGATTCGGGTCGTCGAGGATGACCGAAGCGCTCGGCACCTCAGTATGCCCCGCTTTCACGAAGTGATCGAGGAAGCGCTTCCTGATCTCGTGTGTCTGCACGTTCGATTCATTCCTTGCGTTTGTGCCGGTACCTGCGACTATTCGACCGCACTACAGTACCGGTCGCGATGGTCGCACTTAAAAGGCAACGACCGGGCGTGCCCGGGAGTGCCCGTATCAGTCCTGACCGAGGAAGCTCAGCCGCACCGAGCGCCGCGGGTTGTCGCGGTTGAGGTCGACGAGCACCACACTCTGCCAGGTACCCAGAAGCGGCCTGCCACCCTGCACCGGCAGCGTGACCGACGGTGAGACCAGGGCGGGCAGCACGTGGTCGGCCCCGTGACCGGGTGAGCCGTGCGCGTGCCGGTAGCGGTCGTCGCGCGGCAGCAGTCGCTCCAGCGTGTCGACGAGATCGTCGTCGGAGCCGGCGCCGACCTCGATGATCGCCACCCCGGCGGTGGCGTGCGGAACGAACACGTTGCACAGCCCGTCGCGGTGGCGGCCGCAGAACTCGCGCACCGCGCGGGTGAGGTCGATGATGCGGCGCTGGCCGGTCTCGATGTCGAGCACGTCGGAGTCCACGGTTCGAGCGTAATCACCGAACGGGCTCCGCTGGATTTACGCAGGCGTTTATTACCGGGACCCCAGGGGTATCTGACGGTCACCTGAGCCCCCTTGGAGGAACCATGACCATGACCGGCATCATCACCGCAATCCTGATCGGCACCGTCATCGGCATACTCGGCCGACTCGTCGTGCCCGGTCGCCAACCCATCGGCTTTCTCGTGACCATCCTGGTCGGCATCGTCTCGGCGTTCATCGGCACCGCGATCGCCCGCGCGGTCGGCATCCCGACCAGCACCAGCGGCGTCGACTGGCTCGAACTGCTAGTCCAGGTGCTCGTCGCGGCGGTGGGTGTGGCCCTGGTGGCCGCCCTCATGGGTCGTCGTCGCACCGGGGTCATGCGCTGACGCGCGCCTGAGCCGAACTGATCCGGCGGTCCCGATCGTTGCCCCCGACGGTCGGGACCGCCCCCTTTTTTTGTCTTCCGGCTTTGTCTTCTAGCGCGCCAGCAGCTCGTCGAGTTTCTCGTAGCCCTCGACCACGCCGCCTTCCATTCCCGACGACAGCAGCGCGTCGCGGGCCTCGAGGTTGGGGCAGATCGAGCGGCCGCGCAGCCGACTGCGGCCGCCGCCGAGGTCCTCGAACCACATGAACTCGAGGTTGACCATGTCCGGGGCGCCCTCGAACTCGAAGGTCTGCAGGATGAACTCGTTCTCCCGCACCGTGTGGAAGGTGCCGTTGAAGCGGTACTCCCCACTCTCGTCGGCGTGCGAATAACGGTGTCCGCCATGGGATCTGAAGTCCCACTCGCCGATCGTCATCCGCAGGCCGCGCGGGCCCAGCCACTGCTTGACGAGCTCGGGGTCGGCGTGGGCGCGGAACAGCGCCGCCACGGGTGCGTCGAACTCGCGGGTGAACTCCATGGCCAGGGTGTCCACGGGGGCGGTCAGGTTCAGCGGATTGCTCATCGGTCAACTCCTTTCGGTCTTGTCGGTCATGCGGGACAGCAGGGCGTCCAGCCGGCGGTAGTTGCGTTCGGCGTCGAGGCGGTAGCGGTCGATCCAGGCGGTCATCCGCTCCAGCGCGCCGCGGCGTCCAGATGCACCGGCCGTCGCTGGGCCTCGCGGGTCCTGGTGACCAGCCCCGCCTGCTCGAGGACCTGAATGTGTTTGGACACCGCCTGTTTCGTGATGTCGAACGGCTCAGCCAGCTCGTTGACGGTGGCAGGCCCCCGTGACAGCCTGGCCACGATCGCCCGGCGGACGGGATCGGCGAGCGCCAGAAAGGCGCGGTCCAGCCCTGCTTCCTCATCGCCGTCACGCTCCAATGATCAACCTTGCCTTTTATCAACCAATTTGTTGACTACCAAGGTAGGCGCCGCTTGTGCCGGACGTCGAGGGGTCGGATCAGCGCCTGCGGCGGATGATCGCCCGCAGTTTCTCCACCCGGGTCGAGATCTCGCGTTCGACGCCGCGACTGGTCGGGTGGTAGTAGTCCACACCGACCAGTTCGTCCGGTGGATACTGTTGCGGGACAACGCCTTCCGGCGCGTCATGGCTGTACTTGTAGCCGACGGCGTTACCGAGCTTCTCGGCCCCGGAGTAGTGCCCGTCGCGCAGATGCGGCGGCACCAGACCCGCCTTGCCCGCGCGGATGTCGGCCATCGCCGCGCCCAGAGCCGTCGTCACCGCATTGGACTTCGGCGCGGTCGCCAGGTGCACGGTGGCGTGCGCGAGCGTCAGCTGCGCCTCGGGCATACCGATCAGCTGCACGGTCTGCGCGGCGGCCACCGCCAGCGGCAGCGCGGTCGGATCGGCCATGCCGATGTCCTCGCTGGCCAGGATCATCAGCCGGCGCGCGATGAACCGCGGGTCCTCCCCCGCGACCAGCATCCGCGCCAGGTAGTGCAGGGCGGCGTCGACGTCGGAGCCGCGGATCGACTTGATGAACGCGCTGACCACGTCGTAGTGCTGGTCGCCGTCGCGGTCGTAGCGCACGGCGGCCTTGTCCAGCGACTGCTCGATGACCTCCACGGTCACCTTCTCGGTCGCCTCCGAGGCCACCTCCAGCGCCGTCAGCGCGCGCCGCGCATCCCCGGCCGACAGCTGCACGAGCAGGTCGACCGCGTCGTCGGTGACCTCCACGCGCCCGCCCAGACCGCGCGGATCCTCGATCGCCCGGCGGATCACCGTGGCGATCGCATCCGTCGACAGCGGCTGCAGCTGCAGGATCAGCGACCGCGACAGCAGCGGCGCCACCACCGAGAACGACGGGTTCTCCGTCGTCGCCGCCACCAGCAGCACCACCCGGTTCTCCACCGCCGCTAGCAGCGCGTCCTGCTGCGTCTTGGAGAACCGGTGCACCTCGTCGATGAACAGCACCGTCTGCTCGCCGTGCATCGCGGCGCGGCGGGCGACGTCGATGACCGCGCGCACCTCCTTGACCCCGGCGCTCAGCGCGGACAGCGCCTCGAACCGGCGGCCGGTGGCCTGCGAGATCAGCGACGCCAGCGTCGTCTTCCCGGTACCGGGCGGGCCGTAGAGGATGACCGACGCCGCGCCCGACCCCTCGGCCAGGCGGCGCAGCGGCGAACCGGGCTGCAGCAGATGGTCCTGGCCGACGACCTCGTCCAGGTTCGCCGGGCGCATCCGCACCGCCAACGGCACCGACGCTCCCACCGGGCCCGTCGCGGGCACCGGCGCGGGGTCGTCACCGGGGACGTCGAACAGACCGTCGGACACGTGTTCTGCTTACCACGCGCGCTGTCAGGGCGCGGTGACGAAGTCGATCAGCTCCTCGACACGGCCGATGAGCGCGGGTTCCAGGTCGGTCCAGTCGCGGACCCGGCCGCGGATGTGCTGCCAGGCCCGGGCGATGTCGGCCTGGTCGGCGGCGGGCCAGCCCAGCGCGCGGCACACACCCTTCTTCCAGTCCGTGCCCTTCGGGATCTCCGGCCAGCGCTCGAGCCCGAGGCGGGCCGGTTTGACTGCCTGCCAGATGTCGATGAACGGGTGACCGACCACCAGCGTGTGCTCGCCGCCCGGACCGCGGCGCACCGCCTCGGCGATGCGGGCCTCCTTGCTGCCGGCGACCAGGTGGTCGACGAGCACGCCCAGCCGCCGACCCGGACCGGGCCGGAACTCCTCGACGATCGCGGCGAGGTCGTCGACGCCGCCGAGATACTCGACGACGACGCCCTCGATGCGCAGGTCGTCACCCCACACCTGCTCGACGAGCTCGGCGTCGTGGCGGCCCTCCACGTAGATGCGGCTGGCCAGCGCCGTGCGCGCCCGCACCCCCTGCACCGCGACGGAACCGGACTTGGTGCGCGCCGGCGCCGTCGGGGCCTGCTTCTTGGGGGCGGTGAGGATCACCGGCTTGCCGTCGATCAGGTAGCCGGGACCGACCGGGAACGGTTTACGCCGGCCGTGCCGGTCCTCGAGTTCCATCCGGCCGAACTCGACGCGCACCACGGCGCCCACGTAGCCGGTCTGGGCGTCCTCCACGACCATGCCGATCTCGATCGGCACCTCGGTGGAGCGGGGCTTGCGGTGCGGGTTGCGAGCGAGGACATCGGAGCCATAGCGATCAGCCACCGGGCGATCGTAGGGTCAGCACCGGTCCGCTCCCCCGCGACACGGCGAGGGGAATCGCTAACGGCCGCATCACAGTTCTGCGGCGGCCGCGGGGCGGGCCGCGACCGGCTGACGTCGTCGTCAAGAATGGCCCGGTGACCGATCTCTCCCACTACGGCCCCTGGGCGGTGATCGCCGGCGGTTCCGAAGGTGTCGGCGCCGAGTTCGCCCGCCGACTCGCGTCAGCCGGGGTCAACCTGGTGCTGCTGGCCCGCAAACCCGGACCGCTCGAGGCGACGGCCGACGAGTGCCGCGGTCTCGGCGTCGACGTGCGCACCCTGGCCGTCGACCTCACCGCCGCGGACGCGGTGTCCCGGGTGACCGGGCTGACCGCCGACCTCGAGGTCGGTCTGCTGATCTACAACGCGGGCGCCAACACCTGCAGCGAGGAGTTCCTCGACGGCCCGTTGCCGGAGTTTCAGCGGGTGATCGACCTGAACATCACCACGATGCTGGCGCTGGTGCAGCACTACGGGCGGCCCATGCGTGAGCGTCGCCGCGGCGGGATCCTGATGGTCGGGTCGATGGCCGGATACCTCGGGTCGGTGCGCCACACCGTGTACGGCGGGGTGAAGGCGTTCGGCCGGATCTTCGCCGAGAGTCTGTGGCTGGAGCTCCGCGACTACGACGTGCACGTGCTCGAACTGGTGCTCGGCGTGACCCGCACCCCCGCGATGGAGCGGGTCGGGCTGAACTTCGACGTGCCGGGCCTGCGGGTGGCCGAGCCCGCCGACGTGGCGCGCGAGGGGCTCGAGCAGCTGCCGAACGGACCGGTGTATGTGGCGGGCGGTAACGCCGACGACGTGGCCCGGCGCAACGACCCGGACCGCGCGAAGGTGGTGCTGGGCACCCACCAGTTCATGCAGAAACTGTTGGGCGGGAAGGGAACCCGATGACGGATCTGGCTGATCTGGAGCGGCGGCTGCAGCGCATCGAGGACGAGCGCGCGATCGAGCGGTTGATCGCCTCCTACGGGCCGCTCGTCGACGCCGGTGACGCCGACGCGGTCGCGTCGCTGTGGGCCGTCGACGGCAGTTACGACGTGGAGGGCTGGCAGATGGCCAGCCGCGAGGACGTCGCGGCGATGGTGCGTTCGGACGCCCATCAGGGGCTGATCACCCGCGGGTCGTGCCACTTCCTGGCGCCCGCGGTGGTGACGGTGACCGGCGATGAGGCCGTCGCGGTGTGCGAGTCGATCCTGGTGGCCCGCCGCGACGACGGTATCTCGGTGGCCCGCGCCGGGGCCAACCACTTCCGACTGCGCCGCATCGACGGCCGCTGGCAGATCACCGAACGGCGCAACCGTGCCCTCGACGGCCGGCCCGAGGGCCGAAGACTGCTGTCCAACGGCGTCGCCGGCGTCTAGCCCCCTCTCTCTTCCTCCCCCTTCGCGAGCGTGCGTGTCTGCACACGACACGCCGGTGTTTTACGGCATTTTGCGCACGCTCGTCGGGGCGCGCGACCACACCGGGTCTGCCGATCGGCCTCCGCGAGCGTGCGCAAACTGTCGAGATTACGCGGCGTGTCGTGTGCAGACACGCACGCTCGCGGAACGGGGGGTCAGGGGTCAGGTGCCTTCGACGACGGTGTGGATGAAACGCATCTTGTCGAGCACCGGCGGCGGCAGCACGAACGGGTACAGGTCTTCCTTGCCCATCGACCGGTTCACCATGTTCAGCGCCCACGACAGCGGCAGCCACATCTCGATGATCGCATCGAACCCACTGGGGCCCAACACCTTACGCTCGATCGTCGCCGAGGCCGGGGCGAACCCGAACGCCGCGGCGGTGTCCATCGTGTCGCGGATGTGCAGGTAGTGCGCGAAGGTCTCCGCCCAGTCCTCGGCCGGATGCATCGTGGCGTAGGACGAGACGTAGTTCTCCTCCCAGTTCGGCGGCGGACCGTCGCTGTAGTGACGGTCCAGCGCGGCCTGGTAGTCGGCGTCGGGATCGCCGAACAGCTCCCGGAACTGACTGTCCAACTCGGGCGCCACGCTGACCAGCCGGTAGTAGTAATAGTGGCCGACCTCGTGGCGGAAGTGCCCGAGCACCGTGCGGTACGGCTCGTCCATCGCCAACCGCAGCTGTTCCCGATGCACGTCGTCGCCCTCGGCGAGATCCAGTGTGATGAGCCCGTTTTCGTGCCCAGTGAACACCTTCTCCTGTTCGCTGGACAGCAGATCGAACGCCAGCCCGTAGTCGGGGTCCTCGTCGCGGCCGATCACCGGGAGACCGAGCTCGTGCAGTTCGAACAGCAACCGGCGCTTGGCCCGTTCTGCGTCGGCGAACGCCCGTAGCGCCTTCGCGTCGTCGTCGTTGGGCCGGGTGCGGGTCAGCGCGCACGACTGGCACAGCCGGTGTGACCCGTCGCCGGTCTTCTCGACCAGCCAGTTGCACTCGGCGAGATACATGTTCGCGCACAGCTGGTAGCGGTCGGCGTCGACGTAACCGGGCTGACCGGCCTCCTCGCCGGTGGAGATCACCAGCAGTGCCCGGTCCTCCAGCGAGAAGCCCAGCGGGCGCTCGCACGACAGGCAGAAGGAGTTCTCGAACGCCAGCCGCTGACCGCAGTTGGGGCACATGAAGTCACGCATACAGCACCCCGCCCTCGAACGGTTCGACGTCGACACCCACCTCGATCGTCGAGCTCTCGGCGTCGGTGAAGATGATGCCGCGCAGCGGTGGGATGTCGGCGTAGTCACGTCCGTAGCCGACCGTGATGTAGCGCTCGTCGACCATCTGGTCGTTGGTGGGATCGAGACCCAGCCACTGGTTCTGCGGGGTCCACACCGCAGCCCACGCATGGGTCGCGTCGATGCCGATCATTCGTTCCTTCCCGGGAGGCGGATCGGTCGCCAAATACCCGGAGACATAACTGGCGGCCAACCCGTTGGAGCGCAGGCAGGCGATCGCCAGCCGTGCGAAGTCCTGACATACCCCCTCGCGGGCCGCCAAAACCTCGCTGACCTTCGTCGACACCGTGGTCGACCCCGACCGGTAGGTGAAGTCGGTGAAGATGCGGTGGGTGAGATCGGTGAGCACCTCGATCAACGGCCGTCCCGGCGTGAAACTCGGTGCGGCGTAAGCGCGAACCGCGTCGGTGATCTCCGGCGGCTGCAGGTCCAGCGTGAACTCGGTGGCCAGCGCGCCGTCCACGCCCACCGGCCGGCAGATCTCCCACGGCGCCAGCGCCGGTCCCCCGCCGTACAGCCACGGGGGCGGCGGATCCACCTCGACGACCGATCTGCTGGTCACCGACAGTTCCCGATGCGGTTCGGTCACATGGAAGTACGAGCTGATGTTGCCCCAGCCGTCGCGGCTGATGGAGGTGTCCGCGGCCGCCGGGCAGATCTCCAGCTCATGCGACAGGCAGCGCTGCCGCGCCGAGTCACGCGGGGTGAGGAACCCGCGCCCGTAGGAGGAGGTGACGTCGTCGCTGTAGCGATACACCGTACGGTGCGTGATGCGGTAGCTGCGGCTGCGCGGCGACGACGTCGGCCCGTCGGGATAGGCGGTCACGGCACCAACCGCCGTTCGTCGGGCCCCCACAGGTGCTGCATCTCACCCGGCAGCGACAGGTGCGAGGCGGTGATGACGGTCGCCAGCTCGCGCAGATCCTGGTGCATCCCGGTCAGCAGCGCGGCCAACTCGGTGCGCTGACCGTCGACGACGGTCTCCAGGTCGGCCGGATCCAGCCGCCGCAGCCTGGTGCCGATCTCGTCGACGAGCCGTTCCGGCCGCGACGATCCCGACGACCCGGGCAGCGCCTTGAGCCCCTCGCGCAGCCGGTCCAGCTGGTAGGCCAGCGACCGCGGGTTGTCGGCGTCGAACAGCAGCAGCTCGGCCACCGCCGACATCCGCACCTTGCCCAGCATGCGGCGCCGGTAGATGACCGACGACTCCAGCACCACCAGCGTCGAGTCGGTGATGGTCTGCTCGGCGGCCGGGCTGCGCACCGTGGTCAGCGTCGCGTTCAGCAGCGCGGTCAGGTTCTGCCCGCGTTCGATGCGCTTGCCGATGTCCATCATCGTCCAGCCGACGTCGCGGATCATCGACTCGGCGGCCACCCCCGACAGCGACAGCATCCCGGCCAGCGCCAGGTTCGTCGCCGACGTCAGGAACGCCTCCCCCTCGGCCTGCGAATCCGGCGGTGTGTCAGACGTATTCAGCAGCGCCCGCTCGACGGCGGCCAACACCATCCAGGTGTCGTTGGACAGCTGGTCGCGTACCGCCCGCGTCGCCAGGCCGAGCCGTTCGACCGACTGGGCCAGCGATCCCGGGCGCTGCCGGTCGGCGGTCAGCGACCACAGCGTGGACTGTGCGGTGGCGACCATCTCCGCGTAGTCGCCGCCGGCGCCGGTGTCGGTGCCGGTGATGCGGCCCAGCGCGGTCAGCAGCACCGGGACCACCTCGCTGCCGTCCATCCCGCGGCGGTAGTGGAACTCGTGGTAGCGCTCGCGGGTCACGGTCAGCAGCCGCGCCATGTGCTCGGTGCGTTCGGCGTAGCGGCCGATCCAGAACAGATCCGACAGCACACGCGGCGAGCTCACCGCGCGGGTGGGGCTCGGTGTGATCGCGGGCAGCTCCACCGGCGGCACCTCGACGGTGGCGCGCTCGGAAGCCCGCACCCAGACGTCCTTGGCCGCCGTGGTCCTGCCCGTGTAGGCGCCGGTGCCCGACGCCAGCTGGTAGCCGAGCCCGCCGATCAGCGGCGCGTACCCGCTGCGCTGCGCGACGGTGAACAGCCGCACACCGACGTCGGCCACCGTCAGGCGCCCGTCCCTGCCTGCGGCCGGCGCCGACGAGAACTGAGGCAGCTCCTGACCGACCCACTGCCACGGCACCGCGCCGATGCGCAGCGCCAACTCCTCCCGCTGGGCCGCCGACAGGGTGGGGCCCACCAGCGTCGGGCCTCCGGTCACCGACTTGATCACCAGCCGCGACAGGTTCGCCAGCAGGTGCGCGCGTTCGGTCTTGATATCCGCCCAGTACATCGGGGTGCCCGGTAGCAACGGCTCCTCGCCGAGCAACCGCTGCGCGAGGGCGGGCAGAAAGCGTTGTATCCCAGGGCTTTCCAGCACGCCGCTGCCGAGGGTGTTGACGACGGTGACCGAACCGCGGCGCAGCGCCTCGACCAGGCCTGCCACCCCGAGGCGCGAGTCGGCGCGCAGGTCGAGCGGATCGGCGAACTCGGCGTCGACGCGGCGTAACACCACGTCGACCCGCTTGAGCGTGCCCATCGAGCGCATCCACAGCTTGCCCTCGCGCACCACCAGATCGGCGCTCTCCACCAGCGGGAAGCCGAGCACGCTGGCCAGATACGCCTGGTCGAACGCGGTCTCGGAGTGGGTGCCCGGGCTGAGCACCACCACCACCGGCTCCTCGGCGGACTCCGGCGCGGCGTCGATCAAGGCCAGCCGCAGCGCCTGCGCCCACGGCGACGCCGGCCGCGGACCGATCCGCTCGTAGAGCTCGGGCACGGCGTGGGCGATGACGCGGCGGTCGGCCAGCGCGTACCCGGCTCCCGACGGCGCCTGGGTCCAGTCGGCGTTGACCCGGAAGCTACCGTCGGCGGCGCGGCTGACGTCGCAACCGTGCATGAACAACTGGTGCTTGCCGGGCACCTCGATGCCGCGGGCGGCCCGGATGTAGCCGGGGTGGGCGTAGAGCAGCTCCGGGGGCAGCACCCCGCTGGTGATCGACAGCTGGGGCCCGTAGAGATCGGCCAGGACCGCGTCGAGCAGCCGCGACCGCTGCACCAGGCCGGCCTCCAGCGTCGCCCAGTCGGCCGCGGAGATCACCAGGGGCAGGGCGTCCAGATGCCAGCGGCCCGGCTCGGGTCCGAGGGGCACTCCGCCGTCGGAGCCGTGCGCGCGGACGTAGGTGATGCCGTCGTTATCGACGAGGCTGCGCACCACGCCGCGCAGCTGCACCAGACCCGCGGGCCCGCGGTCGGCGACGCAGTCGGCGACCTCCTGCCACGCCGGGCGGACCTCGCCGGTCGCGTCGACGAACTCGTCGTATCCCGGGGTGTCCGGACGCACGTCAAACAGCGCCTGCTGGGTCCGCGCGCTGCGGTATCGGGTCAGCAGGTCGTCGGGCGCGTTGGGGGCCGGTAGTGACATCAGTGCAAAACGGTACGCACCCGCCGGAGGTCGAGGATCCCCGGAGCACCCATATCGGTGGCCTGGCGGGCCTGTTTCTCGCGAATCTCGGCGATATCCACCTTGCCCGGGGTGAATCCGAGGGCCTCGAACCGGCGGCCGCGCCGCGACTCGGCCTCCACCGCGTTGACCGGCGGGGTGTCGTAGGCCCGCCCGCCCGGATGCGCGACGTGGTAGGTGCAGCCGCCGCGCGAGGTCCCGGTGAGGGTGTCGAGCAGCTCGAAGCGCAGCGGCCCGTCGACGGTGATGGTCGGGTGCAGGGCGCTGGGCGGCTGCCACGCCCGGTAGCGGACGCCGCCGACGAGGACGTCGGCTTTGTCGGTGGCCAGCAACGGGATCGGGTAGCCGTTGACGGTGACGAGGTGGCGGTTGCGGTCCGCGCCGACGAGCCGCACCTGCACGCGTTCGATCGACGAGTCGACGTAGCGGGCGGTGCCGCCCGAGGTCGTCTCCTCCCCCAGCACCCGCCACGGTTCGATGGCGCCGCGCAGCTCGATCTCCACCCCGTCGAACACTGCGGTGCCGATGCGCGGGAACCGGAACTCGGTGAACGGGTCCAGCCAGCTGGTGTCGAAGTCGATGCCGTGCGCGCGCAGGTCGGCGGCGACGTCGGCGATGTCGTGAATCAGGAAGTGCGGCAACAGGTACCGGCCGTGCAGGTTGGCACCGTGGCGGATCAGCGGGGCGCGCAGCGGCTCGTCCCAGAACCGGGCCACCAGCGCGCGCACCAGCAGCGACTGCACCATCGCCATCTGGTGGTGCGGCGGCATCTCGAAACCGCGCAGCTCCAGCAGGCCCAGCCGGCCCCGGGCGCTGTCGGGGCTGTAGAGCTTGTCGATGCAGAACTCGGCGCGGTGGGTGTTGCCGGTGATGTCGGTGAGCAGGTGGCGCAGCGCGCGGTCGGTGACCCACGGCTGGGCGGCGCCGGACTCGGTGAGCCGGGCGATCTCGGCGAACGCGATCTCGAGTTCGTACAGCGCGTCCTCGCGGCCCTCGTCGACGCGGGGAGCCTGCGACGTGGGCCCGATGAACTTGCCGGAGAACAGGTATGACAGCGACGGGTGGCGCTGCCAGTAGGTCAGCAGAGAGACCAGCAGGTCGGGCCTGCGCAGCAGCGGCGAGTCCGCCGGGGTCGGCCCGCCGAGCGTGATGTGGTTGCCGCCGCCGGTGCCGCCGTGGGTGCCGTCGACGTCGAACGACTCGGTCGACAACCGGGCCAGCCGGGCCTCCCGGTACAGGGTTTCGAGCTGTTCGTTCTGCTCGGCGAAGCTGGCGGTGGGCGCGACGTTGACCTCGATGACACCTGGGTCGGGGGTGATCGTCATCGACTTCAGCCGCGCGTCGACGGGCGGGCCGTAGCCCTCGACTACCACCCGGCAGCCGACTGAGGCCACGGCGGTCTCGAGGCGCTCGACGAGGTCGATGAAGTCCTCGGCGGACTCCGTCGGCGGCAGGAACACATACAGCAGGCCGTCGCGGACCTCGGCGACCAGCGCGGTGGTGGGCGCCCCGTCGGCGTCCACGACGATCGCCCCCGGGTCAGCGGCGCGCTGCAGCGGGCCGCGGGCCGCGATCGGGTCGGCCTCGTACGGGGGACGCGGCGGGCGCCAGCTGATCGAGTCCAGCGGCAGCCGCAGCCCGGCCGGGGAGTCCCCGTCCAGCAGCACGATCCGGCCGCGGCGCAGCCGCCAGTCCGCGCTGGCCCAGCCCAGCCCGTCGTCGCGGCGGTGCAGCGGCAGCACGAACGCGGCCGGGTCGACGACCGACGAGTCCAGTCGCTCGAGCAGGGCGGCGCGCGCGGCGGGGCTGTCGTCGGCGAGGTCGTCCTCGGCGGGCACCGGATCGCCGGCCGGTCGGCGCACAGCGGCGGCCAGCCGGCTCAGCGGGTCCTCGTAGGCCGGGCGCACCTGGGTGGCAGGCAGTCCGAGACCGTCGGCGAGGGCGTCGAGTACCTGCCGGGCGGCTGCCGGGTCGACGGGCTCGATGGTGCCGTCGGCCGGCCACGGGTCGGCCAGCAGCGAGTCGTCACGCCACAGCGGCTGCCCGTCGGCGCGCCAGATCAGGCCGATCTGCCAGCGCGGCAACGGTTCTCCCGGATACCACTTGCCCTGGCTGCGCTGCACCAGACCCTGCGGCGCCCACACCTTCTTGAGCCGGGCCGCCAGCACCGAGGCGCGCTCCCGCTTGTGCGGGCCGTCGGCGTCGGTGGTCCACTCCGGGTCGGTCTGGTTGTCGATGGACACGAACGTCGGCTCCCCGCCGACGGTCAGGCGCACGTCGGCCCCGGCCATCCGGTCGTCGAGGCGGGCGCCCAGGTCGCGGATCGCCTGCCACGCGGTGTCGGTGTAGGGCAGCGTGACGCGCGGATCCTCGTGGATGCGCACGACGGTGTTGGAGAAGTCCAGCGTGCTCTCGCACGGTTCGGTGGCACCGGTGATCGGCGCGGCGGTGGCCGGGTGCGGGGTGGCCGACAGCGGGATGTGCCCCTCACCGGCGAACAGTCCGGAGGTCGGGTCCAGGCCGATCCAGCCGGCGCCGGGGATGTACACCTCGGTCCAGGCGTGCAGGTCGGTGAAGTCGGCCTCCGGTCCCGACGGCCCGTCGAGGGCCTCCACGTCGGAGGTCAGCTGCACCAGGTAGCCGGAGACGAAGCGGGCGGCCAGCCCGAACTGGCGCAGGATCGACACCAGCAGCCACGCCGAGTCGCGGCAGGAGCCGATGCCGGTGCGCAGCGTGTGGTCCGGGGTCTGTACGCCCGGTTCCAGCCGCACCGTGTAGCCGATGTCGGCGTTGACCGCGCGGTTCAGCGCGACGAGCACGTCGATGGTGCGGGTGCCCGGGGCGATGGTGAAGTTCTTCACCCACGCCTTCACCAGGTCGCCCGGGCCGGAGCCCTCACCGTGCTCGTCGACCGGCCGCAGATAGGGCTTGAGGTCCTCGGCCAGCGCCCCGGGGTACTCGAAACCGCCTGGCCCGGACGGCCATGTCTCCGCGGACTCCTCGATGAAGAAGTCGAACGGGTTGATCACCTTCATGTCGGCGATCAACCCGACGGTGATCGTCAGTTGCCGGGTGCGCTCCGGAAAGACAAGGCGCGCAAGGAAGTTGCCGAAGGCATCCTGTTGCCAGTTGATGAAGTGCTCGGCCGGTTCGACGGTCAGCGAGTACGCCTCGATCGGTGTGCGGCAGTGCGGGGCGGGACGCAGCCGCACGACGTGCGGGAACACCTTGACCAGCCGGTCGAACGTGTAACTGGTGCGATGCTCCAGCGCCACCTTGATGCCCATAATCTGCGATCAGATCACAAGCGGGGCGCCCCCGCAGCCTCAGTTGAGGCCGGTGATCGGCCTCCCGCGGGCACGGTCAGCGCACCGGATCGTCCTTGTCGGCGCGCTCGCGTTCCTCCTCGATCCGGTCCTTGCTGCGCAGCAGTCGCAGCAACGTCACCAGCGCCAGCCCGCCCACCATGTTGGCGAGCGCGGTGTACCAGAACCAGGCGAGCCAGTCGAGGTAGCCGAACGGCGCCGCACCGGTACACAGCGCGCCGAAGATCAACAGCGAGTCCAGGATCGAGTGGAACAGGCCCAGGCCCGCGAGGACGAACGCGCCCGCGACCGCGGCGGCGATCTTGCCGACCGTCGAGTCGGTGCCGTGCTGCATGCGGGTCATCAGCGTGATGACCATCCCGCCGAGCACCGCGAGCGCCACGGACTCCACCGACAGCGGTGCGAACACGAAGTGCTCGGCCGATTCGATGGTCTGCTCGTGCAGCTTCGGGAACGCGGCCATGATCAGGGCCATCAGCACCCAGCCGCCGACCAGGTTCGCCACCAGCGTGCCGCTCCACAGTTTCGCCAGCTGGCCCGGCCCGGCGCGGCCGGCGGCCACCGTGGTGACCGGGACGAGGAACCCCTCGGTGAACAGCTCGCTGCGGCCGAGCAGCAGCGCCAGGAAGCCGATCGAGAACGCCAGCCCGGCGACCAGCTGGTTCTGGCCGGAGTGCAGCACCGACAGGTACGCCAGCACGCCGACCGCCACCTCGGTGCCGCCGAAGAAGCCGGTGACCAGCACTTCCCGCCAGGTCCGGTGCAGCCGCTGGGTGCCCTCGTCGACCATGCGGCGGAACGCGGTCTCGAGCTCGTCCTCGATCGGGCTGTCGGAGTCCCCCAGCCGGCGCTGTCTGGTGTTCGACACGGTCCTGCCCTTCCGTCGGCACCTTCCGTCGGTGCGCCGCGCCGAGATGCCCGGTCCGGCGGTGGCCTAAACCCTCAGCGCTTCAGACGCACCGCGAGCTCGTCCGGGCTGACGCGGTGTCCCTCCGCGCAGCGGATCTCCACGGTGGCCTCCGCGCCGCAGTCGCGGTGGGCCAGGCGCAGCGGGGTGCGGTTGGGCAGGTAGCGGCGGCCCCACTCGAACATCGCCCAGACGACGGGCATGAAGTCCCTGCCCGCCTGGGTGAGCACGTACTCGTCGCGGCTGCGCTGGCCGGGTTCCTGGTAGGGCCGCCGCTCCAGCAGACCGGCCTCGACGAGGTCGGACAACCGGGCCGCGGCGGCGGCCTTGGTGATGCCGACGCGCCGCCAGAAGTCCTCGAAGCGCGTGGTGCCGTAGTAGGCCTCGCGCATGATGAGCATCGCCGACTTGGTGCCCACCACCGCCATCGCCTTCTCGATCGGACACTCACCGACCGCCGACCACTTGTCGCGGTCGGCCAGCCGCCCCTCCAGAACTGTCATGGAAGTCACTCTACGCCTAGGTTGTTCTCGCTATACCCAGGTGTTATAGCTGAGTACACAACGATTTACTCAGCTCAGAGTCGAGGAGGCAGTCATGTCGGCATTCAACGGACGCGACGCGGTGATCGTGGGCGCGGTACGCACCCCCGTCGGGAAGGGCAAGGCCTCCGGGGCACTGCACGACGTGCTGCCCGTCGACCTGCTCGCCCACAGCCTCAAGGAACTGGTCGCACGCACCGGCGTCGACCCGGTGCAGATCGACGACGTAATCGCCGGCGCGGTCACCCAGGCCGGCGACCAGGCCGTCAACATCGCGCGCAACGCGGTGCTGGCCGCCGGGTTCCCCGAGTCGGTGCCGGGCACCACGATCGACCGCCAGTGCGGCAGCAGCCAGCAGGCGATCAGCTTCGCCGCCCAGGGCGTGCTGGCCGGCGCCTACGACATCGTCGTCGCCGCCGGGGTGGAGTCGATGTCGCGGGTGCCGATGGGCTCATCGGTACTGCCGGGCTCCGACCCGTTCGGCTCGATGGCCCAGCGGTACCCGGAAGGCCTTGTGCCACAGGGCATCAGCGCGGAGCTGATCGCCGCCAAGTGGGGACTGTCCCGCCAGCAGCTCGACGAGTTCTCCGCGGGCAGCCACGAGAAGGCCGCGGCCGCGACGAAGGAGGGCCGCTTCGACAACGAGCTGATCCCGGTCAACGGTCTGACCACCGACGAGATCATCCGGCCTGGCACCACGGTCGAGACGCTGGCGTCGCTGCGGCCCGCGTTCTACAACCCCGCCTACGCGCAGCGCTTCCCGCAGATCGACTGGAGGATCACCCCGGGCAACTCGTCACCGCTGTCCGACGGCAGCGCCGCGGTGCTGATCACCACCAGCGAGACCGCCGCGCGATTGGGGCTGCGCCCGCTGGCGCGGATCCACACCACCACCGTCGTCGGCTCCGATCCGCTCTACATGCTCACCGGGGTCATCCCGGCGACGGAGAAGGTGCTCAAGCGGGCCGGGCTGACGCCGGCCGACATCGACCTGTTCGAGGTCAACGAGGCGTTCGCCCCGGTGGTGCTGGCCTGGGCACAGGACGTCTCGGGTGCCGACCCGGCGCCGATTCTGGCGAAGACGAACGTCAACGGCGGCGCGATCGCGATCGGGCATCCGTTGGGCGCCAGCGGCGCGCGGATCATGACCACCTTGGTCAACGCCCTGGAACAGCGCGGCGGCCGCTACGGCCTGCAGACGATGTGCGAGGGCGGCGGGATGGCCAACGCCACCATCATCGAGCGCCTCTAAGCGATTTCGGTGTCGTTAGCGGCGGTGAGCGCCACTGGCGACACCGAAATCGCGAATAATCGGGCACCATGCGGGTGATCGTGACCGGAGGCAACAGTGGGGTGGGCAGGGCGACGGCGGCGGCACTCTCGGCCGACGGCCATCACGTGACGATCGCCTGCCGCGACGTCGACAAGGGCAGGCGGGCGGCCGCCGAGATGACCGGTGACGTCGCGGTCGCCGCGCTCGACCTGAGCGACCTGGCCAGCGTGCGGGCCTTCGCCGACGGCGTCGACGCCGTCGACGTGCTGATCAACAACGCCGGCGTGATGGCCGTGCCGCTGTCCCGCACCGCCGACGGGTTCGAATCCCACATCGGGGTCAACCATCTCGGCCACTTCGCGTTGACCTGTCTGCTGGCCGACCGGATCACCGACCGGGTGATCTCGGTGGCCAGCGCCACCTACCTGTTCGCCCGACTCCATCTCGACGACCTGAACTGGGAGCACCGCAAGTACAACCGGTGGGCCGCCTACGGCGAGTCGAAGCTGGCGAACCTGTTGTTCGTCGCCGGGCTGACCGTGCGCGGAATGCGGGCCTACGCCACCGATCCGGGCGCCACCGACACCGACATCACCCGGTCACTAAACATGGGCGAGCATCCGTGGATCCGGCGCCACCTGCTGCACTCCCCCGCCCAGGGCGCACGTGCCAGCCTGCAGGCGGTGACGACCGACCTGCCCGGCGGCACCTATCTGGCGCCACGGTTCAACCAGATCGGCCGGCCGAAGGTGACGCGGCTGCTGACCAAGGCGACCGACCCGCTGACCACCGACCTGCTGTGGGAGCTGTCGGCCGAACTCACCGGCTGCGACTGGCCGGGTTAGTCGGCCTTCGGCTTGGCGTCGATCCCGGATTCCTTGCGCTGCTGGGCGGTGATCGGCGCGGGCGCCCCGGTCAGCGGGTCCTGCCCACCACCGGACTTCGGGAACGCGATCACCTCGCGGATGGAGTCCGCACCGGCCAGCAGCGCGGTGGTGCGGTCCCATCCGAACGCCAGGCCCCCGTGCGGCGGGGCGCCATAGGTGAAGGCCTCCAACAGGAATCCGAACTTCTCCTGGGCCTCGTCGTGGTCGATGCCCATCACCTTGAACACCCGCTCCTGGATGTCGCGGCGGTGGATACGGATTGAGCCGCCGCCGATCTCGTTGCCGTTGCAGACCACGTCGTAGGCGTCGGCCAGCACCGCACCCGGGTCGGTCTCGATCAGGTCGACGTGTTCGGGCTTGGGCGCGGTGAACGCGTGGTGCACCGCGGTCCACGCCCCGGAGCCGACCGCGACGTCGCCCGCGGCGGTGGCCTCGTCGGCGGGCTCGAACAGCGGCGGATCCACCACCCAGGTGAACGCCCACGCGTTGGGGTCGATCATGTCGAGCCGCTTGGCGATCTCGATGCGCACCGCACCCAGCAGCGCCCGCGCGCTCTTGGCCGGGCCGGCCGAGAAGAACACGCAGTCACCGGGATTCGCGCCGACGTGGGCGGCCAGCCCGTCACGCTCGGCGTCGGAGAGGTTCTTGGCGACGGGTCCGCCCAGCGTGCCGTCCTCGTTGACCAGGACGTAGGCCAGCCCCTTGTGGCCGCGCTGCTTGGCGAACTCCTGCCAGGCGTCCAGCGTGCGCCGCGGCTGCGACGCACCGCCGGGCATGACGACCGCGCCGACGTAGGGCGCCTGGAACACCCGGAACGGGGTGTCGGAGAAATACTCGGTGCACTCGACCAGTTCCAGGCCGAACCGCAGATCCGGCTTGTCCGAACCGAACCGGCGCATCGCCTCGGCGTAGGTGATCCGCGGCAGCGGCAGCGGCACCTCGTAGCCGATCAGCTTCCACAGCGCGGCGATGATCTCCTCGGCGATCGCGATGACGTCCTCGGAGTCGACGAAGCTCATCTCGAGGTCGAGCTGGGTGAACTCGGGCTGGCGGTCCGCACGGAAGTCCTCGTCGCGGTAGCAGCGCGCGATCTGGTAGTAGCGCTCCATCCCGGCCACCATCAGCAGCTGCTTGAACAGCTGCGGGCTCTGCGGCAGCGCGTAGAACGTGCCGGGCTGCAACCGGGCCGGCACCAGGAAGTCACGCGCGCCCTCCGGCGTCGACCGCGTCATCGTCGGGGTCTCGATCTCGACGAAGTCGTGCCGGGCCAGCACCTCGCGGGCGGCGGCATTCGCCTTGGAGCGCAACCGGATTGCCTTGCCCGGGCCGTCGCGGCGCAGATCCAGGTAGCGGTACTTCAGCCGCGCCTCCTCGCCCGGCTGCTCATCGAGCTGGAACGGCAGCGGGGCGGCCTCCCCCAGCACGGCCAGCGACGTGGCGTTGACCTCGATCTCACCGGTCGGGATGTCGGGGTTCTCGTTGCCCTTCGGCCGGATCTCCACGATACCGTCGATCAGGACGCAGAACTCGGCGCGCAGCCGGTGCGCGGCCTCGAGCACCTCGCCCTCACGGAAGACCACCTGCGACACCCCGGAGGCGTCGCGCAGGTCGATGAAGATGACCCCGCCGTGGTCACGGCGTCGCGCCACCCAGCCGGCCAACGTCACCTTCTGTCCGGCGTCGGCGGGCCGCAACGATCCGGCGGCATGACTGCGCAGCACTGAAACTCCCTGGGAATCGCCTGATAGGACAACTGCTCCAGTGTAGAGGGACCGTGATGGCCGCTAGGTTGGCGGATATGTCCCCTCGTATCGCCCTCGTCGGACCGGGCGCGATCGGCACCACCGTCGCGGCCCTGCTGCACGCCGCCGGCCACCCGGTGACGCTGTGCGGACGCACGCCCCGCCGGTCCCTGGAGGTCCGGCCCGAGTTCGGTGACTCGCGTGAGCCGATCGTGCTGCCCGGCCCGGTGCTGACCGATCCCGGCGCCCTCGACGGGCCCGCCGACGTGGTGCTGCTGGCGGTCAAGGACACCCAGACCGCGCAGGCGGCGGGCTGGCTGGCCAAGCTCTGCGATGAGAACACGCTGGTGTGCGCGCTGCAGAACGGCGTCGAACAGGTCGAACGCGTCGGCGCGCACTGCCCGGGTGCGACGGTGGTGCCCGCGGCGATCTGGATCTCCGCCGAGCCCGACCCGCAGGGCCACATCCGGCAGCGCACCCCGGCGCGGCTGGTGCTGCCCGACACCGACGCGGCCCGGCGGCTGGCGGCGGTGTTCGACGGCAGCGCGATCCGAATCGAACTGGACCCGGACTTCCTGTCGGCGGCGTGGCGCAAGCTGCTGTTCAACGCGGTGGTCGGGTTCATGGTGCTCACCGGCCGCCGGGCCGGCATCTTCCGCCGCGACGACGTGGCCGCGCTGGCGCGCCGCTATCTGGCCGAATGCCTCGCGGTGGCCCGCGCCGACGGCGCCGACCTCGGCGACGAGGTGATCGACGAGACGGTCAACCTGCTGGCCGGGCTGCCCGAGGACGTCACCACCTCGATGCTGACCGACCGGGAGAAGGGCCTGCCGCTGGAGTGGGACATCCGCAACGGGGTGATCGCCCGCAAGGCCGCCGCGCACGGGCTGCCCACACCGGTCAGCGAGGTGATCGTGCCGCTGCTGGCGGCGGCCAGTGACGGGCCGGGCTAACAGGACTAGACAGATTCTCTAGGGTGTATACCCATGAAGCCGTGCGAACGCGTGGACCTGGGTTTTATCGAGAACGCGCCGTTCCGGTTCGTCAGCACCGTGGACCTGCCGATCACCCCCGAGCAACTGTTCGAGGTATTCGAGGACGCCGAGTCGTGGCCGAACTGGGCCAGCGTGATCACCGAGGTGACCTGGACCAGCGCTCCGCCCCGCGGCGTCGGCACCACCCGCACCGTCAAGATGCGCGGCGGCATCGTCGGCGCCGAGGAGTTCCTGGCCTGGGAGCCCTACAGCCACATGGCTTTTCGGTTCAATGAGGCATCCAGCGGCAGCATCGCGGCGTTCGCCGAGGACTACCGCGTGGTGCGCACCCCGCGCGGCTGCCACCTGACGTGGGTGATGGCGATGAAGCCGCGCGGCCTGGCGGCCCGGATCGGGATGACGCTGGGCACGCCGGTGATGGGCTGGCTGTTCCAGAAGTTCCTGTTCAACCTGCGCGACTACGCGGTCAAGCGGTTCGGCGTCGCCGCCCGGTAGCCCCCCGCCGCGAGGCTGCAACCACGCAGGCCTCTACTCGCACTTTTCCTGCGGGAATGCAGTTTCGCGACGGCCGGCGGCCTCAGTAGATGTGGGCCCACGCCGTGCGCCGGGCACGGTCGGGATCGGCGACGACGGCGTCGCGGAGGGAGCCGATGACCCGGGTGAACCGGTCGGTGGTGTCGTAGCGCGGCCAGTCGTGGACGCCGTTGGCGAAGTCCAGCCACGCCCGCTGCATCCGGCGGCCGACGGCGGGCTGCCAGCGGTGCCCCAGCGGGTGCATCCGGCGCCCCAGGTAGGACGCGTAGCTGTGCTGGACGTGCACGATCTCGCTGCCGTGGGTGGCGCCCAGCCCGAGCAGCCGCAGGCTGAGGCCCACGTGGTCGAACCGGTACACGTGCGTCGGGGCGTGACAGCTGTAGGCGTCGGCGAACGCCCATGTCGGCCCGCCGAACATGACGTCGGAGCCGAACGCCACCCGCGCCCGTCGGCGCGGGAAGTCCGGGTAGGCCGCCAGCACCTTCTCCCGCAGGTGCGGTCCCACCCGCTCGAAGTAGGCGTCGATCGACGCCCGGGTGGTGGGCAGCATCGGCGTCCTGCTCCACGCGAACATCGACGCCTCGTGACTGTTGGTGCCGATGATCAGCGGCACCCGCGCCAGCGCGCCCGCGCGGGCGGCATCCACGGGGTGCCGCGGCAGCAGGTCGACGCCGTGCGTGAGCCCGTAGGCCAGCGTCGGGGTGCGTGCGGCGCTGGCCAGCTGCACCTGGCCGGCGGCGCGCCGCAGCGCCCGCTGGTCCATGCCCTTGACCTGGGAGACGGGCACCCCGAGCTGGTTCAGCCAGTCGTGGGCCTGACGGGCGCGCAGCTCGCGGTCGGCGATCAGCGGCAGCGCGGGGCTCTGGGCGATCGCGCGGCTGAACAGTCCCTCGGCGGCAGGACTGGCCAGCAGCGCCAGCACCGACGTGCCGCCCGCGGACTCCCCGAACACCGTGACCCGCGCCGGGTCCCCGCCGAACGCGGCGATGTTGTCGCGGATCCAGCGCAGCGCGGCGATCTGGTCACGCAGCGCGAGGTTGTCGTCGAACCCGTCGCCGAGCGCGCTGAGCTCGAAACCGCCGAACACACCGATGCGGTAGGTGATGTTGACGACGACCACGTTGCCGTTGGCGGCCAGCCGCGAACCGTTGTAGAGCTGGAACTGCCCCGCCCCGAACACGAACGCCCCGCCGGGGATCCACACCATCACCGGAAGCGACGCGGTGGTGTCCGGGGACCAGACCGTCAGCGTCAGGCAGGCCTCGTCGCGGACCTTGGGGTCGTCGCGGCCGCCGCCGACGAACGACTTGCCCTGCGGCGGCAGCGGTCCGTGCTCGACGGCGTCGCGGACACCGGTCCACGGCTGTTTGGGTGCGGGGGCCAGGAAACGGCGGTCGCCGACCGGCTGCTCGGCGTAGGGCACGCCGCGCCACACCCCGACACCGCCCTCGGTGGTGCCGCGCAACGCGCCGAGCGGGGTGTGCACGACGGGCGAATGTCCGACGACTGCTGACACGACGGAATCCTAGTGTGCGAAGCTGGTCGCCATGACCTTCAACGAAGGCATGCGCATCGACACGAGCACCACCTCGACCAGCGGTGGCGGACGCGGCCCCGGCCGCGGCATCGCGATCGGCGGCGGCATGGGTGGGTTGCTGATCGTGGTCGTGGCGCTGCTGCTCGGCGTGGATCCCAGTTCCGTGATGCCGTCCCAACAGCAGATCGGTACCGGGGGCACGGAGGCGCCCGGATTCGACCTCAGCCAGTGCAAGACCGGCGCCGACGCCAACGACATCACCGAGTGCCGGGTGGTGGCGACCGCGAACTCGCTCGACGGGATCTGGCCGCAGCTGCTCAGCGACTACACGCGTCCGAAGGTGCGCTTGTTCAGCGGCTTCGTCGAGACCGGTTGCGGGGGCGCCGACAGCAACGTCGGCCCGTTCTACTGCCCGGCCGACCAGACCGCGTACTTCGACGTCGGCTTCTTCGACGTGCTCAGGGATCAGTTCGGTTCCAGCGGCGGCCCGCTGGCGCAGGAGTACGTGGTGGCCCACGAGTTCGGCCACCACGTGCAGAACCTGCTGGGCGTGCTGGGCCGAGCGCACGGACCCGGCGCGGCGGGGCCGACCGGCGCCGGGGTCCGCACCGAACTGCAGGCCGACTGCTACGCCGGGGTGTGGGCGCACTACGCCGCCATCACCAAGCAGGAGGGCACCGATGTGACCTTCCTGGAGCCGTTGACCGACAAGGACATCGCCGATGCGCTGTCGGCGGCGTCGGCGGTCGGCGACGACCGGATCCAGAAGCAGGCCACCGGCCGGGTGAACCCCGAGGCGTGGACGCACGGGTCCTCGGCGCAACGGCAGAAGTGGTTCACCGAGGGCTACCGCACCGGTGATCCGAAGGCCTGCGACACGTTCGCGACGAACAACCTTGGCTAGACAGCCCTCGGCCGTCGACGCCGTCGCGGAACGCTACCTGCAGACCTACGCCGCACTCGACCCGTGCGCCGCAACGGAAATGGGCGTCACCGGGTACGACGAGGAGATCACCGACTACTCCCCCGACGGTGTCGCCGCCCGGGCAGAGGCGGCGCGGCAGGCGCTGCGTGAGCTCGACGGCGTGGCACCGGTGGACGCCGTCGACGAGGTCACGGTGGCCGCGATGCGGGAGCGTCTCGGCATCGTGGTGGAGCTGCACGAGGCGGGTCTGGACGTCGGCGAGCTGAACGTGATCGCCTCCCCGCTGCAGGCGATGCGCGACGTGTTCGACCTGATGCCCACCGACTGCGACGAGGACTGGGCGGTGATCGCGCGCCGGTTGTCGCGGCTGCCCGAGCGGGTGGCCGGTTACGCCGAGGCGCTGCGGGCCGCGGTGGCCGCCGGCCGGGCACCGGCGGTGCGCCAGGTGGCGCGCGGTATCGACCAGGCCGCCAGCATTCAGCACCTGCTGGTCGAGATGGTGTCGCGGGCGACGACGGAAAACGCGGCGCTGCAGCAGGATCTGCAGCAGAACGCGGCCAACGCCGCCAGCGCGTACCGCGAGCTCGGCCGGGTGCTGGGCGACGAGATCGCACCGCAGGCGCGGGCCCAGGACGCCGTCGGCCGCGACGCCTACCGGCTGTACTCGCGGGCGTTCCTGGGCACCGAGGTCGATCTGGACGAGGCCTACGAGTGGGGTCTGGCTCAACTGGAAAGCATTGTCGCCGAACAGGAGTCACTCGCCCAGCGGTTGTACCCGGGTGCGACGGTGGCCGAGGCGCTGCGCCGGCTGGACACCGAGGAGCGCTACCTGGTGCACGGGGTGGACGCACTGCAGGCGTGGATGCAGGATCTGTCCGATCGTGCGGTGGAGTCGTTGGCGGACACGCATTTCGACATCGCCGAACCGCTGCGCCGGCTGGAGTGCCGGATCGCGCCGACGCACACCGGCGGCATCTACTACACCGGCCCGTCGGAGGACTTCAGCCGGCCGGGCCGGATGTGGTGGTCGGTGCCGCACGGCGTGGACACGTTCCACACCTGGCAGGAGACGACGACGGTGTTCCACGAGGGAGTGCCGGGCCACCACCTGCAGATCGGGCGGGCGGTGGTGCTCGCCGACCAGCTCAACCGGTGGCGGCGGCTGGGCTGCTGGGTGTCGGGGCACGGTGAGGGCTGGGCGCTGTACGCCGAACGGCTGATGGCCGAACTGGGTTGGCTCGACGATCCGGGCAACCGGATCGGGATGCTCGACGCGCAGCGGTTCCGGGCCGCGCGCGTGGTGATCGACATCGGGGTGCACTGCGGACTGACCGCCCCCGACGGCGGGGTGTGGGACGCGGACCGGGCATGGGAGTTCCTGACATCACACAGCGCGATGAAGGACGAGAACCTGCAGTTCGAGCTTGACCGCTATCTGGGCTGGCCGGGCCAGGCGCCGTCGTATGCGATCGGCCAGCGGATCTGGCAGCAGCTGCGCGACCAGATGCTCGCCCGCGGCTGGTCGCTCAAGGAGTTCCACAGCCGCGCACTGGATCTCGGCGGCCTGCCTCTGAAGGTCCTGTCGGATGCGCTGACCGCCGACTAGAGCCCTTCACCCCTGCGGCCCTGATCCCCAGGGCTTCGCGTACCGGGCTGCGCGAGACGAGATCACGCTGGCCGAGCGCCGCCGGTCCGACACAGTTCGACTTCGCTGACAGCAATATTCGGTTCCCTCGAACGCCGTCGGCTCCTAACGTGAACCCATGGACTCGGTCACGGTCACATCCCATCTCACGATGCACGTCATCAACGGCTGGCAGGTGTACGTCTGGCGTGACGGCGACACGGTCACGCTCATCGACACCGGCGCGCCGGGTTCCGCGGCGGCGATCCTGCAGGCGGCGCCGCGGATCGACCGCATCGTGTTGACGCACGGGCACGTCGACCACATCGGATCGGCCGCCGAACTGCGGGAGCGCACCGGCGCCGAGGTCGTCGCGGGAGCCGACGACGCGGCGGCGATCCGCGCCGGGGCAGCGCTGCCGCCGCCGGTCTTCGAGGACTGGGAGATCCCGATCCACCAGCAGGTGGCGGCCGGGCTGCCGGAGGTCGCCGACCCGGTACCGGTGGACCGGGAGTTGCACGACGGCGACGTGCTCGACTTCGGCGGCGGCGCGCGGGTGCTGTCGATTCCAGGGCACACCGGCGGCAGCATCGCGATCCACCTGCCCGAGCACGGGGTGCTGCTGACCGGCGACACCATCGCCAACGTGGGCACGCTGATGCTCGGGACGTTCAACCAGGACCGGGCGGGAACGGTCGCGTCGTTCCGGCGGCTCGCCGAATTGGACGTCGAGACCGCGTGTTTCGGCCACGGTGAGCCGATCCTGTCGGGCGCGGGCACCCGGCTGCGCGAGGTCGCGGCGACGCTGGCGCCATGATCGACGACCCGATCGAACCGGACACCAAGGACTGGACCTGGGTACTCGACAGACCCTGTCCGGACTGCGGATTCGACGCCGCCACGATCCCGCACACCGCGGTCGCGCAGCGCATCCGCGCCGACGCCGAGGACTGGGTCACCCGCCTGCACCGCCCGGGTGCCGGCGTACGGCCACGCCCCGAGGTGTGGTCCACGCTCGAGTACGGATGTCACGTCCGCGACGTGCACCGCATCTTCGACCACCGGGTGCGACTGATGCTCACCGAGGACACGCCGCTGTTCCCCAACTGGGATCAGGACGCGACCGCGCGCGCCGACGACTACGGTGCGCAGGACCCGGCCACCGTGGCCACCGAGCTCTTCGACGCGGCCTCCGTCGTCGCCGCCACCTATGACGCTGTGCCGGACTCGGCCTGGTCCCGACGGGGACGGCGCAGCAACGGAAGCGAGTTCACCATCGCGACGATCGCCCTGTACCACCTGCACGACATCGTCCACCACAGCTGGGACGTCACCCGCTAACGAAGGAGAGCACCATGCGCATCGCCGTCGCGGGAGCAACCGGCAACATCGGCGCCCGCACCGCTCGTCTCCTCGAGGCCGACGGCCACGACGTCGTCCGGATCAGCAGATCCGCAGGCGTCGACCTGCTGACCGGGGAGGGACTCGACGCCGCGCTCACCGGGGTTGAGGCGGTCCTCGACGCCATCAGCGCCCCGCCCGCCGACCGGGACCGCACCGCCGAGTATTTCGGTACCACCACACGCAACCTGCTGGCCGCCGAGCAGCGTGCCGGGGTGCGCCACCACGTGCTGCTCTCGATCGTCGGAATCCACGGCATCGACGGCAACGCGCACTACGCGGGCAAGCGCGAACAGGAACGGTTGGTCACGGCCGGCCCGGTGCCGTGGACCATCGTGCCCGCCACCCAGTTCCACGATTTCGCGGCGATGGTCGTCGGCTGGACCGAATACGACGGCGTGGCCACCATCGCACCGCTGCTGGTGCAGCCGATCGCCCCCGACGACATCGCCCGGATCCTCGCCGAGATCGTCGCGGGCCCGCCGCAGGGCCGCTATCGCGACGTCGCCGGACCCGAGACACAGGACCTCGTCGACATGGCCCGGCGCACCCTCGAGGCACGCGGCCGCCGCGTCAAGCTGGTGCCCACCTGGTCGGGCGTGTTCGGCACCTCGATGGCCGGAAACGTGTTGCTGCCCAACGAGAATGCCCGCATCGCGCCGACCACGTTCGACGAGTGGCTGGCGGCGGGCGCCCGATGAGCTAGATCCGCGCCTGTTCCTTGATCGCGGCGTCGGTCTGGCGCAGCGGGCGGATCAGCGCATCCTGGCTGAAGGAGGCGATCAGCTCACCCGCCTCGGTGTGCACCGTGCCGCGTACATACGACATGCCCGCGCCGACCTGCGTGCTCTCGTGGGTGTAGAGCAGCCAGCCGTCGAAGCCGAACGGCTCGTGGAAGCTCACCGTCACCGTCATCGGGGCCGTCGACACCGTGATGTGCGACTGCGCGGTCCCGATGCCCTCGTGGGCGCGCATCGTCGTCGAAATCCCCAGGTGCCCGGTGAAATACGCGATCAGCGCCTTGGCCAGATCGTCGCGCTGCGGGGTCTTGTCGTAACGCACCCAGGCGTAGAGCTCGGGCGGGCCGACCTCGTCGGGGCTGTTGACGTCGACCACGTCGACGAGCCGGATCTCGCGGCCCGTCATCGGCATGCGGCACTCGTTGGCCTGCGCCGGCGGCTTCACCTCCGGGAGCGGCAGCGCGTGCCGGATGACGTCCTCGGTGGGCACGTCGGTCAGCACCGTCGCGGTGATGCAGCGCTTGCCGTTCTGCTTGGCCGCCACGACAGCCGTTGCGGTGGAACGGCCTTCGTTGATGACGTCGATCTCGAGCTCGACCGGTCCGGCGGCCGCCAGCACCGCGCGGGAGAACACCGCGTGCGCCGACCGCACCGACTTACCCGGGAAGCGTTTGGCCACCGCGACGATGATCTGGGAGAGCACCTGGGTGCCCTCCACCACCTGGCGGTCCTCCTCGCCGATGGGACCGGTCTGCGCGATGAAGCGGTTCTCCCCCGCCGGCTCCACGTCGAACAGCCCGACCAGTTCGTCGAGGGTCCACACCTTCTGTGCTGAGTCTGTGGTCATGATGCGAACAGTAACCGACGTTCTGCAAAAGCGGTAACGTCATTACCATGGCCAAGGCGACCGGACGCGCAGCCCGTCCGACGACGGACGCCGACGACTCGCGACCCACCCGGTTCATGAAGTCGGCGCTGGCCATCCTCGGCGAGACCGGCCGCACCGACTTCACGGTCCTCGAGGTGGTCGAGCGGTCGAAGACGTCGCTGCGGTCGTTCTACCAGCACTTTTCCACCAAGGACGAGCTGCTGCTGGCGCTGGTCGACAAGATCATGGCCGAGTCGACGCGGCGCTGGCGCGCGGAGACCGAGACGCTGCCGGCCAAAGCCGCGCTGCGCGTGCTCGTCGACCGGATCTGCACGCCGCCGGAGACCACCGCCCAGGACCGGGTCAACCGCGGCCTGACCAACTACAACGACCACCTGGCCGAGACACTGCCGCGCGAGTACGCCCGCGTGCTGTCCCCGGTGCACGAGCTGATCAAGGACATCATCCGGCGCGGCATCGACGAGGGGGTGTTCCGCTCCGACATCAACATCGACGCCCGTGCCGCACTGATCATGCAGTCCTCACTCGGCGCGATCCGGCTGCAGGTGCTCGGCGCCGAACTGTCCGGTGTCCCGGTCACCGCCGACGACATCTACGACTACTGCGTCAGCGGCCTGATCCGCTCCTGACCTGCCCGAACTCCAGCGAGAATGCAATTCTCCTAGGTGCTGTTTACGCTGGTCTCAGCGTGGTAATGTCATTACCGCTGAAGCGCAACACGACTTCCTGGAGGCGATGATGGCCCGCGAGCTTCCCTATCCGGTGTTCGACGCTGACAACCACTTCTACGAGCCCAAAGAGGCGCTGACCAAGTTCCTGCCGGATCACCGCAAACACGTCATCGACTACGTCGAGGTCCGGGGCCGCACCAAGATCATGGTGCGCAACCACGTCAGCGACTACATCCCGAACCCGACGTTCGAGGTAGTGGCCCGTCCCGGTGCGCAGGAGGAGTACTTCCGGCACGGCAGCGGCGGCAAGAGCTTCCGCGAGGTGATGGGCAAGCCGATGAAGGCCATCCCCGCGTTCCGCGATCCCGAGGCGCGCCTCGAGGTGATGGACGGCCTCAACCTGGACTACTCGCTGATGTTCCCGACGCTGGCCAGCCTCGTCGAGGAGCGCATGAAGGACGACGTCGAGCTGATCGCCGATGTCATCCACGCGCTCAACCAGTGGATGTACGAGACCTGGCAGTTCAACTACGAAAACCGGATCTTCTCCACCCCGGTCATCAACCTCGGCATCGTCGACCGCGCGCTCGAGGAGCTCGAGTGGTGCCTCGAGCGCGGCGCCAAGACCGTGCTGGTGCGGCCCGCCCCGGTGCCCGGCGTGCGCGGCACCCGGTCCTTCGGCCTGCCCGAGTTCGACCCGTTCTGGCAGGCCTGTGTGAAGGCCGGCATCCCGGTCTCGATGCACGCGTCGGACTCCGGCTACGCGGAGTACCTCAACGACTGGGAGCCCGCCGACGAGTTCCTTCCGTTCCGGCCCACCGCATTCCGGATGGTGGCGATGGGCAAGCGCCCGATCGAGGACTCGATGGCCGCGCTGGTCTGCCACGGCGCGCTGTCGCGCAACCCCGATCTGCGCATCCTGTCGATCGAGAACGGCGCGGACTGGGTGCCCTACCTGTTCAAGCAGTTCGAGAACACCTACAAGAAGATGCCCCAGGAGTTCGCCGAGCATCCGATCGAGGCGTTCAAGCGCTGCGTGTACGTCGCCCCGTTCTGGGAGGACGACTTCGCCGAGATGGCCGACCTGATCGGCATCGACCGGGTCATCTTCGGCTCGGACTGGCCGCACCCCGAGGGGCTGGCGCAGCCCACCCACCTCGTCGACGACCTGCAGGGCCTCGACGCGGAGGGCCAGCGGAAAGTCATGGGCGGCAACATGATCGAGCTGTTCAAGGTGCCCAACGAAGTGGTCCACAACCCGGGCGTGCCCGAGCTCGTCATCCCCGCCTGACCGCCCTCCCGACAGAAAGCCGGTGCCTGTGACCGACACCAACCCCGAGGTGCTGCTCTTCGCCTCGACGACCCAGTCGTTCCTCGACAAAGAGGTACCGCTGAGCAGGATCCGGCAGATGCACGAGGACGGCACCTCGTTCGATCCCGACTGGTGGCGGCGCGCCGCCGAGCTCGGCTGGACCAGCCTGCTGGTGCCCGAGGATCTCGGCGGCGGCAGCGTCTCCGGTGACGGGGTGAAGGATCTGGCGCTGGTCGCCGAGATCGGCGGCAAGACAGTCGCCCCCGGGCCGCTGCACCCGGTCAGCACCGTGCTGGCCGGGCTCGTGGAGGCACCCGCCGGCCACGAGGACACCATCGAGGCGCTGATCGCCGGCGAGCAGGTGGCCTCCTGGGCCGTCTACGAGCCCGGGCGGCAGTGGGCTCCGCTCGCCCCGACGGTCACCGCCACGCCCACCGGCGGCGGCTTCCGGATCGACGGCGTCAAGGACCGGGTGGAGGCCGGGGCCGACGCCCAGATCCTGCTGGTGACAGCGCAGTCCCCCGACGGGGTGCGCCAGTTCCTGGTGCCGGCCGACGCGCCGGGGGTGGCTGTGCAGCGGCAGCGCAGCATCGACATGGTCAAGAGCTACGCGCGGGTGACGTTCGACGGAGTCGAGGTCGACGCCACCGCGGCCGTCGGATCCGCCGGGCAGACAGCGGATCTCATCGAGCGGCAGAGCCAGATCGCGATCCTGCTGCAGTGCGCCGAGGTGGTCGGGATCCTCGACACCGTGCTGGCGTTCACCATCCAGTGGGGCTTCGACCGGCACTCCTTCGGCCGGCCGCTCGGTTCCTACCAGGCGCTCAAGCACATGTACGCCGACCTCAAGATCTGGTTCGAGGCCTGCCGCGCGACGACCAACAACGCCACGGCCAAGGTGGCCGCCCGCTCCCCCGAGGCGTCGATGGCGGTCAGCGTCGCGAAATCCTATGTGGGCGAGCACTCCCCGACGATGCTGCAGCAGTGCGTGCAGTTGCACGGCGGCATCGGTGTGACGTGGGAGCACGACCTGCACCTGTTCCTGCGGCGCGCGACGCTGTACCGCTCGCTGTACGGCACCCCCGAGGACCACAACCTGCGCGTCTACTCGCTCACCAAGGAGCTGCAAGCCTCATGACCGAGACCACATCGGCCCCGGCCACCACCGAGACGGTGGAGGAGTTCGCCGCACGCGCCGCCGCGTGGCTGGCCGACAACATGCCGCGCATCGACCCGAACGACCCGCCCGAGCACGACCGCGGCGAGGAGGAGCCCTGGCTGCGCGCCCGCGAACTGCAGCGCAAGCTGTGGGACGGCGGGTTCGCGGGTATCTGCTTTCCGAAGGAGTACGGCGGGCTCGGGCTGCCGATCGAGTACCAGCGGGCGTTCAACGCGGTCTCGCGCGAATACGAACTGCCGATCATCCTGAACACGCCGACGTTCACGATCTGCGCGGCGACCCTGCTCGACACCGCCAGCGAGGAGCAGAAGCGCAAGCACATCCCGGCGGTGCTGCGCGGTGACGAGGTGCTGGTGCAGCTGCTGTCCGAACCCAGCGGCGGCTCCGACCTGGCCGGGGTGATCACCCGCGCCGACCGCAAGGACGGCAAGTGGGTGATCAACGGCGCCAAGACCTGGAGCACAAGCGCTTTCGCCGCCGACTACGGGCTGATGCTGGCACGCACCAACTGGGACGTGCCCAAGCACGAGGGCCTGACGATGTTCCTGGTGCCGATCAACAGCCCGGGCATCACGCTGCGCCGCATCAAACAGGTCAACGGGTCGGTGGAGTTCTGCGAGGAGTTCTTCGACAACCTCGAACTCACCGACGATGACGTCGTCGGTGAGGTCAACGACGGGTGGGCGGTGGCCTCGCGCCAGCTGTACCACGAGCGGCGCGCGGTCGGCGGCGGCTCGGAGTTCGCCAGCGGCGTCGGCGCCGAGGGCAAGTCCGATGTGCCGACCGATTACGCGGAGCTGCTGGAGAAGACCGGTCAGGCCGACAACGAGCGGCTGCAGGAGATGGCCGGTCGCGCCCTGGTGCACCGCGCGGTGCGCGAGCAGCTGATCGACCACGTCTACCACGGCGTGCTCGACGGGTCGCTGCCGCCGGCGGCCGGGTCGATCATCCGCATCGCCCACGCCGACGTCCACCACCTGGAGTTCGACACCGCGCTGGCGATCACCGCCAGCGCCGGGGTGGTCGACGCCGACGACGAGCTGATCCGCCACGGTGAGCGCTACCTGTCCCGGCAGGCGGCGGCGCTCGGCGGCGGCACCACCGAGATCGCCCGCAACATCATCGGCGAACGCATCCTCGGCTTCCCGCGCGAGTACGCCGCCGACCGCGGGGTGCCGTTCAAGGACGTCAAGCGCGGCCGCAGCTAGCCCCTCCCCCTTCGCGGTCGGGGGCTAGAACAGCGTCGGCTGCAGCGCCGCCGGGGCCGCAGCGGCCGCGACCGGCGCCGGTTCCTCGGCCCTGACCCGGTGGTCACGCATCAGACCGTGTTTACGCACCAGCGGTGTGACCCTGTCGTGCAACATCTTTCGGTAGTCGGCGGGCAGGTAGGCGCCGCGCCGGTACAGCTCGCGGTAGCGCGGCACCAGCTGCGGGTGTGACTGCTGCAGCCACTGCAGGAACCAGCCGCGGGTCGATCCGCGCAGGTGCAGCCCGAACACCGTCACCCCGGTGGCCCCGGCCGCGGCGATGTCGCCGAGCAGCCCGTCGAGATGGGCGACCGAGTCGGTCAGATACGGCAGCACCGGCGCGACCATCACATGGCAGCCCAGCCCGGCGTCGCGGATCGCGGAGATCAGGCCGAGCCGCGCCTGCGGTGACGGGGTGCCGGGCTCGACGTCGCGGTGCAGCTGCGGGTCGCCGATCGCCAGCGACACCGCGACGCTGACCTCGACGTGCCGCGCGGCGTCGGCGATCAGCGGCAGATCGCGGCGCAGCAGCGTGCCCTTGGTCAGGATCGAGAACGGGGTGCCCGAGTCGGCCAGCGCCGAGATGATCCCCGGCATCAACGCGTACCGCCCCTCGGCCCGCTGGTAGGGGTCGGTGTTGGTGCCCAGCGCGACCGTCTCGCGTCGCCAGGATCGCCGCGCCAGTTCCCGGCGCAGCACCTCCACGACGTTGGTCTTGACCACCACCTGGCTGTCGAAGTCGGCACCGCAGTCCAAGTCGAGATACTCGTGGGTGGGCCGGGCGAAGCAGTAGCGGCAGGCGTGCGAACAGCCGCGGTAACCGTTGACGGTCCAGCGGAACGGCAGCATCGCCGCGTTAGGCACCTTGTTCAGCGCGCTCTTACACAGCACCTCGTGAAACGTGATGCCCTCGAACTGCGGGGTGCGCACGCTGCGCACGAACCCGATGCGGGCCAGCCCGGGCAGCGCTCCGTCGTCGACGCCGACGCCCTGCCCGTCCCACCGCATACCCGTATTCGAACTCACGTTCGATAGCCTGTCAAGGGTGGCGCGCCCACCTGCCCGCACAGGGGTACAAAGGAGTGTCGCCCACAGATCGCGTTGGGCTTCACATCCAAGCCAGAGATCTAAGCCAGAAATCCAAGCCAGGAAGGGACGGCGTGCCGAGCGACGGCTACGACGAGGAACTGCGGTCCGAACAGCGCTATGTGGCGGACCTGTACCGGCGGCTCGACGACGAGCGCGCGCGGGCCCAGCAGCGCTACGCGGCGGCGCTGCGCGGCGACGGCCGCGAGCTGGTCGACCGCGACGCGGAGGTCCGCGCCGAGGCCAAGCGGATGAACCGGCTCAACGTCGCCGACCACGGGCTGTGCTTCGGCCGGCTGGACACCGAGTCCGGCGAGCGCCGCTACATCGGCCGCATCGGGCTGCTCGACGAGGACAACGACCACGAGCCGGTGCTGATCGACTGGCGCGCCCCGGCCGCCCGCGCCTTCTACACCGCCACCGGCGCCCATCCGGAGGGCATGCGCAGGCGCCGCCAGTTCCACACCTTCGGCAGGCGGGTCCTGGACTTCACCGACGAGGTGTTCGGCAGGCCCGGCGACGGCGAACGCGGCGACGCCGCGCTGCTCGCCGCGGTCAACGCCCCGCGCGGTGAGGGCATGCGCGACATCGTCGCCACCATCCAGGCCGAGCAGGACGAGATCATCCGGCTGGACCACCCCGGCATCCTCGTCGTCGAGGGCGGGCCGGGCACCGGGAAGACCGTCGTCGCCCTGCACCGCGTCGCCTACCTGCTCTACACCCACCGGGACCGGATGGAACGCCAGGGCGTGCTCGTCATCGGCCCGAACCCGGCGTTCCTGGACCACATCAGCCGGGTGCTGCCGTCGCTGGGCGAGACCAACGTGGTGTTCATGACCACCGGCGACCTGGTTCCCGGCCTGCGCGCCACCGCCGAGGACACCCCCGAGGTGGCCCGGATCAAGGGCTCACTGGCGATGCTCGACGTGCTCAAGGCCGCGATCGCCGACCGGCAGCGGGTCCCCGAGGAGCCGCTGCCCATCAAGCTGGCCGACGTCACCGTGCGCATCGACGCCGAGACCGCCGAATGGGCGATCCAGGAGGCCCGCGAGAGCGGGCTGCCGCACAACGACGCCCGCGCGGTGTTCGTCGACGTGGTCACCTGGGTGCTGACCGAACGCGCGATCGCGCGCATCGGCCGCGGCTGGCTGACCCGCGACGACAAGAAGGCCTGGGAGCACCTGCGCTCCGAATTGCTCGACGAACTCGACGATCACGAGGACTTCGCCGCCGCCCTCGACGAGCTGTGGCCCGAGCTCACCCCGCAGCAGCTGCTGGCCGGGCTCTACGAGTCACGCGACCGGCTGCGCGCCGCCGGCGCCGACGAGTCGCTGTGGCGCGAACGGGGCGACGCGTGGACGGTGTCGGACGTTCCGCTGCTCGACGAGCTCGTCGACCTGCTCGGCGGGATCAAACCCGACCTGCAGGCCGAGCAGGCGCGCAAGGAGGAGGAGGCGTACGCGGCCGGGGTGCTCGACCTGATGGTCGCGCACGAGGATCTGATGGACGACGAGGACCAGCTGCTGGCCTCCGACGTGGTCGGCGCCGAGGAGCTCGCCGAGCGGTTCGCCGAACGCGACACCCGCGACGTCGCCGAACGCGCCGCCGCCGACCGGGACTGGACCTACGGCCACGTCGTCGTCGACGAGGCCCAGGAGCTCTCCGAGATGGACTGGCGGGTGCTGATGCGGCGCTGCCCGGCCAAGTCGTTCACCGTTGTCGGCGACCTGGCCCAGCGCCGCTCGGCCGCGGGCGCCACCTCGTGGGCGGAGATGCTCGACCGCTACGCGCCCGGCCGCTGGGTGTACCGGGCGCTGACGGTGAACTACCGCACCCCCGCCGAGATCATGGCGGTCGCCGCCGCGCTGCTCGAGGAGTTCGCGCCCGGCGCCACCCCGCCGGAGTCGGTGCGCTCGTGTGGGGTGCGGCCGTGGGCACGGCAGGTCAGCGACGACGAACTGACCTCCGCGATCGAGGGTTTCGTGCGCGACGAGGCCGACCGCGAGGGCACCAGCGTGGTGATCGGTCCCCCGGGCACGCCCGGCGCGGTCCCGCCGTCAGAGACCAAGGGCCTCGAGTTCGACGCCGTGCTCGTCGTCGACCCGGGCCGGATCCTGGCCGACGGACCGCGGGGCGCGGCCGACCTCTACGTCGCGCTCACCCGCGCCACGCAGCGGCTCGGCGTGCTGCACCGCGACCCACTGCCGCCGGTGCTGCACGGCCTGACCGAGCTGGATCAGCTCACCAGCGGCTGAGCTGGCACTGCGCGGTGTAGGGGCCGTCGTTCTGGACGACGATCTCACCGTCGACGGCGATCTCGCAGTGCGGCAGCGGCGGTGCCTGCATCGCGTGCACACCGGTGCTGGCGGTCAGGATCGCCCACTGCGGGTCCTCCATCCTGGTCTCGAACACCCACGGCACGCCCGCCTCCAGGACGATCTCCTCCTTCTTCAGGTAGGCGTACGCGTCGGCGTTGTAGGCCTCCTTGTTCGGAGGCTGCGCCACCAGGAAGTTCAACTGGAAGTCGGCCGGCGCCGCCGCGGTCAGCGTGTACCGGACCACGTGACCACCCTCGGTGCCCTGAGTCGCCTCGGGAGCCTCAGTGGCTTCAGTGCCCTCGGTGGCTTCAGTGCCCTCGGTGGCTTCCGTGCCCTCGGTGGCCTCGGTGCCTTCCGTGCCCTCGGTGCCTTCCGGCGCCTGAGGAATCTCGGTGGTCTCGGTGACCTCAGGGCCCTCGGTGGGTTCCTCGGACTGTGCCGCCGCGGTGGCCTGCCCCATCAGGGTGGTGGCCGCCACCAGCGCCAATACCGCTCCGGCCTTAGCTGTAGCTGTTCGCATGTTGGTCACATCGCCGGACCGTACCAAACCGTTACAGCCCCGGTGGTCCGGCGGCCGCCTGGCGAAGTCTGCAAGCGAGAACGGAATCCACTACAGGTTAATTTGTTTGAAACAGACAGAGATTTCCTAGTAACACCGCGGCTCTAACGTCCCGATTCGACATCCCGTTGGGGTGGGGTCTCACACACGAACTCGTGGCTCATCGCTCGAAATGCGCTGCGGATATATAGGAAAGGCTGTTCATGCGACTACCACGACGGTCCTCGGTGAAGCGGTCGGCACTCGTTGCGGGCAGCATCGTCGCCGCATCGAGCCTGGTGCTGGCCGGCTGCGGAAGCAAGGCGACGGAATCGGAGTCGGCAAACGCCGAGTCGTGCGTCGACACCTCCGGTGACACCATCAAGGTGGGCGCGCTGAACTCGCTGTCGGGCACGATGGCGATCTCGGAGGTGACGGTCCGCAACGCGATCGACCTGGCCGTCGAGGAGATCAACGCCGACGGCGGCGTGCTCGGCAAGCAGATCGAGCTGATCGGTGAGGACGGCGCGTCCGAGCCGACGGTGTTCGCCGAGAAGGCCGAGAAGCTGATCAGCAGCGACTGCGTGGCCGCGGTGTTCGGCGGCTGGACCTCGTCGTCGCGCAAGGCCATGCTGCCGGTCTTCGAGTCCAACAACGCGCTGCTGTACTACCCGGTGCAGTACGAGGGCCTGGAGTCCAGCCCGAACATCTTCTACACCGGCGCCACCACCAACCAGCAGATCGTGCCGGCCCTGGACTACCTCAAGGAGAAGGGCGTCAAGTCGCTCTACCTGGTCGGTAGCGACTACGTCTTCCCGCAGACCGCCAACCGCATCATCAAGGCGTACGCGGAGGCCAACGGCATCGAGATCAAGGGCGAGGACTACACGCCGCTGGGCTCGACCGACTTCTCCACGATCGTCAACAAGATCCGCACCGCAGACGCCGACGCCGTGTTCAACACGCTCAACGGCGACTCCAACGTCGCGTTCTTCCGCGAGTACAAGAACGTCGGCCTGACCGCCGAGCAGATGCCGGTGGTGTCGGTGTCGATCGCCGAGGAGGAGGTCGGCGGCATCGGTGTCGAGAACATCGAGGGCCAGCTGACGGCGTGGAACTACTACGAGACCGTCGACAACCCGGTGAACAAGGAGTTCGTCAAGGCCTACAAGGCGAAGTTCGGCGCCGACAAGCCGACCTCGGACCCGATGGAGGCCGCCTACGTCTCGGTGTACCTGTGGAAGAACACCGTCGAGAAGGCGAATTCGTTTGACGTGGCCGCGATCCAGGAGAACGCCGGCGGCGTGACCTTCGACGCCCCCGAGGGCAAGGTGACCATCGACGGCGAGAACCACCACATCACCAAGACGGCGCGCATCGGTGAGATCCGGCCCGACGGCCTGATCTACACGATCTGGGAGTCGCCCGGACCGATCACCCCGGATCCGTACCTGAAGTCGTATCCGTGGGCCGCCGGACTGTCCAACTGATCATCAGATGGATGTCCTGATCGGGCAGCTGGCAACGGGATTGAGCCTCGGCTCAATCCTGTTGCTGGCGGCGCTGGGTTTGTCGCTGACCTTCGGTCAGATGGGCGTCATCAACATGGCGCACGGCGAGTTCATCATGGCCGGCTGCTACACCGCCTACGTGGTGCAGCAGATCGTGTCGAGTGCCGGTGTGTCCCTGCTGATCTCGCTGGTCGTCGGGTTCCTCATCGGCGGAGCGATGGGCGTGCTGCTGGAGGTCACGCTGATCCAGCGGATGTATGACCGGCCGCTGGACACGCTGCTGGTGACCTTCGGTGTCGGGCTGGTGCTGCAGCAGATCGCCCGCGACATCTTCGGCGCCCCCGCGGTCAACGTGGTGGCACCGCCGTGGCTGTCCGGCGGCATCGACATCTTCGGCGCCGTGGTGCCCAAGACGCGCATCTTCATCCTGGTGCTGGCGATCGTGTGCGTGGCGGCGCTGGCCACCGCGCTCAAGGCCAGCCCGATGGGCCGACGGATCCGCGCCGTGGTGCAGAACCGCGACCTCGCCGAGACCAGCGGTATCTCGTCCCGCAAGACCGACATCACAACGTTCTTCATCGGTTCTGGGCTGGCCGCGGTCGCCGGTGTGGCGCTGACGCTGATCGGCTCGACCAGCCCGACCATCGGCCAGAGCTATCTGATCGATGCGTTCCTGGTGGTGGTGGTCGGCGGGCTCGGCCAGATCAAGGGCACGGTGATCGCGGCGTTCGGGCTCGGCTTCCTGAACTCGTTCATCGAGTACAACACCACGGCCTCGCTGGCCAAGGTAATCGTGTTCGTGATCATCGTGATCTTCCTGCAGGTCCGGCCGCAGGGCCTGTTCACCGTCCGGACAAGGAGTCTCGTATGAGAACCCTCGTGGGCCGCTGGCAGACGTGGGCCGGCTTCGGGATCGCGGCGGTGTTGCTGTTCGGGGTGGCCCCGGCGGTGCTGTCGGACTTCCGGCTCAGCCTGCTGGGCAAGTTCCTGTGCTTCGCGATCGTCGCGGTCGGCATCGGGCTGGCGTGGGGCCGCGGCGGCATGCTGGTGCTGGGCCAGGGCGTGTTCTTCGGCCTGGGCGGCTACATGATGGGCATGCACCTCAAGATCGCCGACGCGCAGCTGCGCGGCGACGACGTGCCCGACTTCATGCAGATCGCGGGTGTGCGGGAACTGCCCGGCTACTGGGTGCCGTTCGCCTCCCCCGCGTTCACCCTGGCCGCGATCGTGCTGCTGCCGACCGGTATCGCGGCGGCGCTGGGTTTCGGCGTGTTCAAGCGCCGCGTCAAGGGCGCCTACTTCGCGATCCTGTCGCAGGCCCTGGCCGCCGCCCTGGCGATCCTGCTGGTCGGGCAGACCAGCCTCGGTGGCAGCAACGGGCTCAACAGGTTTCGCACGTTCTTCGGGTTCACCCTGAACGACCCGGTGAACCGGCGGATGCTGTACTTCATCGCCGCCGCGGTGCTGCTGCTGGTGGTGGCGGTGGCCCGTCAGCTCATGCAGAGCCGCTACGGCGAACTGCTGGTGGCGGTGCGCGACGGTGAGGAACGCGTGCGCTTCCTCGGCTACGACCCCGCCAACATCAAGGTCGTCGCCTACACCACCGCCGCGCTGTTCGCCAGCATCGCCGGCGCGCTGTTCGCCCCGATCGTGGGCTTCATCGCGCCGTCGCAGGTCGGCATCCTGCCGTCGATCGCGTTCCTGATCGGCGTCGCGATCGGCGGGCGCACCACCCTACTGGGACCGGTGCTCGGCGCGATCGGTGTCGCCTGGGCGCAGACCCTGTTCTCCGAACGGTTCCCGTCGGAGTGGACCTACGCCCAGGGCCTGCTGTTCATCGTCGTCGTCGGCTTCTTCCCAGCCGGGCTCGCCGGACTGGGCGTGCTGGCCAAGCGCTGGCGGATCCGCAGGCCGCAAGCCCCTGTGGAGCCCAAACCCAGCCAGCCGCAGGATGATCCCGACTCCGAGAAGGTGGGGGCAGCCACATGAGCACGCAGGACGTCATTGGCGGGGAGGTCAAGGAACCCGTCCCCGGCGGCAACGCCGGCATGGGCACCGAGTATCTCGAAGTGCGAGGTCTGACAGTCGATTTCGACGGCTTCAAGGCGGTCAACAATGTCGACATCACGCTGTTCCAGGGCGATCTGCGGTTCCTGATCGGCCCCAACGGCGCAGGCAAGACGACGGTGATCGACGCGATCACCGGACTGGTGCCCGCGACCGGGTCGGTGAACAAGTCCGGTGTCGAACTGCTCGGCAAGAAGGTGCACCAGATCGCGCGCCTGGGGGTGGGCCGGACGTTCCAGACCGCCAGCGTCTTCGAACAGTTGACGGTGCTGCAGAACCTCGACATCGCCGCCGGCGCCGGGCGCTCGGCATGGACGCTGCTGCGCAGGCGCAAGGGGGTGCTGCCGGCCATCGAGGAGGCGCTCGAGACGATCGGGCTCACCGACCTGGCCGACAAGCCCGCCGGGGTGCTGGCGCACGGGCAGAAGCAGTGGCTGGAGATCGGCATGCTGCTGGTGCAGAACGCCGACGTGCTGCTTCTCGACGAACCCGTCGCCGGGATGAGCCACGAGGAACGCGAGGAGACCGGAAACCTGTTGCGCCGCATCGGCGGTGAGCGCACCGTGGTCGTCGTCGAACACGACATGGACTTCATGCGCGCGTTCGCGACGTCGGTGACCGTGCTGGCCCGCGGCCAGGTGATCGCCGAGGGCACCGTCGCCGAGGTGCAGGCCAACCCCAAGGTGCAGGAGGTCTACCTCGGCACCGCCGCCGCAGGCACCGCCGACGTGCCCGAAGAACTCGTCGAGGAGACGTCCTGATGCTGCAGCTTGTCGATGTGCACACCGGCTACGGCCGCACCGAGGTGATCCACGGGGTCAGCATCGAGGTGCCCTCCGACGGGGTCGCGGCGGTGATGGGGCACAACGGCGCGGGCAAGACCACGCTGCTGCGCGCGGCGGTCGGGCTGCTCAAATGCTCGTCGGGCCGGGTGCTGTTCGACGGGGAGGACGTCACGAAGCTGCGGCCCAGCGCGCGGGTGGGCCGCGGGCTGGCGTACGTGCCGCAGGGCCAGCAGTCCTTCGGCCAGCTGACGACCATGGAGAACCTGCAGGTCGTCGCCGACGGCCGCAAGAACGGCAAGCAGTTGATCGACGAACAGCTCGACCTGTTCCCCGCGCTGCGGGAACTGTTGTCGCGCCGCGCCGGCCTGCTCTCCGGTGGGCAGCGCCAGCAGCTGGCGATCGCGCGGGCGTTGATCACCTCGCCGAAGTGCCTGATCCTCGACGAGCCGACCGAGGGCATCCAGCCGTCGGTGGTCGCCGAGATCGAGGCCGCGATCACCGCGCTGACCAGGCGCGGCGACCTCGGGGTGCTGCTGGTCGAACAGCACATCGGCTTCGCACTGGAGTCGGCGCAGACCTACTACATCCTGGAGTCCGGCCGGGTGACCTCCAGCGGCACCGGTGGTTCGTCGTCGGAGGCCGATGTGCGCGCCGCCATGGCCATCTGAGATAGCCCTTGAAATAGCCCGGAAATAGCCCGAATCCGCACCCGCCCGCCGCGGCGGGATGGCACAGTTGCGCCGTGGACACTCCGACCGAGAACCGGGTCCTGGTCGACACCGGGGGCCTCATCGTGACCGACGACGGGCGCCGGGTGCTCGTCATCGACCGCGGCACCGGCGGGCTGACGGTGCTGGCGTTCGTGCTGGGGGTGCTGACGTTGGTGGTCGGCGGCTTCGGCGTGGCCGCACTGGTCACCGGAACGCTGTCGACCGTGCTGGGGGCGGTGTTCGTCGCCGCCGGGGTGGCGCTGGCGGTCGCGACAGCCCTGGTGGTGCTGCGGGTGCGCCGCTACCGGGGCAGGCCGCTGCACGAGTGCCGGCCCGCGGCGGTGCTGGACCGCAAGCTCGAACTGTTCAGCTACCGCGGCGGCGCGCTGGTGCAGCTCGATCAGGTGCGGTTCGCCCGCAGGTTCCAGATCGGTTCCAGCTCACCGAAACTCGTCGCGATCACCCCGGGCGGCACGCACACCCTCAAGCGCGGCAACCCGTTCGACGGCGGAGTCGGCAAGGTCGACGAGGTGCTCAACGCCGTGATCGGCGCGCACGCACCCGCCGGCTGAGTCAGACCCGGTTCAGCCGGGACAGCACCTCGCGCAGCACGTCGTCGGCGGGCACGTCGGTCTGCTCGCCGGTGGCGAGGTTCTTCACCCCGACGGTGCCGGCCTCGATGTCGCGGTCCCCGGCCACCAGCGCCAGCGACGCCCCGGAGCGGTCGGCGGCCTTCATCGCGGCCTTCACGCTGCGGTCGCCGTAGGCCATGTCGACCCGCACCCCCGCCGCCCGCAGCCGCGCGCCCAGCACCATCAGCTGCGTCTTGGCCTGCTCGCCCATCGGCACCGAGAACACGTCCACCCGTGAGGTGCCGCCGACGCTCTTGCCCTCGGCCTTCAGCGCCAGCAGGGTCCGGTCCACGCCCAGCCCGAAACCGATGCCGGACAGGTCCTTTCCGCCCAGCTGGCGCATCAGCCCGTCGTAGCGGCCACCGCCGCCGATGCCGGACTGCGCGCCGAGCCCGTCGTGGACGAACTCGAACGTGGTCTTGGTGTAGTAGTCCAGACCGCGCACCATCCGCGGGTTGATCACGTACGGCACGTCCAGCGCGTCGAGGTAGGCCAGCACCTTGTCGAAGTGCTCCCTGGCCCCGTCGGACAGGTGGTCCAGCATCACCGGCGCGTCGGCGGTCATCTCCCGCACGTGCGGCCGCTTGTCGTCGAGCACCCGCAGCGGGTTGATCTCGGCGCGTCGCCGCGTCTCCTCGTCGAGGTCGAGCTTGAACAGGAACTTCTGCAGCAGTTCGCGGTACTGCGGCCGGCAGGTGTCGTCGCCCAGCGAGGTGATCTCCAGCCGGAACCCGTCGAGCCCCAGCGCCCGGAATCCGGCGTCGGCCACCGCGATCACCTCGGCGTCCAGCGCCGGGTCGTCGACCCCGATGGCCTCCACCCCGACCTGCTGCAGCTGACGGTAACGCCCCGCCTGCGGGCGCTCGTAGCGGAAGAACGGCCCCGAGTAGCACAGCTTGACGGGCAGCGCGCCGCGGTCCAGGCCGTGCTCGATGACCGCACGCATCACCCCCGCGGTGCCCTCCGGCCGCAGCGTCACCGACCGGTCGCCGCGGTCGGCGAAGGTGTACATCTCCTTGGACACCACGTCGGTGGACTCCCCCACCCCGCGCGCGAACAGCGCGGTGTCCTCGAAGATCGGCAACTCGATGTCGCCGTAGCCCGCGCGCCGGGCGGTGTCGAGAAGCGTGTCGCGCACGCCGACGAACTGCGCGGAGTCCGGGGGCAGGTAGTCCGGGACGCCCTTGGGCGCCTGAAAGTCAGTCACTTAACTCAAGCCTTCGAGAAATGGGTTGTGGCGGCGTTCGAAGCCGATCGTGGTCCGCGGACCATGCCCCGGTAGTACCACGGTGTCGTCGTCGAGCACCAACAGTTTGTTGACGATGGAGCCGAGCAGGTCCCGGCCGCTGCCGCCCGGCAGGTCGGTGCGGCCGACCGACTGCCGGAACAGGGTATCGCCGGTGAACACGACGGTCCCCGGGCCCGACACCCCCTCGACGCGGAACACCACCGACCCCCGGGTGTGCCCCGGGGTGTGGTCGACGGTCACGGTCGTCCCGCCGACGTCGACCTTGTCGCCGTCGGTGTCCAGCTCGACGAGCTGGCGGGGCTCTTGGAACAGCACACCGAACGCCGAGGTGGCCAGGCCGCCGATCAGGCCCCGGCCGAAGTCCTTGACCGGGTCGGTCAGCATGTAGCGGTCCTCGGGGTGGATGAACGCCGGGCAGCCGTAGGTGTCGGCCACCTTCTGCGCCGACCAGATGTGATCGATGTGGCCGTGGGTGAGCAGAACCGCAGCCGGGGTCAGGCGGTGTTCATCGAGGATCCGGCGCAGCGGCCCCATCGCCCGCTGGCCGGGGTCGACGACGATCGCGTCGGCCCCGTCCTTCGGGGCCAGCACATAGCAGTTGCACGCCATGAAGCCGGCCGGAAACCCGGTGATGAACACGACGTCCAGTTTCCCATCCCGCCACGACGTGGCCTTAAGCACCACACCCAGCAATGCCTGGCACACTCGTTGCCGACCGTTCCACACGAGAAGGAGAGGGCGTGCCGACTAACGAACAGCGGCGGGAAGCTGCGAAGCGCAAACTCGAGCGGCAACTGCAGCGCCGCGCCGAGAGGGCTCGTAAGCGGCGGCTGTACACGATCATCGGCTCGGTCGTCAGTGCGATCGCCGTGATCGCCGCGGTCGTCACCACCGTCGTGATAACCAAGCGCGACTCGGGCGACACCGAGAACGCGGCGGCGACCGACACCCCCACCACCTCGGCGCAGGCGCAGCCGGGCGGACTACCCGCGTTCGTCGCCCCCGCCGGTCTCGGCGAGAACTGCCAGTACCCGGCGACCGCGGAGAAGGCCAGCAAGGACGTCAAGCCGCCGCGCACCGGCAAGGTGCCGCGGGAGCCCGGCGAGGTCAGCGCCAGCATGTCCACCGACCAGGGCAACATCGGGCTGATGCTCGACAACGACAAGTCGCCGTGCACGGTGAACAACTTCGCCAGCCTGGCCCAGCAGGGCTACTTCGACGACACCCCGTGCCACCGGCTGACCACCGCGGACTCCCTGAAGGTGTTGCAGTGCGGCGACCCGACCGGTAAGGGCACCGGCGGTCCGGGCTACTCGTTCGCCAACGAGTACCCGACCAACCAGTACCAGCGCGACGACCCGAAGCTGCAGGAGCCGGTGACCTATCCGCGCGGCACCCTGGCGATGGCCAACGCCGGCCCCGACACCAACGGCAGCCAGTTCTTCCTGGTCTACGGCGACTCGAAGCTGCCGCCGAACTACACGGTGTTCGGCACGATCGACGAGACCGGGCTGGCCACACTGGACAAGATCGCCAGCGCCGGCGTGGAGGGCGGCCGGCCGGACGGCCCGCCGGCCACCCCGGTCCAGGTCAAGTCGATCCTGCTCGACTAGGCCGGGAGCACCGTGACCGAACCGACACCGCCCAACGGCTTCGAACCGCCGCCGGCGTACGCACCGCCTGAGGCGCCGCCGTACCCGGCTGAGGCTCCCCCGCCGTACCCGCCCTACCCGCCGCCGTATCCGCCCCCGTACGGCTACCCGGCGGCATATCCGGCGGGACCCAGGCCGACGAACACGTTCGCGGTCATCTCGATGGTGTTCGCGTTCCTGTTCGCGCCGCTGGGCATCCTGTTCGGTCACCTGTCGCTGTCGCAGATCAAGAAGACCGGCGAGGAGGGCCGCGGGCTGGCGATCGCCGGCCTGGTCATCAGCTACCTGGTCACGGTGGCGATGGTGCTGCTGATCACCGTGACCGTCGTGCTCCTGGTGGCCGTGGCCCGGGACATGGACTCCTACTACGACCGCACGGACCGGCCCCCGGTCACGGCGACCCCCGCCCAGCTCGACGACCTGCCGAAGTTCAAACCGCCGGCCACGCTCGGGTCGAACTGCCAGTACCCGGCCACCCCCGAGCCGCCGAGCAAGTCGGTCAAGCCGCCGCGGACCGGGAAGGTGGCCACCACCCCGGAGTTCGTCAACGCCACCATCACGACCAACCGCGGCGTCATCGGGATCAGGCTCGACAACGCCAAGGCCCCGTGCACGGTGAACAACTTCGTCAGCCTCGCCCAGCAGGGTTTCTTCGACAAGACGCAGTGCCATCGGCTGACCACCAGCGAGGAGCTCGGCGTCCTGCAGTGCGGCGACCCGACCGGCACCGGCACCGGCGGGCCGGGTTACCGGTTCCCCAACGAGTACCCGACCAACCAGTTCCGGCTCACCGACCCGGCGATGAAGAAACCGCTGCGCTATCCGCGCGGCACCCTGGCGATGGCCAACTCGGGCCTCGGCACCAACGGCAGCCAGTTCTTCCTCGTCTACGAGGACTCCGCGCTGCCGCCGACCTACACGGTGTTCGGCACCATCAACGAGGCCGGGCTGGCCACGATCGACAAGATCGCCGACGCCGGGGTCGCCGACGGCAGCGACGACGGGAAGCCCGCCGACGAGGTGCGCATCGAGTCGGTCCGGGTGCAGTGACCTAGCCGGTCGGGGCGGTCTCGATGTAGAACTCGACGTCCTCGCCGTCGACCTTGGTCACCTGCATGTCCGCGGTGTACTGCACTCCCTCGGGACCGGTGAAGGTGCACTCGAAGGTGGTGCCGACCTTGGCCTCGATTCCGTCCGGGCACGTGACGTCGGTGGGCTTGAACCCGGTCTGCTCCGACACCAGGTCGACGACGGACTTCGCCGCCCCTTCCGGCTTGATGGTGGCGCTGCAACCAGCAAGCGCGAGCGCGGCGACAAGGACCAGCAACGCAGGACGCATTGTCGCAGTATGGCAGATCTGGCAAAAATTGACGCGCCGTGCAGACGGCTCACGCCGCTTCTGCCTGATCGCGGCTCACGCCGCTTCTGCCTGATCGCGGCTCACGCCGCTTCTGCCTGATCGCGGCTCACGCCGCTTCTGCCTGATCGCGGCTCACGCCGCGGAGGTGACCCGGTAGACGTCGTACACACCCTCCACATTGCGCACCACGTTGAGCACGTGGCCCAGATGCTTCGGGTCGCCCATCTCGAAGGTGAACCGGCTGATAGCCACCCGGTCGTTGGAGGTGGTCACCTGCGCCGACAGGATGTTGACCTTCTCGTCGGCCAGCACCCGGGTGACGTCGGACAGCAGCCGGTGCCGGTCGAGTGCCTCCACCTGGATGGCCACCAGGAACACCGACGAGGGCGACGGCGCCCACTTCACCTCGATGATCCGCTCGGACTGCTCCTGCAGCGACTTGGCGTTCGTGCAGTCGGTGCGGTGCACGCTGACCCCGCCGCCGCGGGTGACGAACCCGAGGATGTTGTCGCCCGGCACCGGGGTGCAGCACTTGGCGAGCTTGGTCAGCACCCCCGGTGCGCCCGGCACCGCCACGCCGACGTCGTCGCTGGTGCGGTGGCGCACCGGCATCGTCGCCGGGGTGGAGCGTTCGGCGATCTCGTCGGCGGCGTCCTCGTCACCGCCGACCAGCGCGACCAGCCGCTGCACCACGTGCCGCGCCGACACATGGCCCTCACCGACCGCGGTGTAGAGCGCTGAGACGTCGGCGTAGCGCAGCTCCCGGGCCAGCGCACCCATGGTCTCGGCATTCATCAAGCGCTGCAACGGAAGTCCGCCGCGGCGCACCTCGCGCGCGATCGCGTCCTTACCGGCCTCCAGCGCCTCCTCGCGGCGCTCCTTGGCGAACCACTGCCGGATCTTGGCCTTGGCCCGCGGGGACACCACGAAGCTCTGCCAGTCCCGCGACGGCCCGGCGTTGGGCGCCTTGGAGGTGAAAACCTCGACCACTTCCCCGTTTTCGAGCTTGCGCTCCAACGCCACCAGGCGGCCGTTGACCCGGGCGCCGATGCAGCGGTGCCCGACCTCGGTGTGCACGGCGTACGCGAAGTCGACGGGCGTGGACCCGGCGGGCAGCGTGATCACATCGCCCTTGGGGGTGAACACGAAGATCTCCTGGACCGCGAGGTCGTAGCGCAGCGACTCCAGGAACTCGCCCGGGTCGGCGGCCTCCCGCTGCCAGTCGAGCAGTTGGCGCATCCACGCCATCTCGTCGATCTCGGCGGCGGCGTGCGGGTTGTTGGGAACCCCGTTGCGGCCCTTGTTCTCCTTGTACCGCCAGTGCGCGGCGATGCCCAGCTCGGCGGTCTTGTGCATGTCGTGGGTGCGGATCTGCACCTCGAGCGGCTTGCCCTCGGGGCCGACGACGGTGGTGTGCAGCGACTGGTACACGCCGTAGCGGGGCTGGGCGATGTAGTCCTTGAACCGGCCCGCCATCGGCTGCCACAGCGAGTGCACCACGCCCAGCGCGGCGTAGCAGTCGCGGATCTCGTCGCACAGGATGCGCACGCCGACCAGGTCGTGGATGTCGTCGAAGTCGCGGCCCTTGACGATCATCTTCTGGTAGATCGACCAGTAGTGCTTGGGCCTGCCCTCCACGACGGCGTTGATCTTCGACGCCTGCAGCGTCTGGGCGATCTCGGCGCGCACCTTGGCCAGGTAGGTGTCGCGCGACGGCGCCCGGTCGGCGACCAGCCGCACGATCTCCTCGTACTTCTTGGGGTGCAGGATCGCGAACGACAGGTCCTCGAGCTCCCACTTGACCGTCGCCATGCCGAGCCGATGAGCAAGCGGGGCAATGACTTCCAGCGTCTCACGGGCCTTGCGCTGTTGCTTCTCCGGCGGCAGGAACCGCATGGTGCGCATGTTGTGCAGCCGGTCGGCCACCTTGATCACCAGCACGCGGGCGTCGCGCGCCATCGCGATGATCATCTTGCGGATGGTCTCGCCCTCGGCGGCGGTACCCAGCGCGACCTTGTCCAGCTTGGTCACGCCGTCGACGAGATGGGCGACCTCCGAACCGAATTCCGCGGTCAGCTCCTCGAGCGTGTAACCGGTGTCCTCGACCGTGTCATGCAGCAGCGCCGCGATCAGCGTCGTGGTGTCCATACCGAGCTCGGCGAGGATGTGGGCCACCGCGAGCGGATGGGTGATGTAGGGGTCGCCGGACTTGCGCAGCTGGTTGGCGTGGCGCTCCTCGGCGACCTCGTAGGCGCGCTGCAGCAGCTGCAGGTTGGCCTTCGGGTAGATCTCGCGGTGAATCGCGACCAGCGGTTCCAGCACCGGGTTGACGGCGCTGCGCTGCGCGGTCATCCGGCGGGCCAGCCGCGCGCGCACCCGGCGCGACGCACTGGTCGACGGTTTCGGCGCCTCGGTGGGCGGGGTGACCGGCAAGCGCGCGCCCGGCGGCGACTGCACGGCGTGTCCCGGTTTGTCCGCCATGCTCACCTCCTCCGCGACTTCCCGACTTCGAGGATATCCCTCAGACCCGATGCAAGGAGGTCACCGGCAGGGGTGTGAGCACCTCGCGGCCGTTGAGGTCGGTCAACTCCAGTAGCACCGCCGCGCCGGTCACCGTCGCACCCGCTTGATCCAGCAGTCTCACCGCCGCGGACACGGTGCCGCCGGTGGCGAGCACGTCGTCGACGATCAGCACCGAACGGTTGGTCAGGTCGACACCGTCGGCCGGGATCTCCAGCGTCGCGGTGCCGTACTCCAGCGCGTAGGTCTCGCTGAGCACCGGCGGCGGCAGTTTGCCGCCCTTGCGGATCGCCAGCACCCCGGTGCCGAGCTTCAGCGCGACCGCGGCGCCCAGCAGGAACCCGCGCGCGTCGATCCCGGCCACCAGGTCCGCACCCGCGGCGCTCTCGGCCATCGCGTCGGTGATCTCCGCGAGCCCGCGCGCGTCGGCGAGCACCGGCGTCAGATCCTTGAACTGGATGCCGGGTTCGGGAAAGTCCGGCACCTCCCGCATCAGCGACGCGATGAGCGACGACACGTCACCGCTCACCGTTCGAGCACCCAACGGTCGATGTTCCACCCCGCACCCCACCTGGTCGGATTACTGGTGACGGCGAACATCTTCTTCGACGTCACCACCGTGCGCTGCTGACGGTACAGCGGCAGGGTCGGCATGTCGGCCCACAGCACCGGCCCGCCCTCACCCAGCAGCCGCGCGACCTCCTTGGGGTCGGCGGTCACCGCGATCGTCGACACGATCCGGTCGATCTGCGGGTTGGAGTAGCGCGGCAGGTTGTTGCCGTTGCCGGAGTGGAACTGGTAGGCGTCCATCGCCGACGAGCCGGTCGACCCGCTGCCCGTGGCGCCGCCCGTGCTGGCGAGCAGCACGTCGATTTCGTTGTTGCGCAACGAGTTCGGTCCGACGTTGGTGCCCGCGGCGTCCTGCACGGTGATCCCCGCTGGGGCGCACGCCTTGGCGATCGCGCCGACGGTGGCGGCGTGGCGCGGGTTGGGGCTCTGGTAGCCGATGCGCACGATGACCGGTTTGTTCTCCAGCGCGGCGCGCGCGGCGTCGGGGTTGGCGGCGACGAACTCGGGTCCGGCGCCCACCTCGGCGGGACTGTAGGCGTCCTCGGCGGCGGCGTTGAGCCGGGCGTCGGCGATCGGCACCTCGGCGTTGCGGGCGATCACGTCGCGCGGTGTGCACAGTGCCAGCGCCCGCCGGGCCGGCGGCGCGCCCATCACCCCCTCGGGGGCGAAGATCAGCTGTTCGATCCCCGCCGACGGGGCGTCGATGCGCACGTAGTCGTCGGGCAGGTTCAGGGTGCCCGACGATCCGGTGGCGATGTCGACGACGTCGTAGGCGCCCTCGTTGACGCGTTCCTGGATGTCGGCGCCGCGCGGCCACACCGTGATCCGCTCGGTGACCGGTTTGGCGCCCCACCACTTGTCGTTGGCGACCAGCACGACCGCGCCGTCCTCGGTCACCGACTGCAGCTTGTAGGGGCCCGACGACGGGAACTTGTCCAGGTCGAGATCGGGTTTGAGGGTCCAGCCGTTGTTCCACACCTTGGCGATGCGGTCGACGACGGGGGCGTCGTTCTCCAGCAACGCGCGGGCCACCCCGCCGTCACCGAGGCCGAGCTCGTCGGCGATGACGTGCGACGGCATCAGCGACGTCGCCGAGAACAGCTGCCCGAAGTCGACGAAGCCGCGGTCCGGCGCGAACGACACCCGGGCCTTCTTCTGCCCCGGCACACAGTCCACCGAGGCGATGTCGCTGTAGCCGGCCCGGCTGGCCGCGTCGAACGCGGGGAACCGGCCGGACTGCGCCGCCCAGGCCAGCACGAGGTCGTCGCAGGTGATCGGCTTGCCGTCGGAGTACACCGCGTTCTGGTTGATCTCGTAGTCGAGCAGCAGCGGTGCGCGACCCACCACCGAGACCGTGCCGAAGTCCTGGTCGGCGACGATCTGCCCTTCGGGTCCGTGGTAGTTGAACCCGGTCAACACGCGGGCGAACGCCTGCGGACCCGCCGAGGCGGCGCCGGCGACGGTGTTGGTGTTGTACGTCGTCAGCGCACCGTCGACCGCGAAGTCGATGCTGTCGGCGGGTTTCGGCGAACACGCCGCCACCACCGCCCCCGCGAGCATCACGACGGCCACCAGGACCGCGCAACGGCGCGTCGAGCGCACGGTTACCTCCGCCGGGCGTCGCGCTTACCGGACGGCCGGGAGGGCCGGCTGGGCCGCGCACCGGGCGCGGGCTTGTCCGGCGGCGGCGTGGCGGGCACCCGGGATTCGGCGGTGCGGGTGTCGGCCGTGTCGGCCCCGGCCGCGGTGTCGGCCGTGTCGGCGGCGCGCGCCGCCGCGCCCTGGCGGCGGTTCATCACCTTGCGGGTGTGGTTGCGCACCTGTTCGGTGCGTTCCCGCAGCGACACCAGCAGCGGGGTGGCGAAAAAGATCGACGAGTAGGTGCCGACGATCACGCCGACCAGCTGGACCAGCGCCAGGTCCATCAGGGTGCCGACGCCGAGCAGCCACACCGCCACCACCATCAGCGCGATGATCGGCAGCACCGAGATCACGCTGGTGTTGATCGAGCGCATGAAGGTCTGGTTGACCGCGAGGTTGGCCTGTTCGGCGTAGGTGCGCCGGGTGGTGTGCTCGAAGCCGTGGGTGTTCTCCTCGACCTTGTCGAACACGATCACCGTGTCGTACAGCGAGAAGCCCAGGATGGTGAGCAGGCCGATCACGGTCGCCGGGGTGACCTCGAAGCCGACGATGGAGTACACGCCCGCGGTCACCACCAGGTCGAACACCAGGGTGGCCATCGCCGCGGTCGCCATGTAGCGCTCGTAGCGCAGGGTGATGTAGGCGGTGGCGATCACCAGGAACACCACCAGCGCGATCAACGCCTTCTTGGTGATCTGGCCGCCCCAGGTCTCCGACACCGCGGAGTCGCTGATCGAGGCCTTACTCGGCTGCCCGTCGGCACCGAGCGGTTTGAACTCCTCGAACAGCGCGGTGCGCAGTTCCTCGGTCTCTTCGTTGGTCAGCGTCTCGGAGCGGATCTGGATGGTCGCCGAGCTGCCGCTGCCGACCTGCACCACCGACTCCGGTGACTTGCCCAGCGTCTCGCTGAACACGTCCTCCACCTGCTGGGTGGTGACCTGACCGGACTCGGTGTTGACCGGCATCGACACCTTGGTGCCGCCCTCGAAGTCGATACCGAAGGTGAAGCCGCGGAAGATCATGCTCGCCACGCAGACCAGCACGATCAAGCCGCTGACGGCGTACCAGAGCTTGCGCTTACCGATGACCTCGAACGCGCCGGTGCCCGTGTAGAGCCGCACGAAGAAGCCGTGCTTGGGCGCGCTGGACTCCAGGTCGGGCGCCTCCTGCGCCGTGGTTGTCAGTTCCTCGTTCTTGGCCGCCATCTGTCAGTCCCGTCCCGTCGTGTGCGCGGCTGCCCGGCGTTCCCTGGCGATCTGCTGGACCGCGCCGAGGCCGTTGAGCGCCGGCTTGGCCATCGTCGGCGACTTGGACGCCAGGTAGACCAGTGGCCAGGTGACCAGGAACACCACGAGCACGTCGAGGACCGTGGTCAGGCCCAGCGTGAACGCGAAGCCCTTCACCTGCCCCACCGCGAGGATGTACAGCACCACCGCCGCCAGCAGCGTCACGGCGTTGCCGGACACGATCGTCTTGCGGGCGCGGGCCCAGCCTCGCGGCACCGCCGACCGGAACGACCGGCCCTCGCGGATCTCGTCCTTGATGCGTTCGAAAAACACCACGAACGAGTCGGCGGTCATACCGATACCGATGACCAGACCGGCGATACCCGCCAGGTCGAGCGTGTAGTTGATCCAGCGGCCCAGCAACACCAGGATCGCGTAGACCATGGCGCCGGACGCCACCAGCGACAACGCGGTCAGGATGCCCAGCACCCGGTAGTAGAGCAGCGAGTACAGCAGCACCAGGGCCAGGCCGACCGCACCGGCGATCAGGCCGGCGCGCAGCGACGACAGGCCCAGCGTCGCCGACACCGTCTCGGCCTCCGAGGACTCGAACGACAGTGGCAGCGAGCCGTACTTGAGCACGTTGGCCAGTTCGCGGGCGGAGCTCTGGGTGAACTGCCCGGTGATCTGGGTGCGACCGCCGGGGATGGCCTCGCGGATCTCCGGGGCGCTCATCACCTTGGAGTCCAGGACGAACGCGGTCTGGGTGCCGACGTTCTCGGCGGTGAAGTCCGCCCAGACCTTGGAGCCCTCGCTCTTGAACTGCAAGTCGACGACCCATTCGCCGCGCTGCTGGTCCAGGCCGGAGGTGGCGTTGTCGATCTGCTCACCGGACAGGATCGACTTGTCCAGCAGGTAGACCGCCGACCCGTCGTCGGAGCAGGTGATCAGGGGCAGGTTGGGATCGTCGTTGCCGGCCAGGACGTCCTCCTGGTCACAGCGGGTGGCCTGGAACTGCAGCGCCAGGATCTGGATCTGCTGGTCGGTGCTCTGCCGCAGCTGCTTCTCGTCGGCGATGCGCTGCGCCAGCGGCACGTCCTGCGGGTTCTTCGGGCCGGGCGGCGTCTGGGTGCCCGGCGTGGGGGCACCGGACGGGCTCGGCGACGGCGCTGGTGACGGCGAGGGGGACGGCGCGGGCTGCGCCGGCGGCTCCTGCGGGTACGGCCGCGGCTGCGGCTGGCCGCCGGGCTGCTGATCCGTCGACTCCGGCGCGTCGGCCGGCGGCTGCGGGGCCGACGGGTCGGCAGGCGCGCCACCCGGCGGGGCCCCGGGCTCACCCTGCGGGGTGTCCGGCGGCCCCTCGGTCGGCGGCAGATCCTCCTTGTTCGCCGCGGGGATCGTGTAGAGCACCGGGCGGATGTAGAGGCGAGCGGTCTGCCCGAGGTTGCGGGCCTCGCTGGTCTCGCTGCCGGGCACCGTGATCACGAGGTTGTCACCGTCGATGATGACCTCGGAGCCCGAGACACCGAGCCCGTTGACGCGGTCATTGATGATCTGCTGCGCCTGGTTGAGCGCGTCGCGGGTGGGCGGTGAGCCGTCGGGGGTGCGTGCGGTCAGGGTCACGCGGGTGCCGCCCTGCAGGTCGATGCCCAGTTTCGGTTCGGGCTTCTTGTCCCCGGTCAGGAAGACAAGGAGGTACGCGCCGACCAGCAACACCAGAAACAACGACAGGTAGCGGGCGGGGTGCACCGGCGGCGAAGACGATGCCACGGTTGTCAGGTCTCCTCGAGATCAGTTCGTCAGCACCGCAAGATTACGGGCTCTTGCTGTGCGCTCGGCCCTACGACTCAGCCGTCAGTCTTTGTAATTGGGGCTGTCGGAGAGCTCGGTGGCGCCCGACTGCGGTTCCTCGGGGGTCACGTCGTCGTCATCCTCGGTGATGCGGTCACGCACGGCCAGCTTCATCCAGGTGGTGACGACGCCCGGCGCAATCTCGAGTTCCACATCGTCGTCGGTGATGCCGACGATCGTGCCCACCAGCCCGGAGGTGGTGTGCACCTTGTCCCCGATCTGCAGCGAGTTGTGCAGGTCGATGGTGGCCTGCATCGCCTTCTTCTGACGCCTCGACGCGAAGAACATGAACGCGCCGAGCACGATCATCATGGGGAGGAAAAGGCCGATTGATTCCATAACAAATCTGTCTTCCGTTGGTTCTGGCGGTGACGGCGCCGCGACAGTGCGGCCGCGCGCCCATAAGCGACCAGTCTGCCATTGCGGCGTTCTGCGCCGATGCCCCCATCGGAATCGGGGTGTCGCACACGTCACCAACCCAGGCGTGAACGACGAAATCCGTCGTCGAAGCCCTCCAATAACGAGTAATCCACTCGAGCACGCCCGCTTTACCAACCGGATCGGTGTCATCACGGTTAGTCTTTTCCGGTGACGAGCACGACGAGCACCCTTGAGCAGAGCCGACTGCTCACCACCTCTATTCCCGGCCCGCGATCGCAGGAGCTGGCCGCCCGCAAGAACTCGGCCGTCGCCCGCGGCGTCGGCACCACGATGCCGGTCTACGCGGCGCACGCGTTCGGCGGCATCGTCGAGGACGTCGACGGTAACCGGCTGATCGACCTCGGATCGGGCATCGCGGTCACCACGATCGGCAACTCCTCGCCGCGCGTCGTCGACGCGGTGCGCGCGCAGGTCGCCGAGTTCACCCACACCTGCTTCATGATCACGCCCTACGAGGGGTACGTGGCGGTCGCCGAACACCTCAACCGGCTCACCCCGGGCAGCGGCGAGAAACGCACCGCGCTGTTCAACTCCGGCGCCGAGGCGGTGGAGAACGCGATCAAGATCGCCCGGGCGTACACCCACAAGCCCGCGGTGGTGTCGTTCGACCACGCCTACCACGGCCGGACCAACCTGACGATGGCGCTGACCGCCAAGTCGATGCCCTACAAGCACGGCTTCGGCCCGTTCGCCCCGGAGGTCTACCGCGCCCCACTGTCCTACCCGTTCCGGGATGCGGAGTTCGGCAAGGAGTTCGCCACCGACGGTGAGCGGGCCGCGCAGCGGGCGATCAGCGTGATCGACAAACAGGTCGGCGCGGACAACCTGGCCGCGGTGATCATCGAGCCGATCCAGGGCGAGGGCGGCTTCATCGTGCCTGCCGACGGCTTCCTGCCCGCACTGCGAAACTGGTGCCGTGACAACGGCGTGGTGTTCATCGCCGACGAGGTGCAGACCGGGTTCGCGCGCACCGGCAGGATGTTCGCCTGCGAGCACGAGGGTCTGGAACCCGACCTGATCATCACCGCCAAGGGCATCGCCGACGGGATGCCGCTGTCTGCGGTCACCGGCCGCGCCGAGATCATGGACGCCCCGCATGTCAGCGGTCTCGGCGGCACGTACGGCGGCAACCCGGTGGCCTGCGCGGCGGCGCTGGCCACGATCGAGACCATCGAGTCCGACGGTCTGGTGGAGCGGGCCCGGCAGATCGAGACGCTGATGAAGGACCGGCTCAACCGGCTGCAGGCCTCCGACGACCGCATCGGTGACGTGCGCGGCCGCGGCGCGATGATCGCCATCGAACTGGTCAAGCCCGGCACCCTCGAACCCGACGCCGAGCTGACCAAGGCGCTGTGCGCGGGCTGCCATGCCGCGGGCGTGATCGTGTTGTCCTGCGGCACGTACGGAAATGTGGTCCGCTTTCTTCCGCCCCTGACGATCAGCGACGAGCTGCTCATCGAGGGCCTCGACGTACTCGAACTCGTCCTCAAAGACCTGTGAAGGAGATCGAATGACCAAGGTGCAGAACTTCATCGGCGGCGAACTCGTCGACTCGGTCAGCGGCGCCACCATGCCGGTGGTCGATCCGAGCACCGGCGAGCAGTACGGCACCGCGCCGGTCTCCAACGAGGCCGACATCGACAACGCCTTCGCCGCCGCGGAGAAGGCGTTCAAGGACTGGAAGCGCACCACCCCGTCGGCGCGGCAGAAGGCGCTGCTCGAGTTCGCCGACGAGGTGGAGAAGCACGCCGAGGAGCTCGTCGCCGCCGAGGGCCGAAACACCGGTAAGCCCAACCACGTGACCATGGCCGAGGAGATCCCGCCGATGGTCGACCAGATCCGCTTCTTCGCCGGTGCGGCGCGGATTCTGGAGGGCAAGTCGGCTGGCGAGTACATGGAGAACCACACGTCGTGGATCCGCCGCGAGCCGGTGGGTGTGGTGGGCCAGGTGGCGCCGTGGAACTACCCGATGATGATGGCGATCTGGAAGTTCGTGCCGGCCATCGCCGCGGGAAACACGGTGGTGCTCAAGCCCAGTGACACCACACCGGTGACGACGGTGATGCTGGCCGAGCTGGCCGCCAAGCACCTGCCGCCGGGCGTGCTGAACGTGGTGTGCGGCGACCGGGCCACCGGTGCGGCAGTGGTCGCGCACCCGACGCCGCAGATGGTGTCGATCACCGGCTCGGTGGCGGCCGGACGCGCGGTCGCGGCCAGCGCGGGCGGACACCTCAAGCGCACCCACCTGGAGCTGGGCGGTAAGGCGCCGGTGATCGTCTTCGACGACGCCGACATCGCCTCAGCCGCAGAGGGAATCGCCACCGCGGGCTACTTCAACGCCGGCCAGGACTGCACCGCGGCCACCCGGGTGCTGGCGCAGGCCGGCATCGTCGACGACCTCACCGCGGCACTGGCCGAGCAGGCGCGCGGCGCCACCACCACCTACGGCAGGCCCGCCGACGATGAGGATGCCTGGGTGCCGCCGGTCAACAATCCCAACCAGCTCGACCGGGTGCTGGGGTTCCTCAACGACGTACCGTCGCACGCCACCGTGGTCGCCGGCGGAAACCGCCAGGGCGACAAGGGGTTCTACGTCGAGCCGACGGTGATCGGCGGGCTGCGCCAGGACGACCGCCACATTCAGGAGGAGATTTTCGGCCCGGTGATCACCGTGCAGTCGTTCTCCGACGAGGACGAGGCACTCTCGTGGGCCAACGGCGTGGAGTACGGCCTGGCGTCGTCGGTGTGGACCAAGGACGTGTCGCGGGCGCTGCGCGCCTCAGCGGCGCTGGACTTCGGCTGCGTGTGGATCAACACGCACATTCCGCTGGTGGCCGAGATGCCGCACGGCGGGTTCAAGTCCTCCGGCCACGGCAAGGACCTGTCGATGTACGGCTTCGAGGACTACACGCGCATCAAGCACGTGATGGCCTACACCGGCTAGAAGACAGAGGCACCGAGCAGGGTGGCCACGAAGCGGTAGATCTCCTCGGCGGTCAGCTCGCGGCCATCCTGCTCGAAGTCGATCAGCTCGGACAGCAGGTCGTCGGTCGGCTTCCAGCAGCGCTCGGCGATCTTGAGGTCGACGTACTGGAAGAGCGCCTCCTCGTCGCGCGGCGACATCGGGGCGACCGCCCAGCGAGCGAGCATCGGCCAGTCCGCCCGCGGGAAACCGAAGGCCTCGCACACCGCGTAGGCCGAATTGTGGCGTGCGAGTTGCGAATCGGTCAGACCGTACCGATCGGACATCAAAAACCCCTGTGACTATTTGAGCGACTAAGCCGCCGACGCTGGCGGCGCAATTCCTGAAACGATAGATAGGTAGGCTATCTTCCGGGAATCGCCCAGTCAGTCACGCAGATCACACGGGGCGCGGTAATTCTGCTCGCATCCGTTCACCGGATGCGATGCACGTCACCTCGGAGATGCGTCGTGTCGCGCCGGGGAGGGTCACCGGTGCGCGAGGTGGTGGTCGCGCCGGCCGCCGCGGAACATGGTGCGCCAGCCGCCGCGCCGACGCGCCGCCTCGGCGGTCGGTCCGATCACCTCGGTGCGCTGATCGTCCGTGTCGCTGTATGCCGTATCGGCCGGGGCCGCGACAGCCCGGTCCGCCCAGGCGACGTCGCGGACACTGCGCACCGACACGCGGCCCAGTGCGGCCGCACCGAGGAACACGATCAGCGCGCCCAGACCGGAGAAGTACGCCAGCTCGAGCAGCACACGCTGAGCGTCGGTGGTCGCCACCGGCGCACCGGCGTCGCCGAGCCCCAGTGGGCCCGCCAGTGCGCGTCCGACGATGAACCACGCGCCGCCGGCCACCGCGAGCCAACCGCCGAGCATCGCGGTCGCCCGGTTGGCCGACATCAGCAGCAGCAGCCCGCCGAGTGCGGTGACCGCGCCGGGAAGCACCTCCAGCCAGCCCCGCCCGGTGGTCCATGCCCAGGCGCGGTCGGGACTGTACGCGAAGTCGAACAGAGGCCCGATGAAGGGAATCAGGGCACCCCAGACGCCCAACAGAAGCAGCAGTAGTCCACTCGCGGCGCCGCGGCTGCGCGGCATGTGCAGCCGTCCGCCCGGTACACGTGTCTCGGTCATGATGCCTCCTAGGTCGCAGGGTGATTACCCATGACCGTCAGCGCGTAACCCGGGTACCTTGGGCCCCGTGCGACTCGACGCCGAGGCCACCCGCGCTGCCCTGGCCGACGCCTGGGAACGCTGGGCCCGCCGCTGCGCAGAACTCACCGAGAAGGAGTGGTCGGCCCCGACCCGCTGCGGCGGCTGGGACGTCGCAGCGCTGCTCGGACATGTCTGCCCGGAGCCGACCATGTTCGACCGGATCGCCGCCACCGTCGCCGATCCACCCGCGGCGGTCACCGACGCCGCGATCCTGTTGCGCCGCTTCAACGAACCCGACGGCGTCGCCAACACCGGTGCCGAGCGACTGGCCGCGCAGGCGGTCGCCGACGCCACGGTGCTGACGCCGCGGTCAGCCTCTGACCGGTTCGCCGAGTCCGCACGCGCGCTGCGTGACAACGCCACTCCACCGGCGACGGTGATCGCCTACCCGCACGTTGGCAGTACGACGCTTGCGGTGATCACCGAGGTCGCGCTGATGGAGTCGACGGTGCACCTGCTCGACCTCGCGGCGGCGGTCGGCGGTGTCGAACCGTCGCCGGAGGCACTGGCCGCGACCCGCGACCTGCTCGTCGCGGTGCCCGATCCCACGGCCGCAGTGGAGGTGCTCGCCGGCCGGCGCGCCCCGTCCGGTGTGGTGCCTGTCATCCGCTGATATTCACAGCGGGCCGTCCGCGAACCCACAGGGAACTTCCAGCTTTCTAAGCAAGGGTGGAGTTCTCGGCGCAACGGCGCGTCGCTGTAATCCATTTTCTAGCAAAGGATTTCGCGATGGCATCAGAATCCCGTGACGTTCGCCTGCAGCGCCGGATCGCCGAGTTGTACGACACCGATCCGCAGTTCGCCGCGGCGCGCCCCGACGAGGCCGTCGCACGGGCGGTCAACGCACCGGGGCTGACGCTGTCGCAGGTCATCCGGACCGTGCTGGACAACTACGCCGACCGTCCCGCCCTCGGCTACCGCGCCGTCGAGTTCGCCGCCGACCCCGCCTCCGCCCGCACGGTGGCGCGACTACTCCCCCGCTTCGACACCATCACCTACCGCGAGCTCGGCGAACGGATCGACGCGACCACCGCCGCGCTGGGCCACGACGGCCTGCGCCCCGGCGAGCGCGTCGCGATCCTGGGTTTCTCCAGCGTCGACTACACCACCATCGACATCGCGGCGTTCAATCTCGGCGCGGTGTCGGTGCCCCTGCAGACCAGCGCGCCGCCCTCCCAACTGCGCCCGATGACCGCCGAGACCGAACCGGCCGTCATCGCCGCCTCGGTCGACTTCCTCGATGACGCGCTCGAACTCATCCGCACCGGCCACGCGCCGCGGCGGCTGGTCGTGTTCGACTTCCACCCCGAGATCGACGACCACCGCGACGCCCTGGCCGCCGCGACGACCGGACTGGCCGACACGGCGATGACGGTGGAGACCCTCGACTCCCTGCTGACCCGCGGGCGCACCCTGCCCGCGCCGACCGGCTACCGGGACCGCGACGACGACCTCGCGCTGCTCATCTACACCTCCGGCAGCACCGGCGCGCCGAAAGGTGCGATGTACCAACGGCGGATGGTCACCAACATGTGGCGGCGCGCCACCACCGCGATCTGGGGCGGGAAGGAGGCGGCGCCGTGGCTGACGCTGAACTTCATGCCGATGAGCCACGTGATGGGCCGCGGTATCCTCAGCACCACACTGTGCTCCGGCGGCACCGCGTATTTCGCTGCGCGAAGCGACCTTTCGACACTGCTGGAGGATCTGGCGCTGGTCCGGCCGACACAGCTGACCTTCGTGCCGCGCATCTGGGAGATGATCTTCCAGGAGTATCAGCGCGACGTGGCCCGCCGGCCCGAGGCCGAGGTGCTGGCCGACCTGCGCGAGCACCGCCTCGGCGGGCGGTTCCTCGCCGCGATGACCGGATCCGCGCCCATGTCACCGGAGATGACGGCGTTCGCCGAGTCCGTGCTCGATCTGCACCTCGTCGACGGGTACGGATCCACCGAGGCCGGCAGCATCGTGCTCGACGGGCAGGTGCTGCGCCCGCCGGTGCTCGACTACAAGCTGGTCGACGTGCCCGAGTTGGGCTACTTCAGCACCGACCGGCCCTATCCGCGCGGGGAGCTGCTGGTCAAGACCGAGCTGATGTTTCCGGGCTACTACAAGCGGCCGGACATCACCGCGGAGGTGTTCGACGAGGACGGCTACTACCGGACCGGCGACATCGTCGCCGAACTCGGTCCCGACCGGCTGGCCTACGTCGACCGGCGCAACAACGTGCTCAAGCTCTCCCAGGGCGAGTTCGTCACCGTCTCCAAGCTGGAGGCCGCGTTCGCCGCCAGCCCGCTGGTGCGGCAGATCTACATCTACGGCAACAGCGCCCACCCGTACCTGCTCGCCGTCGTCGTCCCCACCGAGGACGCACTGACCCGCTACGACGCGGCGACGCTGAAAACCGCGATCAGCGAGTCGCTTCAGGACGTCGGCCGCGCCGCCGGCCTGCAGTCCTACGAGATCCCACGCGACTTCCTGGTCGAGACAACACCGTTCACGCTGGAGAACGGTCTGCTCACCGGGCTCCGCAAGCTCGCGCGGCCGAAACTCAAGGAGCACTACGGCGAACGCCTCGAACAGCTCTACACCGAACTGGCCGACGGTCAGGCCGAGGAGCTGAAGGAGCTGCGCACACACGGCGCGCAGCAGCCCACCCTGACGACCGTCAGCCGCGCCGCGACCGCACTGCTGGGCACCGCGTCCGCCGAGGTGCGACCCGACGCGCACTTCACCGACCTGGGCGGAGACTCGTTGTCGGCGTTGACGTTCGGCAACCTGCTCGGGGAGATCTACGCCGTCGAGGTGCCCGTCGGCGTGATCGTCAGCCCCGCCAACGACCTCGCCGCGATCGCCGACTACATCGACACCGCGCGCCGACCAGGCGACGGACGGCCCACCTTCGCCGGGGTCCACGGCGACGACGCCGCCGAGGTGCACGCCCGCGATCTGACCCTGGACAGGTTCCTCGACGACGCGACGCTGGCCGCCGCGACCGCTCTGCCCGGTCCGGCGCCGGAGATCCGCACGGTGCTGCTGACCGGGGCGACCGGATTCCTCGGCCGCTACCTGGCGCTGGAGTGGCTGGAGCGGATGGCGATGGTCGGCGGCACCCTGATCTGCCTGGTGCGCGGCCGCGACGACGCCGCCGCCCGGGCCCGGCTGGATCAGATCTTCGACTCCGGCGATCCCGAACTGCTGCGCCACTACCGGGAGTTGGCCGACCGCCATCTCGAGGTCATCGCCGGCGACAAGAGCGACGCCGTCCTCGGCCTGGACCGCCGGACCTGGCAGCGGCTGGCCGATACCGTCGACCTGATCGTCGACCCCGCCGCCCTGGTCAACCATGTGCTGCCGTACCGGGAGTTGTTCGGGCCCAACGTGGTCGGAACCGCCGAGCTGATCCGTCTCGCGCTCACCGGCAGGCTCAAGCCGTATCTGTACACCTCGACGATCGCTGTGGGCGCGGGGATTGCGCCCGGGCAGTTCACCGAGGACGCCGACATCCGGCAGATCAGCGCCACCCGGACACTCGATGACAGCTACGCCAACGGCTACGCCACCAGCAAGTGGGCCGGCGAGGTGCTGCTGCGGGAGGCACACGATCTGTGCGGCCTGCCGGTGGCGGTGTTCCGGTGCGACATGATCCTGGCCGACACCAGCTACGCCGGTCAGCTCAACGTGCCGGACATGTTCACCCGGCTGATCCTGAGCCTGGTGGCCACCGGGATCGCGCCGCTGTCGTTCTACGAACTCGACGCCGCCGGGCACCGGCAGCGGGCGCACTACGACGGTCTGCCGGTGGAGTTCGTCGCCGAGGCCGTCTCCGCACTCGGTCTCGACGTGGCCGAGGACGGCGGCTTCGCGACCTACCACGTGATGAACCCGTACGACGACGGCATCGGGCTCGACGAGTTCGTCGACTGGCTGACCGGGGCCGGCTATCCGATCGAGCGGGTCAACGACTACGGCACATGGTTTCAGCGGTTCGAGACCGCGATCCGCGGCCTGCCCGAACGGCAGCGGCAGGCGTCGCTGCTTCCGCTGCTGCACAACTACCAGCGGCCGCAGCCGCCGATCCGCGGGTCGGCCGCCCCGACCGATCGGTTCCGCAGCGCGGTGCAGGACGCGAAGATCGGCCCGGACAAGGACATTCCGCACATCACCCCGGAGGTGATCGTCAAGTACGTCACCGATCTGCGGCTGCTCGGGCTGCTCTGACCGGATCCGGTCGACGACGGATCACGCCGGGCCGTTCGCCACCCGCACCACCGGCGGCAGGATCAGCATCACCAGACCGGTCAGCACGAACCACGCGACCGTGGTGTACGCCGACGCCACCCCGATCCACGGGCTCAGCAGCGTCGGCACCCCGAGCACCGCCAGCGCCGCCGACGCCTTCGGCAGCACCCCGGTGCGCCAGATGACGTATGCGACACCGAAGATCAGCACGGCCGCGCCCGCCTGCGCGAAGTTGTACAGCCACAGCGCCAGGCCCATCATCGGCTCGGCGACCCGCGCGATCGACAGGTCGTCGAACTGCGCGACCGCGGTCGGCACGGCGGCCTCGGCGGCGATACCGGCCGAGGCGAGGGTCAGGTACAGCAGGCCGCCGGCCAGGGCGGCGTACACCGCGCCGGTGGCGCCCGTCACCGAGCGCAGCACCGCGATGAGCACACCGAGGAACGCCAGACCGGTCAGCAGGCGCAGCAGCCCCATGCCGCCGAGGACCTCCAGGTAGGCGAGCCCGTCGTCGATGTACTCGCGCACCTCCCCGTTCTCGTCGGGGATCTCGGGTGAGCCCACGAACAGCCCCGGCAACACCGCGAGCCCGCTGACCACACCGAGTGCACCACCGCACCGGATAGTGCCGACACCCACTGCACAACCCCCTCGTCGCCGTCGCTTCTTGAACCAGCTGATTGAACTAATCGAACAGGCCCTGCTGGCCCAGACCCACCACCCCCGGGGGTGGCGTCAACCCCAGATGCGTCCACGCCTGCGGGGTGGCGACCCGACCGCGCGGGGTGCGCGCGATCATCCCGGCGCGCACCAGGAACGGCTCGCACACCTCCTCGACGGTGGTGGCCTCCTCGCCGACGGCCACCGCGAGCGTCGACACCCCCACCGGTCCGCCACCGAAGCTCTTGGTCAGCGCGGTCAGCACCGCGCGGTCGAGCCGGTCCAGGCCGAGTTCGTCGACGTCGTAGACCTCCAGCGCCGCCTTGGCGATGTCCCGGGTGATCACCCCGTCCGCGCGCACCTCGGCGTAGTCCCGCACCCGGCGCAGCAGCCGGTTGGCGATGCGCGGCGTGCCGCGGGAGCGCCGCGCGATCTCGGCGCCGGCGTCGGCACCCAGCTGGATGCCGAGGATGCCTGCCGAGCGGGCCAGCACCCGCTCCAGCTCGGCGGGCTCGTAGAAGTCCATGTGCGCGGTGAACCCGAAGCGGTCGCGCAGCGGTCCGGTCAGCGCGCCCGACCGGGTGGTGGCGCCGACCAGGGTGAACGGCGCGACCTCCAGCGGGATCGACGTGGCGCCGGGCCCCTTGCCGACGACGACGTCGACGCGGAAGTCCTCCATGGCCAGGTAGAGCATCTCCTCGGCCGGGCGGGCGATCCGGTGGATCTCGTCGATGAACAGCACGTCGCCCTCGACGAGGTTGGACAGCATCGCGGCCAGATCGCCCGCGCGTTCCAGCGCCGGGCCGGAGGTGACCCGCAGCGAGGAGCCCAGTTCGGCGGCGATGATCATCGCCAGCGAGGTCTTGCCCAGCCCGGGCGGACCGGACAGCAGGATGTGGTCGGGGGTGCCGCCGCGGTTCTTGGCGCCTTCGATGACCAGCTGCAGCTGCTCGCGCACCCGCTGCTGGCCGATGAACTCGCGCAGCGACCGGGGCCGCAGGCTGGCGTCGATGTCGCCCTCGCCGACGGTCAGCGCCGGGGAGACCTCGCGCTCGTCGGGTTCGTCGTCGGTGAAGCGGCCCATGCGTTCTTCTTACCGGGTGCTACTTCTTGCCGAGCAGCGACAGGGCGGCGCGCAGCGCGGTGGACTGGGTGGCCTCGGGATCGTTGGCCAGCACCTTGTCGATGGCCTCCTCGGCCTGCTTGGCGGCGAAGCCCAGCCCGATCAGCGCCTCCACCACCGGGCCGCGCACGGTGCCGCCGACCACAGCCGACGCCCCCTGCGAGGTGACCGCGCCGACCTTGTCGCGCAGGCTCAGCGCCATCAGTTCGGCGGTCTTCTTGCCGACCTTCGGGATGCGGGTCAGCGCGGTGATGTCACCCTCGGCGATCGCCTGGCGCAGCGTCGGGCCGTCGTACATGGCCAGCGCGCCGAGTGCGATGCTGGGCCCGATACCCGAGACCCCCAGCAGGGTCAGGAACAGGTCGCGGGAGTCGGCGTCGGCGAAGCCGTAGAGGGTCTGGGAGTCCTCGCGCACGATCATCGCGGTGATCAGCCGGGCCTCGGTGCCGCGACGCAGCGTGGCCAGCGTCGACGGGGTGGCCATCACCTTGTAGCCGACCCCGCCGGCCTCGATCACGCAGTGGTCCAGGGCGATGTCGAGAACTTCGCCGCGTACGGATGCGATCATCGCGCCGCCTTCGCTTTCGCCTTGAGGGTCTCCCTGAACTTGCGCTGCTGCTCGGCGGCCATCGCCTCAGCGGCGGCCATCCGCGCGATCAGCGGGGCCCGCCAGCAGTGGCAGATCGCCAGCGCCAACGCGTCGGCGGCGTCTGCCGGTGTCGGTTTGGCCTGCAGCTCAAGGATTTTCGTCACCATCGTGGTCACTTGCGCCTTGTCGGCGCGGCCGTTGCCGGTGACGGCGGCCTTGACCTCGCTGGGGGTGTGGAAGTGCACGTCGATGTTGCGCCGGGCCGCGGCCAGCGCGATCACGCCACCGGCCTGGGCGGTGCCCATCGCGGTGTTGGCGTTCTGGTTGGCGAACACCCGCTCGATGGCGATCACGTCGGGTTTGTGGGTGTCCATCCAGTACTCGACGGTGTCGCTGATGGTGAGCAGCCGTCGCTGCAGCGGCTCGTCGGACGGGGTGCGCACCACGTCGACATCGAGCGCGATGACCTGCCGGCCCTTGCCGCCCTCGATGACTGACAGCCCGCACCGCGTCAGCCCGGGGTCGACTCCCATCACACGCACGCCACGGCCCCTTCTGTGAACATCTGTTCGAGAGCTTAACGGGCGGGTGCGACGCCGCCCGGCAGGGACACGCCCCTCCCATGTTTCGCAGCCCGACAGGACGGCTATGCCTGCCGCCGATGCCCAACGAAATCGACACCGCAACCAATATCGCCGTCACCGCCGCCTGGGCGGCCGGAGCTGTCGTCGCCGTCTACATCGTCGGAGTAGCACTGACCTGGGTGCTGGCCCGGATCAGCCGCCGCAGCGCGCTGATCCGGGACATCGAGGTGCTGACCCGCAAGCCGGTGCGCCTGCTGGTGATGGTGCTGGCGGTGACGGCCGCGGTGCGGCGCACCTCCGAGCCCGCCGACAGCTGGCGCGACTGGGTCGACCACTGGCTGCTGATCCTGATGATCGCGTCGATCACCTGGCTGATGACCGGGCTGGTCCGGGTTGCCGAGCGACGCGCGATCGCCCGCTACGGCGGCGGTGGCGAGGAGATCTCCGACGCCGACCGGATCTGGCGGCGGGTGCGCACCCAGGTCACGGTGCTGCGCCGGCTGGCCGTCGCGATCGTCGTCATCCTCGGCGGCGCCGCCATCCTGATGACGTTCCCGTCGTTCTCCGACATCGGCGCCACCGTGTTCGCCTCCGCCGGTGTGCTGTCGGTGGTCGCCGGCCTGGCCGCGCAGACCTCGCTGGGCGCGGTGTTCGCGGGCATGCAGATCGCGTTCTCCGGCGCGATCCGCGTCGGCGACATCGTGCAGCTGGAGAAGGGCCAGTGGTGGGGCCGCATCGAGGAGATCACCCTGACCTACGTCGTGGTCCGGCTGTGGGACGAGCGCCGGCTGGTGCTGCCCTCGACGTACTTCACCACCGAGGCGTTCGAGAACTGGACCCGCAGCGCCACCGAGCTGATGGGCGGCGTCGAGTTCGACGTCGACTTCACGGTGCCGTTCAACGACATGCGCGTCGAACTGGACCGGCTGCTCGCCGAGAGCGACCTGTGGGACGGCCGCCGCGGCGTGCTGCAGGTGACCGACGCGGTCGGCGGTGTGGTGCGGGTGCGCGTGGTGGTCAGCGCGCACAACGCCGGCGCGCTGTTCGACCTGCAGTGCGCGGTGCGCGAGGGCCTGGTCGACTGGATGCAGCGCACCGGCGGCGTCGCACCGACCCAGCGCATCCTGCCGTCCGACACCGCCCCCGAGGCCGAGACCGACCGGGAGATCGCCGGCGAGACCACCCGCGTCGCGGCCGGCATGTTCTCCGGCAGCCCGGAGGCCGAGGAGCGCGCCAAGGCGTTCGACCACACCGTCGAGGACGGCGAGGTCAGGGTGTAGCCGGCGGGTCAGTCGTCGGAGTCGAGCTCCGCGGCGACCTCGTCGGAGATCTCGATGTTGGTGTAGACGTTCTGCACGTCGTCGAGATCCTCGAGCGCGTCGACGAGCTTCATGATCTTGCGGGCGCCGTCGGCGTCCAGCGGCACGCTCACCGACGGTTCGAAGCCGGCCTCGGCCGACTCGTAGTCGATGCCGGCCTCCTGCAGCGCGGTCCGCACCGCCACCAGATCACTGGGCTCGCAGAGGATCTCGAAGCTCTCACCGAGATCGTTGACATCCTCGGCACCGGCGTCGAGAACGGCCGCCAGCACGTCGTCCTCGGACAGGCCGTTCTTGTCCAGCGTGATGACGCCCTTGCGGGAGAACAGGTAGGACACCGAGCCGGGGTCGGCCATGCTGCCGCCGTTGCGGGTCATCGCGACGCGCACCTCACCGGCCGCGCGGTTGCGGTTGTCGGTGAGGCACTCGATGAGCACCGCGACGCCGTTGGGGCCGTAGCCCTCGTAGGTGATGTTCTGGTAGTCGGCGCCGCCGGCCTCCTCGCCGCTGCCGCGTTTACGGGCCCGCTCGATGTTGTCGTTGGGCACCGACGACTTCTTGGCCTTCTGGATGGCGTCGTACAGCGTGGGGTTACCCGCGGGATCCCCACCACCAACCCGGGCGGCGACCTCGATGTTCTTGATGAGCTTGGCGAACATCTTGCCGCGGCGGGCGTCGATGACAGCCTTCTTGTGCTTGGTGGTGGCCCACTTGGAATGGCCGCTCATGCAGGTAGTACCTCTCCGTGCGCTGTTGCGTGCGCTAAGTCCGCCCGACGAGTCTACGTGGACGTTTGTCGAGGACCGAACGGCGCCGGGCAGCGACCGGCCCTGTTAGCTCCACCACAGTTTGCCGCACCTATCTTACTCCGCAGTAAGATAGCGGCCATGTCGTTCTCGCTGGAGCTGTCGCCCGACCTGCTGCACATTCAGAGTTGGGTGCACGATTTCGCCAAGGACGTGATCCGGCCCGCCGCCGCCGAGTGGGATGAGCGCGAAGAGACGCCGTGGCCGATCATCCAGGAGGCCGCCAAGGTCGGCATCTACTCGATGGAGTACTTCGCCGAGCAGGCCGCCGAACCGTCCGGCCTGGGCATGCTGGTCACCTTCGAGGAGATGTTCTGGGGCGACGCGGGCATCGCGCTGTCGATCCTGGGCACCGGTCTGGCGGCGGCGTCGCTGGCCGGCAGCGGCACCCCCGAGCAGATGGCCGAGTTCCTGCCGCAGATGTTCGGCACCGTCGACGAACCCAAGGTCGCGGCGTTCTGCTCGTCGGAGCCCGGCGCCGGTTCCGACGTCGGCGCCATCCGCACCCGCGCCCGTTATGACGAGGCCACCGACGAGTGGGTGCTCAACGGCACCAAGACGTGGGCCACCAACGGCGGCATCGCCGACGTGCACATCGTGGTCGCCTCGGTGTACCCGGAGCTGGGCACGCGCGGGCAGGCCGCGTTCATCATCCCGCCCGGCACCAAGGGCTTCAGCCAGGGCCAGAAGTTCAAGAAGCACGGTATCCGGGCCTCGCACACCGCCGAGGTGGTGCTCGAGGACGTGCGCATCCCGGGCCGGCTGATCCTCGGCGGGCGCGACAAGTTCGAGGAGAAGATCGCGCGGGTGCGCGAGGGCAAGAGCTCCAAGGGGCAGGCCGCGCTGGCCACCTTCGAGCGGACCCGCCCGACGGTCGGCGCGATGGCGGTCGGCGTGGCCCGCGCCGCCTACGAGTACGCACTCGAGTACGCGCTGCAGCGTGAGCAGTTCGGCCGCAAGATCGCCGAGTTCCAGGCCGTCGCGTTCAAGCTGGCCGACATGAAGGCCCGCATCGACGCCGCCCGGCTGCTGGTGTGGCGGGCCGGCTGGATGGCGCGCAACGGCAAGACGTTCGACAACGCCGAGGGCTCGATGGCCAAGCTGGTCGCCAGCGAGACCGCCACCTACGTCACCGACGAGGCGATCCAGATCCTCGGCGGCAACGGCTACACGCGGGACTACCCGGTCGAGCGGATGCACCGCGACGCCAAGATCTTCACGATCTTCGAGGGCACCAGCGAGATTCAGCGGCTGGTCATCGCCCGCGCGGTCACCGGTCTGTCCATCCGCTAGCGCCGCTAGCGATTTGGGCGTGATTTCGATCGCTCAGCGAACGGAATCACTCACAAACCGGAGACGAAGAGCTTGTGGATGCGGCGGTCGCCGGTCATCTCCGGGTGGAACGCCGTCGCGATCGCGTTGCCCTGACGCACCGCCACGATGTGCTCGCCGGCGCGGGCCAGCACCTCGACGTCGGGGCCGACGCGCTCGACCCACGGCGCGCGGATGAACACCGCGTGCACCGGACCGTCGATCCCGGTGAAGTCCAGATCGGCTTCGAACGAGTCGACCTGACGCCCGAAAGCGTTGCGCCGCACCGTCATATCGATCGCCTTCAACGGTGTGGCCTCACGGCCGGGCGCGCCGGCGTCCAGGATCTCGGTGGCCAGCATGATCATCCCGGCGCAGGACCCGTAGGCCGGCAGCCCCTCGGCCAGCCGTGCCCGCAGCGGTTCGAGCAGGTCGAGCTCGCGCAGCAGGTGGCTGATCGTGGTGGACTCCCCGCCGGGGATCACCAGCCCGTCGACGGCGTCGAGTTCGCTGCGTCGCCGCACCGTGGTGGCCTCCGCACCGGCCTCGCGCAGCGCGGCCAGATGTTCGCGGACATCGCCCTGCAGCGCCAGCACACCGACGCGTTTGGCGCTCACCTGCGGTAACCCCGCTGGTATCGGGTCAGCCCCTCCTGCATGACCGAGGCCACCATCTCGCCGTCCTGGTTGAAGATCTTGCCCTCGCACAGCGACCGGCCGCCGGACGCCGACGGCGAGGACTGGTCGTAGAGCAGCCACTCGTCGGCGCGGAACTGGCGCATGAACCACATCGCGTGGTCCAGCGAGGCGACCTGCAGGTGCGGGCGCTCCTCGGCGTGGTTGACCTGAGCCGAGCCCAGCAGCGTGAGGTCGCTCATGTAGGCCAGCGCGCAGATGTGCAGCACGTGGTCGTCGGGCAGCGGATCCTTGTGCCTGAACCACACCTGTTGCTGAGATACCTTGCCCGGCAGGTATTTCAGCTGATCCTGCGGCACGATGCGGACGTCCCACTCGTCGAACTGGCGGAAGCCGGCGTCGTCGAACGCGCGCGACTCCGACAGCGCGGGCAGATCGTCGGGCCTCGGGGCCGTCGGCATCGCGTCCTGGTGTTCCAGCCCGCTCTGGTCGAGCTGGAACGACGCCGACATCGAGAAGATCGTCTCGCCGTGCTGGATCGCGTTGACCCGCCGGGTCACGAACGAGCCACCGTCGCGCAGCCGCTCGACGACGTAGACGGTGGGCGCGGTCGCGTCACCCGGCCGCAGGAAATAGCCGTGCAGCGAGTGCACCTCGTACTCCGGGCTGACCGTGCGCACCGCCGACACCAGGGACTGACCGGCGACGTGCCCGCCGAAGGTGCGCTGCAGGAAACCCGACTCCGGGCTCCACATGGTGCCGCGATAGATGTTGACCTCGAGTTGCTCCAGGTCAAGGATCTGCTCGATCGCCATGCGATGTGTTTACCAGCCGCGTTCGGCGAGTCGGTGAGGCACCGGGATGTCGTCGACGTTGATGCCGACCATCGCCTCACCCAGCCCGCGCGACACCTTGGCCAGCACATCGGGATCGTCGTAGAAGGTGGTGGCCTTCACGATCGCCGCGGCCCGCTCGGCCGGGTTGCCCGACTTGAAGATGCCCGAGCCGACGAACACGCCCTCGGCGCCGAGCTGCATCATCATCGCCGCGTCCGCGGGGGTGGCGATACCGCCGGCGGTGAACAGCGTGACCGGCAGCTTGCCGGTGCGGGCCACCTCGACCACCAGGTCGTAGGGCGCCTGCAGTTCCTTGGCGGCGACGTACAGCTCGTCCTCGCTCATCGAGGTCAGCCGCCGGATCTCGGCGGTGATCTTGCGCATGTGGGTGGTGGCGTTGGAGACGTCGCCGGTGCCGGCCTCACCCTTGGAGCGGATCATCGCCGCGCCCTCGGTGATCCGGCGCAGCGCCTCACCCAGGTTGGTCGCACCGCACACGAACGGCACGGTGAACTTCCACTTGTCGATGTGATTGGAGTAATCCGCCGGCGTGAGCACCTCGGACTCGTCGATGTAGTCCACCCCGAGGCTCTGCAGGATCTGCGCCTCCACGAAGTGGCCGATGCGCACCTTGGCCATCACCGGGATGGTGACCGCATCCATGATCCCCTCGATCATGTCCGGATCGCTCATCCGGGACACCCCGCCCTGGGCGCGGATGTCGGCGGGCACCCGCTCGAGCGCCATCACCGCGACCGCACCGGCACCCTCGGCGATCCGTGCCTGCTCCGGAGTGACGACGTCCATGATCACGCCGCCCTTGAGCATCTCCGCCATACCGCGCTTGACCCGGGCGGTTCCGGTCTGGGATCCGTTACCTGCGGTATCCACGGTTATCTCCTCCGAATCGCTACTGATCCAGTCTACGGGGGCCCCGCAAACGGATTGATTCCGCACTTCAACGGATCGACTGCAACTGCTTTCGCAGTGCCGGCGCGTCGGCGAGTGCGTTGGCCTGCACCAGCAGCTCGCCGAGTTGAAGCGGGTAGACGGTTTCGCCCCCGGCGACCAGCTCGCGGATCATTGTCTCATCACACCAGCGGTAGCCGTGAATCGTGCGGCGCTCCAGGACGGTGTGATTTTGCAGGGACGGCTCGAACCGTGTGGTTCGGTGCACGAAGAACAGCTCCTCGCTGCGGATGACCGAGCCGTCGAACGCGAACACCGCCTGACGGCGCCACAGCGGCCCGACCAGCGCGCCGGGGTCCACCCGCAGACCGGTCTCCTCGGCGACCTCGCGCGCCGCGGCCTGGGCCAGCGTCTCCCCCGGCTCCACCGCGCCGCCGACGGTGAACCACCAGATCGGGGCGTCGACCAGGGCGGGATCGGAGCCGCGGAACAGCAGCACCGCACCGGATTCGTCGAGCAGCACCACCCGCGCCGAGGTCCGCCAGCTCACGGCCGCTCCGCCTCCGGCACCGGACGCTCGGCGATCTCGAAATAGGTTGGCAGCGCGGCGGTCCCGCCCAGCCGCAGCAGCCGCACCAGCGGGCGTTCCCGCAGCGCCAGGGTGTCGCGCACGGCGTCGTTGTGGAAGCGCCGGGCCAGCACGACGCGCGCCTCGGCGTCGGCGAGCTCGGAGACCAGCGGCAGCGGCAGCGACGCCGGGTCCACCCGCGCCAGCGCGGCCGACAGCTCGTTCTCGGCGGCCTCGCGGGCGGAGCGGGGTGCGTGCTCGGCGGCGTCGGCCAGCGCCGCCAGCCGTCTGCCCTCCGGCGCGGTGCCGTAGGCATCGGCGGCGACTGCTCGCGCCACCACCGCCCGCCGGGCCAGCGCCCCGTCGAGAGCCTGCCAGGACAGGTCGTAGCGCACGTGCAGGCGGTCCAGCCGGTTGGCGGTCTGCACCGCCCAGCCGGCGACGGCCAGCACCAGGACGACGATGACCGCGACGACGATGACGACCCAGGTGATCACCGGCCACCCCCGGCGACGCGGACCTTGGTGCCCGAGCCCGACACGGTCTCGTAGACCCGCATGATCTGGCGCGACACCACCGACCAGTCGTAACGCTGCACGGCCTCACGCGCCGCGGTCACGTAGCGCTCGCGCAGCGCGTCGTCGGACAGCATCGTGATCAGGCCGTCGGCCAGCGCGGCGTCGTCGTCGACCGGGAACAGCAGCCCGGCCTGCCCGTCGACGAGCACCCGCCGGAACGCGTCCAGGTCGCTGGCCACCACCGCGGTGCCTGCGGCCATCGCCTCGACCAGCACGATGCCGAAGCTCTCCCCGCCGGTGTGCGGTGCGCAGTACACGTCGGCGCTGCGCATGGCCGAGGCCTTCTCGGCGTCATCGACCTGGCCCAGGCAGCGCAGGTGCCGGGCCAGGGCGCCGGCCCGCTCGCGCAGCTCGTCCTCGTCGCCCCGGCCAACGACGAGGATCTCGACGTCGGGGAAGCGCTCGACCACTTTGGGCAGCGCGCGCAGCAGCACCGCCATGCCCTTGCGGGGTTCGTCGTAGCGGCCCAGGAACAGCACCGTGCGGCCCGGGCGCGGGTAGCCGTCGAGCAGCGGCGCGTCGGCGAACGCGGCGACGTCGACGCCGTTGGGGATCTCGACGGCGTCGCTGCCGAGGGCCTCCATCTGCCAGCGCCGCGCCAGGTCCGACACCGCGATACGGCCCACGATCTTCTCGTGCATCGGCCGCAGGATCGGCTCGAACACGGTGAGCGTCAACGATTTCGTGGTCGACGTGTGGAAGGTCGCGACGATCGGACCCTCGGCGATGTTGAGCGCCAGCATCGACAGGCTCGGCGCGTTGGGCTCGTGCAGGTGCAGCACGTCGAAGTCGCCCTCGGCGATCCAGCGTTTGACCAGCCGGTGGGTGGCAGGCCCGAACCGCAGCCGCGCGACCGATCCGTTGTACGGGATCGGCACCGCCCGGCCGCCGGAGACGACGTAGTCGGGCAGGTCGGCGCCCGGCGACGCCGGCGCCAGGACGCTGACATGGTGTCCGTTCTCGTGCAGCACCGCGGCCAGTTGCAGCACGTGGGCCTGCACCCCGCCGGGGACGTCGAACGAGTACGGACAGACCATGCCGATGCGCATCAACCGGCCTCCAGGCGGGCGCGGCGCTCTGCGGGCAGGTCGGCCAGCCACTGCGGCTGCAGCATGTGCCAGTCGGCGGGGTGGGCGGCGATATTGCGGGCGAACCGGTCGGCCAGGGCCTGGGTGATCGCGGTGATGTCGCGCGAGGACGTGTCGATCTGCGGGTAGACGCCCATCCCCCAGCCGCCGGGGGTGAACCAGCAGTGCACCGGCAGCAGCGCCGCACCGGTGTCGATCGCGAGCTTGGCCGGGCCTGCGGGCATCCGGGTGGGTTCACCGAAGAAGTCCACCTCGACGCCGTGGCGGGTCAGGTCCCGTTCGGCCATCAGGCAGATCACCCGGTTGTCGCGCAGCCGCTCGGCGAGCACCTCGAACGGCGGGCGCTCTCCCCCGGTCAGCGGCAGCACCTCGAAGCCGAGGCTCTCCCGGTAGTCGACGAACCGGCGGTACAGCGACTCGGGTTTGAGCCGTTCGGCGACCGTGGTGAACGGGCCGTGGTTCTGCACCAACCAGACCCCGGCCATGTCCCAGTTGCCGCTGTGCGGTAGCGCCAGGATCGCACCGCGGCCGGCCTCCAGCGCCGCCCACAGCCGGTCGATGCCGTCGACCTTGAGGTCGCGCCCGATCGCGACGTGGTCCATCGTCGGCAGCCGGAACGCCTCCCGCCAGTAGCGGGCGTAGGAGGCCAGCGACGCGCGCATCAGCCCGTCGGGAACCTGCCGCGGGGTCACCCCGAGGACGCGGGCCAGGTTCCTGCGCAGCTGCTCGGGCCCGCCGCCGCGCGCCGCGAAATGGGCACCTGCCTCAAATGCGTTGCGCGCCACGAACTCCGGCAGGGCCCGCACGAGACGCCAACCGGCCGCGTAGCCCAGATCGGTGACTCGTCCGCCCAACGGGTTGGCGGGATGCCCCGATTTGCCCGATGGGGTGGCCGTCACGACTCGCTCGTCTCAGGCTTCTCGCCGCCCGCGGTGGCGGCGTCGGGTCTGACGAGTTTGTCCATCGCGCCCGGCGAGGTGCGCACGCTGTGCACCCGCTGCCCGAGGGTGACCAGGCTGAGCACCGCGAGCACCCACATCGCCACGTGCAGGATGAGCACCTGATCGAACAGCCCGGCCAGCCCGGCGCCGACGAGCACGATGACCAGCCGTTCCGGCCGCTCGATCAGCCCGCCGTCGGCCGACAGGCCGCTGGCCTCGGCGCGGGCCTTGATGTAGGAGATCACCTGCGAGGTCACCAGGCAGATCGCGGTGGCGACCACCAGCGAGGTGTCGTGCAGCCCGAACGCGGCCCACCACAGCAGCCCGCAGAACACCGCGCCGTCACTGATGCGGTCGCAGGTGGCGTCGAGCACCGCCCCGAACCGGGTGCCGCCGCCGCGCTGGCGGGCCATCGCGCCGTCGAGCATGTCGGCGAGCACGAAGAACCAGACCGCCACCGCGCCCCACCACAGCTGGCCGATCGGGAACAGCGTGAGCGCCCCGAGCACCGAGCCCGCGGTGCCCAGGATCGTGATGCTGTCCGGGGTGAACCCGGCGCGCAGCGCACCCTTGGCCACCGGCGTGGAGATCTTCTCGTACGCCGCGCGGGTCATCAGGTAGAAGTTGCTCACGACTGCCTGGCCCATTCCTTCGCCAGCAGTTCACGGGTCTCGCGCAGCAGCTGCGGCACCACCTTGGAGCCGCCGATGATCGTGATGAAGTTGGCGTCACCGCTCCAGCGCGGCACCACGTGCATGTGCAGATGCTCGGCCAGCGACCCGCCCGCGGACTTGCCGAGGTTGAGCCCGACGTTGAAGCCGTGCGGGTTCGACACCGCCTTGATGACGCGAATCATCTTCTGGGTGTAAGTCATCAGCTCGACGCTCTCCTCGGGGGTGAGGTCCTCGAGCTCGGACACCCGCCGGTAGGGCACCACCATCGAATGGCCCGGGTTGTACGGGTACAGGTTGAGCACCACGTACACCGTCTCCCCGCGCGCGACGATGAGACCCTCCTCGTCGGACATCGTCGGGATGTCGGTGAAGGGCTGCTCGGACTTGCCCGAACCGCTGCGCTTCATGGGCGCCTCGGCGATGTAGCTCATCCGGTGCGGCGTCCACAGCCGCTGCAGATGATCGGGCTCCCCGGCGCCGCGGTCGATGATGGCCTGTTCGTCGGGCGTCGTCTCGTCGGTCACTTCGCGGTGTCCACCTCGAGCAGTTCGGCGGTCGGGAACTCGTTGCGCCGGCTGGCGACCCACGCCGCGATGGCGTCGACGGCGACGTCACGCGGCACCCCGTTGATCTGGGTGCGGTCACCGAACCGGAAGCTGACCGCGCCGGCCTCCACGTCGCGGTCACCCGCGAGCAGCATGAACGGCACCTTCTGGTTGGTGTGGTTGACGATCTTCTTGGCCATCCGGTCGTCGCTGGTGTCCACCTCGACCCGGATACCGCGCGACTTCAGCTGTGCGGCAACGCTTTGCAGGTAGTCGATGTGACCGTCGGCGACCGGGATGCCGACCACCTGGACCGGGGCCAGCCACGCCGGGAAGGCGCCCGCGTAGTGCTCGGTGAGCACACCGAAGAACCGTTCGATCGAGCCGAACAGCGCGCGGTGGATCAGCACCGGCCGCTGCCGCGACCCGTCGGCGGCGGTGTACTCCAGCTCGAAGCGCTCCGGCATGTTGAAGTCCAGCTGGATCGTCGACATCTGCCAGTTGCGTCCGAGCGCGTCCTTGACCTGCACCGAGATCTTCGGGCCGTAGAACGCCGCACCGCCCGGGTCGGGCACCAGGTCCAGACCGGAGGCCTCGGCCACCTCGCGCAGCGTCTCGGTGGCCTCCTCCCACACGTCATCGGAGCCGACGTACTTCTCGGGGTCCTTGGTGGACAGCTCCAGGTAGTAATCGTCGAGGCCGTAGTCCTTGAGCAGGCTCAGCACGAACTGCAGCAGCGACGCGAGTTCGTCGCGCATCTGTTCGCGGGTGGTGTAGATGTGCGCGTCGTCCTGCGTCATGCCGCGCACCCGGGTCAGCCCGTGCACCACACCGGACTTCTCGTAGCGGTACACCGAGCCGAACTCGAAGAGCCGCAACGGAAGTTCACGGTAGGACCGCCCGCGCGACCGGAAGATCAGGTGGTGCATCGGGCAGTTCATCGGCTTGAGGTAGTAGTTCTGCCCGGGCTTGCGCACGGTGCCGTCCTCGTTGAACTCGGCGTCCATGTGCATCGCCGGGAACATGCCGTCGGCGTACCACTCGAGGTGCCCCGAGGTGATGTAGAGCTGTTCCTTGGTGATGTGCGGCGTGTTGACGAACTCGTAGCCCGCCTCGATGTGCTTCTTGCGCGAGTAGTCCTCCAGCTCGCGCCGGATGATACCGCCCTTGGGGTGGAAAACCGCCAGCCCGGAACCGATTTCGTCGGGGAAGCTGAACAGGTCGAGCTCCGCGCCCAGCTTGCGGTGGTCGCGCCGCTGCGCCTCCTCCAGCAGTTCGAGGTAGCGGTCGAGCGCCTCCTGGGACTCCCAGGCGGTGCCGTAGATGCGCTGCAGGCTGGCGTTGTTCTGGTCGCCGCGCCAGTAGGCCGCCGAGCTGCGGGTGAGCTTGAACGCCGGGATGTACTTGGTGGTCGGGATGTGCGGGCCGCGGCACAGGTCGCCCCAGATGCGTTCGCGGGTGCGCGGATTGAGGTTGTCGTAGGCGGTCAGCTCGTCGCCGCCGACCTCCATCACGTCGGGGTCGCCGGACTTGTCGTCGACGAGCTCGAGCTTGTAGGGCTCGTTGGCGAGCTCGGCGCGGGCCTGCTCCTTGGACTCGTAGACGCGGCGGTCGAACAGCTGACCGTCCTTGATGATCTTGCGCATCCGCTTCTCGAGGGCCTCGAGGTCCTCGGGGGTGAAGGCGCGGTCGACGTCGAAGTCGTAGTAGAAGCCGTCGGTGATCGGCGGGCCGATGCCGAGCTTGGCCTCCGGGAACAGGTCCTGCACGGCCTGGGCGAGCACGTGGGCGCAGGAGTGCCGGATGACGCTGCGGCCGTCCTCGGTGTCGGCCGCCACCGGCGTCACCTCGACGTCGGTGTCGGGCGTCCAGGACAGGTCGCGCAGCTTGCCCTCGGGATCGCGCACGACGACGATCGCGTCGGGGGCGCCCCGGCCCGGCAGCCCGGCCTGGCGCACCGCCTCACCCGCGGTGGTCCCGGCAGCGACCCGGATCGGGGCTGCTGGGGTGGGGTTTGCGGCGGCGCTCATGGCTGACTCTCCAATTCCATGTTCGACGGACTTCAGGACGCGACCATGCTATCTGTGCCGGTGTTCAGTCTCCGATGCCGATGGGGCTGTTCAACCACTCGAGTTCGAGGTTGACCAGTTCGGCCATCCAGTCCAGCGCACCGAGCAGCCACAGGGTCAGCGCGACGATGAGCGCGGTGAACAGCCCGGCGAGCACCTGCACCCACGCGGGCTGCTCGTGGAAGCGCTCCATGAACCAGTCGTATCGCTGCCGGGCGAAGGCCAGCAGCCGCCGCGCCCAGTTGAACTCGGTGGCCAGGATGCCCAGCCCGAGGAACACGATGGCCCAGCCGGGCCCCGGGTACGGGATGGCGATGATGCCGACGGCCAGCACGGCGAGGCCGACGACGGCGATGAGGATCCGGTAGCCGAACTCGAGCCGGGGGCGCTGCCGCAGCTGCTCGCGGCGGCGCTTCCATCCGTGCTTGAGGTCGGCGAGTCTCACGGCTGCCCGGGTTTGAGCTTGAGGAACAGGGCGTGACCTTCGGCGACCAGGTCCTCGCCGTCGTGGACCCGCCCGGACACGAAGATCTTGCGGCCCTCGATCTTGTCGAGGGTGCCCTCGACGCTGAGTTCCTTGCCGATCTCGGCGATCTTGCGGTAGTCGACGTGCAGGAACGCGGTGCGCTGGGCGCCGGCCCCGCTGAGGGTGAACGCGGTGTGGCCGAGCAGGGCGTCGAACAGTTGCGCGATGGTGCCGCCGTGCGCGGCGCCGTTGCGGCCGAGGTGGAAGCGGCGGAACCGGGCGGTGCCGACGATGCGGTTGTCGTCGGTGACGCGCACGTCGAGCGGGATGGACAGCAGGTTGCCGCGGTTGGGCAGGTCCGTGCGTCTGCCGGACGGCGAGGTCCACTCGTCGGCGTAGTAGGGCTCCAGCAGCGCCGACACCCTCTCGACCATGTCGGCGGCCTGGGAGATGACCTCGTCGGGGGCGTTGGCGGCGCGGGCGTGGTCCTGAAGGGTGCGCATCGCCTCGATGAAGCGGCCGTAGTCGGGTCCGCCGGCGTCGGTCGGGACGATCGCGGCGAAGCCGCCGCCGGGATGAGTTGTCACGTCGCTGGTGCTGTCGGTGCCCACCGGACCACCGTATTGGGTGGCCTGTCAGCCGGCGGATCCGGCGTTGCTCAGGGTCTCGAACTCGGCGTCGGACAGTTCGATCGCCGCGGCGGCCACGTTCTCCTCGAGGTGGGCCACCTTGGAGGTGCCCGGGATGGGCAGCATCACCGGGGACCGTTTGAGCAGCCAGGCCAGCGCGAGCTGGGAGGCGGTGGCGCCGTGGTCGGCGGCGATGCGCTGCAGCGGCCCGTCGGGCGCGGCCAGCGGCCCGGCCGCCAGCGGGAACCACGGGATGAACCCGATGCCGCGGGCCTCGCAGACCTCCAGCAGCGGCTCGGCGGTGCGGGCGGTGAGGTTGTACATGTTCTGCACCGTGGCGATCGGGGCGACCTTCTGGGCGGCGTCGAGTTGCTCGACGGTGATCTCGGAGAGGCCGATGTGGCGGATCTTGCCCTCCTGCTGCAGCGACAGCAGCTCGCCGACCTGGTCCTCGAGCGGGAACTTCGGGTCGATGCGGTGCAGCTGGAACAGGTCGATGGTGTCCACGCCGAGGCGGCGCAGGCTCATCTCGCACTCCTGGCGCAGGTAGTCCGGGAAGCCGAGCGGGCGCCACTCGTCGGGCCCGATGCGCAGCAGGCCGGCCTTGGTGGCGACGACGCCGTCGTACGGGTGTAGGGCCTCTCGGATGAGCTCCTCGGAGACGTAGGGCCCGTAGGAGTCGGCGGTGTCGATGAAGTTGACCCCGAGGTCGACGGCGCGGCGCAGCACGCGAAGGCACTCGTCGCGGTCCTGCGGCGGCCCCCAGACCCCCGTGCCGGTGATCCGCATCGCGCCGAACCCGAGGCGGTTGACGGTGAGGTCGCCGATGTTGAACGTGCCGGATGCGACTGCCGTGGTCATGGTCCCGACGGTACGCCGGGGGTGGGAGAGTCTCCCGGTATGAGGCTCAGTGATCTCGCCGCGTTGTCGTTGACGTATCCGGAGGTGGGCGCCACCGCGGGGACGCTGCCGGACGGGTATCACCATGTGCGCAAGTCGGCGGTGATCGGACGGGGCCGGCAGCGGTTCGAGCGGGCCGCCGAGGCCGGGATGCGGTGGGGCATGTTGCGCGGCGCGGGGATCCGGGTGGAGGCGACGACGGAGATCGCCGCGGTGGGTTCGGAGGTGCTCGTGCATCTGGGTCCGATCGCGGCGCCGTGCCGGGTGGTCTACGTCGTCGACGAGCCCGACCGGCGCGGTTTCGCCTACGGCACCCTGCCGGGGCACGCGGAGTCCGGCGAGGAGCTGTTCCTGGTGACCTACGACCCGGCCTCGCAGCAGGTGCGGGCGGTGGTGACCGCGTTCTCCCGGCACGCGACGTGGTGGAGCAGGCTGGGTTCGCCGGTGACGTCGCTGGTGCAGCGGATCGTCACGGATCGGTACCTGCGGGCCCTGTGAGCGCGTAGCCTGCGGGGATGGCGGTCCCCGGCCCTGACGAATCGACGCATCTGCGCATCGCGGAGCTGGTCCGCGGGCTCTACAGCCGGCCCGACGCCGGCACGGTGATCGCCGAACTGGCCGAGCACGCCGCGATCGAGGTGCCCGGCGCCCAGTACGCGGGAATCACGGTGACCCGCAGGTCGAAAACCGTTGAGACCCCGGCGGCCACCCACCTGTATCCGATGCTGTTGGACAAGATCCAGCAGCGCCATCAGCAGGGGCCGTGCCTGACCGCGGCGTGGGACGAGAAGGTGGTGCACGTCGCCGATCTTCAGACCGACGACCGCTTCCCGCTGTATCGCCAGGATGCCTTGGCGGAGACACCGATTCGGTCGATCATGGCGTTCCAGCTGTTCATCGAGGGCGAGGCGATGGGCGCGCTGAACGTGTACTCCGAACAGCCGGGTGCGTTCGGCGAGCAGTCGCGCACCATCGGTCAGGTGTTCGCCGCGCACTCGTCGGTGGCGTGGAACGCCGCGCGCCGCGACGAGCAGTTCCGCCTGGCGCTGGCCAGTCGCGACATCATCGGTCAGGCCAAGGGCATGATCATGGAACGCTACGGCGTCGACGCGGTGCAGGCCTTCGACCTGCTGCGCCGGCTGTCGCAGGACTCCAACGTGCCGTTGGTCCGAATCGCGACCGACCTCGTCGAGAAGTCACAGGCGGAGAAATCCTGACCTATCGCGAGATCACCCGCGGCACTTCGGGATTGCGACCTGGATCGTCGAGGATCTCCGGAGGCAGCTGCGACGCCGGCGGTGGCGGCGGCGGTGGCGGCGGGGCCTCCTCGACCGGGCGCGGCACCTCGAGGCTGTTCTCCTGCACGATGACCGGGTCGCCGACGTTGACGGTGTTGAAGTACCACTCGGCGTCTTCGGGGCTCAGGCTGATGCAGCCGTGGCTGGTGTTCTCGTGGCCGAGGACGTTGACGGCCCACGGGGCCGAGTGCACGAAGATGCCGCGCTGGGTGATGCGCACCGCCCATTCGACGTCGAGCAGATAGCCGTCGGGTGAGTCGACGGGGATGCCGACGCTGCTCGAATCCATTTTCACGTCACGCTCTTTGGCGAGCACGCTGTAGGTGCCGATCGGTGTCGGGTACTCGGGTCTGCCCATCGTCGCCGGGAACACGCCGGGCTGGCCGAAGAACGGACGGTGGTGCGGGGCAGGGAGATGCTCCGGCGCCACACCGTCGACGGTCACGGTGAAGGTGTGGTCGGCGATGTTGGCGACGCCGACGACGGCGGGACCGGTGACCATGGTGGTCTTGATGCCGCCCACCGACAGCGCGATGGTGCTGTGGGCGGGCCAGAACTGGTCGGGCACCCAGTGCACGGTCTTGGCGTCCTGCCATTCGTAGCGCCCGGTCATGGCGGGCTCAGATCTGATGTCCAGCAGTCGTTCGGCGATCGACCGGTCACCGACGGGCAGTTTGAAGGTCACGACCACGGGGTGGAACACACCGACGACCTGACCCTCCACCGGTGCGATCGACGCGATGGCGCTGCCAAGCGACGAGTTCACCGCCGTGGAGCTCACCTCCAGGGAGGCCTCCTCGATGGGGAGGGCGACCACGCCGGTGGTGACCACTATCGCAGCGAGAAGGCTGCGGACTACGCCACGCAATCTTATTGACTCCCTTGAAATTACAACGCTGTCAATAAGCCTATGGGGGCAGTGACGCGAAAGCCACACTGCCCGCGACCAATTCGGTTGCTAGTGCGTCACGGTTCGGACACGGCCCTCAGATTCCCGGACGCACACCGAAATTGGCCCGGCGGCATAGGAATGCCGCCGGGCCAGATCCCGAATATTTCGCGTCAGCCGTTGGGGCCGGGCAGGATCGGCTCGCCCGGGGCGGGCGCGCCTTCCGGCACCGTCTCGACGACGACACCCTTACCGCCGTACCCACCCATGGTGGTGACCGGCGCCGCGGGAGCCACCGGTACCCCGGCTGCCGCGGGCACGATCGGGGCCGCGGCGGGCGGCGGGATGATCGGCGGCGCGGCGGGCGGCGGCACCACCGGGGGCACGACCGGCGGCGGTGCGACCGGCGGGACCACGGGCGGCGGCGCGACCGGCGGCACCACGGGCGGCGGCGCGACCGGCGGCGGCCCGGGGAAGGCCATCGGCACCGGGCCGGCCATGTCGGTGACGGGAGCACACAGCGCGCCGCCCGCACCCACGGGTGCGCCGGCAGGCGCCGTACCGGATGCCGTCTCGACACAGTCGTAGCCGCCGGCCACTGCGGCCGGGCTCAACGCCATGGCTACCCCGCACAACCCAGCCCCGACAACTGCCGCGATGTTGACTCTCTTAGCCGTCATCGACGTTGATCCCTTCATTTCACGCTCACATGTGTCCAACCGAGGCAGCAGGCTCTGCATGCCAGAAGTCGGGTCGCCTTTAATCGACCGCGTCAATATCAGCAGCCGATAGCCGCCGACGCACCACGCCGCACCGCACCGTGTCCAAACGGTGACCAGTTCGGCATGAAATCGGGGTCTACGCCGACGTTTTCGGACATTTTTCAATCACAGCGGATTTCGCGAGCCGCGGCCAACGCCGTTGCCCAACCGTTGCCAAGCGGAGCCTCGACCGTCATCAAGATCCACGTCGGCGCGCGCAACGGAGTCCACGCGGAGCGGGTTTCACAGGTGTCGGGAATCCGCGGGTACGCCCGGGAATCGGGGGCGCTGAGACGAAGGTGAGATGGCGGCCGACCGGCGGCACTGCCGCGAAGCGGTGAAGGGTGGTCCCGGCTGGGTTCGAACCAGCGACCTTCCGCGTGTGAGGCGGACGCTCTCCCACTGAGCTACGAGACCGAGGGAGTCGGCCGGATGGCCGAACGACGTCGAAGACTAGCACGCGTCGGCGCGGTACCCGAATCCGCCCGTCGCGACCGGGTCGAGGCGGCGGACCGGGTCTACCGGACCGGGGCGCCGCGAGCCGGTGGCGCACCAAGATGAGACGGACGTCACATCCGGCGGGGACGGCCGTCGCGGGCCGATCCGCCGCAGGCGTCTCACCTGCGGTTTTAGGTCGCGACGCACCGGCAAACGTCGGGATTTGTGTAGCCGCTCCACCGTCGACTATTGTCGTGCTTCGCAACGGGCGACGATCTCGCTCGTAGCACGCGGATGTAGCGCAGTTGGTAGCGCATCACCTTGCCAAGGTGAGGGTCGCGGGTTCGAATCCCGTCATCCGCTCGAGGGTGTAGCGGCATCAACCCCAACGGTGGAGTGGCCGAGTGGTGAGGCAACGGCCTGCAAAGCCGTGCACACGGGTTCGATTCCCGTCTCCACCTCAAGAAGACCCGGCGCGATTAGCTCAGCGGGAGAGCGCTTCCCTGACACGGAAGAGGTCACTGGTTCAATCCCAGTATCGCGCACCACGGTTTACGCAGGTCAGAGCAGGTTTTTGAGAGTCTGACCCGGGCTCATGCCCAATACGTGCCCAACTGGTCTGAAGGGCTGCGACTCGCGATTGCTACGCGAGAGGGCCAGCTATGACCACCGAGTCAGCCACACGCACCTACACCACCCGCGCCGAGGCGATCCAACGCGAGATCATCGACCCCATCGAGGCCAGCGGCGAGGTCACCGACGCCCGCACGGCCTACAACGTCGAGGCCATCGCCGACGAGGTGCTCGGCGACTATGCGCAGGGCTATGCCTGCCTGGTCGACGCCGATTCGTTCTGGTGGGTTGTGGAGCGACACGCCCGGCCGGCAGAAGTTCGAGGCGGTGACCGATGAGCGCCGACCTCTACAGCAGGGTTCTCGACGTTCTGATCGAGCCCGCCCGCGCCGAGGCGGACAGGTTGCTCGGCGAGGTTCAGTTCTACGAGTGCACGGCTGAGGAACTGATTGCCCTGATCACGTTCCTGCGCCCGATTGCTGAGCGCCAGCGGATCGCACGACAGGCACCAGCGCAACTGAAGGTGATGCCCTTACCGAAGCGTCGGAAGACGGGCGCCCAGCGCACCTAGCTTCTGCGTCTCGTCGTCTTCTGCGCTCGCCCGACGTTAACCAGCAGCGCGCCGTTGCCAGAGTCCCGCTAAACGGCTAGCGGGCCGACCACCGAGAGCCTGATCAACCCCGGTGGCCGACCCACACGAAAGACTGCCCGGAATACGGGCGGTCTACAAGTCGTGGGCGTGATCCGGTTTAGCGTGGCGCGGTCCGGGGGTCGTTTGGGGAGCGGGGTACAGCACCAGCACCCCGTAGGGGTTCCGCTCTCTATGCCCCACCTATCAGGCGCAGCAAGATGGACACCCCGCACGCACCATGACATCATGGTGTCATGACCGTCCATGCCCAGGACGCTGCCCAAACCACAGCGCTCACCGTGCGTCTGCCCACCGAGCTTGCAGATGCATTGAAGAACTACGCCTTCGTTACCCAGACATCGGGAAACGAGGTGATCAAGCGCGCCCTCGTTGAGTACCTGACAGTTCACGGTCGGCCAGAAGCCATCCGCGCAGCCTTCGACCGCGTGGTCCATCAGCACGCGATTGCACTGGACAAAATGAAGGACATGTAGGTGGTCCTCTACCTCACGCCTAACGACGTGCTGGGGATCAACGAACAATTTGTTGGCAGCGGCCAATTGCGCGACTACGGCTTGCTTGATGCGGCGGTAACTCGCCCGCAAGCGAGTGCCTTCGGTCAAGACGCGTACCCAACCATCCACGAGAAGGCCGCTGAAACGCCCTGGAAATCCCGGAGGCTCCTGACCTTGGAAACGAGGATGCAGGTATGCCGAAGGAACAGTCGCCCGGGAAGCCGACGACACGTCGATACAGTGCCGAGGAGAAGGCCGCCGCGGTGCGGATGGTCCGCACCTTGCGCGCGGAGCTGGGCACCGAGCAGGGCACAGTGCAGCGGGTCGCTCGCCAGCTCGGCTACGGAGTGGAATCGGTGCGCACCTGGGTCCGTCAGGTCGACATCGACGAAGGCCTGGCTCCTGGGGTGACGACCTCGGAGTCGAAGAAGGTGAAGGAACTCGAACAGGAGATCCGAGAACTCAAGCGTGCCAACGAGATTCTGAAGCGAGCGGCAAGTTTCTTCGGGGCGGAGCTCGACCGCCAACACAAGAAATAGTCGATTTCATCGACGACAATCGCGGGGAGTTCGGGGTCGAGCCCATCTGCACGGTCCTGCGCAGCGCAGGCTTGCAGGTGGCCCTGAGCACCTACTACGACGCCAAAGCCCGGGTCCCATCGGCGCGGGTGGCTGTGACAGCCTGACTTGGCCCCGGGTGGACGGTTTGAAGTGGCTCCACCTGTGTGGTCGCGGGTGTGCTGTTGTGACGGTCTGATCTGGCCCCGTCTTCACGACACGCCGCGTTGGTTCTGACGACGTGGATTGGCCCCACCTGACGGTGATCACGTGCGTTCCGGAGGTCCCGGGTTCGCTGGTGATGAAGGTGGAGGCGCTGGAGGGTGAGGTCGAAGGTGGAGCAGTTTGCGGCGATTCGGCGGGATCGCCGGGTCGAGGGGTTGTCGATCCGGGAGTTGGCCGATAAGCATCGGGTGCATCGGCGCACGGTGCGTCAGGCGTTGGCCTCGGCGGTGCCGCCAGCCCGCAAGGTTCCGGTGCGGGTGGCGCCGCGACTGGAGCCGTTCAAGGTTGCCATTGATGAGATGCTGCGGTCGGATCTGGAGGCTCCGAAGAAGCAACGGCACACTGCCCGAAGGGTTTTGGCGCGTCTGGTCGATGAGCACGATGCTGCCGGGTTGTCGTATTCGACGGTGCGTGACCATGTCCGCAAGCGGCGCCCGCAGATCGCTGCGGAGGCGGGGCGGGCGTTGGAGGCCGGTTTCGTGCCGCAGACGTATCGGCCCGGCGCGGAGGCCGAGGTCGATTTCCATGATCTGTGGGTAGTGCTGGCCGGGGTGAAGACCAAGACTGCGTTGTTCACGATGCGGTTGTCGTTCTCGGGTCGGGCGGCTCATCGGGCGTTCGCGACCCAGGGTCAGGAGGCGTTCCTGGAAGGCCATGTGTATGGGTTTGACCGGCTCGGGGGTGTGCCGGTCGACAAGATCCGCTATGACAACCTCAACAGCGCGGTCAAGCAGGTGCTGTTCGGGCGTTCCCGGCAGGAGAATGAGCGCTGGATCGCGTTTCGCTCGCACTACGGTTTCGAAGCCTGGTACTGCCAGCCCGGTCACGAGGGCAGCCACGAGAAGGGTGGTGTGGAAGGCGAAGGTGGGCGGTTTCGCCGAACCCATTGCGTGCCGATGCCGGTGGTCGAATCCATCGATGAACTCAACGCGATACTCGCCGCCGCCGACGACGCTGATGATCGGCGACGGATCGCCAACCGCGCCAACACCGTTGGCCAGGACTGGCAGACCGAGAAACCGGCCCTGCAGCCGGTCACCGGTGAACCGTTCGATACGGCCCTGTCGTTAACTCCGCGGGTGGACCGGTACGCCCAGATCATGGTGCGCTGCAATCAGTATTCGGTGCCGGCACGGTTCATCGGACATCGGCTGCGGGTGAAACTGTCGGCCTCCCATGTCACCGTCTATGACCGCACGACTGTGGTGGCACGCCATCCGCGGGCGGTCGGTAAGGGCACCAAGGTGCTGGAGTTGGATCATTACCTGGAGATCCTGGCCCGCAAACCCGGGGCACTGCCCGGGGCCACCGCACTGCTGCAGGCCCGGGCGGCCAAGGTGTTCACCGCCGAGCACGACACCTGGTGGGCGGCCGCGCGGCGGGCCCACGGCGACGCCGCCGGCACCCGGGCTTTGGTGGAGGTGTTGCTGCTGCATCGCCACCTCGACCACGCCGATGTGCTCGCCGGGATCACCGCTGCACTGTCGGTGGGCGCCACCAACGCCGATGTCGTCGCGTTGGAGGCACGCAAAGCTGCCGAACGACGCCGCGCCGGCAGCTGCACCGACTCCACCGCCGGTGGGCAGGTGCTGGTGCTGGCCGAGCACCGTCTGCTCGATGCGCGTGGGTTGCCCTCAGTTGCCCCCTACGACAGTCTCCTGGGCCGGGAGACGTCATGACCGCGCGACGCAATGTCACCGAGCAGGCCGCGGTCGCAGCGATCGAGCAGGGCTGCCGAATGCTGCGGCTGCCCACGATGCGTGACCGCTTCGCCGAGATCGCCGCGGCCGCCGAACGCGAACAGCAGTCCTATCTGGGGTTCCTATCGGAGTTGGTGATCGCCGAATGCGACGACCGGGATCGGCGCCGCGCCGCACGCCGCGTGCACGACGCGGGGTTTCCCCGACCAAAACGGCTCGAGGAGTTCAACTTTGAGGCCAACCCGGCGATCAACCCCGCCGTTATCGGCACCCTGCGCAGTTTGGCGTGGGTCAAAGCCGGTGAACCCCTGTGCTTGATCGGGGACTCCGGGACCGGCAAGAGTCACCTGCTGATCGGCCTGGGAACCCTGGCCGCCGAATCCGGCTACCGCGTCCGCTACACCCTGGCCAGCAAGCTGGTCAACGAACTCGTCGAAGCCGCCGACGACGCCCAACTGAGCAAGCTGATCACCCGCTACGGTCGGGTCGATCTGCTGCTGATCGACGAGCTGGGCTATCTGCAATTGGATCGCCGCGGCGCCGAACTGTTGTTCCAAGTGCTCACCGAACGCGAAGAACGCTCGGCGGTGGCGATCGCCTCCAACGAACCATTCTCAGCCTGGACCAAGACATTCACCGACCCGCGGTTGTGCGCGGCGATCGTCGACCGGTTGACCTTCGCCGGACAGATCATCGAAACCGGCACCACCTCCTACCGGCTGGCCCATGCCCGCAAACGACGCAGCACCACTACCGAATCAACCAGCAGCTGACCCACGCCCTTACAGTCTGCGGCGGCTACAGTGACCAGGTCATGTTGGTCGCCGATCTGCAACACTTCCTCGACGTGGGACCCGAAACCCCGGGACCGGCCCGCAAGCTCGCCGAGCACCTGAGCGCGATCGTCGCCGCAGCCTCCGCCGGGGACGCGCACACCCGCTGGGAAACCGCCCTGCCCTGCCGACGCCGTCCGGCCCACCGCGCCTGCCCCGGCCGCATCGTCGTGGGCTGGACCCAACCAGATCACCCCATCAACTGGTGCTGCAGTCACTGCGATGACGACGGCACCATCAGCAACTGGGCCACCTCGATCTACGACCTACGTCGCCAACAGCTCAGCGCGGCTCAACCCGTCAGGGACGTCGTTGTCGATGCTGACACCGCCGCGGCGCTGCGGACCCTGCCGTTCCTCGACCACGACTGCCAGCGAGCAGTTTACGCGATCCGCACCCACGGCAACGAACTTCACCTCACGCTGACCGACATCGAACTCGACGAACTGATCGACTCGCTGGCCGCCGAAGCCAACCATGAACCCAACCGGCGCCGCCAACGACAACTCGACACCGCCTACGACCGCCTCACCGCCGCCGCCGGCCAACCCCGCTGGTAATCAGCATGGCACTGCCCGACCTTGACGTCGTACGCGTGCAACGATGGTGTGTGGCAAGAGTTCCCGAAGATGCACGCCACGAAGTACGCGTCGAATGCGAGATCGCATCCAGGCATCTGACCATCACCGAGAACCGCCCACCCTGGCGTGAAGACTTCGGCCCGGACTGGATCAGCTTCCCGATCGCCCGCCTGCGCTACACCGCCACCACCAAAACCTGGACCCTCTACTGGCGTGACCGCCACCAGCGATTCCACCGCTACGACCTACTCAACCCCTCAGCCCACATCGCCGACCTACTCACCGAAATCGACCAAGACCCCACCGGCATCTTCTGGGGCTGAACCACCTCAACCGAACCTCACCGGCTGGGGCCAAATCCAACCGTCACACCGGGGCCAGTTCAAGTTGACATTGCCAGCGCGGGCCCTGCGCGACGCCGTCCTCGGGCCGGCGTTGTGCCAGCTCTGGAAAGACAACTACTGCGTCTATGGGGCCCGCAAACTCTGGAAAACGGCTCGTCGCGATGGTCATGACGTCGGTCGCGATCAGGTGGCCCGGCTGATGCGGGCCGCAGGCATTGAGGGGGTCCGGCGCGGCAAACGGGTGCGGACCACCAAAGCTGACCCAGCCGCGGCGCGGCACCCGGACTTGGTGCACCGCAACTTCGCCGCGGCTGCCCCGAACCAGCTCTGGGTGACCGACCTGACATTCGTGCCGACCTGGGCCGGGGTGGCCTACGTGTGCTTCATCATTGACGCACACTCGCGGATGATCGTGGGGTGGCGGGTGGCTTCGCACATGCGGACCTCGATGGTTCTCGACGCGTTGGAGATGGCGCGTTGGTCACGCGGAACTACATTGCAGGACTTGATATGTCACTCAGATGCCGGGTCGCAATTCACGTCCATTCGCTACGGCGAGCGGCTCGCTGAGATCGGCGCAGTCCCGTCAATTGGGACCGTTGGAGATAGTTTCGATAACGCTCTCGCGGAGACAGTCAACGGTTACTACAAGGCCGAGCTGATCTACGGGCCGGCTCGAAGCGGACCGTGGAAGACCGTCGAGGACGTAGAACTCGCCACCCTCAGTTGGGTCCACTGGCACAACACCAGCCGCCTGCACAGCTACCTCGGCGACATCCCACCCACGGAGTTCGAAGCCGCGTTCTACGATGCATACCGGACCGACCAACCCTTGATCGGAATCCAATAGCCCGAGCCTCCGGGAAACCCAGGGCGCTTCAGAGTTATTGCGAGGACGATCCCGACATTCCAGATGCACCAATCCATGTCGAGGATTGGCGCGACGTGAACTTGCCTCCCGACACAGAAACCGCCGCCATTATCGGCCAGACCGGCGAAATCTGGAAACAGTGGGGATGGGAAGTCATCGAACGGGAGGGATTCGTTAAGCCCAACCGATTCGGCTACTCCCCCGACGGTTACGTCCTGCAGATCCAGGCACGGCCCGACAGGTCGCAACCACCGTCGCTGATCGGTTCGTCTCCGTGCTTTCCCGGAAACCGTCGAACCGACGCCGTCGACCGGCCGCCACTGATCCGGCAAGGTTCTAGACCGAGACTGCTGTGCGAGAGCAGGGCACCGGTCGACGCGCCGAACGACGCCTGATCTGCCGGCACTAACCGGCGTCGATGCAGTCCTTGACGAACTGGTCGAACCGCACGCCGGTGTAGCCCTCGTACTCGGCCGCCGCTCTGCACTCCTTTTCGAGGTCGCCCTCCAGCGTGAGCCCCATCGCGACGCCGGCGCCGACAAGCGCCATCAACACAGCCGCGCCGCCGAAGATGAGCAGCCGTCCGTGGCCGTCCAACTCGCGCCACAGGCGCCCGAGAACGCCGTCGCGGCGGCCACGCCGAGACGGCCAGTGCCATCGGACCCAACCGTCGTCGCCGGGCTCTTGATTAGACATCGGAGCTGAAGATATCGCCCGGCTGCGTGGAGGTCGCGACCGCCGCAGTCGCCGTGTCGCTAGCACTGAGCGACGATGAGCCGGTCGCGATTGCCCGCAGCCGCAGTGGATCGTCTTCTACGTCGGCACTTTTCGGTCGAGCTCACTTGTGGGCACCACGTAGACGTCCGCGCACCGCTTCGCACGGTCGGTGCCGCTTCCACGACGGCACGTAGGCGGCCGACTTCACTTCCACTCCGTGTCGCCGACCCGGCGGTCGCACATGTCCCCCTCGAGGCGGGCCGTGTCGCTGATGCCGAGTGCCTCGGCGCGTCTCGGCCACGATGCACTCGGCCAGCACACCACGGATAATCGTGGCCAGCAGCTCGTCGAGACGCCCAGGCCCCTATTCACGCGCCGCCCCAGGCACATGTTGCCGAGGCGGCGCATCCATGCGGCGGACCCTCGACCGATCGCCCCAGTTCGCGATCGCGCACAACACCAGACCCGAAGCGAGAACCTGCCACATTCCCCCGGTAACCGGATTACAGCAAATCTGAAATTTCAGCTCGAAAGAGCTGTTCGCGATACATGCGTATCGTGCAATTCTTTTGCTGTCGTCGCAAATGGACACGGAAATGCGACTCGACGACGTAGCTAAACCCACGACGACGCCGGCCGCGCCGGCTCAAATGTCCACTCCCCCACCGCTGTCCCCATCCGCCGCATCGATCACGCGCCGCTCCGCAAACCTACGCGCGCGAAAATTTCGCTATTCCGGAAAACGTGCGGAATTTTGGTAATTGACACCCCCGAATATAGGGAAACACCGGATTCCTCCCCACCCCTGTTGTGCCTACGGTGGAACGGCCTCGGGCGGGATGACTACCAAGTCAATCGTCCGGACAGATTTGGGCCGCAGAGTGTCCATCGGGGGCAGGTGCATAGCTGCGACCCGTCCCGTCCGAGGCGACCCCCGGCCGCAACCCGACACCATTGGCACGCTCGTACCACACGTTTGCTCCACTGCCGGTCAGCGTGCCGTCTCGCACCGTCGTCGCGTACATTTCGACCATGCGACTGACCACGGCTTTCTTTGCCAACCGCGCCGAGGTTGTCGACGACATGCTCAATGTCCAGGGTGGATTCTGGGTCAGCACGACCGTCGACCCCGACGCCGAGTTCTTCATGTGCGACGCGGTCGTGCTCTGCGAATGCGTCCCCGAGGACATCGGCAGGGAGTACACCCTCGTCATCGACGGCGAGGGTCCCACCGGCCTGCGACTGCCGGCGATCTCTCACACGTTCACCGTCTCCGGGCCGTCGCAGTTCATGTGCCTGCCTGCGACCGCGCTGCCCATCGAGCGCGGCGGCGGCTTCCACCGTTACCGCTTCCGCATCGACGGCCAGCACGAGCTCGTCGACGTGCGACTGGCGGTGCGGCTGAGCTTCTCGTGACCCGAAAGCCTTCGGCCAGCGACGCCGACGCACTACGCTTCTGCCCAGACCGACCGGTACCCGAGGGTGGGACATGATTCGCCGACTGCTTGCCGCTGCTGCCATCGCCGGCGCCGCCACCTGCGCGGCCCCGTTCGCCCATGCGGACGAGAATATCTATCCCGACAGCCCCGGCCGCTATTCGACCGACGTGCCGGGCATGAGCTACGACGCCCATCTGGCCGGGCCGTGCACCAACATGGAGCTGTTCACCTTCGGCCGCGGGCCCGGCGGCGAGGTGCTGCAGTGCCGCTGGATCGAGAACCAGTGGCCGCCGGTCTACACCGGGTTCTGGGTCGCCTCCTACGAGCTCTTCGGGGTCCAGGAGGTCGGCTCACCCTGCCCGAAGCCGCAGGCCGCCGCGCAGGCACCCGACGGGCGCCCACTGCTGTGCCTCGGTGAGCGCGGCTGGCAGCCGGGGTTCTTCACCCGCGAGGGCTTCTTCCCCCGCTGACCGTCAGGTCCGCAGCGTCTGACTCGGGGGCCGTCCGAACATCTTCTTGTAGAAGCTGCTGAACCGGCCGGCATGGGTGAACCCCCACCGTCCGGCGATCGCCATCACGGTGTCCATGGTCGGATCGGCGACCTGCAGATCGCGGTGCGCACGCTCCAGGCGCACCCGGCGCAGATACTCCAACGGCGTGGTGCCGAGGTGGCGGCGGAACGCGTACTGAACCGAGCGCGGTGTCACGCTCACCGACGCGGCGATGTCGGCCACCGTGATGTCGCGCTGTGCGTTCTCGTGGATGAACTGCACCGCGCGCCGCAGCAACGGCGGCAGGTTACGGGACGACTCGGCTGGGCTTCGCATCGTGCCCAAGCGCATACCCGGCGCCGAATCGTGAAAAACGAAGCGTGCCATGGTTCACAGCACCGTCAACTTCTGATTGACGATCCGGCGTCGTCAACCTAGGGTTGACGCATGGCCCGACCCGCCAAGATCACCAATCCGGTACGGCTCGACGACCTCATCGAGGTCATCACCTCCGTCCACACAGACCCGTTGGACCAGCTCACCGACGCCGTGCTCGCCGCCGAAGCGCTCAGCGAGATCGCCGACCACCTCATCGGACACTTCGTCGACCAGGCACGGCGTTCCGGGGCCTCGTGGACCGAGATCGGCAGGTGCATGGGCGTCACCAAACAGGCCGCACAGAAGCGGTTCGTGCCCAAGGCCCCGGCCTTGGCCGACGCACTGGACCCCAACGCCGGGTTCGGCCGGTTCACCCCGCGGGCGCGCAACGTCGTGGTGCAGTCGCAGAACCTCGCGCACGGTGCCGGCAACTCCGAGATCACCGTCGACCACCTTCTGCTCGCGCTGTTCGAGGAGCCCGCGAGCCTCGCCGTCACCCTGCTGGCCAACCAGAACATCACCGCCGACGCCGTCGCCGCGGCGGTGCGACTGCCCGAGCGCACCGACGGCGAGGTCCCCGCCCTTATCCCGTTCGACAGCGCCGCCAAGAAGGTGCTCGAGCTGACGTTCCGGCAGGCACTTCGGTTGGGGCACAACTACATCGGCACCGAGCACATCGTGCTCGCCATGCTCGAGGGCGAACAGGATCCGGCCGTCGCCTCCGACACCCTGCACCGCCTCGGCGTGGACCGCGACCGCTTCGAGAACGACCTGCGGACCGCGCTGGAACCCTTCATGAACCACGAGCGGGAATGAATCGCGGCGCGCGACGGTAGAAGATTCCATGAGACTCAACGACGCCGCACGCGCCCTGATCGGATCGGGCGCCGACGCCACGCTGGTCACCCTCAACGCCGACGGCAGCCCCCAGGTCAGCCTGGTGTGGGTGGCCCTGGAGTCCACGCCCGAGGGCGACGAACTGGTCTCGGCCCACCTCGCCGACTACCGCAAGCTGCGCAACATCCGCCGCGACCCCCGCGTCGCGCTGACGATCCAGGCCACCGACACCGCCGGTCAGCTCATGCGCCCCTATCTGGCGATCCAGGGCACCGCCCGCGTCGTCGAGGGCGGCGCGCCGGAACTCCTCCGGCAACTCGCCGGGACGCTGAGCGATCCGGCGGTGTTCCCGCCCGCCGACGCACCACCCGGCTACCTGACCCGCGTCCGCATCGAGAAGGTCGGCGGCGTCGGCCCCTGGGCCGGTTGACCCGGGGATCCCGCTGTAACACGTTTCAGTCTGTGCGATCATGCGTGGATGCGTCGCTGCTTCGTGCTCCTCGTCGCCGCACTCGTGGCCGCCGCCGGATTCGTGGCCGCGCCCGCTTCGGCTGAGCCCACCCCGATCGGCCGCCTCGGCGAGACCCTGCGGATCAACTTCAAGGGCCTGGTCGCCGACATCACCGTGCACAGCATCGACCCGTCGCCCATCCCGCCGGGATTCGGCTATCCCCCGCGACCCCCGCGCAACGAGGTGTGGCGGGCCTGGGTGACCGTGCACACGATCGCGACACCCTCCCCGTTCGCGCAGGCGATCACCTACAGCTTCCGGGGCGTCACCCCGACCGGGGACGCCTACGAGCCCCGCAACACCGATGCGCCCGACGCGCTGCAACACGCGCTCACCGATGCGCCCGCCGGCTCGACGGTCAGCGGCGCGGTGTTCTGGGACTGCTACCGCGACCTGCCCTCCAACGTGGTGCTCGTCGACAAGTACAGCGGCGCGCGCCTGGCCCAGTGGAACGTGTAGCCGCCCTTGCCCGTTGAGGTGACCGCGGCCGTCGACGCCGACCTGCCCGAACTCGCCGACGTCGCCGCCCGCACGTTCCCGCTCGCCTGTCCCCCGGCGGTCACACCTGACAACATCGCGGCGTTCATCGCCGAGAACCTGTCGCAGGCCCGGTTCCGCGACTACCTCGCCGACCCGGAGCGCGACGTGCTCGTCGCCCGCGCCGACGGCGGAATCCTCGGCTACGCCATGCTGATTCGCGGTGTGCCCGACGACGACCCGGACGTGCAGGCCGCGGTGACGGCCCGCCCCGCCGTCGAGGTCTCGAAGCTCTACGTGCTGCCGGAGAACCACGGCTCCGGTGTGGCGGCGGCGCTGATGGCCGCGTCGGTGCAGCGCGCCCGCCAACTCGGCGCCGCCGTCGTCTGGCTCGGCGTCAACCAGCAGAACCGGCGCGCGCAGCGCTTCTATGCCAAGCAGGGATTCGAGGTGGGCGGCACCAAGACCTTCCGGCTCGGCGCCGCGATCGAGAACGACTTCGTGATGGTGCGGTACCTGTAGCGGCTCACGCCTGCTCGCCGAGCACCGACCCCTCCCGCGACAGCGCGAGCAGACGCGAGATCGCGCGCAGGTACTTCTTGCGGAACCCGCCGGCGAGCATCTCCTCGCTGAAGATCGTGTCCAGCTTCGACCCCGAGGCCACCACCGGGATGCCCGCGTCGTAGAGCCGGTCGGTCAGCGACACCAGCCGCAGCGCCACGTTCTGGTCGTCGATCGGGTGAATCCCGGTGACGTACACCGCGGTCACCCCCTCGATGAGCGTCAGGTACCGCGACGGGTGCATCGTGGCCAGATGCGCGCACAGCGCGTCGAAGCTGTCCAGCGTCGCGCCCGGCGTCTGCGCGGCGCGGTCGGTCACCTCGGCGTCGCTCAACGGCTCCGGCGCCGGCGGCAGGTCACGATGCCGGTAGTCCGGCCCGTCGATCCGCACGGTCTCGAAAATCGCTGCCAGCGTGTGGATCTCACGCAGGAAGTCCTGCGCGGCGAACCGGCCCTCGCCCAGCTGCTCGGGCAGCGTGTTCGACGTCGCCATGATCGACACGCCGCGCTCGACGAGTGCCGACAGCAGCCGCGAGATCAGCGTGGTGTTGCCCGGATCGTCGAGCTCGAACTCGTCGATGCACACCAGCACGTAGTCGGCCAGCAGCTCGATGCACTCGACGAACCCGAAAACGCCTGCCAGCTGGGTCAATTCGCCGAACGTCGCGAACGCCTTCGGCCCGGGCACCCGGTAATACGACGACGCCAGCAGGTGCGTCTTGCCGACACCGAACCCGCCGTCGAGATACAGGCCCACCCCGGGCAGCACCTCACGGCGACGGCCGAACAGCTTCTTCTTGCCCTCGCGGCGCGTAACCGCCTGATCGCAGAACGCGATGCACTTCTGCACCGCCGCGGCCTGCGTCGGCTGCGTCGGATCGGGAATGTAGGTGTCGAAGCTGACGTCGGCGAACGTCGGCGGCGGGACCAGCTGAGCGATCAACCGTTCCGGCGTCACCTGGGGGTGGCGGTCGACCAGATGCTGCACCGTGCTGGACCCGTCCATGCACGCACCATATCGACGTGCTGCAATCAAAATCATGTCCGAGACCGGCGCTGCGGCGCAGTTCACACTGCTGGGGTCCGCCGGCGACCCCATCGACGGCGCCGACCCGCGGCTGGCCGAGCTGTACGCCTACCCCGATGACCTGCGGCGCTGCTGGGTGCGCGGCAACATGATCGCCAGCGTCGACGGCGGAGCCACCGCCGACGGCAAGACCGCCCGCCTCGGCGCCGCCGGCGACCGCGCGGTGTTCGAGCAGATGCGCTACGCCGCCGACGTGATCCTCGTCGGCGCCGCCACCGTGCGCACCGAGAACTACTCCGGCGCCCAGGTGCCCGTCGACCAGCGCGGCGCCCGGCAGGCCCGCGGGCAGGCCGAGGTGCCGCCGATCGCCGTGCTCACCCGCTCCGGCGACCTGGACCCCGGCTCCCGCTTCTTCACCCACACCGAGGTGACCCCGCTGGTGTTCACCTGCACCGCGCGTCTGCACGACACCCGTACCCGGCTGGGCGCGGCCGCCGAGGTCCTCGACGCCTCCGGCGCCGACCCCGACGACGTCGACCCCGCCGTCGCGCTCACCGCGCTGGCCGACCGCGGCCTGCTGCGGGTGCTCACCGAGGGCGGCCCCGTCATCCTCGGCCTGCTCATCGGCCGCGACCTGCTCGACGAGCTGTGCCTGACGATCGCCCCCTATCTGGTGGGCGGCGCGGCGCGCCGCATCGCCGACGGCCCCGGCGAGGTGCTGTCCCGGATGCGCCCGGCGCACGTGCTCTCCGACGCCGACGGCTATCTCTACACCCGCTACGTCCGGAGTCGGTGAACCGCACATCAGTACTGTGGTCGGCATGCAACGGCGTGGTCAGTTGGTCCGGGCGCTGAGCCTGGCAACCGTCGCGGCGGTCATCGCCGCGTGCTCACCCGGGCTCGCCGCGAATCCCCGCTTCGCCACCAACTCGGGTGCGGGACCGCAGGGCGAGCCGCCGACGACGCAGGAGCCGGAGGGCCCGCCGGCGATCGAGGCGCCCAAGAACGAGCTGTCCTGGCGGGACTGCACGGCACAGCTGTTCCGCGACGCCGACGTGCCGTCGGTGCCCGGGGTGACGCTGGAGTGCGCGTCCTACGACGCCGACCTGGACCCGATCAACGGCGCGTCCGGGTCGCTCAGCATCGGCGTGGTGCGCGCCAAGGGCCCGCAGACCCCCGACGACGCCGGCCCACTGGTGATGACGACGGGCACCGACCTGCCGTCGTCGGTGCAGCTGCCGGTGTGGCTGAGCCGCTCCGGCGCCGACGTGCTGGCCGGCCATCCGATCGTGGCGGTGGACCGCCGCGGCATGGGCATGTCCGGTGCGCTGGACTGCCGCGACCTGTTCGACCGCCAGGAGATGATCGACCAGGCGCAGTTCCAGGCCGGCGACGACCCGGTGGCCAACCTCGGCGCGATCGCCCAGACCGCCACCACCAGCTGCACCGACGCCATCGCCCCCGGCGACTCCGCCTACGACAACTCGCACGCCGCCGAGGACCTGGAACGGCTGCGCAGCACCTGGGACGTGCCCGCGCTCGCGCTGCTCGGCATCGGCAACGGCGCCCAGGTGGCGCTGGCCTACGCCGGCTCGCACCCGAACAAGGTGGCCCGGCTGGTACTGGACTCGCCGCTGCCGCTGGCCATCGCCGCCGAGGCCGCCGCCGAACAGCGGGTCCGCGGTCAGCAGGCCGCGCTGGACGCCTGGGCCGCCCAGTGCGCGGCCACCAACTGCGCGCTGGCGCCCGACCCGAAGGGCGCCGTCGACGCGCTGCTGCGCGCCGCCCGCGACGGCCGCGGACCCAACGGGGCCGCGGTGTCCGTCGTCGCCAACGCGATCTCGACCGCGCTGGCCTACCCGCGCGGCGACCGGATCGCGGCAGGCAACGCGCTGGCCGACGCGATCGCCGCCGCCCGCGCCGGCGACACCGGCCCGTTCGGCGAGCTGATCGCCCGCGGCGAGGCGCTGCGCGACACCGACGGCCAGTTCGTCAACGGCTGCAGCGACGCGCTGAACCGGCCCACTCCGGACCGGGTGCGCGAGCTCGTCGTCGCCTGGAACAAGGAGTACCCGCAGTTCGGCATGGTCGGGGCGCTGAGCCTGGTCGACTGCCTGAACTGGCCCAGCGGCACCACCCCGCAGGAGCCGCAGGGGCTGAAGATCCCGGTGCTGCTGCTGGGCACCCAGAACGACCCGGTCGTCGGCAACGAGGGCGTCGCCGCGGTGGCCGCCACCGTCATCAACGCCGGTTCCCCCAACCGGCGGGTGATGTGGCAGGGCATCGGGCACGGCGCGTCGGTCTACTCGCCGTGCGCGCTGCCGCCGGTGATCGGCTATCTCGACAGCGGCAAGGTTCCCGACACCGACACGTTCTGTCCGGCCTGACATCTGACGGTGACGGGCGTCAGGTACGGTGCGGTCGTGCGCGATGTTGTGGCCAACGCTTTGACCACCGCCTTCCGACCCCGTACCTCACCGCCCGACGTGGCGTCGGTGCTCAGGGTGATCCTGTGGCCGGTGGCGATCCTGTTCATCATCCACCGCAGCTACGTGCTGGCGACCAACGGCTACATCACCGACGACTTCGGACCCGTGTACCGGGCGGTCGTCAACTTCAAGCTGGGCCTGGACATCTACAACGAGCACTTCAACCACGTCGACCCGCACTACCTGTACCCGCCGGGCGGCACCCTGTTGATGGCTCCGTTCGGCTACCTGCCGGTCGAGGCGTCGCGCTACTGGTTCATCTTCTTCAACACGCTGGCCATCGTGCTGGCCGCGTACTTCTTGATCCGGCTGTTCGGTTTCACGTACCGCTCGGTGGCCCTGCCCGCGTTGCTGGCCCTGATGTTCTGCTCCGAAAGCGTGGTCAACACACTGGTTTTCGGCAACATCAACGGCTGCATCCTGCTGGCCGAGGTGCTGTTCTTCCGCTGGCTGCTGGACGGTAACCGCAACCACGAGTGGCTCGCCGGCGCCGCGATCGGCATGACGCTGGTGGTCAAACCGCTGCTGGCGCCGCTGCTGCTGCTGCCGCTGCTCAACCGTCAGTGGCGGCCGCTGGTCACCGCGGTCGCGGTGCCCGCGGTCTTCAACATCGTGGCCTGGCCGCTGATCAGCGACCCGATGGGCTTCATCACCCGCACCCTGCCCTACATCATGACCACCCGCGACTACTTCAACAGCTCCATCGCGGGCAACGGGCTCTACTACGGGCTGCCGACCTGGCTGATCATCGTGCTGCGCATCGGGTTCGCCGTGATCGCGGTGATCTCGCTGTGGCTGCTCTACAAGTACTACCGCACCCGCGATCAGCTGTTCTGGATGGCGACGTCGTCGGGCGTGCTGCTGATCACGTCGTTCCTGGTGCTGTCACTGGGCCAGGGCTACTACTCGATGATGCTGTTCCCGTTCCTGATGACCGTGGTGATGCCGAACTCGGTGCTGCGCAACTGGCCGGCGTGGCTGGCGATCTACGGCTTCATGAGCGCCGACCGGTGGCTGCTCGGGCACTGGCCGACGACGGGCCGGTTCCTGGAGTACATGAAGTTCACCTACGGCTGGTGCCTGATGCTGATCGTGGTGTTCTCGGTGCTGCTGTTCCGCTACCTCGACGCCAAGGCCGAGAACCGGCTCGACGAGGGCATCGACCCGCCGTGGCTGAAGACGCCGAAGGACGCACCGGCCACCGCGGTGAGCTAGCCGCGTAACGCTAGTAGCGTGGAGCCCATGACGATCCCGGCTCCCAAAGTGCAGCTGACTGACGACGAGTGGCGCAAGAAGCTGACCCCCGAGGAGTTCCACGTCCTGCGGCGGGCCGGCACCGAGCGCCCCTTCACCGGCGAGTACACCGACACCAAGACCGAGGGCATCTACGAGTGCCGGGCCTGCGGTGCCGAACTGTTCCGCAGCACCGAGAAGTTCGAATCGCACTGCGGCTGGCCGTCGTTCTACGACCCGGCCGACTCCGACGCGGTGATCCTGCGCCCCGACGACTCGCTGGGGATGCACCGCGTCGAGGTGATCTGCGCCAACTGCCACAGCCACCTGGGCCACGTCTTCGAAGGTGAGGGCTACCCCACCCCGACCGACAAGCGCTACTGCATCAACTCGATCTCGCTGCGCCTGAAGCCGACGTCCTGACGCGCGGCGAAGGCCCCTACGCCGGGTAAACGGCGAACTCGGTGCCGCCCTCGACGGGTGAGGTGCACTGGAACAGCAACGGCGCCGTCTGGGCGGTCCCCGAGTAGCAGGTGAACGGCCCGATGACCTGGTACCTCTCACCGGCGGGGTCGTACTGCGCGGCGTAGTGCGAGGCGGTGACGCAGTCGATGTTGCCCGCGAGGATGTCGATCACCCGACCGCCCACCGGGTCACACCGTTCGGCGTCGGCCTCCTGCGCCCATGCGACCGGGGCGCCCGTGAGCCCACCGACGGTCAGCGCCGCGGCGAGCAGTACCTGTGTTCTCACGCCCACCATGATCACCCAGAACCGCCGGAAAACCCGGCAACCTCAGGGCAGACGTTCGATGAGTTGCTCGGGGCTGACCCGCGGACCGGTGAAGAACGGCGTCTCCTCGCGCACGTGCCTGCGGGCGTCGGTGGCGCGCAGATCCCGCATCAGGTCCACGATGCGGTGCAGTTCGGGCGCCTCGAACGCCAGGATCCACTCGTAGTCGCCGAGCGCGAACGCCGGCACCGTGTTGGCCCGCACGTCCTTGTAGCCGCGCGCCGCCATGCCGTGCTCGGCGAGCATCCGCTTACGCTCCTCGTCGGGCAGCAGGTACCACTCCAGCGACCGCACGAACGGATACACGCAGATGTAGTTGCCCGGCGCCTCACCGGCCAGGAACGCCGGGATGTGGCTCTTGTTGAACTCCGCCGGGCGATGCAGCGCGACGTTGCTCCACACCGGGGTGCTGACCCGGCCGAGCGTGGTGGTGCGCCGGAAGTCGGAGTAGGTGGCCTGCAGCGCCTCGACGGTGTCGGCGTGCGTCCAGATCATGAAGTCGGCGTCGGCGCGCATCCCGGCGATGTCGTAGAGGCCGCGGACGACGACGCCGCGCTCCTCCTGCTGCTTGAGGAACGTCGCGGTCTCGTCGATGACCGCCGCGCGATCCTCCCCGAGTTCGCCCGGCCGCACCGAGAAGACCGAAAACATCAGGTAGCGGATCGTCGCGTTGAGCGCGTCGTAGTCGAGCTTGGCCATGCTCCTATCGTGCCACGCGGGCGGTGGCCAACTGCGCCGCCGCCCTCGTCGCCGACGCCACGCAGGCGGGCACCCCAATGCCGTCCAGGAACGCCCCGGCCACCGCGATGGTCGGCGGCAGCCCGGCCCGCAGCTCGGCCACCAGCGCGCCGTGGCCGGGACCGTACTGCGGCAGCGCGTCGATCCAGCGCTGGACCAGGTAGTCGACCGGCTCGGTGCGCACCCCGAACAGCGTCCCCAGGTCCTCGGCGCCCCAGGCGAGCAGCTCCTCGTCGCCGACGCTGCGCGCCAGGTTGTCGCCGAACCGGCCGAACGACAGACGCAGCAGTTCGACGTTGCCGCGCGGCCCCCACTTGCGCGACGTCAGCGTGGCCGCCTTGGCGTGCAGCCGCCGCTCCCCCGTCGCCACCAGCACCCCGGAGTTCGGCGGCAGCGGTGTGCCGCCGGGCAGCGCCAACGCCACCACGGCCACCGAGGCGACCGGGATCCGGCGCGCGGCGGCCGCCGTGCGCGGTGCGACGTCGGCGACGATGCGCGCCAGCACCGGCGCCGGCACCGCCAGCACCACCGCGTCGGCGCGGTGGTGGGCGCCCTCGTCGTCGACGATGGTCCAGCCGCGCGGCGACGCCGCCGCCACCTTCTCGACGCCGACCTGGGCCCACCGCACGTCGGCCCGCCGGATCAGCTCGTCGAGCAGCACCTGATAGCCGCCGTCGACCGCGCCGAACACCGACCCGGTGACCGGCGGGCCCATCGCGGCGCGCACCGCCTCGGTCAGGCTGCGCGCCCCGCGGTCCAGCGCCGCGGCCACCGTCGGGAACCCCGAGCGCATCCCGATCGTGGCCGCCGAGCCCGCGTACACGCCGGTCAGCAGCGGTTCCACCGACCTGGTCACCACCTGCTCGCCGAACCGCTCCCCGACCAGCTCGGCCACCGACGGGTCGGCGCCGGGCCGCCAGGACAGCGGCCGGGCGGGTTCGTCGCGGATCCAGGCGAGGGTGGCGTCGTCGACCAGGCCGGCCAGCGACGACGCGTCGGCGGGCAGACCCTGCAGCGTGCCCTGCGGCAGCGGGTGCAGCCGGTCCTGGCTGTAGATCAGCGGGCGGGTGCCGGTGGTGCCGACCTGCCGGTGCGCCAGCCCCAGTTCGGCCAGCAACGCCGGCATCTCGGGGCGGCGGGCGACGAACGCCTCCGCTCCGACGTCGACGTGCTGGCCGCCAAGCCGTTCGGTGCGCAGAATCCCGCCGAGCCGGTCGGCGGGGTCGAACACGGTGATCGACGCGTCCGGACCGGCCGCGACCCGCAGCCGGTAGGCGGCGACCAGACCCGAGATCCCGCCGCCGACAACGCAATACGTCGCGCTCACAGCGAATGCACCAGCTCCACCACCTTGGTGATCACATCGGGGTCGGTGGCAGGCAGCACACCGTGGCCGAGGTTGAACACATGTCCCGAGGCCCCGGCCTCCACCGCCCGGCGGCCGTCCTCGACGACCCTGCGCACCGCGCGCTCCACCACCGGCCAGCCGGCCAGCAACACCACCGGGTCGAGGTTGCCCTGCAGCGCGGTGCCCGGCAGCACGCGGGTGGCGGCGTCGGGCAGCGCGGTGCGCCAGTCCACCCCGACCATGGCGGGGGCGCCGTGCCCGGAGGCCGCCTCCGACATCGCGCCGAGCAGTTCGGCGGTGCCCACCCCGAAGTGGGTCATCGGCACGCCCGCGGCGGCCAGCGTGGCGAACACCCGGGTGCTGTGCGGCAGTACGTAGGTGCGGTAGTCGGCCAGCGACAGCGTCCCGGCCCAGGAGTCGAACACCTGGATGGCGTCGACCCCCGCCTCGACCTGGACCTGCAGGAACGCGATCGTGACGTCGGTCAGCGCGGTCATCAGCGCGTGCCAGGTCTCGGTGTCGCCGAGCATCATCGCCTTGGTGCGCTCGTGGTTGCGGCTCGGGCCGCCCTCCACCAGGTACGACGCCAGCGTGAACGGGGCGCCCGCGAAGCCGATCAGCGGCACGTCGCCCAGCTCGGAGACCAGCGCGCCGACGGCCTCGGCGACCGGGGCGACCTGCTGCGGCTCAAGGGGTTTGATCGTCGCGACGTCGGCGGCCGTGCGGATAGGGTGCTCGATGACCGGGCCCACGTCGGGCACGATGTCCAGCGCGACCCCGGCGGCCCGCAGCGGCACGACGATGTCGGAGAACAGGATCGCCGCGTCGGTGTGGTGCCGCCGGATCGGCTGCAGGGTGATCTCGGTGATCAGCTCGGCGTCGAAGCAGGCCTGCATCATCGTGTTCTGCGCGCGCAGCGCCCGGTACTCCGGCAGCGAGCGGCCGGCCTGGCGCATGAACCACACCGGGACGCGGCTGGGTTTGCGGCCGCTGGCGGCAGCAAGATAGGGCGACTCGGGCAGTTCACGGCGCTTGTTCATCGCTGTCAATGCTGCCATGCGCTGCGCGGACACCCCGCCGAGCCTCGGTGCAGGCGCTTGCACGCACTATTCGGCGCGCCACGCGCACAGACCTGCCGAAATCGGCTAGCGTCAATCGGCGTGACCACCGCCGAACCGGTCCAGTTCCGTGAAGCGGTGGCGGCGATGAATGCCACCACCGTGCGACCGGAGATCGAACTGGGCCCGATCCGCCCGCCCCAGCGGCTGGCGCCGTTCAGCTATGCGTTGGGCGCTGAGGTCCGTCATCCGGAGACGGCGATCGTGCCGGAACGCTCCGAAGGGGATGCGTTCGGCCGGCTGATCCTGCTCCACGACCCCGACGGCGCCGACGCGTGGGACGGCACGATGCGGCTCGTGGCCTACATCCAGGCCGACCTGGACTCCAGCGAAGCCGTCGACCCGCTGCTGCCCGAGGTGGCGTGGAGTTGGCTCGTCGACGCGCTCGAGTCGCGGGCCGAACACGTCACCGCGCTGGGCGGCACCGTCACCGCCACCACGTCGGTGCGCTACGGCGACATCTCCGGGCCTCCGCGCGCCCACCAGCTGGAGCTGCGCGCCTCCTGGACGGCGACGTCGCTGGACCTGGGCCCGCATGTCGAGGCGTTCTGCGAGGTGCTCGAGCACGCCGCCGGCCTGCCGCCGCAGGGTGTCACCGACCTGAGCTCCCGCACCCGCGCCTGAGATGGTCGACGCAGAACCAGCCGACTCCGACCAGGCGCAGACCTCCGAGCCGGAGCCGACCCCGCTGCTGGCCCCGCGCGACGGGATGCCGGCCCTGTCGGTCAGCGTCGACGAGATCCGCCGGGCGGCCGAGTTGCTCGACTCCGGGCACGGCCCGTTCGCGGTCGACGCCGAGCGGGCCTCGGGGTTCCGCTACTCCAACCGCGCCTACCTGATGCAGATCCGCCGGGAGGGTGCGGGCACCGTGCTGATCGACCCGGTCAGCCACGGCGGCGACCCGGTGCGGGTGCTGGGCCCGGTTGCCGAGGTGCTGCGCACCGACGAGTGGATCCTGCACGCCGCCGACCAGGACCTGCCGTGCCTGGCCGAGCTCGGGATGCGGCCGACCCGCCTGTATGACACCGAGTTGGCGGGCCGGCTGGCCGGCTACGAGAAGGTCAATCTCGCCGCGATGGTGCAGCGGCTGCTGGGTCTGCAGCTGATGAAGGGGCACGGCGCGGCGGACTGGTCGAAACGGCCGCTGCCCGACGAGTGGCTCAACTACGCCGCACTCGACGTCGAGGTGCTCATCGACCTGCGCCACGCGGTCGCCGCGGTGCTCGAGGAGCAGGGCAAGAGCGCGTGGGCCGCCGAGGAGTTCGAGCATCTGCGCACCTTCGAGCCGACGCCGACGCGGCGGGACCGCTGGCGCCGCACCTCCGGTATCCACAAGGTCCGCAACCAGCGCGCGCTGGCGGCGGTGCGCGAGCTGTGGATCACCCGCGACCAGATCGCACAGCGCCGCGACATCGCGCCGGGCCGGATCCTGCCCGACTCGGCGATCATCCAGGCCGCCACCGCCGACCCCGACACCGTCGAGAGGCTGACCGCGCTGCCGGTGTTCGGCGGCTCCCGCCAGCGCCGCAGCGCGCAGGTGTGGCTCGACGCGCTGGCCCGGGCCCGCGCCACCAAGGACCCGCCCACACCGCAGGAACCGTCCAACGGTCCACCGCCGGCGTCGCGGTGGGCGCGGCGCAAACCCGAGGCCGCGGCCCGGCTGGAGGCTGCTCGCGCCGCGTTGGCCCAAGTGGCGCAACGAGTTTCGATACCGGCAGAGAATCTCGTCGCCCCTGAGGCGATCCGCAGGCTGTGCTGGGACTGGGAGGCGCCCGCCGATCCGGCCGACACCGCCGCCGTCGTCGACGCGGTGCTGCGCGAGGCCAAGGTGCGGCCGTGGCAGCGCGCGCTGACCGTCGACGCGCTCGCCGACGCCCTGCGCGGCTAGCCTGTCAGGCTGCCGTGGGTGATGCGCCCGTTCATCACCGTCAGATCGACCGGGGTGGCCGCGATGTCGTGCGGATCGAGGTCGAACAGGTTGCGCCGCAGCACGATCAGGTCGGCGCACTTGCCGACCTCCAGCGAGCCGGCGATGTCGTCGAGCCGCAGTGCCCGGGCCGCGCCGAGCGTGGCGGCCCGCAGCGCCTGGTCCAGGTCGAGACGCTGGTCGGTGGGCTCGAGGACGTCGGCGTCCGGATGGCCGATGAGCTGGCGGGTCACCGCCACCTGGATCGCGTCGAGCGGTTTGTATGTCGAGAAGTAGCCCGCCGCAGGCCAATCCGTGCCGAACGCGACCGTGGCGCCGGTGTCCAGCAGCGCGCGCGGCCGGAAGAACTCCCGCTGCCGCTGCGGGCCGTAGCGCTGCAGGCTGATCTCCACGGTGCCCGGATCAGCGGAGAACCAGTTGGCGGAGAACTGCGCGATCACCCCCAGTTGTGCGAAGCGGGGGACGTCGGCGCGGTCAATGGTGACCAGATGCGCGATGGTGTGGCGGCGGTCGCGGGGCGGGTTCGCCGCGATCGCGGCCTCGACGGCGTCCAGGGCGGTGCGGATGGTGCGGTCGCCGATGGCGTGGATGTGCACGTCGACCCCGGCGGCGTCGGCCTCGGTCACCAGTCGCCGCCAGTCCTCGGGTGAGAACGGCGAGCTGCCAACGTAATCCGGCCGGTCGGCGTAGGGCTCGAGCAGATGGGCGGTGTGGCCCTCGGCGGTGCCGTCGCCGAGGATCTTGAGCACCCCGCCGCGCACCAGGTCGGTCCGGTAGCGCTCGCGCAGCGCCACGGTGGCCGCCACCGCGGTGTCGACCGGCGGCGCCTTGACGATGTGCGAGGCCACCACCCGGAACGGCAGCAGCCCCTGCGCCTCCAGATCGGTGTAGACGCCCACGAGTTCGCCAGGGTCGTTCTCCCCCGGCGGCAGCCCGGCGTCGAACACGGCGGTGATGCCGGCCGCGGCGGCCTTGGGTGCCCACTGGGCGAGCAGCCGTGTCAGCACCGCCCGGGTCATCGGTTCGACGGCGTCGACGATGCCGAGGACGGCGGGCAGTTCCAGCACCCAGCCGGTGGGTTCACCGTCGTCGTCGCGGACGTAGAAGCTGAATCCCGGCACCGGGTCGGGTGTGTCGCGGGTGATGCCGGCCAGACGCAGCGCGGCGCTGTTGACCCACGCGCTGTGCGCGTCGATCGCGAACAGGATCGCCGGGCGGTCCGGGATGAGCTCGTCGAGTTCGGCGCGGGTGGGCCCCTGCGGGCCGAACATGTCGACCCGCCAACCGAATCCGCGCACCGGTCCGGTGGGGTGGGCGCGCACGTGCGCCGCGATCGCGGCGAGCGCGGCGTCGCGGTCGGCGACCTGCAGGTCCACCCCGGGTGTGAAGAACGCCCCGACGAGCGGGTGGATGTGCGCCTCGATGAAGCCCGGCAGCAGCATCCGGCCGTTCAGGTCCACGGTGTGGGCGCCGGGCCCGGCGGCCGCGGTGGCCTCGTCGTCGCCGCCGACGGCCACGATGCGGTTGCCGCGCACCGCGACCGCCTGTGCCCAAGGTTGGCGCGGGTTCATCGTGTAGACGGCCCCGCCGCGGAACACCACGGCGGGCGGCAGTTCCGGCAGCGGGGAGCTCCCCGGCGGCGCGGCGCCCGATCCGTCCGCGGTGTAGTCACCGAGCGCTGCGACCAGGGAGCAGTTCCTGCACATGGCCTAATTATCGCGAACGTTGATAATTAGGCCGCCCTTTCGGGTCAGCTCAGCAGGCCCGCCAGGAACGGCGTCGAGTCCGGCAGCGACGCCAGCACCGTGCCACTGTGGTCCTCGTCGGGATAGACCTTCAGCGTGACGTCCTGACCGTGGGCGGTCAGCGCGTCGGCGAACCGCAGCGTCAACTCCGGCGGCACATCGCGGTCCAGCAGTCCGACGCCCAGGAAGATCGGCCGGTCATAGCCGTCGGCGGGGATGCCCATGTAGGCGTCGACCACCTCGGGGGATCCCGGGATCGACGTCAGCGGCGCGGTGAAGAACCCGGGCACCGTCATGTCGGTCAGCGTCGCCGACAGGTCGGCCAGGCAGAGGGTCTCGGCGCGGTCGGCCGCCGCCCGGCCCGCCGGGGTGAGGATCACGTCCAGGTCGAGTTCGGGGTGCGCCTCGCGCAGCGCGGCGACAATGTAGGCGGTGTAGGCGTTGGCCACCGGCCCCAGCGAGGCGGGCACCTCCATCTCCGGGCCCGCCTTCTTGACCAGCGACTCGACGCCTGCGGGGGTGCCGGTCGCGACGACGCCCCGGTAGTCCAGACCGGTGCCGGCGCTGAATTCCGTTGCCCAGCGCGCGGTTGCGACGGCCGCGGCGCCGCCCTGCGACTGGCCGACCACCGCCCACTTGGGCGACAACGGCAGATCCAGGCCGTGGGTGGCGATCACCGAGTCGACGACGCCCCGCGCGGTGGTGCGGCTGTTGAGGTAGCTCATCAGGCCCGGGGTGCCCAGGCCGGCGTAGTCGCTGCCGACGACGACGTACCCCTGGTCCAGCCAGTGGCTCAGGTACTCGTTGTCACGCTCGGAGCGCGGCCGCGCCGACGGCGTGCAGTCGTCGCCGAGGCCGACCGTGCCGTGCGCCCAGGCGACGACGGGCCAACCGCCCGGCGGTGGAGCGCTTTTCGGGGTGAACACGACCGCGGTGCTGACCGCGGGCCGGTCGTGCTGGTCGACGGTCGAGTACAGGATGCGGAAGGCCTGGCCGGCGCCGGCCACCGACAGCGCCGGATCCAGCGGCACCGATTCGATCAGCGTGCCGGGCGCGCCGATCGGACCGCCGTAGTCGCGTGCGTCGAGTCCGGACCACTGCGGCGCCGCCGCGGTCGCCACCGCCGGCGCCGCCGTCAGCGCGAGCATGACCGTCCCGACCACAGCCAGAAAACGAAGTGCCGCAGCAAATCTCATAGGCACAGCCTATAGCCCCGCGGCTCCCGTCGAATCAGTCGGGTACGTGCCCGCTGACCTCGGGTTCGTCGACCGCGGTGCCCTGGGCGGCGATCCACCCGGTGATCTGGCGGGCCACGGTGCGGTCGGTCAGCCCCACCTCGGCGAGCACCTCACCCCGCGACGCGTGCGCGAAGAACTCCTGCGGCAGCCCGAGATCACGGCACGGCACGTCGATCTCCTTGTGCCGCAGCGCCGCCGACACCGACGAGCCGATGCCGCCGTGAACGCCGTTGTCCTCCAGGGTGACCACCAGCTTGTGGCGGCGGGCGAATTCGGCGACCGCGTCGGGCACCGGCAGCACCCAGCGCGGGTCGACCACGGTCACCCCGATGCCCTGGTTGCGCAGCAGTTCGGCCACCGACAGCGCCATAGTCGCGAAGGGGCCGACCGCGACCAACAGCACGTCCTCGGACAGGCCGTCGGCGGGTACCGCGAGCACGTCGACGCCATCTCGGCGCTCGATCGCCGGGATGTCCTCGCCGACATCACCTTTCGGGAATCGGATGGCGGTGGGCCCGTCGTTGACCTCGAGCGCCTCACCGAGTTCCTCACGCAGCCGGGCGCCGTCGCGCGGTGCGGCCACCCGCATGCCGGGCACGATGTTGAGCATCGACAGATCCCACATGCCGTTGTGGCTGGCGCCGTCCGGTCCGGTGACACCAGAGCGGTCCAGCACCATCGTGACCGGCAGCTTGTGCAGCGCGACGTCCATCATCACCTGGTCGAACGCCCGGTTCAAAAACGTCGAGTAGATCGCGACGACCGGGTGCATCCCGCCCATCGCCAGACCGGCCGCCGAGGTCATCGCGTGTTGTTCGGCGATCCCGACGTCGAAGAACCGGTCGGGGTACTTCTCCCGGAACGCGCTCAGACCGGTCGGGCCGGGCATCGCGGCGGTGATCGCCACCACGTCGCGACGCTTGGCCGCCAACGAGATCAGTTCCTCGGAGAACACCGACGTCCAGCCCAGGCCGGGCTCGGAGGTCGGCAGCCCGGTCTCGGGGTCGATGACGCCGCAGGCGTGCATCTGGTCGGCCTCGTCGTTCTCGGCCGGCGCGTAGCCCATGCCCTTGCGGGTGACCACATGCACGATCACCGGCATGTTGAAGCCGCGCGCGTGCCGCAGCGCGGACTCCACGGCGTGCTCGTCGTGACCGTCGATCGGCCCGACGTACTTGAGGCCGAGGTCGGTGAACATCACCTGCGGCGACAGGGCGTCCTTGATACCGGCCTTGATCGAGTGCATGCACTGGTAGCAGAACTCGCCGATGACGGGCACCGAGCGCACCGCCTTGCGGCCCTCCTCCAGGACCCGCTCGTAGCCCGGCTGCAGCCGCAGACCGGCCAGGTGTTCGGCGAACCCGCCGATGGTCGGGGCGTAGCTGCGGCCGTTGTCGTTGACGACGATGACGACCGGGCGCCGCGACGCGGCGATGTTGTTGAGCGCCTCCCAGCACATGCCGCCGGTCAGCGCGCCGTCGCCGACGACGGCGACCACGTGGCGGTTGCGGTAGCCGGACAGCTCGAACGCCTTGGCCAGGCCGTCGGCGTAGGACAGCGCCGCGCTGGCGTGGCTGGACTCGACCCAGTCGTGTTCGCTCTCTTCGCGCGACGGATAGCCCGACAGGCCGTCTTTCTTACGCAGCGTGTCGAACTCGGGCGCACGGCCGGTCAGGATCTTGTGCACGTAAGCCTGATGGCCGGTGTCGAAGATGATCGGGTCGTGCGGCGAGTCGAACACCCGGTGCAGAGCCAGGGTGAGTTCGACCACACCGAGGTTCGGGCCGAGATGCCCGCCGGTTGCAGCGACCTTGTGGATCAGGAACTCACGGATCTCACCAGCCAGCTGATCCAGCTGGGACTGTGTCAGGTGCTGCAGATCAGCGGGCCCGCGGATCTGTTCAAGCATTCCGTCAGTCTACGCACGCCCGTCGTGGTCAGTCCTGACGAGTCTGGTAGACGTCGGGCACACCGTCGTGGTCCACGTCGACCGTCTCTTCCTCCCAAACCGCCCGGTAGTGGCGGTTTCTGGCCCGCAACAGGATCGACGCCAGGGCCGCCGAACACAGCGATCCCATCAACACGCCGATCTTGACGAAATCGTCACGTTCCGAGCCCAGACCGTAGGCGAGATCCCCGATCAGCAGCGACACCGTGAACCCGATGCCGGCCAGCATCGCGATGCCGGTCACATCGATCCAGCGGACCGCGGGATCCAGGTCGGCGCGGGTGACCGACGCCAGGATGCGGGTGGTCAGGAAGATGCCGGCGGGTTTGCCGATGAGCAGGCCCAGGATGATGCCGAGCGCGATCGGGTCGCCGACGGCCTGGGTGAGGCCGCTCACACCGCCGATGGCGACGCCGGCGGCGAAGAACGCGAACACCGGGATCGCCACCCCTGCCGACAGCGGCCGGATCCGGTGTTCGAAGTGCTCGGCCAGGCCGGGTCCGGCGTCGGGTCCGCCCGCGGCCTCGGAGCGGTGCACGGGCACCGTGAAGCCGAGCAGCACCCCGGCCACCGTGGCGTGTACGCCGGATTCGTGCATGAACATCCAGGTGCACACCGCCAGCGGGATCAGCAGCCACCAGTGCCGGATGCGGCGCTGCACACAGAGGGCGAACAGCGCCAGCGGGACGAGCATGGCCAGCAGCGCGGTGACGTTGATCGTCTCGGTGTAGAAGAACGCGATCACCGCGACCGCGAGCAGGTCGTCGACCACAGCGAGGGTGAGCAGGAAGATCCGCAGCGCCGACGGCAGGTGCGTGGAGATCACGGCGAGCACCGCCACCGCGAACGCGATGTCGGTCGCGGTCGGGATCGCCCACCCGCGCAGGGCGCCGTCGCCGACGTGCGCGGTGGTGGCGACGAAGATCAGTGCCGGTGCGATCATGCCGCCGACGGCCGCGGCGATCGGCAGCACGGCCCGGGCGGGATCGCGCAGGTCACCGGCGACGAACTCGCGTTTGAGTTCCAGGCCGACGACGAAGAAGAACACCGCCAGCAGCCCGTCGGCGGCCCAGGCGCCGATGGTGAGGTTGAGGTGCAGGCCGAACGGATCGCCGCCGACCTCGTAGTCCCGCAGCGCGAAGTAACTCTCCGACCACGGGGAGTTGGCCCAGATGAGCGCGACGGCCGCGGCCACCAGCAGTACGCCGCCGCCCACGGTCTCCTTGCGCAGGACCTCGGCGATGCGGCTGGCCTCGGACCACGACCCGCGGGAGAACAGGGCGCGTGGCCTGAATCGGGGTGTTGGCTTCGCGGTCACAGGAGCTCCACCTTCGGCAACGTCAATAAATAAGGCACGGTCAACGAATAAGCGCCGACCAGACTTCCCGGCACACCCTGGCTTAACCCTAAGCCACAGTCCGCGACATCGCCGCCCGCAGATACCGACGCAGCAGCACCCCACCGACGGCGAGGTGATAGACGACACCGGCGGCCAGATACTGCCACCAGGTGCCCCCGGCGCAGGCCACCCAGAACGCCTTCGCCGCCCAGTACGGCGGCAGCACCCCGAACACCAGGTTCCACGCCGAGTCGATGAACCAGGGCAGGCACGGCAACCCCGCGATGAGCATGCCGAGTGCACGCACCATCGCGATGCCCTGAATCTTGTTGCCGGCGACGGAGACGATCGCCAGCATCGTCACGATCGCGGACAGGCCCGCGAGCATGCCGATCGGAACCAGTGCGGGCACCAGCCACAGGTCGAGCAGTCCGCTCAGCGACAGCGTCGCCACCACATAGACGGTCGTCAGCGTCAACACCGTGGCGGCGCGGTAGGCGATGAATCCGCTCACCGGGACCGGCGCCACCCACAGCGCGGTGAAGGTGCCCGCGTCGACCTCCTCGAGTACCAGGAACGCGGCCAGACCGCCCGTCACGATGATCGCGGTGAGCAACAGGAACGCGGTGAGGATCAGCGGGTAGTACGGGACCAGGTCGAAGCCGTAGCGCTCGGCCAGCATGCGGGTGAAGACCGGGGTGAGGACACGCACACCCGTCGTCCAGATGACCGGTGCGACCACCAGCATCACCAACAGCGGGTCGCGATACGTCCCGCGAATGTCGTTGCGCGCGAAGGCGGCGAACGCACGTGCGCTCGCCATGTCCGGGCCACCACATGGCGCACGAACAGAGCGCGGGCGACCGCCGCCAGCGCCGCCGCGGCGACGAGCGGGTAACCCACCGCGTACACGGTCTGCCAGGGTGCCGGATCGATCTGGCCGAAGGCGCCGCCCAACAGCAGCAGCGGCCCCAGAGTCGGGATGACGTAGAGCACCGGACTGGTCCAGGCTCCGGACAGGTACAACACCGGCAGCCCGGTCAGCACGGCCAGCGGGACGGTCCCGGAGATGAACCAGTCGCTGGCGGAGTCGAACGGCAGCGACGTGGCGAACCCGACGAGCAGCATCACCAGCGTGCCGAGAACCACACCGGCGACCATCGGCAGCAGACGGTAGTCCGCCCCGTGCGCCACGGTGGCGACCACCACCGCCACGAACACCGAAACAGCAGTCAGGAGTGCGACTTTCGCGGCCAGATACTCCCAGAAACGCAGCGGTGAGGTGACCACCGCACCGACTGTCCGCTCCTGCTTCTCGAAGAACACCGACGCGCCGATGAAGAAGAACCCGATGATCGCGATGTCGCCGAGCAGGATGTAGGGCTCGGCGACGGGCCGCAGCCCGGGCGGCATCGGCAGCAGCACGGCCAGCCAGATCAGGCCGCTGAAGACCGCGGCGTGCAGGAACTTCTGCCGCACAGCCAGCACCACTTCCAGGCCCATCGCGCTGCGCAGCCGGGTCACGTCAGCCGCCTGCCCGTGGTCTCGACGAAGACGTCGTCGAGCGTGGCCTCGAGGCTGTGCAGGGTCTCGACGTGGCGGGTGCGCAACACGGTGTGGAAGCCGGGATCGTCGGCCAGGCCGTCCATCGCGAACTCCTCGGCGCGCAGCGTCCCGCCGGCGTCGCGATACTCCACCCGTACCCGCCGGCGGCTGCGGGCGAGCTTGAGCTCGGTCGGTGTGTCGAGCGCGACGATGCGCCCGTCGACGACGAATGCGACTCTGTCGCACAGCTCTTCGGCGGTGTGCATGTCGTGGGTGGTCAAGAACACCGTGCGCCCGCGCGCCTTCAGGTCGAGGATGATGTCCTTGACCCGGCGCGCGTTGACCGGGTCCAGACCCGAGGTCGGCTCGTCGAGGAACAGCAGTTCCGGGTCGTGGAGCAGAGCGCGGACGAACGTCAGCCGCATCTGCATGCCCTTGGAGTACCGGCCGACGCGCACGGCGGCGGCGTCGGCGAGGCCGACCGCGGCGAGAAGCTCCATCGGGTCGCGGGTCGGGCCACCGTACAGCGAGGCGAAGAAGCGCAGGTTCTCCAGCGCGGTGAGCTTCTGGTAGTGGTTCGGCAGCTCGAACGACACCCCGATGCGTTCGTAGTAGGCCGGTCCCCAGTCCGCGGGCTCACGACCCCACACCAGCAGATCGCCGCCGTGGTCGCGCAGCAGCCCGATCAGCAGCTTCTGGGTGGTCGACTTGCCCGCCCCGCTGGGGCCGAGGAAGCCGAAGATCTCTCCCCCGCCGACGGTGAAGTCCATGCCGCGGATCGCCGGTTCCGCGGCTCCCGGGTACGTGAACGTCAGTCCCCGCACGTCGATCACCCCGGGGTTCATAGGCGGCACCTTCCGAGTCGTCGGATCAAGCCTCCGACCAGACTTCCCGGAACACCACCAGTGAATGTAGTGAACTTCCCGGGAGTTCTGAACAGAAACGAAGGTCTTGAAGCCCCGGCGGCGACGGGTACCGTGAAGCCGTCATGATCATCGAACGCACCAGCGTCGTCGACGCCCCCGTGGAGCGGGTGTGGCGGCGCGTCGTCACCGCCGAGGGCGTCAACGACGAGATGCGACCGGTGATGACGATGTCGTTCCCGCCCGGTGCCCGGGACCTCGACGTCGACAGCCTGCCGGTCGGCACACCGGTCGGGCGCTGCTGGTTGCGCCTGCTGGGGCTGCTGCCCTTCGACTACGACCTGCTGACCATCGAGTCGCTGATGCCCGGCCGCGGCTTCCACGAGGAGTCGACGATGCTGAGCATGCGCCGCTGGCGCCATGAGCGCACCCTCGAACCCACCGCGGACGGTCGCACCGAGGTGCGCGACCGGGTGATCTTCGAGCCGCGGACCCTGTTGCGTCCGCTCTCGCCGCTGCTCGCCGCCGGCGTCGGGGCGTTCTTCAGCCACCGGCACCGCCGGTTGGCCCGCCACTTCGGTTCCGGCGGCTAGACCGCCACCCGCCGGGGCCGGTCCGAGCCGGGCCAGAGGTATTCGAGATCGTCGGGCACGTCGGGGAAGAACCGCCGGTAGTGCTCCGGGTCCTTACGCACCAGTGACGACTGGTGACTGCGGTGAAACGCCGGATCGCCCAGCCACGGCGGCAGTTCCCCCGCCGCCTCCAGGTCGTTCTGGCTGCGCGGTTGGCCGATGCCCGTGTGCGCGGTCAGGTCGGCCAGCATCGTGGCCGCGCAGGTGTCGGCGTGGCCGAGATCCGTCCACTGCGCGCAGATGTCGAGCCCGTAGCGCACCAGCGCCTCCTCGTAGCCGGCCCACATCGCCGCGGCGGGATGGTGACGCCATCCGTAGCCGGGCACGGTCAGCGCGCGCACCACCTGGATGGTCTCCACCCGCTGCTTGCCCAGGCGCCGGGTGTCCAGCACGCGGGCGGACTCGTCGAACCGCGGACAGGGTAGGAAGGTCTGCACCTGTGCGGGATACCCGTTTTCCCGCGCCGGCCCCGGGTCAGCCCCGGGTCAGCAGGGCGACGCACTCGACGTGGTGGGTGAGCGGGAACGCGTCGAACACCCGCAACCGCTCGACGGTGTAGCCGTGGCCACGGTAGAGCCCGATGTCGCGCGCGAACGACGCTGCCTCACAACCGATGTGGACGACCCTCGGCACCCCGGCGGCGGCCAGCAGGTCGATCACCTCACGACCGGCGCCGGTGCGCGGCGGGTCCAGTACCGCGACGTCGGCGCGGTCGGGCTGGGCGGCCAGCCCGCGGCGCACCGAGTCGGTGACCACCGACACCCAGTCCAGGTCGGCCAGCGCCGCCCGGGCCGCCCGCGACGAGCCGCGCGACGTGTCGACGGTGACGACACGGCCGGTCTCCCCCACCGCCCGCGCCAGCACCGCGGCGAACACACCCGCGCCGCCGTACAGGTCCCACGCCGTCTGGCCGGTGTCCAGCTGCGCCCAGTCGGCGACGAGATCGCTGTAGAGGGTGGTCGCATCGCGGTGGGCCTGCCAGAACGCGGTCGCCGGCACCCGCCACGTGCGGTCGCAGACGCGCTGCACGGCCTCGTAGTCGCCCTCCACGACCCGGGTGGTCGCCTTGCGGCCTACCCGCGGTCCGGACTGCACGACGTGCCGGCGGCCGTCGTCGTCGAGGACGACGTGCAGATGCGCGCCCGGCGGCCAGGTCTGCGCGTCGATACCGTCGAGCATCCCGTCGGGCAGCTGCGCGCACCGCAGGTCGGTGATCAGCTCGGCGCTGTGGAAACGGTGAAACCCCGCCCGCCCGTCGGCCGTGGTGTCCAGCCGCACCCGGGTGCGCCAGCCGGTGGCCCGGCCGTCGCCGACGGGTTCGGCGGTGGCCTCGGACTCGTCGCACCAGTGGTAACCGCCGAGCCGGGCCAGCTGGTTGGCCACCACGGCGCCCTTGAGGCCGCGCACCGCCTCGGGGGTGGCGAACGCCATGTCGCAGCAGCCGGCGCCGTCCACCCCGGCGATCGGGCACAGGGAGTCCAGCCGGTCAGCGGAGGGCTCGAGCACCTCGACGGTGTCGGCCGTCCAGTAGGAGCCGCGGTCGGAGGTCACCCGGGCACGCACCGTCTCCCCCGGCAGCGCATAGCGCACGAACACCACCCGGCCCTCGTGGCGGGCCACACAGCTGCCGCCGTTGGCCGGCGGGCCGATGGTCAGCGTGAGCTCAGCGGAATCGCCGCTCACTCCAGGAATCCTCTGCGTGCGTCGCCGGGCGCGGAATGCGGTTGCAGCGCCTTGAGCCGCTCCGACGAATTCAGTTGCCACGGAACCGAAGTCACCATGACATTGGGCTCGAACAGCAGACGGCCCTTCAGTCGCAGGGCGCTCTGGTTGTGCAGCACCTGCTCCCACCAGTGGCCGACGACGTACTCGGGGATGAACACCGTGACGACGGTACGCGGTGACTCCTTGATGATGCGCTTGACGTAGTCCAGCACCGGGCGGGTGATCTCGCGGTACGGCGAGGCGATCACCTTCAGCGGCACGCTGATGTCGCTCTCCTGCCACTGGTGCACCAGCGCGCGGGTCTCGCCGTCGTCGACGCTGACGGTGATCGCCTCCAGCGTGTCCGGCCGGGTGGCCCGCGCGTAGGCCAGCGCCCGCCGGGTCGGCAGGTGCAGCTTGGACACCAGCACGATCGCGTGGTTGCGGCTGGGCAGCACCATGTCGGTGTCGGCGGCCTGCTCCTCGAGCTCGCGCGCCACGGTGTCGTAGTGCTTGTGGATCAGCTTCATCAGCACGTACAGCACCACCATCGCCAGGATCGCGATCCACGCTCCGGCAACGAATTTCGACACCACGACGATCACCAGAACGGCGCCGGTGCACAGGCAGCCGGTCGCGCTGACGATGCGTGAGCGGATCATCCTGCCGCGGACCGACGGATCGGTCTCGGTGCGCAGCAGCCGGGTCCAGTGCCGCACCATGCCGATCTGGCTGAGCGTGAACGACACGAACACGCCGACGATGTAGAGCTGGATCAGCGCGGTCACCTCGGCCTGGAACGCGATGACGAACGCGATCGCCGTGCAGGCCAGGAACAGGATGCCGTTGGAGAAGGCCAGCCGGTCCCCGCGGGTGTGCAGCTGGCGCGGCAGGTAGCGGTCCTGCGCGAGGATCGAGCCCAGCACCGGGAATCCGTTGAACGCGGTGTTGGCGGCCAGCATCAGGATCAGCGCGGTGACGACGGCGATGATGTACAGACCCGCCGAGAAGTCGTGGAACACCGCATCGGCCAGCTGGGTGATCAGCGTCTTCTGGTGATAGTCGGGCGGCGCGCCGGCCAGTTGTTCGTGCGGGCGTTCGGCGATCTGCACACCGGTCTCCTTGGCCAGCATGACGATCCCCATGAACAGCACGACCGAGAGCAGACCGACCAGCGCCAGCGTCGTCGAGGCGTTGCGGGACTTGGGTTTCCGGAACGCCGGCACCCCGTTGCTGATGGCCTCCACACCGGTCAGCGCCGCGCTTCCGGAGGAGAACGCCCGAGCGACGAGGAACACCAGCGCGAGACCGAGGATCTCACCGTGCTCGGAACGCATTTCGAAGTCCGCGGATTCGGCGCGCAGCGGGGTGTCCAGCACCAGGATCTGGAAGAAACCCCACCCGAGCATCGCGAAGATCCCGACCAGGAACGCATAGGTCGGCACCGCGAACGCCCGGCCGGACTCGCGGATGCCGCGCATGTTCATCGCGGCCAGCAGCACGATGGCGATGATCGCGAAGATCACCTTGTGCTGGCTGATGTACGGGATCGCCGAGCCGATGTTCGACATCGCCGCCGACATCGACACCGCCACCGTCAGCACGTAATCCACCAGCAGCGCGCTGGCCACGGTCAGCCCGGCGGTCGGACCCAGGTTGGTGGTCACCACCTCGTAGTCGCCGCCACCGGACGGGTAGGCGTACACGTTCTGCCGGTAACTGGCGATGACGATCACCATGACCACCGCGACCGCCAGGCCGATCCACGGCGTCATCGCATACGCGCTCAGCCCGGCGACCGACAGCACCAGGAAGATCTCCTCCGGAGCGTAGGCCACCGAGGACAGCGCGTCGGAGGCGAACACCGGCAGCGCGATGCGCTTGGGCAGCAGCGTGTGCGAGATCCGGTCGCTGCGGAACGGCCTGCCGAGAACCAACCGCCGCGCGACGGTGGATAACTTGGACACGAGTGCCAAGAGTAAGCCTGAAGTCGAACAACCGGGCAAAAGCTGTAGCGTTCCCACTGCGCGGGTTCGACAGGAAGGACTGTGGGAGTGCGTGTAGTGGTGATGGGCTGCGGCCGGGTGGGGGCGTCGCTTGCCGACAGTCTGGCCAGAATCGGCCATGACGTGGCGGTCATCGACCGCGACAGCGCCGCGTTTCACCGGCTCTCGCCGGAGTTTCCCGGCGAGCGGGTGCTCGGCATGGGCTTCGACCGGGACGTGCTGCTGCGCGCCGGGATCGAGGAGGCGGGCGCGTTCGCCGCGGTGTCCTCGGGTGACAACTCCAACATCATCTCCGCGCGTGTGGCGCGCGAGACATTCGGTGTGGAACGGGTGGTCGCGCGCATCTACGACGCCAAGCGCGCGGCGGTCTACGAACGGCTCGGCATCCCGACGGTGGCCACCGTGCCGTGGACGACCGACCGACTGCTCAACGTGCTGACCCGCGAGACCGAGACCACCAAGTGGCGTGACCCCAGCGGCAATGTCGGCGTCACCGAACTCGCCCTGCACGAGGGCTGGGTGGGCCGCAAGGTCACCGAACTGGAGGCCGCCACCGGCGGCCGGGTGGCGTTTCTGATCCGCTTCGGCGCGGGCCTGCTGCCGGACGCCAAGACGGTGATTCAGGCCAGCGATCAGGTGTTCATCGCCGCGATCGCCGGCCACATCGCCGAGGCGCTGGCCATCGCCGCGCTGCCGCCGAGCGAGGATCTCTAAATGAAGGCCGCGCACGCGAGGAGCACCACATGAAGGTGGCGATTGCCGGAGCCGGCGCCGTCGGCCGCTCCATCGCCAGGGAACTCGTCGACACCCACGAGGTGACGCTGGTGGAACGCGACCCAGGCCACATCGACGTCGACGCCATCCCGGGGGCGCAGTGGCGGCTGGGCGACGCGTGCGAGCTGACCGTGCTGGAGTCCGTCCAGCTCGAGCAGTTCGACGTGGTGATCGCCGCGACCGGCGACGACAAGGTCAACGTGGTGGTCAGCCTGCTGGCCAAGACCGAGTTCGCGGTGCCGCGGGTGGTGGCCCGGGTCAACGACCCCCGCAACGAGTGGTTGTTCGACGAGAACTGGGGCGTCGACGTGGCGGTGTCCACCCCGCGGATGCTGGCCTCCCTGGTGGAGGAGGCTGTCGCGGTCGGAGATCTGGTGCGGCTGATGGAGTTCCGCAAGGGCCAGGCCAATCTCGTCGAGATCACCCTGCCCGACGACACCCCGTGGGGCGGCAAGCCCGTCAAACGCCTCGAACTGCCCCGCGACTGCGCGCTGGTGACGATTCTGCGGGGGCCGCGGGTGATCGTGCCCGAGTCCGACGAACCGCTCGAGGGCGGCGACGAGCTGCTGTTCGTCGCGGTCGCCGAGGCCGAGCAGGAGCTGCAGGAGATCCTGCTGCGCCCGCAGAGCCGCTAGCGGTTCTCCGGCTGCGCGACGTCGTCGGCGGTGCTGGGCTCGTGCTCGTCGTCGGCGGCCCCGGTGGTCCCGGCGGCCGGCGGCAGCGCACGCTGTGCGGTGCGGATGGCCAGATAGGTGACCAGCGCGGCGACGGCGGTCAGCGGCCATCCCATCGAGATGCGCGCCACCCCGAGCCAGCCGGTCTGGTCGGCCTCGTAGAGGTGCTGCTGCACGACGAACCGCGCCGAGAACACCAGCACCCACACCAGCGTGGCGATGTCGAAGGCGTGCAGCGCCCTGCGGTGATGACGCCAGTCCCGGCCGTGGCCGTTGATCCAGCTCCAGATGTAGCCGACCACCGGGCGGCGGATCAGCACCGACAGCCCGAACACGGCGGCCCATATCAGTGACGTCCAGATGCCCAGCAGGAAGTAGCCCTTCGATTCGCCCATCACGTAGGCGATCAGCGCGCAGATGCCGACGCCGAAGAAGCCCGAGATCGCCGGCTGGGCGGACTCGCGGCGGATCAGCCGGAACACCAGGATCGCGGCCGCCACGGCCAGTGCGGCGACGACCGCTGGGACCAGCGAGGCCAACTGGGACACCGGGACGAACACCACAACGGGCAGCGAGGAGTAGATCAGGCCGCTGATCCCGCCCATCTGCTCGAGGACCGCGTTCGCCCTCACAGATCCCTTGCTCGGCTGACCCGGTTCGGTTCCGGGTTCACTCACTTCTGGATCTCTTCGCTCACTTCTGGATTTCGTAGTGGGGGTTGTAGATCGCCTTCGCGCCGTTGTCGAGCTTGCCGACACGTCCGTGCACCTTGAGGGTGCGGCCGGACTCGATACCGGGGATGCGGCGCTGGCCGAGCCACACCAGCATCACCGAGTCGGTCCCGTCGAACAGTTCCGCCTTGACGCCGCCCGCGCAGCCCTTGCCGTTGCACTCGACGCTGCGCAGGGTGCCGATCATCGTCACTTCCTGACCGCGCTGGCAGTCGATGGCCCGCTGGGCTCCCGTCTGGGCGGCCTCGTCGCTGAGCTCCTCGACGTCAAGTTGTTCGGGGTCTTCTGTCAATCGCCGCGTCAGCCGGCGCAGATACCCTTCGGCCGTTGCCATGGCCTCTCCTGACTAATCGCAGATCCACCCTGGATCTACCCAACCCATCGCCACGGTAGACCTGTCTGATCGGAGATGCCACGCGGGGTCACCTCGCCACGCCGGGCGAATTTCGGTCAGGGCACGATCTAGGCATGACGGTCGATCTCCACGACGGCACCGCCGTGCTGCTGCCCGGCACCGGATCCGACGACGACTTCGTCTACCGGGCGTTTTCCGGTGCCCTGCACGCGCAGGGAGCCCGGTTGGTGACCCCGGCGCCCCAACCACACCGGCTCATCGCCGGCTACCGCGAGGCGCTCGATGAGGCGGCGCGCAGCGGGCCCGTGATGGTGGGCGGGGTGTCGATCGGGGCGGCGGTCGCGGTGGCCTGGGCGCTGGCCCATCCGGACCGGACGATCGCGGTGCTGGCGGCGCTGCCGGCCTGGAGCGGGCATCCGCACGACGCGCCTGCGGCCGCGGCGGCCCGCCACTCGGCGGCCCAGCTGCGCAGCGAGGGGATCTCGGCCGCGATCGCGGCGATGCGCGCCTCCAGCCCGGCGTGGCTGGCCGACGAGCTGGCCCGGTCATGGCTGGGCCAGTGGCCGGCGCTGCCCGACGCGATGGAGGAGGCGGCCGGTTACGTCGCCCCCACCGTCGAGCAGCTCGAACACCTGCAAGCGCCGATGGGCGTCGCGGCCGCTGTCGACGACCCCGTGCATCCGATCGCGGTGGCCGCCGAGTGGGTCGGCGCGGCACCCCGGGCGGCGTTGCGCACGCTCACGCTCGACGAACTGGGCGCCGATCCGGCGAACCTGGGCGCCGCCTGTGTGGCGGCGCTGCTGGAGACCTAACCGCTGCCCTATCGGCGGCTCAGCCGACCGCTGCTCTATCGGCGGCTCAGCCGACCGCTGCTCTATCGGCGGCTCAGCCGACCGCTGCTCTTTCGGCGGCTCAGCCGACCGCTGCTCTTTCGGCGGCTCAGCCGACCGCTGCTCTTTCGGCGGCTCAGCCGCCGGTGATGCCGCTGCGCAGCTGCTGCATCGCCGTGCCCTGCGCGCTGCGCCGCGCGACCAGCTGGGCCTGCGGCTGCTGACCCGCCTGCTGCGCCTGCTGGGCGGCCTGCTCGGCGGCGGCGCGCAGCTGGTTGGCCATCGCCTCGGGAAGCTGGATCGGCAGCGGGGTACGCACCGGCAGCGGCGTGTCGCCACGCCGAACCACGGTGTCGGCCACCGCCGCTCGCGCCTCGTCGGCCAGCGCGTCGAACTTGTCCTGCGGTCCGTTGACCACGCACCGGATCATCCAGCGGTACCCGTCGACGCCGATGAACCGCACCACACCCTGCGGCGCCGGCTGACCCTGGACCGTCTTGGCGACCCCGACGACCTCGCGGCCCCACCGGCCGTCCTGGATGGACACCTGTGCGCCGTCCTTGCGCAGCGAATCGGCCAGCTCCGAGGCGATCTCCCGCCACAGCCCGGTGGTCTTGGGCGCGGCGTAGGCCGAGATGGTGAACCGCCCGTTGGGGGTGACGACCCAGATCGCGCTCGGCGTCCCCTGCGGGGTGAGCTCGACCTGCACCTGGCCGGCGGCCGGCAGCGGGATCAGGATCGATCCCAGATCCAGCCGGCCGGTCGTGGCCTGGTCGGGATCGTCGAAGTCCTCGATGTCGAAGGGACCGTCGAGATCACCGTCATCGGGATCGTTGGTTCGGGCGATCTCCGACTCGGCGGAACGCTCCTCGGGGGTCGTCGCCTCCGCCGAACGCTCGGATTCCTTGCTCTTTCGTCTACCGAATGCCATATCTCACAAACTCGCATGTCCGCCGGAGGAACCGTGGCCGCCTTCGCCACGGGTGGTATCGCCCAGACCGGCCTCGTCGAACGAGGTGACCTCGACCAGTTCGGGCAGTTCGACCCGCTGCACCAGCAGCTGGGCGATGCGGTCGCCACGGCGAATCGCGATCGGCTCAGCGGGGTCGAGGTTGATCAGCGCCACCTTGATCTCGCCGCGGTAACCGGCGTCGATCGTTCCCGGTGCGTTGACGATCGAAAGTCCAACGCGCGCAGCCAAACCCGACCGGGGGTGCACGAGGCCGACCATCCCGTACGGGATGGCCACCGCGATACCCGTCGGCACGAGCTGACGCTGACCGGGCGCGAGTTCGACGTCGACCGCGCTGTACAGGTCGACACCGGCGTCGCCGTCGTGGGCGCGACTGGGCATCGGCAGATCCGGGTCCAGGCGTACGACCGCCAATGAGGTGGGCACGACGTCAGAGATTACTCTTGGCCGCGTGTCCGACACGCGCGCCACGTCGCAATCCGTGCGTTACCGCGAGCGCCTCAGCGTGCCGTGGTGGTGGTGGCTGCCCGGCCTCGGCGTCGCGGCGCTGATCGCCTTCGAGTTCACGATGGGCATCCCCAGCCTGCCGGTGTGGCTGCCCTACGCCGTGCTGCTGCCGGTGGCCGCGATCGTGCTGCTGTGGCTGGGCCGCTACGAGGTGCGCGTCGTCAGCGGCACGGGCGGAACCGAGATCTGGGTGGGCCGGGCGCACCTGCCCGCGAGTGTGATCTCGCGCTCGGCCGAGGTGCCCCGCACCGCCAAGTCGGCGGCGCTGGGCCGACAGCTCGACCCGGCGGCCTACGTCGTGCACCGGGCGTGGATCGGCCCGATGGTGCTGCTGGTACTCGATGACCCCGACGACCCCACGCCGTACTGGCTGGTGAGCACTCGGCATCCGGAGCGGGTACTGGCGGCGCTGCGTAGTTGAGTTTCCGGCGGCGGTCGGGTCAGGCGGCGCAGTCTGTGCAGATCATCTGGCCGTTCTTCTCACTGGCCAGGCGGCTGCGGTGGTGAACCAGGAAGCAGCTCGAGCAGGTGAACTCGTCGGCCTGCTTGGGGATGACCCGCACCGACAGCTCCTCGCCCGACAGGTCGGCGCCGGGCAGTTCGAAGTTTTCGGCGGTCTCTGACTCGTCGACGTCGACGACCGCGGACTGGGCCTCGTTACGTCGTGCTTTCAGTTCCTCGAGCGAATCTTCCGAGACGTCGTCGGTCTCGGTGCGCCGTGGGGCGTCGTAGTCGGTAGCCATTTCGTCCCCTCCGAATAGACCTTGTGCAGCACCTAGTGCAGCGTGCTTTGTACCAGCGTCGAACGCATCCACCAAATGATTCGTGCCCGTATTGGCACCCGTTCTAGTGTGATTTATGTCACACCAGACATCGTGCCACTCGAAGACCGCTGCAACAGGGGCTTTAGAGTGCATCCGTGGTCGCGCAAATCACCGAGGGAACCGCGTTCGACAAGCACGGACGACCGTTCCGCCGGCGTAACTACCTGCCGGGGATCCTGATGTTCGCCGCATTGGCCGTGGTGACCCTGCTGGTGTGGGTGCTCGCGCTGAGCAGGCCCGTCGACGTCCAGGAGGCCGTGGCCTGCAATCCCCCACCCGTCTCCGACGACCCGAACACGCCCAAGCTCGGCGAGCAGGTGTCGCGCTCGGAGATGACCGACGTCGCGCCCGCCCGGCTGATGGACACCAAGATCCGGGTGCTCAACGCCAGCGGCCGGGGCGGGCAGGCCGCCGAGGTGGCCGGCGCGCTGAAGGACCGCGGGTTCGCCGAACCGACGGCCGCCAACGACCCGATCTACGCCGGCCAGCGGCTCGAGTGCCAGGGCCAGATCCGGTTCGGGCCGTCCGGCCGGGCCGCCGCCGCCGCGGTGTGGCTGGTGGCGCCGTGCACCGAGCTCTACGAGGACGAGCGCCCCGACGACAGCGTCGACCTGGCGCTGGGCACCGAGTTCGAGGAGTTGAGCAGCAGCGACGACATCGAGGCGGTGCTGACCAGCCTGCGCCCGGACGCCACCGCACCGGCGGACCCGAACCTGCTGAGCAGGATCCACACCGCAGCCTGCTGATCGGGCGAATTCCGCTTTGATGCAGCCGGATTGGCGCGCTAAATCGGCGCACCCGCGCGCCGCAGCAGGTCGGCCAGCGCGTCGGCGACGGCCGGGGCGGCGGCGACGATGAACCCGGGGCCGCCGTGCGCACCCTCCCCCGTCGGCAGGCGCACCGCGGCACCCGCCTCGCGGGCGATCAGAGCGCCGGCCCCCCAGTCCCACACCCGCACCTGGTCCTCGTAGTAGGCGTCGAGCTGCCCGGCGGCGACCGTGCACAGATCCAGCGCGCACGACCCGAACCGGCGCACGTCGCGCACCTCGGCGATCACTCTGGCCATCACCTCGGCCTGCGCGACCCGCACGTCACGCCGGTAGGAGAACCCGGTGGCCACCAGCGACTGCGCCAACTCGGTGGCGGCGCTGACCCGCAGCGGCGTCGTCACGTCGCCGCGCCGCACCCGGGCGCCGTGCCCGACGGCCGCCGAGTACACCTCGTCGGTGGGCACGTTGGCCACCGCACCGGCCACCGAGGCGCCGTCGCGCTGCACCGCCACCGAGACGGCGTACACGTCGAGGCCGTAGACGAAGTTCACGGTGCCGTCGATCGGGTCGATCACCCACGTCAGCCCGTCCCCGCCGGCGGCCTCGGTGGCGCCCTCCTCCTCGCCGAGGATGTGGTCGTCGGGGCGTAGCTGCGCGAGCCGCTCGCGGATCAGCCGTTCGGTCTCGGTGTCGACGACGGTGACAGGGTCGGTCGGTGAGCTCTTGGTCCGCACCCGGGGCACCATCTGGTCGCCGCCGAGCACCTCGGCGCGCCGGCGCCGCACGAAAGCGGCTGCGTCGGTGGCGAGTTGTTCGGCAATGGTGCGCAGCGAGACGGGGTCGTCGGGATCGTTGACAGACGCGGGCATTACTCCATCGCAGCACGTTCGGCGCGCGATGTCTCGCAGGCGGTGTCGTCTCCCCGGTTGTCTCGCACGCATCGCGTTCGCCGGGCTACTAAGGTGTGTGGCGCACGAACCGGAGGTAACCGGAGGTAACCGCCGGGCTGGAGCTAAGGAGCGCTCATGACCGCCACCGATTCACCCGCCGTCACCCCGGACACCAACGGGGGTCAGCGGCGCGGCTTCGGCGTCGACGTCGGCGGCAGCGGCATCAAGGGCGGCATCGTCGATCTCGACACCGGCAAGCTGATCGGTGAGCGGTTCAAGCTGCCCACCCCACAGCCCGCCACCCCCGACGCGGTGGCCGCGACCATCGCCGAGGTGGTCGCCCACTTCGGCTGGACCGGACCGCTCGGGGTCACCTACCCCGGCGTGGTCACCGACGGCATCGTGCGCACCGCGGCCAACGTCGACAAAGCCTGGATCGGCACCAACGCCGCGGAGGTCTACACCGCGGCACTGGGCGGACAGCCCGTGACGGTGCTCAACGACGCCGACGCGGCGGGCCTCGCCGAGCAGCGCTTCGGGGCCGGACGCGACGTGTCCGGCGTGGTGGTCCTGCTCACCTTCGGCACCGGCATCGGCTCGGCGGTCATCCACCACGGACTGCTGCTGCCCAACACCGAGTTCGGCCACATCGAGGTCGAGGGCAAGGAGGCCGAGCACCGCGCCGCCTCCTCGGTCAAGGAACGCAAGGACTGGAGCTACAAGCGCTGGACGGTCGAGGTGACCAAGGTGCTGGTGGCGATCGAGAACGCGATCTGGCCGGACCTGTTCATCGCCGGCGGCGGCATCAGCCGCAAGGCCGACAAGTGGATTCCGCTGCTGGAGAACCGCACGCCGGTGGTGCCCGCCGCACTGCAGAACACGGCGGGCATCGTCGGTGCCGCGATGGCCGCCTCGGAGGCGGGCGTCACAGCTACTGCCAAGTAGCCACGCCGGGGGCCCCGGAATTTGCCGCTCGAAGCGGCACTGCCCCACACTGTCGTTACAATGGTCAACGGCGGCCGCAGCCCGAATAAGCGGCGATCTCAACCGCCAAATATTCGACAGCCGATGCTTCCGGATGGGGCACAACCCTGCCCGCCGAGAAGGAGCACAACGAAAGGGTGTACGTGGCAGCGTCAGAGGCAAGCCCGGCAACCGATGAGCCGGTGAAGCGCACCGCTACCAAGGCCCCCGCCAAGAAGGCGCCCGCGAAGAAGGCCGCAGCGAAGAAGGCCGCGAAGTCCGCCGCGCCGGCCAAGAAGGCGGCCAAGGCGCCGGCCAAGAAGGCGACGAAAGCCACCAAGGCCACCTCCAGCCGCGCGAAGAAGGCCACCGCGCCCGCGGCCGACACCAAGGGCGAGGCTGAGGATCTCGAGAGCGACGATATCGACGTCGAGCCGGTAGGCGACATCGACGTCGAGGACACCGACCTCGACCTGGAGGACATCGACGTCGCCGAGGACGGCGAGACCCCCGCGGTCGTCGAGCCGGCCCCCGCCGACGACGACGAGGAAGACGACGAGATCGCCGAGCCCTCGGACAAGGACAAGGCGTCGGGCGACTTCGTCTGGGACGAGGAGGAGTCCGAGGCGCTGCGGCAGGCCCGCAAGGACGCCGAGCTCACCGCCTCCGCCGACTCGGTGCGCGCCTACCTCAAGCAGATCGGCAAGGTCGCGCTGCTCAACGCCGAGGAGGAGGTCGAGCTCGCCAAGCGCATCGAGGCCGGCCTGTACGCGACGCAGAAGCTCGCCGAGATGACCGAGAAGGGCGAGAAGATCCCGACGCAGTTGCGCCGCGACATGCAGTGGATCTGCCGCGACGGCGACCGCGCGAAAAACCATCTGCTCGAGGCGAACCTGCGTCTGGTGGTGTCGCTGGCCAAGCGCTACACCGGCCGCGGCATGGCGTTCCTGGACCTGATCCAGGAGGGCAACCTGGGTCTGATCCGCGCGGTCGAGAAGTTCGACTACACCAAGGGTTACAAGTTCTCCACCTACGCCACGTGGTGGATCCGCCAGGCCATCACCCGCGCCATGGCCGACCAGGCCCGCACCATCCGCATCCCGGTGCACATGGTCGAGGTGATCAACAAGCTGGGTCGCATCCAGCGCGAGCTGCTGCAGGACCTGGGCCGCGAGCCCACGCCCGAGGAGCTGGCCAAGGAGATGGACATCACGCCGGAGAAGGTGCTGGAGATCCAGCAGTACGCGCGTGAGCCGATCTCGCTGGACCAGACCATCGGCGACGAGGGTGACAGCCAGCTCGGTGACTTCATCGAGGACTCCGAGGCCGTGGTGGCCGTCGACGCGGTGTCCTTCACCCTGCTGCAGGATCAGCTGCAGTCGGTGCTCGAGACGCTGTCCGAGCGCGAGGCCGGCGTCGTGCGGCTGCGCTTCGGCCTGACCGACGGCCAGCCCCGCACGCTCGATGAGATCGGCCAGGTCTACGGCGTGACGCGTGAGCGGATCCGCCAGATCGAGTCGAAGACCATGAGCAAGCTGCGCCACCCGAGCCGTTCTCAGGTGCTGCGGGACTATCTGGACTAAAGACCGCGAACACACGCGAAATGCCCCTCCGCCCAGTGCGAGAGGGGCATCTTCGCGTCTGCGTACCATCGGAAAGATCCACCGAGACTATCCTCTTGTCATGAGACTATAGTCTCATTAAGATCACCGACGTCACATAACCGATCAATAGAGGAACGTCCATGCCGCTTACCCACGCCGAAATGGACCGCAAAATCGAAGAGCACTTCACCTTCGAGGCCAACGACGACGTGGAGGGCGTGCTGGCCACCCTGGCCCCCGACGTCGAACACGACGTGGTCGGCTCCCCCACCGGCCCCACCGGGCGCGACGGCGCCCGCGAGTTCTACACCAGCCTGTTCGCCGATCTGTCCGACGGACGGTTCACCACGTTGCGCCGACTCTACGCCGACGGTTTCCTAGTTGACGAATCCCGTTGGGCCGGAACGGCTTCCGGACGTCCGTTCGGCCTCGACGGGCGTAACCGGCCGCTGGAGTTCCGGCTGCTGCACGTCTTCGAGTTCACCGACGACGGCGACATCGCGCGCGAGAACGTGTGGATCGACCTGGCGGCGATCATCGCGCAGCTGCCGCAGGACTGACGATGAGCCGCCCCAACCAGAAGAGCCGCACCCGAAAAGACCTACTGCAGGCGGCCTCCCGACTGCTCCAGCAGGGCAGGCGACCGACGCTGGAACGGGTCGCCGAGGAGGCGATGGTGTCACGGGCGACGGCCTACCGGTACTTCCCCAACATCGACGCCCTGCTCGTCGAGGCGCCGCTGGACCAGGAACTCCCCGGCCCCGAGGAACTGTTCGCCGACGTACCGAGCACCGACCCCGTCGAACGGCTGCTGATCGTCGACGACGTTGTGCAGCAGTTCATCTCGGCCAACGAGAACCCACTGCGCGTGATGCTGGCCAAATCCGTGCAGCGCGCCGACGGGGACGACATCCCGTTGCGGCAGAACCGGCGCAGCGCGCTGATCGAGGCGGCGCTGGCCCCCGCCCGCGACGAGTTCTCCCCCGCCGGCCTGGACGCACTGTGCAAGGCGCTGGCGGTGATCATCGGCACGGAGTCGATGGTGGTCACCAGCGACGTGCTGCGCCTCGACGCCGAGCAGGCGCGCGCGGTGCGACGGTTCGCGATCGAGGGTCTGGTCGCGGCGGCCCGAGACTCCGCGCGCACCCGGTAGGTCAGCGCTTCTTCTCGCGCACCTTGTAGGTCATCGTCCAGGCCTCGCGGGTCTCGTCGCCGGTGAGCGGAACACCCTTGCTGCCGATGTTGATCGAGTGGACCTCCTTGCCGGGACCGACCTCACGCAGTGCGTGCTCGCGGGCCAGGTACATCAACTGATCGATCTCGGCCTCGGCGAACGCGACGAACGACGACTTGCGCACGATGTCGTCGGCACCCTCGGCGATGCGGTCGGGCAGCACCCGGGTCGCGACCGCGGCCGCGGCGAACAGCACCACCGGAACGACCCAGTAGCAGACGTACGACAGCGGGTCCTCGGTGTCGCGGATTGTGGCGTCACCGTCGACGATCGGCGGAATCACCGAGGACACCGTCATTCCCGCGAACGCAGCCACCCAGATCCAGGTCAGCAGCGTGGTGGTGCGGGCGAACAGATCGCTCTCCAGAACGTGTTTGGGCTGGCCCACCTCGGCGAACTCCCGCACGAACGGCCTGCCGACCAGCACACCCACCAGCGCCACCAGCAGGACTGCAGCGTTGCTGAGCGGCAGCAGCCACTTCTGCAGAAGCGACTCAGAGAGCGCGAAGGACAGCACCGTCAGCACCAGAAATGTTGCCAGAGCACCGATTTCGAGAATACGGCCCGGACCGCCGCGCACCTGGCCGAGCACGAACGCAGCGACGGCGACGACCGCAGCGACCAGCGCCGCGACGGTGAACGGCGCGTTGCCGACCAGTACCCAGTACACGATCCACGGCGCGAGACCTAACAAAATGCCCACAATTTGTAAATCATACGGAGGTCGGCGGCCGCGCAGGGTTGTTCTAGGTTGTTGCGGTGAACCAGCGGCAGAACATCTCGTCGATCTCCCCGTACGAGGACACCGTCGGCTATTCGCGCGCGGTGCGCACCGGACCGTTCATCGCGGTGTCGGGCACCGTCGGCGCCGGTGACGATATCGCCGCCCAGGCCCGCGACGCGCTCAAGCGCATCGAGGCCGCCCTGCACGAGGCGGGCGCCACGCTGTCCGACGTCGTGCGCACCCGCATGTACGTCACCGACATCAGCCGCTGGCGCGAACTGGGCGCCGTGCACGCCGAGTTCTTCGGCGACATCCGCCCGGCCACCTCGATGGTGGAGGTGTCCGCGCTGATCGCGCCCGGACTGCTCGTCGAGATCGAGGCCGACGCCTACGTCGCCGACGACGACGGCGGCGTCAACGGCTGAGGCGGCAGCGGCGGAAAGCGTCCGTCGGGACCCGAACGGTAGTCGGTGACGTTTATCACAGCCGTAACGGGCAAAGCTCCGTACAGATGTGGGAACACCATGCCAGCGGGATCACTCGGTACACCGGGTTCCCAGCGAACCGGAGAGGACAACCGTGCGGCGTCGATGTGCAACAGCACCAGATCGGTCCGGCCGGCGTAGAGCCGGTTCGCCGGCAGGTGGACCTGTTCAGGAGCGGACAGGTGGACAAAGCCGTTCGCGACAAGCGAAGCCGGGCGCAACTCGCCCTTCGCTTTCGCGTCTATCCATTCGTCTTTGCTGCACAAGTGGACAAGAACCGGGTGCGACGAGGTCATATCGTCAGCCTGCCTTGTCGGCAACTCGGCATAACGGTGAGACACGACACACCCTTAAACCCCTTGGGAACAACGCCAGATCGCAAAACGTCTGAGACAGTGGATGTACGCGAACAGTTACGGAGGTCGCTATGACACAGGCAACGATCACCAGTGCCCCGCTGACTCGGGCTGACCGCTGCGATCGTTGCGGTGCAGCGGCCCGGGTTCGCGCGAAGCTCCCTTCGGGTGCGGAGTTGCTGTTCTGCCAGCACCACGCAAACGAACACGAAGCCAAGCTGGTCGAGCTGGCCGCGGTCCTCGAAGTCAGCCCGGAGGCATAAGACCCGACACGGCCTGCCGGTCGTCGGCGCGAGGTCGATGCCGTCGGGAATGCTGGACTGGTCATGACTGACCACTCCCGCCCCCTGCCGGTGCGCCCCTCCCGGCATCACATCCGGCACATCGCCAAGCGGACCCTGACGAAGAGCTGGGACGACTCGATCTTCTCGGAGTCGGCTCAGGCGGCGTTCTGGTCGGCGTTGTCGCTGCCACCGCTGCTGCTCGGAATGCTCGGCAGCCTGGCCTACATCGCCCCGCTGTTCGGGCCGGAGACCCTGCCGATGATCCAGGAACAGATCATCGACACCTCGGCGCGGTTCTTCTCGACCAACGTCGTCACCGAGATCATCGAGCCGACGATCCGCGACATCGTCAAGGGTGCGCGCGGTGAGGTGGTGTCGGTGGGCTTCGTGATCTCGCTGTGGGCCGGGTCGTCGGCAATCTCGGCGTTCGTCGACTCGATCACCGAGGCGCACGACCAGACGCCGCTGCGGCATCCGGTACGCCAGCGGTTCTACGCGCTCGGGCTCTACGTGGTGATGCTGATCGTCGCGATCATCACCGCGCCATTCATCGCGCTGGGCCCGCGCAAGGTCTCGGAGTTCATCCCCGACAGCTGGGACCCGGTGCTGCATCTGGGCTACTACCCGGTGCTGGTCGTCGGGCTGATCGCCGGGGTCACGTTCCTGTACCGGGTGTCGCTGCCCAAACCGCTGCCGTCGCACCGGCTGCTGATCGGCTCGGTGCTGGCCACGGTGGTGTTCCTGATCGCGACGTTCGGGCTGCGGTTCTACCTGACCTGGATCACCGCGACCGGCTACACCTACGGAGCGCTGGCCACGCCGATCGCGTTCCTGTTGTTCGCGTTCTTCCTCGGCTTCGCGATCATGATCGGCGCCGAGCTCAACGCCGCGATCCAGGAGGAGTGGCCGGCACCGGCCACCCACGCCCACCGGCTCCGGTGGTGGCTGGCGCGCAAGGCCGAGACCCGCACCCGGTCGGACACCGCCGCCGAGGCCGACTGATCAGCGGTTGCGCTCGAGGATCAGCAGCGGGATCTCGCGGTCGGTCCGGCTCTGGTAGCCCTCGTAGCCCCGGTACGTCCGGACCACCTGAGGCCAGATCTCGGCGCGTTCCTCGGGGGTGGCCGGCCGAGCACGCACCTGCTCGTCGACCCCGTCGACGGTGATCCGGACCTGCGGGTTGGCCAGGGCGTTCTTGTACCAGTCGGGATGGTCGCTGTGTCCGCCCTTGGACGCCACCACGACGATCCGGTGCTCGTCGTGCACCGGTGAGGTCAGCAGGTTGGAGTACGGCCGGCCGGACTTGCGGCCCACGGTGTGCAGCTCGAGGGTGAGCATGCCCATCACGGTGCGCGGGAAGCGCCCGCCGGTCAGCGCCAGCAGCAGTCGGTGACCACGCTCGAGGATCCAGGCGCCTGTCGAGGCGACCACGTCGTGTCCGGGCATGACCCCACTAAAGCACGCGGGCGCCGTTGACGGCGCCCGTCGACCGGCTACTTCTTGAGCTTCTCGTAGATGCGCTTGCAGTCCGGGCACACCGGCGACCCCGGTTTGGCGGCCCGGGTGACCGGGAACACCTCACCGCACAGCGCGACGACGTGGGTGCCCATGACCGCACTCTCGGCGATCTTGTCCTTCTTGACGTAGTGGAAGAACTTCGGGGTGTCGTTGTCGGTCCCGTCGTCGACGCGTTCGTCGGTGTCGGTGCGCTCGATCGTCTGGGTTTGCATATCTCCATTTTGCCCGGAGGGAATCCGACCCGTACAGCGGAGCGACGATGTGGGACAGTGGAGAGATGAAACAAAGCCGCGAGCTGAGTTTCGACGACGACGGCCGGCCCATCCTCATCACGCGCGCCGAGCCTGCCTACGAGGAACAGCATCGCCAACGGGTCCGCAAATACCTGACCCTGATGTCCTTCCGTATCCCGGCGCTGGTGTTCGCGGCGGCCGCGTACGGGATCTGGCACAACGGGCTGATCTCCCTGGCGATTCTGGTGATCTCGATTCCGCTGCCGTGGATGGCGGTGCTGATCGCCAACGACCGGCCGCCGCGCCGGCGCGACGAGCCGCGCCGCTACACCCCCGAGCGCCACATCCCGCTGTTCCCCACCGCCGAGCGTCCAGCGATCGAAAGTCAGCCCGTCGTCCCGCCGCAACCCGGTGACCGCGACGGCGGCGGCGATGTCCCCAGCTGAGAGGCTTCTCGCCCTTTTCTAAGGACATTCTCAGGTCGGCGTCGAAAAAGCCCTGATCAGAAGGTGTGAACCAGTCGGAGGCCGGGAACTCTACGGCCGTCAGGGGCGTTATAGCTCATGACAGTTCGACTTGATCAGGAGGCCGTCATGGCAAATGCCACCACTATCCGCGTCGACGACGACCTGGACGCCCAGAGTCCGGCCGCTGACCTCGTGCGCGTGTATCTCAATGGCATTGGCAAAACGGCCTTGCTCAACGCCGCGGACGAGGTCGAACTCGCCAAGCGCATCGAGGCCGGACTCTACGCCCAACATCTGCTCGAGACCCGGAAGCGCTTGGGCGAGAACCGCAAACGTGAACTGGCCGAGGTGGTCCGCGACGGTGAGGCCGCACGCCGCCATCTCCTGGAGGCCAACCTGCGGCTCGTGGTGTCGCTGGCGAAGCGCTACACGGGACGCGGTATGCCCCTGCTCGATCTGATCCAGGAGGGCAACCTCGGGCTGATCCGGGCGATGGAAAAGTTCGACTACACCAAGGGATTCAAGTTCTCCACGTACGCCACGTGGTGGATCCGCCAGGCGATCACCCGCGGCATGGCCGACCAGAGCCGCACCATCCGGCTGCCGGTCCACCTGGTCGAGCAGGTCAACAAGCTCGCCCGGATCAAGCGCGAGATGCACCAGCAGCTCGGCCGCGAGGCCACCGACGAGGAACTGGCCGCCGAATCCGGCATCCCGGTCGAGAAGATCAACGATCTGCTCGAGCACAGCCGCGACCCCGTGAGCCTGGACATGCCGGTCGGCAACGACGAGGAGGCCCCGCTGGGCGACTTCATCGAGGACGCCGAGGCCATGTCGGCGGAGAACGCGGTGATCTCCGAGCTGCTGCACACCGACATCCGGCACGTGCTGGCCACCCTCGACGAGCGCGAGCAGCAGGTGATCCGGCTGCGGTTCGGTCTCGACGACGGCCAGCCGCGCACCCTGGACCAGATCGGCAAGCTGTTCGGGCTGTCCCGCGAGCGGGTGCGCCAGATCGAGCGCGAGGTCATGGCCAAGCTGCGCAACGGCGAGCGCGCCGACCGGCTGCGCGCCTACGCCAGCTAGCGTCCACACACCCCCACCACGGTCCCCGCCGGCGATTCGCCGGCGGGGACCGTGTCGTGCGGTACACCTGCGCGTCCGCTGCGGCTCACCTGTGTCGCCGGACGCAACTACGCAGTTCAGGCCTTTCCCCGGGTAGACTCAGCCGTTGACGGAGGGTTAGGGAATGAATGATCTAGTCGACACCACAGAGATGTATCTGCGGACGATCTACGACCTCGAGGAAGAGGGCGTGGTACCCCTCCGCGCGCGTATCGCCGAACGGCTGGATCAGAGCGGCCCGACCGTCAGTCAGACCGTTTCCCGCATGGAACGCGACGGCCTTCTGCACGTCGCCGGTGACCGGCATCTCGAGCTCACCGAGAAGGGCCGCGCTCTGGCGGTCGCCGTCATGCGCAAGCACCGGCTCGCCGAGCGGCTGCTCGTCGACGTGATCGGGCTGCCGTGGGAGGAAGTGCACGCCGAGGCGTGCCGCTGGGAGCACGTGATGAGCGAGGACGTCGAGCGCCGGCTGGTCCGGGTGCTCAACAACCCGACCACCTCGCCGTTCGGTAACCCGATTCCCGGCCTCGCCGAGCTCGGCCTCATCGACACCAACGCCGACGGCGCCGACGCGAGCCTGGTCCGGCTGACCGAGCTGCCCGCCGGGATGCCGGTCGCGGTGGTGGTGCGCCAGCTGACCGAGCACGTGCAGGGCGACGTCGACCTCATCACCCGGCTCAAGGACGCCGGCGTGGTGCCCAACGCTCGCGTGACCGTGCAGCTCAGCGACAACGGCGGCGTGATGATCGTCATCCCCGGCCACGAGCAGGTCGAGCTGCCGCACCACATGGCGCACGCCGTCAAGGTCGAGAAGGTCTGATCTGACTCACCCCGCGCGTCGGCCGAACGTCCGGCGCGGCGGCAGCCGCACACCCAGCTGGGCGGCCAGTTTGTAGCCGGTTCTGGCGAGTTCACGGATCTGCTCCGGGCGCAGCGCCGCATGCAGCGCACGGTCCAGCATGCTCGCCATCCGGTGGCTGTCGTCGCAGCGCAGGGCCGCCTCCAGCGAGATCCCGGCCAGCGGACCGTCGCCCCGGGCGTATGCGGAAAACGCAAGCAGCACAAGCGCTTCCACCCGCCACGGGTCCGGTAGCCGGCGCGCCATCTCCGCCCACAGCGACTCGGCCTGCCCGGCGCACTCCCCCACCGCCAGCGCGAAGAGCGTGTCGCGCACCTTGACGTCGGTGAGCGCGCCGGCCAGCGCCGTGAGGGTCTCGTCGGGCAGATCCTCGCCGGCCGCGACGCGCTGCGCGGCGTCGAGCGCGGCCAGGATGTCGGCGCGCACGTCGGCGTCCGGGCGGTCGGCCCGGTGCACGGCGATGGCCGGGGCGAGCGCCGCGGCGTGGGCGGTGTCGGCCACGGCGATCACCTGTTGCAGGTCCGAGCGCCGGGCGTAGAGCCGGCGACCGTCGAGCACCGCGGCCATCGCCAGCGGCGACGCCTGGGGGTCCTCGATCGTGCCCGCCATCCCGCAGCCGTCGGCGCAGCGCCACCGCCCGCCCGCAGCGACCCGGTCCACCACGTGCGCGGCCAGCAGTTCCACACCCCACTCGGCGAACGTCTCGGTCAGTGTGTCGACGAGGTCGCGGTAGTCGTCGGCGCAGCTGGGGCAGTCCCAGGCGGTCTCGTCGACGATGACCGCGATGGCCGCGTCGGGTCCGGCGACCGCGGTGAGCTCGGCGAGATCGTCGAAGGACCCCTGCAGCGCCAGGTCGAGGTCGATGCGCATGACGCACCCGAGTGCGCCGCGTTCGACGGTCACGAGCACCAGCGAGTCCTCCGGCACGAAGCCAAGGAGTGCGGGCAGCGCGGCGATCAGCGCCGCGGGTCGGTTGAGGTGGAAGTCGGGTGGCTGTGATGTCGTCATGGGCCGACCTTCCCCGCGGCCACGGACACCGGACGCCCATCCGCGGCCCGCACCGGCGAAGCTGTGGATCAAGTCGCGGTTGGGGATGAAAATCCACCGCAAGACCCCCGGTCGTTATGCGGAACGGCCCGAGCCGGGGTAGACCTTGTTGCTATGGGCGCGATGGGTACCAAGCTCGAGTACGACCTCGTCGTCATCGGTTCGGGTCCGGGCGGGCAGAAGGCCGCGATCGCGGCGGCCAAGCTGGGCAAGTCGGTGGCGGTGGTCGAGCGCGGCCGGATGCTCGGCGGGGTCTGCGTGAACACCGGAACCATCCCGTCCAAGACGCTGCGCGAGGCGGTCGTCTATCTCACCGGGATGAGTCAGCGCGAGCTCTACGGCGCCAGCTACCGGGTCAAGGAGAAGATCACGGCCGCCGACCTGCTGTCGCGCACCGCCCACGTCATCAACAAGGAGCAGGATGTGGTCCGCTCCCAGCTGATGCGCAACCGCGTCGACCTCATCCAGGGTCACGCGCGGTTCATCGACCCGCACACGGTGGTGGTCGAGGACCCCACCCGCGGTGAGTACACGTCGCTGCGCGGCGACTACATCGTCATCGCCACGGGTACCAAACCGGCCCGCCCGACCGGGGTCGAGTTCGACGAGGAACGGGTGCTCGACTCCGACGGCATCCTCGACCTCAAATCGCTGCCGTCGACCATGGTCGTGGTCGGCGCGGGCGTGATCGGCATCGAGTACGCCTCGATGTTCGCCGCGCTGGGCACCAAGGTCACCGTCGTCGAGAAACGCGAGAACATGCTCGAGTTCTGCGACCCGGAGATCATCGAGGCCCTCAAGTTCCACCTGCGCGATCTGGCTGTGACGTTCCGGTTCGGCGAGGAGGTGACCGCCGTCGACGTCGGCGCCGCGGGCACGGTGACCACGCTGGCCAGCGGCAAGCAGATCCCCGCCGAGACCGTGATGTACTCCGCGGGCCGGCAGGGCCAGACCGAGCACCTGGACCTGGCCAATGCGGGGCTGGACACCGACGAGCGCGGCCGCATCGCCGTCGACAGCAACTTCCAGACCAAGGTCGACCACATCTACGCCGTCGGCGACGTGATCGGCTTCCCGGCGCTGGCGGCCACCTCGATGGACCAGGGCCGGCTGGCGGTCTACCACGCCTTCGGCGAACCCGCCAAGGGCATGACCGACCTGCAGCCGATCGGCATCTACTCGATCCCGGAGGTCTCCTACGTCGGCGCCACCGAGGTCGAGCTGACCCGCAACGCGATCCCCTACGAGGTCGGGGTGTCGCGCTACCGCGAGCTGGCCCGCGGCCAGATCGCCGGCGACTCCTACGGGATGCTCAAGCTGCTGGTGTCCACCGACGACCTGAAGATCCTCGGCGTGCACATCTTCGGCACCAGCGCCACCGAGATGGTCCACATCGGCCAGGCGGTGATGGGCTGCGGCGGCACCGTCGAGTACCTGGTGGACGCCGTGTTCAATTACCCGACGTTCTCCGAGGCGTACAAGGTCGCCGCGCTGGACGTGATGAACAAGCTGCGCGCGCTCAACCAGTTCCGCAGCTAGAGCAAACGGTCCCCGCCACGACGGCGGGGGCGTCCGGCTACGGGAACGCAATGTGCGCCACACTGGTTGCAGGTGGTACAAGACATCTACTGCCTTGGCACCACGGCGAGGAGGCGTACACATGGCTGACAACGCTGGGAACTCAGAAGACCGATATCACCCTGAGCAGTCCGGCATGTACGAGCTGGAGTTCCCCGCGCCGCAACTTTCGTCCAGCGACGGGCGCGGGCCGGTGCTCATCCATGCCCTGGAGGGGTTCTCCGACGCCGGGCACGCGATCCGGCTGGCCGCCCAGCACCTGAAGAACACGCTCGACACCGAGCTGGTCGCGTCGTTCGCCATCGACGAACTGCTCGACTACCGGTCGCGGCGGCCGCTGATGACGTTCAAGACCGACCACTTCACCCACTACGAGGACCCCGAACTCAACCTGTATGCGCTGCGCGACAGCGTCGGCACCCCGTTCCTGCTGCTGGCCGGCCTGGAGCCGGACCTGAAGTGGGAGCGGTTCATCAACGCCGTGCGACTGCTGGCCGAGCGCCTCGGCGTGCGCCGGGTGATCGGGCTCGGCACCATCCCGATGGCGGTGCCGCACACCCGTCCGGTCACGATGACCGCGCACTCCAACGACAAGGAGCTCATCGCCGACCACCAGCCGTGGATCGGCGAGGTGCAGGTTCCCGGCAGCGTGTCGAACCTGCTGGAGTTCCGAATGTCGCAGCACGGCCACGAGGTCGTCGGGTTCACCGTGCACGTGCCGCACTACCTGGCCCAGACCGCCTACCCGGCGGCGGCCGAGGCGCTGCTGGCGGAGGTGGCCCGCAACGCGTCGTTGCAGATCCCGCTCGACGCGCTGGCCACCGCGGGCGCCGAGGTGCTCGACAAGATCAACCAGCAGGTCGAGGCCAGCCCGGAGGTCGCCCAGGTGGTGGCCGCGCTGGAACGCCAGTACGACGCGTACGTGGCGGCGCAGGAGAACCGCTCGCTGCTGGCCAGCGACGAGAACCTGCCCAGCGGTGAGGAGCTGGGCGCCGAGTTCGAGCGCTTCCTGGCCCAGCAGGCCGAGAAGAAGGCCAAGGGCGACGCGTTCGGTGACGGCTTCGGCGACGGCCAGGACGGCGACGACTGACGGGCTGCCGGTCGGATGGCGCACACCCCCGCCGCCAGCTAAGTTGACGCAATGGCAGCTGGTAAGCCCAACCTGCGCAGCGTGCGGGACGCGACGCCCACCCTGCACTTCCGCACGATCCACGGCTACCGGCGGGCCTACCGGGTGGCGGGTTCGGGTCCGGCGATCCTGCTGATCCACGGCATCGGGGACAACTCCACGACCTGGGCGACGGTGCAGACCAAGCTTGCGCAGCGGTTCACCGTCATCGCCCCGGACCTGCTCGGCCACGGCCAGTCCGACAAGCCGCGCGCGGACTACTCGGTGGCGGCCTACGCCAACGGGATGCGCGACCTGCTCAGCGTCCTCGACATCGACCGGGTCACGGTCATCGGGCACTCGCTGGGCGGCGGGGTGGCCATGCAGTTCGCCTACCAGTTCCCGCAGTTCGTCGACCGGATGGTGCTGGTCGGCGCCGGCGGGGTCACCAAGGACGTCAACATCGCGCTGCGGCTGGCGTCGCTGCCGATGGGCAGCGAGGCGCTGGCGCTGCTGCGGTTGCCGATGGTGCTGCCCACCGTCCAATTGGCGGGGCGGCTCGCCGGCGGGCTGCTCGGTTCGACCGGCCTGGGCCGCGATCTGCCGCAGGCGCTGCGCATCCTGGCCGATCTGCCCGAGCCGACCGCCTCATCGGCGTTCGCCCGCACGCTGCGCGCCGTGGTGGACTGGCGCGGCCAGGTGGTCACCATGCTGGACCGCTGTTATCTGACGCAATCGGTTCCGGTGCAACTGATCTGGGGCAGCAGCGACTCGGTGATCCCGGTCAGCCACGCGCGGCTGGCGCACGCCGCGATGCCGGGTTCCCGGCTGGAGATCTTCGAGGGCTCCGGGCATTTCCCGTTCCACGACGACCCGGACCGTTTCGTGGCGGTGGTGGAGAGCTTCATCGACTCCACCGAACCCGCCCAGTACGACCAGGAGTACCTGCGCGAGCTGCTGCGCACCGGCCCCACCGACAGCACCATCTCCGGGCCGCGGGACACCCGGGCCGCGGTGCTCGACGCGATCGGCAGCGACGAGCGCAGCGCCACCTGAGCTCGATCCGGCCGCCGCGTGCGCGCCGCCAAGTAGCATCGAGACATGGCTATCGACGCGACGGTGCTGCGTGTCTTCACCGATCCCGACGGCAATCACGGCAACCCGCTCGGAGTGGTCGACGCCGGCACCGTCGACCCCGCCGACCGGCAGCGCATCGCGACCGAATTGGGTTACAGCGAAACGATTTTCGTCGACCTTCCCGCTCCAGGGGCAAACACCGCGCACGCCCGGATCTTCACCCCCGCCGTCGAGTTGCCGTTTGCCGGGCACCCCACCGTCGGGGCGTCCTGGTGGTTGCGCGACCGGGGCACGCCCATCCACACGTTGCGGGTGCCTGCGGGCATCGTGCAGGTGAGCTACGACGGTGATCTCACCGCGGTCAGCGCCCGCGCGGAGTGGGCACCGGAGTTCGCGATCCATGACCTGCCCTCGGTCGACGACGTGCTGGCCGCCGACCCGGACGACTACCCCGACGACATCAACCACTACCTGTGGGCGTGGCAGGACAGGGAGCGCGGGGTCATCCGGTCGCGGATGTTCGCGACCGATCTGGGCGTCGGCGAGGACGAGGCCACCGGCGCCGCGGCCGTGCGGATCACCGACTACCTGAGCCGGGATCTGCACATCGTGCAGGGCCGGGGATCCCACATCCACACCCGGTGGAGCCCGGAGGGGTGGGTGCGCGTGGCCGGCCGGGTGGTCAGCGACGGCGTCAAGCAGCTCGGCTGACGCTAGCTGGCCGTCGGCTGCGGAGAGTTGCGGTGGGCGCGCAGCGCCTCGATCTCGCGCGCGAAGTCCTCCGCGGAGGTGAAGCCGCGGTACACCGAGGCGAACCGCAGATAGGCGACCTCGTCGAGATCGCGCAGCGGCCCCAGGATCGCCAGCCCCACCTCGTGGCTGGGCACCTCGGGCGCACCGGAGGCGCGGACGGTGTCCTCCACCTGCTGGGCCAGCAGGTTCAGTGCGTCGTCGTCGACCTGACGGCCCTGGCAGGCCCGCCGGACGCCCTTGATGACCTTCTCCCGGCTGAAGGGTTCGGTGACGCCGCTGCGCTTGACGACGGCAAGGACGGCGGTCTCGACCGTGGTGAACCGCCGACCACACTCCGGACACGAGCGCCGACGGCGGATCGCCTGACCTTCGTCGGTTTCCCGGGAGTCGACCACGCGCGAGTCGGGGTGACGACAGAACGGACAGTGCATTACCGCTCCTTCGCCGCGCCAACAAACAAGGACATCAAACCTCTTCGAGGGTACCTGCGCGACGTCCCGATAGCCCAGCACCGGGGTGATCGGCACGTAGGCGGCGGCCCGGTCGGTGAACATCACTGCCTGACAGGGTCTTTGAGCCGGCCGGGAAATCAGCCGACCGGAGCGATCAGGGTCTGGCCAGCGTCCACCGCGGCCGAGTTCAGCTGATTGAGCTCGCGGATCTGCTGCACGATCTCGCCCGCCGGGGCATCCGGCGCGACCCGCCGCGCCACCTGGTGCAGGGTCTCCCCGGTCTGCACCTGCACGACGGCCAGCCGCTCGGGCACCGCGGCCGGGCTGGCGCCGACCACACCGCCGAACTGGGCGACCAGGCCCAGCCACACCGTGATCCCCGCCGCCACCAGCGACAGCAGCACGGTGGTGGCCGGGGTGATGGGCCGGCGCCGGTGCGAGGCCCGAGACATCAGCACCCCGGTGCCGCGGTAGTGCGCGGGCGCCCCGCCCGGGCGGACCGGCCGTGGCCGCCGCCGGTTCACGGGCCGGGCCCGCCGTACCTGCCCGCCGGTGGCGGTGCGGGTGTCGGTGCGGGTCTGGAGGTGGTCGGCGGTGTGGCTCGGGTGGGTGGAGAGGGGGGTGAGGATCGTCATCGCGCTGCCCTTTCGTCCGCTGTGTTCGCTCTTGTGTTCGAACATAGTCGCTCAGATGTTCGATTGGTAGAACATGTGATCGAACTGTTGCGAAACGATAGAACAGGGCACCGACAAAAAATCGCGCCGCGAAATCCGACCGCCCGACCTGCCCCATGCCCACGCGACACACGTCGAACAAATGTTTGATTAATGCCGCGCCGCGGGTTACATTCCCCCCATGGACTCCAGCAGCGACACTCCGGACCGCACCGGCGGGAGCCGTAGCACCGACACCACGCTGACCGAGCGCCAGCGCACCATCCTCGAGGTCATCCGCGCCTCGGTCACCACGCGCGGGTACCCGCCGAGCATCCGCGAGATCGGCGACGCGGTGGGCCTGACCTCGACGTCCTCGGTGGCCCACCAGCTGCGCACCCTGGAGCGCAAGGGCTACCTGCGGCGCGATCCCAACCGGCCGCGGGCCGTGGACGTCCGCGGCGCCGACGACAACGTCACCCCGATCGTCACCACCGACGTCGCCGGGTCAGACGCGCTGCCGGAGCCGACGTTCGTACCGGTGCTGGGCCGGATCGCCGCAGGCGGCCCGATCCTGGCCGAGGAGGCCGTCGAGGACGTCTTCCCGCTGCCCCGCGAGCTCGTCGGCGAGGGTTCGCTGTTCCTGCTGAAGGTGGTCGGCGACTCGATGGTCGACGCCGCGATCTGCGACGGTGACTGGGTCGTCGTGCGGCAGCAGAACGTCGCCGACAACGGTGACATCGTCGCGGCGATGATCGACGGCGAGGCGACGGTCAAGACGTTCAAGCGGACCCGCGGGCAGGTGTGGCTGATGCCGCACAACCCGGCCTACGAGCCGATCCCCGGTAACGACGCCGCCATCCTGGGCAAGGTCGTCACCGTGATCCGGAAGATCTAGTCCGCCCGGACGAACCCGTTGGTGCGGGCGAATTCCTCGCTGGAGAACCAGATCTCGGCGCGCGCCTCGGCGTAGCCGGGCGTCTCGGGCAGCCAGTAGCGGCCCGTCCGCGAATCGGCCTTGATCGGGTAGCCCTCCGGTGCCTCATCGGAGTCGCCGAACGCCAGCCGGAACGCCGGGCTGTGCACGTCGGGCTCGTCGACCTCGATGCGGGCGTGCCGGCCGGTGTCGGTGAGCGCGTCACTCGGGGGCCGCTGCCAGGTGCCCCAGAATCCGGGCGCCGCACCGGTTTCCGGCTCCGCAGCCGGCTCGGAAAGCGCTTCCGGCTCGGGTTCGGGCTCGGGTTCGGGCTCGGGCACCCCGATGATCTCGGCTTCGTCGCTCACCTCGACCACCTCGGGGCCCACCTTGACCACCTCGGGCTGGTCGTCGGCGGGATCGGACAGATCCGGCAGCTCGGCGAGCTGCTCGGGTGTCACCACGCGTGTCGGCGCGGTGTCCACCTCGTCGGGGTTGAGATCGGGATCCTCGAGGTAGTCGTCCGGACTCGCGACGGGCTCCCTGTCCTCGGCGTACTCGCCCTCGTACTCGCCCTCGTGGGCGTCCCCGTGGTCCTCGTCGTCCCGCACGTCGGTGCTGCGCTCCCCCGGCGCCCACAGGCTCAGCTCCGGCGGTGTCTGCGGCGACAGCGCACCCAGCCCCTCACGGGCGTAGCGGTCACCGAACGCCGCGGCGGTCTCGTCCCCGTCGCCGTAGCGGTCCTCGCCACGGTCCCGACCCTCGTCGTCGTGGTCCTCGTCGTACTCGCGGTCGTAACCGCCGTCATAGTCGCCGTCGTAGTCGCCATCGTAATCGCCGTCGTGGTGGTCCTCGTCGAAGCCGAAGTCATCGCCGCCGCGCCGGTGCCGGACCGCGGCAACGCCGATCAGCCCGACCAGAACCAGGACCGGGATGACGGCCAGCAGCCACCACCAGCTCCAGGTGAACCAGCGGCGGCCCTCGTCGTCGGCGGCCTGCGGTTCGGCCTGGGCGGCGGGTGCCTGCTCGCCCGGCACCTGCAGGTCGGCGAGCGCCCCGGCCAGGCTGGCCGGTTCGGTGCTGAACTTGCCGGTCGACCGGTTCCAGTTGACGACGCCGCCGCTGAACTTCTGGGTGAGGACGTCACCGCTCTCGGTCGCATCGCCGGTGGGCGCACCGAGCTCGCCCTTGGCGCCGTCCAGCTTGTCCCAGGCGGCCTTGATGGGCCCGCGGACGACGACCGCGCCGTAGTCCGGGGTCCAGAAGATCACCGGCTTGTCCTCGGCGGCGAACGTCGTCATCTTGCTCTCGGTGCCCAGCCCGCCGTCCACCTCGTTGGTGACCGGGAAGCCCAGGTCACCCTCGGGTCCGCCGAGCGCCTCGTACTTGGCCAGCACCTGCCCGGTGACGACGTGCGCGCCGGTGGCCGGGCTGTAGAAGATCTTGCCGCCGGCAAAGTTCTGCGCGAGCCCGCCGTCGCCGATCTCGTACGGCTCACCCTCGGCGGCGCCGAGCGGGCCGAGCGGTCCGCCTGCGGCGCGGCGGGCGGCGTTGATGGCCGACGCCGGGTCGTCCGGCACCCGCAGGTCGGTCAGCTGGGCCGCCAGCTCGGGCGGCACGGTGGTGAAGGTCTTTTCGCGCAGGTTGTAGGACAGCTCGCCGTTGGTGAACTTCTGCGAGACGACGTCGCCGCGGTACATCTCGTCGTCGGCGGGCACTCCGAGCGCACCCGTGGAACCGCCCAGCTTGTCCCAGGCGGCGTTGATCGCCCCGCGCACCACTCGGGCACCGGTCTCGGCGGTCCAGAAGATCACCGGCTGATCGGGGGCGCTGAACGTGGTGTTGAAGCTGCCGGGAGCCTTGCCGGGGCTGTCGTCGATGGTCGGGAAGCCGAGGTCGCTGTCGGCGGGACCGCCCAGAGACTCGTACTTCTCCAGGATCGCGCCCTGCATGAAGTGCGCGCCGGTCTGCGGGGTGAAGAACATCTTGCCGCCGGTGAAGTTCTGCGCGAACCCGTCACCGACCGGGTACACCCCACCCTGCTTGGGCCCCAGCGGGCCGCCGTCACCGCCGGTGGCCTCCCAGGCCACGGTGATCGCCGCGTCGGCATCGGACTCCGGGGTGGCGTGCGCCGCCGGGGCCGACAACACGGGCAACGGTGCTGTCACCACGGCCGGCGCCACCAGCAGGCCTGTGGCACACGCGAGCAGACCGATCGCTGTCCGAGCCCACCTCGTCGTGCGCCGGCCTTTCCGCTCGATCATTCGTCCTCCTGCGGTCGGCGCGAATTCGCGTACATTTCGCGCCTCCGTCTTCCTTCTGTCAGCCGCCGGTCATTACCCAAAAGTCCGCGATCTTGCAGAGAAAATACCTGCCGCTACCCCATTCGCTGAGGTAGGCCCCACCGCGTGGCGGCAATTCACCTCCAGAAACGACCGATACCAGGATCGACATTTCCGCCCGGGCCGCCCGGCGGACCGCGGACTGGTGTTTGCAAGCCGACGGCGAAATACCCCCGCGCCACGGCATATCCGCACTTATGACCGTAGCCGACAGCGAAATTACCGGGCGGTACGAATTGCGCACGGCCAAAGCGAATACGCAGATTTCGTTGCGCTATGAAGTACTGGCAAAACCCGGCACGGTTGGTCGACACCTATGCGAACCGCGCCGCACCTAGACTCGGGGTATGCGCGCCCGGGCCACTCTGACGCACTGGGGCGCCTTCACCGCCGAGATGTCCGGCGGTGACATCGCGACGGTCACGCCCTACGACGGCGACGCCGACCCCTCACCGCTGCTCGGCAATCTCCCGGGGTCCCTGCGGCACCGTTCCCGGATCGCCTCACCCGTGGTGCGCCGGGGCTGGCTACGCGACGGACCCGGGCCGACGTCGAAGCGCGGCAGCGACGAGTTCGTCGCCGTGTCGTGGGACGAGCTGACCGACCTTCTGGCCGGCGAGCTGCGCCGGGTCGTCGACACCCACGGCAACCAGGCGATCTTCGGCGGGTCCTACGGCTGGTCCAGCGCCGGCCGTTTCCACCACGCGCAGAGCCAGGTCCACCGCTTCCTGAACATGCTCGGCGGGTACACGTTCTCGCGGCACTCCTACAGCCTGGGCGCGACGGGCGTCATCATGCCGCGGGTGGTGGGCACGCACGACGATCTGTTCAAGCGGTCCACGTCGTGGCAGGTCATCGTCGACCACACCGACCTGCTGGTGTGTTTCGGGGGCATTCCGCTGAAGAACACCGGCATCAACGACGGCGGCACCACGGATCACCCGGTCCGCGACGCGCTGCGCCGGTTCCGGTCGCGCGGCGGGCGGATCGTGTCGTTCTCCCCGCTGCGCGACGACGTCGACGGTGACTGTGAGTGGTTCGCGCCGGTGCCGGGCACCGACGTGGCGGTCATGCTCGCGCTGGCGTACGTGCTGGCCACCGAGGGCCTGGCCGACCGGGAGTTCCTGGCGCGGTACTGCACCGGCTACGAACGGTTCGAGCGCTACCTGCTCGGCACCGACGACGGGGTGCCGAAGTCGCCGGGGTGGGCGGCGCAGCTCAGCGGACTGCCCGCCGAGGAACTGACGGCGCTGGCGCGCCGGATGGCCGCGCACCGCACGATCGTCACGGTCAGCTGGTCGCTGCAGCGCGTGCGTCACGGTGAGCAGGCCCCGTGGATGGGATTGACGCTGGCCGCGATGCTGGGCCAGATCGGGCTTCCCGGTGGGGGTTTCGGCCACGGCTACGGGTCGATGAACGAGCCGGGGCTGCCGCCGCTGCGGTCGGGTCTGCCGCGGCTGCCGCAGGGCGTCAACCCGGTGCGCAGCTTCATCCCGGTCGCGGCGATCAGCGATCTGCTGCTCAAACCGGGTGAGCCGTTCGACTACAACGGCCAGCGACTGACCTACCCGGACATCAGGCTGGTGTACTGGGCCGGGGGTAACCCGTTTCACCACCACCAGAACATTCCGCGGCTGCGGCGGGCGCTCAGCCGCGTCGACACGGTCGTGGTGCACGAGCCGTACTGGACCGCGATGGCCAAACACGCCGACATCGTGGTGCCCTCGACGACGGCGTTCGAACGCGACGACTACTCGGGGTCACGCAACGACCCGTTGCTGATGGCGATGCCGAAACTGGCCGAACCGTACGCCGATTCGCGCGACGACTACACGACGTTCTCCGCGCTGGCCGACAAGCTGGGGTTCGGTGAGCGGTTCACCGAGGGCCGTACCGCGTGGGAGTGGCTGGCGCACCTGTACGAGAAGTGGGCTGCCGGACTGGATTTCGCGGTTCCGACGTTCGAGGAGTTCTGGGAGCAGGGGTCGCTGCGGCTGCCCACCGAGGAGGGCCTGACGCTGCTGGCGGACTTCCGTGCGGACCCGGTGGGACACCGGCTCGGCACCCCGAGCGGGCGCATCGAGATCTTCTCCGCCGACATCGACGGTTTCGGCTACGACGACTGCGCCGGCCACCCGAGGTGGTTCGAGCCCGACGAATGGCTGGGCTCACCACGCGCCGAGCGCTATCCGCTGCACCTGCTGGCCAATCAGCCCGCGACCCGACTGCACGGCCAGCTCGACGCCGGCGCGGTCAGCCAGGCGTCGAAAGTGCGAGGCCGCGAACCGATTCGGATGCACCCGCAGGACGCCGCGGCGCGCGGTCTGCGCGACGGTGACGTGGTGCGGGTGTTCAACGACCGCGGGGCGTGCCTGGCCGGACTGGTGGTCGACGACCGGTTGCGGCCGCGGGTGGTGCAACTGTCCACCGGCGCCTGGTACGACCCGGCCGATCCCGCGGATCCCGACGCGATGTGCGTGCACGGGAATCCGAACGTGCTCACCGACGACGTCGGAACCTCCAAGTTGGCCCACGGCTGCACCGGCGCGCACGTGCTGGTGCAGGTGGAGAAGTTCAACGGCGAACCGCCGCCGGTGCGGGCCCACGAACCGCCGCCGATCGTGAGGCGCGTTTAGCCGACGCTGGATCGGGGAATCTGGTCGGCCGAAGCCGAACAGGAGGAACCCCCATGGGCAACAGTGGTCCCGAGGAAGCCGTCAAGGGCGCCGTCGAGGGTGTGAAGGGCAAGGCCAAAGAGGTCATCGGCGCTGTCGCGGGCCGCGACGATCTGTACCGCGAGGGCAAGGCCCAGCAGGACAAGGCCGACGCGCAGCGCGACGCCGCCGAGAAGGAGGCCGAAGCCGAGGCCGCCCGTGGCGCGGCCAAGGCCGCCGAGAAGCGCCAGGAAGCCGAGCAGCACTAGCAGCGCTCATACGAAAAGCACGGAAGGTCTGTTCCTTCCGCGCTTTTCGTGTGTCAGTCGAAGGTGGTGTACTCACGCAGGCCGGCCGCCAGACCCGCCGGCACCCGCGCCTTGATCCGGGTGCCGTCGGCGGTGTGCTCGACGGCGTCGACCCGGCCCTCGGCGTGCACCTTGTTGACGAGATCGCCGCGGTGGTACGGAATGGTCACGTCGACCGTGATGTCGGTCGGCGGGATCAGCTCGGCGATCCGCTGCTGCAGCCGGTCCAGCCCCTCCCCGGTGCGCGCGGACACGAACACCGCATCGGGCAGCGCGCTGCGCAGCTGCGCCAGCGTCAGCTCGTCGGCGGCGTCGATCTTGTTGATCACCAACAGTTCCGGCGCCCGCTGCGCGTCGTGTTCGGCGATGACCTCGTTGATCACCTCGCGCACCGCGTTGATCTGCGCCAGCGGGTTGGCATCGGAGCCGTCGACCACGTGCACCAGCAGGTCGGCGTCGACGACCTCCTCCAGCGTGGAGCGGAACGCCTCGACGAGCTGGGTGGGCAGATGGCGCACGAAACCCACCGTGTCGGTGAGCACGAACGGCCGCCCGTCGGCGAACTCGCCTCGGCGTGTGGTGGGTTCGAGGGTGGCGAACAGCGCGTTCTCCACCAGCACCCCGGCGCCGGTGAGCGCGTTGAGCAGGCTCGACTTTCCGGCGTTGGTATAGCCGACGATCGCGATCTGCGCGACGTCGCTGCTGCGCCGGGCACTGCGCTGGGTGTCGCGGATCTTCTTCATCTCCTTGATCTCGCGACGCAGTTTGGCCATCCGCTCGCGGATGCGCCGGCGGTCGGTCTCGATCTTGGTCTCACCGGGACCGCGCAGGCCCACACCGCCACCGGCACCGCCGGCGCGGCCGCCGGCCTGCCGGGACATCGACTCACCCCAGCCGCGCAGCCGCGGCAGCATGTACTCCATCTGGGCCAGCGACACCTGGGCCTTGCCCTCGCGGCTGGTGGCGTGCTGGGCGAAGATGTCGAGGATCAGCGCGGTGCGGTCGATGACCTTGACTTTCACCGCCTTCTCCAGCGCGGTCAGCTGCGCGGGTGAGAGCTCGCCGTCGCAGATCACGGTGTCGGCGCCGGTCGCCACCACCACCTCGCGCAGTTCGGCGGCCTTGCCGGAGCCGATGTAGGTGGCCGGGTCGGGTTTGTCGCGGCGCTGGATCAGGCCGTCGAGCACCTCGGAGCCGGCGGTCTCGGCGAGCGCGGCCAGCTCGGCCAGGCTCGCCTCGGCGTCGGCCACCGTGCCATCGGTCCAAACACCAACGAGCACAACGCGTTCCAGCCGCAGCTGGCGGTACTCGACTTCGGAGACGTCGGTCAGTTCGGTGGACAGCCCGGCCACCCGGCGCAGCGCCGAGCGGTCTTCGAGCGCCAGTTCACCGGTGCTCGGGGTGTCGGGAAGGTCGGGATATGTCATAGGCGAATACAGATTCGCACGCAGGTCACTTCTCATGCACCCCCATTAACGGACGGCGGCGCATTATCGTTCCGCCGACTTCCACCAGTCCTGCGACAGCTCACCGTGGGCCACCAGCACCGACGGCCCGCGCAGGAAGCTGTTGGTGTCGGTGATCGTGACACTGACCTGCCCGCCGGGAATCCGCACGTCCAGGGTGCCCGTCGGCGTTCCCACGTGCCCCAGCGCAGCCACCGCGGCGGCCACCGTGCCGGTGCCGCAGGACCGGGTCTCCCCCACCCCGCGCTCGTGCACCCGCATCGACACCGCCCCGTCGTGCGGAGCGGTCAGCACCTCGACGTTGACCCCCTCCGGGAACTGGGCGGGGTCGAACGACACCGGCGCGCCGACGTCGAGCGCGCCGAGCTCCTCGACGGTCAGCTCGGGATCGACGCACGCCAGGTGCGGGTTGCCGACGTCGATGGCCAGGCCCGTGAAGGGGCGTCCGCCGACGACCGCCTCACCGGTGCCGAGCCGGTTGACCTTACCCATCTCGACGGTGACCACCGCGTTGGTCGCGTCCCAGTCGTGCAGCACGACCGGCCGCGGCCCGGCCAGCGACCCGACGACGAACTCGTCGCGGCTCTCCAGCCCGCTGGCCCGCAGGTAGTGGGCGAACACCCGCACCCCGTTGCCGCACATCTGCGCGATCGACCCGTCGGCGTTGCGGTAGTCCATGTACCAGTCGGTGGCGGCCACCCCTTCGGGCAGCGTCTCGAACAGTCCGCCCGCCCGCGCCGCGCCCGCGGTGGTCACCCGGAGCACACCGTCGGCGCCCAGGCCGCGGCGCCGGTCGCACAGCGCCGACACCGCCGCCGGCGACAGATCCAGCTCGAACTCGGTGTCGGGCAGCACGACGAAGTCGTTCTGCGTGCCGTGCCCCTTGGCGAACCTCACCCGTTCAGGGTACGTCGCGCCATACCCGCAGCGTCCCCTCGACGAGTGCGGCATCGTCGGCGCCGTCCAGCCAGGTGATGCGGTGGTCGCGGCGGAACCAGGACCGCTGCCTGCGCACGTAGCGGCGGGTGCCGACGAACGTGGGTTCCCGCGCGGCCGAGCCGTCCCCGCCGGCGTCGAGGTCGGCGATCACCTGCGCGTAGCCCAGCGCGCGCGACGCGGTGACCCCGTCGCGCAGCCCGCGTTCCAGCAGTCCGCGCACCTCCTCGACCAGCCCGTCGGCGAACATCTTGTCGGTGCGCTGCGCCAGACGCTCGTCAAGACTCGTTGTCTCCCAGTCGATTCCGACAATCACCGTGTCCCAGCGGGGTGCACCGATCTCGGGGAACGAGGCGGCGAACGGCTGTCCGGTCAGCTCGACGACCTCCAGCGCCCGCACGATCCGGCGGCCGTCGGTGGGCCGGATCGACTCGGCGGCGGCGGGGTCGACGCGCGCTAGCTCGGCGTGCAGCGCGGCCGCGCCGATCTCGGCGAGCCGCTGTTCCCAGCGGGCCCGCACCTGCGGGTCGGTGGCGGGGAAGGTCCAGTTGTCCAGCAGCGACTGGACGTACATCATCGACCCGCCGACGATGACCGGCACGTTGCCGCGCGCGGCGATCGCCTCGACGTCGGCGGCGGCGGCCTGCTGGTAGCGGGCCACGCTGGCGGTCTCGGTGACGTCGAGCACGTCGAGCTGGTGGTGCGGGACGCCGCGCCGCTCCTCGACGGTCAGTTTCGCGGTGCCGATGTCCATGCCGCGGTAGAGCTGCATCGCGTCGGCGTTGACGATCTCGACCGAGACCTTCGGTTCCAGCCGCTCGGCCACCGCCAGCGCCAGCGCCGACTTGCCCGTCCCGGTCGGGCCGACGATCGCGATCGGCCGGCTCACGGCGTCCAGATCCCGGCGAAGTACCCCACCCCGTAGGGCGCGCCGCGGTAGAGCTGCTCGGCCGACCGCGGCCCCGGTTCCGCCAGCCCGCCGAGCACCTCGAACGCGGTGCGGGCGGTGATCACCCGCGGCAGCCGGGTCAGCGCGGCGACGTCGCCGCCGGCCAGCGCCTCGTCGAACGCGTGCTGCAGCGGCAGCGAGTCGGGGTCGTAGCCGCCGGGCGCGGGCGGGGTCAGCGTGTTGGCGCCGTCGCCGACGACCAGCACCCCGACCGGTTCGGTGGTCGCGTCGAGTTCGGCGCGCAGTGCCCGACCGCGCGCCACCGCGTCGGGGCTGCCGTCGGCGAAGACCCGCACCTCGGCGGTGGCGCCGGGACGGGCGACGCCGCGCACCCAGCCGGTGATCAGCGCGCACAGCGGCAGCGGCACCGGGTCGTCGTCGACGCCGGGCGCCAGTGTGACCCGCACGTCGACGCCGTAGCCGGCGAACGTGCCCGCCGTGTGCGGACCGATCACGGCCCCGGCGTCTCCGACGCCCGTGCCCGGATTGGCGTCTCCGACGCCTGTGCCCGGATTGGCGTCTGCGACGCCGATGGCGACCCACCGGTCGGGCAGCGCGGACGCCGCCGCCACCACCGCCTCGTGCAGGTCGGCCAGTTCGGCGGCGGCGCCGCCGGCGAGTTGCGGCACCATCACCGGTGCCGACGGGATGATCGCGATGGCGCTCAGCACGGCGTCCACGCTAATGCGCTGCGACGGTGCCGCCGGCGGTGGCCGCCTCGCTGCGGGCCAGCGCCGCCGTCGACACCACCATCACCGCCACCGCGGCCACCAGCGTCGCCCAGCCGGCGTCGCCGGGGCGCAGCGTCTCGCCGAGCACGACCACCCCGAGCACCGAGGCGACCACCGGTTCGGCGACCGTCATCGTCGGCAGCGACGCGGTCAGCGACCCGGCCCGGAACGACGCCTGCTGCAGCACGGTGCCGCCGACCGCGAGGGCGGCCCACACGTACAGCTCAGGGGCGGCCAGCAGCTCCCACAGGCCGTCACCGAGCCGGTCGACGACCCCCTTGGTCAGCACCGCGAACACCCCCCACTGCGCCCCGGAGCCCAGCCCGAGCAGCACCGCGCTGACTGTCCCGGACCAGATGCGCGCCCCCACCAGGCACAACACCAGCGCCGGGACGAGCACCAGCGCCACCACGGTCCACATCTCGGCGCCGCCGCGGGCGTGGCCGGGCGTCGGGTTGCCGACGGTGACGATGACGGCGATGGCGGCGGCCAGCAGCGCCGCCCAGATCCACTGTGCGGCGGTGACCCGCCGGTGGGACAGCCGGGCGTTGATCGGCAGCGCGAACAGCAGCGAGGTGACCAGCAGCGCCTGCACCAGCAGCACCGAGCCCAGGCCCAGCGCGGCGGCCTGCAGCGTGAAGCCCACCGCGGCCACGAGGCTGCCGATCCACCACGCCCGGTCGCGCAGCAGGCGTGCGAACAGCTCCAGGTGGCCGACCGGCTCGGGGCTGACCTCGTGCGCCTGCCGCTCGTGGATCACGTCGCCGATCGCGATGAACAGCGCCGCGCCCAGCGCGCACAGGACCGCCAGATCCGCCCTGGCCATCGGTCTCCTTTCGAGGCATCGGGGAAAGCCGTGCGCACGCGCCCCGGCGACCTGTTTGAATATTGCGGTCAGCGAGCAGGCGCCGCGTTGCGCGGCAGGTGCGCGGTGCGCCGCGCGGAGGGTACGAGGATACGGACATGACCACCAGCGAGCCAGGAGGCCACGCCTCCTCTCCCAAACCCGCTCCCCGGCCCGGACCTGCGCGTCCTGTTCCGCGGCCGGGCCGGCCGGCGCCGATCGTGGCCGCACCCCCGGCCAGTGATCCGCACCGGTTCGGCCGGGTCGACCCCGACGGCACGGTGTGGCTGATCACCAAGTCGGGGGAACGGATCATCGGGTCGTGGCAGGCCGGCGACACCGAGGCGGCGTACGCGCACTTCGGCAGGCGGTTCGACGATCTGCAGACCGAGGTGGTGCTGCTGGAGACCCGGCTGGAGTCCGGGACCGGCGACGCCCGCAAGATCAAGGCCGCCGCGCAGTCGTTGGCCGACACCCTGCCGACCGCCCACGTGCTCGGCGATGTCGACGCGATCGCCGACCGGCTCAACGCGATCATCAACCACGCCGACGAGACCGCGGCGGCCGAGAAGGCCCGCCGCGAGGAGTTCCGGGCCGCGCAGACCGCCCGCAAGGAGGCGCTGGCCGCCGAGGCCGAGGACATCGCCGCCAACTCCACCCAGTGGAAGGCCGCCGGCGACCGGTTGCGCGAGATCCTCGAGGAGTGGCGCACCATCACCGGGCTGGACCGCAAGACCGACGATGCGCTGTGGAAGCGCTACTCGGCGGCCCGCGAGCAGTTCAACCGCCGCCGGGGTTCGCACTTCGCCGAACTGGACCGTGAGCGGGCCGGGGCCCGGCAGGCCAAGGAGGCGCTGTGCGAACGCGCCGAGGCGCTGGCGGACTCCACCGACTGGGGGCCGACCAGCCAGGCGTTCCGCGACCTGCTCGCCGAGTGGAAGGCCGCCGGGCGGGCCGCCAAGGACGTCGACGACGCGCTGTGGCAGCGGTTCAAGGCGGCGCAGGACAAGTTCTTCAGCGCCCGCAACGCGGCCAGCGCCGAGCGCGACGCGGAGTTCCGCGCCAACGCCGAGGCCAAGGAGGCGCTGCTGGCGGAGGCGGAGAAGATCGACACCGCCGACCTGGATGCGGCGCGGGCGGCGCTGCGGACGATCGTCGACAAGTGGGACGCCATCGGCAAGGTGCCGCGCGACCGCGCCGCCGAGCTGGAGCGCCGGCTGCGGGCGGTGGAGAAGAGGATCCGGGAGGCCGCGCCGCGCGGCGTCGACCCGGAGGCCCAGGCCCGCGCCGACCAGTTCCGGGCGCGCGCCGAGCAGTACGAGCGTCAGGCCGAGAAGGCGGCGGCCGCGGGCCGGGAGAAGGAGGCCGCCGAGGCGCGGGCCAACGCCGAGCAGTGGCGGCAGTGGGCCGACGCCGCCGCAGCGGCGCTGACCAAGGGCCAGTAGGCCTGGAAGGCCTACCGAGCGGGGTTGTCCGGGTCGTCGGGGAACTCGTCGAGCAGCTTCCTGGTCTGTTGCTGCGCGATGGCCTGGCGGCGCCGCTCCTCGGCCGCCAACTGCACGCTGGTGCGCGACCACACCGCGCGCGCCCAGTGGAAGGTGACGACGGCGACGGCCACCCAGGCCAGGATCAGGCCGATGTGCGGGCCCGGGTACTGCTCGGGGGCGGTCTGGCGGGACCAGACGCCCAGCATGCCGAGGAACGCCGCGACGGTCGAACCGGCCAGCGCCACCCAGGCCACCACCCACCGGCGGGTCAGCAGCGCCAGCATCGAGAAGCCGATCCCGAACACCAGTGCCAGCCAGGCGAACACGCGCAGCGGCAGGGTGACGCCCTCGCGGATCGCGGCCTCGCTGTAGATGATCACGTCCAGGCCGCGGGCGGATCCGGTGAACGGCAGCACGAACGCCACCAGCAGTGCGAAGACGCCGATCGCGATCACCAGAGCCCTTGCGCCGGGATCGATCTCGCCTGCGACGCGGCGTTCGGCGACCTCGAGGTCGTCCTTGTACTCGTCGAAGTACTCGTCGAAGCCCTCGGTCATCGGCTGCATCCCGTCGTGGTCGGGGCCGGCGGGGGCGCGCCGATGCGCGGCATGCCCAGCCCCACACCCGTGCGGGGGCGCAGGCCGGCGGCGTGAGCGTCACCGGCGCGGGTGCGCCGGTGGGTGTGCAGCGGGCCGTCGGCGATGAGGTGGTGCGGGGCGGCGGCGGTGACGGTCGTGGTGACGACGTCGCCGGGCCGGATGTCGGCGCCGCCCGGGTTGAAGTGCACCAGCCGGCCGTCGCGGGCGCGGCCCGACATGCGTGCGGTGGCCGCGTCCTTGCGCCCCTCCCCCGTGGCGACCAGCACCTCGACGGTGCGGCCGACCTGAGCCTGGTTCTCCTCCAGCGAGATCCGCTCCTGCAGCGCGAGCAGCCGCTGATAGCGTTCGGTCACAACGTCTTTGGCGATCTGATCGGGCAGCTCGGCGGCCGGTGTTCCGGGCCGCTTGGAGTACTGGAACGTGAAGGCGCTGGCGAACCGGGCGGCCTCGACCACGTCGAGGGTGGCCTGGAAGTCCTCCTCGGTCTCCCCGGGAAACCGACGATCAGGTCGGTGGTGATGGCGGCGTGCGGGATGGCCGCGCGCACCCGCTCGAGGATGCCGAGGAACTTCTCGGCGCGGTAGGAGCGGCGCATCGCGCGCAGGATCCGGTCGGAGCCGGACTGCAGCGGCATGTGCAGCGTGGGGCACACGTTCGGCGTCTCGGCCATGGCCGCGATCACATCGTCGGTGAACTCGGCGGGGTGCGGCGAGGTGAACCGCACCCGCTCCAGGCCGTCGATGGTGCCGCAGGCGCGCAGCAGCTCGGCGAACGCACCGCGGTTGCGCGGCTGGTCGGGATCGGCGAACGAGACCCCGTAGGCGTTGACGTTCTGGCCCAGCAGCGTGACCTCTAGCACACCCTGGTCGACCAGCGACTGCACCTCGGCGAGCACGTCACCGGGCCGGCGGTCGACCTCCTTGCCGCGCAGCGACGGCACGATGCAGAACGTGCAGGTGTTGTTGCAGCCCACCGAGATCGACACCCACCCGGCGTAGGCGGACTCGCGTGCGGCGGGCAGCGCCGACGGGAACTCCTGCAGCGCCTCGAGGATCTCGACCTGGGCCTCGCGGTTGTGCCGGGCGCGTTCCAGCAGCACCGGCAGCGACCCGATGTTGTGGGTGCCGAACACCACATCGACGTAGGGGGCGCGGCGCAGCACCGTGTCGCGGTCCTTCTGCGCCAGGCAGCCGCCGACGGCGATCTGCATGTTCGGATTCGCCTGCTTGCGCGGCGCCAGGTGGCTGAGGTTGCCGTAGAGCTTGTTGTCGGCGTTCTCCCGCACCGCGCAGGTGTTGAACACGACGATGTCGGCGTCCTCGTCGTCGGCCGCGCGCCGGTACCCGGCGGCTTCCAGCAACCCTGAGAGCCGTTCGGAGTCGTGCACGTTCATCTGGCAGCCGTACGTGCGGACCTGGTAGGTGCGCGGTTCTGCCGGGGCGGCCGATGACACAGGGCCCGTGGGCTGCGCCTGCGTCACGGTCGAAGTCATTTGCCCATAGTATCGGGGCTCCCGGCAGCACCAAATCTGCCGGAAAGGCCCTCCGGGCGCCCGGCGCGGCAGCTCAGAAGTATCCGCTGCCGGGCAGCCGGGTGCCGCGGGCGAAGTACGCGCCGACCGCCTGCGCCTTGTAGGACGACGGGTTGTGCGACGCCAGGGTGCGGATGTTCCGCCAGTGCCGGTCCAGCAGGTAGACCTCCCGCACGATCGACGCGCCGCCCACGTCGAAGATCTGCGACGCCGCCTTGATGCCGAGCGCGTCGACGACGATCTTGGCCTGCGCGGCCTGCAGCGACGCCTCGTGCGCCAGCGCCAGGTCCGGGTCGGTGTTGTCGATGTCGGCCTGATACGCCCGGCCCAGCGCCTCGGCGGCGGCCAGCACGGTGGCCTCGCCCGCGTAGGCCGCGGCGGCGATCTCGCCGATCTCTCGCTGCAGCAGCGGATCATCGGCGGGCACCGGGTGCGGCGCCCAGGCGAAGCTGCGGGCCCTCGAGTGCACGTGCGCGACGGCGTCGCGGCGCAGCGCGTGGATCACGCCGACCTCCAGCGCGGTGACGTAGAGCTGGAAGAACGCCCCGGAGTGATAGAGCGACTGCTCCTCCTCGTCGGCGTCCGGCGGGGCGAACTGCGTCACCTCGCTCGCGGGCACCGGCACGTTCTCGAAGATCGCGGTGCCGGTGCCGGTCGCGCGCTGCCCCATACCGTCCCAGTCGTCGAGCACCGTGACCCCCGGGTGGTCGGTGGGCACCAGGGCGATCACCGAGGCGCCGGTCGGATCGCTGGCGAGCACCTCGGCGTAATCCGCGTACAGCGTGCCGGTGGTGAAGAACTTCCGGCCGTTGAGCCGATAGTCGTCACCGTCGGGCGTCAGCCTGGTCTGCCAGGTGAAGCCGCCCGCCGGCGTCGAACCGATCTCGGTGGACGCGTTGCCGATCAGCTTGCCCGCCAACGCCAGTTCGATGCCCTTGCGCCGTGCCTCGCCGTCGAGGCGGAGCCGCTCCTCGATGTGGGCGAAGTGCCCGCGCAGGATGTGCGCGACGTTGACGTCGACGGTGGCGATCTGAATGACGGTGGCGAACAACTCCTTCAGCGTCGCGCCGCCGCCGCCCTCCTCGCGCGGTACCCGCAGCGCGAGCAGACCGGAACGTTTGATCAGGTCGATCACCGCGAACGGCCGCTCCCCGGTGCGTTCGCGCTCCAGCGAACCCTCACCGATTCTCCCGATCAGATCGGTCAGCCGCTGAGAGCCGTAGGTCAAGGGTTCGGTGACGGTGGTCATGCTGTTGCCTCCTGGGTGATACGGCGGTACCGCGGGGCGCGGCGGGCTTCGGGGAGTCGGAGGCCGCGGCCGAACAGCTTGTGGCGCAACGCCCCCTCGGGAACATCTGTCGTGTCACGGGTTTGCTCCTGACAGCGGTTCGTGAACGGGCAGACGATCCCGCGGATCGCTGAAAGTCGTTTCGGGGGTACCGGTTTCGACCACTCACGCCGACAGCGATGTCCGGCCGACCTACAGTGCCGCACGACGAGTCCGTGGCCCAGAGATGCGATCGCCGCGATTCTTAATAGACAGGTGTCAAGTCCGGGACTTGCGCCCGGATTGCGCAGACCACGCGCGAACTGCGAGTTCGGCCGGTAAGGTTGCGACTCATGGCGTCTTCTGAGTCAGGTGTTGATGACGCATCGCCTGGCACCGTCGGCACACCCATGATCTCCATCAAGGGAGTCAACAAGCACTTCGGCGATCTGCACGTACTCAAGGACATCAACCTCGACGTCGACCGCGGTCAGGTCATCGTGGTGCTGGGCCCGTCCGGGTCGGGCAAGTCGACGTTGTGCCGCACGATCAACCGGCTGGAGCCGATCGACTCGGGCACGATCACCATCGACGGTGAGCCGCTACCCGAGGAGGGCCGCAAGCTCGCCCAGCTGCGCTCCGACGTCGGCATGGTGTTCCAGTCGTTCAACCTGTTCGCGCACAAGACGATTCTGGAGAACGTCACCCTGGCACCGATGAAGGTGCGCAAGATCCCCAAGGAGCAGGCGCGCAAGACCGCAATGGAACTCCTGGAGCGGGTCGGGGTGGCCAACCAGGCCGACAAATACCCGGCGCAGCTGTCCGGCGGTCAGCAGCAGCGGGTCGCGATCGCCCGCTCGCTGGCGATGAACCCGAAGGTCATGCTGTTCGACGAGCCGACCAGCGCGCTGGACCCGGAGATGATCAACGAGGTCCTCAACGTGATGACCTCGTTGGCCAAGGAGGGGATGACCATGGTGGTCGTCACCCACGAGATGGGGTTCGCGCGGGGTGCCGCGGACCGGGTGGTGTTCATGGCCGACGGCGCGATCGTCGAGTCCGCGACCCCCACCGAGTTCTTCTCCAACCCGAAGTCCGAGCGCGCCAAGGACTTTCTCGGCAAGATCCTTCACCATTAGTCGAAAGGAACACCGATGCCATCCATCTCGAAGCGTGTCCTGGGAGCGCTTGCGCTCGCCGTCGCGCTCCCGCTGGCGGCGACCGCATGCGGTGGCGGCGGGGACAGTGGCGACACCATCGTCATCGGCACCAAGTTCGACCAGCCGGGGCTGGGTCTGAAGAATCCCGACGGCACGATGAGCGGGTTCGACGTCGACGTGGCCAAGTACGTCGCCAAGGAACTCGGCTACCCCGAGGACAAGATCGAGTGGAAAGAGGCCCCGTCGGGGCAGCGCGAGACGCTGATCCAGAACGATCAGGTGAAGTTCATCGCCGCGACCTACTCGATCACCGACGCCCGTAAGGAGAAGGTGGACTTCGCGGGCCCGTACCTGATCACCGGCCAGAGCCTGCTGGTGCGCGCCGACAACGAGGACATCACCGGCCCGGCGTCGCTGGAGAACAACAAGAAACTGTGCTCGGTGTCGGGGTCGACGCCGGCACAGCGGATCAAGGACGAGTACCCGGGTGTGCAGCTGCAGCAGTACGACACCTACTCGGCGTGCATCGAGGCGCTGAAGAACGGCGCGATCGACGCGGTCACCACCGACGAGGTGATCCTGGCCGGTTACGCCGCCCAGCAGCCCGGCCAGTTCAAGATCGTCGGCGACACCTTCTCCGAGGAGAACTACGGGATCGGCCTGAAGAAGGGCGACACCGAGCTGCTGACCAAGATCAACGACGCGCTGGTCAAGATGGAACAGGACGGCTCGTGGAAGAAGGCGTGGGAGGACAACCTGGGTGCCGCGGGTATCCCGGCGCCCGAACCCCCGCAGATCAACCAGAGCTGACGGGCCTCCCCCACCACGGCAGGAGGTGATGTGGAGGTTCTCCCCGGTTACCCGCTCAGCGCGATCCTCGAGGCCTTCTGGACGACGATCCAGCTGACGGTCTACTCAGGTGTGGGAGCGCTGGTGCTCGGCACGGTGCTGGCCGCCATGCGGCTGGCACCGGTGCCGATGCTCAACTGGCTGGGCACCGCGTACGTCAACGTGGTCCGCAACACGCCGCTGACGCTGATCATCCTGTTCTGCTCGTTCGGGCTGGCGCAGACGATGGGGATCACGCTGGTCGATCCGAATTCGCCGACGTCGATCGAGGACAGCAACTTCCGGCTGGCGGTGCTCGGATTGAGCGTCTACACCGCGGCTTTCGTGTGCGAGACGGTGCGCTCCGGGGTGAACACGGTGCCGCTGGGTCAGGCCGAGGCGGCCCGGTCGCTGGGGCTGACGTTCAGCCAGAATCTGCGACTTATCCTGCTGCCGCAGGCTTTCCGCGCGGTGATCATGCCGCTGGGGTCGGTGCTGATCGCGTTGACGAAGAACACCACCATCGCCGCGGCCATCGGTGTGGCCGAGGCGGCACTGCTGATGAAGGAGATGATCGAGAACACCGCGGCGATCCTGACGGTGGGCTCGATCTTCGCGCTGGGCTTCGTGGTCCTGACGCTGCCGACGGGGTTGTTCTTCAGTTGGCTGGGTAAGAGATTGGCGGTGGCCCGGTAATGAGCAGTTCGGTTCTGTTCGACGCGCCGGGGCCGCGGGCGCGGGCCCGCAACCAGGTGTTCAATGTCGTCACCGCGATCGTCGTGGTGCTGCTGGTCTGGCTGATCTACAGCCGGCTGAACGCCAAAGGCCAACTGACAGCGGAGAAATGGGAGCCGTTCCTGACGGCCAACCTGTGGAAGACCTATGTGCTGCCCGGCGTGCAGGGCACGCTGACCGCCGCCGCGATGTCGATCGTGATGGCGCTGGTGCTGGGGCTCGTGCTGGGTGTGGGCCGGCTCTCGACGCACACCGGGATCCGGTGGTTCTGCGCGGTGCTGGTGGAGTTCTTCCGCGCGGTGCCGGTGCTGATCATGATGTTGTTCGCGTACTCGGTGTACGCGCTGTACGACGTGTTCCCGGCCAAGCATCTGGCGCTGGCCGGTGTGGTGACCGGTCTGACGCTGTACAACGGGGCGGTCATCGCCGAGATCGTGCGCGCCGGGGTGCACGCCCTGCCCCGCGGTCAGTCCGAGGCGGCGGTGGCACTGGGGCTGACGTGGGGGCAGACGATGCGTGCGGTGCTGCTGCCGCAGGCGATCACGTCGATGCTGCCGGTGCTGATCTCCCAGCTGGTGGTGGTGTTGAAGGACTCCGCGATCGGCTACATCATCACGTTCCTGGAGCTGGTGCGCCAGGGCGTGCAGATGGGCGCGGCGTACGGCAATCTGCTGCCCGCGCTGATCGTGGTGGCGGCGCTGATGATCAGCGTGAACTTCGCGCTGTCGTGGGTGGCGACCCGCGTCGAGCGCCGGATGCGCGGTTCGCGGCGCGGACCCGCGCCGCTGGAGTCCGAGGCCGTCGAGCAGGAGGGCGCACCCGGCGCCAAGACCGTCTGATCTTCAGAGCAGGTCGGCGCAGCGCCGCAGCAGGTCGTCGCCGGGCGGCTGGTAGAACGACAGCACCACGTGCTGGCAGCCCAGGTCGCGGTACTGCTCGATCGCGGCGAGCTCAGCGTCGGTCTGGTCGGGGTCCTCGGGGTGCAGGAACAGCTGGACGCCACGGCGGATCGAGGCCGGGTCGCGGCCCAGTTCACCGCAGGCGGCGTCGAGTTCATCGCGCGCCGCCGCCCACGCCTGCGGGTCGCGGCTGGGCATGTTCCACTCGTCGGCGTGCCGGGCGGCCACCCGCAGCATCCTGGGCTGGGCGGCGCCGACGACGATCGGCGGATACGGCCGCTGCAGGGGTTTGGGTTCGCAGCGGGCACCCTCGAGCGTGTAGAACCGGCCGGCGAAGTCGACGACCTCCTCGGTCCACAGCCGGCGGATCACGGTGAGCGCCTCGTCGACCATCGCGACCCGCCGTCCCGGCGCCGGGAACTCGATGCCGTAGCCGCGGTGCTCCCCTTCGTGCCAGCCCGCGCCGATGCCGAAGTCCAGTCGGCCGCCGCTGATGTGGTCGACGGTGACGGCCATCTTCGCCAGCACGGCCGGGTTCCGGAAGGTGACGCCGCTGACCAGGCAACCCACCCGGGCGCGCCGCACCACCACCGCCATGGCGGCCAGGCTGGTCCAACCCTCGTGGGTGGGCGTCGCCGGGTCGGTCAGTCCGTGGAAGTGGTCGTAGTTCCACACCGCCGGGAAGCCCAGATCGTCGGCGGTGCGCCAGAACCGTTCCAGCACCGGGTAGTCGAAGGTCGGGGCGAGCTTGACCGAGATCTGCACCGGACTACACCCGACGCCGTTCACGTTCGTTGGCCAACGCGACCTTGACGACGTCGAACGCCATCGACTGGCTGTAGCCGCGGCGGGCGAGCATGCCGACCAGCCTGCGGGCCACCTTCACCTCGTCCTCGTCGGTGAGCTTCTCGCGGCGCAACCGGTCGGCGACCAGCTTCTCGGCCCGCGCGCGTTCGGCGCCGGGCTCGTCGTCGGCGAGCACCGCCTCGATGATGTCGTCGTCGACGCCCTTGGTGCGCAGCTCGGCGATCAGCGCCCGCCGGCCCTTGCCGGCGTTGGCCCGCCGGGACCGCACCCACTGCTCGGCGAAGTCCGCGTCGTCGATCAGCCCGACCCGGGCCAACCGGTCCAGCACCCGTTCACCGACGTCGTCGGGGTAGCCGCGCTTGGCCAGGTGGGTGGCCAGTTCGGCGCGGGTGCGGGCTCGCACGGTGAGCAGGCGCAGACACAGGTTGTGCGCCTGCTCCTCGCGGGAGGCCTCAGAAGTCGACTGGGGCGGGGAGGACGTCTTCATCGGTCACCTGCGCGCCAATGCCGAGCTTCTCTTTGATCTTCTTCTCGATCTCGTTGGCCACGTCGGGGTTCTCGAGCAGGAAGTTGCGGGCGTTCTCCTTGCCCTGGCCGAGCTGCTCACCCTCGTAGGTGAACCAGGAGCCGGACTTGCGGATGAAGCCCTGCTCGACGCCCATGTCGATCAGCGAGCCCTCCCGGCTGATGCCGCGGCCGTAGAGGATGTCGAACTCGGCCTGCTTGAACGGCGGCGACACCTTGTTCTTGACGATCTTGACCCGGGTGCGGTTGCCGACCGCCTCGGTGCCGTCCTTGAGCGTCTCGATGCGGCGCACGTCCATGCGCACCGAGGCGTAGAACTTCAGCGCCTTACCGCCCGTGGTGGTCTCGGGCGAGCCGAACATCACGCCGATCTTCTCGCGCAGCTGGTTGATGAAGATCGCAGTGGTGCCCGAGTTGTTCAGCGCGCCGGTCATCTTGCGCAGCGCCTGGCTCATCAGGCGGGCCTGCAGGCCGACGTGGCTGTCGCCCATCTCGCCCTCGATCTCGGCGCGCGGCACCAGCGCGGCCACCGAGTCGATGACGATGATGTCGATGGCGCCCGAGCGCACCAGCATGTCGGCGATCTCGAGGGCCTGCTCACCGGTGTCGGGCTGGCTGACCAGCAGCGCATCGGTGTCCACACCCAGCTTCTTGGCGTACTCGGGATCCAGGGCGTGCTCGGCGTCGATGAACGCCGCGATCCCGCCGGAGGCCTGTGCGTTGGCCACGGCGTGCAGGGCGACGGTGGTCTTACCCGAGGACTCCGGACCGTAGATCTCGATGATCCGGCCCCGCGGCAGGCCACCGATACCCAGCGCCACGTCCAGCGCGATCGAGCCGGTCGGGATGACCGAGATCGGCTGGCGGACCTCCTCGCCCAGCCGCATCACCGAGCCCTTGCCGAAGTTCTTGTCGATCTGTGCGAGCGCCAGCTCGAGGGCCTTCTCGCGATCGGGTGCCTGCGCCATGATGGTCTCCGTCCTTCGGATGTCTAGCAGTTCGGTGATCGGGTTCGATCAGTTGCCGTGACACTAGAGGCAGCCACCGACAAGTCGGCCTGACCAGCATCTAGCCGTCGCACAACCATCACAGTAACGAACGTGTGTTCGATGGCAAGGAGGCGCGCCGATCAGGCCGGGCTCACCACTGATCGCGCGGGACGTCGAAGTCCGCGCACAGCGCCCGCCACACCTCCCGCGGGTCCACCCCGTCCTCGATGGCCTGCTCGGCGGTCCGGCCGCCCAGCGCGGTGAGCACGTGATCCACGAGCAGCGACGCCCCGCGCACCGGACCGAACTGCCCGTCCACGAGTTCGCGAAACTCCGTCAAACGCACGCGCCCAACCTACGCGGTCCGCGCCAGTGCTTCATGGCACACCTGCACCGGATCGGCCACCTCGGCGATCGACGCCCCGGCCCGCCGGGCCGCCTCCCGGTACCCGGGCCCGGCCAGCACCTCGCGCACCGCGCCGGCCAGCGCCTCCCCGGTCAGCGGCCGCACCAGCTGTGCACTGCCTTGCCGCACAACACGATTGGCGAGCTCCCACTGGTCTCCCCCGCCGGGCACCACCACCATCGGCACCCCGGCCAGCAGCGTCTTGGACACCATGCCGTGCCCGCCGCCGCAGATGACCAGGTCGGCGCGCGCGAGCAGCGCGTCCTGACGGCCCAGCCCGACGACGGCCCACGGCGGCACCGCGACGTCGGCCCCGCCGAGCCGCGACACCGCCACCCGCGCGCCCGCCGGCAGTACCTCCCCGGGCGTCAACACCTCCAGCGCCAGCTCGGCCAGCCCCTGGGTGCCGGTGGTGGCCGTCGACGGCGCCACCACCACCAGCGGCCCGTCCCCGTCCGGCACCGGCAGCGTCGCCGTCGTCGGCTCGAAGTGCAGCGGGCCGACCACCACCGCCTCGCGCGGCCAGTCCGGCCGTGGCACCTCCAGCGCGGGCAGCGTCGCGATCAACCGTCGCAGCGGGCCGGGATCGGCTGCGTGCAGCCCGATTTCGACGCGCGCCTCGCCGCGCTGCCGGACACCGTCGCGCCAGGACCGCGCCGACAGGGCGCGCAGCACCGCATCGCGCAGCCGGCCCCGCAGCCCCACCCCCGGCGCCAGACCGCTGCCGATCGGCGGCAGCCCCTTCGACGGCAGGTACAGCGGATGCGGGTTGAGCTCCACCCACGGCACGTCCAGCAGCTCGGCGGCGAAGTTGCCCGCGGTGGTGATCACGTCGGACACGATCAGGTCGGGCGCCAGCTCACGCAGCTGCGGCACGTTGAGCACCGCCATCCGGGCGCCGCGCCGGTGGATCTTGGCGCCGGCGTCGGCATCGTCATCGTCGTCGGTGGGGTCCAGGCCGAGAAGCTCGAGAGCGCCCACCCCGGCGGCGCGGGCGGTGTCGAGCCATTCAGCGCCGGTGAGCAGGGTCGGGCTGTCCCCGTTGGCCAGGAAGCGAAGGCACAGCGCAAGGGCCGGAAAGGCGTGTCCGGGATCAGGTCCGGCGACGATCGCGACGCGCATTTCCCCTACCCTGCCACAGCACCGCACCACTAGGCTTGCCCCATGACCGACCAGGCTTCCGAAGTCCAGACCGATCTCGACAACGTCCGGACCGTCGAGACGTTCCTCTACGCACTTCAGGACGAGGACTACGACACCGCCGACGTGTTGCTGTCCGACAACGCCGAGTGGCAGAACGTCGGTTTCCCGACGATCCGCGGTCGGCACCGCATCATCGGCACGATGCGGCGCGGGCAGGGCCGCGTCGGGTTCGAGGTGAAGATCCACCGCATCGCCGGCGAGGGCAACGCGGTGCTGACCGAGCGCACCGACGCGCTGGTGTTCGGCCCGGTACGGCTGCAGTTCTGGGTGTGCGGGGTGTTCGAGCTGCACGGCGGCCGAATCACGCTGTGGCGCGACTACTTCGACATGTTCGACTTCCTCAAGGCCACGGTGCGCGGACTGGCCGCGACGGTGTTCCCGTCGCTGCGCCCGACCATGTAGCTCAGGCGCCGCGTACGTGGCCGAGTTCGTCGAACGCCTGCGCCCAGCCGAGCAGGCGGTCGGTGGCGGTGGTCAGCTCGTCGCGGTAACGCTGTTGCCACAGCGGTGATGTCGACGTCTGCCCGGTGTTGGCAGCCGACACCAATTGCGCTGCCGCGGTGACCATTTCGTGGTACTGGCGGGCGCCGTGGTCGAGCTGGGCCCGATAGGCCTGAATCGTCGGCAGCAGGTGCGCGCGGGACTGCGGGGCGGCGCTGACCGCACGCTCCATCGACACCACCTCGCGGGCCGTGGCGGCCATGGTGGCGGCGGTGTGATCGGCGGCGGCGCGCAGCTCCCGCAACTCGTCGGCGGGCAGCATCCGCCCGCGCTCCATCACGCCCAGCAGCGAGGTCAGGCCGCGCTCCGATGCCGCCAGCGCCGCCATCGGCGGTCGCGCGGCCGACCCGCGCGGCGGGAGCCGGCGGGCCGAGGCGCGCGGCGGCGGCAGCGGTTCGCCCTTGAGCCAGCGCCAGCGCAGGAACGACAGCGTCGCGAAGAACGCGGCACCGGCGGCGATCGGCGCCGGGATGAACAGTGCCCACCACGGTGTGCTCCACGCCGCCAGCAGTGCCGTCACGCCGATCCAGAACAGGCACGACACCGAGAAGAACGCCGTCAGCCGAGCCGCCCACCGGCGTTTGCGCAGGAGTTTGGCCCGCGGATCCGCCGCCGCGCTGAGCCTGGCGGCCAGCAGCTCGGTCCATTCAGCGGCGGTGTCGACCGCGCGCTGCGTCATGGATCGCCACGCCTCGGGGCGACCGGATCGCGAACTCATGTCATTCCTCGGAAGTTATTGGGATAACGGGTTTTCCGGCGTCGCCTCGGTGGGGTTGGCGGCCGGGGTGGCGGGCTGGGACGCGGTGGCGCCGCCTGCGGGCAGCTGCTCGCCGCGCATCGACGCGCGGATCTGTTCGAGCCGCGAGTGCCCGGCCATCTGGATGCTGGCCTGCTGGACCTCCATCATCCGGCCCTGCACCGAGTTCTGCGCCAGCTCGGCCTCGCCCATCGCGTTGGCGTAGCGGCGCTCGATCTTCTCGCGGACCTCGTCGAGGCTCGGCGTGGTGCCCGGGGCGGTGAGCTCGCTCATCGACCGCAGTGAGGCGCTGACCTGCTCCTGCATCTTGGCCTGCTCGAGCTGGGACAGCAGCTTGGTGCGCTCGGCGATCTTCTGCTGCAGCATCATCGCGTTCTGCTCGACGGCCTTCTTGGCCTGTGCGGCGGCCTGCAACGCCTGGTCGTGCAGGGCCTTGAGGTCCTCGACGCTCTGCTCGGCGGTCACCAGCTGCGCGGCGAACGCCTCGGCGGCGTTGGTGTACTCGGTGGCCTTGGCGGCGTCGCCGGCGGCGGTGGCCTGGTCGGCGAGGGTGAGCGCCTGGCGGACGTTGGCCTGCAGCTTCTCGATGTCGGCGAGCTGACGGTTCAGCCGCATCTCGAGCTGCCGCTGGTTGCCGATCACCTGCGCGGCCTGCTGGGTCAGGGCCTGGTGCTGGCGCTGGGCTTCCTCGATCGCCTGCTGGATCTGCACCTTCGGATCGGCGTACTCGTCGACCTTGGAGCTGAACAGCGCCATGAGGTACTTCCACGCCTTGACGAACGGATTGGCCATGGGTTCATTCCGCCTTCGTGTCTTTAGGGTTGTTCCGGACTCCCCGGTACCCGGCTTACCGTGCTGCCCAATCTATCGGGTCGGGGTGCCTCACCACACCCGCACGACACACCGGAAACCGACGTCAGGCGACCGCCATGGACACGACCTGCGGGATGACCACCTTGGTGGCCTCGTCGATGTTGGCGGCGCTGGCCGAGGCACCGGCGGTATCGAATGCGGCGCTCGCGGCGCTCTCCTCGCGCTGAAGTTCCTCACCGGCGTCGGTGAGCACCCGCGACAGCGGGATGTCGAGCGCGCCGCAGATCGCGTTGAGCAGCTCGCTGGAGGCCTCCTTGCGACCCCGTTCGACCTCCGAGAGGTAGCCGAGGCTCACGCGCGCGGTGTCGGACACCTCACGCAGGGTGCGCCCCTGTTCGACGCGGGCCCGACGCAGCACGTCGCCGATCACCTCGCGAAGCAATGCCGTCATCGTGCTCTCCCTTCCCGGGGTCAACTGGGGGCTTAATAGCGCAACCTAATAGCGCAACGACGCACACGGTCCGGATGGTTCCCGGGTTCACCGGGTTAGTGCTGTGCGATCGCGGCGCGCAACCCGACCAGCGCCTCCCGCACCGCCGCCAGCCGGATCTGCCAGCGCGAACCGGTCAGCGCGAGCTCGACGACGGAGGTCTGCAGCGGCCCTGCGATGCCGAGGAACACGGTGCCGACGGGGTGCCCGCCGTGCGGTTCGGGTCCGGCCACCCCGGTCAGTCCGACGCCCCAGGTCGCGCCGCAGCGCTGCTGGGCGCCGACGGCCAGCGCCCGCGCCGTCGGTTCGGCCACCGGGCCGACCTCGGCGAGCACCTCGCGCGGCACCCCGGCCAGCGCCACCTTGGTGTCCACGGTGTAGGTGACCAGGCCGCCGAGCAGCACGGCGCTGGCACCGGGCACCCCAGCCAGGGTGGCCGCCAGCAGGCCCGCGGTCAGCGATTCCGCGGTGGCCACGGTCTGGCCGCGCACGGTCAGGTCGGCGACCACCGCACGGGCGTCGTCGTTGACGAGCGGGTCGTCAGTCGGCGACCCGGGCACGGGAGTCCCTGATCGCGGAAACGACGTAGTCGATGCCGGTCAGCACGGTGAGCACGACGGCGGCCCACATGATCACCCAGGCGCCGGTGAGCCAGGCACCCGAGAGCGGCAGCACGAACAGCCCGATCGCCACCGCCTGCACCAGGGTCTTGAGCTTGCCGCCGCGGCTGGCGGGAATGACGCCGTGCCGCAGCACCATGAACCGCAGCACCGTGATGCCGAGCTCGCGGGCCAGGATCACCAGCGTGATCCACCAGGGCAGGTCGCCGAGCATCGACAGCCCGATGAGCGCGGCCCCGATCAGCGCCTTGTCGGCGATCGGATCGGCCAGCGTCCCGAACTCGGTGACCATGCCGTAGCTGCGCGCCAGGGCCCCGTCGAACCGGTCGGTGATGACCGCCACAGCGAACACCACGAATGCGGCTATCCGCCAGAACGTTTCATGGCCGTCACCGAGGAACAGGAAAACCAGGAAAACCGGAACCAACACCAGCCGCACGCCGGTCAGGACATTGGCGATGTTCGCCACCGGGACGCGCGGAGCCAGCGGATCTGTCTGAGGTTGGCCCGACACCGCCACAGAATATCGGTTGAGCGAACCGATACTCTCCACCTGTGAGCGCAGAACCCGGCCAAGTCGTCGTGCGGCGTGCGCGCACCTCGGATGTTCCGGCGATCAAAGCCCTGGTGGACATCTATGCGGGCCGGATCCTGCTGGAGAAGAATCTGGTCACCCTGTACGAGTCCGTGCAGGAGTTCTGGGTCGCCGAACGCGACGACGAGATCATCGGCTGCGGCGCGCTGCACGTGCTGTGGGCCGACCTCGGCGAGGTGCGCACCGTCGCCGTGCATCCCAAGGTCAAGGGCCAGGGCGTGGGGCATCTGATCGTGGACCGACTGCTCGACGTGGCGCGGGAGCTGCGGCTGGAACGGATCTTCGTGCTGACCTTCGAGGTGGCGTTCTTCTCCAAGCACGGATTCAAGGAGATCGAGGGCACCCCGGTGACCGCGGAGGTCTACGAGGAGATGTGCCGCTCCTACGACGAGGGTGTCGCCGAGTTCCTCGACCTGTCCTACGTCAAGCCGAACACCCTCGGCAACACCCGAATGCTGCTCACCCTCTAGCGGTTTCGCTAGTCGTCGGTGCCGTCGCCGTCGCCGCCGGAGGCGTCGGAGCCGCCGCGGATCAGCGCGAGCGTGCCCGCCAGGTCCTCGGGCTTGACCAGCACCTCGCGCGCCTTGGAGCCCTCGGACGGGCCGACGATGCCGCGGGTCTCCATCAGGTCCATCAGCCGGCCGGCCTTGGCGAACCCGACCCGCAGCTTGCGCTGCAGCATCGACGTCGAACCGAACTGGCTGGACACCACCAGCTCCACGGCCTGCAGGAACAGGTCCATGTCGTCGCCGATGTCGGGGTCGACGTCCTTGCGTTCGCCGGCCTTGGCCGCGGTGACGCCCTCGACGAACTCCGGTTCGGCCTGGGCCTTGGTGGCCTCGACGACGGCGCCGATCTCCTCGTCGGTGATGAACGCGCCCTGCAGGCGGATCGGCTTGTTCGCACCCATGGGCAGGAACAGGCCGTCGCCCATGCCGATCAGCTTCTCCGCACCCGGCTGGTCGAGGATGACGCGGCTGTCGGTCAGCGACGAGGTGGCGAACGCCAACCGTGACGGCACGTTGGTCTTGATCAGGCCGGTGACCACGTCGACCGACGGCCGCTGGGTGGCCAGCACCAAGTGGATACCGGCGGCGCGGGCCTTCTGGGTGATGCGCACGATCGCGTCCTCGACGTCGCGCGGCGCGGTCATCATCAGGTCGGCCAGCTCGTCGACGATCGCGACGATGTACGGGTACGGCTTGTACTCGCGCTGGCTGCCCAGCGGCGCGGTGATCTCCCCGGAGCGCACCTTCTTGTTGAAGTCGTCGATGTGGCGCACCTTGGACGCCTGCATGTCCTGGTAGCGCTGCTCCATCTCCTCCACCAGCCAGGCCAGGGCGGCGGCGGCCTTCTTCGGCTGGGTGATGATCGGCGTGATCAGGTGCGGAATGCCTTCGTAGGGCGTCAGTTCCACCATCTTCGGGTCGATCAGGATCATCCTGACCTCCTCCGGGGTGGCCCGCAGCAGCAGCGAGACCAGCATCGAGTTCACGAAGCTCGACTTGCCCGAACCCGTCGAACCGGCGACCAGCAGGTGCGGCATCTTGGCCAGGTTCGCCGAGATGTACTCGCCCTCAATGTCTTTGCCGAGACCGATGACCAGCGGGTGGTTGTCGGAGCGGGTGGCGTCGTCGGTGAGCACGTCGGCCAGCCGGACCACCTCGCGGTCGACGTTTGGCACCTCGATACCGACCGCGGACTTGCCGGGGATCGGCGCCAGCAGGCGCACGCTCTCGGTGGCCACCGCGTAGGCGATATTGCGTTGCAGCGCGGTGATTTTCTCGACCTTGACACCCGGGCCGAGCTCGACCTCGTAGCGGGTCACTGTCGGGCCGCGGGTGCAGCCGGTGACCGCGGCGTCGACCTTGAACTGTTGCAGCACCGAGGTGATCGCCTCGATCATGCGGTCGTTGCTCGCGCTGTGCCGCTTCGGCGGGTCGCCGGGGATCAGCAGGTCCAGCGACGGCAGCGCGTACGGGCCCTCCACCACGCGGCCGATCGACAGGTTCTGCTGCGGCTTGGACTGCTTCTTCTTGCGCGGCTTGGGTTCCGGGACGGTCGGCGTGTTGTCCTCGAGCGGGTAGTTCTCCATCGGCGTGCCGCCGCTGAAGCGCGACGCCGGCGGTGCGGCGGCGTCGACGCCGGGCCACGGCTTGGCCTCCGACGGATCCTCGGCCGGCGGCGGGGTGTCGAAGTAGCCGTCGGAGAAGTCGTCGGGACGGTCCATCTCGACGGTGTCGCCGTCGTAGTACTCGTCGTCGCCGTATTCGTCGTACTCGTCGTCGCCGTATTCGTCGTCTTCGTAGTCGTCGTAGCCGCGGGTGGAGAACATCGCGCGCAGCGTCGAGGGCACCTCGCGGATCGTCGTTCCGGTGACCAGCAGCACCCCGAACAGCACGCCCATGAACAGCAGCGGCGCGGCGATCCACGGTGTCAGGCCGTCGGCGAGCGGACCGCCGATCGCGAAGCCGACGAACCCGGCGGCGTGCTGGCGTTCGGTCGGATCGGCGGGCGAGCCGGCCCACAGATGCCACAGCCCGAGCACGGGCAGCGCGATCATGGCGGTGCCGAGGATCAGCCGCGGCCGGGAGTCGGGGTCGGGTTCGGTGCGCATCAGCGTGACGCCGATGCCGGCGAGCGCGATCGGGACCAGCACGACGGCGCCGCCGATGACCATCCGCACGACGGTGTCGATCCAGGCGCCGACGGGTCGCGCGGCGTCGAACCACGAGGCCGCCGCGACGACGACGGCCAGCCCGATGAGCGCCAGCGCGATGCCGTCGCGGCGGTGGCCGGGTTCCAGATCGCGGGCGCGGCCGACCGAGCGGGCGGTCGTGCCGGCGCCCTTGGCCAGCATCAGCCAGCCGGCCCGCAGTCCGCGCCCGACCGAGACCCCCGCCGAGGAGATCGGCGACGCGTTTCGGCGCGGGGCCGGTTTACGACGGGGCGCCGTCCGGCTGCCCGAGCGCGCACCAGCCTTTGACCTGCTCGAACGGTTCCCGGAGCGGGCGGCGGTCTTACTAGGCATGCCCGCAAGCCTAGTCCCTCCAGCCCCAGATTCACCATCAGCCACACGGGTCACAGATCCGTATCAATCGAGGCCGTTTCGCGACATGCGGTGCGCCGACGACCGACGTCAAACCCTCCCCCGGGCCGCCGACCACCACCGGGATCCTGTGCGTCACGCGGTGATCGCACTGGTCGCGACGTGGAGCCAGAACCTGGCCTACCGCGGCCACGGCGCCGACCTGATGCGGGTGTTCAAGGAGGACACCAAGGTCACCGCGGCGTCACGGTCCCGCCGTTCCCGCTGGCGTTCACGGTGTGGGTCGACGTGATCTAGATCATGGGTAGGCTGTGCACTCGTCCAGCAGCCACTCACCAAGGAGCGAGCCGTATGTCCGAAAGCCCCGTCGTCGTTGTCGCCACCATGACCGCCAAGCCCGAGTCGGTGGATCTGGTGCGGGAGGCCTGCACGAAGGCCGTCGCGGCGGTGCACGACGAGCCCGGCTGCCAGCTCTACTCGTTGCACGAGAGCAACGGGACGTTCGTGTTCGTCGAGCAGTGGGCGTCCGCGGACGCGCTGCAGGCGCACAGCACCGCCCCGGCGATCGGTGAGCTGTTCGGCACCATCGGCGAGCACCTCGACGGCGCACCGGACATCAAGATGCTGGCCCCGGTGGTCGCCGGCGATCCGGCCAAGGGCGCGCTGCGGCCCTGATGGGTTCACTCACCGGCAGGGTCGCGTTCATCACCGGCGCGGCACGCGGTCAGGGCCGCGCGGAGGCGGTCCGGCTGGCCGCCGACGGCGCGGACATCATCGCCGTCGACATCTGCGATCAGATCGCGTCGGTCCCCTACCCGCTGGCGTCCGCCGACGATCTGGCCGCCACGGTCAAGCTGGTCGAGGACACCGGCGCGCGAATCGTGGCGCAGCGGGCCGACGTTCGCGACCAGCAGGCGCTGGCGTCGGCGCTGCAGGTGGGCCTGGACGCGTTCGGGCGGTTGGACATCGTGGTGGCCAACGCCGGGATCGCGCCGATGCAGTCCGGGCCCGAGGGGTGGCGTGACGTCATCGACGTCAACCTCACCGGGGTGCACAACACGGTCGAGGTGGCCAAGGGGCCGTTGGTGTCCCAGGGCGAGGGCGGCTCGATGGTGCTGACCAGTTCGGTGGCCGGCCTGGTCGGGATCGGCAGCGACGACCCGGGTGCGATCGGGTACGTGGCGGCCAAACACGGCATCGTCGGGTTGATGCGGATCTACGCGAATCTGCTGGCGCCGCACAGTATCCGGGTGAACTCGATACACCCCGCCGGTGTGGACACCCCGATGATCAACAACCACGCCACCCGCGCCTGGCTGGGCAGCATCGCGGAGAAGACCCCGCAGGACATGGGCAACGCGCTGCCGGTGCAGGTGCTGCAGGCCGAGGACATCGCCAACGCGGTCGCGTGGCTGGTCTCCGACGAGGCGCGCTACATCACCGGCGTGGCGCTGCCGGTGGACGCCGGATCGGTCAACAAGCGCTGAGCCGCCGCCGTTTGTGAATCTGACGACGCCGCGGGCGCGTTGAGCGTCGCTGCTTTCACAAACGAGGCTAGATCTCGATGACCGTCGGCACGATCATCGGCTGGCGGCGGTAGGTCTCCCCCACCCACTTGCCGACGGCGCGGCGGGCCGCTTGCGCGATCCGGGTGACATCGGAAACGCGTTCCTCGGCAAGGGTTTCCAGCGCCTCCTCGACCTTGCGGGCGGCCGACTCCAGCGCCTTGGGATCCTCGGAGAAGCCCCGCGAGTGCAGATGCGGCGGAGCGGCGAGCTTGCCGGTGCCGCGCTCCACGACGATCGTGATGCCGATGAAACCCGACGACAGCGTGAGTCGCTCGCCGACAACCGCGTCGCCGACGTCACCGGTGATCAGCCCGTCGACGAACATCTTGCCGACGGTCACCGCACCGGAGACCGAGGCCCGACCGTTGACCAGGTCCACGCTGACCCCGTTCTCGGCCAGCACGATGTTCTCCTCCGGCACCCCGGTCTTGGCGGCCAGCGCGGCGTTGGCGCGCAGCATCCGCCAGGTGCCGTGCACCGGCATCACGTTGCGCGGCCGCACCCCGTTGTAGAGGAACAGCAGCTCACCGGCGTAGGCGTGACCCGAGACGTGCACGCGCACTTGGGCGTTGGTGACGACGCGGGCGCCGATCTTGGCCAGCGCGTCGAGCACCCCGAAGATCGCCTCCTCGTTGCCCGGGATCTGCGAGGACGACATGATGATCAGGTCGTCCTCGGTGAGCTTGATGCTGCGGTGCTCACCGCGCGACATCCGCGACAGCGCGGCCATCGGCTCGCCCTGGGTGCCGGTGGTCACCAGCACCACCTGCTCGGGCGGCAGCATCTCGGCGGCGGCGATGTCGATGACGTCGTCGTCATTGGCCAGCGTCAGGTAGCCCAGCTCCCTGGCGATGCCCATGTTGCGCACCATCGACCGGCCGACGAACGCCACCTTGCGGCCCAGCGCGACCGCGGCGTCGACGATCTGTTGCACGCGAGCGACATTCGACGCGAAGCAGGCGACGATCACCCGGCCCTTCGCGCCGCGGATCAACCGGTGCATGTTCGGGCCGATCTCGCTCTCGGACGGGCCGACGCCCGGAATCTCCGAGTTGGTCGAGTCGCACAGGAACAGGTCGACGCCGGCGTCGCCGAGTCGCGACATGCCGGGCAGGTCGGTGGGCTTACCGTCGGGCGGTGACTGGTCGAGCTTGATGTCGCCGGTGTGCAGCACGGTGCCTGCGCCGGTGTGGATCGCCACCGCCAGGCACCCCGGGATCGAGTGGTTGACGTTGAAGTACTCGCACTCGAACACCCCGTGCCGCGAGCTCTGTCTCTCGTCGACCTCCACGATCACCGGTTTGATGCGGTGCTCGCGGCACTTCTCGACGATCAGCGCGAGCGTGAACTTCGAGCCGACGATCGGGATGTCGGGGCGCAGCTTGAGCAGGAACGGGATCGCGCCGATGTGGTCCTCGTGGGCGTGGGTGACCACCAGCGCCTCGATGTCGGCCAGCCGGTCCTCGATCACCCGCAGGTCGGGCAGGATCAGGTCGACGCCCGGCTCGTCGTGGGTCGGGAACAACACCCCGCAGTCGATGATCAGCAGCCGGCCGAGATGCTCGAAAACGGTCATGTTGCGACCGATCTCGTTGATCCCGCCGAGGGCCGTCACCCGCAGACCACCGGGGGCCAGCGGCCCCGGCGGTTCGAGTTCTCCGTTCACTAGCGCAGCACCGCGGCCGCCCGCATATCGGCGGCCAGTTGGTCGATCTGTTCCGGAGTCGCCGGCACCTGCGGCAGTCGCGGGTCACCGGCGTCGAAGCCTTGCAGCCGCAGCCCGGCCTTCGACAGCGTCACCCCGCCGAGCCGCGCCTGCGCGGCGGCCAGCGGGCCCAAGGTCACGTTGATCTTGCGGGCGGTCGCGACGTCACCGGACTGGAACGCCGACAACATGTCCCGCAGCTGGCCGGCGGCCAGATGGCCCCACACGCTGATGAACCCGACCGCGCCGACGGCCAGCCACGGCAGGTTCAGCGCGTCGTCGCCGGAGTAGTAGGCCAGCCCCGTCTCGGCGAGGATCTGCCCGCCGCCGTGCAGGTCGCCCTTGGCGTCCTTGACGGCGACGATGTTCGGGTGCTCGGCCAGCGCCCGCAGGGTGTCCCACTCGATCGGCACCACCGACCGCGGCGGGATGTCGTAGAGGATCACCGGCAGGTCGGTGGCGTCGGCGACCGCGGTGAAGTGTGCCCGCAGACCGGCCTGCGGCGGCCGCGAGTAGTACGGCGTGACGACCAGCAGGCCGTGCGCGCCCTCGGCGGCGCACGCCTTGGCCAGGTGCACGCTGTGCGCGGTGTCGTAGGTGCCGGCGCCGGCGATGACGCGGGCACGGTCGCCGACGGCCTCCAGCACGGTGCGCAGCAGCGCGATCTTCTCGTCGTCGGTGGTGGTCGGCGACTCGCCGGTGGTGCCCGACACCACCAGACCGTCACAGCCGGCGTCGACCAGGCGGTTTGCCAATCGGGCCGCGGTCTCCAGATCCAGCGACCCGTCGGGCTTGAACGGAGTCACCATGGCGGTCAGCACGGTGCCCAACCGGGCCGTCACGTCGATTCCGCTGGTACTCACGGGCCACAGATTACTCGCCCGGGGTCACGCCTCTGTCGCCAGAGGGGACGTGGCGACCTCCGTGCCGTCGGCGAGCGTGGTGATCTCGAAGTCGCTGAACACCTGCGGCGCCACATCGACCAGCTGACGCAGGCACTCGAGGGCCAGCCGGCGGATCTCCACGTCGGCGTGTTCGCTGGCCCGCATGGCGATGAAGTGGCGCCACGCCCGGTAGTTGCCGGTGACGACGATGCGGGTCTCGGTGGCGTTGGGCAGCACCGAGCGGGCGGCCTGGCGGGCCTGCTTGCGGCGCAGCACCGCGTTGGGCTGGTCGGCGAACTTCGCCTCCAGCCGGGTCAGCAACTCGGTGTAGGCGGCGCGGCTGGCGTCGGCGTGCCGGGTCAGGATCTCGGTGAGTTCCGGGTCGCCCTCGATGCCCGGCGGCAGCACCACCTCGGCGTCGTGTTCGGGCACGAACCGCTGGGACAGCTGCGAATAGGAGAAGTGTCGGTGCCGGATCAGCTCGTGGGTGCACGAGCGGGAGATGCCGGTGATGTAGAAGGACACCGACGCGTGCTCGAGCACCGAGAAGTGCCCGACGTCGATGATGTGGCGGATGTAGGACGCGTTGGTCGCCGTCCGCGGATTGGGTTTCGACCAGCTCTGATAGCAGGCCCGCCCGGCGAACTCGACCAGCGCGGGACCGCCGTCGGCGTCGGTGCTCCAGGGCACGTCGGGCGGCGGGAGGAACTCGGTCTTGGCGATCAGTTGGACACGCAGCGGGGTGGTCTCGGCCACGGCTCACCCTAACGCGGATGCGCCCCGGCAGAATCACGCCGTTTGGATTCCCGCCGCACCGGGAACAAACCCGTCCTCGATCGGCGTTACCCATGCGCCGATCTACAGAGCTAGAGAGGGAGTGTGATTGATGGCCACCGATTACGACGCCCCGCGTGTGAAGGACGCTGACGACGCCATCGACGAATCGCTCGAGGCGATCGCCGCGCGGCGAGGCGCGGCCGATGTCGCCGTGCTCGACGATGACGAGGAGCCGGTCGACTCGATCATCCTGCCCGACGTGGACCTGTCCGGTGAGGAACTCACCGTCCGGGTGGTCCCGAAGCAGCCCGACGAGTTCACCTGCTCGAGCTGCTTCCTGGTCCAGCACCACAGCCGCCTGGCTCTGCAGTCGGGCGATCGGATGATCTGCGCCGACTGCGCCTGACCCGTACCTGCCGAGTGTGGGGTTGTGCCACGCGTTATCCGCTCACCGCGTGCGCCGGCCCCACACTCGGCGCAACACCGGCGCCAGGTCGCCCCTGCGGCCGACCGTGACATCACCCAGGCCCAGCCAGCCCGCCATCGCCTGCAGCTCCCCCGCCAGCGCCTCGGCCACCCGGGTCGGTTCCCGGCCCGGTTCGACGAACGCGCCCACCACGCGCAGCGCGTCGGCGCTGCGGTCGGCCTTCAGGTCCACCCGGGCGACCAGTTCCCCGTCGAGCAGGAACGGCCACACGTAGTAACCCCACCGGCGTTTGGGGGCGGGCGTGTAGATCTCCAGCCGGTACTCGAAGCCGAACAGCCGAGCCACCCGCGGCCGGAAGAAGATCAGCGGGTCGAACGGGCACAGCAGCGCCGTACCGCGGTCGCGCCGCAGAACCGCCTGTCCCGCACGCAGATACGCCGTGCCCTTCCAGCCGTCGACCTGCACCGGTTCCAGCTCGCCGTCGGCGACCAGCTTCGCGATGGCCGGCTTGACCTGCGCCGGTGACAACCGGAAGTAGTCCCGCAGGTCCTGTTCGGTGCCGACGCCCAGCGCCCCTGCCGCCCGCAGCACCAGCTCGCGCACCGCGTCGTCCTCGTCGACCTCGCGGGCCAGCACGTCGGGCGGCAGCACCCGCTCGGCCAGGTCGTAGTGCCGGGCGAACCCGACCCGCGTCGCCGTGGTGAGCACCCCCGACGCGAACAGCGCCTCGGTCACCCACTTGGTGTCGCTGCGGTCCCACCACGGACCCTTGCGGCCGCGCTGCTCGGCGCCCAGGTACTCCTCGATCTGCCCCGCCGTGGCCGGGCCGAGCTCGGTCACCGCGGCGACGACCTCGTCGACCAGCCTGGCGTTGCGTTTGACGATCTCGGTGCCCCAGCGGCCGTGGGTGTACTCGCGCATCCGCCAGCGCAGCAGCGGCCAGTCCTCGACGGCCATCAGCGCCGCCTCGTGCGCCCAGTACTCGACGAGCATCCGCGGTGCCCGCGCCGAGTGGCTCCACGCCGCCCGGTCCAGCAGGTCGCGGTCGTAGGGTCCGAGCCGGCTGAACACCGGCGCGTAGTGCGCGCGCACCGCCACCGACACCGAGTCCAGCTGCAGGACCTGGATGCGGGAGATCAGCCTGCGCAGATGCGCGCGGGTGACCGGGCCCCGCAGCCGCGGCTCGGCGAACCCCTGCGCCGCGACGGCGACGCGGCGGGCCTGGTCGGCGGTGAGTCTGCTCGCCACTCCCCCATCGTGCAGGACCGCACCGACAGCGTCAGCGCCTTAGGTAGCTCAGGAACCGATACCGCAGGCCCGAGGAGCTGGTCAGCCACTCGCCCACCTCGCCGACCCACTCCTCGTCGAGCACCGGCGCCAGCGCGTCGTCGTCCTCGCGGCGCAGGTCGATGTCGACCTCGGTGATCTCACAGCGCGTCGCCAGCGGCAGCGCCGCGGAGTAGATCTGGCCGCCGCCGATCACCCAGACCGGGTCGTCGCCCAGCGCCTCGTCCAGCGAGCCCACCACCTCGGCGCCGTCGGCGACATAGCCGGGGGTGCGGGTCACCACGATGTTGCGCCGGCCCGGCAGCGGGCGCACCTTCGCGGGCAGCGACTCCCAGGTCAGCCGGCCCATCACCACCGTGTGGCCCATCGTCAGCTCTTTGAACCGGGCCTGGTCCTCGGGCAGCCGCCACGGGATGCCGCCGTCGCGGCCGATGACCCCGGAGCTGGACTGCGCCCAGATCAGCCCGACGTCGCCCGTCATCGATGTCCATTCCGGCCCTGCAAGCAGGCCGTCATGGCTGGTCGATTCCGGCCCTGCAAGCAGGCCGTCATACGGCCACCGGAGCCTTGATCGCCGGGTGCGGGTCGTAGTTCTTGATGACGACGTCCTCGTAGGTGTAGTCGAAGATCGAATCCCGGGGCGCGAGAACGAGTTCCGGGTACGGTCGGGGTTCGCGGGACAGCTGCAGCTTCACCTGCTCGACGTGGTTGTCGTAGATGTGGCAGTCACCGCCGGTCCAGATGAACTCGCCGACGTCGAGCCCGGCCTGCGCGGCCATCATGTGCGTCAGCAGCGCGTAGCTGGCGATATTGAACGGCACGCCCAGGAACAGGTCGGCGCTGCGCTGATACAGCTGGCAGGACAGCCTGCCGTCGGCGACGTAGAACTGGAAGAACGCGTGGCACGGCGGCAGCGCCATCTGCGGGATCTCCCCGACGTTCCACGCCGAGACGATGATGCGCCGCGAGTCCGGATCGGACTTCAGCAGCTCCAGCGCGTTGCTGATCTGGTCGATGTGCTCACCCGACGGAGTGGGCCACGACCGCCACTGCACCCCGTAGATCGGGCCCAGATCACCGGTCTCCGAGGCCCATTCGTCCCAGATCGTCACGCCGTGCTCCTGCAGCCAGCGCACGTTGGAATCGCCGCGCAGAAACCACAGCAGTTCGTAGATCACCGACTTGGTGTGCACCTTCTTGGTGGTGATCAGCGGGAACCCGGCCGACAGGTCATAGCGCATCTGGTGGCCGAAGAGGCTGCGGGTGCCGGTGCCGGTGCGATCCGACTTGGGCGTCCCGTGCTCCAGGACCAGCCGCAGAAGATCCTCGTAAGGCGTCGCGATCGGCACGTCGCCAGCTTACTGGCAGACCGGTCGAGTACAACGGAGCACATGCCCAGCATCTCAGCGACCGTGACCACGCCCGACGGCGACTGCCCCGTCACCCTGCACACCCCCGACGGCACCGGCCCGTGGACCGGCGTCGTGATGTACGTCGACGCCGGCGGCGTCCGCGACACCTTCCAGCAGATGGCCGCCCGGCTGGCCTCCTACGGGCACGCGGTGCTGCTGCCCGACGTCTATTACCGCCACGGGGACTGGAAGCCGTTCGACATGGGCACGGTGTTCACCGACGAGCAGGAACGCAAGCGGTTGTTCGGCATGATCGCCTCGATCACCCCCGACATGATGACCTCGGACGCCAACGCGTTCTTCGACTTCCTGACGTCGCGGCCGGAGGTCAGGGGCGAGCGGTTCGGCGTCTGCGGCTACTGCATGGGCGGGCGGGCCTCGGTGATCGTCGCCGGGCGGGTGCCCGACCGGGTGGCCGCGGCGGGCTCGTTTCACGGCGGTGGCCTGGTCACCGACGGACCGGACAGCCCGCACCTGCTGGCCGACCGGATGACCGCGACGGTCTACGTCGCCGGCGCGGAGAACGACGCGAGCTTCACCCCCGAGCAGGCCGAGGTCCTGGACCGGGCGCTGACCGAGACCGGCGTGAACCACACCGTCGAGTTCTATCCGGCCGGGCACGGATTCGCGGTGCCCGACAACCAGCCCTACGACGAGCAGGCTGCCGAGCGGCACTGGGAGGCGCTGCGCCAGTTGTTCGCCACCGCGCTGCCGAATTGACGCGACGGCATCGCATCCGATGCGCCACGATGGTCAGATGACCGACCACGAAGGTGACCCCGACGACGTCGGGAAACGCATCGACCCGGTGTTGGCGCGCAGTTGGCTGCTGGTCAACGGCGCCCAGTACGAGCGGTTCGAGCCGGCGGTGCGGTCGCGCGCCGACGTCGTCGTCCTCGACATCGAGGACGCGGTGGCACCGAAGAACAAGACCGAGGCCCGCGACAACGTGGTGCGCTGGCTCTCGGAGGGTCACACCGACTGGGTACGGGTCAACGGGTTCGGCACCCCGTGGTGGGCCGACGATCTGGAGGCGCTGAAGTCGACGTCGGTCGGCGGGGTGATGCTGGCGATGGTCGAGTCCGTCGACCACGTGGTCGAGACCACCAAGCGGCTGCCCGACGTGCCGATCGTGGCGCTGGTCGAGACCGCGCGCGGGCTGGAGCGCATCAGCGAGATCGCCGCCACCAAGGGCACGTTTCGGCTGGCGTTCGGGATCGGCGACTTCCGCCGCGACACCGGCTTCAGCGACAACCCGGTCACGCTGGCCTACGCCAGGTCCCGGTTCACCATCGCCGCCAAGGCCGCCCACCTGCCCGGCGCGATCGACGGGCCGACGGTCGGCACCAGCGCGCTCAAGCTCAGCGAGGCCACCGCGGTGTCCGCCGAGTTCGGCATGACCGGCAAGATCTGTCTGACACCCGAGCAGTGCCCGACGGTCAACGAGGGTTTGTCCCCGTCGCCGGAGGAGATCGCCTGGGCGCAGGAGTTTTTCGTCGAGTTCGAACGCGACGGCGGCGAGATCCGCAACGGCTCGGACCTGCCCAGGATCGCGCGGGCCAACAAGATCCTGGATCTGGCCCGCGCCTACGGCATCGAGGTGTCGGAGTTCGACGACGTCGACGACCCCGCGCACATCCCGGCGCCCTCAGACACGTACCACTACTGAGATTCTTTGCGCGACGCCACATTCCGCAGCGACCGGACAATCCCGCGGGCGGCGTAGAGGCCCGCGATGATGCTGAGCAGGATCAGCACGACGAACATCACGGTCCAGTTGGTGCGGTCGTGGCTGACGTTCCACCACACGATGGTGAACAGCACCGCGCAGACGAACACGACGATGTCGCGCCAGTTGCCCTCGTACGACATCGCGGCCATCCGCAGTTCGCGACTCTTCTCGGTGCTGGTGATCAGGTCGTCGATGCGCGCGTCGATGCTGGCCCGCAGCCGGGCCTTGAGCTCGGGGCGGTCGTCGGGGATCTTCTCGAGCAGTTCGAGGTCCTTGGCGATCATGCCGCGGAAGTCGGGGCCACGCAGGTTCCCCGCGGCGAACGCGAGCAGCGCCCCGCCCGCGACCGGCGCCGCGCCCAGGGCGAGTTCGGCGATTCCGGGCATGCTCACTCCTCCATCAGCGTCGCGGCCACCGTGCCACCGAGATCGTAAGCGCGCTGCCTGACGTCGGCGTCAATTGCGGTGACGACCTCGAGCGTGTCGGCGACCTTGGTCAGCGCCAGGCCTGCGGCCAGTTTCTCCACCGAGGTGACCGCGCCGACGGTGTCGTTGTTGCCGTGCACCCACAGCCCGTAGGGCCGCCCGGCGACATGGTCGAGGCTCGGGTAGTAGACGGTGTCGAAGAAGTGCTTGAGCGCGCCGCTCATGTAACCGAAGTTGGCGGTGGTGCCGAACAGGTAGCCGTCGGCCTCGAGCACGTCGGGCACCGTGGCGGCCAGCGCCGGCCGCACGACGACGTCGACGCCGGTGATCTCGGGATCGCGGGCCCCGGCCAGCACCGCCTCGAGCAGCTCCCGGGTGGCCGGTGACGGGGTGTGGTGCACCACCAGCAGCGTCCTGCTCACGACCGGGCCTCCAGCTCGACGGCCTTGCGCATCGCCTCGCGGGCCCGGCTGCGGTCCCCGGCGTAGTCGTAGGCGCGGGCCAGCCGGTACCACCGCAGCCAGTTGTCCGGGTCGTTCTCCAGTTCCTCACGCACCGTGACGAACAGCGCATCGGCGGCGTCGCGTTCGATGCGCCCCGACGGCCGGCGCGGCAGGTCGCTGACGTCGAGCTCCATCCCCCGCTCCCGGGCGATGCGGGCCAACCGCTGATGGGTCAGCCCGGCGCGCAGCGTGGACAGCATCGCCCACAGCCCGATCATCGGCATCACCAGCAGCGCCAGCCCCAGCCCCACGGCGGCGGGTTCGCCGGTGCCGATGAACGCCATCGCGGTGCGGCCGAGCAGCAGGAAGTACACGACCAGCGCCACGCACATGAAGCCGATCAGCACCTGGATGCGAAGTGCGCCCCTGCCTTCCGACATCAGAGCTCCGTGGTCACAGGTCCAGCAGCGGTTCGATACCGATTGTCAGGCCGGGCCGCTCGGCGACGCGGCGCACCGCCAGCAGCACGCCGGGCACGAACGAGGTGCGGTCCAGGCTGTCGTGGCGGATGGTCAGCGTCTCGCCCTGGGTGCCGAACAGCACCTCCTGGTGGGCGACCAGCCCGGCCAGCCGCACGGAGTGCACCGGAATGCCGTCGACGTCGGCGCCGCGCGCACCGGGCAGCGAGGTGCTGGTGGCGTCGGGGTTCGGCGGCAGGTCCTTGCGCGCCTCGGCGATCAGCCGCGCGGTGCGCGCCGCGGTGCCGGACGGGGCGTCGGCCTTCTGCGGGTGGTGCAGTTCGATGACCTCGACGGACTCGAAGAACCGGGCGGCCTGCTTGGCGAACTGCATCGACAGCACCGCCCCGATCGCGAAGTTCGGCGCGATCAGCACCGCCGCCTCGGGTTTGGCGGCCAGCCACTGGCGGACCTGGTCGAGGCGATCGTCGGTGAACCCGGTCGTGCCGACCACCGCGTGGATCCCGTTGTCGATACAGAAGTGCAGGTTGTCCATCACGACGTCGGGGTGGGTGAAGTCGATCACCACCTCGGTGCCGGTGTCGACCAGCCGGCTCAGCGGATCCCCGGCGTCGACGCCCGCGGTGAAGGTGAGATCGTCGGCGGCCTGCACCGCCGCCACCATCGTCGTACCGACCTTGCCCTTGGCGCCCAGAACTCCGACTCGCATGCGGTCACCCTATGGGATTTCCGGCCCCGCCCGGCCAGCCGCTCCCCTAGGCTCGCCGGTATGCAGGGTGCGAAGGTTCTGGTCACGGGTGCGACGGGCCAGGTGGCGGCGCCCGTCGCGATGGCTTTGGCCGCCGACAACGAGGTGTGGGGCATCGCGCGGTTCACCGACGCCGCCGCCCGCGAACGGCTCACCGCCGCCGGCGTGCACTGCCACAGCGTCAACCTGGCGACCGGCGAATTCGACGGCGTCCCTCACGATTTCGACTATGTGCTGAACTTCGCGGTGGCCAAGAGCGGGCGCTGGGACAAGGATCTGGCCGCCAACGCCGAGTCGGCCGGGCTGCTGATGGCCCACTGCCCCGATGCGACGGCGTTTCTGCACTGCTCGTCGGCGGCGGTCTACGATCCGCCCGGCGACGAGCCGCGCACCGAGACCAGCGCGCTCGGCGACAACCACAGGCACCTGTTCCCAACGTATTCCATCTCCAAGATCGCCGGCGAGACCGTGGTCCGGACGATGGCGCGCACGCTCGGCGTGCCCACCGTGATCGCGCGCCTCAACGTGCCCTACGGCGACAACGGGGGCTGGCCGTTCTTCCACCTCGAGATGATCCTGTCCGGGATGCCGATCCCGGTGCCGCCCGGCGGGCCCGCGTTCTACAACCCGATCCACGAGCGCGACATCATCGCCTCGCTGCCGAAACTGCTTGCCGCCGCTGATGTTCCGGCGGTCACCGTGAACTGGGCCGGCGAACAGACGATCAGCCTGCAGGAGTGGTGCGAGTATCTGGGCTCGCTGGTGGGCCGCGAACCGGTGTTCACCGTCGACGAGCACGCGCTGCGCGGCAACCCGGTGAACATCAGCCGGTTCAGGCAGCTCGGCGGCACCACCACGGTGGACTGGCGCGACGGGCTGCGCGCGCTGGCGGCCACCACGCATCCGGAGCTTGTCAGCGCGTAACGGACCTACAGCGGTGACGCCCCGCGCAGGTGCTCGAAGATCAGCGAGGTCTGGGTGCCCGCGACGTCGGGGTCGGCGTTGAGGTTCTCCACGACGAAGGAGCGCAGGTCGTCGGTGTCGCGGGCGGCGACGTGCAGGATGAAGTCGTCGGCCCCGGCGAGGAAGTAGACGTCCATCACCTGCGGGCGCTGCCGGATCTGGCGGATGAAGCTGTGGATCTTGCCGCGCGCGTTGGACTGCAGGCTGACCGAGATCATCGCCTGCAGCGGCAGCCCGATCGCGGCGGGATCGATGTCGGTGTAGAAGCCCCGGATCACCCCGGTCTCCATCAGCCGGCGGACCCGGCCGTGGCAGGTCGACGGCGCGATGCCGACCAGGTCGGCCAGCGCGTTGTTGGACAGCCGGGCGTCGCGGTGCAGGGCGGTCAGTATGCGCCGGTCGACGTCGTCGAGGGTGACCGGCCGAAAATCCTTCGGCGCCGCGCCTCCGGAAACACCCGATTTCGATGATCCTTCACTCAAGACGGCTCCTCTAAGAATTTCCATCGACTTTCTTGCCACTGTACCGAAGTTTCTTCAAAATTATCCCAACAATCAGCCAGTCCTGAGGAGCTGTCATGCGCGTCGGAATCCCGACCGAGATCAAGAACCACGAGTACCGCGTCGCCATCACGCCCGCCGGCGTCGCCGAACTGGTCCACCGCGGCCACGAGGTGATCATCCAGGCCGGCGCCGGTGAGGGTTCGGCCATCTCCGACGCCGACTTCAAGCGCGCCGGCGCCCAGATCATCAACAGCGCCGACCAGGTGTGGGCCGAGGCCGACCTGCTGCTGAAGGTCAAGGAGCCGATCGAGGCCGAGTACTCCCGGCTGCGGGAGGGCCAGGTGCTGTTCACCTACCTGCACCTGGCCGCCTCCAAGCCGTGCACCGACGCCCTGCTGGCGTCGAAGACCACCTCGATCGCCTATGAGACCGTCCAGACCGCCGACGGGGCGCTGCCGCTGCTGGCCCCGATGAGCGAGGTCGCCGGCCGGCTGTCGGCGCAGGTCGGCGCCTATCACCTGATGAAGGCCCACGGCGGGCGCGGCGTCCTGATGGGCGGCGTGCCCGGGGTGGCGCCCGCCGACGTCGTCGTCATCGGTGGCGGCACCGCCGGCTACAACGCCGCCCGCGTCGCCGCCGGTATGGGGGCGCACGTCACCGTGTTCGACGTCAGCATCAACAAGCTGCGCGAGGTGGACGCGGAGTTCGGCGGCCGCATCGAGACCCGCTACTCGTCGACCCTCGAGCTCGAGGACGCCGTCAAGCGCGCCGACCTGGTCATCGGCGCCGTGCTGGTGCCGGGCGCCAAGGCGCCCAAACTGGTGACCAACTCGACGGTCGCGCACATGAAGCCGGGCGCGGTGCTCGTCGACATCGCCATCGACCAGGGCGGCTGCTTCGAGGACTCGCGGCCGACCACCCACGCCGACCCGACGTTCGCCGTCCACGACACGATCTTCTACTGCGTCGCCAACATGCCCGGCGCGGTGCCGCGGACCTCGACGTTCGCGCTGACCAACGCCACCATGCCGTACGTGCTCAAGCTCGCCGACCAGGGCTGGCAGGCGGCCTGCCGGGCCGACGCGGCGCTGGCCAAGGGCCTGTCCACGCATCAGGGCGCGCTGCTGTCCGAGCAGGTCGCGCTCGACCTGGACCTGCCATTCACCGACCCGGCGTCGGTCCTGGTCTGAGTCACCTCACCGGCCCGTCATGTGACGCAGCCCGGCACCTTTAGGGGTGCCGGGCTGAAAACATAGGGAATCGCCCGATTCCTCCCCACCCGGGTGTGCAATACGGTTGACCTCAGCGGCTGGCGCTCGCGGCCCGTGGGGGGAGCTGCGAGTGCGTGGGGGGACAGCCGCTCTTGTTTCACCAGCCGAACGCCCGGCCATCGAGGGGTGGCCGGGCGGCTGGGTTCATTCAGGCCAGCAGGCCGGGCACCAGCAGGCCGGCGAGTTCGCCGATCACCGGGCGCAGCGTGGGGGCGTCCGGATCGTCGCCCGCCGTGCGGGCCATCAGCGCCAGCAGTAGGCGTTCTCCGCGCGGCCCGTAGGCGACGCCGACGTCGTTGCTGCTGGCGTAGTCGCCGCTGCCGGTCTTGTCCGCGGTGGTCCAGCCCGCGGGCAGGCCCTCCCGCATGCTCGAGGTCTCGTTGGCGCGCATCCACCGCACGAGCAGCTCGCGCTGCGGTGCGCCCAGTGCGTCCCCGGTCAACAGCGCGCGGTAGCCGCCGCCGATCGCCTCCGGGGTGGAGGTGTCGCGGGGGTCGCCCGGCTCCGCGGAGTTCAGCGCGATCTCCCAGCGGTCCAGCCGGGTGCGCTCATCGCCGATGCTGCGGGCGAACGCCGTGATCGCCTGCGGTCCCCCGATGGTCTGCAGCAGCAGGTTGCCCGCGGTGTTGTCGCTGATCTGCAGCGCCGCCTGGCACAGCTCGTCGAGTGTCATATCGCCGCCGGCGCGGGGTTCGGTGCGCGGTGAGTGCCGCACGATCGCCGCGGGGTCGACGAAAACCGGGTCGGTCAACGACAGTTCGCCGCGTTCGGCCATCTGCAGTACCCGCGCGGCGGCGTAGGTCTTGAAGGTGGAGCACATCGCGAACGGCTCTTGCGCGCGGTGCGTGACGGTGCGGCCGGTGGCCAGGTTGACCGCGTAGACGCCGATGCGCGCGTTGTGCCGTTGTTCGAGTGCTCGGATCGCGGTCAGCGGGGACTCGGCTCGCGCCGGTCGGACCGGGGTCAGGGCGAGGGCGGCCAGGGCGGCCCCGCCGGCCAGGACAGTACGCCGGGACAAGATCATTGCCCCAGCGTATGGGATTCAGCCGGCGATTTTCCGAAGCGGCTGCGGCAGCGACTTTTTCGAAGTTTGCGGGCCGAGGACCGCGCCGCCGAACGGCCGGCTCAGCAGCTTGCGGGCCACCGCGTTGACGTCGTCGAGCGTCACCGCCTCGATCTTGGCCAGGGTCTCCTCGAGGGTGCGGTGCTCACCGTAATGCAGTTCGCTGCGGCCGATTCGGTTCATTCGCGACCCGGAGTCCTCCAGGCCGAGCACCAGGCTGCCGCGCACCTGCCCCTTGGCGATCCGGCACTCGGTCTCGGTGATGCCGTCGCGCGCCACGGATTCCAGCACCTCGGTGGTCACCCGCGCCACCTCGCTGAACCGCTCCGGCAAGCACCCCGCGTACACCGACAGCGCGCCGCAGTCGGCGAACGTGTCCACCGTCGAGTACACCGAGTACGCCAGCCCGCGGTTCTCCCGAACCTCTTGGAACAGGCGCGAACTCAGGCCCCCGCCGAGCGCGGTGTTGAGCACCGTCAACGCCCAGCGGTCCTCCCAGTGCCGGCCGGGGGTGCGCACCCCGATCGTCATGTGGGTCTGTTCGCAGTCGCGGTTGACCACCGTCAGCACCGGTTTACCGCTGACCCGCCCGGCGCCCTTGCGCGGCGGCACCGGGGTGCGGCCGCGCACCAGCCGGGCACCGAAGTACTCGCGGGCCAGGCCGACGACCTCGTCGTGGTCGACGTTGCCGGCGACCGCCAGCACCATCCGCTCGGGCGTGTAGCGGCGCTGATGGAAGGAGTGCAGCTGGGCGCGGGTCATCGCCGAGATCGACTCGGCGCTGCCGATCACCGGGCGGCCCACCGGGTGGTTGCCGAACATCGCCGACAGGAAGACGTCGCCGAGGGTGTCCTCGGGGTCGTCGTCGCGCATCGCGATCTCCTCGAGCACCACGTCGCGCTCGACCTCGACGTCCTCGGCGGCGCACCTGCCCCGCAGCACGACGTCGGCGACCAGGTCGACCGCCAGCTCCAGATCGCTGTCGAGCACGTGGGCGTAGTAGCAGGTGTGCTCGCGCGCGGTGAACGCGTTGAGCTCACCGCCCACCGCGTCCACCGCCTGTGCGATGTCGACCGCTGTGCGCGTCGGCGTCGACTTGAACAGCAGGTGCTCGAGGAAGTGCGCCGCACCGGCGACGGTGGGGCCCTCGTCGCGGGAACCGACGTTGACCCACACCCCCACCGACGCGGAGTGCACCGACGGGACGTGCTCGGTGACCACACGCAGGCCACCGGGCAGCACGGTACGGCGGACCGCTACCGAGGAATCATCGCCGCGGTGCGAGCGGCGCAACTGTTTAGCTGCTCGCCGTGGCGGCATCTGCGGGTTCAGTCTTGGCCGACTCCGCTGCAGCGTCCTCTTCGTCCACCAGGACCAGTGAGATCTTGCCGCGGTTGTCGATGTCGGCGATCTCCACACGGATCTTGTCGCCTACCTTCACGACATCCTCGACCTTGGCGATCCGCTTGCCCTTGCCCAGCTTCGAGATGTGCACCAGGCCGTCCCGGCCGGGCAGCAGCGACACGAAGGCACCGAAATCGGTTGTCTTGACCACGGTTCCGAGGAACCGCTCACCGACCTTGGGCAGCTGCGGGTTGGCGATCGCGTTGATCCGGTCGATGGCGGCCTGCGCCGACGGACCGTCGGTCGCGCCGACGAACACGGTGCCGTCGTCCTCGATCGAGATCTGGGCGCCGGTCTCCTCGGTGATCGCGTTGATGATCTTGCCCTTCGGCCCGATCACCTCGCCGATCTTGTCCACCGGCACCTTGATCGTGGTGATCCGTGGCGCGTACGGGCTCATCTCGTCGGGCTCGCTGATCGCCTCGGCCATCACATCGAGGATGGTCAGCCGGGCGTCCTTGGCCTGCGCCAGCGCACCGGCCAGCACCTGCGACGGGATGCCGTCGAGCTTGGTGTCCAGCTGCAGCGCGGTGACGAAGTCCTTGGTGCCGGCGACCTTGAAGTCCATGTCGCCGAACGCGTCCTCGGCACCGAGGATGTCGGTCAGCGCGACGAACCGGCGCTCGACCTTGCCGTCCACCTCGATGTCGTCGGACACCAGACCCATCGCGATACCCGCGACCGGGGCCTTCAGCGGCACACCGGCGTTGAGCAGCGCCAGCGTCGACGCGCACACCGAGCCCATCGAGGTGGAACCGTTGGAGCCCAACGCCTCCGACACCTGACGGATGGCGTACGGGAACTCCTCGACGCTCGGCAGCACCGGCACCAGGGCCCGCTCCGCCAGCGCGCCGTGGCCGATCTCGCGGCGCTTCGGCGAGCCGACGCGGCCGGTCTCACCGGTCGAGTACGGCGGGAAGTTGTAGTGGTGCATGTAGCGCTTGGTGGTCTCCGGCCCCAGCGAGTCGATCTGCTGGGCCATCTTGATCATGTCGAGGGTGGTGATGCCCAGGATCTGGGTCTCACCGCGCTCGAACAGCGCGCTGCCGTGCGCCCGCGGAACCACCGCGACCTCGGCGCTGAGCGCCCGGATGTCGGTGATGCCACGTCCGTCGATGCGGAAGTGGTCGGTCAGGATGCGCTGGCGCACAAGCTTCTTGGTCAGCGACCGGAACGCGGCGCCGATCTCCTTCTCGCGGCCCTCGTACTGCTCGGCCAGGCGCTCGAGCACCTCAACCTTGATCTCGTCGGTGCGCTCGTTGCGCTCGTTCTTGCCGGCGATGGTCAGCGCCTCCGACAGCGCCTCGGTGGCAACCGCGGCGACGGCGTCGTAGACGTCCTGCTCGTAGTCCGGGAAGATCGGGAACTCACCGACCGGCTTGGCGGCGCGGTCGGCCAGCGCCTGCTGGGCCTCGCACAGCGCCTTGATGAACGGCTTGGCGGCCTCCAGGCCCTCGGCCACGACGGCCTCGGTCGGCGCCTGCGCGCCACCGGCGATCAGCTCGACGACGTTCTCGGTGGCCTCCGCCTCGACCATCATGATCGCCACGTCACCGTCCTCGAGCACGCGCCCGGCGACGACCATGTCGAACACCGCACCCTCGAGCTGCTTGACGGTCGGGAACGCCACCCAGGTCCCGTCGATCAGGGCGATGCGCACGCCGCCGATCGGACCGGAGAACGGCAGACCGGCCAGCTGGGTGGACGCCGACGCGGCGTTGATCGCGAGCACGTCGTAGAGGTCCTGGGGATCCAGCGACAGCACGGTCACCACGATCTGGATCTCGTTGCGCAGACCGTCGACGAACGACGGGCGCAGCGGCCGGTCGATCAGGCGGCAGGTCAGGATCGCGTCGGTGGAGGGACGGCCCTCACGACGGAAGAACGAGCCGGGGATCCGGCCCGCGGCGTACATCCGCTCCTCGACGTCGACCGTCAGCGGGAAGAAGTCGAAGTGGTCCTTGGGGGACTTGCTGGCGGTGGTGGCGCTCAGCAGCATCGTCTCGTCATCGAGATAGGCGACGGCGGAGCCGGCGGCCTGCTGGGCGAGTCGCCCGGTCTCGAAGCGGACGGTACGGGTGCCGAAGCTCCCGTTGTCGATCACGGCGGTCGATTCGTACACGCCGTCTTCAATCTCAACTACAGACATGGGTCGTCCGTATGGCCTCTCTGGGTTCAGTGTTGTCCACTGTTCAGCTGTTTTCGCGACGTCACAGCGTGTGAACCACCGACCTCAATGCGGCTACGGCCATCGATCGAAGCGGCCGGAATCGTTTCCGGCAGCCACTACCGAAGACCGCGCGATCAAGCGGGTCCAGTTGTCATGACGCGCTGGGAACGGTGCTTGCGGGACTGCAAAGACCGCACCCGGGGTCGTTGGGTGCCGAGAAATCAGCATCCGAACTTGACCATCGTACTCTGCGACGAGTACGCGAAAGAAATCCCGGCGCGCACGGCGCGCCGGGCGACATCAGCGACGCAGGCCGAGCCGCTCGATCAGCGAGCGGTAACGCTGCACGTCAACCTGGGCGACGTACTTGAGCAGCCGGCGCCGACGACCCACCAGCAGCAGCAGACCGCGCCGCGAGTGATGGTCGTGCTTGTGCACCTTCAGGTGCTCGGTCAGGTCCTGGATCCGACGGGTCAGCAGGGCGACCTGAGCCTCCGGCGAACCGGTGTCGGTCTCGTGCAGGCCGTACTCGGCCAGGATCGCCTTCTTCTGCTCGGCAGTAAGCGCCACGGAAATCACTCCATCTTTCAGTCCGCGAACAATTTCGGAAAGTGGGGCTCATCGGAGCCTCCCGATCGGCGTGGCCACCGCGAACTGCAGCCCACGCCAGGTCGGCAGGAAGTTTAACAGTGGGGTCGGTCCACGACGAAATCGGACGAAAATCGGACGAAATCGGACGAAACCGTCAGTCCGTCAGCACCGCGCGGGCGTGTTCGGTGTCACGGCCCATCTGCGCGATCAGGTCGTCGACGCTGTCGAACTTCTCCATCCCGCGCAGGCGGGCGACGAAGTCGACGGCGACGTGCTGGCCGTACAGGTCGGCCTCGGCGTCGAGGACGAACGCCTCGACGGTGCGGGTGCGACCGGAGAACGTGGGGTTGGTGCCCACCGACACCGCCGCCTTGTACCGCTGGCCGGGGACGACGCTGCCGGTGATCGGGCCGTGGCCGAGCACGGTGAACCACGCCGCGTACACGCCGTCGGCGGGGATCGCCGAGTACATCGGCGGCGCCACGTTGGCGGTCGGGAACCCCAGCCCGCGGCCGCGGCCGTCGCCGCGCACCACCACACCCTCGACGCGGTGCGGACGGCCCAGCGCCTCGGCGGCGGCGACGACGTCGCCGGCGTCGACGCAGGACCGGATGTAGGTCGCCGAGAACGTGACGGTCTCGTGCTGGTGGTGTTCGGTGACCAGCGACATCGCCTCGACGTGGAAACCGAACCGCTCCCCGGCCTGGCGGAGCAGCTCCACGTTGCCCGCCGCCTTCTTACCGAAGGTGAAGTTCTCCCCCACCACGACCTCGACCACGTGCAGGCGTTCGACCAGCAGCTCGTGGATGTAGCGCTCGGGTGAGAGCTTCATGAAGTCGGCGGTGAACGGAATCACCAGGAACACGTCGATGCCGAGCTCCTCGACGAGCTCGGCGCGCCGGGTCAGCGTGGTCAGCTGGGCCGGGTGGCTGCCCGGGAACACGACCTCCTTGGGGTGCGGGTCGAAGGTCATCAGCACCGTCGGCACCCCGCGGGTCCGGCCGGACTTCACCGCGTGGTTGATCAGCTCCTGGTGGCCGCGGTGCACGCCGTCGAAGACGCCGATCGTGACTACGCAACGGCCCCAGTCGGTCGGAATGTCGTCTTGTCCGCGCCAGCGCTGCACGCCTGTAAGCGTACGGCGCGAGGTGGCGGCCGCGGGTCGCTGGCCACCCCGATTAGGTGACCTTTGCCTAAACTCTGTAGCTGTGACTTCGGCCGGCGACGCGCGTGACCTGACAACGGTCGCGCAGGACTACCTCAAGGTCATCTGGACCGTCCAGGAGTGGTCGCTGGAGAAGATCAGCACCAAGCTGCTGGCCGAGAAACTCGGGGTGTCCGCCAGCACCGCCTCGGAGTCGATCCGCAAGCTCGCCGACCAGGGTCTGGTGAACCACGAGAAGTACGGCGCGGTCACCCTCACCGAGGAGGGCCGGCGCGCGGCGCTGGCGATGGTGCGCCGGCACCGGCTGATGGAGACGTTCCTGGTCCGCGAGCTGGGCTACAGCTGGGACGAGGTGCACGACGAGGCCGAGGTGCTCGAGCACGCGGTGTCGGACCGGATGCTCGACCGCATCGACGCCAAGCTGGGCTATCCGACCCGCGACCCGCACGGCGACCCGATCCCGGCCCGCGACGGTCGCGTCCCCACCCCCGACGCGCGGCAACTGTCGGTGTGCAACGACGGCGACACCGGCACCATCGCGCGGATCTCCGACGCCGACCCCGAGATGCTGCGCTACTTCGACAGCGTGGGGATCAGCCTGGACTCCCGGCTGGAGGTGCTGGCCCGGCGTGACTTCGCGGGCATGATCTCGGTGGCGGTCAAACCCGCCGACGCCGACGACGACGATCCGGCCACCACGGTGGATCTGGGAAGCCCTGCGGCCGAGGCGATCTGGGTCGTCGCCGGCTGAAGGCCCGCAGCACCTACAGGGTGGCCGGGCGCAGCACCACCACGGACCTGGTGCGTTTCGGCCCGTCCTCCAACAGCGCGATGACCCGGCCGTCGGGCGCGGTCGCGGCGTAGACGCCCTCGATGCCCGCCGGGGTCAGCGGCCTGCCGTGGCGGGTGTGTTCAACCTCGGCGTCGGTGAGGTCGCGGCGCGGGAACGCCTGCAGGCACGCCTCGTCGAGGCTGTAGGACAGCCGCGGCGCCTCGGCGAGCTCCTCGAGGGTGCGGGCCTCGTCGAGCCCGAACCGTCCCACCCGGGTGCGGCGCAGCGCGGTCAGGTGGCCCCCGACGCCCAGGGCGGCGCCGACGTCGCGGGCCAGCGCCCGGACGTAGGTGCCGCTGGAGCAGTCCACCTCGACGTCGACGTCGATCAGCCCGTCGCACCGGCGGATCGCGCGCACGTCGAACCGGTCGACACGGATGCGGCGGGGTTTGAGCTCCACGGTCTGGCCTTCGCGGGCCAGCTTGTAGGCGCGCTGCCCGTCGACCTTGATCGCGCTGACCGCCGACGGGATCTGGTCGATCTCGCCGCGCAGGGCCGCGACGGCGGCCTCGATCTGGTCGTCGGTGACGCCGTCGGCCGGGGTGGTCTGCAGGATCTCGCCCTCGGCGTCCTCGGTGCTGGTGGTCTGGCCGAGCCGGATGGTGGCGGTGTAGCTCTTGTCGGTCGCGGTGAGCAGCCCGAGGATCTTGGTGGCGCGTTCGACGCCGACGACGAGCACGCCGGTGGCCATCGGGTCCAGCGTTCCGGCGTGGCCCACCTTGCGGGTGCCGAAGAACCGCCGGCAGCGGCCGACGACGTCGTGACTCGTCATGCCCGCCGGTTTGTCGACGACGACCAGGCCCGGCTCGGTCATAGCACGATCGCGGTCAGCGCCAGCCCGTCGCGCACCGACCACCGGCCGGTGAGCCGCTCCAGCGGCGGGCCGTGCAGCGCCGACGGGTCGACGAGGATCCTGGACTCGAACCGTCCGGTGGTCCCGGAGTCGTCGACGTCGAACACGATGTGGGCGTCCTCGAAGCCGAGCCAGCGGCGCGTCAGCGGGAACCACGCCTTATAGGTGGCCTCCTTGGCGCAGAACAGGATTCGGTCCCAGTGCAGGCCGTCGGGCAGCTGCCGGAGCTCGGCGCGCTCGACGGGCAGGCTGATCGCGTCGAGCACCCCGTTGGGCAGCACGCCGTGCGGTTCGGCGTCGATACCGACCGAGCGGACCTCGGTGGCGCGGCCGACGACCGCGCCGCGGTAGCCCTCGCAGTGGGTGAGGCTGCCGACGATGCCGTCGGGCCAGCGCGGTTCGCCCTTCTCCCCCTTGAGGATCGGCACCGGTTCCACGCCGAGCGCACCGAGCGCCTGCCGCGCGCAGTACCGGACGGTGACGAACTCGTTGCGGCGCTTGGCCACCGACCGCGCGACCAGCGGCTCCTCCTCGGGCAGCGGCGCGAGTTGCGGTGGGTCGCTGTAGACCTCGGCCGCCGCGAGGCCCTGGGCGGTCGCGGGCAGCACACCGGACAGCAGTGAGGCGCTCACGGTCATCCGCGGCGCTCCCGGATCCGCTGCTGCATCTTGGCCGCGTTCTCCCGCATCTCCTGGGTGATCTCGAAGTGCCCGCCGAACTCGTTGAGGTAGCCGGGCGGGTACTGCGGGTCCGGCAGGATCTGCCGCAGCCACCGATACGGCTTGCGGCGCCGCCACTCTCGCGGATAGCCCACCGACACCTCTTCGAAGCGCACCCCGTCGTACCAGGTGGTGCGCGGGATATGCAGGTGCCCGTAGACCGAGCAGATCGCGTTGTAGCGGGTGTGCCAGTCCGCCGTCGCGGTGGTGCCGCACCACAGCGAGAACTCGGGGTAGAACATCGCGTCGCACGGTTCGCGCACCAGCGGGAAGTGGTTAACCAGCACCGTCGGCGTCATCCAGTCGAGGTCCTCGAGCCGCTTGCGGGTGTAGGCCACCCGCTCGCGGCACCACGCGTCGCGGGTGGCGTACGGCTCGGCGGACAACAGGAACTCGTCGGTGCCCACGACGTTGCGCTCCCGCGCCAGCGCCAGCCCCTCGGCCTTGGTCGAGGTCCCCGCGGGCAGGAACGTGTAGTCGTACAGCAAAAACATCGGGACGATGGTGGCCGGGCCGCCCTCCTCCGTCCACACCGGATACGGGTGCTCGGGGGTGATGATGCCCATCTCGTCGCACATGTTGACGAGGTAGTCGTAGCGGGCCTTGCCGAAGATCTGCATCGGATCGCGGTTGGTGGTCCACAGCTCGTGGTTGCCGGGGATCCAGATGACCTTGGCGAACCGCTTGCGCAGCAGATCAAGCGCCCAGCGGATCTCGTCGGTGCGTTCGGCGACGTCCCCGGCGACGATGAGCCAGTCGTCGGGGTGGCGGGATACAGCGATTCGGTCACCGGCTTGTTGCCGGTGTGACCCGTGTGCAGATCGCTGATCGCCCACAGGGTGGGGCGTCGGCCGTCGCGTGTCACAACCGACCAGCCTACTGAACCCGGTGCCGACCGCTCGCCCGGCAACTAGAACAGGTTCTCGTTTGGGCTTCGTCCTGATCCGTCGGACCGCTACACTCCCCGCAGGGTCGGACCGACGAACAAAGGGGTGTGATGGTCGCCAGGCTTCGCTTGGTCTCGGTGCTCTGTGCGCTAGTCACCGCGGTGGTCGTGGTGTGGCAGTCCGATCCGGCTGGCACCGTGCGTGTCGACGCCAGCGACATCCCGATGACCAATGTCACGACGTCGATCAAGTGGCCGGTCATCGAGACCACCGACCCGGCGCCGTTCAATCCGTGCCGGGACATCCCGCTGGACTTCATCCAGTCCATCGGGCTGGCGTTCACCCCGCCGGTGCCCGAGGACCAGTTGCGCTGCAAGTACGACGCGGGCAACTACCAGATGGCGGTCGAGGCGATCGTGTGGCGCACCTACGAGCAGACGCTGCCGCCCGACGCGGTCGAACTCGACATCGACGGCCACCGCGCCGCCCAGTGGTGGATCATGAAGCCCACCGACTGGAACAACCGCTGGTGGATCACCTGCATGATCGCGTTCGACACCAGCTACGGGGTGCTGCAGCAGTCGCTGTTCTACTCCCCCATCTACTCCGATCCCGATCCCGACTGCATGCAGACCAACCTGCAGCGGGCCCACGAGCTGATCCCGCACTACATCTTCTGATCAATCTTCAGATCTTCTGAGACAGGTCCGGTTGACGGCTGCGTAGCCTCGTCACGTGACCGCATCCTCCGTTGCCACCCCGCCGGCGGCCCCGTCGCCGGCCCGCCGGTTCGTCGGGCGCGCCGCGTCGCGGCTGCTGCGCCTGCCCGCCTATACGTCGGACTACACGGTGCGCCGGGTCCTGGTGCCGATGCGCGACGGTGTCGAACTGCGCGCCGACCACTACGCGCCGAGCACCCCGGAGCCGGCGGGCACGCTGCTGGTGCGCTGCCCGTACGGCCGCAGGTTCCCGTTCGCCGCGGTGTTCGGCGCCGTCTACGCCGCCCGCGGCTACCACGTGGTGCTGCAGAGCGTGCGCGGCACGTTCGGCTCCGGCGGTGAGTTCGAGCCGATGGTCAACGAGATCGCCGACGGTCACGACACCGTGGCCTGGCTGCGCACCCAGGACTGGTTCACCGGGTCGTTCGCCACGGTCGGGCTGTCGTATCTGGGGTTCGCCCAGTGGGCGCTGCTGACCGACCCGCCCCCGGAGATGGCAGCCGCGGTGATCACCGTCGGTCCGCACGACATCAGCGGACCGCGCTGGGGCACCGGCACTTTCGCACTCAGCGACTTCCTGGGCTGGAGCCATCTGGTGGCCAACCAGGAGGACCCCAACCGGCTACGGGCCCTTCTGCGCCAGGTCCGGTCGCGCCGACAGCTGGCCAAGGCGGTCAGCCAGGTGCCCGCCGGGGCGGCGGGCCGCGCGCTGCTGGGCGACGCCGCGCCGTGGTGGGAGTCCTGGCTGGAACACCCCGACCCCGACGACCCGTTCTGGGCGGCCATCAACCTGAGCCGCGCGCTGGAGGTCACCGAGATCCCGGTGCTGCTGGTCGGCGGCTGGCAGGACCTGTTCCTCGAGCAGACGGTCGCCCAGTACCGGCGGCTGCACGAGCGCGGGGTCGAGGTCGGGCTCACGATCGGGCCGTGGACGCACATGCACCTGATGACGAAGGCCGCGCCGACGGTGATCCGCGAGACGCTGGACTGGCTCGGCACCCACCTCGGCGGGGGGCCCAGCCGACGGCGCAAACCGGTGCGGGTGTTCGTCAACGGCCGCGGCTGGCTGGAGCTCGACGAGTGGCCGCCCGCGATGCCGGAGGTGGTCCGTTATCTGCAGCCGGGTGGCCGGCTCGGGGACGCGGTGCCGCCGGAAACGGCTGCGCCGTCGTCGTTCACGTACAACCCGGCCGACCCGACCCCGACGGTCGGCGGACGGTTGCTGTCCCCGGAGGCGGGCTACACCCGCGACGACAAGCTCGCCCAGCGCCCGGACGTGCTGAGCTTCACCGGTGACCGGCTGCCCACCGACCTGTACGTGGTCGGGTCGCCGGTGCTGGAGCTGGCGCACTCCTGCGACAACCCGCACAACGATCTGTTCGTGCGGATCAGCGAGGTCGACGCCAAGGGCCGCTCCCGCAATGTCAGCGACGGATACGTCGGCGCCGCACCGGATTCCGGCACGGTACGGATCGAGCTGGATCCGGTGGCGCACCGGTTGCGCGCCGGGTCGAGGATCCGGGTGCTGGTGGCGGGCGGCTCGCATCCGCGGTTCGCGCGCAACCTCGGCAGCGGGGAGCCGCTGGGCACGGGCCGCACGCTGGTCCCGGCGACCCACACGGTCCATCTGGGGGACGGCGCGTCGCGGCTGATCCTGCCCGCGGGCCCCCAGCCCCCGGCCGGGTGAGCAAATAACAATGCGCGGTGCAAGAATTTCATAGGAAATTCAAATCCCATAGCGCGAAACCGCGGGCCGAAAACGGTCCGCGGTTTGCGTGACTGGCGGTCAGTCGCCGAGCAGAAACAGTGGGCTCGACGACGGACCCCAGATCATCGGCGGCCGGACATCCGGAGGCAGCACCTCGATCGCCACGTGTCCCGGACGCTGGGTGATGTTGGTCCGGTCGGTGTTTGTGCTGGTCACTGTGCTGGCCGCAGCGGCGGCCGGGGCTGACGCGAGCGCGACGGCCAGGGCGCCGGCACCGAACGGCAGGGCGAGGCCGCGACTGGAGATGGTCATGATGAACTCCCTTTATTCTGTCGATTCTTGTCGTACAGAATTCAATCTAGGGAGCCGTTAGCAGCCCGGCCGCCTTCTCAAATAGAACTCAAATTCGGGCGGATTCGGCAAACACCTGATCAGCCCACGGAGTCGCGTACCCGCGCGGTGATCGCGTTCAGGGTGTCGGTGTCGTGCACGGGGTCCGCCCATCGCGGATCGACCGGCAGGTCTACCCAACTCGTGCATCCCCGGTAGTCGGGGGTGCGCACCAACCGCACCGGATCGGCGAGCGGACAGGCCTGCACGACGAGCACCGTCAGTCGGTGCCGGGGCCGGAAGTCCAGGCGGTCGGACCGCACCGACTCGTCAGTCCAGATATGAAGCGGCGCAATCTGTTCCAGGTTCTCCGGCCGGTTGACCTCGACGGCGGCCACGACGGTGGCGCCGGCACGGAGCACCACGGCGTCGTCGCTGCTGTCGGCGGCCGCCGGCTCGAGCAGGTCGCGGTGTTCGGGGCGGACACGTTCGGCGTGACTGTGCGCGACGGTCGGGAACAGCAGGAACCGCGGCGCCGCCACCGTGAACCGCTTCTCGTGGATTCCGCCCTTGCGCAGCAGCACGGTCTGCCGGCCGTCGAGCAGCGCGTGGATCGCCGCGCTCCACTCCTTGAGCGCCGGCGAGGTCAGCGTCGCCGTCACGGGTTGGCGGCCGCGATGCGGGCCCGCACCTCGGGGCGGCGCAGCGGCGGCACCGTCTTGGGCGGTTGACGCCGCGGCGGCAGCTCGGCCAGCAGCCGGCGGGTGATGGCGGCGACCTCGGCGACCGCGGCCTCGAACACCTCGACGGTCGCGCCGGTCGGCCGGGTGATTCCGCTGACCTTGCGGATGTACTGCCGGGCGGCGGCTTCGACCTCTTCGTCGGTGGCGGCCGGTTCCAGCCCTCGCAGCTCCGTGATGTTTCGGCACATAAGCCCCACGATATGTTGATCGGGTGACTGACGACATCCTGCTGATCGACACCCGCGACCGGGTGCGCACCTTGACCCTCAACCGGCCGAAATCACGTAACGCGCTCTCCGCTGAGCTGCGGAAACGCTTTTTCGGCGCCCTGGCTGAGGCGCAGGATGACGATGACGTCGACGTGGTGATCGTGACGGGTGCCGACCCGGTGTTCTGCGCGGGCCTGGATCTCAAGGAGCTCGGCGACACCACCGAGCTGCCCGACATCTCGCCGAAGTGGCCGTCGATGGACAAGCCGGTGATCGGCGCGATCAACGGCGCCGCGGTCACCGGTGGCCTGGAGCTGGCGCTGTACTGCGACATCCTGATCGCCTCGGAGAACGCCAGGTTCGCCGACACGCACGCGCGGGTGGGGCTGCTGCCGACGTGGGGGCTGTCGGTGCGGCTGCCGCAGAAGGTCGGGGTGGGACTGGCCCGTCAGATGAGCCTGACCGGCGACTACCTGTCGGCCGCCGACGCGCTGCGCGCGGGCCTGGTCACCGAGGTGGTTGCCCACGATCAGCTGCTGCCGCGGGCGCGGGAGATCGCGGCGTCGATCGTCGGCAACAACCAGAAGGCGGTGCGCGCCCTGCTGGCGTCCTACCACCGCATCGACGAGGCCCAGACCAACGCCGCGCTGTGGATCGAGGCGGCGTCGGCGCGGGAGTGGATGCGCAGCACCTCCGGCGACGACATCGCCGCCAGCCGCTCCTCGGTGATTGAGCGCGGCCGCTCCCAGGTGCGCTGAACCTCTACGGCTTAACGGGTTGATTACTCGCAGTATTTGCGGGCAATCAACCCGTTAATCGCTATATCCCCGGTGACCCCGACCGGGCCACGGGACCGTACCGGGCGCTGCAGGGCGGTGAGTTCGCGCGTGCCGCCGCGGTGCGCAGGGCCCGCGACCTCGGCCTTCTCGACTGACCGGAAAAAGTTCCGGAAAAAGTGTCAGCACCACCCTGTCCGGCTGCTCCTACCTGTGACCGCCACCCGTCCGGGGTGGCCGCGCAGACGGAGAGCAGCCATGACCACCTTCCAGAACGAAGCCGACACCCGCACCGTCGCCGCCGGTTGGTCGTCCAGCCCGCTCGGCACCCCTGACCAGGACTTCCTGCTCGAGGGTCGCACCGGTCCGGAGACCGTGCCCGCACCCGTCGCCGAACCGGCCCCGGCCCGATCGGTGGTCCGCCACGCCGTGCTGGCCGCAGCGCTGGCGGCCGGGATCGGCGCTGGCGTCGCGGTGGCGCTGGCGGTGACGGACGTCGGCCCGACCGAGCCGGCTGTGGTGTCGCCGGTCGTCGAGGCGCCGGTCCCCGCGGCCGTCGCCCCGGCGCCGACCGCGGCTCCCCCGGCAGCGAACCGTACGGTCACGCCCGGCCCGGCACGGACCACGACCGTCACACTGGCGCCCCAGCAGACGCCGGCCCCGCCCGCACCGGCCGACGAGGCCCCGGCACCCGAGACCCCGGCCGACGAGGCCCCCGCCGACGAGATCCCCCAGGACCAGGAGCAGCCGGACCCGGTGGATCCGCAACCCGGCCCGTTCGTCGACCCCGGGCTGGACCTGAGCGCGGGCCCGCAGGAACAGCCCGAACCGCTGCCGCTGCCGGACCCCGTGTTCGACCTGACCTCCTGAAGGAACCGGCATGACCGCCCCGGCCACTTCCCCGATCCGACGGCACAGCGACACGGAGCTGACCCGTGCCGCTGTGTCGGGTGACAAGAGAGCGTTCGCCATGATCTACGACCGTTACTCGAATCGCCTGTACGACTTCTGCGTCGGGATGCTCGCCAACCGCGACAGCGCCGCCGACTGCGTCCAGGACGTGTTCTGCACGGCGGCAACGCAATTGCCCCAGCTGCGCGACCCGGACAGGCTGCGGCCGTGGCTCTACGCCATCGCCCGCAACGAGGCGCTGCGCCGGATCCGCGACCGTCGGCGCGAGGTGCCGACCGACGAGGTGCCCGACACGGCGTCCGCCGAGCCGGGACCCGAGGCGCTGGCCGCGCGGCTGGAACTGTCCGATCTGATCGAGGAGGCGGCCTGCGGACTGTCCGACCGGGACCGCGCGGTGCTCGAGCTGGCGTTCCGGCACGGCCTGAACGGGCCGGACCTCGCCGACATCCTTGGCGTCACCCCGGCGAACGCGAACACGATCGTGCACCGGCTGCGCCAGAACGTCGAACGCGCGCTCGGTGCGCTGCTGGTGTCACGACGGGTCCGCGCAGGCGGCGGGTGCGACGAACTCGCGGCCATCCTCGACGGCTGGGATGGAACATTCAATATCTTGATGCGCAAACGCATTTCGCGTCACATCGACGTGTGCGAGGTCTGCGACGCGCAGCGCCGACGACTCGCCAGCCCGGCCGCCCTGCTGGGTGCGGCACCGGTGTTCATCCCGGCGCCGGCATGGCTGCGCGAACGGACGCTCAACGAGGTCCAGCTGACCTGTTCGAGCGCGCAGCTGAAGCCGGTACCAACCGATGACACCTCAGCGCACCGCGGCTCGGCGCTGCCGATCGCCGCGTTCGTCGTCGCACTGCTGGCGGCGGTGGGCGCCGGGGCGCTGTGGTTCGTCTCCCAGAAACCGGCCGCCCCTGCGCCGGTCGAGGTCGGCCGGATCACGCCGGCGCCACCTGCCCAGCCACCGGTGCACGTCGAGTCGACGCCGGCGGCACCGGCCCCGGTGGTCAGCGCCCCGGTTCCGGCACCGCGGCAGCCGACGACGCCCCCGGTGGCGGCGCCGACCATCGAACCGTCACCGGCACCACCCCCGCCCGCGGCACCGAACCCGGAGCCGGCCCCACCGGCGCCCGCCCCACCGCTGGTGTGGCCGCAGTTGCCCGACCTGTCGCAGTGGCCGCAGTTCCCGCGGTGGCCCCTTCCGGGCGGCGATCCCGCCGACCCGCGCCCGGGTCCCGGATCGCAGTTCACCGCCCCGGCGGACCTCCACAGCCGTCCGCCCGTACCGGAAGGACCGAACCCGTGAGCAACCTCGTCTGGACGATCCCGGTCGCCGCCCTGCTCGTGGTGCAGGTCATCGGGTCCAGTCAGCGGCTGTTCACCCAACAAGCCAGGACCTCCTTCTCGACGCCGTCGAGGCGCACGCCGAACAACAGCGCGACGTGCGCAAAAGCACGCACGCCGAGTGACGGCTCAGTACCCTGAGGTACGGCGAAGGGACTGTCATGACCGCAGTACCCGAGTGGCACGCCGACGACGTGCGCACAGGCGATGCCGAACTGGTTTACGGCAGCATGTCCGGCGATCGGGAGGCCTTCGCGGCCATCTACGACCGTTACGCCGACCGTCTGCACGACTTCTGCGTCGGCATGCTGCGCGACCTCGACGCCGCCGCGGACTGTGTGCAGGAGACGTTCTTGATCGCCGCGACCCGCCTGCATCAGCTCAAGGATCCGGACAGGCTGCGGCCATGGCTGTATTCGATCGCCCGCAACCAGGCGCTGCGCCGGCTGCGCGAGTTGCGGCGTGAGGCACCGACCGAGGAGCTGCCCAAATCCGCCTCCGACGACGCGGGTCCCGACGCCCAGTCGGTGCGCACCGACCTCGCCGATCTGGTCGCCGAGGCGGCGGGCGGGTTGTCGGACCGCGACCGGGCCGTGCTGGATCTGACGTTCCGGCACGGACTCGACGGCCCGGAGCTCGCCGAGGCGTTGGGGGTCAGCCGCGCCAGCGCCAACACGATGGTGTCGCGGCTGCGCAGGACCGTCGAGCGATCCATTGGCGCACTTCTGGTTTCGCGGAGTGCGCAGAGGAACGCGAGCGCGTGCCCGCAGTTGCGTGAGCTGCTCGCGGCGTGGGACGGTGAGTTCACCGTCTTGATGCGCAAACGCATCTCCCGCCATGTCAAGTCCTGCGGCGTGTGCGACGAGGAACGCCGACGCCTGGTCAGCCCGACCGCACTGCTGGGTGCCGCCCCGGTGATGATTCCGGCGCCGAAGTGGTTGCGCGAGAAGACGATGCGAGATGTGCAACTGGTCAGCCACGACACCGCGTTGGCCGGTGAGCCCGGGTTGCCGGGTGACGCCCGCGAGGACCGCCGTCGGCTGATGTTGTCGGCAGTGTTCGTCGCCGAGATCGCCGCGGCCACCGCACTGCTGCTGGCATACCTCAACACCCCGACGAACACCCCGACGGTCGTCTCCCCCGCCGGGCCGACGGAGGCGGCGCCGAACGCTCCGCCGCCGCCCCCGTCGCCGATCAGGGTGCCGCCGCTAACGCTGAACGAGGAGCCGCCGCCGGTCGCACCGCCTGAGGTCGCGCCGTCGCCGACACCACGCCTGGAGCCGACACCGCAGGCACCGCCACCCGTTGCTCCGCCCTCGCCGCGCGCGCCTGCCCAGGCACCCCCGCCGACCGGGGAACCGTCGCTCCGCCTGCCCGGACCGTCGACGAGACCGCCGATGTCGTTTCGCCCCAGCGCGGTCAGCCCCGCCCCGCCCCCGCCGACGGGCGGCGGCGGCGACAACGACGGCGACGGCCGGAGCCCGGGCGGCGATGACGGGTCCGCACCCACGCCCGGATAGGCCGCCAAATACTGTCAGCGCTGGATGGCTTGTCGACTCCTACCTGGGACACGGGAATCCGACGGTGAGGAGAGCAAATGCCGACAGTGGTGATGGACCGGCCGGCCTGGCGGGCGGAGCGCGGCCTCGACGTGGCCGCCTACCGACGGGCGGCGGTAGGCGGGAGCGTCGAGGCAATGGCGAACCTGGGCGCGCTCTACCTCGACCGGATGGAGCCACCGAACGTCGACGCGGCACGGTACTGGCTTGAACCCGGCGCGCGGGCCGGAAACATCGGCGCGATGGTGCGTCTGGGGTTTCTCTGCATGGAGCACCTCGGCGAGTTCGACACCGCGCGACTCTGGCTGACATCCGCCGCGCAGGCCGGCGACGCCTACGCCATGCACAATCTCGGGATCCTGTACAGCCGGTCAGATCCGCCCGACTTCGACGCCGCGCGTGAGTGGTTCACCCGCGCGGTCGGCTCAGGCAACGTCGTCTCGGCCATCGTGCTGCGCAATCTGGAGCGCTACCAACCCGTCTGATCCCCACGAGTTCTACACCTGGGTCGCGATTCTCGACGAACCACGACCCAGGCGTAGATCTCGGCGACCGTGCGTCCGCACGGTCAGGACTCGTCGCCCCCGGACTCCGATCCGCCCGCCGGCGACTCATCGTCTCCGGAAGGCGCGTCATCGCCGTCGGTTCCCTCGGCGCCGTTCGCGCCCGACGGATCCCCGTCGGATTCCTCTGCGTCCATACCGGTTTCGCCGGGCTCCGCCTTGAGGCTGTCCCGGACCAGACCGAGCCCGGCGTCTTCTGCGGAGTCGGTGGGCACCGGATCCAGCGACTCGGGATCCGGCAGGTCGTCCGCCGGAACCGTCTCCGTCGACTCGGCATCCGGTTCGGTCGCAGGCACCGGCACCTCGGCGGCGGGCTCCTCCTCGGTGACGGACGCGTTCTTCACGGTGCCGGCACCGTCGTCTGTCGTCACCGCCACGGTGACGATGTCGACGTCGGACGACAAGGTGCTCTCCGGCGCCGTTTCCGGCCCCGTCACCGACGCGGCCCCCTGACGAGCGCTCACGGTGATGCCGGGCATCTTGATCGCCTGCGCCAGGCTCTTGATCGCGTCCATCACGCTGCCGATCGCCGACATCCCGTACGGACCGCCGATCAGGCCGGCCATCGGGAAGTCTCCGGGCGCCATGACGCCGTTGAGGAACGCGTCGACGATCCTGGCGGGGGCGTTGATCACAGCACCGACGAGCGCACCCAGATCGGCGCCGCGGACCGCGCCGACGAGGTCCTCGAGCACTGTCGCGGTGGCGAGCGCGGCCGCGTTGACCGGGCCGAGAAGCCCGTTGAGCACCACGCTCGGCAGCACGGAGGGCACCCGCTCGATGAGTTTGGCGATGTTGAGCAGCGGCGCCGACGCCACGCCGGTCGGGTCGACGATGTTGGCGAGGTCCTTGAACGGCTGGGCCAGCACTCCTGCGATCGGGAAACCGGCCATCATGACCGGCAGGCCGACGATCACCCCGAGGCTCGCGAACGTGGTGACCGCCTGCGCGAACTCACCGGCGGCGATCTGATCCATCATCAGCCGCACCGTCGCGGGGACTCCGAGCGGATCGTCGGGATTCATTACCGCGCCGAGCTCGTCGATCACGGACCTGATCGTGTCGGCGAAGATCTGGATGCCCTCAAGCTGGTTGACGACGAACTGCTTGAACATCGCAGGCACACCGGTGGGATCCGACGGGCTGAGCTCGCCGAGACGTGCCACCAGCGCCTGCGCGACGGCCGGGAAGTTCGTGGCCATGTAGAGCTGGTTGGCGAGCACCTGACGAAGCAGCGGTACCGGGTCCGCCAGCCACTTCTGCCCCACCGTGTTGACGTTCGCGAGCGACGTCTCGATGACGCGCACCCACTCCTCGATGGGGTTCACGGCGGCCGACAGCGCGAACGCCGACGACGATGCGTCGACCGTGGGCAGCGCGACGTCAGGCACGGGCGGAGCGATCGGGCTGACGGCGATAGCGCCGGCGCTCACCAGCGCCGCGCCCGCAGCCAGATAGGACCGCGAAGCAACGTACATCAGAACTCCTTCAAGAGTCGGCAAACAAGACTGCCGAAACTTACTCACAAGTAGGTTCACGTGTTCACGAAATCAGGAAGGTTTTTTTCCAGGGCTTGCAAGGCCTACGACCGCTCCGCAAAAAGACGACGGGACAGCGCCGGCGCCCGACCGGGAGCGCTGTCGCCGACCGGCGCAACCCCTCGCCGAGGTATGTGCTGTGCCAACATCAGCACTGTTCACCGAGGTATGGTTGTTGCCTCAGCACGTAAGGAAACTTAGGTTACGGTGCGGTAATGTGCGCGCCGCGGCGACGTTCGTCCGACCCTCGGGCCGGCCGACGCTCTACACGTCAGCGCCACGTCCGGTGCGACCGAGTGAGCGCCCCCGCTGGATCAACCGGACCCGACGTCGGTTTATCAGCAAACATTTGACAGGACCAGTCAAGATCGAAGTCGACGAAATCCGTAGCGCCCCGAGTGCACGCTCACGGCTCAGCGGGCGGTGCCGGGCACCAGCCAACGCCCGGAGAAGGCGCGCCAGCCGACGAACCCCAACCGCAGCACCATGAACGTCGACAGGCCGGACCAGATGCCCAGCAGACCCCAGCCGAACGCCAGCGACAACCAGATCAGCGGCAGGAACCCGAGCAGCGCACTGGCCAGCGTGGCGTTGCGCATGAACTTGGCGTCACCGGCGCCGAGCAGCACCCCGTCGAGCGCGAAAACGATTCCGGCGACCGGCAGTTGGGCCACCATGAACCACCACGGCACCCCGATCGCGTCGAGCACCGACCGGTCGTCGGTGAACACGCCCGGAAACACCGACGCCCCGACGGCGAACACCGTCGCCAGCACCACCGAGGCCAGGGTGGAGAAGATCGTCACCCGCCACGCCACCGATTTCGCGTGCGCGAGCTGGCCGGCCCCCAGCGCCGCGCCCACCAGCGACTGCGCGGCGATCGCCAGCGAATCCAGCACCAGCGCAAGGAAGTTCCACAACTGCAGGACCACCTGGTGCGCTGCCACGGCGGCAGCACCGAACCGGGCGGCCACCGCCCCGGCCGAGACGAAGCACGCCTGAAACGCCAGCGTGCGCACCACCAGATCGCGGCCCATCACCATCTGTGCGCGCAGCACCCGCGGTTGCAGGCGCAGCGGAACCCGCTCGACCAGCAGCGCCCGCAGAAACAGCAGCGCGGCCAGCCACTGCCCCACCAGGTTGGCCACCGCCGACCCGGCCAGCTCGAGCCGCGGCATGCCCAGCAGCCCGTACACCAGCAGCGGGCACAGCAGCGCCGACACCGCGAACCCGACCACGACGAACCGCAGCGGCCGCACCGTGTCCTGCACGCCGCGCATCCAGCCGTTGCCGGCCGCTGACACCAGGATCGCCGGCACCCCGCACACCGCGATCCGCACCCAGGACAGCGCCGCGTCGGCGATCTGCCCGCCGTCGGCCAGCACCGACAGCAGCGGCACCGCGGCCACCTGCACCGCGGCGGTCAGCGCTATCCCGAGGCCGAGTGCCAGCCAGGTGGCCTGCACCCCCTCGGCGACGGCCGCCGCCCGGTCCCCCGCGCCGTAGAAGCGGGCCGACCGTGCGGTGGTGCCGTAGGACAGAAACGTCATCTGGGAACTGACCGTGGTCAGCACCAGCCCGCCGATCGCCAGGCCCGCCAGCGCCAGCGCACCCAGACGGCCGACGATCGCGATGTCGAACAGCAGGTAGATCGGTTCGGCGGCCAGCACCCCGAGCGCGGGCAGCGCCAGTCCCGCGATCCGCCGGCCGGTGACCGGGGCCACCGCGCCGTCGTGCGGTTCAGCCAAGAGCGGTGCGCAGCGCGACCACGACGTCGGTGGCGGCGCCGTCGGCCGAATAACCGGCGGCCAGCCGGTGCCCGCCCCCGCCGAACCCACTGGCGATCACGGAGATGTCGAACGACTTCGACCGCATCGACACCGACCAGTGCCCGGGTTCGATCTCCTTGAACACCGCCGCCACCTCGGCCTGCTGGGTGGTGCGCACGATGTCGACGACGCTTTCCACCTCCTCCGGTCGCGCATTACGCCATTCCTCGTGCGGCACAACGGCATACACGAATCCTCGGCCACCGATCGCGTCCGGCACCAACTGCGCCGAGGCCAGCACCCGCGACAGCATCGGCAGCCAAGCGAACGGGTGGGTGTCGAGCAGGGTGCGGCTCACCGTGGCGTTGTCGACGCCGACCTCGATCAGCCGCGCCGCCAGCCGGTGCGCCCGCGGGGTGGCCCACCGGAACGACCCGGTGTCGGTGGTCAGACCGGCGTACAGGCAGTGCGCGACGTCCTTGTCGATGGGTTTGCCCCAGGCATCCAGCAGATCGGCCACCAGCATGGTGGTCGAGTCCGCCGACGGGTCGACGAAGTTGGCGGTGCCGAACAGCTGGTTGGAGGCGTGGTGGTCGATGACCAGCACCTGCCTGCCGGGACCGGCCAGCTCGCCCAGCGCGCCCAGCCGGTTGACGCTGGGGATGTCGACGGTGACCACCAGATCGGCGTCCCGGCGCACGTCCTGCGGAGCGACCAGCAGGTGACCGCCGGGCAGGGACTGCAGCGACTCGGGAAGCGCCGCCGGCGCGGCGAAGCTGACCTGGGCGGTCTTACCCGCCCGGTCCAGCACGAGCGCCAGCGCGAGCCCGGCGCCGATGGTGTCGGCGTCCGGGTGGACGTGCGCGACGATGACGATGGTGTCCGCGCGATTCAGCAGGTGGGCCGCGCCTGCCGCGTCCAGGCGTGCACCGACCAGCGGCGTGTCGGCCGTCGGTTCGATCGTCGTCATCGGCGTCCTCAGGAGTCGGTGTGCTTCGGGCCCCCCGTTTCCCTCAGCCTCAGTGAACACGGTACGGGGCGACGGCGCATCCCGATGTCGCCACCCTCGGGGATGGAACTGCGGCCCGGTTTCCGGCCGGGCCGCAGCTGTGATCATCCGCCGCTACGGCTTGTCCACACCGTTGGCAGCGATCACGACCTCACCGTCCTTCGGGTTGGCGGCGGTACCGAGCTCTTCGATGGGGGATCCGGCGCCGCCGGTGTTACCCGCACCGGTGCCGGTGCCGCCGTTGCCGCCGCGGGCCTCGCCGTTGATCCACTGCCCGCCGTTGGAGTAGTTCACGCCGACGAGCGCGTATCCACCCCGGCCGCCGGTGCCGCCGTTGACGCCGTCACCGCCGCTGCCGCCGTAGACGGTGTTGCCGGTCGCGACCGCGTCCTCTCCGAGCGCGATGATCTGCGAGTACGAGCCCGAGGTGCCACCACCGGTGCTGTTGTCACCGATCGCGTTACCGGCGTTGCCGCCGTAGACGGTGCCCGAGGCGACCGCGTTGGTGCCGGTGGCCTGGATCGCCGCCGCGTTGGCGTCGCCGCCCTTGGCGTTCACACCGAAGGCGTTGCCGCCGCGGCCACCCTGAACGGTGCCGGAAGCGGTGCCCTGGGACGTGCCCTCGCCCCAGTCCCGTCCCGCGGTGATGTAGGAGATGTGGCCGTCGCCGCCCTCGGCACCGGCGCCCGCGGCATCGCCGCCCGCGCCGCCGATGGCGTGGGCGTTGGTCACGGTGCCGTTGGCGTAGACCCAGTACAGGCCTCGCTGACCGGGGCCGCCCTTGCCGCCGTCCTGGCCGTAGCCGCCGTCACCACCGACGATGGTGGCGTTCTCCAGCACACCGCCGTTCTTGATGTCGACCTCGGCGCCGCCCGAGCTGCCGCCCTGGCTGCCGGCGCCGATCCCGTAGCCCGCCGTGCCTCCGGTGGCCGTGAGGCCGGTGACAGTGCCCCCGTCGACGGTGCCGAAGAACCGGCCGCCGTTGCCACCCTTACCGCCGTCCTCGCCGTAACCGCCGTCTCCGGCGGTGAAGGTCGAGTCCGTCACCTCGGCGCCGTTGGTGAAGACGAAGTTGTCGACCCGGCCCCCGTTGCCGCCCCGGCTGTCGGCGCCGTCCGCGCGGCCGCCCGCACCCCCGGTCACCGTCACGTCGGTGACCGTGCTGTCGTCGACCGAGATGACCTGGTAGCCGCCGGTGCCGCCGACTCCACCGTTGGTGGCCTCGCCGCCGTCGCCGCCGGTGAAGGTCGTATCCGTCACCTCAGCCCCGTTGGTGACGCTGATCTGCGTGTAGCCGCCGGTCCCGCCGACGCTGTCCGCGCCGTCCGCGGTGCCGCCATCGCCCGCGCTCACCTGGACGCCGGTGACGGTGCTGCCGTCGACGACGACGGTCGACTGACCGCCGTCACCGCCGGCACCGCCGACGCCACCGACTTCGCCTTCGCCGCCGGCGCCACCGACACCGGCGCCGCCGGCCCCACCGTTGCCGAACAGGTAGGCCGAGCCGCCGTTACCGCCGTTGAAGCCGCTGCCGCCGTTGCCGATCAGGCCGCCGTTGCCGCCGTGGCACACCACCGCGACACAGCTCGCCGCGGACCAGCTGTACCCGTTGCCGAACAGGATGCCCGCGTGCGGATGGTCGATCGTTCCGTTGCCGATCAGCAGGACCGGTCCGAGCCAGATCTGGAACGGGGCGCTCGCCAGACCGGCCAGCGCGGGCACTGCCGTGACATCGACCAGGCCGAGCGGATTCTGCTGCTCGTCATCGGAGGCGGTGGAATACGCACCGGCCGTCGTCCGCGCCGCGGTGTCGCGCTGGACCGCGGCTTTCGACACCGGCTCCGCAGCCGAACCGGGTTGCCCGCCTTCAGCGGCGACCGGCGGGACCACGACCGGCGCCTGGATGCTCAGCGCGGGCTGATCGCCCGGAATGCTGGTGGCCGGCACACCCGATGCCCCGAGAGCCTCTGTGAGCTTCTCGGTGTCGTCCTCGGCGTCCTCCCGGGTCCCTGCCTTCTGGCCGCGCGGCGCGCTACCGGCCGACGAGAACGCTTCGGCGTCCAAGTCATCTGCGCCGAAGTCATCTGCCGGATCGTCAGCGTCGTCCGAACCACCCGACGCACCGCCGATACTCCCGACCGAACCCGGCCCACCGTCGTCCGGGCCGGTCGACCCGCCCGCGGCCGCGCCGGCTCCCGTGCCCGCGCCGGAGGGGTCACTCGACTCCGACGACGTCGCACCGGGCTCCGAGGAGTCGGCAAACGCGACCGGAGTCCACAGCGTGATCGCGGCACCGATACCCATCGCCACCGCGAGCGCACCGACGCGGCCCACATAGGCCGAGGCTCGCCGCTGACGCGGCCTCACCCGGGTGCCGGGGGGCTGGTCGGGGGCAGTGCCCCAGACCTTCGGACTGTGACGAAACCGGAGCCGGAGGAACATGCCTCATCGAAAACCTTCCTGACGTGCAAAACCCGGGGCCACGTGCCGCGAGGCGCGTCAGCAGAGGCAAGCTACTGGCGAACGCAACAGTCGCACGTGCTTATTGACGAATCTGTCAATATTAGCGGGTGGCAAAACCGGCTCGTGGCCGGGCACGTCAGGACCCACCTGACCGATTGGCACAGCGCGGTTCTCAGCGAGATTCGCGCGGGCGCGAAACCTTAGCTGACCTGCACGAACTTTGCTGAACCACCGGGAAGATCCTCAGACTTCGTTGCCTGGGGAATGTTCCTTCTGAGGGGTATGGGTGTACTGGCCCGGCCCGGTGCGCGTGAGTGCACGCACCGGGCGCGGACTCAGTCCTGTTCTTGGTCCTGCTCGTCCTCTTTCTCGACCGGGACCCGATACGGGTCGGCGTCACCGGCCGGGGTCGCCCCCTCACGGACACGCGCCAGTTCCTCATCGGCGGCGCGCGCCCTGGCGAGCAGCTCCTCCATCTTGGCCGCCGCGTCGGGCACGGTGTCGCGCTGGAAGGTCAGCGTCGGCGTGAACCGGACGCCGAGGGCGGCTCCGGCCTTGGACCGGAGCACCCCCTTCGCCTTCTCCAACGCCGCCGCGGCCCCCTCGTAGTCCGGTTCCTCGGACAGCGACGGACCCATCACGGTGTAGTACAGCGTCGCGTCGTGCAGGTCGTTGGTGACCTTGACGTCGGTGATCGTCACCCCGGCGAGCCGGGGATCCTTGATCTCGTACTCGATCGCCGAGGCGACGAGCGTCGAGATGCGCTTGGCCAGCCGTTTGGCCCGTGCCGGATCAGCCATGAGAACCCCGATCCGCGCCCGCCACTAGGTGCGCGCCTTCTCGACGAGCTCGTACGTCTCGATGATGTCGCCTTCCTTGATGTCGGAGTAGTTCAGCGTCAGACCGCATTCGTAACCCTCGCGGACTTCGGTGACGTCGTCCTTCTCCCGGCGCAGCGAGTTGACGTTGAGGTTCTCGGCGACCACCACGTTGTCCCGCAGCAGGCGGGCCTTGGCGTTGCGGCGCATGATCCCCGACTGCACGAGGCAGCCGGCGATGTTGCCGACCTTCGACGACCGGAAGATCGCCCGGATCTCGGCGCGGCCGAGCTCCTTCTCCTCGTAGATCGGCTTGAGCATGCCCTTGAGCGCGGCCTCGATCTCCTCGATCGCCTGGTAGATGACCGAGTAGTACCGGATCTCCACACCCTCGCGGTTGGCCAGCTCGGTGGCCTTGCCCTCGGCGCGCACGTTGAAGCCGATGATGATCGCGTCCGACGCCGACGCCAGGTTGACGTTGGTCTCGGTGATACCGCCGACACCGCGGTCGATGACGCGCAGCTGCACCTCGTCGTCGACCTGGATGTTGAGCAGCGCCTCCTCCAGGGCCTCGACCGTACCGGCGTTGTCGCCCTTGAGGATCAGGTTCAGCTGGCTGGTTTCCTTCAGCGCCGAATCCAGGTCCTCCAGGCTGATCCGCTTGCGGGTCTTGGCGGCCAGCGCGTTGCGCTTGCGCGCCGCGCGCCGGTCGGCGATCTGGCGGGCGATGCGGTCCTCCTCGACGACGAGGAAGTTGTCGCCGGCGCCCGGCACCGAGGTGAAGCCGATGACCTGCACCGGCCGCGACGGCAGCGCCTCCTCGACGTCCTCACCGTGCTCGTCGACCATGCGGCGCACACGCCCGTACGCGTCGCCGGCGACGATGGAGTCGCCGACCCGCAGGGTGCCGCGCTGCACCAGCACCGTGGCGACCGGGCCACGACCGCGGTCCAGGTGCGCCTCGATGGCCACACCCTGGGCCTCCATGTCGGGGTTGGCCCGCAGGTCCAGGGCGGCGTCGGCGGTCAGCAGCACCGCCTCCAGCAGCTGGTCGATGTTGGTGCCCTGCTTGGCGGAGATGTCGACGAACATCGTGTCGCCGCCGTACTCCTCGGGCACCAGCCCGTACTCGGTGAGCTGACCGCGGATCTTGGCCGGGTCGGCGCCCTCCTTGTCGATCTTGTTGACCGCCACCACGATCGGCACGTCAGCGGCCTGCGCGTGGTTGATGGCCTCCACCGTCTGCGGCATCACGCCGTCGTCGGCGGCGACCACCAGGATCGCGATGTCGGTGGCCTTCGCGCCGCGGGCACGCATGGCGGTGAACGCCTCGTGACCCGGGGTGTCGATGAAGGTGATCTGCCGTTCGCGGCCGTCGTGCTCGACGGCGACCTGGTAGGCGCCGATGTGCTGGGTGATGCCGCCGGCCTCGCCCTCGCGGACGTTGGCCTTGCGGATGGTGTCCAGCAGTCGGGTCTTGCCGTGGTCGACGTGGCCCATGACGGTGACGACCGGCGGGCGGACCTGCAGGTCCTCCTCGTCGCCCTCATCCTCGCCGTAGGTGATGTCGAACGACTCGAGCAGCTCGCGGTCCTCGTCCTCGGGCGAGACGACCTGAACCTTGTAGTTCATCTCGCTGCCGAGCAGCTCGAGGATGTCGTCACCCACCGACTGGGTGGCGGTCACCATCTCGCCGAGGTTGAACAGCGCCTGCACCAGCGCGGCCGGGTTGGCGTCGATCTTCTCGGCGAAGTCGCTCAGCGACGCGCCGCGGGCCAGCCGGATGACCTCACCGTTGCCGTGCGGCAGCCGGACGCCACCGACGACCGGCGCCTGCATGTTCTCGTATTCGGCCCTCTTCGCGCGCTTCGACTTGCGACCCCGCTTCGGGGCACCGCCGGGACGGCCGAACGCACCGGCCGCACCGCCGCGCTGACCGGGCCGGCCGCCGCCACCACCGGGACGACCGCGGAAACCGCCACCGGCCGGGGCGCCGCCGCCACCGCCGCGGTAGTTACCGCCGCCACCGCCACCGCCGGGACGACCGCCCTGACCCGCACCGGGACGGGGACCGCCACCGGGACCGGGGCGCGGACCGCCACCGGGACGCGGCGGACGGGGGCCGCCGGGACGCGGCGGCATATTGGCCGGCGACACGCCGGGCCGCGGACCGCCACCGGGCCGCGGCACACCCGGGCGGGGCGCCTGCGGACGCGGGATCGGCCGGTCGACCGGCTGCTGCGAGGAGAACGGGTTGTTGCCGACCCGGGGCACCCGCGGTGCGGGCTTCGGGCCGGGGGTCGGGCCCGGACGCGGACCGGGGGTCGGCGCGGCAGGCTTGGGAGCCGCCGGAGCCGCCGGAGCCGCGGACGCGGCCGGAGGCGGTGCGGGCGTCGGCGCGGCGGGCTTGGGTGCCGCCGGCTTCGGGCCTGGGGTGGGGGCCGCCGCGGGTGCGGCCGGCGTCGCAGCAGCCGCCGCGGCCGGGGTGGCCGGGGAGGGCGCCTGCGCAGCGCCGGTGTCGGCCTTGGCGGCGGGCTTGGCCGCCTTCTCCGTCTTCTCCGACGTCTTTTCCGCGGCCTTCTCCGAGGCCTGCTCGGCGGCCTTCTTACCGCCGCCGAACGACTCACGCAGACGGCGAGCCACCGGCGCCTCCACGGTGGAGGACGCGGACTTGACGAATTCGCCCTGCTCGCTCAGCCGAGCGAGAACTTCCTTACTTGTGACACCGAGTTCCTTGGCCAACTCGTGTACACGGGCCTTACCTGCCACTACATCTCCATCTCTAGAGGCGTCAGCGGTGGTCGGCGCCGCGCCTCGGGTTAGCTATGACGCATGGTCATCGGGACTTCACGGTGTGCTCATGTTCTTCGCTACCTGTCCTGGTTGCCGGGTGGTCCTGCCCGCCCCCGCTGACTGCGTTGACGTGCGTGATCACCGCGGATACGTCCGGTGAACCGGTGATGCGCAACGCTCGACCGAAGGCCCGCCGCCGAACCGCGGCCTCCAGGCACCGCGGAGTGGGATGCAACCAGGCACCCCGCCCCGGCAGCCTTCTCGCTGGGTCAACCGCCACGGCGCTGAGACCATTCCCAGCTCCATCAACGTTGCCGACAGCGACTACCCGAAGCAGTTCGACGGCCAGCTCTCGTTTTCGGCATCCGATGCAGGTCCGCACCGGTCCGACGGGTGCGTCGGGGGTGCGTGGCTGCGCTGAAGCCGAAGTCTCGCGCTGGATCACAGCTGAGTCTACCGTCACCGTCGCTCGTATTTGAAATGGCAGGACCCTTCGGCGTGGGCAAACCCACCGCCGGTGGGTCAGCGGTCGTGCAGCGCCCCGCGCGCCGGGTCTGATTCCGCGCTACCGGCATCGGCATCGCTGCGGATGTCGATGCGCCAGCCGGTGAGCCGGGCGGCCAGCCGGGCGTTCTGCCCCTCCTTGCCGATCGCCAGCGACAGCTGGAAGTCGGGGACGACGACGCGGGCGGCGCGAGCGGCCTCGTCGATGACGGTCACCGACACCACCTTGGCCGGCGACAGCGCGTTGGCGACGAACTTCGCCGGGTCGGGGTCGTAGTCGATGATGTCGATCTTCTCCCCCGACAGCTCGCTCATCACGTTGCGCACCCGCTGGCCCATCGGGCCGATGCAGGCGCCCTTGGCGTTGAGGCCGGGCACCCGGGAGGTGACGGCGATCTTCGATCGGTGGCCGGCCTCACGGGCGACGGCGACGATCTCGACGTGGCCCTCGGCGATCTCGGGGACCTCCAGCGAGAACAGCTTGCGGACCAGGTTCGGGTGGGTGCGCGACAGCGTGATCACCGGCTCGCGGGCGCCCCGGGTGACGCCGACGACGTAGCAGCGCAGCCGGTCGCCGTGCTCGTAGCGCTCGCCGGGGACCTGCTCGGCGACCGGGATGACACCCTCGGAGCCCTTCGTCTCGCTGCCGATGCGCACCACCACCAGGCCGCGGGCGTTGGCCCGGGCGTCGCGCTGGATGACGCCGCCGACGATGTCACCCTCGCGGGCGGCGAACTCGCCGAACGTCTTCTCGTTCTCGGCGTCGCGGAACCGCTGCAACATCACCTGCCGCGCGGTGGTGGCCGCGACCCGACCGAAGCCCTCCGGGGTGTCATCCCACTCGGTGATGACGTTGCCGTCGGCGTCGCGCTCGGTGGCGATCACCTTGACCTCGCCGGTCTTGCGGTCGATCTCGATGCGCGCCTCGGGGGCGTGCCCCTCGGTGTGCCGGTAGGCGGTCAGCAGCGCCGACTTGATCGTCTCGACGAGTTCACCGACCGGAATTCCCCGGTCGACCTCGATGGCATGCAGTGCGGCCATGTCGATGTTCACGCGGAGGCCCCCTTCCCAGACAAGCCGGCCAGTTCGAGCTCTCGCGGATTGGGTTTGGAGAACTCAACCTGCACAACGGCTTTGGTCACGCTTTGCAGCGCAAGTTCACGGATTCCGAAGTCGCGCCCCTCGCGGACCACCAACCGCACGGTGCCGTCGGCGGTGTCGCCGAGCCGGCCGGTCACCGTGGAGCCGTCGTCCAGCGTCACCTCCACCTTGCGGCCGCGGGCGCGACGGTAGTGCTTCTCGGTGGTCAGCGGCCGGTCCACCCCGGGCGAGGTGACCTCCAGCACGTAGGGGGCGGCGTGGGCGTCGATCCTGTCGAGCAGCGCCGACGCCTCACGGGACAACTGGGCGATGGTTTCGAGGTCGAGCCCGTTGTCGCCGTCGGCGACCACGGTGATGCGAGGCGGGCGCGCCGCGGTGTCGACGATCACGTCCTCGATGTCGTAACCTGCGCGCGCGAACTCGCCGTGGAGTAGCTCGATCACCTCTTTCTGCGACGGCAATCCCGCAGAACGCTCCGTCACGGCGAGCTCCTCGTCTTGAGTTGTCCGTACCCGTTTCCGCGGCCTGCCCGCGGAACCGACACCCCACGATACGCCAGCGGCGCGGCTGGATTCATCAAACGCGCAACCGGCGGTACTGAACCGCGATGGCAAGATATGCGTCGTGTCCAGCCCACCGCCGACCCTCAGCAGGCGACGCGTCCTGGTCTCGGCGGCAGTGTTGGCCCTGGCCGGCGCCGCGTCCGCCGCGTGCGGCGAACCGCCGCCCCCGCCGGAGGTCGCCGAGCTGGCCGCCCAGCTCGACCGGGCGCGCGCCGACAGCAGGCTGGCCGCCGAGGCCGCAGCCGCCGAGCGCGGAGCGGTCGCGCAGGCGCTGACCGCGGTCGCGGCCGAACGCGCCGCGCACGCCCGGGCGCTGAGCGACGAGCTGGTCCGGATGCGCGGCAAGGACGCCCCGACCGCCGAACCGACCCCCTCGGAGACGGCCGAGGCGGCGCCGCCACCGAAGGCGGCCGACGTCTCCGCCGCGCTGAAGACGTCCGCCGAGAGCGCCACCGAGCTGGCCGCCCGGCTGACCGGCTACCAGGCCGGGCTGGTGGCGTCGATCGCGGCGGCCTGCACCGCCGCCCACACCGTCGCGCTGCCGGCCCCGAGGAAGACGTCATGACCTCCCCCGTACCCGACCCCGAACCCGAGCCCACCCGTCCCGCCAACCCCGGCGACGGGGCGCTGTTCGACGCGATCGCCGCCGAGCACGCCGCCATCTACGGCTACGGCGTGGTGTCGGCGCACACCACGCCGGACACCAACTGGCTGGTGTCCGAGTCGATCGCCGCGCACCGCGAACGCCGGGAGGCCGCGCTGGCGCTGCTCGACGACCGCTCGGTCGCCGGACCGCTGCCCGCGGCCGGTTACCGGCTGCCGACGACGGTCGACACCCCGGAGCAGGCGGCGAAGCTGGCGGTGCAGATGGAGAACGACGCCGCGACGGCGTGGCGCGCGGTCGTCGAACAGGCCACCAGTGAGACGGACCGCGCGTTCGCGGTGGCCGCGCTGACGCAGTGCGCCGTCGCCGCCGCGCGCTGGAACCAGGTGCTCGGCGCCACGCCGGTCACGGTGGCGTTCCCGGGCGGCGCCGAGCAGGCGTAAGCGCTAGCCGCGCAGGGCGGTGACGATCTCGTCGGCCGCACCGTCGGCGGCGACGTCGCGCTTGTCCCCGCTGAACCGGTTGCGCAGTTCGACGGTCCCGTCGGCCCAGCCGCGGCCGACCACCACCAGCCACGGCACGCCGAGCAGTTCGGCGTCCTTGAACTTCACGCCCGGCGAGGCGGTGCGGTCGTCGAGCAGCACCTCCAGGCCGCGGCGGTCGAGCTCGGCGGCCAGTTCCTCGGCGCCGGCGCGGGCGGCGGCGTCCTTGTTCGCGATGACCAGGTGCACGTCGAACGGCGACACCGACGACGGCCAGCGCAGGCCGAGCTCGTCGTGGTGCTGTTCGGCGATCACCGCGACCAGCCGGGAGACGCCGATCCCGTAGGAGCCCATCGTCAGCCGCACCGGCTTGCCGTCCTCGCCGAGCACGTCGACCTCGAACGCGTCGGTGTACTTGCGGCCCAGCTGGAAGATGTGGCCGATCTCGATGCCGCGGGCGCTGACCAGCTTGCCTGCCCCGTCCGGCGAGGGATCGCCGTCGCGGACGTCGGCGACGTCGATGGTGCCGTCCGGGGTGAAGTCGCGACCGGCGACCAGCCCGACGACGTGCTTGTTCGGCGCGTCGGCGCCGGTGATCCACGACGTGCCGGTCACCACCCGGGGGTCGACGAGGTAGCGAACACCGTTGGCGTTCAACGCCTTCGGGCCGATGTAGCCCTTCACCAGGAACGGGTACTTCGCGAAGTCGGCGTCGTCGAGCAGCGCGTATTCGGCCGGTTCCAGCGCGGCGCCCAGCCGCTTGTCGTCGACCTCGCGGTCACCGGGCAGACCGATCGCCAGCAGCTCCCAGTCCCCGCCCGGCTCGCGGACCTTGAGCATGACGTTCTTCAGCGTGTCCGCCGCGGTGACGGTCCGGTCCAGTGTCTCGTTGGCCCAGTCCACCAGCGTGGCGATGGTCGGGGTGTCGGGCGTGTCGTAGACCCGGGCCTCGGGCTGCCCCTCGATGGGCAGCGGGTCGGGCGCCGGCGTGGTGACCGCCTCAACATTGGCGGCGTAGCCGGACTCCAGGCAGCGCACGAACGTGTCCTCGCCGATCTCGCTTTCGGCCAGGAACTCCTCGGATGCGCTGCCGCCCATCGCGCCGGAGACGGCGCTGACGATCACGTAGCGCACGCCGAGCCGGTCGAAGATCCGCTGATAGGCCTCGCGGTGTTTGGCGTAGGCGGTGCGCAGCCCGTCGTCGTCGACGTCGAAGGAGTACGAGTCCTTCATCACGAACTCGCGGCCGCGCAGGATGCCGGCGCGCGGGCGGGCCTCGTCGCGGTACTTGTTCTGGATCTGGAACAGCAGCAGCGGGAAGTCCTTGTAGCTGCTGTACTCCCCCTTGACCGTCAGCGCGAAGAACTCTTCGTGCGTCGGCCCGAGCATGTAGTCGTTGCGGCGGCGGTCCTGCAGCCGGAACACGCCGTCGCCGTACTCGGTCCAGCGGTTGGTGGTCTCGTACGGCCCCTTCGGCAGCAGCGCCGGGAACAGGATCTCCTGGCCGCCGATGGCGACCATCTCCTCGCGCACGATGTTCTCGATCTTGCGCAGCACCCGCAGGCCCAGCGGCAGCCAGCTGTACAGGCCCGGCCCGACCGGCCGGATGTAACCGGCGCGGATCAGCAGCTTGTGGCTGGGCACTTCGGCGTCAGCCGGGTCGTCGCGCAGGGTGCGCAGGAACAGCTCGGACATGCGGGTGATCACAGCCGACAACCTTACTGACCGCGGTGCTTACCGCTCGCCCGCCCCGTGGTTACAACCCGGGTCAGAGCTCGCCCTGATCCAGGGCGTCCTTGAGCTCCTGCGCGTGCGCGACCTGCCGTGCGCTGTACCCGATGAACAGCGATGCGCAGCCGACGATCACCGCGACCGCCGCGACCCACAGCAGCCCGTAGGTGTAGCCCTGGTCGAGCGCGTTGATCTGCTCCGGGTTCATCTCGCTGACCGGGCCGGTGGTGCCGCCCAGGTACAGCGTGCGCGACGTGATCACGGCCTGGATCACCGCGAGCACGACCGGGCCGCCGAGGTTCTGCAGCATCAGCGCGATCGCCGACACCGGGCCGATCTGGTCGAAGCCGACGCCCGCGATGGCGGACAGCATCAGCGGGACGACGATCATGCCGATGCCGACACCGCCGATGGTGATGGGCAGCACCAGGTTCGGGAAGTACGGGATGTCGGCGTTCAGGGTCGAGCCGTAGATCATCGCGCCGAGCACCAGCACACCGCCGGCGATCACCAGCAGCCGCGGCGGGAACATCTGCACCAGCTGCGAGGACAACCCGAGGCCGATGCCGAGCGCGATCACGAACGGGATGAACCCGACACCGGCGCGCAGCGGGCTGTAGCCCATGATGTCCTGCACGTACAGGCCGATCAGCACGGTCAGCGTGAACATCACGCCGCCGGCCAGGAAGATCGACACGAACGTCGCGACCCGGTTGCGGTCCTTGAACAGGTCGAACGGCATCACCGGGTTGGCGGCGGTGCGCTCGACGTAGAGGAAGGCCAGCAGCGCCGCTCCGGCGACGAGGCCCGAGCCCAGCGTCATCGGCGACAGCCAGCCCTGCTCCGGGCCCATCGAGAAGCCGAACACCGCGGCGGTGCAGCCCAGCGTCGCCAGCAGCGCGCCTGTGGCGTCGAGCTTGAGCCGCTCACGATGGGTCTCGCGCAGCGTGTTGTTGGCCAGCGCGATCATCACCAGACCGATCGGGACGTTGATGAGGAACGCCCAGCGCCACGACACCTCGGTCAGCGCGCCGCCGACGATCAGGCCCATCACCGAGCCGACGCCGGTCATCGCGGCGAAGATGGCGGTCGCGGCGTTGCGCGCCGGGCCCTTCGGGAAGGTGGTCGCGATCAGGGCCAGCGCGGTGGGTGACGCGATCGCCGCGCCGACGCCCTGCAGCAGCCGGGCGATCACCAGCGTGGCCTCGTTCCAGGCCAGCCCGCACAGCACCGAGGCGATGGTGAACAGCGCGACGCCGACGAGGAAGGTCCGCTTGCGTCCGATCGTGTCGCCGAGGCGGCCGCCGAGCAGCATCAGACCGCCGAACGTCAGCACGTAGGCGGTGATGACCCAGCTGCGGCCCGCGTCGGACAGGCTGAGCTCGTCCTGGATCTGCGGGAGCGCGACGATGGCGACCGTGCTGTCCATCGTGGCCAGCAGCTGCATGCCGCCGATCGCGATGACCGCTGATATGAAGCGGCGGGAGGGGAGCCACTGCGGGTAACGACCCGATCGCTCACCGCCCGCCTGGTCCAGCTCGGTGGAGAGTGATCGTTTAGCCCGGTTTCTGGCGGCACGGCGCATAGCAGCGCGCTCTGCGTCTGGGAGAGCCGTCATACCGAATTACCTTACAGTAATCTTAGGAATCCTTTAACCGCCGAAGCCGGCGACCGCCCCGATCACGATGATCGCCGGGGGCCGGATTCCATCCTCCCTGATCCGCGCGGCGACGTCCCGCAGTTCGGCGCGCAAAGTCCGTTCCGCCGCGGTGGTGCCGTGCTGAACCACCAGCACCGGCGTATCCGCAGGTCGGCCGCCCTCCATCAGCACGTTGGCGAACAGCTCGATGCGTTCGACCGCCATCAGCAACACGATGGTGCCCGACAGCCGGGCCAGCGCATTCCAATTCACTAACGATTCGGGGTGATCCGGCGCAACATGGCCGCTGACCACCACGAACTCGTGTGTGACGTGGCGATGGGTGACCGGGACGCCGGCCAGCGCGGGCACGCCTATGGCACTCGTCACACCCGGCACGACGGTCACCGGGATGCCCGCCTCGGTGCACGCGATCACCTCTTCGTAGCCGCGTGCGAACACGAACGGATCGCCGCCCTTGAGGCGGACGACGAACTTGCCCGCCCGGGCGCGGTCGATGAGCAGGTTGTTGATCGCCTCCTGTGCCATCGCCCGCCCGTACGGGATCTTGGCGGCGTCGATGACCTCGACGTGCGGGGGCAGCTCGGCCAGCAGTTCCTGCGGGGCCAGCCGGTCGGCGACGACGACGTCGGCCTGGGCCAGCAGCCGCCGGCCGCGCACGGTGATCAGTTCGGGGTCGCCGGGCCCGCCGCCGACCAGCGCGACGCCCTCGGCGACGGTGCGCGGGGTGTCGGCGGTGATCACACCCTGCTGCAGGGCCTCGTGGATGGCGGTGCGGATGGCCGCCGAGCGGCGGTGCTCGCCGCCGGCCAGCACGCCGACCGACAGGCCCTCGTACTCGAAGGAGGCGGGGGTGACGGCGGTGCCCTGCACGGCCGCGTCGGCGCGGACGCAGAAGATGCGGCGGCGCTCGGCCTCGGCGACGATCGCGGCGTTGACGTCCGGGTCGTCGGTGGCCGCGATCGCGTACCAGGCGTCTTCGAGGTCGCCGTCGCGGTAGTCGCGCAGCTGCAGGGTGATCCCGGCCATCGCCTCGACGGCGGGGGTGGCCTCGCGGGCGATGACGTGCACGTCGGCGCCGCTGGCGACGAGCAGCGGCAGCCGTCGCTGCGCCACGCTGCCCGCGCCGACGACCACGACCTTGCGGCCGCTCAGCCGCAGGCCGACGAGATAGGCGTCTTCGGTACTCATAGCTCGGCCGTCCGCATCACCCGGCGAGCTTAGAGGTAGCCGCCGCGGCGACGAACCGGGTGATCGCCTCCGGGTGCGCGGCGGGGTGGACGTGCAGGTAGCCGGCGTGGACACCGCCACGCACGGCGCCGTCGTCGCGGCGCGGCTCGCGCAGCGCCCAGGCGGGCGGATACTGCTGGGTGAAAGTGACTGTGGTGCGGTGGAATTCGTGACCGGTCACCCGTGCGCCGATGGGATACAGCGCGGAGTCGGTGACGGCGACGGCGTCGCGGTAGCCCAGGGTGAGACGCTCGGTGAAGCGCGCCGACCCGGACAGCACCCCGCACATCGGATGGCCGTCGAGGTCGTCGACCAGGTAGGTCAGCCCCGCGCACTCGGCGTGGACGGGCGCCCCGGTGGCGGCGAGCGCCCGGATCTCGGCGCGCACGGTCTCGTTGGCCGACAGCTCGGCGACGAACTCCTCCGGGAAGCCGCCCGGGACGACGAGCGCGTCGGTGTCCGGCGGCAGCGTGTCGGTGAGCGGGTCGAACGCGACGACCTCGGCGCCTGCCGCGGTGAGCAGTTCGCGGTGTTCCGGGTAGCCGAAGGTGAACGCCCGGCCCGCGGCGAGCGCCACCGTCGCGCGGCCGACGGGTTCTGCGGTGTGCGGATCCCACGGGGCGGCGCTGACGGTCGCGGCGGCCAGCGCGGTGACGGCGGCCAGATCGGTGTGGCGGGCGACCAGCTCGGTCATCGCGTCGACGGCGGCGCGGGCCCGCTGCCCGTGCTCTGTCGCGGTGACCAGGCCGAGATGCCTTGACGGAACGGCGAGTTCGTCGGCCCGCGGGATGGCGCCGAGCACCGGCAGGCCGACCTGGTCGCAGGCCTGGCGCAGCACCTGCTCGTGGCGGGGTGAACCGACCCGGTTGAGGATCACGCCCGCGACTCGCACCGCGGAGTCGAACGTCGAGAAGCCGTGCAGCAGAGCGGCGATGCTGTGGCTCTGCCCCCGCGCGTCGACCACCAGCACGACGGGCGCGCCGAGCAGGGCGGCGACGTGGGCGGTCGAACCGACCGCGACACCCACGCTGTCGGCGGTGATGCGGCCGTCGAACAGGCCCATCACCCCTTCGACGACCGCGATGTCGGCGTCGTCGCTGCCGTGCCGGTACAGCGGGCCGACCAGGTGTTCGCCCTGCAGGACGGGGTCGAGGTTGCGGCCGGGGCGCCCGGTCGCGAGCGCGTGGTAGCCGGGGTCGATGTAGTCGGGGCCGACCTTGAACGGCGCCACGGTGTGCCCGGCCCGTCGCAGTGCCCCCATCAGACCCGTTGCGACCGTGGTCTTTCCGCTGCCCGAGGCCGGCGCGGCGATGACGACCGCCGGCGTCACGACGCTCCCCCTGCGCGAGCGTGCGTGTCTGCACACGACACGCCGGGAAATCGCAACAGTTTGCGCACGCTCGCGACGGGCCCGCGGGGCCCGCGGGGCGAGGTGCCGCCGCCGAGTTCTACGCCAGGGTCGCGACTCGGCGAAAACCACAACCCTGGTGCAGAACTCGACGAGAGGTCGTGCGAGCCCTGTCGTGCGCGGACCGCTGGCACCGGCGCGCTCGGGGGAGCACGGTCGCGGACGAGGCGCCAGTCACCACTCGATGCCCTTCTGGCCTTTACGGCCGACGTCCATCGGGTGCTTGACCTTCGTCATCTCGGTCACCAGGTCGGCGGCGTCGATCAGGGCCTGCGGGGCGTCGCGGCCGGTGATCACGACGTGCTGCGTGCCCGGCCGCGAGGTCAGCACCGACACCACCTCGTCGACGTCGATCCAGCCCCACTTCAGCGGGTAGGTGAACTCGTCGAGCACGTAGAAGTCGTGACGCTGTTCGGCGAGCCGGCGGGTGATCTCAGTCCAGCCCTCCACCGCGGCGGCCGCGTGGTCGTCCTCACTGCCCTGTTTACGCGTCCACGACCAGCCCGAGCCCATCTTGTGCCACTGCACCGGTCCGCCGACGCCGTGCTCGTCGTGCAGCTTGCCGAGCTCCCGGAACGCCGCCTCCTCGCCGACCCGCCACTTCGCGCTCTTGACGAACTGGAACACCGCGATGTCGAAGCCCTGGTTCCACGCCCGCAGCGCCATCCCGAACGCGGCGGTCGACTTGCCCTTACCGGGACCGGTGTGCACGGCCAGCACCGGGGCGTTGCGGCGGGCCCGGGTGGTCAGCCCGTCGTCGGGGATGGTGAGTGGTCGGCCCTGCGGCATGGCGACTCCTGTCTTAGGCGGCGGTGCGGACGACGTCGGTGAGGCTGTCGGCGCGCAGCTGGGCCAGCCGCACCGCCGGGGCACCCAGCTGCCTGGCGAGGTCCTCGGCCAGTCCGAGCCGCACGAAGGAGGTCTCGCAGTCGACGACCACCGCGGCGGCGCCCTCGGCAACCAGTCGGGCCGCCGCCGCCCGCATCCGGCCCAGCGGATCGTGGCCGCCGGTCGCGCGGCCGTCGGTGAGGACCACCACCAGGCAGCGCCGCGCCCGGTCGCGGGCCTTCTCCCGCACCACGATGTCGCGGGCCGCCAGCAGACCCTCCGCCAGCGGCGTCTTGCCGCCGGTGTCGAAGCGCGCCAGCCGCCGTCCGGCGATGTGCACCGACGACGTCGGCGGCAGCAGCACCTGCGCGCCCTGGCCGCGGAACGTCACGACGGCGACCTTGTCGCGGCGCTGGTAGGCGTCGCGCAGCAGCGACAGCGCCGCCCCGCCGACGGCCGCCATCCGGTCTCGCGCGGCCATCGACCCCGACGCGTCGACGACGAAGATCACCAGGTTGCCCTCGCGGCCCTCCCGGACCGCCCGCCGGATGTCGTCGGGCTGTGGGCGGATCCGCCCGGGCTGAGGCTGTCGTTCGACGGCGGCCAGCAACGTGCCGAACATGTGCACGCCGTAACCGGTTCGGCCGTCGGGCGCCGCCGCGATGGTCTTACCGGTGCGGTTGCGGGCCCGGGACCGTCGCCCCGGGGCGCCCTCCCCCACCCCGGGCACGACCAGCGAGCGGGTGCGGAACACCGCCGACGGCGGCGCGCTCGGCCGCGTCGCGGGCGGCGACGAGGGCGTCCCCGTACTTGAATTCTGTTGCGGCACATCGCCGTCAGAGCCGTCCGGCGATCCGCCGCCGGGCGGCTCGTCATCGGGGCCGTCCGGCCCTTCCTCGGCGGCCTCATTGGCCGACGCCAACGCCTCGTCGAGCTGCCCCGGATCCAGGCCCGGGTCGTCGAACGGGTCGCGCCGGCGCCGGTGCGGCAGCGCGAGTTCGGCGGCGACCCGGATGTCCTCCTCGGTCACCGTGTCGGCTCCGCGCCACGCCGCGTGCGCGACGGCGGTGCGGGCGACGACGAGGTCGGCGCGCATCCCGTCGACGTCGAACGCCGCACACAGCGCCGCGATCCGGCGTAATTCGCTGTCCGGCAACGACACCGAGCCGACGGCGGCGCGCGCGGCGGCGACCCGGCGGGCCAGTTCGGCGTCGGCGTCGGCGTAGCTCGCCGCGAACCCCTCGGGATCGGTCTCGTAGGCCATCCGGGCGCGGATCACCTCGACGCGGGTGTCGACGTCGCGGGAGGCGCGCACGTCGACGGTCAACCCGAACCGGTCCAGCAGCTGCGGACGCAGTTCGCCCTCTTCGGGATTCATCGTGCCGATCAGGACGAACCGCGCGTCGTGACTGTAGGAGACACCATCGCGTTCGACGTGCACGCGGCCCATCGCGGCGGCGTCGAGCAGCACGTCGACCAGGTGGTCGTGCAGCAGGTTGACCTCGTCGACGTAGAGCACCCCGCCGTGGGCGCGGGCCAGCAGGCCCGGCGAGAACGCGTGCTCGCCGTCGCGCAGCACCTTCTGCAGGTCGATCGAGCCGACCACGCGGTCCTCGGTGGCGCCGATGGGCAGTTCGACGAGTGAGCCGCCGTCGACGGCGTGCAGGATCGCGGCCAGGCCGCGCACCGCCGTGGATTTCGCGGTTCCCTTCTCGCCGCGGATCAGGACCCCTCCGATGTCGGGGCGGACGGCGCACAGCAGGAGCGCCAGTCGCAGCCGGTCGTGGCCGACGATCGCGCTGAAGGGATATGTCACGGCTTCAGCATAGGGACGTGCGGAATGCCGTCCTCGAGGAACTCCTCGCCGTCGCGGACGAAGCCCAGCCGCCCGTAGAACTCTTCCAGGTAGGTCTGGGCGTTGATGTGGCACGGGTAGTCGCCGACCTCGGCCAGCGCGGCCTGCAGCAGCCGGGTGCTGTGCCCGTGTCCGCGGGCCTCCTTCTTCGTGCAGACCCGCCCGATGCGGAACACCTTCTGCCCGCCGGGATGCTCCTCCATCAGCCGCAGCGTCGAGATGATCTCGCCGCCAGGGGCTTCCAGCCAGAAGTGCCGGGTCTCGGCAAGTAGGTCACGCCCGTCGAGCTCGGGGTACGGAGTGGCCTGTTCGACGACGAAGACCTCGACCCGCAGCTTGAGCAGTTCGTAGAGCATCGCCGCGTCCAGGTCCTTGGCCCAGCTGCGACGCAGCGTGACCGTCATTGCACAGCGACCGCCGCGGGTTCGTCGAGACGCAGCACCTTGCTCCCGTGCGACCAGATCTCGTCGAACAGGGCGGGTTCGTTGGACAGTTCATGGCCCAGCGACGGCACCATGTCACGGATCTTAGGCAGCCAGGTCACGTAGCGCGACGGGAAGCAGCGTTCCAGCACGTCGAGCATCGCGGTCACCGCGGTCGACGCACCCGGCGACGCGCCGAGCAGACCGGCCATGGTGCCGTCGGCGCCGGTGACCACGGTGGTGCCGAAGTCCAGCGAGCCCTTGCCGTTCGAACCGCTGATGACCTGCACGCGCTGTCCGGCGACGCACACCTCCCAGTCCGATTCCTTTGCGGTGGGGGCGAATTCGCGCAGCGACTCGACGCGGTCGGAGTCCGACAGCATCAGCTGGCCGACCAGGTACTTCACCAGGCTGAATTGGGTCAGCCCGACGTTGGCCATGTAGGGCAGGTTGTTAAGCGTGACCGACTCGGGCAGGTCGAGCACGTCGCCGTGCTTGAGGAACTTCGGCGACCAGCCGGCGAACGGGCCGAACATCAGCCACGGCTTGCCGTTGATCACGCGGGCGTCCAGGTGCGGCACCGACATCGGCGGTGCGTCCACCGGCGGCTGCCCGTACACCTTGGCCTTGTGGGCGCCGGTCAGCGCGGGAACGTCGGTGCGCAGGAACTTGCCGCTGACCGGGAAACCGCCGAAGCCCTTGGCCTCCTGCAGACCCGCCTTCTGCAGCAGGATCAGCGCGCCGCCGCCGGCGCCGACGAACACGAACCGGGTGTTGATCTTGGTGGCACGGCCGGTGCGCAGGTTGACCGCCTTGACCGTCCAGGTGCCGTCGGAGTTGCGGTCCAGGTCGCGCACCTCGTGCCCGAAGCGGGTGGTCATGCCCTGCTGGGCGACGTAGCCGATGAGCTGACGCGACAGCGAGCCGAAGTTGACGTCGGTGCCCTGCGGCGCCCAGCTCAGCGCGACCGGCTCGCGGAAGTCGCGACCCTCGGCCATCAGCGGCAGCCGGCGGGCGAACTCGGCCTCGTCGTCGATGAACTCCATGCCGCCGAACAGCGGGTTGCCCGCCAACGCGTCGTAGCGGCGACGCAGGTACGCCACGTTGTCGGCGCCGCGCACGTAGCTCGCGTGCGGGACGGGGTTCAGGAAGCTGCGGGGGTCACCGACCAGACCGTTCTCCACCGCGTAAGCCCAGAACTGGCGGCTGATCTGGAACTGCTCGTTGACCTTGATCGCCTTGCTGATATCGACTGAGCCGTCGGCGTTCTGCGGGGTGTAGTTCAGCTCACACAGCGCCGAGTGACCGGTGCCCGCGTTGTTCCACGGGTCGCTGCTCTCGGCGGCGGCGCCGTCGAGGCGCTCGATCAGCGTGATCGACCAGTTGGGCTCAAGCTGTTTGAGCAGGGCGCCGAGAGTAGCGCTCATGATTCCGGCTCCGATGAGCACGACGTCTGTCTTCGCTACACTCACTGCTCCAGCGTCCTTCCTGGTCAGGTCGTTTCGGCCTCGTGGCCGCCCCGCACTGCGGTGTGCCGATCACCGCTGTACAGTGCACAGCGCAGAGCCGACCGACATAGGGTTGCTGTCGTGAAGGCTGCTCACTGGCGGGAGGATGTGCTGCCGGGTTACTGGCAACACACGATCGCTCTCGGACCGGACCCCGACGGTGAGGGTGACCTAGTAGCTACGTTAGTGCGTCGCCGCAAATCGAACCGCCCGGCGAATCGGGCCGTTCTGCTCGTCCACGGCTTCACGGATTACTTCTTCAACACCGAACTCGCCGACCATTTCGAAGCCCGCGGTTTCGCTTTTTATGCCATCGACCTGCCGAAATGCGGCCGGTCCTGGCGCGAGGGTCAGACCCCGCACTTCACCACCGACCTCGCCAGGTACGACGCCGAGCTGGACCACGCACTCAAGATCATCGTGGCAGAAATCACAACAGATTCGCCCGCTGAGGTGCTGGTTTACGGCCATTCGGCGGGCGGGCTGATCGTCTCGCTGTGGCTCGACCGGCTGCACCGGCGGGGCCCCAGCCCGGTCACCGGTCTGGTGCTCAACAGCCCGTGGCTGGATCTGCAGGGCCCGGCGGTGCTGCGCGCCAGGCCGACGACGGCCGCGATCCGGGCGGTCTCGCGGGTGCGCAAGCACTGGGTGATCCGGCCGCCGGGCGAAGGCGGCTACGGCACCACCCTGCACCGCGACTTCCACGGCGACTTCGAGTACGACCTTCGCTGGAAACCGGTCGGCGGCTTCCCCGTCACCGCCGGCTGGATCGGCGCGATCCGGCGCGGGCACTCCCAGCTGCACCGCGGTCTGGACGTCGGCGTGCCCAACCTGATCCTGCGATCCGACCGCAGCGTGCTGCAGGCGCGTGACCCCGACGCCATCCAGCGCGGCGACGCGGTGCTCGACGTGCACCAGATCGCCCGCTCGGCCGGCTGCATCGGCAACCGCACCACCGTGGTGCCGATCACCGACGCCAAGCACGACGTGTTCCTGTCGCTGCCCGAACCCCGCCGGGTCGCCTACGCCGAACTCGACCGGTGGCTGGACTGGTATCTCGAGCACCGCCGCACCGTCGCGGACACCGCCTACACCCCGGGAGGTTGACCCCCATGCCGCACTTCGACATCGCGATCATCGGCACCGGCTCGGGCAACTCGATCCTCGACGAGCGCTACGACGACAAGAGGATCGCGATATGCGAGAAGGGGGTGTTCGGCGGCACCTGTCTGAACGTGGGCTGCATCCCGACGAAGATGTTCGTCTACGCCGCGGGGGTCGCCCACGACATCCGGTCGGCGTCGCGGTACGGCATCGACGCCCACATCGACCGGGTCCGCTGGTCCGACGTCGTGTCGCGGGTGTTCGGCCGCATCGACCCGATCGCGGTCGGCGGGGAGAACTACCGGCGCTCCTCCCCCAACGTCACCGTGTACCGCAGCCACACCCGGTTCGGGCCCACCAGACCCGACGGCCGCTACACGCTGCGCACCGACGACGGTGACGAGTTCACCGCCGATCAGGTGGTGATCGCCGCGGGCTCCCGGGTCAGCGTGCCCGAGGCGGTCACCGAATGCGGTGTGCCGTATCACACCAGCGACACGATCATGCGCATCACCGAGCTGCCCGAGCATCTGATCATCATCGGCGGCGGATTCGTCGCCTGCGAGTTCGCGCACGTGTTCTCGTCGCTGGGTTCGCGGGTGACGCTGCTGATCCGGGGCTCCACGCTGCTGCGCGGCCACGACGACGACATCTCGATGCGCTTCACCGACATCGCGTCGAAGAAGTGGGAGGTCCGCAGCCAGCACGAACTCGCCTTCGCGCGCAAGGTCGGCGATGGTGTCGAGGTCAACTGCGCCGACGGGTCGACGCTGCGCGGCGACATGCTGCTGGTGGCGACGGGTCGCGTGCCCAACGGTGATCTGCTCGACGCCGAACAGGCAGGCGTGAAGGTCACCCCGCGCGGTCAGGTCGTCGTCGACGAGTACCAACGCACTACGGCGCGAGGGGTTTTCGCGCTCGGTGACGTGTCGTCGGACCACCAGCTCAAGCACGTCGCCAATCACGAGGCGCGCGTCGTCAAGCACAACCTGCTGCAGGACTGGGACGACACCGACTCGATGGCCAGAGCCAACCACCGCCATGTGCCGTCGGCGGTGTTCACCGAACCGCAGATCGCCACCGTCGGACTGACCGAGAATCAGGCGCGCGCAAAGGGTTACCGGATCAAGGTGAAGATCCAGGACTACGCCGACGTCGCCTACGGCTGGGCGATGGAGGACACCACGGGCATCGCGAAGCTGATCGTCGACGAGGACACCGGCCTGCTGCTCGGGGCGCACATCATGGGCCACCAGGCGTCGTCGCTGATCCAGCCGATCGTGCAGGCGATGGCGTTCGACCTGCCCGCCCAGCAGATGGCGCGCGGACAGTACTGGATCCACCCGGCGCTTCCGGAGGTCATCGAGAACGCGCTGCTGGGTCTGTGCGGCGAACCGCCGTGGCCGGAACCCAAGCGGCACTGAGTCGTCAGCGCGGCTGGACCTGGAATCCCCAGGGCAACTCCAGCCGGTGTGCGGCAAGCAGTTCGGCGTCGGACAGGATGTCGGCGACGGGTCCGTCGGCGACCACCACCCCGTGGTCCATCACCACCGCGCGGTCACACAGCTGCGCGGCGTACGGCAGGTCGTGGGTGACGATCAGCATCGTCGCGTTCAGGCCCGAAAGTGTCTCCGCCAGTTCGCGTCTGGCCACCGGATCGAGGTTTGCCGACGGTTCGTCGAGCACCAGGATGTCGGGCTCGCAGGCCAGCACGGTGGCCAGCGCGGCGCGGCGGCGCTGACCCATCGACAGGTGTGTGGGGCTGCGGTCGGCGACGTCGGTGAGCGCGACGGTGGCCAGCGCGTCGTGCACCCGGGCGGCCAGTTCCTCGCCGCGCAGGCCGAAGTTCGCGGGCCCGAACGCCACGTCCTGAGCGACGGTCGGCATGAACAGCTGGTCGTCGGGATCCTGGAAGACCAACCCCACCCGCCTGCGGATGTCCTGAACGGTCTTGCGGGTCAACGCGACACCGCCGATGCGCACGGTGCCAGAGGTCGCGGTGAGCACGCCGTTGAGGTGCAGCATCAGCGTGGTCTTGCCCGCGCCGTTGGGACCCAGCACCGCGACCCGCTGGCCGGGTGCGACGGTCAGGTCGACGCCGTCGAGTGCGACGTGGCCGTCCGGGTAGACGTGGCGCAGGCCCTCGATCTCGATCGCGTACTCGGCCGCACTCATGCCAGCACCCACGCCGATGCGGCGACCCCGACGGCCAGCACCGCCGGGATCATCACGGTCACCCACTGTGCCGCCGCGGCCCGCGGCGGCGCCCCGATCACCGCGAGATCGGGTGTGCGGCCGTCGAATCCGCGCGACAGCATGGCGACATAAACCCGCTCCCCGCGTTCGTAGGAGCGCAGGAACAGCGCGCCGATGCCCTTGGCGATGGCGCCGGCCTGGTGCAGGGCGCGTGGTGAGTCGCCGCGGGAGATGCGGGCCATCCGCATCCGGCCGGCCTCCGCGGCGAGCAGGTCGACGTACCGGATCATCAGCACCAGCACGGAGGTGGCCACCGGAGGCACGCCGAGCCGGCTCAGCGCGGCGGGTAGTTCGGTGGTCGACGTGGTCGCCGCGACCGTAAGCGCCGCGGCCACACCCAGGGTGCCCTTGATTACGATGCCCCACGCCGCCCACAGCCCGCTCACCGAGAGCGACATCCCGGCGACGCCGACGCGTTCACCGCCCTCGGCGAACGGCAGCAGCACCGCGAGGACGAGGAACGGCGTTTCAATCAGCATGCGCGGCAACACCCAGCGCAGCGGCATCCGCGCCAGCCGCCAGACGGCGACGACGATCACGGCGTAGACGGCGAACGGCCAGAACATCTCCCGCGGCGTGGCCACGACGGCCAGCACGAACACCAGTAGGCAGACGATCTTCACCTCGGCAGGCGCACGGTGCACGACGGACTCGTCGTGCCGGTACAGCGGATGCGCGCCTGCCCCCATGGTCTAGGTCCGGCTTCCGCTGCGACGGGCCAGCACCCAGAAGACGCCGGCGGCGACCGACAGCGTCGCCAGCACGCCGATGATCCCGGCGATGCCGCCGGTGCCGTCGCGGCCGCCGAGCGTGTAGTCGGCCAGCGGGCTTTCGGCGAGGTCGTGTTCCTCGGCGTGCTGTGCGATGCACTCGCCGGTCAGTTCCTCCCCGTCGGCGGTCTCGACGACCTCACAGCCGCGCAGCGTCGCCGAGTCCAGACCGTCCGGGCTGGAGCTGGCGAAGTAGGACACCACGCCGGCGATCAGCAGTGTCACGGCGACGAACGCCACCCAGAACCGCCGGTTGCCGGTCATGCCGCGACCTCCTCACGGGCGCCGCGCAGCAGGTAGACCAGGTCGGGTCGAGACTTCGCGACCGCCATGACGGTGACCGCGGTGATCAGGCCCTCCCCGACGCCGATGAGCACGTGCGTGCCGAACATGTAGCCGGCCACCGCGCCCAGCGACGTCGCCGCCGCCCCGCCGATGGCGTACTCGAGCACGAATCCCATTGCCGCACAGACTGTGCCGACCAAGGCCGCGATGAACGCGATGACGCCCAGCCCGGAGGTCGCGACGTCTCCTCGTCTGCGGGCCAGCCGGTACAACAGCACCGCGGTCCCGTATCCGGCGGCCACCCCGAACACCGACATGTTGACGATGTTGGTGCCCAGCGCGGTCACCCCACCGTCGGCGAACAGCAGTGCCTGCACGACGAGCACGATCGAGATGCACAGCGCGCCGGTGTACGGACCGACGAGGATCGCCGCCAGGGCGCCACCGAGCAGGTGGCCGCTGACACCGGGCAGGACCGGGAAGTTGATCATCTGCACCGCGAAGATGAACGCGGCGACGAGGCCGGCCAACGGGACGGTGCGCTCGTCGAGCTCGGTGCGCGCCCGGGCCGCGCAGAAGGCGACGGCGGCGACCGCGATGACGCCGAACAGCAGCGACGTCGGCGCGTTGACGATGCCGTCGCTCATGTGCATGGCGACGTATGTGCTGGTCACATCGGGAAGCCTAGGACCATCCATTACATCTGTCTAGCTGAACAGATGTGCATGTGATGCAGTTCTGAAGCGCGGCTGTCAGCGGCGCACCCAGCGTACGATGACCGTGCCGTCGTCGCCGAGCAACATGTCGCCGCGCTGCATGCGGATCTCGACGTGTTCGGGTGTGGCGGCGATGCGGCGGGCGGGACCCGCGACCATCATCGGGCTCGTGGTGAGGCACAGTTCGTCGATCTCGTCGCCGGCGATCAGGTGTGAGAACAGCGTCGGCCCACCCTCCACCAGAACCCGCATCAGCCCCTGGTCGCGCAACGCCTGACGGATCGCGGCGGACGCGATCGGCCCCTCGCCCATCTCACACACCACGGCCCCGGCCGCCCGCAGTGCGCGTCGCGCGGTTCGGGTGGCGTTCGCCGAGACCAGAACGGTCGGCGGAACCGATGCAGACAGCAGGTGCTCCGGGATCACACCGCGACTGGACACCACCACCAACCGCAGCGCCGCCGCCAGCCCGTGCGCCACCCGCCAGGTCTGCGCATCGGCGTCGACGCGCAGGTCTGCGTACGGTTTGGACGCCGCGGTGGTGGCCCCGACGAGGACGGCGTCGGCGACCTCCCGCAACCGCTGGAACACGCGTCGGTCCGTCGGTGTGCCGAGGTTGCGCCCGGCCCCGTCGAGGGTGACGGCGCCGTCGATGCTGGCGATGAAGTTCGCGCGCAGCCTTGGCACCGTGAGCTTTCGGGGGTACGCGAGCAGGTCGCGCAGCGCGTCGTCGGTGAGGGCTGCGGCGTCGTGCAGGGCCGACGCGCGTTTCGCGGCAACAGCGGTCATGGTGCGGTGCTCACGTTTCTCTCGGGCTGACGGGCGGCCCGTGGGGCGAACCCGCTGAGGAAGAGCGCGGCCACCGCGCCGATCCCCGCGGCCGCGGCGGGCGACAGCATCGCGTGCGACATCGCGTCGGACAGCTCGGGCCGCGGCCCGGCGACCGCGAACTCCTCGATGTCCGCGAAAGCGGCGAGCAGTGCGGCCATACAGGCGCTACCCAGCGCCGCACCGACCTGCCTGGTGGTGTTGTAGACCGCCGATCCCGCACCGGCGAGATCGTCGGGCAGCGTGCGAGATGCGGTGACCGCCAGCGGTTCCCATGTCAGCGCGCCGGCGGCCCCGATCAGTATGAGCGGCAACATGAGTCGCCAGTACGGCGCGGACCGGCTCATCTCCAGCGCCAGCCAGAGCAGCGCCACCACCGTCAGCGTGAACCCGGGGCACACGATGGACCGTGGTGCGACGCGGTCGACCATCCTGCCGACGACCGGTGCGCACAGCCCGGTCGCGACGGCCATGGGCGCGGCCACCAGACCGGCGTGGGTCGCCGACAGGTCCCGGACGTCCTGCAGGTAGAACATCAGCGCGACGGTGAACCCGACGACCGTGAAGCTGATCAGCGAGATCCCGACGATGGACAACGCGAAGTCACGGTGACCGAACAGGGCCAGCGGAACCAACGGTTCGGTGCGCTGAACTGACTGCCACACAACGAAACCCGCGAGCAGCGCGATGCCGCCCGCGATGGCGGCCCAGGTGTCGGCGTCCCAGTCGTGGTGCTGGCCCTCCTGCAGACCGAACACGATCAGGCAGATGCCGACCCCGGACAGCAGCACGCCGGGCACGTCGAGTTGATGCGGTTGCGTGCCCATAGCCGGAATGACCAGCACCGCCAGCACGACACCGACCGCGCCGATCGGCACGTTGAGCAGGAAGATCCAGCGCCACCCGAGCCCGTCGGTGAGCAGGCCGCCCGCCAGCGGGCCGGCCAGCAGGCCGACGGCGGCGGTGGCGCCCAACAGGCTCATCGGCACGCCGCGTTGGTGCGCCGGGAACATGCGGGTGACCGCGGACAGCGTCTGCGGTGTCATCAGCGCCGCGCCGATCCCCTGCGCGACCCGCCCGGCGATCAGCACGTCGATCGATGCGGACACCCCGCACCACAGCGAGGCGAGCACGAAGACCGCAAGCCCGGCGATGTAGACGCTCTTCGGGCCGTACCGGTCACCGAGACGGCCGCCGACGGGCAGCAGGGCCGCGAAGCCCAGCAGGTAGGCGCTGGTCACCCAGATGACGCCGTGGTACTCGGCGCCGAAGTCCTGTCTGATGACCGGGTTGGCGACGGCGACGATGGTCGAGTCGACGATGGTCAGGAAGAAGCCGATCATCATGGCCCACACCGGCCGCAGCGACGGCCTTCCGGCCGGCGCACGCGGTGTGGGCCGCGGTATCACCGCTGCAGCAGAAGTCGCAACGCCTCGGCCCGAGACGTCGGATCGGTCTGGAACTGACCCCGCACCGCCGACGTCGTCGTGAGGGCGCCGGGTTTGCGCACACCCCGCATCGCCATGCACAGGTGCTCGGCCTCGATGACGACGATTACGCCGCGGGGATTCAATTTGTTCATCAGTGCTTCAGCTATTTGCCCGGTGAGCCTTTCCTGCACCTGCGGACGGCGGGCATAAAGGTCGACCAGGCGCGCGATTTTCGACAGTCCGGTGACCCGCCCGTCGACACCCGGCAGATAGCCGACATGAGCCACTCCGTGAAAAGAGACGAGGTGGTGCTCGCAGGTGGAGTACATCGGGATTTGCTTGACCAGCACGAGCTCGTCGTGATGCTCGTCGAACATCGTGGTCAGGACCTCGTCCGGGTCGCTGTACAGGCCCGCAAATGTCTCTTTGTATGCTCGCGCGACACGGGCGGGGGTGTCCCGCAGACCGTCGCGGTACGGGTCCTCCCCGAGCGCTACGAGTAAATCGAATATCGCTGCCTCGACGCCGGCCTGATCGAATGTACGACCGCGCGGCAATTGCCCGTGAGCGGCGTGCGACACTTCGGGAGACTGCAGCATAATGCCCCCTTACTCTGCGCAGAATGCGCAACAAAGAGTTTGCTGACCGAATGCTATTCGGCAGCACTGAACAACTATTAGCAGAGCTTTTACGAGGACGATAGTTAAATTCGGAAATTCATCGGTACCGTACAAGTACTGACGACGCCCTTGTCCCGCAGTCGTTCCCGGCCATATCGGTGCCGCCGCCGACCACCACCATGGACTTGTCCACCAGTTGGTCAGCAGGTCGAGGTCGATCGCCAGTGGCAGTCCGTCGAGTCGACGGCAGATCTCGGCGAAACCGCGGTGCTCAGCCGTGCCGGGCGCCGATCCAGTGCAGCAGGTCGTGCACGATCTCGTCCTCGAGGCGGTAGCTCACCGCACGTCCGACGCGGGTGGAGCTGACCCAGCCCTGCTGTCGCAGCACGCGAAGGGCTTGTGAGACAGCGTTTTCCGAACGGCCCAGGGCGGCAGCCAGATCGCTGACGCAGATGCCCGGCGCGCGGTGCAAACAGAGCAGGATCTCGAGCCGGTTGGCGTCCGACAGGAGGTCGAAGCGCAGCGTCCACAGCGCGGTGTCGACCTCCGCGAGGGCCGACGACGCGCGCTTGACCAGCGCCTGGTTGCCGGGCTGTTCCACACGACGAATCTAGACCAGTGTCGCCGTGCAGGCGATGATCTCCGGGCGGCGTGGTCAGCGCACGGCCTGTTTCATCGCCGTGACGAGGGCATACTAGGCGGGCCAGGCGCCGCGCACACCGTCGCCGCGGTTCCACGCGGTCAGGAAGGCGGTGAAGTCGCGGTCGAGCTGGGCCAGCCGGTCGGGATCGTCGGCGTTGTGCCGGTACACCGAGATGACGGGCCCGTAGTGGGCCTTCCAGTATTCGCGGAACTCCTCCGGGGTGGCACAGGTGTCCATGACGATCTGCTCCCGCCGCACGGTCAGCCCGAACACCCTGTCGCCGAACAGCTCCCGGACGTGGTTCTCGTCGCCCCACAGCGGCGCCGGTGACGCGCCCGGTGCGGGCGGCGGCGCGTAGGGACGCATCGTGGCGAGCAGTTGGCCGAGGAAGCCCTCCGGGGTCCAGTTGATCATCCCGATGGTCCCGCCGGGCCGGGTCACGCGCACGAGTTCGTCGGCCGTCGCCTGGTGGTTCGGTGCGAACATCGCGCCCACGCAGGACATCACGACGTCGAACTCGTCGTCACCGAACGGCAGGGCCTGGGCGTCGGCCCCAACCCAGTCGAGCTCGACGCCGCGTTTGGCCGCGATGCGCCTGCCGACCTCCAGCAGCTCCGGAGTCAGGTCACTGGCGGTGACGGCGGCGCCGGCACGGGCGGCCGGGATCGCCGCGTTACCGCAGCCGGCGGCGACGTCGAGGACCCGGTCACCGCGCCGGATCCGGCAGGCGCTCACCAGTTCCGGTCCGAGTGCCGGGATCAGTTCCGCTGCCACTTTCGGGTAGTCGCCGGAAGCCCACAGGGCTCGGTTCTTGGCTGCCACGTCAACGCTCACTGGTCTTCTCCTAGGGTCATGCGCGGAATCCGCACAGTGGTGGGTGTACCGGGCGCCGGGGGTGTTTCGGCGCCCGGTTGACTGGGACGGGTGGCGCAGGCGCCGATGCGCCCGAGAATTGGTATGCCGCCGATGAAGTCACACAGTCCGGTGGCGCTGGTCTGGTCGGCCGGGGTCGTGGGAAGCGTTGCGCCCGCGAACAGTAGCGCCGCCACTCCCGCCGCCATTACGTTTTCTTCAGTTCACGTGTCCTCCTGTCATCCGTCGGCTCCGTCGTCGCCCTCCGGACCGCTCTGCCCGGCGCCGAAACCGCCCTCACCGCCGAGGCCGGCGCCTGTGGGGTTGGGGCTGAGCGGTTTACCGTCGCCGACTACGGACGTAATCACGTTGTTCGACAGGGTGAACAGCGTGAGTGTGGGTAGTGACGCTGTCGGGGTGCGGCTGCGGCTGACGAACGACACGCCTACATCGGGTCCTCGTTCGGGAAGCGCCGCGCAGACCGTCAGGCTCACTGGTTCGTGCGACACCGCCTCGACGAGTGCAGGTTCGCGGGATGACAGTGCGTGCGGCCGGTGGGCGGGCGCGGTGGTGGTGCCGCCAGCCACCGGGTCGAAATCCACTGTGGTAGCCGGGATCGCGAACATGCCGGCCGCCTCCACAGCGGTGGCCGCTGCGTACGTGGGCGCGTGGGTTTTCATCGCATGTCCTTTCTGCCGCGCACGTCGGAACACAGGGTGTGTCGACGTCGCAGGCAGGGACATCGGGAACCGCTCCCTATATTGCGGTGGCGGTTGGAACCCCTATGCCACGCCCGACGGGCGGTGGTGGCCGGTTAGGCCGCGCCGTTTGTGGGTGGTGCGGGTCCGCCGGGTTCGGTTCGGGGGTCTTCGGTTTGCGCGCTGTCGGATTGTGGGACGGGTGTGCCACTATCGGGCTCTTCGTCCTCGTCGTCCCTGTCGGTGAGGTCGGCGAGCAGGAGTTCGGGTTGGTGGATGGTGTTGATACGGGGTTGCCCGTTGTCCAACCCGTCGGGTGGGATCCACTCGACCTGATGGTTTGGCGTCATGTGGGTGGTCCAGGCGGCGGGGTTGTCGGTGTCGACGAGGCGGTTGTGCGGCGGGCACGCTAATCCCATTTCGTCGACGTTGGTGTTACCCCCGTCGATCCAATCGCGTTCGGCGTGGTGGGCCTGACACCCATACGCGCCCACGGTGCACCCCGGTTTGGTGCAGCCCCCATCACGGGCGATGAGCATGATCCGCTGCGCGGGTGTGGCCACCCGCTTACCCCGGAAATGCGCGAGGGCGGAGCCGGTGGCGCCGTCGAACACCGCCAGATGATGGTTGGCGTGTGCGGCCATGCGCAACACATCGGAGATCGGCAGTTTGGTACCACCACCGGTGGTGGCCAACCCGGCCCGCGTCTCCAACTGGTCGAGGGTGACCCGAATGATCACCGTGACGGGCAGGCCGTTGAGCGTGCCGAGGTCGCCGCCCATCAACGCGATCCGCCCGATCGCCAACAACGCATCATGCTGGCGTTGAGCCAGGGTGCGGTGGTCGTTATCGATCTGGGCCTGAGTCGGGGTGCCGAACACACACGGTTGCGGATCGTCCGGGTTACACATGCCCGGGGCGGCCAGTTTCGCCAGCAGTGCCTCATAGGTGGCGTGCAGTTGCGGTGAGGCGACGATGGTCCAGGTGGTCATCCCGTCCGCACCCTGCTTACCGTGAGTCGCACTGCGGCGGCGGGCGCGTTCGGCGTCATCAGGGACTGGGCCGTCCTGATCGAGCCGGTACAGCAGCTCTTTGGCCTTTGAGGCCAGCTGGTCACAGTCCACCCCCAGGGCGGCGCGCACCAGGTCGGCCTCGACACGCTCCCGCGTCGCACCATCGACCCAGCCAGGCAACTTGTCGACCGTTTTACGAATCACCTCGACATGACCCGGGGTGAGTACCCCCAACGCCTGGGTGTCGGCGGTGATCGCCAACACCGGTGCCAATGCCTCCCCGGTGAGCGCCTGTCGGGGTGTCAGCATCTCGGTGTCGGCCAGGCGGCGGTTGGCCTCACTGCCGGTGATCCGGTAGCGGGCTTTGAGCACCTCTTTCCATGTGTGGGCGCCCAACGCGTTCGGGGTGGTTTCGGTCTGCAGCCGCGCCAGCATCGTCTGCTGTAGCGCGGGTAGTTGGCAGGCCACCATCTCCAAGTCATCGAGGGCGCCAAGAAGCTCGGTGTCAGTGGCGAGGGTCAGGTCGCAGCCGGCGACCGCGTCGACGGCCGCCCGCAGCCCCTTGATGGCCGCCTGCAGACCCGTACCTGACATAACTCGAACATACATTCGACCTCTGACAAATCAGGGGTCGACCCGCGAACGGACACCGCTAGCAAACTCTAAATGCTTGCCATCGCGCCACTCTCCGTATCTGCATGCTGAATGCAAGAGCACAGGAAGGAGCACGTGCGTGCCGTTCGAACCGGTGCAACGCCCGGCAGGCCTCAGCGATCTGGCCTACGACCAGCTTCGGTCCCGCATCCTCGACGGTCAGTTTCCGACCGGCCGCCGGACCAGCGTGGTCTCGATCGCCGAACAGCTGAACATGAGCCGCAGCCCGGTGCGGGCCGCCGTCGAACGCCTCGTGAACGAGGGCCTGCTAGTGGTCACCGCGGTCGGCATCGACTTGGCCCGCCTCGATCACCGAGACCTGATCGACGGACTGCAGGTGCGTTCCCGCCTCGAGGGCCTCGCCGCACGACTGGCCACCAACCGCCTGTCGGGCGCCGACCTCGACACCCTGCGCGACAACCTCACCCGCTTCAAGTCCGCCGTGCGCAGTGGCGACACCCTCACCGCACGCCGGCTCGACCTCGACTTCCACAGCGTCATCCGAGACAACTGCGGCAACGGTCTGCTTGTCGAGAACCTCCGCCGGGTCCAGGCGCGAGTGATCGTCGCGACCTACACCACCGCCTGGGTGAGCGCCCACGAGGTGGTCGTCGATGAGCACGAGGCGATCCTCAAGGCTCTCGAGGCGCGCGACGCCGACGCCGCCGAGCGGGCCGCCATCGAACACCTCGAACGGCTCATCGGCCGGGTGCAGGCCCACTTCGAGACCGCGACGAACTAAGTGCGATTAGTTCACTACGCCTTGCATGCAACCTCTGCTAGACTCCTGCATGCAGGATGCAGCAAAGCCCGGCGTCGGCAACGGGGTCACGTCGTGGGTTTGCTCAGCAATCAACAAGTAACCTTAGGAGTACCCCGTGAGCCAGGGCGCCGTACGGCCCACCGTCCTGCGCAGAGATGCCGCCCGCAACCGCCGTCGCATTCTGGACGCGGCCCGGAGCCTTGCGGATGACGGAAAGCCGTTACAACTCAATCTCGTCGCCCAGCACGCCGGAGTCGGCGTCGCCACCGTGTACCGCCACTTTCCCACGTCGGAAGCGCTCACCGAAGCGCTTGCGGCCGAACAGATCTCGATTCTGATCTCCAAGGTCGAGTCGGTCCCGCAAACGGTGCAGGGCCTCCGATGCTTCATCAAGACGGCCCTGGCGGTGTTCATGCGGGACAGCGCGCCGGCAACCGCGTTGATCGATCCCGTCACCGACGACGTCCGTACGCAGCGCCGTCGACTCCTCTACGGTCTTCGCTCGCTCGTCACCGGCATCGTCGCCTCCGACCCCTCGCTCTCCCCCACGCTCGGGCCGACCGATGCCATGCTGCTGCTGTGCGGAGCGGGCACCGCCATCCGTCACGCGCCGGATCGAAGCGACCCGACACTCCCCGACCGCTACCTGCGAGCGTTGCTCGTCGGCCTGCTTCCCCGGCGGCCCAGAAACGGCATGGCGGTCCGCTAGCCTCGGCCGCAAGCAGGACCAGTCTCCTTGCGGCCGAGGCCCAGACACGTCAGCGGACGGGGCGCAGCGAGTCGAAGGTCAGTTCCTTCAGGTTGCGGTAGCCGTCGACGGCCATGATCAGGTCGGCCTCGGCCAGCAGTGACCGGGCGACGTGCTCGATGCCTTTCGAACCACCCAGCGCGGCGCCCCATGCGTACGGGCGGCCGATCCCTACGGCCGAGGCGCCCATCGCGAGTGCCTTGACAATGTCGGCGCCCGTGCGGATTCCGGAGTCGAACAGCACCGGGGTGTCACCGGCGGCGGCCACGACGTCGGGCAGGCAGTCCAACGCAGGCAGGCCACCGTTGGCCTGACGGCCACCGTGGTTCGAGCAGTAGATCCCGTCGACGCCGGCGTCGACCGCGCGTCGTGCGTCGTCGGGGTGCTGAATTCCCTTGAGAATCACCGGCATCTTGGTGATGGACCGCACCCACTCGACGTCCTCCCAGGTCACCGAGTGGCCGAACAGGCTGTGCCAGTAGTCGGCTGCCAGCCTCGGATTGGCCTGCAGTTCGGACGCGTCGATTCCCGACTGCGCCTTGAACTTCTCCTGGAACACCGGGTCGGTGACGTAGTTGGTCAAGCACAGCCCGCGCAGGAACGGGAAGTTCGACAGCGTGAGATCGCGTGGCCGCCAACCGAAGATCCAGGTGTCCAGGGTGATCACCAGACCGTCGTAGCCCGCCGCCTCGGCGCGTTTGATGAAGCTCTCCGCGAGGTCGCGGTCCTCCGGATAGTAGATCTGGTAGTACGCCGGGGTGTCCCCCGCGTGCTTGCGGATCTCCTCCAGCGGGCTCATGGCGAGCGTCGAGGTGATGTACGGGACGCCGGTGCGGGCGCTGGCCTGGGCACTGGCGACGTCACCGTGGCCGTCCTGGGCACACAGCGCGATCACACCGATCGGAGCGAAGAACATCGGAGCCGTCCATTTCCGGCCCCACAGCTCGACCGACAGGTCGCGGTCGGTGGCCGCCGCCAGCATCCGCGGCATCAGCCCCCAGTGTTTGAAGGCCTCCACATTGGCCCGCTGGGTGTGCTCGTCACCGGAACCACCGGCGACGTAGGACAGCATGCTCGGCGGGAGCGCCTGCTGCGCATGGGATTCCCAGTCGTCATAGGTCATGGGAAGCGTGGGAATGACGCCCGCCAGCCCCTGACGATAAATGTCGTTCTGATAGTCCCCGAAATTGGACATGATGTCTCCTGAAAATGGGAGGTTCTTCGCATTTCTGACATACCCGCTCTCCCGGTAGCGTGAGCGAACGGGCAGATATACCAATGCAATACAGCGGCCGTCTCAGCGCATTGACATTGTGATCATCACGACGGCGCGACGGGGTGTCAACAGGAGTAGCGGATAGCAAATCCATTTCAATTACCCACTGCCCGTGAGCATTTGATCATGTGTCGACAGCACACGAAAAATCGGGATACGTTTGTCCCATGTCCACAGTTGCCGATCACCTCGTATCCGTACTGTCGCGAAGCGGGGTGCGCCGCGTCTACGGGTTGCCGGGCGACAGCCTCAACGGGTTCACCGACGCGATTCGCCGCTCCGGCGAACTCAGCTGGGAGCACGTCCGCCACGAGGAGACCGCGGCCTTCGCGGCCGCCGCCGACGCCGCGCTCACCGGTCAGCTGGCGGTCTGCGCGGGCAGCTGCGGTCCTGGCAACCTGCATCTGATCAACGGGCTGTTCGACGCGCAGCGCAGCCGGGTGCCGGTGCTGGCGATCGCGGCGCACATCCCCCGCACCGAGATCGGCTCGGACTACTTCCAGGAAACCCACCCGCAGGACCTGTTCCGCGAGTGCAGTGTGTACTGCGAACTGGTGAGCACCCCGGAGATGGCGCCACGCATCATCGCGATGGCCATGCGCGCCGCGATCGAGGACAGCGGCGTGGCGGTGGTGGTCATCCCGGGCGAGATCTTCAACCAGCGCGCCGAGGCCACCGGCTGGAGCACCCGTCCGATCACCGCGTCGCACTCGATCGTTCGGCCCGATGACGAAGCCCTGCGGCAGGCGGCCGGGATTCTCAACGAGGCGAACGCGGTGACGATCCTGGGCGGGGCCGGCGTCGCGGGCGCACACGACGCGCTGATCCGGGCCGCCGCCACGCTGCAGGCACCGGTGGTACACGCGTTGCGGGGCAAGGAGTTCATCGAGTACGACAACCCGTTCGATGTCGGGATGACAGGTCTGCTCGGCTTCGCGTCGGGCTACAAGGCCATCAAGGAAGCCGACGTGCTGCTGATGCTGGGCACCGACTTCCCGTATCAGCAGTTCTATCCCGAGAACGCCAAGGTCATCCAGGTCGACATCCGCGGCCGCCACATCGGTCGTCGCACCCCGGTCGACGTCGGCCTGGTCGGCACCGTCGCCGACACCCTCGAGGCGCTGCAACCGATGCTGCGGCCCAAGTTCGACCGCCAGCACCTGGATCGCTCACTGCGTCACTACCGCAAGACCCGGCAGCGCCTCGACGAGTTGGCGGTCAACGACCGTGACCGCACCCCGATCCGCCCGGAATACGTTGCCGGACTGATCAACCGGCTGGCCGGCGAGGACGCGGTGTTCACCTGCGACGTCGGCTCGCCGGTGGTGTGGGCGGCTCGGTACCTGACGATGAACGGCCGTCGCCGGCTCATCGGGTCGTTCAACCACGGCACCATGGCCAACGCGCTACCGCACGCGATCGGCGCCCAGACCGCCTACCCGGGCCGCCAGGTCGTCGCGCTGGCCGGCGACGGCGGGTTGACGATGCTGTTCGGTGAGCTGATCACGCTCATCCAGAACCGGTTGCCGGTCAAGGTGGTGGTGTTCAACAACTCCTCGCTGAACTTCGTCGAACTGGAGATGAAGGCCGCGGGCATCGTGAACTTCGGCACCGACCTGACCAACCCCGACTTCGCCGCCGTCGCACAGTCGATGGGGATCTTCGGGCGCCGCGTTGAACAGCCCGCGGACCTGGAGCAGGCGCTGACCGACGCGTTCGCCCACGACGGACCCGCCCTCGTCGACGTCGTCACCGCCCGTCAGGAGCTGTCGATCCCGCCGACCATCACCGCCGAGCAGGCCAAGGGCTTCTCGCTGTACGCGATCCGCACCATCCTGGCCGGCCGCGGCGACGAACTGCTCGACCTCATCACCACCAACGTCGCGCGCCGGATCCTGGACTGACGCCCCCGCCGATCGTCAGCCCGCGGTACATGTGCCGGAACGGCTGGCCGATGACGAACGGATCAACGCGAGCACCAGTACACGCCCGCCGTTGGCGGCGTCGGCGTGCAGGTGCTCGTACTGGTGGTCGTCGTTGGTCCAGTCGAGCACATACTCAAGACCCCGACTTCGCCCGCCGGGTTCGCGACTGACGCGCACGGCAATTCAGGTAGTGCACTACGCATGACGCGCCGGCTGCGCCGGTGACACCGTGTGAGCAGCCCGAAACTCGGGTCTTCACGACAAGCAGCGAGGTGCATCGATGGCTACCACCGTCGTCTTCAAAAACCTTTTCAATGCCCAGATTCCGCCCGACGAGACCCTCTACCTGGTGCTCGGCCCGCACCCGAAACTCGGGCAGGGCGCGGTGTCCGTATCGGCCCAGGCTCTGTCGGTTCCCGACAGCGGGTTCGGCGATAACCCCGTCTACCTCGAAGTGATCCAGGCGGCGACCCGGCGCGGCCGCGGCCAGTTCGGCGAGGAGGACCGCTTCATGGACATCGTCGTACGCAACAACTCGCATGTGGGTGGTCCACCCAGCGGCAACACGGCGTTCAACCTGTACACGTCGGTCGACATCCCGTGACACCCCCACTAGGAGAAAGGTACGAACGATGAAAGTCGTTGCCACCGTTGACACTGACGGCAACATCGTCACGATCGGAGCGACGCCCGACGGCATGCCCCGCCTGGCGGCCGCCCTGTTACCCGGCCAGTCGGAGATCGAGATCACCGATCACGACATCAGCGACGATGATCCCGACGAGCAGGTGCACCGCAAGCTCGCCGAACTCACGCGCGCAAGGGCGCGGTCGACATCGACGTGAGCTTGGCCCGCCCGTGGCCAGGGTCCGCACCGGATCCTGGCCACGCTCGCTTATATACGCTTGCATCTATATAGATGAAGGCGCATACTTCAAGCCGTGGATGTCTTCGAAGCGGTCGCCGAGCCCACCCGGCGCGCCCTGCTCGACGCACTCGTCGACGGTGAGCGCACCGCCGGTGAGCTCGTCGCGACCCTGCCGCAACTGACCCAGCCGACGGTCTCCCGGCATCTGAAGATCCTGCGCGAGGTCGGCCTGGTCGAGGTCCGCCCGGACGCCCAGCGCCGCATCTACGCGCTGCGCGCTGACGGTCTGATGGCCATCGACGACTGGATCGCCCGGTACCGCCGCCTGTGGACCGATCACCTCGACGCCCTGGAGCGTCATCTGGCCAGAAAGCACGGGAGCCCCGATGAGTGACCGCAACGGAACGCTGACCGTCCACGGCGACCGCGCCGTCCTGACCTTCGAACGCCGCCTCCCCTACCCCGTCGAGGCGGTGTGGTCGGCCATCACCGATCCGGACGAACGCCGAGAGTGGTTCGGCGCCACCGTCATCGAACCGCGAACCGGCGGCCGCATCGAGATGGACCCGATCTTCCCGGACATCCCGGCCGACGCCAAACGCATGACCGGACGGATCACCGTCTGGGATCCTCCACACGTCCTCGAACACGAGTGGCACCAGAGCGTCGTCGAACCCAGCGTGGTGCGCTACGAGCTGCACCCCGAAAACGGCGGCACCCGACTGACTTTCACCCACCGAGGACTCGGAGTCGACAACGCCAACGGTTTCCGGCCCGGCACCCACGCCTACCTCGACCGCCTGGAGGCACACCTCGCAGGCGCACCCCTGCCCGACTGGGACACCCGCTACCGGGAAGTCGCCGAGTCCCTCGCCACCAAGGAGTAACGAATGTCCAACCGCCCCTCGCAGATCTGCATCGCCTACCACTCCGGATTCGGCCACACCACCCGCCTCGCCGACGCGGTGGCCGCCGGAGCCCGCTCGGCGGGCGCCGACGTCCAGCTCATCCCCGTCGAATCCGTCACCGACGAGCAGTGGCACACGCTGGACACCGCCGACGCCATCATCTTCGGCACCGCCACCTACATGGGCAACGTCGCCGCGGCGTTTCAGGCGTTCGCCGAGAAGACCGGCAGGCGCTGCGTCGAAGGGACCTGGCGTGACAAGGTGGCCGCCGGATTCACCAACTCCGGCGCCAAGGCCGGCGACAAGCAGTCGACGCTGATCAGCCTCGCGGTGTTCGCCGCCCAGCACCACATGCACTGGGTGAACCTCGGCCTGCCGCCCGGCTGGAACAGCAGCGCGGGCAGCGACGCCGACCTCAACCGGCTCGGGTTCTGGCTGGGCGCGGGCGCGTCCACCGACGTCGACGCCGACCCCGATCAGGTGCATCCCTCCGACGTGGAGACCTGCCGCCACCTCGGCGCGCGGGTGGCGGCGGTGACCGCCCAACTGCACGCCGGCCGCCGGGTCACCGAAGCGGCGTGAGCTCCTGCAGCATCGTCGGCACCAGCTCGCTGACCGTGGGATGGATGTGCATGGTGCGCGAGATCGCGGTGTAGGGCAGACGCGCCGTCATGACGTCGAGGATCGCGTGCACCACCTCGTCGCCGCCGACCCCGAGGACGGCGGCGCCGAGGATCTCCCGGGTCTCGGCGTCGACGACGACCTTCATGAAACCCTGCGTCTCGCCCTTCTCCACCGCACGGCCGACCCGCGTCATCGCACGCTTGCCCACCAACGCTTTTCGCCCGGACGCGCGCACCTGCTCGACGGTCATCCCGGCGCGTCCCAGCGGCGGGTCGATGTAGAGCGCGTAGGTGGGGATGCGGTCGCTGACGCGGCGCGGGTCGTCGTCGAGCAGGTTGGCCGCGACGATCTCGAAGTCGTTGTACGACGTGTGCGTGAACGCGCCCTTACCGTTGCAGTCCCCCATCGCCCAGATGTGCCCGGCGGTGGTGCGCAGCTCGTCGTCGACGACGATGTAGCCGCGCTCGTCGGTCCGCACCCCCGCCGCGTCCAGACTGAGGTCGTCGGTGTTGGGCACGCGGCCCACCGCGATCAGCAGATGCGTGCCGGTGATCGGGTCGGCGCCATCCCGGGGAATCACGTCGAAACCCTGCCCGGAACCACTGTCCCGCTTGGCTATCCGGATTCCGGTGGCGTTGAGCACGATCTCGACGCCCTCAGCCTCCAGGATCTCCTTGATGGCGGCCGACACGTCCTCGTCCTCGCGTGACGTCAACCGCGACCCCCGCTCGACGACGGTGACCCGGGCGCCGAAGCGGCGGTACATCTGCGCGAACTCCAATGCGATGTAGCTGCCCCCGACGATGACGAGATGCTCTGGCACAGTGTCGAGTTCAAGGATGTCGACGTTGGTCATGTAATCGACATCGGACAGGCCGGGCAGGTCGGGCACCACCGCGCGGCCTCCGACGTTGAGGAAGATCCGGTCGGCGGTCAGCACCCGCTCCCCCACCCGGATGGTGTGCGGGTCCTCGAACCGCGCGTGCCCGCGGATCAGGGTGCAGCCGTCCATCCCGTCCAGCCAGGACTCCACGCCGAGCCGGTCGTCGAGCATGATCTTGTCCTTGCGCGCCTTGACCTGCGCCATGTCGACGCGGACCGGGCCGGTGCCGACCCCGTAGTCTGCGGCCCGGCGGGCCAGGTGCGCGGCGTAGGCGCTGGCGATCAGCGTCTTGGTCGGGATGCAGCCGGTGTTCACGCAGGTGCCGCCGACCAGTTTGCGTTCGATCACGGCCACCGTCTGGCCCGCCTGGGTCAGCCGCCCGGCCAGGGGCGGGCCGGCCTGTCCGGCGCCGACGATGATCGCGTCGAAACGCTCGGCCATCAGATCAGGCCGGCCAGGTACACGATCAGGAAACCGCCGCCGACCGCGATGACGTCCTCCAGGATCGCGCCCGGGCGGTCCTGACCGGAGCGGGCCTCGGCGAACCGTTGCCGCGCCCAGGCTCCGGCGAGTGTGCCGAGCACCGCGCCGATCATGCCGGCGCCGAGCCCGAGGTAGGTGTGGTAACTGGCGCTGCCGATCACCGCACCCGCGAAGGCACCCATGATGATCCGGGTGATGAACTGCGGCGCCGTCTTACGGCTCGGGGTGCTCGGCAGCTGGTCGGTGACGAGTTCGAGCAGTAGGAAGATCGTCAGCACGGTGACCGTGATCGGATGCGCCATCCACTCCGACCACTTGTCGTCGATGTCGATCCAGCCCAGCAGAGCGCCCCACGCGACGATCGCCGGTGCCGTCAGCGCGCGCAGTCCCGCGATGAAGCCGATCAACACCCCGAAAACCAGGATCAGGAACTGCGTCATGGCGTCCTCCGGGCCGTGGTTGCGACCTCCGGACGCTAACACGCGCGACGCGCGTGAACGCCTTGAATCTAAAAGCGGCAGAACCGGATGTCGGAGGCCAGGATCGCCTTCGCGCCGATCGCGGCCAGTTCGTCCATGATCGCGTTGACGTCGCGGCGCGGCACCAGCGCGCGCACCGCGACCCAGGCCGGGTCGGCCAGCGGGGCGATCGTCGGCGACTCCAGGCCGGGCGTCACCTCGGTGGCGCGGTCCAGAACCGCACGCGGGCAGTCGTAGTCCAGCATCAGGTACTGCTGGCCGAACACCACACCCTGCACGCGGGCGGTGAGTTGGTCGCGCGCGGCGGCGTTCTCTCCGTCGGGCTCGGCACCCTCGCGCTCGATGAGCACGGCCTCGGACTCGCACAGCGGATCCCCGAACGCCACCAGGTTGTGCAGGCCCAGCGTGCGGCCCGATCCGACCACGTCGGCGATGACGTCGGCGACCCCGAGCTGGATCGAGATCTCCACCGCGCCGTCGAGCCGGATCACGGTGGCGTCGATGCCGTGGGCGGCCAGGTCCTTGCGCACCAGGTTCGGAAACGACGTGGCGATCCGCTTGCCGTTGAGGTCGGCGGTGGTCCACTCCCGGCCGGCGGGTGCGGCGTAGCGGAACGTCGAGTTGCCGAAGCCCAGGGCGAGCCGTTCCCGCACCGGGGCGTCGGAGTCGGCGGCCAGGTCACGTCCGGTGATCCCGAGGTCGAGCTGGCCGGAGCCGACGTAGATCGCGATGTCCTTCGGCCGGAGGAAGAAGAACTCGACGTGGTTGACCGGGTCGACGACGGTCAGGTCCTTCGGATCGCGGCGGCGCCGGTATCCGGCCTCGGCGAGGATCTCGGCGGCGGGTTCACTGAGCGCGCCCTTGTTGGGCACCGCCACGCGCAACATCTGCCCGGACACGCTCACAGCTTCCGGTAGACGTCGTCGAGGGTCAGGCCGCGCGCCACCATGAGCACCTGCGTCCAGTACAGCAACTGGCTGATCTCCTCGGCCAGCGCGTCGTCGCCCTCGTGTTCGGCGGCCAGCCACACCTCGCCGGCCTCCTCGAGGATCTTCTTGCCGATGCCGTGGACGCCGGCGTCGAGCGCGGCGACCGTGCCGCTGCCGGCAGGGCGGGTCCGCGCTTTGTCGCTGAGCTCGGCGAACAAGGCATCGAAGGTCTTCACGAACATGAATTGTTTCATGGCGGGCGATCCGCGCTTCGCTCGCCCGCGCGTCAGCCCCCGAGCGCGTCGGCGTGCATGTCCTCCAGGTTCTTGCCCTTGGTCTCCGCGACCCACCGCCACACGAACACGAACGACAGCGCCGCGCACACCGCGTAGAAGCCGTACGCCGCGCCCAGCACCTCACGCAGTGCGGGGAAGGACACCGAGATCGCGAAGTTGGCGATCCACTGTGCGGCGGCGGCCAGGCCCAGCGCCGCGGCCCGGATCCGGTTCGGGAACATCTCGCCGAGCAGCACCCACACCACCGGGCCCCACGACATGCCGAACGCGACGACGAACAGGTTGGCGGCCACCAGCGCCACCGGACCGGCGACGTCGCCGAGCTGGGGTTGGCCGTCCACCTGCGGGGCGGTGCCGAAGATCACCGCCATCGTGGCCAGGGTCACCGCCATGCCCGACGAGCCGATCAGCAGCAGCGGTTTGCGGCCGATCTTGTCGATCAGCGCGATCGCGATCAGCGTCGTGACGATGTTGGTGACCGAGGTGATCACCGTGATGATGAACGACGAGCTCTCGTCGAACCCGACCGCCTGCCACAGCACGTTGGAGTAGTAGAAGATCACGTTGATGCCGACGAACTGCTGGAAGATCGACAGGAACAGGCCGACCCACACGATGCCGTAGATGCCGCCGGCCGGTTTACGCAGATCCCGCCACGACGGTTTGTCCTCCCGCTCCAGGGTGCTCTGGATGCGGGTGATCGTGATCTCCAGGTTCTTCTGCCCGAGCAGCATCGTCAGCACCCGGCGGGCCTCCGGGATCCGTTGCGCGGCAATGAGATAGCGCGGCGACTCGGGGATCGTGAAGGCCAGCAGCCCGTAGACGACGGCGGGCACCGCCATCATCAGGAACATCCACCGCCAGGCCTCCATGTTGAGCCACAGCTCCTCGCCCGAGCCGCCGGCCAGTTCGGCGAGCACCCAGTCCACGGCCAGCGACAGGAAGATGCCGGTAACGATCGCCAGCTGCTGCAGCGAACCGAGCCTGCCGCGGATGCCCGGCGGTGACGTCTCGGCGATATAGGCGGGCGCGATCACCGAGGCGACACCGACGCCGATACCGCCGATCACGCGGAACACGACGACGACCAGGATGTGCGGGGCAACCGCCGTGCCGATGGCGCTGAGCAGAAACAGCACCGCGGCGATCTTCATCACGGCGATACGGCCGATCCGGTCGGCCAGCCGGCCCGCGGTCACCGCGCCCAACGCCGCGCCGATCAGCGCCGAGGCCACCGCGACGCCGAGGGTGAAGTTGCTGATCGCGAAGTGCTTCTGCAGGGCGTCCACCGCGCCGTTGATGACCGCGCTGTCGTAGCCGAACAGCAGCCCGCCCAGCGCCGCCACCGAGGCGATGCGGATCGCGCTCAGCCCGGAGGACGTGGAGGGATCGTCGTCGTAGATCGACGGGGTGTCATCGCCAACCGGGCCGTGCGACATGACTCGTCCTCTCACCGTCGAGAGTGAAACCGATCACTCCACAATGGCACACCTGAGGTGCGCGGGAGGGCCGTATCCGGCGGGGTGAGTCAGGCGCTGAGGCGCTCGGGTCCCAGTTCGGCGTGGATGGCGCGCAGGTCGTCGACGCCGAGCAGGCTCAGCGACTCGACGTGCCTGCGGCGCGGGCCCTGCGGGACCTCGATGTCGTTCGGGATGACCAGCACCGGGCAGCCCGCGGCCTCCGCGGCGGCGGTACCGGTCACCGAGTCCTCGACGGCCAGGCAGTGCGCGGTGGCCAGGCCGAGCAGTTCGGCGGCGCGCAGATACGGATCGGGCTCGGGTTTGCCGCTGGGCACCTCGTCACCGCACACCGTGACGGTGAAGTACTGACGCCCAATGCTGTTGAGCGCCCGCTCAGTCAGGTCGCGCCGGGTGTTGGTCACCAGCGCCATCGGCACCTCGGCGGCCAGCAGTGCCTCGAGCAGCTCCCGCGCGCCCGGACGCCAGGGCAGGCCCTGCTCGAACAGTTCACCGGTGTACTCGTGCAGCCAGTCCGCGGACTCGGCCATCGCGGCCGGGTCGGGGTCCAGGCCGAGGTCCTCGTAGACGATGCGCATCACGGTCTCCGAGGAGCCGCCGACGGTCGTCTCGCGCACCTCGGGCGTCAGCACCGCGCCCATCCGCTCGTAGAGCGCGTGCATCGCGACGTCCCAGAGTTTTTCGGAGTCGACGAGGGTGCCGTCCATGTCCCACAGCACCGCACGCATGGGTTCGATTGTGTCAGGCGACGGCCGTGAAGTCACATCCGCGGGACGGCGCACGCCGCGGATGTGGCGGGGCCCACTTCGCTTTCTGATCGTGCGGAGAGAAAGGCGTGACCAGCGCCGGCATCCGCGACAACATGCGTCCAGTGACTCGCATTATTCGTTTCAACGCGTTTGACATGAACTGCGTGGCCCACCAGTCCCCGGGACTGTGGCGGCATCCCGAAGACCAGTCCTGGAAGTACAAGGATCTCGAGTACTGGACCGAGTTGGCCAGGCTGCTCGAGCGCGGCCGGTTCGACGGCGTGTTCATCGCCGATGTGCTCGGCACCTACGACATCTACGGAGCCAGCGACGAGGCGGCCATCCGGCACGCCGCGCAGGTCCCCGTCAACGACCCGCTGATGCTGGTGTCGGCCATGGCGCTGGTGACCGAGAACCTCGGCTTCGGTGTGACGACCGGTACCGGTTTCGAGCATCCCTACCCGTTCGCGCGGCGCCTGTCCACGCTCGACCACCTGACGAAGGGCCGGGTGGGCTGGAACGTGGTGACGGGTTATCTGCCGTCGGCGGCACGCAACATGGGTCAGACCGATCAGCCCGCGCACGACGCGCGCTATGACCACGCCGACGAGTATCTGGAGGTGCTCTACAAGCTCTGGGAGGGCTCCTGGGAGGACGACGCGGTCGTCCGCGACGCCGAGCGCGGTGTGTTCACCGACCCGGCGAAGGTGCACCACATCGGCCATGAGGGAACGTATTTCAGCGTGCCCGGGATCCACCTGTGCGAGCCGTCGCCGCAGCGCACACCGGTGATCTACCAGGCGGGCGCGTCCCCGCGCGGGGTGCGGTTCGCCGCCGAGAACGCCGAGGCGATCTTCACGGCACAGCCCACCAAGGCGCTGCTGCGCGAAACCGTCCAGACCATCCGGCGTGAGCTCGAGCTCGCCGGCCGTGACCCGTACGGCGCCAAGATCTACAACCTGGCCACGGTCATCACCGCCGCCACCGACGAGGAGGCGCAGGCCAAGTACGCCGAGTACCTGTCCTACGGCTCCGCCGAGGGGGCTCTGGTGTTCATGTCGGGTTGGATGGGGGTCGACCTGGCGCGCTACGGCCTCGACGAGCCGATCGGCAACGTGAACTCCAACGCGATCCTGTCGGCGGTCAAGACGTTCCAGTCGGCCGACCCCGACGACGGCGAGTGGGCGGTCGCCGACATCGCCAAGTGGGGCAAGATCGGCGGCATCGGTCCGCTGATCGTGGGATCCGGGGCGGCCGTGGCGGACACGCTCCAGGAGTGGGTCGACGAGACCGACGTGGACGGCTTCAACCTCGCGTACGCCATCACCCCGGGCACGTTCGCCGATTTCATCGAGCACGTCGTCCCGGTGCTCACCGCACGCGGTGCGCATCAGGCCGAGTACGCGCCCGGCACGTTGCGCAACAAGCTGTTCGGCCAGGGTGATCGTCTGCCCGCGGAGCACCGGGGAGCGAGCTACCGGGTCGGCGGCAGGAACTCGACCATCATCGAGCGTCCGTCGACGGTGCCGTCGTCGCCGGAGTCGTCAGCGGCCCAGCCCAACGTGGGCCGCTGACGGCCTGCGTCACATCTGGAGCGGCGCTCCGGGTCACATCTGGAGCGGCGCTCCGGGTCACATCTGGAGCGGCGCTCCGGGTCACAACTGGAGCGGCGCTCCGGGTCAGGTGTAGAGGGTGATCGGCTGGACGTCGCCGGTCAGGTAGTTGGCGCCGACCTCCAGCTTCTTGTAGTCCACCGGGTCGTGCAGGCTGTGGGTGCGGATGTTGCGCCAGAACAGATCCAGGCCGACCTCGCTGCGGGCCGAGCTGGAGCCGGTCACCTCGAACACGCGGTGCGCCACCTCCAGCGCGGTCTCGGTGGTGACGATCTTGGCCTTGGCGATGCCGATCTCGACGCGTGCACGGTCCTCGGCGGTGACCTCCGCGCCGCGCGCGATCACGCGGTCGTATTCGGTGTTCCAGCGGTCGGTCAGCGCCTCGGCCGCCGCGGCGCGGGCCAGCAGTTCACCGAACACCCTCTGCACGAACGGATCCCGGGAATAGTGCTCGACGCTGCTGAGCAGCCAGGCACCGCGGCGCGCCAGCGTCAGCTCGCGGGCGCGCGCCAGCGCGCCTTCGGCGATGCCGAGGTACAGGTTGGCGAAACCCAGCTGCACGCCGGGCGTCACCAGCGTCGAATAGGGCTCCTCCCCTACCACTCCCAGCACGTCGTCGGCCGCGATCGCGACGTTGTCGAAACGCACGCTGCCGCTGGCGGACAGGCGCTGCCCCAGCGCATCCCAGTCGTCCTGGAACTGCACACCCGCACGGTCGTGGTCGACGACGGCGGCCAGCACCCGGTCCGCGCCCTGCTCGGCACCCATCACGAGCGTCACGTCACCCGTGGACGCGCCGGTGGAGAACCGCTTGAACCCGTTGAGCCGGTAGCCCGTGCCGTCCGGCGTGTACTCCAGATCGGGGTCCACCGGGTTCACGGAATCGCCCCACAGCCAACGGCCTTCGGCCGATGCGGTGAACCAGTGCTCCCACCGCTGCGGGGCGCCGAAGAACACGATGCCCGCGTGATTGCAGTAGTGGTAGCTCAGGATCTGGGCGATGGACGCGTCGGCGCGCGCCAGGATACGCACGGCACGCAGCGCGGTGGACCAGTGTCCGCCGCCACCGCCGTACTGCGCGGGAATCAGCAGGGTGGCCAGGCCGGACTCCTTGAGGAGTTTGAGTTCGGCATCGGGCTGCTGGTTGGCGCGGTCACGGTCCAGTGCGTCGCGCTCCAGCGTGGCGGCCACGTCGGCGGCCACCCCGTCCCAGTGCCGGTGTTCCGCGGCGTCGGGCAGCGTGGTCCACGGTGTGCGGGTCATGGGTTTCTCCTTCGTTCGCCTGAGTCGGTGTCGAACAGGTGCTCTCGGCCGGGACGCACGCCGACGGTGACCGGCAGGCCGGGCTGGGCGGGGGTGGGCCAGGCCGCGACGGCGGCGGCCTCCACCACGGCGGTGAGCCGGTGCGCGCCGGCCTTAACGATGACGACGTAGCGCGGGCCGAGGAGTTCGACCAGGTCGATGCGGGCGTTGCCGTCCTCGGCGGGCTCGATGACCAGATCCTCCGGGCGCACCCCGAAGGTCACCGCGCCGTCGGGGGTGCCGACCGGCCAGTCGATGCCGTCGGCGGTGAACCGGCCGCCGGTCACCTGGCCCTCGATCAGGTTGGTGCTGGGTGAGCCGATGAACCCCGCGACGAAGGTGTTGGCGGGCCGGCGGTACAGCTCCTCCGGGGTGCCGCGCTGGGCCACCCGTCCGGAGTCGAGCACGACGAGTTGGTCGGCGATGGTCATCGCCTCCTCCTGGTCGTGCGTCACGTACAGGGCGGTGATGCCCAATTCCTGCTGCAGGCGCCGGATCTCGGAGCGCAGTTCGACCCGCAGCTTGGCGTCGAGGTTGCTCAGCGGCTCGTCGAACAGGAACACCGACGGTGTCCGCACCAGAGCGCGGGCGATCGCCACGCGCTGCTGCTGGCCACCGGAGAGCTGCCGGGGCTTGCGGTCCAGCAGCGCGGTGATGCCGACCCGTTCGGCCGCGGTGCGCGCGCGCTCGGCGGCCTCGGCACGCCCGACACCGGCGTTGCGCAGCGGGAACTCGATGTTGCGCTGCACGCTCAGATGCGGGTACAGCGCGTAGTTCTGGAACACCATCGCGACGTCGCGTTCCCGCGGGGTGGCCCGCGTGACGTCGCGGCCGTCGATGCGCACCGCACCCTCGTCGGCGTCCTCAAGTCCCGCCAGGATCCGCAGCGTGGTGGACTTGCCGCAACCCGACGGACCCACCAGCACCGTCAGTGACCCGTCCGGCAGGCAAAGCGTCAGGTCATCGATGACCCGGGTTGCACCGAAAGACTTTGTGATTCCGTCCAGTTCGACCGTGCTCACTTGGTGGCCCCCGTGGCCAGCCCGCCCACCAGGTAGCGCTGCGCGGCCAGCGCCAGCGCGTAGACGGGCAGGATGCCGAGCAACCCGGCCGCGGCCTGCTGCCCGAACTGCACATTGCGGTCGCCCTGGAACAGCGACAGTCCCACGGTCAAGGTCTGGCTCTCCTTCGTCACAGCGAGGTAGACGGCGAACAGAAAGTCGTTGTAGGACAGGAAGAACACCACCAGCAGCGCCGCCACGATCCCCGGCCACAGCAACGGCAGCACGGCCCTGCGGAACGCCGCGCCCACCGACAGACCGTCGATGACGGCGGCCTCGTCGATCTCGACCGGGATGCGCCGGACGAATCCGTCCAGCAGCCAGGCCGCCACCGGGACACTCGCGATGCCGTTGACCAGGATCAGCCCCACCACGTTGTTGGTCAGCCCCAGGCTGCGCAGCAGGAAGAACAGCGGGATGATCGCGACGATGGGCGGTGCACAGTAGGCGGCCAGCAGCGCGGTCAGCAGCCGCTCACCGGCGACCCGACGCGCGGTGAAATACGCTGCAGGCGTGGCGATGGCGACTGCCAGCAGCGCCGCACCCACGGCGGAGATCCACGAGTTCTGCAGCATGGTGCCCAGCTCGATGGTGTGGAACACCGACGTGAAGTTGGCGGTGGTCCACTCGCGCGGCCACAGGCTGGAGTTCAGCACGTCGTCGGGCGGCCGCACCGACAGCGACACCAGGTAGAGGATCGGCAGCAGCGCGGCCAGCAACACCACCGTCAGCGCCACCCGGACCAGGACGTGCCGGCTCACGAGCGCTCCGCCTTGACCGCGCGCGCCCGGGCCGCGGTGAACGCGGTCGCCACCGCACCCACCACCAGGGCGAACACCAGCGTCTGCACGGCGGCGGTGCCCATGTCGAAACTGCCCCGCAGACCGGTCTGGTAGATCAGATACGGCGACAGCGTGGTCGCGAAACCCGGCCCGCCGGCGGTGATCACGACGATCAGGTCGAACACCTTGTAGCCGATCACCAACTCCAGCACCAGCACCGCCCAGGCCGTCGGCGCGATCGCGGGCCACGTCACCGCGGTGAACGTGCGCCACGGCCCGGCCCCGTCGATGCGCGCGGACTCGAGCAGTTCCGGCCGCACCACCCCCAGGGCCGCGAACAGGATCAGGGTGGCGAACGGCGTCCACTGCCAGATGTGGATCAGCAGCACCACGACGAAGGCGCCCAGGCCCGAGCCCAGGGGGTTGAAGCCGGGCAGACCGACGGCGCCGAACACCGTGGCCAATCCCCCACCGACGGGAGCCAACAGCAGTTTCCAGGCCACGCCGATCAGCACCGGTGCGGTCACCAACGGCAACAGCAGCAGCGCACCCACCGCACCGAATCTGGTTCCGCGCGAACGCAGCAGCAGCGCGACCACCAGACCCAGGCCCGTCGTGCACACCGTCGCCAACAGGGCGAAGACCGTCGAGCGCCACAGCGACGGCACGAAGGCCGGTGCCGCGAAGGCGGTGTGGAAGTTCTCCAGCCCCGACCACGAGCGCAGCGGGTGCGCCAGCGACGAGTCGGTCAGCGCCAGCGCCACCAGGTACCCGGTCGGGTAGACCAGGAACAGCACCAGTCCTGCGACGGCGGGCACGGCCAGCCAGAGCGGGACGCGACGGGTCATGTCGCGGCGTTCTCCCACGCGTTCTGCGCGTTCTCCAGGGACTGTTCCACGGTCTGGGTGCCTGCGATGGCCAGGGCCAGCTGGTCGACCAGGTCCTGCAGCAGCTTCGGCGCGCCCTTGGCCTTGGGCCACACCAGCGGATCACCGTGCAGGCCTTCGCGAATCGGCTCGACGGCCTTGGTGACCACCTCGGCGTAGCCGTCGGAGTCGAGGACCTCCCCGCGCACCGGGTCGATGCCGGCACCCGCCGTCGACGACACCGCGAGGTTCTGCCGTGCCGCGGTGGCCCAGTTGATGAACGCCGCCGCGGCCTCGGGGTTCTTCGACGCTGTCGAGATGCCGAGTCCGAAACCGGCGTCGAGCGCGGTGCGCGGTGTCCTGTTGGCACCGCCAACCGGCAGCGAAACCGCGCCCCAGCGGCCGACGATCTTCGACGCGGTCGGGTCCTCGGCACGCAGCGCCATGTCGGTCCAGGTGTCCAGCAGCGCGCCCTGACCGGACAGGAACGCCTGGTTGGCCTGGTCGAAGCCGATCTGCAGCGGGGTGGGCAATGCGACCGGGGCGACGTCCACCAGATGCTGCAGCGCAGCGATGGAGGCGTCCGACGTCAGCTGCGGTTTCCCGTCGGCGTCGACGAGGTCGCCGCCGTAGCCGGTCAGCCGGTTGATGTAGGAGCAGCCGAGAATCATCGGCACCTGCTGCCCCGACACGATCGCGCCGTAGGCGGCGCCGCGGGAGTCCCTGGTGATCTTGGCGGCGATCTCGTCGTACTCGTCCCACGTGGTGGGCGGTTCCAGACCGTGCCGCTCCAGCAGTTCGGCGTTGTAGAACAGGATGTGCACGTCGCCGTCGTACGGCAGTCCCCACCGGCGGCCGTCCAGCAGCGTGTACGGGTCATAGACCGACGGCAGGTAGCCGTCGACGCCGATCTGCCGGGAGTTCTTGTCGATCCAGTCGGTCAGGTCCACCAGCGCACCGGCGTCGACCAGATCCCCGAGGCCGAAGTAGAAGTAGTCGAAGACGTCGAACTCCCCTGTGCCGCTTTGCACATCGAGGATCTGCTTGCTGGTGAGCTGGTCGTAGGGCGCCGCGGTGACCTCGAGGACGCCGCCGGTCTCCCGGTTCCATGCGGGTGCCAGGATGTCGCGGAACGAGGTCACGTGCGGCTGGTTGACCAGCAGCTTGAGCGTGACGCCCTCGAACCTGCCTGCGACCGGCGCGTCGGCGGCCAGCGTGCCGGCTTCGCCGGAGGAACCACATGCGGCCAGCACCGGCCCGAGCGCGGCCGCACCCGTGGCCAGGCCGAGCAGCTGCAGGGCGCGTCGTCGCGAGAATGCGCGTGTGAGTGGGGATTGCGGAGTCACCTCGCGCCACAGTACGAACGCACCCGGCCACCCAGGGAGGTAAAAACTCATCCTGATCTTGATTCACCAACGGGAATAACGGAATACGGGAATACAGGAATACATTGGTGGCCGCTATTAGCTTGAACAGCATGACCATTCTTGTGACCGGCGCCACCGGAAACATCGGCCGCCGCGTCGTGGACCGGCTACGGCGTCGGCATCGGCCGCACCGTCAGGTTCGAGGTGTGCAGCCACGACGAGGCCGTCGCCGCGCTGAAGCCCGTCATGGGCGACGACGCCGCCTGGTACTACAACCTGGTGCGCGGCAGAACCGGTCAGCAGCGCGCCAACTCACTCGTCGCCGAGATCACCGGCACCCCGGCGGAGACGGTCGCACAGTGGGCGGCCCGCAACGCCGGGGAGTTTCGGTAGCGCTCAGTCCTCCGGGTTGTAGCCCAGGTTGGGCGCCAGCCAGCGCTCGGCCTCCCTCAGCGTCCAGCCCTTGCGGCGCGCGTAGTCGGCGACCTGGTCCTGCGCCAGCCGGCCCACGACGAAGTACTGCGACTGCGGGTGCGAGAAGTACCAGCCGCTGACGGCGGCGCCGGGCCACATCGCCATCGACTCGGTCAGCTCGATGCCCGTGCGCGTGGTCACGTCGAGCAGCTCGAACAGCGTCACCTTCTCGGTGTGCTCCGGGCAGGCCGGATACCCGGGCGCGGGCCGGATTCCGCGGTACTTCTCCGCGATGAGCGCCTCGTTGTCGAGCTGCTCGTCGGGCTGGTAGCCCCAGAACTCGGTGCGCACCCGCTGGTGCATGCGCTCGGCGAACGCCTCGGCGAGCCGGTCGGCCAGCGACTCCAGAAGGATCGCGCTGTAGTCGTCGTTGGCGGCCTTGAACTCCTTGATCTTCTCCACGCTGCCCAGACCCGCGGTGACCGCGAACGCGCCGATGTAGTCCGCCAGGCCGGTCTCCTTGGGCGCCACGAAGTCACCCAGCGAGCGGTTCGGGATGCCGTCGCGGTGTTCACCCTGCTGGCGCAGGTTGTGCAGCACCGTGCGCACCTCGGTGCGCGACTCGTCGGTGTAGACCTCGATGTCGTCGCCGACGGCATTGGCCGGGAAGAAGCCGATGACCCCGTTGGCGGTCAGCCACTTCTCCTTGATCAGGGTGTCGAGCATCTCCTGCGCGTCCTCGTAGAGCTTGCGCGCGGCCTCCCCCGACGCCGGGTTGTTGAGGATGTCGGGGAACCGGCCCTTCATCTCCCAGGCGTTGAAGAACGGCTGCCAGTCGATGTACTCGCGCAGCTCGGCCAGGTCGTAGTCGTGGAACTCCTTGACCCCCAGTCCTTGTGCGGGCACCGGCGGCGTGTAGTCGGACCAGTCGATCGGGGTGCGGTTGGCGCGCGCCTTCTCCAGCGGCACCATCGGCCGCTCGTTCTTCTGGGCGTGCCGCTCGCGCAGCGAGGCGTAGTCCTTCTCGGTCTCCTCCAGCAGCTTCGGCCGCTGCCTGTCGTCGAGCAGTGCGGCCGCCACCGGCACCGACCGCGACGCGTCCTTGACCCAGATCACCGGGCCGGACCGCCGCGGCGCGATCTTGACCGCGGTGTGGGCGCGCGACGTCGTCGCACCGCCGATCAACAGCGGGATGTCCAGCCCTTCGCGTTCCATCTCGACGGCGAAGTTCGCCATCTCGTCCAGCGACGGGGTGATCAGCCCGGACAGGCCGATGATGTCGGCGTTGTGCTCCTTGGCGGCGTCGAGGATCTTCTGCGCGGGCACCATCACACCGAGGTCGATCACGGTGTAGTTGTTGCACTGCAACACCACACCGACGATGTTCTTGCCGATGTCGTGCACGTCGCCCTTGACCGTCGCCATGATGATGGTGCCGTTGCTTCGTTCGGCGTCGCCGGGCTTCTTCTCCGCCTCGATGAACGGAAGCAGGTACGCCACAGCCTTTTTCATCACACGTGCGGACTTGACCACCTGCGGCAGGAACATCTTGCCCGAGCCGAACAGGTCGCCGACGACGTTCATGCCGTCCATCAGCGGGCCCTCGATCACCTCGATCGGGCGTCCGCCCGCGGCGGCGATCTCGGCGCGCAGCTCCTCGGTGTCCTCGTCGACGTGGGCGTCGATGCCCTTCACCAGGGCGTGCGTAATGCGTTCGCGCACAGGCATACTGCGCCACTCGGCGGCGGCCGGGTCTGTGCTTTCTGCGCCTTGACCCGATTGTCTGTACCGCTCCGCGATCTCCAGCAGCCGCTCGGCCGCGTCCTCGCGGCGGTTGAGCACGACGTCCTCGATGCGCTCGCGCAACTCGGGATCGATCGAGTCGTAGGGCACCAGCGCACCGGCGTTGACGATGCCCATGTCCAGGCCCGCCTCGATGGCGTGGTACAGGAACACCGCGTGGATGGCCTCGCGCACCGGGTTGTTGCCGCGGAACGAGAACGACACGTTGGAGATGCCGCCGGAGATGTGCACCCCGGGCAGGTTGGCCTTGATCCAGCGGCACGCCTCGATGAAGTCGATGCCGTAGGACGCGTGCTCCTCGATGCCCGTGGCCAGCGCGAAGCAGTTGGGGTCGAAGATGATGTCCTCGGCCGGGAAACCGACCTCCTCGGTGAGGATCCGGTAGGCGCGCCCGCAGATCTGCTTGCGGCGCTCGAGGTTATCGGCCTGCCCCTCCTCGTCGAAGGCCATCACGACCACGGCGGCGCCGTACTTGCGGCACAGCCGCGCCTCGCGGATGAACTTCTCCTCGCCCTCCTTCAGGGAGATCGAGTTGACGATCGGCTTGCCCTGCACGTTCTTCAGGCCGGTCTCGATGACCTCCCACTTGGAGGAGTCGATCATCACCGGGATGCGGCTGATATCGGGCTCGGACGCGATCAGCCGGGTGAACCGGTCCATCGCGGCGACGCCGTCGATCATGCCCTCGTCCATGTTGATGTCGATGACCTGCGCGCCGTTCTCCACCTGCTGCAGGGCCACCGACAGCGCGGTGTCGTAGTCCTCGGCCTTGATCAGGTTGCGGAACCGGGCCGAGCCGGTGATGTTGGTGCGCTCACCGATGTTGACGAACAGCGAGTCCTCGTCGATATTGAGCGGCTCCAGGCCGGCCAGCCGGGTGGCCACCGGGACCTCGGGCACCTTTCGCGGCGTCTTACCCTCGACCACCTTGGCGATCTCGGCGATGTGGGCCGGTGTGGTGCCGCAGCAGCCGCCGACCAGGTTGACGAACCCGGCCTCGGCGAACTCCTCGACGTAGGAGGCCTGCCGCGTCGGTGACTCGTCGTACTCGCCGAAGGCGTTGGGCAGACCGGCGTTCGGGTAGCAGGACACGAACGTGTCGGCGATGCGCGCCATCTCGGCGATGTAGGGCCGCATCTCGGGTGCGCCCAGCGCGCAGTTCAGCCCGACCGCCAGCGGGCGGGCGTGCCGCACCGAGTTCCAGAACGCCTCGGTGGTCTGGCCGGACAGCGTGCGGCCCGACGCGTCGGTGATGGTGCCGGAGATGATGACCGGCCAGCGTCGGCCGCGTTCCTCGAACAGGGTCTCGATCGCGAAGATCGCGGCCTTGGCGTTGAGCGTGTCGAAGATCGTCTCGACGATCAGGATGTCGGCGCCGCCGTCGACCAGGCCGCGCGCGGCGGTCAGGTAGGCGTCGACCAGCTGGTCGTAGGTGACGTTGCGGGCGCCCGGGTCGTTGACGTCCGGGGAGATCGACGCGGTGCGCGTCGTCGGCCCCAGCGCACCGGCGACGTAGCGCGGCCGCTCCGGGGTGCTGAACTCGTCGGCGGCCTTGCGGGCCAGCGCGGCACCGGCGTAGTTGAGCTCGTAGGCCAGCTCCTCCATGCCGTAGTCCGACAGCGACACGGCGTTGGCGTTGAAGGTGTTGGTCTCGATGATGTCGGCGCCGGCCTCGAGGTATTCGCGGTGGATGCCCTCGATGATCTGCGGCTGCGTCAGGGTCAACAGGTCGTTGTTGCCGACGACGTCGCTCGGCCAGTCCTTGAACCGCTCGCCGCGGTAGCCGGCCTCGTCGGGCCGGTCGCGCTGGATGGCGGTGCCCATCGCGCCGTCGATCACCATGATCCGCTGCCGCAGCTCCGCCGTCAGCTCCTCGGTGCTGTCGGGGCGGATGTTCGGGGTGAATTCGGAGGTCACGGTGGTCGACTGAACCGCGTTCACATGCACTCCTTCCATGACTGGAAGGCGTCCTTAACTTTCATCGAGCGTGGCGGAAACCGGCGGGCCGGCTCCCGTTGCAACGCCTCTCGACCAGGCAAGTCTACGTCGTGCCCGAATCGCCGTCCGGACGCCCGGCAGAAAGTGCTTACCACGGTCAACGGCGGCGTCGCCAGGTGATATTTCCGCCGGGACTCACGACGCGGATCGCCGGGTGCCGATGCCCGTCGCCGGACCCGCACAGGGCTTACGCTGGCGGTGTGACCCCGTCGGATGCGAGCGGCTTCAAACCGCCCGACCTGCCAGAACTACACGACACCATCGTCGTCGCGGCCTTCGAGGGCTGGAACGACGCCGGTGACGCGGCCAGCGACGCGCTGGAGCACCTGGACGCCATCTGGGAGGCCGAGACGATCCTGGAGATCGACGACGAGGCATACTACGACTACCAGGTGAACCGGCCGGTGATCCGGATGATCGACGGCGTCACCCGCGAGCTGGTGTGGCCGTCGATGCGGATCGCGCACTGCCGTCCGCCCGGGTCCGATCGCGACATCGTGCTGATGCACGGCGTGGAGCCCAACATGCGGTGGCGGACGTTCTGCGCGGAGCTGCTGGCGGTGGCCGACAAGCTCAACGTGCAGACCGTGGTGATCCTGGGCGCGCTGCTGGCCGACACCCCGCACACCCGGCCGGTGCCGGTGTCCGGGGCGGCGTACTCGCCCGAGGCGGCGCAGACGTTCGGGTTGGAGGAGACCCGCTACGAGGGTCCGACCGGGATCGCCGGGGTGTTCCAGGACGCGTGCGTGCAGGCCGGGATTCCGGCGGTAACGTTCTGGGCGGCGATCCCGCACTACGTGTCGCAGCCGCCGAACCCGAAGGCGACGGTCGCGCTGCTGCGCCGGGTCGAGGATGTACTCGACATCGAGGTGCCGCTGGCCGACCTGCCCACCGCCGCCGAGGAGTGGGAGCAGGCGGTCTCGGAGATGACGGCCGAGGACGACGAGATCGCCGAGTACGTGCACTCGCTGGAGGAGCGCGGCGACGCCGAGATGGACGTGACCGAGGCGCTGGGCAAGATCGACGGCGACGCCTTGGCCGCCGAGTTCGAGCGCTACCTGCGCCGCCGCGGCCCCGGCTTCCGCGGATAGCGCTCCCTCCCCCTCCCCCCTCCGCGAGCGTGCATTGCTCCTATGTCAAGCTGCGGCTTGGTGGGGGTTGTGGGTGGCGTGGTCGAGGTGTAGGCGGGTGTAGACGACGCGTGAGAGTTGGCGTTTGAGGCAGCGTAGGGCTTCTTTGGGGGTTTTGCCTTCGGTGAGGCGGCGTCGGTAGTAGCGGGCTCCGTCGCTGTCGGGCAGTCGTAGTTGGGTGATCGCGATGCGGTGCAGGGCGGCGTTGAGTTGTCGGTTACCGCTGCGGTTGAGCCGGACCCGGCCGCTGGTGCTGCCTGACCACACCGGGATCGGGGCGGTGCCGTTATGGCAGGAAAACGCCGCCTCACTGCGGAAGCGGTGCACTCCGGCGGTCTCGGCGACGATCTTGGCGGCGGTCAGTTCCCCACAGCCGGGCAGGGCCAACAAATTCGGCGCCAGCGCCTGTACGCGCTGACCGATGCGTTCAGCCAACTCCGTAATGCGTTCGTTGAGTCCGATGATGTCGGCCAGTTCCTCGCGGGCGATCTCGGCAAGCACCCCGGGCTGGCCGGCCAGCCAATCGGCCAGCCGGGCACACACACCGGCGCGGTGCAGCGAGCTCAGACCGGCCTCCACAGCGGGGTCGAGTTCGTGGATGCGTTGACGCAACCGGTTGATGGTGGCCGTACGCATCGCCACCAGGTCCTCACGGCGATCCACCAGCAGTTTCAGATCACGGGAGGCCTGATCGTGGGCGGCGATCGGCAGATCCGGATGCCGCAACACCGCCCGGGCCACCGCCAACGCATCAATGGGATCGGACTTACCGCGAGTGCGCCCACCGGCGCGGGCCTGCGCCATCAACTTGGGAGCCACCCGCACCACACGCTGACCGGCGCCCAGCAGATCGGTCTCCAGCCGCGCGGACAGGTTGCGGCAATCCTCGATCCCCCACACCACCTCGGCGCCGAACCGCTCACGAACCCACCGGATCACCTGCAGATGACCCGCGCTCGTAGCAGGCACGGTTTTCTGGGCGAGTTTGCGGCCGACCTCGTCAACAACGACAAAGGTGTGGCTGCGCTTGTGCACATCGGTTCCGATGACCACCATGGACACTGCCTTCTTTCCTTCATGGATGGGTAGAAGGTCGGGCCGGCCGGCGGACACATCTCAGTCGGGGGCGGTGCCACGCTCCTATCAAGTCACGCCGGCCGGTCCTTCCCACCCGGTGCCGGCACAACGCACGAAAGCCATCACAGGACAGTGTCTGTAAGAGCCAGACACCAGGCGAGAAGAACCCAACCACCGCACCGCGGCACCCTCAACCCTGACACTGAGTGTTTGCACACGACACGCCGCGTTTTTTCTGCATTTTGCGCACGCTCGCGGCCCCGCTCAGGGGCTGACCGCGTCGAGGGTGTCGCGAGATCTACACCAGGGCAGTGATTCTCGACGAATCACGACCCAGGCGTAGAACTCGGCGAGCGAACGACCAGCAAGCAGCGACCGGGTGACGCGAAAGGCTCGCGACCGTGCGCAAATGCTGGAAAATGCCCGGCGTGTCGTGTGCAAACACGCACGCTCGCGTTGAAGAAGACTCGGCCGGCGCGGGTCACTTGTTCTCCAGCGCCTCGGTACGCGCGCTCAACGACCGGCCCAGCGCGGCGACCTCGGCGTCCATCTTCGGCAGCAGCTCGGCGACCTGCCCGCCCGAGGCCCGGTCCCCCAGCCGCGACGCCAGCAGCGGTTTGAGCCAGCGCATCAACCCGACGAACCGCGGGCAGTTGACCTGCCGCTTGCGCTGTTCGATGCCCTCGACGAACACCCGGCCGCACTCCTGCACCGACGTCGTCCTGCCCAGCGGCCCGGGCAGCGCGTCGAGCATCGCGCGCACGCTCGGCAGATCGGACTTGCTCTCCTGCACCAGCGGGGTGTCGATCCACAGCATGTGCGCCGATCCCACGTCGACACCGTGGTGGGCCACCTCCAGGCGCAACGCGTTGGCGAAGTGTTCGACGGCGGCCTTGGACGCGTCGTATGGCGCCATCCCGGCCGACGCCGCGTACGCGGCGGCCGAGGACACGATCAGCACGTAGCCGCGCTGCTCGATCACCGACGGCAGGGCCGCGCGCACGGTGTGGAACACACCGACGACGTTGACGTCGATGAGGGTCCGAAACGCCTGCGGGTCGACGCCGAGCACCGACCCGTAGGTGGCGATACCCGCGTTGGCCAGCACGATGTCGATGCCACCGAACTTCTCCACACCAGCGGCGACGGCGGCCTCCATGTCGGCCAGTTCGCGCACGTCGGCGACCGCGGTCACCACCCGGGACTCCCCCAGGTCGGCGGCCAGCCGCGCGAGCCTCTCGCGGTCGACGTCGGCGAGCACCAGCTTCGCGCCCTTGGCGTGCAGCCGCCGCGCCACCTCTTCACCGACACCGTTCGCCGCGCCCGTGATCAGGGCGACCTTGCCGTTCACAGAAGAAGCCATGGCCGTAACGTACCCGGCCATCGCGAAGGGGTACTACAGCCGGATGCCCAGCAACGCGTCGACCGCGGTCGCCACAAGCTTGCCGGCGTCAGGATCGTGGCCACCGTAGGTCAGCGCGTCGGTACACCAACCGTCCAGCGCGGCCAGCGCTTTCGGCGTGTCCAGATCGTCGGCCAGGTAGCGGCGCACCCGCGCCACCACGTCGGTGGCGTCCGGTGCGGCGGGCAGCGCGGTCGCGTCGCGCCACCGCTGCAGCCGCGCCTGCGCCTCGGACAGCACCGCATCGCTCCAGTACCGGTCGTCGCGGTAGTGCCCGGCGAACAGGCCGAGCCGGATCGCGTTCGGGTCGACGCCCTGCGCGCGCAACTGCGACACCAGCACCAGGTTGCCGCGGCTCTTGCTCATCTTGTGGCCGTCCCAGCCGATCATGCCGGCGTGCACGTAGTGGCGGGCGAATCGCCGCTCCCCCGTGACGCATTCGGCGTGCGCGGCGGAGAACTCGTGGTGCGGGAAGATCAGGTCGCTGCCGCCGCCCTGGATGTCGAGGTCGGTGCCGATGCGGCTGAGCGCGATCGCGGCGCACTCGATGTGCCAGCCGGGACGGCCGGGCCCGAACGGAGACGGCCAGCTCGGCTCGCCGGGCCGCTGCGCCCGCCACAGCAGCGCGTCGAGCTCGTCGGCCTTGCCGGGCCGGTCCGGGTCGCCGCCGCGTTCGGCGAACAGCCGGCGCATGGTGTCGCGGTCGTAGCCGGACTCGTAGCCGAACTGCGGGGTGGCGTCGGCGCGGAAGTAGACGTCGGGGTACTCGGCGTCGTCGACGACGTAGGCCGCCCCGGAGGCCAGCAGCTTCTCGGTCATCTCGATGACCTCGGCGATGGCGTCGGTGGCCGCCACGTAGTCGTGCGGCGGCAGCACCCGCAGCGCGGCCATGTCCTCGCGGAACAGCTGGGTCTCGCGGGCGCCGAGGTCACGCCAGTCGACGCCGTCGCGCTCGGCCCGCTCGAACAGCGGGTCGTCGACGTCGGTGACGTTCTGCACGTAGTGCACCTGGTGCCCGGCGTCCAGCCACAGCCGGTGCACCAGGTCGAACGCCAGGTAAGTGGCGGCGTGTCCGAGGTGGGTGGCGTCGTACGGGGTGATTCCGCAGACGTACATGGTCGCGGTCTTGCCGGCGCTGACGGGGCGCACCTGCCGGTCCGCGCTGTCGTACAGGCGCAGCGCAGGGCCCTGACCCGGAAGCGTCGGCACGACGGGTGCCGGCCACGAATTCATAGCGTCGACTTTAGGCATCGACCTCACCGACAACGCGGGGGGCTATTTCATTCCCGGGTTCATTCCCGAGTTCATTCCCGGGTTCGCTCCCGACTCGCTCCCGGCTCACCGGCCGAAGCGCTCCCGCAGCGCCGACAGGATGCCGTCGAGCAGCACGTCGCGCACCTCCGGTCGGCACATCAGCAGGTCGGGCAGGTACGGATCGGGGCGGTTGTAAATCAGTTCGGAGCCGTCGATGCGCGAGGCGTGCAGCCCCGCCGCCTGCACCACCCCGGCCGGGGCGGCCGAGTCCCACTCCCACTGGCCGCCGGCGTGCAGGTAGGCGTCGACGTCGCCGCGCACCACCGCCATCGCCTTGGCGCCCGCCGAGCCGATGCGGACCAGCTGGATGTCGAGCCGCTCGCGCAGCCACCACAGCACCGCCGGCGGCCGGTTGGCGCTGGCGGTGATCAGGATCGGGCCCGCGTCCTCCCGTGGCGGCGGCGGGGCGACGGTGTCGGTGCGGTACACCTCGCCGCGCGCGGGCAGCGCCACCGCGGCGTCGGTGATGCGGCCGTTGGGGCCGCCGTCGCGGCGCCACAGGGCGATGTGCACCGCCCAGTCGGTGCGCCGGGGCAGCGAGTACTCGTGGGTGCCGTCGACGGGGTCGACGATCCAGACCCGGTCGGCGTCGACGCGGCTCAGGTCGTCGACGGCCTCCTCGGACAGCACCGCGTCGTCGGGCCGGGCCTCGCGCAGCCGCTCCAGGATGAGCTTGTTGGCCAGCTTGTCCCCGGCGTCGCCGAGGTCATAGGGGTCGTAGTAGCCGACGAACTTCTCCCGGACCTTCAGCAGCATCTCGCCCGCCTCGGCGGCTACCTGGGCGGCCAGCGCCGCATCGGTCAGGGTCATTGGGTCAGTATCCGCTACTCAGAACGCCGGCCACGGGATGGGGCGGCGTCGGTCCGGGGTGGGCATCACCGGATCGTTCAGCAGGGCAACGGTTCTGGCCAGCAGGGCGGCCACCTCCCGCTCGGTGATGTGGGCGCCCAGCTCGTCGGCCAGCCCGCCGCGCAGCGCGTCGCGCAGCCCGGCCACCGACTCCAGGGTCTGATCGTCGACCGGTTTGCCCGCCCAGCCCCACAGCACGGTGCGCAGTTTGTCCTCGACGTGAAACGTCACCCCGTGGTCGACGCCGTACACCCGGCCGTCGACGCCGCACAGGATGTGCCCGCCCTTGCGGTCGGCGTTGTTGACCAGCACGTCGAACACCGCCATCCGGCGCAGCCGATCGTCGTCGGCGTGCACCAGCACGACCTCGTCGCCGGAGTAGTCGTAGGCCTGCAGGATCGGCAGGTACCCGGGCGGGATCGCACCCGCGGGCAGCAGGTCGACCAGGTCCGGGCCGGACGGCTCGTCCTCGGAGTCGCCCGAGTCGCCGGGCTGTTCCACCCAGATCTGCACCATCCCGGTACCCGCGGGGCCTTCGCGAATGATGGTGTAGGGCACGATGTTCCAGCCCAGCGCCGCCGAAACCAGATAGGCGCTGCGCTCCCGGCCCGCCAGCGTGCCGTCCGGGAAGTCCCACAGCGGGGCCTCGCCGGCGACCGGTTTGTAGACGCAATGAACTTGGCGGTCACCGAGATTGGCTTCGCACAGAAACGTCGCGTTGCTGGCCGAGCGGATCCGCCCGATGACGGTCAGCTCGCCGTGCTGCAGAACCTCGTCGATGTCGCGGCCCGGGTCGGCGGCGCCCTTAGAAGTCGGGCTCATCGTCGGCCTCGGCGAAGGCGCCGCGCCGGTATCCGTTGGTGCGCACGCAGATGTGGCCCTCCGGGTCGAGCGGCTCGTCGCACAGCGGGCACGGCGGGCGGCCCGCCGAGATGACCCGGTTGGAGCGGACCGCGAACTGGCGCGCCGACTCCGGGGTCAGGAACACCCGCACCGCGTCGGGTCCCTCCTCGGAGTCGTCGAGCACGACGGACGCGTCGAACTCGGTGTCGGACACCGCCAGCAGCTCGACGACCACCGTCTGGGCCTCCGAGTCCCAGCCCAGCCCCATGGTGCCGACGCGGAACTCGGCGTCGATCGGGGTGATCAGCGGGTTGAGGTCCTCGACCTCGTCGGTGTCCGGCGGGATCGGGGTGCCGAACCGGCGGTTGATCTCGACCAGCAGCGCAGCGATCCGCTCGGCGAGCACGGCCACCTGCTGTTTCTCCAGCACCACCGACACGACCCGCTTGTCGTGCACGGCCTGCAGGTAGAACGTCCGGTTACCGGGTTGCCCGACGGTCCCGGCCACGAAGCGGTCGGGCGTGCGGAAGACGTGAATTGCGCGAGGCATGGCACCTTCCAAAATACCGGCTGGAGCTGGACGACTTAAGCGGTGACTACCCGGTGGAGCCGCCGACCACCGCATCCCCCGGCGGCACGTCACCCTCGGACTTCTCATCGGTGGGCGCGGGTTTGGCGAGCAGCGCCGACGTCAGGTTCTCACCGGTGTGGTTCACGTGGATGACGAACGGGCGCAGGGTGGTGTAGCGGATCACGCTCACCGAGGCGGGGTCGGCGGTGATCCGCTGGAAGCTGTCCAGGTGGGTGCCCAGCGCGTCGGCGACGACGGCCTTGATCACGTCGCCGTGCGTGCAGGCCACCCACAACACGTCGGAGCCGTGCTCGTCGGCCAGCCGGCGGTCGTGCTCCCGCACCGCGGTGACCGCCCTGGCCTGCACGGCGGCCAGCCCCTCGCCGTCCGGGAACACCGCGGCGCTGGGCTGTTGCTGCACCACCGCCCACAGCGGCTCCTTGACCAGTTCGCTGATCTTGCGGCCGGTCCAGCTGCCGTAGTCCACCTCCGAGATCCGCTCGTCGACGAGCGGGGTCAGGCCCAGCGCGTCGGCCAGCGGTGCGACGGTGCTGGCGCAGCGCAGCAGCGGGGAGCGCACGATCGCGCGGATCGGCAGCCCGCCGAGCCGGTCCACCACGGCGGCGGCCTGCTCTCGGCCCTTGGCGTCGAGGTCGACGCCCTCGGAGCGGCCGGCCAGGGTGTGCGAGGTGTTGGCGGTGGAGCGGCCGTGCCGCAGCAGGATCACCGTCATGTCGCGGCCACCACCCCGGTGCCCAGCAGGATCAGCACGACGGTGCCCAGCAGCACCCGGTAGCCGACGAACCAGTACATGCTGTGGCGCACCAGGAAGCGCAGGAACCAGGCGACCGCCGCGAACCCGACCACGAACGCGATGATCGTCGCGACCAGCAGCTGCGGCCCGCTGGCGCTCATCCCCTCGCCGGACGGGTTGAACGCGTCGGGCAGCGAGAACAGCCCGGAGGCGAACACCGCGGGAATGGCCAGCAGGAACCCGAACCGGGCGGCCAGTTCGCGGTCCAGGCCCAAGAACAGGCCCGCGCTGATCGTCGCCCCGGAGCGCGACACCCCGGGCAGCAGCGCCAGACACTGCGCCAGGCCGACGATGACGCCGTCGCGCCAGGTCAGCTGCTCGACGTTGCGGGTGCGCCGGCCGAAGTACTCGGCGGCGGCGATGACGAAGGAGAACACGATCAGCGCGATCGCGATGGCCCACAGGTTTCGGGCGCCGGTGCGGATCTCGTCCTTGAACAGCAGACCGAACACGCCGATCGGGATGGTGCCGATGATCACGTACCAGCCCAGGCGGTAGTCGGCGCCGCGGTGCGCCTTGACGAACAGGCCGTTGAACCAGGCCTTGACGATGCGCACGATGTCGCGGGCGAAGTAGACCAGCACGGCGACCTCGGTGCCCAGCTGGGTGACCGCGGTGAACGAGGCACCCGCGTCGTCGTCGAAGAACACCCGCGACGCGATCGCCAGATGCCCCGACGACGACACCGGCAGGAACTCGGTGAGCCCCTGGAGGATCGAAAGAACGACAACCTGCAACCACGACATCGCCGGCACGCCCGTCACGACGACGACCGTACCGTGAGTGGTTGCTAGCGGCTGGGCGGCGCCACCGGCTGCGCGGCGGCGACGAGGTCACGCACGGCGGCGGTGAGGCTGCGCGCGTCGGTGACGTCGATGTCGGTGAGCTTGCGGCTGGCGGCGGCGACGACGTCCTCCTCCAGCGGGACGGGCCCGCTGAGCCTGGGCCGGTACACCTCGACGACGAGCATCTGGCGCTCGATGTGGAAGGAGAAGCTGCGCCCGTCGCCGACCTGGCCGAATCCGCTGGCGTGCACGCCGGTGATGATGTCCTCGACTGCGAACTCGCCGGCACCCAGTTCGCAGTCCGCGGTCAGGGTCATGCGGGCACGATACCGCCGTCCCCCGGGCCCGCGGCCGGGACACGTCCCACTGTGTGGAATTCCTGGTGATCGGTCGGCCTAGACTGGCCGATTGATCCTGACCCCTCGACGGAGAGCCCCGCCTGTGCCGACCTGTGTGACCACACCGACCCGGCCGGTTCGCGCGATGCTGGCGGCGCTGGCGTTGGTGCTGGTCAGCGGATGCTCAGAGAATCCGGTGGACGCCCCGCCGCCGACCATCCCGCCCGCACAGGCCGCGGTGTCTCCCCCGGTCACCGGGCAGCCCGACGGTGTGGTGTGGCCGCTGGACGGGGACGCGATCGCCGCCGTCGTCGACGCCGCCACTGGTTCGCTGGCGGTGCTGGCACCCGCGGCGACCGGGCAGTCGCTGGTGACGGTCTTCTCCCGCAGCGGCGAGGCCAGATCGGTGTCGCTGCCGACCGAGGCGACCGCGCTGACCGGCGACGACGACGGCCACGCGTACGCGACGACGCGCGGCGGCTACTACCGGATCGACCTGGCGGCGGCCGCCGCCGCCAAGGTCGACGTGGAGGGGCAGGCCGACACCGAGTTCACCGCGATCGCGCGCCGCGCCGACGGCAAGCTGGTGCTGGGCAGCGCCGACGGCGCGGTGTACACGCTCGGCGCCGATGCGGGCGACACCGCCGCGGTGGACGCCACGCTGAAGATCTTCGCCCGGGTGGATGTCCTTGTCACCCAAGGTAATACGGCCGTGGTGCTGGACCGCGGGCAGACGTCGGTGACCACGATCTCCGAGTCCGGCGACAACGACCGCCAGGCGCTGCGCGCCGGTGAGGGCGCCACCACGATGGTCGCCGACGAGGTGGGCCGGGTGCTGGTCGCCGACACCCGCGGCGACGGGCTGCTGGTGTTCAGCGTCGACCCGCTGATCCAGCGGCAGCGGGCGCCGGTGCGCGACTCCCCGTACGGGCTGGCGGGTTCGCCGACGCTGGCCTGGGTGTCTCAGACCGCGACGAACACCGTTGTTGGCTACGATCTGGCCACCGGCATACCCGTCGAGAAGGTGCGATACCGAACCGTGCAGCAACCGAACACGCTGGCCTACGACGACGCTTCTGGCACCCTGTATGTGGTGTCCGGAACGGGAGCGGGTGTGCAGGTCATCGCCGATGCGGCGGGTGACCGGTAGTGAGCGCCTTCCGTGGTCGGATGCCGAAGGCCTGGGAGCAGGACCTCTCCGACGACTACGAGTGGATTCCGCTGCGGCTGCCGCCGGAGGTCACCCGGCTGACCGCGTCGACCCGGTTGTCCATCGAGGCCGAGTACCGCGGCTGGGAGCTCACCCGGGTCCGGTTGTACACCGACGGCTCGCGCCGGGTCCTGCTGCGCCGCAAGAAGACCGCCGCCGACCGCGCCATGCTGCCCGAGCAGCCCGCGCTGTGATCCGATGATGTACCGCGCACTGCGGCGGCTGCTGTTCCTGGTGCCGCCGGAACGGATACACACCTGGGTGTTCGCGCTGCTGCGCGCCCTCACCCACCTGGGCTGGCAGCGGCGGGCGCTGACCCGCTGGCTGGGCCCGCACGACCCGGTGCTGGCGACCCGCGTGTTCGGGGTGGACTTCCCGGGGCCGCTGGGTCTGGCCGCCGGGTTCGACAAGAACGGCACCGGCCTCAACGTCTGGGGCGCGCTGGGTTTCGGCTACGCCGAGGTGGGCACGGTGACCGCGCAGGCGCAGCCGGGCAACGACAAACCGCGGCTGTTCCGGCTGCCCGAGGACCGCGCGCTGCTCAACCGGATGGGGTTCAACAACCACGGCGCCGGGGAGTTGGCCGTGCGGCTGACCCGGCATGTGCCCGAGATGCCGATCGGGGTGAACATCGGCAAGACCAAGGTGACCCCGGCCGAGGAGGCGGTGCACGACTACGCGACGTCGGCGCGGCTGCTGGCGCCGCTGGCGTCGTACCTGGTGGTCAACGTCAGCTCGCCGAACACCCCGGGGCTGCGCGACCTGCAGGCGGTGCAGTCGCTGCGGCCGATCCTGGCCGCGGTGCGGGCCGAGACGTCCAAGCCGGTGCTGGTGAAGATCGCACCGGATCTGTCCGATCACGATGTCGACGAGATCGCCGACCTGGCGGTCGAACTGGGCCTGGCCGGCATCGTCGCGACCAACACCACGGTGTCGCGCGAGGGCCTGGCCACCCCGGGTGTCGAGGCGCTCGGCGCGGGCGGGATCTCCGGCCCGCCGGTCGCGCAGCGCTCGCTGGAGATCCTGCAACGGCTGTACCGCCGCGTCGGCGACAAGCTGGTGCTGATCAGCGTCGGCGGCATCGAGACCGCCGACGACGCGTGGGAGCGCATCGTCAACGGCGCCTCCCTGCTGCAGGGTTACACCGGGTTCGTGTACGGCGGCGGGCTGTGGGCCAAACGCATTCACGACGGCGTCGCCCGCCGCCTCCACGAGGGTGGGTTCGCCTCGCTGGCCGACGCGGTCGGCTCAGCGCTGCGCTGATCTAGTTCTGTTCGTAGGTCCCGTAGATGACCGCGCGGGCGATCGCCTGCATGAACAGGTTGAAGCCCAGGTACGCCGGGGACGCGTCCTCGGTCAGGTCCAGCTTCTCCACGGGCAGGGCGTGCACGGCGACGAAGTAGCGGTGGAACCCGTGTCCGGCCGGCGGGGCGGCGCCGATGTAGCGGTGCGACCCGGCGTCGTTGCGCAGCGTGATCGCGCCCCCGGGCAGCGGGCTGCCGTCACCGGCACCGGCGGGCAGCTCGGTCACCGACGCCGGCAGGTTCGCCACCGCCCAGTGCCAGAAACCCGACGCGGTCGGGGCGTCGGGGTCGAAGACGGTGACCGCGAAGCTGCGGGTCTCCGCCGGGAAGCCCGACCATGACAGCTGCGGGGAGACGTCCTTGCCGCCGGCGCCCATGATCCCGCTGACCTGGTCGTTGCCCAGCGGCTGCCCGTCAGTGATCGACTCCGACGTCAGCGTGAACGTCGGCAGCTTCGGCAGGAAGTCGTACGGGTTGTAGTCGAAGGCCATGCTCGTCCTTTCGTGGGTTATCAGCTGTGCAACAGGAAGTGCTCGAGGACCTGGGTGCCGAACCTCAGCGCGTCGACGGGCACCCGCTCGTCGACACCGTGGAACAGCGCGGTGAAGTCGAGGTCCGGCGGCAGCCGCAGCGGCGCGAAGCCGAAGCACCGGATTCCCAACTTGTAGAACGCTTTCGCATCGGTGCCGCCGGAGAGCATGTACGGCACCAGGCGGGCGCCGGGATCGACCGCCAGGATCGCGTTGTTCATCGCGTCGACGAGGTCGCCGTCGAAGGTGGTCTCGTACGACGGCAGCTGGGTGATCCACTCGCGGGTGACGTCGGGGCCGATCAGCTCGTCGACCTCCCGCTCGAACGCCTCCTGGCGGCCGGGCAGGATGCGGCAGTCGATGACCGCCTCGGCGGTGGCGGGGATGACGTTGGCCTTGTAGCCGGCCCGCAGCATGGTCGGGTTGGCGGTGTCGCGCAGGGTGGCGCCGACGACGCGCGCGATCGGGCCGAGCTTGGCGATCGCGCCGGGCAGGTCCGGGGAGTCCGGGTCGAAGGTGTAGCCGGTCTCCTCGGTGACGGCCTGCAGGAACTCGCTGACCGCGTCGGTCAGCACGATCGGGAATTCGTGGCGGCCGAGTCTGGCGACGGCCTCCGAGACCGCGGTGACGGCGTTGCTGTCGTGGATCATCGAGCCGTGCCCGGCCGGGCCGCGGGCGGTCAGCCGCATCCACATCATCGCCTTCTCGGCGGTCTCGACGAGGTAGAGCCGCCGTTCGCCGCCGTCGCGGCGCGGCACGGTCAGCGAGAAGCCGCCGACCTCGCCGACGGCCTCGGTGACCCCGGCGAACAGGTCGGGCCGGTTCTCGACCAGCCACTGCGACCCGTACTTGCCGCCGGCCTCCTCGTCGGAGACGAACGCGAACACCAGGTCGCGGGGCGGGACGATGCCGGCGCGTTTGAAGTGGCGGGCGATCGCGATCAGGATCCCGCACATGTCCTTCATGTCGACCGCGCCGCGGCCCCACACGTAGCCGTCCTCGATCGCGCCGGAGAACGGGTGCACGCTCCAGTCGGCGGGCTCGGCGGGCACCACGTCGAGGTGGCCGTGCAGCAGCAGCGCGCCGCGGGAGCGGTCGGCGCCCTCCAGGCGGGCGAACACGTTGCCCCGGCCCGGGGCGCCCGCCTCGACGTATTCGGTCTGGTAGCCGACCTCCTCGAGCTGGGCGGCCACCCAGCGCGCACACTCGGCCTCCCCCTTGGTCGTCTCCGGCTCCCCGGTGTTGGAGGTGTCGAACCGGATGAGGGCGCTGACGAGGTCGACGACCTCGGACTCGGCGTTGGCGGGACCAGTCACGCCACCATTCGTACCATTGGACTGCCGACCTGGTTTGGGTCCGGCCCGGATGATCCGTTAGCCTTAAGCGCCCACTGAGTCCGAGTGGCGGAATGGCAGACGCGCTAGCTTGAGGTGCTAGTGCCCTATTAACGGGCGTGGGGGTTCAAGTCCCCCCTCGGACACCACGCGACACCGTCAGGAGACTGGCGGTGTTTTTCGTTGCGGGGCGCTCCGGGTCAGCGGCCGCGCCCGACGAGCTCGGCGAGGCGCTCGGCGGCGTCGGTGCCGGGTGCGGGCAGGTAGGCCACGATCTGGATCTCCGGGGCGTCGGCGGGTTCGAGCTGGTGGTGTTCGAGCACCAGCTCGCCGACCGCGTCGTGGAAGAACCGGCGTTCCCGGGAGGCGAACCGCTCGACGGTGCCCGCCTCCCAGCCGGCGCGGAAATGCTCGCTGGCCGAACGCAACCGGTCGATCAGCTCGGTGTAGGACGGCTCCCCCACCCGGGCGCCGGCCTCGGCACGGAACTCGGCCAGGAAGCGGCCGCTGTCGGCGTCCCAGTCCGGCAACAGCTTTCGGATCGCCGGATCCATGAACACCAGCCACAGCAGGTTGCGGTCGGCGGGCGGGGTGATCTCGATGTTGGGGTACAGCGCCGCGTACGCGCTGTTCCAGGCCGTGATGGCCCAGTCCGGACCCAGCGCGAACGCCGGGTAGCGGTCCAGGGCGTCGAGGAACCGCTGGATGTGCGGCGGCGGCGGGCCAGCCGGTCCGGCGTGGCCGGTGGAGCCCCCGTGCGAGTCCCTGTGGCCGCCGAGCGCCAGCACGTAGTCGTGTTCGGCGGGTGAGAGCCGCAGCGCCCGGGCGACGGCGTCGAGCACCTGTTTGGACGGGTTGATGTCGCGGCCCTGCTCGAGCCACGTGTACCAGGTGACGCTGACCCCGGACAGCACCGCGACCTCCTCGCGGCGCAGCCCCTTGGTCCGCAGCCGGGGCACGTCGGGCATGCCGAGGTCGGCCCGCGAGACCGACTCCCGTCGCACCCGGAGGAACTCCCCGAGGGCGATCCGCTGCTGCGTACGCTTCTCCATGTCGCCTGCCAGGCTATTACTGCCACTACTAGTATCGGCGCCGACTTCCGGACCACCGGGCCTGCCTGCGACGATGGGCGCATGCCTGAGTTGAGGTCGCGGACGGTCACGCACGGTCGGAACATGGCGGGCGCCCGCTCGCTGCTACGCGCAGCGGGGGTGGCGAACGCCGACATCGGCAAGCCCATCGTGGCGGTGGCCAACAGCTTCACCGAGTTCGTGCCCGGCCACACCCACCTGCAGCCGGTGGGCCGGATCGTGTCCGAGGCCATCGCCGCCGCCGGCGGGGTGCCGCGGGAGTTCAACACCATCGCCGTCGACGACGGCATCGCGATGGGCCACGGCGGCATGCTGTACTCGCTGCCCAGCCGCGAGCTGATCGCCGACTCGGTCGAGTACATGGTCAACGCGCACTGCGCCGACGCGCTGGTGTGCATCTCCAACTGCGACAAGATCACCCCCGGCATGCTGATGGCCGCGCTGCGGCTGAACATCCCGACGGTGTTCGTCTCCGGCGGCCCGATGGAGGGCGGCAAGGCGGTGCTGGTCGACGGCACCGTGCGCACCCGGCTGAACCTGGTGACCGCGATCGCCGACGCGGTCAACGCCGACGTCTCCGACGCCGACATCACCCGCATCGAGGAGCAGGCCTGCCCGACCTGCGGGTCGTGCTCGGGCATGTTCACCGCCAACTCGATGAACTGCCTGACCGAGGCGCTGGGCCTGGCGCTGCCCGGCAACGGCTCGACGCTGGCCACCCACACCGCCCGCCGCGCGCTGTACGAGACCGCGGGCACCACCGTGATGGAGCTGTGCCGGCGCTACTACGAGCAGGACGACGCCAGCGTGCTGCCGCGCTCGATCGCCACCCGCGACGCGTTCGACAACGCGATGGCGCTCGACATCGCGATGGGCGGCTCCACCAACACCGTGCTGCACCTGCTGGCCGCCGCCCGAGAGGCCGAGGTCGACTACACGCTCGAGGACATCGAGAAACGCAGCCGAGTCATCCCGTGCCTGTGCAAGGTGGCCCCCAACGGCCACTACCTGATGGAGGACGTGCACCGCGCCGGCGGCATCCCCGCGATCCTCGGCGAGCTGTGGCGCGCCGGACACCTGCACGAGACCGTGCACAGCGTGCACTCCGACTCGCTGGCGGAGTGGTTGCGCAAGTGGGATATTCGCGGCGGCTCGGCCACCGAGGAGGCCATCGAACTGTTCCACGCCGCACCCGGCTGCGTGCGGTCGGCGAAGGCGTTCTCCCAGTCCGAACGCTGGGACACCCTCGACACCGACGCCGAGGCGGGCTGCATCCGCGACGTCAAGCACGCCTACTCCGCCGACGGCGGCCTGGCGGTGCTGCGCGGCAACCTGTCCGTCGACGGCTGCATCGTCAAGACCGCCGGTGTCGACGAGTCGATCTGGACGTTCTCAGGTCCGGCCGTCGTGGTCGAGTCCCAGGAGGACGCCGTCGACGCCATCCTGTCGGACCGGGTCAAGCCCGGCGACGTCGTCGTCGTGCGCTACGAGGGCCCCAAGGGCGGCCCGGGTATGCAGGAGATGCTCTATCCCACCGCGTATCTCAAGGGCCGCGGGCTGGGCGCGAAGTGCGCGCTGATCACCGACGGCCGGTTCTCCGGCGGCACGTCGGGTCTGTCGATCGGGCACGTGTCCCCCGAGGCCGCCGCGGGCGGCACCATCGCGCTGGTGCGCGACGGCGACACCATCACCATCGACATCCCGAACCGCAGCATCCGGGTCGAGGTCGACGACGCCGAACTGGAGCGCCGCCGCCAGGAACTGCTGGCCTCCGGCGGCTACAAGCCGCGCAACCGGCAGCGGGAGGTCTCCCCCGCCCTGCGTGCCTACGCGGCGATGGCGCTGTCGGCCGACAAGGGCGCGGTCCGCGAAGTGCCGGAGTAGATGTACGTCCCCGCGTACAACGCGATGGCCGACGAGGCCGGGATCCGCGCGCTGGTCGCCCGGGTGGGCGCCGCCGAGTTCGTCACGGTCGGCGCCGACGGGTTTCCGGTCGCCACGCTGCTGCCGGTGCTGTGGGAGCACGACACGGTGGTCGCGCACATGGCCCGCGCCAACCCGCAGTGGCAGGGGCTGGAACCCGACGCGCCCGCGCTGCTGATCTGTTCCGGGCCGCAGGCCTACGTGAGCCCGTCCTGGTACGCCGCCAAGGCCGAGCACGGCCGCGTCGTACCGACCTGGAACTACAGCAGCGTGCACCTGACCGCAACCGTGCGCGTGCACGAGGATCCGGAGTGGCTGCGCGACGTGGTCACCCGGCTGACCGAGCGTCACGAGGCGGGCAGGCCCGAGCCGTGGCGGCTCACCGACGCGCCCGAACCGTACGTCGACGGTCAGCTGCGCGGCATCGTCGGACTGGAGTTCACCGTGCGCCGCGTCGAGGGTAAGGCCAAGCTGAGCCAGAACCGCTCCGAGGCCGACCGCCACGGCGTCGTCGCCGGGTTACGCACCGAGAACCTCAGCGGCGCAACCGAAGTCGCCGACGCCATGGCGGCCGGGCTGGCGGATCAGCGGGCGAAGTAGTGCCCCGCATCGAGGTCGTCGAGCAGCGACGGATGCTCGGGCTCCCAGCCCAGCAGCCGCCTGGTCGCCGCGCTTGACGTCGGATTGTCCAGTGCGGCAACCACTCCGATGAACCCCAGCTGCTGCACGGCGTCCTCGGCGGAGATTCTGACCACGGGCACGTCGAGGTGCGCGCCGATGGTCTCGGCGATCCGCCGGAACGGCACGCCCTCCTCGGCCGCGCCGTGCAGCATGGAACCGGCCGGCGCGGACTCCAGCGCCAGCCGGAACAGCCGCGCGGCGTCGAGGTTGTGCACGGCAGGCCAGCGGTTGGCGCCGTCGCCGACGTAGAAGGCCTGCCCGGTCTCGCGGGCGCGGGCGATCAGGGTCGGGATGAAGCCGTGGTCGTCGGTGGGCCCGTGCACGGTGGGCGCCAGCCGGATGACCGAGGCGCGCACCCCCTTCTCGGCGAAGGCCAGCGCGTCGTACTCCGACGCGGCGCGCGGCGCCGACGGGTCGACGTGGGTGTCCTCGGTGCCCGGCTTGTCCGACGCGCCGAGGGCCAGCACCGCGGTGCCCGCGGTGACCACGAACGGTTTACCGCTGTCGACCAGCGCCGTGCCCATCGCCTCGATGGCACGCCGGTCGGTGGCCTGCGCGCCGTCGTAGTCACGGAAGTCGTGCTTGAACGCCAGGTGGATGACCCCGTCGCCCGCGGCGGCCGCGGCGGCCAGGGTGTCGGGCTCGTCGAGGCTGCCGCGGACGACCTGGGCGCCGGCCCTATCCAGGGCCGCCGCGGACGCGTCCGAGCGAGCCAGCCCGGTGACCTGATGACCGTGGTCGAGCAGTTCGCGCACCACCAGGGACCCGATGTGCCCCGAGGCGCCGGTGACGAATACGCGCATCGCTGATTCCTTTCGTCGACTTGATGTCAGTCAACGACATGACCGTACGACTGATGTCAGCGCCTGTCATCGCCGTAGTATTCCCGCATGGGCCGCTGGGAACCGGACACCAAGGGCCGCCTGGAACGGGCGGCCATGGAGCTGTACCTGGAACGCGGCTTCGACCAGACGACGGTCGCCGAGATCGCCGAGCGCGCCGGCCTGACCGAGCGCACGTTCTTCCGGCACTTCGCCGACAAGCGTGAGGTGCTGTTCCGCGGCGCCGAGCTGGTCGACGGGATGGTCGCGGCGCTGGCGGCGGTGCCCGAGTCGGTGCCGCCGCTGGCCGCGGTGGCCGCGGCCCTGGAGTCGGCGGCCGACTTCTTCGACGGCAGGCGCGAGCACTCCCGGCAGCGCCAGTCGGTGATCAACGCCAATCCCGCGCTGCGGGAACGGGAATCGGTGAAGATGGCCGCGATCGCCGACACCCTCGCCGCCGCGCTGGCGCGCCGCGGGGTCGCCGAACCGGCCGCCAGCCTGGCCGCCGAGGCCGGAGTCGCGGTGTTCCGGGTGGCGTTCCTGCGCTGGCTCGACGACCCGGCCGGCCGCGGGTTCGCCGAGCACATCCGCGAGACGCTGGCCGCACTGCGCGACGTGGTGGCTCAGTAGACGTCGCGGACGTAGCGTTTAGCGGCGACCAGTTCGCGCTTGTAGTCACGGGCCGCCTCGCTGGACATGCGACCGTGGGTCCTGATGATTCGGGTCAGCGCCGCGTCGACGTCCTTGGCCATCCGGGTGGCGTCGCCGCAGACGTAGACGTGGGCGCCGTCGGCGAGCCAGCGCCACACGTCGGCGCCGTGCTCGAGCATCCGGTGCTGCACGTACACCCGCTGCTTCTGGTCCCTGGAGAACGCCAGATCCAGCCGGTCGAGCAGGCCGTCGCGCACCATGTCCTCGAAATCGTCGCGGTAGTAGTAGTTCTGGTCGCGGTGCTGTTCGCCGAAGAACAACCAGTTCGGGCCGCGGTGTCCCAGCGCGCGACGCTCCTGCAGGAAACCGCGGAACGGCGCGACCCCGGTACCGGGCCCGATCATGATCATCGGGGTGGCGCCGTCGGCGGGCGGCCGGAAATGCGGTGAGCGCTGCAGGAACACCGGCGCCGACGTGCACCGGTCGGCCAGAAATGTCGAGCAGACGCCGCCGCGCGGGGTGTTGTCGTGGCCGCGGTAGCGCACCACCGACACCGTCAACTGCACCTCGTGCGGGCTGACCAGCGGGCTCGACGAGATGGAGTAGCTGCGCGGGGTCAGCCGCACCAGCGCGTCGCGCCACTCGTCGGGGTCGGCGTGTACGACGAACTCGCGCACCAGATCCAGGCCGGTGCGGCCCTCCAGCCATCGGTCGAGCTTTTCCCTCGGTGCGCGCAGCGGTTTGGCGTCGCGGCTGTGCTCGGCGATGAACCGCACGAGATCCGGTGTGACACGGCAGAAGTCGTAGTGCGTGAGAAGTGCGTCGCGCCACGGCTTTTCGACCCCGTCGACCTCGACCGGGTGATGCGGCGGCACACCGGTGGCCGCCAGCCAGGCGTCCACCACCGCCGGGTCGTTGGTCGGGTACACCCCGAGCGAATCGCCCGCCGCGTAGGTGACGTCATGCTCGGAGATGTCGAACCCGAACTGGCGCACCTCTTTCGCCGACCGTGGCCCGGTCAGCAGCACGTTGCGTGCCAGCGGCACGGTGATCGGCCGGGCCCTGGTGAACGTCGGCGCCTCGGTGGTCCGGCGGGTCAGCGTGGCCGTACCCCCGCCGCCCCTCGGCGCGTCGGGTGTGAGGATCGCGGTGACCGTGTCGACCCAGTTCTGCAGTGACACCTCGTCGTAGGCCTCGCAGTCGGCACGGTCCAGCAGCCGGGTGGCGCCGAGCTCGGCCAACCGGGCGTCGAGCGCCTTGGCGTGTCCGCAGAAGTTGTCGTACGCACGGTCGCCGAGGCCGAGCACCGCGTAGCGCACCCCCGACAGGGCGGGGGTCTGCGCTGACGTCAGCCGCTCCCAGAAGTCGGCCCCGTTGTCGGGCGGTCCGCCGTCCCCGAAGGTGCTCGTCACCAGCAGGACATCGCGCGCCGCGGCCAGATCGGCCGGTGCGACGGCGTCCATGCTCACCAGCTGAGCGCCGGTGCGCTCGGCGATGCGCGCGGCGATGTCCTCGGCGGTGCCGGTCTGTGACGCCCACAGCACCAGCGGCCGGTCCCCGCCCAGCACGTGCACCGGTCTGTCGCGGGCCGGGCGGGCCGGGGCGGGTGCGACGGGCCGCAGGTGCACCGCACACACCTTGAACTCCGGTTGCAGCGACTCGGCGTCGACGGCGTCGCTGGTGAGCGCGTTGACGGTGAGTTCGGCGCCGTGCGTGTCGTTCCAGTGGAACGGCGCGAAACAGCTGCCCGGCCGGACCCGGTCGGTCACCACGGCGGGCAGCACCGCGCGGCCGCGCCGCGACCGCAGTTCCACGCGGGCGCCGTCCTCGATGCCGAGTGCGCGGGCGTCGTCGGGGTGGACCTCGACGAACGGTCCGGAGTCGAGGCGGTTGAGTGCGGCGACGCGGCCGGTCTTGGTCATGGTGTGCCACTGGTGCGGCAGCCGGCCGGTGTTGAGCACCAGCGGGTAGTCGTCGTCGGGCAGTTCGCGGGGCTCCACGTGCGGGCGGGGGTGAAACACCGCGCGCCGCGACGGGGTGGCGAACGCCAGCCGCGGGGTGCGGCCGTTCTCGTCGACGTGCAGGTGCTGGCTGACCCCGTCGTTGAGGTAGCGGATCGGGTGACGGTCGGTGTCGCCGCCGGGCGCGCCCGGCGGCGGGCAGGGCCACTGCAGCGGGGTGCGGCGCAGCCGCTCGTAGGTGACGCCGCGCAGGTCGTAACCCGTTCCGGGATTGGAGAAGCGGCGGATCTCGTCGAAGATCTGCTCGCTGCTGGTGTAGGCGAAGTGCTCGCCGAACCCGAGGTGCGCGGCGACCTGGCAGATCAGCTGCCAGTCGGGCCGGGCCTGGCCCGGCGGCGGGATCGACTGGCGCAGCAGCGTCATGGTGCGCTCGGAGTTCACCATCACCGCGTCGGATTCGGCCCACAGCGTGGCGGGCAGCACGATGTCGGCGTAGGCGTTGGTGGCGGTGTCGGCGTAGGCGTCCTGGGTGATGACGAGCTCGGCGGCCTGCAGACCGGCGACGACGGTGCTGCGATTGGCCACGCTGGCAACGGGATTGGTGCAGATGATCCACGCGGCCCTGATGTGGCCGTCGGCCATCCGGCGGAACATGTCGATGGTGCCAGGGCCGACGTCGCCGCGGATGGTGCCGGGCGGCAGCCCCCACTGCTGCTCGGTGTAGGCGCGATCCTCGGCCGAGAGCACCGACCGCTGGCCGGGCAGTCCCGGCCCCATGTAACCCATTTCGCGTCCGCCCATCGCGTTGGGCTGGCCGGTCAGCGACATCGGTCCGCTGCCGGGCCGGCAGATCGCGCCGGTGGCCAGGTGCAGGTTGCAGATCGCGATGGTGTTCCAGGTGCCGTGGGTGCTCTGGTTCAGGCCCATGGTCCAGCAGCTCATCCAGTCCCCGGCCTCTGCGATCATCCGTGCGGCGGTGCGGATGTCGGTCTCGGCCAGCCCGGTGATCTGAGCGACGCGGTGCGGCGGGTAGTCGGCCAGGAACTCCGGCATCGCCTCCCAGCCCTCAGTGTGCTCGGCGATGAAATCGGGGTCGATGTCGCCGTTTTCGACCAGCAGGTGTAGCAGGCCGTTCAGCAGCGCCAGGTCGGTGCCGGGCCGGATCTGCAGAAACAGGTCGGCGTCGGCGGCGGTGGCGGTGCGCCGCGGGTCGACGACGATCAGCTTGGCGCCGGCCCTGAGCCGGTCGGCCATCCGCAGCGCCAGGATCGGGTGGCAGTCGGCCATATTCGAGCCGATCACGAAAAACAGGTTGGTGCAGTCGAAGTCGGCGTACGACCCGGGTGGCCCGTCGGAGCCCAGCGACTGTTTGAACCCGGTGCCCGCGCTGGCCATGCACAGCCGCGAGTTGGACTCCAGGTGCACGGTGCGCAGGAACCCCTTGGCCAGCTTGGTGGCCAGGTACTGCGCCTCGATGGACATCTGGCCCGACACGTACAGCGCGACCGCGTCGGGCCCGTGCTCGTCGACGATGGCCCGCAGCCGCCTGCCCGCCTCGGCCACCGCGTCGTCGACCGGGACGGGCAGGGGCTCCTCCCCCCGCGACGGACGCAGCAGCGCCGCCGTCAGCCGGCCGTCACCGGCCCGCATCAGCTCGGCGTGCGTGGCGCCCTTGGTGCACAGCCTGCCGAAGTTGACCGGGTGCAGCTTGTCGCCGCGCACAGCCGCGATCACGGTGCGGCCGGAGGCGTCGGCCGCGGTGTGGACCTCCACACCGCAGCCGACACCACAGTACGAGCAGGCCGTCCGGGTCACCATGGGGATCAGGCCGGCACCGGGGCCGTCGTGCGCCCGATCGTCTCGCCTGCGCTCGCCCGCGCCGACTGCATCCGCAGGAACACGAACCAGGTGACGATCGCGCAGATCACGTAGAACACCAGGAACACCCAGAACGCGTTGGTCGCCGACTTGGCGTCGCTGACGTAGGACGCGCGCAGCACCACGTTGATGAACACCCCGCCGAGCGCGCCGACCGCGCCGGCGAACCCGATCAGCGCACCGGACATGCTGCGCGACCAGGCGGCCTTCTCCTCGCGGGTCCAGTCGTCGCGGCTCTGGGCCTTGGCCTCGAAGATCGACGGGATCATCTTGTAGGTGGAGCCGTTGCCGATGCCCGACAGGATGAACAGGGCGATGAAACCGGTGACGTAGGCCGCCATCTGGCCGCCGGTCGGGGCTCCGGCCGTTGCGTCGTCGAGAACGCCTGCGGCGACGAGGATTCCGGCGCCGAAGATCATCGCGACGAACGTGTAGAGCGTGATGCGGCCACCGCCCAGCCTGTCGGCGAGCCTGCCGCCGAACGGCCGTGAGATCGAGCCCAGCAGCGGGCCGAGGAACGCGATCTGCGCGGCGTGCAGCGACGCCTGCGCCGCGGTCTCGCCGCTGGCCAGGTAGTTGATCTGCAGCACCTGGCCGAACGCGAACGAGAACCCGATGAACGAGCCGAACGTCCCGATGTACAGGAAGCTCATCACCCAGGAGTGCTTGAAACGCAACGACTCCGCCATCGCCGACAGGTCGGAGCGCTGGTTGCCCAGGTTGTTCATGAACAGGGCGGCGCCCAGCGCGGCCAGCCCGATCAGCACCAGGTAGACGGCGCACACGATTTCGGGTGCGGTGTTGCCGACCGAGGCGATCACCAGCAGACCGACCAGCTGGATCACCGGCACGCCGATGTTGCCGCCACCGGCGTTGAGCCCCAGCGCCCAGCCCTTCAGCCGCTGCGGATAGAACGCGTTGATGTTGGTCATCGAGGAGGCGAAGTTGCCGCCACCGAATCCGGCGACCGCCGCGACGATCATGAACGTCGTGTACGACGTGCCCGGGTGCAGCATGACCCACAGTGCCAGCACGGTCGGGATCAGCAGCAGCAGCGCCGACACCACCGTCCAGTTGCGGCCGCCGAACTTCGCGGGCGCCACGGTGTAGGGAATCCGGATGAGCGCGCCGATCAGCGTCGGTATCGCCACCAGATAGAACTTGCCTGCCGCGTCGATGCCGTAGACGTCCTGCGGCATGAACAACACCATGACCGACCAGATCGACCAGACCGAGAACCCGACATGCTCGGCGACGATCGACCAGATCAGGTTGCGCCTGGCGATGTGCTTACCGCCGTTCTCCCACGCTTCGACGTCTTCTGCGTCCCAGTTTTCGATGGTGCGACTCGATGTCTTCACGGGCACCACGGTCCCCCGTGGCGATTCCGCAGCGGTTGCACGTCCGTGTCCGGTCCGTCAACACCCGCTCACCGCGCGCTCCCGCTCACATCCGGATCTCCGAAACATGCGGGAAACAAATGTGGCGTCGGTTACTCGGGTTTGACCGCCAGCACCGGCTTCGGGCAGTCCAGCAGCACCTGCTGGGCGACGCTGCCCAGTAGCAGCTTGCCCACCGGGTTGCGGTGGCGCAGCCCGATGACCAGCAGCTCGGCGTCCGGACGCTCCATCGCGGCCAGCAGTTCACGGGCGGTGTCCACCCCGACCGGCTGACTGAGTTCGTAGTCGACCCCGCTGCGCCGCAGCAGATCCTCCACGTCGTGCACCTGCCCGGGCGTGGCGAACCGCGGATCGGCGTAGGCCTCCCCGGAGGTGGCGTTGACGACCAGCACCGACGTGTCGCGCCGGCGCGCCTCGGCGATGCCGTGCTCGAGCGCGGCCCAGCCGTACGGGTCTGCGCTGTAACCGATGACGATCATGTCGCCTCCTCCCGCAAGCGGTCGTCGGTCATGTCGTCTCCTCCCGCAAGCGGTCGTCGGTCATCTCGGCTCCTCCCGCAAGCGGTCGTCGGTCATGCCTGGGCCGCCTTCTCCCGCTGATCGGCGTCGTCCTCGACCACCAGCAGGGTCTCCTCGCTGCGGTGCATCAGCCGCAGCACCAGCGGGATCAGCAGCAGGACCACCATCAGCACGTAGACGACGATCGCGACCGGTTCGGTGAACAGGCTCGACCAGTCCCCACCGCCGAGCTGCAGCGACTGCCGCAGCTGCCGCTCGATGCGCGGGCCGAGGATCACGCCGATGATCAACGGCAGCACCGGAAGTCCGAAGCGGCGCATCATCAACCCGAGCAGACCGAACACCAGCAGCAGGGCCAGGTCCAGCGCCTGGATGTTGACCGCGAGCGCACCCAGCGTCGCGAAGAACAGGATCCCGGCGTACAGGTAGGGCCGCGGGGTGCGTAACAGCTTGGCCCACAACGGCGCCATCGGCAGGTTGATGAGCAGCAGCAGGAGGTTGCCGATGAACAGGCTGGCGATCAGGGTCCAGATCAGCAGCGGTTCCTTCTCGAACAACGTTGGCCCCGGCTGGATTCCGTAGGACACGAACGCCGTGAGCATCACCGCCGCGGTGGCGTTGGTCGGCAGGCCCAGCGACAGCATCGGCACCAGGGTGCCCGCAGCCGAGGCGTTGTTGGCCGCCTCCGGTCCGGCGACGCCCTCGATGGCGCCCTTGCCGAACTCGTCCTTGTGCTTGGACAGCCGTTTCTCGGTGATGTAGCTCAGGAACGTGGGCAGCTCGGCACCGCCCGCGGGTAGCGCGCCGAACGGGAACCCGTACGCGGTGCCGCGCAGCCACGGCCCCCAGGACCGCCGCCAGTCGTCGCGACCCATCCACGGCCGGCCCACCGGGATCACGTCCGCCGGGCGGCGGCGCAGGTGCGCGGCGACCCACAGCGCCTCGCCGACGGCGAAGATCGCGACCGCGACCACCACGATGTCGATACCGTCGGACAGCTGCGGGATCCCGAACGTGGCGCGCGGCTGCCCGGTGAGGAAGTCGATCCCGACGACGCCGATCGCCAGGCCGAGGAACAGCGAGATCGCGCCGCGCAGCTTGGAGGCGCCCAGCACCGCGGTGACGGCGACCAGCGCGAACACCATGATCGCCAGGTACGACGGCGCGCCCAGCGTGACGGCGAACCGCGAGATCGGCGGTGCGAACGCGGCCAGCAGCGCGGTGCCGATCGTGCCCGCGACGAACGAGCCGATGGCCGCGGTGGCCAGCGCCTGCGAGGCTCGGCCCGCCTTGGCCATCTTGTTGCCCTCGATCGCGGTGATCACCGACGACGACTCCCCCGGCGTGTTGAGCAGGATCGACGTGGTCGACCCGCCGTACATGCCGCCGTAGAAGATGCCCGCGAACATGATGAACGCGGCGCTGGGGCTGACGTTGTAGGTGATCGGCAACAGCAGCGCGACGGTCATCGCGGGCCCGATGCCGGGCAGCACACCGACGGCGGTGCCGAGCAGCACGCCGATCACGGCGTACAGCAGGTTCATCGGGGTCACGGCCTGCTCGAACCCCGCGAGCAGCATATCGAGTTCCATCTACAGGATCCCATCCAAAATGCCTGGGGCAGCGGAATTCCGAGCCCGGAGTAGAACGCGTAGAAGCTGACCAGCGACAGCGCCAGCCCGATCGCGATGTTGCGGACGTAGTGGTGGTTGCCGAGGATCGTCGCCGCCCCGGCGAACAACAGCGTGCCGGCGATCACCCAGCCCAGCGGCTGCACGGTCACGATCACCGCGATGAACAGCCCGACCAGCAGACCGACGGTGCGCCAGTCCCCCGGCGCGTCCGGGTCGACGTCCTCTCCGGCGTCGGCCTCCCCGACCGATCCGCGCGGGATCGCAACCGCCAGGATCACCGCCAGCACGATCAGCACGATGCCGATGGCCGTCGGGAACAGCCGCGGACCCACCGGATCGACCTTGGCGAAGCCGGGTTCCAGCGTGAGCGCGTCGTAGATGAGGAACGCGCCGACGGCGACCAGTACCACGCAGACGATGTACTGCGCTGTGTCCCTTGACTTCTGGTTGACCTCCGGGGTGCTCACAGCAGCCCCAGCTCGGTCAGGGTTGTCGAGACCCGGTTGTCCTGTTCGACGAGGAAGCGCTCGAACTCCTGACCGGTCACGAACGCATCCGTCCACCCGTTCTTCACCAGCGCGTCTCTCCAGCCGGCTGAGTCGTGCAGTTTCTCGAGAACCTTGATCATCGCCTCCTTGGCTTTGTCGGAAATGCCTGGCGGAGCGAGGACTCCGCGCCAGTTCGCGAAGGTGAGATCGATGCCGGACTCCTTGAGCGTGGGTGCGTCGATTCCGGGTACGCGCTCTTCGCTGGACACCGCCAGCACCCGTAGCTGGCCGGCCTCGATCTGGTCGATGAGCTCCCCCGGGCTGGAGGTGCCCGCGGCGATCTTCTTGCCCAGCAACGCGGTCAGCAGATCACCGCCGCCGTCGTAGGTGACGAAGTTGACCGTGCGCGGGTCCACGCCGACCGCGCGGGCGGTCTCCATCGGGAACAGGTGGTCGGGACCGCCCGGGGAGGAGCCGCCGCCGATGGTGATGCTCGCCGGATCCGCCTTCCACGCGGTGACGAAGTCCTGCACGGTCTTGAACGGCGAATCGGCGGGCACGAAGATCGCGCCCGGATCCTCGATGAGCTTGGCCAGCGCGGTGGCGTCGGAGGCCTTGATCTTCGACCCGTTGGTGTAGGTGGCGCCGACGACACCCAGACCCATCGTCATCATCAGGTCGTCGTTGCCGCGTTCGTTCATCAGCCGCGCCATCGCGACGGTGCCACCGGCGCCGATGACGTTGAACACCTCGACGCGGCCGGTGATGTCGTCATCCTCCATGATCTTGACCGCGGTGCGGGCGGTCAGGTCGTAGCCGCCGCCGGGGCTGTTGGGCACCATCATTCGCAGCCGGTGCAGCCCGTGTTCGTCCCCGCCGCGGGTGACGCCGCAGCCGGCCAGCAGCAGCGCCGTGATCACGGTGAGGACCAGAAGCGTTCTGCGTTGTGTTCTCACTTGTCCCGATCTCTGTCGTGCCGAACTGTGATGCTCCGTAATACTGGAGGCGTCAGTGACGCAGGTCACCCATAAGTACGCAAAGGACGTATTGGTCTTTCTGAACATTCCCGTGAAGTTGCCCGTGCACATGCCGACGCGGTCGATCCGCAGCCTCGCCGGTCAGTTCCTGGTCTTCCAGGTGCTGGTGGTCGCGGTCGTGCTGGTCGCGGTCGCCGCGGTGTCGGTGACACAGTCCACCCGGGAGTTCCGGGAGGTCCGCGGCCAGCGGATGATCGCGGTCGCCGAGAACATGGCCTCGACCCCGGTGGTGCGGGACCGCTACGCCGACCCGTTTGCGTCGCGGGTGCTGGCCCCGGAGGTGGACCGCGCGGTGGCGCTGTCCGGTGCCGGGCTGGCCGAGATCCTCGATCCGGACGGCACCGTGCGGGTGTCCTCGGATCCGTCCCGGATCGGGGCGCACGTGGATCTCGGCGTCAGCCGGGCCGACGAGGGCCGGGCGTGGTTCGGCGACATTGACATCGACGGGGTGCACAGCCTGATCGGGCAGGTGCCGATCCTCGGTATCGACGGGCGGGTGCTCGCGGTCGCCTCGGTCAGCGAACCGTATCCGTCGGCGTGGGCGCTGCTCAGCGGCGCCGGGGAGCGGCTGCTGTTCTACCTCGGTCTCGGTGCGGCGCTGGGCCTGTTGACGTCGTGGCTGCTGTCGCGCCGGATCAAACGGCACACCCGCGGGCTGGAGATCGCCGAGATCGCCGGGCTCGCCGATCACCGGGAGGCGTTGCTGCACAGCATCCGTGAGGGCGTGGTCGGGGTGAACACCGACGGGGTGATCACGGTGCTCAACGACAGCGCGCAGGATCTGCTCGGTGTCGGCGCCGACGCGGTGGGACAGCGGGTCGACACCGTCGGGATCGACGCCGCCGTGGTGGAGTTCCTGCTGTCCGGCGAGGACGGCCGCGACGTCGTGATCGCCACCCGCACCCGGGTGCTGGCACTCAACCGGCGGGCGGCCACCAGTCAGGGCCGTCAGATCGGCACCGTCACCACGATGCGCGACAGCACCGAACTGGCCGCGCTGCAGGGCCAGCTGTCGTCGCACAAGAGCATGACCGACACGCTGCGGGCACAGACCCACGAGTTCGCCAACCAGCTGCACACGATCTCGGGCCTGGTGCAGCTCGGCGAGTACGAGTCGGTGCGCGATCTGATCGGCACGCTGACCCGCCGCCGCGCAGAGATCAACGACACGGTGACACAGTCGATTTCGGATCCAGCCGTGGCGGCGCTGCTGATCGCCAAGACCACGCTGGCCGCCGAGAGCGGCGTCACGCTGGACCTGGACCCGCGTTCGCACCTGGCGGCCCTGGACCCGGCGCTGGCCACCGACGTGATCACGGTGCTGGGCAACCTGATCGACAACGCGGTCGACGTGTCGGTCGGTTCTCAGCGCGCCCGGGTGACGGTGTGCGTCACCGACGGCGACGGGCTGGTGATCACGGTCACCGACTCCGGGCCGGGTGTGCCCGAGCATCTGCGTGACGCGATCTTCGCGCGCGGGGTGACGTCCAAGCCGGACGTGCCCGGCGGGCGGGGCATCGGGCTGGCGCTGGTCCGGCTGGTGAGCGCCCAGCACGGGGGAACCGTTACGGTAAGCGATGATTCGGACGGAGGAGCACGATTCGAGGTGCGGATTCCGCTGACGGCCGCGGAGCGCAGCGGCCATGCGTGACGTGGTGGTCGTCGACGACGACTTCATGGTGGCCGAGATCCACCGCCGGTTCGTCGAGCAGGTCGACGGGTTCCGCACGGTCGGCGTCGCCCGCACCGGAACCGAGGCACTCACGCTGGCCGAGGAGGTGCGGCCGCACCTGATGCTGCTCGACGTGTACCTGCCGGATATGTCGGGTCTGGCCGTGCTGCAACAGTTACGGGCCGCGGGCAACCCGGTCGGCGTGATCATGATCACCGCCGCGCGTGAACTCGACACCGTCAAGGGGGCGCTGGACGGCGGCGCGGCCGACTATCTGATCAAGCCGTTTGAATTCGCCCAGCTCAAGGCGAAACTCGAGGCGTTCGCGGCGCGCGCCGACGCGCTGGACTCCGCGGGCGGGGTGGACCAGTCGCTGATCGACGCGCTGTTCGGCCGCAGCGCCACCCCGGTGCAGACCCTGCCCAAGGGGCTGGGCGCCGAGACCGGCGCCCGGGTGCTCGACGCGGTGCGCACCGCCGGCGAGGTGTCGGCCGCCGAATGCGCGGACCTGGTGGGTATTTCGCGGGTCAGCGCGCGCCGCTACCTCGAGCACTACCTGAGCACCGGGGCGCTGCAGCTGCGGCTGCAGTACGGCATCGGCAGACCCGAGCGCCGCTATCACCTGCCGCGCCCATAGGTCACGCGGCCGACCCCGCGATGCGAAGCCGGGCCCGGCCGCGAATAATGGCCACGTGACGTCGAAGGTGCTTTTCCTCTACAACGAACATCTCGCCACCGAGGCCCTGCTCGGCGAGGCGTTCGTCGAGCAGGGCTTCGACGTCGACACCCTGACCGTGGTGCCCGCCGAGCACCGCGACTCCCCTGCCGCCTCGCAGGTGACGTTCCCCGATCCCACCGACTACGACGTCATCGTCCCGCTCGGGGCGACCTGGCCGGTCTACGACGAAGCGCTGCTGGCCGGCTGGGTCAGCGAGGAGATGGCGATGGTGCGCAAGGCCGCCGAGGCCGGGGTGGCGCTGCTGGGTGTCTGCTTCGGCGGCCAGCTGCTGGCTCAGACGTTCGGCGGGACGGTCGGCCGCGCCCCCACACCCGAGATCGGTTGGTACGACCTCGAGATCAGCGACACCGGGCTGATTCCGGAGGGCCCGTGGTTCCAGTGGCACTACGACCGCTGGACGCTGCCGCCCGGCGCGGTCGAGGTGGCCCGCACCGCCAACGCCTCGCAGGCGTTCGTGCTGGGCCGCGCCCTGGCGCTGCAGTTCCATCCCGAGGTGGACCGCGCGCTGCTGGAGGCCTGGCTGCCCACCGCCGGCCCCGACGAGCCCGCCAACGTTGGCCTCACCGTCGACGAATTACGTTTGCAGACAGATAAATTCGCCGATCCGGAGCGGGTGAACCGGCTGGTCCGCAACTTCATCGACCGGATCGTGCGTCAGCCGTCGCCGAGTTCGTGAGCCAGCGCGTCGGCCAGCGACGGCCTGCGGAAGCGGTGTCCGAGCTCGGATAGCCGACCGCCGCACTCCGGTGCCACCGCGTCGATCGCACCGGTCAGCCGCTCGTCGTAGAGCGCGCGCAGGTACACGTCGAGCAGATCGTCCAGACCGATCCACGCCGGTGGCCGCCGGCCGCGCAGCCGCTTGAGCCGCCGGACCCCGTCGTCCGCGGACAGCACCAGCCCGGTGCGCACGGTGACGGTGCGCGACCCGATCTGCACGGTTCCCTCGTCGGTGCGGATGACCGCCTGCGCCTCATCGGGTCGGCGCACCACCCGGTGCCCGCCGGTGCTCAGGAACGCCGACAGCGCCGGACCGACCGGGCCCGCGGTGCCGGTGACAGCCACCACCAGCGGTTTCAGCCCCGCCTGCGCGGCGTCGCGGTGTGCGGCGAGGTCGTCGGCGAGCTGGCGGTGCCGGTAGACGAACGTCGACCGCAGCGCGGCCGCGGGCAGCGGGGTGTGGACGTGGTCGCGCACCCGGGTGCCGCCGGGCACCGCCGCGAACTCGTGGGTGTGCGTCCAGTGGTGCACCAGCCGCGGCGGCCACGACCGCGGGCCCGCCGATGACAACCGGTCGACGAAGCGGTGCGGCGGGTCGTAGCCGGCCGGGTCGTGGTCGGCGACCCAGCGCAGGCCGGCGGGCAGGCCGAGCACCGCGCGACCGTCGGCCAGCGACGCCGTCTCGGTCACCACGGTCATCGGCTGCCACGGCGGCACCAGGCGGCGCATCGCGCCGGGCCGGGTGTGCCACGCGAACACCTCGTCGACGGGGTGGTCGACGGTGCTCTCGAACCGGATGCTCACCCGCGGAGGGTACCCACGGTCGTAGGCTGGTGATGCCCACCTCGAAAGACCGTGATGAGCAGATGGAACGGTATCGCCCGCCGAGACGCCCGGCGGGTCTTCCGGGACCGCCGCGAGGCCGGGGCGGTCCTGGCGGAGGAGTTGGCGTCCTACCGCGGCCGCGATGTCGTGGTGCTGGGGCTGGCGCGCGGCGGGGTGCCGGTCGGCTGGCAGGTGGCGCACGCGCTGCGAGCACCGCTGGATGTGTTCCTGGTTCGCAAGCTCGGGGTGCCGCAGTGGGAGGAGCTGGCGATGGGGGCGCTGGCCAGCGGCGGCGGGGTGGTGCTCAACGACGACCTGATCCGTAGTCTCGGGATCACCGACGACGCCGTCTCGCGCGCGATCGCCCGCGAGACCGAGGAGTTGCACCGGCGCGAGCACGCCTACCGCGGGGACCGGCCGCCCCTGGATGTCGCGGGCCGGACCGTGATCCTCGTCGACGACGGGATCGCCACCGGGGCCAGCATGCTCGCCGCGGTGCGCGCCGTGCGGGCGTTGAACCCGGCGCGGGTCGTGGTCGCGGTGCCGGTCGGGCCCGCCTCGGCGTGCCAGGAACTCGCGCGTGAGGCCGACGAGGTGGTGTGTGCCTCAACGCCCCCGAAGTTCGAGGCGGTGGGCCAGGTGTTCGAGGACTTCCACCAGGTCAGCGACGACGAGGTGCGGCAGTTGCTGGCGACCCCGACAGTCGGTTAGCGGCCGGCGTCCCCGCCGGTCTCCGGGGTCTCGCTCTCCGGGGTCTGAGCCTCCGGGGTCTCGATGACGGTGGTCTCCTCCATCACGGATTCGATGACGGTGGTGTCGTCGGCACCGGGTTCGGTGCTGGTCTCGACGATGGTCTCCTCGGTGCCGGTCTCGTCGGCACCGACCTCGTCGTCGGGGTAATCCTCGTAGTACTGCACCTCGGGGTTGTGCTCGACGGCAGGGGCCTCGCTCTCCTGGGCGTTCTTGCCCCTGGAGCGTTCCCGGACCGCGTCGACGATGAGCAGCAGAACCCCGATCACGCTCGCGGCGATGCAGACCCAGGCGATCAGCTCATTACTGGTGACAACGGCGGTCACCAGCGCGGCAAGGCCGATGACTGCGAGGACGAGCGCGACGATCAGCATTGATCAACTCTCGGTTGCCGTGTTCAGTTGTTTCCCCGGTTGAACTGGTTGAAGCCGCCGCCGTCCTGGCCGGCGCTGGAGTCCACCGGCGCGGCCGAGCCGCGCTGGCCCAGTTCCTCGAGCTGGGACTCCAGATAGGTCTTCAGCCGGGTGCGGTACTCGCGCTCGAAGGTGCGCAGCTGTTCGAGGCGGCCCTCCAGCACGGTGCGCTGCTGGTTGATCGTGCCCATGATCTCGGAGTGCTTGCGCTCGGCGTCGGCCTGCAGCGCGTCGGCCTTCTCCTGGGCCTGGCGCAGCTGGGTCTCCGACCGGGTCTGGGCGTCGGCGAGCAACGCGTCGGCACGTTGCCGGGCCTCCAGCACCGTCTTCTCAGCGGTCTGGCGGGCCTCGCTGACGAGCGCGTCGGCCTGCGCGCGGGCGTCGGCGAGCAGCTTGTCGGCCTCGGCCTTGGCGGAGCTGGTCAGACGGTCGGCGGTGTCCTGGGCGAGGCTCAGCACCTTGGCGGCCTTGAGCGCCTGGTCCTCGCTGCTCGCGGCGGCAGCGGCGGGCGCCTCGTAGACCGGTTGCGGCTCCGGAGCGGCGGGCGCCTCGTAGGCCGGGGCGGCCTGACCGCCGCCGGCGCGGGCCGCGGCGAGCTCCTGATCCAGCTCGGCGACGCGTTGCCGCAGGTCGGCGTTCTCCTCGATGAGGCGGGTGAGCTCGTTCTCCACCAGGTCGAGGAACGCGTCAACCTCGTCCTCGTTGTAGCCGCGCTTGCCGATGGGCGGCTTGCTGAACGCGACGTTGTGGACGTCGGCTGGTGTGAGCGGCATTGTCGCCCCCTTGGAGTCTGGACCGTCAACCGATCTCAAAGTGTAGAGCCTTGGCAGAACGTACCTAAGCGGAACGTAACTGGCGTCCATCCTGTCACACCAGACTCCGGCGTTGCATCAGAGGTTGAAATTAAGGGCGAATCTCAACCATCTGAGGTGCGGTCACACCGCGGCGCCGAAGGCCAACTGCATGCCGATGAACGCCAGCAGCAGCAGCACCATGATCGACAGGTCGAAGCGCACCGCACCGATCGTGAGCTGCGGAATCAGCCGTCGCAGCAGCTTCACCGGCGGATCGGTGATGGTCATGATGATCTCCAGGATCACCACGGTGGCGCCCCGGGGATGCCAATCCCGGGAGAAGGAGCGGATGAACTCGACCACGATCCGGGCGATCAGCAGCAGCCAGAACAGGAACAGGGCGAAGCCCAGGATCTGGAAGAAGAGCGACAACGAGCGGTCCTCACTACGGGCGCAGGTGTGACATCAAGTACAGGAGTTACAGGGCTCAGCGCGGAGAGCGCCAAGCTCTGCCGCGCTGATCCTTTCGTTGACGCCCAGCCTACCCGCCCGGTCCTCTACTGGTAGAAGCCCGCCTCGGCGATGCGGCGACGCTCCTCGGCGGTGACGTCGACGTCGGCCGGCGACAGCAGGAACACCTTGGTGGCGACCTTGTCGAAGGAGCCGCGCAGCGCGAAGGCCAGCCCGGCGGCGAAGTCGACCAGGCGCTTGGCGTCGGCGTTGTCCATCGACACCAGGTCCATGATCACCGGGGTTCCGTCGCGGAACCGCTCACCGATGGTGCGGGCCTCGCTGTAGTCCTTGGGACGCAGCGTGGTGATCTTCGACAGCGGGCTGCCCGCGTCGAACAGCTCGGCCATCCGGCGCGGGTCCATCGCCAGCGCGCCGCGGGTGGCACCGCCGCCCCGCATCGCGCCGAACCGCGGTGCGGGCCGCTCGAACTCGCGCGGCACCCGCATGCGCGGCTCGAACCGGTCGTCGGCGTACCCGCCCCGGTACCCGCCCGGCGGCTCGTCGTACTCGCGGTCGTCGTACCCGCGCGGGGCCGGGCCGTACCCGTCGTCCTCGAAACGCTCCTCGCGACTACGACGCGAGTACCCACGTGACGCGCCGCGGTCGTCGTCCTCGTAGTACTCGTCGTCGTAGTCATCCATGGGGGCCATACCGAAGTACGCCTTGACCTTGTGAAGTGTGCTCATCGCTCGACCCTTCTCATTGCCTGGACTCTGGTGTCTGTGATGAAGATGTGACTGGAGTGACTACTGGTGGTGACGGTAGAGGACGTAGTCCCAATAACGCGGTACCGACACGCACACACGTCGAGCCGTGTCTCACAGCCAGTTCCAGATCACCCGACATCCCGGCCGACAATTCCAGCCGCCGGTCGTAGCTTTGCTGGACGCGCCGGTGCTCGGCCTCCAGCCGCGCGAACGCCGCGTCGGCGTCGGCGCCCAGCGGCGGGATCGCCATCAGCCCGACGAACTCCAACCCGGCCGCCGCCTCGGCGGCCGCGCACAGGGCATCCACCTCCTCGGTCCGGCGGACGTCGACGCCGCCGCGGTTCTCGTCGGCGTCGAGGCTCAGTTGTATGTAGACCCGCAGCGGTTCGGTGCGGGTTCCGGCGTCGAGCGCCTCGGCTGCCGCGCGGTCCAGGGCGACCAGCAGTTTCGGGCTGTCCACCGAGTGCGCCGCGTAGGCCCAGCGCACGATCGCGCGGGCCTTGTTGCGCTGGATCCGCCCGATCATGTGCCAGCGCACCGGCGGCAGGCCGGCGACGGCGGCGATCTCCTCCGCCTTCTTCGACGCCTCCTGTTCGCGGGATTCGCCGAACGCGGTGCACCCCAGCCGGGACAGGATCTCGACATCGGAGGCCGGGAAGAACTTCGTCACCGGCAGCAGGTCGATGTCGGCGACGTCGCGTCCTGCGGCCTCGGCGGCGGCGGCCAGCCGTGCGCGCACGGCGGCCAGGTTGTCACTCAGTTCACGTTCACGAGGGGTCGACACGTCGTGGGTCACTCCATCCACACCAGCGACGCGAGCCTACCGGTCGGCGCGCCGCGCCGGTGGCTGAAGAGGTTACGGTCGGCGACGGTGCAGCGCGGGTCGACGTCGATCGCGGTGACGCCCAAATCCGTTAACTGCCTGACGATTCCGGCGCGCAGGTCCAGTCCCGGGGTGTTCTTCGCGGTGGTGGTGCGGCTGCCGGGCAGCGCGGCCTCGACCTCGGCGGCCATCTCCTCGGGCACCTCGTAGTTGCGCCCGCTGACCGCGGGGCCGAGCAGTGCGGAGATGTCCTCGACGTGGGCGCCCAGCGAGCGCATCGCCTCGACCGTGCGCACCACGATGCCGTTCTGCGCGCCGACCCGTCCGGCGTGCGCGGCGCCGACCACGCCGGCGCGCGCGTCGGCCAGCAGCACCGGCACGCAGTCGGCGGTCACCACCGCAAGCGCCAGCCGCCGGCAGGCGGTGACCAGCGCGTCGGTGTCGGGCACCGGCACGGACCGGTCCGTCGACTCGTCGACGACGGCGACGGTGGAGCTGTGCACCTGGTTCATCCAGACGATGCCGTCGTCACCGAGGCCGATCGTCTCGGCGAGCCGCCTGCGGTTGGCGGCGACCGCCGCGGGATCGTCACCGACATGGTCACCGAGGTTGAACGTGTCGAACGGTGGTTTGGATGCCCCGCCGGCACGCGTGGTCGTCACCCGCCGAATGCGAACCGTCACGGTCGCCAGTATGGCTAGTGGCGCATGAACGGCGGCACGTCGACGTCATCGTCATCGTCACCGCCGATGCTGACCGTCGCGCCGTTGGTGTGCACGGGCACGCTCGCGGGATCGGCCGGCTCGAACAGCGACGTGGCGACCTTGCCCGCCTTGCCCGGCGCGAACCCGCTGCCGCCCTGCGGCTGAGCCTGGCCCGGCGTGCTGCCGACGACCGGCTTGCGGCTCGGCCCCTGCGAGTCGAACCCGGCCGCGATCACCGTCACGCGGACCTCGTCGCCCAGCGAGTCGTCGATCACGGTGCCGAAGATGATGTTGGCGTCGGGGTGGGCGGCGTCCTGCACCAGCGACGCGGCCTCGTTGATCTCGAACAGCCCGAGGTCGCTGCCGCCGGCCACCGACAGCAGCACGCCCTGGGCGCCCTCCATCGAGGCCTCCAGCAGCGGCGAGTTGATCGCGATCTCGGCGGCCTTGAGCGCCCGGCCGTCGCCGCGGGCCGAGCCGATACCCATCAGCGCGGTGCCCGCGCCGCTCATCACGCCCTTGACGTCGGCGAAGTCGACGTTGATCAGACCGGGGGTGGTGATCAGGTCGGTGATGCCCTGTACGCCGTTGAGCAGCACCTCGTCGGCGCTGCGGAACGCGTCCATCAGCGACACCGCCGCGTCACCCATCTGCAGCAGGCGGTCGTTGGGGATGACGATCAGGGTGTCGCAGCTCTCGCGCAGCGCCTGGATGCCGGCCTCGGCCTGGTTGCTGCGCCGCTTGCCCTCGAACGAGAACGGACGGGTCACCACGCCGACGGTCAGCGCACCGAGCTTGCGCGCGATCGACGCCACGACGGGCGCGCCGCCGGTGCCGGTGCCACCACCCTCACCGGCGGTGACGAACACCATGTCGGCGCCGCGCAGCAGCTCCTCGATGTCGTCCTTGGCGTCCTCGGCGGCCTTCCGCCCGACCTCGGGGTCGGCGCCGGCGCCGAGACCGCGGGTGGAGTCCCGGCCGACGTCGAGTTTCACATCGGCGTCGCTCATCAACAGCGCCTGAGCGTCGGTGTTGATGGCGATGAACTCCACGCCCTTGAGGCCCTGCTCGATCATCCGGTTGACAGCGTTGACACCGCCGCCGCCGATGCCGACCACCTTGATGACGGCGAGGTAGTTGTGTGGGGGGGTCATCGCGTTCGCCTTTCCTCCCAAGTTGCCTGACGACACGCCGACTTCCTTTGGCAAACCCTAAACCTCAACCAGAGGGTTATAGTTATGTCAAGTTGTTCAGCGCAACCAGAACGGTAGGGCGCGGTCGCGGCGTCGTGCTGCAGGCGCGCCGACACGCGCGCCAGTTTTTTCACCGGAACTTGCTCACACGGGGGCGTTCGGGGCGGAGCTGCCTGTCGAACGTGAGGTTATTGCCGAGAAATCGGCGAAATCTCGCCAACAAGCTCACGTTCGGCGTTACTTGACCGTCGGCAGGTCCGGGCTGGACACGTCGTAGGTGTGACCGGGCTGGGTCAGCAGCGCCGCGAGCTTGAGCGCCTTCTCCTCGGTGCGGTCGGTGGTCCCCCACACCACCTGCCGTCCGTCGATGAGCTGCAGGGTGATCGACGCTACCGACGGCGCCCCGACACGTCCCACCTGCGCGGCGACCTCCGGCCGCAGCGACGTCATCACCTGCAGTGCGGCCTTGGTGGCCGGATCGTTGGGTCCCGGCTGGTCGGTGTCGAGGTACGGCACCGGCACCGGCGGCGGGCCGACCGCGAAATCCACTCCGTCGCGGTCGAACTGGTGCGGGCCGTCCGGATAGTCCTTGATCACGACCGGCACCCGCTCGACGACCGTGATCCGCAGCGTCGACGGGTACTGGCGCTGTACCCGGGCGCTGGCCACCCGCCGGATCGCCGCCACCCGCTCGGCGACGGCGTCGGTGTCGACCTGCAGCAGCGGGGTGCCCGGCACGACGGCGGCGGCCGCGGCCACCTCCTCCTCGGTGAGGAACTCCAGGCCGGCGATGACGGTGTCGCGCACCGACATGATCGGGGTGAAGTACAGCAGCAGGCCCACGGCGACCACCAGCACGCTGACCAGCGTCGACCACAGCAGCACCTTCAGCCCGCGCACGGTGCCGCGCGGCAGCCGCTGCCCCTCGCCTGCCTGCCTGCCCATCGCCTTGCGTTTGGCCTCGCGGCGGGCCTGCTCGATCGCCCGGGCGCGGGCCTGCGCGGCGCGCCGCTCCTCACGCTCCCGGCGGGCGCGCCGGCGCGGCCCCTCGAAGTCCGGTGACGCCGCCGGGGGCAGGTCGGGGTCGACCGGGGCCTCGGGTGCGGCCTCGGGCTGCTGGGTGTCGTCGGGCTCGCTGTCGGTTGGCTCGCTCACCTCGACTCCAACGCGCGCAGAATCTCCGCACCCAGCATCGTGACGTCGCCGGCGCCCATGGTGACCACCACGTCACCCGGGCGCGCGGCCGCGGCGACCCTGGCGGCCACCGCCGAGAAGTCCGGTATGTAGGTCACCGGCTTGGTGACGTGCTCGGCGATGCTCGCGCCGCTGACCCCGGCGATCGGCTGCTCGCGCGCGGCGTACACGTCGAGCACGAACACCTCGTCGGCGGCCGACAGCGCCTCCCCGAACTCCCGCGCGAAAATCTCTGTCCGCGAGTACAAGTGCGGCTGGAACACGACGATCGCGCGGCCCCGCGACTCGCCGGCCAGCGTGCACACCGCGCTCAGCGCGGCGGCCACCTTCGTCGGGTGGTGGGCGTAGTCGTCGAACACCCTGACCCCGGCGGCGGTGCCGACCAGCTCGAAGCGCCTGCGCACCCCCTCGAAGCCGGCCAGCGCGTCGAGTACCGCGTCGACCGGCGCGCCGACCTGCACGGCGGCCAGCAGCGCGGCCAGCGCGTTGAGCGCCATGTGCCGGCCCGGCACCGCCAGCCGCATGGTGCGCGGGTGCTCCTCCCCCGCCAGCTGCACGGTGGCCACCGCCTCGGTGCCGCGCTGGGTCCAGTCGACCAGCCGGGCCGCCAGGTTGTCGCCGCTGCTGCCGTAGCGCAGCACCCGGATGCCCAGCGCCTCGGTGCGGTCGGCCAGCGCCGCCGCGCCCGGATCGTCGGCGCAGACCACCAGCGCGCCACCGGGTTTCACCCGCTCCATGAACTTGTCGAACACGTCGACGTAGGCCTGCACGCTGCCGAAGTAGTCCAGGTGGTCGGCCTCGATGTTGGTCACCACCGCGACGTCGGGGGTGTACTCCAGCAGGGAGCCGTCGCTCTCGTCGGCCTCGGCGACGAAGTACGGGCCGCTGCCGTGGTGGGCGTTGGTGCCGGCCGCGCCGAGCTCCCCGCCGACGGCGAACGACGGGTCGAACCCGGCGTGCTGCAGCGCCACGATGAGCATCGACGTCGTCGTGGTCTTGCCCGCGGTGCCGGTGACCATCAGCGTGGTGTCACCGGCCATCAGCTTGGCCAGCACCACCGGGCGCAGGATCACCGGGATACCGCGGCGCCGCGCCTCCACCAGCTCCGGGTTGGTCTTGGGGATCGCGGCGTAGGTGGTCACCACCGCCGTCGGGCCGCCGGGCAGCAGGTCCAGCGACGACGCGTCGTGGCCGATGCGCACCGTGGCGCCGCGCGCCCGCAGCGCCGCCACCGCCCGCGACTCCTTGGCGTCCGACCCGGACACCATGCCGCCGCGGTCCAGCAGGATGCGGGCGATGCCCGACATCCCCGCTCCCCCGATGCCGACCATGTGGACCCGCTGCAGTTCCGCGGGCAGTGACTTGTTCACGACGACCGCTTCCCCTCGCGTGCGATCTCCAGGGCGATCTCGGCGACCCGCCGGGCGGCGTCGCGGTGACCCGCCAGCGCCGCGGCCGAGGTCATCGCCGACAGCCGCTGCTCGTCGGTGAGCAGACCGACGACGGTGTCGGCGACGAACCGCGGGGACAGGTCCGCGTCGTCGACCAGCAGCCCGCCGCCGGCGTTGACCACCGGCAGCGCGTTGAGCCGCTGTTCGCCGTTGCCGATCGGCAGCGGCACGTACACCGCGGGCAGGCCGACCGCGGTGAGCTCGGCCACCGTCATCGCGCCGGACCGGCAGATCGCCAGGTCGGCGGCCGCGTACGCCAGGTCCATCCGGTTCAGGTACGGCACCGCGACGTACGGCGGATCACCGTCGGCGGGCTCGGGCAGCTTCAGGGTGTTCTTCGGGCCGTGGGCGTGCAGCACCGAAACACCGGCAGCGGCAAGGTCTTTGGCCGCACCGCTGACGGCGCGGTTGAGCGACTGCGCACCCTGGGAGCCGCCGAACACCAGCAGCACCTTCGCGTCCGGCGCGAAACCGAAGTGTCTGCGGGCCTCGTCGCGCAGCGCGGCGCGGTCCAGCTCGGTGATCGCCGCGCGCACCGGCATGCCGACCACCTCGACCTCGCCCAGGCCCGGATCGGGCACCGCCGAGAGCACCCGCTGGGCCACCCGCGCGCCCAGCCGGTTGGCCCAGCCGGCGCTGGCGTTGGCCTCGTGCACCACCACCGGCACCCGCCGGCGCCTGCGGCGCGCGGCCAGGTAGGCCGGGACCGCGACGTAGCCGCCGAACCCGACGATCACGTCGGCGTCGACGGCGTCGATCACCGCGCGGGTCTGGCGCACCGCGCGGCGCACCCGCAGCGGCAGCCGCAGCAGGTCGGCCGAGAGCTTGCGGGGCAGCGGAACGGGGGTGATGAGCTCGAGGTCATACCCGCGTTCGGGGACCAGCCGGGTCTCCAGGCCGCGCTCGGTGCCCAGCGCGGTGATCCGCACGGTCGGGTCGAGCGCGGTCAGGGCGTCGGCCACCGCCATCGCCGGTTCGACGTGTCCCGCGGTGCCACCGCCCGCGAGTAGCACGGAAACCGAGTCGCTCACCCGTAACGCTGACCTTCCAGTGTTCGCCGCCGGCTCTTCTCCGCGCGGCCGCCTCCATGATGCCCTGCGGACCGTACCCGGCTGTCGGCGCTCCGGGGTTTGCGGCGTTCGGCGGCCGGCTTGGGCCGCGCCGGCCGGGCCCGTTTGGGGGCGGCCGCCGTCTTGGCGGACGTGCGCTCGCGGGTGCGCAGCCGGTTGCGCACCGCCTCGGTGCGCGACGGCACGTAGGGGGCGGGCAGCGGCAGCCGCAGGATCCGGTTGACCCGGTCGTCGCGGCCCGCCCGCAGCGCGGCCACCGCCTCCGGTTCGTGGCGCGCCGCGTTCGCCATCAGCCCCATGACGAAAAGGGTTGTCGCCGTTGATGTTCCACCGGCGGAGATGAGCGGCAGCTGCAGGCCGGTGACCGGGAGCAGGCCGACGACGTAGCCGACGTTGATGAAGACCTGGCCCATGATCCACAGCGTCACCGTCGCGCACAGCAGCCGCAGGAACGGGTCGACCGACCGGCGGGCGATGCGCATCCCGGTGTAGGCGAACAGCCCGAACAGGCACAGCAGCCCGGAGGCGCCGATGAACCCGAGCTCCTCGCCGACGATCGCGAAGATGAAGTCGTTGTGGGCGTTGGGCAGGTAGTTCCACTTGGCCGCACCCTGGCCCAGCCCGTCGCCGAAGACGCCGCCGTTGGCCAGCGCGAACCGGGCCTGGCGGGCCTGGTAGCCCGCGCCCTGGATGTCGGCGCCCGGGTTGAGCCACGACTGCACGCGCGCCGAGCGGTAGCCCTCGACCATGGCCAGCACCACCGCCGAGACGAAGATCATGAACAGCGAGGACAGGAACACCCGCAGCGGCAGGCCGGCGTACCAGAGCAGGCCGAGCAGGATGATGCCCAGCGACACCGTCTGCCCCAGGTCGGGCTGGGCGACGATCAGCGCGAGCGCGACGAAGGCCGCGGGCACCAGCGGGATCAGCATCTCGCGCAGCGACGCCTGCTCCATGCGCCGCGCGGCCAGCAGGTGGGCGCCCCAGATGGCGAACGCGATCTTGGCCAGCTCGGAGGGCTGCATGGATAGCCCGGCGACGACGAACCAGCCGCGCGACCCGTTGGCCTCGTTGCCGATGCCGGGGATCAGCACCAGGATCAGCAGCACGATGGTCAGCGCGAAGCCGGTGAACGCGAGGTTGCGCAGCGTCTGCACGCGGATGCGCATCGCCAGGTAGAAGGCGATCAGGCCCAGGACGGTCCACAGCACCTGCTTGCCGAACACCGCCCACGGCGAGCCGTCCTGGTCGTAGGAGTACACGCCGGAGGCCGACAGCACCATGGTCAGGCCCAGCGTGGTGAGCAGCGCGACGACGGCGATGATCAGGTGAAACGACGTCATCGGCCGGTTCAGCCAGGCGCCGATGCGGGTCCGGGGCCCGACCACGAGCACGGGTGCCCCGGTGTCGGCAGCCGTCTGCGGCGCGCCGGTCCCGCGGAGCCGCAACCGGTTGAGGATGCTCATCGGTCTACCGGGTCAGGGCGCGGACCGCCCCGGCGAACGCGTCGCCGCGGTGGCTGTATCCGCTGAACTGGTCGAACGACGCACCGGCCGGCGCCAGCAGGACGGTGTCCCCCGCGCGCGCCAGGCTGCGGGCGGCGTCCACCACAGCGGTCATGATCTCCTCGCCGGAGCGCTCCCCCGGGAGCGAGACCACATTTGTAACAGGACTCACATCCGACCCATTTGTCCCATGCACCCCAGAATCGTCCCCCGTCACAACCTCGATGACGGGGACATCCGGGGCGTGTCGCGATAACGCCTTGGCAACCACGTGCCGGTCGCGGCCGAGCAACACCGCGCCGACCAGCCGATTCCCCACCGAAGCCAGCAGATCGTCGACCGAGGCACCCTTGAGCAAACCGCCTGCGATCCACACCACACGCGGATACGCCGCGATCGAGGCCTGGGCGGCGTGCGGGTTGGTGGCCTTGGAGTCGTCGACGTAGGTGACACCGTCGACGGTGGCGACGACCGCGGCGCGGTGGCTGCCGACCCGGAATCCGGCCAGCGCGGCGGCGACGGACTCCGGTGCCACGCCGACCGCGCGGGCCAGCGCGGCCGCGGCGAGCGCGTCGAGCACCCCGACCGGGCCGGCCACCGGGATCGTCGCCGCCTCGGCGAGCGCCACCCCGTCCCCGAACGCGTTGTCCACCAGCGTGCCGTCGACGACGCCGAGCTCCCCGGCGGCGGGCTCACCCAGCCGGAAGCCCACGCGGGACTCGGCCGGGGCGTCGGTGAGCAGGCCGGCGGCGACGGGATCGTCGAGGCCGACCACGGCGACGCGGCCGGTGAGCACGCGGGCCTTGTCCGCGGCGTAGGCGCGCATCGAGCCGTGCCAGTCCAGGTGGTCCTCGGCGACGTTGAGCACCACCCCGGCCTCCGGGCGCAGCGACGGCGCCCAGTGCAGCTGGAAGCTGGACAGCTCGACGGCCAGGAACCCGGAGTGATCCCCGGTGCGGCCCTCCTCGGCCAGCACGTCGAGCACCGGGTCGCCGATGTTGCCGCACAGCAGCGCGGCGCGGCCGTCGGCGACCAGCATCGCGTGCAGCATCGACGTCGTCGTGGTCTTGCCGTTGGTGCCGGTGACCACCAGCCAGCGCCGCGGCTCGCCGAACCAGCCGGCCCGGTCCAGCCGCCACGCCAACTCCACGTCACCCCAGATCGGCACGCCCGCGGCGGCCGCGGCCGCCAGCACCGGGGTGTCCGGAGCGAAGCCGGGACTGGTCACCACCAGCGCGTAGTCACCGATGGTGGCCTGCGCCTCGGCGGTGGTGACGACGGTGGCGGGGGTGATCAGCCGCTGCAGCGCCAGCGGGTCGTCGTCGCAGATGGTCAGCCGTACCCCGGTCGGCTCCAGCACCGCGCTGACCGACCGGCCGGTGATCCCCGCGCCGGTGATCAGCACCCGCGCCCCGGGGCGCAGCGGCGGTACCCCTGACCTGGTCATCTCAGGCCCCGACGGTGCCGAGCCACTCGCTGTAGAACAGCGCGACACCCAGGCCGCAGGCGATGGCGGTGAGCAGCCAGAACCGGATGATCACCGTGGTCTCCGCCCAGCCGACCAGCTCGAAGTGATGGTGGAACGGCGCCATCCGGAACACCCGGCGCCCGGTGGTGCGGAACGCCAGGATCTGGATCACCACCGACACCACCTCGGCGACGAACAGCGCGCCCAGCACCACGGCCAGCAGCTCGGTACGGCTGGTCACCGACAGCCCGGCGATGATGCCGCCGAGCGCCAGCGACCCGGTGTCGCCCATGAAGATCTTGGCAGGCGCGGCGTTCCACCACAGAAAGCCGATACACGCCCCGGCGGTGGCGGCGGCGATGATCGCCAGGTCCAGCGGGTCGCGCACGTTGTAGCAGCCCAGCTCGGGCGCGGTGGCGCAGGCGTTGCGGAACTGCCAGAACGTGATCAGCACGTAGGCCGCGCACACCATCGCCATGGCGCCGGCGGCCAGGCCGTCGAGGCCGTCGGTGAAGTTCACCGCGTTGGACCAGGCGCTGATCACCACGACGACGAACAGCACGAACAGGGCGGGCGGCAGCGTGACGGTGGCGATCTCGCGCACGTACGACAGTTCGGGGCTGCCCGGGGTGAGCCCGGTGGCGTTGGGGAACTGCAGCACCAGCACGCCGAACAGCACGGCGGCGAGCAGGATGCCGATCGTCTTGGCGGTCTTGTTGAGCCCGAGGTTGCGGGCGCGGCGCAGCTTGATGGAGTCGTCGACGAACCCGACCAGGCCCAGCGACGTCGCCAGGAACAGCACCAGAAGACCCGACGCCGAGGGGCCCTTGCCGTCGATGAGCACCCCGACCAGGTGGGTGCCCAGGTAGCTGGCCCAGATGCCCGCGACGATCGCCACGCCGCCCATCGACGGGGTGCCGCGCTTCTTGTGGTGGCTCGGTGGCCCGTCCTCGCGGGTCTCGTGGCCGACGCCCTGGCGGGTGAACACCCGGATCAGCACCGGGGTGAGCAGGATCGACACCGTCAGCGCGATACCGACGGCGATGAGGATCTGCCTCATGCCCGCGCGGTCCCGTCTTGGAGCAGGGCTTCGGCCAGCGCGCCCAGCCCGGCGGCGTTGGAGGCCTTCACCAGCACGACGTCACCCGGCTCCAGCTCCTCGCGCAGCAGCTGCAGAGCCGCGTCGGCGTCGGGAACCATGGTGGACTCCGACCCCCACGATCCCTCCATCACGGCGCCGTGGTGCATGGCGCTCATAGTCCTCCCGGTTCCGACGACGACGAGTCGTGACACATCTAATCGCACCGCCAGTCGACCGATGTTGTCATGTTCGGTAATCGCGTCGTCGCCGAGTTCGGCCATCTCGCCGAGCACCGCCCAGCTGCGGCGGCGCTCACCGCCCTCCCGGGCCATCCAGGCCAGCGCCTTCAGCCCGGCGCGCATCGAGTCGGGGTTGGCGTTGTAGGCGTCGTTGATCACGGTGACGCCGTCGGCGCGGGTGGTGACCTGCATGCGGTGCTTGGACACCGGCCCGGCGGCGGCCAGCGCGTCGGCCACCTGCCGCAGGGAGGCCCCGGCGCGCAGCGCCACGGCGGCCGCGCACAGCGCGTTGGACACCTGGTGGTCGCCGTGCACGGCGAGCGCGACGTCGACGGACTCGTCGCCGGCGTGCAGGGTGAACCGCGGCCGGGCCAGCGCGTCGAGCGTGACGCCGGAGGCCCACACGTCGACCTTCTCCCCCGGTTCGCGCGACACCCGCACCACCGTCGCCGACGTCTGCCCGGCCATCGCGGCCACAGCGGTGTCGTCGACGTTGAGCACCACCGTGCCGGTCGACGGAACCGCTTGCGGCAGCTCGGCTTTCGTCGCGGCGATGGCCTCACGCGAGCCGAACTCGCCGAGGTGGGCGGTGCCGACGTTGAGCACCACCGCGATCGACGGGGTGGCGATGGCCGCCAGCGCGGCGATGTTGCCGCGGTGGCGCGCCGACATCTCCAGCACCAGGAAGCGGGTGTCGCGGGTGGCGCGCAGCACCGTCCACGGGTGGCCGAGCTCGTTGTTGAACGACCCGGGCGGGGCGACCACCTCGCCGAGCGGCGCCAGCACCGCGGCGACGAGGTCCTTGGTCGACGTCTTACCCGACGAGCCGGTGATCCCGACGATGGTCAGACCGTCGGCGGCGAGGTCGGCGGCGACGGCGGCGGCCAGCCTGGCCAGCGCACCCAGCACCGCCGCACCGGAGCCGTCCTCGTCGTGCTCCAGCACGCCCGCGGAGCGGTCGGACTCCTGCGGGGTGGGGTCGACGACGATAGCGGGCACCCCGACCGGACGGGCGGCCAGCACCGCGACGGCACCGGCCTCGACGGCCGCGGCGGCGAAGTCGTGCCCGTCGGCGCGGGCCCCGGGCAGCGCGAGGAACAGCCCGCCGGGGGTGACGGCGCGCGAGTCGAACTCGACGGTGCCGGTGACCCGGGTGGTGGCGGCGTCCTCGGCGGAGATGTCGGTCAGCCGGCCGCCGACGATCTCGGCGATCCGGGCCAGGGTGTAGTCGATCACAAGCGGTGTCCTGCGGCTTCGAGCGCGGCGGCCAACTCCACGCGGTCGTCGAAGGGGCGGGTCTGCCCGCCGGCGGTCTGGCCCGCCTCATGGCCTTTACCCGCGATGAGCACGATGTCGCCGGGTCGGGCCCAGGCGACGGCGTGGGCGATCGCGGCGCTGCGGTCGCCGATCTCGACCAGTTCCCTCGCCCCGGCGGCGCCCTCCATGATGACGGCGCGGATCGCGGCGGGATCCTCGTCACGCGGGTTGTCGTCGGTGACCACGACCAGATCGGCGAGTTCGGCGGCGACGCGGCCCATCGGGCCCCGCTTGCCCGGATCCCGGTTGCCGCCTGCGCCGAACACCACCGCCAGCCGGCCCCGCTCGGGCAGCTGGGCGCGCAGCGTCTCCAGCACCGCCTGCAGGGCACCGGGCTTGTGCGCGTAGTCGACGAGCGCCAGGAAGTCCTGGCCGCGGTCGACGGCCTCCAGCCGGCCCGGCACCGTCGCGCCGCGCAGCCCGGGGGCGGCCTGCTCCGGGGACACCCCGACCGCGTCGAGCAGCGCGGCGGCCAGCAGCGCGTTGGCGACGTTGTAGCGGCCCGGCAGCCCGATCCGCAGCGCGTGGTGCACCCCGGCGGGGTCGACGGCGGCGAACTCCTGTGCGCCGCGCTCGACGGTGCGGACGTTCTCGACGCGCCAGTCGGCGACGCGGCCCGTCGCGCTGACCGTCACGGGGTCGCGCGCCAGCCGGGCCATGTCGCGGCCCGCGTCGTCGTCCACGCAGATCACCGAAAGCTCGGCGTGTGTGCCGGATTCGGGGTCGAACAGCTTGGCCTTGGCGTCGAAGTAGTCGCGCATCGAGGGATGGAAGTCCAGATGGTCGCGCGACAGGTTGGTGAACCCGCCGACGGCGAACCGCACGCCGTCGACGCGGCCCAGCGACAGCGCGTGGCTGGACACCTCCATCACGACGGTGTCGACGCCCTGCTCGGCCATCGCGGCCAGCAGCGCCTGCAGGTCCGGCGCCTCGGGGGTGGTCAGCTTGCTGGCCTGGTCGCGGCCGTCGATGCGGATACCGACGGTGCCGACCAGCCCAGCCACCCGACCGGCCGCGCGCAGCCCCGCCTCGACCAGGTAGGTGGTGGTGGTCTTGCCCGACGTGCCGGTGACGCCGATGACGCGCAGCTTCTCCGAGGGATGGCCGTAGACCGTGGCGGCCACCTCCCCCAGCACCGACCGCGGCGCGGCGTGCAGCAGCACCGGCACCTGCGGGTCGGGTCCGAGGTGGCTCATTCCCGCCGGGTCGGTGAGCACCGCGACGGCGCCGCGCTGCACCGCTTCGGCGGCGAACCGCGCGCCGTGGGCCGTGGCCCCCGGCAGCGCGGCGAACAGGTCGCCGGGTTGTACGTCCTGGCTGCGCAGCGACACCCCGGTGATGTGCAGGTCCGGCACGGGCAGCCCGCCGGCGGGCAACGCGCCGACCTGCTCGGCCAGCGGTCCGAGCACGCTTCCGGCGGGGTGGCTGGGTCGCAGGTTCAAGGCGGATGACATCGCGGATGACACAGTACCGGCCGACCCGACGACCTCCCCGGCTCAGTCGGCCTGCAGTGTCAGCGGCGGGCCGGGATCGGCCGACAGCGGCACGTTCTCGCGCTGCACCAGCCAGGACGCGATGTCGTGGAACAGCGGGGCGACGGTGGTGCCCGGCTGGCCGTCGGAGGTGCGCTGCGGGTTGTCCATCATCACCGCGACGACGTAGCGCGGGTTGTCGGCGGGCACGATGCCGGCGAACGAGATCCAGTAGACGTCGTCGTAGTAGCAGCCGCACGCCGGGTTGATCTGCTGGGCGGTGCCGGTCTTGCCTGCCACCTGGTAGCCCTCGATGGCGGCCTGCGGCCCGGTGCCCTGCTGCACGCCGCGCGGGTCGCGCTGCACGGTGGAGCGGAACATGTTGCGCACGGTCTGCGCGGTCTGCGGGGAGACCACCCGGACCGCCTCGGGCCGCGGCTCGTCGGTGCGGGTGCCGTCCGGGGCGATGGTGGCCTTGATGATGCGCGGCGGGATCCGCATCCCGTCATTGGCGATGGTCTGGTACATCTGGGCCAGCTGCAGCAGCGTCATCGAAAGACCCTGTCCGATAGGCAGGTTCGCGAACGTGCTGCCCGACCACTGGTCGATCGGCGGGACCAGGCCGGCGCTCTCACCGGGCAGCCCGACTCCGGTGCGCTGGCCGAGACCGAACCTGCCGAGCATCTCGTAGAAGCGCTCCGGGCCCAGCCGCTCGGCCAGCATCAGCGTGCCGACGTTCGACGACTTCCCGAAGATGCCGGTGGTGGTGAAGGGCACGGTGCCGTGCGCCCACGCGTCCTTGACCGAAACACCGCCCATCGCAATGCTTCCCGGCACCTGCAGTACCTCGTCGGGGTGCGACAGGCCGTATTCGATGACCGCGGCGGCGGTGACGAGCTTGTTCACCGAGCCGGGTTCGTAGGGCGCGGTGACCGCGGGGTTGCCGAGTTCGCGGTCCTCCTGGCGCCCGATGTCCTGGCTCGGGTCGAAGGTGTTGTCGTTGGCCATCGCGAGCACTTCGCCGGTCTTGGCGTCGAGCACCACGCCCATCACCCGCTTGGCGCCGGAGAGGTTCTTGGCCTGCTGCACGTGCTGCTGGACGTAGAACTGGATGTCGTCGTCGATGGTCAGCATCACCGTGGAGCCGTCCACGGCCTCGTGGCGGTTGCGGTAGCTGCCCGGGATCACCACACCGTCGGAGCCGCGGTCGTAGGTGATCGAGCCGTCGGTGCCGGCCAGCACCGCGTCCAGCGAGTCCTCCAGTCCCAGCAGGCCGTGCCCGTCCCAGTCGATACCGCCGACGATGTTGGCCGCCAGCGAGCCGCCGGGGTACTGGCGCAGGTCCTGGCGTTCGGCGCCGACCTCGGGGAACTTCTTGGTGATCGCTCCTGCGATGGCCGGGTCGACCGCGCGGGCCAGGTAGACGAACGTCTCGTCGCTGCGCAGCTTCTTGAGGATGGTGGACTTGTCCGGCTTGTTGTTCAGCCGGGTAGCGACCTCCTCTGCGATCTCACGCAGCCGGGCGTCGGGCTCGGGCGCCTCGTCGCTCTTGGCGCGCGCCTCCTCGAGCTGCTTGCGGATCTTGACCGGCTGGAAGGTCAGCGCGCGGGCCTCGATGGTGAAGGCCAGCTTGTCGTTGTTGCGGTCGACGATCGAGCCGCGGACCGCCTTCTCCACGTCGGTAACCTTGAGCTGGCTGGCCGCCTCGGCGCGCAGCCCCTCGGCGCGCGGCACCTGAAGGTTGAACAGCTGGCCCGCCGCGACGATCAGGACCAGGAAGATCGCGGCGTTGCCGACCCGGTGACGGAACACGAAAGACGCGCTGCGCAACCCGGTTTCGGGCATGGGAGTGCGGGTCCGCCGGGACCTGGCGGACCGCTCCTGGGTGGGTGCTGCGGCGCTGTTGCGGCGGCGGGTGTCCGGCCCACCGCGAGTGGGGCGCCGGCGCTCGCCGCGGCTCATGCCGCCGCGCCCGCCGGGGGAACGACAACCGGGACGACCTGCTCGACGCCAGGCACCGGGCCGGGCAGCCCCTGCGGTTGCGGGACGTGCGGGGCGCCGTCGAACACCTGCGGTTCAGGCGCGGGCGCCGGCAGCTGCACCGGCACCTGAGGTTGCGGCTGCACCGCCTGGGGGACCTCCAGGTTCGGCGTAACCGTAAGCGGTGCAACGGTTCCCGCTGGCGCCTGCAGGCCGGGTGCGACGGGGAGCTGGCCGGGCAGCGGGACCGGCGCCGGGGTGGGCGCGCGGTCCGGCAGACGCACGGGCACCTCCCGCGGCTCGACCACGCGGGGCCCCTGCTGCTGCGGTGCGGGCGCCGACGGCGGCGGCGCCGGGGTCTCCTCGGGCAGCGGGGTGTTCAGCGGTGGCGGCGGAACGCCTTCGGCGGGTTTCGGTGTGCCGACCACCACCCAGTTGCCCGCGGGGTCCTGCACCAGGCGGGCGGTGTCGCGCGACGGGATCATGCCCAACTCGCGGGCCGCCTCGGCCAGCGCGGGCGCGGCCTGCGCCTCGAGCACATCGCGCTCGAGCGCCTCCTTCTGTTGCAGCAGAGCCTGATTGGTCTCCCGGGCCTCGCTCAGCCGGTAGGACCGCTCGGCGGCGTCGGTGGACAGCCACAGCGTCACGCCCAGGCCCAGGCCCAGCGAACCGATCACCAGTACGACGAACGGCACCCGGGCGACCAGCCGGCGCGGGCTGAGGTCGATCGACGCCAGCTTGACGAGGATACGTTCCCGCAGTGGCGGGCGGACGACCTTGGGCGCCTTGGCTTTCCGGGCCTTGGCACGGGCCTTGGCCTGGCTGGTGCTCTTGGGCCGCGACGGGGCTCCGGTCGGCCGCGGGATCGGGCTGGTCTGCGGGGCGGACCGCAGCGGGCGCTTCTCCCGCGGAGCCGTCCGCCGGGTCTGCGCCTCACCGGAGCGCCGGGCCGAGCCACGGGTGGTGCCGCGAGTGCTGCGCCTGCGCCGTTCGTCGCCGTCGCGCACCGTCGCGGTGCGCTTGACCTTGTCACGCTTCATGGCCGGCCCACCTTCTCCAGAGCGCGTAGCCGCACGGGCGCGCTACGCGGGTTACGGTCGATCTCCTCGTCGGACGCGCGCTCGGCGCCGCGGGTCAGCGCCACGAATTCGGGTTCGTGGCCGGGCAGTTCGACCGGCAGACCCTCCGGCGTCTTGGACGCGGTGGCCTCGGCGAACACGGACTTGACGATGCGGTCCTCCAGCGACTGGTAGGCCATCACGACGATGCGCCCGCCGGGTGCCAGCGCCTCCATCGCCGCGGGCAGGGCCGCGCGCAGCGAGTCGAGTTCGCCGTTGACCGCGATGCGCAGCGCCTGGAAGGTGCGCTTGGCCGGGTGCCCGCCGGTGCGGCGGGCCGGCGCGGGGATCGCGTCGTAGAGCAGTTCGACGAGCTCGCCGGTGGTGCGGAAGGGCCGCACGGCGCGGCGCTTGACGATGTGGGCGGCGATCCGGCCGGCGAACCGCTCCTCACCGAAGTCCTTGAGCAACCGCGCGATCGCCTTCTGGTCGTAGGTGTTGAGCACGTCGGCGGCGGTCAGCGTGGCGTCCGGGTCCATCCGCATGTCCAGCGGGGCGTCGGCGGCATAGGAGAAGCCGCGCTCGGGCCGGTCCAGCTGCATCGAGGACACGCCGAGGTCGAACAGCACGCCCATCACCGGCAGCCGCTCCTCCCCTGCGTAGAAACCTGTCTCACCCAGCACCCGGCCGATGCCGTCGTAGCGGGTGCGCACCACCGTCACCCGGTCGGCGAACGGGGCCAGCCGCTCACCGGCGATCCACAGCGCGTCGGGGTCACGGTCCAGCCCGATCAGCCGCAGCTTGGGCAGCTCGGTGAGGAACCGCTCGGCGTGCCCGCCGGCCCCCAGCGTGGCGTCGACCAGAACAGCGCCGTCGCCGTCGGGACTGCGCCGGGTCAGCGCGGGGGTGAGCAGCTCGACGCAGCGGTCCAGCAGGACCGGGATGTGGCCGTAGTCGTCGCCGGAGCGCTGCGTCATCACACTCCCTCCGTCCGACGCCCCTGCACCGGGGTCCCTGTCCGAGAGCACGGACCTGGCGTCGGGGAAGTACGCCAGGGCCGGTTCGGGCAGAGGCCGCGATGCACGGGCCAGGTGTCGATCGATCCGGTCGATCGCCGCGTCAGATGATGCCGTGCAGAGCTTCATCGGTGGCCGCGGAGAAGTTCTCTTCGTGGGCTTGCTGGTACTCCTGCCATGCCGCCGCGTCCCAGATCTCCAGGTAGTCGACCGCACCGATGACCACGCACTCCTTCGACAGGTTCGCGTAGCGGCGGTGTTCGGCCGACAGGGTGATCCGGCCTTGTGCGTCCGGGTGCTGTTCGTCGGTGGCGGCGGCCAGGTTGCGCAGGAACGCACGGGCTTCCGGATTGCTCCGCGAGGCCTGCGACGCCCGCCGCGCCAGCTTCTCGAACTCCGCGCGCGGGTAGACGGCGAGGCTGTGATCTTGGCTCTTGGTGACCATCAACCCTCCTGCCAGCGCGTCGCGGAACTTGGCGGGCAGCGTCAGCCGCCCCTTGTCGTCGAGCTTCGGCGTGTAGGTGCCGAGAAACATCTCGCCAACCTCCAACTGCCTGGCCCATCAACGAAGCCCCGGTCGCTCCGTCGTCCGCCACTTTACCCCACAATCCCCCACTTTCCGCCATTTGTTAGCGAATTTTGCCGTGTGCGCCCCCACAGCGCCCCCGCACGACCCATCGGCCGGCGCGCAGATGCCCAGGTGGGCGCGCGGGAACTCCGGAAAACCGCAGCTGAGAGCCCCGCGGCCCGGGGTGGGGCGAAGTGGGGCGAAAGTGGGGCGCCCGACCTGTCAGGCCCCCAAGATGACACGAAGAAGGGGTAGCCCGCTATGGGCTACCCCTGTGTCGGGTCGGTTGTCGGCTCGGTGAGGTCGGTCCTACTCCTCGAAACGCCTAGTCCTCGAAACGGCGACGGAACCGGTCCTCCATCCGGCTGGTGAACGAGCCACCGCCGCCCTTGGCGCGCTTGGGACGCGCACCGCCGGGCTCGGCGAGCGAGCGCGGGCCACCCGGAACCCGGGGACCGGTGATCGCGAAGACGACACCGCCGAACATCACGATGAAGCCGAGCACCGAGAGGACCGGGAAGTCGCCGATCTGCGTCGCCGGGAACGCGACGCCGGACACCAGCAGAGCCAGACCGATCACGAACAGCGCCGCACCCTGCAGGCGGCGCCGAGTGGAGGGGGCGCGCAGAGTCCCACCGCGAACGCTCGAAGCAAACTTCGGGTCCTCGGCGTAGAGCGCGCTCTCGATCTCGTCGAGCATGCGCTGCTCATGATCGGAGAGTGGCATTCGTCCCTCCCTTGGAACCCTGGGCCCCTGGGGCCGGCTCGAAACGTTCAAACTTCTGTGTGCCCCCGTTTGCAGGGAACTAACAGTCATGATACGAGGTCGTTCAGAGCCGTACCACCTTGTTCGACCGTCGATTCTATGACGTTGACCGCTGTGTGGGATTCCGGGGCACGCCCACCCGATAATGGGGCGGAACACACCGACCCACGCGCGGAGGGCTGAAGTTGGCGACATATCTCATCGATCTGTCGCCGGCCGATATGCAGCGCCGGCTCCGTGACGCCCTGACGGTCTACGTCGAGGCGATGCGTTACCCCCGCGGAACCGAGGAACAGCGGGCCTCGATGTGGCTCGAGCACACCCGCCGCCCGGGGTGGAAGGCGGTCGCCGCCGTCGAGACCGAGGCCGACGACGCCACCAACGGCGACGCGCCGGCCAGCGAAGCCGACCTGGCCGACGCCCCGATCGTCGGCATCGCCTACGGCTACTGCGGCGCCCCCGACCAGTGGTGGCAGCAGCAGGTGGTGTCGGGCCTGCAGCGCGTCGGCACCGACCGGGCCCGCATCGCCGAGCTGATGGGCGACTACTTCGAGCTCACCGAACTGCACATCCATCCGCGCGCGCAGGGCCGCGGGCTGGGCGAGGCGCTGGCCCGGCGGTTGCTGGCCGGGCGCGGCGAGGCGCACGTGCTGCTGTCCACCCCGGAGATCAGCGGTGAGGCGAACCGGGCCTGGCGGCTCTACCGCCGGCTCGGCTTCACCGACGTGATCCGCGGCTACCACTTCGCCGGGGATCCGCGCGCGTTCGCGATCCTGGGCCGGGCGCTGCCCCTGTGAGCGCGCCCGTCTGGCACGATGACCACGTGCCGGCCCGCCATCGTCGCCGCAGAACCAGGGTTCTCGCGCTGCTGATGCTGATGCTCGTCGTCCTGCCGACCGCCGTCGGGTGCGTGCGGGTGCGCGCGTCCATCACGGTCTCCCCCGACGACCGGGTCTCGGGCCAGATCGTGGCGGCCGCCAAACAGCGCGACCCCGACGACAAGGGCCCGCAGCTGCTGAACAACCTGCCGTTCGCCAACAAGGTCGCGGTCTCGGAGTACAGCCGCGACGACTACGTCGGCTCGCAGGCGGTGTTCTCCGACCTCACGTTCGCCGAGGTGCCGCAGCTGGCGAACATGAACCGCGATGCCGCCGGAGTCGACATCTCGCTGCGCCGGGCCGGGGATCTGGTGATCCTGGAGGGCCGTGTGGACCTCACCACACTCAGCGACCCCGACGCCGACGTCTCGCTGACGGTGTCGTTCCCGGGCGAGGTCACCTCCACCAACGGCGAGCGGGTGTCCGCCGAGATCGTCGAGTGGAAGCTCAAGCCCGGCGTGGTCAGCACGATGAACGCCCAGGCCCGCTACACCGACCCGAGCGCGCGCTCGTTCACCGCGGCGGCGATCTGGCTGGGCATCGCGTCGTTCATCGTCGCGGGCATCATCGGCGCGGTGGCCTACCTGAGCCGCGACCAGTCCCCCAAGGTCGGCAGCGAATCCGATTAGACGGCGATTAGAGCTTTGCGGCGGTGCGTGTCCTGACTTGCTCGCCCGGCACCCGCAGGCTCTACTCTGAAGTCGATCCGGAAAGCACAGAAAGGGGCGCCTGCTGAGCGTGCAAGCAGCGGCACCGTCAGCCGTCGAGTTGGCAGGCGCCGTCACCGACCAGTTGCGTGACTACCTGCGCCAGCGCCGCGAGGACTGCGCGTACATGGGGTCCGACTACGCCGAGCTCACCGCGGCGCTGGAGCAGTTCGTGGTGCGCGGCGGCAAGCGGCTGCGCCCGCTGTTCGCGTACTGGGGGTGGCGTTCGGTCGCCGACCATCCGCGGGACCTGCTCGATCCCGGGGTGCTGCGGCTGTGTTCCGCGCTGGAACTGCTGCACGCCTGCGCGCTGGTGCACGACGACGTGATCGACGCGTCGGCCACCCGACGCGGCTTTCCCACCGTGCACCGGCTGTTCGCCGAGAAGCACCGCACCAACTCCTGGCACGGTTCGGCCGACCAGTTCGGGCTGTCGGCGGCGATTCTGCTCGGCGACCTGGCGCTGGTGTGGGCCGACGACGTCGTCGCGACCGCCGACCTGCCGCACGACGCCGCCCTGCGGGTGCGCCGGGTGTGGTCGGCGATCCGCACCGAGGTGCTCGGCGGCCAGTACCTCGACATCGTCAACGAGGCCAGCGGTGCGGACTCGGTGGCCTCGGCGCTGACGGTCAACCTCTACAAGACCGCGTCCTACACGATCACCCGGCCGCTGCAGCTCGGCGCGGCCGCGGCCGCCGACCGGCCCGACGTGCAGGAGGCGTTCGGACAGTTCGGCAACGACCTGGGCGTGGCGTTCCAGCTGCGCGACGACGTGCTCGGGGTGTTCGGCGATCCGGTGGTCACCGGTAAGCCCTCCGGCGACGACCTGCGTTCGGGTAAGCGCACGGTGCTGCTGGCCGAGGCGGTCGAGCTGGCCGAGAAGACCGATCCCGCCGGCGCCAAACTGCTGCGCACCTCGATCGGCTCGGACCTGACCGACGTCCAGGTCAAGGAGCTGTGCGGGGTGATCGAGTCGGTCGGGGCGCTCGCGGCGGTGGAGAACCGCATCGAGGAGTTGAGCCGCCGCGCGCTCGACATCCTCGAGGCCGCCGATATCGACCCGCAGGCCAAGATCGGTCTGGCTGAGCTGACCCGATTGGCCGCCAACCGGTCCGCATAGGCGAATGTCCAACGTCCTGACCCACCACCTGTTCCGGCTTGCGTCGTTCGCCACGGCGCCGCAGGCCCGGCCGGCACGGCTGGGCTTCCTCGGCGCGATCCTGATCGCCGCCGGCGGACTGGGCGCGGGCAGCACCCGGTTGCACGATCCGCTGCTGGAGTCGCTGCACCTGTCGTGGCTGCGGTTCGGCCACGGGCTGGTGGTGTCGTCGGTGCTGCTGTGGGCCGGCGTGGCGCTGATGCTGGTGGCGTGGCTGTGGTTGGGCCGCCAGGTGATCAACCGCACCGCCACCGAGTACACGATGATCGCCACCACCGGGTTCTGGTTGGCGCCGCTGCTGCTGAGCGTTCCGCTGTTCAGCCGGGACACCTACTCCTATCTGGCGCAGGGCGCGCTGCTGCGCGACGGGTTCGACCCGTACGCCGTCGGACCGGTGGACAACCCGAATTCGTTGCTGGACAACGTCAGTCCGATCTGGACGACGACCACCGCACCCTACGGGCCGGGCTTCATCCTGGTCGCCAAGTTCGTCACGATGCTCGTCGGCGACGACGTCGTCGCGGGCACCATGCTGCTGCGTCTGTGCATGCTGCCCGGTCTGGCGCTGCTGATCTGGGCGGCGCCGCGGATGGCGCGCCACGTCGGAGCCGACGGTGCCACCGCGCTGTGGATCTGCGTGCTCAACCCGCTGGTGATCATCCATCTGATGGGCGGCGTGCACAACGAGATGCTGATGGTCGGGCTGATGATGGCCGGCATCGCGGTGACGTTCAGCGGCCGCCACGTCGCCGGGATCGCGTTGATCGGCACCGCGGTGGCGGTGAAAGCCACGGCCGGCCTTGCGCTTCCGTTCATGGTGTGGGTGTGGACGCGCGACCTGCGCAACCGGCGCGGCTTCTCCCCCGTCAAGGCGTTCGCGGCGGCGACGGCGGCCTCGGCCGCGATCTTCGTGGCGGTGTTCGCGGTGCTGTCGCTGGCCGCCGGCGTCGGGCTGGGCTGGCTCACCGCGCTGGCCGGGTCGGTGAAGATCATCAACTGGCTGACGGTGCCGACCGCCGCGTCCAACCTCATCAACGTGTTCGGCGGGATGTTCTTCCCGGTCAACTTCTACGCCGTGCTCGAGGTGGCCCGGATCATCGGCATCGCGGTGATCGCGGTGTCACTTCCGTTGCTGTGGTGGCGGTTTCGGCACACCGACCGCGAGGCGCTGACCGGTATCGCCTGGGTGATGGTGGTCGTCGTGCTGTTCGTGCCCGCCGCGCTGCCGTGGTACTACACCTGGCCGCTGGCGGTGGCCTCGGCGCTGACGCAGAGCCCGCGCGCGATCGCGGTGATCGCCGCACTGTCGACGTGGATCACCGTGATCTGGAAACCCGACGGCGCGCACGGCATGTACTCGTGGGGGCACGTGCTGCTGGCCACGGCGTCGGGCGCGGTGGCGTGGTACTCGCTGCGGAAGGCGGCGGGGGCCGGGTCCGGGGTCAGTACGCCATCGCCTGAGCCCGGCGCACCACCTCGCGGGCCTGATGAGAGTGAAGCGCGTCAACCGGCCGGGCATTAGCCTGGCTGTCCGTCGCGCCGTCCCGGCGGATCGTCAGTGACGGGTCCGGGGTGAACAGCCACCGCAGGATCTCGGTGTCGCCGTAACCCCCGTCGTGCATGACCACCAGCAGCCCGGGCAGGCTCTTGACGACGTGGCCGTGCTCGTCGAAGAAGATCTTCGGCACCACCACGGTGCCGTTGCGCCGCACCCCGAGCAGGTGGCCCTCGCGCAGCTGCTGGTGCACCTTGGTCACCGGAACGCCGAGCAGGTCGGCGACGGTGGGCAGGTCGTAAACCTCTTCGTCGGGGTCGAGAACATCGTCGGCGGCCGGAATGTTGCTCACCACACGAAGTCTAAGGCCGACCGACCGTCCGTAACATGTCAGCAGTGAACGCCTACCCGCAAGCCGACCCGCTCGCCGGGGTCGTGCTCGACGGTCGGTACCGGATCGACGTCCTGATCGCCACCGGCGGGATGTCGGCGGTGTACCGGGGGCTGGATCTCCGGCTGGACCGGCCGGTGGCGGTGAAGGTGATGGACACCCGGTACGCGGGTGACACCCAGTTCCTGACCAGATTCCAACGTGAGGCCCGCGCGGTGGCGCGGCTCGCCCACCCCGGGGTGGTCGCGGTGTTCGACCAGGGCGGCGGCGGGGCCGGCGGCTATCCCCCGTACCTGGTCATGGAACTGGTCGAGGGCGGCACGCTGCGCGAGCTGCTGCGCGAACGCGGGCCGATGCCGCCGCACGCCGCCGCGGCGGTGCTGGGGCCGGTGCTCGGCGGGCTGGCGGTGGCGCACCGGGCGGGCCTGGTACACCGCGACATCAAACCCGAGAACGTGCTGATCTCCGACGCCGGCGACGTCAAGCTCGCCGACTTCGGGCTGGTGCGCGCGGTCGCCGACGCCAAGATCACCTCCACCAGCGTGATTCTGGGCACCGCCGCCTACCTGTCACCCGAACAGGTGCGCACCGGCGACGCCGGCCCGGAGAGCGACGTGTACGGCGTCGGCGTCCTCACCTTCGAACTGCTGACCGGCCACACCCCGTTCACCGGTGACTCGCCGCTCGCGGTCGCCTATCAACGGCTGGACCGCGACGTTCCCCCACCGAGCACTGTGATCGCCGGTGTGCCAAGGCAATTCGACGAGCTTGTGCGGCACGCCACCGCACGCGACCCGGAGCGCCGGTTCGCCGACGCCGGCGAGATGGGCGACGCGCTCGACGCGATCATCGACGAACTGGGGCTGCCCCCGTTCCGGGTGCCCGCCCCGAGCGCGTCGGCGCAGCGCACGTCGACGACCGTCGTGCAGCGGGGCCCGGCGCCCGCCCCGGTCCCGCCACCGCCGCCCGGGCCGCGTCAGCAGACCCGCGCGTTCGTGCGCGACGCCGAACCTCCCCGGCCCGCACCGGCCGAGCCCGAATATCAGCCGGTGGCAGGGCAATTCGCCGGTATCGATCTCGAGGAGTTCTACTGGGCGCGCCAGCGGGCCCGGCGCGCGGTGCTGTTCTGGATCGTCGCCGTGCTGACATTCACCGCGGCCGCCGCCGCAGGCGCGTGGTGGCTGGGCAGTAACCTGCCGAACCTGCTCTAACCGCGGAGCATCTCCGCGACCAGGAACGCCAACTCCAGGCTCTGCTGCGTGTTCAGCCGCGGATCGCAGGCGGTTTCGTAGCGGCCCGCCAGGTCGGTGTCGGAGATGTCCTGGGCGCCGCCGAGGCACTCGGTGACGTTCTCACCGGTGATCTCGACGTGGATGCCGCCCGGATGCGTGCCCAGCGCGTGGTGCACCTCGAAGAAGCCCTGCACCTCATCGACGATGCGGTCGAAGTGGCGGGTCTTGTAGCCGGTCGAGGACTCGTGGGTGTTGCCGTGCATCGGGTCGCACTGCCAGATCACCTGGTGTCCGGTGGCCTGCACCTTCTCCACGATCGGCGGCAACAGGTCGCGCACCTTGTTGTTGCCCATCCGGGTCACCAGCGTCAGCCGCCCGGGCTCGTTGTTCGGGTCCAGCCGCTCGACGTACTCGACAGCCAGCTCCGGGGTGGTGGTCGGCCCCAGCTTCACCCCGATCGGGTTGGCGATCACCTCGGCGAACGCGATGTGCGCGCCGTCGAGCTGGCGGGTGCGCTCCCCGATCCACACGTAGTGCGCCGACAGGTCATACAGCTTCGGGGTGCCGGTCTCCTCGTCGGACAGCCGCAGCATGGCGCGCTCGTAGTCGAGCACCAGCGCCTCGTGGCTGGCGTAGATCTCGGCGGTCTGCAGGTTGTGGTCGGCCACACCGCAGGCGCTCATGAACGTCAGCGCCCGGTCGATCTCGGCGGCCAGCGCCTCGTAGCGGGCACCCGCAGGCGAGGTGCGGACGAACTCACGGTTCCAGTCGTGCACCTGGTGCAGCGAGGCCAGCCCCGACGAGGTCAGCGCGCGCACCAGGTTCATCGCGGCGCTGGCGTTGGCGTAGGCGCGCACCAGCCGCGACGGGTCGTGCTCACGGGCGGCGGCGTCCGGGGCGAACCCGTTGATCATGTCGCCGCGGTAGGACTTCAGGCCCAGCGCGTCGATGTCGGCCGAACGGGGCTTGGCGTACTGCCCCGCGATGCGGGCCACCTTGACCACCGGCACGCTGGCGCCGTAGGTGAGCACCACCGCCATCTGCAGCAGCGTGCGGATGTTGGCCCGGATGTGCGGTTCGGTGTTGTCGACGAAGGTCTCCGCGCAGTCACCGCCCTGCAGCAGGAAGGCCTCACCGCGCGCGACGTCGGCCAGCAGCCCCTTGAGCCGCTCGATCTCGGCGGGCACCGTCACCGGCGGAACGCTCTCCAGCACGGTGCGCATCTTCCTGGCCATCTCGGCGTCCCAGCTGGGCTGCTGAAGCGCCGGCCGGGCGAGCGCCGCATCCAGCCGTTGACGCAGGTCGTCAGGCAGCGGCGGCAGCGCGGGCAACTGGTCGATGGGCACGTCGACGGTCCAGTTCACCCGTCCATGGTAGCGGCCCGCGACCGCCGGTTTTCACCGCTGGACTGGCACTTCTCCGGCGGTGATGAGCTGGTAGCGGCGCAGGTTGTGCCGTGCGTCGACCAGCGCGTCGTGCGCGTCGAGCGGCCGCGGGGGCATCCGCGGGGAGCCGTGGTCCTCCCAGAACTGGCGCAGCTCACGGGTGAACCGCGGGATCGCCGGCGGCAGGTCGGTCATCGGCCCCCACAGCTGGCAGAGCACCACGTGGTCGTAGGCACCGACCCACGCCCACAGCTCGATGGGCTCGTCGCCGTCGACGCCGAAGAAGTCCTCCAGCTCGGTGCGGATCTGCTTGCGGGAGCGCCACAGCTGCGACGACGGCGGCGGCAGCTTGGGCAGCACATGCTTGCGGACCCAGCTGCCCGCCCGCTCGGGGTTGAACTCGGTTGAGACGGCGTAGTACTCGCGCCCGTCCTCGGCGGCGACGCCGATCGAGATGAGCTCGATCGTGTGGCCGTTGTCGATGAACTCGGTGTCGTAGAAGTAACGCACTAGGCGGGTTCCTCCGAAGCGGTCCGTGTCTTGGGCGCCGGTGCGGCGCGGATTTCGCGGTCGAGCTGCTCGTCGACCTTGGCGTCATCGGGAAACTTCGGCATCCCCGCGATGGCGTCCTGTAACCACAGTTTGGCCTGTACGACGGGCCGGCGCATGTAGCGCTCCCGTTCCAGCGCGCGGTGCATCTTGCGGGGGTGGTCGGTGTAGCGCCAGCGCGCCCACGGCGCGTGCGGCCGCGACAGCCGGATCGCGCCGACCACCAGCAGCGGCGTGATGAACATGCCGACCAGCCCGGTCCACACCTTGCCCTTCAGCAGCACCACGACCGCCAGCATCAGGGTCAGCACCGCCACGGCGATGACGAACACCCGCGCGGTCACCGAGTGGTCGTTGCGCCAGATGTCGATGTCGAAGAACGACAGCGGGTTGAAACCCAGGATGAGCAGACCGGTCACCGCGACCGCGGCGAACACCGCGTCCACCGAGGTGCGGCCGTCCTCGGACCAGTACACGTCCTCCAGATGCAGGATCAGCGCGAACTCGTCGAGCACCAGCGCCGCACCGATACCGAAAAGGATTGCCGCCGCCGTGAATTCGGGTACTCCCCCGTCGACCGCCAACGTCACCATCGTCACGCCGGAGATCATGACCAGAATGACCCCGATCACCACGTGGTGGATGTGCAGCCCGCTGCCGGTCCCGAGGTTGCGCGGCTGCCACCACCTGCGGGGCTTGTCGCTGCCCTGGTGCGCGCGGATGTACCGGACGATGAGCCTGGTCACGAAGAACGTCAGGATGAACGCCACCAGGCAGAAGACGAGCGGCAACCGCCCAGCGGGTACCGCGAAGTCGAAGCTCAGGTGGGCGCGCACGCAGAAAACTTACGCCGACCTGCCGCGTCGCTCCCGGGATACCCACCGGTGCGCCGTGGCACCCCGATAGGCTGGTGAGCGAGATGAGTATGTGGCGGTCGCCCGGCGGGGCAGGTAGGGGGGCAACGCTCGCCTGGCGGCTGTTCCAGCTGTTGACCCTGGCGGCGTTCGTCTGGGCCGGCTGGCGCCTGCTGGGCCGGGTGCCCTACCGCATCGACATCGACGTCTACCGGATGGGCGGCCGGGCCTGGCTCGACGGCGCCCCGCTGTACGCCGACGGCGTCATGTTCGAGACCCGCGTCGGCCTGGAGCTGCCGTTCACCTACCCGCCGCTGGCCGCGGTCGCGTTCGCACCGTTCGCGATGCTGTCGCTGGAGGCGGCCAGCGTCGCGATCACCGCGACGACGCTGGTGCTGCTGATCGTCGCGCTGACGATCGTGCTGCACCGGCTCGACGTCTGGCCGACCACCTCGGTGAGCGGGGAGCCGGCCTGGCTGCGCCGGGCCTGGCTGGCCACCGCGATCGTCGCCCCCGCCGTGGTCTTCCTCGAGCCGATCCGCTCCAACTTCGACTTCGGACAGATCAACGTCGTGCTGATGACGCTGGTCATTGCCGACTGCGTGCCGCGGCGCACGCCGTGGCCGCGCGGCCTGCTGCTGGGTGTGGCGATCGCGCTGAAGCTGACCCCCGCGGTGTTCCTGCTGTACTTCCTGCTGCGCCGCGACTTCCGCGCGCTGGTGGTCACCGCGCTGTCGGCGGCGGTCGCCACGCTCGCCGGGTTCGCGCTGGCCTGGCGCGACTCGGTCGAGTACTGGACCGAGACGGTGCGCAACACCGACCGGATCGGCACCGCGACGCTGAACACCAACCAGAACATCGCCGGCGCGCTGGCCCGCCTCGGGCTGGGCGAGGGGCCGCGCTTCGTGCTGTGGGTGATCGCCTGCTTCGCGGTGCTCGCGCTGACCGTGTGGGCGGTGCGGCGGGTGCTGCGGGCCGACGAGCCGGTGCTGGCGGTGATCTGCGTGGCGATGTTCGGGCTGGTGGTCTCCCCGGTGTCCTGGTCGCACCACTGGGTGTGGGCGCTGCCGACGCTGCTGGTGACCGCGGTGACGGCCTACCGCAGGCGGCACGCCGGGCTGGCGGCGGTCACCGTCGTCGGCGCCGCGCTGATGGTGTGGACGCCGATCACGCTGATGCCCGAACACAACGAGACCGCGGCGTCGCTGTGGCGCCAGCTGGCCGGCGGCTCCTACGTGTGGTGGGCGCTGGCCGTAATCGTCGCGGCGGGCTCACTGTCGGTGACGGCGACGCCACGCACCGACGCCGCCGTCGACGAGGCTCCCGTCCCGGCGACGAACTAGCCGGCGATTTCACCCTCGACACAAGGCGTGCCGCTTCTGCACGCGTCGAACGTGAGCTTATGACTGAAAAACGGCCGATTCTTCGCACACAAGCTCACGTTCGACGGATCGCACCGGGCACCGCGACGCCACCGTCGGGGAACCTCCCCGTTGCGGCTACGGCTCAGCCGGCGGCCGCCTCCGGCATTCGGGCCGACGGCTTTGCAGCGACGTCGACCTTGCCCTCCTTCACGTCGGCGGCGTACAGGTCGACGTACTCCTGACCGGACAGCCGCATCAGCTCGTACATCACCTCGTCGATGACCGCACGCTCGATGAACCGGTTGCCCGCCAGTCCCTCGAACCGGCTGAAGTCCATCGGCTTGCCGAGCTTGATCCGGACTTTGCCGGGCCGCAGACCCTTCTTCCCGGGCGGGTTGACCTTGTCGGTGCCAATCATCGCGACCGGGATCACCGGGACACCGGTCTGCAGCGCCAGCCGCGCCAGACCCGTCTTGCCCTTGTAGAGCCGGCCGTCCGGGGACCGGGTGCCCTCGGGATACATGCCGAGCAGCTTGCCCTGTTTGAGGATGCCCACCGCGGTGTCGAGCGCGGCCTGCGCGGCGTCGGCGTTGGTCCGGTCGATCGGCACCTGCCCGACGGCGGTGTAGAACCAGGCGATGAACCTGCCCTTGAGGCCGGTGCCGGTGAAGTACTCCTGCTTGGCCAGGAAGGTGATCCGTCGACGGACCATCAGCGGCAGGTAGAAACTGTCCATCACGGCAAGGTGGTTGCTCGCCAGAATCGCCGGGCCGTTCGCCGGAATATGTTCCAGGCCTTCAATTTTCGGGCGCGCGATCAACGCGAGCAAGGGGCCCAGCAACACATACTTGAACAGCCAATACCACATCGGGCCTCCCGGAGATCGAACACCTGATGGTGCTCTGCGACAACTTTACCCATGGGCTGTGGATGCGACCACAGCACGCGATCGACGACTACTCCTCGACCGTCACCGGGATGTGCTCGTAGCGCCCCGGCGTGGGGGGTGGCGGCACATCCGGTTCCGGATCGGCCGGGGGTGGTTCGTCCGGTGGTTCGTCCGGACCGTCCGGTCCGGCCCGCTGCTGCTCGGCCTGGTCGAGGATCGCCCGGATCACCGCCAGCAGCGCCACACTGTGGTCGGCGATCACGGTGAGCAGCGGATGCTGCTCCCCCGCCACCAGCGCGGCCAGCGCGCACACCGGACACCACACCTGCTCGCACCGGGCGGCGCCGCCGCTCAGCGCGCGGGCGGCGGCCATCCGCACCGCGGGGTCGAGCTTGTCGAGGATGGACTGCGCCAGCAGCCGCAGTTCCGGCCCGAGATCGGCGTGCGGCCCCGTCACTTCGGCCACACCTCCGGGTTGGGTCGGAACCGCACGGTCAACTCACATCCTCGCAGCTGCGCGTCCACCACGATGCATCGACGCAGCACGGACGCCAGTTTGACCCGGCGCCGCATACCCCCGGCGCCGATGATCAGGTCGTCGTCGACCCGCCCCAGCGTCAGCGTGGCGGGATCGACCTGCGGCAACTCTAACCGCAGCCGGTAGACCGCATCGAGTCCGGAGCCGCTTTCCCGGTCCACCACCGGGCGCAGCGGTCCCGGCGGCGGCGACCCGTCGCGGCGCCGGGCACTGTCGAGCAGCTCGCCCAGCGCCTTGGGCCCGATCGGCTCACCCGCCAGGTGCGGTACCAGAACCAGCTGGACATCGCCGATGGTGGCGTCGAGCTCGTCGAGCACCGCCTGCTGCTCGGAGATGCGCTCGGCGTACCAGTCGAACGCCGGATGGGCGGGCAGATTGCGGTACTCGTACGAATCGTCTTGCACCAGAATCTGGTTGATCAGAAGTTCGGCGACCTGCACACCCATCAGCGCCAGCGACCCCAGGGTGCGGGCCGCCTCGGCGGCCACCACCCGCTCAGCGGTCATCACCAGGTGCGCACCGACCCGCGAGTCGTCGGTCAGCAGCGCGCTGAGCCGCTCGGTGCCCGCGGCGATGCGTTCGAGCAGCTCGACCACGGCCGCGGTGCGCGGGTCGTCGGCGCCGGTCGACAACCGGCGGTGCCGCGGCCAGGCCCGCTCCAGGTAGAGCCCGAAGGTGGCGGGCAGGGTGAGCATCCGCAGCGCGTCGGCGGTCGAGGCGCAGTCCACCACGACGCGGTCCCACTCCCCCGACGCCGCCAGCTCCCCGACCTCGTAGAGACCGAGCACCTCCTGCACCCCGGGTAACGCCGAAAGCTCTTCCGGCGCAACGCTTCCCAGATCGGACTCCGGAAAACTCGCCGACAGCGGCGCGGCGACGTCGCGCCACCGGTCGGCCAGCAGCGCCAGCGTGTCCAGCGCGAGCGCGTCGAGGAACCCGCCGCCGGCGGAGTCGGCACCGTCGACGTCGAGCTCGGCGAACACCCGGGTGGGTTCGCGCCGCCCGGTGGGGACCACCGGGGTGCCGAGCACATCGCCGATGGAGTGGGCCTGGTCGGTGGAGACCAGCAGCACCCGCAGACCCGCCCTGGCGTCGCGGACGGCGGTGGCGGTGGCCAGCGTCGACTTGCCCACTCCGCCCTTGCCGACGAACAGACTGATGCGAGCGGGCGTATCGGCGGCCTTCAGCTCACTCAGCCTCGACTCGTTTCTTGAGGTCCTTCAGCGCGGTGTCGATGAGCCGGCGCTCGGCCTTGCGCTTGAGCAGGCCGATCATCGGGATCATCAGGTCCACCGACAGCTCGTAGGTGACTTCGGTTCCGGATCCCTTGGGCGACAAGCGATATGCACCCTCAAGGGCCTTCAACAGCGAGCTCGACACCAGCGACCAGGTCACCGACTTGCGGTCGGCGGGCCACTGGTAGGCCAGCACCATCGTGTCCTTGAGCACGGCGGCGTCGAGCACCAGGCGCGCGACCTTCGGATAGCCGTCGGCGTCGGCCTCGAGGACCTCGGCCTCCTTGTACTCCGCGACCCACTGCGGGTACGAGCCGATGTCGGCGATGACGTCCATGACCGCCTCGGGGTCGGCATCGATGTAGATGGTCTGCGCCGTCTTGTCCGCCACAGCAGAAATCTACCCTCCTCGAGCGTGTGCCTCAGGCCAGACGCGAGACACCGACCGGGCGGGTGGCCTCCAGTCGCTGCTTGACCTCGAACGCCATGTCCTTACCGGCGACCCGGCGCTGGTGGGTCATCTTCGCCAGGTCCATCTTGGCCAGCTGCCAGGCCGCCGCCCCCGACGGCTCGGCGTGCAGGAAGTAGTGCAGGATCGCGCCGTCGAGCACCGGCTCCAGCCAGATCTCCATGGTGCCGGTCAGCGCGCCGGTCACCGTCCACCGGTGCCCCTTCTCGGCACGGTCCTCCACCACCGTCAACCGCAGGTCGGGCCACCACCGACGCCACTTCGCGGGGTCCGCGATGTAGCGGCCGATCTTGGCGGGGTCGGCCACCACGAACGTCTCGTCGGCGATCTGGATGCTGTTCATGGCCTATCAGCTTCACATATGGCCCGGTCCCGCCGTACCGAGGCCGACTAGGCTGACTGTCAGCAGACCAGCCTAGGTGAGAGGTCAAACAACGTGCGTGAGATCAGTGTGCCGGCGTCCTTCACGGTGGACGAGCACGACAACGTGGTACGTGCCGTGTTCGACCACGAACGCGGCGACCCGAACCACGTGATCTTCGAGCGCCTCGTCGACGGCAACTGGGTGGGCGTCACCTGCAAGCAGGCCGCTGAGCAGATTCGCTCGGCCGCACTGGGTTTGATCGCCAAGGGGGTGCAGCCCGGCGACCGGGTGGCGCTGCTGTCGGCGACCCGCTACGAGTGGCCGATCCTGGACCTGGCGATCCTGGCCACCGGCGCGCTGACCGTGCCGATCTACGAGACCAACTCCGCCGAGCAGGTGCGGTTCACCCTCGCCAACTCCGAGGCGGTGCTGATCATCGTCGAGACCGACGCGCACGCCGCGAAGGTGGAGCCGGCCCGCGACGAGCTGCCCGCGCTGCGCGAGATCCTGCGCATCGAGGGTTCGGACACCCCGGCGCTGGACGCGCTGATCGAGGCAGGCAAGTCGGTCGATCCGGCCGAGCTCGACAAGCGGCTGGCCGGCATCAGGGCGTCCGATCCGGCCACCCTGATCTACACCTCGGGCACCACCGGCCAGCCCAAGGGCGTGCAGCTCACCCACTCGAACCTGGTGCACGAGATCCGCGGGGACAAGGAGTGCTTCCCGGCGATGCTCGCCAAGGGCGAGAAGATGCTGATGTTCCTGCCGCTGGCGCACGTGCTGGCGCGGGCGATCACGCTGGCCGCGTTCACCTACAAGGTGACGCTGGGCTTCACGAGCGACATCAAGAACCTGGTGCCGACGTTCGCGGTGTTCAAGCCGACGCTGGTGGTGTCGGTGCCGCGGGTGTTCGAGAAGGTCTACAACACCGCCGAGCAGAACGCCGAGGACGGCGGCAAGGGCCGCATCTTCGCGCTGGCCGCCAAGACCGCGATCGAGTGGAGCCAGGCGCAGGACGCCGGCGGCCCCGGGCTGCTGCTGCGGCTGCGCCACGCGGTGTTCGACAAGCTGGTGTACGGCAAGCTGCGCGCCGCGCTCGGCGGTGAGTGCCGCGCCGCGATCTCCGGCGGCGCCCCGCTGGGCGCCCGGCTGGGCCACTTCTACCGCGGCGTGGGTCTGACCATCTACGAGGGGTACGGCCTGACCGAGACCAGCGCCGCGATCACCGTCAACCGGATCGGCGACCTCAAGATCGGTTCGGTCGGAAAGCTGGTGCCCGGCAACAGCATGCGCATCAACGACGACGACGAGCTGCTGGTCAAGGGCGGCGTGGTGTTCGCCGGCTACTGGCGCAACGAGGAGGAGACCAACGCCGTCTTCTCCGACGGCTGGTTCCACACCGGCGACCTCGGCCGGATCGACGAGGACGGCTTCCTGACGATCATCGGCCGCAAGAAGGAGATCATCGTCACCGCAGGCGGCAAGAACGTCGCCCCGGCGATCCTGGAGGACCGGCTGCGGGCGCACCCGCTGATCAGCCAGGCGATGGCGGTCGGCGACGGTAAGCCGTTCATCGGGGCCTTGATCACCATCGACCCCGAGGCGATCGAGGGCTGGAAGGAACGCAACGGCAAGAACCCGGCCGCCACGGTCGGTGACCTGGCCAACGACCCGGACCTGCTCAGCGAGATCGAGCTGGCGGTCAAGGAGGCCAACCAGGCCGTGTCGAAGGCCGAGGCCATCCGCAAGTTCCGCATCCTGCCGGTGGACTTCACCGAGGACACCGGCGAGCTGACCCCGACGCTGAAGGTCAAGCGCAAGGTCGTCGCCGAGAAGTTCTCCGCGGAGATCGAGGCCATCTACGCGGGCTGACCGCGACTAGAGCAGCCGGGACAGCTTCGCCGCCTGGCTGCTCCACTGCCACTGGTCGACCACCCAGCGCCGGCCGGCGGCGCCCATCCGGGCGGCCCGGTCCGGGTCGGCGAGCAGGTCGCTGACCGCCGCCGCGATGGCGCCGACGTCCCAGCCGTCGACCACCACCCCGGTCTCGCCGTCGCGCACGGTCTCCGGCGCGCCGCCGGACCGGCCCGCCACCACGGGCACCCCGCTGGCCGAGGCCTCCAGGAAGACGATGCCGAGCCCCTCGACGTCCAGTCCGGCGCCGCGGGTGCGGCACGGCATCGCGAACACGTCGCCCATGGCGTGGTGGGCGGGCAGCTCCTCGGCGGGCACCCCGTCGGTGAACACCACGTGCTCGGCCACCCCGAAGCTGTGCGCCAGCCGCCGCAGCGTGTTGCGGTACGGGCCGCCGCCGACGATCACCAGCGCGGCGCCGGGCACCCGCTGGCGGATCGCGGGCAGCGCGCGGATCAGCATGTCCTGGCCCTTGCGCGGCACCAGCCGCGACACGCACACCACCACCGGCCGTCCACCGAGCCGGTAGCGGGCGCGCAGTTCGGCGCGGGCCACCTCGTCGGGGGCGAACCGGTCGGTGTCCACACCGGGCGGCAGATGCTCCAGTGCGGCCCGCGGACCGAACGCGGAGGCGAACCGGCCGCGGGTGTAGTTGCTCACGTAGGTGATGACGTCGGTGTGGTTTCCGATGCGGCGCAACGCGGTTCGGGCCAGCGGCAGCATCGACCAGCCCACCTCGTGGCCGTGGGTGCTGGCGATGACGCGGTGCGCGCCGGCGTCGCGGGCCAGCGGCGCCATCAGCGCCAGCGGGGCGGCCGCCCCGAACCACACCGTCTGCGCGTCGCGCTCCTCGATCAGCCGGCGCATGCGGCCGATCACCGTCGGCTCGGGCAGCATCAGCGTGGTCGGGTGACGCACCACCTCGTAGTCGGCGGCGGCGTCGAACTCCTCGCAGCCCTTCCACTTCGGCGCGTACACGGTCAGCGTGTGCTCGCCGGTGGCCACCAGGTGGTTGACGAGTTCCTGCAGATACGACTGGATGCCGCCGGGGCGCGGCGGAAAGTCGTTGGTGACAAGCAGAATCCGGCTCATGTCATCCCGTCCACCGCTGCCACTCTGCCAGCACGTCGGACAGCTCGGTTGCGAGGGTGGCGCGCACGGCGGTGGCGACGTCGGGGTGGCCGGGCCCGCACGCCGTCGTGTAGAGCCGGCGCAGCGCGTCGGCGCCGTAGCGCTCGGCGACGAACCGGGCGAACCACCAGGCGCGGTCGTAGGCGGCGGCGCGGTCGGGTCCGGTCAGGTCGGCGTCGCTGGGCAGCCGGGCCGCGTCGACTCCGGGGGCGGGACCGTCGGGGCGGGCGACGAAGTCTGCGACGCCCTCGGTGAGCCAGCGGGGCGCGTCGGTGGCGGTGGCGGTGCGAGCGGCGTAGTGGAACAGCTCGTGGCGCAGCACGATGCGCAGCGCCGAGGCGCTGATCCGGGCGGCGCCGGGTGCGAACATGATCCGCTCGTCGGTGGTGGTGGCCGCGGTGTGGGTGTCCCCGCCGCCGACGGCGGCGAACTGCGCGTCGGTGCCGGCCGCGACCACGGTCACCCGGCGGGGCCAGTCGGGTCCCCAGAACGCGGTGACGGCGTCGGCGGCGTCGTCCAGGTCGGCGGCGATGCGCGCGAGCAGGTCCTCGGAGTGGGCGCCGCCGAGCCCGATCAGCACCGCGGTGCGGCCGTCACCGAACGGCTGTTCGCGGGATCCCGCGGCCGGTGCGGTGATCGGCCCGGTCAGCGCGGCGGGTGCGGCGGGTGCGGCCTCCGTCGGCGTGCGCGGGGTGTCGGCGCGGTCGAGCAGCAGCACCGCGCAGACCAGTTCGGCGATGAGCAGCGCGGCCAGCCGCGCGCGGCGGCGGCCGTGACCGGGATCAGTAACGGCGGACGTTGTAGATCGGCGCATTGTCCACCGGAGCGACGCGCACCGGCGAGCCGAAGGTCGAGGCGTGCACCATCATTCCGTCGCCGATGTAGATGCCGACGTGCGACGCGTCCGAGTAGTAGGTGACCAGGTCACCCGGCTGGATCTGGTCCATCGAGACCGGCTGGCCACCGCGGGCCAGCGCCTGGCTGGAGTGCGGCAGCGAGATGCCCGCCTGCTGGAAGGCCCACATCACCAGGCCGGAGCAGTCGAACGCGTTCGGTCCGGAGCCACCCCAGGCATACGGCGAGCCGATGCGGCTCAGGGCGGCCTGGATGACGGTCGCGACGTGCCCACCCGGCGGCGGGGCCATGTCACCCGGCGGGATCGCGCCCGGCGCGGCCACAATCGCCGGATCCCCTTCCGGCGGGACCGGCTCACCGGGCGCCGGCGGCGCCGGAATCGCGACCGGGGGCACCGGCGGCATCGCCGCCAGCGTCTCGCGCTGGGCCGGGGTCAGCGCCTCGTACTGGGCCTTGACGATCGCGATCTGCACCTGCAGCTGACTTTGCTTGGCCTGCAGTTCCGCGCGCACCGCGGCGGCCTGTTCGGCCGCGGTCTTGGCCTCGGCGGCCGACTTCGCGGACTCCTGCTCGGCCAGCGCGGCCTGCTTGCCCAGTACGCGGTAGCCCTTCATCTGCTCGGCCATCTCGATGGCCATCACCCGCTGCACCGACAGCTGGTCGATCAGGCCCTGCGGCGAGTGCGCGGTCAGGATGGCGTCCAGCCCGTCGGTCCTGCCACCCATATATTGCGCGGCAGCGAACTTGTCGACGGCGGCCTGGAACCGGGCCAGCTGCTCCTTGGCCTTAGCGGCGGCCTCGGCGTCGGCGGCGTGCTTGGCCTCGGCCTCACGCTGGATCGCCAGCTTGTTCTCGAGGTCAAGCTGCGCCGAGTGCATCGCCTCAGTGGTCTGCTCGGCCTGGCGCGACAGCTCGTTGAGCTTCGCCAGCGCGTCGTCGGCCGGGTCGGCCTGCACGGCGGTGGCGAAGAAACCCGCGAGGAAGGTGATCCCGACTATCGCGCTGACGAGGGATCGTTGGAGCCCGCGTTTAGTCCAGCGCTTACGGTCGAGCGTCAAGATTTTGCGTCCTTCTACTTCCGAGACGAGCCGGTTCGAAGTGCCTAAAGGTCTCAGACAGGTTACGAAACGGCATCGGGGTTGTCCATCAGGGGACGCAAATTTAACAACCGTCCCAGCGCAGCGGCGGGTGCCGCGGCCCGTCGCGTCAGGCTACGCCGGATTTGCCGTCGCGGCGGATCGGCACCAGCCGCAGCCGTGGTGCCAGGCCGACGTCGGCCAACACCTCCAGGGCGCGGCGCTCGTCCTCGAGCAGGGTGTCGGGAACGCCCAGCAGCACGCTGACGACGCAGTCCTGACAGCCCGGTCCGCGGACCGCACAGTCGTCGCAGTCGATCTTCACCGTCGCCACTCACAGCTCCTTCCGGTCGGTGTCAGCGCGACGCTAACGACGCCCACCGACAAGTCCCGGCCAAATCCCCGCGATGTCGGTGCCGTTCCCTACGGTCATCGCATGAGCCAGCTGAGCTTCGCGGACGTCGATCCGCATCTGGACGCTCAGCTGGAGGTGTCGCTGCGGGACACCACCTTCGTCGTCGTGGACCTGGAGACCACCGGCGGGCGGGCCAGCGGTGAGCGCGCCGACGCCATCACCGAGATCGGCGCGGTCAAGGTGCGCGGCGGCGAGGTGCTCGGCGAGCTGGCCACCCTCGTCGACCCCGGGCGGGATATCCCGCCACAGATCGTCGCGCTGACGGGGATCACCACGGCGATGGTGTGCGACGCCCCGCGCATCGAGTCGGTGCTGCCGGCGTTTCTGGAGTTCTCCCGCGGCGCGGTGCTGGTCGCGCACAACGCGGGCTTTGACATCGGGTTCCTGCGTGCCGCCGCCGAACGCTGCCAGCTGCCCTGGCCTCGGCCCCCGGTGCTGTGCACGGTCAAACTGGCCCGCCGGGTGCTCACCCGCGACGAGGCTCCCAGCGTGCGACTGGCCGAGCTGGCCCGGCTGTTCGGGGCGTCGACCACCCCGACCCACCGCGCGCTCGACGACGCCCGCGCCACCGTCGACGTGCTGCACGGGCTCATCGAGCGGGTCGGCAACCAGGGTGTGCACACGCTGCGCGAGCTGCGCGCGTACCTGCCCGACGTCACCCCGGCGCAGCGGCGCAACCGCCACCTCGCCTCGAGACTGCCGTCGACCCCGGGCGTCTACCTGTTCCGCGGCCCCAGCCGCGAGGTGCTCTACGTCGGCACCGCGGTGAACCTGCGCCGCCGGGTGAACCAGTACTTCAACGGCGCCGACACCCGCACCCGGATCAAGGAGATGGCCTCCCTGGCCACCGCCGTCGACCACGTCGAGTGCGCACACGACCTTGAGGCCGGGGTGCGTGAACTGCGGCTGCTGGCCGCGCACGCCCCGCCGTACAACCGCCGGTCGAAGTTCCCGCACAAGTGGTGGTGGGTGACGCTGACCGACGAGGCGTTCCCGCGGTTCTCCACCGTGCGAAACCCCAAGAGCCCCAACGTGATCGGTCCGTTCAAGGCGCGGTCCGACGCGATCGCCACCGCCGAGCTGCTGGCCCGGTTCACCGGACTGCGCACCTGCACGAAGAAGCTGGCCCGCTCGGCGGTGCACGGGCTGGCCTGCCCCGAACGGGAGCTCTCCCCCTGCCCGGCGCCGCGCGGGGTGGACGCCGACGGGTACGCCGACGCCGTCGGCCGCGCCGTCGCGCTGATCGAGGGCCGCGACGACTCGGCACTGCGCGCGGTGCTCGACCAGATCGCCGAGCTCGCCGCGCGCGCCCGCTACGAGACCGCCGCGCGGCTGCGCGACCACGCCGCCACCGCGATCGACGGGCTCTGGCGTGGTCAGCGGCTGCGGGCGCTGGCCGAGATCCCCGAACTGGTGGCCGCCCGCCCCGACGGCGCGGGCGGCTGGCATCTGGCGGTGATCCGGCACGGTCAGCTGGCCGCCGCCGGCAACGCCGCGCGCGGGGTGCCCCCGATGCCGGTGGTCGACGCGATATCGGCGGCGGCGCAGACGGTGCTGCCGTCGACGGCACCGCTGCGCGGCGCGCTGGTCGAGGAGACCGCGTTGATCACGCGATGGCTGCACCAGCCGGGGGTGCGCATCGTGCGCGCCGAATCCGGCTACTGCACACCGCGTCACGCCGCCGGCCGGTGGGCCGACTGGGCCGCGTCCGCCCGGTCGGCGCGGCTGGCCGCCGACCAGCTGGACCGGGCGGGCCGGTCAGGACTGCTGCGAGAACCGCACCCAACGCGCGAGGAGCTGTTCGGCCGCCCCGGAGTCGATGACCTCGGCGGCCTTGGCCAGCCCGTGCTCCCACGCCGGCACCCATTTGGCGTCGCTGGATAGCCCGGCGTGCGCAACCAGGGCGCCCGCGGCGTTGAGGATGACCGCGTCGCGCACCGGCCCCTTCTGGCCACCGAGCACCGCGCGCACCGACGCGGCGTTGGCCTCGGCGTCGCCGCCGACGAGCTCGGAAATGTCGGCGCGCGGGAAGCCGAACGCCGCCGGATCGAAGGTCAGTTTCTCGACCGTGCCGGCCTGCACCCGCCAGATCGTGCTGGTCGTGGTGGTGGTCAGCTCGTCGAGCCCGTCGTCGCCGTGCACCACCAGCACACTGGACCGGCGGGAGGCGAACACCCCGGCCATCACCTCGGCCAGCTCGCCCCAGGCGCAGCCGATCAGGCCGGCACGCGGGGTGGCCGGGTTGGTCAGCGGCCCGAGCAGGTTGAACACGGTGGGCACCCCGATCTCGCGGCGCACCGCGCCGGCGTGCCGGTAGGACGGGTGGAACTGGGGCGCGAAGGCGAACCCGATCCCCACCTCGGCGACGCTGCGGGCGACGTCCTCGGGGCCGAGGTCGATCCTGACCCCGAGCGCCTCGAGCGTGTCTGCCCCGCCGGACAGCGACGAGGCCGCCCGGTTGCCGTGTTTGACCACCGGCACCCCGGCGGCGGCGACCACGATCGCGGCCATCGTCGACAGGTTCTGGGTGTTGGCGCCGTCACCGCCGGTCCCGACCACGTCGACGGTGTCGGTGCCGATCACATCGGTCGGCACCCGGCGTGCGTGCTTGAGCATGATCTCGGCCAACTCGGCGACCTCACCGGAGGTCGGGCGTTTCATCTTCATCGCCACCGCGAACGCGGCGATCTGGGCCGGCGTCGCGGTGCCGGTCATGATCTGGTCCATGGCCCAGGCCGCCTGCCCCGCCAGCAGCGACTGGCCGGTGGTCAGGCGGCCCAGAATCTCCGGCCAGCTGAGGGAATCTGCGTTTTTGGGGGAAGCCACCCCGCGAATATTACGAAACACCCGACCCGGGTGGAGTTGTCCAACTACAAAGCGTCATACTTGCTCCTGTGACGAGCGCTGTAGGGACCTCGGGAACCGCAATCACGTCGCGAATTCATTCGCTGAACCGGCCCAACATGGTCAGTGTTGGCACCATAGTGTGGCTGTCCAGCGAATTGATGTTCTTTGCTGGACTATTCGCGATTTACTTCACCGCCCGCGCACATGCGGATGGGCTGTGGCCACCGCCACCAACGCACCTGAACCTGGTACAGGCGGTGCCGGTGACGTTGGTGCTGATCGCATCGTCGTTCACGTGCCAGATGGGCGTGTTCGCCGCCGAGAAGGGCGACGTGTACGGCCTGCGCCGGTGGTACTGGATCACGTTCCTGATGGGCCTGTTCTTCGTACTCGGCCAGGGCTACGAGTACATCCAGCTGGTCCAGCACGGCACCACCATCTCCAGCAGTGCCTACGGCACGGTGTTCTACCTGGCCACCGGCTTCCACGGCCTGCACGTGATCGGCGGCCTGGTCGCCTTCCTGATCCTGCTGGCTCGCACCCGGATGAGTAAGTTCACTCCGGCCCAGGCGACGGCCTCGATTGTGGTGTCCTACTACTGGCACTTCGTCGACATCGTCTGGATCGCGCTGTTCGCTGTTATTTACTTCGTCCGGTGATCGGCTCGCCGACGTGAATAAGAGAAGGGGTTCGATGACCGACAAGTCGCGCCGTCGGCTGCGCCGGCGCCTGTCAGGTGCTGTGCTGCTGCTGCTCGGACTGGGCCTCGCCGGTGGGCTGGCCGCCACTCTCACGCCGACACCGCAGGTGGCTGTCGCTGACGAATCACAGTCGGCGCTGCTGCGCACCGGTAAGCAGCTCTACGACACCTCCTGCGTCACCTGCCACGGCGTCAACCTGCAGGGCGTCGCCGACCGCGGCCCCAGCCTGGTCGGCGTCGGCGAGGCGGCGGTGTACTTCCAGGTGTCCACCGGCCGCATGCCCGCCATGCGCGGCGAGGCGCAGGCACCGAGCAAGCCTGCTCAGTTCGACGAGCAGCAGATCGACGCGCTGGGCGCCTACATCCAGGCCAACGGCGGCGGGCCGACGCTGGTCCGCGACGACAACGGGCGGATCGCCCAGGAGTCGCTGATCGGTGACAACGTCGCCCGCGGCGGTGACCTGTTCCGCCTGAACTGCGCGTCCTGCCACAACTTCACCGGCAAGGGCGGCGCCCTGTCGTCGGGTAAGTACGCCCCGGACCTCGGCAACGCCGAGCCGGCGCAGATCTACACCGCCATGCTGACCGGCCCGCAGAACATGCCCAAGTTCGGCGACCGGCAGCTGTCTCCCGAGGAGAAGCGCGACATCGTCGCCTACGTGGTTGAGTCGGCCAAGACTCCGAGCTACGGCGGCTACGGCCTCGGCGGGTTCGGTCCGGCACCCGAGGGCATGGCGATTTGGATTATCGGCATGGTGGCCGCCATCGCAGCGGCCCTGTGGATCGGAGCGCGAGCATGAGCGAGTCGGGTAACGGCCAACCGAACACCCCGACGGACGCCGAACTGGCGTCGATGTCCCGCGAGGAGCTGCTCGAACTGGGCGGCAAACTCGACGGTGTCGAGATCGTCTACAAGGAAGACCGGTGGCCGGTCGAGGGCACCAAGGCCGAGAAGCGCGCCACCCGCCAGGTCGCGTACTGGCTTCTGCTGGGCGGCTTCTCGGGTCTGGCCCTGCTGTTGGTGTTCCTGTTCTGGCCGTGGGAGTACAAGCCGTACGGCTCGGAGGGCGAGTTCCTCTACAGCCTCGCCACCCCGCTGTACGGTCTGACGTTCGGCCTGTCGATCCTGGCGATCGGCATCGGCGCGATCCTGTACCAGAAGAAGTTCATCCCCGAGGAGATCTCGATCCAGGAGCGCCACGACGGCCGCTCCCCCGAGATCCAGCGCAAGACGGTGGCGGCCAACCTCACCGACGCGCTCGAGGGATCGGGCATCAAGCGCCGCAAGGTGGTCGGCGTGTCGCTGGGCATCGGCCTCGGCGCGTTCGGCCTGGGCACCCTGGTCGCGTTCATCGGTGGCCTGGTGAAGAACCCGTGGAAGCCGGTGGTGCAGACCGCTGAGGGCAAGAAGGCCGTGCTGTGGACCTCGGGCTGGACCCCGCGGTACCCGGGCGAGACGATCTACCTGGCCCGCTCCACCGGTACGGGCACCTTCCAGAAGGTGCGCCCCGAGGACATCGACGCCGGCGGTATGGAGACGGTGTTCCCGTGGCGTGAGTCCGACGGCGACGGCACCACCGTCGAGTCGCACCACAAGCTCGCCGAGATCGCGATGGGCGTGCGCAACCCGGTCATGTTGATCCGGATCAAGGCGCAGGACATGCCGCGCGTGGTCAAGCGCAAGGGCCAGGAAAGCTTCAACTTCGGCGACCTGTTCGCGTACACGAAGGTGTGCTCGCACCTGGGCTGCCCCTCCTCGCTGTACGAGCAGCAGACCTACCGGATCCTCTGCCCGTGCCACCAGTCGCAGTTCGACGCCCTGCAGTACGCGAAACCGATATTCGGTCCCGCTGCGCGCGCACTCGCGCAGCTGCCCATCACCATTGACCAGGACGGGTACCTGGTCGCCAATGGCGACTTCATCGAACCCGTCGGGCCGGCGTTCTGGGAACGGAAGACAACAGCATGAGCCCTTCACTGAAAGCGCCCGCGGACATCCTTGCCGCCCAGGGCGACGCGATCGACTCGCGGTACCACCCGTCGGCCGCTGTCCGGCGTCAGCTGAACAAGGTGTTCCCGACCCACTGGTCCTTCCTGCTGGGCGAGATCGCGCTGTACAGCTTCATCGTCCTGCTGATCACCGGCGTGTACCTCACGCTGTTCTTCGACCCGTCGATGGCCGAGGTCACCTACAACGGCGTCTACCAGCCGCTGCGCGGTGTGCAGATGTCGAAGGCCTACGAGTCGACACTGGACATCAGCTTCGAGGTCCGCGGCGGTCTGTTCGTCCGGCAGGTGCACCACTGGGCCGCGCTGATGTTCGCGGCGGCCATCATGGTCCACCTGGCCCGCGTGTTCTTCACCGGCGCGTTCCGCCGGCCGCGTGAGGCCAACTGGGTCATCGGCTCGCTGCTGCTGATCCTGGCGATGTTCGAGGGCTACTTCGGCTACTCGCTGCCTGACGACCTGCTGTCGGGTATCGGCCTGCGTGCCGCGCTGTCGTCGATCACCCTGGGTATGCCGGTCATCGGCACCTGGCTGCACTGGGCGCTGTTCGGCGGCGACTTCCCCTGCGGCGGCGTCGGATACCAGTGCAACGAGTACGGCATCTGGGTGCCGCGTATGTACGCGCTGCACATCCTGCTGATCCCGGGCATCATCCTGGCGCTGATCGGCCTGCACATGGCGCTGGTGTGGTTCCAGAAGCACACCCAGTTCCCCGGGCCCGGCCGCACCGAGACCAACGTCGTCGGCGTGCGCGTCATGCCGGTGTTCGCGGTCAAGTCCGGTGCGTTCTTCGCGATCATCACCGGTGTGCTGGGTCTGCTCGGCGGTCTGCTGACGATCAACCCGGTCTGGAATCTCGGCCCGTACAAGCCATCTCAGGTGTCGGCGGGTAGCCAGCCGGACTTCTACATGATGTGGACCGAGGGTATGGCCCGCATCATGCCGCCGTGGGAGATCTACATCGGCAACTACACGATCCCCGCGTCGGTCTGGGTGGCGCTGTTCATGGGCCTGGTGTTCGTGATGCTGCCGGCCTGGCCGTGGATCGAGAAGAAGCTGACCGGCGACGACGCGCACCACAACCTGCTGCAGCGTCCGCGTGACGTTCCGGTGCGCACCGCGTTCGGCGCCGCCGCGATCTCGCTGTACATGCTGCTGACGCTGTGCGCGATGAACGACATCATCGCGCTGAAGTTCCACATCTCGCTGAACGCGACGACGTGGATCGGCCGCATCGGCATGGTGGTCCTGCCGGCGATCGTGTACTTCGTCGCCTACCGGTGGGCCGTCGGCCTGCAGCGCAGTGACCGCGAGGTGCTCGAGCACGGCATCGAGACGGGCATCATCAAGCGCCTGCCGCAGGGTGCCTACATCGAGCTGCACCAGCCGCTCGGCCCGGTCGACGAGCACGGCCATCCGATCCCGCTGGAGTACCAGGGTGCTCCGGTGCCGAAGCGGATGAACAAGCTCGGTTCGGCGGGTACGCCCGGCAGCGGCAGCTTCCTGTCCCCCGACCCGATCGAGGAACACGAAGCGCTCGAGGCGGCCCACCACGCGGCCGAGCGCAAGGCGCTCGCGGCGCTGGCCGAGTACCAGGCCCGCATCAGCGGCAACGGCGATTCGTCCAACGGCCACCACTAGAGGGAACTAGAAGCGAAAAGGGGCCCACCCGGGCCCCTTTTCCATTTCTGCGACTAGTTCTGTCTGCCGGCCACTCCCCTACCCCGGCGAGGCGGCTGCTACCGCGAAATAGCACTCCTGGTCGTCGAACCGACAGTTTCACGACCACCGCCACCGCCACAGCCGCGGATTTTGCGTTCACGGTCGTTGATCCCGAGCTTTCACGACCGTGAACGCAATATCCAGCGACGGGCACACCCGCGAGGTGGCTGCTACCGCGAAATAGCACTCCTGGTCGTCGATCCGGCGATTTCACAACCACGACCGCTATCTCGACGCACAGGCCACCACCACAGCCGCGGATTTTGCGTTCACGGTCGTTGATCCCGAGCCTTCACGACCGTGGACGCAATATTCAGCAACGGACACACCCGCGAGCTGACCAGCACGAAATAGCATTCCCGGTCGTCGAACCGACAAATTCACGACCACGACTGCTATCTCGACGCGCAGCCCACCGCGCGTAGATCCCGAGAATCCACGACCGTGAACGCAATATTCGGCGTATAGCGACGCCCGCGAGCCCAGACGACGAAAAGCGCCAGGGCGCTTACTGATTCAGCAGCGCGCGCATCTCTTTGAGGTAGTACCACGGCGCGACCGGCATCGCGACGATGATCACCGCGGTCAGGCCGTAGAGGATCCACGACGCCAGATCGCTGCCCACCGCCATCAGGTAGGTGGCCACGCCGATCGTCACCATCGCGACCCCCATCGCGCAGATGATGACCAGCGCGCAGCGCAGCCACAGCCGTTCGGCGGCGGCGACGGCTCCGTCGCGCGCGATTTTCGCGGCCTCAGGCGTCCGCAGAGCACGCGGCGCGGCGTACGGCGCCCGAGGGGCCGCTCCCCTGCCCCCGGCCGGTGTGTGGGGCGCTGAGACGCCCTCCGCGCGGGGTCCCGCTGACGTGTCGGCCATCGCCTCCCGGCGGGCCCGCAGCAGCAGCGGCACCGCGCCCGCGATCACCGCCGCCGACACGGCGATGACGCCGTAGAGCCCCCACGGGGTGCCCGACGCGCCGACGGGCGCGGTGTGCGCGGTACCGAGATCGACCAGCGCGACCGTCGCGGCGACGGCGGTGCCCAGCGCGACCAGCCAGACGCCGGCGCTGGAGCCGAGCAGCAGACGGTCGGTGCGGTCCAGTTCGGTGGAGTCCAGCGCCGGGGTGAGCCGCGAACGTCCGGTGTCGTCGACGTCGTAGCTCATCAGCAGCTGATCTGCGCGGCGTTGTTGGTGTTCGACGACAGGACGGTGCCGTCGCTGGTGGTGATCGAGCAGTTCAGCCGGCTCACCAAGAACAGGCTCGACGCCTGCACCGAGCCGATCTCGGACTGCGAGATCGGGGTCACCGTCAGCGACCACGGGATGTACACGTTGCGCTGGGTGCGGCTGCGACCGGACGCGTCGATGTAGGTCACGGTGATGATGTCTCCAGGTGCCTTCGTTCCGGTCACCGAGTAGGTGACCTGACGCGGACCCGACCGCGTCGTCGTGATGGGCGGCGGGCTCGACGGCGGCTCAGTGGTCTCCGGCGCCGGGGCCGGCGGCTCGGGCGCAGGCTCGGGGGCCGGCGGCGGGGGCGGCGGGGCCTCCTCGGTGACGGTCACGGTCTCCGGCGGCGGGGGCGGTGCCTCCTCGCTCGGCGGCGGCGGAGGCGGCGGCTCCTGCGTCGTCGTCGGGGTGATCTCGTCCTGGACCGGCGGCACCACGGTCGTCGTGGTGGTCGTGGTCTGCGGGGTCGCCAGGTTGCTGGTCTCCGTGCGGGTCACCAGCACCGACACCGACGCCACCAGCGCGATCGCCGCGACGATGGCGGCCACCCCGACCACCCACGGCCACTTCGGCGGGGCGACGGGCTCGAGGTCGGACTGCTCGTAGTCGTCGTAGTCGTACAGCGCGGAATCCGGGGGCACGTACGGCCCCGCGGTGAACTGTTCGGACTCCGGCGCCGAGTAGGCGCGCGAGTAGATCTCGGTCTCGCCGTTGTCCGCGGCGGGTTCACCGGCTAGTTCAGGTTCCGGCTCCTGACCTGGGAGCGACGCTTCGTCATCGGGGGGATTCGGCCCGCTCATTTACGCCTATCCTTCTCGACTGCTCATCCCGGCGCGACACGCCCACTAACCTGCTCAGGCTCGGTCTGATCGACCCTGCCCCGGCAACATTACCCAACCGGATCGGCGTGGTGAGAGCCTTGGCGCGCGCTACGGGCCAAGTGGTGCCCCGATTGTGATCTTGCCGGGCACCGTCGAGAACCGGGCCGTGCGGCCCGGGCGACGTCAGTGCCTCTCGGGGCCGGTGTGGTACTCGAACGTCAGACCGCAGACCGCGGCGACGACCATGCAGACACCGGCGAAGATCAGCCACGGCAGCCACAGGGCGACACCGACCGCGGTGACCGAGGCGGCCAGCGCGACCATGATCGGCCACCAGCTGTGCGGGCTGAAGAAGCCGAGCTCGCCAGCGCCGTCGCTGATCTCGGCGTCCTCGTAGTCCTCGGGCCGGGTGTCGAGGCGGCGCGCCACGAACCGGAAGAAGGTGCCGGTGATCAGGGTCAGGCCGGCGCTGAGGACGAGGGCCGTGGTGCCGGCCCACTCCAGCCCACCGGGGGCGTACAGCAGGGTCAGGACGCCGTAGACGACGGCCGCCAGCACGAAGAAGGCGGTCAGGAACTCGAACAGCCGGGCTTCGATATGCATTGCTGGTTGTCCCCTACTTGCTTGCCTGCTTGATTTCCGGAGCGAGCTCACCGCGCCGGGTGTCGAACGGCTTGGTGGTCACGGCGAGCGGCGGCTGGTTGATCGCCTCCAGCGCCTCGGCGTTGGTCTTGCCGTCGATCCGCTGCTCCAGGTAGGCCTTGAAGTCGTTGGGCTCCACCACACGCAGCTCGAAGTTCATCATCGAGTGGTAGGTGCCGCACATCTCGGTGCAGCGCCCGACGAACGCGCCGGTCTGGGTGATCTCGCTGACCTGGAACGTCCGGTCGGAGTTGTTGGCCTCCGGGTTCGGCAGCACGTCGCGCTTGAACAGGAACTCCGGCACCCAGAAGCCGTGGATGACGTCCGCCGAGGCGATGTTGAACTCGATGCGCTTGCCGGCGGGCACCACCAGCACCGGGATCTCCGTCGAGGAGCCCAGCGTCTCGACCTTGTCGAACGCCAGGTACGAGCGGTCCTCCGGGCTCTTGCCGTGGATGGCGCCGTACTCGCCGCCGTGCTCACCCTGCAGACCCTCGGGGCCGGAAGCCACCGCGGCCGCCGCCTCCGGGTCGGCGCCGTCGTAGGTGAAGGTGCCGTCGGCGAAGTCGACCTTGTTGTAGCCGAACTTCCAGTTCCACTGGAACGCGGTGACGTCGATGACGACCTCGGGGTCCTTCTCGTCGTTGATCATCCGTTCCTGGACGACGACGGTGAAGTAGAACAGCACCGAGATGATCAGGAACGGGATCACCGTCAGCGTCAGCTCCAGCGGCATGTTGTAGCCGAACTGGCGCGGCAACTCGGTGTCGCCCTTCTTCTTGCGGTGGAACGCCATGCTCCAGAAGATCAGGCCCCACACGATGGCGCCGACCACGAGCGACGCGATCACCGAACCGATCCACAGTTCACGGTTCAGGTGCGCCTCAGGCGTGATGCCCTTCGGCCAGCCGAGTCCCAGCACATCCGACCAGCTGCAGCCACTGAGCAGCAACGCCGTAGCACCCAGGACGATGGACAGTGACGCCGTCCGCGCCGCCGTCTTCAGCCCGCGAGGTGACACGTTGGAGCCTCCTAGAGTTGTGCCGCGCGACCGCATGACGGTCGATTTCGAAGCGAATACTACGCAGCGTAGACCACGCCCCGACGAGGGTCTCGACACACCTCGCCTATGTCGTTCCTCGCCGCCCGGACGCGTTAGGCATACTGGCGCGGTGTGCGGACTGCTGGCCTTACTGCGTGACCCGTCCGCCGACGTCTCCCCCGCGGTGATCGACACGGTCTCTGCGGCCTCGCACCTGATGCGCCATCGGGGCCCCGACGAGCCCGGGACCTGGTCTGATGAGCATCTGGTGCTGGGCTTCAACCGGTTGTCGATCATCGACATCGCCCACAGCCATCAACCGCTGCGCTGGGGGCCGCCGGAGACGCCGGACCGCTACGTACTGGTCTTCAACGGCGAGATCTACAACTACCTGGAGCTGCGCGAGGCGCTGCGCACCGAACACGGTGCGACCTTCGCCACCGACGGCGACGGTGAGGCCATCGTGGCCGCCTACCACCACTGGGGCACCGACGCGCTGTCGCGGCTGCGCGGCATGTTCGCGTTCGCGCTGTGGGACACCGTCGAGGGCGAGCTGTTCTGCGCCCGCGACCCGTTCGGCATCAAACCGCTGTTTATGGCGACCGGGCCGGGCGGCACCGCGGTGGGCAGCGAGAAGAAGTGCCTGCTGGCGCTCGCCGACACCCTGGGCCTGGACCTGTCGCTGGACCAGCGGGCGGTGCAGCACTACACGGTGCTGCAGTACGTCCCGGAGCCGGAGACGCTGCACCGCGGCGTGCGCCGCCTCGAGTCGGGCAGCTACGCGCGGATCCGGCCCGGCCGGGCCCCGGAGGTGACGCGCTACTTCACGCCGAAGTTCACCGCGGTGCCGTTCGTGGCCGGCCGCGAGCAGGAGCGCTACGACGAGATCACCGCGGTCCTGGAGGACTCGGTGGCCAAGCACATGCGCGCCGACGTGACGGTGGGCGCGTTTCTGTCGGGCGGGATCGACTCGACGGCGATCGCCGCGCTGGCGATGCGCCACAACCCGCGGCTGATCACGTTCACCACCGGGTTCGAGCGTGAGGGCTTCTCCGAGATCGACGTCGCCGTGGCGTCGGCCGAGGCGATCGGTGCCCGCCACGTCACCAAGGTGGTCAGCCAGCAGGAGTTCGTCGAGGCGCTGCCCGAGATCGTCTGGTATCTCGACGAACCGGTCGCCGACCCGGCGCTGGTGCCGTTGTTCTTCATCGCCCGGGAGGCCCGCAAGCACGTCAAGGTGGTGCTGTCCGGCGAGGGCTCCGACGAGCTGTTCGGCGGCTACACGATCTACCGGGAGCCGTTGTCGCTCAAGCCCTTCGAGTATCTGCCGCGTCCGCTGCGGCGCTCGCTGGGCAAGGCGTCGCGGCCGCTGCCGGAGGGGATGCGCGGCAAGAGCCTGCTGCACCGCGGTTCGCTCACCCTCGAGGAGCGCTACTACGGCAACGCGCGCAGCTTCTCCGACGAGCAGCTGCGCGCCGTCCTGCCCGGTTTCCGCCCGGAGTGGACGCACACCGACGTCACCGCGCAGATCTACGCACAGTCCCAAGGCTGGGATCCGGTCGCGCGGATGCAGCATCTCGACCTGTTCACCTGGCTGCGCGGCGACATCCTGGTCAAGGCCGACAAGATGACGATGGCCAACTCGCTGGAGCTGCGGGTGCCGTTCCTGGATCCCGAGGTGTTCGCCGTCGCCTCCCGGCTCCCCTACAACCAGAAGATCACCAGGGCGACAACGAAATACGCGCTGCGCCGGGCGCTGGAGCCGATCGTGCCCGCACATGTGCTGAACCGGCCGAAGCTGGGCTTCCCGGTGCCGATCCGGCACTGGCTGCGCGCCGGCGAGCTGCTGGACTGGGCGTACCAGATGGTGGCCACGTCACAGGCAGGCGAACTGGTCGACCTCGCCGCGGTGCGCACGATGCTCGACGAACACCGGAACGGCGTGACCGATCACAGCCGCCGGCTGTGGACCGTGCTGATCTTCATGCTGTGGCACGCGATCTTCGTCGACGGCAGCATCGTGCCGCAGATCAAGGAGCCGACGTACCCGGTGCAGCTGTAGTTACTTGAGCGCGGCCGCGATCTCGGCGGCCGCCTCGGCACCGTAGGCGTCCCCGAGGCGCTGCAGCGCCTCGTCGCGGTCCCAGGACCACTCCTGCGGGCCGGGCGCCTCGAACACCAGCACCGCGACCAGCGAGGCCAGCTGGGCCGAGCGCTCCAGGCTCAGGCCCGCGCTGCGCCCGGTCAGGAACCCGGCGCGGAACGCGTCGCCGATGCCGGTGGGGTCGGCCTTGCGCTTCTCGGGCACGACGTCGACGTGGACGAAGGTGCCGTCGCGGCTGACCAGGTCCACACCCTTGGGTCCCAGCGTGGTGACGCGCAGCCCGACCTGGCTCATCACCTGCGCCTCGCTCAGGCCGGACTTCTGCAGCAGCAGGTCCCACTCGTAGTCGTTGGTGAACAGGTAGGTGGCGCCGTCGATGAGCCGGCGGATCTCCTCGCCGTTGAGCCGGGCCAGCTGCTGGGACGGGTCGGCGGCGAACGGCAGGCCGAGCTCGCGGCACTCCTCGGTGTGGCGGAACATCGCCTCCGGGTCGTTGGCGCCGATGATCACCAGATCCGGGGTGCCGATCCGCTTGGTGACGTCGGCCAGCGAGATGTTGCGCGCCTCCGACATCGCGCCCGGGTAGAACGACGCGATCTGCGCCATGGCGTCGTCGGTGGTGCAGACGAAGCGCGCGGTGTAGGCGGTGTCGGAGACCAGCACGCTGCCGGTGTCCACCCCGGCCGACTCCAGCCACTTGCGGTAGTCGTCGAAGTCGCGGCCGACGGCGCCGACGAGCGCCACGTCTCCGCCCAGCACACCGATCGCGTAGGCCATGTTGCCGGCCACGCCGCCGCGGTGCACCACCAGATCGTCGACCAGGAAGCTCAGCGACACCTTCTGCAGGTGTTCGGGCAGCAGCTGTTCGGAGAACTTTCCGGGGAACCGCATCAGATGGTCGGTTGCAATCGATCCGGTCACCGCAATTGTCACGAACAGTCGCCCTTCTTTTTGTTAAGCCGTCTACCTAATTGTAGTGCGCTAACCTGCCTACAAATGCCCGCCAGCCACTGTAGACAGGCGTCTGCGACCACACATCTCGGGGGAGCAAATCGATGACGGGTCCGTACCCGCCCGAATACGGGGCTGGCCCTGCCGGCCCGCAAATGTATCCGCCGTCAGTCCCCTATCCGGAGAACGCCTATCCGGGGATGCTGCCCCCGCCGGTTCCGTACCCGAAGAAGCGGCGCTGGCCGCTGATCGTCGCCGTCGTGCTGGCGGTGGCGGTGCTGGCCGGGATCGTCGGCGCCGTCGCCTGGTTCCGCGACGACGACGCGACACCGTCGTCGGGGACCCTGACCGAGGCGTCGGCCAGGGCGGCGATCCAGGAGTACCTCGACGCGCTGGCCAACGGGGACGACGAGACCGTCGCCCGGCACACGCTGTGCGGGCTGTTCGACGCGGTGAAGGAGAAGCGCTCCGACCTGGCGCTGGCGGGGTTGTCCAGCGACGCGTTCCGCAAGCAGTACAGCTCCGCGGAGGTCACCTCGATCGACAAGATCGTGCTGGGCTCACCCCATCAGGCCCAGGTGCTGTTCACCATGAAGGTGGCGCCTGCGGCCGGCTCACGGCGCGCCCGGCCAGTCAACGACGAGCAGCAGGCCGTCGCCCAGCTGATCGCGCAGGGCGACGAGGTCCTGGTCTGCTCATATCTGCCGCGCACCGGCGGCCAGTACTAGCTCAGTTGAACGAATCGCCGCAGGCGCACGACCCGGTGGCGTTCGGGTTGTCGATCGTGAAGCCCTGCTTCTCGATGGTGTCGACGAAGTCGATGGTGGCGCCCTGCACGTACGGCGCGCTCATCCGGTCCACGGTCAGCGTCACGCCGCCGAACTCCGCGGTCAGATCACCGTCGAGGGTCCGGTCGTCGAAGAACAGGTTGTAGCGCAAACCGGCGCAGCCACCCGGCTGCACGGCGATGCGCAGCGCGAGGTCGTCGCGGCCCTCCTGCTCCAGCAGCGCCTTGGCCTTGGCGGCGGCGGCATCGGTCAGGATCACGCCGTGGGTGGCGGTGGCCGACTCTGGCTGAACTGTCATCACGTCTCCTGTAAGGCCTCATCGATATGGGGCGTACTGACACAACGGTACCTTCTTTCGCACCTATTCCCGAGCCTGTCCCCAGCAGTGGCGGCCCCGCGGCGCGGAAGTACCCTTGCAGGCGTGAACCTGCTGGGCCGTAAGAAGGACAATCCGCCGAATCCGGACACCGCCGACACCTCCGGGGCGTCCGAGGCCGCCTCCGGCGACAGCTCCGGCTCGCAGGACTCCCGCAAGCGCGGCACCGCTCCCAAGGGCCGGCCCACCCCCAAGCGCAACGAGGCCGCCCGCCGGCGCGGCCCGGTGGCGCCCGCCCCGATGACCGCCGCCGAGGCCCGGCGCCGCCGCAAGGAGATGCGCAAGACGCTGACCCGCGAGGAGCGCAAGGCCGAGAAGGCGGCGCGGCGCGCGGAGATGGCCGAACGGCGCGAGCGGATGATGAACGGCGAGGAGGAGTACCTGCTGCCGCGCGACCGCGGCCCGGTGCGCCGCTTCGTGCGCGACGTCGTCGACGCCCGCCGCAACGCGCTGGGGCTGTTCATGCCCGCCGCGATGTTCCTGATCTTCGTCATGCTCGCGATGCCGTCGCTGGCCGTGCAGCAGGCGGTGTCGTACGCGATGTTCGCGCTCGTGCTGATCATGGTGGCCGACGGCTTCATCCTGGGCCGCAAGGTCAACAGGCTGGTCGCCGAGAAGTTCCCGGACAGCACCGAGGGCGGCTGGAAGCTGGGCTTCTACGCGGCCAGCCGGGCCTCGCAGCTGCGCCGGATGCGTGCGCCGCGGCCCCGGGTCAACCGCGGCGACAAGGTCGCCTGAGCCCGGTGCGCGTCCTGGTGCTCGGCGGCATCCGGTCGGGCAAGTCCCGGTGGGCCGAGACCGCGCTGGCCGCCGACGCGCCCGGTCCGCTGCGCTACCTGGCCACCGGCCCCGATCCCGGTGACGACGCCGAGTGGGCGGCCCGGGTGACCGCGCACCGCGACCGCCGCGCGGACCGCTGGTCGACCGTCGAAACCACCGATGTGGCAGCGCAGTTGCGCGCCGACCCGACCCCGACGCTGGTCGACGACGTCGGCTCGTGGCTGACCGCGGCGATGGACCGGGCCGGCGCCTGGACCGGGGGTTCGGTGGCCGCCGAGGTCGACGCTCTGGTCGCCGCGGTGGACGCGTTCCCTGCCCCGCTGGCGCTGGTCAGCCCCGAGGTGGGGCTGACCGTGGTGCCCGCGACGGCGGCGGGCCGGCGGTTCGCCGACGAGCTCGGCTCGCTCAACCAGCGGCTGGCCGCGGTGTGCGAGCGCGTGGTGCTGGTGGTCGCGGGCCAGCCGGTGACAGTCAAGGAGCCCGTGTGACCGAGTTCGCGACCGTCGTCGCCCCCGACGAGCAGGCCGCCGCCGCGGCCCGCGCGCGCCAGCAGCGACTCACCAAACCGCGCGGCTCGCTGGGCCGGCTCGAGGACCTGTCGGTGTGGGTGGCGGCCTGCCAGGGCGTGTGTCCGCCGCGACAGTTCCAGCGGGCGCGGGTGGTGGTGTTCGCCGGCGACCACGGGGTCGCCGCGGCCGGGGTGTCGGCGTATCCGCCCGACGTCACCGCGCAGATGGTGGCGAACTTCACCGCGGGCGGGGCGGCGATTAACGCGCTCGCCGACATCGCCGGGGCCACCGTGCGCGTCGTCGATGTCGCCGTGGACACCGAGCAGCCGCACTCCCCCGCCGTCGGCGCGCACAAGGTGCGGCGCGGCAGCGGCAACATCGCCGTCGAAGACGCGCTCAGCGACGAGGAGGTCAGCGCCGCGATCGAGGCGGGCAGGCGCATCGCCGACGAGGAGGTCGACTCCGGGGCGGACCTGCTCATCGCCGGTGACATGGGCATCGGAAATACCACGCCCGCAACGACTTTGGTCGCCGCACTGACCGACACCGAACCCGTCGCGGTGGTGGGCCGAGGCACCGGCATCGACGACGCGGGCTGGGCGCGCAAGACCGCCGCGATCCGCGACGCGCTCTACCGCGCCCGCCGTGATCGCACCGATCCCGTTGCGCTGCTTCGGATCTGCGGCGGCGCCGACCTGGCGGCGATGGCGGGGTTCTGCGCGCAGGCGGCCGTGCGGCGCACCCCGGTGCTGCTCGACGGGCTGGTGGTGACCGCCGCGGCACTGGCCGCCGACCGGATGGCCCCGGGTGCGCGCCAATGGTGGCAGGCCGGGCACCGCTCCACCGAGCCCGCGCACGCGGTGGCGCTGGAGCGGCTGGGCCTGGAGCCGATCGTCGACATGCGGATGCGGCTCGGCGAGGGCACCGGCGCGGCGGTGGCGCTGCCGCTGGTGCGGGCCGCGGTCGCCGTGCTGGAGCAGATGGCGACGTTCGACGAGGCGGGCATCAGCGAATGATCCGGTCCCTGGCGGGGGCGTTCGCGTTCGGCACCGTGATCCCGGTGCGCAGCGACTCCCCCGTGGGCCGCGGCGCGCTGACCGCGCTGCCGGTGGTCGGGCTGGCCCTGGGCGCGCTGGCCGCGGCGACCGTGTGGGCGGCGTCGTGGGCGTTCGGTCCCGGCGCGCTGGCCGGGGTGCTGGCCGTCGCGGTGCTGCTGCTGACCACGCGCGGGCTGCACCTCGACGGGTTGTGCGACACCGCCGACGGGCTGGGCTGCTACGGCCCGCCGGAGCGCGCGCTGGCGGTGATGCGCGACGGCCCGGTTGGACCGTTCGGGGTGGCCGCCGCGGTGGTGGCGATCCTGGTGCAGGCGTTGACGTTCGCCCAGCTCGACCCGCTGGCGGTGGTGGTGGCGGTGGCCACCGGCCGGGTCGCGGCGGTGCTGGCGTGTCGGCGCGGGGTGCCCGCCGCGGCGGGCAGTTCGCTGGGTGCGCTGGTCGCGGGCAGTCAGCCGGTCGCCGTGGTGGTGGCGTGGCTTCTCGCGGTGGCGGGGCTGGCGGTGCTCGCCGGCCCGCGGCCCTGGCAGGGACCGGTGGCCGTCGCGGTGGCGCTGGGGTGCGCCGCGCTGCTCGTCGCGCACTGCGTGCGCCGCTTCGGCGGGGTCACCGGTGACGTGCTGGGTGCCGCCGTCGAGGTGACGACGACGGTCACCGCGCTGGGCCTGGCGATCGGCTAGTTCAGCCGGGCCATCCAGCCGTGGGTGTCGGCGAAGGTACCGCGCTGGATGCCGGTGAGCGTGTCGCGCAGCGCCATGGTGATCTCACCCGGCTTGCCGTCGGCGATGGTGAACTCGCCCTCGGCGTGCTTGACCGTGCCGACCGGGGTGATGACCGCGGCGGTGCCGCACGCGAACACCTCGGTGATCTCGCCCGCGGCGGCCTTCTTCTGCCACTCGTCGACGTCGATCTTGCGTTCCTCGACGGCGAAGCCGGCGTCAGTTGCCAACTGCAGCAACGAATCCCGCGTCACACCGGGCAGGATCGAGCCGCTCAGCTCGGGGGTGACCAACCGGGCCGAGCCACCGCTGCCGAACACGAAGAACAGGTTCATGCCGCCCATCTCCTCGACGAAGCGGCGTTCGGCGGCGTCCAGCCACACCACCTGGTCGCAGCCGTTCTCGGCGGCCTGGGCTTGGGCGAGCAGCGAGGCGGCGTAGTTGCCGCCGAACTTGGCCGCGCCGGTGCCGCCCGGGCAGGCGCGCACGTACTCCTGCGACAACCAGACGCTGACCGGCTTGATGCCGCCCTTGAAGTAGGCGCCGGCCGGGGAGGCGATCACGAAGTAGCGGTACTCCTTGGCGGGCCGCACCCCGAGGCCGGGCTCGGTGGCGATCACGAACGGCCGCAGATACAGCGACTCCTCGCCGCCGGCCGGCGGCACCCACGCCTCGTCGACCGCGATCAACTGGCGCAGCGACTCGATGAACACCTCTTCGGGCAGCTCCGGGATCGCCAGCCGCTGCGCCGAGGTGCGCAGCCGTTTGGCGTTGGACTCGGGACGGAACGACACGATCGAACCGTCGGCCCAGCGGTAGGCCTTGAGGCCCTCGAAGATCTCCTGCGCGTAGTGCAGCACGATCGCCGACGGGTCGAGTTCGATGGGGCCGTACGGGATCACCCGCGCGTCGTGCCAGCCGTCGCCCTCGGTCCAGTCGATGGTGACCATGTGGTCGGTGTGGTACTGGCCGAACCCGGGGTTGGCCAGAATCGAGGCCCGTACCTCGTCGCTCGCCGGATTGGCGTTGCGCTCAACGGTGAACTCGAGGGGGCCTTCAGTCATGAAACGATTGTATATCCGGCGCGCTAGCGAGTTTTCGCCTCGACGAACGGCGGCTTGACCACTTCGCACTCGAGGGCTCGGCCGCGGACGTCGACGGTGACGCGCGCCCCGTCGGCGATGCCGGCCGCGGAGTCGATCAGCGCCAGGCCGATGCCGACCTTCAGCGTCGGCGAGAACGTGCCCGACGTGGTGACGCCCACCGGCCGGTCGCCGTCGAGCACGGTCAGGTCGGCGCGCAGCACTCCCCTGCCGACGGCCTTGAGTCCGCGCAGCCGCCGGGCCGGACCGGCCTCCTTCTCGGCCAGCAGGGCCTCACGGCCCCAGAACGCGTCCTTCTTCCAGCCGATCGCCCAGCCGCAGCCGGCCTGCAGCGGCGAGATGTCCAGCGACAGCTCGTGACCGTGCAGCGGGTAGCCCATCTCGGTGCGCAGCGTGTCGCGGGCGCCCAGCCCGGCCAGCTCGCCGCCGGCGGCGGTGACCTTCTCCACCAGCGCGTCGAACACCACGTCGGCGCGGTCCCACGGCGGCAGCAGCTCGTAGCCCTGCTCACCGGTGTAGCCGGTGCGGCACACCCGCACGGGCACCCCGGCGAACTCGGCGTCGGCGAAGCCCATGTAGTCCATCTCGGTCGGCAGCCCCAGCCCGCCGACCACCTCGGCGGACCTGGGCCCCTGCACGGCCAGCACCGCGTAGGAGCGGTGTTCGTCGGTGATGGTCAGCCCCTCGGGTGCGCGCTCCTTCAGCGCGGCGACGACGGCGGCGGTGTTGGCCGCGTTGGGCACCAGGAAGATCTCGTCGTCGGAGACGTAGTAGGCGATCAGATCGTCGACGACACCGCCGGATTCGGTGCAGCACAACGTGTATTGCGCCTTGCCGGGGCCGATCCGGTTGAGGTCGTTGGTGAACGCGGAGTTGATGAACGCCGCCGCCCCCGGGCCGCGCACCAGCGCCTTGCCGAGGTGGCTGACGTCGAAGAGCCCGACCGTGGTGCGGGTCGCGGTGTGCTCCTTGACCGTGCCCGCGTAAGCGACCGGCATCAGCCAGCCGCCGAATTCGGCGAAGCTCGCGCCCAGGTCGCGATGACGTTGTTCCAGCGGGCCCCTCAACACCTCAGTCACGCCAAGTCACCCTAATCTAGGGTTGTTCTCCGTGAGCGCTGCATACGTCGGATACCAGGCCCCCGCTGTCACCGTCGCCTCGTCGCTGCCCAGACGCAAGGCGAAGTCCTCGGCGCTGATCGTCCCGGTGACCAGCGGAGGCGATGACGACAGTTCGGCCCGGGTGGTGGCCAACCCGTTCCTCGACGCCGCTGCGACCGCCGAGATCGAGGCGGCCCTGGCGGCGCTGGGCGCCAAGGGCGGCGCCGAGCAGGTGACCCGGGTGGTGGCGCCGTCGCTGCCGGTCGGCTACGTGCTGGCGGTCGGCCTCGGCAAGGAGCGCGACGAGTACCCCGCCGAGGTGATCCGTCGCGCGGCCGGTGCCGCGGCCCGCTCGCTGAACGGCACCGAGACCGCGCTCACCACGCTCTCGGAGCTGAACCTGGGCGCCGCGGTCGAGGGCCTGATCCTGGGCTCGTACCGGTTCGCCGACTTCCGCAGCGCCAAGACCGCGCCCAAGGACGCCGGGCTGCGCACCATCACCGCGCTGACCACCGCACGGGGCCAGAAGGACGTCGCGCAGAAGGCCGCCGACATCGCGACCGCCGTGGCCACCGCGCGCGACCTGGTCAACACCCCGCCCAGCCACCTGTTCCCCGCCGAGTTCGCCGCTCGCGCAAAGGCTTTGGGTGAATCTGTCGGGCTGACGGTGGAGATCCTCGACGAGAAGGCGCTGGAGAAGGCCGGGTTCGGCGGCATCATCGGCGTCGGCAAGGGCTCGTCGCGCCCGCCGCGGCTGGTGCGGCTGAGCCACAAGGGGGCCAAGCCGCGCGGACGCAACCGCGGCAAGAAGGTCGCGCTGGTCGGTAAGGGCATCACGTTCGACACCGGCGGCATCTCGATCAAGCCGGCCGCCAACATGCACCACATGACCTCGGACATGGGCGGTGCGGCGGCGGTGATCGCGACCGTGGTGCTCGCGGCCAAGCAGAACCTGCCGATCGACGTGATCGCCACCGTGCCGATGGCCGAGAACATGCCGTCGGCGACCGCGCAGCGGCCGGGTGACGTGCTCACCCAGTACGGCGGCACCACGGTCGAGGTGCTCAACACCGACGCCGAGGGCCGGCTGATCCTGGCCGACGCGATCGTGCGGGCCTGCGAGGACAACCCGGACTACCTGATCGAGACCTCCACGCTGACCGGCGCGCAGATGGTGGCGCTGGGCAACCGCACCCCGGGCGTGATGGGCAGCGACGAGTTCCGCGACCGGGTGGCCGCCCGCTCGCAGGAGGTCGGCGAGAACGGCTGGCCGATGCCGCTGCCCGAGGAACTCAAGGACGAACTGAAGTCGACGGTCGCCGACCTGGCCAACGTCAGCGGTTCACGCTGGGGCGGCATGCTGGTCGCGGGCACCTACCTGCGTGAGTTCGTCGCCGACGGCGTGCAATGGGCGCACATCGACATCGCGGGCCCGGCCTTCAACTCCGCGGGCCCGTGGGGCTACACCGGCAAGGGCGGCACCGGCGTGCCGACCCGGACGCTGTTCGCGGTGCTCGAGGACATCTCGGCCAACGGCTAGACCACCTGGCCGCGGGCGGTGCTGCGCATCACCTGCGGCGCCAGGTGCGAGACGCCGTAGAGCAGGTGCGCCTCCGGGGTGACCGGGCGGATCGGCTTGTTCTTCCTGACCGCGTCGAGGATCGCGTCGGCCACCTTGTCCGGGCCGTAGCGGCGCAGGCTGAACAGCTTCTGCAGCTGCCTGCGGCGACCGTCGACCTTGCCCTGCTTTGCGGCCGGCGCGTCGAAGCGGGTGGTGTTGATGATGTTGGTGTCGATCACGCCCGGGCAGATCGTGGTCAGTCCGATGCCGGCGCGGTCGAGTTCGGCGCGCAGGCAGTCGCTGAACATGAACACCGCGGCCTTGCTGGTGGCGTAGGCGTTCATCGACTGCTGCGGCGCGAACGCGGCCATCGACGACACGTTGACGACGTGCCCGCCCATGCCGCGGTCGACCATGCGTCGCCCGAATGACCGGCAGCAGTTGACGATTCCGCCGAAGTTGATGGACAGCACCCGCTCGTACTCGGCGCGCGGGGTGTCGAGGAACATGCCGGCGTGCCCCACCCCGGCGTTGTTGACCACCACGTCGGGCACCCCGTGCTCGGCGCACACGGTGTCGGCGAACGCCTCGACGGCGTCGGCGTCGGAGACGTCGAGCACATAGGGGTGCGCGACGCCGCCGCGCGCGCTGATCTGCGCGGCGGTCTCCTTGACCGAGCCCTCGTCGACGTCGCTGACGATGAGCTCCGCACCCTGCTTCGCGAACGCCAGCGCGGTCGCCCGGCCGATGCCGCTGCCCGCCCCGGTGACCGAAACCAGTGTGTCGCTGAAGTGTTCGCGCCGTCCGCCGACGCGGGCGCGGCGCAGTTCGCGGGCGGGCGGGGCGCCGTCGACGTGGTCGGCGAGTTGGCGCACGGCGCGAGCGAGCAGATCCGGGTGCGACATCGGCGTCCAGTGCCCGGCGTTGACGTCGCGCCGCCACAGCCGCGCCACCCAGCGCGGGGTGTCGTCGTAGACGTACGGGCGCACGAACCGGTCGCGGGTGTTGACGATCAGCTGAACGGGTACGTCGACGTGATGATCGGGCCGCGCCTTGACCAGCGACCGCAGGAAGTTGGCGCGGTACACCTTGAGGCTGTTCACGGCGTCGGTGGCCAGTTGCGGCGAGTGGTGGATCCGCTCGGGGGCGATCCCGTCGCGCCCGGTGAGGATCCGGTCGAGCTTGCCACGGCGCATCCCGCGCCGCACGGACATCGGTCCGAGCACCGGGGTGGCGAACACCGTCATGTAGCTCATGCGGCCGAACTGGGCCAGCGCCCGTGCGAAGCGGCGCGGCCGGTACGGCTGGCGCAGCGCACCGAGGATGAACCGGTTGAGGTGGTCGGCGCTGGGCCCGGACACCGAGGTGAACGACGCCACCCGCTCGCGGGCCTCGGGGCGGGCGAGGTACTCCCACAGCGCGGCCGAACCCCAGTCGTGGGCCAGCACGTGCACCGGGGCGTCCGGGCTGACGGCGGCGGTGACGGCCGCGAAGTCGTCGGCGTAGCACGCCAGGCGGTACTGCGGAACCTGTTGGGGAACAGTCGATTTACCAACACCGCGGTTGTCGTAGCGGATGATCCGGAACTGGTCGGCCAGCAGCGGTACGACACCGTCCCACAGCACGTGCGAGTCCGGCCAGCCGTGCACCAGCACCAGCGTGGGCCCGTCGGGATTGCCTTCCTCGTAGACCGCGATCCGCACGTCGCCCGTGCTGTCGACGAACCGTTCGATGCTCTCGCTCATCACCCCTCCGGGACTAGGCGGTACCGCCGGTACCGTAACAGTGCCGAGTCAGCTTTCCTCGAGTTCGCGCCGCAACGCGCGGCGGCGCTCGATGCGGCGGCGTTCGTCGTAGTCGCGCATCCGCTGCGGGTAGCCGACCTTCTGCACGTCATACACCGGGATCCTCAGCCGGTCGGACAGCCGGCGCGCGCCTGCCTCTCCCCCGGCCCGGCGCCGCGTCCACTCCCCGTCGGCGGCCACCAGCACCACCGTGACGTCGGTGACCGTGGTCTTCGGTTCGACGAACGCCTCGACGCCGGTGTGGGTGGCCACCCAGTTGCGCAGGTACTCGAGATCGGCGGCGGAATCGATGCGCGCGCCGCGACGTTTGTTACGCCGAAACCTGTCGAACAGTCCCACCGCCGGCCGGGGCTCCCTTCGCTTACTTGTCTCGATAGTGCCAGAGCGGCAGGTCCGAGGTCTGCCACGACCGGTGAGGCAAGTCATGGAAGGATGGGTCCGAAGGCATTCGACACAGCACGACTGACGACCGTTCAAGGGAGCGAGGGAGTCACTCAATGGCCATCTCCGTACAGATGCCCGCACTCGGCGAGAGCGTTACCGAGGGGACTGTCACCCGCTGGCTCAAGCAAGAGGGCGACACGGTTGAACAGGATGAGCCACTGCTGGAGGTCTCCACCGACAAGGTGGACACCGAGATCCCCGCTCCCGCGTCGGGTGTGCTGAAGAAGATCATCGCCCAGGAGGACGACACCGTCGAGGTCGGCGGTGAGCTGGCGATCATCGGCGATGCCGACGAGGCCGACGGTGACGGCGGTGCTCCCGCCGCCGAGCCTGAGCCCGAGCCCGAACCGGAGCCCGAGCCCGCCGCCGAGGAAGCCGAGCCGACCCCCGCCCCCGCCGCGTCGTCGTCAAGTTCGTCCGGGTCGTCCGGGTCGTCCACTCCCGTCGTGATGCCCGAACTCGGCGAGTCGGTCACCGAGGGCACCGTCACCCGCTGGCTGAAGAAGGTCGGCGACACCGTCGAGGTCGATGAGCCGCTGTTGGAGGTGTCCACCGACAAGGTCGACACCGAGATCCCGTCGCCGGTCGCCGGTGTGCTGGTGTCGATCACCGCGCAGGAGGACGACACCGTCGAGGTCGGCGGCGAGCTGGCCCGCATCGGCGAGCCCGGCGCCCAGGCCGCCGCCGAGCCGGAACCCGAGCCGGAACCCGAGCCCGCACCGGAGCCGAAGGTCGAGGCCAAGCCCGAACCCAAGCCGGAGCCCAAGGCCGTCCCGGCCGAGGACAAGGTCGAGCCCGCACCCGCGCCCAAGCCGGCCCCCGCCGCGTCGGCGCCGTCGGGAGACGCCAGCCCGTACGTCACCCCGCTGGTGCGAAAGCTGGCCGCCGAGAACGGTGTTGACCTCTCGACGGTGAAGGGCACCGGTGTCGGCGGGCGGATCCGCAAGCAGGATGTGCTCGCCGCCGCGGAGGCCGCCAAGGCGGCCAAGTCCGCACCCGCCGCCGCGGCACCGGCTCCGGCCGCCAAGGCGCCGGCCGCGGCCACCCCGTCGCCGCTGGCGCACCTGCGCGGCACCACGCAGAAGGCCAACCGCATCCGCCAGCTGACCGCGAAGAAGACCCGCGAGTCGCTGCAGGCCACCGCGCAGCTGACGCAGACCCACGAGGTCGACATGACCAAGATCGTGGCGCTGCGCAACCGGGCGAAGGCCACCTTCGCCGAGCGCGAGGGCGTCAACCTGACGTTCCTGCCGTTCATCGCCCGCGCGGTGATCGAGGCGCTCAAGGCGCACCCGAACATCAACGCCAGCTACAACGAGGAAACCAAGGAGATCACCTACTACGACGCCGAGCACATCGGCTTCGCGGTGGACACCGAGCAGGGTCTGCTGTCGCCGGTGATCCACAACGCCGGTGACCTGTCGCTGGCCGGGCTGGCCCGGGCGATCGCCGACATCGCCGACCGCGCCCGCTCGGGCAACCTCAAGCCCGACGAGCTGTCCGGCGGCACGTTCACGATCACCAACATCGGCAGCCAGGGCGCGCTGTTCGACACCCCGATCCTGGTGCCGCCGCAGGCGGCGATGCTGGGCACCGGCGCGATCGTCAAGCGGCCGCGGGTGGTCGTCGACGCCGAGGGCAACGAGACCATCGGCATCCGGTCGGTGTGCTACCTGCCGCTGACCTACGACCACCGGCTCATCGACGGTGCGGACGCCGGGCGGTTCCTGACCACCATCCGCAAGCGTCTCGAGGAAGGTGCCTTCGAGGCCGACCTGGGCCTCTAGGGAATCCAACCACGTGTCGGTCATCGCGGTCGCCGGGTCGTCCGGCCTCATCGGTACGGCGCTGGTGTACGCCCTGCGCGCCACCGACCACCGGGTGGTGCGCATCGTGCGCCGCGCGCCGGCCAACGCCGACGAGGTGTTCTGGAACCCCGACAGCGGCGAGTTCGACCCGGACACGCTGCGCGGCGTGGACGCCGTGGTGAACCTGTGCGGGGTCAGCATCGGCGAGAAGCGCTGGTCGGGTGCCTACAAGCAGACCCTGCGCGACAGCCGCATCGGACCGACCGAGGTGCTGGCCGCCGCGGTCGCCGAGGTGGGGGTGCCGGTGCTGGTCAACGCCAGCGCGGTCGGCTACTACGGCGACACCGGCGCCCGGATCACCGACGAGACCGCCCCGCCCGGCGACGGTTTCCTGGCGCACCTGTGCGTGGACTGGGAGGCTGCGACCGCGGCGGCCCGCCGGGACGGTGTGCGGGTGGTGCTGGCCCGCACCGGGCTGGTGCTGGCGCCCGGCGGCGGCCTGGTGCCGCGGCTGCGGACGTTGTTCGCGCTCGGGCTCGGCGCCCGGCTGGGCAACGGCCGCCAGTACATGCCGTGGATCAGCCTGGAGGACGAGGTCCGCGCCCTGCTGTTCGCGATCAACCACGACGAGGTGTCCGGCCCGCTCAACCTCACCGGGCCCGCACCCGTCACCAACGCGGAGTTCACCACCGCGTTCGGTCGTGCGCTGAACCGGCCCACCCCGCTGGCGGTGCCGGGTTTCGCCCTGCGCGCCGTCGTCGGGGAGTTCGCCGACGAGGGTCTGCTCGGCGGGCAGCGCGCGATCCCGGCCGCCCTGGAGCGCGCCGGGTTCGTGTTCCACCACAACACCATCGGCGAGGCGCTGGCGTTCGCGACCGCGGGGACGCGGGCGTAACGGGAGTAGGTTGGCACCGTGGACGGTTCAATCCGGTCGGCGGACGGTCCGATCGAGGTGCGGCGCCTGGGCACGGTCGACTACCAGCGGGCCTGGCAGTTGCAGCGCGAGATTCACGAGGCGCGCGTCGCCGGCGGCCCCGACACCCTGCTGCTGCTCGAGCATCCACCGGTCTACACCGCGGGCAAGCGCACCGAACCGCACGAGCGCCCGGTCGACGGCACCCCCGTCGTCGACGTCGACCGCGGCGGCAAGATCACCTGGCACGGTCCCGGCCAGCTGGTGGGCTATCCCATCATCGGGTTGGCCGAACCCCTCGACGTGGTGAATTTCGTTCGCCGCCTTGAGGAAGCGTTGATCGCGGTGTGCAGCGACCTCGGGGTGCGCACGGGCCGGGTGGCGGGCCGCTCCGGGGTGTGGGTGGCCGCCGACGAGCGTGGGCCGGACCGCAAGATCGCCGCGATCGGGATCCGGGTGGCGCGCGGGACGACGCTGCACGGGTTCGCGCTGAACTGCGACTGCGATCTGGGCGCGTTCGGCGCGATCGTGCCCTGCGGGATCACCGACGCCGGGGTGACGTCGCTGACGGCCGAACTGGGCCGGCCGGTGCCGGTGGCCGAGGTGATCGATCGGGTGTCCGAATCCGTCGGCGACGCGCTCGACGGCAGACTGCCGGTAGCCTTAACACAGTGACGGTTACGCCTGACGGTCGGAAGCTGCTGCGTCTCGAGGTTCGCAACGCCGAGACGCCGATCGAGCGCAAGCCACCGTGGATCAAGACCCGCGCCAAGATGGGCCCGGAGTACAAGGAACTCAAGAGCCTGGTCAAGCGTGAGGGCCTGCACACGGTGTGCGAGGAGGCGGGCTGCCCGAACATCTTCGAGTGTTGGGAGGACCGCGAGGCGACCTTCCTGATCGGCGGCGAACAGTGCACCCGTCGCTGTGACTTCTGCCAGATCGACACCGGCAAGCCCGCCGAGCTGGACCGCGACGAACCGCGCCGGGTGGCTGAGAGCGTCCAGGCCATGGGGCTGCGGTACTCGACGGTCACCGGGGTGGCGCGCGACGATCTGCCCGACGGCGGCGCCTGGCTGTACGCCGAGACCGTCCGCGCGATCAAGGCGCTCAACCCCAACACCGGGGTCGAGCTGCTGATCCCCGACTTCAACGGCAAGCCCGAGCTGCTGCGCGAGGTGTTCGAGTCGCGTCCGGAAGTGTTGGCGCACAACGTCGAAACGGTGCCGCGCATCTTCAAGCGGATCCGCCCGGCGTTCCGCTACGAGCGCAGCCTGGGGGTGCTGACCGCGGCGCGGGAGTTCGGCCTGGTCACCAAGTCCAACCTGATCCTCGGCATGGGTGAGACGCCCGAGGAGGTGCGCACCGCGCTGAAGGATCTGCACGACGCCGGCTGCGACATCGTCACCATCACCCAGTACCTGCGGCCGTCGGCGCGGCACCATCCGGTGGAGCGCTGGGTGCATCCCGACGAGTTCGTCGAGCACGAGAACTTCGCACGTGAGCTCGGGTTCGCCGGGGTGCTCGCCGGTCCGCTGGTGCGCTCGTCGTACCGGGCGGGACGGCTCTACGCTGCGGCCAAAGCCGCCGCCGTATCCTGAGTGAATGGCTAAGAAGCGCAATCCAGCTGAGGTCAAGGCTGCGAAGGCAGAGGCAAAGGCGGCCCGCAAGGCGGCCGCCAAGCAGCGCCGCAGCCAGCTGTGGCAGGCGTTCCAGATCCAACGCAAGGAGGACAAGCGCCTGCTGCCCTACATGATCAGCGCGTTCGTGCTGATCGTGGCGGCCTCGGTGGCGCTGGGCCTGGTCGCGGGCGGGCTGACCACCTACATGATGATCCCGCTGGGCATCGTGCTCGGTGCGCTGGTCGCGTTCATCATCTTCGGGCGCCGCGCGCAGAAGTCGGTGTATCAGAAGGCCGAGGGTCAGACCGGTGCGGCGGCGTGGGCGCTGGAGAACATGCGCGGCAAGTGGCGGGTCACCCCGGGTGTGGCGGTGACCGGGCATTTCGACGCGGTGCACCGGGTGATCGGCCGGCCGGGTGTGATCTTCGTCGCCGAGGGGGCGCCGTCGCGGGTCAAGCCGCTGCTGGCGCAGGAGAAGAAGCGCACCGCGCGGCTGGTCGGTGACACCCCGATCTACGACGTGATCATCGGCAACGGTGAGGGCGAGGTGCCGCTGGCCAAGCTGGAGCGCCACCTCAACAAGCTGCCCGCCAACATCACGGTCAAGCAGCTGGACGCGCTGGAGTCGCGGCTGACGGCGCTGAGCACCAAGGCCGGCCCCGCCGCGACGCCGAAGGGCCCGCTGCCCGCGCAGGCCAAGATGCGCGGCGTGCAGCGCACCGTCCGCCGCCGCTGACCTCTCGTCGTCGAACGTGAGCTTGTGATCGAGAAATCGCCGATTTCTCGCCAATAACTTCACGTTCGACGGAACCGGGGGCGACGACGTGCCGTCCAACTTGGCATGCGACCGTTCGTCGGCACCGAAGCACTGGCCGCGGGTGTGGTCACCCGCTACCAACTCAAGACCCGCTACCGGGCTATCTTTCGCAACGTCTACGTCGCGGCGGAACACGACGTCTCGCCGGTCGACAAGGCGATCGGCGCGTGGCTGTGGTCGGGACGACGCGCGACGGCAGCCGGTCTGTCCGCAGCAGCGCTGCACGGCACACGCTGGATCAGTTCGAAATCTCCCGCCGAGCTCAACCAGCCGAGTCGGCACAAGACGCCGGGCATCCTGCTGCACTCCGACACCCTCGCCGAGGACGAGGTGTGCGTGCTCAGAGGGGTGCCCGCGACGACACCGGCGCGAACGGCGTTCGACCTGGGACGCCGTGGCGGTGTTGAGACAGCGGTGATCCGAATCGACGCGCTGATCCACGCGACACGTCTGAAAACCGAGGCCGTCGAGTCGGTGATCGCTCAGCACCGAGGTGCTCGTGGCCTGGTGCAGCTGCGCACCGTGCTCAAGCTGAGCGATCCCGGCGCGGAGTCACCCCAGGAGACCAGGACCCGGCTGGTGCTCACCGAAGCCGGTCTGCGCCCGACGCACACCCAGATCGAGGTCTACGACGGCTACGACCAGATCGGCCGCATCGACATGGGCTATCCGCGATGGAAGGTGGGCGTCGAATACGACGGGATTCAGCACTGGACCGACCCGTGGGTCCGCAACCGCGACATCCACCGGCAGGCCGACTTCGATCGGCTGGGCTGGCGGATCGTGCGCGTCAACGCCGACATGTTGAGGTACCGGCGCGACCTCATCGTCTCCCGCACGCGCGCGGCGTTAGAGGCCGCCGGCGCTGACCTCTCGGCGTCGAACGTGAGCTTGTGATCGTGAAATCGGCGATTTCTCGCCAATAACTTCACGTTCGGCCTAGCGCAACACGACGGCGGTGTTGGTGAACCGGTCCTGGTATCCGCGGAAGTCCTTGTCGGTGAACAGCGCGGGTATGACGAAGAACACCAACAGCCCGCGCACTGTCGCGCGGCCGATGCCGACGTGCTGGCGGTGGTCGATCGAGGCGACCCGCAGACCCATCACATACTGGCCGGGCGTGAACCCGAACAGGCGCACCGAGATGATGCCGAGCACCACCCACACGACCGCGATCCCCGTCGACCCCAGCCCGGTGTAGAGGAACACCTCTCGGCTGATGCCTGCGAGCGAGACAAACAGCGAGACCAGCCCGTATGCGATGAACCAGTCGATCAGCAGTGCGGCGATGCGCCTGCCGAACCGTGCGATCGAGCCGGGACCGCTTTCGGGCAGTCCGAGGCGTTTACCGGGGTAGTAATCGGGATCGTCACTGGTCGGATCCGGGCCCGACATCCAGGACCCCACTGTTCGGGCCATGCTGAAAGGATAGGCAAGCCGTTGGCTCATCCCCCGGCCGCCGCTGATCAATATGCGTAACGTCGGCGCAACATACGGTTGACGACCGTGCAACATCGTGTCCTTAGCGTCAACGCGCGGGTCACCAACATAAGGAGAGAACTTCAGTGGCAGAAAAGACCGCCGACGACATTCTCAAGCTGATCAAGGACGAGGACGTCGAATACGTCGACATCCGCTTCTGCGATCTGCCCGGCGTCGTTCAGCACTTCTCGGTTCCGGCTTCGGCCTTCACCGCGGACGTCTTCGAGGACGGCCTCGCGTTCGACGGTTCGTCGGTGCGCGGCTTCCAGTCGATCCACGAGTCCGACATGATGCTGCTGCCGGACCCCGACACCGCGCGCATCGATCCGTTCCGCGCCGCCAAGACGCTGAACATCAACTTCTTCGTGCACGATCCGTTCACCCGTGAGGCGTACTCGCGCGACCCGCGCAACGTCGCCCGCAAGGCGGAGAACTACCTGAGGAGCACCGGCATCGCCGACACCGCGTACTTCGGTGCCGAGGCCGAGTTCTACATCTTCGACTCGGTCGCCTTCGACTCGCGGATGAACGGCACCTTCTACGAGGTCGACTCGGAGTCGGGCTGGTGGAACACCGGCGAGGCGGTCGAGGCCGACGGCAGCCCGAACCGCGGCTACAAGGTGCGCCCGAAGGGCGGCTACTTCCCCGTCGCCCCGTACGACCACTACGTCGACCTGCGCGACAAGATGGCGTCGAACCTGATCAACGCCGGCTTCACCCTCGAGCGTGGCCACCATGAGGTGGGCACCGCCGGCCAGGCCGAGATCAACTACAAGTTCAACACGCTGCTGGCCGCGGCCGACGATGTGCTGCTGTTCAAGTACATCATCAAGAACACCGCGTGGCAGGAGGGCAAGACCGTCACCTTCATGCCCAAGCCGCTGTTCGGTGACAACGGCTCCGGCATGCACGTGCACCAGTCGCTGTGGAAGGACGGCCAGCCGCTGTTCCACGACGAGTCGGGCTACGCCGGTCTGTCGGACCTCGCCCGCCACTACATCGGCGGCATCCTGCACCACGCGCCGTCGCTGCTGGCGTTCACCAACCCGACGGTGAACTCCTACAAGCGTCTGGTTCCGGGTTACGAGGCCCCGATCAACCTGGTGTACAGCCAGCGCAACCGCTCGGCCTGCGTGCGTATCCCGATCACCGGCAACAACCCGAAGGCCAAGCGCCTCGAGTTCCGCTGCCCGGACAGCTCGGGTAACCCGTACCTGGCGTTCGCGGCCATGCTGATGGCCGGCATCGACGGCATCAAGAAGAAGATCGAGCCGCCAACGCCGGTCGACAAGGACCTCTACGAGCTGCCGCCGGAGGAGGCCGCCAACATCCCGCAGGCGCCGACCTCGCTGGCTCAGGTGATCGGCAAGCTCGAGGAGGACCACGAGTACCTCACCGAGGGCGGCGTGTTCACCGAGGATCTGATCGAGACCTGGATCACCTACAAGCGGGAGAACGAGATCCTGCCGATCCAGATCCGGCCTCATCCGTACGAGTTCTCGCTCTACTTCGACGTCTAAACCCACTGACGACCTTCGGGCCGGGCGGAGTTATTCCCCCGGCCCGAAGTGTCTTTGGCGTAGCGTCTTGATCATGAACGGATTCGAGACACGACTGGCGGGTTACTCGTCGCACTTTCTGAGCCTGTTCCGGATCGTCGCCGGCCTGATGTTCATGCTGCACGGCACGATGAAGCTGTTCGGATGGCCGCTCGGCGAGGCGGTGCCGGTCGGCACCTGGCCGTTCTGGTTCGCCGGCGTGATCGAGCTGGTGGCCGGCCTGCTGATCACGATCGGATTGTTCACCCGCATCGCGGCTTTCGTCGCATCCGGGCAGATGGCCGTGGCCTACTTCTGGATGCACTGGCCGCCGCTGGAGGGCGAGGAGCGGGGCTTCTGGCCGATGCAGAACGGCGGCGAGGCCGTGCTGCTGTACTGCTTCGGTTTCCTCGCGCTGGCGGCGCTGGGCGCGGGCGCGTGGTCGGTGGATGCCGCTCGCGGTAAGGGGGTTTCGGCGACGGTCTAGTCGCGCACGAACCGCAGCGGCACCACGGTGTTCTCGCTGTAACTGCTGACGAACAACTCGGTGCCGTCCGGGCTGGCCGCGATCATCCTGGTGGTCTGCCCGAGCATAGTGTTCGGCGAGCTGTCGAAGACCAGCCCCTGCACGCCGGCCGTACCCGGATCCAGGTCCAGCACCTCCTGGTTGGCGGTGTCGATCAGCCAGATCGTGCCCGTGCCGCCGTCGACCACGTAGGCCAGGCTCTTGTCCGGGCTCAACGCCACATTCATCGGCATGACGCCGGCCGGGAGTTCGGCGAGGATCACGGGGTTGTCGGCGTCGCGCACGTCGACCACCGTCACACCGCCGATGATGGATGACACGTCGGGGGACTCCCCCACGACGAATCCGTTGAGATCCATCGTCGGGATGTAGAGGAACTCCCCGTCACCGGCCGGGAAGTAGCCGAAGACGTCACCCAACGGCACCGGATCGCCCACGCGCTCGCTTGTCGACGTGTCGATGATGACGAGTTCCGAGGTGAACGAGAACTCGGCGGTGCCCATCGGCGTCGCGACGTATGTCTGGTTGTCCCGCACGACGTAGAGCCGGGTACCGTCGCCGTTCAACACGCCGGCCATGGGAAGCTGCGCGGTCACCGTGATCGATCCGTCGTCGTTGACGACGATCTGCGGACCCTCGTCGGCGACCTCGATCGTGGCGATGACCTTCTGATAGGTCGCCGTGTCGGCCGGATCGACACCGAGGACTGCGACGTAACCCAACTGCGGGTTGACGACGTACAGCCTGGTCTGGTCGGGGCTGACAACCGGGAACGCGCCGCCGGCCACACCGGTGTCCACCGGAGCGGACGCGGTGTTGTCGGTGGTGTCGATGACGGTCAGGAAGCCCAGACCGTCGATGACGTACACACTTTCACCGACCAGCGCGGGTACCGTCGCGGACTGCCCCACCGGTATCACGGCGACGACCTGTCGGTAATCGGCCTCGTCCGGGTCGGCGCCGATGACGCTGACGCTTGAGTCGGGGCCGGTATTCACCACGTACGCATAGCGTTTGGTGACGACGACGCCCGCGGGGTCGGTGGCGCCGGTCGCGATCGGATCACCCACCTCGAAGTGCCCGGCCGGGATGTCGGGCAGGTTGACCGTGTAGTCCGGGCCGGCCGGCGCCGCGAAGGACGCCATACGGAACGCCAAGGGCTGCATCGTCTGTGTGTCGGTGGTGGTGACCTGCAGCCCGAGGGTGTCGGTGGTGTCCAGGCCGAGTGCGGCGCGCAACTGGCCGGCCTGGGTCGGTGTGAGCACGACCTCGTACCTGCCGGTCTCCGGGTCGTACGTCTCCGTCACGTTCCAGTACCTGGGTTCGAACCCGGGTGCGACGGTGACGTTGGTGACCTTCTCCGGATCGAACTGAAACTCCGCTTCCGCCTTGCCGTCTGGTGTCACCGTGGGGGGAACGGTGACCTCCGGCTGGGTCGGGTCGCCCTGTCCGCCGGCGATGGTGACGACGAACGTGGCGGACTTGCGGTTGAACCCGAACAGCCCGCCCGGATCGCTGGCGGTCAGCGTGAGGGTGTCCTCCCCATCCCAGTCGGCGGGCGGGGTGTAGACGAATGTCGCGGTTCCGGTCTTGGTGACGGTGCCGTCCTCACCGTTGGTCGAACTGATCGTCAGCGGGTCACCATCGGGGTCGGACGCGTCGGTGGTGATCGTGAAGGTGCCGTCCTCGTTCTCCACGACCAGCGCCGCGCTGATCACCGGTGCCTGGTTGGCGAACGTGCGACTGAACGTGTCGAACGGCCTGCGGACGAACGCGAGCAGCGCCGCGAACAGCGGGTTCTCCCCCGTCGGCGTGGTGCCGCCGCCGGTGAACGCGGCCAGCACATCACCGACGATGCGCAGCGGTGCCGTGAACAGTGCGACGAGTGGATTCGACGGCGCCGGAGCCTGATTGACGACCGGGAGGGTGCCGACCGACGGTTCCTCGTTCGCTTCGGCCGACGGCGAGTCGAACACCGCCAGTGCACCGAAGCTCGGCTCGGGTGCGTTCACCGTCGGCGGGTCGACCGGGTCAGGGACCGGGACCTCGTCCTCCTCCTCCTGGGCCGGCGGCTCCTCGACCTGGCGTGCCGACGGCGGGAATTCGTGGTCCGACGGCTGCTCGTCAGGCACCGTTACCTCGGGCTCTTCGGGCTCCGGCGCCCCGTCGAACTCCTCCTCGAACTCGGCTTCCAGTTCCGCCTCGAGTTCGGCCTCCACCCCTGAGGTATCGGGCTCCGCGGAGGTGTCGTTCTCGTCGGCGACGGTCGTCTCGACGTCGTCGGCCGGCTCCGCGGGTGCCTCCACCCCCACACTCGGCGTCTCGGACTCGGTCTCCTCGGCGAACGCCAAGCCCGGACCGGCCGCCACGGCGGCGCCCACCCCGAGCGCCACAGCCAACGCACCGACACGGCCCACATGCGCGGAGTAGTTCATTTCAGCTATCTCCACTCCCCCTGGGCCGAGCCCGACCCCCGACAAATCTCCCCCACGGTAGGACGCGCATGCGGCAGAGGAATCAGGGAAACCCCTACGTTTCGAGCGGAAGAATCAGCGGTTCAGCAAATTTTCAACCGCCCGTCGGGAAAACTACCTGGCTAACTATCGAGCCCGAGGTCGGCGCGGAACCGCTCCATGCCGTCGATCTTCTCGGACAGGGTGGCCTGCGGACCGGCGTAGAACATCCACGGCATGGTGACCACGGCGTCGATTCCGCCCGCCTCGGCACGGGCGTAGTGCTCGGGCGTGAACGCGTCGGTCAGCGGCGTGATGACGGTGAAATCGTCCATGGAGCGCCCGTTCTCGGCCCGCAGCTCGCGCAGCCGGGCGATGCGCTCCAGTGCGCGGTCGGTGGTGATCAGGTCGCCGATCCAGCCGTCGTGGCGGGCGGCGCGGCGCAACGCGATGTCGGAGAGCCCGCCGACGTAGACCGGGATCGGCGGGGGCGTGGGCTCCATCTCGAGCCGGGGCGTCTGGTAGAACTCGCCGTCGAACTCCGTCCACCCCGGCTTCCAGAGTTCCTTCATCAGCTCGAGCATCTCGTCGGTGCGCCTGCCGCGCCGCGCGAACTGCTGGCCCATCAGCGTGAACTCTTCCTCGCACCAGCCCACGCCGATGCCGAGCTCCACCCGTCCGTCGGCCAGAACCGCCGCGGTGCCAATCGATTTCGCCGCCGAGTACGGGTCCCGCATCGCGGGCAGGTACACCGTGGTGACGAACCTGATGCGCGACGTGACCAGCGCCAGCGCCCCGATCAGCACCCACGCGTCGGGCCAGTCGGTGAACGGCTCCCAGCGGCGACTGCCGTCCTTGGTGTACGGGTACGGCGTTTCGAGCGTCTCGAGGTTGACCACGTGGTCGGGCACACCGAGTCCGGCATAGCCGAGTTCGTCTGCCGCCTTGGCGATTTCGATGGCCTCCCGGGTGTCCAGGAACGCCAGGCTGATGTAGAACCTCATCCGGCGCGGGCCCACGCCGGCTGGATGAACACACCCTCCGCCTCGACGGTCGGTCCGTCGGCGTCGGCGATGAACCCGCGCGCGAACGTCTTGGCGCCCTCGACCCGGTCGATGTAGGCCTCCGCGCGCAGCGGGCCCAGCGGTGTGCCGCGGCCGTAGCGCAGCGAGATCGTGCCGGTGAACTTCGGTTGTGTCAGCCCGGCGCTGGCCGCCTCCCCGAGCAGGTGGTCGAGCACCAGCGCGCACACCCCGCCGTGCACCAGGCCGGGTGGGCCCTCGTAGGCGGGCCCGAGCGTGAACTCGGCCCAGCAGCGGCCGTCGTCGTGCTGCACCTCCATCGGAGGGGCGATCGCATTACGCAGTCCCACCGCGGGATTCGTCATCACCAACGGACGGCCGGTGTCCTCGTGCAGCAGCGGCACCTGGGTGCGCTGTTCGGCCTCCAGCATCGCGGTGACGGCCTCGATGCGTTCCCGCGCCTCGGCGACGGTGTCGGGGTCCACCCCGGTGTTCAGGCTCGCGTAGATCAGCCGGCGCACCGCTTCGGTCAACGGTTCGTACAGCGCGCGCTGGCGCTGATACTCCTCGTCGGTGATCACCTCGAACGTGAAATCCACATCAGCCTCCGAACACCTTGCGCACCACGGCTTTCGCGCGGCGGGTCACACGCAGATAGTTGTCGAGGAACTCCCCGCCGTCGCCGTTGGGCCAGCCGGCGGCCGCCGCGACCGCGTTGAGCTGGCGGCCCGGGCCGGGCAGCTGGTCGGTCGGCTTGCCGCGCACCAGCACCAGCGCGTTGCGGGCCCGTGTCGCCGTCAGCCACGCCTGGCGCAGCAGGTCGACATCGCTCTCGGCGATCAGTTCGGCCGCGCCGATCGCGTCGAGCGTCTCCAGCGTCGAGGTGTTGTGCAGCGCGGGCACCTTGTGCGCGAACCGCAACTGCAGCAGCTGCACGGTCCACTCGATGTCGGCCAGACCGCCACGGCCGAGCTTGGTGTGGGTGTTGGGATCCGCACCGCGCGGCAGCCGCTCCGCGTCCACCCGGGCCTTGATGCGCCGGATCTCCTGCACCGCTTCGGGTGACACCCCACCGGGTGGGTAACGGACCTTGTCGATCATCAGCAGGAACCGCTCGCCGAGGTCCATGTCGCCGGCCACCCGGTGCGCCCGCAGCAGCGCCTGCACCTCCCAGGTCTGCACGTACCGCTCGTAGTAGGCCTCGTACGACGCCAGTGTGCGCACCAGCGGGCCGTTGCGGCCCTCGGGCCGAAGGTTGGCGTCCAGCTCCAGCGGCGGGTCCGAGCTCGGCTGGCCGAGCAGCGTGCGGACCTGTTCGGCGACGGAGGTCGCCCACTTGACCGCGGCCGTCTCCTCAACGCCCGCTTCGGGTTCGCAGACGAACATCACGTCGGCGTCGGAGCCGTAGCCGAGTTCGCCGCCGCCCAGCCGGCCCATCCCGATGACCGCGATCCTGGCCAGCGGCCCGCGGTCGGTGGAGTTCGTGCGGATCACCACGTCCAGCGCGGCCTGCAGCACCGCCACCCACACCGAGGTCAGCGCGCGGCACACCTCGGTCACGTCGAGCATGCCGAGCAGGTCCGCCGAGGCGATCCGGGCGAGTTCACGGCGGCGCAGGGTGCGTGCGGCGGCGATCGCGCGCTGCGGGTCGGAGTAGCGTCCCGCCGATGCGATCAGCGCCCGGGCGACCCCTTCGGGCTCGGACTCAAGGAGTTTCGGCCCGGAGGGCCCGTCGGCGTAGGCCTGGATGACCTCCGGCGCGCGCATCAACAGGTCCGGGACGTAGGCGGAGGTGCCGAGCACCTTCATCAGCCGCTTGGCGACCGCGCCCTCGTCGCGCAGCGTCGCCAGAAACCACCGCTGATCGGCCAGCGCGTCGCAGATGCGCCGGTAGGCCAGCAGCCCGGCGTCCGGATCGGGGGTGTCCGACAACCAGTTCAGCAGCGTCGGCAACAGCACCCGCTGCACCTGGGCGCGGCGGTTGCCCTGGCTGGTCAGCGCCCGCAGATGCGTCAACGCGCTCTGCGGCCCCTCGTAGCCCAGCGCGGCCAGCTGACGTTCGGCGGCCTCGGTGGTCATACCGTCGGCGATCTCCACCGCCGACAGCCCGACCGACTCCAGAAGCGGTTGGTAGAACAGCTTTTCGTGTAGCCGGGACACCCGGTGGCTCTGCCGTTTGAGTTCCTCGCGCAGCACGCCGAGGGCGTCGTGACGGCCGTCGGGGCGCATGTGGGCGGCCCGGGCCAGCCAGCGCAGCGCCTCCTCGTCGTCATCGGCGGGCAGCAGGTGGGTGCGCTGCAGCCGCTGCAGCTGCAGCCGGTGTTCCAGCAGTCGCAGGAACTCGTAGGAGGCGGTGAGGTTGGCGGCGTCGTCGCGGCCGATGTAGCCGCGCGAGCCGAGCGCGGCCAGCGCGTCCACCGTGGACGCCACCCGCAGCGCCTCGTCGTTGCGGCCGTGCACCAATTGCAGAAGCTGTACCGCGAATTCGACGTCGCGCAGCCCGCCGGGCCCGAGTTTGAGCTCGCGGTTGCGCTTGCCCGCGGGCAGCAGATCCTCGACGCGCCGGCGCATCGCCTGCACCTCGGAGACGAAATCGGCACGCTCGCAGGCGGTCCACACCATCGGCATGAGCGCGTCGATGTAGGCGCGCCCCAGTTCCTCGTCGCCGACGGCGAAGCGCGCCTTCAGCAGCGCCTGGAACTCCCAGGTCTTGGCCCACCGCTGGTAGTAGGCGATGTGCGACTCGAGGGTGCGCACCAGTTCGCCGCGCTTTCCCTCGGGCCGCAGGGCCGCGTCGACCTCGAAGAAGGTGTCGGCGGCGAAGCGCATCAGTTCCCCGGCAACCCGGGCGGCGACGGCGTCGGCCTTCTCGGCGACGAAGATGATGTCGACGTCGCTGACGTAATTCAGTTCGCGCGCGCCGCATTTGCCCATCGCGATGATCGCCAGCCGCGGTGGGGTCGCGGGGTTGACCACCTCGATCCCGATGGTCAGCGCCGCCGCCAGCGCGGCGTCGGCGAGATCGGACAGGTGCTCCCCGACGGTGGTGAACGCCACCACCGGTTCGTTCTCCACGACCGGCGCCAGGTCCAGCGCGGCCAGCACCAGAATCCGATCGCGGTAGAGCTTGCGCAGCGGCAGCACGGCGCTGTCGCGGTCGGCCGACTGCTCGGCGAGTGCGACGAACTCCTCGCGCAACTCCTCGGCCGTCGGCAGTCGCACGTCACCGGTGAGCCGGCGCCACTCCTCGGGATGCGCGACCAGATGGTCACCGAGGGCCAGCGAGGAGCCGATGACCCCGAACAACCGGCCGCGCAGGCTGCGGTCGGTACACAGGGCCTGGCTCAGTTCGCTCCAGTCGTCGCCGAGCGCCTCGGCGAGGCGGACCATGGTGCGTAGGGCGACGTCGGCGTCGGGGGCGCGGGACAGCGACCACAGCAGTTCGACGTGGGCGTCGGTGTTCCAGCCCAGCCGGTCGAGGTCTGCCGGCGCGGTCGGTTCGACCAGCCCGAGCCTGCCTACGCTGGGCAGTTTGGGGCGCTGCGTAGCAGGTTTGGCCACCCTTGAAAGGTAGCGCGAGCGCATCGGCGGCCGAAACGCGACGGGTCTGAGCGCGCACGGACGGCGGAACTCGTCGCATACTCACAGGTATGGCAAATATTTTCCACACAGGGCAGGCTGACCCTAAAAACTTATCGCCAATCCTGTTCAACAGCCTGCGCGGCAAGACCCACGCGTTAGCAGGGGGTTGTGGGATGCGGGTCGGGGGGCCTTCTCGTCGCGATCAGCGCCAGGACTTCGTGGCCGTCGACCTGAGCCGGACGGTCTAAGACCTTAGAGCGACAGGTAGGCCTTCAGCTCGTACGGGGTGACATGGCTGCGGTAGTTCTCCCACTCGGTGCGCTTGTTGCGCAGGAAGTAGTCGAACACGTGCTCCCCCAACGCCTCCGCGACGAGCTCGGAGTTCTCCATCTCGGTCAGCGCCTGGCCGAGGCTGGTCGGCAGCTCCTTGAAGCCCATCGCCAGGCGTTCCTCGGGGGTCAGGTTCCAGACGTTGTCCTCGGCCTGCGGGCCCAGCGTGTAGTTCTTCTCGATACCGCGCAGGCCGGCGGCCAGCAGCACCGCGAAGGTCAGGTACGGGTTGCACGCCGAGTCGGGGCTGCGCACCTCGATGCGCCGCGACGACGCCTTGCGCGGGGTGTACATCGGAACCCGCACCAGCGCTGAGCGGTTCGCCGCGCCCCACGAGGCCGCCGTCGGCGCCTCACCGCCGTGCACCAGCCGCTTGTAGGAGTTCACCCACTGGTTGGTGACGGCGCTGATCTCGTTGGCGTGCTCGAGGATCCCGGCGATGAACGACTTGGCGACGTCCGACAGCTGCAGCGGGTCGTCGGGGCTGTGGAAGGCGTTGGTCTCGCCTTCGAACAGGCTCATGTGGGTGTGCATCGCCGAGCCCGGATGTTCGGCGAACGGCTTCGGCATGAAGGACGCGCGCACGCCGTCGGCGATCGCGACCTCCTTGACGACGTAGCGGAACGTCATCACGTTGTCGGCCATCGACAGCGCGTCGGCGTAACGCAGGTCGATCTCCTGCTGGCCCGGGGCGCCCTCGTGGTGGCTGAACTCCACCGAGATGCCCATCGACTCCAGCGCGTCGATGGCGTGCCGGCGGAAGTTGGGGGCCGAATCGTGCACGGCCTGGTCGAAGTAGCCGCCGCTGTCGGCGGGCACCGGCGGGGTGCCGTCGTTCTCACCCGGCTTGAGAAGGAAGAACTCGATCTCCGGGTGCACGTAGCAGGAGAAGCCGAGGTCGCTGGCCTTGGCCAGCTGGCGGCGCAGCACGTGCCGCGAGTCCGCCCAGGACGGCGACCCGTCGGGCATGGTGATGTCGCAGAACATCCGGGCCGAGTACGGCTTACCGGTGTGATCGTTCCAGGGCAGAACCTGGAACGTCGACGGATCGGGCCGCGCGACCATGTCGGCCTCCGACACGCGGGCGAAGCCCTCGATCGACGACCCGTCGAACCCGATGCCCTCCTCGAAGGCACCCTCGAGCTCGGCCGGGGCGATCGCGACCGACTTCAGGTATCCGAGCACGTCGGTGAACCACAGCCGGACGAAGCGGATGTCGCGTTCCTCCAGCGTGCGCAGCACGAATTCCTTCTGCCGATCCATGTCCGCGAGCGTATGCATCACCTGTTAAATCCGTGTTACACGGCGGCTTCGATTCACGCCCGGTTCAGTCAGCAGTGCAGCCCGTAGGGCGGCGGCACCGAGTCGACCAGGAACCGCACCACCGCGGTGTCCACACAGGCGTCGCCGTTGAACACGACGGTGTGCTGGCTGCCGTCGAACGTGATGAGCGGCGCGCCGAGCTGCTGGGCCAGGTTGACGCCGCCCTGGTAGGGGGTGGCGGGGTCACGGGTGGTGGCCACGACGACGACCTTGTCCGGTCCGGGCGACACCGCCGGGTGCGGCGCCGTCGTCGCGGGCACCGGCCACAGCGCGCAGATGTCCCGCGGGGCGAACCCGGTGAATCCGCCGTAGGACAGGAACGGCGCGGCCTCGCGGATGCGCCGGTCGGCCTCCACCCAGGCGGCCGGGTCGGTGGGGTACGGCGCGTCGACGCAGGTGATCGCGGTCGACGCGTCGCGCTGGTTGGTGTAGTGCCCGGACGGGTCGCGGCGTTCGTACTCGTCGGCCAGCAGCAGCAGGTCGACGGGGTCGGTACCGCGCTGCAGGCCGAGCAGCCCGCTGGTCAGAAACCGCCAGTAGCGCTGGGAGTACAGCGCGTTGACGGTACCGGTGATCGCGTCCTGGTAGCCCAGCCCGCGCGGGTCCGACGTCCAGGCCGGCTGGTGCACCAGCGGGTCGATCAGCGCGTGGTAGCGGGCCACCCACTGGTCGGGGTCGGTGCCCAGCGGGCAGTCGGTGGAGCGGGCGCAGTCGGCGGCGTAGGCGTTGAAGGCCTGCTGGAAACCGGCCAGCTGCCGTACCCGGCGCTCGATCGGGTCCGCCAGCGGGTCGATGGCGCCGTCGAGCACCATCACGCGCACCCGGTCGGGGAACTGTTCGCCGTAGGCGGTGCCGAGCGCGGTGCCGTAGGAGAAGCCCAGGTAGCTGATCTGGTTCTCCCCCAGCGCTTCCCGTACCAGGTCCAGGTCGCGCGCGGCGGTGGCGGTGCCGACGCCGGCGAGGAACTCGGGGCCCATCCGCTCGAGGCACTGCTGCACGAACCGCCCGTAGACCTGCTCGATGTGGGCGACGCCCTCGGGGCTGTGGTCGGCCAGCGGTTCGCGGCGGTAGGCGTCGATCTCCTCGTCGGTGCGGCAGCGCAGCTGCGGGGTGGAGTGGCCGACGCCGCGGGGGTCGACACCCACCAGGTCGAAGCGCCGGCCGATCTCGGTGTCGGCCAGCGCGGCACCCATGTCGGCGACGGTGTTGACCGCCGAGCCGCCGGGTCCGCCCGGGTTGACGACCAGCACGCCGATGCGCTCACCGGATGCGGGCACCCGGATGACGGCCAGCTGCGCTTGGGGACCTTCGGGATCGGCGTAGTCGACGGGGACCGCGACGGTGCCGCACTGCGCGGTCGGGACAGCCTGGGCCAACTCGGGCGCGAGGAACACGTCGCAGCCGGACCACTGCACCGTCGCCGCCGAACCGACCGGAGCGGCGATCAGCGCCAGCGCGAACACCAGCGCACAGACCGTTGCGAAGCCGCGCACCATCCGCCCCACCCACCACATGGCACACATGTTGACATGCGGCGCGGGTGTGGGTCTCTACTCGCGATCCAACGGTGACCGGGCCGTGATCGTCACGAGCACCGGGTGTCCGGCGGCGGCAGCTCCAGGTCCAGCAGGTAGCGCGTGGCGATGTCGTCGATGCACTGGTCGCCCTGGAACACCACGGTGTGCTGGGTGCCCTCGTAAGTCACCAGCGCGCCGCCCAGCTGCTTGGCGAGCTCGACGCCCGCCTGGTACGGGGTGGCCGGATCGTTGGTCGTGGAGACCACCAGCGTCGGCGGCAGCCCCTCGACCTCGAGCTCGTGCGGTTCGCTGGTCGGCGGCACCGGCCAGAACGCGCAGGTGCCCAGCGGGGCGTGCCCGGTGAACTCGCCGTAGCTCAGGAACGGGGCGGCCTCACGGACCCGGCGGTCCTCCTCGACGACCTTGGCGCGGTCGGTGATCGCCGGCTTGTCGACGCAGTTGATCGCCACCCGCGCGTCGGTCGAGTTGTTGTAGTGCCCCTCCTGGTCGCGGCCCATGTACAGGTCGGCCAGCGCCAGCATGGTGTCGCCACGGCCCTCCCGCATCTCCTTGAGCGCCTGGGTCAGGTGCCGCCACAGGTTCGGCGAGTACAGCGGCAGGATCGTGCCGACCACCGCGTCGGAGTAGCTCAGGCCGCGCGGATCCCTTGTCTTGAGCGGGTTCTCGACCAGCGGGTCGACCAGGGCGTGGTATTCGTCGACGGCCTTGGCCGGGTCGGTGCCCAGCGGGCAGTCCGGGCTCTTGGCGCAGTCGGCGGCGTAATCGTTGAACGCGGTCTGGAACGCCGCGGCCTGGCGGACGTTGGCCTCGGTCGGGTCGGCGTTCGGGTCGACGGCGCCGTCGAGGATCATCGCCCGTACCCGGTCGGGGAACTGCTCGGCGTAGGCGGCGCCGATGCGGGTGCCGTAGGAGTAGCCGAGGTAGTTCAGCTTCTCGTCGCCGACGGCCTCGCGGATCGCGTCGAGATCCTTGGCCACGTTGACCGTGCCGACGTTGGCGAGGAACTCCTTGCCCATCTTGTCCTCGCAGCGCTTCACGAAAGCCTTGGTCTCGGCCTCGATTTCGGCGACACCCTCTTCGGAGTAGTCCACCTGCGGGATGGCGCGCAGCCGGTCGTTGTCGGCGTCGGAGTTGCACCACAGCGCCGGCGTGGAGTTGGCGACACCGCGGGGATCGAAGCCGACCAGATCGAAGCGCTCGCGCACCGGTTCGGGCAGCGACTTGAGCAGGTTGGCCGCGGCCTCGACACCGGACTCGCCGGGGCCCCCCGGGTTGATGATCAGCGAGCCGATCTTGTCGCCGGTGGCCTTGAACCGGATCAGCGCCAGCCGCGCGACGTCACCGTCAGGGTCGTCGTAGTCCACCGGCACCGAGAGCATGCCGCACTCCGCGCCCGCGGGTACCCGGGCCTCGTCGGCGGGATTCGTCTGGCAACTGGTCCACTCGACCGGGCTGCCCGGCGGCGGTACCGCGACCACTGCCCGGCCGCCGATGACATTGCTGCAACCAGCGACCGTGAGCAGCACCGTGGCCCCGAGGGCCCCGATCTTGGCGTTCATGGCTCCACATGCTGCCATGCGGAGACATCGACGCAGGCTAGGGCACTATCGCGTGGCGGCCAGCAACTCGTCGAGGGCCGGCTGGAAGGAATCTGCCATCGCCCACAGATCGGGCAGCAACTCCGGGCAGGACACGATTCCGACGTCGAGCTGACCGGTCAGCGACATCACGGTGATGTTGAGCCCGGAGCCGTGGAAGATCGGACCCATCGGGTACATCGCCTTGACCTCGCAGCCGACGTAGTACAGCGGCACCTGCGGGCCGGGCACGTTGGAGATGACGAGGTTGTGCACGGGCCGCGCACCGCTGAGCCGGCTGGCCGCGTAGACGCGCATGGCCACCCCGAACACCGCGGGCGCGGCGAACTGGGTCCAGTCCTGCAGCAGCGTCGCGCTGATCGCCGAACTGTGCTGTTTGGCAACGGAATTGTCTTCCGCGATGGCCTTGAGCCGCTCCACCGGGTCTTCGATGTGGGTCTCCAGCTTGGAGAACATGCCCGACACCTGGTTGCGGCCGGGCCGGTCCGAGCGGTCGTGCACCGACACCGGGACCATCGCCACCAGCGAGCTGTCCGGCAGTTCGCCGCGCTCGGCCAGGTAGCTGCGCAGCACCCCCGACACCAGCGCCATCACCACGTCGTTGACCTTGACCCCGAAGTGGTCCTTGACGGTCTTGACGTCGTCGAGATCCAGCCGGGCGAACGCGACGTTGCGCCGTCCGGTGACGTTGGCGTTGAACACGGTGCGCGGCGCCGCGAACGGCGGGGCCATCGACAGCCCGGAGCGGGCGCGGCGCACGGTGTCGACCACCGAGGTCAGCGTCGTGGGCAGTGTGTTGACCAGCTTGAGCGGGCGGGTGGCGAACCGGACGGCGCCGCTGAGCGCGATCTCCAGCCCGCTGGCGTCGCCCGGGCCGTCGACCGGATCCGGCGGCGGGGCGTCGGGTTCGGTGGAGCACAGCTGCGACATCAGGTTGGCGCCGCTGACCCCGTCGACGCCGGCGTGATGCACCTTGGTCATCACGACGACGCGGCCGCCGCTGCGCGGATCGGTGCCGTCGACGTTCTCGATCACCCACTTCTCCCACAGCGGCCGGCTGCGGTCCAGCGGCACCGACGCGATGTGCCCGCAGATGTCGGCGAGTTCGCGCGGCCCGCCCGGCGCCGGCAGCCCGATGCGGTGCAGGTGCCGATCGAGGTCGAAGTCCTTGTCCTCCACCCACACCGGGTGGTCGAGATTGAACCGGCTGTCGGCGAGCTTCTCCCGGAACTGCGGCATCGCCTTGATGCGTTGGTCGAGCGCGTCACGCAGCCGGTCGAAGGTGTAACCGCCCGGCATGGTCGAGGTGTCGATCTCCAGCAGCGAGCACACGTGCAGCGGCTGCTGCGGCGTCTCGAGGTACAGGAAACTGGCGTCCAGACCGCTGAGCCGTTGCATGTGCCGATGGTAGGAGCGGGACCGCGGCGGGTGTGAGGAAATCCACTCAACTGCGCTTTCTACTTCACACAGCACAAGTGGCAGACTGGGGCGGTCAGACGGACACGGGGACCCGCATCGGGCCTCGAGGATCCGAAACCGACTCACCCATTGGGGGACAATGATGTCTGAGCAGACTGTCTACGGCTCTGCCACCTCCGCTCCGCGCGATTCTGCTCAATCGTCCGCTCCGCGGACCAGAACCCGCACCCATCACCTCCAGAAGTGGAAGGCCGAGGGCCACAAGTGGGCCATGCTGACGGCCTACGACTACTCCACCGCCCGCATCTTCGACGACGCCGGGATCCCGGTGCTGCTGGTCGGCGACTCGGCGGCGAATGTGGTGTACGGCTACGACACCACCGTCCCGGTCACCGTCGACGAGATGATCCCGCTGGTACGCGGTGTGGTGCGGGGTGCACCGAACGCGCTGGTGGTCGCCGACCTGCCGTTCGGCACCTACGAGAGCAGCCCGCAGCAGGCGCTGGCCACCGCGACCCGGTTCCTCAAGGAGGCCGGTGCGCACGCGGTCAAGCTGGAGGGCGGCGAGCGGGTCGCCGATCAGATCGCGACCGTGACCGCCGCAGGCATTCCCGTCGTCGCGCACATCGGGTTCACCCCGCAGAGCGTCAACGGTCTGGGCGGCTTCCGGGTGCAGGGCCGCGGTGACGCCGCCGAGCAGACCATTCACGACGCCATCGCCGTGCAGGAGGCCGGCGCGGTCGCCGTGGTCATGGAGATGGTGCCGGCCGAGCTGGCCACCCAGATCACCGGCAAGCTGACGATCCCGACGATCGGCATCGGGGCGGGCCCGAACTGCGACGCCCAGGTCCTGGTGTGGCAGGACATGGCGGGCATGACGAGCGGCAAGACCGCCAAGTTCGTCAAGCGGTTCGGTGACGTCGGCGCCGAATTGCGCCGTGCGGCAGAGCAGTACGCCAGCGAGGTCGCCGGCGGGGTGTTCCCCGCCGACGAGCACTCGTTCTAGGCGAACTCGGCCTTCCGCTTCGCGAGAAACGCGTCGACGCCCTCTTTACCGTCGGCGGAGTTGGCGCGCTCGGCGATGAACCGGGCCTCGAGTTCCATCTGCTCCTCGATGCCGTTCTTGAACGTCGAGGACAGCAGCGACTTGACCGCGCCGTTGGAGCCCGCCGAGGTGGCGGCCATCTTCTCGGCCAGTGCGGCGGCGCGGTCGGCCAGTTCGGCGTCGGGCACCACCTCGGTGACCAGCCCCCACTGCGACGCCTCCTGCGCGGACAGGGCGCGGTTGGTCAGCATGAGCTCCTTGGTGCGGGTGACGCCGATGAGCCGCGGCAGGTAGTAGGAGGCGCTGCCGTCGGGGCTGAGGCCGACGCGGGTGTAGGCCATGGTGAACGACGCCGACTCGGCGGCCAGCACCAGATCGCCGGCGACGGCCAGGGAGAAGCCGGCGCCCGCCGCGGTGCCGTTGACGGCGGTGATCAGCACGGCGTTCATCCGGGCGAAGGTCGAGATGGCGCGGTGCAGGTCGTCGGCGACACCCTTAACGTGGGCGCCGCGGTCGGCGGCGTCGGCGAACTCCTTCAAATCACCACCCGCGCAGAAGAACCGGCCGGACCCGGTCAGCAGCACCACCTTCGTGGCCGCGGTGTCGCAGCGCCGGGCCGCGTCGGCGAGCTCACGGGTCATGGTGCCGTTCATGCCGTTCGCCGCATCGGGTCGGTTGAGGGTGATGCGGGTGATCGGGCCGGACTGCTCAAAGGTCAGCGTTGCGTAATCAGTCACAGGTTTGGACCTTAGTGTCGCGCGCTCGCCCGGCGTCGGATACGTGTGGCAATCTGTCTCGACCATGGGGAGATCGGACGGCGGAACATCACGGCATCTGGAGGTCGAGCGCAAGTTCGACGTGGTCGATTCGACGGTGGCGCCGTCGTTCGACGGGCTGTCGGCGGTGTCGGGGGTGGAACGCTCGCCGGTGCAGCAACTGGAGGCGGTGTACTACGACACGCCGGACCGTGACCTGGCCAAGCGGCGGGTCACGCTGCGGCGGCGCACCGGCGGACCCGACGACGGCTGGCATCTGAAGCTGCCCGCCGGGCCGGACGCCCGCACGGAAGTACATGCACCGCTCGGCGGTGAAGTACATGTACCGCTGTCCGCCGAGGTACCGGAGTCCCTGCGCGACATCGTGGCGGCGATCGTGCGCGACAGGCCGCTGGGGCCCGTCGCGCGGATCCAGAACCGGCGGACCGTGGACGTGATCCTCGGGGCCGACGGGTCGCCGGTGGCCGAGTTCTGCGACGACCAGGTGTCTGCGGTGCGGCTGCCCGACGGCGAGGAGCAGGCCTGGCGGGAGTGGGAGCTCGAGCTCGTCGGCGGTGCGGACCGGGAGCTGCTGGACCGGTTGTCGAACCGGTTGCTGGACGCGGGCGCGCAGCCGGCGGCGACCGGTTCGAAGCTGGCGCGGGTGCTGGCGGTGGAGCCGGTGCCGCTGCCGGAGGAGCCGGTGGTGCGCCGGGCCGTGGCCGAGCACCTCGAGGAGCTGATCGCGTGGGACCGCGCGGTGCGCGCCGACGTCGATGACGCGGTGCACCAGATGCGGGTGGCGACGCGCAAGATCCGCAGCCTGTTGCAGTCGGCGGGGACTCCCGACGACGCGTGGGTGCTCGACGAGCTGCGGCAGCTGGCGGCGATCCTCGGGGTCGCCCGCGACGCGGAGGTGCTCGCCGAGCGGTATCACCGGGCGCTGGACGAATTGGCGCCGGAGCTGGTGCGCGGGCCGGTGCGGGAGCGGCTGGTCGACGGTGCGCGGCGACGGTACGAGCATGGGCTGCGGCGGTCGCTGCTGGCGATCCGCTCGCAGCGGTACTTCCGGCTGCTCGACGCGTTGGAGGAACTGGTGGCGACACCGGCCGGCGCGGGTGAGCAAGCCGCGGCGGCGACGGTCGAGGCGGCGCACAAGCGGGTGCGCAAGGCCGTGAAGGCGGCTGCGGACAGCTCCGACGGGGACGAGGCGCTGCACCGGATTCGTAAGGGCGCCAAGCGCCTTCGGTACACCGCCGAGGCGGCGGGCGCGAAGAAAGTGGCAACCCGGGCGAAGGCGGTGCAGACGCTGCTCGGGGACTATCAGGACAGCGTGGTCAGCCGGACGCATCTGAGCCAGCAGGCCGAGGCCGCGCACGCCGCCGGCGAGGACACCTTCACCTACGGGGTGCTGTACCGCCGCGAGGAGGAACTCGGCGCGCGGGCCCGGGCACGACTGGACGGGGCACTCGCGAAGCTGGACAAGGCGGTCCGCAGGGCGCGGTGAGGCTTGTTCAAGCCCGCAGGGCGGATGAGTTGGCCTGTAAGCCGGATTCTGTTCCTCACTGCCGCGGCTGACCGCGGCGGCGAGGCGGCGACCATCCATCTGGACATCCCGTCACCGGGTGCCTCAAGCGGCCTACCCGCAGGCATCGGGCGAGCAACCCTCGAGCGCCTGCGCGACCGCAACCAGGTTGCGGCCTTCTTGGCCTTGCTTCGGGTGGGGTTTGCCTAGCCACTCCGGTCACCCGGAATGCTGGTGCGCTCTTACCGCACCGTTTCACCCTTACCACCGAGATGGTGGCGGTCTGTTTTCTGTGGCACTTTCCCGCGAGTCACCTCGGGTTGCCGTTAGCAACCACCCTGCTCTGCGAAGTCCGGACTTTCCTCGAGATCCAGTCGCCTGGATCCCGCGGCCGCCCGGCCAACTCATCCGCGCCATCAAGGTACTGCGTGACGTGTGGGTTTCGCGAGTCCCGGGTGTCCGAGATACTGATCACCATGGCTTCGGTGCCTCCGGCGCGTCACCTGCTACGGGCAAAGGATCTGGTCGATGCCCGCTACGCGGAGCCGCTGACGGTGGATCAGATGGCCGCGGCGGCGGGACTGTCGCGGGCGCACTTCTCGCGGATGTTCACCCGCACGTTCGGCGAGTCGCCACGGGCGTACCTGCAGACCCGGCGGCTGGAGCGGGCGGCGGCGCTGCTGCGCTACACGGACCGCTCGGTGGCCGACATCTGCGTGATGGTCGGCCTGCAGAGTGTCGGCTCGTTCACGACGAGCTTCGCCCGGGTGTACGGCATGCCCCCGGCGGCGTACCGCGCCAGCATGCCGCCGGCGGCGATGACGGCACCGGTGCCGAGCTGCATCCTCAAGCGCGACACCCGCCCACGGCCCGACAGCCGGGTCAGCAAGACAGCACACGGGGAGAAGACGGGCACACCGGCGCGGGCCTAGCGTCGGATCCATGATCAAGATCGCAAGCGCCCATCTGTGGGTTCACGACCAGGAAGTCGCTCTGAAGTTCTGGACCGAGAAGGTCGGCATGGAGGTGCGTCAGGACGTCTCGCTGCCCGACGTCGACGGCATGTTCCGCTGGCTGACCGTCGGCCCACCCGGACAGGACGACGTGTCGCTGGTGCTGATGGCGGTGCCCGGCCAACCGGTGATGGACGAGTCCACCCGCGAGCAGGTGCTGGATCTGGTCGCCAAGGGTTTCGCCGGCACGGTGTTCCTGAGCACCGACGACTGCCGCAAGTCCTACGAGGAGATGCGGGCCCGCGGCGTGGAGTTCACCGAGGAGCCGCACGAGATGCCCTACGGCATCGACGCCGGGTTCCGCGACCCGTCCGGCAACAGCGTCCGGCTGACCCAGTTGGCGGACCTGTCGGCGCTCATGGGGTGACCCTAGAAGGGTGGGGGTTGGTTGCGTTTGGCGATGCGGGCGGCGTTGACGGCCGCATTGGCTCGGCGTTCGGTGTCGATGTCTTTGTGGCGCGCCGCCTGGCGGGTGAGTTTGCGCCTCGGCATCGCCAGCCCCCGCGCCTTCTGCTCAGGCGACAGGGTCTCGGCCCGGCGGAGGATCTGCGGGTCGACCGGGGCGGTGGGTCGGCACAACTGCGGGAACAGCAGGGCCGCACCCGCATCGGTGGTGTAGTGCTGCCCGGTCGGTGAGAGCCACTCGATGCGCCCGTCGGGATGCTGGCGGTCCCGCCACCCCCAGAACGTCTTCACCAGATGGTGGTGGCGGCACAGACACCGCAGGTTCGACGCCTGCGTCGGCCCCAGTGGCCACGGGACCGCATGATCGAGATCGCAGGCGTGGGCAGGCACCCCACAACCCGGAAACCGGCACGTCAGATCCCGCGCCCGCACAAACCACGCCAACGCCTCCGACGGCCGATACCGCGACTCCGGCGGCGACTCCCCCGGATGGCGGATATACCGCAACCGGGCGGTCGGGGCGATCTTGGCCGCCACCACCGACGCGGGCAGGATCCCGTGCCCGAGCAGCAAACCCGGATCAGTCATCGCCGGCGAATCGGGCGAGTCGGAAGCCTCGGGCTGCCGGGTGGCGCCGTCGAGCTGCACGGAGGTGTCATCAGAAAGCGCTTCTTCCCTGGCGATGACGTGGACGATGACCGCCGACGCGCTGCGGTGGGCGGCGTCGCAGTCCTCGCGATCGCACAGACACCCCAGGCGGTCGCCGCCGGCGGCGATCACCCCGACCGCGTCGGCGCGGCGCTGATCAAGTGTGCGCGGATCATGCTCACACACCGTGGCGGCGAGCGCGTCGAGCCGTTGGTCGAGGGCATCGCCGTCGGTGGCCAAGACCTGGGCTTCGATATAGGCCACCCCCGAGCCGTCGGGGGCGATGGTGACCTCGACATGGCGACCCCGGGACTTGGACTGGGTACGGCGCAGTGCGAACGGTTCGTAGCGGTCGACCCAGTAGTCGATCTCGGTCTGCAACCGCTGCAGCGACCAGTCGCTCCAGCCCCGGATGCGCGCGGCGATCTCGGCGTCGACCTTGGCCCGGCCCTGCGCGCTCATCATCAACCGGGTGCGGTTGACCAACACCTCAACCATCCGCCGCGAGATCCAGCCCTGCCCGGCCACCTCGGCGATCCTCGGGAACCACTCATGCAAAGTCTTGGCAGTGGCCAACTGCGCTGACGCCATCCCCAGTGAGATGAATTGGGCGGCGGCGATTTCCGCGCACACCGCCGACCAGTTATCGGCAACCCAGTCGTCGCGCTGCGCCGAATCCATACCCGCGGTGTAGGTCAGCAACAACCGATAGCAGGCCGCCAACCGATGCGCGTACGCGGCGTTCTCCAACCGCGCCAACGCCGCCACCGCACCAGCACCCCGACCGGCCTCGGCCGCTGCCACCAACTCTGCGAACACACATTCGACGCTACCCACCCGCCGGCAGGATAACCGCTGGTCACACCCCACCTGTGGAGGAAAAAGCCATTGGGGATAACCACCCCGAAATGTCAGACCCCGCTGGTATACGCGCGCCGCCGCAGCACCATCACATTGTCGAACCAGGTGGCGGTGTCGCCGTCCGGCGTCGTCACCTCCCGCGGCGCCGACCGGATCTCCGCCGGTTCCCACTGCGCGGCAGGCAGTTCCAGCGCAGCGACGACCTCCTCGGGTGCGACGAACGTGTGGGCGTGGCCCTCGAGCTCGGAGTGCCACGGCGGCGGGCCGGCGTGGTCAACGATCAGCAGCATCCCGCCCGGGCGGACCGCGCCCGCCGCCGCCCGGAAGATCGGCGTGCGGTCCAGCGGGAACGTCGAGTGCAGGAATTGGGCGTTCACCAAATCGAATTCGCCCTCCGGGAACCCGGCCGTCAGGTCGAACTGGCGGAACTCGATCCGCTCACCCGCCCCGCGGGCACGCGCATCCTCCGCGGCCCGGCGCACCGCCGTCTCGGACAGGTCGACGGCCAGCACCCGCCAGCCCCGCGAGGCCAACCAGATCGCGTCGCCACCCTCGCCGCTGCCCAGATCCAGCGCGTCACCCGGCGTCAGCTCCGACACCACCTCCACCAGTCGGGCGTTAGGCCGCCCGCTCCACACCCGAGTGCTGTACCGCTCTTCCCAATGTTGTTTCGCCTCAGCGCTCATGCGCCCACCTTGCCCCCACCCGGTCCAAGATGCCAAGCTGTTTTGCCATGGAGGCAAAAGACAGCGTCGACGCCCGGGTGCGACGCCGGCTGCGCGAGTTGCGCACGCAGCGAGGCCTCACCCTCGAGGAGGTCGCCAAACGCTCCAGCATCGACGTGTCCACGCTGAGCCGGCTCGAGTCCGGCAAGCGTCGCCTGGCTCTCGATCACCTGCCCCGCCTGGCCGCCGCGCTGTCGGTCAGTACCGACGACCTGCTGCGCGCCCCCGAAGCCGAGGATCCCCGCATCCGCGGCGGTTCACACACGCACAACGGCATCACCTACTGGCCGCTGACGCGCCAGCCCGCGAACGGCTTGCAGGCGTTCAAGATCCGGATCAGCGCCCGCCGGCGCACCCCGCCGGCGGAGCTGCCGGTCCACGAGGGTCAGGACTGGATGTACGTGCTCTCCGGCCGGCTGCGGCTGATCCTCGGCGAGCGTGATTTCGTCGTCAAACCCGGTGAGGCGGTTGAGTTCTCGACCTGGACGCCACACTGGTTCGGTGCCACCGACGGACCGGTGGAGGCCATCACGATCTTCGGGCCGCACGGCGAGCGGCTCCACCTGCACGACTAGTCGAGATACGCCGTCTGGTTCACCAGCCGCACCGACGCGGCGCCGTCGGGGTAGAACTCCGCGATCGACAGCGACGCCAGATCCAGGTGCAGCCGGTACAGGATGTTGGCCCCACCGTCCAACGCCATCCGCAGCAGCGACTTGATCGGCGTCACGTGGGAGACCACGAGCACCGTCTCCCCCGGATAGTCGCCGAGGATCCGCTGCTGTGCGCGCGCCACCCGCCGCGCCGCCTCGTCGAAGCTCTCCCCGCCCGGCGGCGCCAGGCTGGTGTCCCGCAGCCAACGGGTGTGCAGTTCCGGATCCTGTTGCGACGCTTCGGCGAACGTCAACCCCTCCCACGCGCCGAAGTCCGTCTCGATCAGATCGTCGTCGACGACCACGTCGAGTCCGAGCACCTTCGCCGCCGCGGCCGCGGTGTCGTAGGCCCGCTGCAGCGGTGAGGTGACCACACCGGCGATGCCGCCCTTGCGGCCCAGGTACTCCGCCGCGGCCTGCGCCTGCCGGCGACCCAACTCGGTCAGCGCCGGGTTCCCGCGCCCCGAGTAGCGCCGCTCCACCGACAGCTCGGTCTGCCCGTGCCGCAACAGCAGCAGCCGCGTCGGCGCTCCCCGCGCACCGGTCCACGCCGACGGATTCGACTTGCGATCCTCTTGGGCCGTGGACATTCCGGCCGCGGCATCCATCGCCTCGTTGGCCAGCCGGTCGGCGTGGCTGTTGTCCGCCCGCGGAATCCACGTGAAGCTCACCCGGTCGAACCGCCCCACCAGCGCCGACGCCTGCTGGTGCAGCTTGGCGATGTCAGGGTTCTTGACCTTCCAGCGCCCCGACATCTGCTCCACCACCAGCTTGGAGTCCATCAGGACGTCCACCTCGGTGGCGCCCAGCCGCGCGGCCTCCTCCAAACCCGCGATCAGGCCGCGGTATTCGGCGACGTTGTTGGTGGTGTGCCCGATGGCCTCCTTGCGCTCGCCGAGCACCCGGGCGTGGTCGGCGTCCCAGACCACCGCGCCGTAGCCGGCCGGACCCGGGTTCCCGCGCGCTCCCCCGTCGGCTTCGACGATGACCTTCACTTACCGGTCCCCTTGACCCGCAGCAGGATCGCGCCGCACTCCGGGCAGCGCGTCACATCGTCCTCGGCGGCGGCGTTGATCCGCGCGAACTCGCCCTGGTCGATCTCGATCCGGCAAGCGCCGCACCGGCGGCCCTGCAGCTGTCCGGCGCCGGCACCGCCGCGGGAGCGCAGCTTCTCGTACAGCGCCACCAGCTCCGCATCCAGCGTGGCGACGAGTTCCTCACGGCGCGACAGGCTCTGGTGACGCTGCTCGTCCAGTTCGACGAGCGCGCTGTCGCGTGCCGCGCGGGCCAGCCCGATGTCGGCCTCCAGCGAGTCGATCTGCCCCTGCACCGCCTGATGGTCGCGCTGCAACTCCTCGCGGCGCTCCATCACCTCCAGCTGCGAGTCCTCCAGCGCGCTCTGCCTGCGCTCCAGCGTCTCGAGTTCGTGCTGCAGCTCGGTCAACTGCTTGGCGTCGACGGTCCCGCCTGCCATCAGCTTGCGGTCGCGCTCCTCGCGCTGGCGCACCGAGTCGATCTCGTGCTCCAGCTTGGCGATTTGCGCGTCGAGATCCTCGATCGCGATCTGCAGCGCGGCCTGCCGGTCGGTGGCCTCGCGGTGCGCGGCCTGCACCTCGTCGAGCTTCTTCTGCTCGGCCAGGTTCTTGGTCTTGTGGTCGATCCGGCTCAGCGTGGCGTCGAGCTCCGCCAGCTCCAGCAGCGACTTTTGTTGAGCTACATCAGCTTTCATTGTTCATCTCTCGACGTTCCACGGATCGGTGCGCACCGTCGACACCTGCACGGGCAGCGCGTCGCCGAAATGGCGGCGCAGCAGATCTGCCGCCTGTGCACACCACGGATACTCACTGGCCCAGTGCGCGACGTCGACCAGCGCCACACCGGAGGCGCGTCGGTGCTCGTCGGCGGGATGGTGCCTCAGGTCGGCGGTGACGTAGACGTCCACCCCCAGCCGGGCGACCCGGCCCAGCAGCGAGTCACCCGCTCCCCCGCACACCGCCACCCGCGACACCGTCGCGTCGGGGTCCCCCGACGCCCGCACTCCCCACGTCGTCGCGGGCAGTGCCGCGTGCACGCGGGATACGAACGCCGACAACGGTTCCGGTTCGGGCAGCGAACACACCCGGCCGATCCCGACGCCGCCGGGTATCGGTGCCAGCGCGATGATGTCGAACGCCGGCTCCTCGTAGGGGTGCGCGGCGCGCAGCGCGGCCAGCACCCGCGCGCGCAGCCGGGCGGGCGCGACCATCTCGACGCGGTCCTCGGGCACCTGTTCGACGGTGCCGACGCTGCCGATCGCCGGGTTGGCGCCGTCGTGCGGCAGGAACTGCCCTGTGCCGGCGGTGGCCCAGCAGCAGTGCGAGTAGTCGCCGATGCGCCCGGCACCGGCGTCGAACATCGCCTCGCGCACCGCCTGGGAGTTCTCCGCGGGCACGAACACGACCCACTTGTCCAGGTCCGGGCCTGAGGGCACCGGTTCGAGCACGTCCTCGACCGTCAGCCCCAGCGTCTCGGCCAGCGCGTCGGACACCCCGGGCGACGCGGAGTCGGCGTTGGTGTGCGCGGTGAACAGGGCCCGCCCGGTGCGGATCAGCTGGTGGATCAGCCCGCCCTTGGGGGTGCTGGCGGCGACGGTGTCCACGCCGCGCAGCAGCAGCGGGTGGTGGGCCAGCAGCAGCCCCCGCTCGGGCACCTGCGCGACGACCTCCGCGGTGGCGTCGACGGCCACCGTCACGCTGTCGACCTCCTCGGACGGGTCGCCGCACACCAATCCGACCGAGTCCCAGTCCTGCGCCAGCTGCGGCGGGTAGGCCGCCTCCAGCACGTCGATGATCTCGGACAACCGCACGCTCACCGCATCACCTCCGCGAGCGCCTCCACCAGCACCGGCCACTCCGGCCGCACCGCCGCGCGCAGGAACTGGCCGTCGAGCCCGACGAACGTGTCGCAGCGGCGCACAGCGATACCTCTGCCCTCCAAGAGTTTTCGGGTCAACTCGGCGTCCGGCACAGCGAACAGGACAAACGGCGCCGAACCCTCGATGACCTGGACGCCGATGCTAGTCAATCCGGCCACCATCTCGGCGCGCACCTCGGCCAGACGGCGCGCGCCCCGCTGCGCCTCGGCCACCGCCTCCGGGGCGCTGCAGGCGGTGATCGCCTCCAGTTGCAGGGTGCCGACGGGCCAGTGGGCGCGCCGGGCGGTCAGCCGGGCCAGCACGTCGGGCGCCCCCAGCGCGTAGCCGACGCGCAGCCCGGCCAGCGCCCAGGTCTTGGTCAGGCTGCGCAGCACCAGCACGTCGGGCAGCGACCGGCCGGCCAGCGAGGCCTGTTCCCCGGGGATGGCGTCGGCGAACGCCTCGTCGACCACCAGCAGCCGGCCCGGACGGCGCAGCGCCAGCACCTGGTCGGGGTCGTGCACCACGGCGGTCGGGTTGGTGGGGTTGCCGACGACGACGAGGTCGGCGTCCTCGGGCACCCGGGCCGAGTCCAGCGTGTACGGCGGATCGAGCACGACGTGTGAGAACGGCACGCCGGCGGCGGCCAGCACCGCCTCGGGTTCGGTGAACGACGGCGCGATCAGCGCGGCCCGCCGCGGCGTCAGGTTGGGCAGCAGCGCGAAGCCCTCCGCACCGCCGGCCAGCAGCAGCACCTCGCCGGCGTCGCGGCCGTGCCGGGCGGCGACGGCGGCCACCGCGCGGCGTTCGTCGTCGCCGCCGGGATACCGGCCGAGGTCACCCAGCCGCGCGGAAAGCCGCTCTACCAGCCACGACGGCGGACTGTCGGCGCGCACGTTGACGGCGAAATCCAGCATCCCGGGCACCGCGGCCTGGTCGCCGTGGTACCGCGCCGCCGCACGGGAGGGGTTCGCCACATCACGACAGTAGTGCGCCAGCCTCGGCACTTCGGTGATCGGGGAGAATGGTCGGGTGACCGACACCCTGGTGATCTTCGATCTCGACGGCACCCTCACCGATTCGGCCGAGGGTATCGTCGCGAGCTTCCGCCACGCGCTGGACGCGGTCGGGGCGCCGGTCCCGGACGGCGACCTGGTCAGCATGATCGTGGGTCCACCGATGCCGCACACGCTGAGCCGGCTGGGCCTCGGGGACCGCGTCGACGAGGCGATCGCCGCCTACCGCGCGGACTACACGACCCGCGGCTGGGCGATGAACCGGGTGTTCGACGGCATCCCGGAGCTGCTGGACGACCTGCGTACCGCCGGGGTGCGGCTGGCGGTGGCGACCTCGAAGGCCGAGCCCACCGCGCAGCGCATCCTCGAGCACTTCGAGCTGCACGAGCACTTCGAGGTGATCGCCGGGGCCAGCCCGGACGGCACCCGGGCCCGCAAGGCCGACGTGGTGGCCCGCGCGCTGGAGCTGCTCGGTGACGTGCCAGAGCGGGTGCTGATGATCGGCGACCGGGCGCACGATGTCGAGGGCGCCGCCGAGCACGGCATCGACACCGTGGTGGTCGGCTGGGGGTACGGCCGCGAGGACTTCGCCGGTCCGGACGCCGCGCGCCCGGCCGCACATGTGGCCACCGTCGACGATCTGCGCGAGGTGCTCGGTGTCTGAGCTGCTGCACGTCACGTTCGTCTGCTCCGGCAACATCTGCCGCTCGCCGATGGCGGAGAAGATGTTCGCCCACCAGATCGACCAGCGCGGGCTGGCCCACGCGGTGCGGGTCACCAGCGCGGGCACCGGCGGCTGGCACGAGGGTGAGCCCGCCGACCGGCGCGCGGTGCACGTGCTGCGTGAGCGCGGCTATCCGACCGCGCACCGCGCCACCCAGGTCAACGAGGATCATCTCGCGGCGGATCTGCTGATCGCGCTGGGCCGCAACCACCTTCGGATCCTGCACGATCTGGGGGCACCGGCCGAGCGGGTCCGGATGCTGCGCTCGTTCGATCCGCGCTCGGGTGCGCACGCGCTCGACGTCGAGGATCCCTACTACGGGGACCACTCCGATTTCGTCGAGACGTTCACCGTGATCGAGCGGTCGCTGCCCGGCCTGCACGACTGGGTCTACGAGCAGCTCGCCGCCCGGGGGCTGGCGAGCTGATGCGCCGCTGGGCGTTCCTGTTGCGGCCGCAGTGGCTGGCACTGATCGTGCTGGTCATCGCGTTCGCCTACCTGTGCTTCACGGTGCTCGCGCCGTGGCAGCTGGGCAAGAACGCCAGGACGTCCAAGCAGAACGCCCAGATCTCGGCGTCGCTGAGCGCCGATCCGGTGCCGGTGACTTCGCTTCTGCCGGAGCAGGATTCGTCGGCCCCCGAGGAGCAGTGGCGCCGCGTCACGGCGACGGGCCACTACCTGCCCGACGCGCAGCTGCTGGCGCGGCTGCGCGTGATCGAGGGTGAGCCGGCGTTCGAGGTGCTCGTGCCGTTCGTGGTCGACGGCGGGCCGACGGTGCTCGTCGACCGCGGGTATGTCCGGCCGGTCGGCGGGTCCGGGGTGCCGTCGATCCCGCCGGTGCCGGACGGCACGGTGACGATCGAGGCCCGGCTGCGGGATTCGGAGGGGCTGGCGGACAAGGAGCCGCTCGAGGAGAACGGCACCCGGCAGGTGTACTCGATCCATGTCCCGCAGATCGCCGAGCTGACCGGGGTGCCGCTGGCCGGGTCGTATCTGCAGCTGAGCGAGAACCAGCCGGGCGTGCTGACGCCGATGCCGCTGCCGCATCTGGACGCGGGACCGTTCCTGTCCTACGGCATGCAGTGGATCGCGTTCGGCATCATCGCTCCGATCGGGCTGGGTTATTTCGTGTACGCCGAGGTGCAGCAACGCCGTCGGGAGAAGGCCGCCGACGACAAGGCGGCAGCCAGCCCGGACGTGCCGCTCACCACCGAGGAGAAGCTCGCCGACCGGTACGGGCGGCGACGCTGACCGCGACCGCCGCGGCGGCGGCCTGCACGGCACGCGAGAGCCGCACGGCGCGGCGCACATCGCGGGTGTCCGGCGGCGGCCCGTCGCCGAGGGTGGGCCGGATCTCGAGCTGATGGGCGTACTGGGTGGGACCGCCCAGCCGCACGCCGAGCGCGCCGGCGAACGCGGCCTCGGCCACCCCGGCGTTGGGGCTGGGATGACGGCCGGCGTCGCGGCGCCAGGCCCGCAGCGCGCCGACGGGTGAACCGCCGACCAGCGGGGCGCAGACGGCGACCAGCAGCCCGGTCAGCCGGGCGGGCAGGAAGTTGAGCACGTCGTCGAAGCGGGCCGCCGCCCAACCGAATCGCGCGTAGCGCGGCGAGCGGTGCCCGATCATCGCGTCGAGGGTGTTGGCGCCCCGGTAGACCAGGGTTCCGGGGGTGCCGGCGACGGCCGCCCAGAACAGCGGCGCGACGGTGGCGTCGGAGGTGTTCTCGGCGACGGACTCCAGGGCGGCGCGGGCGAGTCCGGTCTCGTCGAGCGCGGCGGGGTCACGGCCGCACAGCGACGGCAGCAGCGCGCGGGCGGCGTCGACGTCACCGGCGTCGAGGTGGTCGGCCATCTGGGTGCCGGTGCGGGCCAGTGAGGTGCCGCCGAGGGCGACGAACACCGTCGCGGCGGTCATCAGCGCCCGCGCGGGCCCGCGGGTCCGCTCCCCCGCCACGCCGAGTGCCGCCAGCGCGGTGAGCAGGACGCCGACGTGCGCGATCCCGCGCGGACGGTCGTCGGCGTAGCTGAGCCGTTCCAAAGCCGCTGCCGCGCTGCCGAACAACGCCACCGGGTGGCCGCGGCGGGGGTCGCCGAGCAGCGCGTCGGCGAGCGCACCGGCGGCGATTCCCGCGGCGCGCGGGGGCAAAGTCGCGCGGAACACCTCGCGAGCGTCTCACAGGGTGGTTGACTCGATCGCATGAGGTTCGGCCCACCGCGGCACCCGAGGCGTGTCGTAGATCTGCTCAACCCAGCCGCGGCGCTGGCGCCTGCGGCGAACGTGATCATGCAGCTGGCGCTGCCGGGCGTCGGGTACGGCGTGCTGGAGAGCCCGGTGGACAGCGGCAACGTCTACAAGCACCCGTTCAAGCGGGCCCGTACGACGGGCACGTATCTGGCCGCGGCGACCATGGGCACCGAGGAGGACCGCAGGCTGATCCGCGAAGGGGTGGACCGGGTGCACGCAATGGTGCGCTCGACACCGTCAAGCCCGGTGTCCTACAAGGCCTTCGACCCGAAGCTGCAGCTGTGGGTGGCGGCCTGCCTGTACCGCTACTACGTCGACCAGCATGAGTTCCTCTACGGCCCGCTCGACGACGAGTCGGCCGACGCGGTTTATCAGGACGCCCGCACGCTGGGCACCACATTGCAGGTGCGCGACGGGATGTGGCCGCAGGACCGTGCCGCGTTCGACGAGTACTGGAAGCGCACGCTCGACGAGTTGCGGATCGACGAACCGGTGCGCGAACACTTGCGCGGGGTGGCGGCAATAGTGTTCCTGCCGCTGCCGCTGCGAGCGCTGTTGGGCCCGTTCAACCTGTTCGCGACGACGGGGTTCCTGCCGCCGGAGTTCCGCGACATGATGAGGCTGCCGTGGTCCGCCAGCCAGCAGCGCCGGTTTGAGCTGTTGCTGACGGCGCTGCGGCTGGCGGACCGGGTGATTCCGCGCGAGGCGTGGCAGTTCGGTTACCAGCTGTACCTGTGGGACATGCGCATCCGCGCACGCCTCGGCAAGCCGGTGGTGTGATCAGGCCGCGTTCGACCGGTCACGACGGTCGTTGTCGCGGCGGTTGTTCGACGGACGGTCGTTGTCGCGGCGGTCGCTGCGGTCGTTGGCCCGTTCGCGCCGGTCGTCCCGGCGGTCACTGCGCTCGGTGCGCTGCGTGCGGTCACTGCGCTCCGTGCGCTCGTTACGGCGCTCAGTCCGCTCCGTGCGCTCAAGACGGTCGGTGTCAGCCGGCTCGGTGACGGTGCGCCGCGTCGGCCGCGTGGATTCCGTTGTCCGGGTTTCAGTTTCGTCCGCAGTGCTGGCGACGGCCTCCGGTTGCGCGGTCTCCGCCGCCGTCGCGGCTGTCATCGCCGTCGACACGCTGCGCGGCACCGCGGTGGGCGCCAACTCCTCGGCCGTCGCGGTGAGCGCGACCGTCTCCGGCGCGGTCTGAGGATGGGTGTCCGTCCACCGCTGAATGACGTAAGCCGCTGGCTTCCACGAGAAGTCGTCGCGCAGCACACCGAAGGTGTCGTCGACGACGGTGCTGTCGGTGTCGCGGTCGCGCGTGGTGTAGATGAACGACGGTCCGGTGTAGTCGTACTGCGACCACGTGTCCAGGTAGTCCTGGATGAACGCCGCCTGGGTGGCCTCGTCGACCACCGAGGTGGGCTCGCCGTACTCGCTGGCCCAGATCTGTTTGTCGGCATCGCCGTTGGCGGCCATCAGCTCGTACATGGTCTCGAGCTGGGTGACGGGCGCGGCGGCGCCGTACGGCTTGCCCTGGGAGAACGGCAGCGTGTACTGGTACGGGTGCAGCGACAGCGCGTCGAAATAGCCTGCGGCGCCGTTGTCGTACATGCCCTCGACGAAGGTGATCGGGTTGTAGGCCAGGCCCGGGACGTCGGTGACCGATCCGACCGCGCCGCCGATGACGGTGGCATCCGGGTCGGCGGCCTTGATCACCGGGTAGGCGGTCTGCAGCAGCTCGGTGTAGGCGGCCGGATCGGGAGCGGGCGCCCAGAAGAACAGGGCGTTCGGCTCGTTCCACACCTCGTAGGCGGAGACCTGTCCCGCGTAGCGTTCGGCGACCCGCCCGACGAACTCGGCGTATTGGTCGTAGTCGGCGGGCGGGCTGATCACCGCGGGCAGACCCGGTTCGGTGGCCCAGGCGGGCGTCGAGTTGAGCACGCCGAGGATTCCCATGTCGCGGCTGTCGGCGGCCTCGACGATGTAGTCGACGGTGTCCCAGTAGTAGAAGTCATCGACGAGTTCCACACCGGCCCAAGGGATCAGGATGCGGACGTTGTTGACGCCCATCGCCTGCATCTCGTCGAGCGTGCGGTCGATCTCGTCCGGTGTCATGCCGTACAGGTCGGAGTCGGCGAAGCCGACGGTCGTGTTCGACGTGTTGATCGCCGCCGTCACGACGAACGGCATCCGCACCGTCGGGGTCCCACCCACGGCCGGGTTCGTCGTCGGGCCGAACGTCTGAACAAACACTGTGGTGGCACCCACGGCCATCACCGTCGTCGCGGTGACGGCCAGTCCGGTTCTGAAAACAGGCCTCCGCATCGGTCGGCCTTCATTTTGCTGCATCGGTATCCTCGTTTCGCGTCTCAACCCTGGCCGGCAATCCGCCGGCGTCATCGATACGCATATATTCATTCCCAGCAATCGCCGCGCCTAATCCCAGCAGTATGGATTTACCTGCAACGATGCTGATCTTGTAGGCGATTCGAGGCCCATCCGAGGCGCAATTGGCAAACCCGGTGAATTGTTACTTTTGGCAACTACCCATGATGTCTCAGGTGGCGGTTTTCGTTAGCTGGATAGGAATCAGCACAGAAATCCCGCTGCTCTGCAAATTGTCAAAACGTTCGCCGCGGCAGCGTCGGCGCGGATGCTGGAGGGACCGACCACAAGGAGGCTTTCATGTCCTTCCCCTCCCTCAATCACGTCGCGCTCACCGTCCGCGATCTCTCGGTCAGCGCGCCCTGGTACCGGGCGCTAATCGGAAGCGATCCGGTCCTCGACGAACACACCGACTCCGGGTTCCGTCACCTCGTGTGGCGGTTCGACGACGGCACGCTGTTCGGCATCCATCAACACGATCGGTTGGTGCCCGACGAGAGCTTCACCGAGTTCCACTCCGGCCTGGACCATGTCAGCTTCGGCTGTCCCAGTCGCACCGATCTTGAGCAGTGGTCCATGCGCCTCGACAAGATCGGCATCGCCCACGGCGAGATCGTCGACGCGCCGTACGGCTCCGGCCTGAGTTTCCGGGATCCCGACGGCATCGCCCTGGAGTTCTTCGCCCCACCGAGCTGAACACGCACTGCCGCGACCGCGCTGTACGACCGAGACCGGCGGGCGAAATGGGCCAAATTCGGAATTTTCAAGGGGGTGAAGATGTCGGATCCCGGGTGGTGGTATCCGCCGGTTGAGGGTACGCGTTGGCAGGGGCCGACCGAGAACTTCCCGACTTCCGACCGAGAGCCTGAGCCGGCAGCAGCCCACACCAAGGCCAAGCGCGACTGGGTGGTGCCCGCGGCCCTGGCTGTCGGTGCCGCTGGCGTCGCTTCGGCTGTGACGTTGGGTGTGGTGCTGTGGCCGCGACAGGCGACCGCACCCGTCCCGCCGACGATCGCGACGGCTCCTGTGCCGCCGCCGATCTCCACCACGTCAGCGCCGCAATCGGCCGAGTATGTCGCCAAGGGCGTGCAGGCTTCGATGCAGGAGGAATTCGACTCCGACCCCGATCTCTCCGGCCTGAAGGTCACGAAGGTGGGGTTGGTTCACAAGTCGGGCAACGAGTACAAGGGCATCGCCACCGTGCGTACTCCGGACGGGGAATCCCATGACGTGCCGGTGGACGTGACGGCCGACGACGACAACCTCCTGTGGGAGACCCCGCGGGGGCGTTGGCATTCGCCTACCCCCCACCGCCCCAACCGGTGGTCATACCCCCGCCCCCGGCGTCGGCGCCACTCGAGAATTTCAAGGTCTGCCCGTCGGGCCTGACCGGGGTCGCCTCCGCTGACACCAGCTGCGCTTTCGCGGACAACGTCCGTGCGGCCTGGTATTCCAGCCCGGGCTCCGCAGTGATGGCCTACAGCCCGGTAACCGGCCAGATGTACCTGATGCGCTGCGCTCCTGCGACAACCGATGTGTGGGCCGAAGCCCAGCGTTGTGTGGGCACGAATGCCCGCGGAGCACTTCTGGTCGTTTACATCGACTGAAGAGATCGACTGACGAGTCAGGTGTGCGTGCGCTGGGCCCGCGGCACGCTGGCGGCAGTTGAGATTGTGGTGGGCGCGGACGGTATCGAACCGCCGACCGCTGGTGTGTAAAACCAGTGCTCTACCACTGAGCTACGCGCCCTTGCAGGAGCAAGCTACACGGCCATGACCTGCGACAGGAAATCGGTCACCCGGCTTGCAGGGCCGCCAGCGCCTCGCGCCACACCGCCTGGTCACGGACCTCGCCGGGCTGCTTCATCTCCGCGAACCGGACGATCCCCGTGCGGTCGACGACGAACGTCCCCCGGTTGGACACCCCGGCGGTCTCGTTGAACACCCCGTAGGCCTGCGCGACGGCGCCGTGCGGCCAGAAGTCCGACAGCACCGGGAACGTGAACCCGCTCTGGGTGGCCCAGATCTTGTGCGTCGGCGACGGCCCCACCGAGATCGCCAGCGTCGCGGTGGTGTCGTTCTCGTACAGCGGCAGGTTGTCCCGGATCTCGTCGAGCTCGCCCTGGCAGATGCCGGTGAAGGCCAGCGGGAAGAACACCAGCAGCACGTTCTTGGCGCCCCGGTAGCTGCTGAGCGTGACCGGCTGGTTGTTCTGGTCCTTGAGCGTGAAGTCCGGGGCCTCGGCACCGGGCTCGATCACGCCCGTCGCCCCGCGGCCTTGGACTTCGGCTGCACCAGCCGTGTCCCGATCCAGTCACCGAGGTTGGCCGACGAGGTCTGCATCAGACCCGCCGTCGGCGCCGACTCGGCGATCTCGGCGGGCTGCACGTGCCCGGGCTTGCCGGTCTTCGGCGTGATCACCCAGATCACCCCGTCCTCGGCCAGCGGCCCGATCGCGCCGATCAGCGCGTCGACCAGGTCGCCGTCGTCGTCGCGCCACCACAGCAGCACGACGTCGACCACCTCATCGGCGTCCTCGTCGAGCAACTCGCTACCGCACGCCTCCTCGATGTCGGCTCGGATGTCGTCGTCGACGTCTTCGTCCCAGCCCAGTTCCTGCACAACCTGATCTTTTTGGATGCCCAGTCTGCGGGCGTAGTTCGGGGCGTCACCCGCCGCGACCACGGTCAGTCCTCCTTCAGCCGGCTCGGGCGCACGGTGCGCTCGGTTGTCTGCGCCCTATCGTCGCACGACGAATGCCGGTACACGTGCACGGCGGGCAGGTTGCGGTCCATCGGTTCAGTTATCCGTTCAGTAGGCGGCATCGCAGAGATCCAGTGCGGTGGTCTTGGAATCGTTGAGTCGGGTGATCGCGGCGTTGAACTCGTCGGGCCCGTAGTTGCCCTCGATGGCGTTCGCCACGCCCCGCGCGGCGTCCACCCAGGCGTGCATGGCGTCGCGCAGTTCCGGCGACAGCGGATCGGAGATGCTGCGGGCCACCGCGTCGGCGCTGTGGTTGAGCGCGTCCACCGCGGGCCCGGCCTTGACGTCGACGTCAGCGGCGCTGTCGTTGAACGCGTCGACATAGGCGTTGACCGCGGTAATCGCCTCCACGCTGCTGGAACTGAGGGTCTCGCACGACGAGTGGATGGCCTCTTTGGCGATCGAGGATTGGCGCTCGGATTCGCGCGACCGGGAGCTGGAGATCGACTCCTCGATCGACGCCGACACCGAGGCCCGGTACACCGGCGCCTCACCGGGAGCGACGCTGGCGGTGCCGTCGGTGACGTTGCTGCAGCCGACGATGACCATCGCGGCGGTGGCCAGTGCACCGACCACCAGTGCGCCGATCCGCAGCCGCTTTCGCACCAGCGCACCCGTCACCACGGTCTGCAGACGTTACCGGGTCGACCAACTCCGATCATCCGGTCGTTCCCAACTAGTGCGGTTAGGGCAGGATTGGACAAGGATGAAATCCGCCGTTTCACCCGTGCGGGCAGAAAACATCTGCACCGGCCCGGGGAGCCCGAAAAACCGCATAACAAGGAGCGGAAGTTGACGACCGAGTTCGCGCGCCAGGACCTGGCCCAAAACTCCACCACCGCAGCCGAACACGACCGAGTGCGAGTCATCCGCGAAGGGGTCGCGTCGTACCTGCCCGACATCGACCCCGAAGAGACCAGCGAATGGTTGGAGTCGTTCGACGCGCTGCTGGCGCGATCGGGGCCCGCCCGGGCCCGCTACCTGATGCTCCGGATGCTGGAACGGGCCGGCGAGCAGCGGGTCGCCATCCCCTCGCTGACGTCGACGGACTACGTCAACACCATCCCCACCGAGAAGGAACCCTGGTTCCCCGGTGACGAGGAGGTCGAGCGCCGCTACCGCGCCTGGATCCGCTGGAACGCGGCGATCATGGTGCACCGCGCGCAGCGACCCGGAGTCGGTGTGGGCGGCCATATTTCGACTTATGCCTCGTCGGCGGCGCTGTACGAGGTCGGGTTCAACCACTTCTTCCGCGGCAAGTCCCACCCCGGCGGCGGCGACCAGGTGTTCATCCAGGGCCACGCCTCCCCCGGCATCTACGCCCGCGCGTTCCTGGAGGGCCGGCTCACCGCCGAACAGCTCGACGGGTTCCGCCAGGAGCACAGCCACCCGGGCGGCGGGCTGCCGTCCTACCCGCACCCGCGGCTGATGCCCGACTTCTGGGAGTTCCCGACGGTGTCGATGGGCCTGGGCCCGATGAACGCGATCTACCAGGCCCGGTTCAACCACTACCTGCACGACCGCGGCATCAAGGACACCTCCGACCAGCACGTGTGGGCGTTCCTCGGCGACGGTGAGATGGACGAGCCGGAGAGCCGCGGGCTGGCGCACGTCGCCGCGCTGGAGGGCCTGGACAACCTGACCTTCGTCGTCAACTGCAACCTGCAGCGCCTCGACGGCCCGGTGCGCGGCAACGGCAAGATCATCCAGGAGCTGGAGTCGTTCTTCCGCGGCGCCGGCTGGAACGTCATCAAGGTGATCTGGGGCCGCGAGTGGGACGCGCTGCTGCACGCCGACCGCGACGGCGCGCTGGTCAACCTGATGAACTCCACACCCGACGGCGACTACCAGACCTACAAGGCCAACGACGGCGCCTACGTGCGCGAGCACTTCTTCGGCCGCGACCCGCGCACCAAGGCGCTGGTCCAGAACATGACCGACGAGCAGATCTGGAACCTCAAGCGCGGCGGCCACGACTACCGCAAGGTCTACGCCGCCTACAAGGCCGCCGTCGAACACAAGGGCCAGCCCACGGTGATCCTGGCCAAGACGATCAAGGGCTACTCGCTGGGTGCGCACTTCCAGGGCCGCAACGCCACCCACCAGATGAAGAAGCTCGCGCTGGAGGACCTCAAGTTCTTCCGCGACGCGCAGCGGATCCCGATCAGCGACAAGCAGCTCGAGGAGAACCCGTACCTGCCGCCGTACTACCACCCGGGCCCGGAGGCGCCGGAGATCCGGTACATGGTCGAGCGTCGGCGCGCGCTGGGCGGCTTCCTTCCGGAGCGGCGCACCAAGTCCAAGGTGCTGGCCCTGCCGAGCCGCGAGGTCTACAAGCCGCTGAAGAAGGGTTCCGGCAAGCAGGAGGTGGCCACCACGATGGCCATCGTCCGCACGTTCAAGGAACTGTTGCGCGACAAGAACATCGGCCACCGGATCGTGCCGATCATCCCCGACGAGGCCCGCACGTTCGGCATGGACTCGTGGTTCCCGTCGCTGAAGATCTACAACCGCAACGGCCAGCTGTACACCTCGGTCGACGCCGATCTGATGTTGGCGTACAAGGAGTCCGAGGCCGGCCAGATCCTGCACGAGGGCATCAACGAGGCCGGGTCGACGGCGTCGTTCACCGCGGTCGGCACCTCGTACGCCACCCACAACGAGCCGATGATCCCGGTCTACATCTTCTATTCGATGTTCGGGTTCCAGCGCACCGGCGACGGGTTCTGGGCGGCGGCCGACCAGATGGCGCGCGGCTTCGTGCTGGGTGCGACGGCCGGGCGCACCACGCTGACCGGTGAGGGTCTGCAGCACGCCGACGGGCACTCCCATCTGTTGGCGTCGACGAATCCCGCTGTGGTGGCCTACGATCCGGCGTTCGCCTACGAGATCGCCTACATCGTCGAGAGCGGTCTGCACCGCATGTACGGCGAGAACGCCGAGAACGTCTTCTTCTACATCACGGTGTACAACGAGCCGTACGTGCAGCCGGCCGAGCCCGAGGGCATCGACGTCGACGGTCTGTTGCGCGGCATCTACCGCTACCAGGCGGCCGAACCGAAGGCCAACGCCGCGCAGATCCTGGCCTCAGGCGTGGCGATGCCCGAGGCGCTGCGGGCCGCCGAGCTGCTGGCCGCCGAGTGGGATGTGGCCGCCGACGTGTGGTCGGTGACCAGCTGGACCGAGCTCAACCGCGACGGTGTGGCGATCGAGAAGCAGCGGCTGCGCCACCCCGACCAGCCGGCGGGCACCCCGTACGTCACTCAGGCGCTCGCCGACGCACCCGGCCCGGTGATCGCGGTGTCGGACTGGATGCGCGCGGTCCCCGAGCAGATCCGTCCGTGGGTGCCGGGCACCTACATCACGCTGGGCACCGACGGGTTCGGGTTCTCCGACACCCGGCCCGCGGCGCGCCGGTACTTCAATACCGACGCCGAGTCGATCGTGGTCGCGGTGCTGGAGGGTCTGGCCCGCGACGGCAACATCGACGCGTCGGTGGCGGTCGAGGCGGCCAAGCGCTACGAGATCGACGACGTGATGGCGGCCCCCGAGCAGACGTCGGATTCGGGCGTCGCCTAGCGGTTTCGGTGTAGTTGGTGGCGGTCAGCGCCACTAGCTACACCGAACTCACCGTAGCCTTTATGGATGCCCGACAATCGGTACATCCCGCCGAAGTCGACGGTCGAGGTGCTGGGCTCCGTCCCGGACTCGGTGCTGAGCCGGTTGCAGCAGTACTCCGGCCGGCTGGCCACCGAGGCGGTGCGGGTTCTCGAGCAGCGGCTGCCGTTCTTCGCCGACCTGGAGGCCTCGCAGCGCTCCAGCGTGCAGCTGGTCGTGCAGACCGCCGTCAACAACTTCGTCGAGTGGATGCGCGACCCGCAGAGCAACGTCGGCTACACCACCGAGGCCTTCGAGGTGGTGCCACAGGATCTGCGCAGGCGCATCGCGTTGCGCCAGTCGGTGGAGATGGTGCGCACCACGATGGAGTACTTCGAGGAAGTGGTGCCGCTGCTGGCCCGCGACGAGAAGCAGCTGACCGCGCTGACGGCAGGCATCCTGCGCTACAGCCGGGACCTGGCGTTCGCCGCCGCCACCGCCTACGCCGACCAGGCCGAGGCCCGCGGCGCGTGGGACACCCGGATGGAGGCCAACGTCGTCGACGCCGTCGTGCGCGGTGACGTCGGACCGGAGCTGCAGTCCCAGGCCGCCGCGCTGAACTGGGACGCCACCGCGCCGGCGACCGTCATCGTCGGCCTCCCCCAGCCCGACCGCACCGACCTGGCCGCCGACGACATCCACGACGTCGTCAAGCGCAACGGCCGCGCGGCGCTGTCCGACATCCACGGCACCTGGCTGGTCGCGATCGTCTCCGGCGCGCTGTCGCCGACCGACCGGTTCCTCAAGGAGATGCTGACGGTGTTCGCCGACGGGCCCGTCGTCGTCGGCCCCACCGCGCCCACGCTGGCCTCAGCACACCTGAGCGCCAGCGAGGCCATCGCGGGGATGAACGCGGTCGCCGGCTGGCCCGGGGCACCGCGCCCGGTGGCGGCCCGTGAGCTGCTGCCCGAACGCGCCCTGCTCGGTGACGCTACCGCGATCGCGGCCCTGGAGACCGAGGTGATGCGGCCGCTGGCCGACGCCGGTCCGGCGCTGACCGAAACCCTGGACGCCTACCTGGACTCCGGCGGTGCGATCGAGGCGTGCGCACGTCAATTGTTCGTTCATCCAAATACGGTCCGCTACCGGCTCCGCCGGATCGCCGACTTCACCGGCCGCGATCCGACGGTTCCGCGGGATGCGTACGTGCTGCGAGTGGCCTCCACCGTCGGACGGCTCGGACGGCACGCGTACCAGAACAGCACAGCAAACCCGGCTTCCACCACGCGTTCCGTGACGCGTCCCACATTCCTGGGAGCCCAACAGGGGCAGGCGGAGATAAAGGGCTGATCTCAGTAGCGTCGCATCACAGGCTGTTTTGTGGGGTATCTACAAAAACATAAGACGAGGTTCATAATCTCTTACACCGCACAGAACCGTCTTCACAGTGTTTTCTTAATTCGTGCCTCAGAGAGACGTGCTCGCGCTTCTTGCGCCCGGACAGGGTTCCCAAACCCCCGGCATGCTCACCGCTTGGTTGGAGCTGCCCGGTGCTGCTGAGCGGATCGCGGCGTGGTCCGAGATCAGCGGTCTGGACCTGGCCACCCTCGGCACCACCGCGACCGCCGAGGAGATCACCGACACCGCGGTGACCCAGCCCCTCGTCGTGGCCGCCACGCTGCTGGCCTACGAGGAGCTGAGCCGCCGCGGCACCATCGCCGGCAAGGACACCGTCGTCGCCGGCCACTCGGTCGGCGAGATCGCCGCCTACGCGATCGCCGGGGTCATCTCCGCCGACGACGCGGTCAAGCTGGCCGCCACCCGCGGTGCCGAGATGGCCAAGGCCTGCGCGGTCGAGCCCACCGGCATGGCCGCCGTGCTCGGCGGCGAGGAGGCCGATGTGCTGGCCCGCCTCGAGGAGCTGGACCTGATCCCGGCCAATCGCAACGCCGTGGGCCAGATCGTCGCCGCCGGCGCGGTCTCCGCGCTTGACAAGCTCGTCGAGAATCCGCCGGAGAAGGCGCGGGTGCGTAAGCTGGCCACCGCGGGCGCCTTCCACACCCACTACATGGCCTCGGCCCTGGACGGGTACGCCGCCGCGGCGGAGGGTGTGGCGACCGCCGAGCCGACGACGACACTGCTGTCGAACGTCGACGGGAAGCCGGTCGAGTCAGCGGCCGACGCGATGAGCAAGCTGGTCGCCCAGATGACCAAGCCCGTGCGCTGGGATCTGTGCAACCAGACCATGCGCGACCTCAACGTCACCGCGATCGTCGAGTTCCCGCCCGCCGGGACCCTGGCCGGCATCGCCAAACGTGAACTTCGGGGGGTGCCGACGCACGCCGTCAAGTCCCCCGCTGATCTGGACAAGCTCGCCGAGCTGTAGCGCCAGAGACAACCGCATAACCGAACGTCAGTTTCAGTTTCACCAGGTAACACCCGATAAGAAGGAGCCACCGTGCCCGCCACTCAGGAAGAAATCATCGCCGGTCTCGCCGAGATCATCGAAGAGGTCACCGGTATCGAGCCGTCCGAGGTCACCCCGGAGAAGAGCTTCGTCGACGACCTGGACATCGACTCGCTGTCGATGGTTGAGATCGCCGTGCAGACCGAGGACAAGTACGGCGTGAAGATCCCCGACGAGGACCTGGCCGGTCTGCGCACCGTCGGTGACGTCGTCGCCTACATCCAGAAGCTCGAGGAAGAGAACCCCGAGGCCGCCGCGGCCATCCGCGCGCAGATTGAAGCCGACCGGGCATGAGTCGTCCTTCCACTGCTAACGGTGGGTTCCCCAGCGTCGTCGTGACCGCCGTCACGGCGACCACGTCGATCGCGGCGGATATCGAGAGCACGTGGAAGGGGCTGCTGGCCGGCGAGAGCGGCATCCGCGTCCTCGAAGACGAGTTCGTCACGAAGTGGGATCTGCCTGTCCGCATCGGCGGCCATCTGGTCGACAAGATCGACGACCACATGACGCGGCTGGACATGCGCCGGATGTCCTACGTCCAGCGCATGTCCAAGTACCTCTCGGCTCAGCTGTGGGAGACCGCGGGTAGCCCGGAGGTCGACCCGGACCGCTTCGCGGTGGTCATCGGCACCGGTCTGGGTGGCGGCGAGAAGATCGTCGAGACCTACGACGCGATGAACGAGGGTGGGCCCCGCAAGGTGTCCCCGCTCGCGGTGCAGATGATCATGCCGAACGGTGCGGCCGCGGTCGCCGGTCTGCAGCTGGGCGCCCGCGCCGGGGTCATCACCCCGGTGTCGGCGTGCTCGTCGGGTTCGGAGGCCATCGCGCACGCGTGGCGTCAGATCGTCATGGGTGACGCCGACATCGTCGTCTGCGGCGGTGTCGAGGGCGGTATCGAGGCGCTGCCGATCGCGGCGTTCTCGATGATGCGCGCGATGTCGACCCGCAACGACGATCCGGCCGCCGCCTCGCGTCCGTTCGACAAGGACCGGGACGGCTTCGTGTTCGGCGAGGCCGGTGCGCTGATGGTCATCGAGACCGAGGAGCACGCCAAGGCCCGTGGCGCCAAGCCGCTGGCCCGGCTGATGGGTGCCGGCATCACCTCCGACGCGTTCCACATGGTGGCCCCGGCCTCCGACGGTGCGCGTGCGGGTGCCGCGATGAAGCGGGCGATGGAGACCGCCGGCCTGGAGCCCAAGGACATCGACCACGTCAACGCCCATGCCACCTCGACCTCGATCGGTGACGTCGCCGAGGCGAACGCCATCCGCGTCGCGGGCGTGGAGCATGCCGCGGTGTACGCGCCGAAGTCGGCCCTGGGCCACTCGATCGGCGCGGTCGGTGCGCTGGAGTCCATCCTGACCGTGCTGACGCTTCGTGACGGGGTCATCCCGCCGACGCTGAACTACGAGACGCCGGACCCGGAGATCGATCTCGATGTGGTTGCAGGCGAGCCTCGTTACGGCGACTACAAGTACGCCATCAACAACTCGTTCGGCTTCGGTGGACACAACGTCGCCCTGGCCTTTGGGCGCTACTGAGCGAGAGGAAGTTCCGAGCAGTAATGACAGGGTTGACGCGGTTATCAACGGGGAACGGCTTCCCCAATGTCGTCGTCACCGGCATTGCCATGACGACGGCGCTGGCGACCAGCGCTGACGAAACCTGGAAGAAGCTGCTAGACGGCCAGAGCGGCATCCGCAAACTCGAGGATCCGTTCGTCGAGGAGTATGACCTGCCGGTGCGAATCGGCGGTCATCTCCTCGAGGACTTCGAGAACGAGTTGACGCGGGTCGAACTGCGTCGGCTGTCGTACCTGCAGAGGATGTCAACGGTCCTGGGCCGCCGGGTCTGGGAGAACGCCGGCTCCCCCGAGGTGGATCCCCGCCGCCTGATGGTCTCCATCGGTACCGGCATGGGCTCCACCGAGGAGCTGGTGTTCAGTTACGACGCCATGCGCGCCAAGGGTCTGCGCGCGGTGTCGCCGTTGGCGGTGCAGATGTACATGCCCAACGCCGCGGCCGCCGCGGTGGGCCTGGAGCGTCAGGCCCGCGCCGGGGTGATGACCCCGGTGTCGGCCTGCGCGTCGGGTTCGGAGGGCATCGCGCACGCGTGGCGCAACATCGTGCTCGGCGAGGCCGACATCGCCATCTGTGGTGGGGTGGAGACCAAGATCGAGGCGGTGCCGATCGCGGGCTTCGCGCAGATGCGAATCGTGTTGTCCACCACCAACGATGACCCGGCCGGTGCGTGCCGCCCGTTCGACAAGGACCGCAACGGGTTCGTGTTCGGCGAGGCGGGCGCGCTGATGGTCATCGAGACCGAGGAGCACGCCAAGGCGCGTGGCGCCAACATCCTGGCCCGCCTGATGGGGGCCAGCATCACCTCGGACGGCTACCACATCGTGGCGCCGGACCCCAACGGCGAGCAGGCCGGCTACGCGATGACGCGGGCGATCCAGCTGGCCGGGCTGCAACCCTCCGACATCGACCACGTCAACGCGCACGCCACCGGCACCAGCGTCGGCGACGTGGCGGAGGGCAAGGCCATCAACAATGCGATGAAGGGCCACAAGCCCGCCGTGTACGCGCCGAAGGCGGCCTTGGGCCACTCCGTCGGCGCGGTCGGCGCGGTGGAGTCCATCCTGACCGTGCTGGCGCTGCGTGACGGCATCATTCCGCCTACGCTGAACCTGCGAAACCTGGATCCGGAGATCGATCTGGATGTGGTCGCGGGTGAGCCTCGGTCGGGCAACTACCAGTACGCGATCAACAACTCGTTCGGATTCGGTGGGCACAACGTGGCGCTCGCCTTCGGTAAGTACTGACTTCCCGCAGAAGTCCGGGCGCTACAGGAGGAACTAGATGACGACCATGGCCCCCGAAACGGTTGGCGAATCGCTGGATCCCCGTGATCCGCTGCTGCGCCTGAGCACGTTCTTCGACGACGGCAGCGTCGAGCTGCTGCACGAGCGGGACCGCTCCGGCGTGCTCGCCGCCGCAGGCACCGTCAACGGTGTGCGCACCATCGCGTTCTGCACCGACGGCACCGTCATGGGTGGGGCCATGGGCGTGGAGGGCTGCGCGCACATCGTCGACGCCTACGACCAGGCGATCGAGGAGCAGAGCCCGATCGTCGGCATCTGGCACTCCGGTGGCGCCCGCCTCGCCGAAGGCGTGCGGGCGCTGCACGCGGTGGGTCTGGTGTTCGAGGCCATGATCCGCGCGTCGGGATACATCCCGCAGATCTCGGTGGTCGTCGGCTTCGCCGCCGGCGGTGCCGCCTACGGGCCCGCGCTGACCGACGTCATCGTGATGGCGCCGGAGAGCCGGGTGTTCGTCACCGGCCCGGACGTGGTGCGCAGCGTCACCGGTGAGGACGTCGACATGGCCTCGCTCGGCGGCCCCGACACCCACCACAAGAAGTCCGGTGTGTGCCACATCGTCGCCGACGACGAGCTCGACGCCTACGAGCGTGGTCGCCGTCTGGTCGGATTGTTCTGCCAGCAGGGCCATTTCGACCGCGCCAAGGCCGAGGCCGGGGACTCCGACCTGCACGCGCTGCTGCCGGAGTCGGCGCGCCGCGCCTACGACGTGCACCCGATCATCGAGGCGCTGCTCGACGAGAACGTGCCGTTCGAGGAGTTCCAGGCCAAGTGGGCGCCGTCGATCGTGATCGGTCTGGGCCGGCTGGCGGGCCGCACCGTCGGCGTGATCGCCAACAACCCGCTGCGTCTGGGCGGCTGCCTGAACTCCGAAAGCGCCGAGAAGGCAGCGCGTTTCGTGCGGCTGTGCGACGCGTTCGGCATCCCGCTGGTCAACATCGTCGACGTGCCCGGCTACCTGCCCGGGGTGGACCAGGAGTGGGGCGGTGTGGTGCGTCGCGGCGCCAAGCTGCTGCACGCGTTCGGTGAGTGCTCGGTGCCGCGGGTGACGCTGGTGACCCGCAAGATCTACGGCGGCGCCTACATCGCGATGAACTCGCGGTCGCTGGGCGCGACGAAGGTCTACGCGTGGCCGGACGCCGAGGTCGCGGTGATGGGCGCCAAGGCCGCGGTCGGCATTCTGCACAAGAAGAAGCTGGCCGCCGTCGAGGATCCGGCCGAGCGGGAGAAGCTGCACGAGGAACTGGCGATCGAACACGAGAAGATCGCCGGCGGTGTGGATTCGGCGATCGAGATCGGTGTGGTCGACGAGAAGATCGACCCGTCGCACACCCGGTCCAAGCTGACCCAGGCGCTGGCCGAGGCCCCGGCTCGCCGCGGCCGCCACAAGAACATCCCGCTGTAAGTCAGCGAGGCCCTTGCCGAAATAGCATTCCTGGTCGTCAAACCGCGCGCGGAACGACCAGGAATGCTATTTCGCGTTCTAGCGGGTGGTGTAGCCGCCGTTGGCGAAGATGGTCTGGCCGGTGATCCAATGCCCGTCGCCGACGAGAAACACCGCCAGCGGGGCGATATCGGTGATGTCGGTCAGACGATTGCCCATCGCCTGCGACTTGTGAAACTCGACGCGCTCGGGTGTCTCCTGCGGATAGAAGAAGGGCGTGTCCATCGGACCGGGCGCGATGTTGTTGACGCTGATGCCCCGGACCCCGAACTCCTTGGCCGCGGCGCGGGCGAAGTGCTCGACCGGGCTCTTCGATCCCGCGTACGTGGAGTAGCCGTCGGTGAAGGCCCCCAGCAGCGCGGTCAGGATCGTGATGACCGACCCGTTGTCGTTGAGGCGCCGGCCCGCCTGCTGCAGGAAGAAGTAGGCCGCCTTGGAGTTGATGTCGAACATCGAGTCATATTCGGCCTCAGTGGTTTCGATGATCGGCTTGCGAAGCACCTTGCCGACGGTGTTGATCGCGATGTCCACTCCGCCGAACGCCTCGGCAGCCGTGTCGAAGAGTCGCTCGACGTTGGCGGGCACCGTCAGGTCCCCCTGCACCTTCACCGCCTTCACGCCCGCCGCCTGCGCGGCGGCCACGGTCCGGTCGGCCTCGGCCTCGGTGGCCGCGCTGTTGTAGTGCACGGCGACGTTGACGCCCTGCGACGCCAGCGTCGTGCTGATCAGGCCACCGAGGTTCTTGGCCCCGGCCGCCACGACTGCGGATTTCCCATTCAACGTGTTCATACGACGGACACTAGTTTCGCAATTCACAGATGAAAAACACATTCTTGCGAGGTATTCACAAGTACTACTTGTATAAGCTGCGACCGTGGTGCACCGTGGACCCGACCTGAGGCGGCTGCGACATTTCGTCGCCGTGGCCGACGCCGGCAGTGTGACGGCTGCCGCGGCATCGCTGCATCTCACCCAGCAGGCGCTCAGCAGTTCGATACAGCAGCTCGAGAAGCAGCTCGGCGCATCACTTTTCGACCGGGAGGGACGCCGTCTGCGACTCACCCCGGCGGGCCGTGTCCTGCTGGCCGAGGGTCGACCGCTGCTCGCCGCGGCGCAGACCGTCGCTGAACGGGTGGAGAGTGCGGCGGCCGGTGCCCGTGCGGAGTTCGTCATCGGCCACACCCCGGCACTCAGCGGGGTTGAGTCCTACTCACATGTCGAACCCGCCATCACCGCGTTCCCCGAGGTGTCGTTCACCTTCCGCCAGCTCTACCCCGACGCGCTGATCGAGGCGGTGCTCGACGGGTCCGTGCACCTCGGGCTGCGCCGCGGGGTCGCCCCGACCAGCGAGGTGGCCACGGCCGTCCTGGGCTATGACCGTGTCCGCCTCGCCCTGCCGCGCGACCATTCCCTCGCCGACCGCACCGAGATCGAGATCGGCGAGATCGCCGGCGAACGCATCGCCCTGTGGGCACCACCCGGAACCTCGTACTACACCGAGGCGCTGATGGGCGCCTGTCGTCGCGCCGGCTTCGAGCCCGACTACGTCGTCAGTCGCGTACAGGGCGCCGCGACCGTCGCCGCGCCGCTGACCACCGGCTGCATCGCATTCGTCACCGCCCCCGCGGGTCCGGCGATGGGCGGCCGCGTCGTCGTGGTCGACGTCCTCCCGGAGCTCTTCGTCAGCGCACAGGCGTTGTGGCAGCGCCACACTCAGTCACCGGTGCGCGACGTCCTGTTCACCAGCGCCCCGGTCAGCTGACCGACGCCAGGATCTCCGCAGCCGCCGCGGCGGCCCGCTGCCGGTCCTCGGCGACCAGCCCGATACGGGTGCGGCGGTCGAGGATGTCGTCAACGGTCAGCGCCCCCTCATGGGTGACGGCGTACTCGAATTCGGCTCGGGTGACGTCGATTCCGTCGACCACCGGATCGACGGGGCGGTCGCAGGTCGCGGTCGCGACGACGTTGTGCGCCTCGGCGCCGTAGCGGGCGACCAGCGATCCGGGCAGTTCCACCCGGGCGCGCAGCGTCGACACCGGGTTGGCCGGGGCGCCGACGAGCGGCAGGTTGCGGGTCCGGCACTCCCCCGCGGTCAGACCGCGCAGCTCGACCGCCCGATCGAGCACATCCTCGGCCATGTACCGGTATTCGGTGAGCTTGCCGCCGATGATGCTGATCACCCCGGACTCCGACTCGGTGACGGCGTGCTCGCGCGAGATGTCGGCGGTGCGGCCCTCGCCGGTGTCGATCAGCGGCCGCAGCCCGGCGTAGGCGCCGTGCACGTCGGCCTCGGTCAGCGCGGTGTCCAGCGCGGTGTTGACGGTGTCGAGCAGGAACCGGACCTCCTGCGGCGTCGGCTCCGGCACGTCGGGGACGGGACCCGGCGCGTCCTCGTCGGTCAGGCCGAGGTAGACGCGGCCGAGCTGCTCGGGCATCGCGAACACGAACCGGTTCAGCTCTCCCGGGATCGGAACGGTCAGCGCCGCAACGGGATTGCCGAACGCGGCGGCGTCGAACACCAGGTGGGTGCCGCGACTGGGCCGCAGCCTGATCGACGGGTCCAAATCCCCCGCCCACACCCCGGCGGCGTTGATCACCGCGCGGGCGGTGACCTCGAACGACTCGCCGGTGAGCACGTCGGTCAGCGTGGCCGACGTGCCGGTGGCCCGCGACGCGGCCACCCGGGTCAGGATCCGCGCGCCGTGCTGGGCGGCGGTGCGCGCCACCGCGGTGACCAGGCGCGCGTCGTCGATCAACTGCCCGTCGTAGGCGAGGAACGCGCCGTCGAGACCCTCGCGGCGCACGGTCGGTGACAGTTCGGCGGCGCGGTGCGCGTCGATGCGGCGCGACCGCGGCAGCGTCGACGCCGGGGTGCCCGCCAGCCGCCGCAGCCCGTCGCCGGCGAGGAACCCGGTGCGCACCAGCGCCCGCGACACCCGCCCCATCGACGGCAGCAGCGGCACCAGCTGTGGCATCGCCCTGACCAGATGAGGAGCGTTGCGGGTCATCAGGATTCCGCGTTCGACGGCGCTGCGCCGGGCGATCCCGACGTTGCCGGTCGCCAGGTACCGCAGCCCGCCGTGCACCAGCTTGGAACTCCAGCGGCTGGTGCCGAACGCCAGATCGTGCTTCTCGACCAGCGCGACACGCAGCCCGCGGGTGGCCGCGTCCAGCGCGATCCCGGTCCCGGTGATGCCGCCGCCGATCACCAGCACGTCGAGACGCTGCCCGTCGGCCAGCGCGGCGAGGTCGGCCGCGCGGCGGGCCGCGGTCAGCGCGGTGGTGCTCACGGCGCGAGGTATCCGTTGAGCGCCCGGCCGAGTTCGGCGTTGAGCGCGTCGCGGTTGAGGAACTTCTCCACCATCTGCGCGGACTGCACGGTCGACTGGGTGATCAGCAGGCACATCGCGGCCATCTGCTGGGCGTCGCCGGCACGCACGCTGCCCTCGACCTGGCCGGCGCGGATGGCGTCGGCGAGCGCGTCGACGAAGATCAGCTGGCTGGTGCCGAGCCGGTCGGCGATGTAGACCATCGCGAACTCCGGCGCATCGCGAAGCACCGACATCACGACCTCGTCGTTGCGCAGCCGCTCGGCCACCAGGACCACCCGCTGCACCAGCGCCTCCCGGTCCATCCCGAGGTCGGGTATCTGGTCCAGCACCCCGGCGATGCGGGAGGTCATCAACGCACCGAGCACACCGTTGATGTCCGACCAGCGCCGGTAGATCGTCGGGCGGCTCATCCTGGCCCGGCGGGCGATGTCGGTCATCGTCACCCGTTTCACGCCGACGGCCAGCACACATGCCGCGGCCGCCTCGAGAACGCGGTCCTCGACCGTCCGCTCATCGTTACGGATTGACGACATGTGTAATACTGTAACGCATGACTCGCAGCGACGCGCAGCCGACCACCCCGCCGATGAAGTGGAACGCCTGGGGTGATCCGCGCGAGGCGAAGCCGCTCTCCGACGGCATCCGGGCGCTGCTCAAGCAGGCGCTGGGAGTCGACGGTCCGCCGTCGCCGGAACTGACCCCCGAGCAGGTGCGGTTACGGCCGTCGGCCCTGTCCGACGCGGACCGCGACGCGCTGGCCGGCATCGTCGGCGCGCAGTACTGCCTCACCGACGACTACGGCCGACTGCTGCGCGCCGGCGGCAAGTCGACCCTGGACCTGTTGCGGCGCAAGGACATCGAGCAGGACGCCCCAGACGCGGTGCTGGTGCCCGGCGACGAGGACGAGATCGCCGCGGTGCTGCGCTACTGCACCGAGCACCGGATCGCGGTCGTGCCGTTCGGCGGCGGCACCAGCGTGGTCGGCGGGCTGGACCCGATCCGCGGCGAGTTCCCCGCCGTCGTCTCGCTGGACCTGCGCCGCCTCGACCGGCTGCACCACCTCGACGAGATCTCCGGCGAGGCCGAGCTCGGCGCGGGCCTGACCGGTCCGCAGGCCGAGAAGCTGCTGGGCGAGCGCGGGTTCTCGCTCGGCCACTTCCCGCAGAGCTTCCAGTACGCCACCATCGGCGGGTTCGCCGCGACCCGCTCGTCGGGCCAAGACTCGGCGGGCTACGGCCGGTTCAACGACATGGTCCGCGGCCTGCGGGCGGTGACCCCGGTCGGCGTGCTCGACCTCGGCCGCGCCCCCGAGTCGGCGGCCGGACCGGACCTGCGCCAGCTGCTGATCGGTTCGGAGGGCGTGTTCGGTGTCATCACCCGGGTGCGGGTGCGCGTACACCCGGTGCCGACGGCCACCCGCTACGAGGCCTGGTCGTTCCCGGACTTCGCCACCGGTGCCGACGCGCTGCGCGCCGTCGTGCAGACCGGCACCGGGCCCACCGTGATCCGGCTGTCCGATGAGGCCGAGACCGGGGTGAACCTCGCGACCACCGAGAAGATCGGCGAACAGCAGATCACCGGCGGCTGTCTGGCGATCACGGTCTTCGAGGGCACCGAGGCGCACGTCGCCAGCAGGCACGCCGAGACCCGCGCGGTGCTGGCGGCCGCGGGCGGCACGTCGCTGGGCGAGGAGCCGGCGCGGGCGTGGGAGCACGGCCGGTTCTCGGCGCCGTATCTGCGCGACTCCCTGCTGGCGGCCGGTGCCCTGTGCGAGACGCTGGAGACCGCGACCAACTGGTCCAACGTGCCCGCGGTGAAGACGGCCGTCACCGAGGCCCTGACCGGCGCGCTCGCCGAAACCGGAACGCCCGCACTGGTGTTGTGCCACATCTCGCACGTGTATCCCACCGGCGCCTCGCTGTACTTCACCGTCGTGGCCGGCCAGCGCGGCAACCCGATCGAGCAGTGGCGCAAGGCGAAAGCGGCCGCCTCGGACGCGATGATGCGCACCGGGGCGACGATCACCCACCACCACGCCGTCGGCGCCGATCACCGGCCGTGGATGCGCGACGAGATCGGCGATCTCGGTGTCGCGGTGCTGCGCGCGGTCAAGCAGACGCTGGACCCGGCCGGAATCCTCAACCCGGGCAAGCTGATTCCGTGAGACTCACCCTGCTGACCAACCCGGCATCCGGGCACGGCAGCGCACCGCACGCCGCCGAACGCGCGGTGCGGCAGTTCCACCGGCGCGGGGTCGACGTGGTGGCGATCGCGGGCACCGACGCCGCCCACGCCCGCCAACTCGTCGAAGCCGCGCTGGAACGCGGGATGGACGCGCTGGTGGTGGTGGGCGGCGACGGCATCGTGTCGCTGGCGCTGCAGGTGCTGGCGCGAAGCGACACCCCGCTGGGCATCATCCCGGCAGGCACCGGCAACGACCACGCCCGCGAATTCGGCATCCCCACCGGCGATCCGGAGGCGGCCGCCGACGTGGTGGTCGACGCGCTGGCCCGCGGCGGCGCGGAAACCGTTGACCTGGGCCGGATTCGCGGCGCCGACGGCACCGACCGCTGGTTCGGGACGGTGATGGCCGCCGGGTTCGACTCGCTGGTGTCCGACCGGGCCAACCGGATGCGCTGGCCGCACGGCCGGATGCGCTACAACCTGGCGATGATCGCGGAGCTGTCGAAGTTGCGGCTGCTGCCGTTCCGGTTGACGTTCGACGGCCGCGAGATGGTCACCGAACTGACGCTGACGGCCTTCGGTAACACCCGCAGCTACGGCGGCGGCATGCTGATCTGCCCGGGCGCGGACCCGCGCGACGGTCTGCTCGACGTCACGATGGTGACGTCGGCGTCGCGCACGAAGCTGGTCCGGCTGTTCCCCACGGTGTTCAAGGGCACCCACGTCGACCTCGACGAGGTACGCACCGTGCGCGCCGCGACGATCACCGTGGAGTGCCCGGGCATCAACGCCTACGCCGACGGCGAGTACATCTGCCCGCTACCGGTCGAGGTGTCGGCGGTGCCGGGCGCGCTGCGCATCCTGATGCCGAGCAGCGACAGCGCCTTCAACGCGCACAGGTAACCGATCACGCCGAGGGCCAGCCGCGCGTAGTTCAGCGAGGTCCACCACTGCACGACCGACTCCACCCGCGCGGCGTCCCAGTCCTGCCCCGCGCTCTGCAGGGTGAGCATCTGCGGGACGAAGTAGCCGTAGCTGGACAACGCGTAGGTGGTCATGACGGCCGCCGCGGCCAGCCACCACCGCCGGTAGGGCGCGCGCGAGCGCCAGGCCAACACCAGATTGACGACCGCCAGCAGGGCGACCGGCGGGGAGACGAACGGCCAGAACGCCCGTCCCGCCCGGTACATGCCCGAGTCGTGCATGCGGTCGAGCACCTCGTCGCCGGGCACCGAGGCCCACTGCGGCACCACGGCGGCCTTCTCGTAGAGCCCGGCGCCGAGCTGGATGCCGACGAAGATCACCAGCAGCCACAGCCACAGCGCGGGCCTTCTCAGGACCGACAGGATGTGCTTCCACATATCTCTCTAATATAGAGAGACTCGCACAGAGAGGAATATCGATTTTGGACCGGTCGCAGACACTGGCGGCGCTCCACGCGACGCTGCGGGTTCAGGCACTGCAGACGGTGCTGCTGCACTCGGCGGTGGCGGCCCGGCTCGGCATCGCGGTGACCGACTTCAACTGCATCAACCTGCTGAGCATGGAGGGGCCGCTGCCCGCGGGCACGCTCGCCGACCGGCTCGGACTCACCCGCGGCGGGGCCGTCACCGCGATGATCGACCGGCTCGAGACGGCCGGCTACGTGCGCAGGCGCCGCGACGAGACCGACCGGCGCCGGGTCCTCGTGGAGCTCGATCCCGACGCCGCGCAGCGCATCGCGCCGATGTTCGCCTCGCTCGGCGCGGCGCTCGACGACCACCTCGACCCGTACTCGGCCGGGGACCTGCGCCTGCTGCTGGACTTCGTGAGCGGGGTCAACGCGCGGGTGGCCGACGCCACCGCGCAGCTGCGCCCTAGCCGACTCCCCTAGCCAGCCAGCTGACCTCGGCGTTCGCCCCGCCGTCACGGAACGGTTCCAGAGCCTCGTCCCAGGCGGTGCCCAGGACGGTGTCCAGCTCGGACAGCAGCGTGTCGGCGCCGGACTCCATGAGCGTGCGCAACCGGTTCTCGGTCACGACGACATCGCCGTTGGCGCTCATCACGCCGCTCCACAGCCCCAGCTGCGGGGTGTGGCACCACCGGTGACCGTCCACACCCGGGCTCGGGTCCTCGGTCACCTCAAAGCGCAGCACGGACCACGACCGCAGCGCGCTGGCCAGGGCGGCGCCGGTACCAACCGGCCCCACCCAGTTGGTCACCGCGCGCAGCTGTCCCGGCATAGCGGGCTGCGGCGTCCACTTGAGGTTCGCCCGCGCCTGCAGGGTCGACGACAACGCCCACTCGACATGCGGGCACACCGCAGCGGGTGAGGCATGGATGTAGACCACGCCCGTCGTCGCTTCGGCGAACTGGTTCGACGCACGCATCTGCTACTCCTTCGGCTCCACGAGGGACGTCTTCCCCAACGGCCTCTTCGGACCCGAATTACAGCAGTGTCGTGCGTGTCTATTGTGCCTTGTGAGGCTCGTGTTGCGCTAGTCCGCCCCGAATTCTCTCAGCACCTCATCAGACAAGGCCGGCCACGGCGCGTACGCCCAGTCTCCAAAGTCCCGGTCGGTGAGCACCACCAGCGCCAGGTCGACCTGCGGGTCGACCCACAGGAACGTCCCCGACTGGCCGAAATGCCCGTAGGTGCGGGCCGAGTTGGTCGACCCGGTCCAGTGCGGCGACTTGCCGTCGCGGAGCTCGAAGCCCAGCCCCCAGTCGTTGGGTCGCTGCACCCCGAACCCGGGCAGCACCCCGTCCAGGCCCGGGAACTGCACCGACGTCGCCTCGGCGTGCAGCTGTGCCGACACCGTCGCCGGGCGCAGCAGGTCGCCGGCGAAGCGCACCAGGTCGGCGACCGTGGAGGTGACGCCGTAGCCGGCCGCCGCCGCGCCGCCCTCCAGGACGGAGTCCGCCATGCCGAGCGGTTCGAACACCGCCTCGGTCAGGTACCGGCCGAACTCGATCTCGGTGGCCTGCTCGAGGGTCCGGGCCAGCACCGCGAACCCGTAGTTGGAGTAGATGCGGCGGCGGCCGGGCTCGGCCATCGTCTTGGCCTCGTGCATCGCGTAGCCGGCGGTGTGGGCGAGCAGGTGCCGCACCGTGGCGCCCGCCGGTCCGGCCGGGGTGTCCAGCTCGACGGCGCCCTCCTCGACGGCGACGTGCGCGGCGCGGGCGGTCAGTGGTTTGGTCACCGAGGCCAGCCGGAACGGCCGCATCACATCGCCGTATTCGGCCATCACGCCCGACGGCCCGACCACCGCGGCGGCGGCGTTGGGGACGGGCCAGCCGGCTATCACATCCAGCGCGCTCACGGCGCCGACGTTACTTCCGGGCGACGTAGTAGTAGTTGATCGGGGTAGTTGTTGATCAGACCCGACTCGATCTCCTTGCACACCACGTCGGCGAACCCGGCGTCAACGGTCAGCGCAATTCGATCGAGCGTTTCGCCAGGCCCATCCAGTAGCCGTCGATCACCTGGCGCGGCGCCTGCCCCGGATCGCTCGACGCGCCGAGCGCGACGAACAACGGCGACCAGTGCTCGATCGTCGGGTGCGCGTAGGGCATGCCCGGTGCGCGGTGCCGGAAGTCGATCAGCGCGTCGACGTCGCCGGCGGCGAACGTCTCGGCGGCCCACGCGTCGAACTCCACCGACCAGCCCGGCGGCGTCGCGTCCGGCGACGGGTCGTCGAGGAACGGCAGCCCGTGGGTGGTGAACCCGGAGCCGATGATCAGCACCCCCTCGTCGCGCAGCGGGCGCAGCCGCTCCCCCAGCCCCAGCAGCGTGCGCGGGTCCAGGGTGGGCATCGAGATCTGCAGCACCGGGATGTCGGCGTCGGGGTACATGACGGTCAGCGGTACGTAGGCGCCGTGGTCGAGCCGGCGGTCCGGGTCGTGGCGGACCGGCTCACCGGCCGGCAGCAGTGCCTCGACGCGGGCGACCAGGTCCGCCGCGCCGGGCGCGGCGTAGGTGGTGCGGTAGTAGCGCTCCGGGAAGCCCCAGAAGTCGTACGTCAGCGGGGTGTCCGTCGACGTCGACCCGATGGTCAGCGGCGCGGACTCCCAGTGCGCGGAGATGACGAGGATCGACTGCGGGCGCGCCAACTCGCGCGCCCACGCCTTCAGTTGGCCGACCCACAGCTCGTCGTCGACCAGCGGCGGCGCCCCGTGGGAGAGGTACAGCGCGGGAAGGGATTCGGCCATACCCCGAGTCTCCTCCTCGCCGGCCCGGTCGGCGCTGTGTTTCCTGTCATGAATCTTTGTTCCCTGAAGTGAGTTTCCGGGCCGGACCCGTTAGGTTGTACGCCATGAGCGAAACGGTGCGCGGAGTCATTTCACGGAAGAAGGGTGAGCCGGTCGAGGTCACCGACATTGTCATCCCCGACCCGGGTCCGGGTGAGGTCGTGGTCAAGGTGATCGCCTGCGGCGTGTGCCACACCGACCTGCACTACCGGGAGGGCGGCATCAACGACGAATTCCCGTTCCTGCTCGGCCACGAGGCCGCGGGCACCGTGGACAAGGTCGGCGAGGGCGTGACCAACGTCGCCCCCGGCGATTTCGTGATCCTGAACTGGCGCGCGGTGTGCGGCCAGTGCCGGGCGTGTAAGCGCGGCCGCCCGCACCTGTGCTTCGACACCTACAACGCCACCCAGAAGATGACGCTGACCGACGGCACCGAGCTGACCCCGGCGCTGGGCATCGGGGCGTTCGTCGAGAAGACGCTCGTACACAAGGGCCAGTGCACCAAGGTCGATTCCAGCGCCGACCCGGCGGTGGCCGGGCTGCTGGGCTGCGGTGTGATGGCCGGCATCGGCGCGGCGATCAACACCGGCGGGGTGACCCGCGACGACACCGTGGCCGTCATCGGCTGCGGCGGCGTGGGTGACGCGGCCATCGCGGGTTCTGCGCTGGTCGGCGCGAAGAAGATCATCGCGGTCGACACCGACGACAAGAAGCTCGAATGGGCCCGCCAGTTCGGCGCCACCCACACCATCAACGCCCGCACCACCGACGTGGTCGAGGCCATCCAGGAGCTCACCGACGGGTTCGGCACCGACGTGGTGATCGACGCGGTGGGCCGCCCGGAGACCTGGAAGCAGGCGTTCTACGCCCGTGATCTCGCGGGAACCGTTGTGCTGGTGGGTGTTCCGACGCCGGACATGACGCTGGAGATGCCGCTGATCGACTTCTTCTCCCGCGGCGGGTCGCTGAAGTCGTCGTGGTACGGCGACTGCCTGCCCGAGCGCGACTTCCCCACCCTGATCGATCTGCATCTGCAGGGCCGACTGCCGCTGGACAAGTTCGTCACCGAGCGGATCGGCCTTGGCGACATCGAGACCGCGTTCGAGAAGATGCACCACGGCGAGGTGCTGCGTTCGGTGGTGGTGCTGTGAACGGCGGACCGATCGGCCGGGTGGTCACCCACGGCACCTTCGAACTCGACGGCGGCAGTTGGGAAGTCGACAACAACATCTGGATCGTCGGTGACGATTCGGAGGTGGTGGTGTTCGACGCCGCCCACACCGCGGACCCGATTGTGGAGGCGGTCGGCGGCCGCCACGTGGTGGCGGTGGTGTGCACCCACGGCCACAACGACCATGTGACCGTCGCGCCGGAACTCGGCCGCCGGCTGGACGCGCCGGTGCTGCTGCATCCGGGCGACGACGTGCTGTGGCGGATGACGCACCCCGACATCGACTTCCGCCCGGTCAGCGACGGCGACACGCTGAAGGTGGCGGGCACCGAGCTGCGCGCCCTGCACACGCCGGGACACTCGCCGGGGTCGGTGTGCTGGCACGCGCCCGAGCTCAACGCGGTGTTCAGCGGTGACACGCTGTTCCAGGGCGGCCCGGGTGCGACGGGCCGGTCGTTCTCGGACTTCCCGACCATCCTGGAGTCGATCTCGGGCCGGCTGGGCAAGCTGCCCGGCGAGACCGTCGTCTACACCGGCCACGGTGACTCGACGACGATCGGTGACGAGATCGTGCACTACGACGAGTGGGTGGCTCGCGGCCACTGAGTGGCCGATCAGACCCAAGCCACTAGCCCCGCAGGATTCGGCGCTTCTCGGCCTGGAACTCCTCCTCGCTGAGGGCGCCCGAATCCCGCAGCGCCGCAAGTTGTCTGAGCTGTTCGAGCCGGATGCCCCGGTCGTCGGGCTCGCGGGTGGCCGCGTCTAGTGACACCGCGTGCAACGACGGCGGCGGGGGTGGCGGGTCGTCGTCGGTGATCAGTTCGTGCGGGGCCAGCGGGCGCGCCGCCTTGCCTGCGCGCACCGACCACAGCCACCCGACCACCAGCCACACCACGCCTGCGGCGGTCAGCCCGCCGAACAGCCACGTCACCCAGCCGTAGGCGCTGCCGTGCCCGAACGCCAGCCGGGGACGGATGTAGCCGGCGATCTCACCGTCGGTCCGCACCTGGTACTGACCCGCCTGTTCGATGTCGGCGGTCCACAGTCGCACCCAGGTGTTGTTCATGACTGAGGTTGTGCCGCCGATGCTTTCGGTGAATGTCGGGGTGCTGACGCCGGCGGGCGGGTCGATGCTGACGCTGATCTCCGGGATCGGGTAGCCGCCGTCCCCCTGGCTGGTGTCGATGGTGAGGAAGCTCACGGTCACCTCACCGGCGGGCAGCTCGACGGTGCCGGTGCCGGGGATCGGGACCTCGCCGTAGGCGTTGTATTTGTCGAGCACGAAAGCGTTGAGCACGATCGCGACGATGAAGCCGACCGCCCCGACCACGAGGGTGACCACGGCGACCGCAACCGCTACCCGCGATGCGCCCCTTCCGCTCATGCGCGAAAGTCTGACATGACGGAGTCGGCGCCGCCGCACCAATCCCCGCTTCGTTACCGGGCTGCTGCACACCATCGACGCGCGGGGACTACCGTCGAGACCGACCGATCCGTTTTCGCGCATCACCGGAGGTGACGGTGCCCGAGTCCAGCATCGTCGTGCGGCCCGAGCCGATGGACAGCGCGGCCTACACCGCCGCGTCGCGGTTGCACGCCCCCGGTCTGCAGCCGGCGATCAAGCTGTTCGAGGCCGCCGCCCGGGCCGTGCCGATGCCGACGCCGCCGCATCCGATCGTGATCGCCGACTACGGCGCGGCCACCGGACACAACTCGCTGCTGCCGATCAACGCGGCAATCGCGGTGCTGCGGAAGCGAACCCGTCCGGATCACTCCGCCCTGGTGGTACACACCGATCTGCCGGACAACGACTTCACCGCGTTGTTCCGAACGCTGTCCGAGGATCCCGACAGCTACCTGACCAGGGACGCGAACACGTTCCCCACCGCAATCGGCCGGTCGTTCTACACCCAGATCATGCCGTCGAGCAGCGTCAGCCTGGGCTGGAGCTCGTGGGCGGTCCAGTGGCTCAGCCGCACCCCGGCGCCGATCCCCGACCACATCCAGATCGCCTACAGCCGCGACGCGGCGGTGCGCGCCGCCTACGCCCGCCAGGCCGCCCACGACTGGCACGAGTTCATCGCCTTCCGGGGCCGGGAACTGCGCCCCGGCGGCCGGCTGCTGGTGATGACGATGGGCATCGGCGAGGACGGCGACGCCGGCCACCGCCCGACGCTGACCGCGATCGCCGACGCGCTCGACGAGGTCAGCGGGGCCGGGCTGATCACCTCCGACGAGCGGCGCCGCATGTGCCTGCCCATCGTCGCGCGCAGCGAGGCGGACTTCTGCGCGCCGTTCGCGCCGAAGGGCCGGTTCGAACAGCTCGAGATCGAGCACCTGGAGATCTTCGACGCCGAGGACCGTTACTGGAACCAGTACCGGCGCGACGGCAACGCGCGGGTCTTCGGTGCGCAGTGGGCGGCGTTCGCCCGGGCGGCGGTGTTCCCGTCGCTGCTGGCGGCGCTCGACGGCGGCGCGACCGACCCGCGGGCCAGCGAGTTCTGCGAGCGCCTCAAGAAGGGGGTGGCCGAGCGGCTGGCCGCCGACCCCGAGCAGACCCGGCTGCCGCTGGCGCACGTGGTGCTGATCAAACGCCAGCAGCCCCAGTAGCCGGCGCTACGGCTGGCTGGGGAACCCCGGCGGGGCGGGCACCCACGGCAGCCCCGGGACGGTCGAGTACGGCGGGGTCGGGCTCCACGTCGGCGGCGTCCACACCGGCGGCTTCGGCTCCTCCGGTTCCTCGGCGGGCGGCTCCTCGGCGGGTGGCTGCTCCGCGGGCGGCTCCTCGGCCGGCGGCTCCTCGGCCGGTGGCTGCTCTGCCGGTGGTTCCTGCGCAGGCGGCGGTTCGGCGGTGACGGTCTGTGTCACCGGGGGCGGGTTCACCGGGGCCGGTGCCTGGGTGGCCGGGGCGGGCGCCTCCGGCGCGGGCTCGGGCTCCCGGGGCACCTGGCTGAAGGTCATCGGCGGTGCGGTGGTCGACGCCGGTGTGGGCGACGGCGGGGACTCGTCGCCTGCCAGCACCCACACCACCGCGACCAGCAGCAGCAGTATCGCCAGGACGATGCCCGAGCCGAGCGGCACCAGTGGGTTGCGGTACCACGGCACCGGCGCCCGCGGCGGCACGTTGTCCCAGTCGTCGTCCTCCTCGTGCTGGGCGGCGTCGTCGCCGAACGAGACCTCCGGGCGCCCGTCGGCCGGGGGAACGACGTCGGGCACGTCGTCGGCGGCCGACCAGGCCAGCGCGGCTTCCGACGGCGGGGGTTCGGCGGCGGGCGCCATGGCCGTCGGGGCGCCGGCGACGTCCGGATGGGCGGCGGTGACGTCGGCTGCCGGCGACATCGCGGTGGCACCGTCCTCGACGGAGCCCCGCGTGGCGGCCAGCCCACCGCCGATCGCGGCGGCCAGTTCGGGCTGGGCGATCGTGACGACCGGCAGCCGGAACCGCTCCGACAGCGTGGTGATGATCAGCGGGATGCGGGCCCCGCCGCCGACCGTGGCGATCGCGGCGAGTTGGTGAACCCCGTTGCGCTGCAACGTGTCCTGCACAACGTCGACGAACTGGTTCAGTGGCGCGCGCAGCACGTCGTCGAGTTCGGTCCGGGTCAGCCGCACGTCGCTGCGGTGCCCGGGCAGTTCGGCGACCAGCGAGGTGAACGTCGCCGTCGACAGCCGCTCCTTGGCGCCGCGGCACTGCGCGCGCAACCGGCTCAGCGAGCCGATCGCCGAGGTGCCGGACAGGTCGATGGTGCCGGCCGCGGACAGGTCGTCGATGACGTGGGTGAGCAGCGCCTGGTCGAGGAGATCGCCGGACAGGTCGGGGTGCCGGACGGTCTCGGCGATCGGCAGGTAGTTACGGCCGGCGTCGACCAGCGTGATGCTGGTGCCGGTGCCGCCGAAGTCGCACAGCGCGATGACCCCGCGGCCGGGCAGGCCGGGCTCGGTCTGCAGCGCGGTCAGCGCGGCCTCCGCGTCGGAGAGCAGCACCGCCCGGCGCAGCTCGGGGAGCGCGGTGACGGCGCCGCGCAGCGCCTCGACGGCGGCGGGCCGCCAGTGCGCGGGATGGGTGATCGCGACAGGCCCGGCGGGCGGGCGGCCCCCGCCGACGGTGAGCAGCAGTGCGCGCAGCGCCTCGGCGAGGACGACGTCGGCGCGGTGGGTGGTGCCGTCGGCGGCGACGATGCCGACCGGATCGCCGACGCGGTCGACGAAGTCGGTGAGGATCAGGCCCGGTTCGTTGAGGTTGCGGTTCTCGCTGGGCACGCCGACCTCCGGCGGCCGGTGCGGGAACCGGGTCAGGACGGGTGAGCGGGTCACCGCGGCGCGGCCGACCACCACCGCCGCGAGGGTGGTCGCCCCCACGGACATGCCTACGCCGTCAACCATCGCTCTCCCCTTCGTTGTCAGCGGATGGTGCCCGCACCCGGGATCAACGGCAGATCCAGGGCGGTCACCCAGCCCGGCGGCAGGTCGTTGACCGCGGGCACGGCGTTGAGGGCTCGCAGTCCGGTCGCCAGGCACCCGGCCGCGGCGGCGTCGCGCCCCGAACCGTCGGTGAACCGGAACGCGGTCTCCTGAAAGATACTCGGGGTGCCCTCGATGTCGACGCGGTAGACGTCGTTCTGGGTGCCCGACGGCCAGTCCGGTGCGGCGTCGTGGCCGATACGGTTGACATGCTCGAGCTGAATGCGGGTCTCGCCCTTGTACACCCCGTTGATGGTGAACCGCACCGCGGCGACGTTGCCCGCCTTGATGACGCCCTTGGCGGTCTGGCGGTCGTTGGGGGTGACCCACTTCTCCCAGGTGGTGGTGATCTCGTCGAGCGTGATGCCCGCCGCGTGGGCGATCATGGGAACCGTTGCACCCCAGGCGAAAATAAGGATGTCAGGGTTCTCCAGCAGTGGCCGGTACTCGGGCGGTTTACCGATGCCCATCTCCCGGTCGTAGTCGCCCTCGTAGTTGGTGTAGTCGAGCAGTTCGGAGGCGCGCACCCGACGCACCTCCGAGCACAGGCCCATCAACGTCATCGGGAACAGATCGTTGGCGAAGCCGGGGTCGATGCCGGTGGTCAGACACGACGACCGGCCCGCCTCGCAGGCCTCGGTGATCGGTTCGATCCAGTTGGGCGGGTTCAGATGCATGTCCGGCCAGATCCACGGCGTCATCGCCGTCGAGCACACGTCGATGCCGGCGCGCAGGAACCGGGTGATCAGCGCGATATTGGCGTCGGCGTGGTTGGCGGTGGGACCGTAGTGCACCAGCGCGTCGGGTCGCAGCGCGATGAGCGCGTCGACGTCGTCGGTGGCCGCCAGCCCGAGCGGGGTGTCCAGGCCGCAGATCTCGCCGACGTCGCGACCCACCTTGTCGGGGTTGCTCACGCCCACACCCACCAGGTCGAACCGGGGGTGCCTGACGATCTCGGGTATCACCATCCTGCCGACGAAACCGGTGCCCCAGACCACAACCCGCTTCACGTCAGACCCACTCGCCACGGTCCGCCTTCCTTCGTTATTCCCGCTGGTAAAGCTACAGGTTGACCGGGTCCGGCGGCACCGTCTGAGTGTCGTCACGCAGCCCGATCTTGAATTGCATTGCGCGATACGGCCATCCGTCGCGGGTGTGCCACTGCGACACGACAATTCCTACGCCACCGTCGATATCGAAGCGTGAACCCGGCAGCAGGTAGCCGCCGTAGAGCTGGGCGACCTGGTTGCCGTCGTGGTTCTCGGCGTGCCAGGCCGTCCCGACGACGGGTGTCTGCAACGGTGTGGTGTGCATGTTCGCCACCGGTGCGCTCACCACCCGGTAGGCCAGCGCGTAACCGGAGGCGAGGAAGCCGCCGAGCACCCACTTGCCGGGCGCCAGCCGGCGGAACGCCAGCTCACCCCAGCGTTCCCCGGGCGGGGTGATCGGCGTCGCCGGGGCGCCCCACTGCCAGCGGCCGTTGACGAATCCCCAACTGACGTAGCGGTTTCGGTCGCCGATCTGCTCGGGCCGTACCCGCATCAGGATGATGCCCTTGTCGCGTTGAAAACCGGTGGCCGCCACGTACACCCAGTGCTCGTCGGGGTCATAGTCCCAGGCCCAGCACTGGGCGTGCCCGCCGTGCAGGTCGGCGGGGAACTTGGCCTTCTCCCCCAGGTGCGTCCAGCTGACGCCGCTGTCGTCGGAGCGCCAGATCTCGGTCCACACCACGTTGCCGAAACCGCGGTTGACGATGACGTGCAGGTACATCGAGTCGCCGACGGTGAGCAGGTCGGACGGGATCACGGTGCTGATGCCGCCGCGGCGCCACCCGGTGCGGGCGTCGTCGTGGATGTAGTGCCACAGCTGGCGGGCGTAGTCGGGGTCGGGGCCGCCGGCCCGCTCGTAGACGATCTCGTGGTCGGCGTCGCCGGTGCCGATCAGGATGACCGGTGAGCGCCAGTCGCCCTGACCGACCTTGGCGCCGGAGAAGGTGTCACCGAACACCGACACCAGCTTGCCGTTCGGCGCGATCACCGAGGCACCGAGATCGGTGCAGGTGACGCCGAAGCGGTCGGTGCGGCCGGGGCCGGTGATGTCGACGGCCTTACCGGCGCGCAGCGGCAGCCGGGGTCGTGCCCACCAGCCCTGCGACACCTAGAAGCAGCGGCGCAGGCCGCCGGGCTCGCAGATCAGCGGGTACGGGGTGACCGGGTGGGCCAGCGGCTCCTTGTACTCCAGGGTCAGCGGCAACTCGACCATCCCGGCCGGCTGGCCGCACACCCCCTCGTTGGTGAAGATCTGTACGCTGCCGGTCAGGGTGTTGCCGTCGAAGGAGTAGACCTCCTTCTGCAGCCCGGTGGTGCCGTCGGGGCACTGGCGCACCGAGTCGAAGGTGTTCGCCAAGAACGTCCACTTGCCGTTGACCTGGACGGCCTCCGCGCCGCCGCGGCCCTTCGGGGTGATCTTCAACCGGCAGCCGACGGCGTCGATCAGCGGTTCGCGCAGGTCGCCGACGGTCGGCACGCAGCTCGGGTAGATCTCCCAGGTGTTCTCGGCCTGGCCTGCGATGCGGACGGTGTAGATGCCTTCCGGCGTGTCCGGGGACTTCACGTCGCCCTGCGCGCCCGCGGTGGCCGCCGCGCCGAGCGCGGTGCCCGCGACCAGCGCCGCGGCGGTGAACAGTCGCGCGATCGTCTTCCTCAACCCGTGCCTCCAGCCGTCGACAGTGCTTCGCAGTATCTCAGTGTGCACGGGCGCCCGTCACAACTTTGTCCGGCTCCGGGTTTCGGTCACCACGGGTGCGGGGTAAAGGACGGCGGTGAGACGACTGCTGGCCGTTGTCGCTGCGCTCGTCTGCCTTGCCGCGTGCTCGACCGGGCAGCGGGTCGACCTGGGCGGCGCGTCGGGCGCCCTGGTCGCCGCGATCGCCGGGGAGCCCGATCAGCTCGACCCGCACAAGACCAGCGCCTACTTCTCGTTCGAGGTGCTGGAGAACGTGTTCGACACGCTGGTCGAGCCGGACGCCGACCTGCAGATGCGCCCGGCGCTGGCGCGGTCGTGGGAGGTCAGCCCGGATCAGCTGACCTGGACGTTCCGGTTGCGCCCGGGCGTGACGTTTCACGACGGCAGTCCGCTGACCGCCGATGACGTGGTGTTCTCCTACCGGCGGATCATCGACGAGCAGCTGACCAACGCCGACAAGTTCGCGGCGGTGACCGAGGTGCGCGCGGTCGATCCGCTGACCGTGCAGCTGCGGGTCCGCCAGCCCACCCCGAACCTGCTGACCAACATCGGCGGGTTCAAGGGCATGGCGATCGTGTCGCGGGCGAACGTGGAAAGCGGGCGGATCGCCACCCATCCGGTCGGCACCGGGCCGTTCGCGTTCGCCTCGCAGCGCAGCGGGGACTCGATCACGCTGACCGCCAACCCGGACTACTGGGGCGGCGCCCCGCGCATTCCGGGGGTGACGTTCCGGTTCATCTCGGAGGCGTCGACGGCGCTGTCGGCGCTGCAGGCCGGTGAGGTCGACTGGACGGATTCGGTACCGACGCAGCGGGTGGCGCAGTTGCGTGACGACGACTCGGTGCATCTGGCGGTCACCGCGAGCAACGACTACTGGTATCTGGCGCTCAACGAGGCGCACCCGCCGTGGAACGACGTGCGGGCGCGCCAGGCCGTCGCCTACGGGATCGACCGCGACGCGATCGTGCAGTCCACCAGCTACGGCACCGCCGTGGCCAACCAGCTGGCGATCCCGCGGGGCAACCCGTGGTACGCGCCCTACGACCGCTACCGCCACGACCCCGACACCGCGCGGCGGTTGCTCGACGAGGCCGGCGTCGGTGACGTCGACCTGGACATGCTGGTCACCAGCGAGTACCCGGAGACGGTGACCGCGGCGCAGGTGATCGCGGACAACCTTGCGCCGCTGGGTATTACGGTGCGCATCCGCACCGTCGACTTCGCGACGTGGCTCGACGAGCAGAACTCCGGCAACTTCGACATGCTGATGATGGGCTGGCTGGGCAACATCGATCCCGACGACTTCTACTACGCGCAGCACCACACGAACGGGTCGAGCAACGCGCAGAGGTTCTCCGACCCGGAGGTGGACCGGCTGCTCGACGACGGCCGGGTGCAGACGGATCCGGCGGCGCGCTATGAGGATTACCGCCGGGCCGCGACGATCATCGCCGACAAGGTGTCCTACCTGTACCTGTACAACCCCTCGGTGATCCAGGCGTGGACGCCGGCGCTGTCCGGGTACGAGGCGCGCCGCGACGGCGCCGTGCGGTTCCGCACCGCGGTGCTGGGTGAGGACGAATCGTCATGAGCGGCTTGCTCTCTCATCCGGTGACCCGCTTCCTGGCCCGGCGGCTGGCGTATTCGGTGGTGGTGTTGTTCGGGGTGCTGATCGCCAGTTTCGCGCTGGTGCACCTGGTGCCGGGCGATCCGGTGCGCATCGCGCTGGGCACCCGCTACACGCCGGAGGCCTACCAGGCGTTGCGCTCGGCCAGCGGGCTGGACCGGCCGATCGTCGGGCAGTTCTTCGGCTACGTCGCATCGGCGGTGCGCGGCGATCTCGGGGTCAGTTTCCGCAACGGCGACCCGGTGACCGAGGTGCTGCTGGACCGGTTGCCCGCGACGGTGTCGCTGGCGGCGGCCGGGATCGTGATCGCGTTGGTGATCGCGCTGCCGGCGGGCATCTGGTCGGCGCTGCGGGAGGGCCGGGTCAGCGACGCGCTCGTGCGGGTGGGCAGCCAGTTCGGGGTGTCGATCCCGGACTTCTGGATGGGGATTCTGCTGATCGCGTTGTTCGCGTCGACGCTGCACTGGCTGCCGACGTCGGGGTACCGGCCGCTGTTCGGTGATCCGGGCGGGTGGCTGCGGCACCTGGTGCTGCCGGCGCTGACGGTGGGTCTGGTCGCGGGGGCGATCATGACGCGCTATGTGCGTTCGGCGGTGCTGGAGGTCGCGGCGATGGGTTATGTGCGCACCGCCCGGTCGAAAGGCCTTGCGCCGCGGGTGGTCACGTTGCGGCACACGGTGCGCAACGCGTTGATCCCGATCCTGACGATCACCGGTATCCAGTTGGCGACGATCATGTCGGGGGTCATCGTCGTCGAGGTGGTGTTCGCCTGGCCCGGGCTGGGCAGGCTGGTGTTCAACGCGGTGGCGGCCCGCGATTATCCGGTGATCCAGGGCGCGATCCTGTTGATCGCGGCGCTGTTTCTGCTCATCAACCTGCTCGTGGACGTGCTGTACGCGGTGGTCGACCCGAGGATCCGGCTGTCATGACGGAGCGGACGTCGGCGTGGCGGCTGCTGCTGGCCAACCCGGTCACGGTGGTCAGCGGTGCCCTGCTGGTGGTGATCGCGGTGGTCGCGGTCAGCGCGAACTGGATTGTGCCGTACGGGGTCAACGACGTCGACGTGCCCGATGCGCTGCAGCCGCCGAGCGGGGCGCACTGGTTCGGCACCGACGAGCTGGGCCGCGACGTGTTCTCCCGGGTGCTGGTGGCGATCCAGGCGTCGATGCGGGTCGCGGTGGTCAGTGTGGCGTTCGCGGTGGTGGTGGGTGTGACGGTGGGGGTGGTCGCCGGGTATCGCGGCGGCTGGCTGGACACCGTGGTGATGCGGGTGGTCGACGTGATGTTCGCGTTCCCGGTGCTGCTGCTGGCGCTGGCGGTGGTGGCGATCCTGGGTCCCGGTGTGACGACGACGATCCTGGCGATCGGCATCGTCTACACGCCGATCTTCGCGAGGGTGGCGCGGGCCAGCACGCTCAGCGTGCGGGTGGAGCCGTTCGTGTCGGTGTCGCGGAGCATGGGCACCGGGGACCTCTACATCCTGCGCAGGCACATCCTGCCGAACATCGCGGGGCCGCTGGTGGTGCAGACCTCGTTGTCGCTGGCGTTCGCGATCCTGTCGGAGGCGGCGTTGTCGTTCCTGGGCTTGGGGATTCAGCCGCCGCAGCCGTCGCTGGGCCGGATGATCTTCGACTCGCAGGGTTTCGTGACATTGGCGTGGTGGATGGCGGTGTTCCCGGGCGCGGCGATCTTCGTCGCGGTGCTGGCGTTCAACCTGCTCGGCGACGGGCTGCGCGATGTGCTGGATCCCAAGCAGCGCACCATGATCGAGGCCCGCTCGAAATGAGCGTGTTGAGTGTGCGGGACCTGCGGGTGGGTATCGGCAGGCGCGAGATCGTGCACGGGGTGTCGTTCGACGTGCAGCGCGAGCAGACGTTGGGCATCGTGGGCGAATCCGGGTCGGGTAAGTCGATGACGGTGCTGGCGGCGACGGGTCTGCTGGACGCGCCCGGTGCGACGGTCTCCGGCACGTCGACGCTGGCCGGCGACACGCAGCTCGTCGGCGCCTCCCCCAGGCTGCTGCGCAGCGTGCACGGCGGCCGCATCGGGTTCGTGTTCCAGGACCCGGGCACGTCGCTGAACCCGCTGCTGACGCTGGAGCGCCAGATCACCGAATCGCTGGAGACACACCGGAACATGACGCGGCGGCAGGCGCGCGGCCGGGCACTGGAGCTACTGGAGGCGGTCGGGCTGCCGGAGGCGCAGCGGCGGCTGGAGGCCTATCCGCATCAGCTCTCCGGTGGGCAGCGCCAGCGGGTGATGATCGCGATCGCGATGGCGTGCGATCCGGAGCTGCTGGTGGCCGACGAGCCGACCACGGCGCTGGACGTGACGACGCAGGCGCAGATCGTCGAGCTGGTGGCGCAGCTGCAGCGCGATTTCGGCACCGCGGTGGTGTGGATCAGCCACGACCTGGGCGTGATCGGGCAGGTCGCCGACGACGTGACGGTGCTGCGCGACGGGTCGGCGGTGGAGCAGGCCACGGTCGGCGAGGTGTTCGACACGCCGCGCCATGAGTACACCCGCGAGCTGTTGGCGGCGCGACCGCTGATCGGGCGGCCGGGCCCGCCGGAGGTGCCCGACGCGCCGGTGCTGCTCGACGTGTCGGGACTGGACGTGCGGTTCGGTCAACTGCACGCGGTGAACGACCTGTCGTTTCAGATCCGGCGCGGCACCACGCTGGGGCTGGTCGGCGAGTCCGGGTCGGGCAAGTCGACGGTGGCGGCGGCGCTGACGGGTCTGGTGACACCGGACGCCGGTACGGCGACGCTCGGCGGCGACGAGGTGTTCGGGGTGCGCGGGTCGGCGGCCAAGGCGATGCGCAGGCGGATCGGGCTGGTGTTTCAGGATCCGTTCTCGTCGGTGAACCCGCGGGCGCGGGTCGGTGCGACGATCGCCGAGCCGCTGATCGTGCACCGGCTGGCCCGGGGCCGCCAGGCGCGGGCCGCCCGGGTCGCTGAGCTACTAGAACTGGTCGGTCTGCCAACGGATTTCGCGTCGCGATATCCGCACGAGCTCTCCGGCGGCGAGCGGCAGCGGGTGAGCATCGCGCGGGCGCTGGCGGGTGAGCCGGAGCTGCTGATCCTCGACGAGGCGACCGCGGCGCTGGACGTGTCGGTGCAGGCGCGGGTGCTGGACCTGTTGGCGAGGCTGCAGCGCGAGCTGGGGCTGACGTATCTGTTCATCGCCCACGATCTGGCGATCGTGCAGCAGGTCAGCCACGACGTGCTGGTGATGCGCGACGGGGCGGCGGTCGAATATCGGACCGCCGCGGAGCTGTTCGCGTCGCCGCGCCAGGGGTACACGCGGGCGCTGCTGGCCGCGGTGCCGCCGGAGCGCCCGCGCGCCGCCGCGCCGACCCCGCCGAAATAGCATTCCTGGTCGTAATCCCGGCGATCGGACAGCCACAGCTTCTCGCTCGGCGCGGCCGTGAGAAGGTCTACAACCATGACGCAACTCGAGGGCAAGGTCGCATTGGTGACGGGAGCGTCGGCGGGGCTGGGCGCGGCGGTCGCGCAGCTGTTCGCCGAGCGCGGCGCGACGGTGTTCGGGATCGCGCGCGATGCCGAGCGGATGGCCACGGTGTTCGAGAACGTCCCGGGCGGACGGTTCGCCTCGGTCGACGTCACGTCGTCGGCGGCCTGCGGTGACGCGGTCGCCCGGTGTGTCGACACGTTCGGCCGCCTGGACGTGCTCGTCAATGTCGCGGGCTACCACCAGATGCGCCACACCGCGACCATGACCGACGAGGAGTGGGAGCGCGACCTCGCGGTCAACCTCAACGGCCCGTTCTACCTCTGCCGCGCCGCGCTGCCGCACCTGCTGGAGTCCGGCGGCAACATCGTCAACGTCTCGTCGATCGCGGGTGTCGAGGGCGAGGTGTACTCCGCAGGCTACTGCTCGGCCAAGCACGGACTGGTCGGCCTGACCCGGGCGCTGGCCGTCGAGTTCACCAAGGAGAAGCTGCGGGTCAACTGCGTCTGCCCGGGCGGGATGCCGACCGCGCAGACCACCGAGTTCAGCGCGCCCGACAACGCCGACTGGGACCTGATCATGCGGATCGCCTCGCCGCGCGGGTTCATGGACACCGTCGACGTCGCCAAGACCATCGCGTTTCTGGCCAGCGACGACGCCGCCGCCGTCCACGGCGCGATCTACCGCGTCGACAACGGCAAGGGCGCGGGTTAGTCCTGACGTCTATCGGTTCGCGTCGTACACGGGTCCCAAGAATCGTTGCAGCATCCGGTATTCCGCGTCGGCGTCCTTCATCGGCCAGGTGATCAACGCCAGGAATACGCGGATCAGCCACTGCTCGGCCAACGGATCGGGCTCCTCCAGCCCCAGCATCTCGCCCGCGAACCGCGCGACGGCCTCCGAGGCCGGCAGCCAGTCGCTGTCGACCGGCGGGCTTGCGGTGCGGATGGCCCGCATCAACGGGTCGGACCGGACCCGTTGCAACGCCAGCGCCGTCGCGGTGACGACGCGCTCACCGCCGGTGAGTCCGTCGATGGCCTCGCGCACGGTCTCCACGGTGCGGGCCGCGTGCATCGCCACGACGGCGTCGCGGATCGCGGTCTTGCCGCCCGCGTGCCGGTAGATGGTGGCCGGTGAACAGTGCACCTTCTCGGCGAGCGCCTCGATGGTGAAGGCGTCCCAGCCGCGGCGGGCGATCAGCTCCGCGGCGGCGGTGTAGATCCGCTTTCTGGCCTCCGCGCCGCGGTCCTGTCCGACCAGCCAGTCCGCCACCCCGGCGCCTCCCGCGATAAGAGCTCGCATCTTCCTTCTCTCAATATGAGAGAAGTCCTGTCGATCTTCCCATACATATTCGCTGTTCAAGGCAGATATGTGAGAAATGCTGCTGCCACCCGAGCGGGGTCGGATTGTCAACTTCGCGCCGCACCATTGACGCACTCCACCGGGAGTTCAACGCTTAGGCGCATGACGGTCTTGGACGACCCGGTTCAGTTCTTCGGCACAGACACCATCCAGGATCCGTACCCGCTCTACGAGCGCATGCGCGCCGAGGCGCCGGTGCACCGGATCGGCGACTCGGACTTCTACGCGGTCTGCGGCTGGGACGCGCTCGTCGACGCCGTCACCCGGGTGGAGGACTTCTCCTCCAACCTCACCGCGACCGTGACGTTCGACGAGAGCGGGGCGGTCAACCCGTTTCCGATGATGCCGCTCGGCGATCCCGCGCACGCGCTGGCCACCGCCGACGACCCCGCCCATGCGGTGCACCGCAAGATCCTGCTGCCGCACCTGTCCGCCAGACGGGTGCAGGTCATCGAGGAGTTCGCCGAGAAGACGGCGCACGAACTCTGGGCGGAGTCGGTGCGCGACGGCCGGATCGAGTGGATGAGCGCGATCGCCAACCGGCTTCCGATGAAGGTCGTCGCCGAATTGCTCGGCCTCCCCCACGATGACGTGGACAAGCTCATCCAGTGGGGTTACGCCACCACCACGCTGCTGGACGGCATCGTCACCGAGGAGCAACTCGCGGCCGCGGGCATGGCCGCCATGGAGTTGGCCGGATATGTCCTGCAGCACTTCGAGCAGGCGGGTGCCGATCCGCAACCGGGTCTGATCGGCGACCTGGCGGCGCGGTGCGCGTCCGGCGAGGTGGAACAGCCGACGGCGCTGAACATCATGCTCACGCTGTTCTCCGCCGCGGGCGAGTCCACCGCGTCGCTTCTCGGCAGCGCGGCCTGGATTCTGGTCAGCCGCCCGGAGATTCAGCGACAGGTCCGCGAGGACCGCAGTCTGCTGGCACCCTTCATCGAGGAGACGCTGCGGTTCGAGCCGCCGTTCCGCGGCCACTACCGGCACGTGCTGCGCGACACCACCCTCGGTGGCGTCGACCTGCCCGCGGACTCGCACCTGCTGCTGCTGTGGGGGGCGGCCAACCGCGATCCGGCGCAGTTCGACTCCCCGCAGGAGTTCCGGCTCGACCGGCCCACCGGTAAGGGGCACGTGACATTCGGCAAGGGTGCCCACTTCTGCGTCGGCGCCGCGCTGGCCCGCCTGGAGGCCCGGATCGTGCTGGGCATGCTGCTGGACCGGACTGAGTGGATCGAGGCCGCCGACGTCGGAAAGTGGTTGCCCAGCATCCTGGTCCGCAGGCTGGAGCGGTTGGAACTGGCGGTCCGATGACCGACCGGCGATGAGCCAGACTGTGCGGCTGGTCGGCGATGCGGTCCGGATGAATGTCGCCGCCGCGATCCGCACCCGCCGGCGTGGCTACACCGGCTGGACCGGTGCGATCAACACCGACTACGACCCGCAGGATCCGGCCACCGCCGCCCAGCCCTTCGACGCGTATCGGGCCCTGCACCGCGGCGGCCGTGTGCATTACAACCCGCGGCGCGCGACATTCATCGTGGCCGGTCTCGACGATGTGCGCGCCGCCCTGCGCGACACCGACCAGGTCACCAGCAGTCAGGGCGTGACCCGGCTGCGGTTCTCCGCGCCGCTGGCGGTGCTCACCGACGGCGACGAACACGCCCGCCTGCGCAGACAGGTGCAACCCGGATTCAGCAGGGGCGCCATGGAGTCCTGGCAGGAGATCGTCGAGAAGCTCGCTGTCGAACTCGTCATCGAACTGCTGAACAACCCGGGTTGCGATGTCGTGACGCGCCTGGCGATTCCGATGCCGATCCGTCTGATCGCCGCCATCCTCGGGGTTCCCGACACCGACCTCGACGACTTCCGCCGGTGGTCGGAGCGCGGCGTGGGGCTGATGGAACTCAAACCCACGATCACCGGCGTCGCCGACGCGGCCAGGTCCGCGGTGGCCATGGCGGCCCTACACCGTTATTTCCGAAGGCAGTTCGCCGCAGGCAGGCTCAAGGGGTCGGACACCGTTCTCGGGCGACTGCTGGCGCACAACACCGACGGAAGCCTCACCGACCAGCAGCTGCTGCTGATAGCCATCCACCTGCTCATCGCCGGCAACGAGACCACGACCAACCTCCTCGGCGGAATGTTCGACACCTTCGCCCGCCACCCGGATCAGTACGACCTCATCCGCGCGAACCCGGATCTGATTCCGCTTGCGGTGGAGGAACATCTGCGGTTCACCACACCGATCCAGAACCTGTACCGCTACACCCGGGCCGACTACCGCATCGGTGACGTCGTCATCCCGACGGGGTCCCGGGTGCTGTTGTCGTTCGGTGCGGCCAACCGCGATCCCACGGTCTTCGATGAGCCCGACGAGTTCCGCGCCGACCGGGATCCGCGCAAGCACGTCGCGTTCGGATACGGCGCGCACATGTGCCTGGGGGCACCGCTGGCGCGGATGGAGGCGCAGGCGGTGCTGCGCCAACTCGTCACCCGGGTGGCGCGAATCAGCCCGGCGGGCCCGACGAAGTGGTCGACTCACAGCTCGCTGCGCGGCCCCACCCGCCTGCCGATCCACCTCACACCCGCCTGACCGGCGGACACCAAGAGCAGCCGCTGCTCGATCACCGGTGTCAGCCGCGGCCGGCGCCACCCGCCGGTGGCCCGTTCGATGCGCACCGCCATCCGACCTCCAGCGAACTCCAGCGTGCCGATCTGGTTGCGGAACTGCGGTTTGGTGACGGCCCGCCACCGCAGCCGCGGCGGGTCGACGGCAACGGTGCGGCGCAGCATCCGCCCCACCGCCGACGCCACCCGGGTGTGGCCGAGCCGCAACACCATCGACTCGACCGCCGAGGTGTCCTTGCGCAGGCCCGAGCACACCACCTGCCACAGCTTCGTCGTCGTGGGCGGTGCGGCGCCTGCCCCCGCCTGCCCGCCGCGACGTCGACCACCAGGTCCTCGAAGCCGCGGTAGCTGTCCTGGAAGCACGCCCAGTGGTCGAGGTTGGCCGCGACGCGCACCTTCTCCCCCAGCCAGGTGAACCGTCGTCCCCACGCCCCGTCGGCCACCGCCTCGGTCCAGGCCTCGACGTCGTGCATCCCGTACGGCAGCAGGATCGGCACCGAGCTGGCGAACAGCAGGTGCTCGTAGTGCCCGTCGACCTTCGCGGTGATCCAGTCCCATTCCTCGTCGACGGATCGCGTCGGCGCCCTGCCGCGTGGCCTGCACGCGCTGAAACGTCGTGTCCTCGGCCAGTTCGTCGGGCGACATGTTGCCCAGGTGCTGGTAGATCCAGTACGCCATCAGCCCGCCGATGATGCGGGTCTGGTACCAGTCGGTGCGGCGCTTCTCGGCCAGCCACGCCTGCGAGGTGTTCCACTTGTCGTTGATCTCGTGGTCGTCGAACATCATCGACGACGGCAGCGTGGACAGCATCCACCGCACCACGGGATCACGCCAGGCGTCCCAGTAGCCGATGCAGTACTCCTCGAAGTCCTCGAGCACCTCGACGGGCCCGTCGGCGTGCACCTCGCGTTCGGCGACCAGATCCTTGATGGTGTCGTTGACCTGGTCGGCGTAGAGCTGGTCGCCGAGCATCATCAGCGCGTCGGGCCACAGCGCCGACGGCTGCTCGCGCATCCGCAGCCCGTACGCGCGCAGCACGTCGATCCCCTGCCCCTTTAGGTGCCACCAGTGCCGGTGGGTGTAGGGCGGGTGGTGCGGCGCCGACGCCCCGGCAGGACCCGAACACCAGCCGCAGCGACCCGTCCTGCCGCATCAACCGGATCCGCGGCGGCGGGAAGTCGTAATCGTCGGGCGGCCAAGCCTTCTGGCCGTCCAGGTGCACCGCGTAGGGATGCTCCCGCGACGGGTCCAGGCCGGCCACGCAGACCAGCGCGAAGTGGTGTCCTTCGACCTCGAACGTGTCCGCGTGATGCCCCAGCACCTCGACCCGGCAGGGGCCTGGTCAGTCTCGACCCAGACCGTCGCGTCGGTGGCGCCCACGTGCCGAAGCAGGGGCCCTACGCGAACCTCGGGCATCGCCCCATCATGCACCAGGCGATGCCCGGGTCGCTCAGGCTTCCGGTCGCCGGCGGCCGAGGAAGAACGCCAGCGCGATCGCGCCGAAGCCCAGGGTGCCGATCACACCGGCGGACACCATCAGGAAGATGTCGCGTCCGGACATCCCGCCGCCCGTGGACGACTCGTCGGCGGCCAGCCGCAGCCGGTAGTCGCCGGGCAGCGGACCCTCGGCCGGTTCGCTCAGACCCGGGAACTGCTGGGTCTTGCGCACCTCGAACTGACGTTCCCCGTTGGCCGTCTGGGTCCACTCACCCCAGACCGGGGTGGCGCCGTCGAGCAGCACCTTGCGCCCGCCGTACGCCTTGTCCTCGCCGACGTCGACGATCTGGCGCACCCGGAAGGGCTCGTAGCGCGCGTTCGAGTAGTTCACGAACACCGGCACGTTGTCGAAACGCGCCACCGGCGGCGGGGGCGGCGGCAGCGGCAGCCCGGCACCCGGGAAGTAGCCGCCGCCGAAGAACGTGCCCACCGCGACGGCGGTGGCCGCCTGCGCCAGGTCGATCGCCGCGTTCACCGGAGCCAGCACGGCCGCGGTGAAGCTGTAGGCCGCGAACTGGGCCGCCTCGATCACCATCCGCGCCAGCGGCGGGATGTAGAGGATGCGCGGGCGCATGTCGTAGACGTAGACGATGCGCACCGGCTGGCGGAACGGGTTCATCAGCACGGGCCGGTAGTACTCGTCGTACTCGATCCAGTCGGGGCGCCACTGCCGGACGTTGGAGACCAACTCGACGCCGCGCTCCTGCTTGTTCTCCAGCTCGACCTTGGCGCTGGCGCTGGGCTTGGTGCCGTCGAGGCCCAGCGACAGGTCGATGGATTGCTTGAGCGCCTCGATCTCCGGCTCGGGCGCGGGCTCGGGCTCCGGCTCGAAGACCGGTTCGGCCTTGCGGGCGAGCTCGATGTCCTCCTCGGGCGCATCCAGGGTCTCCGGCACCAGGGTCTCGAGTTCCTTGGCCGCCTGGGTGATCGACACCGTCGGCTTGTCGGACTCCTCGGTGCTGTCCTCGGAGGACTCCTCGGCGCTCTCCTCGCCCTCAGCCTTGCCCTCGGACTCGTCCGACGTCGTGGACGTCTCCGTGCTGCTGGTCGAGGTGCTCGACTCGTCAGTCTCCGACGTGCTGGTCTCCGGCGCCAGCGCGGCCGACGAGCGCGTCGAGGTCCCCTCCGGGTCCGAATCCGAGGTCTCCTCGGTGTCCGACTGCGAGGTCTCCTCGGTGTCCGACTCCTCGGTGGTCCGCGCCCGGGTGCTGGGGGCGGTACTCGGGGCGGTCGTGGTCGACGGTGCGCGCTCGACCGAGGTCGACGGTTCCTCGGTCGCCGGCTCCGGTTCGGCCGTCTCGACGACGGTGCTGGTCCGCGGGGCCTGAGTTTGAGGTGCCTGGGTTTGAGGTGCCTGAGTCTGGGGCTCCGGCGCAGGTTCCGGTGCCGGCGCGAGTTCCGGCTCGGGCGCGGGGGCCTGGGGCTGCTGCGTTGCGGGCGCCTGGGTGGGCGGGGCCTGCGGCGCGGCGGGCTCGGGCGCCGAGGTGGGCCGCTGCGGCTCCGGGGCGCTGACCTGGGGGATCTCGGGCGCCGGCGCGACCGTCGTCACGACGTCGGCGTCGGAGTCCGGCTGCGCGACAGCAGGCGACAACCCGGCGGTCAGGGCGGTCAGCGAGATCGCGACCCCTGACGCGAGCGCGGCGACACCGTGCCTGCGGAACTTGTCCTTGGGTGCACCCATCGCGCACATCCTCCTTCGAACATGGCGGTCCGCCGCGGTCCCCCGAGCGCGGACTCCGGTCTCGAAGAGTTCATCGCCCTGTACCCCGCGGTCTGTTACAGCCTGCCAGGTTCGTTACCGCATACGCACACCGGTGATGGCCAGCCCGACGCCGATCACGGCGATGATCGGGCCGAGCACCGACCAGGTGGTGGTGTCGCTCATCGGGCTGCCGCCGACGACGCCGACACCCTGCAGCGTGAACAGCACCCCGAACAGCGTGACGATGACGCCGAGACCGGAAACGACGATTCGCATGCGCTCACCCTAGGCGCGCCGGCCGAGGTACTGCCGGTAGCGCTCGGCGGCGGCCGCCAGCTCGGGGCGGGCGTCGAGGACCGGCTGCAGCTTGCGCCGCGCCTCCTCGCGCTTGTACGGCAGGAACTCCGTCGGGAAGTCGCCGTCGTGGGGGCGGTAGTCGCGCAGGACGCGCCGCGCGACGGTGGCCTTGTGCACCTCGTCGACGCCGTCAGCGATGCCCATCGTCGGCGCCGCGGCGTACATCGCCTGGATCGGGGTCAGATCGGTGGTGCCCAGCGAGCCGAGGATGTGCAGCGCGTTGAACGACACCTCCCGCAGCACCCGCGCCATCGTGAACTTGACCGCCGCGATCTCGGTGCGCGCCTCCTGGGTGGAGGTGTTGTCGATCTTCCACGCGGTCTCCAGCACGAACAGCCGCAGCATCCTGATCATCGCGTAGGACTCGGCGATCTTCTCCTGCACCATCTGGTGCTCGGCGATCACCTTGCCGTGCGACTGCCGGCTCAGAGCCCGCTCGCACATCATGTCGAAGGCCAGGTTGCACTGCGCGATGGTGCGCATCGCGTGGTGGATGCGTCCACCGCCAAGTCGTCTCTGCGCCAACACTTTCGCGCCGTCCTCGGGACCGAGCAGGTGGTCGAGCGGCACGCGCACGTCGCGGTAGATGATGTGGTTGTGGTTGCGCGGCTCGGGCATGATCTCCACGCCGGGGGTGTCGCGCGGCACGATGAACATGCCGTTGGTGCACATCACGAACAGGATGTCGGCGACGCGGCCCGCCGAGGTGAACCACTTCTCCCCGTTGATCACCCAGGAGTCGCCGTCGCGCACGGCGCGGGTCTTGAACAGGTTCGGGTCGCTGCCGCCCTGCGGTTCGGTCATCGAGTAGGCCGAGAAGATCTCCTGGTTCAGCAGCGGCTTGAACCAACGTTCCTTCTGCTCCTCGGTGCCGTAGGCGGCCAGCATCTCCATGTTGCCGGTGTCGGGCGCCGACGCGCCGAACATGTGCGGTGCGCCCGGGTAGCGGCCGATGATCTCGTTGAGCAGCGCCAGCTTGAGCTGACCGTAGCCGGGCCCGCCGAGCTCCTTGTCCAGGAAGATCGCCCACAGCCCCTGGTCCTTGACCTCCTGCTGAAGTTCGCGCACGTAGGCCTTGACCGCGGGATCGGGTGAGCGCACCGCGTGCGGGAACACGTGGTCCAGCGGTTCGACCTTCTCCTCGCAGAACCGCTTGACCCAGTCGAGCTTCTCCTGCCACTCCGGTTCGGTGCTGAAGTCCCAAGCCATCCCGTGCTCCTAGTATTGGCCGGTATCGGGCGGTCGGCGCCACGCTAGCCGGGTCAGGAGGAGCGATGTCAGCAATCGCGGTATTTCGGCCTGTCGCACCGGCTCTCGTCGTCGTCGCGCTGGCGCTGGCGTGCGCACCGTCGGAGCAGCCGGAGTCGTCGCCGACGGCGGCACCACCCCCGTCGTCACAGTCGCAGCCAGCCGCACCGCCGCCTCCCCCGCCCGCCCCGGCGCCCCGCGAGCTGGCGAGCGATCCGGTGCGCATCGCCGACGATCTGGTCGCCGACGAACGCGCGCTGCGCGACCCGGCGTCGTCGCCGGAGCTGCTGACCGCCGCGGCGCACCGCCAGCAGGCGGCCTACCGCACCATCGGGCGGCACCCGGAGTGGGATGCGATCGTGCGGCCCCGGATTCCGGCCGAACTGCTGGGCTTCTACGACGGCAACATCAGCGCGCGCCGGCACCTGACCGCGCTGAGCGAGGGCACCGAGAAGGACACCGTGCCGGCGTGGCGGATCGTCGAGCCGACGCCGGCCGAGGAGCTGCTGGGCTACTACCGGGAGGCCGAGGCCGCGTCGGGGGTGCCGTGGAATGTGTTGGCGGCGGTCAACTTCATCGAGACGGCGTTCGGGCGGATCAACGGGGTGAGCACGGCCGGGGCGCAGGGGCCGATGCAGTTCCTGCCGTCGACGTTCGCGGCGTACGGCGACGGCGGCGACATCAACGCCCCGCGCGACGCGATCCTGGCCGCGGGCCGCTACCTGGCCGCCAACAACTTCGCCGGCGACCCCCACCACGCGCTGTGGCGGTACAACAACTCCGACCACTACGTGCGCGCGGTCCTCGACTACGCCGACCTGATGGCCGCCGACCCGGCCGCGTTCCCGGCGTACCACCGCTGGCAGGTGTACTACAAGACGACGATGGGTGACGTGCTGCTGCCGGTCGGGTACTTCTCGCCGACGCGGATCCCCGTCGCCGAGTACCTGGCGACGCAGCCGCCGCGCTGACTTCGCCGAATCTGCGCAAACCGGGCCGCCGGAAGGCGTAATTTGCCGCACAGCAAGTTTTTCGCGCGGGGTACCAGGCTCCCGCGCGAACCAGTTTGTCGCCGGAGGGACGTTGCGATGGGGTATGCCAGGTACATCGGCCGGGTCGGTGCGTTGGCGGTGACGTTGGGAGTCGGCGTGGCGGTGGCGACCGCGCCGGGGTTCGCCTACGCCGAGGAACCGGGCACCACCTCGTCAGCAAGCGAGTCACCGTCGTCACCGGGTGAGGCGAACGATCCGGGCGAGACGTCGGTCGGCGGGCGGGACGCCGAGGACGGCGGCACGCTGGGCGACGAGGGTCCCGATGCCGGTGAGGAGGACGGCGGGGATCTCGACCTCGACGCCGCGCTGAGCGGGGACCTCGAACTCGGCGACGACCTCGGCGAGGATGTCGGGGACGGCCTCGGGGACGATGAGTCCTCTGAGCCGGTCGAGGAGGAGCCGGCCGACGAGGTACCGGCAGGCGGCGGCACCGAGGTGAACGCTCCGGAACCGCAGCGCGGGCAGGAGCAGGAGCCGTCGACGCCGGAGCCGGAGGCCACCAAGGACGACGCGATCGACTCGATCGACGAGACCGACGCGATCGACGGACTCGACGAGGCCGGTGAACCCGGCACGTCCGCGTTCAGCACGTTCGCGGCCGGGCGGCAGGCCGCGCAGGAGGACGCCCAGGAGACGTTCCGCACCGCGGCGGTGACCGTCCCGAGCGTGCCGGTGCAGCCGATCGAGGCGATCGTGAAGATCATCAACGACCTGGTGTCGGCAATCTTCACCCCGATCCTGGGACCGGGCGACTGGTCGCCGTTCAACGCGTCCCTGTTCACCGGGCTGTTGTCGTTGGTGCGCAACGAGTTCGAGCGGGCCACCGTGCGTCGCACCTACTCGATGACCCAGATCGCCGGGCCGTCGCTGATCGCGGATCCGAACCCGAACGTGCTGGTGATCGGGGTGGACGGGGCGAACCTGAGCCGGATCCTGGCCGACGACTACAACCAGGCGTTCTTCGCGCTGATGAACCAGGGCACCACCGCGGCGTCGAGCATCGCCGGGCACACCACGCTGTCAAACCCGTCGTGGACGGCGATCCTGACCGGGGCGTGGGGCGAGAAAACCGGTGTCATCAACAACATCTGGACGCCGTGGACCTACGACAAGTTCCCGACGGTGTTCACGATGCTGGAGTCCAACCTGCCCAACATCGTGACGACCAACATCGCCGACTGGGACGTGATCAACGCGATCGCCGGGACCGGTGAGTACTACGTCGACCACAACATCTTCATTCCGCACCAGGCCAACGATCCGTACTGGGATCTGACCGACGACCTCGTCGGCCAGGCCACCATCGACGCGATCAACAACACCCCGACGGGCACGCCGACGTTCATGTTCACCTACTTCGTCGGCGTCGATGAGAACGGGCACAACTACGGCGGCGGGTCCGAGGAGTACAAGCTCGCGCTGCGCAACGTCAACGACAACATCGCCGACATCCTCGCGGCGGTCGAGGCGTGGGAGGCGGCCAACCCCGACGAGGGCAAGTGGACGATCATCGTCGTCACCGACCACGGCCACACCAGCCAGCAGGGATTCGGTCACGGGTTCCAAACGCCCAATGAGACATCGACTTTCGTGATCGCGACGGGCCCCTACTTCGAGGAGGGCTGGGTCAACCCGACGTATGAGATCGTCGACACGACGCCGACGGTGCTCACGCTGTTCGGCGTCGATGTGCCGGGCTACGCCGACGGCTCGTCACTGACCACCAAGTACGGCAGCGATCTGAAGCCGGCCGATCTGCATCAGGCGCTGCAGGACATGATCGCCACCAACCACGAGCCGCCGCTGCTCACCCAGGTGGCGCTGGGCGCGCGGACGATCTTCGCGTCGATCCCGTACTTCATCATGGACTTCACCGTCGGGACACCGTTCGCGTTCCTCGGCGACATCCTGTACGTGCCGACGAACTTCGTCGCGCAGATCGTCGCGATGCTGACCGGGGTGCGCGGCGCGAGCATCTTCCCGATCCTGCCGCCGCCGGCGCCGAACTGGCCGTCGGACCCGCAGCAGCAGCAACAGCAGCAGATATTGCTGGTGTTCGCTTGCCGCAGCGGTGCGGTGAGTGAGAGTGAGTGCAGCGCGGCCGCTGTCGCGTAACCTGACGCACCCCTCCCCGTTCCCCGCGCCCCCTTTCCCGCGCCCCCCTTTCCCGCGAGCAGACGCAGACTCGCACACCCAGAGCCCGAAACGGGCGATTCTGCGTCTGCTCGCGGGCGGTCGCCGGCAACACGGCGGAAACCTGCAGGTCACGCTGTCCTCACTGACGAATGGTTGCCATACCAATAGGGATGGGGCCGTGGGGTTTACACGCTGCATTCGTGACTTCACGCGAAGTTAACCCGAAGTGACTGAGAGGACATATTTGGGTAGCTAGCGTCATGCTTCGTCAATCTTTGATCGACTATCTGATCGATTCACCCGCACTGGTGCGATCAACGGCGTTCAAACTCAGTGCCCTGTCTGGCGGAGGTTGCCGTGACACCCGAAGTCGAAGATGCCCTAGGGGCAATGACTGCGATCAACAACGAGTTCTTCTACTGGATGTCGGTCGCGCTGATGTTCCTCATCCACGCCGGCTTCCTGGCCTACGAGGTCGGCGCGTCGCGGTCGAAGAACGTGTTGGCGACCGCGATGAAGAACCTGCTGGCCCTCGCGACGATCATCGTGTCGTTCTATTTCGTGGGCTGGTTCCTATACAACGCGATGCCCAGCGGTTTCATCGAGTTCAACGATGCGGCCAAGGCGGCGCTGCCGTGGGGCGACAACATGGGCCCGAACATCTCCGACCCGGCCAGCGGCATCTTCTGGGGCGCGTTCGCCCTGTTCGCCGCGACCACCGGTTCGATCATGTCCGGCGCTGTGCTGGAACGCATTCGCACCAGCGCCTTCCTGGTGCTGACCGTGCTGGTCGGTTCGGTCACCTGGATCATCGGCGCCGCGTGGGGCTGGCACGGTGCCGGCTGGATGCTCACCAAGCTGGGCTTCCACGACGTGGCCGCGGCCGGCTGCGTGCACATGATCTCGGGCTTCGCGGCCCTGGGCCTGCTGATCAACCTCGGCCCGCGCATCGGCCGGTTCCTGCCGGATGGCACCGCGGTCACGATCCGTCCGCACAACCTGCCGCTGACGATGCTCGGCCTGATGCTGATCTTCACCGGCTTCTTCGGGTTCCTGATGGGCTGCATCATCTACGGCTCCGAACTGCAGACGATCTACGCCAGCCCGACGAACATGTCGGCGTTCATGTTCAACACCCTGATGGGCCTGGCGGGCGGCATCATCGGCGCCTACCTGACCTCACGGGGTGAGCCGTTCTGGACGATCTCCGGCGGTCTGGCCGGCGTCATCTCGGTGGCCTCAGGCATGGATCTGTACCACCCGGCACTGGGCTTCATCATCGCCCTGTGCGGCGGCGCGATGATCCCCTACATCGGCAAGCTGCTGGAGAAGTTCCGCATCGATGACGTGGTCGGCGCGGTCGCCGTGCACGGCGGCATCGGCCTGTACTCGGTGCTGATCGCCGGCATCTTCCTGTGGGGCTACCCGAACACCGGCGGCAACCCGTCGGTCACCCCATGGGGTCAGGCGATCGGTGCGCTGACGTTCGCAGCGCTGGGCTTCATCCCCTCGTACCTGGTGTCGCTGCTGCTGAAGAAGCTCGGCGTGCTGCGTATCCCGCCGGAGGTCGAGGAGCAGGGTCTGGACCTCACCGAGGTGCCCGCCACTCCGTACCCGGAGGGCATCCCCGTCACGCCCGAGCCGAGCAACGGCAATGGCCACAAGGTAAAGGAGATGGTGTAAACCATGGCCCCCTTCGACAGCTACGACGACGCCACTGTGGTCTTCACCTTCGGTGGGTACTCGCTGGGTGTCTGGATCGCGTTCATCCTGGCGGTGGCACTGTTCGTCGCCTTCTTCGTCCGGATGATCCAGCACGAGAACCAGGCCTACAAGGCGATCATCAAGCACGAACCGATCGAGCGGGGTCCGATCGCAGAGGGCGAACCGGCTCCCTACTGATCCACCACTGATCCGACACTGATCCAACAACACAACTGAAAAACAACTGAAAACCGTCGGGCCGCACACCAGCCAGGTGTGCGGCCCGATGAAACGCCCTGGAAATCCCGGAGGCTCCTGACCTTGGAAACGAGGATGCAGGTATGCCGAAGGAACAGTCGCCCGGGAAGCCGACGACACGTCGATACAGTGCCGAGGAGAAGGCCGCCGCGGTGCGGATGGTCCGCACCTTGCGCGCGGAGCTGGGCACCGAGCAGGGCACAGTGCAGCGGGTCGCTCGCCAGCTCGGCTACGGAGTGGAATCGGTGCGCACCTGGGTCCGTCAGGTCGACATCGACGAAGGCCTGGCTCCTGGGGTGACGACCTCGGAGTCGAAGAAGGTGAAGGAACTCGAACAGGAGATCCGAGAACTCAAGCGTGCCAACGAGATTCTGAAGCGAGCGGCAAGTTTCTTCGGGGCGGAGCTCGACCGCCAACACAAGAAATAGTCGATTTCATCGACGACAATCGCGGGGAGTTCGGGGTCGAGCCCATCTGCACGGTCCTGCGCAGCGCAGGCTTGCAGGTGGCCCTGAGCACCTATTACGACGCCAAAGCCCGGGTCCCATCGGCGCGGGCCCTGCGCGACGCCGTCCTCGGGCCGGCGTTGTGCCAGCTCTGGAAAGACAACTACTGCGTCTATGGGGCCCGCAAACTCTGGAAAACGGCTCGTCGCGATGGTCATGACGTCGGTCGCGATCAGGTGGCCCGGCTGATGCGGGCCGCAGGCATTGAGGGGGTCCGGCGCGGCAAACGGGTGCGGACCACCAAAGCTGACCCAGCCGCGGCGCGGCACCCGGACTTGGTGCACCGCAACTTCGCCGCGGCTGCCCCGAACCAGCTCTGGGTGACCGACCTGACATTCGTGCCGACCTGGGCCGGGGTGGCCTACGTGTGCTTCATCATTGACGCACACTCGCGGATGATCGTGGGGTGGCGGGTGGCTTCGCACATGCGGACCTCGATGGTTCTCGACGCGTTGGAGATGGCACGTTGGCCACGCGGAACTACATTGCAGGACTTGATATGTCACTCAGATGCCGGGTCGCAATTCACGTCCATTCGCTACGGCGAGCGGCTCGCTGAGATCGGCGCAGTCCCGTCAATTGGGACCGTTGGAGATAGTTTCGATAACGCTCTCGCGGAGACAGTCAACGGTTACTACAAGGCCGAGCTGATCTACGGGCCGGCTCGAAGCGGACCGTGGAAGACCGTCGAGGACGTAGAACTCGCCACCCTCAGTTGGGTCCACTGGCACAACACCAGCCGCCTGCACAGCTACCTCGGCGACATCCCACCCACGGAGTTCGAAGCCGCGTTCTACGATGCATACCGGACCGACCAACCCTTGATCGGAATCCAATAGCCCGAGCCTCCGGGAAACCCAGGGCGCTTCACCGACGAGTATCATCCCCCGTTATGCCGAGGAATCGCCGATCGATCCCGCGTGCTGACCGCGAATGGGCCATCGTGGCGAAAGCTCGAGATCTGTTTGTCGCGAAGGGATATCGCGGAACCAGCGTCGCCGATGTGGCGCGCGCGGCCGGCGTCGCGGGCAACGCCGTGCACTGGTACTTCCCGACGAAGGACGATCTGTTCGCCGCGGTGCTCGACTCGCTGTACGCCGACCTCGAACGGGCGGCGGCTGCGGTGGACGGACCGCCGAAGCAACGGCTGGTCCAGGTGTGGGACAGCAATCAACGCTTCCGCGGGCTGCACCGCGACGCCTACGAGCGCATGGCCGATTCGGAGTCGGTGCGCCGGGTGGTGACGAAGGCCCAGAGCTGGTGGAACCAACTGCTGTTGGCGGCAGTCAGATACGAGCTGCCCGACGGCGCGGACGTGGCTCCGGTGGCCGATTTCGCGCAGATCGTCATCGAGGGGATGTGCGTGAGCGACCGCCCCGTCGACCGCAGCGTCGAGGAGTTCGTCGACCTGTCGGTCGAGGCGCTGGTCGCGCTGACGCAGCGACGGCAGGCGGCGATCGTCCACTAGGTCTCGGTGTCCGCGGTAGGTCCGCGGGGTCGAGGACGACGGCGATGCCGGTGAAGGCCCGATTGTGGTGGTCGAATTGCAGCGTGGTCTGGGGTTCGTTCGCCTCGCTAGTGGCGAGCACTACTGGCGACGGCGACTTCACGTCGAGAATCAGCTACTGCAGCGCTATGTCTCAATGGCGATCTCTGGGGCGATCTGCTGCGCCACAGGCGTCCACAAGTCGACCTCTACCTCAGGGGACTCAATACTGACGACAAGTGAATAGTCGACCCCGAGATCGCTTTGATCGTGAGGGGGACCCGTTTGGTGGTCCACTCGTTATGCGACTTGGGGTTGGTGGGTCGTGGCCCACTGTAGAGCGAACTCAGTCGGGGTGAGTTCACCGTGGGCGGAGTGGGGTCGGTTGGCGTTGTAGTCGATCCTCCAGTCTTCGATGATCACGCGGGCTTCGCGTAGGGAGTCGAAGCGCCAGGAGTTGAGCAGTTCGTCGCGCAGGCGACCGTTGAATGATTCGATGAAGGCGTTCTGCCAGGGCGAGCCGGGATCAATGAAAAGTGAACCAGCACTGTTGAATCGGCACCAATCGCTCACGGCGTGGGCGACGAACTCAGGACCGTTGTCGAAACGCACGTACCGCGGCGCCCCGTGGGTCAGCGCCAGGCGATCCAGCACGTCGACGACGCCGTCGGCGTTGATGGCGCGGTCGACCTCGATCGCGAGTGCTTGGCGGGTGAACTCGTCGATGACGTTGAGCATCTTGATGGTGCGGCCATCGGCGGTGGTGTCGAACTGGAAGTCTATCGCCCAGATGACGTTGGGGCGGATCGGTGACATCGCGCCGACGGCGACGCCGATACCGGTGAGACGCTTTTTGCGGCGCCGCTGCGGAACCCGAAGGCCCTCTGCGCGCCACAGTCGACGGATGCGCTTGTTGTTGACCTGCCAGCCGGCGCGGCGGGCCATCTTGGCCGCCCGTCGCCACCCCCAGCGTGGCCGGTCAGTGGAGAACTTGCGCAGCCAGGCCCGCAACTCGGCTTCCTCGGTGGTCACCGGCGCCGGGGTCAGGCGCATTGTGGACCGGTGGATGCCCACGACGGTGCAGGCGCGGCGTTCGGACACCCCGAACCGCTCACGCAGCGCCGCTACGGCGCTGCGCTTGCGGTTCGGGGTCAAAAGTTTCCCGCCGAAATCTCCTTGAGCATGTCGATGTCGAGAGCCTGATTGGCGACCAGCTTCTCGAGCCGGGCGTTCTCGGCCTCGAGCTCTTTGAGCCGTTTGGCCTCGTTGGCCTTCATGCCGCCGTACTGGGCTACCCAGCGATGCCAGGTCGATTCGGCGATCTCCAGGTGCCGACACACCTCAGCGAGCTCCTGGCCGCTCCCGAGCAGCTTGTTGCCCTCGGCCAGCTTGCGGATGATCTGATCCGGCGTATGCCGCCGGCGCTTGTTCGATGCCATGTCGTTGTCGATTCTTCCTTGCCCGCAGACCGGGCAACAGAGTCGCACAACGACTGGACCACTACGAGGGGCTCACCTCAACTGCTCGGCCATGCTCAACTCCCTCATCCTGGGAGTGTCAGGTCCACCGAAACAGTATCAGACACAACCGAAAGCCGAGGCCAGCACCAACCGGCCAAAATTCCAGGTCAGTAGGGCGGGCGGGGCTCGAACCCGCGACCTACGGATTATGAGTCCGCGGCTCTAACCAACTGAGCTACCGCCCCTGGGCGCGTCGCGCGCGAATCATGATCCCATATCGCTTCCTGCCCACCTCGCAGCGACTTTGTCGGCGGCTCGACGACACTCGGTAGTAGATCAGCGACTCTGTCGCTGCAAGCTTGGCGACGAGACATATGCACCTGCGCTCGGCGGCCCTGACGGCGCCCGAACCGCCACAGTTTCAACTGCCTGAGACATCGCTTTCACGTTCTTGAAACGCGGCACTGATTTCCTATGGGGGAACAACGTCAACTGGAGGTGTCCACCCACGTGAAACCCGCGTTGGAACTGACGAGTGTGCCGCCCTGGACCGTGTCCCCCACCCTGCCCGACGCCGACGTCACCGGCGCCACCTGGACCGTCATCGCCATCGGCCCCGACGCCGGCCCGGTCGTCGACACCTGGACCGCACAAGTGACCGCCGCCCACCCGAGCGCCCCGGTCACCGTCCACCGCGTCGACGACGTCTCCTCCGCCGTCGCCGCCCTCGACGCCGACCTCACCGCGGCCAGCGTCGGCTGGCGGCTCATGGTCGCCGGCCCCGCCCACGCCTGCCTGAAGGTCCGCGCCCACGCCGTGCGCCACGAGGTCGCCGACGACGAGATGACCTTCGCCAGCACCGAAGTCGACCACCGCACCGTCCTGTGTGTGCACTGCGGCGAGCGCAACGAAGCACCGGTCGGCATCGAGGACGTCCTCCCCTGCGCCGGATGCGAGCGCAACCTGCTGGTGCACTACCACGTTTCGCGACGGCAGGGTGCATACCTGGGCTATCAGGTCGACGCCGAGCAACTGGTGGAATCGGCATGAGCACAATCGATCTCGTCGTCACCGCCATCGACGACTCGGTGCCCGGTGTCCGCAGCCTGAGCCTCGCCCATCCCGACGGGACAACGCTGCCGTCCTTCACCCCCGGCAGCCACATCGTCGTGCAGTGCGGCGACGTCGCCAACGCGTACTCGCTGACGAGCGACTCCGTCCAGCCCACGCAGTACGACATCTCGGTGCTCGAACTACCCGACGGTAAGGGCGGCTCCCGCTGGATCCACAACCTCACCGTCGGCGACCCCGTCTCCGTCCTGCCCCCGCGCAGCGCCTTCGCACCTATTCTGCGTGCCCGCAAGCACCTGCTCGTCGCCGCCGGAATCGGTGTCACACCGATGATCTCGCACCTGCGGGCCGCCAAGCAGTGGGGCCGGGACACCGAACTGCTCTACGTGCACCGGCCCGGCCGCGGCGCACACCTCGACGACATCGCCGCCCTCACCGACACCGCACGCATCTTCACCAACCGCGCCGACTTCCTCGGCGTGCTCCCGGATACCCTGACGGCCCAGCCGTTCGGCGCCCACCTCTACATCTGCGGGCCCACCACGTTCATCGACGACGTCGTCGCGGCCGCCGAAAGCCACGGCTGGCCGCAGAGCCGAATCCACTTCGAACGCTTCGGCGTCGGCGCCCTGGACCCCGGCGAGCCGTTCACTGTCAAGCTCGCCAACTCCGGCACCACCATCGCCGTCGACTCCGGGGTCTCGCTGCTCGAGGCGCTCGAAGCCGCCGGCCACAACATCCCCAACCTGTGCCGCCAGGGCGTGTGCGGCGAATGCCGTCTCACCGTCTCCAGCGGCGAGATCGAACACCGCGACATGTACCTCACCGACGCCGACAAGGCCGCCGGTGACGCCATTATGGCCTGCGTATCCCGCGCGGCCTCACCGGAATTGGAGTTGAAGCTGTGACCGCCTCCCTGGTTTCCGCACCCGATCTGATCGCCAACTTCCCCTTCCCGTTCCCCACCGACCAGTACCGCTACTCCACCAACGTCGAACCCGCCCGCGGGCCCGTCCCCACCCCCACCGGCGTCTGGGGTGAGCACATCATCGACATCGACAGCGAGTACGAACACGAACTCGCCCTGCGCGATCAGATTCTCGAACGCGACCCGTCCCGCTACGCCGTGCTGCCGCACATGCGGGTCGCCGCCTGGGACTGCATGCTCACCCTGATGGGTGAGATGGCCAAGGCCTATCCGGACACCATGTCGCTCACCCGCACCGGAGACACCTGGCACTGGCGCAACGGACGTCTCGGCCTGTCAGCCGATTTCGTCCTCGGTGACGAGTCCACCCTGCCGATGGAGCCGCTGGCCTACATCGGCAGCCAGGTGCAGGACGACATCGTGCTGCTCGACCAGCGCGACGGCGACCTGTTCGGCGACGCCGGTGTGGTCACCTTCGCCGCCGACTGGTCGTTCGGCTTCGACGTGGGCATGACCTTCCTCGAGATCCACGGCCCCGTCCCGCGTCTGCGCGAAACCGGCGTCATCACCCGCGCCCGCGAGTTCCTCATGCGGCTGCAGCCCGGCGAGATCTACCGGCGCACCAACTGGACGCTGACCATCGGCCGCCGCCTCGACGTCTCCACCGAGCTCTACCACGAGTGGGGACCCGACCGCGCCATGATCCAGACCGTCAGCGACGAGGAGTTCGGCCGGCTGGTGCACCTGCGCGTCGAACTGCAGCACCTGATCCGGCTGTGCGAGTCCGGGGCGATCTGCTTCTTGATCCGCACCTACATGCTGCCGTTCGTCGACCTGGCCACCGTCCCGGAGTGGCGGGCCCGCGCCGCGGCGGTGCTGGCCGACCTGCCCGAGGACATGGCCGACTACAAGGGCATCATCAGCTACCGCGACCGCGCCGTGGAGTGGCTCACCACCCACTGATCACGCGTAGACCGGCTGACCGTCCGCGCCGATCGTGTACTGCTCGGTGCCCGACGCCACCCGTGGTGCGTCGGCGCCGAGCGACACCGCGATCTTGTTGCACGCGTTGCGCATCACGTCCAGCGTGAGCTCCAGCGCCTGCTCGGTCGAGAAGTGTTCGCGCACACCGGCGGCCACCTCGGCCGGGATGCGGGCGGGCGTCCAGATCAGCGCGTCGACGTAGCGCAGCGCCGCCTTGTGTGCGGCCGACAGACCGTCGGCCTGCTCGTAGCGCTCGATCTGGGTGTAGAGGTCCTCGGAGCCGCCGGCGTCCAGTGCGGCACTGTCGCGCAGCGACTTGCACAGCCGGCAGTTGTGCTGGGTGGCCCCGCGCAACCGCACGACCTCCGTCGTCAGCGGATCCAGGCTGCGCATCCGCGCCACCGCCGGGGCGAACCCGTTGAGCAGCGCATCCACCGGATCCGCCGCGGCGTCCCAGTCGACCGGCCCCTCCCCCAGCCTGCCCAGTCCCAGTGCGGTGCAGCCCGCCCACACCCGCGGCACGAAGTCGGCGATGAAGACCGCCACCACGACGCGAAACGCGCTGTCGCCCATGGCCTCCAGGAACCGGTTGCGTTGGTTCTCGCCGATCCCGGTCACGTCGACGCAGAACTGCTCGGCGAACGCCGTGACAACCGGGTCCGCTCCGTCCGGGTCCACCGGCACCGGCAGCGGCGGCAGCGACAGGGTCCGTCCGCACGTCAACCTGATCAGCGTGTCGCGGGCCGCATCGCCCGACGACATCGCCACCAACCCGGCGATCCGCTGTGACGCATCGTCGCTCATCACGCGATTATTGCGCCTGACTGACCGATGACATGTGAAAGTCGGGAATCCGCAGCGTCGGCATCACCGCGCGCGTCGCCCAGTCGCCCCACTCGCGCGGCAGCGTCTGCTCGGCCACCCCGGCCTCGGTGGCCCGGCGCAGCACGTCCAACGGACTCTCGTTGAACCGGAAGTTGTTGACCGCCGCGGTCACCTCGCCGTCCTCGATCAGGTAGACCCCGTCGCGGGTCAGCCCGGTCAGCAGCAGCACCGCCGGGTCCACCGTGCGGATGTACCACAGCGTGGTCAGCAACAGCCCCCGCTCGGTGCCGGCGATCATGTCGGCCAGATCCTTGTCGCCACCGGTCATCAGCAGGTTGTCGGCCGGCACCGCCGGGGTGGTGTCGAACTCGGCGGCCGCCGCGCGCGGATAGGCCAGCGCGTTGATCACCCCGTCGCGCAGCCAGTCCACCCGGGCGATGTCCATCCCATTGTCGAACACCGACACCCGCTCCGACGACGTCGCCGTCGCCACGAACGGCGTGCACTCCAGGCCGCGGGCGAACGGGTCGGAGTACATCGTCAGCGGCAGCTCGGTCAGCCGCTCCCCGACCCGGGTGCCGCCGCCGGGTGCGGAGAACGCGGTGCGGCCCTCCTGCGCGCCGCGGCCCTCCATCGCCCACGACATGTAGATCATCAGGTCCGCCACCGTCGACGGCGGCAGGATTGTCTCGTAGCGTCCGGCGGGCAGATCCACCGTGCGCGCCGCCCACCCCAACCGGGTGGACAGCTCATCGAGCATGGAATCGACTGCCACATCGGTGAAGTCGGCGGTGCTCACCCCCACCCAGGCCGACGCCCCGTCGCGTTTGGCGTTGATCTCCACCGAGCCCGTCGGCTGGGTGAACCGGCGCCGCAGCCCGCCCGAGGTGGCCAGAAACGTCGTCTCCAGCACGTGCCGGGCGAACCCGTACAGCCGGTCGCCGCCTGCGAACCCGCGCGCCAGCCCGGACGCCACCGTGCCGAACACCTCCGACGACGTGCTCGGCACCGGCGCGTCCCAGTCCGCCGGGGCGTCGCCGCCGGCCAGCAGCGGCGCGCTGTCCTGCGCCGCGGGCGCCGAGCGGGCCGCCTCCTGCGAGGCCGCCACCAGCGCCGCGATCCGCGCCGGGTCCACCTCGCTGGTGCGCACCGACCCGACGTGAGAGGCGTTGTCGGAGCGCACGATCGACACCACCGCGGTGGTGCGGCTGGTCGTCTCGCCGTTGGTGGTCATCGAGTTGTTCGCCCACCGCAGCGACGCGTCGGTGCGGTCGGTCACCAGCACGATCGTCTCGTCGGCGCCGCCGAGCCGTTCGGCCTCGGCCAGGGCCAGATCCACCACCTGCTGCGCGCCGATCATCGGCCGGCCTCCTCGACGGTGTTGAGCACGTTCACGCCGCGGAACAGCGCCGACGGACAGCCGTGGCTGACCGCCGCGACCTGCCCGGGCTGGGCCTTCCCGCAGTTGAATGCCCCGCCCAGCCGCCACGTCGACGGTCCGCCGACGGCCTCCATCGAACCCCAGAAGTCCGTCGTCGTCGCCTGGTACGCCACATCGCGCACCTGCCCGTCGAGCCGGCCGCCGCGGATCCGGAAGAACCGCTGCCCGGTGAACTGGAAGTTGTAGCGCTGCATGTCGATTGACCAGCTCTTGTCGCCGACGATGTAGATGCCGTCCTCGACGCGGGCGATCAGGTCGTCGGTGCTGATGTCCTCGGCGGCCGGCTGCAGCGATACGTTGGCCATCCGCTGGATCGGCACGTGGTGCGGCGAGTCGGCGTAGGAGCAGCCGTTGGACCGCGCGACCCCGAGCCGCGGCGCGAACACCCGGTCCAGCTGGTAGCCGACGAAGATGCCGTCGCGCACCAGGTCCCACTTCTGGGCCTGCACCCCTTCGTCGTCGAAACCGATTGTCGCCAAACCATGTTCGACGGTGCGGTCGGCGGTCACGTTCATCACCGGCGAGCCGTAGCGCATCGTGCCGAGCTTGTCGGGGGTGGCGAACGAGGTGCCCGCGTAGGCGGCCTCGTACCCGATGGCACGGTCGTATTCGGTGGCGTGGCCGATGGATTCGTGGATGGTCAGCCACAGGTTGGTCGGGTCGATGACCAGGTCGGTGGGCCCGGCGACGACGCTGGGCGCCTTGATCTTCTCGGCCAGCAGCGTCGGAAGCTCGGCCAACTCGCCGGACCAGTCCCAGATCGCGTCGCCGGCGGCGTACTCCCAACCGCGCGCGGTCGGCGGCGCCAGCGTGCGCATCGTCTCGAAGGTGCCTGCGGCCGCGTCGACGGTGACCGCCTCCAGCGACGGCTGCACCCGCACCCGCTGCTGGGTGATCGACGAGCCGAAGGTGTCGGCGTAGAAGGTCTGCTCCTTGGCGGCGTGCCAGCTGGCCGACACGTGGTCGACGCCGTCGGCGGCCAACAGCCGGCCGGAGTAGTCGCCGAGCACGGCCAGCTTGTCGGGGGTGGACACCGTGAACGGGTCGATCGCGTAATCCGACACCCAGGTGACGTCGCGGTAGACCGGTTCCGGCGCCAGCTCGATGCGTTCGGTGTTCAGCGGGGCCAGTGTGCGCGCGACCCGCACCGCGCGGCGGGCGGTCTCGGCGGCGACGTCGGCGCTCAGCTCGGCGTGGGAGGCGAAACCCCAGGTGCCGTCAACGATCACCCGCACCGCCAGCCCGATCTCGCGATCCACGACGGCGGTCTCGAGTTCACCGTCGCGCAGCGACATCAGCTCGGTGGTGATGCCGTGGATGCGCAGGTCGGCGTAGCTGGCGCCGGCCGCGCGGGCCGCGGACAGGGCCGCGTCGGCCAGCGCCGCGCGCGGCAGCTCGAGGAAGTCGGCATCAACGGTTGCTGTCACGCCCCCAACCGTAACGGCGGTGCTCAGCGCGCGGCGGCGCTGGTCCCGGCGACCGTGAGCTCGAGAGCGAGCGCGGTGCCGCACACCACCGCGACGAGCAGGAACGCCCACCAGTCGATCGCCTTCGGCTTCGACGGCGCCGCCGAGATCTGGCCGGTGCCACCGCGGGCGGTGATCGCGTCGCCCATCTCGTCGGCGCGGCGCAGCGAGACGGTGATCGCGGCGGCGAGGAGGTCGACGGCCTCCAGCCACCAGCCCCGCCATCGGCCGCGGCGGCGTACCGCCTCCGGCCGGGGCCGCAACCGGCGCGCGGCGTAGAGCACCCGGAACTCGTCGATCAGCATCGGGAAGGCCCGCAGCGCCAACGCCAGCGCGACCGCCCACTCGTCGACCGGGATCCGCAGCGCCCGCAGCGGGCGGCCCAAAGTCGCGACGGCGGGCGCGATCTCGGCGACGTTCGTCGTCCACGACACCATGCCGCCGAGGCCGAGCAGCACGATCGACAACGCGGTGATGCGCAAAAACTTCAGCAGCCCGCCCAGCCCCAGCTCCACCGAGCCGAGGCCGATGGTCGGGTCACCGCCGGCGAAGGTGGCGGTCAGCCCGCCGAGGAACAGCAGCACCCACAGCCACGCCGGGATCGACGGCAGCACCCCGCGCGGGATGCCGGCCAGTTTCGCGGCGAGGACGATCAGCAGCGCCACCGCCGCGATCGGCACCCAGCCGGGATAGAAGGTCAACAGCACCCCGATGGCGGCGACGACGAGCAGCTTGGTGCCCGCCCACAGCCGGTGCACGACGCTGTCGCCGGGGACGGGGCGCAGCAGGACGACGGCGCGACGCTGGCTCATGCCCGGTCCCCCGTCGTCGTCGGGGTGGACACCAGGGTGCCGTTCTCCAGCCGCAGCGTGCGCGGGCACAGCTCCTCGAGCCCGGTGAAGTCGTGCGAGATGACCACGACGGTCAGGCCCGCGGTGCGGCGCAGTTGCGCGAGCAACCGCAGCAGGCCGCGGCCGCTGGCGGCGTCCAGACCGGCCAGCGGCTCGTCGAGGATCAGCGCGCGTGGTTTGCGGGCCAGCAGCCCGGCCAGCACGACGCGGCGCATCTGCCCGCCGCTGAGCTGGTCGATGCGCCGCCCGGCCAGCGAGGGATCCAGCCCGACGGTGGCCAGCGCGTCGAGCACACGCCGCCGGTCGCGGTGGGAAAACCCTGCGGTGGAGGCGATTTCGAGGTCGACGCGGCCGCGCATCAGCTGCAGCCGGGCGGCCTGGAACGAGATCGCCACCGCGCCCACCTGATCGGCGACCGGGGCGCCGTCGAGCAGACACTGCCCCTCGGTCGGCACGGTCAGCCCCGCCATGATCCACGCCAGCGTGGACTTGCCCGACCCGTTGAGCCCGTGGATCAGCACGCCGTCGCCCTCGTGCACGGTGAAGCTGATGTCGCGCAGCGCCGTCGTCGCCCACGGGGTGCCGCTGGCGTACTCGTGGCCGACGCCGCGCAGTTCGAGCACCGGTCGCCCGTCGGGCGGGGGTGCGGTGCCGGCGGTGGGCGCCGCGGAGGTCTGCACCATGTCGGTGTTGTCGGCGGCGCCGCCGTTACCGGACAGCGCGACGGTGCGGTCGGCGGCGTCGGCCTCGTCGTTGTAGTGGGTGATGTGCACCAGCGCCATGCGGTGGCGTTCGGTGAGCCCGCCGAGAACCGCGAGCAGCGCGTCGCGGCCCTGCTGGTCGACCATGCTGGTGACCTCGTCGGCGATCATCAGGGATGGTTCGCGGGCCAGCGCCGCGGCCACCGCGAGCCGCTGCAGCTCACCGCCGGACAGGCCGCCGGTGTCGCGTTCGGCCATCCCGTCCAGGCCCACCTCTTCGAGCAGTCTGTCCACGTCGGTCGCGGTGCCGGGCGGCAGGCCCCACACCACGTCGTCGGCGACGCGGGTGCCGAGCACCTGGCTCTCGGGGTGCTGCATGATCACCGCGGTGCCGCCGATGCGGCCCAGCCCGACCGCGCCGGGCCGCTCGATGGTGCCGGAGGTTGGTTCGCGGCCGGCCAGCAGCAGCATCAGCGTGGTCTTGCCCGAGCCGTTGGCGCCGGTGATCGCGAGGTGCTCGCCGGGTTCGACGGTCAGCGAGACCGGGCCGAGCGCGTCGTGGTCGGAGCCCGGGTAGCGGAAGCACACGTCGCGCAGCCGCGCCGGCACCGGGGCGATCGGCCCGCTGTCGTGCGTGGACTCAAGCTTGTGCACGTCGGGGATGCCGAACAGCCGCTCCAGCACCCGCGACAGCGCCCACCAGCCGACCAGGGTGACGAAGGTGATCGAGGTGACCCCGGCGAAGAAGAACAGCACCGGCCAGTACTGCAGGGCCAGCGCGAAGTCGCGTTGGAACCGGTCGGCGACCTCGGCCATCTCGGGGATGCGGCGCAGCACGGCGGCGGTGCCGTCGACGTTGGCGGTCATCGAGGCGAAGATCAGGTCGCGCAGCCGTGACAGCACGGCCAGTGCCGCGACGATGACGACACCGAACAGCGCCCCGGCGACCAGCGCGGCGACGAACACGGTCGGGGTGCCGCGGCCGCGGCGTTTGACGATGCCGGTCAGCCCGCCGATGTAGGCGCAGTTGACGACGGTCATGAAGCCGCCCATGCCGGCGATGAGGAAGGCGATGACGCCGCCGGCGACGGTCGCGGTGAGCAGCACCCGCAGCCGGTAGCGGTACGACAGCAGGCCCATCGGCACGGTGCCCAGCAGCGACAGCCCGGCGGCGAAGGGGACGACGACGGCGATGATCGCGGTGGCCGCGCACAGCGCCGCCATCACCGAGGCCTGCGCCAGTTCGACGGGACGCAGAGGCCCGCCTCGACGCGGCGAACCCCCGGTCACGGTCATTGCACGATTCTGCCAGCGCGGCCCGGGGTTGGAACGCATAGCCAAACTATGTATCCTGGAGGGCATGACCCAGACCCTCGGATCGGATCTGCTGTCGGTGGTCGCCCGGATCAATCGACTGGCCACCCAGCGGGTGCGCCTGCCGCTCGGCTACGCCCAGGCGCGGCTGCTGTCGACGATCGAGGATCAGGGCCCGACCCGCATCTCCGATCTGGCCGCGCTGGACCACTGCTCGCAGCCGACGATGACGACGCAGGTGCGCCGCCTCGAGGACGCCGGGTATGTCACGCGCAGCGTCGACCCCGAGGACGCCCGCGCGGTGCTCATCGCGATCACCCCCAAGGGTGTCGAGATGCTGCGTCAGGTCCGCGCGGACCGCGGTGCCGCGATCGATCCGTACCTGGAACGGCTCGACCCGGCGGACCGCCAGACGTTGGCCGAGGCGGTCCGGGTCATGCGGCGCCTGCTCGACGATGCCGCGGCGCCGTCCGTCACGAAGTGATTCGCATTTTCTCGCGTACTGAATAAAAGGAGTGGTCGCCCTCATGTGGCGTCAACCGAAAGCTGTTTGGGCTGTGGCCTTCGCGTGCGTGGTGGCCTTCATGGGCATCGGCCTGGTCGACCCGATCCTCAAACCGATCGCCGAGAACCTGAACGCCTCACCGTCGCAGGTGTCGCTGCTGTTCACCAGCTACATGGCGGTGATGGGCGTCGCGATGGTGATCACCGGCGCGGTGTCCAGCCGCATCGGCCCCAAGCGCACACTGCTGCTGGGCCTGGCGATCATCATCGTCGGCGCCGGGCTGGCGGGCCTGTCGGAGACGGTGATGGAGATCGTCGGCTGGCGCGCGCTGTGGGGTCTGGGCAACGCGCTGTTCATCGCGACCGCGCTGGCCGCGATCGTCAACTCCGCGAAAGGCTCTGTCGCCCAGGCGATCATCCTCTACGAGGCGGCGCTGGGCCTGGGCATCGCGGTGGGCCCGCTGGTCGGCGGGGCGCTCGGTTCGATCTCCTGGCGCGGCCCGTTCTTCGGGGTCTCGGCGCTGATGGCGCTGGCGTTCGTGGTGACCATCTTCCTGCTGCCGTCGAGCCCGCGTCCCGCACACGCCACCTCGCTGGCCGACCCGTTCCGCGCGCTGCGCCACCCCGGTCTGTTCGGCGTCGCGCTGTCGGCGCTGCTGTACAACTTCGGGTTCTTCACGCTGCTGGCGTTCACCCCGTTCCCGCTCGACATGAGCGCCCACGAGATCGGGCTGATCTTCTTCGGTTGGGGTGTCGCGCTGGCGTTCACCTCGGTGGTCGCCGCGCCGTGGTTGCAGCGCCGGTTCGGCACCCTGCCCGTGCTGCTGGTCAACCTGCTGGTGATGGCGGCGACGCTGGCGGTCATGGCGCTGTTCACTGACGACAAGGCGGTGCTGGCCGCGTCCGTGGTGGCCGCCGGTCTGTGGTGCGGCATCAACAACACGCTGATCACCGAGACCGTGATGAAGTCCGCCCCGGTCGAGCGCGGTGTGGCCTCGGCGGCCTACAGCTTCATGCGGTTCGGCGGCGCCGCCGTCGCGCCGTGGCTGGCCGGGGTGCTGGGCGAGCAGATCAACATCCACCTGCCCTACTGGGTGGGCGCCGCCGCGGTGCTGCTGGCCGCGGTCGTGCTGGCCGTGACCCGCTCACACCTGACCGGTCTGGACGTCGAGGAGTCCGGGCTCGAGGAGCTTACCGACCAGGCCCGCGCGGTCACAGTCGGCGACTGAGGCTTTCGCGAGGCTGTAATCCCGCAGGAAAAGTGCGAGTGGACCCCTGCGTGGTTACAGCCTCGCGGCGTCTCGTGCGTCAGGTGACCGCCACCCCGACGAGCATGCCGACCAAATACGTCGCCGCCACCGCCACGACACCGAACGCGAGCTGGCGCAGCGCGGCGAACCACACCGGTTTGCCGGTGAACCTCGACGCGACACCGCCGGCGATCATCAGGCCGAGCCCGCCGAACGCCAGCCCGAGCCACAGGTGCTCGAACCCGAACAGGTACGGGATCAGCGGCGTCACCGCGCCGATGGCGAACATGAAGAACGAGGAGATCGCCGCGACGTACGGCGACGGCTTCTCGGTCGGGTCGATCCCGATCTCCTGGACGATGTGGAAGTTGATCGCGCGGTCCTCGTCGCGGTGGATCTCCTCGGCGGCCTGCCGGGCCGTCGCCTCGCTCATCCCCAGCTCCTGCATCATGTGGGCGAGTTCGGCCTTCTCGGCCTGCGGATGCTTGCGGAACGCGCGGCGCTCGACGCGGACCTCCGAGTCGATCTGCTCGTTGGCGGTCTGCACCGACGCCAACTCCCCGAGCGCCATCGAGAATGCGCCGGCGGCCAGACCGGCGAACCCGCCGAGCACCACGGCGTGCGCATCGGCCGCGGCGCCGACACCGGCGATCAGCGCGGTGTTGGAGACCAGCCCGTCCATCGCACCGAAGGTGGCCGCACGCAACCATCCCCCGCTGACGTCACCGTGGTCGTGACCGACGTCGTACCGGCTCTTCGTGTCTGACCCGGTGGGTTTCGCGTTCTCGGTCATGGAGGGATTCAACCCCGACCGGTGTCGGGAAATCCACGAAGGTTTGCCTACATTTCGCGCATCACAGTTTGCGGCGGGCCCACGCGGGTACCGTCGGAACATGACGACCACGGCAGAACATCTGCGCAATGCGCTCGACGGCCGTTTCCGTGATGTGAAGAATGAGGTACGCGAGGAGCTCGGCAACGAGATCTTCCGTCCGCACTACACCCCCAACACCGCCATCGCACGGGCGAAGGTGGCCGAGCAGCTCAAGATCATGGCGGCCAAGGGCGCCGCCGAGGACGGCTTCCGCAAGGAGCACGGCGGTAACGGCGACGTCGGCGCGGCCGTCACCCGCATCGAGATGCTCGCGATGAGCGACCTGTCCCTGATGGTGAAAGCCGGTGTGCAGTGGGGCCTGTTCGGCGGGGCCATCGAGAACCTCGGCACCGAACGCCACCACGAGAAGTACGTCAAGAAGATCATCGACTGCGAACTGCTGGGCTGCTTCGCGATGACCGAGACCGGCCACGGCAGCAACGTGCAGGCGCTGGAGACGACGGCGACCTACGACCCGGCCACCGAAGAGTTCGTCGTCGACTCCCCCACCCCGACAGCGCGCAAGGACTACATCGGCGGCGCCGCCGAAACCGCCCGGATGGCAGCGGTTTTCGCGCAGCTGATCACCCCGGACGGCGTCAACCACGGGGTGCACTGCGTGTTGGTGCCGATCCGCGACGAGGACGGCAACGACCTGCCCGGCATCACCACCTCCGACTGCCACTACAAGGGCGGGCTGCCCGGTGTGGACAACGGGCGCATCCAGTTCGACCACGTCCGGGTGCCGCGGGAGAACCTGCTCAACAAGTACGGCGACGTCGCCCCCGACGGCACCTACAGCTCACCGATCGAGAACCCGGGTCGCCGGTTCTTCACCATGCTGGGCACCCTGGTGCGCGGCCGGGTCACCGTCGGCGGCAGCGCCGCGGCCGCGGCCCGCGTCGCACTGGACATAGCGACGCGATATGCGTTGCAGCGCAGACAGTTCGAGGCACCCGGTGACGACAAGGAAGTCGTCATCATGGACTACCTGGTGCACCAGCGGCGGCTGCTGCCGCTGATCGCCGAGTCGTATGCGCTGCAGTTCGCGCAGAACGAACTGGTCGCCAAGTGCCACGATCTGCAGACCGCCGACGACCCCGATCCCGAGGAGCAGCGCGAACTCGAGGCCCGCGCGGCCGGGCTGAAGGCCGCCAACACCTGGCACGCCACCCGCGCCATCCAGGAGGCCCGCGAGGCGTGCGGCGGCGCGGGCTACATGGCCGAGAACCGGCTGATCGCGCTGAAGGCCGACACCGACGTGTTCACCACGTTCGAGGGCGACAACCACGTGCTGACCCAGCTGGTGGCCAAGCAGCTGCTCACCGAGTACGCCGACGACGTCAAGAGCATGAGCCCGGTGGAATGGGTGCGCTTCGCCGCCAACTTCGCCGGCGACCGGGTGCTCAAACGCACTGCGGCCGAGGCGATCATGCAGACCATCCTGGACACCCGCCAGGACAACGAGGAGGAGGGCAGCCTCTTCAACCGCGGTACCCAGGTCAAGATGTTCGAGGACCGCGAGGAGTACCTGCTGTCCACGGTGGCCCGCCGGCTACAGGCCAAGTCCAAGGAGATGAGCCCGTTCGACGCGTTCAACGCCGTGCAGGACCATGTGCTGCACACCGCGCAGGCGCACATCGACCGGGTCATCCTCGAGGCGTTCGTCGCCGGTATCGACGCCTGCCCGGACGAGGAGGCCCGCCGCATCCTGTCCATGGTGTGCGACCTGTACGCGCTATCGGTGATCGAGAAGGACAAGGCGTGGTACATCGAGCACCGCTACATCTCGACCGAGCGCGCCAAGGCCGTCACCCGCGGCATCAACGAGCGCTGCCGCACGCTGCGCCCCTATGCCGAACTGCTCGTCGACGGGTTCGGCATCCCCGAGCAGCTGCGCGACGCCGAGATGCTGCGCCCCGAGCGCATTCCGGACTGAGACCGGCTCAGCCGCGGCTCCACACGCAGTTGCCGGACAGTTCGACGGTGAACATGCGCGGGGCCACCTCCAGTCGCACCGGCTGCCCCGGGTCGCCCTCGACGGTGACGGGGTCGCTGAGCTGACCGGGTGAGACCACGTCGCGCTGCTGCGCGCGGCACCGCGCCGACTCCTCACGCGGTGTGCCGGTCCAGGTTCCGGCCGCCATCTCCGGGTTGCGCATGCCCTGGCCGTGCAGCAGCAGCGGCGTGTCCGAGCTGACCCAGCGGTCGGCGGGCGGCTGCGGCACGTCCACCGGCTGCCAGGCCCCGCCGCGGCACACCGACGGCTGCCTGGCGTCAGGCATCCGCGTCATCGCACCGTCGAGATCGGCTGTGCAGCCGCCACTTTCGGCTGCCGGCTGGGCACACGCCATGGGCGCGGTGCCCAGCGCGACCAGCAGGGCGACGATCGTCGCGCGCAACACGTCACACCTTCGTCAGATCGGTCTTCATCAACATCACGTTGTACTCCGACCACAGCGACAGGTTCCAGTACAGCTCGGAGCCGGTGCCCAGCGTCGACGGCGACCACGGGTGCATCATCGGCGCGTAGATGCCGCCGGGCTGCTGTTTCATCAGCACCGTCGCACTCGACCACTTGCCCTCCGGGGAGTCGGCCGTGCGCATCACGATGTTGTTGAACTGGTCGCCGTACAGCACGACGTACTTGCCGAGGTACTCGTTGTACTGCACCGACATCTCACTAACCTGGTTGCCCGGGTTGCCGACACCGCAGGCACCCTTGTCCACGCCGAACACCGGGGTGGCCGACGACGGGTTCTTCTTCCAGCCGGCGGGCCGGGCGCCGATGCCGAACAGCCAGCCCTTGCTGCCGCCGTCCCAGTACTCGTACTTGTCCAGGTCGAGGATGTCCTGCTCGGGCACCCTTGCCAGGTGCGCGGCGCCCTGGCGGCCGTTGGGGGTGCCGTAGACGTAGACGTAGCCGTCGCCGGGCCGTACGAACGCCATCTGCTGGAAGTTCTGGTTACCGCTCCACGGCTGGTTGTAACGCACGGTTTCCGGTGCGACGTGGAAGGTCTCGCCGTTGTCGTCGGACCAGGCGATCGCCGAGTAGTTCGTCGTCCACCGGCCTGCCGAACCCCAGTTCGTCACCGACATGAAGCTGACGTACTGGATGGCGCCGTATTTCGAGTCCGGGTCGGGCACCGAGATCCCGGCGGTCGGGATCAGCGTGATGCCGGCGGGCAGGCCCTCGGGCCAGATCACCTGGCGGGCGCGGTTCGGATACCCGTCGGGACCGAGCGGCGCGCCGCCGAACATGTTGCCGGTGTACCACTGGCCGTTCGGGATCTCCATCCCGTTGCTCAGGTCGGTGTCGGAGCTGCGGAACAGCGTGTTGGAGCGCCAGTCGAGCGACATGTTGCCGTCGGCGAAGGTGTCGCCGACGATGATCAGCACCTGGTGCTCGTTGATGTCGGGGGTGTTCGGATCGTCGGGAATGCCGTTGTCCCACATGATTCCGAGATCCGTGCCGCCGACGGTATAGCGGGTCCAGGTGTTGGCGATCAGATCGGTGTACCCGGTCTCCGGGTCGTTGGGGTAGACGTAGTTTCCGGTCACCCAGGCGACGAACTCCGTCGACGGGCTCACCTGCGGGTTGGGCCACGGCGAGTACAGCGGACCGCTCGGCGTCGCGGCGAGCGCCAGGGCGGCCAGCGGCTGCTGCTGCGCCGTCGCCGACGAGCGACCGGTCAGCGCGTTGACGAACGTCTCGAACTCACGGCGCGCGAACGCCAGCAGGCTCCAGATCAGCGGCGGCTGTGCGGGCGAGGTGCCGCCGAGTCCGGCCAGCGGGTTGAGGATCCAGTCGATCGTGGTCTTGACGACGTTGACCACCGCGGTGAACAGGTTCGGCAGGGACGGCGCTGGAGGCGTCGCCGCCGCGGTGAACGGCTGGCTCAGCGCCGTCAGCGACGGCGTCTGTGCGGCCAGCGAGCGGGCGTCGGCGAAGACCGCGACCTTGGCGGGCGTCTTGAGGGTCTCGGCGGGGCCGGGCAGCTCCTCGGCGTCGGCCGCGCGGTTGGCGCTGGGCGTGGGCGCCGGGGTGTTCGGGGTCTGAGTGTTCGGGGCCTGGGTGTCGGACTTGGCGCCCGGTTCGGTGGTCGGCTCCGGGGCCGGCGGGGTGCCGGTGCCAGCGTCGGCTTCGGGCTCCGGCTCCTCGGACGGCTCGGGTTCCTCGGCCGGCTCTTCCTCGGGTTCTTCTTCGGGCTCTTCTTCGGGCTCTTCTTCCTCGGGTTCTTCCTGGGGGTCGGTGTCGCTCTTGCTGGTGTTGGTCTGCGCCCGCACGACGACCCCGCCGGACTCGACGGTCGTGGTGGTGCCCGAGGACTCCTCCGGCCCGTCGCCGGTGTCGGGGTCGTTGTCTAGGGTGTCCTTGGTCTGCGGGGCCTTCTCGGAGCCCTTCTCGGAACCCTGGGTGTCGGGGTTCTTGGCCGTGTTGTCGGACTGCTCGGAGTTGGTGGACTGCGAGTCAGGCGTCTCGGCGACGGCGATGCCGTGGCCGGTAGCGATCGCGGTCCCGACCCCGAGCGCGACAGCCAGACCACCGACGCGACCGATGTAGTGTGCAGCTCCCATGCCTACCTCCCACAGGCGGTCCCCAACCTGACAACTTGCCATTACACCGCATTACGCGACGCTGTTTAGCAAAAGGAACGATCGTCCCAGTAAACAACAGCGGTCGCTGCAGTCTCAGCTGTAGTGGGGAGTTCCCTCCGGTTATCGGCGTGCGAGCAACAACCGTTACGGGAGCAGGCCGGCCTTCTGCAGGGCCTCGGTGTACAGGTCGATCGCCTCGCCGAGCCCGTCGTTGACCCAGGCGTCGACGATGCCGACGCGGTCGGCGACCAGCTGGATCCGGGTGACCCACTGTTCGAAGTCCGGGGCGCGGCGCAGTGCGTCGATCTGGGCCTGCGAACCCTGGATCAGCACGAAGCCGCCGAGCTCCATGCTCTGGGGGCGCAGGATCGCGGTGTCGTAGCGCTCGATGCGGCCGTCGTCGCGGAGCTGGTCGAGGTAGCCGGTGGTGGATTCCTTGAGAAGGTCGAGGGCTTGGACTTCCCGTCCGCGCGCGGGCAGACCCCACGCGATCCAGAATGCTGCTTCGGCCATCGCCCCATCATGCTCTGCGGGCCGGAGTCCTCACGGCCACCACGCCGGAGTGTCGGTGCCTGCTCCCCCGGCTGGACTCGAACCAGCAACCCTTCGGTTAACAGCCGAATGCTCTGCCAATTGAGCTACAGGGGACTGCTCTCCCGCGTTCTTGCTTTCGCCTTCTGCGCGGGCCGAGGCATGACTCTAGCGTATGCATGAGTCTCGCCGCCAACCGCCGCCACCCCACGCGATCGCGGCCGGGTGAGGCAGGATGGAGACCGACCCGTCATCGTCCGGAAGGAGCCCTGTGATCCGGTATCTCGTCGTATTGGGGGTCGGCTATGTGCTGGGCACGAAGGCCGGCCGGCGCCGATATGAGCAGATCGCCGGCACCTACAAGGCGCTGACCGAGAGTCCCGCCGCGAAGGCGCTGCTCGACGCCAGCCGGCGCAAGATCGCCGAGCGGGTCTCCCCCGACCCGCCGATGGTCACGCTGACCGAGTTGGAGAAGGGCACGACGGTGATCGGACCGGAGACACCGCCCAAGGGCCAGAAGTAGCCCGAAAACGACTTAACGGGTTGATCCCCCGCACCTGGTGCGAGCGATCAACCCGTTAAGGGTCAAATCCGGTCGACGCTCAGTTGATGCCGATGCCCTGGTTCCACGACGTGCCGGGCAGCAGCGGGCCGCTGCTCACGCCGATGCCGCCACCAGGCAGCGAGCCGGTGTTCGGCCCGTAGATCCCGATGTCCGGGGTGCCGACGTTGATGCCGTTGCCGTTGGAGTAGCTCAGGCACTTTCCGTCTTCCTTGTTGCCGAACCACGCCAGGCAGGCCGGCCCCGCCTGCACGTCGGACACGTCGGTGGTCAGCACGGATGCGGCGAACGGCGCCGCGACCGCGGCCACCGCGAACGCTCCGGCGGCGACGAGCCGCCGTGCACGGATGTTGCTCGATGTCACAAATACGCCTTCCTGACCGTTCCCCCGACGGTATATAGCGGGCCCACCATATCGCGTTACAGCGGCTCACGCAGAGATGTCGTCACCGCTGGCCTGCTCGAGAAGGCTGCGCCGGTAGGCCTCCATCGCGACCAGGTCGCCGAACAGGGCGTGATACTCATCACCCTGGTCCACCGGCGACATCCGCTGCAGCTTCGACTTCACCTCGGCGATCTGGCGGCCCACCCAGACCTCCTGCAGCCGGGCCAGCACCCCGCCGATGTAGCGCGGGAGCTTCTCGTCGTCCTCGACGTTGATGGCTTCCACGCCGAGCTCGTTGACCAGGGTGCCCGCCTCCGGCGTCGTCGTCTGCGCGCGCACCGCCTCGATCCACTCCGCGCCCGACAGCCCCGCCGACGTGCCGCCGGCCGCCTCGATCGCGGTGCGCACCGCCGCGTAGCCCGGGTGGGTGAAGCTCTCCACGGTCAGCGAGTCGAACACCGGCCCGGCGATCGCCGGGTACTGCAGCGCGGCCTTGAGCGCCTCGCGCTGCGGCCACAGCGTCGGGTCCTTCGGGTCCGGCCGCGCCACCTCGGGCGGGCGCTGCGCGGTACGCCGCTCACCGCGGCCCGCCCCGCGGCCGGTGGACTTGCCGCCGACGATCTCCCGGACCCGTGACAGCACCTGTTTCTCGTCGGCCCAGCCGACCCAGCCGGCGAGCCGGCGCGCGTACTCGTCGCGCAGCATCGGCTCCTTGATCCGGGCGACCATCGGCACGCAGCGGCGCAGCGCCGCCACCCGGCCCTCGGCGCTGTCGAGGTCGTGCTCGGCCAGCGCGGTGCGAATCGCGAACTCGAACAACGGGGTTCGCCGCGCCACCAGGTCGCGCAGCGCACCGTCGCCGGACTTCAACCGCAGATCGCACGGGTCCATTCCGTCGTCGGCGATCGCCACGAACGACTGCCCGGCGAGGTTCTGCTCCCCCTCGAACGCCTTGAGCGCCGCGGCGCGGCCTGCCTCGTCGCCGTCGAAGACGTAGATCAGCTCACCGCGAAAGAAGTTGTCGTCCATCATGAGTCGGCGCAGCATCGCCAGGTGCTCGTCGCCGAACGCGGTGCCGCACGCCGCGACCGCCGTCGTCACCCCGGCCAGGTGCATCGCCATGACGTCGGTGTAGCCCTCCACCACCACGGCCTGGTGGCCCTTGGCGATGTCGCGTTTGGCCAGGTCCAGCCCGAACAGCACCGACGACTTCTTGTACAGCACCGTCTCGGGGGTGTTGACGTACTTGGCCTGCATCGGGTCGTCGTCGAAGATGCGCCGGGCCCCGAACCCGATCACCTCGCCGCCGCTGGCCCGGATCGGCCACAGCAGGCGGCGGTGGAAACGGTCCATCGGGCCGCGCTTGCCCTCCCGCGACAGCCCGGCCGCCTCCAGCTCCTTGAACTCGAAACCCTTGCGCAGCAGGTGTTTTGTCAGGGTGTCCCAGCCGGACGGGGCGAACCCGCAGCCGAACCGTTTGGCCGCGTCGGCGTCGAAGTTGCGCTCGATCAGGTATTGGCGCGCGGGCGCGGCCTCGTCGGACTCCAGCGCCGCGGCGTAGAACTCCGCGGCGGCGGCGTTGGCGGCCAGCAGCCGGCTGCGGCTGCCGCGGTCGCGCTGGACGTTGGTGGTCGACGAGCCGGTGTAGCTGATCGTGTAGCCGACCCGGTCGGCGAGCAGTTCGACGGCCTCGACGAAGCTGCAGTGCTCGATCTTCTGGATGAAGGCGTACACGTCGCCGCCCTCACCGCAGCCGAAGCAGTGGAAGTGACCGTGGTTGGGGCGGACGTGAAACGACGGCGTCTTCTCGTCATGGAACGGGCACAGCCCCTTCATCGAGTCCGCGCCGGCACGGCGGAGCTGCACGTAGTCGCCGACGACGTCCTCGATGCGGACCTGTTCACGGATGGCGGCGATGTCGCGATCAGGAATGCGGCCGGCCACCGGCTCAGTCTAAGGGTCGCGGTGAGCGCGCCTCATGCACACGTTCGAAGCGGCTCTCGGTGTAGGAGGCGATTTGGTCGATCACCGCGCGCAGCCGGGCGCCGTCGTCCTCGGCCGCGGCGAACTGGGCGGCGAACTGCGGATCCAGGCTGTTGGGGGCCTGCGCCCACAGCGCCAGCGCGAGCTCGTGGATGCGGGCCCGCTGGTCGGCCTGCAGCTGCAGGTGCAGGTGGTCGCTCATGATGAACTGCAGCGCCAGCGTCTTGAGCACCGCGACCTCGGCGCGCACCGTGGTCGGCACCGACAGGTTGGTGTCGAAGCGGCGCAGCGGGCCGGGCCCGGCCGAGGCGCGGGTCTGCGAGATCGCCGCGGTGACGAACCGGCCCACCAGCTCGCTGGTCAGCCGTTTGAGCGCCACCGACGACGCCACGGTGCCGTCGTACTTGCCGACCGCCACCACCGTCGGCATCGCCGAGAGCCGCTCGGCGGCGGCGCGCAGGTCGTCGGGGGTCAGCGCGGAGAACGACCGCGCGCCCAGCCGGGCCAGCGCGTCGGCGGCGTCGGCGTCGGCGAGCACCCGCAGGTCGATGCGCCCGGAGATGACGCCGTCCTCGACGTCGTGCACCGAGTAGGCGACGTCGTCGGCCCAGTCCATCACCTGCGCCTCCAGGCACGGCCGGTCGACGGGGGCGCCGGCGCGCACCCAATCGGCGGCCTCCCGGTCGACGTCGTAGAAACCGAACTTGGTGCGCTCCCCCTCGCGCCGCCACGGGTACTTCGTGACCGCGTCCAGCGCCGCGCGGGTCAGGTTCAGCCCGGCACTGTTGCCGTCGGCGTCAAGGACTTTCGGTTCCAGGCAGGTCAGGATGCGGAAGTTCTGGGCGTTGCCCTCGAACCCGCCGAACGACTTGGCGATCTCGTTGAGCGCGCGCTCCCCGTTGTGGCCGTAGGGCGGATGCCCGATGTCGTGGGCCAGGCCGGCGAGGTCGACGAGGTCGGGGTCGCAGCCCAGGCCGGCGGCCATCTCCCGGCCGATCTGGGCGACCTCCAGCGAGTGCGTCAACCGGGTGCGTGGGGTCTCGCCCTCCCGCGGACCGACCACCTGCGTCTTGTCGGCCAGTCGCCGCAGCGCCGCGCAGTGCAGCACCCGGGCCCGGTCCCGGGCGAAGTCGGTGCGGTGCTCGGCGTCGGTTCCGGGCAGCGCGGCACCCTTGGGGGGTTCGGCCACGCGGCGTTCGCGGTCGAACTCGTCGTACACGTCGGTCTTGGCTCCCACTGCCTCACAGTCTGCCAGCACTACCCGACCTGGCCCGGTAGGCCACTAGATTGGCGGACATGCGTTTCGCCCGCCTGCTGACCGTTCTGCTCGCGCTGCTCACCACCGGTGCGCTGCTGGCCCCGTCAGCCCCCGCCGAGGCTCCCATGCGACTGTCCGGCTACCTGACCGACGACGCCGGGGCGCTCACCGCCGCCCAGAGGTCGGAGGTGACCGCGGCGATCGACACCCTCTACGCCGACCGCAAGACCCGGCTGTGGGTGGTCTACGTCGAGACCTTCAACGGCATGGCCGCCGAGACGTGGGCGCGAAACACCATGCGGGCCAGCGATTTGGGCAGCTACGACGCGCTGCTGGCGGTGGCCACCGTCGACCGCGCGTACGCGTTCCTGGTGCCCGACAGCGCCACCGACCTCAGCGCCGCCGAGGTCGACCGGGTCCGGCGCAACGACATCGAACCGGCGCTGCGGGGCAACGACTGGGCCGGGGCGGCGATCGCGGCCGCGCAGGGCCTGAACCCGGCACCGACGAGCATCAGCTGGGTCGGGGTGCTGGTGACGCTGGCGGTGCTGGCGCTGGCCGTGCTGGGCCTGATGGTGTGGCAGCGACGGCGCAGGCGCAAGCGCCGCGAGGCCGAGTTCGCCGCGGCGCGCCGGGTGGACCCGACCGATCCGCGGGCGCTGGCGGCGGTGCCGCTGGACGCGCTCGACGACCTGTCGCGGGCGATGGTGGTGGAGGTCGACAACGCGGTGCGCACCAGCGCGCACGAGCTCGAGATCGCGGTCGAGGAGTTCGGCGAGCAGCGCACCGAACCGTTCACGCGTGCCGTCAACAACGCCAAAACGACGCTGGCGCAAGCGTTCAACGTGCGCCAGATTCTCGACGACGCGGTGCCCGAGACCCCGGCGCAGCGCCGCGACCTGCTGACCCGGGTGATCGTCGCCGCCGCCAAGGCCGACCGTGAGCTCGACGCCCAGCGCGACGCGTTCGCCGAGCTGCGCAACCTGGCGATCACCGCGCCGGACCGGCTGGCCGCGATGACCCAGCAGGTCGTCGACATCACCGCGCGGCTGGAGCCCGCCCGGCAGAAGCTCGCGCAGCTGCACACCGAGTTCGACGCGGCGGCGCTGACGTCGGTGGACGGCAACGTCGACGCCGCCAAGGAGCTGGTGGAGTTCGCCGACAAGAACATCAGCCGCGGCCGGGAGCTGGCGCAGCGTCCGGTGGCCGGGCAGCAGAGCGAGCTGGTCGACTGCGTGCACGCCGCCGAGTCGGCGCTGGCGCAGGCGCGCGAACTGCTCGACGCGGTCGACTCCGCGGCCAGCGACATCCGGCGCGCCGCGGCCCAGCTGCCCGCGACGATCGAGGACATCCAGAACGGAATCCGCCAGGCCGGTGAGCTGCTGGCCGACGGCAAGGTGCCGCAGGCGCAGAAGCTGGCCGAGGCGCGCGACGCCGCGGCGGCCGCGGTGGCCACGGCGCAGCGGACGGGGGCGGTGGATCCGCTCGGCGCGGTCACCGAGCTGACGAAGGCCGACGCGGAGTTGGACCGGCTGCTGGCCGCCGTCGAGCAGGAGAAGGAGGCCGCCGAGCGGTTGCAGCGCACGCTCGACGAGGCGATGTTCACGGCGCGGTCGCGGATCCGGTCGGTGTCGGACTTCATCGACACCCGCCGCGGCGCCGTCGGTCCGGAGGCCCGCACCCGGCTGGCCGAGGCGGTGCGTCAGCTCGCCGCGGCCGACGAGAAGCGGCACACCGATCCGGCCGAGGCGATCCGGCACGCCAACGGGGCGGCGATGCTGGCCTCGCAGGCGCAGACGCTGGCGCACAACGACGTCATCAACGCGCAGAACCGGTTCTCCGGACCGTGGGGCGGCGGCGGGCCCACCGCGGGCGGCGGGGGTGGCAACCTCGGTGCGATCCTCGGCGGCATCCTGATCGGCAACATCCTGTCCGGCGGTCGCGGCGGGATCGGCGGCGGACTGGGCGGTGGCGGTTTCAACCCCGGTTCGTTCGGCGGTTCCGGCGGTGGCGGCATGTTCGGCGGCGGCGGCCGCTTCTAGCGCGTGCCCCGCCGCTTCTAGCGCGTGCCGCGCCGCCTCTAGCGCGAGCGTGCGTGTCTGCTCACGACACGCCGGGGTTTTTCCTGCGTTTGCGCACGCTCGCGGACCCGCTCAGGCGCTGACCGCGTCGAGGGTGTCGCGAGATCTACACCAGGGCAGTGATTCTCGACGAATCACGACCCAGGCGTAGAACTCGACGAACGAGCGCCAGCGAGCGAGCGCGAGCGCCCCGCGACCCGTCGCCACGCGACCCGTCGCGAGCGTGCGCAAATGCCGCAGATTCCGCGGCGTGTCGTGAGCAGACACGCACGCTCGCGGGAGGAACGCGGGAGGAACGCGGGAGGAAAGGAAAGGGTTAGCAGCCTTTCAGGCGGGCGGCCAGGTAGTCGCTGACCTGGTCGAGCGCGACGCGGTCCTGGGTCATGGTGTCGCGTTCGCGGATCGTCACCGCATGGTCCTCGAGCGTGTCGAAGTCCACCGTCACACAGAACGGGGTGCCGATCTCGTCCTGGCGGCGGTAGCGGCGGCCGATCGCACCGGCGTCGTCGAAGTCGACGTTCCAGCACTTGCGCAGCTCGGCGGCCAGGTCGCGGGCCTTCGGCGACAGCTGCTCGTTGCGCGACAGCGGCAGCACCGCGGCCTTGACCGGAGCCAGCCGCGGGTCCAGCCGCAGCACGGTGCGCTTGTCGACGCCGCCCTTGGCGTTGGGCGCCTCGTCCTCGGCGTAGGCGTCGATCAAGAACGCCATGAACGACCGGGTCAGACCGGCTGCCGGCTCGATCACGTACGGGATGTAGCGGGTGTCGCTGGCCTGGTCGTAGTACGACAGGTCCACACCGGAATGCTTTGAGTGCGTGGACAAGTCGAAGTCGGTGCGGTTGGCGATGCCCTCCAGCTCACCCCACGGGCTGCCGACGAAGCCGAACTTGTACTCGATGTCGACCGTGCGGTCGGAGTAGTGCGACAGCTTCTCCTTGGGGTGCTCGTAGAGCCGCAGGTTGTCGCGGTTGATGCCGAGCTCGACGTACCACTTAAGCCGCTCGTCAATCCAGTACTGGTGCCATTCGCGCGCGGTCGACGGCTCGACGAAGAACTCCATCTCCATCTGCTCAAACTCGCGGGTGCGGAAGATGAAGTTGCCGGGGGTGATCTCGTTGCGGAAGCTCTTGCCGGTCTGGGCGATACCGAACGGCGGCTTCTTGCGCTGCGTGGTCACCACGTTGGCGAAGTTGACGAAGATGCCCTGCGCGGTCTCCGGGCGCAGATAGTGCAGGCCCTCCTCGGACTCGATCGGGCCGAGATAGGTCTTGAGCATCATGTTGAAGTCACGCGGTTCGGTCCACTGGCCCTTGGTGCCGCAGTCCGGACAGGTGATCTCGCTCATCTCGACCGCGTCGGGATCTGCGTAGCCCTTCTTCGCCCCGCTCTTCTCGAAGTAGGCCTCCTGCATGTGGTCCTGCCGGTGCCGCTTATGGCAGTTCAGGCACTCCACCAGCGGGTCGTTGAACACGTCGACGTGGCCCGAGGCCACCCACACCTGGCGCGGCAGGATGATCGAGCTGTCCAGGCCGACGACGTCGTCGCGGCTGGTGACCACCGACTTCCACCACTGCCGCTTGATGTTCTCCTTGAGTTCCACGCCCAGCGGGCCGTAGTCCCACGCCGAGCGGGTGCCGCCGTAGATCTCGCCGGCCTGATAGACCAACCCGCGCCGCTTGGCCAGGTTCGCGACGGTGTCGATGATCGAAGAGGAAGCCACGACTGCACAGCCTAGCGACCCCGTTTCGCGCCGTTGACATGCGTCTTAGCGCATGTATTGTGAGCGTCATAATGAAAACCGTTTCCACTTTGGCGGACGGGCACCACGACCACGGCGGCGCACCGCTTCCCGAGCTCCCCAACCGCGAGGTGCTCGACACCTCCGGGGACCTGCTGCGGGCCCTGGCCGCGCCGGTGCGGATCGCGATCGTGCTGCAGCTGCGCGAGGCGGCGCGCTGCGTGCACGAACTCGTCGACGCGCTGGGCGTGCCGCAACCGCTGGTCAGCCAGCACCTGCGGATCCTCAAGGCCGCGGGTGTGGTGGCCGGGGAACGGTCCGGCCGCGAGGTGATGTACCGCCTGGTCGACGACCACCTCGCTGATATCGTCGTCGCGGCGGTCACCCACGCGGCCGAGGGCACCCGGTGACGGCGGCGGGGCCGTCGACCGGCGTGCGCGCCACCCGGCAGCGCGCGGCGATCGCGGCGCTTCTCGACGACGTCGGCGAGTTCCGCTCCGCCCAGGAACTACACGACGAGCTGCGCAGGCGCGGCGAGAGCATCGGGTTGACGACGGTCTACCGCACCCTGCAGCAGATGGCGGCCGCCGGTGTCGTCGACAGCCTGCGCACCGACACCGGCGAGTCGGTGTACCGGCGCTGCTCGACCGACCACCACCACCATCTGGTGTGCCGCACCTGCGGGGCGGCGGTGGAGATCCAGGGCGGCGACGTCGAGGACTGGGCCGCCAACGTCGCGCGCGAACACGGCTTCTCCGACGTCAGCCACACGATCGAGATCTTCGGCCGCTGCGCCGACTGCACCCAGACCACCCAGACGTCAGCCGACTAGCGCGCGCCGCACCTCGGCCCCGGTGGCCAGCACCATCAGGATCAGCGTGCGCAGCGCGTCGTCACCCAGCCCCGCGGCCGGAAAGTTGTAGCGCAGCAACACATCCGCGGCCTTACGCGAGTTGCGTTTGGCGCCGGCGGCGATCTCCTTGGGCGCGGCCTTGGCGGTCAGCGACACGGTGCCCAGCAGCGTCTTGTGGGCGTGCTCGGCGACGGCGTTGCGCAGTTTGGCGTCCAGCGGCAGATCCCACGCCAGGATCTGGGTGAGCGACACCAACTCCAGTCCCTCGGCGACCGGGACCGTGCGCAGCGACGCGAACGTCGAGTCGTAGTTCACGGTGACGGCCCCGTCCTCCTCGCGGGTGACGGGCAGGACCTCCTCGAGGACCTCGCCGAGCCGCCGCTGCAGATCCATCAGGCCCTGCCGAAGCGACGGTTGCGGCGCACGTACTCCTCACAGGCCGCCCACAGGTCGCGGCGGTCGTAGTCCGGCCACAGCTTGTCCTGGAACACGAACTCGGCGTAGGCGGACTGCCACAGCAGGAAGTTGCTGGCCCGCTGCTCCCCCGAGGTGCGGATGAACAGGTCGACGTCGGGGATGTCGGGGCGGTGCAGATGCTTGGCGAACATCGCCTCGGTGATCCGGTTGGGCTTGATCTTGCCCTCGGCCGCCAACTGTGCGAGCTGCTGGCTGGCCTCGACGATCTCGCGGCGCCCGCCGTAGTTCACGCAGTAGTTGATCGTGATGACGTCGTTGCCGACCGTCATCTGCTCGGCGATGTCGAACTCCTTGATGACGCTGCGCCACATCCGCGGCCGGGACCCGACCCAGCGCATCCGCACGCCCATGTCGTTGAGGTTCTCCCGGCGCCGCCGCACCACCTCGCGGTTGAAGCCCATCAGGAACCGCACCTCCTCGGCGCTGCGGTTCCAGTTCTCGGTGGAGAACGCGTACACCGTCAGGTGTTTGATACCGATCTCGATTGCCCCGCAGGTGATGTCGATGAGCACCGCCTCGCCCATCTTGTGTCCCTCGGTGCGGCTCAGCCCGCGCTGGGTGGCCCAGCGGCCGTTGCCGTCCATGACGACGGCGACGTGGTTGGGCACCTGGTCGGCCGGGATGCGCGGCGCGGCGGCCTTGGAGGTGTGCTGGGGCGGACGGGCGAAGCGGCCGTTGGTGCCCGCCGGGATCTCCGGGAACACGACCGGCCACGTCGACTTGTCCGGGAACGTCGGGTAGTCGTCAGGCGCCGGGGGCAGCTGTGGGTAGTTCTCCTGGTCCTTCTTCCTCCGACCAGCCCGTTCGGTTGCCATGCGCCACATACTGCCCGACCACCGGCGCGGGCGGATCGCCGACACTCCTATCGACCCGGTACACCCGTTCGACCAGCGGCAATGTCCGCAGCTGACGTTCCAGATGCCACTGCAGGTGCGCGGCCACCAGTCCGCTGGCCTGGCTGCGGTACGACGGCGGCGACGCCTCGGCGAACTCCCAGTCCCCGTCGTGCAGCGCCGCCATCAGGTCCAGCACCCCCTGCGGCGGGGTCACCGACCCCGACGGCCGGCAGTGCACGCACACGCTGCCCCCGGCGGCCACGTTAAACGCCCGGTGCGGGCCGGGCGCGGCGCAGCGGGCGCACTCGGTCAGCGCGGGCACCCAGCCGGCGATGCCCATCGCGCGCAGCAGATAGGAGTCCAGCAGCAGCTCCCGCGGCCGCCTGCCGTCGGCCACCGCGCGCAGCGCGGCCACCGTCAGCCGGTGCAGCGCCGGCGCCGGGGCGCGCTCCTCACCGGCGAGGCGTTCGGCGGTCTCGAGCATCGCGCAGGCGGTCGTGTAGCGGCCGTAGTCGCAGACGATGTCGGAGGCGAACGCGTCGATGGACTGCACCTGGGTGACGATGTCGAGGTTGCGGCCCGGATGCAGCTGGACGTCGATGTGCGCGAACGGCTCCAGCCGGGCACCGAATTTGCTGCGGGTACGCCGGACGCCCTTGGCCACCGCCCGCACCAGCCCGTGGTCGCGGGTCAGCAGCGTGACGATCCGGTCGGCCTCGCCAAGCTTGTGCTGGCGCAGCACCACCGCTCGGTCCCGGTACAGCCGCATTCGCCCAGTGTCGCATCGCGGTCTGTCAAAATCCGGTCCGCATCGCCGTATCCTCGTAACTGATGTCGCAAAAAGCCAGAATTCCCACCCTGACTCAGCAGCTTTTCCAGCTCGCGAACGGCTCGGTCACGTCGGTGGAGCTGGTCCAGCGCTCCCTGGACGCGATCGCGGCGAGCCAGCCCGCGCTCAACGCGTTCCGCGTGGTGCTCACCGAGCAGGCGCTGGCCGACGCCGAACGTGCCGACCGCATCCGCGCGGCCGGCGCCGACACCTCCGACCAGCCGTTGCTGGGCGTCCCGATCGCGGTGAAGGACGACGTCGACGTGGCCGGGGTGCCGACCCGCTTCGGCACCGACGGCGAGGTACGCCCGGCCACCGAGGACAGTGAGGTGGTGCGCCGGCTGCGCGCCGCGGGCGCGGTGATCGTCGGCAAGACCAACACCTGCGAGCTCGGCCAGTGGCCGTTCACCAGCGGTCCCGGGTTCGGCCACACCCGCAACCCGTGGTCGCAGGCCCATACCCCGGGCGGGTCGTCGGGCGGCAGCGCCGCCGCGGTGGCCGCCGGGCTGGTGACCGCCGCGATCGGCTCCGACGGCGCGGGCAGTGTCCGCATCCCGGCGGCGTGGACGCACCTGGTCGGGATCAAGCCGCAGCGCGGGCGGATCTCGACGTGGCCGCTGCCGGAGGCGTTCAACGGCATCACCGTCAACGGGGTGCTGGCCCGCACCGTCACCGACGCCGCCCTGGTCCTCGACGCGGCCTCGGGCAACGCGCCCGGCGATCTGCACCAGCCGCCGCCGGTGCAGGTCTCCGACTACGTGTCGCAGGCGCCGGGCCCGCTGCGGATCGCGATGTCGACGAAGTTCCCGTTCACCGGGTTCCGGGCCAAGCTGCATCCGGAGATCGAGGCGGCGATGACCGTCGTCGCCGAACAGCTCGAGGAACTCGGCCACCACGTGTTCCCCGCCGACCCCGACTACAGCCTCGAGATGTCGTGGAGCTTCCTGTCCCGCTCGACGGCGGGGCTGCGGGACTGGGTCGACCGGCTCGGCGACGGCGTCACCCTGGACAAGCGGACCAGGGCGAACGTGCGCACCGGGTGGGTGCTGTCCGAGCACACGCTGCGCAGGGCGCGGGCCCGGGAGGCCCGGGCGCAGCGGCGGCTGGGCTACATCTTCAACATCGCCGACGTGGTGCTGGCGCCGACGACGGCGCTGCCGCCGCCGCGGGTGGACGCGTTCGACGAGCTCGGCGGCCTGGCGACCGACCGGGCGATGATCCGGGCCTGCCCGGTGACGTGGCCGTGGAATCTGGTGGGCTGGCCGTCGATCAACGTGCCCGCCGGGTTCACCGCGGGCGGTCTGCCGATCGGGGTGCAGCTGATGGGCCCGGCGAACAGCGAACCGCTGCTGGTGTCGCTGGCCGCGGCGCTGGAGGCGATCAACGGGTGGGCCAGCCAGGAACCGGATCCGTGGTGGTTGCCGGGAATGGGTGTGCGGGTCACGTCCGGCGAACCCGAACCGAACCGTCCGGTAACCGACAGCGTCTCCGGTGAGGTCGCGTAAAGTTCCGGACCATGAGTGTGCGGCGTAACACAGTTGCGGTGGCGGTTATCGGTCTGACCTGCGGTGCGGTGGCGGTTGCCCCGGCCGCGGGCGCGGATAACAAGCGGCTCAACGACGCGGTGGTGTCCAACGTCTACACGGTCAAGTCGCAGGCCGGGTGCGACACCGACATCAAGGTCAACCCGAAGTTGCGGCTGGCCGCCGAGTGGCACGCCAACGACGTGCTCAACAACCGTGCACTCGACGGCGACATCGGCTCCGACGGGTCGACGGTGGCCGACCGGGCCCGCAACGCCGGCTACGAGGGTGAGGTCGCCGAGACCACCGCGATCAACCCGGCGCTGGCGATCAGCGGCATCGAGTTGATCAACCGCTGGTACTACCGGCCGGACTACTACGCCATCATGGCCGACTGCGGCAACGTCGACATCGGCGTGTGGTCGGTGAACGCGCTGGACCGCACCGTCGTGGTGGCGGTGTACGGCAAGGGTGACGCCGCCCCGCCGGTCTACGCCCCCGGCCGCCCGTTCGGCACGCCGGGTGCGGGCGCGCCGGGCTGATAGCCCTTAAAAACCCAGCTTCCCAAGCTGTTTCGGGTCGCGCTGCCAGTTCTTGGCGACCTTGACCCGCAGGTCGAGGAACACCTTGGTGCCGAGGAGTTTCTCGATCTGGGTGCGGGCGGCGGTACCGACCTCACGCAACCGGGCGCCGCCCTTGCCGATCACGATGCCCTTCTGGCTGTCGCGTTCGACATAGAGCACCGCGTGCACGTCGATCAGGTCGTCGCGGTCCTCGCGCTGGTTGATCTCCTCGATGACGACGGCCAGCGAGTGCGGCAGTTCGTCGCGCACCCCCTCCAGTGCGGCCTCGCGGATCAGCTCGGCCATCAGCGTCTCCTCGGGCTCGTCGGTGAGTTCACCGTCCGGGTAGAACGCGGGCCCCGGCGGCAGTGCGCCGGCGAGCACGTTGATCAGCTCGTCGAGGTTGTCGTCGGCGGTCGCCGACACCGGCACGATCTCGGCCTCCGGGCCGACCAGCTCGCTGACCGAGATCAGTTGCGCCGCAAGCCGTTCCTTGGACACTTTGTCGATCTTGGTGACGATCGCCACCAGCGTGGTGTGCGGCGCCACCGCGCGGATCTGCTCGTGGATCCACCGGTCCCCCGGCCCGATCCGCTCGTCGGCCGGGATGCACAGCCCGATCACGTCGACCGTGGAGTAGGTGTCCTTCACCAGATCGTTGAGCCGCTGCCCGAGCAGGGTGCGCGGCCGGTGCAGACCCGGGGTGTCGACGAGGATGATCTGGAAGTCGTCGCGGTGCACGATGCCGCGGATGGTGTGCCGGGTGGTCTGCGGACGGTTCGACGTGATCGCCACCTTCGCCCCGACCAGCGCGTTGGTCAGCGTCGACTTACCGGTGTTCGGCCGGCCGACGAAACACACGAAACCCGAACGGAACTCGTCGTTGCCCGAGTCCTTCTGCGGGGTCACAGCGGACGCCCCGAACGGTCGGTCACGATGATCGCCGCGTCGGCGGAGATCTCCCGCACCGCGGCCACCCCCGGGTCGTCGGCGGCCCCGCCGACCAGCACCGCCGCCTCCAGCCCGGTCGCGCCGCTGGACACCGCGGCGGCCACCGCGGACTGAAGAGCGCTGAGCTGCAACGCCTTCAACGCCACCGGCGCCCCCGCATAGGTGCGGCCGTCGGCGTCGCGCACCGCCGCCCCGCTGCCGGCCTCGGCCCGCGCCATCGCACCACGGGCCAGGGTCACCAGCTTGGCGTCCTCCGCATCGAGGTCACTCATCGCTCTTGTCTCCTTCGGAGTCTTCGTTGGGGCAGACCAGAACCGTGCCGATCCGGACCCGGCCGCGGTGGTCGCGGCCGCCCTCCGCGCGCAGGCGCAGACCGTCCCAGACCACCTCGGCGCCCGGCAGCGGCACCCTGCCGAGCTCGAGTGCGACCAGCCCGCCGACGGTGTCGACGTCCAGGTCGTCGTCGAGCTCGATGTCGTAGAGCTCGCCGAGGTCCTCGATCGGCAGCCGCGCCGACACCCGGTAGCGCCGGTCGCCGAGGTCCTCCACCGGCACCACTTCGCCGGCGTCGTACTCGTCGACGATCTCGCCGACGATCTCCTCGAGCACGTCCTCGATGGTGACAAGCCCGGCGATCGCGCCGTACTCGTCGACCAGCAGCACCATGTGGTTGCGGTCGCGCTGCATCTCGCGCAGCAGTTCGTCGAGCGGTTTGGAGTCCGGTACGAACACCGGTTTGCGCATCACCTGCTCGACCTTGGTGCCGCGGCCGCCGTCGGTGGAGTAATAGGTGCGCTGCACAAGGTCTTTGAGATAGACGACGCCGACGATGTCGTCGACGTTCTCCCCGATCACCGGGATCCGGGAGTGTCCGCTGCGCACCGCCAGCGACGTGGCCTGCCCGGCGGTCTTGTCGTGTTCGATCCACACCATCTCGGTGCGCGGCACCATCACCTCGCGCGCGGGGGTGTCGGCGAGCTCGAACACCGACTGGATCATCCGGCGCTCGTCGTCGGCCACCACACCGCGCTGCTGCGCCAGGTCGACGACCTCGCGCAGCTCGATCTCGGAGGCGAACGGTCCGTTGCGGAACCCGCGGCCCGGCGTCAGCGCGTTACCGATCAGCACCAGCAGCCGGCTGATCGGCGTCAGCAGCACCGAAAGCGCCTGCAGCGGAAGCGCGGACAGCAGCGCGATGGTGTAGGCGTGCTGGCGTCCGACCGTGCGCGGTCCGACGCCGATCACCACGAAGCTGACGACCACCATGATCGCCGCGGCGGCGAACAGCCCCCACGTCACCCCGAGGTGCCCGTCGAGGTAGGCGGCCAGCAGCACCGTCGCACCCACCTCGCCGGTGATGCGCAGCAGCACGATCAGGTTGATGTAGCGCGGCCGGTCGGCCACCACCCGCGCCAACCGCACCGCACCCGGGCGCTCCTCGCGGACCAGTTCCTCCACCCGCGCAATCGACACCGTGCTCAGCGCGGCGTCGATGGCCGCGAACAACCCGCCCAGGGCGACGAGAACGATCGCGAAGATCAGTTGGCCTATGTCGCTCACTGCTGGTCGAAGAATCGCGAGTTGTCCAGCAGCCGGCGTTCCTTCTCCGCCTGCCGGTCCCGGTGATACGCCTCGACCTGGTCGGCCACCCACTCCTCGAGCAGCTGGCGCTGCAGGGCGAACATCTCCCGCTCCTCGTCGGGCTCGGCGTGGTCGTAGCCCAACAGGTGAAGGACACCGTGCACGGTCAGCAACGCCAGCTCCTGGCCGAGCGAGTGCCCGGCCGCGGCGGCCTGCTGCGCGGCGAACTCGGGGCACAGCACGATGTCGCCGAGCATCGCCGGACCGGGTTCCGGCGCGTCGGGGCGGCCGCCCGGTTCGAGTTCGTCCATCGGGAAGCTCATCACGTCGGTGGGCCCGGGCAGGTCCATCCAGCGCATGTGCAGATCGGCCATCGCCGCGGTGTCGAGCAGCACCATCGACAACTCGGCGGCCGGGTTGACGTTCATCTTCTTGATCACGAACCGGGCGACGCTGATGAGCTCCTCTTCGGAGACGTCGATGCCCGACTCGTTGGACACCTCAATGCTCATGTCGCCCGCTTACCGCCGGGTCCGGTTTCCGGAGGCGCGGCGCTGCGCGCGGTTCATCATCGTCGGCTCCTCGGATCGCGCGTAGGCGTCGACGATCTCGGACACCAGCCGGTGACGCACCACGTCGGCGCTGGTGAGTTCCGCGAAGTGGATGTCGTCGATGCCGTCGAGAATGCGCATCGCGGCCTGCAGCCCCGACGACGACCCGTCGGGCAGGTCGACCTGCGTGACATCGCCGGTGACAACGATTTTCGAGCCGAAGCCCAGACGCGTCAGGAACATCTTCATCTGCTCGGCGGTGGTGTTCTGCGCCTCGTCGAGGATGATGAACGCGTCGTTGAGGGTGCGGCCGCGCATGTAGGCCAGCGGGGCGACCTCGATGACGCCGGCGCTCATCAGCTTCGGGATGAGCTCGGCGTCCATCATGTCGTGCAGCGCGTCGTACAGCGGCCGCAGATACGGGTCGATCTTCTCGCTGAGCGTGCCGGGCAGGAAGCCGAGCCGCTCCCCCGCCTCCACCGCGGGCCGGGTCAGGATGATCCGCGACACCTGCTTGGTCTGTAAAGCGTTGACGGCCTTGGCCATTGCCAGATACGTCTTGCCGGTGCCCGCGGGCCCGATGCCGAACACGACGGTGTTGGCATCGATGGCGTCGACGTAGCGCTTCTGGTTGAGCGTCTTGGGCCGGATGGTCTTACCGCGCCGCGACAGGATGTCGAGCGTGAGCACCTCAGCGGGCGACTCCTCGTCGGAGCCGGTGAGCATCGCGACGCTGTGCCGGACCACCTCCGGGGTCAGGCCCTGGCCGGCGGCCAGGATCGCGATCAGCTCGGTGATGACCCGTTCGGCGAGCGCGACGTCGGCGGGCTGACCGGACAGGGTCAGGGCGTTGCCGCGGGCGTGGATGTCGGCGGCCAGGGAGCGCTCGATGGCGCGCAGATTCTCGTCGGCGGAACCCAGGAGGCCCATGACGAGGTCGGGCGGGACGTTGATGCTGCTGCGTACCGACTCAGGTGTCTGAGCAGCCTGCGACGATTCAGCGGTCGTCTGGCGGGGCGTCAAGAGGGTTTCTTGCCTGCTTTCTGGGTTTCGCCTGGTCAATTGCTGGTCACAGTTTACCGCCGGGCCGGGACGCATCCCAGTGGTTAACCGTCAGGCCCAGCGGGAGGTCAGCGCGCCCAGCGCCCCCAGCGCCACCGCCGCGGCCGTCGAGGTGCGCAGCACCGTCGGCCCCAGCCGCACCACGGTCGCCCCGGCGCCGCGCAGCGCGCCCAGCTCGTCGTCGCTGATCCCGCCCTCCGGGCCCACCAGCAGGGTGATCGCGTCCGCCTCGGCGACCGGGACCTCGGTCAGCGGCTGGGTCGCCGACTCGTGCAGAACCAGCACCAGCCGGTCGTCGGCGCCGAACGCCTGCACCAGCTCGGCGGTCGACACCACGCCGCTGACCTCGGGAATCCAGGGGCGCCGCGACTGGCGGGCCGCCGAGCGCACCACCGCGCGCCAGCGCCGCAGCCCCTTGTCGACCTTGGCCGGGGTCTCCCAGCGGGCCACGCAGCGGGCCGACTGCCACGCCACGAACGCGTCCGCCCCGGCCTCGGTGGCCAGTTCGACGGCCAGCTCCGAGCGGTCGGACTTGGGTAGCGCCTGCACGACGGTCACCGTCGGCGTCGGCGCGGGCACGGTGGTGCGGTCCAGCAGCCGGGTCGCCAGCCGGCCCTTGCCGACCTCCTCGACCTCGCAGTGTGCCAGCCCGCCGGCGCCGTCGCTGAGGTCGATGCGCTCACCGACGCGGATGCGGCGCACGGTGGCGGCGTGGTGTCCCTCGTCGCCGTCGACGACGGCGAGCTCACCGACAGCGGGCAGCGTATCGACGTAGAACAGGGCGGCGGTCATCGTCAGGTCACCGATCGCCGCTCGTCAGCGGCCGGTGAACGTCTCACGCAGCCGGCTGAACAGGCCGCCGCCAGAGTGGTTGTTCTGCGAGGTCGACCGCACCTCGGCGGCGTCGCGGGTGCGCTTGTCGCGCAGCTGGGTGAGCAGTTCGACGTCCTCGTCGTCCAGCCGGGTCGGCACCACCACGTCGATGTGCGCGTGCAGGTCGCCGCGCACCCCGGACCGCAGGTGCGGCATGCCGTGGCCGCGCAGCGTGACGACCGAACCGGGCTGGGTGCCCGGCGGGATCTCGATCTCGGTCGGACCGTCGAGGATCGCGTCGATCATCAGCGTGGTGCCCAGCGCCGCGTCGACCATCGGCACCGAGATCGTGCAGTGCAGGTCGTCGCCGTCGCGCACGAAGATGTCGTGCGGCTGCTCGTGCACCTCGACGTACAGGTCGCCGGCCGGGCCGCCGCCGGGGCCGACCTCACCCTGGGCGGCCAGCCGCACCCGCATGCCGTCGCCGACACCGGCGGGGATCTTCACGCTGATCTCGCGGCGGGCCCGCACCCGGCCGTCGCCGCCGCAGCGGTGGCACGGATCCGGGATGACCTCGCCGACGCCACCGCACACCGGGCACGGCCGCGACGTCATCACCTGGCCCAGCAGCGACCGCTGCACGGTCTGGATCTCGCCGCGCCCGCCGCAGGTGTCGCAGGTGGTCGGCCGGGAGTCGCCGTGGGTGCCCCGGCCCTGGCACAGGTCGCACAGCACCGCGGTGTCGACGGTGACCGTCTTGGTCACGCCGGTCGCGCACTCCTCGAGGTCCAGCCGCATCCGCAGCAGCGAGTCCTGGCCGGGCCGCACCCGGCCGATCGGGCCCCGCGAGGAGGTGCCGCCGCCGAAGAACGCCTCGAACACGTCGCCGAGGCCGCCGAAGCCGGCGAACCCGTTGCCCGCGGCCGCGCCGCCCGGTTCCATCGGGTCCCCGCCGAGGTCGACGATGCGCCGCTTCTCGGGATCGGACAACACCTCGTAGGCGACGCTGATCTCCTTGAAGCGCGCCTGGGCCTCCTCGTCGGGATTGACGTCTGGATGCAGTTCGCGCGCCAGCTTGCGATAGGCGCGCTTGATCTCCTGATCAGACGCTCCCTTGCTCACGCCGAGCAGCCCGTAATAGTCGCGTGCCACGCTGACCTCGCCTGACCTTTCACATGAGCCGGGTTGGTTACCGGCTGCCTAAGACTTCCCCGATGTACAAAGCAACCGCAGCGACATTAGCGATAGTTCCCGGATAGTCCATTCGCGTGGGCCCCAACACACCCATGCCGCCGTAGACCTTGCCGGCGCTGCCGTATGCGGTTGTCACCACCGAGGCGCCCGCCATCTCCTCCGCCTCGGTCTCGTGGCCGATGCGCACGGTCACCTTGCCCGCCTCCTGCTGGGCGGCGAGCAGCCGCAGCACGACCACCTGTTCCTCGAGGGCCTCGAGCACGTGGCGCAGCGAACCGCCGAAGTCCGCGGTGTTGCGGGTCAGGTTGGCGGTGCCGCCGAGCACCAGGCGCTCCTCGCTGTGCTCCACGAGGGTCTCGACGAGGACGGTGGCCGCCCGCCCGACGGCGTCGGCGAGCTTGCCGGCACCGTTGAGCTGCGACGCCAGGTCCGACACCGCGATCGAGGCCGCCGCCAGCGGTTTGCCCTCCAGCGCCTGGCCCAGCAGCTGGCGCAGCCGGGACAGGTCGTCCTCGTCGAGGGTGTCGCCGAGTTCGACGATGCGCTGGTCGACGCGTCCGGTGTCGGTGATGACCACCAGCAGCAGCTTGGCGGGCGTCAGGGACACGACCTCCAGATGCCGCACGCTGGAGGTGGTCAGGGTCGGGTACTGCACGACGGCCACCTGCCGGGTGAGCTGGGCCAGCAGCTTCACCGCGCGGCGCAGTACGTCATCGAGGTCCACCCCGCCCTCCAGGAACCGCAGGATCGCGGTGCGTTCCGCCTGGGACAGCGGTTTGACGTCGTCGAGGCGGTCGACGAACTCGCGGTAGCCCTTCTCTGTCGGGATCCGCCCGGAGCTGGTGTGCGGTTGGGTGATGTAGCCCTCGGCCTCCAGCACCGCCATGTCGTTGCGCACGGTGGCGCTGGACACGCCGAGGTTGTGGCGCTCCACCAGCGTTTTCGATCCGATGGGTTCCTTGGTGGCCACGAAGTCGGCAACAATCGCCTGCAGCACCTTGAACCGGCGTTCTTCGGCGCTACCCATGCCTGTCCACCTGCCCTTCGTGTCGAGTTATGTACCAGTTTACGGTTTTCGGGCGCTCCGACCGTGTCCGCGCGGCCGGTGCCGCCGCGCGCCCGCGGCGTGCACTAGCCTTTGTCGAGACCTTGCTGCCTGATGCCGGCGAGGCGCCAATACCAGGGGTGACGACACGAAGGACGTTTGCCCGATGATCTTCAAGGGTGTCATGGATGGCAGGCCCTATCCAGAGCACGGGCTGACGTATCGCCAGTGGGCGCAGATCCCGCCCCGCCAGATCCGCCTCGACGAGCTGGTCACCACCACCACTCACCTGGCGCTGGACCGGCTGTTGTCGGAGGACTCCACCTTCTACGGCGACCTGTTCCCGCACGCCGTGCGCTGGCAGGGCACCATCTACCTCGAGGACGGCCTGCACCGGGCGGTGCGGGCGGCGCTGCGCAACCGCACCGTGCTGCACGCGCGGGTGTTCGACATGGACGTGCCGCTGTCGCGGCAGATCAGCGACGACGGGCGAGCAGCCAGACCCCGGTGACCAGCTGCCACAGCATCACCGTGTAGACGCAGCCGCGTTCGACGGTGCCGATCGGCGCGTAGCGCACGGTGAAGTAGTCGTAGTTCTGCAGCATCCAGAAGATCACCAGCCCGGCCAGCCCGATCAGCGTGCCGACCACCCGGTAGGACCAGCCGCCGACGGCGCGGCCCGCCACCGTGGTGCCGGCCAGCACCGCCAGGTTGCCGCCGAAGATCGCCAGGATCGCGCCGAGGGCGTGCAGCCACTCGTAGCCGTCGTTCCACAGCGGGGAGCCGCCGTACACGAAGGCCACCAGGGCGTCGCCGACGGCGGCGGCGACGGTCAGCAGCACGAACAGCGCGCCCAGCCAGCGGGCCCGCACCGCGCGCACCACCAGCACCGCCCCGAGGACGAACAGCGCGCCCTGCGCGTAGAGCGCCCCGTTGATCAGGTAGTGGCGCGGGGACCAGGCCGGCACCCCGAGCGCGCTGATGTACTGCTCGGTGTAGCTGTAGCCGGGCACCGCCAGCGCGGTCGCGAACTCGGCGACGACGTAGCCGACGGCGGCGAGGATCCAGCACGCGGCGCCCGCCGCGACCGTCCGGCGGTGCGTCATAGCGAACACCGTAAGTCAACCGCGCGCACTCACAGCGCCCAAACACCGCCGGGCGGCACGATGACATCATGCGGGTACTGGTAGCCGAGGACGAGAAGCTGCTGGCGGACACCATCGCGACGGGACTGCGCAGGCACGCGATGGCGGTCGACGTCGCCTACGACGGTGCGGCGGCGCTGGAGCGCGCCACGGTGCACGACTACGACGTGGTGGTGCTGGACCGCGACCTGCCCGCGGTGTCCGGGGACGCCGTGTGCACCGTGTTGACCGAGGGCGGCGGTTCGGCGCGCATCCTCATGCTGACCGCCGCAACGACGGTCGGTGACCGGGTCGCCGGGCTGCGCCTGGGCGCCGACGACTACCTGACCAAGCCGTTCGCGTTCGCCGAACTGGTGGCGCGGGTGGAGGCGCTGGCCCGCCGCGCCCGGCCCGCCACCCCGCCGGTGCTCGAACGCGCCGGGATCCGGCTCGACCCGCACCGCCGCACGGTCACCCGCGACGGACGGCCGATCACGTTGTCGCGCAAAGAGTTCGCGGTGCTCGAGGAGCTGCTGCGCGCCGACGGCGGTGTGGTGTCCGCGGAGTATCTGCTGGAGAAGGCGTGGGACGAGCACATCGACCCGTTCACCGGGGTGGTGCGCTACACGATCATGATGGTCCGCCGAAAGCTCGGCGACCCACCGGTGATCGAAACCGAGCCCGGCGTCGGGTACCGGCTGTCATGACGCGCCGCACGATCCGGTTCCGGCTGACGGCGTGGTACGCCTGCGCGTTCTTCGTCGCCGGGGCGATTCTCGTCGGGCTGATGTACTTCTCGCTGGCGCAGGCACTTCCGAACCGACCGGCCGCCGCTCAGGGCATCGTGCAGGACTTCCTCGCCGAGCGCGGGCTGCGGAACCGCCCGGTGCTCGACAACCTGCTCTCCGCGCTGGCCGCCCAGGTCGAGCGGGAGCGGCAGGAGACGCTGCGCACCATGCTGTGGGGATCGTTGTTCGCGCTCGGGGCCGTCGGGGTTGCGGCCGTCGGGTTCGGCTGGCTGCTGGCCGGGCGGGCGCTGGCCCCGCTGCAGCACGTCACCGCCACCGCCCGGCGGGTGGCCGAGCGAAACCTGCACGAGCGCATCGCCTTACGCGGGCCCGAGGACGAGATCAAGGAACTCGCGGACACGTTCGACGCGATGCTGGAGCGGCTGGACCGCGCGTTCGACGGGCAGCGCAGGTTCGTCGCCAACGCGTCGCACGAGCTGCGGACGCCGCTGGCGATCAGCCGCACGGTGATCGAGGTCGCGCTCGACGACCCGGACGTGCCCGAGGCGGCACGCCGGCTCGGCGAGACGCTGCTGGAGGTGAACCTGCGCAACGAGCGCCTCATCGACGGGCTGCTCACCCTCGCCACCGGCGAGCAGGGGCTCGGCAACGTCGGCCGCGTCGACCTCGGCGACGTCACCCGCCGCGCGGTCGAGTCTGTCCGCGACGCCGCCGACCACGCCGGTGTGCGCGTCGAGGCGCGGATCGGGTCGGCGCCGGTGCGCGGCGACGCCGCCCTGCTGCAGCGGCTCGCGGAGAACCTGTTGGACAACGCGATCCGCTACAACGTGGCCGAGGGCGGCTGGGTGCGCGTCACCGTGGCCGGTCCGCCGCGGTCGGCGGTGCTGACCGTGGAGAACTCCGGGCCGGTCATCCCCGAGCACGAGGTGGACGGCCTGTTCGAACCGTTCCGCCGGCTGATCGCCGAGGAACGGCTGACCGAGGCCGGCTCCGCTCCCCTCCGGCGCGGCGCCGGCCTCGGCCTGTCGATCGTGCGGTCCGTGGGCACCGCGCACGGCGGCAGCGTGCAGGCGCAGGCGCGGCCCGGCGGCGGTCTGCTCGTGCGGGTGCTGTTGCCGGTGGTTCAGTAGCGGCCGCAGGTGTCGGCGACGCGTTGCGCGGTCTGCAACCACCGCTGTCCCTCCGGTGTGCCGCGGCGCTCGTCGACCCAGCCGCGCACGTCAGGGTTGCGGTCGAGGAAACCCTGGACCCGGTTCCTGCGCTCGTCGACGGGAAGTGCCAGCAGCTCCTGCAGTTTCGCCTGCGCCTGGGGACGCTGCGCCAGCCGGTCGGCGGCCTGCGGGGCCTCCGCGGCCAGTGCCGTCTGCACCTGCGGGTAGCTGCAGGTGGTGTTGATCAACGGTCCGTCGGGGGTCTGCGCGGACGCCGTCGCCGCGACCGCCAGGGGGCCGGCCACCACGACGGCGCCGAGCACGGTTTTCAGCAGTGCATGTGTCATGACACCAGTGCAGCAGGCGCCGTGTTGGGTGAGCGCTAGGAGGACTCAGACCCCTCTAATCGGCCATGGCCTCGCGCAGGCTGCGCGGGCGCAGGTCCTGCCAGTTCTCCTCGATGTAGGCCAGGCAGTCCGCGCGGGTGCTCTCGCCGTACACCACGCGCCACCCGCCGGGGACCTCGACAAAGGCGGGCCACAGGCTGTGCTGGTCCTCGTCGTTCACCAGAACGTAGAAGGTGCCGTTCTCGTCATCGAACGGGTTGGTGCTCATCGGTTCTCCTCGGTGATGGCTGGGCGGGGTGGGCCAGGTCGGCGCCGAGGACCCGGTCCGACAGCAGGCCCAGACACGACAGGTTCGGGAAGCCGGGCCCCTGGTTCAGCCCGGCCAGGTTGGGCAGGAACAGTTTCGGCCACACGCCGGTGACCGCGAGGTCGTCGCCGATCGCCTCCTCCAGCGCGGCGCCGGTCAGCGGGACGCCGAGGCCCAGCTCGATCACGTCGAGCGCGTCCTGGGCGAACAGCGGCAGAAACCACAGCGCGTCGGCGCCCGACCCGTCGATCACCAGGTCGAACGGGTGCACGGTCTCCAGGCACTCGCCGCCCTGATTGGTGCTCAGCGTCAACCGGATCCGCCCGTCGCGGGCCACGGCGTGCGCGACGCGGCCGCGCAGGTGACGGATGCGGTCGTCGGCCAGCAGCGACTCCTGCACCCGGGCGGAGAACACCCCGCGGTCGGTGCGCTGCATCGCGTCGCGCCGCTCGGCCAGCGTCAGCCCGGTCCAGCCGGTGGGGTCGGAGAACAGCGAGTTCTCGAAGAAGCTCTCCCCGCGGGTGAACAGGGTGACCTGCGGGGAGATCACGGTGATGGTCGAAACCCGGTGCCGGAACAGCTCGTTGAGCATCGAGGCGGCGGTCTCGCCGCCGCCGATGACCGCGACCCGTTCGGCGGAGATCAGCTCGTGCTGGGCGGCGCGGTGCCAGAACTGCGCGATCGACAGCACCCGCGGGTTGCCGGGCAGGATCGAGCGTTCGGCCTGACCCGGGCCGGTGATCATCAGCCCGTCGGCCGTCACGGTGCGCTCGGGGGTGTGCACGGACCAGCGCGGCGCCTCCCCGGTGGTGTCCACCGAGATCTGTTGTGCCTCACCGACGACGACGTTCATGTCGACGTTGTCGGCCACCCAGTTCAGGTACTGGCTCCAGCGCCGGTGGGCGGGTGCGGGCCTGCCTCGGTCGATCCATTCGGCGAACTGCCCGGTGGCGATCAGGTACTGCTGCCAGCTGAGCCGGGTCATCCGCTCGTCGAGTTCGGCGTTGCGGCGCGGCACCAGCGACGAGCGGTACGGGAAGCCGACGTCCTTCTCCGGGCTCGTGCCCAGGCGGTGCGCCCCGTCGGTCCAGCCGCCGTCGGCCTGCCAGTTGGCACCGACGCAGATCTTCTCGACCGCGACGACGTCGGGCGCGTCGACGCCCATGTCGCGCAGAACGGCGGCCTTGGCGGCGACGGCGACCGCCTTGGCGCCCGCACCGATGATCGCCAGCGTGTGGTTCATGAGAGGACCTCTCGTAGGGAGTCCGCCCAGATCGCCTGCAAGGCGGCGACCTCGTCGGCGGTCAGGATGTCGGGCAGCGTCCGCCACTGGGTGGCCAGCACCGGCGCGTCGGGCTCCCCCAGAACCGCCGCGAGCACGGTCAGCTCGTGGCGCACCGCGAGATTCGGCTCGGGCAGCGGGTTCACCCCGGCCAGCAGCGCACGGTCGGGCCGCAGCGCACCGATGTCGACGCCGACGTGCACGCGGCCCAGGAAGTTCAGCAGCAACTGCGGTTCGGGCAGTGCGGCCAGGCGTTCGGCGGTGTCGCCGCGCAGGTACCGCAGCAGACCGTAATCGATTGGCTCACCGGGGATCTGCGGGACGTCGCCGGCCGCGGTGACGCGCAGCGGGTAGATCGCGGTGAGCAGCCCGACGGTGTCGGAGGTGTCGGCACCGTCGACGACGGAGTCGGCGCGGCCGTGAGTCTCCAGCGCCAGCAGCACCGGGGGTTGCTCCTGGCCGCGCCGCTGCCGCCAGCGGGTGACGGTGCGCGCCGCGGCGGCGGCAAGCAGGTGCGGCGTCGGCGTATCGGCGCCCAGCAGCCGGCGGGTCAGGTCGGGGTCGACCGAGGACATCGTCACCGTCACGTCGCGGGCCCGGTCGGTGCGCGGGTCCAGCCGGCGGGCGCCGATCAGCGGGTCGGGACCGTCGAGCTGGGCGGCCCAGAAGTCGACGGTGTCCAGGGCCTGCGCCCGCTCGCGCAGCAACCGCGACCACCGCCGGTAGCCGGTGTGCTCGGGGGTGGGCGCCGGGTCGCGGCCGGCCGCCAACGTGTGCCAGCCGGCGTCGAGTTCGGCGAGCACCACCCGCCACGACGCCGGGTCCATGGCGAGCACGTGCGCGGCCAGCAGCAGCACACCGCCCCCGTCGGGCGGGCGCAGCCACACCGCCTTGAGCATCGGACCCTGGTGCGGGTCAAGGCCTTCCACCAACTGAGCGGAGTGTTCGGCGACCGCCGCGGTCAGATCGCCGTCGACGCGCACCTCGGTGAGCAGCTCGGCGGGCCGGTGCGCGACGAACGTCATGGTGTCGCGGTCGAGCCGGCTGCGCAGCATCTCGTGGCCGTCGACGACGGCGGCGAGCAGCCGGTCGAGCTGCTCGCGGGTGACGGTGTCGGGCAGCCGGATCGCCTCGGTCTGCGCCAGCCGCCGCGGGTCGCCGTGTTCGTAGAGCCAGTGCACGTTGGGCAGCACCGGGATCGGGCCCGCGGGTTCGTCGCCCGGATGGGTGGGGGCGGCCGACTCGGTGTCGACGGCCGCGGCCAGGTCGCGCAGCGTCGCGCACTCCAGCATCAGCCGGGCGCGCAGCGGGATGCCGCGGCGGCGGGCGGCCTGCACCACCGACAGCGCGACGATGCTGTCCAGGCCGAGCGCGAGGAAGTCCGCGGTGACATCGATCCCCCCGCTGCTCTCGACGCCGTCGAGCAGTTCGCAGAGCACCTCGGCGAGCGCCTTCTCGGTCGGGGTGGCCGGCGCGGCCGACGGCGCTTCGGCGACGGCGATGGCGTCCAGGGCCGGTTCGTCGATCTTGCCGTGCGCGGTCAGTGGCATCTGGTCGAGCACGACGATCGCGTGCGGAACCATGTAGCGCGGCAGTCGTTTGGCCACCAGGGCGCGTAGTTCGGCGACCTCGGGTGCCGGGTCGGCGGCGACGTAGGCGATCAGTTGTGGCCCCCATTTCCGGCGGCGCACGACGACGTGGGCGTACCGCACGGCGGGATGGCTGTGCAGTACCGCGGCGATCTCGGCGGGCTCGACGCGGAAGCCGCGGATCTTGACCTGGGCGTCGGAGCGGCCGAGGAACTCGAAGCCGCCGTCGGGCCTGCGGCGCACCACGTCACCGGTGCGGTACATCCGCTCGCCGGGGTGGAACGGATCGGCGACGAAGCGGGCCGCGGTCTCCCCGGCCCGGCCGAGGTAGCCGCGGGTGAGCTGGTCGCCGGACAGGTACAGCTCACCGGCCACCCCGTCGGGCACCGGCCGCAGCCAGGAGTCCAGCACGTAGGCGCGGGTCGGCGCGGTGGGTCTGCCGATGGTCGGCTGGTCGTAGTCGGCGATCGGCGCCACCACCGCCTCGACGGTGGTCTCCGTGGGGCCGTAGCAGTTGTAGGCCGTCATGCCGGTGCGGGCGCACTCGTCGCGGATCATCGTCCACGCCGGGATCCCGACGGCCTCCCCGCCGAGGGCCAGCACGCCCAGCGGCACCGTGGTCAGCAGGCCGACGGCGCGCAGTTGGGCGAACATCGACGGGGTGGTGTCGATCAGGTCGATACCGTAGCGGCCGATGGTCTCCACCAGCGCCTCGGCGTCGCGCTGGGTGGCGTCGTCGACGATGTGCACGGTGTGCCCGTCGAGCAGCGCGGCCAGCGGCTGCCACGCCGCGTCGAACGTGAACGACCAGGCGTGCGCGACCCGCAGGGGGTGGCGCAGCCGGGCGGCCGCCGGGCGCAACACGTTTCGCGCGTGGTCCTCGGCGTAGGCGAGCAGGGCCCGGTGGGTGCCGATGACGCCCTTGGGCCGCCCGGTGGTGCCGGAGGTGAACACCGTGTAGGCGGCCTGACCGGGTCGCGCGGGCACCGGGCGGAAGTCCTCGTGGTCCTCGCGTTCGGTGGCGGCCAGCAGGTCGGCGTCGACGACGACACCGGCGCCGCACTGCTCGAGGATGTCGGCGATCCGGTCGGTGGGCATGCCGGGGTCCAGCGGAACGATCACCCCGCCGGCCTTGAGCACGGCGAACATCGCGATCACGTACTGCGGGCCGCGGGGCAGCAGGATCGCCACCGGGGTCTCGACGCCGACGCCGCGGGCGGCCAGCGCACCGGCCAGCCGGTCGGCGGCCTCGTCGAGTTCGCGGTAGGTCATCTCACCGCCGGACCAGCTCAGCGCGGGTGAGGCCAGCCGCGTGCCCGCGGTCTCGGTGAACGCGGTGTGCACGCCGAGATGGGTCGGCGCGGGCAGTGGTTCGGGGTTGGTGGTGACGGCCTCCTCGCCGTCGAGTCGCACGTTGAGGTCACGTAACGGCTTGTCCCAGTTGGCGATCAGCCGTTCGACGGTGACCAGCAGCCGCCGGCCCAGTGATTCGGCGGTCATGTGGCCGAGTGCGCCGTCGACGATCTCGACCAGCACGGTCAGCTCGTCGCCGGCCATGTGGGCGGCGAGGGTGACCGGGAAATGCGACACGCTCTCCAGCGCGGCGGGGGTGAAGACGGCGCCGTTGGCCTCGAAGTCGCCGCCGCCGACCAGTCCGCCGGGCGGGAAGTTCTCGTACACCAGCAGGGTGTCGAACAGTTCGCCGATGCCGCCGAGTGCGCGCAGTTCGTTGTGCGGCAGGTAGCCGTGGTCGCGCAGCCGGGCGGCCTCGCGCTGCAGCGCCACGCACTGCGCGCCGATGCGGCCGGCCGGGTCCAATCGCACCCGCAGCGGGACGGTGTTGATGAACAGCCCGACCATGGTCTCCACCCCGGACAGCTCACCGGGACGGCCGGACACCGTGACACCGAACACCACGTCGTGCCGGTCGGTGAACGCGGAAAGAATTGCCGCCCAGGCCATCTGGACCAGGGTGTTGACCGTGACGCCGTGTACCCGGGCGGCGTCGGCGAGCCGGCGGGTGGCGTCGCGGTCGAGGGTGACCTCGGTGCGGCGCGGTGCGCCGGTCGGCGTCTCCCCCGACGTCAGCGCGGGGGTGACCAGGGTGGGCCCGTCGAGGCCGGCGAGGTGTTCACGCCACAGCCGGCGGCTGGCCTCCTGATCGCGGCGGGCCAGCCAGCCGATGTAGTCGCGGTAGGGCCGCGGCGGCGGGGGCAGCACCGAGGTGTCGCCGCCGGAGCGGTACAGCGCGATCAGCTCGCCGACGAACAGCGGCAGCGACCAGCCGTCGATGATGATGTGGTGGGCGACGACGACGAACCGCCAGTGCGACCCGGGGACCTCGATGAGCACGAACCGGATCGCCGGTCCGCGTTCGAGGTTGAACGGGCGGCGGCGTTCGTCGGCCTCGAGCGCGGCCACCTCGTCGGCGGTCGCGGTGAGGTGGCGCCACGGCACGTCGACCCGGTCCGGCACCACCTGCACCGTCTTGGCGCCCGCGCGCAGGAAGCTGGTGCGCAGGTTGGGGTGGCGCTCCAGCATGGTGGCCGCGCAGCGGCGCAGCAGGTCGGTGTCCAGCGCGCCGGTGACATCTGCGGCCATCGCGATGACGTAGGGGTCCTCCCCGCCGGTGCTCAGCGCCGACAGCGAGTACAGCCCCTGCTGCAGGGGGCTGAGCGCCATCACGTCCTCGATGGCGGGGGCCTGCCGGGTCGAGGTCACGAAGCTCCCTCATGGGATTGCGACCACATCGAGGTGACCGCGGCCAGTTCGTCCGGCGACAGGCCGGAGGCCTCCATCGGCGCGTGACGGGTGTCGTCGGTGTCCGTCCCGGCGCCTGCCTCGTCGACGACGGCGGCCAGCTCGTGAATCGTGGGGTGCTCGAACACCATTCGCGCGGTGACGGCCAGCCCGGCGTCGCGGGCCCTGGCGGCCAGTTGCACGGCGAGGATGGAGTCGCCGCCGAGCTCGAAGAAGTCGTCGGTGCGGTTGACCTCGGGCACGTTGACGACCTCGGCCAGCAGCGCGGCCAGCGCGCGTTCGGTGTCGGTGCGCGGCGGTTCGGCCTCCCCCGCGGGGGCGGCGCTGCGGCGCGGTGCGGCGGCCTCGACGTACTCCAGGCGCCCGTCGGCGGTCCAGCGGGCGCGTCGGCCGGTGGGCCGCAGGTGGGTGCCGGTCTCGTCGGTGACGTGTTCGTAGACGTCGCCGACCGCGCCGATCGCGACCGGGTCGCGCCACCCGTCGAGCACGCTGACCTTCGCGGCGGCGCTGAACCTCTCGACCTGCCTGCGTTCCTCGCGGTCGGCGATCTGCACGTCGCGGACCCGCTGGCCGGGATCGTCGGCGAACGCGGCCAGCACCCGCCGCAGCCAGCCGGCGAACCGTTCGGCGGTGTCGCGGCGGTACAGGTCGGTGCGGTAGATGACGTGACCGCGGTAGCCGTCGTCGGTGCCGAAGAAGTTCACCGACAGGTCGGCGTGCGCGACGTCGAACGGCGGTTCCAGCGCGGTGAACACGGTGTCGCCGTCCGGCCCGGACTCGATGACCTGGTCGGCGGGCACCGCGTCGCGCACGTGCACCACGACCCCGAAAAGCGGGTTGCGCGACAGCGATCGGACCGGCCGTACCGCGTCGACGACCTGGTCGAACGGCAGGTCCTGGTGGGCGTAGGCGGCCAGCGCGGTGTCGCGGGCGCGGCGCAGCACCTCGCGCAGCGTCGGGTTCTCCCGCAGGTCGTTGCGCAGCACCACGATGTTGATGAAGAACCCGACCAGCTGGTCGAGCTCGGCCTCGGTGCGCCCGGCGACCGGGGTGCCCAGCGGAATGTCCGGGCGTTCACCGGCTTTGTGCAGCGCGATCGCGACGGCGGCCTGCAGCAGCATGAACTCGGTGACCCCGAGTCCGCGGCTCAGCTCGGCGATCCGGGCTCGGGTGGCGGCGTCGACGCCGAACTCGACCGCGTCGCCCTCGCCGCTGAGCACGGGCGGGCGCGGGAAGTCCGGTGCCAGGCCCGGTTCCTCCGGGATGCCGGCCAGTTGGTCGCGCCAGTAGTCCCGCTGCGCGGCGATCGGGCCGTCGGGTTGGGCCAGCAACCGGGCCTGCCAGGCGGCGTAGTCGGCGTACTGCACGCGCAGCGGCGCGAATTCGGGTGCGCGGCCGGCCCGGCGGGCCCGGTAGGCGGTGAGCAGGTCGCTGAACAGCACCATGGCCGACCAGTGGTCGGCGGCGATGTGGTGCACCACCAGCGATACGACGTGCGCGTCGGGGGTGGTCAGCACCGCGGGCCGGATCGGCGGCTGGCGCTCGAGGTCGAAGACGTGGCGGCGTTCCTTGTCGAGTTCGGCGGCCAGCCAGGCGTCGTCGGCGCCGCGGGCCCGCCGCACGGCGATCTCGAGACCGTCCTCGACGACCTGGTAGGGGGCGCCGTCGATCTCGCGGTAGGTGGTGCGCAGCACCTCGTGGCGGTCCACGACGTCGCGGACCGCGGCGACGAACGCGTCGGGATCGCAGGGTCCGGTGATGCGGGCCGCGAACGGGATGTTGTTGACCGGGCTGGGCCCGTCGATGCGGTACTGGAACCACATCCGCAGCTGTGACGCCGACATCTGCAGGGGGCCGTCGTGCGGCACCGGAACCAGTTTCGGCCTGGCCGAGACGGTCTGCGCGGAGTCGATGCGCCGGGCCAGCGCGGCGACGGTGCCGAGTTCGAAGACCTCGCGCACCCCGAGGTCGACGTCGAACTCGGCGCGGATGGCGGCGACGAGTTTGGTGGCCAGCAGCGAGTGCCCGCCGAGGTCGAAGAACGAGTCGTCGGCGCCGACGCGGTCGCGTTCGAGCAGTTCGGCGAACAGTTCGGCGATCCGCCGTTCGGCGCCCTCGCCCGGCTCCCGGTACTGCACGCCGGATGCGATGTCGGGTTCGGGCAGCGCGGCGCGGTCGATCTTGCCGTGCGCGGTGACCGGGATCTCGTCGACCACCACGTAGGCCGCGGGGTTCATGTACTCGGGCAGCGCGGCGGTGACGCGGGCGCGGATGCGTTCGACGTCAACGGTTTCCGCGCCGTCGGCGGGGGTGACGTAGCCGACCAGCGCCTTGCCGACACCGGGCAGGTCGCTGGCCAGCACGACGGCCTGACCGACGCTGGGGTCCACCGAGATGGCGGCGGCGACCTCACCGAGTTCGATGCGGAAGCCGCGGATCTTGACCTGCTCGTCGGCGCGGCCGACGAACTCGATGTCGCCGTCGGCGTTGCGCCGCGCCAGATCACCGGAGCGGTACATCCGCTGGCCCGGGTTGAACGGGTCGGCGACAAAGCGTTCCGCGGTCAGGCCGGGGCGGCGGTGGTAGCCGCGCGCGACATGTGTTCCGCCGATGTAGATCTCGCCGATGACGCCGACCGGCACGGGTTGCAGCGCCTCGTCGAGCAGGTAGATCCGCGTGTTGATCTTGGGCTTGCCGATCGGCACGATCCGGGTGCCCTGCTTGCCCTCCACCTTGTAGCGGCTGGCGTTGATCACGGTCTCGGTGGGGCCGTAGAAGTTGTGCAGCAGCGCGTCGAAGGTGGCGTGGAACTTGTCGGCCAGTTCGCCGGGCAGCGCCTCGCCGCCGATCGGCACCCGCTGCAGGGTGCGCCACTGGGACACACCCGGCAGCGACAGGAACAGCCCGAGCAGTGAGGGCACGAAGTGCATCGAGGTGATGCCCTCGTTCTGCAGCAGGTCGGTCAGGTAGCCGATGTCGCGCAGCCCGTCGGGGCGCGGGATGACCAGCCGGCCGCCGCAGGCCAGCATGCCGAAGATCTCGGCGATCGAGACGTCGAAGCTCGGCGAGGCGACCTGCAGCAGCCGCTCGCTCTCGTCGACGCCGTATTCGCCCTTGAACCAGACGAAGTACTCGGCGACCGGCCGGTGCGGCACCGGTACCCCCTTGGGCAGGCCGGTGGAGCCGGAGGTGTAGATCAGGTACGCGGTGCTCTCCGGGAACAGCGGGCGCACCCGGTCGGCGTCGGTGGGGTTGGTGTCGCGGAGCCCGTCGGTGTCGGGGATCGGTTCGCGGACAATGATTTTCGGATCGGAGTCGGACAGGATGAACTTCAGCCGGTCCTCGGGATAGGTGGGGTCGACGGGCAGGTACACCGCGCCGGCCTTGATCACGCCGAGTGCGGTGATCACCAGCTCCGGAGACTTGTCCAGCAGCACCGCGACACGGTCCTCGGTGCCGATGCCCTGCCCGATCAGCCAGTGCGCCACCCGGTTGGCCGCCGCGTTGAGTTCGCGGTAGGTGTAGTGGCGGCCCTCGTAGACGACGGCGACCGCGTCGGGGCTGCGTTCGGCCCGGGCCTCCACCAGCGCGGTGATGGTCGACGGCTGGGTGTCGAACCGCTCCCCCGCCGAGACCTCGCGCAGCCAGTCGGCGTCGGCGGGGCCCATCACGTCGAGCTCGGCGATCGGCGCGTCGGGGCGGCGCAGGGCGTCGTCGAGCAGCACCGCGTAGTGGTCGAGCAGTTGGCGGGCCAGGGCGGCGTCGAGGATCTCGACGAGGTACTCGACCTCGATCTCGATGCTCCCCCTGTTGCCGTGCCGTCGAACTCGACCATGAATCCCAGTGGCAGCTGGGTGAACTGGCTGCGCAGCTCGGCGCGGCGGCAGGTGATGCCGGGCGGGTTGAAGCCGGGCCCGTCGGCGCCGCGCGCGCCGAACGTCACCCGGGTCATCCGTTCGGTGCCGTGGCGGCGGTCCGGGTTGATCTCGCGGACCACCCGGTCCATGTTGATGCGCTGGTGGGCGAACGCGCCGACGGCGACGTCGCGGGCGTGTGCGGTGACCTCACGGAAGCTCTGCCGCGCACCGGGGCGCAACCGCAGCGCCACGGTGTTGCCGTAGTAGCCGATCACGTCCTCCAGGTCGGCGGTCCGGTTGAGCACCGGGGCGGCGACCAGGAAGTCGTCGGCGTGGGTGTAGCGGTGCATCAGCGCGGCGAATCCGCCCAGCAGCACCATGTACGGGGTGGCGCCGATCTCGCGGGCGAACTCCGCCACCCGGTCGGCGGTGTGCTGCGGCAGGGTCATCGTGACGCGCTGGGCGCGGAAGTTCGTCGGCACCGCCGAGCCGTTCGGCCCGGGCAGCTCCAGCGGTTCGGGCGGGTCGGCCAGCACGGTGCGCCAGTACTCGAGGTCGTCGTCGACCGGGCCGGGCGGCTGCGCGGGCGGGACCGCCGGCGGGGGCAGCGGCTGGCCGGTGTAGGCGCGGGTGAGGTCACCGAAGAACACCGGCCAGCAGCCGTCGTCCCAGGCGATGTGGTGGGCCACCAGCAGCAGGATGTGTTCGTCGGTGCCGGTGCGCACCACGGTGAGTCGCAGCGGGGAGTCCGCGCTCAGGTCGAACGGGGCGCTGAACTCGCGCTGCGCCAGCACCTCCAGGCGCAGCCGGCGGGCGTGCTCGCCGAGCCCGGTGAGGTCGTGCACGGCCCAGCCGGGCGCCAGCTCGTCGTGCACGGTCAGCCGGGGTTCACCGTGGTCGTCGGCGTGGTAGGTGGTGCGCAGCACGGGATGGCGGGCGACGACGGTGCGGACCGCGTCGTGCAGCCGGTCCACGTCGAGCGGGCCGGTGATCCGGTAGGACAGGCAGATGTTGAGGATGGCGCCGGTCGGATCGGCGTTCTGCACGAACCACATCCGGCGCTGCCCGTCCGACAGCCCGGTGGCCGGGGCGGCGGGCCGACCGTCGCCGGCGCGCAGGCCACGCTCGGCGAGCCTGCGGCGCAGCAGCTCGAGCCGGCGGTCCTCGGCCTGTCCGCGGATGTCGACCGTGTCAGTCACGCGTTGTCCACCTTCTCTTTTCGGGTCGTGTCGGCCAGATCGGTGACGAGTTCACCGGCGGTGACGCCGCCCAGCAGGGTCGCCAGCGCCACCTTGCGCCCGGTGGCCTGCTGCAGGCGTTTGCGCAGATCGAGCGCCAGCAGCGAGTCCAGGCCGAGGTCGAGCAGTGATGTCGTGGGGTCGATCGCGGCGGCGTCGAGGCTGAGCACGGTCGCGATCTCGGCGAGCACCCGCGCCCGGATGTCCCCGCCGGCCGGGTCCTGTGCGGCAGGACGGTTCTCGCGGTCGCCGAGGAAGATCCGGATCCGGTCGGGGTCGGCGCTGAACAGCAGCGGATCCGCCGGGTAGGTGCGCAGGCTGGCGTCGACGGCGGCCTCGGGTGCCATCGCGATCAGCCCGGAGCGTTCGATGCGGGTGACCTCGTTCGCGCCGGCGATGCCGTCGCCGCGCCACAGCCCGTAACGGGCCGCTGCGCAGTGCCGTCCGCCGGCGCGCAGCTGGCCGGCCATCACGTCGAGCATCCGGTTGGCGGCCGAGTAGGCGGCGTGCCCGCGACCACCCCACACCCCGGAAACCGAGGAGCACACCAGGATCCGGGCATGCTCGCGCAGCGGCCACAGCTCGGTCATGCTGGCCAGGCCGGTGAGTTTGGCGGCCGCGGTGTCGGTGAGCACGGCGCCGGTGAGGCCGTCGCGGTCGGTGAACGTGGCGGTGCCCGCGGCGTGGATGAGCAGCGTGGCACCGGCTCCGCCGTGCTGTCGCGCGGTCTCGGCGACGGCGGCCGGGTCGGTGACGTCGCACACGGGTGCGATGACTTCGGTTGCGGTTCCTGCGATCTCGGCGCGGACCGACTCGTCGAGGCCGCGACGGCTGAGCAGCACGATGCGGCGGGCACCGTGCGCGGCCAGGTAGCGGGCGAAGTGCAGGCCGACCGCGCCGGTGCCGCCGGTGATCACCACGTCGTCGAACGCGGCGGGGTCGGAGTGCCACGCGGGTGCGGGCTCGTGGGTCTCGGTGGTGGTGCGCACGAACAGTGCGGGTGCCGAACCGTTCTCGCGGACCGCCGCCTCGGTGTGCGGGGTGAGCAGGGCGTCGACCGCCGCGGCGGCCAGCGCGGTACCGGGGTCCCAGGTGGGCACGTCGAGGTGGCGGAACGTCCGGTCGGGGTGCTCGAAGCCGAGGCTGCGGTGCATCGCGGCCAGGGCGGCCTGGGCGGGCAGCGCGACCGGTTCGGTGTCGAGGACGTGTTCACCGCCTGCGGTGACCAGACACACCGCCCGGCACCCCGGCCCGGCGTCGAGGTAGTCCAGCAGCCCGGCGTCGAGCAGGGCGGCGATCTCGGTGACCGACCGCCCGGCATCCGGGTGGTCGAGCATCGGGGCGACGGCGACAACGAGGTCGGCCTCGGCGGGGTCGACGAGCAGTGCGTCGGCGTGCCCGGTCAGCCCGGCGCGTAACCGGTCGGCGAGCGGGCCGCGGGGACCGGGGAGGTCGACGACGGCGACGCGCTGCCCGGGCTCGACGGAAACCTGTGTGGGCGTCCAGGTCTCGTGGGCGACGGTGACCGTCTGGACCGGGGTGAGGCGGCGGGGTTCGGCCCACAGCCGCACCGCGCGCATCGGCGCGTTGGGAAAGCCCCGCAGGATCGGCTGGTTCGCGACGTCGACGTGGTCGGTCCAGCGGTAGGCCGGGTCGGCGGCGGCGACCGCGGCGATGTTGGCCGACAGCGAGTCGGTGAGGGGTTCGTCGCGGTGCCCGGAGCCGACAACCAGCTCGTCGCCGACCAGCTCGCCGAGCGCGAACCGCAGCGCGGGATGCGCGGACATCTCGACGAACACGGTGGCCCCGAGGGTGCGGGCGGCACCGACGGCGCGGTCGAACCGCACGGTTCGGCGCAGGTTGCGGTACCAGTAGTCGGCGAAGCCGGTGCCCGCGGGCACCACGTCACCGGTGGTGGAGGCGATGAAACGGACGGGGCTGTCGGCGAACTCGGCGTCGGGCAGCATCGCGACCAGCTCGTCGCGCAGCGGCTCCAGCGCGCTGGTGTGGCCGGGATAGTCGACGTCGAGTTCGCGGACGAATATTCCGCGGTCGGCGGCGGTGGCCACCAGCGCGGTGATCGCGGTGCGCTCCCCCGCCACCACCACCGAGGTGGCGGCGTTGACCGCCGAGATCTCCAGCCAGCCGGGCACCTCGGCCAGCAGCGCGTCGGCGTCGGCGGGGGCGAGGCCCAGCGCGGCCATCCGGTAGTCGCCGCTGAGCCGGTCGACGGCCCGGGCGCGGGCGGCGACGACGGCGACCGCGTCGGACAGCGTGATCGCGCCGGCGACGTGGGCGGCGGCCACCTCCCCGAGGCTGTGCCCGATCGTCATGGCGGGCTGGATCCCGCAGGAGCGCCAGATCCGCGACAGCGCGACGGCGTGGGTGAACTGCGCGCCCTGGATCTCGGTCTGCGACCACGTGCCGCCGGTGTGGTCGGCCAGCAGGTACGGCAGCGGCGACGGGTGACCGGCGGCGACGAACGCCTCGGCGCACCGGTCGGCCTGGTCGCGGTACTCGGCGCAGCGCCGGTAGGCCTGCAGACCCATCGACGGCCACTGGTTGCCCTGCCCGGGGAAGACGAACGCCGTTACCGGGGAACCGGTTTCGCAGGACCGGGCGACCAGACGGTGGTCGTCGCCGTCGGCGACCGCGCGCAGCGCACCGGTCAGTTCGGCGGTGTCGGCGGCGCGGATCACGGTGCGGTGGCGGCGGATCCGGCGGGTGCGCAGCAGGGCGGCGGCCACCTCGGAGACCCCGGGAACGTCGGCCGCGTGCTCGGTGTAGCGCAGGATGGCCGCGGCGTCGGCGGGCAGCAGGTCCTCGGCGTGGGCGCTGAGCACCACGGGCACCCGGCCGTCGGGCAGGCGCGTCATGCGGCCTCGCTCGCCGGGACCGACACGATCAGGTGCGCGTTGGTGCCGCTCATCCCGAACGCGGTCACCGCGCCCAGCCGCCGCCCGTCCACCGCGGGCCACGGGGTCAGCTCGGTGGCCAGCCGCAATCCCTGGGATTCCCAGTCGATTTCGCGGCTGGCCTCCTCGGCGTGCAGGGTGGGCGGGACCGCGCCGCGCTCGGCGGCGATCAGCACCTTGGCCAGGCCGAGCCCGCCGGCGGCGGCCTGGGTGTGGCCCAGGTTGGACTTGACCGATCCGAGCAGCGGCCCGGTGCCGGGTTCGGTGTCACCGTAGGTCTGCGCCAGCGAGATCAGCTCGGTGCGGTCGCCGAGCCGGGTGGCGGTGCCGTGGCCCTCGATCATCCCGATGTCGTGCGGGCGCACCCCGGCGCGCTGCAGAGCCCGCGCGAACAGCCGGGCCTGCGCCTGGCCGCTGGGCGCGGTCAGCCCCACCGAGCGGCCGTCCTGGTTCAGGCAGGTGACGCGCAGTTCGGCGAGCACGTCGCGGCCGTCGCGCAGTGCGGCGGATCGGCGCTGCAGCACGAACATCGCCGCACCCTCGGCCCAGACGGTGCCGCTGGCGTGGGCGCTGTAGGGCCGGCAGTGGCCGTCGTCGGACAGCGCGTGCTGTTTGGAGAACTCGACGAAGAAGCCGGGCGATCCCATCACGCACACCCCGCCGGCCAGCGCGAGGTCGCAGTCGCCGGCGCGCAGGGCCGCGGCGGCGGTGTGGATGGCGGTCAGCGTCGACGAGCACGACGTGTCGACGGTCAGCGCGGGGCCGGCCAGCCCGAGCGTGTAGGCGATCCGCCCGGAGATCACGCCCAGCGCGGTGCCGGACATCAGATGTCCGGTCAGGTCGGTGAATTCGGCCAGGTCTGGGCCGTAGCCCATGGTCGAGGCGCCGACGTAGCAGCCGGCGTCGTGGCCGGCCAGGTCGTCGGGGTTGATGCCGCTGTTCTCCAGCGCCCGCCACGCCACCCGCAGCGCCACCCGCTGCTGCGGGTCCATCGCGACGGCCTCGCGCGGTGAGATCCCGAAGAACTCCGGGTCGAATTCGGCGGCGCCGTCGAGGAATCCGCCGAGGTCGTGGATCGGCTTGAACCCGTCGCGGCGGGAGCCGTCGAACAGCTCGCGCACCGACCAGCCGCGGTCGCGCGGGAACGGGCACAGCCCTTCGCGGCGCCCGGCCAACAGGTCCCAGTACTGCTCGGCGGTGGTGATGCCGCCGGGGGCCTCGAGCGCCATGCCGACGATCACGATCGGATCGTCGGCGGCCGCTTCCTCAGACGGGCGGTCAGACCGCATTGACCAACTCCGCGACCGCGTCGACGTGGTCGTTGATGTAGAAGTGCCCGCCGTCGAACAGCGTCGTCGTGAACGCACCGCGGGTGTGAACCTGCCAGCCGCGCAACATGTCCGGGCTGATCCGGTGGTCGGACTCGCCGCCGATGGTGTGGATGTCGGCGGCGAGCCGGACACCGGGCTCACAGGAGTAGCGGTTGAACGCCAGGTAGTCGGCGCGCACCGCGCGCACCAGCAGCTCCACGAAGTCCTCGTCCTCCAGCAGCCGCGGGTCGGTGCCGCCGAGATCGACCATGTTGGCCACGATCTCGGCGTCCGCGGTGGGCAGTCGCGGCGAAGTCGCGATGGTCGACGGTGCCTGGCTGGCCGACACCCACAGCGCGCGGAGCTCGACACCGTGCCGCTCGGCGACCCGGCCAAATTCGAACGCGATCACCGCGCCCATGCAGTGACCGAACAGCCGCAGCGGCCCGATGCCGGCCCAGTCCCCCGCCGCGAACAGGTCCTCGGCCAGTTGCTCGACGGTCTCCGGCGCCGGGTGGGTCAGCCGGTCGGCCCGCTGCGGGTACTGCACGACGTAGGCGTCGTCGCCGCCGGCGGCCAGCGCGGCCGCGAGCGGCCGGTAGGCGGCCGCGGCGCCGCCGGCGTGCGGGAAGACCACGGTCGCACCGGTGGAGGTCCGGCCCGGGGTGCGCTTGATCCAGGGGGCCATGGGGCGGGACGGCGTCACGTCGGCAGCGGAAACACCCATGAGACCCCTTCCGTGTGGTTTAGCGCAGGCTGCCCTAAGTGGAAGTGAGGTTACCCTATCCTTCCCACCTCGGATACGCCTACACACGAGTTGCGCGGGCGATGTCACACCCCGCGCCCGCAGCGATCTGACCTGCGCAGATCAGTCCGAACCGGCCATCACCCACCCGCTGGCCGCGACCCGTTGGCGCCAGAACTGCGCGTACTGGCCACCGCGGTCCGTCAGGTCGGCGTGCGTACCCTGGTCCTCCACCGTGCCGTGACCGGACAGCACCACGATGTTGTCCGCGGCGGTGACCGTCGACAGCTTGTGTGCGATGACGATGACCGTGCTGCTACGCGCCAGGGCGCGGATCGACTCGGCGACGTGGTGCTCGTTCTCCGGGTCCAGCGCGCTGGTGGCCTCGTCGAACAGCACGATCGGCGCGTTCTTGAGCAGCGCGCGGGCGATCGACACCCGTTGCCGCTCCCCGCCGGACAGCGCCGAACCGCCCTCGCCGACACGGGTCTGCCAGCCGTCGGGCAGCCGCTCGACCACCGACAGCAGACCAGCGGTGCGCGCCGCCGCCACGATCTCGTCGTCGGTGGCGTCGGTGCGGCCGATCCGGATGTTCTCCCACAGGGTGTCGTCGAACAGGTAGACGTCCTGGAACACCAGCGACAGCTGCGCCATCAGGTCGGCGGCGGTCTGGTCGCGCACGTCGACGCCGCCGACCCGCACCACGCCGGAGTCGACGTCGTAGAACCGGGCGATCAGCTTGGTGATCGTCGACTTCCCGGACCCGGACGGCCCGACCAGCGCGGTCATGGTTCCGGGCTCGGCGGCGAAGCTGATGTCGCTCAACACCTTCCGGCCGTCGTAGCCGAACGAGACGCCGTCGAGTTCGACGCGTCCCGTGTCGGCCACCGCGACCGGGCTGACCGGCTCAGGTAGCGCCGGGGTCGCCAGGATCGAGGTGATGCGCTGCAGTTCGGCGCGCGCCAGCCGCATCGCCGAGCCGAGCTCGGCCAGCTGCGACAGCGGCGACGCGAACCGCGCGGCCAGCCCGAGGATCGCCACCAGCGTGACCGGGTTGACCTCTCCGCTGACCGCGATCCACGCGGCGACCGCGATCAGCACCGAGAACACCGCCTGCACCGCGACACCGTTGAGCATCAGCCCGGCCACCGACTGCCACAGCGCCGAGCGGCCTGCGCGGTGCTGACGCTGAAGCGCGTCGTGCAGCGGGGTGTAGTCGGACCCGGTGCGGCCGAAGGCGCGCAGCGTCGGCTGATGCCGCGCGAACTCGAGAACCCGGTTGTTGACCTCGGTGGCGGCGTCGTGGGTGCGCACCTCGGCGGCGGCGACCAGGCCCGAGGTGAACCGGCCGCAGACCACCAGCAGCGCACCGCCGACGAGCGCGACCAGTCCGATGCGCCAGTCGAAGAACAGCAGACCGACGGCGACGGTGAGCGCGCTGACGGTGTTCACCACCAACGGGGTGACCAGGTTGCCGCCGCTGGTGCCGACGAACACGGTGCCCTTGACCGCGATCTGCGAGACGTCGCCGACCCGGTCGCGGGTGAACCAGCCCAGCGGCAGCGTGACCATGTGGTCGCCCAGCCGGTGGTGCAGCAGCCGCATCGTGGTCAGCGCCATCCGGATCGCCAGCTTGGCCTGGGCGTAGTTGACCACCGCGCCGACGGCGACGACGGCGGCCATCGCCAGCAGCCAGCGCCCGGCGCCGGCGTTGTCGCCGTCGAACAGCGCGACGGTGATCGGCACCAGCGACAGCATCGCCAGGCCGTGCAGCACCCCGTACAGACCCACCACGGCCAGGAACTTGAACATCGTGCCCCGCTCGGGGCCGAGGATCTGCAGGAATCCGCGGATCATCGGGCGACCTCCTGTGCCTGGCCTGCGGTGTAGGTCTGCCACATCCGCGCGTACTGGCCGTCGGCGGCGAGCAGGTCGTGGTGGCGGCCCTGTTCGACGATGCGGCCGCCGTCGAGCACCACGATGTTGTCGGCGGCGACGATCGAGCCGAGCCGGTGCGCGATCACCAGCACGGTGCGCCCGACGATCAGCCGGGCCAGCGCCTCCTGGATGGCCGCCTCGGAGTCCGGGTCGGCGAACGCGGTGGCCTCGTCGAGCACCAGGATCGGGGTGTCGGCCAGTATCGCGCGGGCGATGCTGACGCGCTGCGCCTCGCCACCGGAGAAGTGCGCGTCGTCGCCGACGACCGAGTCATATCCCTTGGGCAGCGCCAGGATCCGCTCGTGGATCTGGGCGGCCTCGGCGGCCGCGATCACCTCGTCGTCGGTGGCGTCGGCACGGCCGAGCCGGATGTTGTCGGCGACGCTCATGGCGAGCAGCGACACGTCCTGCAGCACGAAGCCGACGTGGCGGTACAGCTCGCCCGGGGCGACGTCGCGGACATCGACGCCGCCGACGCGCACCGCGCCCGCGGTGACGTCGTGGAAGCGCGGCACCAGGGTGGCCAGCGTGGACTTGCCGCTGCCCGACGGGCCGACCAGCGCGGTGATGGTGCCGGCGGGCAGCGACAGCGACACGTCGTGCAGCACGGTGTTGACCCCGTCGTAGGAGAACCGCACGCGGTCGAACTCGACCGAGTTACCCTGCGGCCGTTGCGGTTCGCGCGGCACCGGCAGGTTCGGGGTGTCGAACAGGCGCTGCAGCCGGCCCGCCGCCGCGGCGGCCTGGCGTTTGATGTGCGCGGAGTAGCCGACGGTCAGCACCGCGGCGGGGATCGTCACCGCGACCAGCGTCGACCCCAGCACCTCGATCGGGGTGACCCAGCCGGCGCGCACGAACCAGTAACCGCCTGCCAGGTTGGCCAGCATCAGCACCGGGGTGTCGATGAAGATCGACGAGATCGCCTTGACCCGCACCAGCGGGCCGATCCATTCGGCGAAGCTGTCGTTGAACTCGTCGGCCGCATCGGCGAACCGCTTGTGCGCCTTGCCGGTTTCGCCGAACGTCTTGACCACCGAGACGCCCGCGATGAACTCGACGATCGTCGCGCTGATGCGTTCGACGCCGCGGTCCAGGCGTTCCATCTGGGTGCGGGTGTCGCGGCCCAGCGCCACGTAGACGCCGATGTAGAACGGCACCGTCGCCATCGCGAGCAGGCCGAGACGCCAGTCCAGGTAGAAGCAGTAGATCAGCCCGAACAGCGGGGTGGCCAGCGCGCCGGTGTTCTCCACCGCCGAATGTGCCACCAGGAAGTGCAGTTCGCCGACGTCGTGTTCGACGGCCTTGCGGACCTCCCGGAGGAGCGGGTGGAGAACCAGCCCAGCGGCAGCCGGCCGAGCTTGTCGACGATGCGCAGCCGCAGCGAGCGTTGCAGGTCGACGTCGGCGGCGTGGGTGACGGCCAGTGCGGCACCGCCGGCGAGGGTGCGCACCAACAGCGCGGCGATGACCACGCCGACGACCATCCAGATCCGGCCGGCGTCCGGGGTGTCGCCGCCGAGCAGCTCGCGGCCGATCTCGACGATGCCGATGAACGGGACGATCGTCGCCGCCGACGCCAGCAGTTGATAGCGCTGCGCTCGCGCCGACCGGGCCCTGGTCGGGGCCAGCAGCTGCTGCAGCGCGAGCTTGTCGTACGTCGCGGCGCGCTTGGCGTCCGGCGCCGTCTCCGGCGCCTGTGCGGTCTGCACCGCGGTCATGCACCCTCCCGGGAGGTCGTCGACTAAGGGTCACCTAACCCTACCGGTCGCGTGACGTCCGGTGGCCGCTACGTAACGTGGGAGGGGTTACTCGATCGCACAGCTCGGGAAAGGACGGCCATGGATCTGGCAGGCGTCGGTGTGTGGACTTCACAACTGCGGTACGGCGATCAGGGGCAGGCCGCCGAATCGGCCGCCGAACTCGAGGAACTCGGCTTCACGGCGCTGTGGATCCCCGACGTGAGCGGCGGCGTCCTCGACTCCGTCGAGCACCTGCTGAAGTCGACCAGGCAGGTGGTGATCGCCACCGGCATCCTGAACCTCTGGATGAACGACCCCGCCGACGTGGCCGCGCGGTTCGCCGCGCTGCCCGAAGCCGACCGTGAGCGCACGCTGCTCGGCATCGGCGTCAGCCACGCGCCGCTGATCGACTCCAAGGAGCCCGGCAAGTACCGCAGGCCGCTGGCCGCCACCCGCGCCTACCTCGACGCGATCGACGCCACGCCGCAACCGGTTCCGGTGGCCAACCGGGTACTCGCGGCGCTGGGGCCGAAGATGCTTGAGCTGGCCGCAACACGGTCGCGCGGCGCGCACCCGTACCTGGTCACCCCCGACCACACCCGCTTCGCGCGTGAGCAGCTGGGCACCGGCCCGCTGCTGCTGCCCGAGCAGACGGTGCTGCTGACCACCGACCGCGACGAGGCCCGCGGCATCGGAACCGATTGGCTGAAGTCGTATCTCGCGCTGCCGAACTACCGCAACAACCTGTTGCGCACCGGGTTCAGCGAGGACGACGTCGACTCGGTCAGCGACCGGCTGTTCGACGCGATCATCGCCTGGGGTGACGAGGACACCGTGCTGCGCCGGGTGCGCGAACACCTCGACGCCGGCGCCGACCACGTGTGCGTGCAGGTGCTCACCGCCGATCCGCGGGAGTTCCCGCACGAGCAGTGGCGTCGGCTGGCCGATGCACTTACCCGCCGAACGTGAGCTTATGACCGAAAAATCGCCGATTCTTCGCACACAAGCTCACGTTCGGCGCAACAGCGGCCAGGCCCGCAACTAGGCCGAGGACTCCAGTTCGTCGAGCACCGCGGCGGTGTCCATCCCGGCCACCTCGAGGTAGACCTCGGCGACGGCGTCGAGCCGCTCGGGGTCCGCCTCGCGGGCGGTCAGCCGTTCGGCGAGGGCGGCCACGCTGCGGGCGGCGAACATGTCGGTGACCGTCGCCGTCGGGGTGTCCAGCCAGTCGCGCACCCGGGCGATCACCTGGGTGGCCAGCACCGAGTCGCCGCCGAGGGCGAAGAAGTCGTCGTCGACGCCGACCTCGGCGCTGTCGACGCCCAGGATGTCGGCGACGATGCCGGTCAGCGCGGTCTCCAGCGGGCTGCCGGGCGCCCGGTAGCCCTGTCCCGCAGGCGGTTCCGCCTCGGCCAGGATTCGCGCGACGGCGGTGCGGTCGATCTTGCCGTTGACGGTGAACGGGATCCGGTCGGTGACGACGATGATCTTCGGGATCATGTGCGCGGGCACCAGATCGGCCAGCGCCGCCGCGACAGTCTGCGCGTCGAGGCCGGTGTCGTCGGTGCGTACCAGCGCTGCCAGAACGTCGGGGTGCCCGGGGACGACGGCGGCCACCGCGGCGTCGACGCCGGCGACGCGTTTGAGCGCGGACTCCACCTCGCCGAGCTCGATGCGGTAGCCGCTGATCTTGACCCGGTGGTCGGCGCGGCCGACGAACTCCAGCGACCCGTCGGGCAGGTAGCGCACCAGATCGCCGGTGCGGTACCAGATCCGGCCGTCGTGGGCGACGAACTTCTCGGCGGTCAGGTCTGGCCTGCCGCGGTAGCCGCGGGCGATACCGCGCCCGGTGAACCACAGCTCGCCGGGCACCCAGTCCGGGCAGTCCGAGCCGTCGGCGGCCACCACGCGGCAGGCGTTGTTCGGGAACGGGGTGCCGTAGGGCACCGACGTCCAGTGCGCGGGCGGGTCGCCCTCGACCTCGCACAGCGTGCCGTGCACCGCGGTCTCGGTAGCGCCGCCGAGACCGGCAGCCCGCACCCCGGGCGCCGACCTGCGCAGGGCGCGAATCAGTTCCGGGCGTACCCAGTCGCCGCCGAGCAGCACCACCCGCAGGCTGGTGAGCCGGTCGCCGCCGACCTCGAGCAGCATGTCGAGCCAGCCGGGCATCCAGTTCAGGAACGTCACGCGGTGGCGGGCGATCAGGTCGGCCCACGCGTCGGGGTCGCGGCGCTGGTCCTCGTCGACGACCACGACCGTGCCGCCGGCGCGCAGCGGCGCGAAGATCTCCAGCACCGACATGTCGGCCTCCAGCGAGGCCAGCGCCAGGCTGCGGTCGCGCGCGGTGAGCGCGAAGTGATCGCTGAGGAACTCGACGGTGTTCATCACCGCGTCGTGGGTGAGCTCCACGCCCTTGGGTTCGCCGGTCGAGCCGGACGTGAACAGCACGTAGGCAAGCGCGTTCGGGTCGACGGCCGCCGGTTCGGCGGCGGGCTCGAAGGCGACGGCGTCGGCGACGGTCAGCTGCGGCACCGCGGCCGACGGCGCCGGCTGGCCGCCGCAGGTCAGGATCGCCGCGACGCCGCTGGCATCGAGGATGCGGGCGGTGCGCTCGGCGGGCTGGTCGGCGCCGACGGGCAGGTAGGCCGCGCCGGCGGCGAGGATGCCCAGCACGGCGGGGATCTGCTCGGTGCACTTGGGCCCGATCAGGGCGACGACGTCGCCGGGCGCGACCCCGTTGGCCCGCAGCGCCGCGGTCACCCCGAGGGCGCGGCGGCGCAGCTCGGCGTAGCTGAGCTCGCCGTCGCGGTCGATCACCGCGGTGGCGTCGGGGGTCCGCCCGGCGGCGCGGAAGAAGCCGTCGTGCAACGCTTCTCCGCTGGCCGGCGCGGTCCTGGAGTTGACCGCCCGGCGCACGGCGAGCTGGGCCTCCGGCACCGCGGGCGGGTCGGGCCGGTCCCAGGCGCCGTCGTCGGTGGCCAGCCGGGTCAGCTCGGCGATGTGGTAGGCGAACATCGCGTCGGCGACACCGGGCCGGAACGCCTCGACGCGGACGTCCCAGTTGATCATCAGCCCGTCGACCAGCGGGGTGGCCTGCGCGTCGATGAGCACCTGCGGGCCCTGCGAGATCGTCCACACCGGCTTGCCGAACTGCTCGAGCACCTCACCGGCGAACAGGTCGCCGAGGCCCAGCGCGCTGGTGTAGACGATCGGCGCCAGCACCTGGTGGCCACGGTGGCGGCCGAGGTCGCGCAGCACCGACAGCCCGGAGTAGCTGGAGTGCTGCGCGGTGGCGTGCAGGGTCTCCTGCACCGCCCGCGCCCGCTGCGCCGGGGTGCGGGTCTCGGTCAGGTCGATGTCGAGCATCAGCGAGGAGGTGAAGCAGCCGACCAGCTTCTCGACGTCGGGGTGGAACGGCTCGCGGCCGAACATCGGCAGGTTCAGCAGGAACCGCGACCCGGTCGACCAGCGGGCCAGCGCGTTGGCGTACGACGCGGCCACCGCCATGGCGGGGGTCAGGCCGCGGCGGTGCGCGGCGGCGAACAGCGCGTCGCGGGTGGGCACGTCGAAGATGTGCCACAGCCGCACGCTGCGCCGCGGGTCGTTCTGTTCGGCGGGCGGAACCAGCGGCAGCACAGGCGGTTCGGGCAGCTCCGGGATCCGCTCGGCCCACCACCGCCGGTCCTCCTCGGACGGGCCGGGATCGGTGGCGGCCAGGGCGGCGCGGTACTGGCGATAGGTGTAGCGCAGCTCGGGCAGGTCGCCGCCGCGGTAGAACACCGCCAGGTCGGCCATGAACTTGCGGTAGCTCACCGCGTCGGAGGCGTTCATGTCCATGTCGACGTGCAGCCGGGTGCGGCCGTCCGGGCGCAGCGACAGGCTCAGCTCGAGCACGTCGCCGTCGAGGATCTGGTGTGACTTCTGGTGCCGGATCTCCTCCAGCCGCGCCTCGGCGGCGGCCTCGTCGAGGTCGCGCAGGTCGTAGACGGTGACCGGCAGGTCGCGGTCACCGATGCGCTGGGTGCCGTCGGGCAGGATCTCCACCCGCAGCATCGGGTGGCGCGCAATGAGTTTGGCGGCGGCGTAGCGCAGCCGCTCGGGATCGACACCCGCACCGTCGAATTCGACGTACAGGTGCGCCGCCACCCCGCCCAGCTGCTGATCCTCGTTGCGGCCCAGCCACATCGCGTGCTGCATCGGGCCGAGCGGGAACGGTTCGTCGTCATCCGCGACGACGGGGACCGCTTCGGGTTGCACCGCGGCGGCACTCTCCCCCAGCCGCGACGCCACCAGCTCGGTCCACGCGGCGACGGTCGGCTTCTCGGCCAGGGCCGCGAAGTTGATGTCGAGACCCTGTTTGCGCCACCGCCCGGACAGCGACATCATCCGGATCGAGTCCAGGCCCGAGGCGATCAGGTCCGCGTCGGGGTCGACCTCCTCGGGCCGCACGCCCAGAAGTTCGGCGACCTCCTCCCGCACCGACGCAGGGGTCGTCGCTCCGGTCTCACCAGCACCCACTCGCGGTCCTCCGAAATTAGTACAGGCTGCCCTAACTAACCGTGGGTACGCTACCTTAGTTTCCGCCTGTCACACACCCCTACCCCGAAGGCGTCACCCCGCATGAGCACCGGTTACGAACAGCGCATATCCGATGTCGGCGACCTGCTGGACGGATTCGTCCCGTTCCCACCCGACCGGGCCGCGGAGTACCGGCGCGCCGGGTACTGGGAGGACCGGCCGCTGGACTCGATCCTCGCCGACGCCGTCGCGCAGTGGCCGGACCGCACCGCGATCATCGATCCGGAGGTCAGCTACACCTACGCCGAGCTCGACGCCAAGGCCGACCGGATCGCCGCCGCGCTCACCGCGCGCGGTCTGCGCCCCGGCGACCGGGTGCTGGTGCAGCTGCCCAACACGTGTGAGTTCGCCGTCGCGCTGTTCGGGGTGCTGCGCGCCGCGCTGGTGCCGGTGATGTGTCTGCCCGGCCACCGGCACGCCGAGCTCAACCACTTCGCCGCGGTCAGCGGTGCGGTCGCGCTGATCGTGCCCGACGTCATCGCCGGCTTCGACTACCGCGAGCTGGCCGAGAACCTGGTGGCCAACAACCCGGCGCTGCGGCACGTGTTCGTCGCCGGCGACCCGGGCCGGTTCGAATCCTGGTACGCGCTGGCCGATTTCGACGGCCCCGCCCCGCAACGCCCGCCGATCGACCCGGATGTGCCCGCGCTGCTGCTGGTGTCGGGCGGTACGACGGGGCTGCCCAAGCTGATCGCCCGCACCCACAACGACTACGTCTACACCGCCAAGGCCAGCGCGCAGTCGCTCGGAATGACCAGCGACGACGTATATCTCGTGGTGCTGCCCGCCGGGCACAACTTCCCGCTGGGCTGCCCGGGCCTGCTGGGCTCGATGACCGTCGGTGCGCCGTCGGTGTTCACCGCCGACGCCAGCCCGGAGGCGTGTTTCGCGCTGATCGACAAGTACAAGGTGACGGTCACCGGCCTGGTCAACGCGCTGGCCAAGGTGTGGACCCAGGCCTGTGAGTGGGAGCCGGTGCTGCCGACGTCGCTGCGGGTGGTGCAGGTCGGCGGGTCGCGGATGACACCGCAGGAGGCCGAGTACATCCTCGACGGGCTCACCCCCGGGCTGTCGCAGATCTTCGGCATGGCCGAGGGCATGCTGAACTTCACCCGGCCCGGCGATCCGCGCGACGTGGTGGTCAACACCCAGGGCCGCAGGATGTCCGCGCACGACGAGATGCGGGTGGTCGACGAGAACGGCGACGAGGTGGCGCCCGGCGAGGAGGGTGAACTGCTGGTACGCGGGCCGTACACCCTCAACGGCTACTACCGCGACCCGGAGGCCAACGCGCGGTCGTTCACCCCGGACGGCTTCTACCGCAGCGGCGACCGCGTGCGCATCTTCACCGACGGGCCGCGGGCCGGCTACGTCGAGGTGACCGGCCGGATCAAAGACGTCATCCACCGCGGCGGTGAGACGGTGTCGGCGTCCGACCTCGAGGAGCACCTGTTCGCGCATCCGGCGATCTACGCCGCGGCCGCGGTCCCGCTGCCCGACGAGTTCCTCGGCGAGAAGATCTGCGCCGCAGTGGTGTTCAAGGGTGCGCCGATCACCCTGGCCGAGCTCAACGAGTTCCTCGACGAGCGCGGGGTCTCCGCGCACTGCCGGCCCGACGTGCTGGCGGCGCTTCCGTCGCTGCCGAAGACGCCAGTGGGCAAGGTGGACAAGAAGAAGGTCGTGGCGCAGCTCGTCGATCAGGACTGAGTCAGGACGCTTCGAGCTGATCGGCCCCAGCGGCCAGCAGGTCCACGATCCGCTCGGAAACCGCCGCGGCCGTTGGGTATTCCCACAAGAGCGTGGGCGGAAGCGACAGCCCGGTCTGCTTCTCCAGCGTGCGCAGCAGCCCGACCGTCATGATGGAGTCCACGCCGACCTCCACCAGCGGCAGGCCGGTGTCGACGTCGTCGTCGGCCACGCCCAGCTGCGCGGCCACCGCCGCGATCACCAGCCGCTCGACCCGCTCCGGGTCGGCGTCCAGCAGGCCCGCCGCGGTGTCGTCGTCGTCCGGCTCCTCAGTCTGCGCGGGCGCCACGTCGGCCAGCATCGGCACCGCCGCGGCAGTCGGAAGTGTGGGCAGCACAACGACGTTCGGGTCGTCGTAGCGCATCGCCAGGTCCAGGGCGCGCATGGCCTCGTCGGCGCCGACGGTGTCCATGCCGAGCGCGTCGAGCTGCGCGGCGATGAACCCGGAGGTCGAGCCCATGCCCAGGCCGCGCCACGCCGTCCACGCGACGCTGATGGTGCGGTCGCCGAGCCGACGCCGGTGGCGCGCCATCACGTCGAGGAACGAGTTCGCGCACGCGTACGCGCCCTGGCCGGGAAACCCGGCCAGATAACCGCACGACGAGAACAGGATCAGCCAGTCCAGCTGTTCGGGCGGGAACAGCTCGTGCAGGGTCAGGGTGCCGTCCACCTTCGGCCGCATCGCGGCGGCGAAGTGGTCGGCGGTGGTGTTGACCAGCAGCGCACCGGCCTCCACCCCGGCGGCGTGCACCACCCCGCGTACCGGCGGCAAGTCGCGCAGCGCGGCGCCCAGCACCTCGGCGGCCCCCGGCGCGGCGATGTCCATCGCGACCACGTGCACGGTGATGCCGCGCTCCTCGAGCGCCGACACCGTGCGGACCACCTCCGAATCCGGTTGCCACTGCGAGCGTTCCGGCATACCCCGGCGGGACAGCAGCACCAGGCGGCGGGCACCGGCGTCGGCCAGCCGCTGGGCCATCCGCAGGCCCAGCGCACCGGTGCCGCCGGTGATCACGTAGGTGCCGCCCGCCGAACACCGCAGCGGGGTGCCGGCGCCGCCCGCGGCGGGCGCCAGCCGCGCGGTGTAGGCCACCCCGTCGCGGACCACCACCACGGGATGACCCCGCACACCGGCCAGCACCCCGACCGGCAGGTCCTCACCGGACACGTCGAGCACACCGCCGAACTGCGCCGGATGTTCGGCCGCCGCGACCCGGGCCAGGCCCCACAGCGGGGCGTGGGCGAGGTTCTCCCCCTCGTGCACCCGCTGCGTCAGCACCCACATCCGCGCGGCGGCGCCGCTGTCCAGCAGCGTGCGCAGGGTCTGCATGACCGCGGCCACCGGGCCCTGTGGGTTCCCCTGCGCGGCGGGCAGCACCAGCACGATCGCGTCGCGGTCCAGACCCGCTGTCGCCGAGGCGATGTCGCCGGCATCGCGGTAGAACGCGTGCGGCACACCGGCGGCCCGCAGGTCACGGGCGACGAGGTCACGGGTGGCCTCGTCGCCGCCGACGACCACCACCGCGCTGGGCCGCGCCTGCGCGTCCCAGGTCAGCGGATGCCACGCCACCCGGTGCACCATCCTCGACACGTCGCTGCCCGACGGGTTCTCGAGCTGGTCGAACGTCATCCCGGCGAGCGTGGCGAGCACCGTGCCGGACTCGTCGCCGAGCCAGACGTCGGTGGTGGTGGTGCCGGGCCTGCGCCGCACGTGCAGCAGTGCGACGGCCGGCGGGGCGCCGTGCACCCGCACCCGCTCCAGCCGGGCAGGCATCCGCAGCCGCGGCGGCCCGTCGAACACCGTCGACGCCGCCGAGGTGGCCGCGTCCAGCAGCGGCGCCCAGCTCTGCGGGGTGCGGCGGTCGGCGCGGGCGGCGACGCGGGCGAGCAGTTCACCCTCGCCGCCGTGCAGGTCGAGGATCTCCCAGTCGAAGCCCATCGCGGCCACCCCGAGGGTGGCCAGGGTGTCGACCACGTGCGTCGACGGCAACGGTCGCGGGCACCGCCGCCGGGCGGCGGTCGCGTCGATCACCTCGCCGACCAGGTCGTCGATGTCGTGCTCGTCGGTGGCCACCACCGCGCTGCTGTGGGTCAGCCAGCCGCCGTCGTCGTCCTCGTCGTCGACCAGGCGGCTGGCCAGGGTGAGCGCCCGGTCGGCGAGCACCACCTGGACATCGCGGGCGCGGCCGGGGGCGACGGGGGTGCGCAGCCGCACGTCGACCAGGCCGGGGCCGCCGACGTCGGCGGCCGCGGTCAGGAAGGTGTTGAGAATGACCGCGGCGGGCACGATCTCGGTGCCCTTGACCGGGTGGTCGCCCGGATAGGGCCGGGTGTCGAGGTCGACGCGGGTCTGCCACATCCGGGCGGCCAGCGGCCCGGTCACCTCGGTGCGCCCACCGAGCAGGGTGTGGCTGTCGACGTCGTGGACGCCGCGGCCGCCGGGCGGCGGGGTCGGGGTGCGCCAGAACCGCCGGTGCTGCCACCGCGTGACCGGCACGTCGTCGGCCCACGGCGCCTCGGCGGGCAGGCCCGGGTCGACCGGCACCCCGTGGCAGTGCAGCTGGGCGAGCGCCGTTGCCACCGAACGCATCTCGGGCTTGTCGCGGCGCAGCAGCGGCACCACCGCGTGGTCGCGCACACCGGCGTGGCCGAGCGTCTCGACGATCGAGTGCGCCACCACCGGGTGCGCCGACACCTCGAGGAAGACGCGGTGCCCGTCGTCGACCGCGGCGCTGACCGCCTCGGCGAACCGCACCCGGTCGCGCAGGTTGGCCACCCAGTAGTGCCGGTCGCGCGGGGCGTCCGACCGAGGATCGGCCAGAGCCGTTGTGTAGAGCGGGATCTCGGGTGTGCGCGGCGGCGGCAGCTGCGCGACCAGCCGACCCAGGTCGGCGGTGAGGCCGTCCATCGCCGGGCTGTGGAACGCGACGTCGGTGTTGACGCGCCGGACCATCGCGCCGTCGGCGCTCCACTGCTCGCACACCTGCTCGACGGCGGCGAGCTCCCCGGAGATCACCGTCGACTCCGGGGACGCGCTGATCGCGGCCACCACGTCGGAGCGGCCGGCCAGCCGGCGGCCGGCCTCGTCGAACGGCAGCCGCACCAGCGCCATGGCGCCGCGGCCCATCACCGAGCGGAAGCCGCGCGCCCGGTAGCAGGCGACGTGGGCGCCGACGGTCAGGTCGAACACCCCGGCGGCCACACAGGCGGCGACCTCGCCGACCGAATGGCCGATCACCGCGGCCGGCCGCACCCCGCGGGCGCGCAGCACCGCGGCCAGCCCCGCCTGCATCGCGAACGTCAGCGCCTGCACCCGGTCGGTGCCGCCGAGCTCGCCGGAGGTCAGCGCCGCGCGCGCGGAGAAACCCAACTCGCGGTTGAACACCGGGTCGACGGTGTCGATGACCTCGGCGAATTCGGTTGCGGTGGTGAGCAGTTCGCGCCCCATCCCAGCCCAGTGCGAGCCGTGCCCGGAGAACACCCACACCGCGCCGTCGCCGGGCAGCACGGTCCCGGACACCACGGCGGGGTCGGGCCGCTCGTCGGCGAGCGCGGTCAGCGCGGCGACCGCGTCGGCGGCACTGTCGGCGACCACAGCGGCCCGCGCGGACTCGTGCGACCGGCGCCGCCACAGGGTGGCCGCGACCCGGTCGAGATCGGGCGCGGTGTCGCGGAGGTGCTCGGCGAGCGCGCCTGCCTGCACCCGCAGCCGGGCGGCCGAGCGCGCCGAGACCGGGAGGATCACCGGATGTTGGTGCGCCCCTCTGGTTTCGGCTGGGAGTTCGGTGACGGCGGGCGCCTCCTCGAGCAGCACGTGCGCGATGGTTCCGCCGTAGCCGTAGCTGCAGACCGCCGCGCGGCGCGGTGTGCCGGTGCGGGGCCACGGTTCGGCCTCGGTGGGCACCCGCAGGCCGCTGGCGGCCCAGTCCACCGCCGGGGTGAGTTCGGTGATGCCGGCCGTCGGCGGGATGGTCTCGTGGTGCAGCGCGAGGGCGGCCTTGATCAGGCCGAGCACACCCGCCCCGCCCTCCAGGTGGCCGACGTTGGGTTTCACCGAGCCGATGCGGCACGGCGCGTCGGCGGGCCTGCCCGCGCCGTAGACCGACGCCAACGCGCGCACCTCGGTCGGGTCGCCGGTCGGGGTGCCGGTGCCGTGGGCCTCGACGAAGTCCACGCTCAACGGTTCGACTCCGGCGAATTCGCAAGCGCGCCGGAACATGTCGGCCTGGGCGTCGCCGTTGGGCGACATGATCCCGACGGTGCGGCCGTCCTGGGCGACGGCGCCGCCGCGCACCACGGCGTACACGTGGTCACCGTCGCGCAGTGCGTCGGACAGGCGCTTGAGCACCACCACTCCCGCGCCCTCACCGCGGCCGTACCCGTCGGCGGCGGCGTCGAAGGTCTTGCAGCGACCGTCCGGGGCGGTGGCCCCGGCCACGTCGAGCACCCGGGTCAGGCCGGGCCCGATCAGCGCGCTGACCCCGCCGGCCAGCGCCAGCGAGGTCTCCCCGGCGCGCAGCAATTGGCAGGCCTGGTGCACGGCCACCAGCGAGGCCGCGCAGGCGGCGTCCAGCGCGACGCTCGGGCCGCGCAGGTCCAGCAGGTGTGACACCCGGTTGGCCACCCCGCACAGCGAGGTGCCGATCCCGGTCCACGCCTCGATGCCGGTGAGGTCCTCCATCAGCAGCTTGCCGTAGTCGTCGGAGTTGACGCCCATCAGCACCGCGGTGTCGGTGCCCGCCAGCGACCGCGGCGGCACACCCGCGTGTTCGAGGGCCTCCCAGCTGACCTCCAGCGCGAGGCGCTGCTGGGGGTCCATCAGCTCGGCTTCGCGCGGGGACACACCGAAGAACTCGGCGTCGAAGCCGGCCAGGTCGTCGAGGAAGGTGCCCAGCCGGGTGGTCTCCTTGAGCACCGCGGCGTTGCGCGGGTCGCGGCGCAGGTAGGGCTCCCAGCGGTCCTCGGGGATGTCGCGGACGTTGCTGCCGCCCGCGAGCAGGAAGCGCCAGAGCCGGGCCGGGGTGCCGATGTCCCCGGCCACGCGGCAGCCCATGCCGATGATCGCGATCGGCTCGGGTGTCTCGGGAACGCCCACGTCAGCGCCCGCCGGGATGCGCCGAAATCTGGCTAGCCTTACCTAACAAGTCGTTGGGCATGCCTGCAATAGTGACATATCCGCTCCCGGCGCCGAGCGCTACACCTGCCGATTTGCGTCACACCGGTCAGGACAGCAGGCCCAGGTCGCGGGCCCGCCAGATCGCCTCGCGCCGGCTGGCGACCCCGAGCTTGGCCAGGATCGCCGACACGTGGTGGCCGACGGTCTTGACCGACAGATACAGCCGCTCGGCCAGCTCGGCGTTGGTCAACCCGTCCGCCATCAGCCGCAGCACCTCGACCTGGCGGGCGGTCAGGCCCGCCGGGTGGGCGATCGTGCTGGTGCGCCGCCGCGCCGGCACCACCGGCTGCCCGGCCGACCGCAGGTCGCGGCGCACCTTGGCGGCCACCGCGACGGCGCCGAGCCGGTCGAGCAGGTCCAGGCCGCGCCGGGTCGACTCCGGTTCCGCCGCGTCGATGAGCGCCAGGGCGGCCTCGTACGGTGTCGACAGCCGGGTGAACGCCTCGGCGGCCTCGGCGAAGCGACGCCGTGGGCCTGGAACCCGGGGTCGAGGCGGCGCAGCCACATCGCCAGCTGGCCGCGGCCCCACTCGGCGCGGTCGGCGAGCGCGCGCGCCCGCACCAGCAGCCGGTGCGCCGCGGCGAAGTCGCTTGCCAGCACCGCGAAGTAGGCCCTGGAGGCCAGCGCGTGTCCGAGCGACGCGGGGTCGGCGTCGGGGCACCCGTCGATCACCTCGACCGCCAGGGCGGCGTGCCACTCGGCGCGGGACCGGTCGGCGTTGTCGAGTTCGTAGCGGGCCAGCAGGCAGTGGTTGACTCCGACCGCGCGCCGGTCGCCCTCCTGTTCGCGCAGCCGCAGGGCGCGGCGCCGGGCGCCGATCGCGTCGTCGAGACGGTCGGTCAGGTAGTACTCGTCGGCGAGGGCCTCGAGCAGATCGGCCTCCTCGCCCGGCGCCAGCTCACCGCCGTATTCCAGTGCGGTGCGGTAGAAGTCGGCCGCCTGGGTGTGCGCCCCGGACCGCGCGGCCGCCCGGCCCGCCCGGGCGGCCGACCGCCGGGTCAGGCCGGTGTCGCCGGCGCCGAGCGCATGGTGGGTCAGCACGGCCGGATCCGGTTCGGGCACAGTCTGATAGGCCGCGATCATCCGCCGGTGCACCGCCACCTCGGCGCCCGGCGGGATGACGCTCTCGACGGCCAGCCGGCACAGGTCGTGGCGGAACGCCACACCGCGGTCGCTGCGCCGGATCAGCTTGGCGGTGTCGAGGGTGCGCAGCGTCGGAATCGTGACGTTCAGCGGCGCCAACAGGATGTCGGGCAGCGCTCCCGGTGCACACGCCAACAGGTACAGCAGATCCCAGGCGGCGGCGTCGAGACCGACGGTGCGGGCCAGGATCGCGTCGCGCACCGTCGTCGGCAGGTCCGTCCCGGTGTGGTCGAGCATTTCGACCACGAAAAACGGGTTGCCACCGGTGATCCGGTGCAGCCATCCCGGTTCGACGTCGCGGTCGCCGACGATCTCGGCCACCCCGTCGAGGGTCAGCGGCGGCAACGACAGCCGGTGCGCCGCGGGCGAGCGGGCGACGTCGCCGAGCAGCAGCCGCATCGGGTGCCCGGGGGTGAGCTCGTCGCGCACCGTGCCGACCACCAGGGAGCTGGTCCCCGCGATCCGGCGCAGCAGCGAGCGCAGCAGGTCGACGGTGGCCTGGTCGGCCCAGTGCAGGTCGTCGACGACGAACACCGTGGGCTGTTCCCGCAGGTCGTCGCAGACGGCGGCGAAGATCTCGTGCGGCGGCCGGCCGTCCCGCAGCACGGCGCGGGTCGACGGGTGCAACTGCTCGGCCACGTCGTGCAGCGGGCCCAGCGGTCGCGGGGTGCCCAGCGGGTCACACACGCCCCACAGCACCCGCTGCCCGTCCACCCACCGCGCCAGGAACGTCTCGACGAACGACGTCTTGCCCGCACCCGACTCGCCGCAGACCAGGACCAGGCCGCCGGTGCCGGTCCGTGCGGCGTCGGCGCGGGCGGTGAGTTCGGCGAGTTGATCGTCGCGCTCGCGGAGCAGCACGCCGCGATGGTACCCAGCCGATGCCTTCTCACCAGCAAAAACAGCAGCCCAGCCGCGAATAGGGCAACGTTCGGCAACAAGATAGGGCGGTTCTCCCCATGTGCGCGGACGCCCGGTGGCCGACCGTGAATGCCATGAAACGGTTCCTCATCGAACGCTCGGTTCCCGGCGGGCTGACCGGAGCCGGACTGGCCGAGTTCACCCGCAGGTCCGAGAACGCGATCGCCTCGCTGGGCGTGCCCTACCGGTGGATCCGCAGCTACGTCGCCGGTGAGCGGGTGTTGTGCGTTCACGAGGCCGAGGACGAAAGCGTCGTACGGGAACAGTTGCGGCGCTGCGGGATCGCGGTGACCAGCGTGACCGTCGTGGACGAGGAGCTCGATCCGCAGGTTGGAAGGAACGAAAGATGATGTACGACAAGACGATCACCCACCTGTCGGTGGCGGCCGCGGTGCTGGCGGCCGGGACGCTGACCGTCGTGGGCACCGCCGGCGCACCGGAGCGCGTCGCGGCGCCGCGGCCCGCCGGGGCGGAGACACCCGGAATCGTGGTCGCACCCGTGGCGCACCCGGCGCCCGCCGTGACCGCCGCGGCGAACCCGCTGTTCGCGGCCCCGCCGGTCGGCGTCGCACCCGCCGTCACCGGCGACGCGTCAGCGCTGACGCCGCCGAGGCTGCACAGCGCGCGGCGGGCGCTGCGTGCTGAGCGCGAAACACTGCGGTTCGCACCGGTTTCCGCGCGTCCGGAAACAATGCTGCCGCTCGGGTCGGACGGGCCGCGGCCGGCGACGTTCGCCGGCGCGCCTGCCGGCGCCGCCCCCAACCTCATCGGCTCCTTCGTCGGGATCTTCATCGGCGACGGTGTCGAACCCGGCCAGAACGCCGGTCTGCTGATCGGCAACGGCGCCGACGGCGGGCCCGGCCAGAACGGTGGCCGCGGCGGCCTGCTGTGGGGCAACGGCGGGAAGGGCGGTGACGCCGGTGTTTTCGGTAACGGCGGCGCCGGCGGCAACGGCGGGAACTCCGCGGGCGGCGACACCGCCTACGGTGGCGACGGCGGGCTCGGCGCGCCGGGCGGATCCGGCGGCACCGGCGGCTCCGGCACCAGCGGCACCAACGGCTCCGACGGGGCCGACGGCGCGCACGGGTGACGCCGTGGGGCTACAGCGTCTGGATCGCCAGCGGCTGGTCGGTGCCCGACACCCGGATGTCGATGCTGGCGATCTGTTCCCTCGGGATGCTGGTCGCCGCCGACAGACCGGTCGCCTCGTCCCCGGCGGGCCGCCACGAGCCCACCGCGGTCTGGCGGCCGTCGCGGGTGGTCACCACGATGTCGTAGCTGTCGACCTCCCGCGCCCAGTCCCTGGTGTACTCGCACGACCAGTGCAGTTCGGTGCCCCACTTCTTCTCGGTGACGGCGAGCTGGGCGGTCACACCCTCGCGCTGGCCGGGCTGCATCGGCGCCATCGCGACCGTCTGCACCGACGGGGTGCGCGGGAAGACCGTCGCCCCCACTACACCGCCGAGCACGGCCAGCGCCGCGGCCGCCGCGACGAACCCGGCGAGCATGCCGCGCCGCGCCCGGCGCTCCCGGCGCGCGGCCGCCTCGGCCAGGCTGGCGACGCCGCCCGGCTCCGCGGCGGCGGGTGCGCCGAGGTCGGTCAGCTCCAGCGCCTCCTGCGGGCTGAGGACGTCGAGCAGGTCGGGCAGGCCGGCCAGCCCGGCGAGGTCGTCGGCGCGCTCGGGGTGGGCGGCGAGGTAGTCCTCGTAGGTGCGACGGTCGTCGGCGTTCAGCGCGTCGAGCAGGTAGGCGGCATCCCACTGCGTGATGTCATCGGGTGTCCGGTCGGTCACTGGACCACTCCCCTCTCCTGCAGCGCGGTCCGCAGCGCGCGCAACGCGTAGTGAAGCCGCGACTTCACGGTGCCCGGCGGGACGTTCTCCAGCGCGGCGATGTCGTTGACGGTCTGGCCGAGGTAGTACGCCCGCACGATCGCGGTGCGGTGCTCGGGGCTCAGCGATTTGAGCGCGTCGGCGAGGACCCACTTGTCGACCGCCGGGCCGATCGCGTCCAGCGAGGGCCGTTCCGGGACATCGTCGGTCTGCAGTTCGCGGGTGAACCGCGCGCTGCGCCGGTCGTCGATGACGAGGTTACGCGCGACGGTGAACAGCCACGCCCGCGCCGACTCGCCGGACTGACGCAGGATCTCGGGTTTGCGCCACAACCGCAGCAGCGACTCCTGCACCACATCCTCGGCGAACGGCATGTCACCGCGGGTCAGCCGCAGCACGTAGCGCAGCAGCGCGTGGCGGTGCTCGTCGTGCACCGCACGCAGCAGTTCGGCCTGCTCGGGCCCGGCACTCATCACTTGTCCACGCTTTCGGCCGTCGTCATCGCTGAGCACAACGACATCCGCCCGTCAATGGTTCAACATCCCGCCCGCCGGCGCGGGGGATCGGCGGGAACGACCGCTCAGTCGATCAGGTCGCGCACCACGGCGTCGGCCAGCAGCCGGCCGCGGTCGGTGAGCACCAGCCGGTCCCCCGTGCGGGTGAGCAGACCGGCGGCGACGACGGCGTCGGCGCGCGCACGTTCGGAGTCGCTGAGCAGCTGCAGCGGCAGCCCGTCGCGCAGCCGCACCCGCAGCATCACGTCCTCGATGTGCATGGTGGCCGCGTCGAGCTGTTCGAAGTCGGCGACCGGCAGCGCGCCGTCGGCCAGCGTCTGCGCATATGTGTTGGGGTGCTTGACGTTCCACCAACGGACGTCGCCGACGAAGCCGTGCGCACCGGGCCCGGCGCCCCACCATTCGCCGCCGTCCCAGTAGCCGATGTTGTGCCGGCACCGCCCGCCCGGGCGGCTCCAGTTGGACACCTCGTACCAGTCGAATCCGGCGGCGCGCAGCCGCGCGTCGAGCAGTTCGTAGCGGCGGGCCAGCACGTCGTCGTCGGGCGGGGTCAGCTCGCCGCGGCGCACCCGCCGGGCCATCGCGGTGCCGTCCTCGACGACCAGCGCGTACGCCGACAGGTGGTCGATGCCGGTGCCCAGCGCCGCGTCCACCGAACGCAGCAGGTCGTCATCGGACTCCCCCGGGGTGCCGTAGATGAGGTCGAGGCTGACGTGGGTGAACCCGGCGGCCAGCGCCTCCCGCGCGGCGTCCAGCGCCCGACCCGGCCGGTGGGTGCGGTCCAGCGTCGCCAGCACGTGCGGCGCGGTGGACTGCATGCCCAGCGAGATCCGGGTGTAGCCGGCCGCCAGCAGCGCCTCGAACAGCGCAGGCGAGGTGGACTCCGGGTTGGCCTCGGTGGTGACCTCGGCGTCCGGGGCCAGGGTGAAGTGCGCGCGCACGGCGTCGAGCACCGCGCGCAGCCCGTCGGCGCCCAGCAACGACGGGGTGCCGCCGCCGACGAACACGGTCTGCACCGTGGGCAGGGTGTCCAGGTGCGCGGCGGCCAACGTGAGCTCGGTGCGCAGCGCCGCCAGCCAGCCGTCGGTGCTGGCGCCACCGAGCTCGGCGGCGGTATACGTGTTGAAGTCGCAGTATCCGCAGCGGGTCGCGCAGAACGGGACGTGGATGTAGACGCCGAACGGCCGGCCGGGCACCGGGCGCAGCGCGGGTGGCGCGGCGGGCGCGGTTCGGGCGGTCATCAGCCCAGTGTCCCAGACCGCGGTTTTGCTCATCGTGAGCGCAAATCTGCCCCGGTTAGGGCTGGTGCGGCGGTCGTGGCAGAATTGGGCGCGTGACTGCCCCCCGCATCTACTCCCAGCGCGTGACGCTGGTCGTGCGTCGGCATGTCGATTTCAAGCGCGTCTGTACCTGTTGTTGTCTGCGTTGACGCGCTTGATCTGAGGACCCAGCCCACCCCACGAGAATTTTCAGCTGGCCGCCGGATCTGCGCCGCCGGACAGCCACCGGTGGGTTTTCGCGATCCGAACGCCGGCTCCTGAAGGAGCCACACCCAGATGACTACCGCAGAGTCCAAGCCGCGGCCCAAGAAGACCCGGGCCGAGGGTCAGTGGGCGCTCGGCTACCGCGAGCCGCTCAACGCCAACGAGCAGTTCAAAAAGGACGACAACCCGCTCAACGTGCGCGGCCGCATCCTCGACATCTACTCCAAGCGCGGCTTCGACAGCATCGACAAGCAGGACCTGCGCGGCCGGATGCGCTGGATGGGCCTGTACACCCAGCGTGAGCAGGGCTACGACGGCACCTGGACCGGCGACGAGAACATCGACGTCCTCGAGGCGAAGTACTTCATGATGCGGGTGCGCTGCGACGGCGGCGCCCTGACCACCGCGGCGCTGCGCACGCTCGGCGAGATCTCCGTCGACTTCGCCCGCAACACCGCCGACATCTCCGACCGGGAGAACGTCCAGTACCACTGGATCGAGATCGAGAACGTCCCGGAGATCTGGCGCCGGCTCGAGGAGCACGGCCTGCACACCACCGAGGCGTGCGGTGACTGCCCGCGCGTGGTGCTGGGCAGCCCGCTGGCCGGGGAGTCGCTCGACGAGGTCCTCGACCCGACCTGGGCGATCGAGGAGATCGTGCGCCGCTACATCGGCGACAAGGAGCTGTCCAACCTGCCGCGCAAGTTCAAGACCGCGATCTCGGGTCTGCAGGACGTCGCGCACGAGGTCAACGACGTCGCGTTCATCGGCGTCAACCATCCCGAGCACGGTCCGGGCCTGGACGTGTGGGTCGGCGGCGGCCTGTCCACCAACCCGATGCTGGCCCAGCGGCTGGGCGCGTGGGTGCCGCTGGAGGAGGTGCCCGACGTCTGGGAGGGCATCGTCAAGGTGTTCCGCGACTACGGGTACCGCCGGCTGCGGTCCAAGGCGCGGCTGAAGTTCCTGATCAAGGACTGGGGCGTCGAGAAGTTCCGGGAAGTTCTCGAGCAGGAGTACCTGGGCCGCAAGCTGATCGACGGGCCCGCGCCCGAACCGGTCACCCACCCGATCGACCACGTCGGCATCCAGAAGCTCAAGAACGGGCTCAACGCCGTCGGCGTCGCCCCGATCGCGGGCCGGGTGTCGGGCACGATCCTGACCAAGGTGGCCGACCTCGCGGAGGCGGCCGGGTCCAACCGGGTCCGGTTCACCCCGTACCAGAAGCTGATCATCCTCGACGTCCCCGACGACAAGCTCGACGAGCTGACCGCCGGCCTGGACACACTGGGGCTGCCGGCGCGGCCGTCGGCGTGGCGCAAGAACCTGATGGCCTGCACCGGCATCGAGTTCTGCAAGCTGTCGTTCGCCGAGACCCGCAACCGGGCGCAGGCGCTGGTGCCGGAGCTGGAGAAGCGGCTCGAGGACATCAACGCGCGGCTGGACGTGCCGATCACGGTGAACATCAACGGCTGCCCGAACTCGTGCGCGCGCATCCAGATCGCCGATATCGGGTTCAAGGGCCAGATGGTCGACGACGGCAACGGCAACGCCGTCGAGGGCTTCCAGGTGCACCTGGGCGGCAGCCTGGGCCTGGACAGCGGGTTCGGCCGCAAGCTGCGCGGCCACAAGGTGCTGTCCAGCGAGCTGGGCGACTACATCGACCGGGTGGTGCGCAACTTCGTGAAACAACGCCAGGATGGCGAGCGTTTCGCTGTCTGGGCGATGCGCGCCGACGAAGCGGACCTGCGATGAGCGAGGTGAACCCAGCGATGAACAACGCGAGGACCGAGGACGAGCTGAAGGCACTGGCCGAGCGGGGTGCCGCCGAGCTGGACGGGGCGAGCGCCGAGGAGTTGCTGCGCTGGACCGACGAGCACTTCGGCGGGGAGCCCGCCGGCGGGTCGGCGCGCTCGGGTTACGTGGTGGCGTCGAACATGCAGGACGCGGTGCTGGTGCACATGGCCGCGCAGGTCCGCCCCGGGGTGGACATCCTGTTCCTCGACACCGGCTACCACTTCGCCGAGACGATCGGCACCCGCGACGCGGTCGAGGCGGTCTATGACGTCAACATCGTCAACGTCACCCCGGAGCGCAGCGTCGCCGAACAGGACGCCGCGCTGGGTAAGAACCTGTTCGCCCGCGAGCCCAACGAGTGCTGCCGGCTGCGCAAGGTGGAGCCGCTGAGCAAGGCGCTGCGCAACTATTCGGCGTGGGTCACCGGGATCCGCCGGGTGGAGGCGCCGACGCGCGCGAACGCCCCGTTCATCAGCTGGGACAGCGCGTTCGGTCTGGTCAAGATCAACCCGTTGGCGGCGTGGACCGACGAGGACATGCAGGCCTACATCGAGAAGCACGGGGTGCTGGTGAATCCGCTTGTCGACGAGGGCTACCCGTCAATCGGCTGCGCGCCGTGCACCACCAAGCCGGTCGACGGCGCGGATCCGCGCAGCGGCCGCTGGGCGGGCACCGGCAAGATCGAATGCGGTCTGCACGCCTCGTGAGGACCCGGTGACGCTGGTTCTGACCGCGCACGGCAGCGCTGATCCGCGCTCGGCGGCGGTCACGCATGCGGTCGCCGGACGGATCCGGCGGCTGCGGCCCTGGCTCGACGTGCGCGCGGCGTTCCTCGAGAAGACCGGGCCGAGCCTGGGTGAGACGCTGCGCGGCCTCGACGGGCCCGCCGTGGTGGTGCCGTTCCTGCTGGCCAGAGCGTTCCACGCGCGGGTCGACATCCCGGCGATGATCGCCGAGTCCGGCGCCGAGGTGGACCGCGCCGAGGTGCTCGGCGAGGACCCGGCGCTGCTGACGGTGATGCGGTTGCGGCTGGCCGAGCTCGGGGTCTCCCCCGACGACGACGGCCTCGGTGTGGTGGTCGTGGCGGTGGGTTCGTCGGATCCGGCGGCCAACGCCCGCACCGCCACGGTGGCGTCGGCGCTGCAGTCCGGAAACCGTTGGGCTGCAACGGATATGGCGTTCGCCACCGGCCCGTACGCGAACCTGCCCGCGGTCGTTGAGCGGATGCGGGCCCGCGGTGTCGAGCGGCTGGTCGTGGCGCCATGGTTCCTGGCGCACGGGGTGATCACCGACCGGGTCGCCGCGTTCGCCGGCGCGCAGGGCATTCCGATGGCCCAGCCGCTGGGCTCGCACAACCTGGTGGCCGCGACGGTGCTGGACCGCTTCGACGCGGTCGCCGCGCTGGACCTGGCCGCCTAACTCCCCCTTTTCTCTCCCGCGAGTTCCTCCCGCGAGCAGACACAGAATCGCACGCTTTCCCGCGAATTCACGCGATTCTGTGTCTGCTCGCGGCGTTTGGCGACCCTGTGATCCGGGCCGCAGCCCTTTGACTCCTATACCCCCAGGGGTATAGTCAACGACATCAGAAATACCCCCCAGGGTATAGCCAGCGAGCATTGAAGGGATGCGGCCATGAAACTCATCCAGTACTACCTGGACTGTCTGTCCCACGCGTCGTACCTGATCGGCGACGAGACCACCGGACGCGCCGTGGTCATCGACCCGCAGCGCGACATCTCCGAATACCTCGCCGACGCCGAGAAGTACGGTTTCGCAATCGAACTCGTCATCGAGACGCACTTCCACGCCGACTTCATCTCCGGCCACCTGGAGCTGGCGGAGGCCACCGGGGCCACGATCGTCTACTCGTCGGTCGCCGAGCCGGAGTTCGACTTCATGGGGGTCGCCAACGGTCAGCGCTACTCGCTGGGCGAGGTGACGCTGGAGTTCCGCCACACCCCCGGCCACACCCCAGAGTCGCTGTCGATCGTGGTCTACGAGCACGCCGACGACGAGGTGCCGTACGGCGTCTTCACCGGCGACACCCTGTTCATCGGCGACGTGGGCCGCCCCGACCTGCTGGCCTCGATCGGCTACTCCCGTGAGGAGCTGGCCGAACTGCTCTACGACTCGCTGCACACCAAGCTGATCACGCTGCCCGACGCCACCCGGGTCTACCCCGCCCACGGCGCCGGCTCGGCGTGCGGCAAGAACCTGTCGACCGACCTGGTCTCGACGATCGGCGAGCAGAAGCAGTGGAACTACGCGCTGCGTGCCCCCGACAAGGAGACCTTCATGCGGCTGGTCACCGAGGGGCAGCCGCCGGCGCCGGGCTACTTCGTCTACGACGCGATCCTCAACCGTAAGGTCCACGGTCTGCTCGACGAGGACCGGGCGCCCGAGGCGCTGAGCTACGACCGGGTTCGTCAGGCGGTCGACCGCGGCGCCGTCGTCGTCGACACCCGCACCCCCGACGACTTCGCCCGCGGCCACCTGCGTGGCTCGGTCAACATCGGGCTCGGCGGCCGCTACGCCGAGTTCACCGGTTCGGTGCTGTCCCCCGACGTCGAGATCGTGCTGGTCACCGAGCCCGGCCAGGAGCTGGAGGGCAAGAACCGGTTGGCGCGCATCGGATTCGACCGGGTGCTCGGCTATCTGGCCGAACCCGACAAGGCGATGGTCGAGCATCCGCAGGACGTCGCGGTGGCGTCGCGGCTGACCGCCAAGGCGTTCGGCGACCGGGTCGCCGAGGTGAGCGGGCTGCAGATCGTCGACGTGCGCAACCCGGGCGAGGCGGAGGCCGGCATCATCCCCGGCGCCGTCAACATCCCGCTGGCCCAATTGGCCGGGCGCATCGGCGAACTCGACGCCGCCACCCCGACGGTCGTGTACTGCGCGGGCGGGTACCGCTCCTCGATCGCCGCGAGCCTGCTGCGCCACCACGGCTTCACCGACGTCAGCGACATCATCGGCGGTTACAACGCCTGGGACCAGACCTTCCAGAACGCCTGAGTACGAAAGGAACCGAAGTTGACAACCGCTAAGCACCGCATCCTGATCATCGGTGGCGGCACGGCAGGTATCACGGTCGCGGCCCGCCTGCTGCGCAAGGGCCACACCGATGTCGCGGTGATCGAACCGTCGGACACCCACTACTACCAGGCGATGTGGACGCTGGTGGGTGGCGGGCAGGCCAGGGCCGCCGCCACCGCCCGGCCCGAGTGCAGCGTGATGCCCAAGGGCGCCACCTGGATCCGGACCTCGGCGACGACCATCGACCCGGACAACAACGCGGTCGACTGCGCCGACGGCTCCCGCTACGAGTACGACGTGCTCGTCGTGTGCCCCGGCATCCAGCTGGACTGGGACCGCACCGAGGGCCTGACGGACACGCTCGGCCGCAACGGTGTCTCGTCGAACTACTCCTACGAGCTGGCCCCGCGCACCTGGGAGTTCATCCGCAACACCCGTTCGGGCACCGCGGTTTTCGCGATGCCGTCCGGCCCGATCAAGTGCGCGGGTGCGCCGCAGAAGATCGCATACCTGGCCTGCGACCACTGGCGCCGCGAGGGGGTGCTGTCCAACATCGACGTGCACCTGGTGCTGCCGACACCGCGCACCTTCGGCATCCCCGAGATCGCCGACAGCCTCGACAAGGTCGCCGCCGACTACGGCATCCACGTGCACACCCATTCCGAGGTGACCGCGGTCGACGGCGGTGCCCGCAAGGTCACGGTGAGCAGTATCAGCGACCCGGGTGCGGTCACCACGCTGCCCTACGACGTCATGCACATCGCGCCGAAACAGTCGGCGCCGGACTGGATCAAGGCCAGCCCGCTGTCGACGTGCGACGCCAACGGCTACGTCGACGTGGACAAGAACACGATGCAGCATGTGCGCTACCCCAACGTGTTCAGCCTCGGCGACGCCGGCTCCACCCCGAACTCCAAGACCGGGGCCGCGATTCGCAAGCAGGCCCCCGTCGTCGTCGACAACATCGACGCGTACCTGGCGGGCCGTCCCCTGCCCGCGCTCTACGACGGCTATGCGTCGTGCCCGATCGTCACGTCGTCACGCGACATGCTGCTCGCCGAGTTCGACTACACGTTCCAGATGAAGCCGACGTTCCCGGTCCTCAACCCCGCCAAGCCGCACCGCGCCTACTGGTACCTCAAGCGCTACGGCCTGCCGTTCATGTACTGGAACCTGATGCTCAAAGGACTTGCCTGACATGACAACCGCTCTGACGCTGAACCCCGAGGACCTGCGCGACATGCTCACCTCGGGCCGCCCGCCCCGGCTGATCGACGTCCGCACCCCGGCGGAGTTCGAGACCGCCCACATCCCAGGGTCGTACAACGTCCCGCTGGACCTGCTGCGCGAACACCGCGACGAGATCGCGGGCCACCTGCGTGACGAGGTGGTGCTGATCTGCCGGTCCGGTAAGCGGGCCGGTGACGCCGAACAGTCGCTGCGCGACGCCGGCCTGACCAACGTGCACATCCTGAACGGCGGGATGCTCGCCTGGGAGGGCGCCGGCCTCACCGTCAACCGCGGCAGGCAGCGCTGGGACCTGGAACGTCAGGTGCGGCTGACGGCGGGCTCGCTGGTGCTGGCCGGCATCCTCGGCAGTGTCGCCGTGCCCGGGCTGAAGTGGCTGGCCGCCGGTATCGGCGCGGGCCTGTCGGTGGCGGCGCTGACCGACACCTGCGCGATGGGCACGCTGCTGTCGAAGCTGCCCTACAACCGGCCCCCGTCCTGCGACGCGGCGACCGTCGTCGCCCGCCTCACCGGGAACTGACGACCATGCTGGGGTTGACGGTTGCCCTCGCCGTGCTGGTCGGTGTGGCGCTGGGCGTACTCGGCGGCGGCGGCTCGATCCTGACCGTGCCGCTGCTGGCCTACGTCGCCGGGATGGAAGCCAAACAGGCCATCGCCACCAGCCTGCTGATCGTCGGTGTCACCAGCGCGGTGGGCGCGGTCTCGCACGCCCGGGCCGGCCGGGTGCAGTGGCGCACCGGGCTGATCTTCGGGGTGGCCGGAATGGCGGGCGCGTACGCCGGCGGGCTGTTCGGCCGTTTCATCCCGGGCTCGGTGCTGCTGATCGGTTTCGCGCTGATGATGATCGCCACCGCGATCGCCATGCTGCGCGGCCGCAAGGCGGCGGCGCCGGTCGCCGGGCACCGGATCCCCGTGGCCAAGGTGATCGCCGAGGGGCTGATCGTCGGGGTCGTCACCGGCCTGGTCGGGGCGGGCGGCGGCTTCCTGGTGGTGCCCGCGCTGGCGCTGCTGGGCGGCCTGCCGATGCCGGTCGCCGTCGGCACGTCGCTGGTGGTGATCGCGATGAAGTCGTTCGCGGGTCTGGCCGGCTACCTGACCAGTGTCCAGATCGACTGGACCGCAGCGGGACTCGTCACCGCCGCGGCGGTGTTCGGCGCCCTGCTGGGTGCCCGGTTGACCGCGGTGGTCAACCCGGACTCGCTGCGCCAGGCGTTCGGGTGGTTCGTGCTGGCGATGTCGGCGGTGATCCTGGGCCAGGAGATCCACCCCGCCGTCGGGGTGGCCTGGGCGGGAATGACCGCGCTTGCCGCGACGCTGTATCTCACGTGCCGCGTCGCGCGGTTCTGCCCGTGGCGGTGGCTGTTTGGCCGCCGCGTCCGCACGGCCGCGGCCGCCGCGTAAACCCCCGGGATGGATACCCCACGGGTACAGTGGCGACAAGCGACCACCAGAAGGAGAACGACGTGCTGAGTGACGAGGAAGCCACCACCGCGGTGCTCAACCGGCTCCGTCGCGCGCAGGGCCAACTCGCGGGAGTGATCTCGATGATCGAGGAGGGCCGCGACTGCAAGGACGTCGTCACCCAGCTGGCCGCCGTGTCGAAGGCCCTGGACCGTGCGGGGTTCAAGATCGTCGCCACCAGCCTGCGGGAGTGCATCACCGAGAACGGCGGCGACAAGTGCCGCGAACTGATGACCGAGACCGAACTCGAGAAGCTGTTCCTCGCGCTGGCCTGAGAGCGCCCAATTGTGAATCTGGCGACGGTTTTCGACCGAAAACCGTCGCCAGATTCACATTCGGCGAACTAGCCGGTGCTGACCGACTCTTTGACCACCGCGTCCGGCAGCTGTGGCACCCGGGTGGCGCGCACGTAGACGGTGTCGCCCTCCTTGAGCGCGAGCGCCTCGGCGTCGCCGCGGGTGATCTGCGCGGTGAACGGCGTGTTGTCGGCGGCGCTGGTCAACTCGACGCGAACCTCGAAGCCCAGCATCACGATCCGGTCGATCGTCGCGCGCACCACCCCGGTGGACTGGACTGAGTCGTCGGCGGAGGCGATCGCCATCTCGGGGTTGCGGCCCACCCGGATGTCGTGCGGACGCACCAGCGCCCCGTTCAGCGAGGACACCGCACCCAGGAACGACATCACGAACGCGTTGGCCGGAGCGTCGTACACCTCGGTCGGCGGGCCGACCTGCTCGATGCGGCCCTTGTTGAGCACCGCGATGCGGTCGGCGACGTCGAGCGCCTCGGCCTGGTCGTGGGTGACCAGCACCGTGGTGACGTGCACCTCGTCGTGCAGCCGGCGCAGCCAGGCGCGCAGGTCCTCGCGCACCTTGGCGTCCAGCGCACCGAACGGCTCGTCGAGCAGCAGCACCTGCGGATCCACCGCCAGCGCGCGGGCCAGCGCCATGCGCTGACGCTGCCCGCCGGACAGCTGGTTGGGGTAGCGGTTCTGAAAACCGGCCAGCCCCACCACTTCCAGCAGTTCGTCCACCCTCGCCTTGATCTCGGCCTTGGGGCGCTTGCGGATCTTGAGCCCGAACGCCACGTTGTCGCGCACCGTCAGGTGCTTGAACGCCGCGTAGTGCTGGAACACGAACCCGATGCCGCGGCGCTGCGGCGGCACGTCGGTGACGTCGCGGCCGTTGATCGTGATCGTGCCGGTGTCGGGCTGGTCCAGTCCGGCGATGGCGCGCAGCAGCGTGGACTTGCCCGAGCCGCTGGGGCCCAGCAGGGCGGTCAGCGAGCCCGACGGCACCTCGAAGTCGACGTTGTCGAGCGCGGCGAAGTCGCCGTAGCGCTTGTTCGCGCCGCGGACGACGATTGCGTTGGTCATCTGTTCTTCTCCCAGCCCCTGCTCACTTCGTCTACTTGTCCGCCCGTGCCCGCCGCGCGTCGAGCACCACCTGCGCGACCAGCACCACCACCGCCACGCCCATCAGCAGCGTCGACACCGCGTAGGCGCCGTACTCGGCGCCGCGGCCGTACCGGTCCGACACCAACAGTGTGAGCGTCTGCGACTTGCCCGGCAGGTTCGACGACACCATCAGCACCGCGCCGTACTCGCCGAGGGTGCGCGCGATGGTCAGCACCACACCGTAGGTCAGGCCCCACCGGATCGACGGCAGCGTGACACGCCAGAACGTCTGCCACCACTGCGAACCGAGCGTGGCGGCGGCCTCCTCCTGGTCGGTGCCGATCTCGTGCAGCACCGGTTCGACCTCGCGGATCACGAACGGCACCGTCACGAAGACGCTGGCCAGCACGATGCCCGGGAAGCCGAAGATGATCTTGAATCCGAGGTTGTTCTCGACGAACCCGAACAGGCCCGCCGAGCCCCACAGCAGGATCAGCGCGACGCCGACCACCACCGGCGACACCGCGAACGGCAGGTCGATGACCGCCTGCAGCGCGCTCTTACCGCGGAACTTGTTGCGCGCCAGCACCAGTGCCGTCGGCACACCGAACAGCACGTTGAGCGGCACCACGATCGCGACCACCAGCAGCGACAACTGCAGCGCCGAGATCGCCGCCGGGGTGGTGATCGAGCTGATGAACTCGCCGATGCCCGGGCTGAACGTACGCCACAGGATCAGACCCGCCGGCACCACCACGAGGATGACGACGTAGGCCAGCGCCAGGAACCGCAGCAGGTACTTCACGGGAGCCGACAGCGTCACTGCGCCAGCTCCTCACGTTTGGCGGCCCGGTGCCCGATGGCGCGCAGGATGAACAGCACGACGAACGAGATCAGCAGCAGCACAATGGAGATCGCCGCGGCGCCGGTGCGGTCGTCGTTCTCGATCAGGGTGCGGATCCACTGCGAGGACACCTCGGTCTCCCCGGGCACCGCACCGCCGATCAGCACCACCGAACCGAACTCGCCGATCGCTCGGGAGAACGCCAGCCCAGCGCCGGACAGCAGCGCGGGCAGCAGCGCGGGCATGATCACCCGGGTGAAGATCACCCGGTTGCTGGCGCCCAGCGACGCGGCGGCCTCCTCGACCTCGCGGTCGAGTTCGAGCAGCACCGGTTGCACCGACCGCACCACGAACGGCAGCGTGACGAACAACAGCGCCACCCCGATACCCCACTTGGTGTGTTGCAGGTGCAGGCCGACCGGGCTGGCCGGACCGTAGAGGGCCAGCATCACCAGGCTGGCCACGATGGTGGGCAGCGCGAACGGCAGGTCGATGACCGAGTCGATGAGCCGCTTGCCGAAGAAGTCGTCGCGGGTCAGCACCCACGCCACCAGCAGGCCGAACACCATGTTGACCGCCGTGACGGCGAACGACACGGTCAGCGTCACCTTGAACGACGCCAGCGCCGCGTTGGAGGTGACCGCCGCCCAGAACGCGTCATAGCCCCCGCCGACGGCCTGCCAGAGGATCGCGGCCAGCGGCAGCAGCACGATCAGGCTCAGCCAGATCGAGGCGGCGCCCACCCGCAGCGTCGTCGAGCCGTGGCGGCCCGCGAAAATCCGGGAGGCCCGGCCCGGCTCACCATCGGTGTGCTCGGGCCGGGCAACCACAGAAGCTGTCATCCGGTCGCCTGCATGTAGATCTTGGTGATGGTGCCGTTCTCCTTATCGAACAGCTCCGGATCCAGCTTCTCCCAGCCACCCAGGTCGTCGACCGTCCACAGCTTGGCCGGCTCCGGGAACTTGTCGCGGTACTCGGCGAGCACGGCGGGGTCAACGGGACGGAAGTTGGCCTCGGCCCACAGCTTCTGCGCCTCCGGGGTGAACAGGAAGTTGTTCAGGGCGGTGGCCTTGTCCAGGTGCTGGCTGGTGTTCACGACCGCGACCGGGTTCTCGATCTTGAAGGTCTCCGGCGGGTTGACGTGCTCCAGGTCGAAGTTCAGCGCCTCGTTCTCGTAGGCCAGCAGCACGTCGCCGCTGCCCTGGCGGAACACGTCGGTGGCCTCCCGGCCCGAGCCCGGACGCAGCTTGACGTGCTCGGTCACCAGCTTGCTGACGAACTCGATGCCGGCCTGCGGGTCCTGGCCGCCCTTGCTGGCCCACGCGTACGGCGCCAGCAGGTTCCACTTGGCCGCACCCGAGCTCAGCGGGCTGGGCGTGATGACCTCGACACCCGGCTTGAGCAGGTCCGGCCAGTCCTTGATGCCCTTGGGGTTGCCCGGGCGCACCGCGAACGAGACCACCGAACCGAACGGGATGCCCTTGGTGGCGCCGGCGTTCCAGTCCTCGTTCACCTTGCCGGCCTTGACCAGGCGGGTGATGTCGGGTTGCACGGAGAAGTTCACGATGTCGGCCGGCTTGCCGTCGACGACCGCGCGCGACTGGTCACCGGAAGCCCCGTACGAGGTGGTCACCGCGACGCCCTTGCCCTCCTCGGTGGCCGCGAACGCCGGGATGATCTTGCTCCACCCGGGCTCCGGCACGGCGTAGGCGACCAGCGTCAGCGTGGTGTCGGCGGCGTCGCCACCACTCTCACCGGCGACGTCGCTGGACCCGCCGCCGCAGGCGGCGAGCACCGTCGCGGTCGTGGCGAGCGCCAGCGCGGCGCGCCAGGACTTGCGGATGTTGACCATGGGGAACCTTTCGTTGAGGGAACTGCGGTGGAGAGCCCGTCTCAACGGAAGGCGATGGATCAGCCGAAGCGCATCACATAGCCGTCACCGACACCGAACCGCGGACGGGCGATGGGTCAGCAACAACAACAGACTTCGGCAACAGCGCAGCTCAGGACGGCCACGACGGGGCCACCCGTGATGCCGGACGCTGTCTGCATGGCGCGAAGCCTAACAGAGACCTACGGATTCTCTGGTCCGAGGTGTGGCGGGTATCACCGCGTGAACCACCACATGACGATCACCAGGACCACAAGCAGCACCAAGATCAGCGTCACCCGCGACCGCGGCATCCCGCTGTTGCCCCGATTCATCGCTCCACATCCCGCTCGTCGTGACGAATGTGCCGCAGCAACTTGATGCCGTTGCCGAGGGCGCCGTCGAGCACCACCGCGATCCCGTACGCCAGCGCCAGCACCACGGGCATCACCACCGCGGTCTGCGCGACGAAAGGCAGTCCGGAGAGCCAGAGTTCGACCCCGTCCCACCAGTTGAGGAATCCGGCCACCCCGCCAGCCTAGGGGATGCGACGATGGGCACCGTGCCCGCCGATCGGACCACCTGTGTGATCGCCGGCGGCGGCCCCGCGGGCGTGATGCTGGGGTTGTTGCTCGCCCGCGCCGGCGTCGACGTGACCGTCATGGAGAAGCACGCGGATTTCCTGCGCGACTTCCGCGGCGACACCGTGCACGCCAGCACCCTGCGGATGCTCGACGAACTCGGGCTGTCCGACGCGTTCGCCCGCGTGCGCCACCGCGAGATCCAGACCCTGACGATGACGGTGCAGGGCACGCCGGTGGCACTGGATCTGCGTCGAATTCCCGGTCCGCACAAGCACATCGCGCTGGTACCGCAATGGGACTTCCTGGAGCTGCTGGCCTCGGCGGCGCAGCGCGAACCGACCTTCACGCTGCTGCGCAGCACCGAGGTGCTCGGCCCGCTGCTCGACGGCGAGAAGGTGGTCGGGGTGCGCTACCGCGGCGCCGACGGCCGGGTCGGCCGGATGCGGGCGACGCTGACCGTGGCCTGCGACGGGCGCACCTCGACGCTGCGCGCGGCGATGGGGCTGCACCCGAGGAACTTCGGCGCGCCGATGGACGTGTGGTGGTTCCGGCTGCCGCGCGACGAGCAGGACCCGCGCGGTCTGGCCGGGGTGCTGGGCAGCGGACACGCGCTGATCGTCATCGACCGCGGCGACTACTACCAGTGCGCCTACATCATCCCGAAGGGCCGCGACGCCGAGCTGCGCGCCAGGGGCATCGGGTCACTGCACCGCGGGGCGGTCGAGCTGGTGCCGTGGCTGGCCGACCGGATCGGCACGGTGACGTCGTTCGACGACGTCAAGCTGCTCGACGTGCAGCTCAACCGGCTGCACCGGTGGTACACCGACGGGCTGTTGCTGCTCGGCGACGCCGCCCACGCGATGTCGCCGGTCGGCGGCGTCGGGATCAACCTGGCTGTGGCCGACGCGGTCGCCGCCGCGCGGGTGCTGGCCGGGCCGCTGCGCGACGGCACCCTGCGCCGCCGGCACCTGGCCCGGGTCCAGGCGCGGCGCTGGTTGCCCGCAGCGCTGATCCAGGCGGTGCAGCGGGTCATCCACCGGCGGGTGATCGCGGTGGCGGTCAACGCCCGGCAGCCGGGTGTGGCACCGCTGCTCGTCCGGGTGGCGCGCCGGCTGCCCGCGCTGCGCCGGGTGGTCGCGTACGGGGTCGCGATCGGACCGCTGCCCGAACATATCCCGGCCTTTGCCCGACGCTGATCCGGGCAGCGGTCCGAACACGCCGCCGAGAAGTGGACGCCGGGCGCCCCCGCAGTCGATGATGTTGCGCATGGTTCTGCAACAGACCGGGCCTTCGGACGGGTCGCTGGAATCCGCCAACGGGGCGACACCCGGCCAGTCCGGCGCGAACGACACCCCCCTGACGGTGACCGCGCCGAGCCCCTACGCCCCCACCACCGGGTTGCGGAATCCGTTCCCACCGATCGCGGACTACGGCTTTCTGTCCGACTGCGAGAACACCTGCCTGATCTCCTCGTCGGGTTCGGTGGAGTGGATGTGCGTGCCCCGGCCGGACTCCCCGTCGGTGTTCGGCGCGATCCTGGACCGCGGCGCCGGCCACTTCCGGCTCGGCCCGTACGGGGTGTCGGTGCCGTCGGCGCGGCGCTACCTGCCGGGCAGCCTGATCCTGGAGACCACCTGGCAGACCCCGACCGGCTGGCTGATCGTGCGTGAGGCGCTGGTGATGGGCCCGTGGCACGACATCGAGCAGCGTTCGCGCACCCACCGCCGCACGCCGATGGACTGGGACGCCGAGCACATCCTGCTGCGCACGGTGCGCTGCGTGTCCGGCACCGTCGAGCTGGTGATGAACTGCGAGCCGGCGTTCGACTACCACCGCATCCCCGCCACCTGGGAGTACTCGGCGCAGGCCTACGGCGAGGCGATCGCGCGGGCCAGCCGGGACGCCGACGCGCATCCGACACTGCGGCTGACGACGAACCTGCGGCTCGGCCTGGAGGGCCACGAGGCGCGGGCGCGCACCCGGATGAAGGAGGGCGACAACGCGTTCGTCGCGCTGTCGTGGTCCAAGCATCCGGCGCCGCAGACCTATGAGGAAGCCGCCGAGAAGATGTGGCAGACCAGCGAGGCGTGGCGGCAGTGGATCAACGTCGGGGACTTCCCGGACCACCCGTGGCGGGCCTATCTGCAGCGCAGCGCGCTGACGCTGAAGGGGCTGACGTACTCGCCGACCGGCGCGCTGCTGGCCGCGCCCACCACGTCGCTGCCGGAAACCCCGCACGGCGAGCGCAACTGGGACTACCGCTACGCCTGGGTGCGGGACTCCACGTTCGCGCTGTGGGGCCTGTACACGCTCGGCCTGGACCGCGAGGCCGACGACTTCTTCGCGTTCATCGCCGACGTGTCCGGCGCCAACAACGGTGAGCGCCATCCGCTGCAGGTGATGTACGGCGTCGGCGGCGAGCGCGAGCTCGTCGAGGAGGAGCTGCACCACCTGTCCGGCTACGACGGGGCGCGGCCGGTGCGCATCGGCAACGGCGCCTACAACCAGATGCAGCACGACATCTGGGGCACGATGCTGGACTCGGTGTATCTGCACGCCAAGTCGCGCGAGCAGATCTCCGACACGCTGTGGCCGGTGCTCAAGCAGCAGGTCGAGGAGGCGATCAAGCACTGGAAGAAGCCCGACCGCGGCATCTGGGAGGTGCGCGGCGAGCCGCAGCACTTCACCTCCAGCAAGATCATGTGCTGGGTGGCGCTGGACCGCGGCTCCAAGCTGGCCGAACTGCAGGGCGAGAAGTCCTACGCCCAGCAGTGGCGCGCGATCGCCGAGGAGATCAAGGCCGACATCCTCAAGCACGGCGTCAACGAACGCGGCATCCTGACCCAGCGTTACGGCAGCGACGCGCTGGACGCCTCGCTGCTGCTGGCGGTGCTGACCCGGTTCCTGCCGCCCGACGACCCGCGGATCCGCAACACCGTGCTGGCCATCGCCGACGAGCTGACCGAGGACGGCCTGGTGCTGCGGTACCGGGTCGAGGAGACCGACGACGGGCTCTCCGGTGAGGAGGGCACGTTCACGATCTGCTCGTTCTGGCTGGTGTCGGCGCTGGTGGAGATCGGCGAGATCAGCCGCGCCAAGCATCTCTGCGAGCGGCTGCTGTCGTTCGCCAGCCCGCTGCACCTCTACGCCGAGGAGATCGAGCCGCGCACCGGCCGCCATCTGGGCAACTTCCCGCAGGCGTTCACCCACCTGGCGCTGATCAACGCCGTGGTGCACGTGATCCGCGCCGAGGAGGAGGCCGACAGCTCCGGCGGCTTCGTTCCGGCCAACGCCCCCATGTGAGCCGCCCCCATGTGAGCCGCGCGAAAGCCGGGGTCACACCGCGGTGTGACCCCGGCTTCCGGGTCTCAGCTATCCGGTGACGGCGATGTTGGTGATGTCGGCGCCGTTACCGAGCGACTGCCAGGTCCAGTTGGTCACCCGGTCGGAGGTGGGCACCGTCTTCACCCGCTCGATCAGCGGGAACCAGGCCAGGTCCTCGGTGGCGATGCGGTTGGTCTCCTGCCAGTCCCCGGTCGGGTCCGGCGCGGCGAACGCCCGCGCGGCGGCCTCGTTGAGCTTCGGGTTGCTGTAGGTGACGCCGTTCCAGGTGCCGCCGGGCGCGAAGTCGGAGTTCAGCCAGCCGCCCAGCGTCATCCGGGCGCTGTTGCCCTGCCAGTCCGGGGTCCAGGTGGTGATCGCCAGATCCCACTGGTCGACCTTGGACTTGTCGCCGAGGAACGCGTTGAGCGCACTCCAGCTGTCGGCGGGCACCGGGGTGAGCTTCACGTCGATGCCCGCGCGCTTGGCCGAGTTCTGCACCGAGGTGGCGATCTTCTCGAACTCCGGGTTGGTGCGGTAGGCCAGGTTGACCGTCAGGTTCTCCCTGCCGGCCTCGGCCAGCAGCGCCTTGGCCTTCTCCGGGTAGCCCTTGCCGTCCGGGGTGGAGTACGGGCTGTCCTCGTTGTAGCCGACGATGGTCGACGTCAGGATCTGGTCGCTGACCTGTGCGGCGTCCGGGCCGCCGAGGCCGCGTACGACGTCGGCCTTGTCCAGCGCGTAGTTGAACGCCTGGCGCACCCGCAGATCCTTGAGCGCCTCCTGTCCGGGGGTGGCGGGCTTGTCCGGGTTGTTCCAGCTGATGAAGACCGCCGACCCGCTCGCCGAGCTGTGCAGGTGATCCGGGTCGGTCTTCTTGTACTGGGCGATCACGTTGGCCGGGTAGGCGCGGATGTACAGGCCGATGTCGGCGGTGCCGGTCTGCAGCTGCTGGGAGGCGGCGTCGGCGGAGGCGACGGTGGTGTCGAAGACGATCTCGTCGGCGTACGCCTTGCGGGGGTCGCCCTCACCGTTGTAGTCCGGCACCTTCTTGAGCCGCAGTTCCTTGCCCTGCTCGTAGGACTCGATGTAGTACGGGCCGCTGGAGGCGTAGTTCTGCCGGAACTCCAGGCTGTCGGCGAAGTAGTTGCTGACGATCTCCTCGGGCAGCGGGCTGACGAAGTTCAGCGTGAGGATGTCGAGGAAGTCGCTGGCCGGCTCGGTCAGCTTGATCTGCAACGTCTTGTCGTCGAGCGCGGTGACGCCGCTGATCTCGTGGGTGTCGATGAACTCCTTGACCGCCGCCAGATCACCGGTGGGCACCTTGGCGAATTCGTCGGCGTACTCCCGGAATCCGTCGAACAGCGCGTTGTAGTAGGTGATCGCGCTGACCTGGGCGTTGGGGTCCGGGAACCGCTTGACCGCGTAGACGAAGTCGTGCGCGGTGATCTCGCGGTCGGTGGCCCCGGAGAACTTGATGCCGTCGCGCAGCTTGAACGTGTAGGTCTTGCCGTCCGGGGTGACCTCCCAGCTCTCGGCCAGGTCCGGCACCACCTCGACGTCAGCGCCGATGCTCTCCGTGCTGCCCGGGTAGGTGACCAGCTGGCGGGTGAGCGCCCGGATCACCTGCCACGACTCCGACGAGTAGGCGATCAGCGACTGTGGTGCCGGGTCGTACCCGCACCTTGCCGTCGACGACGTCGAGCGTCGGGTTCTTCAGGAAGACGTCGGCCTGGGTGAGTACCCAGTTGGCGCGGTCGCCGGGTTCGCCGTCGGGGACCCGGGTGACGCCGGGTTGCAGCCGGCTGCCGACGAGCTTGAACGCGTCGTCGACACTCGCGACGTTGATGCTGCCGGTGAGATAGAAGCCTGCCATGGTTGTTTCCTTCGAGTCAGAGGAGGACACCGAGCCGCGGCGGCTTGGTGCCGCGCAGCGTGTAGTTGCCGAGGTGGACGTACTTCCAGCGGGCCGGGTCGTGCAGTGAGTGCACCCGCACGTTGCGCCAGTGCCGGTCCAGCGCGTACTTCTTGTCGGTCGCCGAGGAGCCGGCGAGTTCGAAGATGCCGCTGGCGATCTCGACGGCGAACTCCTGGGCCAGCGCCTTGGCGGCGGCCACCTTCAGCGACGCCTCCGCGGCCGCCTCGCGGGTCAGCTCCGGCAGTGCCAGCGCCTCGTCGACCAGGTTCGCGCCCTGGGCCAGCAGCGCCTCCAGCGCGTACAGCCGGGCGGTGAGCTCACCGAACCGGCGCACCACGTGCGGTTCCTCGGCGGCGCTGTCCACCCCGGCCTCGAACCACGGCCGCGACTTGGTGGTGACGAACTTCGCGCCCTCCTCCAGCGCGGCGCGGGCGATGCCGATGTCGACGGCGGCGTGCAGCGCCTGGTCGAACGCGCCGAGCACCGCGGGCGGTGCGGTGACCGGGTCGGGATCGGGCCCCTCGTCGATGACGAACGGGTCTTCGACGACGACGTTGTCGAACACCACCTCACCGGAGGCGGTGCCCTGCTGGCCGAACGACGACCACTTGTCCAGGTTCAGCGTCACACCGGGATCGGTGGGCTGCACGAAAACCGTTGCACCGTGGTCGGGATCGGTGCCGGGGACGCGGGCGGCGACGGCGATCCACGTCGCCCCCAGCGTCCCGGTCGCGTAGTACTTGGTGCCGTTGAGCACCCAGGTGCCGTCGTCGCGGCGCACCACGGTGGTACGCCGGTCGATGCTGCGCTTGGTGCCGCGCTCGACGGTGGCGTTGCCCAGCTGGGCGCCGTCGAGCACGTCGCGGTAGATCCGCGGCGCCGGGTCGTTGTCCTCCAGGCCGGTGATGGCCTGGTTCAGCACGAAGTGCGACAGCAGCAGCTGGCCGACGGCCGAATCCGCCTGCGCCAGAATGCGCAACACCTCGACGGCGGTGGCCCGCGGCAGGTCCGGGCCGCCGAACCGGGCGGGCACGATGATGCCGAGCAGACCCGACTCGCTGACCCGGCGCAGCTCCTCCTCCGGCCAGGTGCCGTTGAGTTCGCGTTCGACCGCGCCCGCCGCGATGTCGGCTGCGATCGAATGCGCAATGCGCAGCGCCTCTTCCGATGTCGTCAGGACGGGAGTGGTGCTTTCGGTGGTGGTCATGGTCGCCAACCTAGGGGGCTCGATGGGACGGGGGAAGGTGGATCAAGCGACGCTGAAGGGGCGTTCAGGAACGCTGTAAGCGAGGCTGGGGCGTAGCCGAGTGCCGACCGCGCGGGTCAGCGACACGAAGGTGCCCAGCGGGGAGTTCTCGGCGGGTTCGTCGGCGGTGGCGACCGCGATGCGCCGCACCGGCCGTCGTCCCACCACCCGGCGCAGCACCACATCGGGGTGTGCGCCGCCGAACGCCGCCAGCGCCGGCACCAGCGACACCCCGAGCTCGGCGGCGACCAGACCTTGGACGGTGTGGTAGTCCTCGGCGCGGAACGTCACCGACGGCACGAAACCGGCGTGGCGGCAGGCCTGTTCGAACACCCGCACGTCGGGGCAGACACCGGTCTCGGTGCTGACGATCCACTGCTCGCCGGCCAGCGCGGCGAACGACACCTCGCGGGCGGTCGCGAGCCGGTGGCCGGCGGGCAGCACGACGAAGAACTCGTCGTCGTAGACGGGAGTGCTGTGCACGCCTGGGAATTCGGGCCGCTCGCCGGGCACCTCGGTGATCAGCGCGGCGTCGACGTCGCCGGCGGCGAGCAGGTCGACCCCGTCGGCCGGGTCGGCGGGCACCAGGTCGATGTCGATGTCGGGGCACAGCGCGCGGAAGCGGGCGATCGCGCGCGGCAGGATCGTCGCCGCCGCGCTGGCGAACGACGCGATGCGTACCGCGCCGGGCCGGCCGGTGGCGATGCGCGCCAGGTCGCGCTCGGCCGCGGCGATCGCGGCCAGGATCGTCTCGGCGTGTTCGAGCAGCCGGGCACCGGCGGCGGTGGTGCGCACCCCGCTGGGGCTGCGCACCAGCAGTGTCGCGCCGATGTCGCGCTCGAGCGCGGTGATCTGCTGGGACACCGCCGAGGTGGTGTAGTTCAGCGCCGCCGCCGCGGACAGCGATCCGCAGCGCACGACCTCCTGCAACACCACGAGCCGCCGCACGTCGAACACGCCCGAAATCTATCCACGGCGCCGCCGGCTGCCGATGGTTGCGATCAGCCCGAACCTTTCTGCGTCGGCGCTAGTACGCGCTGGCCACGCCGGTGGGCTTGATGCCGTGGTGCAGCTCGGCGACGTCAGGGTGCGCCCGGGTCCGCGACTTCCAGGCGTTCTCGCCGTAGGTGTTGTAGATCGGATTGTCCGGGTCGGCCTCCACCCCGCGCGACAGCGCCGCCAGCTCCGGCGGCAGGTCGATGATCGGGATCTGGGCGTCCAGCGACGGGTTGAGGAAGTACGGGATCGACACCCGGTCGGTGCCCGGCGGCGGGGCCAGCACCCGGTGCCGGGTGGCGCGCAGGTAGCCGCCGGTGGCGACTTCCAGCAGTTCACCGATGTTGACGATCAGCGCACCGTTCAGCGGCGGCACGTCGATCCACTCCCCCGCCGGGGTCTCGACCTGCAGGCCCTCGGAGCCCGGTTCGACCAGCAGCAGGGTCAGCACTCCGGAGTCCTTGTGCGCGCCCACACCCTGCGTGGTGTCCGCGGTGCCGGGATAGCGCACCACCTTCAGCAGGGTGGCGGGCCGGTCGGCGAACGCTGGGTCGAAGGTGTCCTCGGCGGCGCCCAGCGACACCGCCCAGTGCCGCAGCAACCGCAGCCCCACCTCCGACAGGGTGGCGGTCCAGTTCTCGAAGGCGGCCCGGAAGCCCTCGGGCCGCGACGGCCACAGGTTGGGGCCCTGCAGCCGCCAGTAGCCCTCGGCGCCGTCGATGGCGGGCCGCTCGGGGCCGATGTCTATCTGCTCGCGCCAGTCCACCCTGCCGTTGGTGAGCTCGCCGCCGATGCGTGAATATCCGCGGAACTGCGGGCTTTTCAGTTGGCTGATCTCGTTCTTGACGTCGACCGGCAGCGCGAAGAACGCACGGGCCAGGCGCAGCACCTGCGCGGCCTGCTCGTCGGGCACCCCGTGGCCGACGAGGTAGAAGAACCCGATGTCGTGGGCGGCTTCGCGCAGCCGCTCCTGAAAGCCGGCGGGATCGGTGTCCGCGGCGGCGAGATCGAGAACCGGAAGCATGCCGACCATTGTGGTTGTCGAATCCCGTGATCGCCATCGGGTTCAACCGAGCGCTCACGGGTGTGAAGATTCCGTTGAAGTCACGCTGCGCGTATCTCTTCGCGGGCGCGGGGATTCGCGTCATCCTCGTGGTATGAGTCACTTCTCCCGTCGCGCTCACGACACGTCACGCACCGTGATCGACCATGCGGTCGGTGTTCTCGTCGGGCTTCGTGGCTGCTCACCCGATGAGGCGTTCGCCGAACTGGTGCGGGTGGTGCGTCAGACCGGCATCGGGATCGGCAGCGTGGCGGCCGGTCTGGTGGCGGTGGCCAGCGGATCCGCCTCGGCCGAGCACGCCGAGGCGTTCGCGGTGTGGGGCGAGCTGGTTGCGCGCAAACGAATCACGGTGAGTTGAAACGGCGCCCGGCGCCGAGCTAGCCGCGCTAGACGTCGATGCGGTAGGCCGCCGAGCGCTCGACCGCGACGTAGCCCAGCCGCTCGTACAGCAGATGGGCCTTGCTGCGGTCGTTGATGTCGGTGCCCAGCGAGGCCAGCGTCAGACCGCGGCGCAGCGCCGCCAGCCACACCTTGCGCAGCAGCAGCTCGCCGAGGCCGTGGCGGCGCTGATCGCGGCGCACCCCGATGTAGTCGGTGTGGGCGCTGCGCTCCTCGGTGCCGGCGCCGCCGAGGTAGGTGTAGGTGGAGCCAAGGACGTAGCCGACGACCGCACCGGTGTCATCGACCGCGGCCAGGCTGAAGTCGGGGGCGAACAGCCTGCTGTGCAGATGGTGCTCCCACAGCTCGGGGGTCTTCGACATGTTCCCGAAATGCTCTGCGAACGTGTCGAACTGGAGTTGGCGCACTTCTTCGCCCAGACCCCGGGCGATCACGTCGGCCCACCCCAGCACCGTGATGCCGTCGAGCGCCGCGGCGGCCAGCGCCGCCTCGTCCTCGCCGTCGAGCGGTTTACGGGTGCGGATGAACCGGGCCTCCACGCGGGCGCCGAGCCGGGTGAGCGCGTCGACGGCCGCCTGCTGGTCGGTGCCCAGGAAGCTGCGCAGGTACGCGCCGGGCACGGCGGGCGCCTCGCGCCGGAAGCGGTCGACGATCGTCGCCACCACCCCGTCGACCACCGGTGACGGCACGTCGGGGGCGAACACGAAATCGGCGATCAGTTCGGGCTCGACGCCGTGCGGGCCGTGCAGGGTGGCATAGCCGCGCACCCGCCCGGCGGCGTCGTGCACGACGGTCGTGGCGCCGGGGTACGCGCCGTCGAGCTGCTCGGCGACATCGCGGGAGTCGGCGGCGAACTTGCGCCCGGCCAGGCCGGGGGTGGTCGCCAGGAAGTCGGCGATTGGCGAATGGTCCTGCGGGCCCGCGGGTGCGACGGCCCAGGTGCCGGCCGGGGTGTCATCGATGAGGGTCATGGGGTCTCCAGGTCAGGAATAGAAGCCGGGGGTGGGTGCGGTGCCGTTGAGCGCGTAGTCGCCGATCTGCACGAGCTTGTTGCGCAGCGGGTCGTGCAGGCTCAGCGTCCTGGCGTCGCGCCAGAACCGGTCCAGCCCGTGCTCGAGCCTGCTGGCCCGCGCACCCGCCACCTCGAAGATGCCGCTGGTCACCGACAGCGCCACGTTCGCGGCGTGCACCCGCGCGGCGTTGGTCAGGGTGACCGCCTCGGCGCGCTGCGGCCAGGTGAGCTCGGCGCCGCGGACCCGGGCGGCCTCCACGGCCTCGACCGCGCGGTGGGTCAGCGCCTGCGCCGACTGCACCTCGATCCAGGACTGGCCGTAGCGCTCCAGCAACAGCGGATCCTCACCGGCGCTGCGGTGGTCGGTCTCCACCCACGGCCTGCCCTTGGTCCGGATGTAGTCACCGGCCTCCTCCAGCGCACCGGCGGCGATACCGGTGAAGATCGCGGCGAACCCCGAGTACATGTAGAGCACGTCGAGCTGGTCGGGCCGCACCGAGTCGGCCACGTCGTAGGCGATGACGTCGGCGGTGCGCACCGGCACGTCGGTGAACACCGTTGTGCCGCTGGCGGTTCGACGTTGCCCGAGGTTGTCCCAGTCGTCCTCGAACGACAGCCCGGGCGCCCCGCGGTCCAGGTGGATCGTGCCGAGCGTGCCGGAGACGTCGACGCCGCCCAGCACGGTGCCCTCGTCGAACTGCACCCAGGTCAGCAGCACGTCGCCCAGCGCCGCCCCGGTGGTGAACGACTTGCGGCCGTTGAGCCGGAACCCGTCAGCGGTCTGGGTCGCCACCACCAGCGGCGGATAGGCCGCCTGCGCGACGGTGCCGTGCAGCAGTTGTTCGGCGGCGATCCGGCGGGCCCGGTCCGCGCCGACGAACCCGTTCTCCCCGCGCAGACCCGCCTGGCTGCCGAAGTAGTGGTACAGCAGCACGTGCGCCAGCGAGGCGTCGGCCTGGGCGATGCGCTCCACCACCTCCGCGACCTGCGTCCAGGTGGCGCCGCCGCCGCCGAACCACTCCGGGATGAAGATCCCCAGCAGCCGTGCCTCTTTCAGCCAGCCGACCTCCTCGACGGGGAGTTGACCGGCGCGGTCGCGGGCGGGGGCGGTCGCCCGCAGCCGGGCCTTGACCTCGCCGGCGCGCCGCAGCCATGCGGAGTCGGTTTCGGCGGGCGCGGCCACGGTGGCGGTCATTTCGCGGCCTCCGCGCCCGCGGGCCGCTCGCCGAGCACCTCGAGGATGCCCTCGTCGGCCAGCCGCTGCTGCTCGCTCTCCGAGAGCGTCTGGATGGTGCCGATGCGGCGGGCCACCTCCGGCCGGGTCCGCTTGAGGTACCAGTACCAGGCCAGCCCGCCGAGCAGGAACGTGCCGAAGATGAACGGCAGGATGTTGAACGGGAACTCCGGCACCGGATAGAAGTTGGAGAAGATCACGTAGCCCAGCGCGATCGTGGCGGCCGACGACACCGCCAGCCGCAGCGGTGTCAGCGCCTTGATCCGGTACAGCCAGATCGGGGTGGCGATCACCACCAGCAGGTAGCTGATCAGGAAGCCCCAGGTCGCGACATAGCCGCCGTACACCTCGAACACCAGCCGGCCGGCCGAGCTGAACGTCGCGACGGTGGAGAACACGAACGCCAGCACCCCGATCAGCGCGATGCCGACCCACGGCGTCTTGTACGTCGGGTGCACCCTGGCCAACGGCCGCGGCAGCGCACCCTCGTGGGCGAACGTGAACAGTGAGCGCGCGGCGGCCGTGGTGACGGCGGTGACGAACACGATGAAGGCCACCGCCACCGCGGCGCTGACCGCGTAGTTCACCCAGGACACGCCGGTGGCGTCGGCCAGCTGCGGCAGCACCGCGTTGTCCCCGTCGATGCCGTCGAAGAACAGCACCTGCGGATAGGTCGCGATGATGTAGAGCACGCCCAGCAGCAGCACGACGCGCAGCAGCGAGCGCGCGATGTTGCGGTGCGCGTCGCGGGCCTCAGCACCCAGCGACGCGACGCTTTCGAAGCCGGCATACGAGCCGACCGCCGACACCGCCGCGATGAAGGTCGCGCTGTTGCCGAGGTGGCCGAGATCCCACTGCTCCCAGTCGATCCGGAAGCCGTAGGTGACGTAGGAGGCGGCGATGATGACCAGGATCGAGGCGACGGCGACGACCTCGAAGACCAGTTCGTACTTCGCCGCGATCGACACCCCGCGGTACGGCAGGTAGGTGCCCAGCGCGACGATCACCGCGACGAGGATGAGCTTGAACCAGATGTCCTGCGACCCCAGCCCGATCGACTGCAGGAACGAGTCGAGGTACAGCACACCGCCGAGCGTGCCCGTGGTCGCGAACCCGATGTAGCCGATCAGCAGGCTGAAGCCGGCGGCGTACGCGAAGCCGGGACCGAGACCGTTGCCGGTGTAGGTGCCCAGCGATCCCGACGAAACCGTGCGCCGCGCTTGGAAACTGATGGTGGCCGCGATCAGCACCGTGATGGTGAGGCCGACGATGACCGCCCATGAGGCACCCTTGCCTGCGGCGACGAACAGCATGAACGGAACGGATGCGACCGCGACACTGGGTGCCGCCGCGGCCAGCCCCTGGGCGAAGACACCCCAGAAGCCGAGGGCGTCACGTCGAAGACCGGTCTCCTCGGCCGCGGTGAGCTCGCGACCGGCCAGACCCACGTCGTGACTGATGGATGTGGACATGCTGCACGCCTTTCCTGCGCAGAGTCAGATCGCCCTGTGCGCCATGTCGATCCGGCACACGGGCGGTTAACGCCGATGTGATGAGACCATCACAATGCCGCAAACGCGTTGCCGCCGTGAGCGATCAAATCTCCGAGATTCTTTTGAGACGGAATGCAGCCGCCGGGTGTTCGTCGGGCAGCAGTGGCGATCCGCCGAACAGGCGCTGCCGCAAGGTGGTTGCCTCGCCGCGCTCTCTGGCCCGGCCGCGGCGGCGCAGTTCGGGGATGAGGTGTTCGGCGACGTCGGCGAAGCTGCCCGGCGTCACGTGGTAGGCGATGTTGAACCCGTCGACGCCGGTGCGCTCGGCGAAGGCCTCGAGCTCGTCGGCGACGGTGCGCCCCGAGCCGACGAACAGTGACCCGCCGAAACCGCCCAGCCCGCCGACGTAGTCGCGCAGCGTGATGCGGTGACGGGCGTCGGCGTCGTCGACGGCGGCGAGGATGGACCGGCTGGCGTCGGTGTCGAACTGTTCGATCGGCCGGTCGATGTCATAGGACGACCAGTCGACGCCGGACAGTGCCGACAGCAGGACCAGCCCGGCCTGCGGGTCGTGATGGCGGGTCAGGTCGTCGGCCTTGGCCTGTGCGGCGGAATCGGTGCTGTCGGTGACGATCTCGACCGAGGTGATGAACTTGATCGAGTCGGGCTTGCGGCCGTGGGTGACGGCGCGGGTGCGGATGTCGTCGATGTTGCGGCGCAGCACGTCGGGCCGCGGGTCGGCGACGAACACCAGTTCAGCGTTGCGGGCGGCGAACTCGCGGCCCGCGGCGGACGTGCCCGCCTGAAACAGCACCGGGGTGCGCTGCGGGGACGGCTCGACGAGATGCGCGCCGGGGACGCTGAAGTAGGTGCCCTCGTGCGCGATGGGATGCACCTTCGCGGGGTCGGTGAACACACCGCCGACGCGGTCGCGGCGCACCGCGTCGTCCTCCCACGAGCCCTCCCACAGCTTGTAGGTGACCTCGACGAACTCCTGGGCGATGGCGTAGCGCTCGTCGTGCGGGATCTGCCGGTCGCGGCCCAGGATGTTGCGCGCCGCGCTGTCCAGCAGCGAGGTGACGATGTTCCAGCCGATCCGGCCGTCGGTGAGGTGGTCGAGGGTGCTGAACTTGCGGGCCAGCAGATAGGGGCTCTCGTAGGTGGTGGAGACGGTGATGCCGAAGCCGAGGTGTTCGGTGGCCGCGGCCATCGCCGACACCGCCAGCAGCGGGTCGGTCACCGGGGTCTGCACCGCGTGGGAGAGCGCGGCAGCGGCGTCGCCGCCGTAGACGTCGAGCTGGCCGACCGCGTCGGCGATGAACAGGGTGTCGAATCCCCCGGCGTCGAGCAGGCGCGCCAGCTCGACCCAGTAGCGCACGCTGGTGTACTGCTCGGTGCGGTCGGCGGGATGGCGCCACAGCCCGAAATTGCCGTGCGACACCGTCGACATGGTGAACGCCGACAGCACGAAGGGATCGCGGGGCCCGTAACTGCTCACCGGCCGAAAGTAATGGCGCGGTGCGCATTTCGCGGGGGTTATATCCGCCGAGATTCGAACCCCGGGCAGGCCGGGTCAGCGCCCGGCGTTGGCCACCATGTCCAGCGCGATGACCGCGGCCTCATCGGTGATCGAGTACCCGCACGCCCAGGTCTCCACCGTCACGTTGGAGACCGCCGACAGCGCGTGCTGGCACGCCCAGCCGTCGGCGTCCTGCTGGGTGGTCAGCTGGGTCACCAACGCATCCTCGACCGTCACGTCGCCGAGGTCCCAGTAATACTCTGTGTTCGAATCCAGAATGGCCACAGTGTAATTCGCGCAGCTCTCCCACATGCTCACGCTGTCGTCGAAGAACTGCTGCGCGTCCTGCGCCGACGGGTAGAGCACCGCGGTCTGCTCGACCCAGTGGTTGTTGTCGTCGCCGGGCTCGCGCGCCACCTGGTCGAGCATGTCGGTCCACCCGCTGCCCGCGTACACCGGGTCCTCGGCGCCGTAGATGGCGCCCAGACAGCCGGGATCCGACACCGACTCGGAGTTGTCGGTCATCTCCTCGAGTTCGGCGGTGACCTCCATCGTCGAGGCGCCCATGATCTGGTTGATCTCCTCGATCGACAGCAACACGTCGTCGAGGTCGCCGGCGTCCAGCGGGGGCACGTCGGTCTGCGCCGCTCCCTGTCCGCGCTGCGCCGTCCCGGACACCGTGCTCACGCAGCCGCTGAGCAGCACCGCCACCGATATGACAGCCCCCGCGGCGGCCAGCCGGCCGGCCGTTTCCATGTAGGTCACCGCGCTATTGTGACCGACGCCCCGCAAATTCGTGCGGTGGCCGTCAATTCCGGGTCAGCGCACGCCGATCTTCTGCAGCATCAGGTTCGCGACGGCGACCGCGTCGACCGCACCCGCCTCGCCGGGGCCGGCGACATCGGTGATCTCGACGTCGACGACGGCGTCCCCGACGGCGCCGAGTGCGCGCTGCACCGTCGTACCCGAATCCTTCATCACCACCGCCGAGACCATCCGGTCGTCGACGGCGACGTCGGTGACGCGGCTGGACGCACCGGCAGCCACGACCGTCTGCCCGTTGCAGCGGTGCCACCTGTCGGCCGAGGCGGCGAAGAACTGCTGGGCCGCATCGGCGTCGGTGAACTGCACGATCCCGAAGAAGCCGGTCGCCGAGGGCCCGTCGGCGTCACCGCCCGCCCACGACTGGCTGACCACCGAGCGCACCGGAGCCGCACCGTAGACCGCCTGTTGCAGCGGGCCCGCGGCGCCCACGCAGTCGGCGGGCACCGCGTCGGCGGCACCGATGCCCTGCAGCAGCATCTCCGCTCCGCCCTCGACCAGCTGGCCGACGAAGCCGGCCGCCCCGGTCAGCGTCGACATCTCCTCGACGGTGGGCAGCGCCTGGTCGAGGGTGCGGTCCGGGGAGGGCGCGGCGACCTCGGTGATCTGCACGGCCTGCGGCTCGGCGACGGTCGTCGTGGCGCACCCGGTCAGCAGCGCACCCACAGCCAGCACCGTCACCGTCGCCGCGCGCATCGCTCCCCTACTTCTTGGTGGCCTTGTCCGCGGACGACTCGGTCGACAGGGCGGCGACGAACGCCTCCTGGGGCACCTCTACGCGCCCGACCATCTTCATCCGCTTCTTGCCTTCCTTCTGCTTCTCCAGCAGCTTGCGCTTACGCGTGATGTCGCCGCCGTAGCACTTCGATAGCACGTCTTTGCGGATCGCGCGGATGTTTTCGCGGGCAATGATCTTGGATCCGATCGCGGCCTGCACCGGAACCTCGAACTGCTGGCGCGGGATCAGCTCCTTGAGCTTGGTGGTCATCTTGTTGCCGTAGGCGTACGCCGAGTCCTTGTGCACGATCGCGCTGAACGCGTCGACCGGCTCACCCTGCAGCAGGATGTCCACCTTGACCAGGTTGGCCTCCTGCTCGCCCGCCTCCTCGTAGTCCAGGCTGGCGTAGCCGCGGGTGCGCGACTTCAGCGAGTCGAAGAAGTCGAAGATGATCTCGCCCAGCGGCATGATGTAGCGCAGCTCGACGCGCTCCGGCGACAGGTAGTCCATGCCCTGCAGCTCGCCGCGGCGGGACTGGCACAGCTCCATGATGGTGCCGATGAACTCGCTGGGCGCGATGATCGTGGTCTTGACGACGGGCTCGTAGACGGTGCGGATCTTGCCGTCCGGCCAGTCCGACGGGTTGGTGACGACGAGTTCGCTGCCGTCCTCCTTGACCACCCGGTACACCACGTTCGGCGACGTGGAGATCAGGTCGAGGTCGAACTCGCGCTCGAGCCGCTCGCGGGTGATCTCCATGTGCAGCAGACCCAGGAAGCCGCACCGGAACCCGAAGCCCAGCGCCACCGACGTCTCCGGCTCGTAGGTCAGCGCGGCGTCGTTGAGCTGCAGCTTGTCCAGCGCGTCGCGCAGGTCCGGGTAGTCCGAGCCGTCCACCGGGTACAGCCCGGAGTACACCATCGGCTTGGGTTCGCGGTAGCCGGTCAGCGGGTCGGTGGCGCCGTTGCGGGCGGTGGTCACGGTGTCGCCGACCTTCGACTGGCGCACGTCCTTCACCCCGGTGATGAGGTAGCCCACCTCGCCGACGCCGAGGCCGTCACACGGCTTGGGCTCGGGTGAGACGATGCCGACCTCGAGCAGCTCGTGGGTGGCGCCGGTGGACATCATCTTGATGCGTTCGCGGGGCACGATCTTGCCGTCGACGACGCGCACGTAGGTGACCACACCGCGGTAGGTGTCGTAGACGGAGTCGAAGATCATCGCCCGGGTCGGGGCGTCGGAGTCGCCGACCGGCGGCGGCACCTCGCGCACCACGTGGTCGAGCAGCTCGCGCACCCCCTCGCCGGTCTTGCCCGACACCTTCAGCACATCGGAGGGTTCGCAGCCGACGATGTGGGCGAGCTCGGCGGCGTAGCGCTCCGGGTCGGCGGCCGGCAGGTCGATCTTGTTGAGCACCGGGATGATGTGCAGGTCGCGGTCCAGCGCCAGGTACAGGTTGGCCAGGGTCTGCGCCTCGATGCCCTGCGCGGCGTCGACGAGCAGGATCGCGCCCTCGCAGGCCTCCAGCGCGCGCGACACCTCGTAGGTGAAGTCGACGTGGCCCGGGGTGTCGATGAGGTGCAGCACGTAGTCGGTGCCGTCGACCTGCCAGGGCAGGCGCACGTTCTGCGCCTTGATCGTGATGCCGCGCTCACGCTCGATGTCCATCCGGTCCAGGTACTGGGCGCGCATCGAGCGCTCGTCGACGACACCGGTCAGCTGCAGCATCCGGTCGGCCAACGTCGATTTGCCGTGGTCGATGTGGGCGATGATGCAGAAGTTCCGGATCTGCGCCGGCGACGTGAAGGTCCGGTCGGCGAACGTGCTGATGGGAATCTCCTGGTAGACGGTCCGGGGAACCGTTACAGCGTATCCACGGCGGGGCTCGCGCACACAATCGCGTTGCGGTGACCTCGCTTATGCTCGGGAACATGGCTCCGCCGTGGAAGACCTTCCAACGCCTTGCGGAGAACCTGGTGTTCAACGAGGCGCCGAAGTTCCTCCGCCAGATCGGCCAGTCCGAGACCGTGCAACGCGGTATTGCGCAGGGCATCCGGATCGGGCTGGACGTCATCGCTGGTGCCCAGAAGCAGGAGGTAACCGCGATCACCACCGGCCGACCGGTCACCAGCCACGCGGTGCCGACCGCGCACCGCGCCCGCAGGATCGTCTACGCACCCGACCTCGACGGCCGCGCCGATCCCGGCGAGATCGTGTGGACCTGGGTGGTCTACGAGGACGACCCGACCCAGGGCAAGGACCGGCCCGTGCTGGTCGTCGGCCGCGACCGCACCACCCTGCTGGGGCTGATGCTGTCCAGCCAGGAGCACCGCCGCGACGACCCGAACTGGCTCAGCATCGGCCGCGGCCCGTGGGACTACGACGGCCGGGAGAGCTTCGTGCGGCTGGACCGCGTGCTCGACGTGCCCGAGGAGGGCATCCGCCGCGAGGGTGCGATCCTGCCGCGGCCGGCGTTCGAGGTCGTCGCCGCCCGGCTGCGCGCCGATTACTCCTGGAACTAGCGGAATCCTGGGAGCTAGCGGGGCTCCCGCCACATCTTCCACAGCGTCGGCCCGTCGGGCACGGTGATCTCACCGGTGACCTGGAAGCCGAACCGCTCGTAGTACGGGACATTGGCTGGGTTGCTGGACTCCAGGTACGCCGGGGCGTACTCGGCGTCGCAGCGGTCCAGCCGCGAGCGCATCAGCGTCTGCCCGTATCCGGTGCCGCGCACGGTCGGGTCCGAGCCGATCACCGCGAGGTACCAGTGCGGCTCCTCGGGGTGCTGCGCGTGCATCAGGTCCATGAGTTGCTGAGCGCGCGGCACGTGCCTGCCCAGCGCCCGCAGGAAGCCGGGCATCATGCGCAGCTCCTGCAGCCGCGACTGTCGCCAGCCGCCGGGCGGATCCCACAGCGCCGCCGCGCCGAGGTGAGTGCCGCCGGCCACCTCGGGCGCACCGCTGCGCAGATAGTGGTGGCGGATCATGGTGGCGAACATCCGCGGCAGCGCCCGCGCGCGGGCGGCCGGCTCAGGCACCACCCACATCATCACGGGGTCGTCCTGGAACGCCCGCGCCAGCACACGCGCCATCGACTGCAGGTCGCGGCGCTGCGCCGCGGCCACCGCGACGTCAGCCACGGGTGATGTAGGCCTGCAGCTGCTCCTGCTGCGCTTCGAGCTCTTCCATCCGGGTCTTGACCACGTCGCCGATGCTAACGATTCCGACCAGCCTGCCGTTGTCCATCACCGGCACGTGGCGCACCCGGTTGTTGGTCATCAGCGCGCTGAGGCTGTCGACGGTGTCGTCGGGTGAGCACGTCGCCACCAGCGACGTCATGATCTCCGACACCGGACAAGTCAGCAGGTCGGCGCCGCGACGGTGCAGCGCACGCACCACGTCGCGCTCGGAGACAATGCCGGCCAGGCCGTCGGGCGAGACGACCACCATGGCCCCGATGTTGTGCACCGCCAGCTCGGTGAGCAGACCGGCCACCGAGGTCTGCGGGGTGATCGTCGCGACCGCCGACCCCTTGCTCCGCAACACATCCGCGATCCGCATCAGAGCCTCCTTGTGATGTACCTCACAGGCTAGGACGCTTTCCGGCCCGGCGGTAGGGATTCGACGTTGCAACAGGGTCACAGGCGGCCGGAATAGCGGGCCGACGCCGCTGGTTTCCGACGCCATGCAGACCTCGCAGAACGGACCCGACGTACCCACAGTTCAGTTGGGCGACAATCTGACCGTCAGCGCGATGGGGTTCGGCGCGATGGCCCTCACCCCGGTCTACGGGGAGGTCGACGACGACGAATCGCTGGCCACGCTGCACCGTTGCCTCGACCTCGGGGTGACGTTCATCGACACCGCCAACATCTACGGCAACGGCGACAACGAGCGGTTGATCGCGCGGCTGCTGGCCGACCGGCGCGACGAGGTCACCCTCGCCACCAAGTTCGGGATCACCGGCAACCCGGCCGACCGCGCGGCGGGCCGCCCGACTGTGCGCGGCGACGCCGCCTACGTCCGGCGGTGCGCCGACGAGAGCCTGTAACGGCTGCAGACCGAGGTGATCGACCTGTACTACATGCACCGCCGGGACACCACCGTGCCGATCGAGGAGACCGTCGGCGCGATGGCCGAACTGGTCGCCGCGGGCAAGGTCCGCCACCTCGGGCTGTCCGAGGTCACCGCCGACGAGCTGCGCGCCGCCGTCGCGGTGCACCCGATCGCCGCCGTGCAGAGCGAGTGGTCGATCTGGAGCCGCGAAGTCGAGCCCTGGGTCGTGCCGGCGGCCGCCGAACTCGGCGTGGGGTTCGTGCCGTACTCGCCGCTGGGCCGCGGGTTCCTCGCGGGTGCGGTGCGGTCATCGGCGGATCTGGCGTCGACCAACGACTTCCGGCGCACCATGCCGCGGTTCCGCGACGGCGCGCTGGAGGCCAACCTCAAGGTCGTCGACGCCGTCACCGCGGTCGCCGAACAGCAACAGGCCACGCCCGCCCAGGTCGCGCTGGCGGTGACGCTGACGCCCGAGCAGCGCGAGACCCTCGCCACAAGGCGTCAACCCGGCTAGGATCGCGCAGGCTCGGGCTGACGGTAGGCGCGTCCCATCGTGCCGTCCGGGTTGGCGCGCTGCTCGCGCTGACTACGCCGCGTGCCGAAGCTCCCGAGGCGGCAGGAGCTGCAGAGCCAGTCAGGTACTGGTCCGCGGCGAGGCCGATGGCAGGACCCGCTGATGCCGCCAAGGCAACCGGCGCGGCCAATATCTGGCCCACCGCACCAGACGAACGCCGCATCTGGTGGGAGTCGATCGCCGCGATCGTGCGCGAACAGATGGCCGATGTACGCAAAGTCGCTACATGAGCAGCGGCGAACTGGCCGAGATTCTGGAACGTCTTTATGACGGCGGTGAATCCAACCGAGCCATCGTCGACTCAACACCGCTGATGCGGTGGTAGGACGTCTCGACCCAGTTGATCACCACCGTCTTGACCTGTGGGGCAGCGTCACTGGCCATCGTCGCGGCCTCCTTCCTCGACAGGCCAGCCGCTGCTGTTCGTCGCCGACATCGCGGTGCTGGAGCGCTACCTGATGAGCCTTTTCGCCGACGACATCCGCGAAGACCTCGATCTAGACTTCCTCGAACTATCTTGGACCGCTGCAGATCTGGCGGAACTGCGCGGAATTGCATCGGATGAACGCGTGTCGACCGTGCTGCTGATGGTTGGCCTGGACACTACAGGGTAGAGCATCGCTCGAGATGCATTGCCCTGGCGCAGGTCTTGCGTCGATCATGCATTTGATGCATGATTCTCTCGTCTGAGGAAGGCGGTTCGCTTTGGGAAAGAGCCATCCCCCGAGGGGGCCGCCCAGCTGGTTCTCGTTGATGGGGTGGCCCTGCTGCACCCCGAGGATTTGGTGTTTGAGGCGATGTTGGAGGGCTGGAGCCGTCAACAACGTGGTGGCCGACTGATCCTGCCTAAGACAATCGCCGGTCGCTTGTCGGTGGTGCGTCGTTTCAGCAAGACAGTCAACGAATATCCGTGGCAGTGGACCGCGGCCCAGGTCGATGAGTGGATGACTGATCTGATAGCGCAGCGAGGCCGGGCAAAATCGACGATCCGTCTGTACCAGAGTGCGCTACGGGTGTTCTGCGATTACATCACTTCACCGCACTATGGGTGGATTGCAGAGTGCGAGAACCGTTTTGGGACTCACCCGGTTCAGGTATGCCACGAGTGGAACACGGCGGCGCACCTCACCGATTACGAGGGTCGTGCTGATCGACGACCGATGACCCGCGACGAGATTCAGCGCATGTTGGACTATGCGGATGACCGTGTCGAGCAGGCAACACGCCGGGGACGCAAAGGTGCATTGACCGCATATCGCGATGCCACCCTTCTGAAGGTCCTGTACGCCTGGGGTCTGAGGTGCAACGAGGCGTGCCAGTTGGACGTCACCGATTTTTACCAGAGCGCGAAAGCGCCGGAGCTGGGCCGCTATGCGTTGATCCACGTCCGTTACGGCAAGCGGTCACGTGGATCGGCACCCAAGCGTCGGACCGTTCATACGGTCATGCCGTGGGCTGCCGAGGCGCTTGCCGACTATCTCGACAATGTTCGGCCGCGGTATCGAGATAGTCAGGACGATCCTGCGGTGTTTCTCACCGAACGTGGTGGGCGACTTCGGCCGCGCGAGGTTGAAGAGCGGTTTGCCGAGTACCGAGATGCTCTGGGGCTGGATGCCGCGCTGACGCCGCACTGTCTGCGGCATAGCTTTGTCACTCATCTCATCGAAGACGGTGCAGACCCGAAGTTTGTTCAGGAGCAGGTGGGCCACCGGTTTGCGTCGACTACGGCGATATACACAGGGGTGGGTGGGGATTTCATGAACACGATGATGCGCAAGGCCCTCGACCGAGCGCTGACCATGGATACGGAGAAGAAATCATGACGCCGAAGTTGGATTATCGGTGGCATCTACGCGAGTTGATGGCGGTGCGTGGCATGTACTCCACTACTGATTTGAGGCCGCTGCTGGCCCAGCGTGGAATCGAGTTGTCACCGAGCCAGACCTACCGTCTTGTGGTGGAGACCCCGGAGCGGCTCAATCTGAAGGTTCTGATGGCTCTACTGGATATTTTGGGCTGCACCACCGAGGAACTCATAGAGCCGGTGGCGTCGGATGCGAAACGGGGCCGTAGGACGGTAGGCGCAAATGGAGACGACGGAAAATCTAGTGGCGTAGGCGATTTCCGGCCGAAGCGCGCCAGAATTGTTCCCGGTTGATCTGGCAGTCCTCGTGAGCACATCGGCGCCTTCTCCACGCCACTACACTCATCCGGTAGAAGTGATCACTGAAATCGTGATGACGGTCGAGCCGAAACTCGACATTGAGTCCATCAAGGACGCGGTCTCGGATTGCACGAGCAAACCGCCGGCCCTGCGAAAACTGGCACGGACTCTCGTTCTCGACGGGGACTTGCTGATATCGGGGCGTCCCGAGGGCCCGTTGCACATTCAGAAACTCATTAGCGCACTGATCGATCGCGGCGCGGTCAACGTGGTGCGACCGCGGTGCGCTCGATGCGGCGGAGAAAAGTCACTGCCTTGCATCAATGAGAACGGACAGCGGACCTGCGCTTACTGCGATATGTTGCGCCGGGCGAAACCCTGCACCGCCTGTGGTCAGATCAAACACGTCTCTAACCGGGATGCCGCGGGTCGGCCGTTTTGCCGAAAGTGCTGGCGCACGCATGCCGATGGCCCGGCAGATCCCGTGGGGGCGATCTGCGACGCCGTACGTGCGCTACAACCAGACCTCGACCGCGCGACCATCATTGACGTGATCACATCGGTGGCGGGCTCGCCGGCCAAGCAACGCACGTTAGCGCTGGCGATTCAGGCCAATCCCTCGCTACTGACCGGCCAGGCCCACACCGGGCCGCCACAGCTACCCACGTTGGTCGACAAACTCATCGCCGCCGGTGCCGATCACCTTGTCGCTCCGAAATGCCCCTTTCTGCCAGAGAAATCGGCCCTTGTTGTTCAAGCGGAACGAGCAACGCTGCTGCAAGCGCTGCTACGAGGAGGTGAGGAAACGCCCGTGTGAGCGGTGCGGACGGGCGACCACCGGTTGCAGCCGCGACGCGGAGGACAAAGTCTTGTGCTTGCCTTGCAGGAGCCACGAATCGGCACTGTTCGAGCAATGGACACAATGCGGCCGCCGAGCCTTCATTGTCAGTCTGGCCGGCGGCGAAGGCCGCATATGCGGCCGTTGCTATCAACCGCCGATCGCCACGTGTTCGCGATGCGGGAAAACCAGGCCGTGCCACTCGGCGAAGACCGACACTCCGCTCTGCGATTCCTGCGAGCACAGCCGGCGCCCACCTGAGCCGTGCATAGTCTGCGGAAACGTGCGCGTGGTCTCCAAACGGTGCGATGACGGCAGCGCAATGTGCAACACCTGCAACGTCGTTGTCCAACCATGCTCCGATTGCGGAAAACGCAAAAAGGTCGCAGCGCGACTGCCCACGGGTGAACCGTTGTGCCGGACGTGTTATGCAAAGCATCCCTCAGCACACAAGCACTTGCACCGAATGCGGTGTGGTGGAACGGTTACACCATCACGGGCTGTGCAGCCGATGCGCCTGCCGCAAACGGCTGACCGAGCTACTGAGTCATGACGGAGCAGTGCAACCGCACATCCTCCCGGTGCTCGACGCGCTCCTCGCCGCAGACCCGGTGGGCATTCTCGACTGGCTCAACCGACGTCCGCCACGCGAACTCCTACGGGCCATCGCTGCGGCACCGACACCGGTTACACACGACTACCTCGACGGGCTCCAGCACCACAAAGGCCTGCCACACGTCCGCGCAGGCCTCGTCGCAAACGGGGTTTTACCACCACGAGATGAGCGGATGATCGCACTACAGAACACCATCTCAGCACAGATTGACCGTTTGGAAAGCAATGACAGCGCCCGGGTCGTCCGCAGCTTCGCAACATGGCACCACTTGCGACGACTGCGCACACAACTCGGCGACGAACACCTCGGAGCCCAGCAAACCGCCGTCGTTCGACGAGACGTCCGAGCGGCCGTTGATCTACTTGATTGGCTGCATGCCCGCCACGTCAGTCTCGCCGAATGCAGTCACACCGATATCGACGACTGGCTGAGCACAGGATCACCGAGTCACTACTATGCGCGAACATTCCTGTTGTGGTCCGCCAAACGAGGACACTCACCCAAGGATATTGAAATCCCTATTCTCCCAAGTGCTTCCGCTCCTGAACAGATCAGCGACGATGAGCGGTGGGCAACCGTACAGCATTTGCTGCACGACGACTCCGTCGACACCGTCGACCGAGTAGCCGGACTGCTCGTCCTGCTGTTCGGCCAACCCCTTTCCCGGATAGTCCAGATCACCGTCGATCAGGTGTCAGCATCGGGAGATTCCATCACCCTGGGTGATACCCCAGTGCAGATGCCGCCGCCGATCAACACACTGGTCAAGGAACTACGCGGGCAACGGCAAGGACGCGCCCTCCTCGGCCGCCACATCGACAGCCCGTGGCTATTTCCCGGTTGGCATACGGGAAAGCCACTGGGAACGGCACAGCTCATGACACGCCTGAAGGCGCACGGAATCCGGGCAAGACCTGCGCGCAACACCGCGCTCATGGATCTGGCCAATCAATTGCCGGCCACCGTCATCAGCCGGTTATTGGGATTGTCGATCCGCACGGCCGCCAGGTGGTCTGCAGAGGCCGGCCACCAACGCGCAGGCTACGCGGCCGAGCTCGCTGCGCGACCCTCGCCCTGACTGCTAGGCCTCTCCGTTTGAGCGTTTCGGAGTTTGACGCGGTGAAAGACGCCAGGCTGCCGGCGAGAACCGGGGATTGACCGCCGAAGGTGTTTCTCCGGCGACTAGCGCACCGGCCAGTTGCTCTGCTCAACTCGTTAGACACCGCGGCGCAGAAATCCACGCCAGCGAGGGCATCAGCCGATCGTGGAGGCTGCGGCCGGCGCCGCGGCCAGCTGCGGACCGGTGCTCACCAGTGTTTTGGTGCGTCCGGCACGCACGCCGTTGGCGATGACGACGATTTCGGCGAGTTCGTGCACGGCGACAACCGCAGCCAGGCCGAGCACGCCGGTGAGGGCGAGCGGGATGAGCACTGTAATCAATCCCAGTGAGAGGCCAACGTTTTGCAGCATGATCCGCCGGGCTCGCCGCGCGTGGGCCAGAGCTTGGGTGAGGTGGCGCAGGTCTTCCCCCATCAGGGCAACGTCGGCGGTTTCGATGGCCACGTCAGTGCCCATCGCGCCCATCGCGATGCCGAGGTCGGCGGTGGCCAGGGCCGGGGCGTCGTTGACCCCGTCACCGACCATGGCCGTCGAAGAATGTTGGCGCAGTTGGCCGATCAGCACGGCTTTGTCTTCGGGACGCAGATCAGCATGCACCGTATCGATCCCGACCTGTTTGGCCAACGCGTGGGCGGTCGCTTGGTTGTCGCCGGTGAGCATCGCGACCTGATAGCCGCCGCGGCGCAGGTGTTCGACGACCTGGGCGGCTTCGGGACGCAGCTCGTCGCGCACTGCGATCGCCCCGATCAGGGTGTCGTCGTCTTCGACCAGCACGGCGGTGGCGCCGGCGGCCTGCATCGCCGCGACCTGTTCGGCCAGCGAGCCGGGATCGAGCCAGCCAGGCCGACCCAACCGCAACCGCCGCCCATCACGAAGGCCGGTCAGCCCGGCCCCGGTAACCGCGTCCACATCCTCCGCCGGTCGGACCCGGCCATCAATCGCGGCGAGAATCGCTGCAGCCAGCGGGTGTTCGCTGCGGGCCTCCAACGCCGCCGCCACATCCAGCACCTGGTCGCGGTTGGCGCCGTTGGTGGTGGCGACGTCGATAACGGTGGGTTTGTTGGCGGTCAGGGTGCCGGTCTTGTCCAGCGCGATGGTGCGGACCGCGCCGAGGGCTTCCAGCGCCGCCCCGCCTTTGACGAGGACGCCGAGTTTGGAGGCGGCGCCGATCGCGGCGACCACGGTGACCGGCACCGATATCGCCAGCGCGCACGGCGAGGCGGCCACCAACACCACCAGGGCCCGTTCGATCCACACCAGCGGATCACCCAACACCGAGCCGATGGCGGCGATGAGGACCGCGGCGACCATGATCGCCGGGACAAGGGGTTTGGCGATGCGGTCGGCCAGGCGCTGCGCTTCGCCTTTGCGGGACTGCTCAGCCTCCACAATCGCCACGATGCGGGCCAACGAGTTATCCGCGGCGCTGCTGGTGACCTCGACCTCGAGCACGCCGGTGCCGTTGATCGACCCGGCGAACACCTCATCACCGGGTCCGGCCTCCACCGGCACGGATTCGCCGGTGATAGCCGAAACATCCAGCGCGGTACGGCCCGAGGTGATGGTGCCGTCGGTGGCGACCCGTTCACCGGGGCGGACCAGCATGCGGTCACCGACCCGCAACTCCGCTGGCGGGATGGTGGTTTCCGTGCCGTCGCGCAGGATGGTGGCTTCATCGGGCACCAGCGACAACAGTGCTCGCAGGCCGCGGCGGGTGCGGGCCAGAGAGTATTCTTCGAGGCCCTCGCTGATGGAGAACAGGAAGGCCAGCATTGCGGCCTCGCCGACCTCGCCGAGGATCACCGCGCCGACCGCGGCGATCGTCATCAACGTGCCGACCCCGATCTTGCCTTTCGTCAACCGGCGCAAAGTGGATGGAACGAACGTCCACGCGCCGATCGCCAGGGCCAGTGCGTACAGGCCGATCTCGACCGCATGCGCCCCGCCGGACCAGCCGAGGATATAGCCGGCCGCCAGCACCACCCCGGCCACCGCGGCCGCACGCAATTCGCTGACCTCCCAGAGCCGTTCGGGTTCGTGCTCGTCCTCGCTGCGTTCGTCGCTGCCGCAGCCGCACGCTTCGCTCATCGCGCAATCTTCTTCTGATCGGGGTGGCCGTAGTTGGGGCACAAGGCGACCGCGTTGCCGGTGGCTTCCAGGACTGCTTCGGCGGCCCGAAACATCTCCAACAACTCCGGGCGGGCCAGCCGATACACCGAGGCACGGCCCTGCGCCCGGAAATCCACCAGGCCGCAGTCACGCAAGCAGGCCAGATGCGCCGACACCGTCGACTGCGCCAACCCCAACTCGCCGGTCAGATCCACTACCCGGGCTTCACCGATGGCCAGGCGGCGCAGGATCGCCAACCGGGTGCCATCGGACAGGCTGTGAAACAACGCCGTCGCCGCATCCAAACTCCCGCACACAACGGGAGCGACCGAACCACTTTTCATCGCCACACGACGATGATAGCGTCCAAGACTATTGATCGGTCAACCCGGACAACATCGACAACAATCGATGAATCGCCGATCCCGCCGGAAGGGGGGCGCGTGGTGATGAGCTTCGCAGCGCTGGGCCTGTTCGTGGTGTTGACGCTGGTGATCGGGGCGTGGCGGCGTCGCATTCAGCTGGCCCGCACCGGCGACAGCGGCAACCGGCGCCGGTGGCGCCCAGACGGCACGTTGGAATGGTGGGCGCTGGCCCTCGCCGACCTGGGCTATCTGCTGGTCGGAGTCGGAGCCCCGGCCGCAGCGCTGGCCGGGCTGCCGCCACTGGCCGTCCTCGACCAGCCGTGGGTGCATGGGCTCGGGATCGTGGTTGCGGTCGCCGGCATCACCGCGACCCTGCTCGCCCAGCTCGGCCTTGGCGCGTCATGGCGGATCGGGGTCGATGAGACCGAGACCACCGATCTGGTCACCACCGGGCCATTCGCGCTCGTGCGCAACCCCATCTTCACCGCGCTGCTGATCACTATGACCAGCCTGGCCGTGATGGTCCCCAACCCCATTGCGATCGCGGGGCTGGTGATCGCGGTGGCCGGGATCGAGCTGCAGGTGCGTGGGGTGGAGGAACCCTACCTGCGGCGGGTCCACGGCCGCGCCTACACCGACTACGCCGCCGCGGTGGGCCGATTCCTGCCTGGGATCGGCCGCACCCGCTCCCTCTCACCACGTGAGGCCAATGATGCTGCCCGACACCACAACTGAATTCGAGTCGGTCGCGGTGACGGTGGCGTTCGTCGACCCGGCCGGCACAGCGTGCTCACCGAAATCTGGGGCGGCCAGGAGGCCGCACGGCTGGGCCAGGACCGTCCAACTCGTCCACGCCCACGAAAGAGGTATCTGAATGGCGCGCAACCGCCGTATCCTGCTCACCGCATTTCTCATCGCCGCCCTGGCGATCGGAGTGCTGGTCTACCTGTCGGTGCGCGACCGCGCCTCGACCAGCCCGGCACGACCCGACAACCCGGTGGCGGGGCAGGTGGTGCGCGAGAACAGTCACCGCCTCAACGCGGTGCCCGACAGCCGCGTGACGTTCGTGGAATTTCTCGACTTCGAATGTGAGGGCTGCCGCGGGGTCTACCCGGAGATCGAAAAGGCGCGGGCCGAATACGGGGACCGGGTGAACTTCGTCATCCGTTACTTTCCGCTGCAAGCCCACGTCAACGCCGAGCGGGCCGCCCGGGCGGTGGAAGCCGCCGCCCAGCAAGGACAGCTGGAGGCGATGTATCGCAAAATGTATGACACCCAGGCCCAGTGGGGTGAAAAGCAAACCCCCGCCGATGACGTATTCCGCGGATTCGCAGCACAACTGGGTCTGGACATGGCTGCCTACGACGCGGCCTACGCCGATCCCGCCACGCTGGAACGCATCCGCCTCGACGTCGCCGACGGCCGGGCCTTGGGGGTGCAGGGCACCCCGACGTTTTTCCTCAACGACACCCGCATCCAGCCACACAGCTATGAAGACCTGACCGCAGCGTTCGACGAAGCGCTCGCCGCCAACTAGCGGTTGCTGCCGCGGCCACACGTGCCCGCATGTCCATCAAGCCAGGAGGAACCACCTATGCCCGTCACCGCGCTGGGTCTGTATCTGATTTTCGCTGTGTTGGGGTTCGGCTGGCGCAGCTGGACGCAATACCGCCACACCGGCTCCACCGGATTCCGCGGCATCCACGGCCGGCCCGGGTCGCCGCAATGGTTGGCCGGCGCCGGATTCCTCGCTGCCATCCTGGCCGGGGCGGCCGCGCCGCTGCTGCAACTGCTCGGCATCGTCAACCCGGTCACGATCCTGCAGGCGACGTGGATCCAGACCACCGGCATCGTGCTGGCTGGTGTCGGGATCGCGGCCACCCTCTACGCACAACGCGACATGGGCCAATCGTGGCGCATCGGAGTGGACCCCAACGAGACCACCACATTGGTACGCCACGGCGTGTTTGCGCTGGTGCGCAACCCCATCTTCGCCGCCATGCTGATCTTCGCCGCCGGCATCACCCTGATCACCCCCAACCCGCTCGCCCTGGTCGCGTTCCTTGTGCTGCTGGTGACGATCGAACTGCAGGTCCGGGTGGTCGAAGAGCCCTACCTGAATGCAGTTCACGGCCGGGCCTACCGGGACTACTGTGGGGCTGTCGGCCGGTTTGTTCCCCACATCGGACGCAGCCTTACCGTCTGACCGCCGACGCGAGGTGAACTATGGCCACCGATGATCGCACCGCCCGCTGGAACCGGTACTGGGACAAGAAATCGGCCACCTATGACCGTGAGATCGGGTTCTTCGACCGTCACCTGTTCGGCGATTCCCGCCAATGGGTTTGCAGCCAAGCCACCGGCGACGTCCTGGAGGTCGCGATCGGCACTGGCCTCAATCTTGCCTTCTACCCCAAGGACGTCACGCTGACCGGGATCGACTGGAGCGAGCAGATGCTCGACCTCGCCCGTCAACGCGCCGCCGACCTCGGCCACCCCGCCACCCTGCAACAAGCCGACGCACATCACCTGCCGTTCGAAGACGCCAGCTTCGACACCGTGGTCTGCACCTTCGGGCTCTGCGCCATCCCTGACCACACCCAAGCCCTCACCGAAATGACCCGAGTCCTGCGGACCGGCGGAAAACTCATCCTGGTCGACCACGTCCGCAGCAGCACGGCCCCAGTCCGAGCCGTGCAGCGCTTCTTGGAACTGTTCACCGTTCCTCTCGGCGGCGAACACTTCCTACGCCGCCCCCTCGACCACCTCCGAGCGGCGACCGACCTCGCCATCGATCATCGTGAGCGGTTCACCCTCGGCCTCGTCGAACGCGTCGTCGCCCACAAAGCCGCCACCACCTGACCTGCCGACGGCCAAGAGGGTCCGAGCAGGACACCATCACGAAAAGCAGCCACCCATGACCGAATTCACCAGACGCGCCGCACTTGCCATCCTCGGCGGGGCTGGGGCTATCGCCGCACTGGGATACCTGTTGCGCACCACCAGCATTCGCATGCCCACCGGGAACGCTAACGGTCCCGGCATGATGGGCGGCGTCTCGGGCACCGACATGGACCGCTACATGACCATGTTCGCCCGCCACACCGAACTACGGCGCACCGTCGAAAACATCCCCGGAGGCATCCGCACCACCACCGAATCCGACGCCGGCGACCTCGTCGCGCAACTGCACGCCCACGTCTCCTCGATGTATCAACATCTCGACCAGGGCGCCGAAGTGAGCTGCATGAGTCAAAGCCTGCCCACCCTGTTCCGCCAAGCATCCGACTACCAACGCCGAATCACGCTGACCCCCAATGGTGTTATCGCCACCGAAACCTCCTCCGACCCCGACCTCACCAACGCCATCCGCGCCCACGCACACGAAGTCACCGGATTCGTCACCGACGGCATGCCCGCCATGATGGGCCCCATGATGGGCGGCCGCGGAATGATGGGCTCCTGAGTCGTCGCGTCAACCACCGCTGCAACATCCACCGTCAGCGACAGTCAAGTACACCCCCGGTCGGCCTACAGATAACGCCGACGCCAGTCTCGACATCGAGCACGTCGAACGCTTAGCTCGGCCTCGTCGAACGCCTCACCGCCCGCAAAACCAGGTACATCGGGGCCTGCACCCACCCACACGAGCCTATCGACCGCCACCATCGATCCATCCGTCCACGATCGTGTGGGGAGCACCCAGCATCATTGAAAGCTCCCATAGAAGCATCCTGGAAATCCCGGAGGCTCCTGACCTTGGAAACGAGGATGCAGGTATGCCGAAGGAACAGTCGCCCGGGAAGCCGACGACACGTCGATACAGTGCCGAGGAGAAGGCCGCCGCGGTGCGGATGGTCCGCACCTTGCGCGCGGAGCTGGGCACCGAGCAGGGCACAGTGCAGCGGGTCGCTCGCCAGCTCGGCTACGGAGTGGAATCGGTGCGCACCTGGGTCCGTCAGGTCGACATCGACGAAGGCCTGGCTCCTGGGGTGACGACCTCGGAGTCGAAGAAGGTGAAGGAACTCGAACAGGAGATCCGAGAACTCAAGCGTGCCAACGAGATTCTGAAGCGAGCAGCCAGTTTCTTCGGGGCGGAGCTCGACCGCCAACACAAGAAATAGTCGATTTCATCGACGACAATCGCGGGGAGTTCGGGGTCGAGCCCATCTGCACGGTCCTGCGCAGCGCAGGCTTGCAGGTGGCCCTGAGCACCTACTACGACGCCAAAGCCCGGGTCCCATCGGCGCGGGCCCTGCGCGACGCCGTCCTCGGGCCGGCGTTGTGCCAGCTCTGGAAAGACAACTACTGCGTCTATGGGGCCCGCAAACTCTGGAAAACGGCTCGTCGCGATGGTCATGACGTCGGTCGCGATCAGGTGGCCCGGCTGATGCGGGCCGCAGGCATTGAGGGGGTCCGGCGCGGCAAACGGGTGCGGACCACCAAAGCTGACCCAGCCGCGGCGCGGCACCCGGACTTGGTGCACCGCAACTTCGCCGCGGCTGCCCCGAACCAGCTCTGGGTGACCGACCTGACATTCGTGCCGACCTGGGCCGGGGTGGCCTACGTGTGCTTCATCATTGACGCACACTCGCGGATGATCGTGGGGTGGCGGGTGGCTTCGCACATGCGGACCTCGATGGTTCTCGACGCGTTGGAGATGGCGCGTTGGTCACGCGGAACTACATTGCAGGGCTTGATATGTCACTCAGATGCCGGGTCGCAATTCACGTCCATTCGCTACGGCGAGCGGCTCGCTGAGATCGGCGCAGTCCCGTCAATTGGGACCGTTGGAGATAGTTTCGATAACGCTCTCGCGGAGACAGTCAACGGTTACTACAAGGCCGAGCTGATCTACGGGCCGGCTCGAAGCGGACCGTGGAAGACCGTCGAGGACGTAGAACTCGCCACCCTCAGTTGGGTCCACTGGCACAACACCAGCCGCCTGCACAGCTACCTCGGCGACATCCCACCCACGGAGTTCGAAGCCGCGTTCTACGATGCATACCGGACCGACCAACCCTTGATCGGAATCCAATAGCCCGAGCCTCCGGGAAACCCAGGGCGCTTCACATCGCACCAAATCGATCGCTGACGCAACGCGCGGATCGTCGGGGTCAAGCCCTTCATCGAGCAGCGCCCGGCGTTCGTCCGCGTCCATACCCCAGTTAGACGCCAAATCGCCCTGTCCGGTTCCACCAACTCAATTCGCACCCTATTCCGCACGTTGTGATAGCGCGGGTTACCAGTACCGGGTACAGCCTGACCGAGATGGTGCGGGGTTTTCGCACCCTCAACCGCACCGGGCACGGTCCGGTCGCAGCCGCGCCGGATCCGGTGCTGAGCATGCTCGCCCTGGTTCCGCTGTCGCACTTCCTACGATGGTCCATCGGCGATCTGAAGCGAGCCTTCCTCAGCCCGACGGGATCTCCGCTTATCGTGCGCGGGCGCTATTCCACGCCATAGTCCAGGCCGCAACCTGGAACTCCGTCAGCGTTCCGGGCGGAAAGCTAGCCCGGGGGTGCTACCCAGTGCCTTTAGGCGGGCGAGAAGTCCAGGTAGACAGGCACCATCGACGGCATTGCGGTCGCAGTGATTCGCATCCCGCGCCCGCGCACCACTGCGACGAAACTGCCGCCGTTCGCTACCGGTTCGGGAACGATGTGCGGGTCAGGACTGTTCTCAACCATGACCTGGGTGGCGCCGAAGGGCGCTAGGGTGATCTGTGCCAGGCGACCGCCCGAGGTGTTGGTGAAGCGATACCTGTCCGGTTCTAAAGTCGTTGCAGACCAAGGGCGACCGCCACTGGCGTCCATCCGGTAGGACTCCACATCCTCACGGACATTCTTGGCTAGATCAGATTGGCCGGATTCCTCGAAGTAACGCAGCGCGGCCTCCAGGTTGGGAATTCCTTCAGAGAAGCGGCGTAGCTGGCACTGTGCCTGGCCGAGGTTGTTGGCGACCTCCGCCCAACCCGAGTAGTTGCCGCGTTCCTTGTAAATCTCTGCCGCCTCTTGGAGCAGCGCGATTGCTTCCTCCAGGTAGGCCTGGTTGTCCTCGATACGAGCGAGGCGACCGAGGACAGCCCCGAGATTCTTACCTGCGCTGGCGATTCCGGGCTTGTCATCGAGATCTCGACAGATGGACATCGCTTCGCGTAGTGGTGACAGCGCTTCGGTGTACCTGCCAGCATCTCCCAATGCACCGCCGATGTTGCTCAACGCAGCCGCTTCGCCGCGGCGATGCGGTGGATCAGATTCCTGGCAGGCCCGAACGTCTTCCCAGTAGAATTGGACAACTTCATCGACGTCACGACCTTGATCTAGGTACACATTTCCCATGTTGGTGCGGGCCGCGCCTGCGACCCATTCCAACCCGGCCTCCTCTGCGACCTCCGCAGCTCGTCGAAAGGCTTCGAGTGCGTCGTCGAACTGACGCATCTTCCGCAGAGCGGAACCGTAGTGGTTCAGCACGCACGCCGCGTAGTGACGGTTTTCCGCCGCCGGGACAAGAGACGCACCCACGACCGCAACGTCGTGGAATTCTTTGAGCCAGTGCCGTTGTGATCCCAGTATCTCGCCGAGTCCGACTGCTAAAGCAAGCGTCAGTTCGCGGTACTCACGCTCCGGGCGCTTCGCGACCGACAGGGCGATGGCGCTTGCCGTAGGGTGCTCTTCCTCGAACCATGCAGCCGCGTGTTGTGCTGTAGGGAAGTATCGCCTGTTGGTGTCGTTCGGCACGCCCGTAAGCCAATCGGCCGCGGCGCCGACACCCAGCAGGTACTTCACAACGATGACCTTCAGGGCCCGTTCAGCGTCCTCGGGGTGTTCCGCGGACAATTCGGCTGAGTACAGGCGGAGCAGATCGTGCATGCTCCAGCGGTTTCGCACGTGCTGCTGGATGAGGTGACTCCGGACCAACGCCATCAGTTGCGGGCGTACCGCAGTGTGCGATGCGTCGATAAGCCATCCGGCTGCCACTAGGCCTACATCCCCGCCTGGAACTACGGAAAGTAACCGGAACAGACGTTTGAGGTTATCCGGCAATCGCCTGTAGGACAGCGCAAATGCTGCGCGAACTGAGAGTTCTCCCCCGTAGTCCAGGCTATTGAGCCTGTCCTCCTCGCTCGCTAGCTCAATAACCAGCTCGGAGATCGGTCGGTCGGGCTCATCGGCCAGGAGGGCGGAGACGATCTGCAGGGCTAGGGGCAAATGATCACAGAGTTCTGCCAACCGCAACGCGGTTTGCGGATCCTCGATCAGTCGGGCGTCATCGGGGATGCGGGCCTCGACGGCGCTGACCAAGAGTTCTACCGCGTCGTCGGATTCCATCACACCAACGTCGACGACCTGTGGTTTCGGCACACTGGCGAAGGTCTCTCGCGTCGTCACGACGACCCGGTGAACGGCGCTGGCCGGCCGCAGTGGACCGAACTGTGAGGGGTCGCTTGCGTTGTCCAGCCAGAGCAGAACTGATTTTCCTTCTGCTGCGAGGGCGGTGAGTCGCTCTTGGTACTGGATCGCCTGCTCTGCAGGATCAGCGGCGATTTCGGAATCCTCGACCCCGAGCAGTATCAACAGTTTCGACAGCACAACCGCTGGTTGCACCCGATCGTTGGGATCGTCCGCATAGCCGCGCAGATCGACAAATAGAACTCGGTCGAACGTGCCAGCTTCCGAAGCCACCGTGGCGGCATGCCGTACTAGCGCGGTCTTTCCTGCCCCTGGGGGGCCACTCACGATGACGATGCTGCTGCTCATGTCGTGGCCCGATGCAGACAGTCGGTCAGCAATCTGCGTCAACTCTGCTTCGCGACCGACAAATGGGGACGCTTCGACGACCAGCGCGTCAAGGGGAAGAACTGTTGTGGCTGCCTGCAATTCGGCTAAGCCATCGATGATGACCTGATCAATGCGATAGGCAGCCACACCGCCATCGGTGGCGCTGATATTGATGTTTCTGACTACACCGTCTTCGTCAGTACGGTGGTCGTCCGGCATTTGGGTCAAGACCCTTTACGCTTCCCTCGCCTGCGCATCGATCCGAGGTGCACCTCGCCCATCTGATAGGCCGCCGCCGATCCGCGGTCAGCGGTGATCGTTATGTTGGTCCCCTCACCGGATGCAGTCTGCTGTCCGACAGCTCCACCATGTATCACCTGGCTAGCTCGTGCATCGCGCTCCTGCTTCGCCAACACCCCACTGCTTATGCCGGCCGCGATCGCTATCGCTAGGAGGAGCCATTCCCACCACACGGTTCCGCCACTCGTCAGGTAGACACCCGCGAACGTCAGTCCGACCGCGGAGATCACCGCAAGCGTCGCCGAAGCCCAAACACGCACCATTCGATCCCCCGGCCAGGCTTTATCTAGCACCTAGAGTCATAACTTAGAGAGTAGTAGTTGCGCTGACCAGCGTCGATGTGCTGTTAGGTGACTGAATCGACGTGTCGCCGCCACCGGTCGGTTCTCACAGCCGTCGCACACGTGCAGTTCGGTGCAGCGAAACGTGAGGAAGTGCAGCCGCTGCTCTGACCTGGGGTGTCAACGGCAACTGAATTTTGATCAGTTGTCGGCAAGTGAATTTTGACCAGCTGGGGGTCATTGTTCCTCGGCAGTGACTGTGGGGACGCGGCCGAGGTCTCGGTCTTTGATGCGGTAGCTGTCTCCTTTGAGTGAGATGACTTCGGCGTGGTGGACGAGGCGGTCGATCATGGCGGCGGCGACGACGTCGTCGCCGAAGACTTCACCCCAGCGGCCGAATGGTTTGTTTGAGGTGACGATGAGGCTGGCCCGTTCGTAGCGCGACGACACCAGCTGGAAGAAGAGATTGGCCGCTTCGGGTTCGAAGGGGATGTAGCCGACTTCGTCGACGACCAACAGCGGGTAGCGGGCGAGCCGAACGAGTTCGGCCTGCAGGGTGCCGCCGTGGTGGGCTGCGGCGAGCCGATCGACCCATTGGCTTGCGGTGGCAAACAGGACCCGGTGTCCGGCCTGGCAGGCGCGGATCGCGATCCCGATCGCCAAGTGCGTTTTCCCGGTCCCGGGCGGCCCCAGGAACACCACATTGTCACGGGCGGTGACGAAGTCCAGCGTGCCCAGATGGGCGATGAGATCGCGTTTGAGGCCGCGGGCGTGGTCGAAGTCGAACTCCTCCAACGACTTGCGCGAGGGAAACCGCGCAGCCCGAATCCTGCCCTCGCCGCCGTGTGACTCACGGGCGGAAACTTCGCGCTGCAGACACGCCGCGAGGAACTCCTCATAGCTCCACGTCTCAGTCCGGGCCCGCTCGGCGAGCCGCTCGACGGCCTCGCGCAAGGTGGGTGCTTTGAGCGCTCGGGTCAGATAGGCCAGCTCGGCGCTGACATCACGGCTGCTCGTTGTGGTCTTAACGGCCATCACGCCACCGGGCCGTTCAGGTCGGCGGCCAGCGCGTCGTAATCGGTCAATAGCCGCTGCTCGACTTCTACCTGGCTGGGCAGGGTGAGAACGTCGAACCGATTGCGGCGCATCGCCTTAGCCGCCGCGAGGTGCGCCGGGTCGCTGATGGTTTGGTGCTTGGCCCAGATTCGGTCGTGGGCGGCGACCAATCGGCCAGCACACCACACCCGCACCCGTGCCAGGTCGGCGACGACCTCGATACGCCGGCCCACCGCAGCAGGGTGCACCGAGTAGTCGTTGGTGTCCAGGCGCACGTAGTGATCGCGTGGCAGCCGGGCGTGGGTCCGCCACCCGGTAACTGGGTCCACTGGTGGTAGCGGCAGCATCGCGGCCTTGTCGGCCTCGATCCGATCTGCCGGCCGGCACCGCAGCACTCGATGCTGGCGGTGGTTGGCGCCCACCATCCAGTCGCCGAGCTGGGTGTTGAAGTCCGTCGGGCTGGTGAACACTCGCCCCGGCAGGAACGCCCGTTCCAGGTAGTCGTGAAAGCGTTCCACCAGCCCCTTGGCTTCCGGATCGCCGGGCTTGCAGATCACCACCTTGGTAGCCAGTGTTCCGCGGAATGCCTGGCAGGCCGTGGTCAACTCGGGCATGCGCGCCCGCCAGCGACCGACCGCGCTCTCACCGTCCCAGACGAACACCCGAGGAACTGCCCCCAGTATCGAAACGTGCTGCCACCACCCGGCATACAGATCTTCAGCGGTGCGGGTGGGGATCAGCAGCGCTGATGCCCACCGGGAATACCCGCACACCATCGTCATCACAGGCAGCGCCGTGGCCGTGCGCACCTGCCCATACCCGACCGGGATTTCAACGTCGGGGAACCACAGGTCACACTGGGCGATCTCCCCGGCCTGATACATGGTGCGCGAGGCCGGATCTGGTGGCAGATACAGCGGCCGCAGTTCACGCACCCGCTCGCTGAGGGTACGGATCGAATACTGCCAGCCGATCCGCTCAGCGATCACCGTCGACGGCATCCGCGGATAGGCGCTCAGCAGCTCCCGGATCCGCGGCTCGGCCTCATCAGCCACCGACCCCGCGGACTCGCGCTCATACTTCGGCGGGCGGTCCGACGCCAACGCCGCCTTGACCGTGTTGCGCGCCACCCCCATCACCTGCGCCACTTCGGAAATCGATAACTGCTCTGACCGGCGCAACCGCCGGATCTCTGCCCAGTCCTCCACGCTCAACACTCGCTTCCTCCCTGACTCGCCCGAGCCAAGGGTCTCCAGGAAGCTGGTCAAAATTCAGTTGCCGCGCTCTGGTCAGTATTCAGTTGCCGCCGACATGGGGTTATCGACTTGTCTCACGCCGGCTGCACTCGCGTTTGTCTCACGAAGCGGTTCAATCCCTACAGCCGCGACGGCTTGACCTGGGGTTTTGAAGTGGTCTGCCACGTCGGATGAGATTATGAAACGCTGCGTGAGACCCCCCTCGTTAGCCCCTCGCCAGGTCGCGGAACGAGGACAGGTGCAGGGTGGATGCGACGGTGCACGTTCGGGTCGGCCCATTGCGGTGCTTGGCCAGGATGAAGTCCGCCTCGCCCGCTCGCGGGCTGTCGCGGTCGTAGGCATCCGGCCGGTTGATCATGATCACCATATCCGCGTCCTGCTCCAGTTGACCGCTTTGGCGATCACCGGGACGTCGAGCTGGGCTGACCGCCGGCTCCGCCGTGAGCGGCACCCGGTTCGAGGATCTGACCTGGGTGTCGGCCGGCCGCGAATAACCCGAATTCGACGCCGGCGTCAGGTATATCTGGGCCCATGATCGAGGTGACCCTGCTCGGTACCGGCAGCCCAATCCCCGACGCGCGGCGCGCGGGCCCGTCGACGCTGGTGCGTGCCGGCGGGCAGACGTTCCTGGTGGACTGCGGCCGCGGGGTGCTGCAGCGGCTGACCGCCGCCGGAGTCGGGGCCAACCAGCTCTCGGCGCTGCTGCTGACCCACTTCCACAGCGACCACATCGCCGAGCTGGGTGACGTGCTGATCACCCGCTGGGTGTCGACGTTCACTCCGGATCCGCCGCCGCTGCCGATCATCGGGCCGCCGGGCACCCGCGAGCTCGTCGACGCCATGCTCAAGGCGTTCGCGTTCGACATCAGCTACCGGATCGCCCACCACGACGACCTCACCGCCCCGCCCCCGGTCACGGTTCTCGAGTACACCGAGGGCGAGGTGTGGAACAGCGACGGGGTGACGATCCGGGTGGCGCCGACGGACCACCGGCCGGTGACGCCGACCATCGGGTTCCGCGTCGAGCACGACGGCGCTTCGGTGGTGCTGGCCGGCGACACGGTGCCGTGCGCGAGCCTTGACGAACTGGCCAGGGGTGCGGGGGCGTTGGTGCACACCGTGATTCGCAAGGACCTGGTCGAGCAGATGCCGATGCAGCGGATCCGCGACATCTGCGGTTACCACTCGTCGGTCGAACAGGCCGCCCAGACCGCGACGCGCGCCGGGGTCGGGATCCTGATCCTCACCCACTATGTGCCCGCGATCGCGCCCGGCCAGGAGGACGAGTGGCGCGCGCTGGCCGCAGCCCACTTCGAGCGGCAGATCGAACTCGGCGACGACCTGCACACCGTCGACGTGCACCCCGGGGTGAGCCGGCCAGCCGACTGAGCGCCGCGTCACGCCAGCCGGGTGATCTCCACGACCACGTCGAGATCGGTGGACCCCTCGCCGGAGTAGATGCCCTTCAGCGGCGTGACGTCGGCGTAGTCGCGGCCCACCCCGACGCTGACGTACTGCTCGGTGATCTCCGAGTCGTTGGTCGGGTCGTAGTCCCACCAGCCGCCGGTCCACGCCTGCACCCAGGCGTGGCTCTGCCCGTCGATGGTGTCGCCGATCACCGCCTTGCGCTTCGGGTGCAGATACCCCGACACATAGCGGGCCGGAATTCCCATGGAGCGCAACAGGATCAGGGTCAGGTGCGCGAAGTCCTGGCACACCCCCTTGCCCTCGCGCAGCGCGTCGAGCCCCGACGAGTGCACCCCGGTGGTGCCGGGCACGTAGTCCAGCTCACTGCGCACCCACTGGGCGGCGGCCAGCACCGCCTCCTGCGGGGAGTGGTCACGCGCGATCCGCTTGCCCACCCGCGCGATCCGCTTGCTCGCCGGGGTGTAGTGCGTCGCGGTCAGTACCTCGTCGAACCGGTCGATCACCCGCTCGCTGGCCAACTCCTCCCAGTCGACCTCCTTGTCGGGTCGCTCACCGGAGTCGGTCTCCACCACCGACGATGACGTCACCTCCAGTTCGGTGTGCGGCGCGTGCAGGTCGAACGCCGTCACCGCGGTCCCCCAGTAGTCGATGTAGCGGTACGACCGGGTGGCCGGCACCGTCTCGACGCGGTTGAGGATGACGTTCTGGCGTGAGTCCGACCTCGGCGTCAGCCGCGCCTCGTTGAACGACGCGGTCACCGGCGACTTGTACGCATACCCGGTCGAGTGCACCACCCGCAGTCGCCACATGTCAGATCTCACCTTCCTCGATGACCAGCGACTCGCGCTTGCCCGCGTCGTGCCACGCCACCCAGGGCGCGGCGTGGAAGTACTGCACCGCCAACGCCTCTCCGACGTCGAAGCAGGTCTTCTGCAGGTGGGCCAGACGCTCCTCCAGCGACTCCAGCAGCACGCCGGGGCGCATGAACTCCAACTCGCTGCGGGCGCGCCCCAGCAGCCGCTGCGCCTCGGCGGTGGCGCCGAGCCGGTTGTGCGGGCGCTTCATCAGCTCGTCGAGGCTGTGCTCGGCCAGCCGCAGCGAGAAGAAGATCGACCGCGGGAACAGCCGGTCGAGCATCATGAACTCGACCACCCGCCCGGCGTCGAGCACACCACGGTAGGTGCGCAGGTAGGTGTCGTGGGCGCCGGCGGAACGCAGCAGCGTCACCCAGGTCGGCGACGACGCGCTGTCACCGACGCGGGACAGCAGCAGCCGCACCGTCATGTCGACGCGCTCGATCGCGCGACCCAGCACCATGAACCGGTAGCCGTCGTCGCGCGACAGCGTCGAATCGGCCAGCCCGGCGAACATCGCCGCCCGGCCCTCGATGTAGGACAGGAACTCGTGCGGGCCCAGGCGCTTGGCGGCGCGTTCCTTCTCGGCCAGCGCGTTGTAGGTGGTGTTGAGGCACTCCCAGATCTCGGTCGAGGTGACTTCCCGTGCGCCGCGGGCATTTTCCCGCGCCGCCGAGATGGCGTCGACGATCGAGCCCTGGGTGCCGCGGCTGAACGCGACGATGTCGGTCAGCGACCACACATCCAGCGGATGGTCGGGCGGGGTCATGCCCAGCACGCGCAGCAGGGTGCGCGACGTCTGGTCGGGGTCGACGCTGGAGTCCTCCAGCAGCTGGTGCACGGTGACGTCGAGGATGCGCGCGGTGTCATCGGCGCGTTCGACGTAGCGGCCGATCCAGTACAGCGATTCCGCGTTGCGGGCCAACATCAGATCTCACCGCCTCACTGCTGCTGTTGCTGCTGGTCCTGGTTCAGGTTCTCCATGGGAGAACCCTTGCCGCGCGGGGGTTTCGGCAGTGACCGCACCACCTCGGCGGCGGCCAGCTCCCGGTCGGCGCCCGACGTGCGCGACGCCAGCACCCAGGTGTCCTTGGAGCCGCCGCCCTGGCTGGAGTTGACCACCAGCGAGCCCTCCGGCAGCGCGACGCGGGTCAGCCCGCCCGGCAGCACCCACACCTCGTCGCCGTCGTTGACCGCGAACGGGCGCAGGTCGACGTGCCGGGGCACCAACTGGTCGCCGATCTTGGTGGGCACCGTCGACAGCTGCATCACCGGCTGGGCGATCCAGCCCCGCGGGTCGTTGCGGATCTTCTTGGCGACGGCGTTGAGTTCCTTCTCCGAGGCCTCCGGGCCGAACACGATGCCGTACCCGCCGGATCCCTCCACGGGTTTGAGGACGAGTTCGTCGATGCGGTCGAGCACCTCCTCGCGTTCGTCGTCGAGCCAGCAGCGGTAGGTGTCGACATTGGCCAGCAGTGGTTTCTCCCCCAGGTAGTACTCGATGATCGTCGGCACGTAGGTGTAGACGAGCTTGTCGTCGCCGACCCCGTTACCCACCGCGCTGGAGATCACCACGTTGCCGGCGCGGGCGGCGTTGAGCAGGCCGGCCACCCCGAGCACGGAGTCCGGCCGGAACTGCATCGGGTCCAGGAACGCGTCGTCGATGCGCCGGTAGATCACGTCGACCTGGCGTTCCCCCTCGGTGGTGCGCATGTAGACGACGTTGTCGCGGCAAAACAGGTCGCGGCCCTCGACGAGCTCCACGCCCATCTGGCGGGCCAGCAGCGAGTGTTCGAAGTAGGCGGAGTTGTAGACCCCGGGGGTGAGCACGACGACGGTCGGGTCGGCCTCGTTGGTGGCGGCGGCCTTGCGCAGGGCGCGCAGCAGATGCGAGGAGTAGTCGCCGACCGCGCGGACCCGGTGGGTGGCGAACAGGTTCGGGAACACCCGCGCCATGGTGCGGCGGTTCTCCATGACGTAGGACACACCCGACGGTGAGCGCAGGTTGTCCTCGAGCACCCGGAAGTTGCCCTGGGCGTCGCGGATCAGGTCGATGCCCGCGACGTGGATGCGCACCCCGTTGGGCGGGGTGATGCCCGCGGCCTGCCGGTGAAAGTGCTCACAGGAGGTGACCAGCCGGCGCGGGATGACCCCGTCGCGCAGAATCTCCTGCTCGCCGTAGATGTCGTCGAGGTAGAGCTCAAGCGCCTTGACGCGCTGGATGATGCCGCGCTCGAGCCGGGTCCACTCGGCGGCGGAGATGACGCGCGGCACCAGGTCCAGCGGGAACGGGCGCTCCTGCCCGGACAGCGAGAACGTGATGCCCTGGTCGGTGAACGCCCGGCCCAGCGCCTCGGCGCGGGCCTCCAGCTCGGAGGCGTCCGACGGGGCGAGCTCGGTGTAGATCCCCTTGTAGGGACCGCGGACGTTGCCCTGGGCGTCGAACATCTCGTCGAACGCCTCGGCGTAACTGCCCCGGTTGCTGTACCCGGCAAAGACTCCCTCGTAGCGTTTGGGGGCGCTGCGGTTGGTGCGAGACGATCGGGCGGCAGCGGTCGGGAGCGTTCTGGCGGTCACCCCTGTCATGCTGCATTACTTCCGGCGTTCCGGCAGGTTAGGCGGCCCACTTTGGGGAATTGCCCGTCCCGCTGGTAACCTGAACCCTCGCTGCCCTCGCACGGGCGCCTACCAGACTTTGGGAAACCCTTACCGGATTTACGAAGGACTACACGCGTGGCCAACATCAAGTCGCAGGAAAAGCGGATTCGGACGAACGAGAAGCGCCGTCTGCGCAACAAGGCGGTGAAGTCATCGCTGCACACGGCGGTCCGCCACTTCCGCGAGGCCGTCGCCGAGGGCGACAAGGACAAGGCCGCCGAACTGCTCGCCGCGACCAGCCGCAAGCTGGACAAGGCCGCCAGCAAGGGCGTCATCCACAAGAATCAGGCCGCCAACCGCAAGTCCGCTCTGGCGCACGCCTTCAACAAGCTCTGATCGCCCGCCGCGCACCGCGCGGCGTGCTCCCAGTCTGGTAAGTCGCCCACTAGTCCTCGACTAGCTGGGCGACTTTTCTGACCGCGGCCTCCAACGCGTATTCGGCGTCGGCCGCCGCACCCTTGACGTCCGCGTTCAGCGCGGCCACCACCCGCATCGCCTCGGCGATCGTGGTGCGCGACCACCGCCGCGACTGCTTCTGCGCCTTCTGCACCCGCCACGGCGGCATGCCCAGCTCCGACGCCAGCCGGTACGGGTCCCCCGACATCGGCCCCACCCGCGCGATGGTGTGCACCGCCTCGGCCAGCGCGTCGGCGAGCACCACGTGCGGTTCGCCGCGCAGCATCGCCCACCGCAGCGCCTCCGCCGCACCCGCGACGTCGCCGACGACCGCCTTGTCGGCGATGTCGAACCCCTTCACCTCCGCCTTGCCGGAGTGGTAGCGGCGCACCGCCGCGGCGTCCACCGCGCCGCCGGTGTCGGTGACCAGCTGCGACACGGCGGCGGCCAGTTCCCGGATGTCGGAGCCGATCGCGTCGAGCACCGCGGTGACGGTGTCGTCGTCGACCTTGCACTTGAGCGACTTGAACTCGCGGCGCACGAAGTCGGCGCGCTCACTGGCCTTGGTGATGCGGGCACACGGATGCACCTGGGCGCCAAGCTTCTTGAGCTGCTCGGCCAGCGCCTTGGCCCGGCCCCCGCCGGAGTGCACGACGACGAGCATGATGCCCGGCGGCAGGTCGGCGGCCGCGTCGGCGATGAGTTTGACGGCGTCCTTACCCGCCTCGGCGGCGGATTCGAGCACCACGATGCGCTCCTCGGCGAACAACGACGGGCTCAGCAGCTCGGCGAGCTCGCTGGTGCTGACCTCGCCGGCGCGCAGCCGGTCGACCGGAACATCCTGGGTGCCCGCCCGTTTGCGGGCACCGCGCAACACGGCCGCGACGGCCCGTTCGACCAGAAGCTCCTCATCACCGAGCACCAGGTGCAACCGCGACTCTTCGCTCACCCTGCGATCGTGTCATGTCAGCCCGACAGTCCCGACACCGTCCACGCCATCACCGCCAGTGCCGTCGCACACACCACGGCCCGGCCCGCACGGAAGCGCCAGGACACCGCCGCGGCGGCCCCGGCGGCCGCGACCAGCACCGCCCCGGGCAGGCCCGACGGCACCGGCACCGCGGCGCCGGGCACCGCGGCGGTCCACCGCGACACCTGCAGCAGCCACCACAGTTCGGGCCCGGTGAACCGGATCAGCAGCTCCGCCCCGGCCGGCCACAGCGGGCTCAGCGCGGCCGCGGCGGTGCCCAGGACGGTGATCGGCGCGATGACCGGCGCCGCCGCCAGGTTGGCCGCGACCGCCACCACGCTGACCATTCCGGCCATCCCGGCGACCAGCGGCGCGGTGACCAGCTGGGCGGCGACCGCGACGCTGACCGCGGCGGCCAGCGGTTTGGGCCAGCCGCGGGCGATCAGCCGCTGCGTCCACACCGGGGCGATCACCACCAACGCCGCGGTCGCCGACACCGACAACGCGAACCCGATGTCGACGGCCAACTCCGGCGCGGCGACCATCAGCACCAGCACGCTGGCCGCCAGCGCCGGCATCGCCTGCCTGCCCCGGTGTGACAGCACGGCCAGCAGCGTGATCGCCCCCATCACCGCGGCACGCAGCACGCTCGCCGACGGCTGCACCACGACGACGAACCCCACCAGCGCGACCGCGGCCAGCCCGACCGCCACCCGCGGGCCGACCAGCACCGCGGTCAGCAGCACCGCCCCGCAGACGATCGTGACGTTGGCGCCCGACACCGCGGTCAGATGCGTCAGACCCGAGGTCTTGAAGTCGGCGACGGTCCGGCGCGGCACCGCCGAGATGTCGCCGAGGACCAGCGCGGGCAGCATCGCCGCCTGGTCGGCGGGCAGTGCCCGGCGCGCGGCGGCGGCGAACTCGGCGCGCACCCCGTGGGCGGCGCGGTGGATCGGGGCGGCCCGCCCGACCGCCGGGCGGCCGGTGACCGACAGCACCGCGACGGTGAGGTCGCGGCGGGTCGGGGCGCTGATCCGGGCCCGCACCCGCACCGGGGTGCCCACCGTCAGGTCCGCGACGTCGCGGCCCGCGGCGAACACCACCACGTCGCCGGTGGTCCGCCGGTCGTCAACCTGCAGCAGGGCGGCGCGGAACATCGCGCGGTGACCGCCGACGATGCGCGGTGTCTCGGTCGGGGCGACGACGACGGTGGCGACCGTCCCGTAGCGCTGCGTGATCGGGTGGCCGCGCACCTGCCCGACCTGCAGGGCCACCGCCAGCGCGAACGTCGCTGCCACCACCGCCACCGCGGCCAGGCCCGGGCCGACGCGCCGCGGTTCGTCACGGCGGGCCCACCAGCCGGCCGCCGCGGACACGGCGACGGCGGCGACAGCGGTGAGCCCCGCGCCCGCCGGCGGCCACAGGATGCCGGCGGCGGTGACCGTCCAGGCCGTCGCCGCGGCCGGGACCAGCCGCAGATCCAGCGGCGCCGCACCGGGCTCGGGCACCGCGGTCACACATGGACGTGCGGGCGCAGTTTCTCCAGCCGCGCGGGTCCGATGCCGTCGACGGCGGAGAGCTGGTCGACGCTGGTGAACCGGCCGTTGGCCTCGCGCCAGGCGATGATCGCCGCGGCGGTGACGGGGCCGACGCCGGGTAGCGCGTCGAGTTGGTCGGCGGTGGCGGTGTTGAGGTCCACCGTGCCGCCGCCGGACGCGTCAGGGGCGTCGGCGGCCCCGGCCCCGGCGCCCGCGGGTGTCTCCGCGGTGACCGAGCTGCCCATCACCGTCGGCTGTCCCGGCGGCGCCGCGATCCCCACCACGATCTGCTCGCCGTCGCCGAGCTTGCGCGCCAGGTTGAGACCCAGCAGGTCCGCTCCGTCCAGCGCGCCGCCCACCGCGTCGAGCGCGTCGGCGATGCGCGCGCCGGGTTTCAGCGTGACCAGCCCCGGCCGGTGCACCAGCCCCACCACGCTGACCACCACCGCGGTGTCGGTTTCCGGCGGCAGGGACGACTCCGCTGAAACCTCCTGCACCGGCGGCAGTTTCGCCGCGGCGACCGCGGGCGCGTCGCCGCGCACCACGACGAACACCGTGACCAGCACCGCGAGCACCCCGACAGCGGCCAGGGCGAGCACACCGGCACGGCCCGGATCGGCGCGCACGGCGGCCCACCAGCCGGCCGCACCGGTGGCCGGGGTGTCGGGCAGCCAGCGGGCCAGCGCGGTGTCCGGCGGGGTGTCGGATTCGCCGTCGGGATCGGAGTCGGTGTCGGCATCGGTGACAGCACCGAGACGGCGCTGCAGACGGTCGGCAGGCAGTTCGGTTCGCATGGCCCGAACGCTAGGCGCGCACCCCGACGCGTGGGCCCGTCACCGCGGCACGGCGACGCGCCCTGGGGATGAAATCACCGTTGGGGATAACCGGGGTGTCTACAGTGTTGGCGTGGATCGTCGAGTGCCGGCCGTCGCCGGCATCGCGTTCGCGGTCTTGTACGGCATTGCGCTCGCGGCGGTTCCGGCGCTGCCCGGTATCGACCAGCCGGGTCTGGAGATCGTCACCCACATCAACGCGCACGCCACCGCGATGCGGACGCAGGCGCTGCTGCTGGCCTTCGGGTCGCTGGCGCTGGTGGTGGTGATGGCGCACGCCCGCGACCGGCTCACCGGACCGTACGCGTTCATGTTCACCATCGGCTCGGCGGCGGTGCTGGTCGAGGTGACCCTGGCGACGTGGTTCACCGGCGGGCTGGCCCTGCATCCGGCGGAGCTGGGTTCGGGCACCGCGCGCACGCTGGCCGACGTCGTCACCATGTTCGGTCCGGTGCTGACCGCGGCGAACATCATGGTCGCGGTGCCGATCCTGTTGGCCGCGAACGATGGTCGGTTCCCGCGCTGGGTCGGCATCGCCGCGGCGGTCTTCGCCGTCGAGCAGCTGCTGGAGACCATCACGATCATCGGGCCGCCCGGCAGCTTCATCTCACCGGGCGGGCCGATGAACCACTGGCTGGGCGGGCCGCTGTTCATCGTGTTCTTCCTGGTGCTCGGGGTGTCGCTGGCGCTGCCCGAGGACTGGTCGCCGCGCTTGGCGCGCACGGCCCCGGCTCCCGCCCGCGAGGAGCCCGCCCGGGAGGAGCCCGCCCGCGAGGACACAGAGAATCCGGACACAGAAACCCCGGACACCGAGGATCCGGGTGACGACGGGGCGGACGAGCAGACCGGCGGCTCCGACGAGCCCGAGACCCCGCGCGGCTGATCCTCGTCCGAGCCGCCGTCGGTCCACATGCTGACCGATTAGCATTCCCCCGATGGCAACGTTGCAGCGCTACACCGACCGTCGGGTACTGATCACCGGGGCCGGCTCCGGCATCGGTCAGGCGACGGCACTGCGGATCCTGTCCGAGGGCGGCACCGTCGTCGCCGCCGATATCAGCGAGGCCGGGCTCGCCGACACCACCGCCAAGGCGGGCGACACCGGCGGCCGGTTGACCCCCGTCGAACTCGATGTGAGCAGCGAGGAGTCGGTGGTCGCGGGCGTGGCGCGTGCGGTCGAGGTGCTCGGTGGGCTCGACGCCCTGGTCAACGCGGCGGGCATCCTGCGCTCGTCGCACTTCACCGACACCACGCTGGCCGACTTCGAACAGGTGCTGCGGGTCAACCTGATCGGCACATTCCTGGTCACCAGGGAAGCCGTCCCGGCGCTGCGCGACGGCAACGCACCCGCGGTGGTCAACTTCAGCTCCACCTCGGCGTCCTTCGCGCACCCGTACATGGCCGCCTACGCCGCGTCCAAGGGTGGTATTCAGGCGATGACGCACACGCTGGCGCTGGAGTACGCCAAGGCCGGCATCCGGTTCAACTGCGTGCAGCCGGGCTCGATCTCGTCGGGAATGACCGACGGCACAGGCGAATCCAAGCAGAGCATCGGCCCGGGACTTCCCGAGGACGCGGACTTCTCGCTGTTCACCAAGATCACGCCGACGTTGCCGGTCGAGGGCGGCGCGCTGTTCGCCCGGCCCGACGCCGTCGCCGCCGTCGTCGCCATGCTCGCGGCCCCGGAGGCCTACTTCGTCACCGGCACCGAAGTCCGGATCGACGGTGGCACCCATATGTAGGCACCCGCATGTAGGCACCCGTATGTGAGGAGACACCGTGGCGACACCCCTGCGCGTGATTCAGTGGACCACCGGCAATATCGGCCGCCGCTCCCTGCACGCGATCATCGGCCGCGATGACATGGAGCTGGTGGGCGTGTACGCGCACGGCCCGGAGAAGGTCGGGGTGGACGCCGCGGAACTGGCCGGGTGGCCGGAGCCGACGGGGATCAAGGCCACCAACGACATCGACGAGCTGCTGGCGCAGAAACCCGACGCGTGCTGCTACAACCCGTTGTGGCCCAACATCGATGAGCTGGTGCGGCTGCTGGAGGCCGGCGTCAATGTGTGCTCCAGCGCGGCGTGGATCACCGGCGGCAAGCAGACCCCGCAGGACCTCGAGCGGATCCGGAAAGCCTGCGAGAAGGGCAATTCCACGATCTTCGGCAGCGGCGCTCACCCGGGGATCTCCAACATGGTGGGCATGGTGCTGTCGGGCTGCTGCGAGCGGGTCGACGAGATCCGCATCACCGAGTCGGTGGACTGCTCCACCTACGAGTCGGCGGGCACCCAGAAGGCGATGGGCTTCTCGCAGGATCCCGACACCCCGGGCCTGGCCGAGAGCGTGCGCCGCGAGAGCGAGGTGTTCGCCGAGTCGGCGGCGATGATGGCCGACGCCATGGGTGTCACGCTCGACCGGATCACGTTCGACGTCGAGTTCAGTGTCGCCACAGACGATTCCGATCTGGGCTTCATGCAGATCCCGAAGGGCACGGTCGCCGGGGTGTACGGGTATCACCGCGGCTGGGTCGGTGACCGCAACGTGGTCAGCGTCGGGTTCAACTGGATCATGGGCTCGCACGTGACCCCGCCCAAACCGCTCGAGCACGGCCACGTCATCCAGGTGTTCGGGCTGCCGAACATGCGCACCGTGCTGCACTGCCTGCCGCCGAAGGACTGGACCGAACCCGGGTTCATGGGGCTGGGCATGATCTACACCGCGATGCCGGTGACCAACGCGGTGCCCGCCGTCGTCGCCGCCCCGCCGGGCATCGTGACGCTCAAGGATCTGCCGGTGATCACCGGCCGCCCCGCGCTGTAGGGGCGCGGGGGCGTTCAGGCCGACAGGTGCACGACGACGCCCGTCGTGCCGGCGCCGAGGTGGATCGCCAGCACCGGGCCCATGTCGGAGACTGTCAGCGACTCGATCTGCGGCAGCCGATCCGTCAGCGCCGCACCGATTTCCGCGGCGGCGTCGTGGTTGTCGACGTGGTGCACCGCGATCGAGGCCCGGCGCTCCCCCACGGTGCCGACCACCCGTTCGATCATCGCGGCGTGCGCCTTGCTGATGGTGCGGATGCGCTGGTCGAGCACCAGGCGGCCGTCGACGTCCAGGCACAGCAGCGGTTTCACCGACAGCGCGGTGCCCAGCCACGACGCCGCCGTGCCGATCCGGCCGCTGCGCCGCAGGTTGTCCAGCCGGTGCACCGTGAGAAACGCATGCGTGCGTTCGACGGCCGCGCGCGCCGTCGCCTCCACCGCGTCCAGCCCCTCCCCCGCGGCGGCCGCCCGCGCGGCGGCCAGCGTGATGAAGCCGACGCCCATCGCCGCTGAACGCGAATTCACCACGCGCACCGACGATCCGAACTCACGGGCGACACCCACCGCGGTGCTGTAGGTGCTCGACAGCGCCGCCGACAGGTGCACCGCCACCACCCCGTCGCCGCCGCTGTCGCGCAGCGCCTGCTGATAGGTCTCGGCGAGATCGGCGGGCGACACCCCGGAGGTGCTGGCCTTCGGCGCGTCGTGGATGTCGTAGGGCACGTCGTCGACCCCGTCGCGCAGATCGACGGAGTCGACCAGCACGTGCAGTGGGACCTGCCGGATGTCCCACTGTTTGCGCTCGTCGGGCGTCAACCGCGACGACGAGTCGGTGACGACGACTACGGACATGAGATCCCGGCTTCGGCGAGCGCCTTGAGCATCAGGTCGGCCACCGCCCGGTGTCCCTCGAAGTTCCAGTGGATGCCGTCGGGGTTGCCCCGGCCGGTCATCACCTCGTCCTCCACCGCGGCCTTGAGGTCGACGAGCGGAATGTCGTGCTGCTGCGCCCACCGCGTGATGGCCCGCACGGTGCCGTCGCGGCCGGTGTGCACCTTGCCGTAGGTCTCGGCGATGTGCACCGACGGCAGGCACGCCACGATCGGGATGCCGGGACGGTTGAAATCGATGGCGCCGCGGGTCATCTCGAGGTACTCGGCGGTCAGGTGCGGCGGCAGGGCGGTGCGCGCCACCGGCGACAGCCGCGGCTGCAGCCAGCCGTAGGCGTCGCGCACCCAACGCCGCAGTGTCGGCGGGCGCACGTAGCGGATCAGCTCGCGCAGCGCGGTCGGCAGCGGCGACGGCAGCGAGTCCATCCCGCCGGTGGCGAACACCACCGCCCCGGCGCGCGGCAGCGCCGCCCAGGCCCGCGGATCCTGCGTCGCCGCCCACCACACGTCGCGGCAGGTCCAGCCGATCCGCCCGATCAGCTCGACATCCCAGTCCAGTTGATCGGCAACGATGTTGGGCCAGATTCGCGGGTCGTCGGCGGGAAGTCCCCCGGTCGGGCCGTAGTAGGACAGCGAGTCGCAGAAGACCAGCAGCGTCGGCCGCTCGGCCGCCGGTTCAGAGGACATCGTTGGCCACCTGCGCCGAGGCGTTCCACACGTCGAGCCGCCAGCGGATCTCCTCGGGCGGCGCGTCGACGGCGCTGTGCCCGGACAGCTGCACCCAGCTGGCGTTGCCCATCCCACCCAGGATCGGCCAGTTGTCCACCGGCAGGTCCAGCAGCGCCGCGGTCAGCGCCGCGATCAGACCGCCGTGAGCGACCAGCACCACCGGACGTCCGGCGTCGGCGCCCGCCTGGTCCAGGCCCCACTCGGGGAGCTCACCGATCAGGTCGGCGACCGCGGGTTTGCTGCGCGCGGCGACGTCGACGCGGCTCTCCCCGCCCGGCGGGGCCCAGCGGGAGTCGTTGCGCCACACCAGCCGGGCGCCCGGTGCCCTCGCGTCGACCTCGAGGTGGGTCAGGCCCTGCCACTCCCCCAGGTGGGTCTCGCGCAGCCGCTCGTCGGTGCGCACCGCCACCCCGCTGCGCTCGCTGAGCGCGACCGCGGTGTCGAACGCGCGCCGCAGATCCGACGACCAGATCGCCAGCGGCTGACGTTTGGCCAGCACCTCGGCGGCGGCGACCGCCTGCTCGCGGCCGAGGTCGGTCAGGTCGGTGTCCAGCTGCCCCTGCATCCGGCTGCCGGCGTTGTACTCGGTCTGCCCGTGCCGCAGCATCACCAGCCGACGCACCCTCACTGCGCGTCCTCCCGGGGGACGTCGAGGTCGACCGGAATGGTCGGGCAGTCCTTCCACAACCGGTCCAGCGCATAGAAATTGCGCTCGTCCTGGTGCTGGATGTGCACGACGATGTCGACGTAGTCCAGCAGCACCCACCGGCCCTCCCGGGTGCCCTCCCGGCGCGCGGGCTTGTACCCGGCCAGCCGCATCTTCTCCTCGACCTCGTCGACGATCGCGTTGACCTGCCGGTCGTTGGAGGCCGAGGCGATCACGAAGCAGTCGGTGATGACCAGCTGGGTGGAGACGTCGATGACGACCACGTCGTCGGCGAGTTTGGACGCGGCCGCCTGTGCGGCCACGGTGGCCATGCGGACGGCTTCGTCGGAGGCGCTCATTGGTGATTCCCCTGGGTTGTGAGTGGTTCGTCGGCCTGTCCGGTGGCATGTGCGCCGACGTAGAGCTTGCGTTTGGCCACGTACTGGACGACGCCGTCGGGCACCAGGTACCAGATCGGCCGGTTCTCCCGGGCCCGCTTGCGGCAGTCGGTCGACGAGATCGCCAGCGCGGGCACCTCGACGAGGGTCAGCGCGTCGGCGGGCAGCTGTTGGGTGGCCGCCGCGATGTGGCTGGCGTCCAGTTCGTATCCGGGTCGGCTCACCCCGATGAAGCTCGCGATCGCGAACATCTCCTCCCAGTTCTGCCACGTCAGGATCGACGCCAGTGCGTCGGCCCCGGTGATGAAGAACAGATCGGCGTCGGGGTTGAGCGCGTGCAGGTCTCGCAGGGTGTCCTTGGTGTAGGTCGGGCCGCCGCGGTCGATGTCGACGCGGCTGACCGAGAAGCGCGGGTTGGACGCGGTCGCGATGACCGTCATCAGGTAGCGGTCCTCGGCCGGGCTGACGTCGCGGCCCTTCTGCCACGGCTGACCGGTCGGCACGAACACCACCTCGTCGAGCGCGAACAGATCGGCCACCTCGCTGGCCGCGACGAGGTGGCCGTTGTGGATGGGATCGAACGTCCCACCCATTACGCCGAGCCTGCGCCGAGGAGCCACGAATAGCCAGCCTACGGGACCCTCCCTCGCACCTCAGACCGGTGAGAGCCGATGGGCGCCGAGCCGTTCGGACACCTCGAACGACGCCCGGTCGGCGCGGTACACGTCGCGCGCGTACTCCACACAGCGGCCGGAGGCGTCCTCGGTGCGCCGGGTCAGCAGCGTGCCCGCCGATCCGGCGCGCACGCCGAGCTGGGCGCTGGAGGCGTCGTCGAGCACGATCGACTCGAGCACCGCGGTCGAGCGGGCCAGGTCAAGGCCGTAGCGGTCGCGCAGCACCGCCCACAGCGAGCCGTCGCCGGGATCGTCGAGGATGCCCGGGGTCAGGTCGGCGGGCAGGAACGTCGTCTCCAGCGCGAACGGCACGTCGTCGACGGTGCGCAGCCGGTGGAACACGTGGACCTCGGCCCCGTCCGGCAGGCCCAGCGCGTGCTGCACGGCCGGCATCGGCCGCTGGGTCTCGGCCCACAGCAGGCGCGCGGCGGGCCGCCGGCCCAGCCGGGACACCTCCTCGGAGAAGCTGCCGATGTGGAACCGCACCCGCGGCTCGGCGACGAACGTCCCGCGCGGCGGTTTGCGGTATACCACCCCTTCACTCTCCAGCAATGACAGCGCCTGGCGCGCGGTCATCCGGCTGACCCCGTGTTGTTCAGCGAGCTCACGTTCGGACGGCAGCAGCGTATGGGGTCCGAGCTGCTCGGTTTCGATGCGATCGCGCACCAGGGCGGCGATCTGGATGTAGCGCGGAGTGGCCGGCGGCATGTCCTCGAAGATAGCCGACGCGACGCGTCCTCTGGTGTGTCCACTCAGTAGCCCATGTGGTCTAGGCCACCGCGTTTTGTTAACAGTCTGTTTCCGAGTTGACTGGTGTCAGAAGTTCCCCCAAACTCTGGTTCGACCACATGGTCTATACCACCGGAGGAGTTGATGGCAGATCACCTCGCGTCGGATTCCGCCGACGCCGCCGAGCTCGCCCAGTTCGGCTACAAACAGTCGCTGGAGCGGCACACCGGCAAGTTCGCGTCGTTCGCCGTGGCGTTCGCGTTCGTGTCGATCGCGACCGGCATCTTCACCACCTACGGGTCGGTGCTGAACTCATCGGGGCCGGTCGGCATCTGGACGTGGCCGATCGCGGTCGTCGGGCAGCTGGCGGTGGCGTTCGTGCTCGGCGCGCTGGCCTCCCGCATCCCGGTGACCGGCTACTACTACCAGTGGATGTCGCGGCTGGCGAACCCCGTACTGGGCTGGATCGTCGGCTGGATCTCGTTCGCGTTCCTGGCCATCAACGTCGTCGCGGTGGACTACACCATCGCCTCGACCATCCTGCCGGTGCTGCTGAACTACGAGAGCACCGCCAACATCGCCTGGGCGGTGACCGCCGGGGTGGTCTTCGTGCAGTTCCTGCTGGTGGCGCTGTCCACGCCGTGGGCCGAACGGGTCAACAACGGCTTCGTCACCCTCGAGCTGATCGGCATCGTCGCGCTGATCGTGCTGCTGGCCATCGTCTCCGCGGTGCGCGGCGGAATGAACGTCGACAACCTGTTCAGCAAGGGCGCGGTCGCCGTCGAGGGCTTCTGGCACTTCGGCGACCTGACCTCGGCGGGCCCGTGGATGCTGGGCTTCCTGCTCGGCGCGTTCACCATCGTCGGCTTCGAGTCGGCGGCCAACCTGGCCGAGGAGACCCACGACCCCGAGCGGGTGGTGCCGCGGTCCATGGTGCAGGCCGTCGTCGCCTCCGGTGTGCTGGGCTTTCTGTTCCTGGCCGCGGTCACCGTCGCCGCCGGCGACCCGATCGTGCTGGCCCAGTCCGGCACCCCGATCGCCGACGTCATCCACTCCACGCTGGGTTCGGCGACCGCCACCCTGCTGTTGCTGTTCGTGGTGCTGGCCATCTTCGCCTGCGGCCTGGTCATCATGATCACCGGCGTCCGGCTGATCTGGGCGATGTCGCGTGACGAACGGTTCCCCGGCTGGCAGCAGTGGAACCAGATCTCGCCGCGGTTCCACACCCCGCTGAAGGCCGCGCTGCTGTATCTCGTTCTCGCCGAGACGATCCTGGCGGTGTTCTCGCACTCCGAGACCGCGTTGTACACGCTGTTCTCCGCGGCCACCCTGCTGCCGGCGGTGCTCTATGCCGCCGCGGTGGTGCTGTACCTGGCCAAGCGGAAGTCGTTGCCGCAGAACGGCAAATTCGACATCGGCCGCTGGGAGATCCCGATCCTGGTGGTGTCGGTGGTGTGGCTGGTGTTCGAGCTGTCGCTGTTCCGCGACTCCAGCTTCGCCCAGGCCTGGGCCTACGTCGCGGTGACGCTGGCGGTCGGCGCGGCCTACCTTGGGTACCTGCTGGTCACCCGGGGTCGCGACGGGCTGACCATGCCGACGATGACCTCGATCGACGCCGAGCTCGGGGCCGGAGCCGAAAAGGGCTGACATGACGCACCTGCTGGCCATCGACCAGGGCACCTCGGGCACCAAGGCCGCCGTCGTCTCCTACGACGACGGCGCCGCCCGGGTGCGCTCGGTCGCCGAGGTCACGCTGCGACCGGAGTACCTGCCGGGCGGCGGGGTCGAACAGGATCCCGAGGAGCTGTTCGACTCCGTCGTCACCGCCGGCCGCCGGGCGCTGGCCGAGGCCGGCGTCGAGGTGGCCGCGGTGGCGCTGGCCAACCAGGGTGAGACGGTGCTGGCGTGGGACCGCGCCACCGGGCGCCCGCTCACCCCGGCGGTGGTGTGGCAGGACCGGCGCGCCGAGTCGGTGTGCGCACCGCTGGCGGCGTCGGCCGAACTGGTCTCCGGGCGCACCGGTCTGGTGCTCGACCCGTACTTCTCGGCGCCGAAGATGGCCTGGATCCGGGCCAACCTCACCCGCGACGGCGTCGTCACCACCACCGACACGTGGCTGGTGCACCGGCTGTGCGGGGCGTTCGTCACCGACGCCTCGACGGCCAGCCGGTCGCTGCTGGTGGACCTGGACACCGTCACCTGGGACGACGAGCTGGTCGAGCTGTTCGGGCTCGGCGGCGAGGCGCTTCCCGAGATCGTGGCCAGCGACCAGATCGTGGGCAGCACCGACGTTTTCGGCCCCCGAATCCCGGTGGCCGGGCTGATCGTGGACCAGCAGGCGGCCCTGCTGGCCGAGAGCTGCCTGGAACCCGGGTCGGCCAAGTGCACGTACGGCACCGGGGCGTTCCTGCTGGCCCAGCTGGGCCAGACCGCGACGCGGTCGGCGGCGGGTCTGACGACGTCGGTGGCCTGGCGGCTGCGCGGGTCCACCGACTACTGCATCGACGGGCAGGTCTACACCGCCGCCTCGGCGGTGCGCTGGGCGGTCGACCTCGGGCTGGTGCCCTCGGCCGACAAGCTGGACCTGGTGGCCGCCGCCGACAGCGCGGGCGTGCTGTGCGTGCCGGCGCTGGCCGGTCTGGCCGCCCCGTGGTGGGACAGTCAGGCCACCGCGTCGTTCACCGGGATGACGCTGTCGTCCGGGCGCGCCGAACTGGTGCGCGCGCTGCTGGAGGGCATCGCCGCTCAGGTTGCCGCGCTGGCGGATTCGGTGATCGCCGACATCGGCAGGCCGTTGACCCGGCTGCGGGTGGACGGGGGGCTGACCCGCTCGGCGGTGCTGATGCAGGCGCAGGCCGACCTCGCGCGCGTGCCCGTGGACGTGTACCCGTCGCTGCACGCGACCGCACTCGGTGCGGCGGCCTGCGCCCAGCTGGCGCTGCGGCCCGACCTCGGCGTCGCCGACGCCGTCGGCGGGTGGACACCCCAACGCACCTACGAACCTCAATGGTCCGACGACCGGGCCGCGGACTATCTGCGCCGCTGGCGAGCCGCCGCGCAGAACGCCCTGGCCCAGAAGGAGACACGGTGACCTATGTCGCCGACTTATGACATCGCGGTGATCGGCGCCGGCATCGTCGGCAGCGCGATCGCCCGGGAACTGGCCGGCACCCACCTGTCGGTCGCGCTGCTCGAGGCGCGCGACGACGTCGGCGACGGCACCAGCAAGGCCAACACCGCCCTGCTGCACACCGGGTTCGACGCCTCCCCCGGCACCCTCGAATCCCGGCTCGTGGCACGGGGATACGAGCTGCTCGGCCGCTACGCCGAACAGACCGGGATTCCCGTCGAGCGCACCGGCGCGCTGCTGGTGGCCTGGACAGACGAGGAGCGCGACGCGCTGCCCGGCCTCAAGGCCAAGGCCGAGCGCAACGGCTACCACGCCTGCGAGATCGTCGACGCCGACGAGGTGTACCGGCGGGTCCCGGCGCTGGGCCCCGGCGCGCTGGCCGGGCTGACCGTGCCCGGGGAGAGCCTGATCTGCACGTGGACAACCAATCTGGCGCTGGCCACCGATGCGGTGCGCCGCGGCGCGCAGCTACGGCGGCGCGCCCGGGTCACCGGGGTGAGCGTCGGCGAGGACACCACCACCGTGCACACCACCGACGGTGACGTGACGGCCCGCTGGGTGATCAACGCCGCCGGCCTGGGCGCCGACCACCTCGACGCCGAGTTCGGTTATCACCGGTTCACCGTGACGCCGCGGCGCGGCGAGCTGCTGGTGTTCGACAAGCTGACCCGGCCGCTGGTGCCGCTGATCGTGCTCGCGGTGCCGTCGTCGCGCGGCAAGGGCGTGCTGGTCAGCCCGACGATCTACGGCAACGTGATGGTCGGCCCCACCTCGGAGAACCTCGAGGACCGCACGGCCACATGCACTTCCGAGGACGGCTTCGAGTTCCTGGTCCGCAAGGGCCGGGCGTTGATGCCCCAGCTGTTCGAGGACGAGATCACCGCGACCTACGCCGGGCTACGCGCCGCGATCGACAGCGACGACTACCTGATCGACCTCGACGCGCAGCAGCGCTACGTGCTGGTCGGCGGGATCCGCTCCACCGGCCTGACGTCGGGCATGGCGGTCGCCGAGTACGTCGCGGGGCTGCTCGCCGACGCCGGGGTTGACGTTACCGAACGCGCGGATCTGCCCGCGCCACCGCGGATGCCGAACATCGGCGAGAACGCGGTGCGGCCGTACCAGGACGCCGAGCGGGTCGCCGCCGATCCCGAGTACGGGCGGATCGTGTGCTTCTGCGAGCGGGTGAGCGCCGGCGAGATCCGCGACGCGTTCGCCTCCGACATCCCGCCCGCCGATCTCGACGGGCTGCGCCGCCGCACCCGGGTGATGAACGGGCGGTGCCAGGGCTTCTACTGCGGCGCGAACACCCGCGCGCTGCTGGAGAAGGGGACCGCTCGATGAGTGAGCAGCATGTGTCCGTGGCGATTGTCGGCGGCGGGCCGTCCGGGCTGACGGCGGCCGCGGCGCTGGCAGGCCGGGTCGACGGCGAGGTCCTCGTCCTCGAACGCGAGGCCGAGACCGGCGGAATCCCCCGCCACAGCGACCATCTCGGCTACGGCATCCGCGACCTGAAGCGGTTCATCTCCGGGCCCGCATACGCCCGACGGCTCACCGACATGGCGCGTGACGCCGGTGCGGTGCTGGAGACCGGCGCGATGGTCACCGGCTGGGCCGGTGAGCGGCGGCTGCAGGTGACGTCTCCGCGCGGGGTGCGCACCGTGACCGCCGACGCGGTGGTGCTGGCCACCGGCGCCCGCGAGCGGCCGCGTCCGGCCCGGCTGGTGCCGGGCGACCGGCCCGACGGGGTGTACACCACCGGGCAGCTGCAGAACCTGGTACACCTGCATCACGTCTCGGTCGGCACCCGCGCGGTGATCGTCGGCGCCGAACTGGTGAGCTGGTCGGCGGTGATGACGCTGCGCGAGACCGGGTGCGCGACCGTGGCGATGGTGTCGGGCTACCCGCGCGCGGAGGCCTACGCCGCCTTCCGCATTCCGGGCCGGGCCCTGCTCGACGGGCCGGTGCTCACCCGCAGCCGCGTCGTCGGCATCCACGGTAAGCACCGGGTGCGCGCGGTGACCGTCGAGAACCTCGACACCGGCACGCGGACCACGATCGACTGCGACACCGTGGTGTTCACCGGTGACTGGATCCCCGATCACGAGCTGGCGCGCACCGGCGGCCTGACGATGGATCCCGCGACCCGCGGACCGGTCGTCGACGCGGCGCTGCGCACCAGCACACCCGGGGTCTTCGCGGCGGGTAACCTGCTGCACCCGGTCGACACCGCCGACTGCGCCGCCCTGGACGGCAGGCACGTCGCGACGGCGGTGCGGCAGTGGCTGACGCACTTCGCGCAACCCAGCCCGACCGTGCGGATTCGCGCCGCCGCACCGTTCCGGTGGGTTGCCCCGCAACTGGTTTCAGGTGACCGGGTGAGCGCGCCGCGCGGGAACCTGGTGCTGTGGGTCGACGAGTACCGGCGCGCACCGAGGCTGCGTGCGGTGCAGGACGGCCGGATCATCGGTACCGCGCGCACGCCGTGGCCGGCCGCGCCGGGACGGGTGTTCCGGGCGCCGTGGTCGCTGCTTGCCGCTGCCGACCCGGCCGGCGGCGACGTCACCGTGCAGCTCGCCTGATCCGCCCACCCCCTGCTGCTCGCGGAGTCGGGGCGGGGTTAGACAGGCAGCAGCGCGTCGATCACGCTGGCCAGCTGCTTGGCCGAGCGGCACTCGTGCATGGTGATGACCTCGGAGTAGCGCGGCACCGCCGAATCGCCACTCCCCCACAGATGCCGGGGCTCCGGGTTGAGCCAGTGGGCGTGGCGGCTGGCGTTGACCATGTGCGACAGCAGCTCGAGCTCGGGGTTGCGGTAGTTGTTGCGGCCGTCGCCGAGGATCAGCAGCGAGCTGCGCGGCGACAGCACGTTCGGCCACTTGTCCATGAACGACGAGAACGCGTGCCCGTAGTCGGAGTGCCCGTCGCGGGTGTACACCCCGGCCTCGCGGGTGATGCGCTGCACCGCCACCGCCAGGTCGGCCTCCGGGCCGAAGAAGTCGGTCACCTCGTCGGTGGTGTCGATGAAGGCGAACACCCGGACCCGCGAGAACTGTTGACGCAGTGCGTGAACCAGCATCAGCGTGAAGTGGCTGAACCCGGCCACCGAGCCGGACACGTCGCACAGCACGACCAGTTCCGGGCGCGCCGGGTTCGGCTTCTTGAGCACCACGTCGATCGGCACACCGCCGGTGGACATCGACTTGCGCAGCGTCTTGCGCAGGTCGATCGCACCGGCGCGGGCCCGTCGCCGCCGCGCGGCCAGCCGGGTCGCCAGCATCCGGGCCAGCGGCTGCACCACCCGCTGCATCTGGCGCAGCTGTTCACCGGAGGCGCGCAGGAACTCGACGTTCTCGGCCAGCTGCGGCACTCCGTACATCTGCACGTGGTCGCGGCCCAACTGTTCGGCGGTGCGCCGCTTGGTCTCGGCCTCGACCATCCGGCGCAGCTGGTTGATCCGCTGCGCGGCAAGGGCTTTGGCGATCTGCTCCTGCGTCGGGGTCGGCTCGTCGCCGTACGGCACGAGCAGACCGGCCAGCAACCGGCCCTCCAAGTCGTCGAGGTTCATCGCCTTGAGCGCCTGATACGACGAGTACGACGGACCGCGGCTGGAGTTGTACTTGCCGTAGGCCTCCACGATCTGGGCGATCATCATCGCCAGCCGCTCGTCGAGGTTGGCCAGATCCTCGTTGTCCGCCAACAGGTTCAGCAGCGCCTCGCGCATCGCCTCGATGTCCTCGGGCGGCAGGCCCTCGTCGTCGCCGTCGGCGTCGTCCTCGGACTCCGGTAGCACGGTGCGCGCGCCCAGCGCCGCCGGGAACCACAGGTCGAACAGCGCGTCGTAGGTGTCGCGGTGGTCGGGGCGGCGCAGCACCGCGCACGCGATGCCCTCGCGCAGCGCCTCGCGGTCACCGAGTCCGAGCACCGTCATCACCCGGCCCGCGTCGACGGTCTCCGACGGGCCTACCGAGATGCCCTGGCCGCGAAGCGCTTCGACGAACCCGACCAGATGCCCCGGCAGACCGTGCGGGGCGAGCGGCTGCGGCGGGCGGATCCGGCGGGCGGCCATGTCAGTTCAGCCTCAGCTCGCCCGCGGCTTTGATCTGGTCCGACTGGTGTTTGAGCACCACCCCGAGGGTGGCCGCGATCGTCTCGTCGTCGAGGGTGTCCAGGCCGAGCGCCAGCACGGTGCGGCCCCAGTCGATCGTCTCGGCCACCGACGGCAGCTTCTTGAGCTGCATGCCGCGCAGCACGCCGATGACCTTGACCAGCTCGTCGGCCAACCGCTCCGGCAGCTCCGGCACCCGCGACAGCAGGATGCGCCGTTCCAGCTCCGGATCGGGAAAGTCGATGTGCAGGAACAGGCAGCGCCGCTTGAGCGCCTCCGACAGCTCGCGGGTGGCGTTGGAGGTCAGCACCACGAACGGCGGGCGCTCGGCGGTGATGGTGCCCAGCTCGGGCACCGTCACCGCGAAGTCCGACAGCACCTCCAGCAGCAGACCCTCGATCTCGATGTCGGCCTTGTCGGTCTCGTCGATCAGCAGCACCGTCGGCTCGGTGCGCCGGATCGCGGTCAGCAGCGGCCGCGAGAGCAGGAACTCCTCGCTGAACACATCGGTCTTGGTCTGGTCCCAGTCACCGGAGCCCGCCTGGATGCGCAGGATCTGCTTGGCGTGGTTCCACTCGTACAGCGCACGGGCCTCGTCGACGCCCTCGTAGCACTGCAGGCGGACCAGCTCGGAGCCGGTCGACTGCGCCACCGCGCGGGCCAACTCGGTCTTGCCGACACCGGCCGGACCCTCCACCAGCAGCGGCTTGCCCAACCGGTCGGCGAGGAAAACCGCTGTGGCAGTAGCGGTGTCGGGCAGGTAACCGGTTTCGGCGAGACGCCTGCTGACGTCCTCGATGTCGGCGAACAGCGGCGCGGGACGCGCAGGGACAGTCACGGGATAGGTCTCCTCATCAGGCCGGGCGGGTGTGGCCGTCGCCCCACACGATCCACTTGGTTGACGTCAGTTCGGGCAGGCCCATCGGACCACGGGCGTGCAGCTTCTGGGTGGAGATGCCGATCTCAGCGCCGAACCCGAACTGCTCACCGTCGGTGAACGCCGTCGACGCGTTCACCATCACCGCGGCGGCGTCCACTCGTTCGGTGAAGCGTTGCGCCGCAGCCAGATCGGTGGTCACGATCGCCTCGGTGTGGCCGGTGCCGTACTCGTTGATGTGCTCGATCGCGGCGTCCACCCCGTCGACGACGACCAGCGCGATGTCCATCGACAGGAACTCGGCGCGCAACTCGTCCTCGGAGGGGTTGTCGTGCACGGTCACCCCGGCGTCGCGCAGCGCCTTGGTCAGCCGCGGCACCGCGGTGTCGGCGATCGCGGCGTCGATGAGTACCGACTCGGCGGCGTTGCACACGCTTGGCCTGCGGGTCTTGGCGTTGAGCAGGATCTTCTCAGCGACGTCGAGGTCGGCGGCCGCGTGCACGTACACGTGGCAGTTGCCGACCCCGGTCTCGATGGTCGGCACCTGGGCGTCGCGCACCACGGCGTCGATCAGCCCGGCGCCGCCGCGCGGGATCACCACGTCGACCAGGCCGCGGGCCTGGATCAGGTGGGTGACGCTGGCCCGGTCCTCGCTGGGCAGCAGTTGCACACAGTCCTCGGGCAGTCCCTCGGCGGCCAGCGCCGCGCGCAGCGTGGCGACCAGCGCCGCGTTCGACCGCGCCGCCGACGAGCTGCCGCGCAGCAGCGCCGCGTTACCGGATTTCAGCGTCAGGCCGAACGCGTCGACGGTGACGTTGGGCCGGCCCTCGTAGACGATGCCGACGACGCCGAGCGGGACGCGCACCTGGCGCAGCTGCAGCCCGTTGGGCAGGGTGCGGCCGCGCAGCACCTCACCGAGCGGGTCGGGCAGGGCGGCGACCTGGCGCAGACCGTCGGCGATCCCCTCGACGCGGGCCGGGTTCAGCGCCAGCCGGTCGAGCATCGCCTCGGGGGTGCCGGCGGCGCGGGCGGCGTCGAGGTCGGCCTCGTTGGCGTCGAGGATCTGCCGCGTCGCCATCAGCAGGTGATCGGCGGCGGTACGCAGGGCTTTGTTCTTGATCTCGGTGCTGACCGTGGCCAGGGCGCGCGCGGCCACCCGGGCGCGCCGGGCGGCGTCGTGCACCTGCTGGCGGAGGTCGACAGCAGCAGGGGCCTGCAGGCTCATTGATTCAGCGTATCTAACCAAGTTGAGACGTTCGACACGTGTCAGGCCCACACGCTGCACTAGCGTGACCCCCATGGAGGCGCGCGACCGCAGCCGGGTGTGTGTGGTGGGCAGTGTCAACGCCGATCTCACCTTCACGGTGCGCTCCCTTCCCCACCCCGGACAGACCGTGCTGGCGTCGGATCTGGCGACCTCACCGGGCGGCAAGGGCGGTAACCAGGCGGTCGCGGCGGCCCGCGCCGGGGCACGGGTGCAGCTGGTCGCCGCGCTCGGCAGCGACGCCGCCGCCACCGGGCTGCGCGAGCACCTGACCCGCAACGACGTCGGCCTGGACGGGGTGGTGACGGTGCCGGGCCCGAGCGGTTCGGCGGTGATCGTGGTGGACGCGGCGGCGGAGAACACGATCGTGGTGGCGCCGGGCGCCAACGCCGCGCTGAGGCTCGACGCGCCCGGGCAGCGCGCGGTCATCGCCGACGCTGACGTGGTGCTCATGCAGCTGGAGATCCCGATCCCGACGGTGCTGGCGGCCGCACGGGAGGCGCGCGCGGCCGGCGCCGTCGTCATGGTCAACGCCTCCCCGACCGGGGCGCCGCCGCACGACCTGCTGGCGCTGTCGCAGCTGGCCGACGTCGTCGTCGTCAACGAGTCCGAGGCCGCCGAATGGCACTGGCCGGTGCCGCACCTGGTGATCACCCGCGGCGCACGCGGCGCCTCCTATCTGGGCGACGAGGAGCGGTTCGACGTGCCCGCACCGACCGTGCGCGCGGTGGACACCACCGGCGCCGGTGACGTGTTCGCCGGGGTGCTGGCCGCCTCGTGGCGCGACGGGCATGAGGCCGCGCTGCGGCGGGCGTGCGCCGCGGCCGCGCTGTCCACGCTGGTGCCCGGCGCGGGTGACTGCGCCCCGTACGCCAGTGCGATCGATGACGCATTAACCGACAGGAGAGAAAGGCATCCATGACGACCGTCGACCCGACCACGACCACCCCGCGTCCCCCCGAGGGCGACTGGCTGGGCACCCCGTATCTGAAGTTCAGCCGCGAGGGTGCGTTCGGGGTGGTCCGGCTGGACCGGCCGCAGGCCCGCAACGCGATGACGCCCGCGATGTACTTCGGGATCCGCTACGCGGTGCGCCACGTCGACGCCGACCCGGATCTGGCCGGGCTGCTGATCACCGGCACCGGCGACGTGTTCGCGCCGGGCGGGGACATGGGTGGCGGCGACGGCAGCGACAACTGGCTGACGTTCGGTTCGGCGCTGGGCATGGACGTCACCCCGTTCGAGACGCTGCGCCAGTCGGTCAAGCCGGTGGTGTCGGCGGTCAACGGGTTGTGCCAGGGCGGCGGCATGCAGATCGCGATGTGCAGCGACATGGCGGTGGTGAGCGAACGGGCCACGTTCCGGGTGCCCGAGCTGTTCCGTGGGATCGCCGACACCTACTACGCGCAGATGCTGACCCGGTTGATCGGTCCGGTGCGCACCCGCGACCTGATGTTCACCGGCCGGGTGCTGACCGCGCAGGAGGCCTACGAGTGGGGCCTGGTCGCGCGGGTGGTGCCGCACGATGAGCTGCTCGACACCGCCAAGGAGGTGCTGGCGCAGTGCTGCCGGACCGCGCCGGGTGCACGCGGGCTGGTTAAGTCGAGCATCGACAACTATCTCGGGCTGTTCGACCGGATCGGGATGCAGTCCAGCCTGTCCGGGCCGGAGGTCATCGAGGGGTTCCGGGCGTTCAAGGAGCGCCGCTCGCCGGAGTGGGTACACCCCGACCTGCGCACCGACGGCCGCCTCTAGCGCGGGGGCGATTTGGGTGTAGTTGGTCGCGCTGAGCGCCACTAACTACACCGAAGCCGCTAGGAATAGCACAGCGACGCGCTCGCCCGGTTCGGCTGTGCACTGTCGGATCCGACCCGCGCGCAGATCCTGCTGATGCTGCGCGACGGGCCCAACTATCCGGCGGAGATGGCCGATGCGATCGGCGTCTCGCGGCAGATCCTGTCCAACCACCCGGCGTGCCTGCGCGGCTGCGGGCTGGTCGTCACCGAGCAGGAGGGCCGGCGTCAGCGCTACGAACTGTCCGACGAGCGCATCGCCCACGCGCTCGACGACTTGGTGGGGCTGGTGCTCGACGTGGACCCGGCGTGCTGCCCGGCCGCCGCTGACGAGGGCTGCTGCTGATGGTCATGCCGGTGATCGCACTGGTGTTGTTCACCGTGTTCGCGGGGCTCGGATTCGGTTGGCGCAGTTGGCAACAGAAGCGTCGCACCGGCTCGACGGGGTTTCGCGGGATCAGCGGTGCGCCGTTGTCGGCGGAGTGGTTGGCCGGGGTGGGCTTCGTCGTGGCGATCGGCGTCGCGGTGGTCGCGCCCGTCCTGCAGCTCGCGGGTGTGGTCCGGCCAGTGGTCGAGGCGCCGTGGCTGAACGTAGCCGGGATCGTGCTGGCGGTGTGCCTCCGTCGGACGCTTCGTGCCCGGCCTCGGGCAGTTTCGGTGTAGTTAGTCGCGCTGGCCGCCACCAGCTACACCGAAATCGCCTGGCGGGCGGTCTCGAGGATCCGCAGATAGCCCGGCAACCGCCAGGCCGCGCGACCGATGAACAGTCCGGTGACGTGCTCGATACCGAGCAGCGCCTCGGCGTTGTCCTCGCTCACCGACCCGCCGTAGAGCAGACCCCGCACCCGGCCGCCGTACTCGTCACCGAGATCGCTGAACGGTTGCCGCAGTTCCTCGATGGTCGCGGCCCGACCGTGTTCGCCGATGGCCCAGATGGGTTCGTACGCGATCAGCACGCGGGCCAGCTGCTCGTCAGTCAGGCCGTCCAGCGCGCCGGCGGCCTGCTCCAGGATGAACCGGGAGGGCCCGCCGGCGCTTCTGGTCTCGGCACTCTCCCCGATGCAGAGCAGCGGGATGAGCCCGTGCCGCAGCGCCGCCGCGACTTTGAGCCGGGTGGTCTCGACGGTCTCGCCGAAGTGTTCGCGACGCTCGGAGTGGCCGATCTCGACCAGTTGCGCCCCGGCGTCTTTGGCCTGCGCGACCGAGACCTCCCCCGTCCACGCACCCTGGTCCTCCCAGTGCGCGTTCTGCACACCGAGCAGCACGGGCGAGTCGTCGCCCAGCACGTCGCGGACGGCGGCGACGGCGGTGAACGACGGGATGACGAACGGCTGAACCCCCGGCAGAAGATTCGCCGCGACGTACTCGGCGAGCCCGCGGGCGTACTCACGGGACTCGTTGAGTCCCTTGGTCATCTTCCAGCTGGTGCCGATCCACAACTGCGGCGCGCCGATGTCAGGCTTCCTCGTACGCGCAGATGTCATTGACCTTGGCCGCCGACGCGGATTGCGGGTCGAACTCCAGGTCGAGCCACTCCTTGACCAGTGCGCGAGCCAGTTCCAGGCCGACGACGCGCTCGCCCATGCAGAGCACCTGGGCGTTGTTGGACAGCACGGAGCGCTGCACCGAGTAGAGGTCGTGTGCGGTGACGGCGCGGATTCCCTTGACCTTGTTGGCCGCGATCGCCACCCCCAGCCCGGTACCGCAGATCAGCAGGGCGCGGTCGGCCTCGCCGGCGGCCACCTTCTCGGCGGCGGCGACGGCGACGTTGGGATAGGAGGTGGCGTCGGCAGGGTCGTTGACGCCGACGTCCTCGACGGTCGCCACCCTCGGGTCGGCTTCGAGGTCCTTACGCAGTGCTTCCTTGTAGTTGAAACCGGCGTTGTCGCCACCGATTACGATCCTGAACGGCATTTCAATCTCCTTACGCTCCCTATGCAGCTGCGCTCACTGAGACAGCTGCTCACCGAGCGTCTTCATCAACAGCGCGAACGACACCGCGCCGGGGTCGGGTGTGCCGACGCTCTTGTCTCCGAGTACCCGCGCGCGGCCCCGCCTAGCGGGGAACTCCGCGGTCTTCTGCGCCGCCTCGCGGGCCACCTGCGCGGCCGTCGCGATCGCCGCGCCCGCCTTCGTGTCGGACGCCTCGGTCAGGGCATCCCGGAACGGCACGGCGGCGTCGACCATCGTCTTGTCCCCCGGCTTTGCGCCGCCGAGCCGCAGCACGGCGTCGATGCCGGCCCGCACCGCGTCGACGACGGTCCGGTCGTCGCAGCCCGCGGTGTCGGAGAACACGCCACCGGCGCTGGTCAGCGCCGCACCCCACAAGGCACCGGAGGTTCCGCCCGCCGCGTCGGCCCAGGCCTGCCCGGCCAGCAGCAGGGTGGTGCGCGCGCCTGCGCTGCGGTCGACGGCGTCGCGGGCAGCCTGCGCGGCGCCGCGGGATCCGAACGTCATACCCTGGCCGTGGTCGCCGTCGCCGGCGACCGCGTCGATGCGCCCCAGTTCGGCCTCGTTCTCGGCGCACACGTTCTCGAACGCCTCGAGTACGGTGACGATGCGGCGGGCGCACTCGCGGGAATCCGCAGTGGCCTCGGGGATTTCGACGGCGCCGACGTCCCAGATCTCGGTGCGCGCCGGGCGCTCGACGGCGGGCATGGCGCCGCGTCGGTACGCCGGGGTCTCGACCGGGGCGGTCCAGTGCCGCTCGAGTTCGTCGTCGAGGAAGACCATCGTCAGCGACACGCCGGCCATGTCGAGGCTGGTGACGAACTCGCCGACCTCGGGCCGCACCGCGGTCAGGCCGTGCTGGGCGAGACGCTCGGCGATCCGGGTGTAGACGACGAACAGCTCTTCGTACTTGACGGTGCCCAACCCGTTGAGGATCACCGCCACCCGGCCGTCGTACCCGTTCTTCCCGCGCGGCGGTTCCTCGGCGATGACCTGATCGAACAGCAGGTCGGCCACCTCGGCGGCGGTGCCGAGCCGGGTGTCGCGGACGCCGGGTTCACCGTGGATGCCCAGCCCCAGCGCCATCGAGCCGTCCTCGACGTGGAACAGCGGCTCCCGGGCGCCGGGCAGGGTGCACCCGTCGAAAGCCACCCCGAACGACCGCGTCGCGTCGTTGGCCTTCCAGGCGATCCGCTCGGCTTCGTCGAGGTCGGCACCGGATTCGATTGCGGCGCCGACGATCTTGAAGACCGGCAGGTCCCCGGCGACACCTCGCCTGTCGCGGTGGTTGTCCGGGCTGTTGGACGCGATGTCGTCGCTGACGGTCACGATCCGCACGTCGATGCCCTCGTGCCGCAGCTTCTCGGCCGCCAGCCCGAAGTGCAGTACGTCGCCGGCGTAGTTGCCGAAGCCGAGCAGGACGCCGCCGCCGTTCTCGGCGTTGCGCACCACCGAGTAGACCTCGGAGGCGGACGGCGAGGAGAAGATGTTGCCGCAGGGTGCGCCGTGGCCCATGCCCGGTCCGACCCATCCCGCGAAGGCGGGATAGTGGCCTGACCCGCCGCCGATCACCAGCGCGGGTTGTCCCTTCGGGGTGGTGCTCGCGCGCACGACACCCCCGGGCACCGCCACGAGGAGGTCGGGATGAGCGGCCACCAGACCGCGGACCGCCTCGTCGGCGAAGTCACCCGGGGAGTTCAGGAGGTACGTCATTGTTCCGTCCCTTCGGATCGGTACGTACCCGCAATCCTATAGGATTTTGCGCGTTAGGTCTCCGGTTACGTCTCCGCCAGGGACCCCTTCCGGCGTGACCGCCGCGCCGTCCGCATGCTCATGACCTCGGCGTGCTCGGCCAGCGCACTCGCCTTCACCCGGCTGATGTGCTCGTGCATGATGCGGTAGACCTCGGGGCCGTAGCCCCGCCGGAACGCGGCCAGCAACTCCCGATGCTCGGCGATCGCGCTCGAGGAGTCCTTGACGCCGACCCCGACGAAGAGCCGGAAACGCTGACCGTGACCGCCCAACGCGTCGTAGGCGCGCAGCAGTGCGGCGTTGTCGGCGTGCTCGGCGATCAGCCGGTGAAAGTGCTCGTCAGCGCGGCGATACTCCCTGATCGCGGCGGCGTCGGCGGTGTGGGGCGCGCGCTCCTGCTGCTCGATCGCATTCTCCAGCTCGTCGAGCCATTCAGAACCACCACGGGCACAAGCCAACTCGGCGAGCCTGGGCTCGATGAGCAGCCGGGCGTCCATGACGTCGGCGATCTCCTTGGCGTCCGGCAGATCGGGCACCCGGTACCCGCGCATCGCCACCCGCACCACGTTGCCCGTCGACTCCAGACGCGCCAGCGCCTCACGCCAGCGCCTCACGCACAGGCGTCTGCGAGACGCCCAGGTAGCGGGCCGTGCCGTCGATGCTGATCGGGTCGCCGGACTGCAGCCGGCCGTCGAGGAGCAACTCCATCAGCCGCTCATAGACCTGGTCCACGAGTGTGGCGCGAACCGGTTTCGAGTCCTCGACGTCCACTCCATCGCCTTTCACATCCGGGCGGCTCCGATGCCGGTCGGACGCGTCGGGCCCACCGTCGTGCCCGGGCAGACGCCGCACTGATCCAGCAAACGGATTCTAGCCCGGCGTTGACAGCAGGTGCCTCAAACCCTATATCCTATGTGATTTAGAGTGACTTGGAACACAGGAAGGTCTGCACTTGTACACCGCCCAAACCTGGCCGATCGCGGCGAACATGCTCGGATTCGGCAACCGCGCCCCTGACGGCGGCCACATCAAGGACGCCCCGGCCAAGGTGTGGGCCTCACAGCTGCGCCAGGTCCGCGAGCTGGGCTTCGACCACATCGACCCCACCGACGCCTGGGTGCCGCTGGCCGCGCTCTCGGACCGCCGCATCGAGGAGTTCCGGACCGTCCTGCAGGACGAGGGACTCGCGATCTCGTCGATCTCGATGACCCGCAACTCCGTCGTCGACGTGCAGAACGGGGAGAAGAACCTCGCCGACGCCCACCGCCTGATCGACCTGGCGCCGTCGTTCGGGGCAACCATCGTCAACACCGGCTTCATGCAGGCGCTCACCCCCGAGCAGGAGGAGCAGGTGTGGTTCTGGCTGGTCCAGGGCCACGTCGACGATCCGGCGTTGCGCGACCTGGCGATCGAACGCGTCCGCGAGCTCGGCGACCACGCCCGCGCCAACGGCATCCAGATCAGCCTCGAGATGTACGAGGACACCTACATCGGAACACCCGACGACGCGGTCGACTTCATCACCGACGTCGACCACGACGCGGTGGGGCTGAACCCCGACCTCGGCAACCTGATCCGGTTGCACCGACCGATGCCGCACTACTCCGAGATGTACGCGAAAGTGCTTCCGTACTCGAACTTCTGGCACATCAAGAACTACTCGCGCGACTTCGACCCGGCAACCGGCGCCTACAGCTCCGCCCCGCTGCCGCTCAAGTACGGCTACATCAACTACCGCCAGATGATCCGGCTGGCACTGGAACTCGGCTACTCCGGCCCGTTCTGCTGCGAGCACTACGGCTCCGACTCCCTCGGCGTGTGCGCCGAGAACCGGGACTACATCCGGCAGGTACTCACCTCCGCACTCGCCTGATCCCCCCGAAACGAAGGAATCACATGCGCAAGATCAACACCGCCACCGTCGTCGGCGCCGGCTACATGGGCGGCGGGATCGCCCAGGTGCTCGCCCTCAACGGCTTCCAGGTCACCATCGCCGACGCCAGCGCCGAGGCCACCCACGCCGCCCTGAAGCGACTCGAGACAGAGGCCAGGGAGTTCGAGGAGCAGGGCCTGTTCCCCGAGGGCAGCGCCGACACCATCGTGGGCAACCTCACCGCCGCCGACACCATCGAAGCCGCCGTCGCCGACGTCGATTTCATCGAGGAGGCGGTCTTCGAGGACCCCGACGTCAAGAAGGACGTGCTGGCCCGGATCAGCGCCGCCGCCCGCCCCGACGCGATCATCGGCACCAACACGTCGACCATCCCCGTCAAGGTGCTCGTCGAGGCGGTGACCAACCCGGAACGCTTTCTCACTGTGCACTTCTCGAACCCGGCACCGTTCATCCCGGGTGTCGAACTGGTCGCTGGTGAGGCCACCACGCAGGAGGTCATCGACGCCGTCAAAGATCTACTGGTGCGGGCCGGACGCGAGGGCGCACAGGTCGCCGACACCCCCGGAATGGCGCTGAACCGGCTGCAGTTCGCGCTGCTGAAGGAGGCGACGCTGATCGTCGAGGAAGGGGTGGCCACCGCCGAGGACGTCGACACGATCGTGCGCACCACCTTCGGCTTCCGGCTGGGCTTCTTCGGTCCGTTCGCCATCGCCGACCAGGCGGGACTCGACGTGTACGCCAAGGCATTCCGGACCCTGGAGAACGCCTTCGGCCCCCGCATGGCCACCCCGAAGCTGCTCACCGACACCGTCGACGCCGGCCGTCACGGCACCAAGAACGGCAAGGGCTGGACCGGTGACTTCGACGACGAGACCAAGGCCCGGCTCATCGCCTACCGCAACAAGGCCTACTCCCGCATGGCTGATCTGCTGCGTGAACTCGGCCCTGCGCCAAGAGGATCCTGACCCCCACCACCTCTGACGGGTCGGTGCCGGCCCATCCCCCGCCTGCCATCGGAAGGGAAGTACATGGACGAAGTAGTCCTCGCGGAGCGGCCAGCCGCGCTGCTGGTCGTCATCGCACTCGTCGCCATCGCGGTACTGCTGTTCCTGATCATCAAGGTCAGGTTGCACGCGTTCTTCTCACTGATCGTGGTCAGCGTGCTCACCGGCCTCGTGGCGGGAATCGGCGTCGGCGACGTGGTCAGTGTGCTCATCGACGGGTTCAGCACCACGGTCGGGTCGGTGGCACTCCTCGTGGGCTTCGGCGCCGTACTCGGCAGGCTGGTCGAGATGACCGGCGGCGCACAGGTTCTGGCCGACAAGATGCTGGACACCTTCGGCGAGAAGCGCGCACCGCTGGCACTGGCCGTGGCCTCGCTGTTCTACGCGTTCCCGATCTTCCTGGACGCCGGGTTCATCGTGATGCTGCCCATCATCTACACGGTGGCGCGGCGTCTGGGCGGCTCGTTCATGCTCTACGTGCTGCCGTCCATCGGCGCGTTCCTGATGATGCACGCGCTGACTCCCCCGCACCCGGGGCCGACGGCCGCGGCGACGGTGATGGGCGCCGACGTGGGGCTGGTGGTCATCATCGCGCTGCTCGTCGGGCTGCCGACGTGGTATCTGGCCGGCTACCGGCTCAGCCTCGTGCTCGCGAAACGCTATCCGAACATGCCGGTGCCGATGCTGCTCGGCGAACCGAAGGACTACCCGGAAGACGAGCGCCCCGGCTTCTGGACCGTGATCCTGGTGCTGTTGCTGCCGCTGGTGCTGATCTTCTTCAACACGACCTTCTCCACACTGCAGGCCGACGGCGTCGTCGACAAGGACAACCTCGCCTTCCAGCTGTCCCGGCTGATCGGCACCACCCAGATGGCGCTGCTGATCAGCGCCCTGCTGGCGATGGTGCTGCTGTACATGGTGCCGCGCCGCCGGCGGGGTGAGCCGGTGGGCGGGCTGCTGGAGGAGCTCGTCGACGACGCGCTGGCTCCGGTGTGCTCGATCATCCTGATCACCGGCGCGGGCGGCGCGTTCGGCAAGATCCTGACCACGACGGGGATCGGCCAGACGCTGGCCGACGGGCTGGACGCCATCGGCCTGCCCGTGATGCTGGCCGGCTTCCTCGTCGCGGTGGTGTTCCGCATCGCGCAGGGCTCGGCCACCGTGGCGGCCACGACGGCGGGCTCGCTCGATCATGGCGCCGGCCGTCATGTCGATGAACCTCGGCAGCGTCGCGCTGGCCGCGGTCGTCGTCGGTATCGCCGCGGGGTCGATCACGTTCTCCCACGTCAACGACTCCGGCTTCTGGCTGATCGGCCGCTTCTGCGGGTTCGACACCGCGACCACACTCAAAACGTGGACCGTCATCGCGACCGCGATCGGCTTCTTGTCCTTCGCGCTGGCGTCGGTAGTCTACGTCATCGCAAGCTGAGAACTGGGCGATTTCGGTGTAGTTTGTCGCGCTGGGCGCCACTAACTGCACCGAAATCGCGTTAGTCGGTGGGGATCTCGCGCTCGATCTCGTCGAGCCAGGTGCGCGCCGACATGTCCGACGGGGCCCGCCAGTCACCGCGCGGCGACAGCGACCCGCCGTGGGTCACCTTCGGCCCGTTGGGTATCGCGGAGCGCTTGAACTGCGAGAACGAGTAGAACCGCTGCGCGAACACCTGCAGCCAGTGCCGGATCTCCTTGAGCGAGTACGACGGTCGCTTGTCGTCCGGGTAGCCGGGCGGCCACACCCCCGCCTCGGCGTCGCGCCAGGCGTGCCAGGCCAGAAACGCCACCTTCGACGGCCGGAAGCCGTGGCGCAGCACCTGGAACAGCGAGAAGTCCTGCAACGCATACGGTCCGATCTTGGATTCGGTGCTCTGGATCTCCTCCCCCTCGCTGGCGGGCACCAGTTCGGGAGAGATCTCGGTGTCGAGCACCGACTGCAGCACCGCGTTGACCGTGTCGTCGAACTGCCCGGAGGCGATGACCCACCGGATCAGGTGCTGGATCAGCGTCTTGGGCACACCGCCGTTGACGTTGTAGTGCGACATCTGGTCGCCCACCCCGTACGTCGACCAGCCCAGCGCGATCTCGGACAGATCCCCGGTGCCCAGCACGATGCCGCCGTGGTGGTTGGCCAGCCGGAACAGGTAGTCGGTGCGCAGACCGGCCTGCACGTTCTCGAACGTCACGTCGTAGACCGGCTCGCCGCGGCCGAACGGGTGGTCCATGTTCTTGAGCATCAGCTCCGCGGTGGACCGGATGTCGAGCTCGGTGAACGTCACACCCAGCGCCTCGGCCAGCCGCACCGCGTTGGCCTTGGTCCGGTCGCCGGTGGCGAACCCGGGCATCGTGTAGGCGAGAATGTCGCTGCGGGGCCGCTGTTCGCGGTCCATCGCCCGCGCCGCGACGATCAGCGCATGCGTGGAGTCCAGCCCGCCGGAGATGCCGAGCACGATCTTCGGGTAGTTCAGCGCCCGCAGCCGCTGCTCCAGTCCGGACACCTGAATGCTGTAGGCCTCGTAGCAATCCTGTTCCAGCCGTTGCGGATCCGACGGCACGAACGGGAACCGCTCGACGGTGCGCAGCAGCCCGATGTCGCCGCTGGGCGGGTCGAGGGTGAATTCCACCCGACGGAACCCGTCGGTGCTGGCCGCGTGGTGGCGGCGGTTGTCGTCGAAGGTGCCCATCCGGATGCGTTCGGCGCGAATCAGTTCCAGATCCACGTCGGCGACCGAGCGGCGCTCACCCTTCGGGAACCGCTCGGACTGGGCCAGGCAGTCGCCGTTCTCCCAGATCATCGTCTGGCCGTCCCACGCCAGGTCCGTCGTCGACTCGCCCTCCCCCGCCGCGGCGTAGATGTAGGCGGCCAGGCAGCGCGCCGACGCCGACCGCGCCAGCAGCGCGCGGTCCTCGGAGCGGCCGATGGTGATCGGGCTGCCCGACAGGTTGGCCAGCACCGTCGCCCCGGCCAGCGCCGCGGTGGCGCTCGGTGGGACCGGCACGAACATGTCCTCGCACACCTCGACGTGCAGGACGAAGTTCGGCATGTCGGTGGCGGTGAACAGCAGATCGGGCCCGAACGGGACGTCGGTGTCACCCACCCGGATGGAGCCGCGCACGTCGTCGCCCGGCGCCATCTGGCGGCGCTCGTAGAACTCCCGGTAGGTCGGCAGGTAGGACTTCGGCGCGACGCCGAGCACCCGGCCGCGGTGGATCACCACGGCGGTGTTGTAGATGCGGTGCCGGTAGCGCAGCGGGGCGCCGACGACCAGCACCGGCAGCAGGTCCGCGGAGGCGGCGACGAGGTCCATCAGCGCGTCCTCGACCGCGTCGAGCAGCGCGTCCTGCATGACGATGTCCTCGATCGAGTACCCCGACAGCGTGAGCTCGGGGAACACCGCGAGCGCGACGCCGTCGTCGTGGCAGTCCTGTGCGAGCCGCAGCACCGTCTCGGCGTTGGCGCGGGGGTCGGCCAGCGTCGTGTGGTGGGTGCAGGCGGCCACGCGGACGAACCCGTGCCGGTACGCCGAGTAGAAATCCATGCCTCATTGTTGCCCGTTATCGCAACTGGGTATGCAACAGCCCATGAGTGACACCGCTGTGCTGGTCATCGACATGATGAACACCTACCGGCACCCCGATGCCGACAAGCTCGCCCCGCACGTCGCCGAGATCATCGATCCGCTGGCGCGGCTGGTGGCCGAGGCCCGTGACCGCGACGACGTCGAGCTGATCTACGTCAACGACAACTACGGCGACTTCAGCGCCGAGTTCAGCGACATCGTCGCGGCGGCTCTGGAGGGTGAGCGCCCGGACCTGGTCGCGCCGGTCGTGCCGGAGAAGGGCTGCCGGCTGATGACCAAGGTGCGCCACAGCGCGTTCTACGCCACCTCGCTGGCCTACCTGCTGGGCCAGCTCAAACCCGAGCGGGTGATCCTGACCGGCCAGGTCACCGAGCAGTGCGTGCTCTACACGGCGCTGGACGCCTACGTGCGGCACTTCCCGGTCGTCGTGCCGCCCGATGCGGTCGCCCACATCGATCCCGAACTCTCCGACGCGGCGCTGACCATGATGCACAGCAATATGGACGCCCAGCTCATCCCGGCGGCGCACTGCCTGGACTGACTACGCTGAACCGCGTGCAGGCACCCGAACTCGTCGAACTGCTGCGCGGCCGGCGGCTGGCTGTGCTCACCGGCGCGGGTATCTCCACCGACTCCGGGATCCCGGACTACCGCGGGCCGGACTCACCGCCGAGCAACCCGATGACCATCCAGCAGTTCAAGTCCGATCCGGCGTTCCGGCAGCGCTACTGGGCGCGCAACCACCTCGGCTGGCGGCACATGGACGCCACCGCGCCCAACGCCGGGCACCGCGCGCTGGCCGCACTGGAGGCCGCCGGGGTGGTGTCGGGGCTGATCACCCAGAACGTCGACCTGTTGCACACCAAGGCGGGCAGCGTCAACGTCGTCAACCTGCACGGCACCTACGCCCAGGTGATCTGCCTGGACTGCGGGCACACCATGACCCGCGCGGCGCTGCACGAGTTGCTCGAGGCCGCCAACCCGGGTTTCGCCGCACGGGAGTCCGTCGGCGGGATCGCGGTCGCCCCGGACGCCGACGCCGTCGTCGCCGACACCGCGTCGTTTCGGGTGGTGGACTGCCCCGGCTGCGGCGGCATGCTCAAACCCGACATCGTGTACTTCGGCGACAGTGTGCCCAAAGAGCGTGTGGCCCAGGCGTATTCGATGGTCGACGAGGCCGACGCCCTGCTGGTCGCCGGGTCCTCGCTGACCGTGTACTCCGGTTACCGGTTCGTGCGGCACGCCGCCGCGGCCGGGATGCCGATCGCGATCATCAACCGGGGTCCCACCCGCGGCGACGAGCTGGCCACGGTCAAGGTGGACGCGGGCTGCTCGCCGATGCTGGCGCTGTTGGAGAGCGAACTCGGCGCGGTCAGCGCCTGACGACACAGCGCGGTCAGCGCCTGACTACACAGCCACGAGATCGTCGGCGTGCACGGCGGGCCGACGCATGTCCGGCGGCAGCTCCGAGGTGGAGCGGCCCAGCATGGTGGCCAGTTCGCCGTGGTCGTAGGCCACCACCCCGCGGGCCACCATCGTGGCGTCCTGCGACCGTAGTTCGACGACATCACCGCCGTAGAACCGGCCCGAGACCGCGGTGATCCCGGCGGGCAGCAGCGAGCGCCGCTGCTTGACCACCGCGCGCACCGCGCCGTCGTCGAGCGTCAGCGCACCGGCGGCCTCGGCGGCGTAGCGCACCCAGAACCGGCGCGCCGACATCCGTTCGGCGCGCGGGGCGAACACGGTGCCCACCGACGCGTCGGTCAGCGCCGCGGCGGCGTCGGAGGCGGCGGCCAGCAGCACGGGCACCCCGGCGTCGGCGGCCAGCAGCGCCGACGACAGCTTCGAGGCCATGCCGCCGGTGCCGAGCTTGCTGCCCCGCCCGGCCACCACACCCTCCAGGTCGTCCGGACCGGACACCTCGGGGATGAAGCGCGCGTTGCCTTTTCGCGGATCCGAGTCGTACAGACCGTCGATGTCGGACAGCAGGATCAGCGCGTCGGCGCCGACGAGGTGCGCGACCAGCGCCGAGAGCCGGTCGTTGTCGCCGAACCGGATCTCGTTGGTAGCGACGGTGTCGTTCTCGTTGACGATCGCGACCGCGTGCAGGGCGCGCAGCCGGTCCAGCGTGCGCTGGGCGTTGGTGTGCTGCACCCGCATCGAGATGTCGTGCGCGGTCAGCAGCACCTGTCCGACGGTGCGGTTGTAGCGGCCGAACGCCGCGCTCCACGCGTTGACCAGCGCCACCTGCCCGACGCTGGCGGCGGCCTGTTTGGTGGCCAGGTCGGCGGGCCGTTTGGTCAGGCCGAGCGGTTCGATCCCGGCGGCGATCGCGCCGGAGGACACAATGACGACGTCGGAGCCGGAGCGCATCCGGCCCTCCAGGGCGTCGACGAGATACGCGAGCCGGCTGGCGTCGAACACCCCGGACGGTGTGGTCAGTGCGGTGGTGCCGATCTTGACGACGACGCTGCGGGCGGTGCGGATGGCCTCCCTGTGGTCGCTCACGACTCACCGCCGTCGTCACCGCTGGGGCGTCGCCGTTCCTTTCGGGCCGCCTTGCGTTCCGCCGCGCCGACGCGGTCGGTCTGTTCCAGCCGCGCGTCGGTGCCGCGGCCGGAGAGCACCACGTCGACACCGGCGGGGGTCTGCGGTTCCCACTCGAACGTGACGTCGCCGATGGTGACCTCGCATCCGGGTTTCGCACCGAGTTTGAGCAGTTCGTCCTCCACACCCAGCCGGGCGAGGCGGTCGCCGAGGTAGCCGATCGCCTCGTCGTTGTCGAAATCGGTTTGGGCGACCCAGCGTTCGGGCCGCACGCCGCGCACCACGAAGCCGCCCTGCCCGTCGGGTTCGACGGTGAAGCCGGTCTCGTCGACGGGGATGGGCCGGATGACCGGGCGACGCACCACGGGCGGCGGTTGCGACGCGCGGTACGCCGAGACCATTTCCCACAGCGCGAAGGTCAACTGCCGCAACCCTTCCCGGGTGACGGTGGACACCTCGAACACCGGCCAGCCGTAGCGGCGGGCGATCTCGTCGCGGACGAACTCGGCGAGCTCGCGGGCGTCGGGCATGTCGATCTTGTTGAGCACCACCGCGCGTGGCCGCTCGGCCAGGTCGCCGAGGGTGGAGTCGCCCCGCAGCGTCGGGGTGTAGGCGGCCAGCTCGGCCTCCAGCGCGTCGATGTCGGAGACCGGGTCACGACCGGGTTCCATTGTGGCGCAGTCGACCACGTGAACCAGCACCGCGCACCGCTCGATGTGGCGCAGGAAGTCCAGGCCGAGACCGCGGCCCTCGGACGCACCGGGGATCAGACCGGGCACGTCGGCGACGGTGAAGGTGTTGTCCCCCGCCGACACCACCCCGAGGTTGGGGGCCAGTGTGGTGAACGGATAGTCGGCGATCTTCGGTTTGGCCGCCGAGATCACCGACACCAGCGACGACTTACCGGCCGACGGGAAGCCGACCAGGCCGACGTCGGCGACGGTCTTGAGTTCCAGGGTGAGGTCGCGGACCTGCCCCTTCTCGCCGAGCAGCGCGAAGCCGGGGGCCTTGCGGGCCCTCGACGCGAGTGCGGCGTTGCCGAGCCCGCCGCGACCACCGGCGGCCGCCTCGAAACGGGTGCCCGCACCGACGAGATCGGCGAGCACCCGGCCGTTCTCGTCGAGCACCACGGTGCCGTCGGGCACCTTGACCTCGAGGTCCGCACCGGCGGCGCCGTCGCGGTTGCTGCCCGCACCGGGCTTGCCCGACTGGGCCACGACGTGGGGATGGAAGTGGAAGTCCAGCAGCGTGTGGACCTGGGGGTCGACGACGAGGATGACGCTGCCGCCGCGACCGCCGTTACCGCCGTCGGGTCCGCCGAGTGGTTTGAACTTCTCGCGGTGGACCGAGGCGCAGCCGTTACCGCCGTTGCCGGCCCGCGCGTGGATCACGACGCGGTCGACGAAGCGAGGCATCGGACTTCCTTTCCATAACGAGTGTGGAGCTACTGCGAATCAGGCCTGTTCAGCCGGGATGGCGCAGCAGCTCCACAATCGCGGCAGAAAGTCAGGCCTCCTGCGGCGCCGGTCGGACCACGCTGACGACCTTGCGGCCGCGCTTGATGCCGAACTCGACGGCACCGGGAGCCGTGGCGAACAGGGTGTCGTCGCCACCACGGCCGACGTTCACACCGGGATGGAAGTGGGTGCCGCGCTGGCGGACGAGGATCTCGCCGGCCTTGACGATCTGGCCGCCGAACCGCTTGACGCCGAGCCGCTGTGCGGCTGAGTCGCGACCGTTGCGTGAGCTGGAAGCGCCCTTCTTATGTGCCATTGTCTCCCGCTTCCCTACTTGATGCCGGTGACCTTGAGGACCGTCAGCTGCTGACGGTGACCCTGCCGCTTGTGGTAGCCGGTCTTGTTCTTGAACTTGTGGATACGGATCTTGGGACCCTTGGTGTGCTCGAGCACCTCACCGGTGACCGAAACCTTCTCCAGGTCCTTGGCCGCGGTGGTGACCTTCGCGCCGTCGACGACGAGAGCCACCGGCAGCTCGACCTTGGCGCCGGGCTCCGCGTCAAGCTTCTCGACCTTGACCACGTCACCTGCGGCGACCTTGTACTGCTTACCGCCGGTCTTGACGATTGCGTAAGTCGCCATCGTGCTGTTACTCCTACGTCGTTCACTGGGCGCGCGCGGTTGCTGCTGCGCTTTGTCTGGGTTTCCCGACTGTCGCCGGTTCGCGTGTTCCAAAGCCTGGCGACAACTGCTCAAGGCTACTTGAGCGGCCACGCGAGGGTCAAATCACCGCAGGTAGGCGGTCCTGATGAGGATAGCCAACCGGTCAGCTCCCCACGCTCGGGGGGCCTGCGGGCCGGGCTGCGGCCCGGCGGCGGTGCCGTCCACCTGTGCTGACGGGCGGCGGCGCGGCGGGCTCCGGGGCCGTCACGGCTGCCGGCGACTCGTCGGGCTCGTCCTCGTCGTCGGAGTCGGAGTCGTCCTCGTCGGACTCTTCGGAGTCGTCCACGTCGGAGTCGTCGTAGTCGTCATCCTCGTCCGAGTCGTCGTCGGAGTCCTCGTCGGAAGCGCCGATCACCTCGATGTCGTCCTCGATGGCCTCGTCGTCGTCGGGATCGAGCTCGACGTCATCGTCATCATCGGAGTCGTCGGAGTCCTCGTCGGAGTCCTCGTATTCGTCCTCGAGGTCGTCGATGTCCTCCTCGCCGGCCTCGATGACCGCCGTGCGCAGGTGCTCCGACTCGGCCACCGCCTCAGCCGCCGAGTCCTGCGCCTGGCCGTCGGACTCCTCGGGCTTGGTGTCTGTCGCCTCGCCCGAGGTCTCGTCTTCGTCGTCGGAGTGACGTCCGGTGGCCGCGGCCATCGCCTTGAACATCGGGTGTTCACCGGCGGGGTGCGGCGGCACCTTCGCGACCTCGACGTCGTCGGCCTTGGATCCGCGCTTACCGCGCTTGCCGCGGCGACCACCGCCGTCGGCCTTGCGGCCGGTCCCCGAGGTGGAGTCCACCGGGTCGCCGTGCAGCACGATGCCGCGGCCGTTGCAGTGCGTGCAGGTGGTGGAGAACGCCTCGACCAGGCCGGTGCCGAGCCGCTTGCGGGTCAGCTGGACCAGGCCCAGCGAGGTCACCTCCGACACCTGGTGGCGGGTCCGGTCGCGGGCCAGCGCCTCGGTGAGCCGGCGCAGCACCAGGTCGCGGTTGGACTCCAGCACCATGTCGATGAAGTCGATGACCACGATGCCGCCGATGTCGCGCAGCCGCAGCTGGCGCACGATCTCCTCGGCCGCCTCGAGGTTGTTGCGGGTGACGGTCTGCTCGAGGTTGCCGCCCGACCCGGTGAACTTGCCGGTGTTGACGTCGATGACCGTCATCGCCTCGGTGCGGTCGATGACCAGGGTGCCGCCCGAGGGCAGCCACACCTTGCGGTCCATCGCCTTGGCCAGCTGTTCGTCGATGCGGTGCACGGCGAACACGTCCGGGCCGTCCGGGGAGGCGGGCTCGTACTTGGTCAGCCGCGGCAGCAACTCGGGTGCTACCGAGCTGACGTACTCGTTGATCGTGTTCCAGGCGTGGTCGCCGGAGACGGTCAGCCCGGTGAAGTCCTCGTTGAACAGGTCGCGGATCACCTTGACCAGCACGTCGGGCTCCTCGTAGAGCGCGACGGCCTGGCCGGCCTTCTTGGCGGTGATCTCGGCGGCCTTGGCCTCGATCTCGGCCCACCGCTTGGCGAGCCGCTCGACGTCGGTGCGGATGTCCTCTTCCTTGACGCCCTCCGACGCGGTGCGGATGATCACGCCGGCGTCCGGCGGGACCACCTCGCGCAGGATCTCCTTGAGCCGCTGACGCTCGGTGTCGGGCAGCTTGCGGCTGATGCCGGTGGACGACGCGCCGGGCACATAGACCAGGTAGCGGCCGGCCAGCGACACCTGGGTGGTCAGGCGGGCGCCCTTGTGGCCCACCGGATCCTTGCTGACCTGCACGACGACGTAGTCGCCGGGCTTGAGCGCCTGCTCGATCTTGCGGTTGGCGCCGCCGAGGCCGGCGGCCTCCCAGTTCACCTCGCCGGCGTAGAGCACGCCGTTGCGGCCGCGGCCGATGTCGACGAACGCCGCCTCCATGGAGGGCAGCACGTTCTGCACGATGCCGAGGTAGATGTTGCCGACCAGCGACGCCGACGCCGCCGAGGTCACGAAGTGTTCGACGACGACGCCGTCCTCGAGCACCGCGATCTGGGTGTAGCGGGCGCCCTCGTGCGGCGGTTCGGTGCGGACCTTGTCGCGCACCACCATCATCCGTTCCACCGATTCGCGGCGGGCCAGGAACTCGGCCTCGCTCAGGATCGGCGGGCGGCGACGACCGGCGTCGCGGCCGTCGCGGCGGCGCTGACGCTTGGCCTCCAGGCGGGTCGACCCGTTGATGCCCTGGATCTCGTCGCTCTTGTCGGCCTTGGCCGCCTTGCGCGGCTCCCGCTCGTGCACGACGGTGTTCGGCGGGTCGTCGGGGGCCAGGCCGGTGTCGGTGTCGTCGGTGCTGCCGGCCTTGCGGCGGCGACGGCGGCGGCGCCGCCGGGTGGTGCCCTCGGTGCCGGTGCTCTCGTCGTCGCCGGAGTCGTCGTCGGACTCGTCGGAGTCCTCGCCGCCGTCCTGCTCGGTGGCGGCCGGCTGGGTCTCGTCACCCTCGGGGCTGTCGGTGTCCTCGCCGTTCTGCTCGCCGCGCCCGCGGCCCCGGCCGCGACGGCCCCGGCGGCGGCGCCGGGACGGCCGTTCGACCTGGTCCTCGTCGCTGTCCTGGGTCTCGTCGTCCTCGGCCGGCTCGAAGTCGTCGTCCTCGGGGTCGTCGTCCCACTCGAACGAGGTGACGGGCTTCGGCGCGACGAACAGCGGCAGGTAGTCGGGGTGGGAGCTCTCCTGCTGCTGGGCCGGGGTCTCCAGGATCAGCCGGGACTCGGGCTCCTCATCGCCGGAGCCATCGCCGGAGTCCGCGGGGGTCTCCTCGGCGGACGGCTCGGCGGGGGTCTCCTCCGCGGGAGCCTCCTCGGCGGGGGTCTCGGTCACCTCGACGGGGACCGAGACCTCGACGACGGCAGCCTCCTCGACGACGGCAGCCTCGACCACGACGGCCGGTTCCTCGGCCGGGGGCTCAGCCGGTGTCTCGACGGCCGGGGTCTCAGCCGGTGTCGCGGCGAGCACCTCGCGGACCCGCTGCGCCTCGTCGTCGCCGACGGTCGAGTGCGCGCTGCGGGGCCTGCCGTCCAGCTGCGCGAGCGCGTCGAGCACCCGCCTGCTGGTGGTCCCGAGCACCCGAGCCAGCGAATGAACTCTCAGCCTCTCCGGCTGGACGTCCTCCGCGGGTCGTGTGTCTTGTGAAAGGTCTTCGGTGGGGGCATCTTCGGCCACGTAGTCTCCTTTAGCCCCCGGGCGCGTCGTGCGACGCGGCCACGCGAGGGCTTCCGCTATGGGCCCGGGAAACCTCGCCCGAGCTTGTTGTGGTCTCGCCCCGGGCAGCCCACTGGTGAACCAACCCGGTGCCGGTCTGAATGATGGCTGGACGGTCGGCGCCGCATGCGCACGCGAGGAGCGGAACTGTCTCCGCGCGAGGCGATGGTCGCGCTCGTCTAAGTCTTCATTCGGGTTTCCGGCCCCGGTTGATGGCCGGTCACCCGAGCCAAGTATCCCACATCACGTCGCCCACCCTGACCAGGCTGGCCAAGCCGGGCGCCGTCAGCGCCTTACTTGCCCGGGAACCAGAGGGCGATCTCGCGGGCGGCCGACTCCGGCGAGTCGGAGCCGTGCACCAGGTTGAACTGGGTCTCCAGGCCGAAGTCGCCGCGGATGGTGCCCGGGGCGGCCTTCTCGACCGGGTCGGTGCCGCCGGCCAGCTGACGGAAGGCCGCGATCGCGCGCGGGCCCTCCAGAATCGCGGCGACCACCGGGCCGGAGGTGATGAACTCCAGCAGCGAGTCGAAGAACGGCTTGCCCTCGTGCTCGGCGTAGTGGGCGCGCGCCAGCGCGTCGTCGACGTTCTTCAGCTCGAGAGCGGCGATTTTGAGCCCTTTGCGTTCGATGCGGGCGAGGATCTCCCCCACCAACTGTCGCTGCACACCGTCCGGCTTGATCAGGGCAAGAGTCCGCTCAGTCACGGCGGTCAGGTTACCCGGCCCGCCCGAGCGCGCCTCAACCCCCTGGTCAGCGGCCCTGGTCGGACCGCTGCTGCGCCAGGATCGCCCCGCCCAGCCAGCGGTGCAGGAAGGCGCGCAGCTGCTCACGCGAGCGGGTCTGCGGGTTCGGCGCGACGAAGAACGACAGCATGGTGCGCAGGGTGAACTCGACCAGGTCGGACAGCGCCGCGTCGTCGTAGCCGTAGGCCACCCAGTCCACGTCGAACCGGTCGATCATCCGCCTGCCGATCGCGCGCGCCTCGTCGGAGGCCAGCGCACCGGAGTGGCTGCTCACGTACGGCTCGGTCAGCAGGATGCCCAGGTGCGGGGTGCGCGCCACCTCGTCCAGCGAGTACAGCACCCCCTCGGTCATGGCCTCGGCCGGATCGGTGATGCCGCGCACCGCCTGCTCGAGGCGGTCCAGGAAGTCGTCGGTGGAGGCGATCGCCGCGGCCCGCATGAGCGCGTCGGCGGTCGGAAAGTAGCGGTACACGGTCTGGCGGATCACGCCGAGCGTGGCCGCCACGTCGGAGATGCTGATCGCGGTGCCGGTCCGGGACAGCAGCTCGACGGCGGTGTCGACGATCCGGCGCCGGGCCTCGTCGTCGTCGGCCGGCGGCTGCCCGTTCCACCCGCGCCTACGGGCCACTGCTCACCCCTCTGTGTCACCCACGGTGTTCACCCACATCCGCTCGTGCCGGACACCGTACGTGAGTGTGCGCTCGCGGGCAGAGGCTTGACGCGGCGCACGTCACCATACAAACATACATTCATCGTCCGCTTTGTATGATTACCGAGGTGTCACTGCCATGACCGACCTGATCGTCCGCAAACTGCGCTTCGCGTTCGCGGAGTCCCCGGTCCCCTTCTGCTGGAACGAGGCCAATCCCGCGTTCTCCGCGATGGCCAACGCCGTGTCGATCCTCGCCGTGGGCTTCGAGAAGATGATCGGCGCGATGATCAGCGAAGCCATGCCGCAGATCACCGATCCCGCCGTCGCGGAGGAGGCCGACGCCTTCACCCGGCAGGAGGGCCAGCACTCGATGGTCCACCGCCAGCACGTCAAGGCGCTGATCCGGCAGTACCCGGGCCTCAAGGAGACCCTGGACGCGGTCGTCGCCTCGTTCGACGAGATGACCGCCAACACGCCGCTGAAGTACCGGCTGGCCTACACCGCCGACCTCGAGGCGACCTTCACCCCGGCGTTCAAGCTGATGCTCGACCACGACGCCACCCTGTTCGCACCGGGCGACGACCGGGTGGCCTCGATGTTCCTGTGGCACTTCGTCGAGGAGGTCGAGCACCGCAGCTCGGCGCTGATCATCTACGACTCGGTGGTCGGCGATCCGTGGTACCGGATGCGGATGGCCCCGTCGATCTTCAAGCACGTGATGCGGATGATCCTGGTGGCCTCCGAGGGCTTCAACAAGCATGTGCCACTGGAGGACCGTAAGGTCGACGCGCTGTCGACGTTCCGCATCCGGCGGCGCAAAAAGGCGTTGATGCAACGCATTCCGTTCCTGAACGTCCCGTACGACGGCCCGTTCGCCAACGCGTTCGCCGGGCTGCCGCTGCGCGACCAGTACGCCGCACTCAAGGGTGTGGTGCGCAGCCAGATCCCCGGCCACGACCCGAAACACGAACCGCTGCCCGCCCTGGCGCAGGTGTGGTTCGACCGCTACGACGCGGGTTACGACGTCACCCGCTGGTATACCGCCGACACCACGAGGGACACCGCCCATGTCTGAGCCCATGTCTGATCTGTGCGCCCCCACCTTCGCCGATCTCGCCGCGCGGATGGGCTTCTCGTGCGACGACATCGGCGGGCTGATCTCGCTGCGCAACCCGTTCGGGCTGGAGAACTGGACCCTGCTGGTGCTGGAGGTGCTGGTCGTCACCGGCGCCGTGCTCGCCATGGTGTACGCGATCAACCGCTATCGGCGCCAGGGTGATCCGACCAACCTGGTGCTGTGGTTCGGCGCGATCGCCTACCTGCTGATCATCGAGCCGCCGCTGTACTTCCCGCACACGTTCGGCATCGACGAACACGTCGACACGATGTTCGCCCACAACCTGTTCACGGTGGAGTTCCTGTGGGGCCGGCTGCCGCTGTACATCGTGGCGATCTACCCGATGATGGCGACGGTGTCGTTCGAAATCGTGCGCAGGCTCGGCGTTTTCGCGCGCTACGGCTCGTTCGGCGGGGCACTGGCGGTCGGCTTCGTGCACCACGCCTTCTACGAGATCTTCGATCACCTCGGCCCGCAGCTGCGCTGGTGGGAGTGGACGCTGGAGCATCCGCTGAACCAGCCGTTCTTCGCCTCGGTGCCGCTGCCCAGCGTGGTGGTGTTCGCGGCGCTGTGGCCGACATCGCTGGCGTTCTGCGTGCAGTTCTTCGTGGGCCGCCACATCGACGCCGGCCGCACGTTGGGCGGCGGGCAGATCGTGCTGCGCACCGTGGTGGTGGGGCTGCTGGCCGCGGTGGGCACGTTCATCCTGCCGCTGCCGGCCACCGTCTCCGGCGGTGTCACGGGCAGCACCACGGTCGGCGGTGTGGTCTACGCGCTGGAGCTGGTGGCGCTCAGCGTCGTCGCGGTGGCGGTGATGGTGGCGCAGTGGCGCCGGCTGCGCGCGGCGCAGCGCCCGCCGCTGGGGCCGTCCGGGCTGATCCTGGGCTACGCCGCGGTGTACCTGGTGGTGATGACGCTGCTGTGGCTGGCGGCGCTGCCCGCCTGGCTGGGCGCGGTCGACGGGGTCACCGCCGACGGTGATCCGATCGGCAGCCTCTGGTACACGGCGCTGTGCCTGCTGGTCGCGGGGTTGTCGCTGGCGGCCGCCCGCTCGGTGGACGCGCGCCAGACCGCCGGCGAGGCCGCCGAGCCCGCGGCCAGCTCGGCGTAGCGGTCAGTCGCGGGGCTGCTGCTGTCCGGGCAGCAGCCCGCGCTTCTGGCGGCGCAGCACCTCGGCGCGCAGGTACACGATGAACAGCCACACCACCAGGAAGATCACGCCGACGGCGCCGATCGACCAGTGCACGGCGAACCCGGCGATGACCACCAGCTGCAGCCCGACGTTGGCCCAGATCGCCCACGGCCTGCCCTGCATACCGGCCAGCAGGATCATCACCAGCGTCAGCCCGATCAGGTAGCCGCCGCTGGTCAGGGTCAGCCCGGTGCCGATCTTGGCGACCACCGGCAGCGCCAGCAGCACCACGATCGCCTCCAGGATCAGGGTGCCGGCCATCACGCCGCGGAAGCTCTTCCAGGGGTCGGACGGGGCGGTGGTCATTGCGGATCCTTTCCGAACAGCGTGCGCGCGGCGCCGGCGGTGACGACGGAGCCGGTGATCACCACACCCGCGCCGCCGAACGACTCACCCTCGGCGGCGGACTCCTCGAAGATCGCGGTGGCGGTCTCGATCGCATCCGGCAGGGTTGCCGCGGTGGCCACCCGCTCGGGGCCGAACTGCTCCTCGGCCAGCAGCGCCAGCCCCTCGACGTCCATGGCGCGCGGTGACCCGTTGTGGGTGACCACGATCTGGTCGAACACGGGCTCGAGCGCAGTCAGGATGCCCGCGACGTCCTTGTCGGCCATCACCGACACCACACCGACGAGGAACCGGAAGTCGAACTCCTCCTGCAGCGTCTGCGCCAGCGCCGCCGCCCCCGCCGGGTTGTGCGCGGCGTCGATGAAAACTGTTGGCGCACTGCGCATCCGCTCCAGGCGGCCGGGACTGGTCACCGCGGCGAAACCGGCGCGCACGGCGTCGACGTCGAGTTGGCGCTGCGCACCGGCGCCGAAGAACGCCTCCACCGCGGCCAGCGCGAGCGCGGCGTTGTGGGCCTGGTGCTCGCCGTGCAGCGGCAGGAAGATCTCGCTGTAGACGCCGCCGAGGCCCTGCAGCTCCAGCATCTGACCGCCGACGGCGATCTGGCGGGCCAGCACCGTGAACTCGTGGTCCTGGCGGGCCACCGCGGCGTCGGCGCGCACCGCCTGCGCCAGCAGCACCTCCATCGCCTCCGGTGGCTGGCGGCCGATGACCGCGACGGTGTCGGTGGGCACCAGGTCGTCTTCCTGTTTGGTGATGATGCCGGCCTTCTCCCCCGCGATGTCGGCGATGGTGTCGCCGAGGTAGTCGGCGTGATCCATCCCGATCGGGGTGATCACCGCGACCGGCGCGTTGACGACATTCGTTGCGTCCCAACGTCCGCCGAGGCCGGTCTCGACGACGGCGACGTCGATCGGCGCGTCGGCGAAGGCGGCGAACGCCATCGCGGTGACCACCTCGAACTTGCTCATCGCCGGGCCGCCTGCCGCCTGCGACTGCGCGTCGACCATCTCCACGAACGGCTCGATCTCGCGGTAGGTCTCCACGTAGCGCGCCGGGCTGATCGGGACGCCGTCGATCGAGATGCGTTCGACGGCGGACTGCAGGTGCGGGCTGATGGTGCGACCGGTGCGCCGGTGCAGCGCGGTCAGCAGCGCGTCGATCATGCGGGCCACCGACGTCTTGCCGTTGGTGCCGGCGATGTGGATCGACGGGTATGCGCGCTGCGGTGAGCCGAGCATCTCCAGCAGCGCCACGATCCGGGTGGTGCTGGGTTCGAGCTTGGTCTCGGGCCAGCGCTGGTCGAGCAGGTGCTCGACCTGCAGCAGCGACGCGATCTCGTCGGGCGTCGGGGCGCCGTCTGCCGCCGGGTCGGTCATTTCAGCGACTCGAGCCTCGCGGTGATGCGGTCCACTTCCTCCTGCGCCAGCTGCTGGCGGTTGCGGATCTTGTCGACCACCTCCGCCGGCGCCTTGGCCAGGAACGCCTCGTTGCCGAGTTTGGCCGTGGTGGTTGCCAGCTCCTTCTGCGCGGCGGCCAGATCCTTCTCCAGCCGGCGGCGCTCGGCGGCGACGTCGACGGTGCCGGAGGTGTCCACCTCGACGGTGACGGTGCCGCGCGTCAGCCGCACCTCGATCGAGGCGCTGGGCGAGAAGCCCTCCCCGGCGTCGGTCAGCCAGGCCAGCGCGCGCACCGCGGGCAGCTGGGCGTCGAGGTCGGCGGCGTCGACGTCGGTCAGCCGGGCCGGCACCTTCTGCCGGTCGGCCAGGCCCTGGTCGCTGCGGAACCGGCGTACCTCGGTGATCAGCTTCTGCATGTCGGTGATGCGTTGCGCGGCAACGGGATCGACGGTGATACCGGACGACTTCGGCCAGTCGGCGATCACCAGCGACTCGCCGCCGGTCAGCGTCTTCCACAGCACCTCGGTGACGAACGGCATCACCGGGTGCAGCAGCTTGAGCAGGCTGTCGAGCACCGCGGCCAGCACCGCCGTCGTGTGCGAGATACCCTCGCCCAGCTGCACTTTCGCCAGCTCGACGTACCAGTCGCAGAACTCGTCCCACGCGAAGTGGTACAGCGCCTCGCAGGCCCGGCTGAACTCGTAGCTGTCGAACGCCGAATCCACCTCGGCGCGAACCTCTTCCAGCCGGCCCAGGATCCAGCGGTCGGCGTCGGTGAGCTCGGAGACGTCCGGCAGCGGGGCGGGGGCGGCGCCGTTGAGCAGCGCGAACCGGGTGGCGTTGAAGAGTTTGGTGGCGAAGTTGCGCGACGCGCGGGCGTGGTCCTCGCCGATGGCCAGGTCACCGCCGGGGCTGGCGCCGCGGGCCAGGGTGAACCGCAGCGCGTCGGCTCCGTACTTCTCCACCCAGTCCAGCGGGTCGATACCGTTGCCGCGCGACTTGCTCATCTTGCGGCCGAACTCGTCGCGGATCAGGCCGTGCAGGAACACGTTCCTGAACGGCACCTGCGGTCCGCGCTTGCCGTCGAGCGTGATGGCCGGGTCGTCGGCGACGAAGGTGCCGAACATCATCATCCGGGCCACCCAGAAGAACAGGATGTCGTAGCCCGTGACCAGCACGGTGGTCGGATAGAACTTGGCCAGCTCCGGGGTGTGGTCCGGCCAGCCCATCGTCGAGAACGGCCACAGCGCCGAGGAGAACCAGGTGTCGAGGACGTCGGGGTCCTGCTCCCAGCCCTCCGGCGGCGTCTCGTCGGGCCCGACACACACCTTCTCGCCGTTGGGTCCGTGCCAGATCGGGATCCGGTGTCCCCACCACAGCTGCCGGGAGATGCACCAGTCGTGCATGTTGTCGACCCAGCCGAACCAGCGGGGCTCCAGGCTCTTGGGGTGAATCACGGTGTCGCCGTTGCGGACCGCGTCACCGGCAGCCTTGGCCAGCGCCTCGACCTTGACCCACCACTGCAGGCTCAGCCGCGGTTCGATCGGCTCACCGCTGCGCTCGGAGTGCCCGACGCTGTGCACGTACGGGCGCTTCTCCTCGACGACGCGGCCCTCGCGGGCCAGCGCCTCGCGCACCTTGACCCGCGCCTCGAACCGGTCCATGCCGTCGAATTCGGTTCCGGTGTCGGCGATCCGGCCCTTGGTGTCCATGATCGACGGCATCGGCAGGTTGTGCCGCAGGCCGATCTCGAAGTCGTTGGGGTCGTGGGCGGGGGTCACCTTGACCGCGCCGGTGCCGAACTCGGGGTCGACGTGCTCGTCGGCGACGATGATCAGTTCCCGGTCGACGAACGGGTGCGGCAGCGTCGTGCCGACCAGGTGCTTGTAGCGCTCGTCGTCGGGGTGCACGGCGATCGCGGTGTCACCGAGCATGGTCTCGATCCGGGTGGTGGCGACCACGATGTGCGGCTCGTCGTCGTTCATCGAGCCGTACCGGAACGACACCAGCTCACCCTCGATGTCCTCGTACTTGACCTCGAGGTCGGAGATCGCGGTCTCCAGCACCGGCGACCAGTTGACCAGCCGCTCGGCCTGGTAGATCAGCCCGGCGTCGTAGAGCCGTTTGAAGATGGTGCGGACCGCCCGCGACAGCCCCTCGTCCATGGTGAACCGGTCGCGGCTCCAGTCCACCCCGTCGCCGAGGCGGCGCATCTGGCCGCCGATGGTGCCGCCGGACTCGCGCTTCCAGTCCCAGACCTTCTCGATGAACCGTTCGCGGCCGTAGTCCTCTTTGGTCTTCCCGTCGACGGCGATCTGCTTCTCGACCAGGGTCTGGGTGGCGATGCCCGCGTGGTCCATGCCGGGCAGCCACAGCACCTCGTAGCCCTGCATCCGCTTGCGCCGGGTCAGGGCGTCCATCAGCGTGTGGTCGAGCGCGTGCCCCATGTGCAGGCTGCCGGTGACGTTCGGCGGCGGCAGCACGATCGAGTAGGCCGGCTTATCGCTGCTCGGGTCGGCGGTGAAGTACCCGGCCTTGACCCAGCCCTCGTAGATGTCGCTTTCTACCGCACCGGGGTCCCACGACTTGGGCAGGGCATCGGCGGCTGATTCGGGATGGGCAGTCACCCCGCAATTCTAGGAAAGCGCTACTTGCGGCCGCCGAGCAGTCCACCGAGGATGTCGCCGAGGCCGCCGCCCTTGCCGCCGCCGAGCACGCTGCCCAGGATGCTGCCCAGCGGGTTGTCGCCGCCCCCGCCGCCGGACCCGCCGCCGAGGATGCCGCCCAGGATGTCGGCCAGGCCGCCTCCGGACTCCCCCGACCCGCCGGAACGGCCGGTCAGCTGCTTGCCGATGTAGGCCAGCACGATGGGCGTCAGGATCGGCAGCAGCTTCTGGATCAGGTCGCTGTTGCCCGCCCCGCCGCCGGCCAGCGCCGAGGCCACCTGGTTGGTGTCGGTGCCGCCGAAGATCTTGGCGACGGCCTTGGCGCCGTCGGCCTCGTCGACCTGGTCGACGCTGACCCCGCCGTCCAGCAGACCGGCGTGGGTGTCGGCCGCCTTCGCGATACCGGAGGCGGTGTCGGGGTCCGCGGCGTTGTGCTGCAGGCCGCCGACCAGGACCGGCACCAGGGTGCGGATCGCGCTGTTCACCTCGTTCTCGTCGGCGTTGAGCCTGCCGGCGATCTCCTGCACCGGGATCTGATTGAACAGATCGTCCAGATCGGCCATGTCGTCCACCTTCGTCGCTGGATACTGCGGTCTGACAGTAGTGCACCGCACCCGCGCGCACAGGCCTTCCGGACGGCTCAGTTCAGCCGGGTGGTCTCCAGCGTCACCCCGGCGGCGGGCAGCCGGGTCAGCAGCACGTCGCCCATCGCCGCGGCCGGGGTCAGCACGCCGCGCAGCTCCGACAGCTTGTCGCGGTCGAACGCCAGCGCCAGCGCGCACTCCCCCAGCAGTACCGAGGTGGCCTTGTAGCCCGGGTCACCCTTCTGCGCCATGGTGGCCTGGTACCGGGCACCGGTGGTCGTGGTGGTGTAGGTCTCGATCGTGTAATGCCCGTTCTCCCGGGCCTGTTCGCTGGGGCCCTCGCCCGGTGCGGGCAGCACCTTCTCGATGAGTTTGGTGGGCACCCGGTTCAGGAAGCGGCTGCCCAGCGCGAGCGACACGGCGTTGCCCGCGGTGGCCAGCGCCGACACCACCGGCGCGAGAAACGACCGGCCGACGCTCATCTGCTCGGCGTACTCCAGCCGGCGGCCGTACGCGTAGCCCAGTAATGCGTTGGAGCGCCGCACGATTCGGGTGTTGATCGCCGCCATCACGAACGGCGCGACCCAGTGTCCGTCGAGCTCGGGGGCGATCTCGCGGCCGCGCCGCCAGCGCAGGTCCGGTTCGGCGCCCAACTGCGGTTCGGCGGCCCGGTCGGGGCTGAGGCTGTAGGGATCCTCGACCAGGCGGCGCACCTGCTCGTCGGCCGAGGCGTCGCGCATCAACTCCACCATCGACCAGGCGGTGCCGCCGGAGACCGCCAGCGACGCCTTGACCACCACGTAGTTGGTGTCGGTGAGCTGACCCTCGCCGTCCTGCTCGGCCCTCCGGTACAGCGCGAACACGGTGAGATCCGAAGGGATGGAATCGAATCCGCAGGCGTGCACGATCCGCGCGCCGGTGTCGACGGCCTGCTTGTGGAACTGGTCGATGCTGTCGCGGATGAAGGTCGGCTCCCCGGTCAGGTCCGCGTAGTCGGTGCCCGCGGCTGCGCACGCCTCGACCAGCGGCAGCCCGTACTTGGCGTAGGGCCCGACGGTGGTGACGACGACGCGGGTGCGGGCGGCCATCGCCTCCAGCGTCGACGGCTTCGAGGCGTCGGCGGTGATCAGCTCCCAGGACTGCGCCTCCTCCCCCAGGCTGTCGCGCACCGCGGCCAGCTTCTCGGGTGAGCGGCCGGCCAGCGCGATACGCGCGTCGCCGCCGGCCTTCGCCAGGTACTCGGCCGTCAACCTGCCGACGAAACCGGTGGCGCCGTACAGGACGATGTCGAATTCCCGCTCTGCAGCACTCATGATCGCGACGCTACCCGAGCGTCTCGGGCAGCTCGACGTCCTCGTCGAGGACGTGGCGGGCAAGGAACGCGGTGACCACCTGGTACCAGACCTTGGCGTGCTGCGGGGCCAGCACCCAGTGGTTCTCCGACGGGAAGTAGAGGAACCGGTGCGGGCTGCAGCCGTCGTCGTCGGCGGGTAGCGCGGAGTGGGTGAGCAGCTCGTACCACAGCCGCAGCGCCTCCCCGATCGGCACCCGATAGTCCTTGTCGCCGTGGATGACCAGCATCGGGGTGCGGATGTTGTGCACATGGTTGTGCGGCGAATTCGCTTGCGCCATCTCACGGGTCATCTCGCGCAACCAGTAGTACGACGAGTCCGTGGTGGCGCCGAACTGGTCCAGTGCCCACAGGCTGGCGTGGGTGACGATCGCGTCGAACCGGTCGGTGTGGCCGGCCACCCAGTTGGCCATGTAGCCGCCGAACGACCCGCCCATCGCGGCGGTGTGGTCGGGGTCGATGCGCGGGTGTTCGCACGCGGCGTCGGTCGCCGCCATCAGGTCCTCGTACGGCGCCCCGCCCCACGCACCCCAGCCGCGCTGGATGAAGTCCTGCCCGTACCCGGTGGACAGCCCCGGATCGGGCAGCAGCACCGCGTATCCGCGCGCGGCCAGCAGCCACGGGTTCCACCGCCACGACCAGGCGTTCCAACTGCTCAGCGGCCCGCCGTGAATCCAGAGCAGCAGTGGGGCCTTCCCGTCACCGGCGGGAAGCACCAGCCACGACCGCACCCGGGTGCCGTCGGCGGCGGTGGTCTCGAGTTCGGTCAGCGTGCCGGGCAGCTCCGGCAGCGCCACGCACGGCAGTTCGGTGACGCCGCCGTCGGCGTCGAGGCGCACCGGGTGCGGGGGTGCGGCGTACGAGCTGCGCAGTGCGTACGCCGCGCCGTCGGGTCCGGTGACGACGTCGGTGTAGGCGTAGTCGTCGAACGTCAGTTGGGTGACCGACCCGCCGGGCACGTCCACCCGGAACACCGGTGCGCGGCCGTCCTGGTCGGCGGTCACGAGCACCGCCGAACCGTCGCGCAGCCACGTCACCGACGCCGGCCAGCGGTCCCAGTCGCCGGCGAGAATCACCGGTTCCTCGCCGAATCTCAGGTAGCCCAACGTCATTCGCGGTGCCGCATGCGGGGTGGAGAACGTCTCACGGATGTAGACGACCCCCGACCCGTCCGGCGCGATGACCGGACGCCACACATCGGCCTCGGGTTCCTCGACCAGCACCGTGCGCTCACCGCTGTCGAGGTCGATGCGCACCAGCACCGAGTGCCGCGACGCACCAGGGGCGGGCCGCTGCCATGTCGTCACCAGGAACCGACCGTCGGCGCTGACGTCGAAGTCGGACTCGCGCAGCGTACCGCCGGGCGCGGCAGTCAGATCGCGAACGTCGCCGTCGCCCAGGTCCAACCCGAGCAGGTGCGGTTCGGCCGGTCCGAGGTCGGCGTCCCAGTACCGGATCGGGTAACCGGTGTGCAGGATCGCGCTGATCTTGTTGTCCTTGCGGATCTTTCGCAGCCGGCGGTCGTCGTCGATGTCGCGTGCCGACGGCAGTAGCGACGCGCGCACGACCGCGACGTCGGCTTCGCGCGCGGTGCGCACGGCCTCGACGCCGCCGGGCAGCGTCAGCGCCTCGTAGGCCTCGCCGCCCGCTGCGGGCAGCCGCCACAGCGCGGCCGGGGGTTTGTCGTCGTCCTCGGTCGGTCGCACGGCGACGAACAGGATGTCGCCGTCGGCGGTGAACGCCGGCGCCGACTCCCCCTTGGCGCCGCGGGTCAGCCGGCGCGCAGGCCGCTCACCGGCCGGGTCGATCTCCCAGACCGCGCTGACGTATTCGGTGCGTTTGTCGTTGAGTTCGGCGATCGTGGTCAGCAGCCGGGTGCCGTCGGGTGACAGCGCGAGCCCGGACACCCGGGGCAGCGCGAGGTAGTCGTCGAGGTCGTGAAACGGTGTCGGGCTCATGCCCCGTTCGTAACACATCGGTGCATACGCTCGACGCATGCGAATCGTGGTGATCGGGGCGGGCATCGCGGGGCTGGCCACCGCCGTGGCGCTGCAGCGGCGCGGCCACGACGTGACGGTGCTCGAGGACCGCACCGACACCTCGTCGGGTGCCGGGATCAGCATCTGGCCCAACGCGCTGGCCGCGCTGGACGACATCGGGCTCGGCGCCGCGGTACGCGAGTCCGGCGGCCGGGTCACCGCCGGTGCGATGCGCTGGCGCGACGGCAGCTGGCTGCGGCGGCCAGCGCGGGAACGGATCGTGCGGGCACTCGGCGAACCGCTGGTGGTGATCCGCCGCTCCCGGCTGACCGGGATCCTCACCGGTGCGCTCGCCGGCGGCACGCTGCGCACCGGGGTCAGGGCGGAGTCGCTGGCGCTGACCGGCGCCGGGGTGCGGGTGACGCTTGCCGACGCCACGGTGCTGACGGCCGACGCGGTCGTGGGCGCCGACGGCACCGGGTCGGTGGTCGCGCGCCACCTCAACGGGCCGCTGCGCCACCGTTACGCCGGCTACACGGCCTGGCGCGGGGTGGCCCACTGCCGCATCGACCCGGACGTCGCCGGCGAGGTGGTCGGGCCGGCGGTGGAGGTCGGCCTGGTGCCGATGGGCGACGATCACACCTACTGGTTCGCCACCGAGCGGGTGCCGGAGGGCGGTTCGGCCCCGCAGGGTGAGCTGCCGTACCTGCGGGAGCGGTTCGCCGCCTGGCCGGAGCCGATTCCGCAGATCCTGGCCGCCACCGACCCCGCCGACGTGTTGCGCAACGACCTGTACGACCGCGACCGGGCGCGGCAGTGGTCGCGCGGCCCGGTGGTGCTGGTCGGCGACGCGGCGCACGCGATGCGCCCGCACCTCGGGCAGGGCGGCTGCCAGGCGCTCGAGGACGCCGCGATCCTGGCCCGGTTCCTGGACGCCGAGACCGATCCGGCGGTGGCGTTCGCCCGGTTCGTCGACTACCGGCGGCCGCGGGTCGAGCGGCTGGTGCGCGAGTCGCGGACGGTCGGTGACGTGATGAACCTGCCGGTGTTGAGCACCGTGGCCGCGCGGGCCAGCGTGCTGCTGCCCGAGGCGGCGGTGACGCGGCATCTGGCCGGGATCGCGGCCTACGCGGCGTTCCGGCCGCCGGCGGAGGTTCGGCCGCGATGAGCCTGACGCTGGGGCCACTGGTGGTCGAGGCCGAGGATCCGGAGGCGTTGGCCGCCTTCTGGGCGACGCTGCTGGGCGCGCAGGCGTGCGACCGGCTGCTGCGGTTCCGGCCGCAGCAGCGGCCCAAGACCGTGAAGAACCGGGTCCACGTCGATCTCTACGTCGCCGACGTCGCCCGGCTGGCGGAGCTGGGCGCGCGGGTGCTTGCCGAACACGCGGACTGGACCACGATGGCCGATCCGGAGGGCAACGAGTTCTGTGCGTTCCCGGATCCGCAGACGCCCGCGGAGCCGCCGGCGCGGCTGTTCGCGGTGTGCGTCGACAGCGACCGGCCCGAGGAGTTGGCCGCCTGGTGGGCCGAGCGGGTGGGCGCGCAGGTGCGCGACGGGCCCGACGGCACCCCGCGCTGGCTTTACGGATCGGCGGGCTGGGAGGACGTGATCTGGAAGTTCGTCCGCGTCGCCGACGCGCGTGTGGTGCCCAACCGGTGGCAGTGGAGCCTGCGGTCCGACCCGGGTGTGCGGGTGGACCCGCAGGGCAATCAGTTCAGCGTGTGCCGGCGAGGGTGCCGATCGGGTTCAGCAGCGCCGTGCACATCTGACGCGGGTTGACGAAGCCGAACAGTCCCTTGGTCGGCATCGCGGCGCAACCGGTGGGAGTGGCGGCGGGGGCGCTCGGCAGCCCCGATCCGGCCGGGGTGGTGAACACCGCGGGCGAGGCGCCGTGCACGCCGCATGTCGGCCAGGCCTTCAGGCCCTGGGTGCGCAGCACGTTCTCCGCGACGCGGATCTGCTCGGCGCGCGAGGCGGTGGCCGGGTTGCCGACGCCGCCGTTGGCGGTCCAGGTCGCCTGCTTGAACTGCAGTCCGCCGTAGTGGCCGTTTCCGGTGTTGGACTGCCAGTTGCCGCCCGATTCGCACTGGGCGATGGCGTCCCAGTTCACCGAGTCCGCGTTGGCGGTGGCCACCGCCGAGTCCGAGAGCATCGGCACCAGCGCCATCGCACCGGAGATCGCGGCGGCCCAGAGGCCCTTGTTTATCGTCTTCCGGCTGATCGCCTTCCGAATCTTCATCACTGCGGTCCTTCCCCGACCGTTTGACACAAGGTCCGCACCGCTTGCGCGCCGCGGCTATCTGGAGTGTCGGGGCAGAATGAACGCGTGTTACGCGAGAGTCAAAAGTTTTAGTCGATGCTTATCTGGCGTAAGAGCCGTCTGAGAACAAAGTGGCGGTGCCGGATCGAGTCCGGCACCGCCACTGACAAGCGTCGTTGTGGAGTTATCCGCGCTTGCCGCAGGTCGGCCACGCGCCGATGCCCTGCGTACGCAGCACGTTCTCGGCCACGCGGATCTGCTCCTCGCGGCTCGCGTTGTGCGGCGAGCCGGTCCCGCCATTGGCACGCCAGGTGCCCATGGTGAACTGCAGGCCGCCGTAGTAGCCATTACCGGTGTTGATGGACCAGTTGCCGCCCGACTCGCAGGCCGCGATGGCGTCCCAGTTCACACCGCTGTCCGCATTGGCGGTCGCGGCTCCCAGCGCGATCGGCGCGACAGCGATCGCACCGGCCATGGTCGCCAGACCGAACGTCTTGCGGATGTTCTTCAACTGCATTCCTTTCGCCAAGCGCGCGCCAGCCAGCACCCGGGCAACATCGCTCGGGCGTCGGTGCCGGTAATCGGCAGTGGATGGGGCCGCACCGTCTCGGTCAGGTGCGGCAGTGGGAACGTGCCGCGCCGGCTTCACCGCCGGCCGCCGCGGGAGGCCGCGCCTCCTTGCAGTCCCACTCACACGCAGGTTCGTGGTTTGTTCAATTTGCTCTCCGTGAGGAGCCATATCGGACGCTACAAACCGAATCCGCGAAAGTCATAGTGCGCATCGCCGCGCGCGGCGCAGATAACGATCTGATCACGACGACCGATATCGTTTCGTTATCGCAGGTCATCTGCCGAATCGACCACCGCGCCGATTTCCAGTGCCCGGCGTGTTCCAGTGACCCATCTCACGATCATTTTGTGACGTGGACCACCGGCGCAACAGGTTTCGCGACGAGCCGCATTGAAAAGCCCAGTAAAACTGGCACTCTCGTCACATCAGCACCACTGGATTCAGCGGGTGATGAATAACAGTTCGCTGTCCGAACAAGGACTCATGAAAGTCGAAATCGCCTTTGCGCCAAGGCATTAAGCGGTCTTTTGGCAGACCCACATGAACCCCGAAGGTTCCCGGCCACGTTCACGGTGTTCGTGAATAACGTTGTTTTGCAGCGACTTCCACGCCATGATCCGGTTTCCGTCGGCCCGATCCTCGCGACTCCGGCCGCCTGTCACACCGGCCGCCCCGAAAGGTGCCGCACCGATGCCGGCGCCGCCGCGGCCGGATCGGCAGGCCGCGGCACCGAATAAGTGGGCTTCACCGGCGGAATTCAGCAACTTTAGTATCAGATGAAGTGAAACCTGTTGCCCCGCAACGATGTTCTGACGGCATGTCCGGTCACCAGGCCGCTCCGGGGCAGACCGGGATATTCGAGCTCGGCCACCGATATCAGCGTCAATATCCGGGAAACTCACTGGCACGAATTTCGGAAAAAAGACGTCGAAATTCGGTGAAACTACCTGAGCGAGTTTGCTAGGCCACTTGCGGACGGCGCAGCGCGGCCAGATCGGCGGCGGTGTTAACGTTGGTCAGCGCCGGCTGCTCGGGCATCACGATCCGGTGGGTGTCCACCCGGTCGATCAGCGCACGCATGCTGCGCTCCCCCGCCGCGATGAGCTCATCGACGACGCCGGCCAGCGAGGTGCGGTAGATGCCCGCGAGGTAGTGGTCGCGACCGTCCCACGGCAGCACCACGTCGGCGCCGAGACGCACGGCGGGACCGACCAGCTCGTCGATGATGTCGGTGGTCAGCAGCGGCATGTCGACGGCGGCGACGAACGCCAGCTCGCGGCCGGCCTCGGCGGCGGCGCGCAGCCCGCGTCCGGTGGCCAGCAGGGGGCCGACGCCACGGATCTCGTCGCGCAGTACCTCGGCATCCAACGGCGGGAGCGCCTGTCCGGGTGCGGCGACGACGAACACCGGCGCGCAGCGCGCCTTGAGGGTGTTCACCGTGCGTTCGACGAGCGTGGTGCCGTCGAACTGCAGTGTCGCCTTGTCACGGCCCATGCGGCGGGACGCCCCGCCCGCCAGGATGATCGCGGCCAGCGGAACCTCGGTCGTCATGACCGTGAGGTTAGTCGAACTAGTCGACTGTCCAGGTGTCTTTACCGCGAAGCAGCGACTGCAGGGCGGCGGTGTCGTGGGCCTTGGCCTCACGCGCGCTGGCGACCTGGTTGCGGGCGGCGTCGTCGTAGGTCGGCTTGCTGACCTGACGGAAGATGCCCATCACCATGTGCTCGAGGTTCTGGTCGGACAGCCGCGACAGCGCGAACGCGTACGCCGGGTCCTCGATCGTGGCGTCGTGCACGACGATCTGGTCGGCGGACACGTCGGCGGTCTTGGCGATCTCCAGGCCGTACCCCGACTTGATGACGCAGTACTCGCCGTCGGCGCCGAAGGTGATCGGCTCACCGTGGGTGAGGTTGATCAGCCGCTCCTCAGCACCCTCCTTGCGCAGCGCGTCGAAGGAGCCGTCGTTGAAGATCGGGCAGTCCTGCAGGATCTCGACCAGCGCGGCGCCGCGGTGTGCGGCGGCAGCCTTGAGCACCTCGGTCAGGCCCTTGCGGTCGGAGTCCAGCGCCCGGCCGACGAACGTGGCGTCGGCGCCCAGCGCCAGCGACACCGGGTTGAACGGGTAGTCCAGCGAGCCCATCGGCGTCGACTTGGTGATCTTGCCGACCTCGGAGGTCGGCGAGTACTGGCCCTTGGTCAGACCGTAGATCCGGTTGTTGAACAGCAGGATCGTGATGTTGACGTTGCGGCGCAGCGCGTGGATCAGGTGGTTGCCGCCGATCGACAGCGAGTCGCCGTCACCGGTGACCACCCAGACCGACAGGTCCTCGCGCGCCAGGGCCAGGCCGGTGGCGATTGTCGGGGCACGGCCGTGAATCGAGTGGAACCCGTAGGTCTCCAGGTAGTACGGGAACCGGCTCGAGCAGCCGATGCCGCTGACGAACACGATGTTCTCGCGGCGCAGGCCCAGGTCGGGCAGGAAGTTGCGGATGGTGTTGAGGATGACGTAGTCACCGCAGCCCGGGCACCAGCGGACCTCCTGGTCGCTGGTGAAGTCCTTGGCCTTCTGCGGCTCGTCCGTCGTCGGCACGCGGCTGGTGCCGGTCAACCCGAGATCAACTCCGATCAGGTCAGTCATCAAACAGCTCCCACACCAGTCCCGGCCTCGACGGTCGCCGCCGCGAGCCGCGCGAACTTGGCCTTGTCGAGTTCCTTATCACCCAGCGTCCCGTCCAGCGCGGCATCGATGATGCCCTCGACCTCGTCGGCCAGGAACGCCATGCCTTCCACCTTGGTCACCGACTGCACGTCGACCAGGTACTTTCCGCGCAGCAGCAGCGCGAGCTGCCCCATGTTCATCTCCGGGCAGACCACCTTCGGGTAGCGCCGCAGCACCTCGCCGAGATTGGCCGGCAGCGGGTTGAGGTGCCGCAGGTGCGCCTGGGCCACCTTCTGGCCCTTGCGCCGCGCCCGCCGGCAGGCCTCGCCGATCGGCCCGTAGCTGCTGCCCCAGCCGAGCAACAGCACCTCGGCGTCGCCGGTCGGGTCGTCGACCTCGAGGTCGGGCACCTCGATGCCGTCGATCTTGAGCTGGCGCAGCCGCACCATCAGGTCGTGGTTCTTGGGCTCGTAGGAGATGTTGCCCGCGCCGTTGGCCTTCTCCAGACCGCCGATACGGTGCTCCAGGCCCGGGGTGCCCGGTACCGCGAACTGGCGGGCCAGGGTCTCCGGATCGCGGGCGTACGGCGCGAACGGCTCGCCCGGCTTGGCGACGTTCTGCTTGATCGGCTCGTAGCTGGAGATGTCCGGGATGCGCCACGGCTCCGAGCCGTTGGCGATCGCACCGTCGGACAGGATCATCACCGGGGTGCGGTAGGTCAGCGCGATGCGGGCGGCCTCCACCGCGATGTCGAAGCAGTCCGACGGCGACCGCGGCGCCAGCACCGCGACCGGGGACTCGCCATTGCGGCCGTAGAGGGCCTGCAGCAGGTCGGCCTGCTCGGTCTTGGTGGGCAGACCGGTCGAGGGGCCGCCGCGCTGCACGTCGATGACGATCAGCGGCAGCTCGGTCATCACGGCCAGGCCGATGGCCTCGGCCTTGAGCGCCACACCGGGGCCGGAGGTGCTGGTCACGCCGAGCGCACCGCCGTAGGAGGCGCCGATGGCGGCGCCGATGCCGGCGATCTCGTCCTCGGCCTGGAAGGTCAGCACGTTGAAGTTCTTGTGCTTGGACAGCTCGTGCAGGATGTCCGACGCCGGGGTGATCGGGTAGGTGCCGAGCACGACCTGCAGGTCGGCCAGGTGCCCGGCCGCGACGATGCCGTAGGCCAGCGCGGTGTTGCCCGAGATCTGGCGGTACTCACCGGACTTCAGCTTGGCGGGGGCGACCTCGTAGACGCTGGCGAACGCCTCGGTGGTCTCGCCGTAGTTCCAGCCGGCCTTCAGCGCCAGCACGTTGGCCTCGGCGACCTCGGGCTTGCGGGCGAACTTCTCGCGGATGAACGCGATGCTGTGCTCGAGCTCGCGGCCGTACATCCACGACAGCAGGCCGAGCGCGAACATGTTCTTGGCGCGCTGGCCGTCTTTCTTGGACGCGCCGATCTGCTCGACGGCGCCCAGGGTCAACGTGGTCATCGGCACGGCCTGCACGACGTAGTCGGACAGCTCGTCGGTCTCCAGCGGGTTGGCGTCGTAGCCGACCTTGGCGAGGTTGCGCTTGGTGAACTCGTCGGAGTTGGCGATGATCAGGCCGCCGTGCGGCAGGTCGGACACGTTGGCCTTCAGCGCGGCCGGGTTCATCGCGACGAGGACGTCGGGGCGGTCACCGGCGGTGAGGATGTCGTAGTCGGCGATCTGGATCTGGAACGACGACACACCGGGCAGCGTGCCCTGAGGTGCTCGGATCTCGGCCGGATAGTTCGGCTGGGTCGCCAGGTCGTTGCCGAACAGCGCGGCCTCGGAGGTGAACCGGTCACCGGTCAGCTGCATGCCGTCGCCGGAGTCGCCGGCGAAGCGGATGACGACCTTCTCGAGCTTCTGTCGAGTGCCTGGACGGGCTTCGTTGCCGTTCACCGCCACGCGCCTGCCTCCTTGTAACTGTGGGTCAATCCAGCGGGTTTACCGAGTCGCAGCCGGGACGGCGCGCCGTCGGGAAACAGCCACTCCAAGTTTTGATGTCACTGCCGGTACCGATTATTGCACTCTTCTTAGGACGCCCTTCACCGCCCCCGCCCACGGCGTGGCGCGCACTGACGGAAAAAGTCGCAGCTCACCCAGTGTGCCGGTAGGCGACGTGAGACAAAACTGTGTTGTTCGTCACGCTCACGAGACAATGAACTCTAAGAATTTCGGTTACCGACCGGTAGCCACCAGCTAGCAGGTCAGGGGGCGTGCGCCGACGAGCCGATGCGGCCGCCGCAGCGGCCGCCGTGTTTGCCGGGCGTGCCGGTCATCCGGCACCCCGGGTCTCGCTTCAAGAATGGACCGGGCGCTATGCGTTGTCGGCGACCGACCGGCGGCGCTCATGCCAGCGCAGCCGCAGAAGCAACAGGCCTCGGTGCGCACGCCACCCCGCCGACAGCGGGTCACGCCAGACCGGGGTGTGGCGCCTGGATCGCGGATCGTTGTGCACGATCCCCATTGTGCCGTCGGCGCGGCAACATCGCCCTGTGATGAATCCCGCGGCAACTGAACAGTGACTGAACTGTTCCACCCGCACGGGACCTAGGCTTGACAGCATGCGACTCGGCGGACGGCGCGACCACACTGAAGACGTCGACGTGACCTACGACGAGAACCGGCTCGAGGTCACCGAACCGGAACGCGAGGCCGCCGGTGTCACCGCCGTGAAGGTGTCCATGGAGCGGGCGCTGACCCAGATGGGCCCGCTGCGCACCGGCGCCGCGCTGATCCGGCTCAACCAGCGCCACGGCTTCGACTGCCCCGGCTGCGCGTGGCCGGAGGAACACGGGGGCCGCAAGTTCGCCGAGTTCTGCGAGAACGGCGCCAAGGCCGTCGCCGAGGAGGCCACCAAACGGGTCGTCACCCCCGAGTTCTTCGCCCGCCACTCGATCGCCGATCTCGACACCCGCCCGGAGTACTGGCTGTCCCAGCAGGGCCGGCTCACCCACCCGATGGTGCTGCGCCCCGGCGACGCCCATTACCGCCCCATCGACTGGGACGAGGCCTACCGGCTGATCGCCGACGAGCTGCGCGCCCTCGCGAACCCCAACGAGGCGGTGTTCTACACCTCCGGGCGCACCAGCAACGAGGCCGCGTTCCTCTACCAGCTGCTGGTGCGCAGCTACGGCACCAACAACCTGCCGGACTGCTCGAACATGTGCCACGAGTCCTCAGGCACCGCACTGATCGACGCCATCGGCGTCGGCAAGGGCTCGGTCACCGTCGAGGACCTCACCCGCGCGGACCTCATCGTGATCGCCGGGCAGAACCCGGGCACCAACCACCCGCGGATGCTGTCGGTGCTGGAGAAGGCGAAGGCCAACGGCGCGCGCATCATCGCGGTCAACCCGCTGCCCGAGGCCGGGCTCATCCGGTTCAAGGACCCACAGAAGGTGCGCGGGGTGGTCGGCCACGGCGTGCCGATCGCCGACGAGTTCGTGCAGATCCGCCTCGGCGGCGACATGGCGTTGTTCGCCGGGCTGGGCAGGCTGCTGCTGGAGGCCGACGACCGGGCCCCCGGCACTGTCGTCGACCGCGACTTCGTCGACGCCCACTGCGCCGGTTTCGCCGAGTACGAGTCCCGCACCCGCGCAGTCGATCTCGACACCGTGCTGGAGGCCACCGGGATCGACCGGGCCCAGCTGCAGCGCGTCGCCGACATGATGATCGCCTCCGAGCGCACCGTGGTGTGCTGGGCGATGGGCCTGACCCAGCACCGCCACGCGGTGCCGACGATCGCCGAGATCACCAACGTGCTGCTGATGCGGGGCATGATCGGCAAGCCGGGCGCCGGGCTGTGCCCGGTGCGCGGGCACTCCAACGTCCAGGGCGACCGCACCATGGGCATCTGGGAGAAGGCGCCGGAGTCGTTCCTGTCGGCTCTGGACGCGCACTTCGGTATCACCAGCCCCCGCGAGCACGGCATGGACACCGTGGAGGCGATCCGCGCGATGCGCGACGGCCGCGCCAAGGTGTTCATGGCGATGGGCGGCAACTTCGCCTCGGCGACCCCGGACACCGTCGCCACCGAGGCGGCGCTGCGCAACTGCTCGCTGACCGTGCAGGTGTCGACGAAACTCAACCGCAGCCACGTCGTGCACGGCAGGACCGCGCTGATCCTGCCGTCGCTGGGCCGCACCGACCGCGACATCCAGAACGGCGTCAAACAGATGGTGTCCGTTGAGGATTCGATGTCGATGGTGCACCTGTCGCGGGGTAGCCTGAACCCGCCCAGCGACCAGGTGCGCAGCGAGGTCGCGATCATCTGCCAGCTGGCCCGCACCCTGCTCGGGCCTGAGCACCCGGTGCCGTGGGAGCGGTTCAACAACGACTACGACGCGATCCGCGACGCCATCGCCGCCGTCGTACCCGGCTGCACCGACTACAACCGCCGGGTCCGCCAGCCCGACGGCTTCCAGCTGCCCCACCCGCCCCGCGACAAGCGGGAATTCCCCACGCAGACAGGCAAAGCCAACTTCAGCACCTACGAACTGGAGTGGGTGCCGGTGCCCCCGGGCCGGTTGGTGCTGCAGACGCTGCGCAGCCACGACCAGTACAACACCACGATCTACGGCCTCGACGACCGCTACCGCGGCGTCAAGAACGGCCGCCGCGTGGTGTTGGTCAACCCCGAGGACATCACCGCGCTGGGGCTGCGCGACGGCGACCACGTCGACCTGGTCTCGGAGTTCCCGGGTGCTGACGGCGGGATCGAGGAGCGGCGCGCCGAGAACTTCCGGGTGGTCGCCTACTCGACACCGCGCGGCAACGCGGCGGCCTACTACCCGGAGACCAACCCGCTGGTGCCGCTGGACCACGTCGCCAAGAAGTCCAACACCCCGGTGTCGAAGGCGGTCGTCGTCCGCCTGGAGCGCACCTGATGGGCCGGGTCACCGCCCGCCGCCGGGTGCGGCACGTGCGCGCCGGCGACGCGGTGGCCCGGCCGGAGACCCTCGTCGTCGAGGAACCATTGGAGATCCGGGTCAACGGCACCCCGATCACGGTGACGATGCGCACGCCCGGCTCCGATGTCGAACTGGCACAAGGGTTTCTGCTCACCGAGGGGGTCATCGCCGGCCGCGACGACGTGCTGGCCGCCCGCTACTGCAAGGGCACCGGGCCCGACAACCTCAATACCTACAACGTGCTCGACGTGACCCTGGCGCCCGGCGTCGCGATGCCCGACACCGACGTGACCCGCAACTTCTACACCACCTCCTCGTGCGGGGTGTGCGGTAAGGCGTCGCTGGAGGCGGTGCGGCTGGCCAGCCGCCACTCCCCCGGCGACGATCCGACGACCGTGTCGGTCGAGACCCTGTCGGCGCTGCCGGAGCAACTGCGCGCCGCGCAGAAGGTGTTCGCCAGCACCGGCGGTCTGCACGGCGCGGCGCTGTTCGCCGCCGACGGCACCCCGCTGGTGGTTCGGGAGGACGTCGGCCGCCACAACGCCGTCGACAAGGTCATCGGCTGGGCCGTCGAACAGGACCGCATCCCGCTGACCGGCACCGTGCTGCTGGTCAGCGGGCGGGCGTCGTTCGAGCTGACCCAGAAGGCGGTGATGGCCGGGATCCCGGTGCTGGCCGCGGTGTCGGCGCCGTCGTCGCTGGCCGCGGACCTGGCCGCCGAGTCGGGCCTGACGTTGGTGGCGTTCCTGCGCGGGGACTCGATGAACATCTACAGCCGGCCCGATCGGGTGGTGCCCTAGATCCGGGTCCCGGCGGTCTCGGGCAGCCTGACCACGCACAGCAGGCTGACCGCCGCCAGAGCGCCCATCATCGCCGCGACCGCCCAGCCGCCGTAGGAGTTCAGCAGCGTCGGCGAGACGACCGGGGGCAGCGCGCCGCCGAGGACGGCGCCGAAGGTGTGGGCCAGCGCGGCACCGGTGTAGCGGTACTGCGGCGCGAAGATCTCCGGCAGGAACGCCGCCAGCGGGCCCATGCAGATTCCGATCAGCGCGTAGGTCACCACGATCGCGACGGCGAACACCGGCCGGCTGCCCGTCTGCACCAGCGGGAACAACACCAGCGACAACGGCACCGCCAGACCGAACCCCACCGCGGCGACCCGCCGCCGGCCGTGGCTGTCGCTGAGCATCGCGGCGGCCACCACACAGCCCACCTCGACCAGGCCGCCGATCACGCCGACCAGCAGCACGAAGTTCGTCGAGAAGCCCAGGTGCTCGGTGGCGTAGTGGGTGACGAAGGTGCTGGCCTGGAACACCAGCATCGGGGCGCACGCCGCCACGCCCGAGGCCAGCAGCAGCTGACGGCCCTGGCGGCGCAGCAGCGCCGCGACCGGCGGGGTCTTGTCGTGGGGCGTGTAGTCGAGCGCCGGGGACTCGTCAACGCGCAGCCGCACGTAGAGCGCGGTGGCGATCAGCACCGCCGACAGCAGGAACGGGATGCGCCAGCCCCACTGCAGGAACGCCGGGTTGTCGGTGCCGAAGCCCATGTGCACGAGCAGGAACACCAGGTTGCCCATGATCACCGCGGTGCCCAGGCCCAGCTGGGTGAACATGCCGTAGTAGCCGCGCCGGTGCGCCGGGGCGTTCTCGGCGGACAGCAACACCGCGCCCGCCCACTCCCCGCCGACGGCGAAGCCCTGGATCAGCCGCAGGGTGATCAGCAGCAGCGGTGCGGCGACGCCGATGGCAGCGGTGCTGGGGATCAGGCCGACGCCGACGGTCGCGATGCCCATCAGCAGCAGGGTGACCACCAGGGTCTGCTTGCGGCCGATCCGGTCGCCGTAGTGGCCGAACACGGCCGCGCCCAGCGGGCGGGCCAGAAACGCCGCCGCGAAGGCGCCCAGCGCGGCGGTCGTGGCCATCACGTGCCCGAGGTTGGGGAAGAACACCGTCGGGAAGACCAGGGCGGCGGCGGTGCCGTAGATGAAGAAGTCGTAGAACTCGATCGCCGAGCCGATGTAGCTGGCCATCGAGATGCGCCGCAGAGCGGGGGCGTTCACCGTCACTGTCATGCGACGAATACTGGCAGCCGGCCCGGCCGGGTCTCATCGGCGAATCGGCGGATGTACCGGTGGAATCCGTTGTCCCCCAATCGGTGGACGCGGTGGTGCCGGCGCCGAAAATGCGTTCAGGGTCGTGATCCCGAAGGATTCACGACCCTGTACGCAATATTGCGGGCAGTACTAGGCGGGGTTTGATTCGCCTGACTCCTCAACGCGGCTCGTGCCTCGCCGCTTGATCGTCGTCAGGCGGTCTTGTCCCGGCGCTCCGGACGCGACGGCTTGCGCGGCACGATCGTCGGCAGGACGTTGTCCTGGACGGTCTCCTTGGTGACCACCACTTTGGCGACGTCGTCGCGGCTCGGGATGTCGTACATCACCGGCAGCAGGACCTCCTCCATGATGGCGCGCAGGCCGCGGGCACCCGTGCCGCGGTGGATGGCCTGATCGGCGATCGCCTCGAGGGCCTCTTCGGTGAACTCCAGTTCCACGCCGTCCATCTCGAACAGCCGCACGTACTGCTTGACGAGCGCGTTCTTGGGCTCGGAGAGGATCTTGACCAGGGAGGCCTTGTCCAGGTTGGTCACCGACGCCACGACGGGCAGACGTCCGATGAACTCGGGGATCAGACCGAACTTGATCAGATCCTCGGGCATGACCTCGGCGAAGTGGTCGGTGGTGTCGATCTCGGCCTTGGAGTGCACCTCGGCGCCGAAGCCCAGACCGCGCTTGCCGACCCGGTCCTGGACGATCTTCTCCAGGCCCGCGAACGCGCCGGCGACGATGAACAGCACGTTGGTGGTGTCGATCTGGATGAACTCCTGGTGCGGGTGCTTGCGCCCGCCCTGCGGCGGCACCGAGGCCTGGGTGCCCTCGAGGATCTTCAGCAGCGCCTGCTGCACACCCTCGCCGGAGACGTCGCGGGTGATCGACGGGTTCTCGCTCTTGCGGGCGATCTTGTCGACCTCGTCGATGTAGATGATGCCGGTCTCAGCCCGCTTGACGTCGTAGTCGGCGGCCTGGATCAGCTTGAGCAAAATGTTCTCGACGTCCTCACCGACGTAACCGGCCTCGGTGAGCGCGGTGGCATCGGCGATCGCGAACGGAACGTTGAGCATCTTGGCCAGGGTCTGCGCGAGGTAGGTCTTGCCGCAGCCGGTGGGCCCGAGCATCAGGATGTTCGACTTCGCCAACTCGACCGGCTCGGAGCGCGAATCGCGGCCCTTCTCACTGGCCTGGATGCGCTTGTAGTGGTTGTAGACCGCTACCGCGAGCGTGCGCTTGGCGTTCTCCTGCCCGATGACGTAGCTCTCAAGGAACTCGTGGATCTCGGCCGGCTTGGGCAGCTCGTCGAGCTTGACGTCGTCGTTGTCGGCGAGCTCCTCTTCGATGATCTCGTTGCAGAGATCGATGCACTCGTCGCAGATGTAGACCCCGGGCCCGGCGATGAGTTTCTTGACCTGCTTCTGGCTCTTCCCGCAGAACGAGCACTTCAGCAGGTCACCGCCGTCTCCAATACGCGCCATGGTGGTGGGGTCCTACTTTCCTCGCAGTGTCGGAGCTTCGTCACCCGGTTACCCCGGGTGGTTGTTCCCGACGCTACCCGTTCTTTCCGGAGTGAGGCGACCGATAAAGCCGAATCGCGTCGGTGCTATTCGCTTTGTCCGCGTCAACATATCGTCTGCGGACCCCGGGATCGTGCCGAACGCTCTGGCGTGTCGCCACCGTAACCGCACCGACGTGTCCGGGCAGCCCCCACGAGATCCGGTCCGAATGTTCGCCGCGCTTAACGATACCGTCAACCCGGCGGCGGTGAGCGCGCCAGACGGCGCGCTCACCACGGCCGGACGACGAGTTAGGCCGACTTCTGAGCCGACAGTTTGCGGTACTGCAGGACCGTGTCGATCACGCCGTACTCCTTGGCCTCCTCGGCCGTCAGGATCTTGTCGCGATCGGTGTCCTTGCGGATCTGCTCCGCCGACTTGCCGGTGTGGCGGGCCAGCGTGTCCTCCATGAGCTTGCGCATGCGCTCGATCTCGCGCGCCTGGATCTCCAGGTCGGAGAACTGGCCCTGGATGACCCCGGCCAGCGCCGGCTGGTGGATCAGCACGCGGGCGTTCGGCAGCGCCATCCGCTTACCGGGGGTGCCGGCGGCCAGCAGCACCGCCGCCGCCGACGCGGCCTGACCGAGGCACACGGTCTGGATGTCGGCACGCACGTACTGCATGGTGTCGTAGATCGCCATCAGTGACGTGAACGAGCCGCCCGGGGAGTTGATGTACATCGTGATGTCGCGGTCCGGATCCAGCGACTCCAGCACCAGCAGCTGCGCCATGACGTCGTTGGCGGAGGCGTCGTCCACCTGCACGCCGAGGAAGATGATGCGTTCCTCGAAGAGCTTGTTGTAGGGGTTGGACTCCTTGACGCCGAAGCTCGAGTGCTCGATGAACGACGGCAGGATGTAACGGGCCTGCGGTGCCAGGCGCGGATCTGTGTAGTCGGTCATTTGGTCAGTCCTGCTCCCGGTCCTTGCCCGTTGACGCTGGCGTTGGTGATGATGTGGTCGACGAAGCCGTATTCGAGGGCCTCCTGTGCGGTGAACCACCGGTCGCGGTCGGAGTCGGCCTCGATGCGCTCGATCGGCTGCCCGGTGAACTCGGCGTTCAGCCGGAACATCTCTTTCTTGATGACCGCGAACTGCTCGGCCTGGATGGCGATGTCGGCGGCGCTACCGGTCACCCCGCCCAGCGGCTGGTGCATCAGGATCCGCGCGTGCGGCAGCGCGTAGCGCTTGCCCTTGGTGCCCGCGGCGAGCAGGAACTCGCCCATCGAGGCGGCCATGCCCATCGCGTAGGTGGCCACGTCGCACGGGGCGAGCACCATCGTGTCGTAGATGGCCATACCGGCGCTGATCGAGCCACCCGGCGAGTTGATGTAGAGGTGGATGTCCTTGGTGGGGTCCTCGGCCGAGAGCAGCAGAATCTGCGCGCACAACCGGTTGGCGATGTCGTCATCGACCTGAGAACCCAGGAAGATGATCCGCTCCGCCAGCAACCGTTCGTAGACCGAGTCGACCAGGTTGAGGCCTTGCGAGGCGCCACGCATGTAGGTCACGACTGGATACCTGCTTTCTTACAAGAGCTTGTCTGCAACGACACTAACGAACCCGCGCCGGAGCGCACTCCCCAGACGGGCGGCGTTCGCTCTCAGCGTCACGGGTCACGTCTTACTCGGCGTCGGCCGATTCCTCGTTCGCGCTGTCATCCGAGCTCTCCGCGTCGGCCGGCTCCTCATCGTTCGAGCCCTCGGCCTCGGCCTGCTGCGCGCCGGCGCGCCCGAAGAACTCGGTGGTGTCGATGACGTTGCCCTCGGTGTCCTTGACCGTGGCGCCCTCGACGACCTCCGCGACGGCCAGGCCGCGGCGCACGTCGGCGAACAGCGCCGGCAGCTGGTTGTTCTGCTGCAGGGCCTGCAGCAGCTGCTGCGGCTGCATGCCGTACTGCTGCGACATCAGCACCAGGCGCTCGGTCAGGTCGTTCTGGCCGACCTGGACGTTGAGCTTGTCGGCGATGGCATCGACCAGCAGCTGGGTCTTGATCGCCTTCTCGGCGTTGGCGCGGTTGTCGGCGTCCCACTGCTCGCGGCTGCTGCCCTGGGCCTCGAGCAACTCGGCGAAGCGCGCCTCGTCGTGGTCGAGGGCGTGGATCGCGTTGTGCAGGGTGTCGTCGATCTGGGCCTGGACGACCTTCTCCGGCAGCGGCACCTCGACCTGCTCGAGCAGGGTCTCGAGCACCTTGTCGCGGATCTGCTCGGCCTGCTGGACGCGCTTGACCCGGCGCACCTGCTCGACCAGCGAGTTCTTCAGCTCCTCGATGGTGTCGAACTCGCTCGCCAGCTGCGCGAACTCGTCGTCGGGCTCGGGCAGCTCGCGCTCCTTGACCGACTTGACGGTGACCGTCACCTCGGCCTCCTTGCCGGCGTGCTCACCGGCGGCCAGCTTGGTGGTGAAGGTCTTGGACTCGCCCTCCTTGAGGCCGACGATCGCCTCGTCGAGGCCCTCGACCAGCTGGCCGGAGCCGACCTCGTGCGACAGCCCCTCGGTGGCCGCCTCCGGCAGGTCCTGACCGTCGACGGTGGCCGACAGGTCGATGGAGACGAAGTCGCCGGTCTGCACCGGGCGGTCCACACCCTTGAGGGTGCCGAACCGGGCGCGCAGCGACTGCAGCTCGGCGTCGACCTCCTCGTCGGTGACCTCGATGGCGTCGACGGTGATCTCCAGCGCCGTCAGGTCGGGCAGCTCGATCTCCGGGCGGATGTCGACCTCGGCGGTGAAGGTCAGGTCCTCGCCGTACTCCTTCTTGGTGATCTCGATCTCGGGCTGGCCGAGCGGCTGCACCTCGTTGGTGGTGACGGCCTCGGTGTAGCGGCCCGGGATGGCCTCGCTGACCACCTGGTCGAGCATCGCCTCGCGGCCGAAGCGGGCCTCGAGCAGCTTGCGGGGTGCCTTACCGGGCCGGAAGCCGGGCAGCCGCACCTGCTTGGCCAGCTGCTTGAAGGCGCGGTCGAAGTCCGGTTCGAGCTCGGTGAAGGGCACCTCCACGTTGATGCGAACCCGGGTCGGGCTCAACTTCTCGACGGTGCTCTTCACGATCCTGCTCCTTGTTGTGTTGTTGGTCTGATGACGTGGTTGTCCGTGTGTGGTCTGCGGCAGTCGGGGTGACAGGATTTGAACCTGCGGCCTTCCGCTCCCAAAGCGGATGCGCTACCAAGCTGCGCTACACCCCGTACCCTTGGTCGCCCCGAAACACGGAACGACCACGCGAGATACTACGGGCTTCACACACGAAGGCTTCAATTGGATTTGATTAACGCCTCACCGGTACCATCTGCTCTTGCCGTACAGGCGGGCGTAGCTCAATGGTAGAGCCCTAGTCTTCCAAACTAGCGACGCGGGTTCGATTCCCGTCGCCCGCTCTCAAGACCGGCCTGGTCGACGCAAAGTCCCAGGTCGGTCGTTGTTTTTTCGGCTGTTCTTCGGCCTCACGCCGCGACCGTCAGCGCCACCGTCGTCACCCCGCCCGCCGACACGGCCGTCGGGTCGGCGGTCGGCAGCGACACCTCGATGTCGTGCACGTTGAGCACGCCCACCGACGGCAGGATCCGCTCGTAGGTGCCCGATGACGCCACCAGCTGCAGCGTCACCGACTCCCCCGGCCGCAGCGTGTGCGCGACCGACTCCAGCGACACCGTCACCTGGTGGGTCTGGCCGTCGAGGGTGACCGGGATCGGGGTGATGAGGCTGCCGAGCACCAGGCCCGTCGTGTTGTCGACCAGTTGCGCGTAGACGTGGCGGCTGGTGCCCACCCCCGAGTAGGTCAGCGTCACCTCCGGCGAGCCCACCACGTACGTCGTCTCCGTCGCCGCGGGCATCCGCACGTTGACCGCGACGGGCGCCTGCAGCGCGTACGGCACGAACGGGATGCCCGACCCGCCGAGGTACGGGATCAGCGGCAGCGTCGCCGGTCCGCCACCGGCCACGATCGGGGTGCCCTTCTTGGCCGGGTACTCGTCGGAGGCCCACCACTGTCCGCGCTGGTCCACCCACTCGAACTGCGGGCCGGTCGCCACTCCAGGGTCGCCCTTGACGTAGCGGTCCAGCCACTGCAGGGTCCGCTGCTTGATCAGCTGACCGTCGGTCGGGTCGAACAGGTTGTGGGCGCACACGCCGTGCCCGCCGCAGAACCACACCACCTTCACCGGCACCCCGTTGTCCATCAGGATCTGCGCGGTGGCGTCGGACTCCAGCCCGGAGAAGACGGTGTCGACAGTGCCCTGGATCAGAAGCGTTGGCACCGTGATGTTCTCGATCGCCGGGTTGCGTGATTCCAGCAGCGCCCGGTCGGACGGCAGCATCGTGCCGGTCAGCGCGCCGATCACCGCGGCGGGCAGGATCCGCGGGTTGGTGCGGGCCATCGTCACCGCCAGCACCCCGGTCAGCAGCGTGGCCCAGCTGTTCTTGAACGCCTCGGCCTTGTACAGCGAGGTGGTGAAGCTGTGGTAGGTGATGGTCGGCACGATCGCGTCGACGCGGTGGTCGTTGGCGGCGGTGACCAGCTGGATGCCGCCGCCGTAGGAGACCCCCGTCATCCCGAGCCGCGGATCGCCGGGGGCGTCGAGCAGCACCTCGGGCTGGGTGGCGAGCCAGTCGATGATGGCTGACATGTCGCGGCCCTCCCAGTCCGCGCCGTTGAGCTCGAGCCGGCCGCCGGAGAAGTACTCGCCGCGCGGGTCCCACGTGACGACGTTGTAGCCGGCGTGGCGCAGTGTGCCGACGTCGATCATCCCGAGCGCGTCGATCAGGATGTCGTCGAGGATCGTGCCGTCGATGTTGGTGGCACCGGGCATGCCCAGCCCCGGCCCGTTGAGCACCGTTGGCGCCGTCTGCCCCGGCGCCAGGCCGGCGGCCGGCATGAAGTGGACGTAGATCGCGGTGCCGTCCGGGGAGATCACCTTGACGTCGCGGGGCGCCGGTTGTCCGGGCCGCAGCGGGTAGCCGATCAGCGGGTGCAGCAGGTCGCTGACGATCGGGATCTGGTGGATGGCCGCGACGATCGGCGTGAACAGCACCGGACCGAGGACCGGCAGGTGTTGCAGGAACTCCAGCGGCGGTATCTGCGGAATCGCGACCACCTCGCTGGTGGTGACCTGCTGGGCCGTCGGCTCGACGTCATCGGTGGCGGCCAGTTCGCGGCGCGCCGCGGCGGCCAGCGTCCAGACCGCCGCCGTCTCGATCGGCGACGGCGGTCGTTCGTCACCGCTGCCGGAGGTCTGCTTGTCGAGCTCGATCGTCGCGGCCTCGACGGGTGTCTCGGTGACCGCCGGCTCGTCGGGTTGTGCCGGTGGCGAACTCACCGTGGTCGTGGTCGTGGTCGGGGTCGGGGTCTCGGTCGGTGCGACGGCTGCCGGTGGCTCGTCGACGGTCTCCTCCGGCTCGACGGTCACCTCGTCGGGCTCGTCCGGATCGGGGTCCGGTTCAGCGAGCGTCGTCGACTCCGACGGGTCGACGTCCGGCTGCGCGGCCTTCGCGCGTTTCCGCGGCTCCGGCACGTCCTCGATCTCGTCTAGACCGTCGACGTCATCGACCTCATCGATGTCATCGATCTCGTCGACGGGATCAGTGTCGTCGGCGTCGTCCTCCACATCGGAGCCGTCGGACTCGGCAGGATCGCCGGCGTCGTCGGGAACCGTTGCCGCTGAATCCTTTTCAGCATCGGTACCGGTGCCCACCCCACCGTCCGTCGACGAGGAGGCGGTGTTCGACGGGTCGGTGGCGCCGTCACCCGGGTCGGCCGCCGCCACGCCCTGCCCGGCGAGCAGCGCCGACCCGATTCCCAGCGCGACCGCGAGCCCACCGACCCGATACGCCCCGACCCGATTCGACGCGACCCGATTCGACATAGAACCGCCCCTTCTCCGGCTTTCGGTGGGCCCAACCTATCGGCGCATACGAAGCGGTACCGGCGGTTTCAACAAAAGTTTTCGACCCCGGGGCCGCCCCGTTCCTGTGGGTACGCTGAAAGCCATGGATGGGGTGCTGCTCGTACTTGTGGTCCTGGTCGTCGTCGCGCTCGGCGTGGTCGCCTATGCGGCGATGCGCGCCTCGGATCGACGCAACACCGCGGCGCTGGAGGACGCCAAGGCCGACGCCCGCCGCGTCATCGAGCGTCTCGGTGGGCAGGTGATCAGCCTGACCGGCACCGATGAGGCGTCCAAGCAGGCGCTGGCCGACGCCTCGGAGCGCTACACCGCCGCGGGGTCGCAGATCGAGCAGGCCACCACCGTCAAGCAGGCGCAGCTCGCCAAGGAGAGCGCCCTGGAGGGCCTGTACTACGTGCGCGCCGCCCGGGTCGCGATGGGGATGGACCCCGGTCCCGAGCCCGAACCGCTGGCCGGTCAGCGCCAGGCGGGCGCGGTGACCGAGGACCGCAGGATCGAGTTCGAGGGCCGCCAGATCGAGGCGTCGCCGACGCCGTCGGAGCGCACCCCGAACTACTTCCCCGGCGGCCGGGTGGCCGGTCGACCCGTCCCGGCCGGCTGGTACTCCGAGCCGTGGTGGAAGCCGGCGCTGGTCGCCGGGGCCTGGGGCATGGGCTCGCTGCTGCTGTTCGACGCGCTGTTCTCCGGCATGCACGGCACCGGCTACGAGCAGGGCTTCGCGCAGGGCTACGACCAGGGCTTCGACCAGGGGCTCGAGCAGGGCGACTTCGCCGACGCCGGCGGCTGGGACGGCGGCGGCGACTTCGGCGGCGGCGACATGGGCGACTTCGGCGGCTTCGACTTCGGCGGGTTCTGACCCGCTACAGCCGGCTCTCCAGCCGCGCGGACACACCCGCCTCCTGCAGGTCGAGGCGTTCGAGCATGGCGCGCACCGCTTCGTCCTCGATGTTGCCCGCATCGCGTTCGGCGATCAGCGCGGCCCGCTGCGTCGTCAGCACCTGCCGGTACACCTGTGAGAACACCGCCGCCCGCCGGGTGTGCGCGTCGGGATCGGGCATCTCGTCGGCGTCCTGCGAGTGCCGCGCGATCAGCGCCCGGATCTCGGCGACCACCTCGGGCCGCAGGTTCTCCGGCGGGTTGGCGGCGAACTCCGCGAGCACCTTGTCGGCGGCGTCGTGCACCACCTGCTCGGCCTTGATCTCCTCGGCCCGGTCGGCGGCGTGGTCGTAGGAGAACCGGGAGATGTGCAGCCGCTGAATCAGCGGCGGCAGCGTCCAGCCCTGCAGCAGCAGGGTGCCGACGGCGACGACGAACGCGATCGCCTGGATGGTGGCGCGCTCCGGGAACGGCTCGCCGGTGACCGTCGTCGCCGGGATCGCCGCGGCCGCCGCCAGCGTCACCACACCGCGCATCCCGGTCCACGACAGCACGACGTTCTCCCGCCACGACAGCGGACGCCGGTCGATGCGCGACCGCCACTTGCCCGGTGTCCGCTTGCGCTTCCTCGCGCCCAGCGCACCGCGCGCACCCTCCGGTGGCCGCACGCTCAGCCGGCGCTCGACGTGCTCGGACAGCTTGTTGCGGCCGAAGATCAGGAACACCGACAGCGGCCGGATCAGCAGCACCACCAGCAGCACCACCAGGGACGCCACGATCACCTCGCGCAGCGACTCGTGCGCCTCGTTGAGGTCCTCGAGCACGAACCGCAGATGCAGGCCGATGTAGGCGAACACGAACGCCTCGAGCAGCACGTCCACCGAGTTCCACACATAGCGCTCCTGCAGCCGGGTCTGGTACCCGGCGGTCAGGGTGCCGTTGGCGACGACGAAACCCGCGACCACGACTGCCAGAACGCCGGAGGCGTGCACCTCCTCGGCGAGGATGAACGCGGCGAACGGCACCACCAGCCCCTGCACGGTCTCCAGTCCGGGGTTGTCGAGCCGCTTGCGGATCCACAACGTCGCGTAGCCCAACGCCGCGCCGACGAGCGGCCCGACCACCGCGCTGTAGGAGAACAGCAGAAACGGGTTCTCGATGAACGTGTGCGTGCCCGCGACATGGGACACCGCGATCGAGAACAGGGTCAACGCGGCGGCGTCGTTGATCAGGCTCTCCCCCGTCAGGATCGCCATCATCCGCTTGGGCAGGCCCAGTTTGCGGCCCACCGCGACGGCGGTCACCGCGTCGGGCGGTGCGACGATGGCGCCCAGCACCAGCGCGGTGCCGAACGTCAGCGGCACGATCGCCAGCCACGACGACACCGCGGCGACGGCGAACGCGCTGATCACGACCAGGCCGACGCCGAGGCCCAGGATCGGGCGGATGTTGCGCAGGAACGTCGCGAACGAGAAGTTCAGCGCCGCCGAGTACAGCAGCGGCGGCAGCACCACCGTCAGCAGGATGTGCGAATCCAGTTCGGGCGGTTCGAACTCCGGCAGGAATGACACCAGGCTGCCGATGACCACGATGATCAGCGCCGGCTCCAGGCCGCGGTGATGAGCGATAGCGGTGACCAGGATGGCGCCGCCGACGACGAGTATCAGTTCCACTCACCGATTGTCTCTGCTGGCGCGCGTTCCTTCCTGTCGGTGCCGCGGATGTGGGCGAATCGGTGGCGGGTCAGTGCTGTTCGGTGGGACACCAGAACAGGTTGCGGCCCTCCATCACCTCGGTGCGGATCTCGGTGCCGCAGATGCGGCACGGCTCACCGGCACGCCGGTAGACGTAGGTGCGGGGCCGGCCCGGCGCGTATGACGGTGCGCCGTGGTCGTCTTCGTGACGGATGGTGTGAATCTTGCCGCGCCGCAACCCGACCCGCATCAACGCGACGAGATCGGCCCACATGGCCTCGAACTCGGCCTCGTCGATGCGCACGCCGGGGCGGTGCGGGTCGATGTGGTGGCGGTACAGCAGCTCGCTGCGGTACACGTTGCCGACCCCGGCGATCACCGTCTGGTCCATCAGCAGCGCGCCGATCGGTCTGCGCGACTTGCGGATTCGCGCCCAGGCCAGCGACGGGTCGGCGTCGCGGCGCAGCGGGTCGGGCCCGAGCCGGCCGATCACGTCGCCGATCTCGGGTTCGGCGAGCACCTCGCACACCGTCGGCCCGCGCAGGTCGGCGCCGTACTCGGTGCCGACCATCCGCATCCGCACCTGTCCCACCGGCAGCGGCTGCGTTTTCCCGGCCGCAAGAGGCCACTCCGTGAACGTGCCGTACAACCCGAGGTGCACGTGCACCACCTGACCACCCTCGTAGTGGTGGAACAGGTGCTTACCCCAGGCGTCGGCCTTGGTGAGCACCCGGCCGCTGACCGCGGCCGCGCCGTCGGCGAAGCGGCCCTGCGGGCTGGACACCAGCACCGGGGCACGCCCGAAGCGCCGCTGGTGCAACCGCGCCAGCCGGTGCAGCGTGTGGCCCTCGGGCATCCGGGCTAGGCGCCGGGTACCGGGGGTGCGACGTGGGTGCGCTCGTACTCGGACAGGATGTCGATGCGCCGCTGGTGGCGTTCGGCCTCCGACCAGGGGGTGGTCAGGAACGCGTCGACGATCGCCAGCGCCTCCTCGAGGCTGTGCATCCGGCCGCCGATGCCGATCAGCTGCGCGTTGTTGTGCTCGCGGGCCAGCTTGGCGGTCTCCACACTCCAGGCCAGCGCGCAGCGCGCCCCCGGCACCTTGTTGGCCGCGATCTGCTCACCGTTGCCCGAGCCGCCGAGCACGATGCCGAGGCTGCCCGGGTCGGCGACGGTTTTCTGCGCCGCGGCGATGCAGAACGCCGGGTAGTCGTCGTCGGGGTCGTTGACGAACGCCCCGCAGTCGACCGGCTCGTGTCCGGTCTTGCGCAGGTGCTCGATGATGGCCTGCTTGAGGTCGAAGCCGGCGTGGTCGGCTCCCAGGTAGACGCGCATGGCGGCCATTCTCGCAGACGCGGTGCCGGCCCCCGCCGCGCGCTCAGTCGAACTGCGGCGCCTCGGTGCGGGTGCGCTTGAGCTCCCAGAAGTGCGGGTAGGAGGCGAACGTCACCGACGCGTCCCACAGCTTGCCGGCCTCCTCGCCGCGCGGGATCCGCGACAGCACCGGGCCGAAGAACGCGACCCCGTTGACGTGGATGGTCGGGGTGCCGACGTCCTCGCCGACGGCGTCCATGCCCTCGTGGTGGCTCTTGCGCAGCGCGTCGTCGTACTTGTCGGTGTGGGCGGCCTCGGCGAGTTCGGCCGGCAGGCCGACCTCGGCCAGCGACTCCTTGATCACCTGGTCGAAGTCCTTGTTGTCCTGGTTGTGGATGCGGGTGCCCATCGCGGTGTAGAGCGGCTCGAGGATCTCGCGGCCCTTGAGCTGCTCGGCGGCGATGGCCACGCGCACCGGGCCCCAGGCCTTCTTCATCATCTCCTGGTACTGCTCGGGCAGGTCGCGGCCCTCGTTGAGCACCGCCAGGCTCATCACCCGGAAGTTGACCTCGATGTCGCGTACCTTCTGCACCTCGAGGATCCACCGCGAGGTGATCCAGCACCACGGGCACAGCGGGTCGAACCAGAAACCTGCGGTCGACTTCTGCGAGGCCTTCTCGGTCATTACGGGATCCTTCCGGGCGCGTGCGATCAGAGGTCCATTGTGACAACCGAGACCGGGCGCCGACTGTTCCCGCGCGCTCAGGCGGGCGTCACTGCGGGGTGTGCAGGCGCGGCGACCACGGTGACCACCGTGCGCGGGCCCCCGGTGAGGGCGTCGACGACGCCGGTGGTGACGTAGCCGACGCCGGCGGAGTCGAACACCACCGGGCTCTGCGGGTAGCCGTCGAGGTCGATGCGCACCGGGGTCAGACCGCCCGGGCGCACGACGAGCACGCCGGTCGACAGGCCGTCGGCACCCTCGACGACCTGGTACACGGCGCCGTCGGGCCCGGAGACCAGGCCCTCGTAGGGGGCGCCGTCGATCGCGGTGGTGGTCCACAGCGACCCGTCCGCGGCGGCCACGGTCAGCGCGTACTCCCGGCCGGGGACCCCGCTGAGCGGATCGAAGTCGGCGTTGGTGACGACGAAGACGGTGTTGTCCGCGCCGACGGTGTGGTCGGTGAAGTAGCCGTCGAGGTGGATGCCGTCGGCGGTTCCGGCGGCCAGGTCGACGAACGTGACCGCGGTGCCGACACCGTCGCCGAGCACCGGCGCGATGTAGGTGAAGGTGTTGTCCGACAGGAACTTCAGGACTCCGGCGTCAGTTCCGGCCAGCGGCATCCGCGCCGGCCGGTCGTCGCCGAGCACGGTCACCACCAGCCCGTCATGGCCGCCGAGCACCGGGTCGGCCGGCACCTCACGGGCGGCGGAGATGACGAACGGGGTGCCGTCCGGGGCGAACCGCACCCCCTGCAGCACCGACGACGCACTGCTTGTGCGGCCGGAGCTGACCAGCTGCCCGTCGATCTCGACGGCGGTGGGTTCGCTTCCTCGGCGCGCGATTTCGACGAGGCTGGACGAGGCGCCGTTGTGGTGCGTGTAGACGGTGCCGTCGGGACCGGTCACCGGGGCGTCCGCGGTCGTCGTGGCGGTCTCGACGAGTCGCGCGCCAGCCACGTCGATCACCGCGACCTCACCGGTGCGCACGGTCTGGTGTGCGGTGCCGTCGGCGGCGATCCGCGGCCCGCCGCGCGGACCGGCGGGCAGGGTGACCACGGCGACGTCGCCGTCTGGCCCGATCACCACGACTCCCCCGGGCCGCATGGTCAGCAGCGCGGTGCCGCCGGGACCGAGGGTGATCGCCCCGACCGGCGAACCGGTCAGCGAGATCGTCTGGACGGCACCGTCTTTGGGGATCCGCGCCAACGAGTACCGGTACCGGTCACCTGCGACGACCCGCACGGTCTGGAACGCGGTCCCGTCGGGCGCGGTCACGAACTCCAGCGCCGCACCGGGCAGTTGCGCGGCGGTCCTGGTGGCACCGCGCACCGGGTCGATCGCGGTGACGGTGGTCCGGTCGGCGGCGTCCCCGTCGGCGAACGGCCGCGATTCGGTGACCTGATAGGCGATTCCGCCGCCGGTGCCGAACGCGACGGGATAGCCGTCGACGGATGCCTCGACATGCCGGCCGCGGTCGAGGACCGTCACGGTCGTGACGTAACTGTCGGTGTCGGGGTCGTGCCGGTAACTGCTCTGGTAGGCACGCCCGTCGGCGTCGAACACCACCGGGCCCGCCGGGGTGCCCGCCAGCGGGATGGTGCGGCCGGCACCGGTCGCGTCGAGCACGCTCAGCTCGTAGCTGTCGTCACCGGAGTCAGCGAGAACCGTTGTGTTGTAAGCGGTGTGGTCGGGAGCGAAGGTGAAGTGTCTCAGCGCCCCGGGGACCGGCGCGGTGACGATCGCCGACGGGCGCTGCGGGTCGATGATCGCCACCGCGGTCTCGTAGGTCGCCGTGACGGGATCGTTGCGCACCACCACCTGGAAGCCGATGTCGTTGGGCGCCAGCCGGACCCCGCTGACCGGCACCCCCGCCAAAGCGGGGTAGGCCGCGGTCTCGGCGGCGTGCACCGGTGCGGTGACGGTGATCGGCACGCCCGCACCGCGACTGATCCCGGCGAGGATCGCGAACGCCACCTCGGCACCCGACACCGTGAACGCCTGCACCCGCGACACCGGGGTCGGCGTGAAGGTCCACCGCCCGGTGACCGGGTCGACGTGGACCGCACCCGCTTCCGGCTGGTCCTGCAGCGCGAAGCTCAGCGCGGTGGTGTCCAAAGCGGTGACGTTGACCGACCCGGTGACGGTGCCGGTGCGCAGGTCGACGTCGTCGATGGTGAACGGGTTGTCCACATCGACGATCAGCCCGCCGGTGATCAGGCGGGTGAACAGGGCGACGAGCTCGTCGATCAGCGAGCGCGCGGTGTCGTGGCCGGTGACCGTTCCCGCCGCCGTGAACGTTCCGTGGGTCGCGGCCAGCCGCGGCGCCTCGGGAACGTGCTCGGCGTCCGGGTGCTGGCCGGGCAGCTGACGGCGGACCCAGGCCATCAGGAGCCATGCCGCCGGACTGTCCAGCGGCACAGCGGGTCCGGGTACCAGCAGCGGGCTCAGCGCGGCGGTCAGCAGGCCGGACACCCGCCGGATCCGCGTGCCGGGCTCGGTGGGCGGGTCCGGCGCGGGCAGCACGATCGCGGGCGTTCTGCGCACCGGTGCGGCGACCGTGACGACCGGCACCTCCAGGTAGGTCGGTGCCAGCCAGAGTTCATCCGCCGGATCCCAGACCGGACTCGTCGACACCGGACGCGGGTGAACCTGGCCGACCGGGCGCAACCAGGCGTCGTCGTTGGCGGCGGTGTCGCCCGGCCAGTGGTCGCCGCCGCCGTCGCCGGGCGCCCGCGGGGCGGGTGCGTGGTGGCCGTTGAACAACGGCACCACCCGGGGCCGGGTCGGGGGCGGAGCCTCCGCGGCTCCGCCGTCGCTGACGGTCGCGGCGCTGCCGAACGAACCGGACTCGTCGAGCGCCTCGATGTCGTCGGTGTCGGAGGTGTGCGCGCCGCCCGATGAGCCGTAGGTGACCGGGGGCGAGGTGCCGACGACGACGGTCGTGCCGTCGGGATCGAGCGCGGGCCCGACAGCCTCGTCCGCCCCTGCGTCGAGACTCACGTCGTCGAGGCCGAACGACGTCGCGCCGATGCCCGTCACCCCGTCGGAGAGGTCGCCGGTCTCCGACGGCTGCGGGCCGGTGTCGGTGTTGTCGTGGTCGGACGCCGAGGGCTCGGCGCCGGGTGTGGGATCGGCGAACGCGATGGGCGGGGCCGCGACGGCGGCACCGACGCCCAGGGCAAGCGCCAGCGCCCCCACACGTCCGATGTACCGCGCATGCCCTCGCGCGCTCATAGGTCTCCGTCCATGGCGTTGCCCGACTTCTGACGGTAGGGACTTATCCGCGCCGAGGAATCAGGGGTTTCCCCACACTTCGCCGCACGTCGGACGCCTGATCCCGATTAAGCGTCAAATGAGAAACGCCTCAATGTGCAAACGGAGACCGAACCGTGTTCTGGATGTGACCTGGGTGACGAATCGTGACCAAAGTGATGAAACGTGTTACTTCCGCCACCGGCATCTCCGTGTTCTCGGTCGGCCTGACGTGCGCGATGGCCGTGGGCGCGGGCCCGGCGCACGCGCAGACCGACGGTCTCGATGACGCCTTCCTGGCCGCGCTCACCGGCGCGGGCATGACGGTCGCCAACCCCGTCGACATGGTCCGGCTCGGCGAGTCGGTGTGTCCGATGCTCGTCGAACCCGGCAAGAGCCTGGCCAAGATCTACACCCGGGTCTCCGACAGCGGTATCCCGCCCGATCTCGCGGCGTTCTTCACCGGGATCGCGATCTCCACCTACTGCCCGCAGGCGATCGCCTCGGTGGGCAACGGCACGATCCTGGACTGGCTGCCCGCGGCGCGGGCCATACCCGGCCTGTAACCCGCGCGGCCTCTCGGTTGGTGCCTATAGGTTGGTGAGGTGGCACTTCCCAACCTGACTCGCGACCAAGCCGTTGAACGCGCCGCCCTGGTCACCGTCGAGCGCTACCGCATCGCTCTCGACCTCACCGACGGGGCGGGCAAGCCCGGCGAGCGCACCTTCCGGTCGACCACGACCGTCGAGTTCGACGCGACCGCCGGCGGCGACACCTACATCGACATCGCCGCCGACAAGATCCACCGCGCCACGCTCAACGGGCGCGACATCGACGTGTCGGGCTACGACGAGTCCACCGGCATCCCGCTGACCGGTCTGGCCGAGCGCAACGTCGTCGTCGTCGACGCCGACTGCCGCTACTCCAACACCGGTGAGGGCCTGCACCGGTTCGTCGACCCGGTCGACGACGAGGTCTACCTGTACTCCCAGTTCGAAACCGCCGACGCCAAGCGGATGTTCGCGTGTTTCGACCAGCCCGACCTCAAGGCCACCTTCGACATCACCGTGACCGCCCCGGCGCACTGGGAGGTGGTGTCCAACGGCGCCACCGTCAGCGTCGAGGACGACGGCGCGGCCAAGAAGCACACGTTCGCCGAGACCCCGCGGATGAGCACCTACCTGGTGGCGCTGGTGGCCGGGCCGTACGCGCGCTGGGACGACGTCTACCGCGACGAGCACGGCGAGATCCCGCTGGGCCTGTTCTGCCGCAGGTCGCTGGCGCAGTACATGGATCCCGAGCGGCTGTTCACCGAGACCAAGCAGGGCTTCGGGTTCTACCACCGCAACTTCGGGGTGCCGTACGCGTTCGGCAAGTACGACCAGCTGTTCGTGCCGGAGTTCAACGCCGGCGCCATGGAGAACGCGGGCGCGGTGACGTTCCTCGAGGACTACGTGTTCCGCAGCAAGGTCACCCGGGCCTCCTACGAGCGTCGCGCCGAGACCGTCCTGCACGAGATGGCGCACATGTGGTTCGGCGACCTGGTCACCATGAAGTGGTGGGATGACCTGTGGCTCAACGAGTCCTTCGCGACGTTCGCGTCGGTGCTGTGCCAGGCCGAGGCCACCGAGTACACGCAGGCGTGGACCACGTTCGCCAACGTCGAGAAGTCGTGGGCCTACCGCCAGGACCAGCTGCCGTCGACGCATCCGGTCGCCGCCGACATCCCCGACCTGCACGCCGTCGAGGTGAACTTCGACGGCATCACCTACGCCAAGGGCGCCAGCGTGCTCAAGCAGCTGGTGGCCTACGTGGGGCTGGAGTCGTTCCTCGCAGGTCTGCGTGACTACTTCCGCGACCACGCGTTCGGCAACGCGACGTTCGGAGATCTGCTGGGCGCGTTGGAGAAGGCGTCGGGCCGCGACCTGTCGGGCTGGGGTCGCCAGTGGCTCAAGACCACCGGCCTGAACAAGCTGCGCCCGTCGTTCGACGTCGACGCCGAGGGCCGGTTCACCCGGTTCGCGATAGAGCAGAGCGGTGCCGCGCCCGGCGCCGGTGAGACCCGGGTGCACCGCCTGGCGGTCGGCATCTACGACGACGACGGCAGCGGCAAGCTGGTGCGGGTGCACCGCGAGGAGCTCGACGTCGAGGGCGAGACCACCGAAGTTCCTGCACTGCAGGGGGTTTCGCGCGGCAAGCTGATCCTGGTCAACGACGACGACCTGACGTACTGCTCGCTGCGGCTGGACCCGGACTCGCTGCAGACGCTGCTGACCCGTATCGCCGACATCGCCGAACCGCTGCCCCGCACGCTGGCGTGGTCGGCGGCATGGGAGATGACCCGCGACGCCGAGCTGCGCGCCCGCGACTTCGTCGCGCTGGTGTCCTCGGGTGTGCACGCCGAGACCGAGGTCGGTGTGCTGCAACGGCTTCTGCTGCAGGCGCAGACGGCGCTGAACTCCTACGCCGAACCGCATTGGGCGGCGTCGCAGGGCTGGCCGGCGTTCGCGGACCGGCTGCTGGAGTTGGCCCGCGGCGCGGAGGCCGGCTCGGACCATCAGCTGGCGTTCGTCAACGCGCTGTGCACCTCGGTGCTGTCGCAGCGGCACACCGATGTGTTGAAGGCGCTGCTGGACGGCGATCCGGCGGAGCAGGGCCTGTCCGGGCTGGTGGTGGACACCGATCTGCGGTGGCGGATCGTGACCGCGCTGGCCGCGGCCGGCGTCGTCGACAACGACGGCACCGACACGCCGTTCATCGACGCCGAAGCGCAGCGTGACCCGACGGCGGCCGGCCGGCGCAACGCGGCGGCCGCGGCGGCGGCGCGTCCGCAGGCGGCGGTGAAGGCCTCGGCGTGGGAGCAGGTCATCGAGGACGACACGCTGGCCAACATCACCGCGCGTTCGATCATCGGCGGGTTCGTCCAGCCGGGTCAGTATGAGCTGCTCAAGCCGTTCCGCGACAAGTACTTCGAGGCGATCTCCGGGGTGTGGCAGCGCCGGTCCAGCGAGGTCGCGCAGACCGTGGTGGTCGGGCTGTACCCGTCGTGGGACATCAGCGAGGAGGGCCTGGCCGCCGCCGACCGGTTCCTCGCCGACTCCGAGGTGCCGCCGCCGCTGCGCCGGCTGGTGCTCGAGGGCCGCGCCGGGGTCGAACGGTCCCTGAAGGCCCGCACCTTCGACGCCGGCTGACCCGCCGAATAATCCGCGAGCGTGCGTGTCTGCACACGACACGCCGCGGATTTTCCGGCATTTGCGCACGCTCGCGCTGCATGCTCTGCAGGTGGCGGTCAGCAGGAGTCGCAAAGCGCGTGCGGCGCGGCGTCGTCAGCGTCGCGTCGCCGCCGTCGTCAACGACCTCACCCCCGCACAGTGGGCGGCGTTGAAGGAGGCGTGGCAGGGCTGCGCGTACTGCGGTGCGACGGACCGTCCGCTGCAGAAGGACTGCGTGATGGCGATCAGCCGCGGCGGCCGCTACACCGTCGACAACGTCGTGCCGGCATGCCCGTCGTGCAACACCAGTAAGTGCAACGACGAGGTCACCGGTTGGCTGCGCCGTAAGCGGCTCGACGAGCGCCGGTTTCTCGAGCGCTACATCGAGATCCGCAGGATGCTCACCGAGACGTCGGTCAGTTAGCGAGTGTCGGCGGGAAACGCCTCGGGGCAAGCCTGACGCAACTCGTCGGCCGTGCCGTAGATCAGATCTGCGGCTTCGACAAGCCGCGGATCACTGTCGGCATTCGTACGCAGCGCTTCGGCGAACGTGTCGAAGCCGTCGGCCCAGGTGTTCAGCGTGTCCTTCAGCTTCGGGTCGTCGACAGCACGCGTGGCGTCGCGAACCTTACGGGCCAACTCGGCCGCGGGACCGCCTCCCGCTTGATCCTGTGCTGCGGATTCGGACCACTCGCGCGCCAGTTCCGCCACTACCTGGCAATCCGATTCGGAGGCAACGGATTCCCTGTTCCATATCACCAGGGCTGTCACTGTCGCCAGGCAGACAACCACGGCGACAAGCGCCAGCAACCACTTCCGGTCAAGCCTGTTCAATTCGTTCCCTTCACTCGGCTTCGACGCGATATGACTCGGGACAGTCCTCACGCAACTCGTCGGCCGCCCCGAACACCAGGCCCAAGGCCCGGACCAGGGTCGGGTCGTTGTCGTCCACCGCACCGGCGGGTCCGCGCCGGATCTCAGCCAGCGGGTCGGCCCCTTCCGCCCAACGGTTCAGGTCGTCCCTGACACTCGAACTGGAGACGGAGTCGGCTGCCGCGCGTATGCGTTCGGCAAACGCCCCGGTGACCTCGCCCCGGTCCTCGCCGTCCGACCCTACGCTCGCCCATTCGCGGAAAACCCCTGACACCACGCGACAGTCAGCCTCCGAAGGCGACTGCTGGGCACCTCGTATCACGACGAGCACCGCGGCCACCAGTTCGACGATCAAGACGGTGGCGATCCCCGCCCGAAGCCAAGGTGTGTGCGTCATGCTGTGGTCACCCTCCGGACACTATGACCGGGTGGTCTCTAGATGGCACGGGTATATGGTGTTGACCCCCAAACGGATTCGGGATGTACAGCGGAAGCCGGGGGTTCCGCGCCTGGATCTGGTAGATGTCCTTGATGTCGATCGGCTCCCACTTGTTTTGCCCCCAGTGGAGCGTGGGGTAACCACCACCGTCATTGTGAGGGACGAGGGCCGTTACGCGTTCTCGCTCAAGGTCGTAATCGACCCAGGTCGCCTGGTACCACTTACCGTTCTGCTCCACCCAACGCACATGACTCGGGTCTCCGTTGAAGCCCTCTCCGGTGACTCGAAACCGGTATGCCTCTTGCATCGTCCACGCAGGCTGTACCCCCCACCCGTTAGCCGGCGGAGGGGCGATTTCCTGCAGCCCGGAGGTTCCACCGACCACAGGCGGTTCAATGTCTCTGTGCCACGGCTTCGGCGGTGCGACTCCGACCGGCGGTCCACCGTCTGGACCCGGCGGGTAGGCCTGGCCGAGCACCCATCGACCGCCACCCGGGGCGGAATCGTTCGGAGGCGGCGGATCGAACGGATACCGCCAGGGCTCATCGCCCTCGGCGCGGCTCGGCTCCTCCTCTTGCGTTCCCTCGTGGTCACCGGCGCCCTGAGGGAAACCGCCGAAACCAGCGCCCAGGAACTGGTATTCGTCCTTGATGCCGTTGATCCTGCCGGCGATCGACCTCATATCGGAGTCGGACCGCTGGATGACCTCGCTCAGCTCGGTGGCGCCGCGGCTCACCACCGAGAGCAGGACACGCTCTCGATTGGCTCCCGGAGGGACGCTGGCCGCCGTGTCGTGCACCCACTGCCGGATCGCGTCGAGGTTCTGCCTGCCCGCGATGACCACCTGAGCCGACCGGTCGACTTCGGCCCGCAGCCGCCGATCGAGTTCGGCGAGCCGCCCGAGCACCCGGTTCTGTCGCTCGTTCGCCGACGAGTACGAGTCTGCCGCGGAGCCGGTCCACTGCGCGGACGGCTGGGCGGACCGCACGGTGGACTCCAGCCTCCGCAACTGACCGCTCTTGTCGAATCCCGATCCATCGACCGGTGGCCCGTCGCCGAAGGTCGACCGAGCCTTCGACCAGATCACGTCGAACCCGTCGAGCACTCCCACCCAGGCGTCCCTCTATTCGCGACCTCTCACGTCCGCCTCAAGCCTATGGCCCGCGCGGGGAGGCTCGACGCACGAATTTCGACCAGACACCGACCCAGAACACAGCGACGCCCTCCCCGGCTCCGGGGAGGGCGTCGGTGTTCGAACGTCAGTGCGGCGAGACGCCGGCGCTCATCACGCGCACGGCGCTGATGAGCCCGTCGATCAGGTTGCCGTCCTTGAATGACGCGGCGGCGGCGGACACCCCCAGCGGGGCGGCCTCTTCGATGCCGCGGCCCTTGACGTCGGCGCCGTAGACCACCTCGATGGCGCGCTGGTTGGGCGACACCGCGAGCAGCACCGCGTTGTTGGGCGTCGGCACCTTCGCGAGGATCTCGCGGGCCGTCGCCGCGGTGTCCTCGCCGAGCCCGCCGATGTAGACGGCGAAGCGGGCCTTGGCCGCGCGCGAGCCGTACTGCAGCGCCTCGTCGAGGGCCACCAGGTCTTTGACGGGGAACGGGTACTGAACCGACAACTCGCCCGGTTCGGTGACCCCGGAGAGCCGGCCGCTGGAGGTTACCGCCCAGCCGAGCGGCAGGTTGGCCGGATCGACCGTCTTGACGTCACCACTTGCCACTTGCGCCGCCTCCAATCGTCAGCGAGTGCGAGCCGTGGCCGTGATCGGCCGGTTCCTCGGACGCCCACAGGATGGGTGCGTGCGTCCACGGCTCGGAGAGCTTGTAGGTCTCGGGGTGCGGGCCCTTGCGGTTCTTGCCGACGCCCCAGATCAGGCCGATCAACACCAGCGTTGTGACCAGTGGAACCAGGCCCATTAGCGAATGACTAAGTGCGGTGCTCACGGGCAAACCGTATACCAGCGCCCGGTCAGGCCGCTCCCTCGCCCAGGTATCGCACCCATGCCGGGTCGAGTTCCTTGACGGTCGACAGCAGCCGCCAGTGCTGGCCCTTCGGCGGCGTCGGGACCGTGCGCAGGGTCCAGCCCAGTTCGGCCAGCAACCGGTCGGCCTTGCGGTGGTTGCACGACGAGCAGGCCGCCACGCAGTTCTCCCAGGAGTGCTCACCGCCGCGACTGCGCGGCACCACGTGGTCGACGGTGTCGGCCTTGGAGCCGCAGTACGCGCAGCGGAACCGGTCACGGTGCATCAGTGCCGCCCGGGTCATCGGGACGCGGGCCCGGTACGGCACCCGCACGTAGGTGCGCAGCCGGATCACCGACGGGACGACGATCGAGTGGGTGGCCGAGTGGATCACCGGGCCGTTCGGGTCATCGTGGACGACGTCGGCTTTTCCGCATAAAAGCATGATGACCGCCCTGCGCATCGTCAGAGCGGTCAACGGTTCGTAGGTCGAGTTCAGCAGGAGGACGCGGCGGCGTCCCCATATCGAGGCGTCCCCGCCGCCGGGCGGGTGGGTCTCGACACTGTGCAGGACGCGGGACGACCCCGGCGGTGCCGCGGTCGTGACAGGGCGGCTCCGGTGGCCGGCCCTCGTGGACTGGCCTTTCTTTCGATGCGCCATACGTCCTCCGAGGAGACAGTTCACCACGGATCGGTGTTCATCGCACGACAATTCTGCGCGTGTTCGCAGGTCAGTCCGGCGAACTTCCGGTGTCGCGACCGGCTGACCTGGCGAATCCCGCGGCAAGGGACAATGGGGAGCGTGACGCAGCCGCAGGGATCGTTCTACGACGAGGTCGGAGGCCACGAGACGTTCCGCAGGATCGTGGCGCGGTTCTACGAGTTGGTCGCCGAGGACGAGATCCTGCGCCCGCTGTACCCCGAGGAGGATCTGGGCCCGGCCGAAGAGCGGCTGAGGATGTTCCTCGAGCAGTACTGGGGCGGACCGCGCACCTACTCCGATCAGCGTGGGCATCCGCGGCTGCGGATGCGGCACATGCCGTTCCGGATCGGGTTCCTCGAGCGCGACGCCTGGCTGCGGTGCATGCACACCGCGGTGGCGTCGATCGACGCGCAGACGCTCGACGACGCCCACCGCAGGGTGCTGCTGGACTACCTGGAGATGGCGGCCGACTCGATGGTCAACTCGGCGTTCTAGTCGTCGTCACTGGCTGCCGGAGCCACCCTGGCCGCCGGAGCTGCCGTCCTGACCGCCGGCGCCGCCCGGCTTGCCGCCGTCGCCACCCCGGCCACCGACGGGGGCGCTGCCGCTGGCGCTCGAGGTCGCGTCGCCGCCGTCGCCCCCGGTGCCGCCGCGGATCAGGCCGTCACCCCCGCGCCCGCCGTCGCCTCCGACGACCGGTCCGGCGCCGGCGGGATAGCTCTTCTCCGCCGCACCGCCGGGGCCGCCGTCACCGCCTACCGCTCCCGCGCCCCCGGCTCCACCATGGCCACCGCGCGCGGATCCGATGTACGTGATGGCATCGCCGCCGCGGCCGCCCCTGCCGCCTCTGCCGAGCACCGCGCGGCCCCCCGCCCCACCGGCCCCGCCTTCGAGGACGTCTTCCGAACTCGCTTGAGAACCATTCGTCCAGACCTGCCTGGCGCTGCCGCCGGACCCACCGGCGCCGCCGGTGCCCACCAGGCCGGCGGCACCGCCGTCGCCTCCGCCTCCGCCGGTTCCGTGCAGCGGGAGGCGGGTTTCGGCGTCTCCGCCGTTGCCGCCGACCCCGCCGTCGCCGACGATGCGCCCGCCGGCGCCTCCCGCACCCCCATTGCCGCCGGTGAGCGCCCCGGACTCGAACGCATCCCACGTGTCAGGGCCGACGGCATCGCCGCCCGCACCGCCGCGGCCGCCCGCACCGAACAGCCCCGCACTTCCGCCCACACCGCCGTTGCCCCCGACGGCGATGAGCGCCTCGCCGTCGACGAAAACGGCTGTGCCGCCCGCACCACCGGCACCACCGTTGCCGAGCAACAGGCCGCCGCGCCCGCCGGCGCCACCGTCGCCACCCCGCACGACGCCGTCATCGCCGAGCACGCCGGGTGTGCCCGCCCCGCCGGTGCCGCCGTGACCGATCAGTCCGGCGTTGCCGCCGCGCCCGCCGTTGGCGCCGTTGCCTCCATTGCCGAACAGGATGCCGCCGTTGCCGCCGTTGCAGGCCTCGCCGGTGCAGTCGGCCGGCGCGTCGAGACCGTTGCCGATCAGCCATCCGCCGGGTCCGATCAGAGGCCGGGAGTTCGGGGCGGCCGCCGCGGCGCCGTCCCCCAGCCACCACTGCTCGTCGGACGGCGGGGACAGTGTCGAGTCGACCGACGCCAGCAGCACCTGAGGCTCACCCGGCGGCGCGGTCAAACCGGCCAACCCGACGACAGCCGCGCCGCACACCCCGGCGAACGCCAGTTGCGACCACCCGATTCGAATGTTGCTGGGTATACCCCATTCCCGCCCCTGCTGCCGCCGCATATGACCTCCTAGCTGCTACGACGCAGATCCAATAATTAACACGATTGCTAAATAGCGTGTGCTGGATTTCGGAATTCTCTTTGTGGTCGCAAATTCCTGGCGACGCTCCGCGACTGCTGGTCCAGACTGGGGTCAACGACGCGAAGGAGGCCTGTGAGGAATCCCAGCAGCGGGCCGTGGTGGGCGAACGCGGTCTTCTACCAGGTGTATCCACGGTCGTTCTGCGACAGCGGCGGCGACGGCGTCGGGGACCTCGACGGCGTGACGTCTCGCCTTGACTACCTGAAATCCCTTGGTGTGGAGGCGATCTGGCTCAACCCGGTGATGGTCTCGCCGATGCGCGACCACGGTTACGACGTCGCCGATCCGCGCGACATCGACCTGCTGTTCGGCGACCTGGCCGCGCTGGACCGGCTCGTCACGGCCGCACACGCCCGCGACATCAAGGTGACGATGGACCTGGTGCCCAACCACACCAGCTCCGCACATCCCTGGTTTCAGGCGGCGCTCGCGGCCCCACCGGGTTCCCCCGAGCGTGGCCGCTACATCTTCCGAGACGGCGCCGGCCCGGACGGTTCGCGACCGCCCAACAACTGGCTGTCGATCTTCGGCGGACCCGCCTGGACCCGCGTCACCGACCCCGACGGCACGCCCGGCCAGTGGTACCTGCACCTGTTCGACGCCTCCCAGCCCGACTTGAACTGGGAGAACCCGGAGGTGCTCGCCGACCTCGAGGTCACGCTGCGGTTCTGGCTCGACCGTGGCGTCGACGGGTTCCGCATCGACGTCGCGCACGGGATGGCCAAACCGCCGGGTCTGCCGGACATGCCGGTGACCAAGCCCGAGCTGCTGCTCGCCGAGATGGACGACGACCCCCGGTTCAACAACGACGGCGTCCACGACATCCACCGCGCCATCCGCCGGGTACTCGACGACTACCCGAATGCCGTTGCCATCGGCGAGGTCTGGGTCTACGACAACGAGCAGTTCGCACGCTACCTGCGCCCCGACGAGCTGCACCTCGGCTTCAACTTCCGGCTGGTGCGCGCCGAGTTCGACGCGCTCGACGTCCGAGCGGCGATCGAAAACGCCGTCGCCGCTGTCGAACTCGTGGACGCCGTGCCCACCTGGACGTTGGCCAATCACGACGTGGAACGCCCGCCCACCCGGTACGGCGGCGGCCTGACCGGACTGGCGCGGGCTCGGGCGATGGCGCTGGTGATGCTCGCGCTGCCCGGGCCGGTGTTCATCTACAACGGCGAGGAACTCGGACTGCCGAACGTCGACGACCTACCCGATGAGGCCCTGCAGGACCCGGTCTGGGAACGCTCGGGCCACACCCGCCGCGGCCGCGACGGCTGCCGCATCCCGATCCCGTGGTCGGGCGACGAGCCGCCGTTCGGGTTCTCCACCAACCCGCACACCTGGCTGCCGATGCCGCCCGCGTGGACGGACCTGACGGTCGAGAGACAGTCCGCCGATCCGTCGTCGACGCTGGCGCTCTACCGGCGCGCCATCGAAATCAGCTGCAGGCGTGCCGAATTCAGCGGGTCGACGGTCGAGTGGCTGGACTCCCCCACTGACGCCCTGGTGTTCCGCCGCGGCGGTCTGGTGTGCGTGCTCAACGCCGGCGCCGCGCCGATCCCGCTGCCCGAGGGCGAGGTCCTGCTGACCAGCGACCCCGTCGCCGACGGCGCCCTGCCACCCGACACCGCCGCCTGGCTGGCCTGACTTTCTTCCCCCTTCCCGCGAGCGTGCGTGTCTGCACACGACACGCCGCGGAAAATCCGTATTTTGCGCACGCTCGCGGACGGCGGTCCCCATCCAGCGCGCAGTTCTACGCCAGATCGCGAATCGTCGTAAACGACTGCCCTGCTGTAGAACTCGCGACAAACTGTCCGCGCTCAGCCGTCACGAGCGTGCGCAAATGCAGGAAAAATCGCGGCGTGTCGTGTGCAGACACGCACGCTCGCAAAAAAGAGCTAGGGCAGGACGGCGAGCGGGTCGGCGCGACGACGGTAGACCGAGCCGAAGCGGGCGTCGAGGCGCAGCCACGTCGGCGACACCCGCACCCGCACGATCTCGTCGGCCGCTACCGCGTCGCGATCGACCGGCAGGAAACCCATGGCGGTCAGGGCGAACACGCAGCGCATCGGGACACCGACGCTCTCCCGCCCCGCACTGACCACCACGACCTCCTGGTCCAGCAGCGACGCCGGCGGTCCGTGCCCACCCGAATGCTCGCGGACCAGTTCGCCGCCCCGCTCGGCCAGCTCCAGCATCACCCGCGCGGGCAGATCGTCGAGATGCACGAACCCCGTCTCCGGCGGCAACGCGCCACGCCACGCCGAGTCCATCGCGAAACCGGTGTCGACGTAACCGTTCCCGGGGTCCACCATGGCCAGGCCGGCCACCAGCGCGTCAGCGCCGGCCGTCAGATCCCGCGGCTGCACCCGGCCCGCGACCGCCCTTCCGGCCAGCACTTCGAACCCGGTGGCCACCCAGGCACCGACCAGCCCGTCGGCCCGCTGCCGCAGCCGGATCACCGCCGCGTCGTCGAGGCGGACCGCCCGCTCGGCGAACGTCGCCAGGTCTGCGCGGTGGCCGATGTCGCTCAGCCACAGCCCGCGCTCGGGCTGCGTCACCGCAGCCAACGCTGCAGGTATTCCCGCTGCTGCTCGGAAATCCGGTGTAGCCGTTGCTCTTTGATGTGCACCGTGGCCAGTTGTGTCTCGGCGATCACCGCGGGCTTGGAGTCCGGCGCCGCGTTCACCGACCGCACCTCGTAACCGATGGTGAAGTCGACCGAACGCACCCGGGTGGTCCACATCGTCACCTGCAGCGGCGAGTCCACCAGCCGCAGCTGCGCCTTGTAGGAGATCTTCACGTCGGCGATGAGCAGCCCGATGGTCTCGATCTCCGGACCGAACGGCTCCCGCAGGAACGGGATCCGGGCCTCCTCGAGGATCGTCACCATCGTGGCGTGGTTGATGTGCTGGTACATGTCGATGTCGGACCACCGAACATGCACGGGAGCCACGAATCCCGTCGTACCTGCACTGCCTGTCGCACTCGTCACCGAGATGTCCCCAATCCACTTGTTCGCGTCATACTGCGGATCTGACGCGCCGCCACCGACAGCGTCGCCAGGTCGTGTTCCTCACTGTCGTAGATCTCGGTGAGGGTGCGGTGGGCGCGGCTCACCCGTGAGCTGTTGGTGGCCTCCCACTCGGCGATCTTCTCCTCACCTGTCTCGTCCGGTTCACCGACGGCGAGAACGTCCATGCACAGTGCCCGCAACGACCCGTAGATGTCGTCACGAATGGCCAACCGCGCCAACGAGTGCCATCGGTCGTCGCGCTCCAGCCGCGACACCGCGGTCAGCAGTGTATCGGCCTTGAGATAGTCCATGAGCGCGAAGTAGGTGTCGGCGACCTCGGCGGGCTCACGGTCGACGATGTCGGCGATGTCGATGACGTCGAGGAAGCTGAACTGGTACAGGCCGGTCGCGACCGTGTACGCCAGGTCGGCGGGCACCCCGCGCGAGGAGAACTCGGCGGCCTCCTTGCCGACGATCGCGGCGTCGTCGCCGCGCAGCCACTCCGAGATCCGCGGCGCCAGCGCCGACACCTTCGCCGCGAACCGGTTGATCTCCGCGCCCACCGCCAGCGGCTGCGGCCGGTAGTTCAGCAGCCAGCGGCCGGCGCGGTCGACCAGGCGCCGCAGGTCCAGTGTCATCCGGTCGGTCACGGCCGTCGGGGCGGCCCCCTCGGCGCCCACCCGCCGGATCCGCTGCCGCACCTCGTTGATCCCGAAGATCGCGTCGGCCGCCGCGTAGCTGCGCACCGCGTCGACGTAGCCGACGCCGGCGTCCTCGGTGATGCGGTACGCGTACGAGATACCGCAGGTGTCGACGAGGTCGTTGACCAGCATGGTGGTGACGATCTCGCGGCGCAGCTGATGCGACCGGATCTCGGCGCCGAACTGCTCGCGCAGCTTGGCCGGGAAGTACGCCGGCAGCCGGGACGCGAACACCTCCTGGTCGGGCAGGTCGCTGGCCAGCACGTCGGCCTTCAGCGCGAGCTTGACGTGGGCCATCAGCGTCGCCAGTTCCGGTGAGGTCAGCCCGATCCCGAGCTCGGCGCGACGCTCGATCTCCTTGTCCGACGGCAGCGCCTCCAGGTCCCGGTTGAGCCCGCGTTCGCTGACCAGCTCGCGGATCATCCGGGCGTGCACCTGCAGCAGGCTGGCCGCGTTGGCGCGGCTGGTGCCCATCAGGTCGTTCTGGTCCTCGTTGTCGCGCAGCACCAGCCGGCCGACCTCGTCGGTCATCGACAGCAGCAGGTCGGTGCGCTCCTCAGGACGGACCTTGCCCGCGGTGACCAGCGAGTCGATCAGGATCTTGATGTTGACCTCGTGGTCCGAGCAGTCCACCCCTGCGGAGTTGTCCAGCGCGTCGGTGTTGATGCGGCCACCGGCCAGGTTGTACTCGATGCGACCCTTGGCGGTGACGCCCAGGTTGCCGCCCTCACCGATCACCTTGGCGCGCACCTGGTTTCCGTTCACCCGTACCGGGTCGTTGGCGCGGTCGCCGACGTCGGCGTCGGATTCGGTCTCGGCCTTGATGTAGGTGCCGATGCCACCGTTCCACAGCAGGTCGACCGGGGCGCGCAGGATCGCCTTGATCAGCGTGGGCGGGGTGAGCTCGTCGACGTCGTCGTCGATGCCGAGCGCGGCGCGCACCTGCGGGCTGATCGGAATCGCCTTGTGCTGCCTGCTGTACACGCCGCCGCCGGCGCTGATCAGCGAGGTGTCGTAGTCCTCCCAGCTCGATCGCGGCAGCTCGAACAGGCGCTTGCGTTCCTCCCACGACCGAGCGGCGTCGGGGTCGGGGTCCAGGAAGATGTGCCGGTGGTCGAACGCGGCGATCAGCCGGATGTGCTTGGACAGCAGCATCCCGTTACCGAACACGTCACCGCTCATGTCGCCGATGCCGACGACGGTGAAATCCTGGGTCTGGGTGTCGATGCCCATCTCGCGGAAGTGCCGCTTGACGCTCTCCCACGCCCCCTTGGCGGTGATGCCCATCGCCTTGTGGTCGTAGCCGACCGAGCCGCCGGAGGCGAACGCGTCGCCGAGCCAGAAGCCGTACGACTGGGCCACCTCGTTGGCGATGTCGGAGAACGTCGCGGTGCCCTTGTCGGCGGCGACGACGAGGTAGGCGTCGTCGCCGTCGCGGCGCACCGCACCCGGCGGCGGCACCACCTTGCCGGTGGCCTTGTCGACGTTGTCGGTGACGTCGAGCAGACCGGCGATGAACAGCCGGTAGCAGGCCACCCCCTCGGCGCGCTGGGTGTCGCGGTCGGCGGCGGGATCGCCGGTGGGTGCCGGGGGCTGCTTGACGACGAACCCGCCCTTGGCGCCGACCGGCACGATCACCGCGTTCTTGACCGCCTGCGCCTTGACCAGGCCGAGGATCTCGGTGCGGAAGTCCTCACGACGGTCCGACCAGCGCAGGCCGCCGCGGGCGACGTAGCCGAACCGCAGGTGCACACCCTCCACCCGCGGGGAGTACACGAAGATCTCGAACTTCGGTCGCGGCAACGGCAGTTCGTCGATCAGACCGGGATCGAGCTTGAACGACAGCACATCCCGGCGGCGCGCGGAGCCCTCGCGGGTGACGAAGTAGTTGGTGCGCAGCGTGGCCTGGATCATCGACGCGAACGCCCGTAACACCCGGTCGGTATCGAGGCTGACCAGCGCGTCGATGTCGGCGGTCACCGCGGCCGCGGCGGCCTGGGCGTCGCGTCGCTTGGCGCCGTCGCCGTCGTCGGGGTGGAACAACGCTTCGAACAGTTCGACCAGCGACCGCGCCGTCGTAGCGTTGTCGTTGAGCACCGTCTCGATGTGCGCCTGGCTGTACGGGAATCCGGCCTGGCGCAGGTATTTCGCGTAGGCGCGCAGCACCGCCACCTGCTGCCAGTCCAGTCCGGCGCGCATCACCAGCTCGTTGAACCGGTCGATCTCGGCGCGGCCCTGCCAGATCGCGGTCAGCGCGTCGGCGAACCGTGCCGACGTGGCGTCGCGTTCCTCGGCGGAGGTGATCCGCGGGATCGACTGGTGCGGTGAGATCTTGAACTGGTAGATCGACACGCACAGCCCGTCGGGTCGGGTCACCGTGAACGGGCGTTCCTCGAGCACCACGACGCCCATCGACTGCAGCATCGGCAGCAGGTCGCTCAGCGACGCCGAGTGCCCGCCCAGGAACAGGGTCAGCTGTGCGGTGCCCTCCTCGAGGTCGACGAGGACGGGTCTTATCGAACCCTGTTGCAGCTTTTCGATGATCGCGATGTGGGCGATGGCGTCCGACGGGGCGACGGCCTGCTTGTAGGTCTCCGGGAACGCCGTCGCGTAGTGCTGGGCGGTGCGCTGGCCGATGGCCCCGGTCTTGACCGCACCGATCAGCCGGTCGCCCCAGGTGCGTGCGGCCTCGGTGAGCAGGTCCTGGATCCGTGACTCGTTGGTCTCGCTGAGGTCGATGTCGCGGGCCCGGGTGCCGTCGGGCATGCGCACGGTGAAGTGCACGACGGCCCAGGGTGATTCGCTGACCCGCGCGGTGTACTCGATGCTCTCGCCGCCGAGTTCGCGCACCAGGATGTCCTGCATCTCCAGCCGCACCCCGGTGGTGTAGCGGTCACGCGGCAGGTACACCAGGCAGGACACGAAGTGTGCCAGCGAGTCGGCGCGCATGAACAGCAGGGTGCGCCGGCGCGAGCCCAGGTCGACCACGGCCTTGACCATGTCGAGCAGGTCGCGCGCCGACAGCGCGAACAGTTCCGAGCGCGGGATGGTCTGGATGATGTCGAGCAGCAGTTGGCCCGGGTGGCTGGGGTCGCGCCGCGACATCTCCAGCGCCTCCCGCACCTGCCGTGAGATCAGCGGGATCTCAAGCACGTTGGCGTTCATCGCCGACACCGTGAACAACCCGACGAAGCGGTGCTCGACCGCGTCGTCGGGGTGCTGCTCACGTACCACGACGATGTACGGGTAGGCGCCGTAGCGCAGGTAGCTCGGGATGGTGGCCTGCGCCAGCACCAGCAGTTCGTCGTCGCCGGTGAGCTGGGGCAGCACGTCCTGGCGCAGCCGCAGCACGCCGAGCCGGCTGGCCGGGTCCACCGCGGCGTGGCCGTCGTGCACCCGGCAGCGCTGGTAGCCGAGCAGCACGAAGTGCCCGTCGGCCAGCCAGCGCAGCAGCGCGGCGACGTCGGCGCGGTCCGGGCCGCGGAACCGCTCCCCGGTGTCGGTGTCGAGGTCACGGGCCAGCCCGAGCAGCGCCGCCCCCAGCGCCTCGGTGTCCAGGGCGACGTGGCGGGCGTCGGCGAGCACGCTGGGCAGCAGCTGCACCACCTGGCGCACCGCCGCGGCGTCGTAGGTGGGCGCCAGCTGCACGTGGATCCAGGCCTCGTCGACCCCGTCGTGTACCCCGGCGGCGTCGGCGACCGGGGTGGCGTCGAGCAGCTCGCCGGCCCGCGCCCGGTGCACGCGCAGCACCGGGTTCATGATCGCGGTGTAGGCCACCCCGAACCGGTGCAGCAGCACCGTCACCGAGTCCATCACCATCGCGGTCTGGTCGGTGACGATCTGCAGGGCGGGGCCGATGCCTTCCGGGTCGTCGGCGGGGTACACCGCCACCCGGGTGTCGCCGAACGGGCGGAACGCGGCGAGCCTGTGCTGCGCGGCGATCAGCCCCGGCGTGACCGCCCGGCCCGCCGCCGCGGCCAACGGCATCGTGACCGTGGCGTCGGCGGTGGGCGCGTCGGCGTGCGGACCCCGATAGGTCTCCAGATAGGCACGCGTCAGGCGTGCCGTGGTCTGGTCATCGAGTACCGGCCCGACCGGACCGGCCTCCGTCCTCGTTGGTCCCCCGACAGATCCCGGATCAACCGACATGCGACGCTCCTGACCTCTAGGCGCGCGGACCGTCCGTCGTTGGAGGCGCCGCTGCCCGGTGCGGGAGCGACGCCGCGGCCCGCAGCATGACCTTATAAGTCTCGGCGTGCGCGAGGTCCCTGCCTCGCCGGATCAGTCGCGGGTGAGCTTGCGGTAGGTCACCCGGTGCGGCCGGGCCGCCTCGGCGCCGAGCCGCTCGACCTTGTTCTGCTCGTAGGCCCCGAAGTTGCCCTCGAACCAGAACCACTTCGCCGGATTGTCGTCGTCGCCCTCCCACGCCAGGATGTGCGTGCAGGTGCGGTCCAGGAACCAGCGGTCGTGGCTGATGACCACGGCGCAGCCGGGGAAGTTCTCCAGCGCGTTCTCCAGCGACCCGAGGGTCTCGACGTCCAGGTCGTTGGTCGGCTCGTCGAGCAGGATCAGGTTGCCGCCCTCCTTGAGGGTCAGCGCCAGGTTCAGCCGGTTGCGCTCACCACCGGAGAGCACGCCGGCCGGCTTCTGCTGATCCGGGCCCTTGAAGCCGAACGCCGACACGTAGGCGCGCGACGGGATCTCGTTCTGGCCGACCTCGATGTAGTCCAGCCCGTCGGAGACCACCTCCCACACCGTCTTCTTCGGGTCGATGCCGGCGCGGTTCTGGTCGACGTAGCTCAGCTTGACCGTCTCGCCGATGCGCACGGTGCCGCTGTCGGGCTGCTCCAGGCCGACGATGGTCTTGAACAGCGTGGTCTTGCCGACGCCGTTGGGGCCGATGACGCCGACGATGCCGTTGCGCGGCAGCGTGAACGACAGGTCCTTGATCAGCTGGCGGCCGTTGAAGCCCTTGTCGAGGTGCTCGACCTCGACCACCACGTTGCCCAGTCGCGGCGGCGTGGGGATCTGGATCTCCTCGAAGTCGAGCTTGCGGGTCTTCTCCGCCTCGGCGGCCATCTCCTCGTAGCGCTGCAGGCGGGCCTTGCTCTTGGCCTGCCGGGCCTTAGCGCCCGAACGCACCCAGGCCAACTCCTCCTTCAGCCGCTTCTGCAGCTTCTGGTCCTTCTTGCCCTGCACCTCGAGGCGCTCGGCCTTCTTCTCCAGATAGGTCGAGTAGTTGCCCTCGTAGGGGTAGGCGCGGCCGCGGTCGAGTTCGAGGATCCACTCGGCGACGTTGTCCAGGAAGTACCGGTCGTGGGTGACCGCCAGGATCGCGCCCTTGTACTCGGCGAGGTGCTGCTCGAGCCACTGCACGCTCTCGGCGTCGAGGTGGTTGGTGGGCTCGTCGAGCAGCAGCAGGTCGGGCTTGGACAACAGCAGCTTGCACAGCGCCACGCGGCGGCGCTCACCACCGGACAGGTGGGTGACCGGCTCGTCGGGCGGCGGGCAGCGCAGCGCGTCCATGGCCTGCTCGAGCTGGGAGTCGATGTCCCAGGCGTCGGCCGCGTCGAGCTCCTCCTGGAGCTTGCCCATCTCCTCCATGAGCTCGTCGGAGTAGTCGGTGGCCATCAGCTCGGCCACCTCGTTGTACCGGTTGAGCTTGGCCTTGATGGCCACGCCGGCCTCGACGTTCTCGCGGACGGTCTTGGTCTCGTCCAGCGGCGGCTCCTGCTGCAGGATGCCGACCGTCGCGCCGGGCTGCAGGAACGCCTCACCGTTGTTGGGCTGGTCCAGTCCGGCCATGATCCGCAAGACGCTCGACTTGCCGGCCCCGTTGGGACCGACGACGCCGATCTTCGCGCCCGGAAGGAAGTTCAGGCTGACGTCGTCGAGGATGACCTTGTCGCCGTGCGCCTTGCGGACCTTCCGCATCGTGTAGATGAATTCGGCCATGCCGTTGATGTGCCTTTCAGAAATTGCGAGTCTGAGAAAAGGTAATGCTCGCGGACCATCGTAGGCGTGGCCTCTCGACGGTGCGCTAGGCCGTCAGGGGCAGCGCGCCGCTGGACTGGTCCGCGACATGATCAGCACCGCCGTCGGTGTCCCCGTCGGTGGCCTCGTCGAGGTCCTCGGCGCCGTCCCCGGCATCCGGGACCGGCGCCGGGGCCTGGTCGTCCTCCGGGCGGGACCGCACCAGGCGGGCGCCGCAGCGGTTCAGGTCCGGCCCCACCGAGGTGGCCCGCACCTCGACCGAGGAGCGCCGGTTGCCGTCCCGGTCCTCGTACTCACTGGTGTAGACGTGGCCGATGACGATGACGGGGTCACCCTTGACGAGGGCCGCGCTGGCGTTCGCCACCGCCCGACCCCAGCAGCTGACTGTGACGAACAACGAATTTCCCGGCTCCCATGTTCCCTCGGCGGTGCGCCGCCGCGAGTTGCTGGCCAGCCGGAACCGCAGCACCTCCTGATCGCCCACCCGCCGGTGGATCGGGTCGGACACGATGTTGCCCACGATGGTGATCCCGGTCTCGAACATGACTCCTCCAGTTGTTTTCCGAACGTGCCGACGCCGTGCGGCGCCGGTGACACGTCCATTGACCGTGGGAGCACCGACAGCGGACCCGCGTGGAACGCCGGGGCGGCCCAGACTGTGGATGAAGTCGGCGTTGGGGATAACCGGGTTACTGCCGGCCCTGCGCGTCGCGGCGGGCCAGCTCGGCCAGCATCGCGTTGTAGGCGGCCAGATCCGCGTCCTCGTCGCGGTCGGCGGCCCGGTCGAGCCGTTTGGCGGTGCGCTCGTCGTTGCGCCGCCACTGGATCAGCAGCGCGGCCATCACCAGCACCAGCGGGAACTCACCGGCGGCCCAGGCGATGCCGCCGCCGGTCTTCTGGTCGTCGAGCAGGTCGATGTCCCAGGGCAGCTGCAGCGACCGGTAGAACGGCTCGGCCAGCACCGTCTGCATCCCCATCAGCACGACGCCGAAGAACGCGTGCAGCGGCAGCGACGCGAACACCATCGCGAGTTTGCCCAGCTGCGGCAGCTGCCGCGGTGACGGGTCGATGCCGATCACCACCCAGTAGAAGAAGTAGCCGCTCATCAGGAAGTGCAGGTTCATCAGCACGTGGGCGGCGTGGTTGTCGGCCGCGGCCTCGAACAGCCCGCCGAAGTACAGCCCGTAGAACCCGGCGACGAACATCACCGTCGCGACGACCGGCTGGGTGACCAGCCGCGAGTACCAGGAGTGCAGACCCGCCAGGATCCACTCCCGCGGCCCGGGCGGCTCACCGCGGCCGGCGGGCGGCAGCACCCGCAGCGCCAGCGTCATGGGCGCGCCGAGTGCCAGCAGGATCGGCACCAGCATGGACAGGAACATGTGGCCGATCATGTGGATCGAGAACATCACCGGCATGTACCGGCCGATGCCCGACGACGTCGCGATCAGCAGCGCCGCACACCCGCACAGCCAGCCGATGGTGCGGCCCACCGGCCACGTGTCGCCGCGTTTGTGCAGCCGCCGCACCCCGACCAGGTACACGACCGCGAACACGATCGCGGCGGTGCCGAAGATCAGGTCGAAGCGCCAGTCCAGCAGCAGCCGGGTCACGGTCGGCGGGCCGGCGATGTCGTAGCCGATGGCCACCTCCACCGGGCTCGGCTGCACCGGCCGCGGCGGTGGCGGGGTGCGGCCCAGCCCGACGGCGATGCCGAACGTCGCGCCGAACAGCACCGCCTCGGTCAGCGCCAGCCGGATCAACGGCCCGCGCGCCTGCGGATCGGCCTTCAGCGCGGCCAGCCCGGAGCGGCGCTGACCCCAGCCCAACGCGCCGAGCAGCACCAGCGCGGCGGTCTTGGCGACGACCAACCAGCCGTACTCGGTGCTCAGCAGTTCCGAGGGCGCGACGCGGACCAGCGCGTTGATCACCCCGCTGACCGCCATCGTGACGAAGCACCAGAACGCCACTTTGGAGAACCGGCGCGCGGCCAGGTCGGCGTGGCCACCGCCGCGCAGCGCGTGCACCAGCAGCGCGAGCAGCCCGCCGGCCCACAACGCGCCCGCCACCAGGTGGTACAGCAGGCTGTTGGTGGCCAGGTCGTGGTCGCCGCCGCTGGAGGAGTGCCCGGTCAGCACCAGCGGCATCAGCGTCAGCAGCGACCCGGCCAGCAGCGCCGGTGTCCACCCCCACCGCAGCACCGGCAGGCTGGCCACGGTGACGGCGGCGGCCAGAAACGCCGTCCACCGCCACGCTCCCGCGGTCTCGACCAGGCTGGCGGCCGACCAGATGGCGGCGGGGTCGAGGTTGTCCAGCAGGGGCTGGCCGGACACGTCCGACACCGTCAGCGGCACCAGCAGCGCCGCGCACACCGTCCACACCGCCGAGGCGCCGGTGCCCAGCCGCAGCGCCCGGTAGCCGTCGGCGTCGAGCACCCCGTTGTCCTGCGGCGGGGTGAAGAACGCGGCGAACAGGAAGGAGCCGACGGCGACGACGGCGGCGATCTCCCCGGCAGCCCGCACGAACGGCAGCCCGTAGGTGGTCACCGGACCGGGGTTGGGCAGCCCGGTGGCGATCAGCGCGTCGGCCAGTGACAGGGCGGCGATCCCCGCGGCGACGGCACCGGCCAGCACCGCCACACCGACGAGCACCGCCCACACCGCACCGCTGCGGGTGGTGTGCACGCTCGGCGCCGCAGAGGTCATGGCGATTAGCGTATGGCGTGCGCGCCCGATGCCCGAATCGCCAAGTGGGCTGGTGTAATCGCCGTCACTGCGCGCGGGCGGCCCGGCGCGCCCGCTCGCGGGCGAAGAACTGCTCCAGCGAGATCCGCTCCACCTGGTCCATGTCGCGCAGGATCGCCCGCAGCTCGTTGCGGAACGCCAGCCGTCGCTCGGCGAGGTCGGGCGCGGGTTCGAGCAGATGCTGGTCGGCGGCCACCTGCCGGGCGGTCGCGAACAGCAGCGCCGACACCGACTCGTTGTTGCGGACCCGGTTCTGGGCGACGTACTGGTTGCCCAGCCCCAGCGCCCGGTTCGTCAGCTCCTTCTCGTCGAGCTGGGCGGGGGCGTCGCGCAGCGCCTCGGCGACGATCCAGTACGCCTCGAAGAACGGCCTCAGCATCGCCCCGGCCAGCAGTGGCGACTTGACCCGCAGCAGCTCGTTGACCTGTTCCTCGCCGCCGACCACCCGGGCCTGCCAGTCGTCGGTCCAGGACAGCTCCTCGGCGACGTGTTCGCGGAACTCCGCCGAACCGGCGAAGTAGAAGTCGAACTTCAGCAGGTCGCGCAGCCGCATCACCTGGGTCCAGAACGCGTCCACCTGATCGGATTCGGCGCGCCCGGCGTGCACCAGCGCCAACTCGACCAGCGAGGTCTCCAGAAACGCGTCGATGAGCGTGTTGCGGTAGAACGCGGCCTCGTGTTCGTTCTCCGGCGCGATCCGCCACACCGGTTCGCGGCCGCCCTCCACACAGGTGACGGGGTGTCCGCCGGACAGCGCGTCGAGCGCGGCCCGCACCCCTTCGGGGGTGCGTAACCGCAACGCGCTGTTGGTCATCGGCGTCTGCTTCAGCTCCAGGTAGTCCAGCGCCGGCTGCAGCGAGTGGTGAACCTGATCCAGCGTCATCGCGGTGCCGCGGGCGGTGAGCAGCAGCGCCGACACCAGCGCGCTGGCGTTGACCGGGGTGGCGCGCAGGATCCGCCAGGACACCTCGAACGCCATCTTCTGCAGCGCAAGGCGTTTGGCGTCCGGGTCGGTGGCCATCGGTCCGTGCGGGACACCGAGGTACTCGCGCATCGACACCGCGGGCGGGAAACGCACGTAGATCTTGCCGTAGTTGCGTTCGCCCTGCGCCTTGATGAACTTGTAGAGCCACTCCACGCTCTCGGGGGTCTTCTCCCCTCCCCTGGCGTAGGCGGCGTACTCAGAGGTCTCGTGCAACTGGTCGAAGCTGATCGACACCGGCTGCAGCAGGATGTCCTCGCTGCGGCCGTCGAGGTAGGCGTCGGCGACGTAGGCGAGCAGACCGAGCTTGGGCGGCAACATCTTTCCCGTCCGCGACCGGGTGCCCTCGATCGACCAGGACAGGTTGAACCGCTTCTCGACGATGTATCCGACGAACTGGCGCAGCACGTACTTGTACAGCGGGTCGTCGAGCTTGCGGCGCAGGAAGATGACGCCGGAATGCCGCATCAGCGGGCCCATGAACCCGAACGACAGGTTGATCCCGGCGAAGGTGTGCACGGGCGGTAACCGGTTCTCCTGCATGGCAACCGGGACGATCACGCCGTCCAGATAGGAGCGGTGCGAGAACAGCAGCACGGCCGGGTGGTTCTCCAGGTTGCGCCGCAGCAGCTCCACTTCGTCACGGATGTAGTCGATGTTCGGGTCGAATCCGCGGCTGAACACCGCCCGCCCCAGGGACGGGATCAGATCGACCGAGAAGCGGCTCCAGCCGGTAGACAGCTCGTCGAGCATCTCCCCGGCCTTCTCCAGGCTGGCGCCGGGGATCTTCTCCAGGCCTTCCCGGAACCGCGACGACGCCATGATCTCCGGTTTGATCAGCCGCGGCGACTTGTACTCCGGCCCGAGCAGCCGCAGTTCGACCCGCTCGATGGCCAGGATCGCCCGCCGGATGACGAAACGCGCGAACTCACGCGGGTTTTCGGCCGCGGTGGTGTCAGCCCACTGCTGACGCAGTTCGGAGACCTTGGCGGGTTCACCGGCCACCACGCGGGCGCGGCTGGGGTCGCGCCGCAGGATGCGGCGCTGCAGGATCTCGGGCGGACGGTAGGTGTCGCGGCCCGACAGCAGCGCCACCACCTTGGACCGGGTGGGCAGGCCGCCGGGCACCCAGAACACCCGCACCGGCACCACCGAACGGTCCTCGTCCTCCTGCAGTTCGGCGACGAGCTGGGCCAGCACGGTGGGCGGCGGGTCGTCGGAGTCGGGCAGCAGCAGCACGTCGATCTTGGCGCCGGGGTGGTCCCGGCGCTGCTGGTCGAGCCAGTCGTGCAGCAGATCCCGTTCGGCGGGCGATGAGGCCGCCGCCAGCACCAGGGCGTCGCCCTCGGGGATGAACGGCGCGTACTCGTCGGCGGCCGGCCTCACTGCTGCTCCCCCGGTGTCGTCTTCTTCGCGGTGGCCTTCCTCGCCGGCGCCTTCTCGGCGGGTGTCTTCTTGGCGGAAGCCTTTTTCGCGGTGGCCTTCTTCGTGGCGGCCTTCTTCGTGGTGGCCTTCTTCGCCGGCGCCTTCTTGGCCGGCGCCTTCTTGGCCGGCGCCTTCTTGGCCGGCGCCTTCTTCGCGGAGGACTTCGCGGCGGGCGCCTGGGACCGCTCGTACAGCGCCGGTGTCGGCAGCTCACCCCGCGGCCAGTTCTTGAGCGTGTCGAGATAGAGCTGACGCACCTCGTCGATGCGTTCGTTGAGGTTCTCGTGCGTCCAGTCGTCGACGGGGATCGGCGGGTAGACGACGACGTCGACGGTGCCCGGGTTGAACGTCGTCGAATCCCGGGCGGCGATCACCTCGGCGTTGCGGATCACGATCGGCACGATGGGAATTCCCACCGACATCGCGATCCGGAACGGCCCCTTCTTGAACGGGCCGACCTCGGTGGTGTCCAGCCGGGTGCCCTCCGGGGCGATCAGGATGGACAGCCCCTTGCGGGCCAGCTCCTCGACCTTCTTGAGTTCCTCGACGGCCTTCGTCGGATCGTCGCGGTCGATGAACGCGGCGTCCATCACCTTGCCGAGAGTGCCGACGATCGGGTCCTTTTCGAGCTCCTTCTTGCCGACGGAGGTGAAGTCGGTGTCGACGAGGTGCCCGGCGATCAGCGGGTCGGCCTGGTTGCGGTGGTTGAAGATGAACACCGCGGGCCGCTGCTTGGTCAGGTTCTCCCGGCCCAGCACGTTGAGCCGGATACCGATCGCGGTCATCAGCGACCGGCCGAACGCCTGGGTGAAGAAGTTGAGCCCGGCCCGCTTGCTGCGGGTCAGCAGGCCCAGCCCGATCGCCCCGGCGGCGATCGGCGCCGCCGTCGCCACCCCCGCCACGGTGCGCAGCTGCGACATCGGGTTGACCGCACTGCGGCTGGTGAACCGCAGCACCGGCCAGCCGCGTTTGGCCGCCACCGCGGCGAGCTTGCCGCCCGGGTTGGTCGGCCGCGGGTTGCCGACCAGGTACATCAGCGCGACGTCCTCGTCACCGTCGGCGTAGAAGTAGCTCTTGGCCAGGTCGACACCGTGTTCGGCGGCGAATTCCTGTACCGCCCTGGCCTTTCCGGGACCCCAGATGATCGGGCGCTGCACCTCCCCGGTGAGCAGACCGTGCTCGTCGACCTCGAACTTGTTGCTCAGCACGTTCGTGATGCCGAGGAACCGCGCGACCGGTTCGACCTGAACGGTCAGCGCCGACGAGCTGAGCACGACGGTGTGGCCGCGGGCCATGTGCGCGCGCACCAGTTCCCGCATCTCCGGGTAGATGCGGCCGACGATCTTCTGCATGAACAGCCGTTCGGCGAGCTCGTCGATGTCCTCGAGCGAGCTGCCGCGCAGCATCCGCGCGCCCTTGCCGATCAGGTCGTCGAACTCCGAGCGGCCCAGCTGGTGGTTGAGCCCGGCCTGCACCATGCCGAGGAACTCACCGACCGACATCTGCCTGCGCCGGAACCGGTCCTGTGTCATCACCACACCGGTGAAGCCGGCGACCAGGGTGCCGTCCAGATCGAAGAACGCCCCGACCTCCGGCCCCTCGGGGCTGGCCTCGATCTCGGCGACCGACCCGGGCAACCTCAGGGTGCCCTTGGCACCGGAACCCTGAGCGCCAGCACTCTGCGAAGTCACTGCGCCGCACCCCCGTTCGTGCCGTCGACGTGAAACGACGCCGGTTCGGCGCGGCCGTCGCCCAGGGCGAGCACCTCGTTGAACCCGTCGAGCAGGCAGCGCGCCCACAGCTCTTGGTCATTGACCGCGGCGCGGTCGTAGCGGCTGGTGACGGTGCAGTAGCCCGACCGCGAGACCAGCACCACCATCATCGCCACCCCGGGCAGCGGGCCCAAGCCGTACTGCCGCAACACTTTCGCGCCGGCGATGTAGGTGTCACCGGCGTACACCGGCACGTTGCTGGCCTGCACGTCGGCGTTGACGACGGTGCCTGCCATCGATTCGAGCACGGTGTCGGGCAGCAGGCCGACCAGCGGTGCGATCGCCCCCACCATGTCGATGGCCCGCTCCTCGCGTTTGGTCGTCATCTGGGCGCGGATCTCGCGGATGCGCTCGGCGGGGTCGGCCAGCCCGATCGGGGCGGCGAGATTGACTCCGGCGAACCGGTTTCCGCCCGCGGGATCGGAGTCGGAGCGCAGGTTGACCGGCACCGCCATCGGCAGCGTGTCGACCGGAACGCCCTTGGCCTCGTGGTAGAGTCGCAGCGCACCGCACAGCCCCGCCAGGTAGGCGTCGTTGATGGAGCCGCCCGCGGCCTTGGCGGAGCGGTGCATCACCCCGAATTCGATGTCGATCGCCTCGCTGCGCGACGACAGGCTGCGCCGCCGCAGCACCGGCGACGGTTCGGCGACCGGCCCGACCACCCGGGTGCCCGACATCGCGTACTCGACGACGCTGCCCAGCCGCGACACCGGGTCGCGCACCACCTCGGTGGCGACGTGCGCGGCGCCGGCCAGGGCCCCGCGCAGCCGCCCGGCGATGGTGCCGGGCAGCCGGGTGATGCCCTGACGCATCAGGTCGTTGGGTGAGAGGTCCTGCGGGATGGGCAGCGGCGGCGCGGGCTCCGGCGGCGGGTCGCGTTCCAGGTCGTAGAGGCTGGCGAACATCTCGACGCCGCCGACGCCGTCGGTGACGGCATGGCTGAGGTGCACGACCAGCGCGGCGCGGCCGCCCTCCAGCCCCTCGACCAGGGTGGCGGTCCACAGCGGCCGGGAGATGTCGAGCGGGGACTGCGCGGCCACCTCGGCGAGGTCGAGCACCTGGCGGAAGGTGCCGGGTTCGGGCGCCCGGACGCGACGCAGGTGGAAGTCGAGGTTGAAGTCGGGGTCGACGACCCAGCGCGGCGCGACGGTCGGCAGCGTCGGCATCACGACCTTCTGGCGCAACCGAAGCACCTTGCGGGAGGCGTACTCGAACTTGGTCCGGAAGGTGTCCCAGTCCGGCGCGCAGTCCAGGATCTCCAGGGTCATGATCCCGGAGCGGGTGCGCGGATTGGCCTCGCCGCGGTGCAGGATCTGGTCGAGCGGGCTCAGTTCCTCGGGAAGACCAGCCGCGTCGAGTTCCGGCACGCTCATCAGGTGTCGCTTCCTCCTCCGACTCAAGTGGTGGCCACCACGCTAGTCGGCGACCTGCCGATGCGAGACGGTTTAGTAGCTGAGTCCCGTTACCTGTGACCGTGCCGCGATAGACTGCCCTCCGCTGCCTCCGTAGCTCAGTGGATAGAGCAGCCGCCTTCTAAGCGGCTGGTCGCAGGTTCGAACCCTGCCGGGGGCGCTGTGCGGCCCCCGCAGGGGGTAAGAACCTGCCGGGGCGGACGTGCGCGCGGCGGCGCGTGGCACCGCTGCGCCGGACCGGCGAGCGGACCCTCGCGTACCATCGCCGCAGATGTGCGTTTGCTGCGCGTGCGGAAAGGTAGGGGGATGGCCAGGTCCGGCAGGGTGAGCAGGTGGATGACCACGATCGCGGCGGCCGGTGTCGCCACCGCGGTCGCAGGGGTGGCGGCCACCCAGCCCGAATCGATCTCGGCGCCGGTGGTCGACCTGTCCGCGCTGATCGTGGTGGGCAGCTCCACCAATCCGGCGGGTGCGGGCGTGCAGAACTTCTTCGGCGGCAAGTTCCTGGACCCGATCTACACCGGCCCCAACGGCGACGACATCGTGATCGTCGACTTCCGCAGCGGCCCGCTGGGCATCCAGCAGGCGCTCGACGCCAACGCCGGCGAGCCCAACCTGATCCTCGCCTCCGGGTGGGGCGCGGCCAACGCCAGTTTGCTCGCCCTGGTCGACCGGACCGACCTCGATCAGACGGTGCTGATCTTCGACAACGACGTCGCCCGGCCCGACGGCGGGTTCGGCACCCGGTATCCGTGGTTCGCGTTGATCGGGGTGAACCCGATCCCCACCCCCAGCCGGGTGCCTGCGTTGGCCGCGGTGAACATCGGCTACCAGTACGACTACAACTCCAACGCCCCCGCCGACCTGCTCAACGCGGTGGCGGCGGTCAACGCGCTGGTGTCCTACCTGTACACGCACCGCAACCAGGACACGATCGACCTGCCGATCAACCCGGACGGCAGCCCGTCGGTGACGTGCAATGCCAACACGTGCGCGATCACCGTCAGCGGCGCGGTGCTGGACTGCCCGGACGCGCGCTGCGCGGAACCGGAGGACGACCGCATCTCGGCCTACATCACGACGCGCGACAACACCACCTACGTCACCTACACCACCGCGGAGCTGCCGCTGACCCGGCTGATCCGCCAGGTGTTCGGCGACCAGCTCGCCGACCTGACGGGTCCGCTGCTCAAGCTGATCGTGGATTCGGCGTACTACGGCGGCAATCCGATCCCGTCGGATCCCAGCGCGTACCGTCCGGCGCGGCTGTTCCCGTCGCCCGCCGAGCTGCTGGCGACGCTGGCGAAGGTGCCCGGCGCCATCCAGGAGGGCATCGAGGCGGTCACCAAGCCGAAGAAGTCGGCACCGGCCCCCGAGCCCGAGCCCGAACAGTTCGGGCCCATGCACGTCGCCGACATCGACGACGATCCGGCCGACGACGAGCCCCTCGCCGAGCTCGAGCAGAACCGCGGCCCCGAGCTCAACGTGGTGCGCACCAGCGACAAGGCCGAGCCCGGCCAGGTGGACACCTCCGCCGGCTCGCCGAAAGACGATCTGAAAGACTCGCCGAAAGACGATGACCCGCAAGAGGTTACGGAGCCGACGAGCGGGCCGTCCCCGCAGACCGAACCGGCTGACACCGGCGCGGGCACCGACGATTCCGACGACGCCGGGGCGGGCGGGGACGGCGCCGACGCCGCGGCGTGACCGGCGACTACTGGAACCACAACACGGCGTACCACCCGTGGCTCGTCGACATCGCCACCCGCCTGCACGGTGACGTGCTCGACGTCGGCTGCGGCGACGGCCTGCTTCTGGCGCGGCTGGCACCGGTGTCGCGCTCGGTCACGGGGATCGAACCGGATGCCGGCGCGATGGCCCGCGCCGAGCAGCGACTGGCCGGCACCGCGACTCTGATCCGCGCGACGTTCGACGACTACGACCCGGGTGAGCGGCGGTTCGACCTGATCACGTTCGTCGCGAGCCTGCACCACATCGAGTTGCGCGTGGCATTGACCAAGGCGCGCAGCATGCTTCGGCCGACGGGCGAGATCGCGGTGGTCGGGTTGGCGGCCAACAGGTCGGTGCGCGACTGGGTGTGGGCGGGCGCGTGCCTGCCGGTGGTGCGGGTCGCGTCGCGGCTGCACGGCGAGACGCCCGACATCGGGGTTCCGGTGGCGGAGCCGACGTCGAGCCTCGACGAGATTCGACGCGAGGTGGCCGACGTGCTGCCGGGCGCCCGGATTCGCCGGGGGCTGTACTACCGATTCCGGCTTCGCTGGAGCGCCGGCTGGCTAGACTCCACCGCGTGACAGCCAGCCGCGGCATCCTCGCAGCCGTCTCGACGGCCACGGTGCTGGCCGGCGTGCTCGCCGCGCCCGCGCAGGCCGCTCCCCCGAGCTACGGCAGCAACGGCGTGTTCAACGTCAGCACGAATCTGCGCCCGGGCTGGACAACGGCGGTGATCGAACCCGGCCGCTACCGGGTGGACCAGGCGCCGAGCATGCCGCCGTACCAGAGCGCGCAGGGCTTCTGGTACCGGTGCAGCGACTTCCCTTGCACGCCAGGCCATCCCGGCAACGTGATCGCATCGGGGCCGGCGGACCGCAACGCGCCGACGTTCGTCGACATCCTGCCCACGGATGTGGCGGTGGCGTTGCACAACGTCACGCTGACGGTCGCCGGCTGACACGGCGGCCGATTTCCGGGATCTGACCCGGGCTCCCGGCTGCCCTGCGCCCGGTCTCGCTGACTGAGACCTGTGCTTGCCCGCCGTTGACGTCTCACCTCACCGTGAGCTGTCCATTCCAACGGCGGGAGGAACATGCCGATGAACGACGCCCCCGACAGGGCCGAACCCAGACACAGCCGACGTCGACACCTCCGGCGCACACTCGGCGTCGCCGTGGCGGCGATCGCCCTGCTGCTCGCCGCGGCGGTGCCGGCCGCGGCGGCGGAGTTGATGCGAGTGACCTTCGTCCGGCACGGCGAATCGGCGGGCAACGCCTCGGGCCTGATCGACACCTCGACACCCGGACCGGTGTTGACCCCGCTCGGCCAGCAACAGGCCCGGGATGTCGTCGGCACCCTGGGCGACAACAACTACGACGCCGTCTACGCCTCGGCGATGGTGCGCACGCAGTTGACCGCGACACCGATGTCGCAGTACCTGCGCCTGCCCATCCAGGTGCTGCCCGGCATCCAGGAGATCGAGGCGGGTGTGTTCGAGGGGACCCCCGAGGCCAGCGCGTCGAGCGGTTACGGCCTGTATCCCCTCGGCTGGACGTTCCCGGGCGTGATCCCGCAGCTGCCGGTGTCGATGTTCAACAAGGGCACCGTGATGCCGGGTACCACCCTCGACGGCTACGGGTTCGACGAGCGGGTCAAGGCCGCCCTGCAGACCATCTACGACAACGGTGACCGCAATGCGGTCGTGTTCTCCCACGGCGGCACCATCATGTTCTGGACGTTGATGAACGTCTCGAACCTCACCATCACGCAGAAGCTTCAGCTGCTGCAGACCGCGGCGCTGGGCAACACCGACTACGTGGTCATCGAGGGCAACCCCGAGGACGGCTGGACGCTGGTCAACTGGAACGGCCAGCAGTTCGCCCCCAAACGCACGCTCGTCGCCGAGATCGCGCTGCAGGTGCGGACGTTGACGCGGCAGCTGGCCGCGGCGACGACCCAGGTGTTCCAGGCGTTCGCCACCGGCGATGTCAGGACGATCCTGACCGCGATCAACCGTGCCGTCGCCGACGCGGCGTACTCGGTGGTCAAGTTCAACCGGACGGTCACCGCGAAGGTGGTCGGCGCGGTGACCGACCTGATCGCACCGCCGGCGCCGGCCGCGCCCGAGCAGGCCGGTTTCGCCGCCACGACGGCCGCCCCCGACGAGGGTGCCCAGGTCTCCCAGGATTCGCCGGAGCGCGTCGCAGCCGAGAACGTGACCGCGTTGCGCCAGAAGCGATCCGACGCGACCGAGGCGGCTGTGCCTGCCACCGAGCAGACCGAGACCGTCCCGTCGGATGAGGACGTGATCGACGCCGACGAGGTCGATGTCGACCTCGAGGCCGACGCCGATGAGGGGTTCCCGGCAGACGAGGAGGACGCCGCGCTGACGCCGGTCGACCTCGACACCGAAACCGGGACCGAGCCCGACCCCGACACCGACACCGACACCGACACCGACACCAACACCGATACCGACACCGGCGCAAGCCGGTCCGGTGACGAGGGGTCCGACCAGGAGAACAAGGCCGCCTGAGCGCGCCGACGACCGGCCCCTTCCGACCCCGAACGGAAGGGGCCGGTCTACAGTTCAGGAGTGGTGTTGCCACGACCGGCACGTCGCGCGCCGGAGCCACCGACGTCGATGGTGTCCCGGGTCGCGCTGATCCTCGGCGTGTTCGACAGCCCCGGAAAGCATCTGCACCTCGACGAGATCGTCGCCGACACCGGGCTGCCGCGGTCCTCGACGCACCGCATCCTGACGCAGTTGCACGCGGCGGGGCTGCTCACCCACGGTCCGGACGGGTACTGCCTGACCGCGGCCGCCCTGCCGGCCACCGTCGATCATTCGCAGCTGCGCGGCGTGGCGTCGCCGGTGCTCAAGCGGTTGCGCGCCGACACCGCCCTGGTGGTGCACCTCGGTGTGCTGGCCGGCCCGGATGTCGTCTACCTCGACAAGGTGGGTGGCATCGACGGGGTCGCGGTACCGACCCGGGTGGCGGGCCGGACACCGGCGCATGCCAGCGCGCTGGGCAAGGCGATGCTGGCCCGGCTGGCCGCCGAGGAGGTCGACGCGATGCTGTCCGACCCGCTGCGCAAGTGCACCCCCGCGACGATCGCCGACCTCTCGACACTGCACCGGGAACTGGCCCAGATCCGGGCGCGGCACGGCCTGGCCTACGACGATCAGGAGCTGGCCGTCGGGTTGTCGAGCATCGCCGCACCGATCCCGCTCGCCGGGAACCAATGTGCGGGGTTGTCGCTCACCGGCCCGACGCCCCCGCACCGGCTGCAGCGCATGGCGCCGTTCCTCACCCGCGCCGCGCGGGGCATCTCGGAGCACCTGGGCAGGTCGACCCGTGCCGAGCCCGAACCCGCGTCGATCACCGACGACATGCTGTCGCGGGTGCTTCGCACCCTGTCGTCCGACGACTGGGTCTAGATCACCAGATCAGGTCGTCGACGTTGAGCCCCAACGTGAATCGACCCACCACCGACAACACCTGCTCGACGTTGCTCGCGACGTGCATGCGGGCCGTCTGCGCGTCCCGCCACACCCGCTCGAGCAGCGCGGCGTCGGTGTCCGGGCCCGGGTCGTGCACGACGGCACGGATCGCGGCGAAGGCACGTTCGGAGGCCATCACCTGATCGCGGCGGGTGCGCAGCACCAGATCGTTGTCCGGCTGGGTGTCGGCGCGCACACAGGCCATGAGATCGTCGACGTTGCGGGTGAGCTGGCGTATCGACAGGTCCACGTCGGCGGCAGCCATGGCCAGGGTGCTCAGCGGTGCCATCTCGTCGACGGGCCGGGTCGCCAGCACGCGTTGCGCCGCGCCGAGCAGCGGGATGGTTCCGGCCAGGGTGTACAGCGTCGGCTGCGGCAGCCGGTCGATCAGCGTGTCCGCCCGGCGCGGATCGAAGTTCAGCCAACTGAACGCGCGGTGGTCCGGGACGAACGCGTCGGTGACCACCACGTCGTCGGCGCCGATCCCCCTCAGCCCCAGGCCGTTCCACGTCTTCTCGACCACATAGTCGTCGCGCGGCACCAGCACCGCCATGAAGTCCTGGGCCGCGCCGTCGGGGCCCACCCGCAACGCGGCCGCGCTCAGCCAGGACGCGTGATGCGCGCCCGTGCAGCGTGTCCACCGCCCCGACAACCGGAAGCCGCCGTCGACCGACTCCAGCCGCCCGGTCGGGGCGTACGACGAGCACAGCAGCGCCCGCGGGTCCGAGCCCCAGATCTCCTGTCGCACACGTCTGTCACGCACCGACAGGCCCCAACCGTTCAGCGCCAGCCAGCTGGCCAGCCACCCGGTCGACGTGCACGCCGACGACAGTTCGCGGGTCGCGGTCAGGTAGTCGTTCGGATCGGTCCGGTTTCCGTCGGCAGGACGCAGCACCGAGAAGTAGCCGACGTCGTGCAGCCGCGCGATCACGTCCGGGTCGACCGCGCCGCGGCGATCGACCTCGGCCGCCGACGCCGCGATCTCGGGAAGCAGGGCGCGAACGGCGTCGACGACCGAATGCGTCCCGGTCGTCCTCACAGCTGCGCTCCGCATGGCACGATCATCCATACCATGTAGCGCGGCGTCGGGAGGTGAGTATGACGGAGACGACGGCTCCCGTCCTACGCCGCATCCTCGACGCCGCCAACATCACCGAATCGGTTGGCCCGCTGGAGTGTTCGCTTGCCGGCGCGACTCTGCGCTGGGCGCCGCCGACGGAGGGCTTCGTCTCCGACGTGCATGAGCTCGGCGCGATCGACGGGGCGCTGGGCTGGCTGGCGGCGGTCTTCAACACCGCGTCGCATGAACTCTCGTCGTTTCCCGCCGCCGATCCGCACGCGACCGTCACCCTCGCCGCGCAGGGGGACGGCACCGTCCGCCGCGGGAAACTGACCGGACGCTGGCAGTCGGTCGTCGGCGCCGAGTACGCGCAGTGGTTTCTGTTGCCCGCGAAGGATTCTCGTGTGCTGGTGCCGCGCAGCGCGGTACAGCTGGCGCCGGCGCCGCCCCGGCCTGCGCTGGCGGCGGCGGGCATCTGCGAGGTGGCGGTCGGCGGTCAGCCGGTCGACGACGACCTGATCGCGCCCGGGGGCATCGGTCCGCTGGCGGCGACGGGCGCGGCCGCCGCCGTCGTGGGGTCGGCCGACGGGGTGTGGCGCCGCCATGTCGGCCAGGTCCGCGCCCGGCTGGCCACCACCTACGGCGGCGAGGACGTCACCGACGACGCGTCCGCGCAGGTGGCGCGCGCCGCGTCGGACATCGACGCCGCTCGGTTGCAGGTCCTCGACTCGCTGCGGGCCGATCAGGTGCGGGCCTGCCGGCAGGCGGTGGGCCGGGCGCGCGCCGCGGTGGATCGGCTGCTGGCCATCAGCAAGTACGCGTTGGACGCGGCCGACCCGGTGACCCGGCAGTGGCAGGACGTGCAGGCGGGTTGCCGCCTGGCCGAGCGCCTCTTCGACCGCTTCTGACGCCGGTCTCTAAGCTGGGCGCGTGTCTGATTCCGTACTGGTCGATGTCGAGGACCGCATCGCCGTCATCACCGTCAACGATCCCGACCGCCGCAACGCGGTGACGTTCGAGATGTCGGCCGCGCTGCGGGAGGCGGTCACCGCCGCCGAGACCGACCCCGAGGTGCACGCGGTGATCGTGACCGGCGCGGGCAAGGCGTTCTGCGCGGGTGCGGATCTCAGCGCGCTGGGCTCGGCGACCGCTGACGGACTGCGCAAGATCTACGACGGATTCCTGGCGGTGGCCGACTGCACGCTGCCGACGATCGCCGCGGTCAACGGCGCGGCGGTGGGCGCGGGCCTGAACCTGGCGCTGGCCGCCGACGTGCGGATCGCCGGGCCGGCGGCGCTGTTCGACCCGCGGTTCCAGAAGCTCGGCATCCATCCCGGTGGCGGTGCGACGTGGATGCTGCAGCGGCTGGTCGGGCCGCAGGCGGCGCGGGCCGCGCTGCTGTTCGGGATGCGGTTCGACGCCGAGGCGGCGGTGCGGCACGGGCTGGCGCTGGAGATCGCCGACGATCCGGTCGCGGCGGCCAAGGCGCTGGCGGCGGGCCCGGCGGGTGCACCGCGCGACGTGGTGCTGGCGACCAAGGCGTCGATGCGGGCGACCGCGAACCCGGGCGTCGTCGACAGCGACCAGCACCGTCTGGCGGTCGACATCGAGATCGGCCCGCAGGCCGCCTCCATCGAGTCGCCGGAGTTTCAGCAGCGGCTGGCCGCCGCCCGCAAGAAGTAGACCCGGCGCGCTACCCGGCGTCGAGGTAGAACCACCGGCCTGCGCGCCGCTCGAACGTGCTGCGCTCGTGCAGGGTGTCGGTCCGGCCCGCGACGGTGTAGGTGGCGACGAACTCCACCTCGCCGTACTTGTCGCCGGCGCCGCCAGCCACCACGTCGCTGATCTGCAGGCCGCGCCAGGTCATCGCCGGCTCGACGCGCACGTCGTCGGGCCGGGTCCGCGGATGCCAGGTCCGGAACAGGTAGTCGGGCAGGCCTTTCGCGAACGCCGAGTAGCGCGACCGCATCAGCTCCTCGGCGGTGGCGGCGTCGCGCACCCCGTCGTGCAGGGGTTCGCAGCAGGCGGCGTACGGCGCGCCGCTGCCGCACGGGCAGGCGTCCATGGCACCGATTGTGCGCTACAGGTCGAGCAGCGCCGTCTCGGGTGCCTCGATGAGCCCGCGCAGTTCGCCCAGGAACGCCGCGACCTGCGCCCCGTCGGCGACGCGGTGGTCAAACGCGCACGTCAGCGTCATCGTCGGCCGCGCGACGACCGCACCGTCGACCACCACCGCGCGCGGTTTGAGCGAGCCGATCCCGAGGATCGCCGCCTCCGGATAGTTGATGACCGGCACGCCCTCGTCCAGGCCGAGCGCACCGAAGTTGGACACCGTGAACGTCGAGCCCTGCAGCTCGGCGGGTTTCAGCGTGCCCTCACGCGCCGCGGCGATCAGCCGCGTCACCGTCGCGGCCAGCGCTCGCGTGGTCAGCGTCTGCGCGTCGCGGATCACCGGCACCAGCAGTCCGCGCGCCGCGGCGACCCCGAAGCCCAGGTGGATCGCCGGGTGCCGGTGGATCTGCGGCCCGTCGCTGGTGTCCACCCAGGTGGCGTTCAGCTGCGGGTGGCGCCCCAACACGATCGTCAACAGCCGCAGCGTCAGCACGAACGGCGTGATGTCATCGCCGGTGCGCTCACGCAGCTTGTCCCGCAGCGCCAGCAGCGCGCTGCCGTCGACCTGAACGGAACCGTGTGCGTCGGGAATCCTACTGCGCGACAGCGTCATCCGGTGCGCCATCTCCGCCTGCACGCCACGCACCGGCACCATGTCGTCGGCGGGAACCTGCCCGGCCGCGGCCAGCACGTCGTCGCGGGTGACGATCCCGTCCGGCCCCGATCCGGCCACCGCGCCCAGGTCCACGTCGAGGTCGGCGGCCAGCTTGCGCACCGGCGGCTTGGCCCGGGCCCGATGACCCCGGGCGCGATGACGCGGTGCGGCACCGGTGCGACGGCTGCTGTCCATCGCGTCGTCGGCACCGTACCCGACCAGCACGGCGCGCCGGTTCCCCGGCGCAGGCTCGGGCTCGGGCGCCGCGACGTCGGTCTCGATGCGCACCAGCACCGCGCCGACGGGCAGCGTATCGCCTTCGCGCCCACCGAGTTCGAGGATCCGGCCGGCGAACGGGCTGGGGATCTCCACCTGCGCCTTGTTCGTCTCGACGGTACACAGCGTCTGGTTGAGCTCGACCTCGTCACCGACGGCGACGCTCCAGCCGGTGATCGTCGCGTCCTCCAAGCCCTCGCCGAGGTCGGGCACCAGGAACTCTCGCGCGGTCATGGCATCTCCAGGGTGCGTTCCACACAGTCGAGCAGCCGGTCCACGCCCGGCAGCCACAGCCGTTCCAGCCGCGCCGGCGGATACGGCGTGTCGAACCCGGTGGCGCGCAACACCGGAGCCTCCAGGTCGTAGAACAGCTCCTCGGAGATGCGGGCGGCCAGCTCGGCGCCGAACCCCAGCGTGCGCGGACCCTCGTGCATGACGACGACGCGTCCGGTGCGGCGCACCGACTCGGCCACCGTGTCGAAGTCCAGCGGGTTCAGCGTCCGCAGATCGAGCACCTCCAGGCTCCAGTCGTGGTGCTCGGCAGCCGTTTCCGCCGCGCTCAGCGCCGTCGCGACCAGCGGACCGTAGGTCACCACGGTGACGTCGTCGCCGGGACGGCGCACTACCGCGCGGCCCAGCGGCGGCGCGGGTGACGAGGTGTCGACCGGTTCGCGCGCCCAGTACCGGCGTTTGGGTTCCAGGAAGATCACCGGGTCGCGGCTGGCGATGGAGTACCGCAGCAGCCAGTAGGCGTCCGACGGGGTCGACGGCACCACCACCTTGAGCCCGGCGGTGTGCAGCCAGTACGTCTCGGTGGACTCCGAATGGTGTTCGACCGCACCGATTCCGCCGAACGACGGGATGCGGATAGTGACCGGCATATCGACGTCGCCGCGGGTGCGCAGCCGGTACTTCGCCAGGTGGCTGACGATCTGGTCGAACGCCGGGGCGGCGAACCCGTCGAACTGGATCTCCGGCACCGGCACGAACCCGCGCATCGCCATCCCGACCGCGATCCCGACGATCCCGGACTCGGCCAGCGGTGTGTCGAAACACCGTGTCTCACCGAATGTTTCGGCCAGTCCGTCGGTGACCCGGAAGACGCCGCCCAGAGTTGCGACGTCCTCGCCGAACACCAGCACCCGCTCGTCTGCGGCCATCGCGTCGTGCAGGGCCCGGTTGATCGCGGCCACCATCGTCATCGTCGGCGGGGTGGGCACCGGCCGGTCGTCCCCGTCGTACGTGGCCGGCCGCTCGATGATCTGGGTCATGTCAGGCCTCCCTTGCGAGTTCGGCCGCGAGTTCGTCGCGCTGGGCGGCCAGATCCGGGGTGATGTCGTGGTAGACGGCGTCGAACATGTCGGTGACGGGGAAGTCCGCGGCGCCCACCACCGCGTCGCGCAGCTCGCCGCGCAGCCGGGTGGCGCGGGCCGTGGCCCGCTCCTCCAGCCGCGGTGTCCACACCCCCACCGACTCCAGGTAGGCGCGGTATCTCGTGATCGGGTCGCGGGCCGCCCATTCGGCCACCTCGTCCGGGTCGCGGTAGCGAGTCGGGTCGTCGGAGGTGGTGTGCGGGCCCATCCGGTAGGTGACCGCCTCGATCAGCGTGGGGCCGCCGCCCGCGCGGGCCCGCCGGGCGGCCTCGGCGGTGACGGCGAAGCAGGCCAGCACATCGTTGCCGTCCACGCGGATCCCAGGCATGCCGTAGCCGATGGCCCGGTGCGCGATCGACGGTCCGGCCATCTGCCTGCCGACCGGCACCGAGATCGCCCACTGGTTGTTCTGCACGAAGAACACGCACGGCGCGCGGTACACGGCGGCGAAGTTCAGCGCCTCGTGCACGTCGCCCTCGCTGGTGGCGCCGTCACCGAGGAACGCCAGCGTCACCGAGTCCTCGCCGAGCCGCTGGGCGGCCATCGCCGCGCCGACGGCGTGCAGGGTGTGGGTGCCGATCGGGATCGCGATCGGGGCGACGCACTTGTCGGTGAAGCCGAGCCCGCCGTGCCAGCTGCCCCGCCACACGGCGCTGAGCTGGGCGGGCGTGATGCCGCGCAGCAGGAACGCGCCGATCTCGCGGTACTGCGGGAACAGCCAGTCGGTCTTGCGCAGGCAGGCGGCGGCGCCGATCTGGGCGGCCTCCTGGCCGCGGCACGACGCGTACAGCGCGAGTTCGCCCTGGCGCTGCAGGTTGATCAGCTCGGTGTCGAGGTCGCGGGTGACGACCATCGACTCGTAGAGCCAGGCCAGCGTCTCGGGTGGTAGATCGCGGCGGTATCTGTCCTCGGGGGTCGGCGTCCCGTCCGGGGCGACCAGCCCGATGGGCTCGAGGTCGACGTCAAACGTCTCCACACCTGCCATACCGCCTCCTTGCTCTCTGACGACGGGTCACGCCGTCAGGCGACTGAGGTGTCTCAGTGCGGAGGCTGTCGAGCAGGTCCCCGGGTGTGGGGGTGTCGCTAGGCGCCTGGGTCGGGCGCCAGCGCGACGATGCGCTCGGCTCGCCGCAGCACTGGGGCATCCACCATTATGCCCTCGTGCTGGAAGACGCCCCGGGCATCACGGGCCGCGTCGAGGACGTGTCGGGCCCACCGCACCTGCTCGTCGGTGGGCGTGTAGCCCTCCCGGATCACCGCGACCTGCGACGGGTGGATGGCGACCTTGACGTCGAACCCGACGGCGACCGCGTCGTCGACCTCGGCGCGCAACCCGTCGAGGTCCTTGATGTCGAGGTACACCGAGTCCAGGGCCAGCCTGCCGTAGGCCTTGGCGGCCAGCAGGGTCTGTGACCGCACGTGCTTGGCCACGTCGCGGTAGCTGCCGTCCGGGAAGCGGTTGGCGGTGCCGCCGGTGACGGCGAACAGGTCCTCCGCACCCCACATCAGCGCGACGGCGTTGTCCATCCGCGCCAGTTCGGTCACCGCGAGCGCGCCCAGCGGCGTCTCGATCAGCACCACGACCTCCAGCGGCGCCAGGTCGCGCACCTGCTGCGGGTCCTCGGTCTTGGCCAGCATCACGGTGGTGTAGGCGGTCTTGGTCAGTGCCTCGAGGTCGCGGCTGTGGTCGTCGGTGCCGCTCGGGTTGACCCGCACGACGGTGCGGTTCGGGTCCAGCGGGGTGTCGACGAGCGCCTTGCGGGCGGCCTCCCGGTCCTTGGCGGCGACCCCGTCCTCCAGGTCGAGGATCACCACATCGGCCGCGGCGGCGGCCTTTTCGAAGCGTTCGGGGCGGTCGGCGGGGCAGAACAGCCAGGCCGGTCCGGCGGCGAGCGTCACTGGTCCTCTCCCTCCGGGCGTTTGCGCACCATGGTCTTTCGGGTGGCGGTGGCGACGATGTCGCCGTGCTGGTTGCGGCCCACGTGGGAGAACGTCACGATGCCCTCCCCCGGCCGGCTCTTGGACTCGCGCTTCTCGAGCACCTCGGACTCGGCGTAGAGGGTGTCGCCGTGGAACAGCGGCTTCGGGAAGGCGATCTCGCCGAAACCGAGGTTGCCGACGATGGTGCCCTGGGTCAGCTGGGTGACCGACAGTCCGACGAGCGTGGACAGCGTGAACATCGAGTTGACCAGCCGCTGGTGGAACGGCGGCTGCGCGTCGGAGAACGCGGCGTCCAGATGCAGCGCCTGGGTGTTCATCGTCAGCGTGGTGAACAGGACGTTGTCGGCCTCGGTGATGGTGCGGCCCGGCCGGTGCAGGTACAGCACGCCGGTCTCGAACTCCTCGTACCAGAGCCCGCGCTGGACGACGACCTTCTTCTCGACCTCGCTCCGAGTCTGATCGTTCGTTCCGCTCACAGACCCAGCTCCCGTCCGATGATCATCAGCTGCACCTCCGTTGTGCCCTCACCGATCTCGAGGATCTTGCTGTCGCGGTAGTGCCGCGCGACCGGGTACTCGTTCATGAATCCGTAGCCGCCGAAGATCTGGGTGGCGTCGCGGGCGTTGTCCATGGCGGCCTCGCTGGCGATCATCTTGGCGATGGCGGCGGCCTTCTTGAACGGTTTGCCCGCCAGCATCATCGCGGCGGCGTCGTAGTAGGCGGTGCGGGCGGCGTGCGCGCGGGCCTCCATCCGGGCGATCTTGAAGGCGATCGCCTGGTAGGTGCCGATCGGCGCGCCGAACGCCTCACGTTCCTTGGCGTAGCGCACGCACTCGTCGACGCAGCCCTGCGCCGCGCCGGTGGACAGCGCCGCGATCGCGATGCGGCCCTCGTCGAGGATGCGCAGGAAGTTCGCGTAGCCGCGGCCGCGTTCGCCGAGCAGGTTCTCCTCGGGTACCCGCACGTCGTCGAAGCTCAGCGGGTGGGTGTCGGAGGCGTTCCAGCCCACCTTGTTGTAGGCGGGTTCGGCGGTGAAGCCCTCGATCGGCACCGGCACCAGGATCGAGGAGATCTCCTTCTTGCCGTCGGTCTCCCCCGTCACCGCGGTGACCGTGACCAGGCGGGTGATGTCGGTTCCCGAGTTGGTGATGAACTGCTTGGAGCCGTTGATCACCCAGTGCCCGTCGTCGAGGCGCGCGGTGGTCTTGGTGGCGCCGGCGTCGCTGCCACCGCCGGCCTCGGTCAACCCGAAGGCGCCCAACGCTTTCCCGCTGGCCAGCAGTGGCAGCCACTCCTGCTTCTGCGCCTCGGTGCCGAACCGGTAGACCGGCATCGCGCCGAGCGACACCCCGGCCTCCAGCGTGATCGCCACGCTCTGGTCGACCTTGCCGAGTTCCTCCAGCGCCAGGCACAGCGCGAAGTAGTCGCCGCCCATACCGCCGTACTCCTCCGGGAACGGCAGCCCGAACAGGCCCATGTCGGCCATGCCGGCGACGACCTCGTACGGGAACGAGTGCTCCTCGTCGTGTTTGGCGGCCACCGGCGCCACCACGCTCTGCGCGAAGTCGCGGACCGTCTTGGCCAGTTCGGCGTAGTGGTCCGGCAGCGTGCCGGACGACAGAAAGTCGCTCATGATTGTCCCTCCACTGTCGGGTCGGCGGTGACCTTCGCCAGCAGCTGACCCACCTTGACCTGATCGCCTTCGGCGACAAGCAGTTCCACCACGCCGTCGACCGGTGCGGTCAGGGCGTGTTCCATCTTCATGGCCTCCACGGTCACCACCACGGTGCCTGCGCTGACCCGCTCACCGTCGGAGACTCCCACGGCGACAACGGAACCGGGCATCGGGCTGGTGAGCTCGGCGTCGCCGCTGTGCGCGTCGTCGGGGCGCACGGGTTCCTCGCGCACCTCCTCCACGGCGACGGTGTGGCCGGCGCCGGTCAGCCAGATCCGACCGTCGTCGGCGGCGACGAGGTAGTCGGTGCGCACCCCGTCGAACGTGACGGCCAGCCGGTCACCGTCCAGGGCGGCCGACAGGGTGTGCGGCGCACCGTCCTCGATGACCGCGGTGGCCGCGGCGGGTGTGCCGCTGAGGTGGACGTGGTCGGTGCGCTCACCGGCGTGCAGCCGGTAGGTGATCGGCGCGCGGCCGCCGACCCGCCAGCCGGTCGGGGCCGCCCACAGGTCGGTGACGGGGTCGGGCCAGGCGCGCAGCCAGGTGTAGGCCGCGGCGGCGACGAGGTCGGTGTCGCTTGCGGGCGCCGGGGTGAAGTCGGGGCTGCGGCGGTCCAGCAGCCCGGTGTCGAGGCGACCGGCGACGACGTCGGGGTCGGTGAGCAGGAACCGCAGGAACTCGACGTTGGTGGTGACGCCGAGCACCGCGGTGTCGGCCAGTGCGCGGTCCAGTGCCCGCAGCGCGCCCGCGCGGTCGGCGGCGTGCGCGATGACCTTCGACAGCATCGGGTCGTAGTCGCTGCCGACCACCGTGCCGGCCGAGAGTCCGGAGTCCACGCGCACGCCCCGCGGTTCGGCGAGCCCGAGCACCGGCCCGCCGGTCGGCAGAAAGCCGCGGCCCGGATCCTCGGCGTAGATGCGGGCCTCGATCGCGTGGCCGGTCAGGGTGACGTCGTCCTGGCTGATGCCGAGTTTCTCGCCCGCGGCGATGCGCACCTGCTGCTCGACGAGGTCGATGCCGGTGACCAGTTCGGTGACCGGGTGCTCGACCTGCAGGCGGGTGTTCATCTCCATGAAGAAGAACTCGTCGGGGCGGTCGGCGGAGACGATGAACTCCACGGTGCCCGCCCCGGTGTAGTCGACGCTGCGGGCGGTGTCGCAGGCCGCGGCGCCGATGCGGGCGCGGGTGGCGGCGTCCAGCAGCGGCGACGGCGCCTCCTCGATCACCTTCTGGTGGCGGCGCTGCAGGCTGCACTCGCGTTCGCCGAGGTGCACGACGTTGCCGAACGCGTCGGCGAGCACCTGGACCTCGATGTGGCGCGGGTTGAGCACGAACCGCTCCAGAAACAGGGTGTCGTCGCCGAACGCGGCGCCGGCCTCGCGGCGGGCGGAGACCAGCGCGGCGGGCAGGTCGGCGGGGTCGTGCACGACGCGCATGCCCTTGCCGCCCCCGCCGGCGGAGGGTTTGACCAGCACCGGGAACCCGACCTCGTCGGCCCCGGCGATCAGGTCGTCGTCGGTCAGGCCGCGCCGCGAAATGCCCGGGACGACAGGCACTCCGAACTTCGCCACCGCGGCCTTGGCGGCGATCTTGTCGCCCATGGTCTGGATCGCGGCCACCGGCGGACCGATGAACACGATCCCGGCGGCCTGCAGTGCCGCGGCGAATTGCGCGTTCTCCGAAAGGAATCCGTATCCGGGGTGCACGGCCTGGGCGCCTGTGCGCTGCGCGGCGGCGACGACGGCCTCGATGTTCAGGTAGCTCTCCCGCGCAGCGGCCGGCCCGAGGCGCACGGCCACGTCGGCCTCGGCGACGTGGCGGGCACCGGCGTCGGCGTCGCTGAACACCGCGACGGAGCGGATGCCCATCGCGCGCAGGGTGCGGATCACCCGCACGGCGATCTCGCCGCGGTTGGCGACCAGGACGGTGTCGAAACTCATGAGCGGAGGTCCTTACATCCGGAACACGCCGTAGGAAACCGGTTCGAGCGGGGCCTGCCCCACCACCGAGAGGGCAAGCCCGAGAACGGTTCTGGTGTCCGCCGGGTCGATGACGCCGTCGTCCCACAGCCGTGCGGTCGAGTAATAGGGGTTGCCCTGGTGCTCGTACTGGGCGCGGATCGGTTCCTTGAACCGCTCCTCCTCCTCGGGCGTCATGTCACCGCGGACGGTGGCCAGCACGGAGGCGGCCTGCTCCCCGCCCATCACCGAGATCCGGGCGTTGGGCCACATCCACAGAAAGCGCGGCGAGTACGCACGCCCGCACATCGAGTAGTTGCCGGCGCCGTAGGAGCCGCCGATCACCACGGTCAGCTTCGGCACCCGCGCGCACGCCACCGCCGTGACCATCTTGGCGCCGTGTTTGGCGATGCCACCCGCCTCGTAGTCGCGGCCCACCATGAAGCCCGAGATGTTCTGCAGGAACACCAGCGGGGTGTTGCGCTTGTCGCACAGTTCGATGAAATGCGCGCCCTTGAGCGCGGATTCACCGAACAGCACCCCGTTGTTGGCGATGATGCCGACCGGGTGGCCGTGGATGCGGGCGAACCCGGTGACCAGGGTGGTGCCGTATTCGGCCTTGAACTCCGCGAAGTCGCCGCCGTCGACGATGCGGGTGACGACCTCGTGCACGTCGTAGGGCACCCGGGAGTCGACCGGGACGACGTCGTAGAGCTCGGTCTGGTCGGCGATGGGGTCCACCGTCGGCAGCACGTCCCACGGCGGGGCCTGTTTGGGTCCGAGCGTCGCGACGATGCGCCGCACGATGCGCAGCGCGTCGCGGTCGTCGTGCGCGAGATGGTCGGTCACACCGGAGGTCTTGGAGTGCAGGTCGCCGCCGCCGAGCTCCTCGGCGGTCACCACCTCACCCGTCGCCGCCTTCACCAGCGGTGGGCCGCCGAGGAAGATGGTGCCCTGGTTGCGCACGATCACGGCCTCGTCGCTCATCGCGGGCACGTACGCCCCGCCGGCGGTGCAGGATCCGAGCACCGCCGCGATCTGCGGGATGCCCTGCGCGGACATGGTGGCCTGGTTGTAGAAGATGCGGCCGAAGTGGTCGCGGTCGGGGAACACCTCGTCCTGGCGCGGCAGGAACGCCCCGCCGGAGTCGACGAGATAGATGCACGGCAGCCGGTTCTGCGCGGCGACCTCCTGGGCGCGCAGGTGCTTCTTCACCGTGATCGGGTAGTACGTGCCGCCCTTGACGGTGGCGTCGTTGGCGACGATCACGCACTCGCGGCCGGACACCCGCCCGATACCGGTGATGATCCCCGCGCCCGGGCACTCGTCGTCGTACATGCCGTTGGCCGCCAGCGGCGTGAGCTCCAGGAACGGGCTGCCCGGATCGAGCAGACCGTCCACCCGGTCCCGGGGCAGGAGCTTGCCGCGGCTGACGTGGCGCTCGCGGGCGCGTTCCGGTCCGCCCAGCGCGGCGGCGGCCAGTTTCGAACGAAGCTCGTCAACCAGCGCGAGGTGTGCCTCGCGATGTGTAGACCGCGGTGTCATCGGCGACCCGTTCTCAGTTAATGGCGACTAACTCGTGGTACGTTAGCCACGATTAACTGAGTTGTCTAGAGCCTCGGAGCCGCTGTGTCCCCTACGGTCCCCGACGCGACCGCGCGCAGCAGGGCCAAGTCCGACCGCCGGTCCAAACTGATCGCCGCGGCGGAGCGGTTGATGGCCGACCGCGGCTATCTCGCGGTGCGGCTGGAGGACATCGGCGCCGCCGCCGGCGTCAGCGGTCCGGCGATCTACCGGCACTTCCCGAACAAGGAGGCGCTGCTCGTCGAGTTGCTGGTCGGCATCAGCACGCGGCTGCTCGCCGGGGGCCGCGAGGTGGTCGCCAACGCACAGGATCCGCGCCGGGCGCTGGACGGGCTGATCGAGTTCCACCTCGACTTCGCACTGGGCGAGCCCGATCTCATCCGGATCCAGGACCGCGATCTGAACAATCTGCCGCCCGCCGCCAAGCGCCAGGTGCGCAAATCGCAGCGGCAGTACGTCGAGATCTGGGTGGATGTGCTTCGGCGGCTTAACGATTCGCTCGACGAGGGCGATGCGCGGGTGATGGCCCATGCGGCGTTCGGCCTGATGAACTCGACACCGCATGCGCTCAAGCCGAACACGAAAACGACCGAGACCAACCCGCGGGTCATCTTGAAGGCGATGACCGTCGCGGCGTTGGCCTCGGTCGGTTAAGCGGTTAGATCAGGGCCGGTTAATACCAGGCTCGCCTGCCACCGACCGGGCGGCCGACCGAGCCGAGGATCCAGAACACGGCGCCGACGACCATCAGGATGACGCCGATCGTCCAGAGGATGTTGATCCCGAGAACCAGCCCGAGGATCAGCAGGATTGCTCCGAGAATGATCATGATTGTTCCTTTCGAACTCTTCCGAAACTTCCAGTGACTACTGGCTGGGCTCGGGCAGGTTGCAGCTGCTGACCTTGGGGTTGACGCCCGCGTAGTTGAGCGGACCGACGACCACCGTCAGCGCGATGCTTCCCGCTGTCGCGCAATTGGTTTCACTGGTGGAGAAGTAACCCCGCTGGTAGGCGGCGACGACACCGATGAGCAACCAGACGAGGACGATGACGCCCAGGATTCCGCCGCCTCGCATGCTGTGCCTCCTTAGTCGGGGGACTCGAATCACCTGAACTCGAGCGTGAGCAGCGTTTACCCGGCGGAAAATTCACCCAAACCTGGCCGGGGCGACAATTTGATCAAGAAATTCGGTCACGCCGAGGCGGCCGCGCTGAACGACGTGAGCAGCCACTCGGTCATCGCCTTGACCAGCACCGCCCGGTTCTCGCGGCGGTCGATCTCATGGCCGTCGTCGTCGAAGGTCAGCAGTTCGGTGCGGCGGCCCAGCGCGCGCAGCGTGTCGTACATCTGCAGGGATTCGGTGGGCGGCACGTTGGTGTCGTTGAGGCCGTGCACCAGCAGCAGCGGCGCGGTGAGCGCGTCGGCGCGCTGCAGCGGCGACAGCTGCTCGAGCAGGTCGCGGTCGCTGATCGGGTGGCCGTATTTGGGGTACGCCGCCGCGGCGATCCACGGTTCGGTGGTGCGGTACCAGGTGTTCAGGTCGCTCATGCCGCAGATGCTGATGCCCGCGGCGAACCGGTCGGGGTGAAACGTCAGCGCCGCCTGCGTGAGGTAGCCGCCGTAGGACCAGCCGCAGCAGGCGATGCGGTCCGCCGGGGCCACCCCACGCTCGACGAGGTGGTCGACGGCGTCGGCGACGTCGTCGATGGCGGCGAACCGGCGCTCGCGGTCGTCGGCGTGCATGAAGCTGCGCCCGAACCCGCCCGAGCCGCGCACGTTGGGCACGAACACCGCGATGCCCTGCTCCAGCAGCGGCGGGAAGAACTCGTTGTACCCGGGCCTGCCCTGGCCCTCGGGCCCGCCGTGCAGGAACAGCATCGCCCCGATCGTCGGCACCCCGGCGGGCGGGCGGAACAGCCAGCCGCTGAACGGCAGGCCGTCGCGCGCGACGAGTCTCTCCAGGGTCGGGTCGGCGGCCACCGGACCGGAGCTGGGTTCGCGGTCGACGGGCTCCCATTCGCGGCTGCGCGGGTCGACGAGCTCGACGGTCGGCGGGGTGGACGGGCCCTCGACGGTCAGCGCCAGCATGTTGCCGCCGGCGCTGATGGACAGCTGGCTGGCCACCATGCCGGGCAGCGGGATCGGCGGGTGCAGCGTGTTGTCGGCCAGCTCGAGGATCTGTAATTCACTGGCGCCCTGCATGTTCCACAGCAGCGCCACCGTCGAGAGGTCGTCGCTGACGGTGAACTCGTCGAGCTCGCAGTCGGGCCGCTCGGCCAGCACCTGGTAGGCGACGCCGTCGGGGGTGACGGTGACCTCCAGCAGGCGGGCGTACTCGGCGCCGTTCTCGCTGCGAATCAGGGCGCGCAGATAGCCGTCGGGGTTGTCGGGTCCGTACGGGTGGTACAGCTCGAAGGTCTCCCCCTCCAAGCCGGCGCGCAACCGGCGCGGGCGCTGGTCGTCGAGGATCACACCGGTGTCGGTCGTCGAGCCGGGATCGTAAGGCAGCAGCGCGGTTTCGATTCCGTCGCGCAACATGATCAGGTCGCGGTAGCCGCGGGGGCCGACGCGCACCAGCGCCGCACCGGCCCAGGCGTCGACCAGGCGGCCGCCGGAGCGGCGGTCGAGCACCGTGGTCGCGCCGGTGGCCGGGTCGATCAGACACGAGCTGCCGACCCCGTCGTCGCCGGTGAGGATCGCCGCGACCCGGGTGCCGTCCCAGTTGATCAGTTCGGCGGTGCCCTCGGTGGTCCCGTCCGGCCACGAGTCGATGCGATGCGCGTCACGGTCGTCGGGATCGGTTGTCACCACCCAGATCTGGGTGCGGCTACTGCCGTCGGGGGCCACCTCGCAGGCCAGCCAGTGGCCGTCGGCGGAGTGCAGCACCCGGGTGACCGGCCCGTCGACGGGCAGTTCGACGTCGCGTGAGGAGCTGGCCCGCCAGCCGCGCAGGAACCGCTGCACCGCGCGGGGGAAGCCGCCGTCGTCGACCAGATGGGCGAACGCCGTCGCGTCCGGTGACATGGACGCGCCGTAGACCCGGCGAACCTGCGTACCCACCGGTCTCATTCTGCATGCCGGAGCTGCCCGCCGCCGGGCGACCGTGACGGCGCTCGCGGCCAACTGTGCGGTTGCCCAGGTAGCCTCGCAGCCATGAGGTGGGCATGACCGAGACACCACGGCGCGGAAGCGGCGAGGAACCGCAGGCCTACGGCTATCCCGGGTACACCGACCCCGCATACGCCAGCCAGGCCTACGGCCCCACTTATCAACCGCCGGTGATACCCGCGCCTACCCGGCAGCTTCCGACGTACCCGGGCGGCTACGACCCGTACGGGACCGGCCAGTACTACGCGACGGGCCAGTACGGGCAGCCGCCGTACCCGCCGGGCGGGGAGCCGCCGCCGGAGCCGGAGAAGCCGAAGTCGCCGCGCTGGCTGTGGGCGCTGGCGGGCATCGCGGCGTTGACGGTGGTCGGGCTGGTGATCGCCCTGGTCATCGTGAACAGCTCCAAGCAGGAGACGCTGGTGGCGCCGCCGCCGATGGACGAGCCCAGCTTCAGCACGCCGCCGACGTCGCGCACCCCGACGACGGTGCCGCGGCCGACGGTGCCGCCGTCGACCAGGCCGTCGGTGCCGCGCCAGCCGGGGGTGCCCGCCCCCACGTATCCGACGTCGCCGCGCACCACCCAGCCGGGCGTCACGCAGACCGTCGTCTACGTCGTCAACGGCACCGGCCGGGCGATCAACATCACCTACGTCGACACCGGCGGCCTGCTGCAGACCGAGTTCAACGTGCTGCTGCCGTGGCGCAAGGAGGTGCAGTTGGCCGAGCCGGCGAGCTCGACGGCCAGCATCAGCATCATCAACGTCGGCCGCGAGGTGAACTGCTCGATCACCGTGGACGGGACCGTCGTCGAGCAGCGCACCGGCGCCGGCCTGACGATCTGCACCGGTATCCGCTAGCGCCGCGCGGGCACCCGCACCAGCAGCATCGCCACCAACCCGGCGGCCAGCACCGCGACCAGCCCGCCCATCCCGGCGCGGTCGGTGCCGAACATCGCGATGAACAGCGAGAACAGCATCGGCGCGACGTAGGACACCGCCCGGCCGGTGGTGGTGTAGAGGCCGAACGCCACTCCCTCCTTGCCCTCGGCGGACATCCGCAGCATCAGGGTGCGCGCGGCCGACAGCGTCGGGCCGATGAACAGGCACAGCGTCAGCCCGCACACCCAGAACGCCAGCGGGCCGTCGAGCGCCATCAGGGTCAGGGCGGTGGCGATCAGCGCGGTCAGCGACGCCACGATCACCGGTTTGGGGCCGAACCGGTCGTCGAGCAGACCGCCGAGTAGCGCGCCGAGCGCGGCGACGGTGCTGGCGCAGACGCCGAACAGCAGCACGTCGGCGCCGGATATGCCGTAGACGTTGACGCCGAGCACGGCGCCGAACGCGAAGATCCCGGTCAGCCCGTCGCGGAAGATGGCGCTGGCGATCAGGTAGTAGACGACGTTGTGGTCGCGGCGCCATTCGCTGACGATCTCCGTCCACAGCACCCGGTAGCCCCCGAAGAAGGCCCCGAGGACGCCGGTGGCCGCCCGGGGTTCGGCGTCGCGGGGCGCGCTGGGCACCGCGAACAGCACGGGCAGGGCGAACACCGCGAACCAGGCGGCGGTCAGCAGCATCGCCGCGCGCACGTTCTGGCCGTCGGCGGCGGGCAGGCCGAGCAGGCCGCGGGTGTCACCGTCGCCGGCGATGAAACCGAAGTAGGCGATCAGCAGCAGCGCGACGCTGCCGAGATAGCCCAGGCCTAAACCCATTCCGGAGATCTGGCCGGAGGTCTGCGGGGTGGACAGTTGCCGCAGCATCGCGTTGTACGGCACGGTGGCCAGCTCGTTGCACGCCACCGCCGCGGCCAGCAGCACCAGGCCGGGGACCAGGTAGTGGTAGTCGTCGCGGATGAGGCTCATCGCGGCGGTCAGCGCCACGGCGGCCACGGTCAGCACGGCCAGCACGCGGCGCCGCCGCCACGGCGCGTCGACCCAGACGCCGGTGACGGGCGCGAGCACCGCCACCACCACCCCGGCGATGCCGAGCGCCCAGCCCAGCCAGCTGGCCGGGCTGGCCGAGCCCGGCAGATCGTCGCCGACGGCGCTGGTCAGATAGACCGAGAACACGAATGTGACGACCATCGCGTTCAGGCCGGTCGCGCCGAAATCCCACAGCGCCCAGGCGGTGATCTGCCGCCGACCCCCGATCCGCACGGACGGCGGCGAATTGCTCATGGTCGCCCACGATATAGTCCCGCCCATGCCAGTTCCCGCTCCCAGTGCGGACGCCCGCGCCGTCGTCACCGGCGCTTCGCAGAACATCGGTGAGGCGCTGGCGGTCGAGCTCGCCGCCCGCGGCCACCACCTGATCATCACCGCCCGTCGCGAGGACGTGCTGCGCAAGCTGGCCGACCGGCTGACCGCGCAGTACGGCGTGACCGTCGAGGTGCGGCCCGTCGACCTGACCGACCCCGCCGCACGTGCGGCGTTCTGCGAGGAGCTGTCGACGCGCAACATCTCGATCCTGTGCGCCAACGCCGGTACCGCGACGTTCGGCCCGATCACCAAGCTGGATCCCGCCGGCGAGAAGGCGCAGGTGCAGCTGAACGTGCTCGGGGTGCACGACCTGGTGCTCGCGGTGCTGCCCGGCATGGTCGAGCGCAAGGCCGGCGGCATCCTGATTTCCGGTTCGGCGGCGGGCAATTCGCCGATCCCGAACAACGCGACCTACGCGGCCAGCAAGGCGTTCGCCAACACGTTCAGCGAGTCGCTGCGCGGCGAGCTGAAGAAGGACGGGGTGCACGTCACGCTGCTGGCCCCCGGCCCGGTGCGCGAGACGCTGCCCTCCGAGGAGGAGCAGTCGCTCGTGGAGCGGCTGATCCCGGACTTCCTGTGGATCTCGACGCAGTACACGGCCAAGCAGTCGCTGGATGCGTTGGAGCGCAACAAGATGCGCATCGTGCCCGGGGTGACGTCGAAGGCGATGTCGGTGGCCTCGGGGTACGCGCCGCGCGCGATCGTGACGCCGATCGTCGGCGCGATCTACAAGAAGCTCGGCGGCGGCTGAGCCTTCGTCAGCGGCGGCGCCGGGTGCGACGGCTGCCGGTGCCGAGGATGCTGCGGGTGATCTCGCGGCCGATCACGGTGCCCGCCGAACGCATCGCGCTCTTGAACGCCGGACTGTTGACCACCTTCTCGAACATGCTGGGCTCGACGGTCTTGCGCACCCGCACCTCGCCGGAGGTGCTGGCCTGACCCGAGACCGGCGGCAGCGGCGGCGGCAGCACGTCACCGGTCGCGGGCACCGGAGCCTGGGTGGGCTCGGGTTCGGCGTAGCGCGCGGTGAGCATCTCGTAGGCCGACTCGCCGTCGACGGTCTGGCCGTACTCGGCCTGCAGCGGGCTGGCCTTGGCCGCGGCGGCGATGGCGTCGGCGCCGATGGTGTCCATCAGTGAGCGCGGCGCACGCATCCGCGTCCACGCCACCGGGGTGGGCGCACCCTTCTCCGACAGCACGGTGACCACCGCCTCGCCGATCCCCAGCGAGGTCAGCGCCGACTTCAGGTCGTACACCGTGGTTTTCGGGTAGGTGCGGACGGTCTTGGTCAGCGCCTTCTCGTCGTCGGGGGTGAACGCCCGCAGCGCGTGCTGGATGCGCGCGCCGAGCTGGGAGAGCACGTCGTTGGGGACGTCGGTGGGCAGCTGGGTGCAGAAGAACACGCCGACGCCCTTGGAGCGGATCAGCTTCACCGTCTGCTCGACCTGCTCCAGGAACGCCTTGGAGGCGTCGTTGAACAGCAGGTGGGCCTCGTCGAAGAAAAACACCAGCTTGGGCTTGTCGAGGTCGCCGACCTCGGGCAGCGAGGTGAACAGGTCGGCCAGCACCCACATCAGGAAGGTGGAGAACAGCACCGGACGCAGGCCCTGGTTGCCGAGCTCGACGAGGGTGATGATGCCGCGCCCCTGCTCGTCGACGCGCAGCAGGTCCTCGGTCTCGAGTTCGGGTTCGCCGAAGAACGTGTCCCCGCCCTCGGCCTCGAGGTTGACCAGGGCGCGCAGGATGACGCCGGCGGTGGTCGGCGACACCGCGCCCAGGGATTTGAGCTCGGGCTTGCCCTCGTCGCTGGTGAGGTACTTGATCACCTCGCGCAGGTCCTTGAGGTCCAGCAGCGGCAGCCCCTTCTGGTCGGCCCAGTGGAAGATCAGGCCGAGGGTGGACTCCTGGGTCTGGTTCAGGCCGAGCACCTTCGACAGCAGGATCGGGCCGAAGCTGGAGATCGTCGCGCGCACCGGCACCCCGATGCCCTCGGTGCCCAGCGACAGGAACTCGACGGGGTAGCCGGTGGGGGTCCAGTCGTCGCCGGTGTCCCTGGCGCGCGCCTCGGTGTTGGCGTTGGCCTCCCCCGGCCGCGACAGCCCGGACAGGTCGCCCTTGATGTCGGCCATCACCACCGGCACCCCGGCGGCGGACAGCTGTTCGGCGAGCACCTGCAGGGACTTGGTCTTGCCGGTGCCGGTGGCGCCCGCGATCAGGCCGTGGCGGTTGACGGTGCGCAGCGGGATGCGGACCCGGGCGGTGGGGTCACAGACGCCGTCGACGACGACGGTGCCGAGCTCGAGTGCGGCGCCCGAAACGGCATACCCGGCGGCGATCTGCTGTGCGGGGGTGGCGGTCGGCTCACTGGTCACAGCAGGCACCCTAACCCGCGTCACGGCCGTTACGGGCGGGTGGAGCGGGCCTGGCGGGGCCGGAAGGCTTACTGTGAGCGTCGTGCGCGACGAACTGGTGTGGATCGACTGCGAGATGACAGGGCTCGATCTCAAGTCCGACCGGCTCATCGAGATTGCCGTACTGGTGACCGATGCGGACCTCAACATCCTCGGTGACGGCATCGACGTGGTGATCCACGCCGACGAGGAGGCGTTGTCCTCGATGATCCCGGTGGTCAAGGACATGCACACCCGCTCCGGCCTGATCGACGAGGTGCGGGCCTCGACGGTCACGGTGGCCGAGGCCGAGGAGATGGTGCTCAGCTACATCCGCGACCACGTCAAACAGGCGAAGACGGCGCCGCTGGCCGGCAACTCGATCGCCACCGACCGCGGCTTCATCGCCCGCGACATGCCCAAGCTCGACGACTACCTGCACTACCGGATGATCGACGTCAGCTCAATCAAGGAGTTGTGCCGGCGGTGGTATCCGCGGATCTACTTCGGGCAGCCGGAGAAGGGCCTGGCGCACCGCGCGCTGGCCGACATCCACGAGTCGATCCGCGAGCTCCAGTACTACCGGCGCACCGCGTTCGTCCCCCAGCCCGGGCCGTCTACCAGCGATATCGCGGCGATCGCCGGTGAGTTGGGCCCGCCGAACGGACAGACAAAGGGAGCCGATTCGGCTACTGAGCACCAGAGCGGCTAATATCGACAGGCCGCATCCGCCCGACAGGGTGAGCGCGGCGATGGTGGCTGTAGTTCAGTTGGTAGAGCACCAGGTTGTGATCCTGGCTGTCGCGGGTTCGAGTCCCGTCAGCCACCCCGACTGGTAACACCGCCCCACCTGCAGACGCGGGTGGGGCGGTGTTCTTTTCGGTCCTTACGCCGAACGTGAAGTTATGTGCGAGAAATCGCCGAAATCTCGACCACAAGCTCACGTTCGACGCGCGAGAACGGGCCTAGACGCCCGCGTTACCGGCCTTCCACTGCTCCCACGGGATGTTCCAGTCCCCCAGCCCGTCGGTGCCCGGCAGCGTCGAGCCCACGGTGTTGAGGACCTCGACGATGTCGCCGCGCTTGGTGTTCTCGTAGAACCACTGACCGTTGCTGGTGCTGACGTTGATGCAGCCGTGGCTGACGTTGGCCGAGCCCTGGCTGCCCACCGACCACGGCGCGGCGTGCACGTAGATGCCGCTGTAGGAGATCTGGGTGGCCCAGTCGACCTCGGTGCGATACCCGTTGGGCGAGTTGACCGGGACGCCGTAGGTCGACGAGTCCATCACCATGTGGCTGAACCGGTCGCCGACGATGTAGGTGCCCCGGTTGGTGGGCGTGCTGTTCTTGCCCATCGACACCGGCATGGTCTTGATCACCTCACCGTTGCGTTTCACCGTCATCGTCTTGGTGTTGTCGTCGACGATGGCGATCACCTCGTCGCCGATGGTGAAGTGCGTCGAGACATCGTCCTGGCCGAACAGGCCGTCACCCAGGTCGACGCCGTAGGTGTTCACCTCGACGGTGACCTTGGTGCCGGGCTTCCAGTACTCGGCCGGCCGCCACCGCACCTCGCGGTTGTTCAGCCAGTAGAACGCGCCCTCGACCGGCGGATCCGTTGTGATCTTGATCGCTTTCTGGGCGGCCAGCCGGTTCGGGATGTTCTCGTCGAACCGCACCGCCACCGGTTGGCCGACGCCGACGACCTCGCCCTCGCTGGGCACCACGTACGGCATGGTCAGGTTCTCGGGCGAATGCGTCTCGAACGTCATCTGCCGCCGGGTGACCCCGCCGAGGCCCAGCGACTCCGCGGTCAGCGTGTAGCGCTTGTTGAAGCCGAGCGGCTCAGCGGTGGACCAGGTCAGCCCGTCCGGGCTGAGTTCGCCCTGGATGGTGCGGCCGTCCTCGTTGGTCATGGTGACCGCGCCCAGCACCCCGCCCTCGGCGGTGACCGTCACCGGCGAGTCGACGCTGACGCCGACGGCGCCGTCGGTCACCGACGCGGTGAGCTTGGGAACCAGCAGATCGCCGAACGGGGTGCCCTTGTCGACGATCACCTGCGGCTCAGGCGCCGGCTGGTTGCCGCCGCAGGCCGACAGTGACAGCGCCAAGGCGGGGATCAGCACGATGGTCAGCAACCATGCACGCCGACGCGGACGGGCCACAGCACGGACTCGCCACATTTTATGAACTCCACCTCGCAGCCGACATCGAATGACGTTGGGACCAGTCTAAGGGCAATCTGCACCTGCGGAGCGGCGGCGGCGACGCATCCGAAAAACCCCTCGTGACCACGCGATTTCATATTGCAGCCCGAGGGCTGTTATTGTCTCACACGCAGCGCCGTTAGCTCAGTTGGTAGAGCAGCTGACTCTTAATCAGCGGGTCCGGGGTTCGAAACCCTGACGGCGCACTTTCAATTCACCGGGAAGACGCGATCGTGGCAACCGCCACGGTCGCGTCTGTTTTTTATCGGGCGTCTCAGCGGCGACACCATACCCTCGGGTATCCAACTGTCAAACGTTGCCACTTACTTTTCCGTTGATTTTTTCGCCGATCTTGTCCAGAATGCGAAGGAGTGTGCTGGAATCGACGCACACGCAGCTTTTTCACCCGCTGCCTGCGACAAAGCATCGTTGCGGAGAGAGAGGCTGCAGGATGAAATCTGCGAGTTTGATCAGGTCGAAGACAGGGACTTCTGCTACAGTTTTGTTAGCTGGAAGGGCTGCCACCGGACACGCACCGGTCACGGCAGATGGAAGATAAGGAATTAGCTGATGTCGCCGGTAGGCGGATCGTTCGGAAGGGGCGCCAGTGGCGCCGAGTCCGCCGAGGGCGTAACTCCGCAAATCCCCGTCTCGGTGTACACCTGCAGCCGGATCGGCCGCGTCGCCAATCCTCCCGGCTTCTCGCTCTCCGACTGGCTGCGCGCCCGGCGTCGCTGACCGCGCCGGCCACCGACGCGTAAGACATCATCGGCGGCCGGTTGCCGCCAACGGTAGATCAGCGCCGGATCCGGCGCACCACGAGCACGAGCGTCAACACGCCCACCCCCGCCAGCGAGATCATCACCGGCGGCTTCGTCACGAACCGCACCGCGGCGGCCTTGACGTCATCAGCCAGCCGGCTGGGATTGGCGCGCTGGGCGAGGGTGTCGACCGTCGCCGCCAGCTGTTCGCGCGCCTGATCGATGTCCCGCTTGATGTCCTCGGGATCGCGGTCCGCCACGTGCGCCTCCAAGCCGCTGTCGGTTGCTGCTCCCCTCACGGAGCCTGCCGATCTACCCTAAAGCAGCCCGCGCTGGCAGCAGCGCACCGGTCGACAGAAGGGATGCCCGCGCCGTGCCACAGACTCCGCGCCTCGAGGTTGGCGACAAAGCCCCGGCCTTCAGCCTGCCCGACGCCGACGGCAACATCGTGAACCTCTCCGACTACAAGGGCCGCAAGGTCGTGGTGTACTTCTACCCCGCCGCGATGACCCCGGGCTGCACCAAGCAGGCGTGTGATTTCCGGGACAGCCTCGCCGAGCTCAACGAAGCCGGGCTCGACGTCATCGGCATCTCCCCCGACAAGCCCGAGAAGCTGGCCAAGTTCCGCGACCGGGACCAACTGAACTTCCCGCTGCTGTCGGACCCGGACAAGAAGGTGCTCACCGCCTGGGGCGCCTACGGCGAGAAGACGATGTACGGCAAGACCGTGCAGGGCGTCATCCGCTCGACGTTCGTCGTCGACGAGAAGGGCAAGATCGAGGTGGCCCAGTACAACGTGCGCGCCACCGGCCACGTCGCCAAGCTGCGCCGTGACCTGTCCGTGTGACGGTTACAGCGTGAACAGCTGATTCATCCGGGGAACCGTTGCCGGCCATCCGAATTCGCGGTCGATCCGCCTACGCAGCGTGTCCGCGGCCTGCGGTTCGCCGTGGACGACGAACGTACGCCGCGGTGCGGAGGTGAAGCCGGAGGCCCAGCGCATCAGCTCGTCCGCGTCGGCGTGGGCGGACAGCATCCGCAGGTTGACCACCTGCGCGTTGATCGGGATCCACTCCCCGAAGATCTTCAGGAAGCGCTCCCCCTCGGCGATCGACCGGCCGCGGGTGCCGGGCACCTGATAGCCGGTCACCATGATCGTGTTGCGGGGATCCGGCCCGAACGCCCTGAGGTGGTGCAGAACCCGGCCGCCGCTGGCCATTCCGCTGGCCGAGATCACCACCTTCGGGTCGCGGCTGGCCGAGATCTCCATCGACTCCTCGACCTCCCGGGCGTAGGTGGCCATCGCGCGCATGCCCTCGTACACCTGCGGCGCCAACCGGTGGTCGCTCTGGTGGGTGCGCAGCAGATCGCTGGCGTTGATCGCCATCGGGCTGTCCAGGTAGATCGGCACGTCGGCGAGCCTGCCCGCTTCCCGCAGCCGCCACAGGTGGTACAGCAGCGTCTGGGTCCGGCCCACCGCGAACGCCGGGATCACCACGGTGCCACCGCGTTCCACGGTCGCGTTGACGGCCTCGGCGAGGGCGTCAGCCGGGTCGACGCGCTCGTGCAGCCGGTCACCGTAGGTGGATTCGATGACCAGGTAGTCGGCGGCGGGCACCGGTTCGGGATCCAGCATGAGCGGGTCGTCGTAGCGGCCCAGGTCGCCGCTGAACACGATGCGCCTGCCCTGCCAGACCAGCTCGACGGTGGCCGCGCCCAGGATGTGCCCGGCGCGCCGGAACAGCACGGTCGGGCCGCCCTCAGACGAGTCGAAGCCGGGCACATCGACCACGCGCCCGAACGGGCGGGTGGTGAACAGGTCCAGCGCCCGCTCGGCGTCACGGGTGTCATACAGCGGCAGCGCCGGATGGTGCTTGGTGGCGTGGTGCTTGTTGAGGAACGCCGCGTCGCGCTCCTGCAGCATGGCGCTGTCGCGCAGGATGATGTCGGCGACGGCGGCGGTGGCCCGCGTGCAGACGATCGGGCCGCGGAACCCGTCGCGCACCAGGCGCGGCAGATAGCCGGTGTGATCGAGATGCGCGTGGGTCAGCACGACGGCGTCGATGCTCTCCGGGCCGACGGGCGGCCGGCTCCAGTTCAGTTCGCGCCACACCTTGACACCCTGGAACAGGCCGCAGTCCACCAGGATTCGCCGATCGCCGGACTCCAGCAGGTGTTTGGACCCGGTCACCGTGTTCGCCGCGCCCAGGCAGCGCAGCGTCAGGTCGGTGTCCCAGGCGTCGTCGGCGGCCACCACCGCAGTCTGTCAGAGACCGCCGCGCCCCGGTGAGGGCTTGAGCACTCATTCGGGGGTGACCTTGGGCCCTAGCCGGTGCCGCCCGCGTGGGCGATCCTGAGCGCTGTTGGCAACGTCAAGGGGGCGACGAGCGTGAGCAAGCACGAGATTCTGAAGTTCCTGTGCGGGTTCCTCGCCGGTGTCAGCGTGGTGCACGCCAGCATCGGGTTGTCGATCGCGGCGGGCCTGCTCGACTATCCCGGCGTGACCCGCAGCACCTGGGATTCGCTGTCCCCGTGGGTGGGGGCGGCGTTCTATCTGGTGCTCAGCGTCCTCGTCGGCGTCACCGCCTGGCGGCCCCGGGCGCGGGTGGCCGCCGACCTACGGCGCGAGGTTGGCCAGCAGTAGCGCCTCGGAGATCGCGGCCTTCTCGAGCACCCCGAGGTGCAGGCTCTCGTTGACGCTGTGCGCCTGGGTGGCGGGATCCTCCACACCGGTGACGAGGATCTTGGCCTGCGGGAACGTCTTGGCGAACTCGGCGATGAACGGGATCGACCCGCCGATACCGGTTTCCACGGGTTCGGTGCCCCACGCCTGCCGGAACGCCGCGCGGGCCGCGTCGTACACCGGCCCGGTGGTGTCGATCGCGTACGGCTGGCCGAGATCCCCGGGGGTGACGGTGACCTTGGCGCCCCACGGTGCGTGGGTCTCGAGGTGACGCGTGAGCGCGGCGAGGTGTTCGGCGGCGTCCCCGCCGGGTGCGACGCGCATGCTCACCTTGGCGCGGGCCCGCGGGATCAGCGTGTTCGACGACTTCTCGATCGGGGTGGTGTCGATGCCGATGACGGTGATCGCCGGTTTGGCCCAGAGTCGTTGCGGCACAGTCCCGGTGCCGATCTCCTGAACCCCGGGCAGCATTCCGGTCTCCTCGCGCACCCGGTCGGGTGAGAAGTCGACGTCGGCGGCGGTGGCCTCGTGCAGGCCCTCCACGGCGACGTTGCCGTCGTCGTCGTGCAGGCTGGCCAGCAGTCGCACCAGCACGCTCAGCGCGTCGGGGACCACACCGCCCCACAGCCCGGAGTGCAGCCCGTGGTCGAGGGTGGCGACCTCGACCACGCAGTCGGCCAGCCCGCGCAGCGTCACGGTGAGCGACGGCACCTCGGTGCTCCAGTTGTCCGAGTCGGCGATGACGATCACGTCGGAGGCCAGCGTGTCGCGGTGGGCGGCCAGCAGTCGCGACAGCGACGGGGAGCCCGACTCCTCCTCACCCTCGACGAACACCGTCACCCCGACCGGCGGGTTGCCGCCGTGCGCCCGGAACGCGGCGAGATGTGTTGCGATACCGGCCTTGTCGTCGGCGCTGCCGCGACCGTAGAGGCGGCCGTCGCGCTCGGTCGGCTCGAACGGCGGGGTGTGCCACTGGACCGGGTCGCCCTCGGGCTGCACGTCGTGGTGGGCGTAGAGCAGCACGGTCGGCGCGCCCGGCGGGGCGGGATGGCGGGCGATCACGGCGGGGGCGCCGCCCTCGCTGACGATCTGCACGTCGCCGAACCCGGCGTCGGACAGCAGCCCGGCCACCGCGTCGGCGCTGCGCCGCACCTCGCCGCGCCGCGCCGGGTCCGCCCACACCGACTCGATGCGGATCAGGTCCTCCAGATCGCGCCGCACCGACGGCAGCACCTCACGCACCCTCGCCACGAGATCACTCATGGCGTCGAGGCTAGCGCTCCTCGAGGATGGCGACCGCGGCGGCGGTGTCGGCCTCATGGGTCAGCGACACGTGGATCGTGACGTCCTTGAGGTGCTCGGCGATGGCGCCGGACAGTCGCACCTTCGGCCGGCCCCACATGTCGGTGATCACCTCGATGTCGCGGTGGATGCCCTCGGGCAGCACCGGCCGCTTGGCGAACCGAGATCCCGACCACGCCTTGATCACGGCCTCCTTGGCGGCCCACCGCGCGGCGAGGTGCCGCGCCGCCGACGAACTCTTGTCGGCGGCGTGGCGCCGCTCCCCCGGCGTGAACGTCTCGGCGAACACCGTCCCGGGTTGATCGACCTGCTCTGCGAACTCGGAGATGGAGACCAGGTCGATCCCCACTCCGACTATCGCCATGTGCGCAATGCTAACTCGGTCTCGGCTATCTCGAGCTCGGCTATCTCAGTCTCGCCCAACCACATACACGTCACCCTCGCCGAGCCGGGCGTCCATGCTGAGCAGCATCTCGGCCTCGGCCTTCTTCTCCGGCTCGTCGTGGCTGAACCGGCGGTCGGCCGGCTTCTCGTACAGCGGCTGGCCGCCGGCGATCGCCGACGCCAGCCGGTGCTGACCGGCCAGCACCCGCTCGGCGGCGCGCTTCTGGTAGTCCTCGCGCTCCTCCGGGCTCAGCGTCGCCAGGAACGCCTGCGGATGCACCAGCGCCACCAGACCCGACACGTGCCCGAAGCCCAGGCTGGTCACCAGACCGGCCTTGAGCGGGAACTTGTCGCCCATCCGCAGCGTCTCGCGCACCCAGACCAGGTGGGAGGCGCCGGCGAGTTCGTCGTCGACGCAGTCCAGGCTGCGGTTCGGCGGGATCACCCCGTCGCGCAGCATCTGGCACATCCCCATGATCTGGAACGCCGCCGCACCGCCCTTGGCGTGGCCGGTGAGGCTCTTCTGCGACACCACGAACAGCGGGGCACCCTCGGACCGGCCGAGCGCGTCGGCCAGCCGCTCGTGCAGCTCGGTCTCGTTCGGGTCGTTGGCCAGCGTCGAGGTGTCGTGCTTGGAGATCACCGCGATGTCGTCGGCACCGACACCCAGCTTGGCCAGCGACTTGGCCAGCTGCGACTCGGGTCCGCCACGGCCCGCGCCCAGCGCGCCCAGGCCGGGCGCCGGGATCGAGGTGTGCACACCGTCGCCGAACGACGACGCGTACGCCACCACCGCCAGCACCGGCAGGCCCATCTTGACCGCCAGGTCGCCGCGGGCCAGCAGGATCGTGCCGCCGCCCTGCGACTCGACGAAGCCCAGCCTGCGCCGGTCGTTGGCGCGGGAGAACTTGCGGTCGCTGATGCCCTTGGCGCGCATCATCTCGGTGTCGGCGGTGGCCGCCATGTCACCGAACCCGATGATCGCCTCCAGCGTCAGGTCGTCGTAGCCGCCGGCGACCACGAAATCGGCCTTGCCGAGCCGGATCTTGTCGACACCCTCCTCGACCGACACCGCGGCCGTGGCGCAGGCGGCGACCGGATGGATCATCGACCCGTAGCTGCCGATGTAGGACTGCACGACGTGGCCCGCGTAGACGTTGGGCAGCACCTCCTGCAGGATGTCGTTCGGCTTGTTCCTGCCCAGCAGGTTGCCGTGGTACATCGTCTGCATCGAGGTCATGCCACCCATGCCGGTGCCCTGCGTGCTGGCCACCATGCTCGGGTGCACCCAGCGCATCAGCTCGGCCGGGGTGAACCCGGCGGACAGGAACGCGTCGACGGTGGTCACCAGGTTCCACAGCGCCAGCCGGTCGATCGACGACGCCATGTCGGGTGACACGCCGTAGACCGTCGGATCGAAGCCGGTCGGGATCTGCGCGCCCACGGTCCGCGACAGCTTGACCTTGCGCGGCACCCGGATCTCGGTGCCCGCCTTGCGGGTCACCTGCCAGTCGCTGCTGTCGGGCACCGGCTGGATCACCGTGTGCTCGGGATCGAACGTGTAGAACGCCCGGGCGTCGGCCTCGCTGGACACCACGAACGTGAAGTCCTTGTCCAGGAACACCGAAACCAGCAGCGGCGACGCGTGATCCGGATCGATCGCACCGTCGTCGACCCACTCGCGGATGCCGACGCGCTCGATCACCGCATCGTGGTAGCGCTCGACCAGCTCACCCTCGTCGACCAGTTCACCGGTGGCGGTGTCGTACCAGCCGGGGGTGGGATCGTCCTCCCACTTGACCAGGCCGGTGGTCCAGGCCAGCTCGAGCACGCCGGCGGCCGACAGCTCGTTCTCGACCTCCATCTCGAAGCGGGTGCGCGACGAGCCGTAGGGCCCGAGCTCCGCGCCGCCGACGATGACGACCAGGTCGGCCGGGTCGACGTCGAGGTCCTCCCACTGCGGCGGCGGGGCGGCCTGGTAGCCGCGCGGCGGCGACGGCAGCGCCTTGATGGTGCCCTCGTCGTCGGACTCCTCGGCGGCGGTCTCGGCGACCATCTCCTCGCGGGCCTTGGTGGCCAGCTCGGCGAGGTCGAGTTCGACATCGGCCAGTCCGCCGGTGAGGTCGACCTCCAGTGGCTCCTGCGCGGCGGCGACCTTGGCGTCGACGTCGCACAGCCGCAGCAGCAGGCTCGCCATCTCGTCGGTGGTGTAGGTCTTGACCCCGGCGGCCTCGACGGCGTCGACGATGACGTCGTTGTGCCCCATCAGGCCGGTGCCCTTGGTCCAGCCGATCAGCGCGTGGGCCAGCGAAACCCGCTGCGACCACGACGTCTCGGCCTTCCACCGCTTGACCAGCGCATCGAGCGCGGCCTTGGCCTCGCCGTAGGCGCCGTCACCGCCGAACATGCCGCGGTTCGGCGAGCCCGGCAGCACGACGTGCAGTCGCGCGGCGATGTCGCGCTCGGCACCGATGTGCGACAGGCCGGCGATGAGCCGCTCGACCGCCCACAGCAGCACCTTCATCTCCATCTCGGCGCGCGAACCGGCCTCCGACATGTCGCCGGCCACCCGCGGCGCGGCGAACGGGAACAGCAGCGTCGGGGTCTGCGCATCCTTGATGTGAATCGACTGCGGCCCAAGGGTTTCGGTCTGCTCGGAGCCGACCCACTGCACCAGCGCATCGATGTCGGTGTAGGACGCCATGTTGGCGGGCACCACCCACAGCTTCGCGCCGAAGCGGGCGTTCTCGCGGTACAGCTGCTTGTAGAACGCCAGCCGGTCGTCGTCGAGCTTCGACGTCGTGGCGATCACGGTCGCACCGCCGTCGAGCAGCTGCGCCACCACCGAGGCCGCGATCGAGCCCTTGGATGCGCCTGTGACAACGGCGATCTCGTCGCTGTAGCGACCCTTGCCGGGGTTCTCCGCACCCGCGGCGGCGCGGCCGTACAGCGCGGCGTGGATGTTGCGGCCGGCGGCCAGCGCCTTGCCCTGCCACCAGTTGGCCTGCTTGCTGACGATGTGGCCGGCGCCCTCGAAGCGCTCCGACAGCCGCTCCCAGTCGGCGTCGATCTCGCCCTCGTCGAGCAGCCACAGCCGGGCCAGGTCCTCACGGGCGCTGGCCCACCGGTCGTCGAGCAGCACCGCCTTGCGGCCGTCGAACACCGGCGCCACCAGACGCGGCCAGTCCGAACCCAGTTCGGCGGTCACCAGCTCGATGAGCTCGGCGTCGGTGGCCTCCGGCACCGACACCGGGGTCTCCAGACCCAGCTGGTTCAGGATCGTGCGCGCCGCGTTGGCCAGCACACCGTTGGGGCCGGTGACCTGCTCGGCGAACTCGGTCAGCGCGGCCGAGTCGACCACGCCGCCACCGCCACCGGCGGCCGACGGCAGCGACACCGAGACACCGTGGCGCGCGGCCACCTTGGCCACCGCGGCGTCGATCACCTTGTCGACATCGGCGGCCGACGCCAGCGCACCGTCGTGCAGCCCGCCGAGATCACCGCCGCGCACGCTGCTGCCCTCGCGGGTGCCCAGCGCCACCTCGACGGTGACATGCTTGGCCCAGCCCTCGCCCAGTTCCCAGGTCTTGGCGACCCGCTCGGCGATGTAGGCGGGCCGCTTGCCGGACGGCCCGAGCACGGTGCGCAGCTGGTCGTTGATCGCGTCCGACAGCACCGGACCGAACGGCTTGTAGGTGCGGGCCAGCTTGGTCACCTGACCCTTGAGCCCGGCCAGATCCGCCTCGGCCGCACCGTCGATGGCGCCGAGGTTCAGCTCGGAGCCCAGGTCGACGAGCAGCTGGTTGCGCCGCGAGGACGCACCGTCGGTGATCGACTCGATGGAGTCCAGCGGCTCGATCTGGTCGATGCGCATCTTCGCCGACAGCGCGATCAGCGCCATCGTGGCGTCGGCGGCGTCGAAGGTCAGATCGTCCGGGCGCGGACCGCCTGCCGGGGCCGCCGCCGGAGCGGGCACCTCGGCGGGCGCGGGTGCCGCGGGCGCCTCGGCCGGTGCGGCGGCCTCGGGTTCCGGTGCGGCGTCGTCGATCTCGGGTTCGGGATCGGTGTCGGTGGCGAACAGCACCGCGGCGTCACGCTCGGCGTTGAGCACCTCGACGGTGCTGTGCGAGTACTCCGGCAGCTTGAGCGTGTTGGCCGCCAGACCCGCCACCGTCGGCGCGTTCTTCACGCCGATCTCGACGAACCGCTCGACACCGAGGCCGCCTGCGGCCTCCTCGATGAACAGCAGGTCCTGCGTCTCGATCCAGCGCACCGGGCTGGCGAACTGCCAGGCCAGCAGCTCGATGACGACCTTGCGGCACAACTCGACCGGGCGCTCGTTACGCCAGGTGTCGTAGTCGGCGAGGATCTCGTCGAGCGGCTCGGCGGGCACCAGGTCCCGGATCTCCTGGATGAAGTCGCGGTCCAGCGTGAACGGCCGCGGCACCAGGTTCGGGATGTACTTGCCCACAACGAGGTCGGGATCGCGGTCACGCGGCAGCACCCGCTCCAGGCTGCGGCGGAAGTCGTCGACGCCGACGCGCAGCACGCTGGAGTGGAACGGCACGTCGATGCCGGGCACCAGGATGAACGAGCGCTTGCCGCCGGTGATCTTGCGGCGCCGCTCGACCTCCTCCTCCAGGGCCTCCAGACCGCGCACGGTGCCGGCGATCGCGTACTGCGAGCCACGCAGGTTGTAGTTCACGATCTCCAGGAATTCGCCTGTGCGCTCGGAGATCTCGGCGACGAAGTCCTTGACGTCCTCGTCGGCCAGGTCGATCTGGCTGGGCCGGATGGCGGCCATGCGGTAGTTGGAACGGCCCTTCTCGTCGCGCGGCACGATGTCGTGCATCTTGGAGCCGCGCTGGAACACCGCCTCCAGCAGACCCTCGAGCTCGATGACGCCCGAGACGCAGGCCAGCGCGGTGTACTCACCGACGGAGTGGCCGCAGGTGATCGCACCCTCGACGAACGCGCCCTGCTCACGCATCTCGGCCACCTGCGCGGCGGCCACCGTGGCCATCGCGACCTGGGTGAACTGCGTCAGGTACAGCACGCCGTCCGGGTGCTCGTAGTGCACGCCCGCCGCGATCAGGCTGGTCGGGTTGTCGCGCACCACGTGCAGCACCGAGAAGCCCAGCGTCTCGCGGGTGAACTTGTCTGCGCGGTCCCAGATCTTGCGGGCCGCCTTGGACCGGGCACGGACCTCCATGCCCATGCCCTTGGACTGGATGCCCTGCCCCGGGAAGGCGTAGACGGTCTTGGGCGCGGCCAGCTGCGCGGACGCCGACATCACCAGCTCACCGCCGACCTTCGCGGTGATCTCGAGAATCTCGGCGCCGCGGTCGATTCCGACGCGGTCGACGCGGAAGTCGATCTGGTCGCCGGGCAGCACCATGCCCAGGAACCGCGACGTCCAGCCCACCACCCGGGCCGGCGGCGCCGGCTTGCCGTCGGTGGCCGCGACCACGTGCTGCGCGGCCGCCGACAGCCACATGCCGTGCACGATGGGCGATTTCAGCCCGGCCAGCAGGGCGGCGGCGCGGTCGGTGTGGATCGGGTTGTGGTCACCGGAGACCACCGCGAACGCGCTCATGTCGGTGGGCGCGGTGACGGTGACGTCGCGCCGGCGCCGGCGCGGGGTCTCGGTCGCGTTGTCGGTGATGGCCCCGCCGGCGCGCGGCGGGTCGGCCAGCTCGGCCGAGCCGGTGCGGCCGCGGATCGCGAACCGCTCCTCCAGCTTGGCCAGCGCGGTGCCCTCGGCGTCGCTGATGGCGACCGAGACCGGCACGACGCGGCCGTACTCGGTGTCGGTGGCCGGGGAAACCGTTGCGGTGACGGTCAGTTCGGCCTTTTCCTTCGGCATCGCGGCGAGCAGATGCGCGGCGTGGTCCAGGTGCACCAGCGACAGCAGACCCTCGACGACGGGGAACCCGTCCTCGGTGGCGGCCGCGCCGATCACCGCGAACACCGCCGGCCAGCAGTGGCCGACGAGCGCGTCGGGCACCAGGCTCAGGCCGGGGGCCAGCGGCGCGCCGAACGTGGCGGTGACCCCGGTGTGGTCGGCGACCTGCTCGGGATCCCAGTCGACGGTGACCGTGGCGGTGTTGTCCTTGACCTCCGGCAGCGCGTCGGGGCCGTCGACGCCGGCGGCGATCGCCAGCACCGACCGCATCGCGGCCGAGGCGTCCTCGACGGTGACCACCGGCATACCGCCGTTGACCGTGCAGGCCGGCAGCGTGAAGCGGATGTCGATCCAGATGTCGGACAGCGGCACGCTCAGCGTCACCGTCTCACCGGTGAGCTCCAGCCGGGCGCCGGTGTTCGGGTGGGTGGCCGACCGGTTCTCGTTGACCTGCCACTCACTCGGCGCGCCGATGCGGTGCACCGGGTTGATCGCGGTGCGGCCGGCCCACAGCACGTCGGGCGAGTCGAGCACCACGGCCAGCGGGCCGGTGACGTCGGCGCGGGCCTGGCGCCGCGAGACCACCTTGACGGGCTCGGCGCCCGAGGCCAGCACCTCGTCGATGGTGGCCTGCTCGAAGCGGTCGAGCAGCTCACCGACCGGCTCGTCGACGCGGGTGATCCCGGCGACCGCCGCGGTGCCCGGGATGATGCACACCTGATCGGCGGAGTAGCGGGCGTCGTGCGCCTGCCACAGCGAGTCGCTGCGCCACCAGCGCCGCACGTCCTTGTCGATGACCGGCACGAAGTTGACCGGCTTGCCCGGCTTCTTGCACAGCGTGATGAACCACGGCACGTCGGCCGGGTGCAGCCGCAGCGTCTCGGCCTCCGGGTAGCGCTCCAGCAGCAGCGCGATGGCGCGCTCCGGCTCGTCGAACACGGCCGGGTCGGTGAACAGGGTCGGGATGGGGCCGGAGTCCTGCGGGTGCAGCCGGGCCTCGGCGCGCTGCAGCATCTCGGCGAAGCGCTCCCGCCAGGTGTCGGCCAGCCAGGGGCTGTCGGGCAGCTTGGTGTCGGCGGTGCTGGTGCCGTCGCCGATGGCCAGCTCCACGTAGCGCTGCAGCCACTGCAGGTAGGTCATGTCGCCGATGTCGCCGAAGTACGGCTTGCAGGTGGCGGCCATCGCCTCGATGATCTCGTCGCGGCGGGCGGCGACGGCCTCGGCGTCACCGGCCACCTCGTCGAGCAGCCGGCCGCAGCGGGAGGCGGCGTTGTCGATCTCGTGGATGTCGGCGCCGAGCTGGCTGCGCCCGGACGCCATGCCGTTCTGGGCCTTACCGGCGCCCACCCAGGCCTCGGTGCCCTTGGTCTCCACCAGCATCTTCTTGACCTGCGGGCTGGTGGTGGCCTCTTTGGTGGCCATCGCCGCGGTGCCGACGAGGATGCCGTCGACGGGCATCTCCGGGAAGCCGTACGGCTTCGACCAGCGGCCGGACAGGTACTCGGCCGCCCGCTCCGGCGTGCCGATGCCGCCGCCCACGCAGATCGTGATGTTGGGGAGCTTGCGCAGGTCGCCGTAGGTGGTCAGCAGCAGGTCGTCGAGGTCCTCCCACGAGTGGTGACCGCCGGCGCGGCCGCCCTCGATGTGGACGATGACGTCCTTGTCGGGCACCTCGTTGGCGATCTTGATGACCGACTTGATCTGCTCGACGGTGCCCGGCTTGAACACCACGTGGGCGATGCCGACGCTGTTGAGCTCCTCGATCAGGTCGACGGCTTCCTCGAGCTCGGGGATGCCGGCCGAGACCACGACGCCGTCGATCGGCGCGCCCGACTGGCGGGCCCGCTGCACCAGGCGCTTGCCGCCGAGCTGCAGCTTCCACAGGTACGGGTCCAGGAACAGCGAGTTGAACTGGATCGCGCGGCCCGGCTCGAGCAGCTGGGTCAGCTCGGCGATGCGGTTCTCGAAGATCTCCTCGGTGACCTGGCCGCCGCCTGCGAGCTCGGCCCAGTGGCCGGCGTTGGCGGCCGCGGCGACGATCTTGGCGTCGACGGTGGTCGGCGTCATCCCGGCCAGCAGGATCGGCGAACGCCCGGTGAGCCGGGTGAACTTCGTCGAGACCTTGACCGAACCGTCCGGCAGCTCAATGGGTTTCGGCGCGAACGAGGACCACGCGGGCGGCACGTCGGGCTCGGCGCCGACGGTGAACAGGTTGCGCTGCCCGGCGCGGGTGGCGGCGGGCACGATGCCGATGCCCAGGCCGCGGATCACCGGTGCGGTGAGGCGGGTGACGGTGTCGCTCGGGCCGAGGTCGATGATCCACTTGGCGCCGGCCTCGTGCAGCCGCTCCACCTCGGCCACCCAGTCGATCGGGCGGACGAAGATCGACTCGGTCATCTCGTGGGCGAGCTCGGCGTCGATACCGCAGCGCGCGGCCCAGGTGTCGACGAGGTCGACGCCGTCGGCCAGCCGCGGGGTGTGGAAGCCGACCTCGACCTGCACCGGGTTGAAGACCGGGCTGAAGACGGCGCCGCCGCGCAGCTTGTTCTTGCGCTCAGCCTCTTCCTTCTCGGTGATCTTCTGGCAGTACAGCTCGAAGCGGCCGAGCTGCTCGGGTGTACCGGTGATGACGACGGAGCGGCGGCCGTTGCGGATCGACAGCACCGGCGGCAGCACGGTGCGCACGTCCTTGGAGAACTCCTCGAGCAGCTCGGCGATGCGCTGGGGGTCGACGTTGGTCACCGACACCATCGGCGACTTGTCGCCGCGCCCGACCATGCCGCGGCGCCGCGAGATCAGCGAGCCGGCGGCGCCGATGAGCTGCAGCAACGCCAGCAGTTCGGCGTCACGGGCGCCCTGGGCGCGCAGCGACTCGCAGGCCATGATGCCCTGGGAGTGACCGGCCATGGCGACCGGCGGGGTGCCGTACAGATCCAGGCCCTGGCGGGTGACGGCGCGGATGGCGGCCATCTGGGCCAGCAGGATGCCGGGTCCGGAGATCGCGGCGGTGATCAGCTGCTTGGCGGGTGGCAGCGGCTCGTCGGCGGCCAGCGCGCGCACCCACTGCAGCGGTTCGAACCCGATCGGCCGCACCACCACGAGTTCGCGGGCCACCGGCTCGAGCAGCAGCGCGGCCTCACCGACCACCTCGCTGAGCTCCGACTCGATGCCGGCCGAGCTGACCAGTTCCTCGAGGTTCTCCAGCCACGCGCCGCCCTGGCCGCCGAAGGCGACGGCGTAGGGCTCGCCGGCGTTGAGCCGATCGACGAGGGCGTGGGTACCGGACAGCGCGGTATCCGGATTGCGGTCTGTGGACACCCGTTGCTGCTCGTTGATCGTCACGTTCTGTTCTCTCCTCGTCCCGCGTCGTGCTCGTCGGTTCCGGCCGAAGCCGTCACCTGTCGTCTTGAGGTCCGTCTGTGTGGTCCCGGGGCGCCCCGGCCTCCTCGCCGGCGCCCTGCGATTCGGCGTCGAATCCCCAGCTGGGACCGGTTCCCTCCGGTCGGCCCGGGCAGGTCCGCGGGGTCCGCGCACGCCGCCTCTCGGGCATTCCAGCCGTACTAAGAGTGTCATAAGAGCGGACCCGCTTTTGGCCGCCGAAATGGTTACTGATCAGTTCTACGCTTGGGTAACCCGTGGTTGCGTAACGCGGTGTTCGACAGCCGCCGAAGCCTTTCGGGACAAACGTCCTGCATGCGCGTGGTTACGGTCGAGTAGGCAAAACAGCCCTGATCAAGGCAGTATTGTTATCAAATCGTTATGTAAAAATTCTGCGTCCCGCCTACCTGCGGTGTCGCCCGTCACCAACAAGACAATTGATCCGAAATTGTCTCCTGGCACGTGTCGGCCACCGACAGAAGTTTGCTGGCGCTACTTACTGGTCGGTAAAGTCTAGTCCCACTGTCCGAACTGGGGCTTGAGGATGTGGTTGATGTCCACCCCGACACCGGCCACCTTGCGTTTGTCGATCTCCACCTGGTGCAGATGTGCGGCCGGGTGCGCGACCCCGCCCGGCGATCCCCAGTTGTGCTGCCAGTAGTACGCGCCGATGCCGTCCTGCACCGCCCATTCGATGGTCTTGGAGTTGGCGTAGACGCCGACGCGCTGCCTGCCCAGCACCGCCTCCCAGCCCCGCAGATAGGGCGCGACCTGCCGCTTGTACTGCTCGTAGGTGGGGTCGTCGTCGATGGAGGCGTAGATGGGCGCGCCGTAGGACCCGCCGGCGGCGACGTGCAGTTCCCAGCCGCGTTTGGCGTGCGCCACCCCGGCCGCGTGACCGCCGAGCCAGTCGGCGGTCTCCTTCTTGCCGTACTGGTAGCAGGACACGATCTTCAGACCGCCCCGGTACAGGTCACGCGCCTCGTCGAGCTGGATCGGCTTGCCCAGCATCCACTCCGCGCCGGGTCTGCGGTCGGAGACGTAGCGGATCGCGCCGATGGCGCCCGCGGCGCGGATGTCGCCGGCGCGCAGCACCCCGGCGGCGTAGTCGAGCAGCACGCCCAGCGGGGCGGCGGAGGCCGGTGCGGGGGCGGTCAGCGCCGGTACGCCGGTGCCCACGGCCAGGACGGCCGGCGCGGCGAGAGCCCCCTTGAGGATCGCTCGCCGAGGAATTGACACGAACCACAGAATACGACAGAAATCACAGAAATCGCTCTGACGTCGCTGGTCACAGCGGCATCAGCAGTGGTGGCCGGGGTTGCCGAGCGAACTCCCGCCGTCACCCGCGGTCGGCGTCGCGCCGCCCGGCCAGCAGGATGCCCGCGTACTCCGAGTCGGCGGCCTGCACGTGCTCCTGCAGCGCCTTGTCCAGGCTGTGGGCGACCACCCCGGTCCACAGTTCGCGGTAGTCGCGCACGATCCGGCTCAGCTCGTCCATCTCCTGCGGCCGCGGCTGGTAGCCTTCTCCGAACCGGGCGGTCACGCACTCGTCGAGCGCGGCGACGAACCCGCCGGCCAGCCCCTCGATCGCGGCCCGGGTGGTCTGGTGGATCTGCAGGATGGACCGCACGTACACCAGCGGGTCCGACGCCCGCGCCACCACCTGACGCACCGTGGCGTCGATGAGCACCAGTCCGTCGGCGCTCCGCTCGGCCAGCCCGTACTCGATGAGGCGGCGCGCCTCGTCGCCGTCCGGATCGATGTCGAGGGTGCGCGCGGTGTCGTCGTCGGGCGTGGCGGCCGGCTCGTCGGCGTGCGGCCCGAGCACCGCGCGCTGGATGCCGAGGATGTCGGCCAGGTCGGCCCCCTTGCGCAGGCTGGCGAAGAACTCGGCGATGTGGGCGGTGTTGAAGCCGCGCCGGTGCAGCTGGTTGATCGTGCGCAACTGCGACAGGTGGTAGTCGTCGTAGTACGCCGAGCGGCCCACCCGGCGCGGCGGGTCCAGCAGCCCGCGCTCCCGGTAGGCGCGGATGTTTCGGGCGCTGACCCCCGAGATCCGGGCCAGCTCGTCCAGACGGTACTCAGCCAATGACACACACCCCGGCAGCACCGCGACGGATCATGCGCTCACTGTAGTAGCGGATTCATCTGCGCGAGCGAAGTACGCGTGAAGAATTTCCCGATAGCCAGCAATTCATCACACTGGTCACTATCTGCACATATGCCCCTGGCCGCTAGCCTGGAATCCAGGACCGCGTTATTCCCAGTTATTCCCAGCCAACGCGGTGAGCAGGCTCACCGCAAAAGAATTGGCTTGGCCGTACCCGATTGGGGAAACATAGAGAGGCAAGCTATTCAACTACTGTGCGGGAAGGGTTCGAGTGCGTCCCTGGATTGTGTGGGGCACCGGACTCCTGGCGTACATCGTCGCTGTATTGGACCGAACCACGCTGGGCGTCTCCGGCCTCGATGCGGCTGAGCGGTTCGATGCCAGTCCGAGTGTGCTGTCGACGTTCGTCGTCCTTCAGGTGATCGTCTACGCCGGTGCGCAGGTGCCGGCGGGCGTACTGCTGGACCGGTTCGGCTCCAAGACGATGATCCTGGCCGGCGGCGCGCTGATGGCGGCGGGCCAGCTGACCCTGGCGTTCACCGAGTCGCTGCCGGTCGCGATCGGCGCCCGCGCCATGCTCGGACTCGGTGATGCGTTCACGTTCATCTCGGTGCTGCGCCTGGTCCCCTACTGGTTCAACCTGCGGCAGATGCCGCTGGTCACCCAGCTCACCGGCATCATGGGGCAGCTCGGCCAGGTGCTGTCGGCGATCCCGTTCTTTGCCCTGCTCGACGCGTCGGGCTGGAGCACCGCGTACGTCTCGGTCGCCGCGTTCGGGGTGATGTCGATGGCGCTGACGCTGGCGCTGGTCAAGAACACGCCGAACGGCGACGCGGTGCAGGCCGACCCGATCCGGGTGCGCGAGACCGCGTCCAGCGTGAAGACGGTGTGGATGCGCCCCGGCACCCGGCTGGGCTTCTTCACACACATGGGCACCCAGTTCTCGGTGACGGCGTTCACGCTGATGTGGGGCGTGCCGTACCTGACCAAGGCCCAGGGGCAGTCGCCGGGTGTGGCGGGCATGATCCTGACGGTGTCGGTGGCCTCCGCCATCTGTTCAGGCGTGCTGATCGGCATCTTCACCGGCCGCTACCCGCACCGGCGGTCCTGGATCGTGCTGGGGATCATCGGAAGCAACGCGCTGATCTGGACCGTGCTGCTGGCGTTGCCGGGCCCGGCGCCGCTGTGGCTGCTGATCGTGCTGATCGTGGTGATCTCGGTCGGCGGCCCCGGTTCGATGGTCGGTTTCGACTACGCCCGCACCTTCAACCCGAGCGCGACGCTGGGCACCGCCTCCGGGCTGGTGAACATGGGCGGTTTCCTCGCCTCGCTGCTGGTGATGCAGGCCATGGGCATCATCCTCGACCTGGCCGGCGAGATCTCGTTCGACTCGTTCCGCGCGGCGTGGACGGTGCAGTACGTGATCTGGGTGGTCGCGGTCCTCGGCATCCTCATCACCCGGGCCAAGGCGCGCCGGTTGATGCAGGCCGAACAGGCCGAGGGCGATGCGCTGCTGCTGGAGAGCGCAGGCCGCTCGCGCGGTTAGCGGCTGCGCGCCGACTGGCGCCGATTCGCCTTCTTGATCGCGTCGACCAACTGGTCCTTGGTCATCGTCGAGCGACCCGAGATGTCCAGCCGCCGAGCCACCTCCATCAGGTGCTTCTTCGACGCGTTGGCGTCCACCCCCTCGGCGGAGGTGCCCTTGGCGTTGGGGCCACCGCTCTTGGCGCGCTCGTCGGACGGGCCCTTCTCGGCCTTGGGCTCCCAGTGGTCGCCGACCTTCTCGTAGCTGTGCTTGAGCGCGTCGTAGGCGACCCGGTACGCCCGCTCCCCCTCGCCGTACCGTTCGGCGGCGGCGTCGTGCGCCTTGGCGAACGTCCGCTGCGCCTTGGCGTCGGACTTCTGCAGGGTGCTGGGCAGCTCGCTCTTGCGGGCGTGACCGCCCTTGGTGGTCTTCGGCATGACTGGTCTCCTCGCCGTTGTCCGGGGCGCCGGTGCGTGAAATACCGCGGTCGCGTACCCGGGCCGCGGGGCGCTAAACGGCCATTGGAAGCGGCCATTGGAAACGGCCATTGGAGTAGTGCACTACGCACGACACCGCCCGGGCCCGAGTCGACGATCAGGGCGTGAACCAGTACTCGGTACAGCTGCTCAGTGGATTCGCGGTCCGCAACGGCGACCGCACGGTCATCCTGCCGCCGGCCTGCCGACGCCTCATCGCGCTGACCGCGCTGAAACGCAAACCGGTGCACCGGCTGTGGGTGTGCGCGACGCTGTGGCCGCACGTCCAGACCCGCAAGGCGGTGGCGAACCTGCGCTCGACGCTGTGGCGGCTTCGTCCACTCGGGCTGGAGTCGGTGCTGTGCGCCGACCCGCAGTACCTGCAACTGGGTTCCGCCGTGTCGGTGGACTGGCACCGGGCGGTCGACCTGATCGAGGGGCTGGGCGACGGTGGGATCACCCCGCAGCTGGTGGCCGAGCTGCTGCCGCTGCTGCGCGCCGGCGAACTGCTGGACCGCTGGGACGAGCCGTGGGTGGCCGCCGAACGCAGCCGCTACCACGTGCAGCGGATGACCGCGCTGGAGACGCTGGGGCACGGCGCCGAGACCCGGACGCTGCGCACCGGGGAGAACCTGCGATGACCGTCGCGGCGCTCTGCCTGACCGTCGCGGGACCGCTGGTCGCGTTCGCGGTGTACGACCTGCAGGTGCGGCTGGAGCGCTGGGATCACAACCGGCACGCCGAGGACTAGATGCCAAGATACGAGGGTGACGACGACGCCGCAGGCGGTGGCCGTGGTGCTGGCCGCCGGTATGGGAACCCGGGTCGGCGCCGACGGCAACAAGGTGTACCTGCCGGTGGCGGGCCGACCGCTGGCGGCGTGGTCGCTGCGCACCGCGGCCCGGGTGCCGGAGGTGTCGCGGATCGTGCTGGTCTACCGGCGCGGTGAGCGCGGGCTGGCGGGCGAGCTGGCCGACCGCGAGGGTGTCGCAGTCGAATTCGTCGAGGGCGGGGACAGCAGGCACGGATCGGAGCTCAACGCGCTGACCTATCTGGCCGACGACATCGAGTCCGGCGCCGTCGACGTCGTACTGATCCACGACGCGGCGCGCCCACTGGCCGGTCCGCAGATGTTCAGCCGCGCGCTGGCGGTGGCCCGGGAATTCGGCGGTGCCATACCGGCGTTGCCGATGCGGGGCGCGGTGACGGCGGATTTGTCCGCGGTGCCCGCCGCGACGCTGGTGCGGGTGCAGACACCGCAGGCGTTTCAGGCCCGAGCGCTGCTGGCGGCCTACCGGCAGGCCGAGCGCGACGGGTTCGACGGCACCGACACCTCGTCGTGCGTCGAGGCGTTCACCGACATCGGCGTGCGGACGTTCCCGGGCGAGCTGGGCAATCTGAAGGTCACGTTCGCGCGTGACATCGCGGTCGCCGAGCGGCTGCTCAGCGCGAGCACGCGATAACCGCGTCAACGTAGGCCGCGTCGCCGGGCAGGTCGGCGACGAACGCGTCGCCGTCGCCCTCCACGACGGTGACCGGAACGCGCAACCGGATCGCGGCGGCCACCTCGTCGGGTTCACCGGCCGCCAGCAGCCGCGCCAGTTCACCGGTCGCGAAGCCGCGCGGATACTGCGCGGCGCGCAGCGTCGAGCGGTCCACCGTCGCGGTGACGACCCCGTCGCGGTCGACGGCCTTCACGCTGTCGGTGACCGCCAGCACCGGCAGCACCGCCGCGGCGCCGTCGCGCAGGGCCGCGACCACCCGGTCCCGCACCCCGGCGGGCACCAGGGGCTGGCGGACGTCGTGCACGAGGACGTGGGAGCTCCGGTCACGCGTCACGGCGTCGAGGCCGGCGGCCAGGCACCGCATCCGGTCCGCGGGTGCGTCGACCGCGAGCACGGTGACCGGGCTGTCCGCCAGGTGGGTGCGGACGTCCTCGACGATCCGCGCGTCGGCGGCGACGACGACGGGCCCGTCGGCGAGTCCACGCACGGCGCGCTGCAGGGGTGAGCCCCCGCTGAGCGGATGGACCGCGACGGCCGGGTTGTCCACCACCTCGGCGGGCAGCGCGACGATGACCGCGATCTGCGCGGTCGGCGGCCTGTTCACGGCGGTGAGGCTACACCGGGTCGAATTTGCTGATCAGCCAGCGTCCGTCCTGTTTGACCAGCGTGACCTTGACCGCGCTCGCCGCGAACGCGCCGTCCGGGTTCTCCTTGCTGACGGTGGTCTGGTTGACGAACACCAGCACTACCGCCGAGTCGGGGTTCATCTCGGAGACGGCGGCCTGCACCACCGCGGCGCTGGTCTTGACCTGCTTCTGCTTGGCCGCGGGCGTGACGATCTGCTCGGTGAACTGCGTGTAGTAGTCCAGGAACTCGCCGGTCAGGTTCTCCTTAGCGGCCGCGAAGTCCTGGTCCAGCGACTCCGGTGAATAGGACAGCAGCCGCGTCGTCCCGTTCCTGGCCGCCTCGATGACGGCCGTCTGCGCGGCGTCGTCGGTGGCCAGATCCTGCCGGTACTGGAAGGCGTACAGCCACGCCGCGACCCCCGCGGACGCCAGCAGCGCCACGGTCAGCAGGATCGCGATCAGGTGCCTGCGCAGCCACCCCGACCGCTTCGGGGCGGCCGCCGCGCTCTCGGTGCGCTCCGGGTTCTCGGCGCTGTCCGCGGTGCTCTCGGTGATCTCGGCGCTCACGGGACGAACTCCACCTTCGACATCTTGATCTGGTCGCCCTCGCGGACCAGGTCGATTGCCAGGCGCCACGACCTCGGCTCCTGCTTGGCCCCCGCCGCGTTGGTGACGCGGGAGGTCGCCGAGACCAGCGCCGTGGCGGTGGTCTCGGTCATCGACTTCACCGCCGTGGCGTTCACGTTGACCTCGGTGACGACCTTGGACTCCTTGGCGACCTTGACGAAGTCCTCGGCCTGGGCCTCGAAGTCCTCCCGGAACTGGCCGGCGGAGTTGTCGATGATGCGCTGCACGTCCTCCTGGGCCTTGTTGAAGTCCAGCGACATCAGCGTGACGACGCTCTGCCGGGCGGCGGCGGCGTACTCGGCGGAGAGCTGGCGCTGCTTCTCGGCCTGCCCGTGCTCCCACACCATGTAGCCGCTGACGCCGACGAAGCCGAGCGTGAGCACGATCGCCAGGACGGCCGCGGCGACCTTCAGCCACCCCCGCCGGCGACGAACGGGTTCGGTCGTCTGGGCGGCCTTCTCGGTGGTCTCCACGACGTCACCGGCCTCGGTGGTCTCGGCAGCCTCGGTGGTCTCGACGGGCTCGTCAGCGTCGTCCGCTTCCGCCGTATCGACTTCTGGGGCCTTGACTTCTGGGGCCTTGACTTCTGCCGTTGCGGCTTCCTCGGCCTGCTTACGCAGCCGGATCGCCTCGGCGCGGGCGCGCGCGGCCGCCGCCCGGGCCTCCGCGGCTGCCGCCTCGGCCTCGGCTTCCTCGGCGAGGCGCAGTGCTTCGTCGGGGTCCACCGATTCCTCCTGCGGGTTCTGCGGATCGCCGCCGTTGCCCGCGTCGATCACCGACGCGCGACGTCTGAAAGACGGCACGGCGACCTCCTTGTCGTCTGCAATCTGCCCAATCGTAGCGAGAATGCCGTTATCCATTTACGAGTATCGCCGCGACGATACTCGCGGCAGACACCCCCGGCAAACGGCGTTTTCCTGCGGAAACGCCCTTTACGTCCGATGCGGCCGCTCAGCGCGGATCGCCGCGGAGGCGATCCTTCATCACCTTGCCGGTGGCGTTCAACGGCAACTCTGTGAGGAACTCTACCGAGCGGGGCACCTTGTACCCCGCCATCCTCCCCCGGCTCCATTCGATGAGTTCCTCCGCGGTGAGGTCGTGCCCATCCTTACGCACGATGAACGCCTTTCCCACCTGACCCATCCGCTCATCGGGAACCCCGATGACGGCCGCCTGGGCGACGGCGGGATGCTCGAGCAGGAAACCCTCGATCTCGGCGGGATAGGCGTTGAACCCGCCGACGATGAACATGTCCTTCTTACGGCCGACGATGCGCAGCCTGCCCGACTCGGTGAACTCCCCGAGATCGCCGGTGTGCAGGAACCCGTCGGCGTCGATGGCCTCGGCCGTGGCCTTCGGGTCGTCGAGATAGCCCTGCATGACGTTGTAGCCGCGGACCAGCACCTCGCCGTCGTCGGCGATGCGCACCTCCACCCCGTCACAAGGCAGGCCCGCCGTGGTGGCGACGTCCTCGGCGCTGTCGCCGGGCCGTGACAGCGTGACGTTGCCGGCCTCGGTGAGTCCGTAACCGGTCATCAGCGACCGGAAGGGCAGTTCGTCGCGGACGCGCCGGATCAACTCGACGGGGATGTCGGCGGCGCCGGTGACGCCCGCCCGCAGGCTGGCCAGCCGGTCCTTGTCGGGCACCGTGAGCAGCGAGTGGTAAAGCGTCGGCGGACCGGGCAGCATCGTGATCCGTTCGCGCTCAACGATGTCCACCGTCCGGTCGAGGTCGAAGGCGGCCATCGGCAGCATCGTGGCACCGCGCAGGAAGGACGCGACCAGCCCGGCCTTGAGCCCGAAGGTGTGGAAGTAGGGGTTGATCATCAGGTAGCGGTCGCCCTCGCGCAGGTCCGCGAGCGTCGCCCACTCCTCGTAGGCGCGCAGCGTCTGGCGATGGTTCATCATCGCGCCCTTGGGCCGGCCGGTGGTGCCTGAGGTGAAGATGACGTCGGCGATGTCGTCGCCGGTGACCGCACGCTCGAACGGTGAACCGCTGGAAAGGAAGTCGGACTTCAGGTCGATGACGGGCACGCCCGCCGGACCCGAGTAGTCCAGCCCGAGGAAGCCCTTCTGCACCAGCACCGCCTTGGCTCCGCTGCGGGTGATGATGTCGGCGGCCTCGTCGGGTTTGAACCGGGTGTTGACCGGAACCAGTACGCCGCCGGCGGTCAGCAGCCCGAACGCGGCGATGATCCACTCCGCGCAGTTGGGCGCCCAGATCGCGACCCGCTCGCCCTTGGCGATGCCGAGGTCGGCGAACGCGCCGGCGGCGCACCGGATCCGGTGCACCAGTTCGACGAAGGACAAGCGCAGCGGACCGTCGGCACCGTCGGCGCCGTAGTCGACCACCGCCTCGGCATCGCCGAACCGGTCCGCCGCGCTCAACACCATCTCGGGGATGGTGTCCCACTGCATCATTCGGCGCCACTCCTCAACGGGCGCGGGGCGCCCTTGATGGTCGTGACGCAGGACTTCTCGTACGTCACACCGTGACGAGCCGGCTCAGGTTGCCGCCCATGATCTTCGCCTGATCCTCCACCGAGAGGTGCTCAAGCGCGGTGACGTAGTGCGTCGGCTCGGCCAGGCCCTCGGGATGCGGCCAGTCCGAACCGTAGAGCACCTGGTCGACGCCGACGAGGTTGATCAGCTCGTCGATGCCCTCCTCGTAGAACGGGCTGACATAGATGCGGTTCTTGATCTCCTCGATGGGGTTGCCGAGGAACGCCTCCGGGGCCTTCTTGTACACCTCGGCCATCGAGTCCAGCAGCGGGAACATCCACTTCGAGCCGGCCTCGACGATGCCCACCTTCAGCTTCGGGTGCCGGAACAGCGCCCCGTGAATCACCCACGAGGCCACCGCATCCTGGATCGGGCGCCACTCGTTGAGGATCGCCATCGCGTTGGTCTGGAACGGCAGCATCTCCTGTGCGACACCGTCCCACTCGGAGGTGTAGCGCGAGTAGCCGCTGTCCGAGGAGTGCATGCCGACGAACACGTCGTGGTGCACCACGCGCTCCCAGAACGGGTCGAACTCGGGCAGCGCGAACGAGCGCGGGCCGCGGAAACCGGGCACCGGCGCGGGACGGATCAGGATCGCGCGGGCACCGCGACTGACCGCCCACTCCAGCTCCTCGATCGCCTTCTCGACGATCGGCAGCGTGATTACCGGGGTGGTGAAGATGCGGTTCTTGTAGTTGAAGCCCCACACCTCGTCCAGCCACTGGTTCAGCGAGTGGATCAGCACGTGGATGGCGACCGGATCGTCGCGCAGCCGCTCCTCGATCAGGCTGGCCAGCGTCGGGAACATCAGGGTGCGGTCGACCCCCAGCTGGTCCATGAGCTCCAAACGCGGGCCCGGCTCGAAGAACGCAGGAATGGAGCGCATCGGCTCACCGAACAACTCGCGCTTGCTCTTGCCGTCCGGGTTGCCGTACTTGAAGTACTCCTCCCAGGCACCCGGCCTGGCCACGACGGAGAAGGTGGGGTTCGGGATGTAGTTGCTGATCTGCCCCTTGATCGCGATCTTGGTGCGGCCGTTGACCTCCACATACTGGACGACGTCCTTGTACTCCTTCGGGAGGTACTTGGTCATCGCCTCCGGCGGCTCATAGAGGTGGTTGTCCGCGTCGAACAGCGGGAACGGCAAGTCGACCCGGTGCGACAGTTGGCCCATGGAACACTCCTTTTCTTCTCACGAGAATCCTATTCTCACATTTGCGCATGCGCAATGCCCCTGGTCAGCGTGAGGACCGCACCTGCTGACGGACCAGAAACTTCTGCACCTTGCCGCTGGCGGTGCGGGGATAGTCCTCCCCCGGCGGGATCTGGTGCAGCTCCTCGGGCCACTTCTGGATCGCGACCCCCTGCTGCTTGAAGTGGGCGCGCACCTCGTCGAGCGAGGGCATCGCGTGCCCGTCGCGCAGCCGCAGCACCGCGGCGGCGTGCTCGCCCAGCCGCTCGTCGGGTGCGGCGACGACGACGGCCTCGGCGACCGCGGGCATGCTCAGCAGCACCTCCTCGACCTCCAGGGCCGAGATGTTCTCGCCGCCGCGGATGATGACGTCGGACTTGCGGTCGGTGATGGTGAGGTAGCCGTCCTCGTCGAGCACCCCGATGTCGCCGGTGTGGTACCAGCCGTCCTCGTCGAAGGCCTTGCGGGTCAGCTCGTCGTCGGTGTAGCCGAGACAGAGATCCGGTCCGCGGGAGAGGATTTCGCCTTCCTCGGTGAGCTTGATCTCGACACCGGGCCGCGGGTCACCGTCGGTGTAGAGCCGCTTGTCCTCGGGGGCGGTCGGCCGCGATCCGGTGATCGACGGGTGCTCGGTGCTGCCGTAGGAGCGGAACACGAAGAAGCCCATATCGGCCAGTCGCCGGGTCACCGCCGCCGGCACGGTGGAACCGCCGAGTCCGACGGTGGTGAACCGGGCGCGGTGCGCGTCGGTGCAGTCCGGGTGGTCGAGCAGGCTGGTGACAAAGTACGGCGGACCGCCGCCGATCGACAGGCCCTCGGTCTCCATCAGCTTGAGCACCTTGCCGGGATCCCAGACGTCGCACAGGTCGATCGGCGCGCCCTCGAGCACCGGGATCAGAAACGCGCCGAGCATGCCGATGAAGTGGCCGATCGGGGTGGCGGTGAGCTGGCGGCCACGGTCGGGCGGGTAGTTCGCCAGCAGCTGGCGTGTCTCACAGCCGAGCGTTTGATGGCTGTGCACAACGCCTTTCGGGTTACTGGTGGTGCCGGAGGTGAACGCGATGACGGCGGGCCCGGCGGGATCGGTGGTCAGGACGTCGGTCATCGGTTCGTCGGCCAGCAGCACGTCAAAGCTGTCCTCCCCGACCAGCGCGACGATCGGCACGTCGGCCGCGAGGTCCGGCTGGAACCGCATCCGGCCGAACTCGCGGGCGGTGATGAACACCTTGGGCCGGGCGGTGGACAGGATGTGGCCGAGTTCGCGGCGACCGTAGAAGTGCACGATCGGCACGACGACCGCGCCCAGGAACGTCGCCGCCCAGAAGGCGACGGCGGCCTCCATCCAGTTGGGCAACTGCAGCGCGATGACGTCGCCGGGCCCGACCCCGCGCTTGCGCAGCCCGGCGGCCAGCCGGCGGGCCCGCAGTTCGACATCGGCGAAAGTCCCCGCGTAGGGCCGGATATCGGAGTGCACCCAGAACCCGGCGTCGGGCGCCTGGGCCAGGTGGCGGGACAGCAGTTCGCCGAGCGTGTCCGGCGTCCACCACCCCTCTCGCTCGTAACGTCTGGTCAGCTCGACAGGAATGGTGCGCATGGACTCCCCACACTCGGGCGGCCTCGACTCGAGGTGATGCTATTCTCTGCCTGCGAGAATGCCAATACCGTAAACGGAGAACGTCTGATGGTCGACCTCGAGTTCGACGACGGCTTGGCGGTCATCACCATCGACCGTCCCGAAGCCCGCAATGCGATCGCCCCCGAGACCATGGCGCAGCTGGACGCCGCGCTGGACAAGGCCGAGGGCGCATCGGCGCTGGTACTCAAGGGGGCCGGCGACCGCGCGTTCGTCTCGGGCGGCGACCTCAAGCAGCTGGCGGCGCTGCGCACCGAGGAGGAGGCCGCCGCGATGGCCCGCGAGATGCGCGCCGTCTGCGACAAGATCGTGGCGTTTCCGGGCGTGACGGTCGCGGTGCTCAACGGGCACGCGCTCGGCGGCGGAGCGGAGTTCGCGACCGCGGCCGACATCCGGCTCGCCGCCGACGACATCAAGATCGGCTTCAACCAGGTGGCGCTGGAGATCATGCCGGCGTGGGGCGGCGCCGAGCGACTGGTCGCGCTGGTCGGCTACAGCAGGGCGCTGCTGCTGGCCGGCACCGGGCAGATCCTCACCGCGGCCGAGGCCGAACGGGTCGGCCTGGTGGACCGGGTGCTGCCGCGTGCGACGTTCGACGAGGACTGGCGCGCGATCGCCCGCAGGCTCGCCCACAGACCGGCCGGCGAGATCAAGAAGGTCATGAAGGGCGCCTCGGTCGACGAGGCCGTCGCCGCCTTCGCCCGGCTGTGGGTGTCCGACGAGCACTGGGCCGCCGCCGACAAGGCCATGAACCGCGGCAAGTAGCCCCCTTCTTCCCGCGAGCGTGCGTGTCTGCACACGACACGCCGCTAAATTTTCGACATTTGTGCACGCTCGTCGCGGCGAGAAGTGCCACGGTTCAAGCCTTTACGGCTTAACGGGTTGATCGCACGCAATCAACCCGCTACGCACCGGGCCGCCAACCAGCCGCCGCGAGCGTGCGCAAACGCAGAACAAATCGCGGCGTGTCGGGTACAGACGCGCACGCTCGCGCCAGAGGGATTCAGGAGCCGTTGCGGATGCGCGCCATGTGCGTGGTGCGCTTGGTGAGCCGCCAACCGTCGGCGGTGCGGACCAGCTCGTCGTCGTAGTGTCCGAGCGCCTCGATCCAGCTGTTGTCGTCGCCGGGTGCGCCCTGCAGCACCGCGTGCACATAGCTGCGCGCGGTGGCCCGATCGCCGTCGACGTCGACGGCGATGTTGGAGAGCCGGTGATACGTCGGGCCCATGCCGCCGTGGATCTGCTCGACCAGCGCGGCGTACGCGTCGGCGTCGGTGTACGTGCCGAGGTCGCCGTAGTCGACGTCGACCTCGTCAGTCCAGCAGGCCCGGAACAGCGGCCAGTCCTTGGTGTCGATGCCGGTCGCGCAGCGGACCAGCACCTCGGCGATCTGCGCTTTGTCGACGTCCACACCGGGGAGGCTAACAGCCGCCGCCCCGGAATGACGACCTAATTCTCTCTAGACGAGAACCACATTTCCGGTTATCGTCAGGCCGTGCCGACACAGCAGGTGGCGCTCGCGCCCGAAATCTCGACATGGCCCGACGACAACCCGCAGCTGATCGGAAGCCAGTGCGGCGCATGCGGCGCCACGGTGTTCCCCGTTCAGCAGCGCTGCCCCGCTGCAGCGCCGGTGAGATGTCGGAGGTGAAGCTGCCCCGCCGCGGAACCCTGATCGCCTGGACGACGCAGGGCTTCCCGCCGGGCCCGCCGTACAAGGGCCCGACCGGCAAGGACTTCGTGCCCTACGGCGTGGGCCTGGTCCAACTCGGGGACATCATCCGAGTCGAGGGCCGACTGACCGAAAACGACCCTGCCAAGCTGGAATTCGGCATGGAGGTCGAGCTGACGATGATCCCGTTCACCACCGACGAGGACGGCAACGAGGTCGTCACCTTCGCGTTCAAGCCCGTCTAGAGATCAGGAGTTTCACATGACCAACGACGTGGCGATCATCGGCGTCGGCCTGCACCCGTTCGGCCGCTTCCCCAAGACGGCGATGGAGATGGGCGCCGAGGCGATCCAGGCGGCCCTCACCGACGCGGGTGTGGAGTGGAAGGACATCCAGTTCGGGTTCGGCGGCAGCTATGAGATCTCCAACCCCGACGCGGTGACCCGACTGGTCGGCCTGACCGGCATCACCTTCACCAACGTCTTCAACGCCTGCGCCACCGCGGCCAGCGCGATCCAGCAGACCGCCGACACCATCCGGCTCGGCAAGTACGACATCGGCATCGCGATCGGCCTGGACAAGCACCCCCGCGGCGCGTTCACCGACGACCCGGCCAAGCTGGCGCTGCCGCAGTGGTACGCCGAGAACGGCCAGTTCGTCACCACCAAGTTCTTCGGCATGAAGGCCAACCACTACATCCACAAGCACGGCATCTCGCAGGAGACGCTGGCCAAGGTGGCCAACAAGAACTTCCGCAACGGCGCGCTGAACCCGAATGCGTTCCGCCGCAAGGAGATCCCGGTCGACGAGATCCTCAACTCGACGGTGCTGAACTATCCGCTGACCCAGTACATGTTCTGCGCCCCCGACGAGGGTGCCGCCGCGGTGATCATGTGCCGCGCCGACATCGCGCACCGGTTCACCGACAAGCCGGTGTACGTGCGGGCCAGCGAGATCCGTACCCGCCGCTACGGCGCCTACGAGGTGCACGCCACCTCGGCGCCGCTGGATGAGGACGTCTCCCCCACCGTCTACGCCGCCAGGGCGGCCTATGAGGCGGCGGGCATCGGCCCCGAGGACGTCGACATCGCCCAGCTGCAGGACACCGACGCCGGCGCCGAGGTCATCCACATGGCCGAGACCGGGCTGTGCGCCGACGGCGAGCAGGAGAAGCTCATCGCCGACGGTGCCACCGAGATCCACGGCTCGCTGCCGATCAACACCGACGGCGGTCTGATCGCCAACGGGGAACCGATCGGCGCGTCGGGGCTTCGCCAGGTGCACGAGATCGTCCGCCAGCTGCGCGGCGAGGCCGGTGACCGCCAGGTGCCGGGTGAGCCGAAGGTCGGGCTCGCCCAGGTGTACGGCGCCCCCGGTACCGCCTCGGCGACAATCCTGTCGCTCTAGGTGGGATTTCCGGTCCATGGTCGGAGGCCCTCGTTTTAGGATCCGGGAATGACTTTGCCGCGGACACCCCGGTCGCCTCGTCGCAGTTTGCTCCGTACCGCGTCGGCTGCCGCCCTGACGGCGGCGGCCGCGCTGGCGACAACCGTGACGACGACGACCCCGGCGGCGGCGCAGGAGCCGCTTCCTCCCCCGCCGCCGCCGCTGCTGCACAACGTCAAGTACACGGTGTTCTCCGAGCAGCCGTTCTACGTCGACATCTACTACCGCGACGTCGACCCGCCGAACTGGGCGGCCTACAGCCACAACCCGTACGAGTTCAGCCCGAAGGCCAAGGCCGAGATCGGCCCGGACCGGCAGTGGAACCTCGACGTGCAGCTGGCCGATCCCGACCAGTGGGCGATGGTCACCGCGACCAGCGGTCCGGGCGAGGCCACCCCGAACATCCACTGCGTGCTCGCCGTCGACGGTGTCGTCGTCGCGACCGACGTGGGTCCGAAGGGTGCGCTCTGCTCGATCAGGAGTTGGTGAGCGCGAACCTATTTCGCGTCGCCGGCGGGCAGCGGGTCACCCTCCAGCCGGCGGATCCACTTCTCGCAGAACTCGTAGGTCTCGGCGTGGCCGGTCGTCATGCCGAGCGCACGCTCGACCACCAGCGCCTGCGACACGCTGGTGGCGAACACCGTCCACACCACCGGCGGTACCTCGCTGGTGTCGGCGCCGTAGCGTTCCAGCACCGCCGCGATCGCCTTGTTCTGCTCCTCGCGGAATCGTTCGGCGTAGTAGATGATCTCCGCGCGCAGCGCCTTGCGGTGGTTGGCCAGCCCCATGAACTCCATCGTCAGCCGGGTGGCCTCCGGTTGCGTGCTGAACCGCCACAGCGCCCACAGCGGCTGCGGGGACGCCAGCGCCTCGGTCAGCGCCGTCAGGCCGGCCTCGGCCATGCGCCGGAACACCGCCAGGAACAGGTCCTCCATCGTGCGGAAGTAGTAGTGCACGAGTTGGGGTTTGAGGCCGGCCCGTTCGGCGACGCGCCGCGACGTGACCGCGGCGTAGCCCTCCTCGAGGAGCAGCTGTTCGGCGGCGTCGATCAGCACGCCGCGGTTCTTGGCGTCCGGCGCCCCGATCCGGCGCGTCGACCCCGTGGTGCCCCCTGTCATGCGTTCACTTCTCTTTTCCGCTCGTTGCGACACGCCGATCGTAGTGGCGACCCGTCGCGCGATCTTGACCCTGACCTTACCGCCATGCTAAGCAAGTGCTCAGCATATTTGCTACGGATTTCCGCATGCGGCGGGGTCCGCTCGTCAGCACGCCGGCAAGCGTCGAATTCGAAGGGCCTACACGATGACCACTGATTTCGATTCGGTCGACTACTTCACCGATCCCTCCCTGGTCCCCGATCCGCACCCGTACTACGACCACATCCGCGCCAAGGATCCGGTGGCGTGTCCGATCACCAACGGGGTGCTCGCGGTGACCGGCTGGGACGCCGCCAACTCGGTCTACAAGGACACCGAGAACTACTCGTCGTGTATCGCGGTGATGGGCCCGTTCACGCCGATGCCGTTCACCCCCGAGGGCGACGACATCACCGAGCTGATCGCCAAGCACCGCACCGAGATCCCCATGTACGAGCACATGGTGACGATGGACCCGCCGCAGCACACCGACGCCCGCTCGATCCTGGCCCGGCTGCTGACGCCCAAGCGGCTCAAGGAGAACGAGGACTTCATGTGGCGGCTCGCCGACCGCCACATCGACGAGTTCATCGCCGACGGCAAGTGCGAGTTCCTCTCGGCGTACGCAAAGCCGTTCTCGCTGTTGGTCGTCGCCGACCTGCTCGGCGTGCCCGAGGAGGACCACGAGGACTTCCGCGAGGCGTTCGGCGCCCAGCGTCCGGGCACCAACATCGGCAGCCTCGACCACGAGGTGATCGCCACCAACCCGCTGGAGTGGGCCGACGAGAAGTTCGTCCGCTACATCGAGGAGCGCCGGGCCAACCCGCGTGACGACGTGCTCACCTCGCTGGCCACCGCGAAGTACCCCGACGGGTCGACGCCCGAGGTGATCGACGTGGTGCGCACGGCGACGTTCCTGTTCGCCGCCGGTCAGGAGACCACCGCCAAGCTGCTCGGCGCGGCGATGCGGGTGCTCTCGGACCGCCCCGACATCCAGCAGCGGCTGCGTGACGACCGCAGCCTGATCCCGGTGTTCATCGAGGAGTGCCTGCGGATGGACAGCCCGGTCAAGAGCGTGTTCCGGATGGCGCGCAAGACAACGCAACTCGGCGATCATCCGGTGCCGGCAGGCACCACCGTGATGGTCAGCCCCGGCGCGGCCAACCGCGATCCGAAGCGGTTCGAGAACCCGCATGAGTTCGACCTGGACCGCAAGAACGTGCGTGAGCACATCGCGTTCAGCCGCGGTATCCACTCCTGCCCCGGCGCCCCGCTGGCGCGGGTGGAGGGCCGGGTGTCGATCGAGCGACTGCTGGACCGCCTGGGCGACATCACGGTCAGCGAGGACAAGCACGGCCCGATCGACGCGCGGCGCTACGAGTACGAGCCGACCTTCATCCTGCGCGGCCTTACCGAGATCAACATCGAGTTCACCCCGATCGGCTGAGACTCGTTTCAACGCGAAACCGCGGAGAGATCCACTCTCTCCGCGGTTTTCGCGTTCTGTGTGCAGTCTCGGCGGGGTTCTAGAGGTCGCCGCGCTCCCAGTAGGACCGCCCGTCCTTAGCCACACAGGTCAGGAAGAGGCCGTCGGGGGCCTGGGCCACCTCGCCCTCCATCGAGGGGCACAGGTCGTTCTCGTTCTTGATGCCGTGCATCTCCGGCGAGCGGAACCAGCGCGGTTCGTAGCGGCGCGGCGATCCGCAGAACACCAGCCGGCCCCACGACGTCACGCCGAACACGTAGTACGTGGTGTTGTTGCAGTAGGACCCGAGTACGACGTTGGGCTGGATGCCCGGTGTGCAGTTCGGGTGGTTGCACTCCGCGCCCGGCGGCGGCAGTGGCGGCAGCGGCGGCTGGGCGGCGGCCGGTGCCGCGACGCTCAGCATCGCAGGGGCCAGCAGGGCAGCGAACGCTGCGACGATCGATCGCACGGGGCCATTGTTCCACACGGTCAGAACGAAATTCTCCCTTTCGAAGAGCAGAGCTATCCGTCGCGATAGGCTTGGCCTATGCGTGGATTTCGGCTGGCCGCAACCGTCTCGGCGATCACGCTGTCCGCAACGGTGTGCGCGGTGGCGCCGCCGGCGGCGGCCGACGGCGACTTCGGTGTCGCGCTCAACGGCACCTACCGCGTGTTCTCCGACGGTCAGTGGGCAAAGCGTGGCATGGCCCCCGGCGGCGGCGAGGTGTTCTTCCGGATTCCGAGCGTGACCCAGACGTGGACCATCTCCACTCAGTGCGTGAGCCCGATCGAGTGCGTCGGCGAGGTGAAGAGCGACCTCGGCTGGACCGGCACCATCCGGATCGACGACTACTGGTACGTCGACCATGACGTGCCCAACTGGCTGCCCTGCCCGGACGGCAGTTTCGCACCCGGGCACCAGAAGTTCATCCTGACCGGCTGGAACCCCGAGACCGCGCAGCGCACCATCAAGAACCGCGACTTCCTGATGGGCCGCGACGTCACCAAGAGCCCCAGCGGCGCCTGCGGGCGCAATCAGCCGGTCGTCGTCGAGATGCCGGTCCGCCTCGAACGGGTCTGACGGGTCTGATCGCACACGCGAAGAGTACGGGCCCCGGTCCTGGTGACCGGGGCCCGTTCCGCTAGGTGGGAAGCAGATCCTTCCACGACTTCGGTTCCGCGCTGGGCAGATCGATGCGTTGCAGCTGACCGTCCGCGGTGAGGTACTGACCTGTCTGCGGGTTGTACTGCGCGTACGCCACCGCCGGCCCGTCGGATGCCTTCGCGTCGTGGGCGGCCGGTGCGGCCGGGACCGCACCGCCGGCCGGCGCATCCGGCGGCGACGGGATCGGCGTCCCGTTGATCGAGTTACCCGGCGGTGGCGGCGGCACCGGTGCTGCCGCCGGCGGGGGCGCGGTCAGCGACGGCGCCGGAGCATCCGGAACCGGTCCGCCTGCCACCGGCAGCGGGGGCGGCGGCATGTTCGGCGGGGTGCCTGAGGGCACCGCTCCCGGCGGCAGCGGTGTGCCCTCGACCGGCGCGTAGAGTCGCTCGGAGAAGTCGATCCGGTCGTCCGGCGCGACGCCCTGCGAGATCAGGTTCGGGTCGAACGGGTAGGCGCCCAGCGTGTGCTGCCGCATCGCAAGCGGCACAAAGCCTTTCGGGTCGTTACAGAGCTCCACCGTCGGGGCCCGCTTACCCGGGTGCGCCATGCAGGGGTAGTTGCGGGCGCCGCGCACCGCGATCGGCGAGTCCTGCGGCAGCTTGCAGTACAGGCCGTCCGGGGTGTCGATGGTGGTGGTGTCCTCCGGTGAACGCCACGCCGACGGCGGCAGGAAGCCCACCGTGCACGGCGGTGGGTCGTTGATCGTCAGCGCGAAGTCACCGGCGGGCAGACCGGTCGGGTTGTTCTGCGGCAGACCGAAGGACTGCTGCGCGGCGATGATGCCCGGGAAGATCACCAGCAGCTGTTCGATCGACGGGTTGTAGGTCAGCAGGGTCTGCCCCACCGTCGTCAGGTTCGCCAGCAGGATCGGCAGCGTCGGCTTGACCTCGTCGAGCAGCGCCGACACCTCCGCGGCGAAGCCGGGTCCCTGCTGCAGCAGCGTCCGGATCTGCGGATCGTTCTGGTGCAGCTGCCCGGTGATGCCCGCCAGGCTCTTCGCCCAGGTGCGGATGGCCTCGGCGGTCTCGGCCTGCGAGTCCAGCAGCGGGCCGCTGTCGTCGATGACCGAACGGAGTTGGTCGCTAACCCCGGCGGCCTCACCGCTGATCTTGGCCGCCGAGTCCATCAACGACTGGAAGTCCGGCCCGGCGCCGTTGAACGCCTTGAACGTCTCGTCGAGCAGGTCGCCGATCCGGTCGCCCGGAATGCTGCTCACCAGCCGGTTGAGCCCCTCCAGGACCGGGCCGACCTCCTGCGGGATCGTGGTGTCCTCCCGGGGAATTCGCGCACCGTTCTGCAGGTAGGGCCCGGAGTCGGTGCGGGGCCGCAGGTCGACGTACTGCTCGCCGACGGCGGAGACGCTGCGCACCTCGGCCTGCAGGTCGGCGGGGATCTTCGGCGACGTGTCCAGCGACAGCGTCGCCTCGGCGCCGGTCTCGGTCAGCACCACGTCGGTGACCTTGCCGATCTGCACCCCGCGGTAGGTGACGTTGCTGAACCGGTACAACCCACCGCTGGCAGGCAGTTCCAGCGTCACCTTCAGCCGGCCGATACCCAACAGCGTCGGCACCTGCATGTAGGCGAACAGCATCACCGTCACGCCCACGATCGAGGCGATCGTGAAGATGATCAACTGATTTCGGACAAAGCGCGTGAGCATCAGCGACCACCCTCCGACTCCGCGAACGGCCCCGCGAAGATCTGCCCGGGTGTGATCGGCTGGCTCTGCGGCAGCCACGGCGCCGCCGGCGGCGGCGGCGCGACGGGCAGAATCGGACCCGACACCGCGGTGGGCAGCGGGGCATCTGCCGCACCGCCCTCGGGTACGGGCACCGCCTCGGCGGGCGGCGGTGCGACGCCGATCGACATCGGGTTGTACGAGTAGTTCAGGTAGTACGGATCACCCGGCGCCGGAATCAGTCTGGCGTTCTCGTCACCCCAGCGGGTACCCAGCAGCAGGGTCTTCTTCAGCCGCGGGTAGGTCAGGTCGAACGTGGCGAACAGGTTGATGTAGTCGCCGCGGGTGATGCGGTCGGCGAAGGTCGGACCGTACGGGAACGCGGTCGCCCACAGCAGCGCGAGGTTCAGGTCCGGGCCGACGTCGGCCAGCGCACCGAGCACCGGGCCCAGGTTCTCCAGATCCTTGACCAGATCGTCACCGGCCTTGTTGGCGAGATCGGCTGCGGTGTCACCGAACTGGCCGAGCCGCTCCAGCGCGGTGGTCAACCGCGGCCGCTCCTTGATCAGCACGTCCAGCGCCGGCGGAATCTCCTTGAGCGCACGGTCCAGGTCGGCGTTCTGAGCGGCGAAGGTACCCGCCACCCGGTTCAACTGCTGGATCGACGCCACGATGTTGTCCCGCTGCGCGTCGAGCACACCGACGAAATTGTCCAGCCGGGTGAGCAGTTCGCGGATCTGCGGCTCCCGGCCGTTGATCGCGGTGTTGAAGTTGTGGATGATGTCGCCGATCTGGCCGAGACCGCCGCCGTTGACGACAGCCGCCAGCGACGACAGGGTGCGCTCGGTGGACGGGTACGTCGAGGACCGGTCCAGCGGGATCGTGGCACCGGGCTGCAGTCTGCCCTCCGGCTTCTCCCCCAGCGGCGGGTTGAGCGCCAGGTGCATCGAGCCGAGCAGGCTGGTCTGCCCCACCGTGGCCACCGCGTTGGCGGGCACCGCCACATCGGGTTTCACCGAGATCTCGACGTCGGCGTGCCAGTCGTCGACGGTCATCTTGCGGATGCTGCCCACCACGACGTCATCGATCATCACCGGTGAGTTCGGCTCCAGGGTCGCGACATTGGCGACCTCGACGTGGTAGGTGACCGAACCTGGCCCGCGTCCGACCGCGCCCGGCAGCGGCAGCGAGTTGATCCCCTGGAACGAACAGCCGGTCAGGGTGAGCGCCAGGCACGAGCCGGCGATCGCCCACCGTTTGACGTGTCTTGCGATCATGCTGGCGGCGCCCCTTCCGCGGGAAGTAGCGGTGCGTTCGGATCCGCCGGAGCGGCCGGAGCCGGGGTCTGCGGCAACAACAGGCCCTCGACGGTCTGCGGTTGTTGCGCAGGCACGTTCGACATGATGTTCGGCGGGCCGGGGATCGGCGCGCCCGGGAACAGCGCGGGCGACGGAATCGCGGGCGCGTCGTCGTCGGTCATGTAGATTCCGCGCGGTCCCGGCGGCGCACCCCAGCCCGGGGGCGGCGGCACATCCCCGGCACCCGTGTAGGCCGACACCGTCGGCGGCGGCTCCGGCGGATCGTCGGGTCCGGAACCACCGGGTGCCAGCTTCGGGTCGGCGTAGATGATCTTGTCCGGGCTGACCGCCGGCCGCAGGTACGCGTTGATCGGCATCGGGATGTTGTTGACGTTGAGCAGCCGCAGGGCCGGGCCGAGATACTGCGCGCACAGTTTGGCGGTCTCCGCCGCGGTGACGTTGGCGACCGCGCCGATCATGCCGCAGATCATCTGCACCGGGTTGTTGAAGTTCACCAGCGAGAAGGCCCCGGTCACCGCACCACTGTTGGGGTAGAAGATGTTCTGGAAGTTCGCGATGGCGTTCGGGGTGATGTGCAGAACGTTCTCGAACGCCAGCTTGTGGTCGACGAGGATCTGGGTGAGTGCGGTCAGCCTGCGCACCTGCTCGGTGGTCTTGTCCCGGCTGCCCTCCACGAACCGCTGCACCTCGTTGATCGCCGTCGACAGGTGCGTCAGTGCCGCGTCGAGATCGGTCCGGTTGTCGTTGATGACGCTGGTCAGCGTCGCGAGCCGGTTCTCGAACAGCACGATCTGCTCCTTGCTGTCGCGCAGCGCGGAGACGAACACCTGCAGGTTCTTGATGATGTCGGTGATGTTGCCGCTGCCCTCGGCGAAAATCCTTGCCACACCGGACAGTTGCCGCAGCGTCTCGCGCAGCTTCTCGCCGTTACCACCGATCGCGTTGGCGGCGCTGTCGATGAACCGCGACATCGAGGTGTCCGACACCCCGGCCTGCGGCCCCAGTTCGTCGGCCAGACGCAACAACTGGGTCTTCACCTCGTCCCACTCCACCGGCACCGCGGTCCGGTCGCTGGGGATCACGGCGCCGTCGGCCATGGTCGGACCGTCGCCGTTGCGGTAGGCCGGGGCCAGCTGCACGTAGCGGGCCGCGACCAGGTTCTGCGCGACGATCACGGCTTTGGCGTCGGCCGGGATAGGCACGTCGCGGTCGACCTTGAGCACCATCTTGGTCTGGGTGCCCTCCGGGGTGATCGACTCGATGGTGCCGACGCGCACGCCCGACACCCGGACCTCGTCGCCGGGGTAGATCGCGGTCGCGGTCGGGAAGTACGCGGTGATGGTGGTCGGCCCGTGGAACATCTGCCGCACCAGCACCGCCGCGCCGGCGACCAGTCCGATGGCCAGCAGGATCGCGGTGCTGACCACCAGGCGCTTACGGGTTGCCATCATCGGGTAGGTCTCCTGGCTGCGGAATGCCGTTGACGGGGAATGGCAGTTCGGCGCGCGGGCCGGCCTGGTCCGGCGGCTGGCCGGCGTCCATACCGCGGCGGAAGCCGAATGCGTAGTCGAGGAACGGCTGGAGTAGCTGACCGAACACCAGGTTCGGCACCAGCGCGTTGTAGTAGGCGCCGTTGGCCACGATCTCGCCCTGGGTCAGGTAGTACTTGGCCGCGCCGGGCAGCATCTTGGCGAGGTTGTCGCGGTTCTTCTCCAGCATCGCCGTCACCGTGTTGAGGTGATCGAGCGCCGGGGCCAGTTCGGCCTCGTTGTCGGCGACCACCTGCGTCAGCTCCTGCGACACCGCCGACGTCGCCTCCAGCAGGCTGGTGATCGCGTAGCGCCGCTCGTTGAGGACGGCGACCAAGTCGTTGGCGTTGAGGATCAGCGCGTTGACCTTCTCGCTGCGCTCGGCGAAGATGCCGGTCACATCGCTGGCCGCCCTGAGTAGTTCGGCCAGGCTCTCGTTGCGGCTGTTCAGCGCCTTCGACATCCGCGACAGCCCGTCGAAGGTCGGGCCCAGCTGCGGCGCGATCTGATCGAGGGTGGCGGCCAGCGTGTCCAGCGACTCGTTGATCGAGTCGATGTCGGTGTCGGTGGTGTTGGCGGTCAGCTCGCTGACCGCGTCGGTCAGCGAGTACGGCGACGAGGTGCGCGACGTGGGAATCGGCTTGCTGCGGTCCAGTTTTCCGCTGCCCGCCGATTCCAGCGCGAGCACCCGCTCGCCCAGCAGGGTGCCGGTGCGGATGTGCGCGGTGGTGTCGGAGCCGAGCGCGTACTTGCCGTCGATGGTGAACCCGACGAGGGCGTCGCCGTTGACGAGTTCGACGGAGGTGACCGAACCGACCTTGATTCCGGAGACGGTGACGTCGTTGCCGACCGCGACGCCACCCGCCTCGGTGAACAGCGCCTGGTAGCGCAGAGATGTCGCCCAGGACACCAGCCGCTCGGGCTGCAGACCGATGGTGATCACCAGGATGATGAGCACGGCACCGATGAAACCGGTGCGCATCAACTGGTTTCCGCGATATTTCTGCATTTACTCGTCCACGCACCTTCCCGTTTCCTGCTTGATCCACGGGAACACCACCGTGCGGCCCTCGAGATCGCTCGCCCGGAACGTGACGCCGCAGATGTAGTACGGGAAGAACGCCCCGTAGGAGCCGACGCGGGCCAGCTTGCGGTAGATCTCCGGCAGACGCTGGATGGTGGCGTCGAGGCGCTCGAGATCGTTGTTCACCAGCGGAGCCAGTCGGTGCAGCTCGTCGATGGTGTGGTTGAGCGGCTCGCGACCCCGGCCGAGCAGATCCGCCAGCGACGTGGTCCCCCGGTCCAGGGCGTCGATCGCGGTGCCGATCGGGTCACGGTCGGCGGCCAGGCCCTTGACCAGTTCCTCGAGCCGGTCGACGGATCCGGCGAACTCCTCGCCGTCTTTGGCCAGCGTGTCCAGCGTGGTGCGCAGGCCGTCGATCAGCTGCTCGACCACCTCGTTGTTGTCGGCGATCGCGTTGGTGAACGACGACGACTTCGACAGCAGCGACTCCAGCGTGCCGCCCTGGCCCTGCAGGATCTGCACCAGCGAGGTGGTCAGCCCGTTGACGTCCTCCGGATTGAGGCCCTGGATAACGGGTTTCAGTCCGCCGAGCAGGAGGTCGAGGTCCAGCGCCGGCGCGGTGCGCGACTCCGGGATCTGTGCGCCCGCGGGCAGGATCCGCGCCGAGTCCGGGGTGTCGATGAGCTCGAGGTACCGGTCCCCCACCAGGTTCAGGTAGCGGATCGCGGCCTGGGTTCCGGTGGTCAGCTTGGTGTTGCGGTCGGCGTCGAACTTGACCAGCACCTTGCGGTCGGGCAGCAGCGACACCTCGCGCACGGTGCCGACCCGGATGCCGGCGATGCGCACGCTGTCTCCCGGCTCCAGCCGGGTGGCGTCGACGAAGACCGCCGAATACCCGTCGGTGGCACCCGTTCTGGAATCGCTGAACACCACGAACAGGAAGGCGGTCAGCACCGCCATGATCACGCCGAAGATGGAGAACTTGACGAGGGTGGAGGTCGATCGCGTCATCCGGGCATCCCGATCTGTGCGGTGTTGCGCGGCGGTCCGTCCAACGGGCCGAACAGCCAGTTCTTCAGGCCCTCGGAGTTGAGCAGCATGCCGGCGTTGCCGTACTGGTTGGGGTTGGAGCCGACGTCGGCGACGATCATCGGCGGCACGAACTCCGGCTTCAGTTCCGGAAGTCCGAGCGCCTCGCAGAAGTCGGCCCCGCCGCTCGTGGCGGCGACCTTCGGCAGGTCGCGCGGATAGCGGTAGCGCTCCACGCCCATGGTCAGACCCGCCGACACGGTGATACCGGAGTACTGCGGGGCGGACTTGGCGAACGGGGCCAGGCCGCCGATGCCGCACCACAGCGACCTGCGGTACGTCTTGAGCAGTTCGACCGTCGGGGCCACCACGTGGGTGACCTCGGCCAGCGCATCCTTGTTACCGCCGATGACCTCGTTGCCGACATCAGCGAGACCGATTGCGCTGATGAGGAATTCGTCGAGGTTGTACTGCTGGTCGACGATCGAGTTGCTGATCTCGGTGGTGTTCTTGATGGTCGACATCAGGTCCGCCGCCCCGTCGCCGTACGCGGTGAACGCCGGAACCGATGCCTCGATGTCGTGCGCGAGGTTCGGCAGGCTGGGCTCGAGCTTGCCGAGCAGCTCGTTGAGGTCGACGAGTGTCTGACCGAACTGCTCCCCGCGCCCACTGAACGCGGTGGCGATCGCGCCGAGGGTCTGGTTCAGCTTGGCCGGATCGATCTTGTCGAGCACCTGCACCAGTTGCTGGAACACCGTGTTCACCTCGACGGTGACGTGCTGGTTCTGGATGACCTGACCGGGCCGCAGCCGTTCGGGTGACGGGTCCGCCGGCGCCTCGAGTTTGACGAACTTCGAACCGAACACCGTCGAGGACGTGATGTCGGCGGTGACGTTGGCCGGGATCAACCGCAGCGCGTCCTGATCCATCGCCAGGTGCAGCGCGGCGGTTCCGTCGGGCCGCTCCTCGATGGACTTGACCTGACCGACCTGCACGCCGCGCATCTTGACCTTGGCGTCGGGGTTCATCACCAGACCGGCCCGGTCGGCGATCACCGTCACCGGGACGGTTCGAGCCCAGTCGCCCCGGAACAGGGTGATGGCCAGCACGACGATCAGGCAGATCGCCACCACCAGGGCCAGCCCCGTAAGAGGGCGAACCACACTGCTTTTCATTGAGAGCCCTATCCGGACAGGTTGAAGTTGCCGTTGGAGCCGTAGATCGACAGGGAGACCAGCAGGGTGACCGAGACGACGACGACCAGGGAGGTGCGTACGGCGTTGCCGACCGCCACCCCGACGCCGGAGGGGCCGCCGGCGGCGAAGTAGCCGAAGTAGGTGTGGATCAACAGGATCGTGATCGCCATCAACACCGCCTGCAGGAACGACCAGAGCAGGTCGATCGGGTTGAGGAAGGTGTCGAAGTAGTGGTCATACAACCCGCCGGACTGGCCGAACAACACCACGGTGGTGAACTGGGAGGCCACAAACGACAGGATCACCGCGATCGAGTACAGCGGGGTGATGGCCACCATGCCGGCCACGATCCGGGTCGACACCAGGTATTCGATGGGGCGGATCGCCATCGACTCCAGCGCGTCGATCTCCTCGTTGATGCGCATCGCCCCCAACTGGGCGGTCACCCCGGCGCCGAAGGTGGCGGCCAGCCCGATCCCGGCGACCACCGGTGCGGCGATGCGCACGTTGATGAACGCCGCCAGGAACCCGGTCAGCGCCTCGATGCCGATGTCGCCGAGTGAGGAGTAGCCCTGCACGGCCAGCGTGCCGCCGGCGGCCAGGGTCAAAAAGCCGACGATGGCCACGGTGCCGCCGATCATCGCCAGCGTGCCCGCGCCCATGGAGATCTCGGCGATCAGCCGGATGATCTCCTTGCGGAAGTGCATCGCCGCGTGCGGCACCCCGGCCAGCGCGCGCAGGTAGAACAGCATGTGATCGCCGATGCGCGAGAGCGCATCAACCGGGCGGCGCACCGACCGGGTGAACCGCGGATAGGTCGACTTGAGGATCTGAACAGTGCCCATCTGCGTCACCCCGCCGTCATCCGGATGCCGATGGCGGTGACGACCACGTTGATCACGAACAGCGCCATGAACGCGTACACGACGGTCTCGTTGACCGCGTTACCCACCGCCTTGGCCCCGCCCCCGGAGATCGTCAGCCCGCGGAAACACGCCACCAGCCCGGCGATCAACCCGAACAACGCGGCCTTGACACAGGAGATGATCACCTCCGGCACCCCGGTCAACAACGTGATGCCCGCGGCGAACGCACCCGGGTTGACGTCCTGGATGAACACCGAAAACGTGTAACCACCCAGGATCCCGATGATCACCACCAGGCTGTTGAGCAGCAACGCCACCAACCCGGAAGCCAGCATCCGCGGAGTCACCAACCGCTGCACCGGGTTGATACCCAGCACCTCCATCGCGTCGATCTCCTCGCGGATGGTGCGCGAGCCCAGATCCGCGCACATCGCCGTCGCACCCGCCCCGGCCACAATCAGCACCGTCACGATCGGACCCACCTGGGTCACCGCGCCGAACGCCGCACCGGCCCCCGACAGGTCAGCCGCACCCAACTCGCGCAGCAGGATGTTCAACGTGAAGCTGACCAGCACCGTGAACGGGATCGCCACCAACAACGTCGGCGCCAGCGACACCCGCGCGATGAACCAGCACTGCTCCAGAAACTCCCGCCACTGAAACGGCCGCCGAAACACATAACGCACCGCATCAGCCGACATCGCGAACAACGCCCCCACCGCCTGCATCGGCCCCTGCAGGTTGCGCAACGGCGGCAACCCCGCCGACCACCGCTCCGGGCCGCTAGCTTGTGCCACTGCTGACTCCCTCCAGAATGGTCACCGCAGCCACCGCGGTCGGGCCACCGATGTTGTGCGCCAGGCCAATCCGAGCGCCGTCCACCTGGTTGTCCACGTCGACAAGTCTGTGGCCGCCGAAGCACTCGGCGAATCCCAGATCTTCATAGCCGATCAACGCAATTCCCGTGAACAATTCGGGGACATCCGCGCTCCCGCTCCTCTCCGGAACCTATGTGACGGCTCCGGCCGTCTTCAGCTCGATGATGCGGTCCCAGTCCAGGCCGAGTTCCTGCAAAATCTCATCGGTTTGCTCGGCAAAGCCCGGCGCCGGCCCGGTCTCGGGGGCACGGACGTCGAACTGTACGGGGTTCGCCACCAGTTCCAGCTCACCCGCCTGTACCAGGTACTCGTTGGCCCTGATCTGGGCGTCCTCGCACGCCTGCAGCGTGTCCTGCACCGGCGCCCACGGCCCGAGCAGGGTCGCGAACCGCTCACTCCACTCCGCGAGCGTGCGCTTGGACATCGCCTCCTTGAGGATCTCGGTGGCGACCTCGGTGTTCTCCGCGATCGACTCGGCGGTGGCGAAGCGCGGATCGTCGATGAGGTCGTCGAGGTCCATGTGCCTGCACACGTCGGCCCAGAACTTGGTGGGCTGCATCATGACGAACGAGATGTAGCGGTCGTCGGCGGTCGGGTACAGCCCGACGAGCGGGTTGATCGGTGAACCGTGCACACCCGGCGGGAACGCCTCCATCCGCTGGCCGAGGTGCTTGGTCAGCGCGACGGTGTGGCCGAGCGACCACAGCCCGCTGCCGAGCAGCGAGACGTCGACCACCGACGGTTCCCCGGTGCGCTCCCGCTTGAGCAGCGCCGCCGCGATGCCGCCGGCGAGGTTGGTGCCGGAGATGGTGTCGCCGTAGGCGGGTCCCGGCGGGCCGACCATCCCGGGGGTACCCGGCGGGGTGATCGTCGCCGCGGTGCCCGCCCGGCACCAGAACGCCGTCATGTCGTAGCCGCCCTTGACCGACTCCTCACCGCGCGGCCCCAGGGCGCTGCCCCTGGCGTAGATGATCTTCGGGTTGACCGCGCGGATGTCGTCGACATCGATTCCGAACTTCTGCCGGTGCGCGGGCAGGAAGCTGGTCAGGAAAACGTCGGAGCGACGGGCGAGTTCGAGCAGCACCTCCCTGCCCTCCGGCACCGACATGTCCAGGCCGATGCTGCGCTTGCCCCGGTTGGCGTGCTCGATGTTGGGGTTCGGGTCACCCTCGACGCGCAGCAGCCCGGTCTGCCGCAGCCCACGCTGCGGGTCGCCGGTCACCGCGTGCTCGACCTTGATGACGTCGGCGCCCCACTCCCGCAGCACGGCGCCGGCCGACGGCACGAAGCCGTACATCGCCACCTCGAGGACACGGATTCCGTCAAGCGGTCCACTCATCGCTGCCCTCTCTTCTTCGCGCGAGCGCTCATCAGGCCACCACCGTCGCGAACGTCTTGGATTCCAGGAACTCCTCGAGCCCGGCCCTACCCATCTCCCGGCCGATACCGGACTGCTTGTAGCCGCCGAACGGGCTGTCGGGGGCGAAGTAGTTGCCGCCGTTGATGGAGAACGTGCCGGTCCGGATGCGCCGCGCGATCCGCAGGGCCCGCTCCTCACTGCCGAACACCGCGCCGGACAGCCCGTAGATGGAGTTGTTGGCGATGCGCACCGCGTCGTCATCGTCGTCGTAGGCGATGACGACGAGCACCGGGCCGAACACCTCCTCCTGGGCGATCTCGCTGTCGGGGTCGACGTTGGTCAGCAGCGTGGGCGTGTAGAAGAAGCCCGGATCGACCTTCTCGCCGCCGGTCACCAGCGTGGCGCCTGCCTCGACGGCACGCTTGACCATCCCGTCCACCTTGTCGCGCTGCTTCTCGCTGATCAGCGGCCCCATGTAGACGCCGGGTTCGGCCGGGTTGCCGTAGCGCACCAGCCCGAAGTTGTTCTTGACCAGTTCGACGATCTCGTCGTGGTGGCTGCGCGGGACCAGCAGCCGCGAGGTCAGCGCGCAGCCCTGCCCGGCATGGGTGACCATCGAGAACGCGCTGAACATTGCCGCGGTGTTGAAGTCGGCGTCGTCGAGCACGATCGCGGCGGACTTGCCGCCGAGTTCCAGGAACACCTTCTTGAGGGTGTCGCTGGCGGCGGCCATGATGCGCCGGCCCGTCGGCGTCGACCCGGTGAACGTCACCATGTCCACGTCCGGGCTGGTGGTCAGCGCCGCACCGACCTCCGGGTCGGCTCCGGACAGCACATTGACCACGCCGGCAGGGATGTCGGTGTGGTTGGCGATCAACTCACCCAGCGCGAGCGTGATCAGCGGGGTGTCCGGCGCGGACTTGAGCACCACCGTGCAGCCGGCGGCCAGCGCGGGCGCCAGCTTCGCCAGCGCCAGCTGGTTGGGGTAGTTGTAGGCGATGATCGCCGCCACCACCCCGGCGGCCTCCTTCTCGACCCAGCGGTGGTGTTGCATACCGCGGCTCTCGATGTTGCCGAGGTCCTCGGTGAACGGATACGTCTTCAACAGATCGGCGTAGTACCGCACGATCTCGATCGGCTGGTCGAGCTGGGCGCCCTGGCACAGCGCCTCGGTGGCACCGACCTCGGCGATGGTCAACGCGGCCAGTTCGTCGCGGTGCTCGACGAGCGCGCGGTGGAACTGGTCGAGACAGCGGATCCGCAGCTCGGTGTTCGTCGACCAGTCCGTCTCGTCGAACGCGCGGCGGGCGGCGGCGACGGCCGCCTGCGCCTCGGCGACGGTGGCGTCGGGCGCGTGGCCGAGCACCTCGCCGGTGGCCGGGTTCAGAGAGGGAAACGTCCTGGAGGTCTCGAGCAGCTGCCCGTCGATCAGCAGCCTGCGATCGGTGTGGGGAGGGGGCGAGCCCGCCGCACTCGAGAGGGTGGTCGCTTCCGTCATCTTCCTCCTCTGACGTCGGGCCACAGGCCGCGATGTGATGGAAACTTCATTCTCATCTTCGGCGAATCATACATTCGCGCAAAGAGAACTCAAGGAGTTGCCGAGAATCGCCGCTGCCTGCAAATTTTGGTGCGACAATCAACCGCTAAACGTCTCATCGGTGCGAACACCGAGGGCATCGTGTCTTGCGGGATTGCACGACGCGAGAGTACGGTTCTCATATTCGAAAGGCTGATTCTTGACCGGTGGAGGCCAGATCAAGGCATGAAGAACGCCGTCGTGACCGGAGGTGGTTCCGGTATCGGGCTCGCCATCGCGCAGCGCCTGCGCGCCGATGGGATGCATGTGGCCACCATCGACCTCAATCCCCCCGCCGATGACGAGTTCGCCTTCACCGCGGACGTCACCGACCGGGCCCAGATCGACGAGGCGCTCAAGGGGATTCGCGCTCAGCTCGGTCCGGTCACGGTCCTGGTGAACGCCGCGGGACAGGAGAAGTTCAAGCGGTTCACCGACCTGACATTCGAGGAGTGGCAGCGGATCGTCGACGTCAACCTCAACGGCGTCTTCCACTGCGTCCAGGCGGTGCTGCCCGACATGCTCGAGGCCGGCTGGGGTCGCATCGTGAACATCTCGTCGTCGAGCACCCACTCCGGGCAGCCGTACATGTCGTCGTACGTGGCGGCCAAGTCGGCGGTCAACGGCCTCACCAAATCACTTGCGCTGGAATACGGCCCGAGCGGGATCACGGTGAACGCGATCCCGCCGGGGTTCATCGACACCCCGATGCTGCGCAAGTCCGAGGCCCGCGGCTACCTGAAGGTGCAGGAGAGCATCGACTCGACGCCGGTGCGTCGGATCGGCAGGCCCGAGGACATCGCCGCCACGTGCGCCTTCCTCGTCTCCGAGGAGGCCAGCTACATCACCGGTCAGATCATCGGCGTCAACGGCGGCCGCAACACGTAAGACCGCGACTCAGTTCGCACTTCACCGCGACGGACAGGAAGGATCCTCAGTGGGACGGGTACAGGGAAAGGTCGCATTCGTCACCGGCGCGGCGCGCGGACAGGGCCGCAGCCACGCGCTGCGACTGGCCGAAGAGGGCGCCGACATCATCGCCGTCGACCTCTGCGAGAACATCGACACCATCGGCTACCCGATGGCCACACCGGAGGATCTCGAGGAGACCGCCGCCTACATCGAGAAGACCGGCCAGCGGGTCGTGACCGCCAAGGCCGACGTGCGCGACGCCGCACAGCTCAAGGCCGCGCTCGAGGACGGCATCGCCCAGCTCGGCGGCCTCGACATCGTGGTGGCACAGGCCGGTATCGCGGGCATGAAGGGCGATCCGCCGCTGCAGGCGTGGATCGACGTCATCAACACCAACCTGATCGGCACCATCAACGCGATCCAGGTGTCGCTGCTGCACCTCAAGGAGGGCGCGTCGATCATCGCCACCGGTTCCACCGCGGCGCTGATGGACACGCACAACAAGCCCAATCCGGGCGCCGACCCCGGCGGCATGGCCTACGTGCACTCCAAGCGCGCCCTGTCGGCCTACGTGCACGACCTGGCGACCGAGCTGGCGCCGCGGGGCATCCGCGCCAACGTCGTTCACCCGACCAACTGCAACACCAACATGCTGCAGAGCGAGCCGATGTACCGCTCGTTCCGCCCCGACCTGGAGAAGCCCGAGCTCAAGGACGCCGAACCGGTGTTCTACGTGCAGCAGGCCATGAAGGTGCCGTGGGTGGAGCCGGTGGACATCAGCAACGCCGTGCTGTGGCTGGCCTCCGATGAGGCGCGGTTCGTCACCGGCGCCCAGCTGCGCGTCGACGCCGGCGGCTACCTGAAGTGGTACGACTACCACATCTGATCGAAAGGACTTGCGACAGTGAAGGTTTGGGTTGACGGAACGCGCTGCCAGGGCCACACCCTGTGCGCGATGATCGCACCCGATTCGTTCCAACTCGACGATGTGGACGGCCACGCGTCCGCGGTGAACGAAGTGGTGCCGCCCGACCAGGAGGAGCTGGTCCGGGAGGCCGCCCAGTCCTGCCCCGAACAGGCCATCGTCATCGAGTGACGCGTGCCCCCAGGCCGCCGACAGCATTGAGGAGACACACCGTGACCACCGACAGCAGTGACGTGGCGATCGAGGACGACCGCAAGAAGAACAGGTACCACTTCGACCGGCACACACCGGAGTACCGGCTGCAGTTCGAGAAGATCACCGAGGAGATGCACTCCCGGTGCCCGATGGCGTGGACGGACACCTACGGCGGGCACTGGGTGGCCGCGGACAGCAAGCACGTGTTCGAGCTGGCCCGCTGTCCTGCGGTGTCCAACCATCACGACATCACCGGCGAGACGCCGTTCCAGGGCATCACGATCCCGAAAGCCAGCCGCGCCACCGTCGTTCGCGGCGGCATCCTGGAGATGGACGAGCCCGAGCACAGCATCTACCGCGGTGCGCTGAACCCCTATCTGTCGCCGGCGGCGGTCAAACGGTGGGAGCCGTTCGTCCACGAGATCACCCGCGCCGCAATCGACGAGCGCATCGAGACCGGGTCGATCGACTTCGTCGAGGATCTGGCCAACGTGGTGCCCGCGGTGCTCACGCTGGCGATGATGGGCATCGAGCTCAAGAAGTGGAAGATGTACAGCGAGCCCACGCACGCCTCGGTGTACACCCCGGAGCACTCCCCCGACCGTGAGCGGGTCAACGAGCAGCACCGCGAGATGGGCATCGATCTCATCAACAACATGATGGAGATCCGGGAGAACCCGCGGCCCGGCATGGTCAACGCGCTGCTGCAGTTGCGCATCGACGGCGAACCGGCCCCGGACATGGAGATCCTGGGCAACCTAGGCCTGATCATCGGCGGCGGTTTCGACACCACCACGGCGCTGACCGCGCACGCGCTGGAGTGGCTCGGCGAGCATCCCGAGGAGCGCGAGCGGCTGTCGCGGGAGCGGGACACGCTGCTCAACCCGGCCACCGAGGAGTTCCTGCGCTACTTCACCCCCGCGCCGGGTGACGGCCGCACGTTCTCCGACGACGTCGAGGTCGAGGGTCAGCTGTTCAAGAAGTACGAACGGCTGTGGCTGTCGTGGGCGATGGCCAACCGCGACCCGTCGGTGTTCGAGAAGCCGAACGAGATCATCCTGGACCGCAAGGCCAACCGGCACTTCAGCTTCGGCATCGGGGTGCACCGCTGCGCGGGTTCCAATGTGGCCCGCACGGTGTTCAAGTCGATGCTGACCGCGGTGCTGGACCGGATGCCCGACTACGTGTGCGACCCGGAGGGCACCGTGCACTACGACACCATCGGCGTCATCCAGGGCATGCGGCACCTGCCCGCGACGTTCACCCCGGGCAAGCGGCTCGGCCCCGGACTCGACGAGACGCTGGAGAAGTTGCAGCGGATCTGTGACGAGCAGGAACTGGCGCGGCCGATCACCGAACGTAAGGAAGCCGCCGTCATAGACTGACCGCCGACGCGGAACGTCAACGCACGAAAGGCGCCTCGGGAAAATGAAGTCCCCCAAGCTCGCGGCCGTGATGAGCGCGCTGCTGCTCGCCGTCGGGATGTCCGTCGCGGCGCCGGCCAACGCGGACATGCAGGTCGGCAACTACGACCTGCTGACCAACCGCTATGACCGCGCGTCGTGGGTCTGGTTCATCACGCCGTGCTATCCGGACCGCCAGCCCAACTGCCGCTACGTCAGCGCCCGGCCCCGGCTGAAGTACTACGCCTACTACGAGGGCGAGGCGCATCTGGCCGACGGCCGCTACACGATGACCGTCGACGTGATCGACGGGCTGCGCTGCCCCGGCTACAACCTGCCCACCCGGGAGACCTACACGTGGGACGAGGTGTCACTGGCCGGCACCATCGAATCGCATTACGACGTCGGCTGTTTCAACGGCCCGCCGGGCATGCAGTTCTGGACCTTCGCCCTGCAGCGCCTCTAGGCGGTTTCGGTGTAGTTGGTCGCGGTGAGCGCAACCAACTACACCGAAACCGCTATCTCCGGGGCAGTCCGAGCACCTGGGTGGCGATGATGTTGCGCTGGATCTCCGACGTGCCGCCGGCGATCGTGCCGCCGAAGCTGCGCGCGTAGCGCTCGAACCAGCTCGCGAAGTAGTGGTCGAGGTTCATGTGCGCGTACGGACCCGACGTCGTCGGATGCACCAGACCGTCGGGTCCGGCGGCGGCCAGCGCGTTCTCCATCGCGGTGCGCTCGGCCTCCGACCCGAACAGCTTGAGCACCGACACCGACGCGGTGTCCATCTCGCCGCGGGCGGCGCGCGCCAACGCGATCGACCCCATGGCGCGCAGCGCCTGGTAGTCCATGATCGTGGTGGCGTACTGGTCGCGCTGGAGCTCGGTCTTCGGTTCGAAGTCGGCGATCATGTTGTCGATGCGGTCGGCGAAACCGAGCCACATCATCGTGCGCTCATGTCCGAGTGAGCCGTTCGCGACGCCCCACCCGCCGTTGAGCGGGCCGACGAGGTTCTCGACGGGCACCTCCGCGTCGGTGAAGAACACCTCGTTGAAGTCGAGGTTGTCCTGACCGGTCATGTCGGCGAACGGCCGGCACACCACCCCGGGGGTGTCGGTGGGGATGATCAGCACGCTGATGCCCTTGTGCTTGGGGGCATCCGGATCGGTGCGCACGAACGTCAGCAGCCAGTCGGCGTCATGGGCACCCGACGTCCACACCTTCTGGCCGTTGACGACGAAGTGGTCGCCCTTCAGTTCGGCGCGGGTGCGCAGCGACGCCAGGTCCGATCCGGCGCTGGGTTCGCTCATGCCCAGTGAGGCGGTCTTCTCGCCGCGCAGCACCGGCACCGCCCACTTGTGCTTCTGCTCCTCGGAGCCGAACGACAGCAGCGATGCGGCGATGATGTTGACGCCCTGCGGGTTGAAGCTGTGGTAGATGCGCCGCCGGCACAGCTCGTCGAGGTGGACGAACTGTTGCAGCACATTGGCGTTGCGGCCGCCGAACTCGGGCGGCTGGGCCGGCAGCAGCCAGCCGTTGTCGAACAGCAGTCGCTGCCAGTCGCGGGCCCACTGCGGCATGTGCGACACCGACCGCGGCCGCTCCAGCGTCTGCGCCTCCGACGGCAGATGCTCGTCGAGGAAGGCGGCGAACTCCGCGCGGAACTCCTCGACCTCGGGATCAAACCTGAGCTGCACTCGGCCTCCTTTGTAGCCTCTGATGCTCCTCCACGACGACGGCGCGATGCTCTGCGGCGCCCCCGAGCAGCAGCTCGCCGGCCTTGGCTCGCTTGAGCGCGAACTGCAGATCGTTCTCCCAGGTGAAGCCCATCGCGCCGAACAGCTGCACCCCGTGCCGGAACACCACGGCCTGCGCCTCCCCCGCCGAGGCCTTGGCCATCGCCGCGGCCATGCGCCGGCGCGGATCGTCCTCGGCGATCGTCAGCGCCGCGAAATAGGCCAGCGCCCTGGCTCGTTCGATCGCGACATGCATGTCGACGGCCTTGTGCTGGACGGCCTGGAACGACCCGATCGCGACGCCGAACTGCTGGCGCTGCTTGGCGTGCTCGAGCACCAGGTCGAGGATCCGCTGGCACGCGCCCACGGTGTGTACCGCCAGACCGGTGAGCGCGACGTGACGGGCCCGCTCCCTGTCGACCGGCAGCCGCGCCGTGTCGGGCAGGTGCACGTCGACGAACGACACGTCGGCGATGTGCAGCACCGGGTCGAAGACCGCGAGCCGCCGGGCGGTCACCTGATCGGCGTCGACGAGGAACACCCCGGCCTCGGTCACCACCGCGAACCGCTCGGCGCGGTCGCCGTCGACGACGTAACGGGCGGTGCCGCTGAGCAGCCACCCGTCGGCGTCACGGCGCGCCGAGATCCCGCTGTAGACCGCGGAGCCGGCCTTCTGCGGGTCGAACCGGTCCCCGACCAGCGGAGCGAACTGGCTCAGCGTGGCCAGAAACGGCGTCGGGTCGGTGGCGCGGCCGAGCTCCTCGAGCACGATGGCCAGTTCGACGGCGTTCTCGGGGTCGGCCAGCTCGGTCCAGCCGGCGTCGACGTAGGTGGTCCACAGCGGCGTCGGGTCGACGCCGTTCTCGGCGATGTCGCGGATCAGCGAGGCGGGGCACTGTTTGGTGACCGCGTCACGCACGGTCTCCTGCCAGAGCCGCTGATCGGCGTCGAACTCGAGTAACACCTGGCCTCCCGTGTGATTAGGCAGCGCAGTGATTCGGCAGCGCGATGCCTGAGAATATCATTCTCCATTCACGGTGGTCCTGTTCTCATCCCGCGTCTACCCCATTTCGCCACCGCCGTACCCGATGGCACGGCAGCATGGGATCTGACCTGCACAAAAAGTAAGCGGTGTGTTGAGAACTAGATTCTTGCGATTGAAGAACAACGCTTTACACTGGGAGACGTCCGGTACCCCGGGTGACGCTGTCCCGCGTCCGCGGTCGGCCGGATCACATCGGAGGACGATTTGGTGATGCAACTCCCCGACGGGACTCGTACCCCCGTCATCGATGCCAGCGTGCACATCTTCAGCAAGTCCAACAAGGACCTGCGCGGCAACTTCCTGCGTGAGCCGTTCAAGAGCCGCGGCTTCCCCGACTACGAGATGGACTGGTACGGCGCACCCGGCGGCGAGTACGCCCCCGGCACCGAGGGCCCCGACCGCCAGTACCCCGGCTCCGATCCCGACATCGTCGGCAGGCACCTGTTCGACGAGCGCGGTGTCGATGTCGCGGTGCTGCACCCGATGACCCGCGGGATCATGCCCGACCGTCACCTCGGCACCGCGATCGCGGCCGCGCACAACGAGATGCTGGTCAAGCGGTGGCTGGAGGACAACCAGTACGCCGACCGGTTCCGCGGCACCATCCGGGTCAACCCCGACGACGTGACCGGCGCACTGCGCGAGATCGCCAAGTACGCCGACCATCCGCGGGTGGTGCAGATCGGGGTGCCGCTGCAGTCGCGCGAGTTGTACGGCAAGCCGCAGTACTGGCCGATCTGGGAGGCCGCGGTCGAGGCCGGTCTTCCGGTGGCCGTGCACATCGAGGTCGGCGCGGGGGTGCAGTTCGCGCCGACGCCGTCCGGGGTGCCACGCACCTATGAGAACTACGTCGGGTTCATGGCGCTGAACTACCTGTACCACCTGATGAACCTGATCGTCGAAGGCGTCTTCGAGAAGAATCCGACGCTGAGGTTCGTCTGGGCCGACGGCGCGGCGGACCTGCTGACCCCGTTCATCTGGCGGATGGACTGCTTCGGGCGCCCGCACCTCGAGCAGACGCCGTGGGCGCCGCGGATGCCCAGCGACTACCTGCCCGGCCACACCTACTTCGTTCAGGGCGTTTTCGACGGGCCGGGTGACGTCGAGTACGCCGGCGAGTGGTTCGGCTTCACCGGCAAGGACGACATGGTGATGTACGGGTCGAGCTATCCGCACTGGCAGCTCAACGAGCTGACCGTGCCGTCGGCCTACACCGCCGAACAGCGAGAGAAGTTGTGCTGGCGCAACGCCGCCGAGCTCTACGGCATCGACGTGGGTGTCGGCGTAGGCGCCAAGTGAGAACCCAGGGCCGCAAGACCACCGAGACAACAATGACAGGCAGGGAGTCGCGATGACGGTGACAGTGACAGAGCGCAAGCCGGCCGCCGAGCGCGTCGCGGTGCGCTGCGTCGACTCGGACGTGCACCCGGTGCCCAAGAGCGGAGTGCTCGCCCAGTACATCCCCGAGCCCTGGCGCAGCAAGTACTTCCTGCCGCGCAAGATCGGCGACCAGATCTACTACGACGCCCCCGATTATGCGCACGCCTACGCCATGCGGGTCGACACCTTCCCCGCCGACGGCGAATTCGCGGGCAGCGACCCGGATCTGGCCTTCAAACAGCTGATCATGGAGGCCGGCGCCGACATCGCGATCCTGGAGCCTGCCGCCTACCCGGCGCGGTTCCCGGAGGCCAATCACGCGATGGCCGTGGCGCTCAACGAGTGGCAGCTCAACCACTGGCTGGACGCGAAGAACAACTGGCACGAGCGGTGGCGCGGGTCGATCTGCGTGGCCGTCGAGGCGCCGCACGACGCGGCTCGCGAGATCGACCGGCTGGCCGGCCATCCCTACATGTCGCAGGTGCTGATCAAGGCCGAGAACCGGCCCGCCTGGGGCGATCCGAAGTACGACCCGGTGTGGGAGGCGGCGACCAGGAACGACATCACGGTCAGCTGCCACCTGTCGCGCAGTCACCACGAGGAGCTGCCGATCCCGCCGGTCGGGTTCCCCAGCTACAACCACGACTTCATGGTCACCTACTCGCTGCTCGCGGTGAACCAGGTGATGAGCCTGATCTTCGACGGGGTCTTCGACCGGTTCCCGACGCTGCGAATCGTGTTGGTGGAGCACGCGTTCACGTGGATCCTGCCGCTGATGTGGCGGATGGACGCGATCTACGAGGCGCGCAAGTCCTGGCTGGACATCAAGCGCAAGCCCTCGGAGTACGTCAAGGACCACATCAAGTTCACCACGCAGCCGCTGGACTATCCGGAGGACAAGACCGAGCTGACCCGGGCGTTCGAGTGGATGGAGTGCGAGAAGATCCTGCTCTACAGCAGCGATTACCCGCACTGGACGTTCGACGATCCGCGCTGGCTGGTCAAGCATCTGCCCGAGCATGCGCGCGAGGCGGTGATGTTCCGCAACGGCATCGCGACCTACAAACTGCCCGACACGGTGCCGGCCCTCGAAGGCCAGGTGAGGGTGTTCTGAGCAGATGAGCGAACAGGACAAGACGCCCCGGTTGGCCCAGGGGCGTGAGCACGTGGTGGCCACCGTCGATGAGATCCCGCCCGGTTCACACAAACTCGTGCCGATCGGCAGGCACGGTGTGGGTGTCTACAACGTCAACGGCACCTTCTACGCGATCGCGAACTACTGTCCGCACGAGGGCGGCCCGCTGTGCTCGGGCCGCGCCCGCGGACGCACCGTGGTCGACGAGAGCGTGCCCGGCGACGCGGTGATGGTGCGCGACCTGGAGTACATCTACTGCCCGTGGCACCAGTGGGGATTCGAGCTGGCCACCGGCACCACCGCGGTCAAACCGGAGTGGAGCATCCGCACCTATCCGGTCCGGGTGGTCGGCAACGAGGTGCGGGTGCAGGCATGACCACCACCGAGAACACCGGCCCCAAGCTCAAGCGCGGCGAGAAGGTCATCGAGATCAACGGCGGCAACGTCGTCTACGAGATCCTGGGCAAGGAGGGCGATTTCATCGCGCTCACGCCCGGCGGCCGGTTCAGCAAGGACATCGAGGGCCTGCGGCCGCTGGCGCAGAAGCTCGTCAAGGGCGGCTACCGGGTGCTGCTGTGGGACCGGCCCAACTGCGGCAAGTCCGACGTGCAGTTCTACGGGCAGAGCGAATCGCATATGCGCGCCGAGACGCTGTACAAGCTGATCACCACCCTCGACATCGGCCCCTGCATCATCGCGGGCGGATCCGGCGGCGCCCGCGACTCGATGCTGACCACCATGCTCTACCCGGAGATCGCGCGAAAGCTGGTGGTGTGGAACATCGTCGGCGGCGTGTACGGCTCGTTCGTGCTGGGTTCGTACTACATCATCCCGAGCATCCTCGCGGTGCGCGGCGCGGGCATGAAGGCGGTCGCCGCGATCGACGAGTGGCAGCAGCGCATCGCCGACAACCCCGCCAACCGGGACCGGATCCTGAGCCAGGATCCCGACGAGTTCCTCAAGTTGATGCTGCGCTGGCTCAACGCGTTCGTCCCGAAGCCCGGCCAGACCATCCCGGGTGTCGAGGACGAGATGTTCGACAACATCAAGGTGCCGACGCTGATCATCCGCGGCGGCGAGAACGACCTCGACCACCCCAAGCGCACCTCGATGGAGGTGCACTGCCTGATCAAGGGCTCCAAGCTGATCGACCCGCCCTGGCCGGAAGACGCCTGGGAGCGTGCCGGTGAGGCGCGCGCGCAGGGAAAGGTCAAGCGGTTCAACATGTTCGACACGTGGGTGCAGGCCGCACCCGCGATCCTGGACTTCCTGGACAGCTGATGACGCCCGCCTGTCCCGCGAGCGATCACTCCAGGTGGATGTGCACCTCGCAGTTCAGTGACGCCTCCAGCGCGGTGTGGATGCGGCTCTCGGGCACCCGCTCCAGGTCGGCGCGGCGCAGCGTGACGTGCACGACGTCCCACCCGTCGTCGCCGGGCACGCGTTCGATGCGGCCGGTGAGCCCGAAGCCGGCCAGCACACCCAGCGCGTCGTCGTCGGTGCCGCGGCTGATGAACGTCAGCACCCCCGGCACCGGCGTCACCCCGTATCCCCCGAATGCCTTGGTGCACAGCTCGACCGCGCTCCGCTGGAGTTCGTCCGGATCCTCCCCGGCGATCAGCAGCTCGACCTCGCGGCGCTGGGGCGGCAACCCGGCCATGTTGTTCTCCACCCATTCGACACCGGCCGCGGACGCCAGCTCACGCAGCCGCGCCATGCCCTCGTCGAGCTGCTCGGCGGTGAGTTCACCCGCCTTGTCGACGCCGACGCGCACCACCGCAGTTCTCATGTCCGTCAGCCTATCCGGGCCCCGGAAGGACCGATCATGACCACCGCCACCGAACTGACCGTCGCTCCCTGGCCCGACCTGGCGCCGCGGCTGCTGCGCGCAGCGGGTACCGGGCCCGAGGACTACGCCGCCTACACCGCCGCCGGCGGCTACCGGCCGCTGGCCGATGCCGCGGACCTGCTCGCCCAGACCGAGTTGTCCGGGCTGCTCGGCCGCGGCGGTGCCGCGTTCCCGCTGGGCACCAAACTGCGCACCGTGCACGAGGCGCGCACCGACACCGTCGTGGTCGCCAACGGCGAGGAGGGCGAACCGGCCTCGATCAAGGACCGCTGGCTGCTGCGCAACCGTCCCCATCTGGTGCTCGACGGGCTGCGGCTGGCCGCCGCGGTGGCGGGCGCCTCCCGCGCGTATGTCTATGTCTCCGACCAGCAGGCCGCCACCTCCGTCGCCGCGGCGCTGGGCGAACTGCCCCCGGATGCGTTCGGCGCCACCGCGGTCTCGGTGGTCACCGTCGATCCCGGCTACGTCGCCGGGGAGGAGACCGCGGCGGTGCGCCGCATCAACGGCGGGCCCGCCAAGCCGACCGACAAGCCGCCCCGGCCCTTCGAGGAGGGCGTGCACGGGCTGCCGACCATGGTGAGCAACGTCGAGACGCTGGCCAACCTACCGTTCATCCAGGCCCACGGCGGCCAGGCGTTCCGCTCGGTCGGCACACCCGCGTCGCCGGGCACCTTCCTGGCCACCGTCACCGCCGCGGGCCGGCCGACCGCGCTCTACGAGATCCCCTACGGCGCGGCCTTTTCCGACCTGCTGGAGGTCTACGGCCTGTCCCCCGATGCCGTGACGGGTGCGCTGATGGGCGGCTACTTCGCCGGCCTGGTCAACACCGACATCCTGCACACCACGCTGGACCACGAGTCGGTGCGCCGGCTCGGCAGCGGTCTGGGTTGCGGGGCGATCTCGCTGCTCACCGACGAGTGCCCGCTGGCGGTGGCCGCGTCGGTGCTGGCGTACTTCGACCGCGAGAACGCCGGGCAGTGCGGATCGTGCTTCAACGGCACGGCCGCGATGTCGGCGGTGACGTCGGCGCTGCGCGACGGCGCCGCCACCGAGGAGGACGTCACCCGCCTCGAACGCTGGTCGGTGGTGCTGCGCGGCCGCGGCGCCTGCGGCACGCTCGACGGTGCCACCAACATCGCGGCCAGCCTGCTGCGGCAGTTCCCGCAGGCGGTGCAGCGCCATCTCGCCGACGACTGCGACACCTGCCGGGCCCACAAGTTCGACGCCCTGCGACCCTACGAAGTGGAGGGGCTGACCCGATGAGCGATGGTCTGCGGATCCGGCTGGACCGAACCCTGTGCGACGGTTTCGGCATCTGCGCCAAGCATGCGCCGCAGTACTTCTCCCTGGACGACTGGGGCTACGCCTCGCTGATCGGCGACGGCACCGTGCCCGAGAAGGACCGCGACGCCGTGATGCGGGCGCTGCTGGACTGCCCGGTGCACGCGATCATCTATATGGGCGAGCACCGGCCCGAGAACGCGCCCCACCCGGATGCCGCGGAGTCCCCCGAACCGCATCCGAAAACCGATGACAGCGAGGCGATCTCGGAGTTCGTTCGATGACCCGACCGCTTCCGGAGCTCACCGTCCTCAACGAGTTCTTCTGGACAGCGGGCGCCGACGGTGTGCTGCGCATCCAGGAGTGCCGGGACTGCCAGGCGCTGATCCACCCGCCGCAGCCGGTGTGCCGGTACTGCCGCGGCCGCGACATGGGTGTGCGCGACGTGTCCGGCAAGGCGACGCTGTCGGCGTTCACGGTCAACCACCGCTTCGGTTTTCCGGACCTGCCGCCGCCGTACGTCGTCGCGCAGGTGGCGCTGGTCGAGGATCCGCGGGTCCGGTTGACCACCAACATCATCGACTGCGATCCCGACGACCTGAAGATCGGCCAGCTGGTCGAGGTCACGTTCCAGCAGATCGAGGACGTGTGGCTGCCGGTGTTCCGGCCCAGCGGTGACGGGCTGACCGGGCCGCTGCCCGAGGATGAGATCGCGCCGCAGGACTTCGCCCGCCACGTCGCCACTCCGCTGACCACGGATAAGTTCGAGGAGCGCTCGGCGATCACCGGTATCGGGGCGTCCAAGCTGGGCCGCCGCCTGATGGTGTCGCCACTGTCGCTGACGATCGACGCGTGTGAGGCGGCCGTCGCCGACGCCGGCCTGACCTTCGACGACATCGACGGGCTGGCCACCTATCCCGGCCTCGACGTGGCCGGGATGGGCGAGGGCGGGGTGACTGCGCTGGAGAACGCGCTGGGCATCCGGCCGGTCTGGATCAACGGCGGGATGGACACGTTCGGCCCCGCCGGGTCGATCATCTCGGCGATGATGGCGGTCGCCACCGGGATGGCCCGCCATGTGCTGTGCTTCCGCACGCTGTGGGAGGCCACGTTCCAGCAGCTGATGAAGGAGGGCAGGGCCTTCCCACCGGGCGGCCCGCGCACCAACAGCTGGCAGATGCCGTTCGGCGCGATGTCGGCCGCGCACACGCTGGCGCTCAACGCGCAGCGGCACATGGACCGCTACGGCACCACCCGCGAGACACTGGGCTGGATCGCGTTGAACCAGCGGGCGAACGCGGCGCTGAACCCGACGGCGATCTACCGCGACCCGATGACGATGGACGACTACCTCAATGCGCGGCTGATCACCACGCCGTTCGGTCTCTACGACTGCGACGTGCCGTGCGACGGCGCGGTCGCGGTGGTCGTCTCGGCGGTCGAGGCGGCCAGGGACATGCCGCGCAAGCCGGTCTACTTCGAGGCCGTCGGCACCCAGATCGTCGAACGCACCGACTGGGACCAGGGCACGCTGACCCATGAACCGCAGGTGCTCGGCCAGGCCGCGCACCTGTGGACCCGGACGTCGTTGCGCCCCGAGGACGTCGACGTCGCCGAACTCTACGACGGGTTCACCTTCAACTGCCTGTCGTGGCTGGAGGCGTTGGGGTTCTGCGGCATCGGCGAGGCCAAGGACTTCCTCGACGGCGGCAGGGCCATCGCCCGCGACGGGGTCATCCCGCTCAACACCCACGGCGGCCAGCTCTCGCACGGCCGCACCCACGGGATGGGCCTGGTGCACGAGGCGGTCACACAACTGCGCGGCGACGCCGGGGAACGCCAGGTGCCCGGCGCCCGCGTCGCGGTCGTCAGCAGCGGCGGCCTGACCCCCAGCGGTGTGCTGCTGTTGCGAACGGACGAATGAGCCCCGGCGAGATGAGCGAGGTCAAGGTCCGCCCGCGCGTCGTCCTCGTCGACGGCGTTCCGATGTCGGGGCTGATCGCCGCCGCCGCCGAGCCCACCGCCGTCGTCGTCGCCATCCACGGCGGGGCAAGCACCGCAGCGTATTTCGACTGCCCGGGCCACCCCGAGCTGTCCCTGCTGCGCACCGGGCCCGCGCTGGGCTTCACGGTGGTGGCGATCGACCGGCCCGGCTACGGCAGCTCGGCGCCGTACCCGGAGGTGATGGAGCGCCCGGAGCAGCGGGTGGCGCTGGCGTACGGGGCCGTCGACGCGATGCTCGGCGACAAGCCGCGCGGCGCCGGACTGTTCCTGCTGGGACACTCCGCGGGCTGCGAGCTTGCGGTGCGCATGGCCGCCGACGAAAAGGCGGACAGCGCACCGGTTCTCGGCGTGAGCCTGGCTGGTACCGGGCTGCGCTACGCCGACGCCGCGGTCGACATCATCAAGAACACCACCGCCACCCGGCGGCCCTCGGGGCTGCGTGATCTGCTGTGGCAGCCCGCCGACGCGTATCCGCCGGAGGTGCTGTCGGGGCTGACGAACTCGTCGTCGGGCGCGCCGTACGAGTCCGAGGTGACGAAGTACTGGCCGCGCCGCGATTTCCCGGAGCAGGCGGCCAGGGTCCGGGTTCCCGTGCAGTTCACCGTCGCCGAACACGAACGGGTGTGGCGCACCGACCCGGCGGCGCTGGCCGACATCGAGGCCCTGTTCACCGCGGCGCCGCGCTTCGAACGCACCGACCAGCCGGGTGCGGGCCACAATCTCTCGCTGTCACTGGCCGGGGCGGACTACCACCGCAAGGTGCTGTCGTTCGCCGCGGGCTGCGTCGACGGCGCTGATCGGAACACTCAACAGAAAGTGGAGGGCCAGTGATGCGCGTCGGATTCATCGGACTGGGTAGCCAGGGCGGGCCCATGGCGCGCCGGATCGTCGAGGGCGGTTTCGAGACGACGTTGTGGGCGCGCCGGGCGGCCAGCCTCGAACCGTACGCCGACACCGCGGCCAAGACGGCGGGCTCGCCTGCCGAACTGGGGGCGGCCAGCGACCTGGTGTGCCTGTGTGTGGTCGGCGACGACGACGTCCGCGAGGTGCTCTACGGCGACAACGGCGTGCTGGCCGGCATGTCGTCCGGGGGCGTCATCGCGATCCACAGCACCGTGCATCCCGACACCTGCCGCGAGGTCGCCGAGGCCGCCGGCAAGAAGGGGGTGGCGGTGATCGACGCGCCGGTCAGCGGCGGCGGGCCCGCCGTCGAGGAGGGCAAGCTGCTGGTGATGGTCGGCGGCGACGAGGAGGTCGTGCAGCGCTGCCGCCCGGTGTTCGAGACCTACGCCGACCCGATCGTGCATCTGGGCCCGCTGGGCAGCGGCCAGGTCACCAAGATCCTCAACAACCTGCTGTTCACCGCGAATCTCGGCGCGGCGCTGAGCACGCTGGATCTCGGCGAGGCCCTCGGTATCCCGCGGGTGCGGCTGGCCGAGGTGCTCAACGGCGGTTCGGCGACCAGCAAGGCGCTGGGCAGCATCGCGATCTTCGGCGGCACCGTCGAGGGTCTAGCCCCGATCGCCGGGGCGCTGCTGCAGAAGGACGTCCGCCACGCCGCCACCATCGCGGCCAGCAGCGACATCCCCGAGGGGACGGTGTTCACGGTGGCCGACACGGCGCTGCACAACATGGAGTTCCCCCGATGACCGGAAGGCACCGCTGATGCGGGTCGGGTTCGTCGGCGCGGGCCGGATGGGCGCGCCGATGGTGCGCCGTCTGGTCGACGCCGGCCACGACGTGCGGGTGCTCGGACGCAGCGAGGAGAAGTCCGAAGCGATCCGCGAGCTCGGCGCCCGCCCGGTGGCCACGCTGGCCGAGGTGGCCGACGGCGCCGATGTGGTGATCGTCTGCGTGTTCACCGACGAACAGGTGCGGCAGGTCTGTCTGGCCGACGGGCTGGTCGCGGCGCTGGCACCGGAGGCCACCCTGGTCATCCACACCACCGGCAGCCCACGCACCGCGCAGTCGATCGCCGAATGCGGTGTGCGGGTGGTCGACGCGCCGGTCAGCGGCGGTCCGCACAACATCGCCGCAGGTGAGGTGACGCTGTTCGTGGGCGGCGACGACGCCACCGTCGCCGCGGTACGCCCGGTGCTGGCCGCCTACGGTGAGCCGATCCTGCACGTCGGCGCGCTGGGCTCGGGGCAGGCGGTCAAGCTGGTCAACAACAGCCTGTTCGCCGCGCAGATCGGCCTGCTGCGCACCGCCGTCGACCTCGGTGCTCGGCTCGGGGTCGAGGAGGCACGGCTGTTGTCGGCGATCACGCACGGCAGCGGGTCCAGCCGGGTCGGCAAGTTGCTCGCCGGACGGGGTTCGGTGTCCGGGTTCGTCGCCGACGTCGGCGAGTTCATCGGCAAGGACGTCGCCGTCGTCCGGCAGGTCGCCGCCGAGCTGGGCAGCACGCTCGGGTTGCTCGACGACGTCATCGATGCTGGAATCCGGCCCTAAATAGCCGCCGATTGGCTTACTCTAAGCCGTCCCGTGAGGCATACTATTGGCGTTACATTATCGCCGCCTCGCGTAACGGATGCGGTCGTCAGCCCGCCGCGAAAGAGGAGATCATGACCAAGCCCAAGCTGGTGTTCAACCCGGTCGCTCCGGAGTACTTCCAGAACCCGTACGAGATCTACCGCCGGATGCGCGACGAGGCTCCGATCTACTACAACGAGGAAGAGGACTTCTACGCGATCACCCGGCACGCCGACGTGGCCGCGGCGTTCAAGGACTACGAGGGGTTCTCCTCCGCGTACGGCTGCGACCTGGCGATGGTGCGCTCGGGCGAGGTGCCGCAGCGGTCGATCATCTTCATGGACCCGCCGGACCACCGGCACATGCGCAGCCTGCTGAACAAGGCGTTCACGCCGCGGGCGATCCAGTCACAGCGCGAGACGGTCGAGGAGCTCATCGACCACTACCTGTCGCAGGCCGACCCGGACAACTTCGATGTGGTGCAGGACTTCTCCGGACCGTTCCCGGTCGAGGTGATCACCCGGATGGCCGGCGTCCCCGAGGAGTTCCGCCAGCAGGTGCGGCACTGGATCGACACCAGCCTGGAGCGTCTGCCGGGCCAGATCGAGATGTCCGAGCGCAACATGCAGGCCAACATCGAGTCGGGCATGTACTACTACAGCCTGGTTCAGGAGCGCCGCAAGAACCCGCAGGACGACATGATCAGCCGGCTGATCGCCGCGGAGATCCCCGACGAGAACGGCGGCATGCGCAAGCTCGACGACATCGAGATCACCGGTTTCGCAACGCTTCTCGGCGGAGCGGGCGCGGAGACGGTGACCAAGCTGCTCGGCAGCGCGGTGGTGGTGTTCGCCGAGCACCCGGACCAGTGGCAGATGCTGCGCGAAAACCGTGATCTGATCCCCGACGCGGTCGAGGAGCTGCTGCGCTACGTGGGTCCGGTGCAGTACAACGTGCGCTACAGCCTCAAGGAGGTCGAGCTGCCCAGCGGCACGGTGCCCGCGCACAAGCCGGTGTTCCTGATGGGCGCGGCGGCCAACCGCGACCCGCGGGCGTTCACCAACGCCGAGACGTTCGACATCACCCGCGACCGCACCGAGGCCCAGAACCTCGGCTTCGGCTACGGCATCCACAGCTGCCTGGGCGCCGCCCTGGCCCGGATGGAGAGCGCGATCGCCCTGGATCGGCTGCTGGACTTCATGCCGCGCTACGAGGTCGATTTCGACGGCCTGGAGCGGGTGACGATGCAGAACGTCGCGGGCTACCACCACGTTCCGGTCCGGGTACTGAAGTAACGAAGAGCGAGGCGAGAACCTAAATGACCCAGAAGATCGAAGTCGACTTCGGACTCTGCGAGGCCAACGGGGTGTGCATGGGCATCATCCCGGAGGTGTTCGACCTCGATGACCAGGACTACCTGCACGTACTGCAGGACGAGGTGACCCCGAGAACGAGGAGCAGGTCAGAGAAGCGGTCCGCCAGTGCCCTCGGCAGGCCATCTCCATCCGCGACGCATGACCCGGGCCAAGCTGGTCTTCGACCCGTTCTCCGAGGAGTTCTTCAACAACCCCTACGACATCTACCGGCGCCTGCGTGAAGAGGCTCCCGTCTACTACAACGAGGAGTACGACTTCTACGCGCTGAGCCGCCACGAGGATGTCGCGGCGGCCTACCGGGACTTCGAGACCTATTCGTCGGCGTACGGTCTGGATCTCGCGACGGTCCGGTCCGACGAGCCGATGCCGGCCAAGATGATCATCGTCATGGACCCGCCCGAGCACCGGCAGATGCGCAGCCTGGTGAACAAGGTGTTCACCCCGCGGGCCATCGAGGCGATGCGGCCCATGGTGACGGCGACCATCGACCGGTTCCTGTCGCGGGTGGATCCCGACCAGTTCGACGTGGTCGCGGACTTCTCGGCGCTGTTCCCGGTCGAGGTGATCAGCCAGATGCTGGGCGTGCCCGAGGAGTACCGCCAGCAGGTCGGCGAGTGGGTGGACACCACGCTGCGCCGCGAGCCCGGCCAGATCGACATGTCCGAGGAGGGCATGCAGGCCGTCGGTCAGCTGATGGGGCTGTACTACCGCATCATTCAGGAGCGCCGGGCCAACCCGCAGGACGACATGTTCAGCCGGTTGATCGCCGCCGAGGTCACCCGGGAGGACGGGCAGACACAGTCGCTCGACGACTTCGAGATCGCCGGCTTCGCCACCCTGCTCGGCGGTGCGGGCGCCGAGACCGTGACCAAGCTGGTCGGCAACGCCGCGGTGACGTTCGCGCGCAACCCCGACCAGTGGCAGAAGCTGCTCGACAACCGCGACAAGATCCCGGCCGCGGTCGAGGAGCTGCTCCGCTACGAGGCGCCCAACCAGTACAACGTGCGCCGCTCGATGAGAGACGTTGAGCTGCACGGCGTCACGATCCCCGAGGGCAAGCCGGTGTTCCTGCTGACCGGTTCGGCCAACCGCGATCCCGAGGCGTTCACCGACGCCGACAGGTTCGACATCGACCGCGACCGCACCGAGGCGCAGAACCTCGGCTTCGGGTACGGGGTGCACAGCTGCCTGGGCGCGGCACTGGCCCGCATGGAGAGCGCCATCGCGCTGAGCAGGCTGCTGGACTTCATGCCGCGCTACGAGGTGCTGTGGGACGGCTGCAAGCGGGTTGCGGCGCAGAACGTGGCCGGCTGGTCGAACGTTCCGGTGCGCGTGCTGCGCTGATGCGATTCGTTCTCGTGCACGCCACCACGACGACGCCGACGGGCCCGCTCATCCCCCACTGATCCGACGCCGAGAAGCGACCTCGAACCCGTCAGCCCAGGCCGTGGATGATCGCGCCGTTGCAGTCGGCGGCGGCCTGACGCAGCTTCAGCGCCGCCTGGTACTCGTCGGAGTAGTACCACTGCTTGGCGGCCTCCTCGGACTCGAACTCCAGCAGCACCGTCTGCGTCCCGTGCCACGTGCCCTCGATCTGCTCGACCTTCTGGTCGAACGCGAGGATCTTCGCGTTGGCCATCGTCTGGCTCGCCAGCTTGGCGTACTCCGCCATGCCGTTGGGATCCTTGATGTCCTCGGTGATGCAGATGTACGCCTTAGCCAATGGAGTCTCCTTGTCGGTCAGTCGATTTCACGGATGGCTTTTTCGGGGCAGTTCGCGATCGCGTCGCGCGCGGCGGCCTCCAGTTCCGCGGGCACCTCTTCGGGGCTGGCGACGGCCCAGCCGTCGTCGTTGAGCTCGAAGATCTCCGGGCACAGCGTCAGGCACATGCCGTGGCCCGCGCAGCGGTCCTCGTCAACCGTGACCTTCATCGGGCACCTCCAGAAACCCCGTCGAACTCCAGATGCAGTTCCGTCAGCCCCCGCAGGATATACGTCGGAATGTAGTTGTAGCGCCGCGCATCCGCGGGTCCGTGGTGCTCCTCGCTGATCCGGATGTTCGTGGTGCGGTCGAGCAGACGCTCCAGTCCGACGCGGGTCTCCGCACGGGCCAGCGGCGCACCCGGGCAGCTGTGGATGCCGCGGCCGAACGCCAGGTGCTGGCGGGCGTTCTTGCGCTCCGGGTCGAAGGTGTCCGGATCCTCGAAGCGGCGCGGATCGCGGTTGGCCGCACCGTTGATCACCATCACCGTGCAGCCCGCGCCGATCGGCTGATCGCCGATCGTGGTGGGCACCCGCGACAACCGGAAGTCGCCCTTGACCGGGCTCTCGATGCGCAGGCACTCCTCGATGAAGTTGGGCAGCAGGCTGCGGTCCTCACGCACCCGGGCCTGGATGTCGGGCCGGTCGCCGAGCACCTTCAGCGCCGTCGACAGCAGCCGCACCGTGGTCTCCTGGCCTGCGGAGAACACGTTGGTGGCCACCCGCACCACGTCGCCGACCTCGGGCACCGTGCCGTCCGGGAACGTCGCGGTCGCCAGCCCGGTGAGCACGTCGTCGCGCGGTTCGCGGCGGCGGTCCTCGACGTATTCGGCGAACACGTCGTAGAGGTACTCCAGCGGAGTCTTCGCCAGCGTCTTGTCGGCGTTGCCCAGACCGCTGCCGTGGGTGCCGCGCGCGAGCCGCTCCAGCAGGTCGGGACGGTCCTCCTCGGGCACGCCGAGCAGGTCGGCGATCACCCGCAGCGTGAACGGACCCGCGAAGCCGTGGATGAACTCACCGCGGCCGGGGGCCAGGAAGTCGTCGAGGATGTCGTCGGCGATCTGCCACATCGCGTCCTCGTTCTCCTTGAGGCGCTTGGGGGTGAGCAGCCGCATCAGCAGGGCGCGGTGGTTGGTGTGGGTCGGCGGGTCCAGCGTCGGCAGCTGGTCGGAGAACGGGATCTCGTCGCGGTGCTGCTCGATCAGCTCGGTGACGTCGTCGCCCTCGAGAGGCACCGGGAATCCCGGGAACGGGCCGGTGACCGAGATGCACGACGAGAACGTCTCGGCGTCGTTGTAGACGTCGACGGCCTCCTGCCATCCGGTCACCATCGTCACGCCGTAGTGCTGCTCGCGGGTGACCGGGCACTTGTTCCGCAGCGCCTCGTAGAACGGGTACGGGTCGTCGGTCAGACGCCCGTCCCGAAAGAAGTCGACCGTGGTGAGGTCCTCGGTCATGCGCCCTCCGTTTCGGCGATCTCAAGGCAAGAGAACGTTATTCTCATATGTGGGTATCAGATTTCCATAGTGACGCGGCCACGTCAACGAGCGCGCTGTGCACTCGCTCAGCGCAGGCCTACCGGATCGGCTCGTCACCCAGCACGGTGGTGCGCAGCATCTCGCGCGGCGAGTCCGGGTCGTACGGTGCCGCGCGGTGCAGCACACCGCGGTTGTCCCAGATCACGGTGTCGCCGACGGACCAGCGGTGCCGGTACACCCGGTCCCCGGTGGTGGCACGGGCCAGCAGGTCGGCGAGCAGCGCGCGGCCCTCCTCGGGATCCATGCCGACGACGTAGTCCGCCGACGCACCGAGCACCAGCGACTTACGGCCGCTGCGGTGCGTCCACACCAGCGGGTGCTCATGGGTGGGCCGGGCCCGCCAGCGCGCCACCTGTTCGGGCGTCGGGTCCGGGGTGACCCGGCGCTGCGACGCCTCCAGCGAGTGCACCACCCGCAGCGACTCGACGTGCCGCCGCTCCTGCTCGCTCAGCGCCTCGTAGGCGCCGTAGGAGCTGGCGAACTCGGTCTCCCCGCCCCGCTCGGCGACCCGCACCGCCGAGAGCACCGTGGCCTTCTGCGGCGGCTCCCCGTCTGTCGGTGTGCAGCCGTCGATGTGCCAGTCGAACGTGGCGCGCAGGTACGCCGCCGACGAGTTCACCGCCGGGTTGAGGCTGACCGGGTAGATGCCGGGGACCGGGTGGTGACCGTCGGCGGAGTGGTCGACCTCGCCGAGCCTGCGACAGAACGCCACCTGCGCCTCGGGCCGCAGTCCCAGCCCGGGGAACACCAGAACACCGTTGTCCTCCAACGCTTCCAGCACCGCGGCCGCCAGCGCGTCGTCGGTGACCAGCGCGTCCGGGTCGACGCCGGTGACCTCGGCTCCCACTGAGGCGGTGAGCTTGGTGACGGTGAGCACGCTCATGGGTTCTCCTCGGTCAGGGCACCGGTGCGCTGATGCGGTGCATCTCGGCGTCGGCGGAGTCGATGGGCCGCTGGGTGCCGAAGATCTCGACGGCCATCGACACCATCACCATCGAGTAGATGAGGTGCAGCAGGTTGAGCGCATCCTCGGGCAGGCCGTCGAGGGGGAACTTGTCGCAGTAGTCGATGGCCTCTTCGAAACGGGGGCTGAAGGCGTCGTAGAACTCCCGGATCTCGGCCATCGGGGTCTCCAGGCGCGCCTTCCAGCGTTCGGGTTCGGTTGGCAGGCACCACTTGTCGGCGAACCGCTGGTACTCGGCGAAGGCCGGTGGAAGTCGCTTGCTCATCGGGCCGCCCCCACCGGTGCGCGTTCTGCCTTGTACGCCTCGACCCAGTCGACGGCGACCTTGTGCAGGTGCCGGACCAGGATCTCCTGGTCGCTGAGCGGGAAGTCGTCGACGATCGGTTCGTCCAGACCGTATTCCAGCGCGGCCTGGGTGCCGCCGAGCATGCCGGCGTCCTGAAGCGCGAACTCCTTGAGCACCACGGCCGCCACCTCGTGCTCGATGCGCTCGCGCACCGTGCGGGCGGGATGGAAGGCGGTGTAGGCCTCGAACTTGTGGGTGTTGTGCGACGTCGGCCAGTACCGGTAGAGCAGGTACCAGCCGTGGTAGATGAGGATCTCCAGGTTCGGGAAGATCTGGAAGTTGGTGATGCCCCACGGCTCGATGTTGCCCGGGTTCAGCCCGGCGGACTGGTGCGTCTCGGGAGTGCGCCACGGGCCGACAAGCCCACTGCGCGTTGCCCGTTCGACCGGGTACATGTACTCGGGCGGCAGCAGCCAGCGCCGGGTGCCCGCGGTGGACACCAACCGGTGCGGACCGTCGATCTGGAAGTGCCCGCACTCGAAGGTGGCGTTGGGCTGGCGTACCGCGCTGGGCACCTGCTGGCTGTGCAGCGACGGCACGTGGTAGTACTCCTGGAACGCGTCGGCGAAGATCTTCCAGTTGCTGTTGTTGTGCGCCTCGAACTCGTAGCGCTCGGTCATCAGGTGGAACGGGTAGTCGTCGAGCGCGGTGATCATCGGGCCGAGGAACTCGCGCAGGCTCCACTTCGGTTCGGGGTCGAAGTTGATGAAGATGAAGCCGTTCCACACGTCGCAGTTGACCGGTTTGAGGCCGTAGCGTTCGGTGTCGAGGTCGAAGAACTCGTCCTGCTGCTGGACGAAGGTCAGTTCACCCTTGAGGTCGTAGCGCCAGCCGTGGTACTTGCAGGTGAACTGCCGGCAGGTGCCCTTGACGTCCTCGCCGGGATAGTCGTTCCACACCAGCTTGTTTCCGCGGTGCCGGCAGACGTTGTAGAACGCGCGGATCTGGTCGTCCTTGCCGCGCACCACGATCACCGACACCTTGGCGGCGTCGATCTGCTTGGTCAGGTAGCTGCCCACACGCGGCAGCTCCTCGACGCGGGCGATGTTGAGCCAGGCCCGCTTGAACACCGCCTCACGCTCGAGTTCGTAGAACTCCGGTGAGGTCGAGTCGCGGAACGAGATCGGACCGGTGCCGAGCTCGGGGTAATGCTCGGTCCAGCTGCCCTCCGCCGGTTTGGGCCACTTCCCCATGCGAACCTCCTCGTGATTGCCTGCGCTGCGCGGCTCAGAGCACCGAGCCGCCGTTGACGCCCAGCACCTGCCCGGTGATGAATCCGGCCTCCTCTGAGCACAGGAAGCCCACGGCCGCGGCGATGTCGTCGCCGGTGCCCAGGTGCCCGACCGGAATTCCGGCCGCCATCTGCTCGTTGGGCGGCAGCAGCCCGGCGGCCTGCGACTGGTGCTGCATCGGCGTCTCGATTCCCGACGGCGGGATGTTGTTGACCGTGATCCCGGTCGGACCGTACTCGCGGGCAAGCGATTTCGTCAGCGAGATGAGTGCGCCCTTGGAGGCGGCGTAGTGCGCCATCTTCGGCGAGCCGCGCTGCGCGCTCGACGACGAGATCATCACGATCCGGCCCCAGCCGGCTTCCAGCATGTCCGGTATCGCCACCTGGCAGCAGTGAAACGTCCCGGTCAGGTTGACGTCGATCAGCCGCTGCCAGGCCTGCTCGGTGATCTCGGTGAACGGCGCGAAGTCGACGACGCCGGCGCTGGTCACCAGGATGTGCACCGGGCCGAGTTCGGTGCGGACCTTGGCGAACGCGTCGTCGACGGCGCGGCGGTCGCTGACGTCGACGGCCACCCCGAGCGCGGTGACCCCCGCACCGCGCAGATCCTCGGCGACCCGTTGGGCGGCATCGCCGTTGACGTCGAGCACCGCGACCTTGTGCCCGCGCCTGCCGAGTTCGTGGCAGGTGGCCTCCCCCATTCCGGAGGCACCGCCGGTCACCACCGCGACGCGGGTCATCGGGTCTGTCCCATCACGCACACCTCACTCGTAGACCACGTGGACCGTGGGACTGGTCGGCACCGACTGGCAGGTCAGCACCCAGCCGTCGGCGACCTCGTCGTCGTCGAGCGCGTCGTTGTTCAGCATGCGTGCCGAACCGCACACGACGCGCGCCATACACGTTCCGCAGGAACCGGTTTCGCACGACGACGGGGCGCGCAGCCCGGCCATGCGGGCGGTCTGCAGCAGCGTGTTACCCGGCCGGTACTCCACCGTGGTGGTCCTTCGGTCGAGTTCGATGACGATCTCCGTGGTCTGCGCGGTGGCCTCGGCCAGCGTGACCGGCGCCGGCGCGACGGAGAACCGTTCGAGGTGCACCCGGTCGCGCGGGACACCCATGTTCAGCAGCGTGTGCTCGACGGTGTCCATGAACGGTCCGGGACCGCAGATGTAGTAGTCCACGTCGCGGCTGATGGTCCGATCGGAGTTGACGAACGCCGCGACGGCACCGGACCGGACGACGCCGGCCTCCTCGTCGAAGTGGTGGGTCACCGTCAGCCGGTCGGGGTTGGCGGCGGCGAGGTCGTCGAGCGCCCTACCGAAGATCACCGAATCCCGAGTCCGGTTGGCGTAGAACAGCTTCACCCGTCGCCGGGTGGTGGCCAGCGCAGAACCCAGCAGCGAGAAGATCGGGGTGATCCCGCTGCCGCCCGCGAAGGCGACGATGTCGCGTTCGGCCTCGCCGAGGACGAACCGGCCGTCCGGCGGCAGGGCGCGGATCTGCTGGCCGGGTTCGGCGGTGTCGTTGAGGTAGTTGGAGACCAGCCCGCCGGGATCACGTTTGATGGTGATCCGCAGGTCGTTGCCGTTGTGCGGGAACGACGACATCGAGTAGCAGCGCCGGTGGTCGTTGCCCGCGACGGTGACCGCCAACGTCAGGAACTGGCCTGCGCGGTAGCGGAACTGCGCTGAGTGCTCGGCGGGCACGTCGAGCACCAGGGATACCGCGTCATCGGTCTCGCGCACCACCTGCTTGATGCGCAGCGGCGCGAAATCGACAACTTGGTCCGACATCGCGCTCACAGTATCAAGTACTTGCGATTGAGGGCAAGGGTGCACGGCTTCAACATGGGGGGGCTAGTCGATGTGGTCGTCGGCCAGGGTGTGTCCGGTGCCCTTCTCCACCACCCGGGCCAGCAGGTCACGCAGGGTGCGCTGCTCGTCGGGGGTGAGGACGCCGAACACCTTCTCGTGGGCGGCGATCGCGTCGCCGACGACCTCGGTGGCGACCTTGTGGCCCTCATCGGTGAGGTAGGCCTTGAGGATTCGCGCGTGCTGCGGATCGGGGCGGCGTTCGACGAGCCCGCGCTGCTCGAGAGCCTTGAGCGCGAGCTGCACACCCTGCGGGGTGATCAGCAGCCGGCGGGCCAGTTCGGCACCCGACAAGCCGGGCTCGTTGGCCAGCTGACGCAGCACACCGATCTGGGCGGTACTGACCCCGTGCTGGCTGACCGCGTCGTTGACCGCGGTGAGCGCGAAGTACCAGGCCTGTTTGAGATGCCACAGGATGTTGTCGCCGAGCTCCATGCCCAGGTCGTCGTCAGGCATGTCCGGTTCCCCCCTCGCCGCTGGAGACGTCGTCGCGGTAGATCTGCCCGTCCTTCATCACGAATCGGACATCGAGGGTAGTGGCGATGTCGCGGGACGGATCACCCGGCACCGCCACGATGTCGGCAAGGTAACCGGGGGCCAGCCGGCCCAGTTCGTCGGCGGCGTCGATCAGCTCGGCGGCGGTGACGGTCGCGGCGCGCAGCGCCTGCATCGGCGTCATCCCGCGGTCGACCAGCGCACACAGCTCCTTGGCGTTCTGGCCGTGCGGGATGGCGGGCGCGTCGGTGCCGCAGGCGATCCTGACGCCCGCCGCGATCGCCCGCGGCAGCATGGCCTTGGCCCGCGGGAACACCTCCTCGGCCTTCCTGCGCAGCTCCGGGGCGATCCGGTCGACGGCCATCGCGTCGGTCAGGTACGTCGTCGACACCAGGAACGTGCCGTGGTCGACCATCATCTGCAGGGTCTCGTCACTGGCCAGAAAGCCGTGTTCGATGCAGTCGATACCGGCCCGGATACAGGCCTGGATCGCCTTGTCCCCCACCGCATGGGCGGCCACCTTCACCCCGGCGCGGTGCGCCTCGTCGGCGATGGCCTCGAACTCGGCGTCGCTGTACTGCTGCGCGCCGGGCGAGGTGCTGTGTGACATCACCCCGCCGGACGCCGAGACCTTGATCAGCTTGGCGCCGTGCCGGATCTGGTAGCGCACGCTGGCGATGACGTCGGGTACGCCGTTGGCGATGCCCTCGGCCACCGACAGCGGCATGACGCCGGGCGCCAACCGCTGGAACACCGTCGGGTCGAGGTGTCCGCCGTACGGGGTGATCGCGTGGCCCGCCGGATAGATCCGCGGTCCGACGTGCCAACCCTGGTCGATCGCGCGCTGCAGCGCGACGTCGAGCAGATACCCGCCCGTCTTGACCATCAGGCCGAGGTTGCGCACCGTGGTGAACCCGGCTTCCAGCGTCGTCCTGGCGTTCACCGCACCGCGCAGGGTGCGGTAGGCCGGGTCGTCCTGCACCCCGTGCATCGGGCTGGGCAGCCCCTCGGGTCCGCCCGGGCCGCCGATGAGGAAGTTGAGCTCCATGTCCATCAGCCCGGGCAGCAGCGTGACGTCACCGAGATCGATATCGGCCACCGGATCCGTCGGCGGCTCAACCGGATTCACCGCGACGATGCGGTTGCCCTCGATCACCACCACCGCCGGCGAGCGCACCTCGCCTGCATCGACATCGGCCCAGCGCGCGGCGCGCAGGACGGTGGTGCCGGTCACGGGACCGGTTCGAGCACGCAGTCCAGCGAGGTCGCGCCGGAGTCGGGGACCTTGGGCTGTTTCCAGCACTCGACCGGGAAGGACACCGTGATCATCGAGTACAGCAGGTGCATCAGGTTCAGCACGTCCTCGGGCAGGTCGTCGAGGGAGAACTTGTCGCAGTAGGCGATCGCCTCCTCGGCGCGCGCGGTGACCGCGTCGTAGAACTCCTGCATCTCGGTCATCGTGCTGGCCAGCCGCTTGGCGTAGCGCTCCGGCTCGGAGGCCAGGCACCAGTCGGAGAACCGTTCCAGGTCGGCGAACTCGGGTGGCAGTTTGGCGGTCACGTCACACTCCTGCGGTCTTGCGCTCGTACTCCTGCACCCATGCGGCGGTCTCCTTGTGCAGATGCCGGATCAGCACCTCCTGATCGCACAGCACGAAGTCGTCGAGCACCCGGGACTCGATCATCGACTGGGTGGCCTCCAGCGTGTTCGCGTCCTGCAGGCCGTACTCCTTGAACGACGCCGCCGCCAACTCCTGCGCGATGCGCTCGCGCGGGGTGCGCGGCTGCGGGAAGTACAGGTTGCCCTCGAAGATGTGAGTGTTGTACGACGTCGGCCAGTAGTGGTAGGTCAGATACCAGCCCTGGCCCCAGAACAGGATCACGAAGTTGGGGAACAGCTGGAACGAGTCCAGCCCCCACGGATCGCACTTGGCGGGGTTGAGCCCCTCCGGCATCGGTCCGAGGTCGGGTTTCTCCCACGGCCCGAAAAGCCCACTGCGGCAGATGTCTTCGATCGGTTTGCGCATCTCCTCCGACATCTCCCAGGCGCGCACACCGGAGGTGCTGACCAGGCGGTGCGGGCCCTCGATCCGGTAGTGCGGCGCCTCGAAGCCGGCCTCGGCGGCGGCCTTCGAGTACGCGGTCGGCGACTGGTTCGCGTGCAGCACCGGCGCGTGGTAGAACTCCTGGAACGCGTCCATGTAGAGCTTCCAGTTGGCCTTCACCTCGGAGCGGTAGGCGAACCGCGAGGTCATCTTGTCGAACGGATAACCCTCGAGCGCCGTGATCATCGGGCCGAGGAACTCCCGCAGTGACTGCTCGGGCTGCTTGGCGAAGTTGACGAAGATGAAGCCCTCCCACACCTCGCAGTGCACCGGCACCAGGCCGTAGCGGCTCTTGTCGAGGTTGAAGAACTCCCCCTCCTGCTGCACGAACGTCAGGTTGCCGTCAAGGTCGTAGCGCCAGGCGTGGTACTTGCAGGTGAACTGGCGGCACACCCCGCTGGTCTCCTCCTGCGGCAGGTCGTTCCAGACCAGCTTGTTGCCGCGGTGCCGGCAGATGTTGTGAAACGCCTTGACCTCACCGGAGGCCGTGCGCACCACGATGATCGAGGTGTTGACGACCTTGAGTTCCTTGGTGAAGTAGCTGCCCTTGCGCGGAAGTTGTTCGACCCGACCGACATTCAGCCAGGCCCGCTTGAAGATCGCCTGGCGTTCCTTCTCGTAGAACTCGGGGCTGGCCGAGTCCTCGTAGGACACCGGATCGGTGCCCAGCTCCGGATAGTGCTGAGTCCAACTTCCCTCTGGCGGTTTGGGAAAGCGAGCCATTGCCTACTCCTGTCGACCGCCCGGCGTGGACCGTGCCGGGAGTTGCAGCGCCGACGGTATATGCTCCAGATCACAATCGCAAGTAGTTGATACAGGGGTGTGCAGATGCGGTCGGACGAGCTGTTCATCGGCGGGACCTGGGCGAAACCGGGCAGCGCACAGCGCATCGCGGTCGTCAGTCCGCACACCGAACGCCAGGTGGCCGAGGTCGCCGCGGCGACCCCCGCCGACGTCGACGCCGCGGTGTCCGCCGCCCGCGCCGCGTTCGACCACGGGCCGTGGCCGCGGCTGGACCCGGGCGAGCGGATCGCCGTGCTGCGCCGGCTGGCCGCGCTCTACGGGCAGCGCCGCGCGGAGATGGCCGAGCTGATCACCACCGAGATCGGGGCGCCGATCAGCTTCGCGCAGCGCGCGCAGGTCGGGCTGCCTGCGATGATGATGGGCGCGTTCTGCGATCTGGCCGAGTCGTATCCGTGGCAGGAGGTGCGGCCCGGCATGTACGGCGCCGACGTGCGCATCCGCCGTGAGCCGGTGGGCGTCGTCGCCGCCGTCGTGCCGTGGAACATGCCGCAGTTCCTCATCGTCACCAAGCTGATCCCCGCCCTGCTGGCCGGATGCACGGTGGTGGTCAAACCGGCGCCGGAGTCGCCGCTGGACGCGCTGCTGCTGGCCGAGCTGCTCGCCGAGGCCGGGCTGCCGGACGGGGTGGTGAGCGTGCTGCCCGGCGACGGGACGGTCGGCGAGTACCTGGTGCGCCACCCGGGCGTCGACAAGGTGTCGTTCACGGGGTCGACGGCTGCGGGCAGGGCCGTCGCCGCGGCGTGCGCCGCCGACCTGAAGCGGGTGAGCCTGGAGTTGGGCGGCAAGTCCGCCGCGATCGTGCTCGGCGACGCCGATCCGCAGGCCGTCGCGGCCGCGGTGCGCTCGGCCAGCCTGTCCAACAGCGGTCAGATCTGCAATGCGCTGACCCGAATCCTGGTGCCGGCGAACCGGTCCGACGAGTTCACCGGTGCGCTGGCGGCGGAGATGGCGGCACTGGTCGTGGGTGATCCGGCCGACCCGGCGACGCACGTCGGGCCGCTGGTGTCGCAGCGCCAGCAGCAGCGCGTGCGGGGTTACATCGACGCGGGGCAGGCCGAGGGGGCCCGGCTGGTGCTCGGCGGCACCGCCCTGCCCGACGGCGTCGACACCGGCTGGTACGTGCGTCCCACTCTGTTTGCGCACGCGACCAACGCGATGCGCATCGCCCGCGAGGAGATCTTCGGGCCGGTGCTGACGGTCATCCCCTACACCGACGAGGACGAGGCGGTCGCGATCGCCAACGACTCCGACTACGGGCTGGCCGGGTCGGTGTTCACGGCCGACACCGACCGCGGTGTCGCCGTCGCCGCGCGGATCCGCACCGGCACCTTCGGCGTCAACCAGGGCTACACGATGGACCCGTTCGCGCCGTTCGGCGGCGTCAAGGGCAGCGGCTACGGGCGCGAGCTCGGCCGCGAGGGCATCGACGGCTACACCGAGCTCAAGTCGATCTCGGTTGCGACCAATCCGGGAAAGGGAGCGTAGAGGCCGATGAACGACACGACACACGAACCGAACTTCGCCCGGCCGATCGCCCCGCATCGCGCGCGGATCTATCTCGGTGTGGCGGCGCTGACCGGCGCGGTGTTCCTCGGGATGACGATCGGCGTGCAGTTCGGGTTCATCGCGCCGACGTTGACCTCCGACGTCATCGCCAACATGCTGTTCGGGATCCCGGTGATCCTGGTTCCCCTCGTGCTGCTGTGGGACGCGCCCGGGGAGAACCGCACCCGGCTCGACCGGGCGGCGGAGCTGACGCTGTTCTACCTGCCCTACACGGCGTGCAGCCAGATCGGCTACGAATTGATGTTCCTCATCGGCCACCCGCTCGGATGGTGGACTCCGACAACCGATCCCGGCTGGAAGTGGCTGTGGTGGCAGTACGCGCTCGCCGACACCCGCTACGTCAGCGGCAACCCGTGGATCTTCGCGCTGGAGGTCGTCGGCGTCACCACCGGCGTGGTCGTGTTCCTCATGTGGACCCGGTTGATCAAGCCGGAGCTGTCACAGGAGTCGCGGATCCGCTGCCTGTGGGTCGCCTTCGCCGGATGTTCGGTCCTGATGGCCAGCACCGCGGTGTACTTCCTGGCCGAGGTCGGCGCCGGCTTCGCCGACATCGGTCAGGGCGCGTACGGCATCGGGTTCAAGTTCATCGCCGAGAACGTCCCGTTCATCGTGCTGCCGCCGCTGGTGCTGTACGCGATCCATCTGCAGATCGACTACCTGACCCGCCGGGCGGGTGCGGCGGCGGCGCCGTCGGCGCGGCTGACGTCGGGCTGAGTCAGGGCAGTTTGATCGCCGCGATGTACATGTCGACGATCGGCCGGTAGAGGTCGATGTCGTCGAGCTCGCTGGCGAGCACGATCGCGTCGCTGGTGGCGATCAGCACCCGGGCCAGGGTCAGCGGCGGGATCAGCAGGGTGCCGCCGAGCTGCTCGACGCCCTTGACGATGAAGTCCGCCAGCGCCTCGGCCACCTCGGTGCGCTTGGCGGACACGCGTTCGCGGGCCTCGGGATTGCGCAGCAGATACAGGGTGAACTCGTGGCCGAGCGCCGCGTGGTCGGCGCCCCGGTCGCGGCTGAGCTCACGCCACCGCTGCGCGATCCGGTCGCGCTCGTGTTCGCCCACCTGACTGGCCGCCGACATCACCTCGGCGAAGTTGTCGAAGTAGCGCCGCCAATAGCGGTCGCTGACGGCCAGGAACAGGTCCTCCTTGGTGGCGAAGTGCTTGTAGATCGCCCCCTTGGTGTAGCCGGCGGCGTACGCGATGTCGTCGAGAGTGGCTGCCGTGAAGCCCTTCTCGCCGAAGACGTTCTCGGCGGCGTCGAGCAGCAGGGTCCGGGTGTGCTCGAGCCTGCGCTCCCGCGTCCACCGCTCAACCATGCCGGAAGTCTGCCACAGGAATCTGAGAAACCATTGAGTTATTCAGATACTGGTGAGTATATTCGGCGCGAAATCGCGTTTCCGCTACGCGATCGAGGAGGCGTCGTGAGCGAACTGTCCAACAAGCCCGCCACCGAGTCGCTGAGCTCGGTCGGGCCCCTCGAGGAGCCGGCACCGGGACCCTCGCGGCGGGTGAAGATCTGGGCCACCGCAGGCGGCATCATCCTGGCGTTCCAGATCTACGTGTGGATCCGCTGGATCACCGGACCCTACTTCACCCGCGTCGATCCGGGGCCGACCGATCCGCCGACCTTCATGAAGGTCGCGCTGATGATGTGGCAGATCGGCTCGCCGGCGCTGTTCCCGGTCGCGATCTACTGGTTCCTCATCCGGCCGTGGCGCCGCGAGCGGCGCATCACGCTCGACGGCATGATCATGGTGTCCACCGGCCTGTTCTTCTTCCAGGATCCGCTGCTGAACTACATCAACACCTGGTGCACCTACAACGCGTGGGCGTTCAACATGGGCTCGTGGGCGCCGCACGTGCCGGGCTGGCTGTCGCCGGAGAAACCGGGCGCGCAGGTCGCAGAACCGTTGGGCATCAACGTCTCCGGCTACGCCTACGGCGTGATGCTGTGCACCATGCTGGGCTGCTGGGTGATGCGCAAGGTGCACCAGCGCTTCCCGCACCTCGGCACCAAGGCGATGATCGGCGTCGCCTTCGCCTGGGGGTTCGTCTTCGACTTCGTCATGGAGGGCCTGGTCCTCATGCCGCTGGGCATGTACACCTTCCCCGGTGCCATCCAGGCGCTGTCGATCAACGCGGGCACCTACTACCAGTGGCCGGTCTACGAGGGCCTCATGTGGGGCGGTGTGCAGGCCGCGCTGTGCTGCCTGCGGTACTTCACCGACGACCGCGGCCGCACCGTCGTGGAGAAGGGACTCGACAACGTCAAGGGCGGCTTCGCCAAACAGCAGTTCACCCGGTTCCTGGCGATCTTCGCCGCGATCAGCGCGTCGTTCTTCGTCTTCTACATCATCCCGGCACAGTTCATGGCCACCCACGCCGACCCGTGGCCGGAGGACGTGCAGAAGCGGTCGTACTTCACGTCGGGCATCTGCGGTGACGGCACCGACCGACCGTGCCCGCATCCGGACCTGCCGATCCCCACCAAGCACTCGGGTTACATCAACACCGACGGAGAGCTCGTGCTGCCGGAGGGTGTGACGATGCCGGAGATCGTGCCGCACGAGCGGGGCGAGTGAATGAGTGAGAACGGTCTGGCAGTCCAGACCCGCTCGGCCGCACCGTTTTACCGACCGGTCGGCGACGAGGCGGAGGTGTTCCGCGCCGCGGCCAGGCGCGGCACCCCGGTACTGCTGAAGGGGCCCACCGGATGCGGTAAGACCCGCTTCGTCGAGGCGATGGCGCACGAGCTCGGCCGCGAGCTCATCACCGTCGCCGGTCACGAGGACATGACCTCGGCGGACCTGGTGGGCCGGTTCCTGCTCAAGGGCGGCGAGACGGTCTGGGTGGACGGACCGCTCACGAGAGCCGTTCGCACCGGGGCGATCTGCTATCTCGACGAGATCGTGGAGGCCCGCCAGGACACCACCGTGGTGATCCACCCGCTGGCCGACCACCGCCGCGAGCTGCCGGTCGACCGGCTCGGCGTCACGCTGCCCGCGGCTCCCGGCTTCCAGCTGGTGATCTCGTACAACCCCGGCTACCAGAGCGTGCTCAAGAGCATCAAGGAGTCGACGCGCCAACGGTTCGTCGCGATCGAACTCGACTTCCCGCCGCCGGACGTCGAGACCGAGATCGTCGCGCACGAGGCCGGTGTCGACCTGGAGACCGCCCGCACGCTGGTGTCGATCGGCACCGCGATCCGCACCATCGACGGGTCGCCGTTGCGGGAGGCCTCCTCGACGCGGATGCTGATTCTCGCGGGCGGGCTGGCCGCCGAGGGGTTGAGCCTGCGCCGCGCGGTGCAGGCCGCGATCGTGGAGGCGCTGTCCGACGACGACGACATCGTGCGTGCGCTCGGCGAGCTCGTCGACGCCGTGATCCCCGGCCCGTGAACCGGTTTCGGCTGCTGGCGACCCACATCGCCGGGCGGCCCGTCGACATCGCGACGGCACCCGAGGCGCACACCAACGGCCGGGTCGTGTTCGTCTCCGACGGGGCGTCCCCCGAGCGGCAGCGCCGCGAGGTGGTGCTGCAGAGCGCGCTGATCGGCGCGGGCAGCCTGCAGCCGGCCCTGGTCCGTCCACTGCGGGCACGCCCGGCGCTGGCGCGACGCTACCTCAGCGTGGAGGGCCGCCGGGTGCTCGACGAGCTGGCCCACACGTTGCCGCTCGCCGCGGCCCTGTCCCCCGGCCACCCTGAGACCTCCTCTGCCGCCGAGTCTTTAGACCTGGCGCGCAGCCGGACGCGGATCGCGGATCCACCGGACTGGTTCGGCGTGCTCAAACCGTCCGCCCTGCTGGGCGCCCCGGCAGAGTCGGCCGCCGCCGACGCCGCCGACGAGCAGGACCTGCACTTCACGTTCGAGCGACTCCCCGACGACAAGAACGACGAAGACGACGAAGACGGTCCCGCCGAGGAGAGCCGGATTCTCAAGATCTTCGACAACCCGCTGTTCAACTCCAAGACCGCGGGCGACTTCCTGCGCAAACTGCTGGGCACCTCACGGTCGTCGGGAACCAGCGCCGCCGGCGGGGACATGCGCGCCGAGGCGGTCCGACGCGTCCGCTCGGCCGGGCCGAACGCACGGCCACTGCCGACCCGGATCCGGTTCACCGACGACGAACGGCCCGGCGCCGCGATCGGAGTCGGCGGCGCGCTGCACCCGGAGTGGGACGTGTTCGGCGACCGGTACCGGCCGCAGTGGTGCCGGGTGATCGACTACCCGCTGACCGCACCCGCCGATGTCGCCGCGGCCACGGTCCGCCCCGACGACGTGCTGCGCCGACGGCTGGCCCGGGTCGGCCTGGGGCCCAAGGTGTTACGCCGCCGCTCCGACGGCGACGACCTGGACGTCGGCGCCCTCGTCGACCTGGCCGTCGACCTGCGCTCCGGGTTCTCACCGCCCGAGCACATCTTCACCGAGCACCGCAAGATCGCGCGCAACCTCGGGGTGCTGATCCTGGTCGACGCCTCCGGGTCGGCCACCGAGTCCGACCCGGCCGGCCGCAGCGTGCACGAGTTGCAGCGCCGGTCGGCCGCCACCCTGGCCGCCACCCTCGAGGAGCTCGGCGACCGGGTGGCGGTGTACGCGTTCCGCTCGAAGGGCCGCCACGCGGTGCAGCTGCCCGCGATCAAGACGTTCGAGCAGCGCTTCGGCGCACTCCCCCGGGCCCGGCTCAACCAGTTGCAGCCGTCCGGCTACACCCGTCTGGGCGCCGCGATCCGCGGCGCCGGCGAGATCCTGAAAACCGAAGCGGGAACCCAGAACCGGCTCCTACTGGTGATCTCCGACGGCCACCCCTACGACGACGGTTACGAGGGCCGCTACGCCGAGGCCGACGCGCGCAAGGCACTCGAGGAACTGCGTGGCGACGGCGTCGCCTGCCTGTGCCTGTCCCTGGGCGCCACCACCGAGTCCGACGCGCTGGAGCGGGTGTTCGGGGCGGCCAGCCACGCCCACGCCGACACTCTGGCCGACCTGTCACCCCGGATGGACGAGTTGTTCCTGGCGGCGCTGCGTGAGCTCGCCGCGCCGCGACCGCGCCCGGCCCCCGACTATCAAGTACTTAACAAACGGGGTGCGGTGCGCTAGAACTGAGTGGATGCTCGAGGCGGAGAAGATCCTCATCACCGGGGTTACCGGCAAGATCGCCTTTCCGATCGCCCGGGCACTGGCCGAACACAACGAGGTGTGGGGTCTGGCCCGCCTGCGCGATCCCGCCGACCGCGCCCGGTTGCTCGCCGCCGGCATCGATCCCGTCGCCTTCGACATCGGCGCCGACGACGTCGCGGCACTGCCCGACGACTTCACCTACGTGTTCCACGCCGCCGTCGACCCCGGCGACGGCGACTGGGGGCGGGCACTGACGACCAACGCCGAGCGGTCCGGCGATCTGCTCTACCACTGCCGGGCCGCCAAGGGATTCGTGTTCTGCTCGACCGGATCGGTCTACGCCTACCAGGGCCGGCGGCCGCTGCGGGAGTCCGACCCGCCGGGGGTGCCGCTGCGGGCGAACTACAGCTTCTCCAAGGTCGCCGCCGAGGCCGTCTGCACCTGGGTCGCCAAGCGGCACCGGATACCGCTGACGATCATCCGCATCTGCTCCACATACGGCCCGCAGGGCGGAGCGCCCGCCGACCGACTGGAGTTGATGCTGGCGCACAAGCCGATTCGGCTGCATCCCGACCGACCCAACAACTACAACCCGATCTACGAGGACGACTACGTGGAGCTGGGCATCCGCGCGATGGAGGTCGCGGCCTGCCCGCCGATCGTGGTGAACTGGGCGGGTAGCGAGACCGTCAGCGTCGAGGACTACTGCGCGTACATGGGCGAACTCGTGGGCGTGGAGCCGATTTTCGAGTACACCCCGGACGCGCACACCCCACTGTGGCCCGATGTCACCTACATGCACGAGGTGCTCGGCCGCACCAAGATCGGCTGGCGCGACGGCTTCCGGCGGATGATCGCGGCCCGCCATCCGGAGATCCCGCTGACGTGAAAGGCCACCCGATGCAGCTACCCGGAACGCCGTCGGACGACGTGCCCGATGTGCTCGCCGCCGGCGACGGCGACGTCACCACACTGTTCGTTTCGATGGCGACCCGACACCCCGACGGTGCCGATGCCGAGTACCTGCGCTGGCACACCCTCGACCATCGCCCCGAACAGCACCGGCTGTCGGCCGTGCGCGCATCGCTGCGACTGGTGTCGACGCCGGACTGCCGCGCGGCCCGTGCCGCCGGCCGGGCGCCCTACGACGCGATCGACCACGTGATGACCTACTTCTTCACCGATCCCGCGGGCATGGACGGTTTCCTGGCCCTGGCGAAAGCGCTCATCGGCGCCAAACGCAAACTCCCGCTGCTGCCTCCGGTGGAGCGCGGTGTCTACCGGGTGCGGCGCAAGACCGCGGCGGCACGCGTCAAGGTGGGCGCCGACGTGCTGCCCTGGTGGCCGGTCCGCGGGGTGTACGTGCTGCTCGAACGCGGTGAGGTGACTGCGGAGGACCTCGTCGCCCACGACGGCGTCGCCGGCGTCTGGTCGGCGGCGGCGATGGACGTCGAAGACCGGCTCGCCAGTGCCAGGGCCGGCCAGACCGTGTCGTACTGCTTTCTCGACGACGACCCGGTCACGACCGGGCGGCGGCTGCGCCCCGTTCTGGAAAAGCGGTGGAGCGAGCGCGGTATCGAACCTCTGCTGGCGGCACCGTTTCATCCGGTGGTTCCGTACGAATGGGACCGCTATGTCCCGTAGGGAGGGCACATGCGCATCGGCCTGATGGTCGGCTCGGACAAGGAACGCACCCGCGCGGCTCGCCTGGCTGGGCTGATCGAGGACGGAAAGGCCGCGGAGGACCAGGGTTTCGCCTCGTTCTGGATTCCGCAGGTGCCCGGATACCTCGACGCGCTGACCGCGGTGGCGCTGCTGGGCGCGGCCACCGAGCGCATCGAGATCGGCACGGCTGTGGTGCCGATCCAGACCCGGCATCCGCTGATCATGGCGCAGCAGGCGCTGACCACCCAGATCGCCTGCGGCGGCCGCTTCACGCTCGGCCTCGGGCCGTCGCACCACTGGATCATCGCCGACCAGCTCGGCCTGCCCTACGACCGGCCGGCCCGGCTGGTGCGCGACTACCTCGAGGTGCTCACCGCGGCGTTCACCGGTCCCGGATCCGTCGATGTCGACAACGACAACTACCGGGTACACAGTCCGGTCGACGTCACCGACACCACCGAGATTCCGGTGCTGATCGCGGCTCTCGGGCCGACGATGCTGCGGATCGCCGGGGAGCGCACCGGCGGCACGATCCTGTGGATGGCCGACGAACGGGCGATCGGCGACTACGTCGTGCCCGCGCTCACCGAGGCGGCGGCGGACCGCGACGTGCGGGTCGTCGCCGGGGTGCCGGTGGCGTTGTGCGGCAACGACGAGGTCGACGGCGCCCGCGCCTACGCCAGCGAGGTGCTCGGTCACGCCGACTTCTCCCCCAACTACGTGCGCCTGCTCGAGCACGGTGACGCGCAGGACGTCGGCGACACGATGGCCGCCGGCGACGAGGCCGCCGTGCGGGCGCGGTTGCGCCGCTACCGCGACGCCGGGGTCACCGATCTCGCGGTGCGGGTGGTGCCGCTCGGCGACGACCCGGCGGCACGGCAGGCGTCACGGCGGCGCACCCAGGAGTTCGTCGCCTCGCTGATCCCCGAGTTCGAAGATAGTTAGACACTCGTCAACTATTTCCAAGTCCGAATCATGCTGTTACAGTGCGGGAGTGTCCCGGACCGCACGCGGTGTCAGCGTTGACGGTAGTCAGCGCCGGGCCTCCTATCAGCGAGCGCGCTCGCACGAGACCAAGCGCGCCCTGGTGCAGGCGGCGATGGCGTTGTGGCGCACCAACGGCTACGCGAAGACCACCGTCGCCGACATCTGCCGCGCGGCCGGGGTGTCGCGCGGGCTGTTCTACTTCTACTTCCCGGCCAAGGAGGACATCCTCTTCGAGGTCGGCCTGCTGTCCACGCTGGCCGCGCGCCGCAGGATCCACACGCTGCTGCGTACCGCCCGCGACGACTACGACATCGAGGCCGTCATCGCCGAGGCACTGCGCAGCCTGGAACGGTCGATGGCCCGCAACCCGCCGGATCTGATCGTGCAGACGGTGCTGGAGGGCTACCGTCACGAGCACCGGATCCTGGCCGACGGGGCGTCCGGCGACACCGCCGAGGCCGACATGTTCGGCGAACTGTTCGCCCGCGCGCAACAGGACGGCAAGATCGGCGCCCACGTCGACGTCGCACACCTGTCCCGGCTGGCCGGCATGCACGTCAGCGAGGGTGTGCGGCACTGGGCCGCAGGCGCTTTCGGAGACAGATCGTTCGCCGAGGTCGTCACCGAGGACATCGCCGCGTTGATCACCGGGTGCAACGCCCGCAAGCCGAAGACCGGATGAGAGGAGACCACGATGGCGTGGGATTTCGAGACCGACCCCGAGTACCAGAAGGTGCTCGACTGGGCCGACGAGTTCGTCCGTGAGGAGATCGAACCGCTCGATCTGGCGTTCCCGGACCAGCAGTTCGTGCCGCTGGACGCCAACCGGCGCAAGGTGATCGACCCGCTCAAGGATGAGGTGCGCAAGCGCGGGCTGTGGGCCACCCACCTGGGCCCCGAGCTCGGCGGGCAGGGCTACGGACAGCTCAAGCTGGCGCTGCTCAACGAGATCCTGGGCCGTTCGATGTGGGCACCGGTGATCTTCGGCTGCCAGGCGCCCGACACCGGCAACGCCGAGATCATCGCCCACTACGGCACCGATGAGCAGAAGGCACGCTATCTGCGCCCGCTGCTCGACGGCGAGATCTTCTCCTGCTACTCGATGACCGAACCGCACGCAGGCGCCGACCCGACGCTGTTCACCACCCGCGCGGTGCGCGACGGCTCAGGACCTGACGCGGACTGGGTGATCAACGGCTGGAAGTTCTTCTCCTCCAACGCCCGTACCGCGTCGTTCCTGATCGTGATGGCGGTGACCAATCCGGATGTCAGCGCGTACCAGGGCATGTCGATGTTCCTGGTGCCGACCGACACGCCGGGCATCAAGATCGTGCGCAACGTCGGGCTGCACGGTGAGGGTGACGACGAGGGCTCGCACGCGCTGATCCACTACGACAACGTGCGGGTGCCCGCCGACGCGCTGCTCGGCGGCGAGGGGCAGGCGTTCGTGATCGCGCAGACCCGCCTCGGCGGCGGCCGGATCCACCACGCGATGCGCACGATCGGGTTGGCGCGCAAGGCGCTCGACATGATGTGCGAGCGGGCGCTGAGCCGCCAGACCCAGGGCAGCCGGCTGGCGGACAAGCAGTTCGTGCAGGGCTACATCGCCGACTCGTACGCGCAGCTGCTGCAGTTCCGGTTGATGGTGCTCTACACCGCCTGGGAGATCGACAAGTACAACGACTACAAGAAGGTCCGCAAGGACATCGCCGCGGTCAAGGTGGTGATGCCGACGGTGCTGCACGACATCGCCTGGCGGGCGATGCAGGTACACGGCGCGCTGGGGGTGACCAACGAGATGCCGTTCCTGGGCATGGTGACCGGGGCGGCGGTGATGGGCCTGGCCGACGGTCCGACCGAGGTGCACAAGGTCACCGTCGCCAAACAGGTGCTGCGCGACTACGAACCGAACACCGGCATGTGGCCGAGCGAGTGGATCCCGGCCAAGCGGGAGAAGGCACGCGCGAAGTTCGCGGAGTACCTGGAGCACGAGGTGGGCAACCTGTGAGTCAGACGCCGATCGACGTCGCGCGGCTGTCGGACTGGATGGACGAGGCCGCGTTGCCCGGTAAGGGCGAACCCCTGCAGACCCGGTTCCTGTCCGGCGGAACGCAGAACGTCATCTACGAGCTGCGGCGCGGTGAGCACCGCTGCGTGCTGCGCATGCCGCCGCCGGATGCCCCGGCCGATCGCGACAAGGGGATTCTGCGCGAGTGGCGGATCATCGAGGCGCTCGACGGCACCGACGTGCCGCACACCGAGGCGATCGCGGTGTGCCCGGACACCTCGGTGCTCGGCCGGCCGTTCTACCTGATGGGGTTCGTCGACGGGTGGTCGCCGATGGACCTCGAGGACCGCAGATGGCCCGAACCGTTCGACTCCGATCCGCAGGCCCGCGCCGGGTTGTCCTATCAGCTCGCCGAGGGCATCGCGCTGCTGTCGAAGGTGGACTGGAAGGCCAAGGGGCTGCACGATCTCGGCCGTCCCGACGGTTTCCACGAACGCCAGGTGGACCGGTGGCTCGGGTTCTTCGAGCGCATCAAGGGCCGCGAACTCGAGGGGCTCGACGTGGCGACCGCGTGGCTGCGCACCCACCGCCCGATCGATTACATCCCCGGGCTGATGCACGGCGACTACCAGTTCGCCAACGTGATGTACCGGCACGGCGCCCCCGCACGACTGGCCGCGATCGTCGACTGGGAGATGGGCACCGTCGGCGACCCGAAGCTCGATCTCGGGTGGATGGTGCAGAGTTGGCCCGAGGACACCGCCAACCCGGGAGCCTCGGAGATGAGCTATGTCGACATGCGCGACATGCCGTCCCGCGACGACGTGGTCAACCACTACGCGAGGGTGTCGGGCCGTCAGGTCGACGACCTGGACTACTACCTGGTGCTGGCGAAGTGGAAGCTGGCGATCGTGCTCGAGCAGGGTTACCAGCGCGCCGGGGACAACGAGAAGCTGCTCGCCTACGGCCCGATCATCGTCGAGTTGATGCGCTCGGCGGCCGATCTCGCCGAATCGAGTGACTACCGGTGATGCGTGCGGCGGTCTGCCCGGCGTACGGGCCGCCCGAGAACGTCGTCATCGAGCACCGGCCGTCACCGCAGGTGTCGGCCGGTCAGGTCCGGGTGCGGGTGGCCGCCGCCGCGGTGAACTTCCCCGACGTGCTGCTGGTGGCCGACCAGTACCAGGTCAGCGTGCCGCCGCCGTTCGTTCCGGGCAGCGAGTTCGCGGGCACCGTCGTCGAATGCGCGGACGACGTCGGTGATCTCGCGGTCGGTGACCGCGTCAGCGGTGCGGTGCTGTGCGGGGCGTTCGCCGAGGAGGTCGTCGTCGCGGCCGCCGGACTGAGCCGCATCCCGGACGGTGTCGACGACCGCTCGGCCGCCGCGTTCGGGGTGGCCCACGGGACGGCGTATCACACGCTGCGGTCGATGGCCCGCATCCGGGCGGGCGACGAACTGGTGGTGCTGGGCGCCGGCGGTGGCGTCGGTCTGGCCGCGGTGCAACTCGGCGTCGCGCTGGGCGCCACGGTGACCGCGGTGGCGTCGTCACCCGAGAAGCTTTCGGCGGCAGCGGATTACGGAGCGGCCAAGCTGATCAACCACCGGGAGTGTGCGCTACGGGACGCGCTGCGTGACGCCCTGCCGGAAGGGGCGCACGCCGTCATCGACCCGGTCGGCGGTGAGCTCGCCGAGCCTGCGCTGCGCTCGCTGCGGCGCGGCGGACGGTTCGTCACCGTGGGCTTCGCGTCGGGCACCATCCCCCGGATTCCGCTGAACCTGGTGCTGGTCAAAGGGATTCACATACTGGGGTTCCACTTCCAGGACGTGCCGCCGGAGGAGTTCGCGCGCAACCAGGCCGAGCTGCGCGAGCTGCTGGCCGGCGGGCGGGTGCGTCCGCACATCAGCGCGGTCTACCCGCTCTCCGAGGTGACCGCGGCGCTGCGTCACGTCGCGGACGGCAGGGCGGTCGGCAAGGTCGTCATCGACCTCGCCTGAGCCGCAACGTCAGCTGGCCGGAACGAGGTCGGCGGCGACGGAGACCATCATCCCGCACCGGAAGGTCTCACACCCGGTGACGGCGGCCGGCGCACCCGCCGCCGCGAGCGCCCTGGCCTTGAACGCGCGGGCCGCCGCGCTCAGCCGGTGCTCGACGGAGTCGACGCTGCTGTCGAGTTCGGCGGGCACCCGCTCACCCCACACGGTCACCTCGGTGCCGCCCTGCTCGAGCGCGTTGCGCACATGGAACAGCACCCTCGGATCCCCGTCGATCAGGTTGGCCGCCACCGCGATGGTCTGCGGGTGCGGCCGGTCCCGCCACGCCTCCAGCACGCCTTCGAGGTCGAGGACGTCGGCGCCGAGAATCGTCAGCGGACGGATGTCGTCGGCGCCGCCGACGAGCACGCTGACATCCCAGCCCGCCATCACCCGGTCGTAGATCCAGCCGCCCGCGTAGGTGACCGCGTCCACCACCGTCGGTGCGACCACGTCGAGTCGGTACCTCATGTCGAGCTCCTCACTGCCAGGTCGCGCCCCAGCGACTCGGCGTACTGTTTGAACACCTCGGTCAATGGGGTCGATGGGTCGAGCAACCATAGGGTCTCCATTCCGTGGCTGAAGGCGAGGATTTCCACGGCCTTGGTGGCCGCGTCGATGTCTGTGCGGTATTTCCCGGACTCCTGACCGCGCTTGATGATCGTGGTGATGATCTCGGCCGCGTCGCGGTAGCGCTTGATGAACCGGTCGTGCAGCGGGGCGTCGGGGGCGATGTTCTCGGCCAATAGCACGGTGAATGTGCCGACCAGTTCGGGCGCCCGCACGAACCGTTCGGAGACCTTGCTGAGTTCGGTGACCAGATCGCCGGAGAGGTAGTCGGAGTGCGTCGCGTCGTCGGCGTCGCGGGCATCGAGCACCGCGTTGAGCAACTGCTCCTTGGACTCGAAGTGGTGCAGCAGCCCGGCGGGGGTCACCCCGGCTTCCTTGGCGATCTGGGCCAGCGACGTGTTGCGCCACCCGTTGCGCGCGACGAGTCGTTCGGCGACGGCGAGGATGCGTTGCCTACGATCCTCGCCCTTGGCGAGCAGCGAGGCGTAGGGCCGCGCGGGCTCCGTGCCGGTCACCGGACTCCTTCGTCGAACCAACCTAGTGAACACACAGTAGGTAGGTTTGCGGCGTGTGACAAGCGTCTCACCGAAATTCGGTTTCGATCCGCATCACATGCCCTGGTCAGGGCTTTTTCGACGCATCAGTAAGACCGTCGGTTCTCCCGTAAGCCCATCGGCAAGTCTCTCGGCTACCCGCCGGCGGTGAACTCGATGTTCAGTTCGGTCAGCCCGCGAAGCAGGAAGGTGGGCTCGTAGGAGTACCGGCGCTGCCCCGCCGGGCCGTGCGCGGACTCGCTGATCCGGATGTCGCTGATCCGGTCCAGCAGGCGGCGCACGGTGATCTGACCCTCGACCCGGGCCAGCGGCGCGCCCGCGCAGGAGTGGATGCCGCGGCCGAACGCGACGTGCTCGCGCACGTTCTTGCGGTCCAGCCGGAACTCGTGCGGGTTGTCGAACTTGCGCGGGTCGCGGTTGGCCGCGCCCAGGCACAGCATCACGATGGTGCCGGCCTTGAGCGGGACACCGCCGAGCGTGGTGGTCTTGCGGACCAGCCGGAAGTCGACCTTGGTCGGCGACTGCATACGCAGCGCCTCCTCGATGAACACCCCGATCTTCTCCGGCTGCTCACGCAGCAGCTGCTGGTACTCGGGGTAGTCGCCGAGGGTCTGCACCGCGGCCGACAGCAGCTTGGTCACCGTCTCCTGCCCGGCGGCGAACAGGAAGGTCGCCGGCTTGACGACCTCGATCAGTTCGGGTGTCGAGCCGTCGGGATAGAGCGCGGTCGCCATGCCGGACAGCACATCGCCACGGGGTTCGCGGCGCCGCTCGGCCAGGTAGCCGGCGAACTTGTCGTCGAGGTACTGCAGCGGGTCCAGACCGACCGGCTCACCGTCGAGGGAGCCGACGCGGGTGCCGTCGGGACGTTCGGCGCCGAGGGCGGCCATGAACTCCGGGCGGTCCTCCTCGGGCACGCCGAGCAGGTCGATGATCGCCGCGGTGGCAAAGGGTTTCGCGTACTCGGAGAGGAACTCGCAGCGACCGTTGCCGATGAACTGGTCGATCTGGCTGTCGACCAGCTGCCACATGAAGTCCTCGTTCTCCTTGAGGCGGCGCGGGGTGAGCAGCTTGGTCAGCAGCGAGCGCGCCCGCTCGTGGGCAGGCGGGTCCATCACCACGAGGTGCTCGTGGATCGGGAACAGGTGGCGGTGCGCCTCGATCTGCTCGGTGATGTCGTCGCCCTCGGGCTCGAACGGCAGCGGCGGGAACGGGCCGCCGATCGCGTTGACCGCCGAGAACGAGTCGTGGTCGCGGAAGGCCGCCAGCACCTCGTCGTAGCCGGTGACGGCCACGACGCCCTGGTGCGGTTCGCGGTAGACCGGCCCCTTCTCGCGCAGTGCGTCCCAGTACGCGAACGGATCCTGGCTGATCGCCTGGTCGGAGAAGTAGTCGATGGAAGCGAGATCGGTCGTCACGGTTGTCCTTTCACGGCTCGCCCTCCGGAGCCTGTTTGATCGATCGACCAAACTGCTAGGATGCAGCATGCTTACCACGGGGTTTGAGAACCGGTCAAGCATTCCGACGGAGACCCGGTGACGACGCAGAGGTCGGAGACCAGTACCCGCCAGCGGCTGATCGAGGCGACCGCCACGATCATGCGCGACGAGGGTTACGCCGCCGCCACCTCGCGGCGCGTCGCCGCCGAGGCCGGCGTCAAACAGGCGCTGGTCTACTACTACTTCCCCACCATGGACGACCTGTTCGTCGAGGTGCTGCGCGCGGGCGCGGAGGCGTCGCTGGAGCGGATGCGCGAGGCGCTCACCGACGCCGATCCGCTGCGCGCGCTGTGGCGGATCAACAGCGACCTGCGTGCGACCAGCCTCAACACCGAGTTCATGGCGCTGGCCAACCACCGCAAGGCGATTCGCGCCGAGCTCAAGGCCTACGCCGAACGGGTCCGCGACATCGAGACCGCGGCGGTCACCGTGGCGCTGCGTGCCGCCGGCGTCGACCTCGACGAGTACCCGCCGGTCGCGGTGTCGATGCTGATCGCCCAGATCGCGCGCAGCCTGTGCAACGAGGACGCCGTCGGGGTCACGCTCGGCCACGACGAGATGCGCGCGTTCATGGACCGTCTGATGACACTGTTCACCGGGCGGTAGCGCGAATTTCGCCGAACCGGTTGACAGCGCCGACCACTCGGTGCCACCCTCCTGATCGATCGACAAAACTGATCGACCGACCAGGATGAGGTGGACACATGGGTGGGCGAGTTGAGGGCAAGGTCGCGTTCGTGACCGGCGCGGCGCGCGGTCAGGGTCGCGCGCACGCGGTGCGGCTGGCGCAGGAGGGCGCCGACATCATCGCCGTCGACGTCTGCAAGCGGATCTCCAGCAACGAGGACATCCCCGCCGCCAGCCCCGAGGACCTCGCCGAGACCACCGACCTGGTCAAGAACCTCGGCAGGCGCATCGTCGCCGAGGAGGTCGACGTGCGCGACTACGACGCGCTCAAGCAGGTCGTCGACAGCGGTGTCGAACAGCTGGGCCGCCTCGACATCGTTGTCGCCAACGCCGGCATCGGCAACGGCGGCGCGACGCTGGACAAGACCAGCGAGGCCGACTGGACCGACATGATCGACGTCAACCTCGCCGGCGTCTGGAAGACCGTGAAGGTCGCTGTCCCCCACCTGCTCGAGGGCGGACGCGGCGGCTCGATCATCCTGACCAGCTCGGTCGGCGGCCTGAAGGCCTACCCGCACACCGGGCACTACATCGCCGCCAAGCACGGCGTGATCGGCCTGATGCGCACCTTCGCCGTCGAGCTGGGCCAGCACAACATCCGCGTCAACGCGGTCTGCCCGACCAATGTGAACACCCCGCTGTTCATGAACGAGGGCACCATGAAGCTGTTCCGCCCCGACCTGGAGAACCCGGGCCCCGACGACCTCGCCGTCGCCGCGCAGTTCATGCACGTGCTGCCGGTCGGCTGGGTGGAGCCCGAGGACGTCGCCAACGCGGTGCTGTTCCTGGCGTCCGACGAGTCGCGCTACATCACCGGCCTGCCGGTCACCATCGACGCCGGCAGCATGCTCAAGTAACTCCCTTTTCCGCGAGCGTGCGTGTCTGCACCCGACACGCCGGGAAAATCCCTGCATTTGCGCACGCTCGCGGCCTCCAACCGAACGGGGTCCGACGTGAAGCTGGTCTTCAACCTCCCGCACATGCTGCGGCTCAAGGCGATGATGCAACCGTGGGAGGCGTCGGTGACCGGCGCCGACCAGACCCGGATGGCCAAGTGCGCCGACGAGTGGGGCTACGACATGATCGCGGTCCCCGAGCATTTCGTGATCCCCAACGACCACGTCGAGCTGTCCGGCCCGCACTACCTGCAGTCCACCGTGGCGCAGGCGTACCTCGCGGGCGCGACACAGCGGATCATGCTCAACTCGTGCATCACCGTGCTGCCGCTGCAGCACCCGATCGTGCTGGCCAAGGCGCTGGCGACCGCCGACTGGATGAGCAGCGGCCGGATGATGGTGACGTTCGGAGTCGGTTGGCTGGAGAAGGAATTCGAGCTGCTGGGGGTGCCGTTCCGGGAACGCGGGCGCATCGCCGACGAGTACCTGGCCGCGATCGTCGAACTGTGGACGGCCGAATCGCCGCGCTACCACGGCAAGTACGTGTCCTTCGAGGATGTCGCGTTCGAGCCCAAACCCGTCCAGAAGCCGCACCTGCCGATCTGGATCGGCGGTGACTCCGACGCCGCGCTGCGCCGGGCCGCGAAGTACGCGTCGGGCTGGTGGTCGTTTCTCACCCCGCCGGAGAAGATCGCCGAGCGCGTAGAGTTCATCAAGTCCCAACCCGGTTACGACGGACGGCCTTTCGACGTGGTCCACGGCCTGGGTACGACGCGGGTCGGCGAGGGGCACACCGCGCGCGACGATCCGAACGCCCGTCCCGGGATGAGCGCCGCCGAGATCGTCGACCGGCTCGGCTGGCTCGCCGAGCAGGGCGTGACGGTCAGCGCGGTACCGCTGCCGCCGGTCAGCGGCGTCGACGAGTACCTCGACTACGCGCAGTGGGTGATCGAGGTAGCACGCGATTTCGGTGTAGTTAGTCGCGACCAGCGCCACTAACTACACCGAAATCGCCTAGAGGCCGAGGGACTTCGCGATGATGACCTTCATGACCTCGCTGGTGCCCGCGTAGATCCGGGCGACGCGGGCGTCGGTGTACAGCCGCGCGATCGGGTACTCCATCATGTAGCCGTAGCCGCCGAACAGCTGCAGGCAGCGGTCCACCACGCGGGCCTGCATCTCGGTGCAGAACAGCTTGACCCGCGCGGCGTCGGCCGCCGAGAGCTCACCGTCGACGTGCAGCGCCACCGCGCGGTCGAGCATCGCCTGGGCGGCCTCCACCTCCGTCGAGCAGGCCGCCAGTTCGAACTTGGTGTTCTGGAACGACGCCACCGGCTGGCCGAACGCCTTGCGGCTCTTGGTGTAGTCGATGGCCGCCGCGATCGCCGAACGTGCCTGCGCCACCGAGCCCACCGCGACGGTGAGCCGCTCCTGCGGCAGGTTGTGGCCCAGATAGGAGAACGCCTCGCCCTCCTCGCCAAGCATGTTCGCGTGCGGCACCCGCACGTCGACGAAGGACAGCTCGGCGGTGTCCTGAACCTTGCAGCCCATCTTCTCCAGTTCGCGGCCGCGGGTGAACCCGGGCATGCCGTCCTCGACGACGAACAGTGTCAGGCCTTTTCGCCGGTTGTCCGGGTCGGTGAACGTGCGCGCGACGACGATCACCAGATCGGCCTGCATACCGCCGGTGATGAAAGTCTTGGCGCCGTTGAGGATCCACTCGTCGCCGTCGCGCACCGCGGTGGTGCGCATCCCGGCCAGGTCGGAGCCGGTGCCGGGTTCGGTCATCGCGATCGCGGTGAGCAGCTCCCCCGACGCCAGCCCCGGGAACCAGCGCTTGCGCTGTTCGGAGTTGGCGTAGTGCAGGAAGTACGGCAGGATCACCTCAAGCTGGGTGCGCACCGTCGACAACGTCACCAGCGCGCGGGCCGCCTCCTCCTGCAGCACCACGTTGTAGCGGTAGTCCGGTGTGCCGCCCCCGCCGTACTCCTCCGGGATCGCCACGCCGAGCATGCCCAGCGACCCCATCCGCTTGAACACCTCGCGCGGCATCCGCCCCGCCTTCTCCCACTCGGGATAGTGCGGGACGACCTCCTTCTCGACGAAGTCGCGAGCCAGCTCGCGGAACGCCTCGTGGTCTTCGGTGAACAGGTTGCGTTGCACAGCTCTCCTAGGCGACGAGTTCGACCAGAGTGGCGTTGGCGGTGCCGCCGCCCTCGCACATGGTCTGCAGGCCGTAGCGAATCCCGTTGTCGCGCATGTGGTTGATCATGCGGGTCATCAGCACCGCGCCGGACGCGCCGAGCGGGTGGCCCAACGCGATCGCCCCGCCGAGCGGGTTGAGCTTGGTCTCGTCGGCGCCGGTCTCGACCAGCCATGCCAGCGGCACCGGGGCGAACGCCTCGTTGACCTCGAACACGCCCACCTCGTCGAGCCGCACTCCGGCCTTGTGCAGCACCTTCTCCGTCGCCGGGATCGGCCCGGTCAGCATCAGCACGGGGTCGGCGCCGGTGACCGCGCCCGCGCGGTAGCGCACGATCGGCTGCAGTCCCATCGCGGCGGCCCGCTCGGCGGTCATCACCAGCAGTGCGGCGGCACCGTCGGAGATCTGCGACGAGTTGCCTGCGTGGATGACCCCGTCCTCCTTGAAGGCGGGCTTGAGGCCGGCGAGTTTCTCCACCGTGGTGCCGCGCCGCACCCCCTCGTCGGCGACGACGGGCTCCCCGCCGGTGAACACCGGCATGATCTGCGATTCGAACGCCCCGCTGTCCTGCGCGGCTGCGGCGAGTTCGTGGGAGCGCACCGAGTACTCGTCGAGCCGAGTGCGCGAGAAACCCCACTTCTGTGCGATCAGCTCCGCCGAGATGCCCTGGTTGAACGAGAAGTCGTGGTAGCGCTCAAGGACTTTCGGCCCGTACGGCATACCGGTGGCGCGGGCCGAACCCAGCGGCACCCGGCTCATCACCTCGACGCCGCCGGCCACGACGACGTCCTGCTGCCCGGACGCCACCGCGTGCACGGCGAAGTCCAGCGCCTGCTGGCTGGAGCCGCACGCCCGGTTGACGGTGGTGCCCGGGATCGTCTCCGGCCACCCGGCGGCCAGCACCGCGTAGCGGCCGATGTTGCTGGACTGGTCGCCGACCTGGGACACACAGCCCCACACCACGTCGTCGACGATCTCGGGGCTGATCCCCGCCCGCTCGACGAGTGCGTTGAGCACGATCGCCGACAGGTCAGCGGCGTGGATCTCCGACAACCCGCCGTTGCGCTTGCCGACTGGTGTGCGCACGGCCTCCACGATCACGGTTTCCCGCATCAGTCCTTCTCCGATCTGGGCCGAATCGCCCATTGACCAGTAAAAACGGCGTCCCGCTTCTCGGCGTGAAACGCCCTGGAAATCCCGGAGGCTCCTGACCTTGGAAACGAGGATGCAGGTATGCCGAAGGAACAGTCGCCCGGGAAGCCGACGACACGTCGATACAGTGCCGAGGAGAAGGCCGCCGCGGTGCGGATGGTCCGCACCTTGCGCGCGGAGCTGGGCACCGAGCAGGGCACAGTGCAGCGGGTCGCTCGCCAGCTCGGCTACGGAGTGGAATCGGTGCGCACCTGGGTCCGTCAGGTCGACATCGACGAAGGCCTGGCTCCTGGGGTGACGACCTCGGAGTCGAAGAAGGTGAAGGAACTCGAACAGGAGATCCGAGAACTCAAGCGTGCCAACGAGATTCTGAAGCGAGCGGCAAGTTTCTTCGGGGCGGAGCTCGACCGCCAACACAAGAAATAGTCGATTTCATCGACGACAATCGCGGGGAGTTCGGGGTCGAGCCCATCTGCACGGTCCTGCGCAGCGCAGGCTTGCAGGTGGCCCTGAGCACCTACTACGACGCCAAAGCCCGGGTCCCATCGGCGCGGGCCCTGCGCGACGCCGTCCTCGGGCCGGCGTTGTGCCAGCTCTGGAAAGACAACTACTGCGTCTATGGGGCCCGCAAACTCTGGAAAACGGCTCGTCGCGATGGTCATGACGTCGGTCGCGATCAGGTGGCCCGGCTGATGCGGGCCGCAGGCATTGAGGGGGTCCGGCGCGGCAAACGGGTGCGGACCACCAAAGCTGACCCAGCCGCGGCGCGGCACCCGGACTTGGTGCACCGCAACTTCGCCGCGGCTGCCCCGAACCAGCTCTGGGTGACCGACCTGACATTCGTGCCGACCTGGGCCGGGGTGGCCTACGTGTGCTTCATCATTGACGCACACTCGCGGATGATCGTGGGGTGGCGGGTGGCTTCGCACATGCGGACCTCGATGGTTCTCGACGCGTTGGAGATGGCACGTTGGCCACGCGGAACTACATTGCAGGACTTGATATGTCACTCAGATGCCGGGTCGCAATTCACGTCCATTCGCTACGGCGAGCGGCTCGCTGAGATCGGCGCAGTCCCGTCAATTGGGACCGTTGGAGATAGTTTCGATAACGCTCTCGCGGAGACAGTCAACGGTTACTACAAAGCCGAGCTGATCTACGGGCCGGCTCGAAGCGGACCGTGGAAGACCGTCGAGGACGTAGAACTCGCCACCCTCAGTTGGGTCCACTGGCACAACACCAGCCGCCTGCACAGCTACCTCGGCGACATCCCACCCACGGAGTTCGAAGCCGCGTTCTACGATGCATACCGGACCGACCAACCCTTGATCGGAATCCAATAGCCCGAGCCTCCGGGAAACCCAGGGCGCTTCAGCGAACGCTGCATACGCCTCGGTCGAGTCCGTGGTGGCGAAGTTACCCGGTTGGGCTCGCGCCTCGTTGGCCAAGGCCTCGCGCAGCGTCGAGTTGGCGCCGTCGTTGAGCAGCGCCTTACTCTGCGCCAGCGCCACCGGCGGTCCGGCGGCCAGCCGGCCCGCCAGCTCGTCGACGAACCCGTCGATCTCGTCGGCGTTCTTGACCCAGGTGACCAGGCCCAGCTGGTGCGCCTCGGCGGCGTCGATCATGTCGGCCAATAGCACCAGCCGCTTGGCCTGCTGCAGACCGACCAGTTTGGGAAGCAGCCAGGAACCGCCGAGGTCCACCGACAGCCCGCGCTTGGCGAAGATCTGGCAAAACCTCGACTCCGGTGTGGCGACCACGAGGTCACAGCCCAGCGCCAGGTTCCAGCCGGCGCCGACGGCGACGCCGGTCACCTTGGCGATGGTCGGCACCGCGAGCTCGTGCAGGGCGAGCGCGACGTCGGTGAGCCGGCGCAGCTTGTGCCGCGGGTGGATGTCCTCCGGGGTGCCGATGTCGGCGCCCGAGCAGAACGCCCCGCCCGCGCCGGTGAGCACCAGTGCGCGCACCTCGGTGTCGCGGGCGGTGGCGCGCAGCGCGTCGGCGAGTTCCTCCCACAGCTGGGCGTTGATCGCGTTCTTACGCTCCGGCCGGTTCAGGGTCAGCGTGCGCACCCCGTCCCGGTCCTCGCAGAGCAGGACGTCGCTCACGACACCTCCGGTCCGATCACTCCGTCGGCCCGTAGCCGCGCGATATCGTCTGCGGCCAAACCCAGTTCGGCCAGCACCTTGTCGGTGTGCTCACCGAGCGCCGGGATCGGCCCCATGGGTTGTTCGAAGCCGCTGATCACCGGCGGCGGCCGCAGCGCCTGGATGTCTCCCTTCGGGGTGGCGACGGTGCGCCACCGGTCGCGGGCGGTCAGGTGCGGGTGCGCGACGACCTCGCTGGGCACGTTGTAGCGGGAGTTGCCGATCCCGGCCTCGTCGGCGATCCGCTGGATGTCGACGAGATCGTGTTGGGCACACCAGGATCCGATCGCCTCGTCGAGGATCTCGCGGTGCGCGCACCGGTCGGGGTTGGTGGCGAAGCGGGGGTCGTCGGCCAGATCGGGGCGGTTGATGATCTCGCGCGCGACCCGCTGCCACTCCCGGTCGTTGGTGGTGCCGAGCACCACGGTCTGCCCGTCGCGCGTCTTGTAGGCCCCGTACGGCGCGACCGCGGGTGAGCTCACACCCAGCGGTTGCTGGTCGATGCCCGAATGCTGGGTGTAGGTCAGCTGATAGCCCATCACGTCGGTCATGACGTCGAACAGGCTCAACTCCACCGACGGCGCGGGCCCGTCGGGGGCGTTACCGCGGGCGCGGCCGAGCAGCAGCGCGACGATCGACATCGCCGCGTACAGCCCGGTGGTGAAATCGGCTACCGGCGGCCCGGGTTTGGCGGGCATTCCGGGATAGCCGGTGACCGCGCACGATCCGGCCTCGGCCTGGACCAGAAGGTCGTATGCGCGTTTGTGTGAGATCGGCCCGCCCGGCCCGTAGCCGTCGATCTCGACCGGGAGGACGTTCGGGTGACGCTCGGCGAGGTCGGCGGGTGCCAGGCCCAGCCGGGCCGTCGCACCGGGTGCCAGGTTGGAGACGAACGCGTCCGCGCGGTCGAGCAACCGGTGCAGCAGCTCGATCCCCTCCGGGGACTTGGTGTTCAGCGTCACCGACTCCTTGCCCCGGTTGCACCACACGAAGTGCGCCGCAAGCCCTCCCGGACCGTTGACGACGTCGTCGTAGTCGCGGGCGAAGTCGCCGCCCTTGGGGTTCTCCACCTTGATCACCCGGGCGCCGAAGTCCGCGAGCACCCGGGTGCACATCGGGGCGGACACCGCCTGCTCCATCGCGACGACGGTGATCCCCGCCAGCGGGGCCTGCCCGCTCATGCCCATCGCTCCTCCGTCAGTAGCTGCGCGGCAGGCCGAGGACGTGCTCGCCGAGGAAGTTGAGGATCATCTCCTGGCTCACCGGCGCGATCTTCATCAGCCTCGACTCCCGGAAGTACCGGGACACGTGGTACTCCTCGGAGTAGCCCATTCCGCCGTGCAGCTGCAGCGCCCGGTCGGCCGCGCCGAAGCCGGCGTCGGCGCACAGGTACTTGGCCGTATTCGCCTCGCGCCCACAGGGTTTGCCGTTGTCGTAGAGCCAGGTCGCCTTGCGCAGCACCAGTTCGGCGGCGTCCAGGCGAGCCAGCGAGTCGGCCAGCGGGAACTGCAGGCCCTGGTTCATGCCGATGGGGCGGTTGAAGACGTGGCGCTCGTTGCCGTACTTGACGGCCTTCTCCAGCGCGACGCGCCCGATGCCCAGCGCCTCGGCGGCGATCAGCATCCGCTCCGGGTTGAGCCCGTCGAGGATGTACTTGAAGCCCTGGCCCTCCTCGCCGACGCGGTGCTCGACGGGGACCATCAGGTCGTCGATGAACACCTCGTTGGAACTGACCGCGTTGCGGCCCATCTTGCGGATCGGGCGGATGTCGACGTGGTCGCGGTCGAGGTCGGTGAGAAACAGCGTCATGCCGTCGGTCTTCTTCTTGACCTCGTCATAGGGCGTGGTCCTGGTCAGCAGCAGGATCTTCTCGGACTCCAGCGCCTTGGAGATCCACACCTTGCGACCGTTGACGCGGTACTTGTCGCCCTCCCGCTTGGCGAACGTCGTGATGCGCGAGGTGTCCAGTCCCGCAGTCGGTTCGGTGACGCCGAAGCAGACGTGCAGGTCGCCGTTGACGATGCGGGGCAGCGTCTCCCTCTTGAGCTCCTCGGAGCCGTGCTTGACGACGGGCTGCATACCGAAGATCGACAGGTGAATCGCGCTGGCGCCGTTCATCGCCGCACCCGAGCGGGCGACCTCCTCGAGCAGCAGCGTGGCCTCGGTGATGCCCAGTCCGTGGCCGCCGTACTCCTCGGGGATGGTCATGCCGAGCCAGCCACCCTTGGCGATCGCGTCGTAGAACTCCTGCGGGAACTCGTGGTTCTGGTCCTTCTCCATCCAGTAGTGGTCGTCGAACCTGCTGCACAGTTCGGCCACCGACTTGCGGATCAGTTCCTGGTCCTCGGTCAGTTCGAAGCTCATCCCGCCGGCCACGGTGTTCTCCTATCGTCGTCACCCACAGAACAGTGCGCCGGTGCGTAAACGGCTTATCCCGCACCGGCGCACTGCGTGATCCCGGCCGACTGCCGAAATCACCTAACGTCTCACTCCTGGTTTCCGGTGATCTGCTTGGCGGTCGTCGCGAACTCCGCGACCGACGTGCCGATCTTCTCCTTCTTCGAGAGCGCCTTGATCGAGACATCGTGGCCCTCGGCGGCCTTGCGCAGCGCGCCGACGGTGGCCTGCTCCTTCGGGATGTGCTTGAACGGATCCCAGTGGTACCACTTCATCGCGTTCTCGTAGGTCATCTTGTTGATCTCGTCGTCGGGCACGTTGTTGGCCGTCAGCACCTCGTGCAGCTGCTCGGGCGCACCGGGCCACATCGAGTCCGAGTGCGGGTAGTCAGCCTCCCAGCAGATGTTGTCGACGCCGATCTTGTCGCGCACCGCCACACCGATCGGGTCGGCGATGAAGCAGGTCAGGAAGTGCTCCTTGAACACCTCCGACGGCAGCTTGCCCTTGAAGTCCTGGCCGGTCCACGTCGAGTGCATCTCGTAGGTGCGGTCGATGCGCTCCAGGAAGTACGGGATCCACCCGGTGCCACCCTCGGACAGCGCGATCTTGAGCGTCGGGTACTCCTTGATCGGCCGCGACCACAGCAGGTCCGCGGCGGCCTGCACGATGTTCATCGGCTGCAGGGTGATCATCACGTCCATCGGGGCGTCGGGCGCGGTGATCGCCAGCCGGCCCGAGGATCCGATGTGGACGTTGAGCACGGTCTCGGTGTCGACCAGCGCGTCCCACATCGGCTTCCAGTGGTCGAAGTCGTGGAAGCTGGGATAGCCCATCGCCGAGGGGTTCTCGGTGAACGTCAGCGAGTGCACACCGCGCTCGGCGTTACGGCGGATCTCCTTGGCGCACTCCACCGGATCCCAGATCACCGGCAGCGTCATCGGGATGAACCGGGCCGGATAGGCGCCGCACCACTCCTCGACGTGCCAGTCGTTGTAGGCCTTCACCAGGGCCAGCGAGAACTCCGGGTCCTCGGTCGCGAACAGGCGGCCGGCGAAGCCCGGGAACGACGGGAAGCACATCGAGCCGAGGATGCCGCCGGCGTTCATGTCCTTGACCCGCTCGTCGACCTGCCAGCAGCCGGGCCGGATCTCGTCGAGGCCCTGGGGTTCGAGGCCGTACTCCTCCTTGGGCCTGCCGGCCACGGCGTTGAGCGCCACGTTCGGGATCACCACGTCGCGGAACTGCCAGGTGTCGGACCCGTCGGGGTTGTGCACCAGCCGCGGCGCCTCGTCCAGATACTTCTTCGGCAGGTGATTCTTGAACATGTCGGGCGGCTCGACGATGTGGTCATCGACGCTGATCAGGATCATGTCGTCTTTGTTCATGCCCATTCCTTCCGTCGCGGTGCCCCGAGGCTATCCACCACAGCAGTTCTCTAGCTGAGGAAACTAGCTTCTCACGTTACGAGAATCAACGTCCGAAAGCCACCCTCAGGCCATCTGTCTGCGGATTTGCCCGGCGTTCCCGCATGAAAACAGCCGTTCTCACGCTCTCGGGATTGACCATCCGGAGGAAAGATGGAAATCTATTGGCGAAATATGAGAACCTGATTCTCATCGCGGAGAGCAGACAGGAAGGAGCCGTCGTGCGTGTGCCCCCGCTGCCGGCGGACGAGTGGGACGAGGAGGTCTACGACGCGCTGTCGAGCATGTCCCCCGAGCGGCGCAACCCGCAGGACGCGGGCAACCTGCTGGCCACGCTGGTCCGGCACCCGAAGCTGACCCGCGCGTTCCTGCGGTTCAACTTCCACCTGTTGTACGGCTCGACGCTGCCAGCCCGGTTGCGCGAACTGGCGGTGCTGCGCGTCGCACACCTGGCCGGCTGCGAGTACGAGTGGCGTCATCACGTTCCGATGGGCCGCGAGGTCGGGCTCACCGACGACGCGATCGAGGCCCTGCAGCGCGGTGAGGCCGCCGACGACCTGGACCGCGCCGTGCTGCGCGCGGTCGACGAACTGCGCACCTCGTCCACCGTCTCGGATGCGACGTGGGCGGCGCTGTCCGAACACCTCGAGGAACGTCAGCTGATGGACCTCGTCTTCACGATCGGCTGCTATGGCGCACTCGCCATGGCCATCAACGCTTTCGGTGTAGAACCCGACGCCGAAAACCACGCAGAGAGGTAAGTACCGTGGCATTTTTCCCGAAACCCGCTGAGGGGAGCTGGACCGAGCACTGGCCTGAACTCGGTACCGCCCCGGTCGATTACACCGACTCGATCGATCCCGAACAGTGGAAGCTCGAGCAGCAGGCGATCTTCCGCAAGTGCTGGCTCAACGTGGGACGCGTGGAGCGGCTGCCGAAGAAGGGCAGCTACTTCACCAAGGAGATGCCGTCGGCGGGCAAGGGTGTCTCGGTCATCATCGTCCGCGACACCGACGACGAGATCCGGGCGTTCTACAACATGTGCCGCCACCGCGGAAACAAGCTGGTGTGGAACGACTATCCCGGGAACGAGGTCTCGGGCACCTGCCGGCAGTTCACCTGCAAGTACCACGCGTGGCGTTACAGCCTCAAGGGCGATCTGACCTTCGTCCAGCAGGAGGACGAGTTCTTCGACCTCGACAAGAAGGACTACGGCCTGGTGCCGGTGCGCTGCGAGGTGTGGGAAGGGTTCATCTTCATCAACTTCGACAACGACGCCGAGCCGCTGACCGACTATCTCGGTGACTTCGCCAAGGGCCTCGAGGGTTATCCGTTCCACGAGATGACCGAGACGTATTCCTATCGCGCCGAGATCAATTCGAACTGGAAGCTGTTCATCGACGCGTTCGTCGAGTTCTACCACGCGCCGGTGCTGCACCAGAAGCAGGCCGTCAAGGAGGAGGCCGAGAAGCTGGCCAAGTTCGGCTACGAGGCGCTGCACTACGACATCAAGGGCCAGCACTCGATGATCTCGTCCTGGGGCGGCATGAGCCCGCCGAAGGACCTGAACATGGTCAAGCCGATCGAGCGGGTGCTGCACAGCGGTCTGTTCGGCCCGTGGGACCGGCCCAAGATCAAGGGCATCATGCCCGACGAGCTGCCGCCGGCGATCAACCCGTCCCGTCACCACGCGTGGGGCCAGGACAGCTTCGAGTTCTTCCCGAACTTCACGCTGCTGATCTGGGCGCCGGGCTGGTACCTGACCTACCACTACTGGCCCACCGACGTGAACAAGCACATCTTCGAGTGCACGCTGTACTTCGTGCCGGCCACCAACACCCGGGAGCGGCTCGCGCACGAGCTCGCGGCGGTGACGTTCAAGGAGTACGCGTTCCAGGACGCCAACACCCTGGAGGCCACCCAGACGCAGATCGAGACCGGTGTGGTCAAGGAGTTCCCGCTGTGCGACCAGGAGATCCTGCTGCGTCACCTGCACAAGACGGCGTGGGACTACGTCAACCGGTACAAGAAGGAGAAGGGACTCGACGGCGCCGCCACCAACGGACAGGCCGCCTCGACCACGACCCAGAAGGATGCGATCAATGCCTAAGCTGCCACCCGAATTCGCCGATCTGGAGCGGTTCTCCGACTGGTGCCTGCCCACCGAGGCGGAGCGCTACGAGAAGCGGCTCAACTCGACGATGGAGGAGATGCAGGAGTTCTACGACGCCGCGTTCCCCCGTCTCGAGGCGGTGATGGAGTACTGCGACTCCCGGTTCCCGCTCGACGGGATGCCCGAGGACGCAAAGGCTCTCATCCACATGATGCAGTCGCTGGTGAACGTGTCGTTCCCGATCGAGGTGTGGAAGCAGCCGCGTGTCATCGACAGCGGCGCGGCCTACATCGAGTGCGTCAGTGAGCCGGTGGTCTAGGGGTGCTGACCCTCAAAGCCGCGGGTCTGCTTGACGTCGAGGCCGGCGAGATCGTCCGCCCGGGCATCGTCCGGGTCGACGACGACCGCATCGTCGGCGTCGGTGGCGCCCCCGAGGGCGAGGTGATCGACCTCGGGGACGCCATCCTGCTGCCGGGCCTGATGGACATGGAGGTCAACCTGCTCATGGGCGGCCGGGGCGAGAACCCCGGCCTGTCCCAGGTGCAGGACGACCCGGCGATCCGGGTGCTGCGCGCGGTCGGCAACGCCCGCCGCACGCTGCGGGCCGGGTTCACCACCGTGCGCAACCTCGGACTGTTCGTCAAGACCGGTGGCTATCTGCTCGACGTCGCCCTCGGCAGGGCGATCGACGCGGGCTGGATCGACGGCCCGCGGATCGTGCCCGCCGGCCACGCGATCACGCCGACCGGTGGACACCTGGACCCGACGATGTTCGCCGCGTTCATGCCGGGTGCGCTGGAGTTGACGGTCGAGGAGGGTATCGCCAACGGGGTCGACGAGATCCGCAAGGCGGTGCGCTACCAGATCAAGCACGGCGCACAGGTGATCAAGGTGTGCTGCTCGGGGGGTGTCATGTCGCTCACCGGAGAGGCCGGCGCACAGCACTACTCGGACGAGGAGCTGCGCGCGATCGTCGACGAGGCGCACCGGCGCGGGCTCAAGGTCGCCGCGCACACGCACGGCGCGGAGGCGGTCAAACACGCCGTCGCGTGCGGCATCGACTGCATCGAGCACGGGTTCCTGATGGACGACGAGGCGATCCAGCTGATGGTCGAGAACGACCGGTGGCTGGTCAGCACCCGACGGCTGGCCGAGGCGATGGACGTCTCCAAGGCACCGAAAGCGCTGCAGGACAAGGCCGCCGAGATGTTCCCGAAGGCGCGCACCTCGATCAAGGCGGCATACGAGGCCGGCGTCAAGATCGCCGTCGGCACCGACGCCCCGGCGATTCCGCACGGCCGCAACGCCGACGAGCTGGTCACGCTGGTCGAGTGGGGCCTGCCGCCGGCGGCGGTGCTGCGCGCGGCCACCGTCGCGGCCGCCGAACTGATCGACCGGCCGGATCTGGGCCGGCTCGCCGAGGGCTGCCTCGCCGACATCATCGCCGTGCCCGGTGATCCGCTGACCGATATCAGCGTTACAAAGAATGTCAATTTCGTAATGAAGGGCGGTAAGGTCTTCCGACATGAGTGACTCGAACCCACAGCGGATCGCGGACCTGGTCGAGATCCAGCAGCTGCTCGCCAAGTACGCCGTCACCATCACCCAGGGCGACATCGACGGTCTCATCTCGGTGTTCACCCCCGACGGCACGTACAGCGCGTTCGGGTCGACCTACTCGCTGTCGCGGTTTCCGGAGCTCGTCGCCGCCGCCCCCAAGGGCCTGTTCATGACGGGCACCTCGCTGGTGCACCTGGATCCCGAGGATCCGGACAAGGCCACCGGCACGCAGCCGCTGTGCTTCATCGAGCACTCCAAGCACGACATGCGCATCGGCTATTACAACGACACGTACGTGCGCACCGAGGACGGCTGGCGGCTCAAGACCCGCAAGATGACCTTCATCCGGCGCAGCGGCGAGCACGACTCCGGCCGGCCGCACGCGATCGGACGGCCCGAGGCCGACGTCCCGGCCGACGCGCGATGACCGACCTCTACGATCCCGCGACGTTCCGTACCGCGCTGCGCGAGTGGCTCGACGAGAACGACCTGACTCCGCCGCCGGGCGAGCAGACCATGGACGCGCATCAGGCCCAGCACCTGCGGGTGCTCAAGGCGCTCTATGACGCGGACTGGATGCGCTACGGCTGGCCGGAACGCGCAGGCGGGCTGGGCGGTCCGGACATCCTGCGCGCCATCGTCGGCGAGGAGGTGGTCGGCCGCGGGCTCGATCATCCGGGACCGTACTCGATGCTCGAGGTGCTGACCCCCACCATGATCGACTACGCCCGGCCGGAGTTGGCCGCCGAGATGGTGCCGCGCCTGCTGTCGGGTCAGGAGTCGTGGTGCCAGGGCTTCTCCGAACCCGGCTCGGGCAGCGACCTGGCGTCGTTGACGACGCGGGCCGTGCAGGACGGCGACACCTGGATCGTCAACGGGCAGAAGGTGTGGACCAGCTTCGCCCAGTACGCCACCCGCTGCATCCTGCTGACCCGCACCGGCGGGCCGGAGGTGCCCAACCACCAGGCGATCACCGCGTTCTTCGTCGACCTCGACTCCCCCGGCGTCACCGTGCGGCCGCTGCGCACCATGCACGACGTCGACGAGTTCTGTGAGGTGTACTTCGACGACGTCGCGGTGCCAGCCGACCGGATGCTCGGAAACGTCGGCGACGGCTGGAAACTCGCGATGGACCTGCTGCCCTACGAGCGCTCCACGTGCTTCTGGCAACGCATCGCCTATCTGTACGCCCGCTTCGACGATCTGGTCGTCGAGGTCAAAGGCCTTGGCACCGCGTCGGATTCCGATCTCGGTGAAGTGTACCTGGCGCTGCACACGCTGCGCTGCCGGTCGCGGGCGACGCAGCACCGGCTGGCCGCCGGGCACAAACTGGGCGCGGACACCTCGATCGACAAGGTGCTGCTGGCCAGCGCAGAACAGCAGCTGTTCGACACGGTGCGCGACCTGCTGCCGGGCCGCATCGAGCTGTCCGACGATCCGTGGCGGCCCGCGTACCTGTACTCGCGTGCCGCGACGATCTACGGCGGCACCGCTGAGGTGCAGCGCAACATCATCGCCCGCCGGCTGCTCGACCTCGGGAAGGAGTGATCGTGGAGGCTCTCGACACCGAGTCGCTGGCGATGCTCGAAGACACCCTGCGCAAGACGATGCTGTCGTGCTCGGGGGCTGAGCTGGACGCCGCGCTGGCCGAGCTGGGCTGGGCCGAGATGCTCGAGGAGATGCCCGACACCGCGATTCCGCTGGTTTTCCGACTGCTCGGCGAAACCGGTTCGCACGCTTCGGTTCTCAACGACGTTCTGTTGGAGACCATCGGCGGTCTGCCCGGTGGCACGCCCCCGATGCCGTACGCCGGCGGCGGCTGGGTGGTGTGGGAGCGCACCGCCAACACGGAGCCGACGCTGGGCGGGCTGCCGCTGCGGCGGGTGCCCGACGGGGAGACGATGCGGTTGGGCGACACCCGTCGCGCCGCCGGCTGGTGGCTGGTCGGCACGGCGCGGGCGATGCTGAACCTGGCCCGTCAGCACGCGCTGGACCGGGTGCAGTTCGGCAGGCCGATCGCGCAGTTCCAGGCGATCCGGCACCGGCTGGCCGAGACGCTAGTGGCCATCGAGGGCGCCGAGGCGACGCTGGGGCTGCCCGGCGACGAGAGCCCGGACCTCACGGCGATGCTGGCGAAGGCCGCCGCGGGCAAGGCGGCGCTGACCGCGGCCAAGCACTGCCAGCAGGTGCTGGGCGGTATCGGTTTCACCGCCGAACACGAGCTGCACCTGCACATCAAGCGGGCGTTGGTGCTCGACGGATTGCTCGGTAACACAAAGGAACTGACCCGCCGAGCGGGTGCGGGCCTGCGCGCCCGCGGCAGTGTCCCCCGCCTCGCCCACCTCTAACTTTTCCGCGAGCGTGCGTGTCTGCACACGACACGCCGCGGATTTTCCGACATTTGCGCACGCTCGCGGCTCGGCCACCGAGGAGTTATCCACAGGCTGACCGATTTGTGTGCTGAGGGGCACCGTCGCCGGATCGACGATGGTCGCTATGAATCCGGCACTGCAGCGACTGTTCGAGGCGCAGAGTGGCGTCGCGACGAGCGGTCAGATTTTGGCGGTCGCGTCCCGCTACGAGTTCGAGGCGGTCCTCAAGACGCAGCATCTGGAACGACTCTGGCACGGCGTGTACGTGCTCGGCGAACCGACGGATGACGCCCGCCTGCGCGGCCTGGACCTGCTCTGTGGCACACCGGTGCCGGTCTGCCTGTCCACCGCCGCCGCACTGTTCGGCTTCGACACCGAGCAACCCGCCGACCTGCACGTGCTCAACCCGCCGGGTCATCAACTCCGCAACACCGACGGCCTGGTCGTGCATCGCAGAGAGGGCGCACCACTGGTTCTCGTCGACGGCCGACCGGCCACCGCACCGGACTGGACCGCGATCGAGGTCGCACGAGCACTGTGGCGACCGCGCGCGCTGGCGACGCTCGACGCCGCGCTGCGCTCCGGCACCTGCACACTCACCGAACTCTGCCGTGCCGCAACGCAACAGCGCGGTCGACGCGGCATCGTCGCGGTGCGCGACCTACTTGCGCTGGCCGACGCGCGCGCCGAGTCGCCGATGGAGAGCGAGGCCCGGCTGGTGATGATCGACGGCGGCCTGCCCCACCCCGAATTGCAGTACGAGATCGTCGACGGCAACGGCGAACTCCGTCGGCTGGACTTCGCCTGGCCCGAGTTCCGCGTCGCGGTCGAGTACGACGGAGTCGACTGGCACAACGATCCCGAGGCCGTGCGCAACGACCGTCGTCGCCGCCTCGCCCTGCAGGACGTCGGGTGGACCGTCATCTCGATCACGTTCGAGGACGTGCGGCGCCGGGCGTGGGATTTCGTGGCGCGGGTGCGTCGCGAACTCAACGAGGCTCAGGCGGCGTGAGCGTGCGCAAATGCCGGAATTTCCGCGGCGTGTCGTGAGCAGACACGCACGCTCGCGGACGGAGGTTATTTGATGTTGGCTTTCATCTCGTCGAGGTTCACCAGCACCGGCCAGCCGCCGACGCTCAGCGCGTTGCCGTGGCCGGTCTGGTGGATGTCGAACACCGACTGGATGGCGGCGTAGAAGCCCTGTACGTCGAGCGTCTGGTTGACCGCCCGTTTGGCCTGCCGCAGCGCGAACGGCGGCATCTTGGCGATCTGCTCGGCCAGCGCGCGGGTCTCGGCATCCAACTGGTCGCGCGGCACCACCTTGTTGACCATCCCGGTGGCGGCCACCTCGTCGGCGGTCATCGCCCGCCCCGTGAACAGGATCTCCTTGGCCTTGCGCGGACCGAGTTCCCAGGTGTGGCCGTGGTATTCGACCCCGCCGATGCCCATCAGCACCACTGGGTCGGAGAACAGCGCGTCGTCTGCGGCGACGATCAGGTCGCACGGCCAGCACAGCAGCAGGCCCCCGGAGATACACCGGCCCTGGACCGCCGCGATCGACGGCTTCGGCACGTTGCGCCAGCGCAATGTGTACTCGAGATAGCGTTTGGCCTCGTGCTGGATGATGAAGTCCAGCGTGATCTTGTCGGGCACCGGCCCGCCCCCGCGCAGGTCGTGGCCCGCCGAGAAGTGCTTGCCGTTGGCCCGCAGGATGATCACCGACACCTCGTTGTCCTCGGCGGCGCGCGTCCAGGCGGCGTCGAGTTCGTCGAGTAGCTCGGTGTTCTGCGCGTTCGCGGCCTCGGGCCGGTTCAGCGTGATGGTGGCGATGCGGTCGGAGACCTCGTATTCGATGTACATGTGCGGTCCTCCTGGTCGGGGCGTGCCGCGGCAAGCCCGAGCGCCGGCCCCCGCCGGATCAAATTTTTGGTAAGAGCTACTGTTATCTCCAAAATGAGAATACTATTCTCGTCGTGAGAAAGTTACAATCTCCGACACGTCGGCCGCGAGGGGGTCCAGGACCGCAATGGCGAGACGTTCTCCGGTACAGTCAATTCATGTTCTCCCCACTCGGCCAGCATCTGAGCCTCCGGTGACGAGCCCAAGCGAGGAACCCGCCTGGAAGCAGCGCGCGGTCGAGCGGTCGATCAAAACAGCCAAGCTGCGGGCCGCTCAGCGTGTGCAGCGCTTCCTGGACGCGGCACAGGCGATCATCATCGAGAAGGGCAGCACGGACTTCACGGTCCAGGAGGTCGTGGACCGCTCGCGCCAGTCGCTGCGCAGCTTCTACCTGCAGTTCGACGGTAAACACGAACTGCTGCTGGCCCTGTTCGAGGACGCGCTGAGCAAGTCCGCGGACCAGATCCGGGCGGCCACCACCACCGAGGACGAGCCCATCGAGCGGCTCAAGGTCGCCGTTCAACTGCTCTTCGAGTCGTCCCGGCCGGACCCGACCGCCAAGCGGCCGCTGTTCACCGATTTCGCACCGCGACTGCTGCTGTCGCATCCCGCCGAGGTCAGGATCGCGCACGCCCCGCTGCTGGCGCTGCTCACCGAGCTGATGGAGGAGTGTGCGGCCGCCGGCCAGCTGCGCGAGGGCATCAACCCCAAGCGGATGGCCGCGATGACCATGCAGACGGTGATGTTCGTCGCCCAGTCCAACGGCGGCGAGGACGGCACCACCAAGCCGATCACCGCCGACGAGGTCTGGGACTTCGTCTCGCACGGCTTCGCCAAGTAATCCGCCAAGTAATCCGCCGAGTTACCGGCCCAGGTGGCCCGGAGAACGGCGTTCTCCCATCTGTCGGGAGAATTGCGTTCTCGTAACCAAGATCACTGCCGCGCGCCGTCGAGTGCGCCGTCATGAGAATCTGATTCTCGTAGTTCAAGAGTCAAAATTGTCGGATTTGAATCCCTTATTGACACCCCTCCGTGGCTAGTGCCAGAGTTGTGAGACAAAAGCCAGCCGCATGTCTTACAGGCTCCCAGCGAGAGGCGACCGGTGACGATCAGCGCTGACCACACACCGTCAGACGTCGAGTTGTACTACGACCCGTACGACATCGAACTGAACATGAACCCCTACGCGGTCTTCGCCCGCATCCGCGAGGAAGCGCCGCTGTACTACAACGACAAGCACGACTTCTACGCACTGAGCCGCTTCGACGACGTCAACAAGGCGGTCATCGACCACGAGACGTTTATCTCCAGCCGCGGCGCCGTCCTGGAGATCATCAAGTCCGGCATGGAGATTCCGCCCGGCACGCTGATCTTCGAGGACCCGCCGATCCACAACATCCACCGCAACCTCCTCTCGCGGGTGTTCACTCCCCGCAAGGTGCAGGCGCTGGAACCGCAGATCCGCGAGTTCACCACCCGCTGCCTGGATCCGTTGAGGGACGGCGACAGATTCGACTTCGTCAACGACCTCGGTGAGCAGATGCCGATGCGGGTGATCGGCATGCTCCTCGGCATTCCCGAGGAGGATCAGCGCCGCGTCACCGAACACGGCGAGGCGACCCTGCAGACGGATTCGACGGAGCTGATGGCCACCGGCGAGGTGTTCGCCGAGTTCATCGACTACCGGATGGAGCATCCGTCCGACGACATCATGACCGACCTGCTCAACGCGGAGTTCGAGGACGAGACCGGCACGGTCCGCAAGCTCCGCCGCGACGAGCTGCTGATGTACCTGACCGTGATCGCAACGGCGGGCAGCGAGACGACGACGCGGCTGATCGGTTGGGCCGGAAAGACTCTCGCCGACTACCCGGACCAGCGTGCACAACTGGTCGCCGACCCGTCGCTGATCCCGCAGGCGATCGAGGAGATCCTGCGCTGGGAGCCGCCTGCGCTGCAGATCGGCCGCTACGTGACCCGCGATGTGGAGTACTACGGTCAGACGGTGCCGGAGGGCTCGGCGATGCTGTTGCTCGTCGGCGCCGCCAACCGCGACCACCGCCGGTTCCCGCCCAACGGTGACGTGTTCGACATCCACCGGGAACAGCGCTCGCACATGACATTCGGCGCAGGAACCCACTTCTGCATGGGCAACGCGCTGGCCCGACTGGAGGGCCGCATCGCGCTCGAGGAGATTCTCAAGCGGTTCCCCGAGTGGGAGGTCGACTGGGACAACGCGCGCCCGTCACCGACCACCGCGGTCCGCGGTTGGCAGTCGCTGCCCACGTTCGTCACCCACGCTTAACCACCCGTAAACCACACCCCACACATCAAAAGGACTGGCACACATGGCAGGACGCGTAGAAGGCAAGGTCGCATTCATCACCGGCGCGGCGCGCGGTCAGGGTCGCGCGCACGCGGTGCGGCTGGCGCAGGAGGGCGCCGACATCATCGCCGTCGACATCTGCGATCAGCTCGACAGCGTGCAGATCCCGTTGGCGACGCCCGAGGACCTCGCCGAGACCGCCGACCTGGTCAAGAACCTGGGCCGGCGCATCTACACCGAGCAGGTCGACGTCCGTGACTTCGACAAGCTCAAGGCCGCCGTCGACGCGGGTGTCGAGGAACTGGGCCGGCTGGACATCATCGTCGCCAACGCCGGTATCGGCAACGGTGGTGAGACGCTGGACAAGACCAGCGAGCGCGACTGGACCGACATGATCGACGTCAACCTGGCGGGCGTCTGGAAGACGGTGAAAGCCGGTGTGCCGCACATCATCGCGGGCGGCCGTGGCGGATCGATCATCCTGACCAGCTCGGTGGGCGGCCTGAAGGCCTACCCGCACACCGGGCACTACGTCGCCGCCAAGCACGGCGTGGTGGGCCTGATGCGCACGTTCGCCGTCGAGCTCGGCGCGCAGAACATCCGGGTCAACTCGGTGCACCCGACTAACGTGAACACCCCGCTGTTCATGAACGAGCCGACGATGAAGCTGTTCCGCCCCGACCTGGAGAATCCGGGTCCGGAGGATCTCAAGGTCGTCGCGCAGCTCATGCACACCCTGCCCATCGGCTGGGTCGAGCCCGAGGACATCGCCAACGCCGTGCTGTTCCTGGCCTCCGACGAAGCGCGCTACATCACCGGCGTCACCCTGCCGGTGGACGGCGGCAGCTGCCTGAAGTAGCACGGACGTGACCGCAGCCGAGCTGTCGCTCCCGCGCAGCTGGGAGGAGATCACCCCGGAGTGGATGACGGCGGCGCTCGGGGAGCACTTCCCCGGCGTCACCGTCGACCGGGTGACCGTGGCATTGCGCGACGACGGCACCAACCGGCGGGCGCGGCTGGCGCTGACGTACGCGGCCGGGTCGGGGCCGGAGACGGTGTTCGCCAAGGCCGTCGACCCCGAGCACGCGGAACTGGTCGCGCTGACCAGCGGGCTGTTCCACGAGCCGCGGCTGTTCAGCTCGGGGGTGCAGCTGCCGCTCGACCATCCGGCGGTCTACACCGCGCTGATCGACGAACCGGGCTCGAACTTCCTGATGATCATGGAGGACGTGGTCGGCCGCGGCGCCGATCCGCGCGACTCGACCCGGCCGATGACGGTCGCGCAGGCCGCGAACGGGGTGCGGGGGCTGGCGCGGCTGCACAGCCGCTTCTGGGGTGAGCGGCTGACCTCGAACCCGGCGCTGAGCTGGGTCGAACCGTTCGTCGCGTTCGAGGGGTTGCAGTACGCGCCGCTGGAGATCGCCCGCGAGCGGCTCGGCGACACGGTTTCGTCGGAGGTGCTGGCGCTGGACGGCACCGCGCTGTTCGTCGATCTGTGGGCCCGCTACATCGGCACCCTGACCACTTCGCCGCAGACGCTGCTGCACGGCGACCCGCACATCGGCAACACCTACGTGCTGCCCGACGACGACGTGGGGTTCCTGGACTGGCAGATGGCCCGGCGCGGCAACTGGTCGCTGGACCTCGGCTACTTCCTGCAGGGCGCGCTGACGATCGAGGACCGCCGCCGCGCCGAACGCGACCTGCTCGACGAATACCACGGCGCGCTCGAACTGCCGGCCGCCGAACTGCCCTCGGCGGAGGAGGTCTGGCTGCGGTACCGGGCGTCGGTCGCGCACGGGCTGGCGATCTGGATGGCGACGCTGTCCGGCGGCGACGCCTGGCAGAGCGCCGAGATCTGCCTGGCGCTGGCTCAGCGCTACGCCGCGGCGTTCGTCGACCTCGACACGCGGGCCGCGCTGGACGCGATCACCTAGCGGTCTCACCGCGGCGAAACGCCCCGAGGCCGGCGTCCCGGTGGTTCGATGGAAACCGGGACGGCTGCAGGGGGCGGACGGTGAAGCGACTCAACGGCATGGACGCCATGCTGCTGTACAGCGAGACGCCGAACCTGCCCACGCACACGCTGAAGGTCGCGGTCATCCACGCCGACGACTACCGGGCCCGGTTCGGCGAGCCGTTCACGTTCGACGTGTTCCGCCGGACCATCGCGGCGCGGCTGCACCTGTTGGAACCGTTGCGCTACAAGCTCGTCGACATCCCCTACCGGTTCCATCACCCGATGTGGCTGCAGGACTGCCCGGTCGACCTCGACTACCACCTGCACCGCGTGCGGGTGCCGGAACCGGGCGGACGCCGTGAGCTCGACGAGGTGATCGGCGCGATCGCGAGCACCCCGCTGGACCGCACCCGCCCGCTGTGGGAGTTCCACTTCGCCGAGGGTATGGCCGACGACCGGTTCGCGCTGATCGGCAAGGTGCACCACACCCTCGCCGACGGGGTGGCCTCGGCGAACCTGCTGGCCCGGCTGATGGATCTCGCGGACGCGCCCGACGAACCCGGTCACTACGAGCCGTGCGACGAACCGTCGAAACGCGAACTGCTGCGCGCGGCCTGGCGCGACCACGTGCAGAACGCCGTCGAACTGCCGTCGGTGCTGCGCGACACCGTCCGCGGTGTGACGCGGCTGGGCCGCCGGCCGCGGGACCGCCGCGACCGGTCCGACATGGCCAGGATGTTCCGCGCCCCGCCGACCTTCCTCAACCACGTCGTCTCCCCCGGGCGGACCTTCGCCACCGCCTCGCTCGCACTGACCGACGTCAAGGAGACCGCTAAGGCGGTGGGTGTGACGTTCAACGACATCGTGCTCGCCACCGCCGCCGGTGGGCTGCGAGAACTGCTGCTGCGCTACGACGGTCGCGCCGACCGTCCCCTGCTGGCGTCGGTGCCCGTCTCCACCGACCGCTCCCCCGACCGCATCACCGGCAACGAGATCTCGGGTCTGGCGGTGTCGCTGCCCGTGCACGTCGACGATCCGCTCGAGCGCGTCCGGCTCACCGCGGTGGCCACCGCGAACGCCAAGGAGATCCACGACCTGCTCGGCCCGAGACTGCAGGGCCAGATGATGGAGTACCTGCCGCCGCCGCTGTCGCCGGCGCTGTTCCGGTGGCAGTCGCGGCGCGCGGCGCACAACCGGGTGATGAACGTCGCGATCTCCACGGTCCCGGGCCCGCGCGAGCACGGCCACGTCGGCGGCGCGCGGGTCACCGAGATCTACTCGGTGGGCGTGCTGTCGGCGGGCAGCGCGTTCAACATGACGGTGTGGAGCTACGTCGACCAGGTCGACATCTCCGTGCTCTCCGACGACGCGACGTTCCGCGATGTCCACGAGGCCACCGACGCGATGATGCACAGCCTCGACGAAATCCGGCGCGCCGCAGGGCTTCCCACCCTTCGCACGCCGGACACCGCGATGGCGCCCGCGCCCGCGGCCCGCTAGTCGACCAGGTCGAGCAGCTCCTTGCGCACCACCTTGCCGGTGGAGCCGCGCGGCAATTCGGGCAGCACGGTGATCTGGCGCGGCACCTTGTAGTTCGCGAGGTTGTCGCGGACGTGCTGTTTGAGGTCGTCCGGTGTGGTGGACGCGCCCTCGTCGAGCACGACGAACGCCACCAGCCGCTGCCCGTACTGTGCGTCGTCGACGCCGAGCACCGTGGCCTCCTTGACGGCCGGATGCGCGGCCAGCGTCTTCTCCACCTCGATCGGGTAGACGTTCTCGCCGCCGGAGACGATCATCTCGTCGTCGCGGCCCACCACGAACAGGCGCCCGTTCTCGTCGAGGTACCCGACGTCGCCCGACGCCATGAACCCCTCGTGGAAGTCTTTGGTGGTGCCCGAGGTGTAGCCGTCGAACAGCGTGCCGCTGCGCACGAAGATCTGACCGGTCTGGCCGACGGGCAGCTCGTTGAAGTCCGCGTCCAGGATCCGGATCTCGGTGCCGTCGGCCGGTTTTCCGGCGGTGTCCGGCGCGGCGCGCAGGTCGGCGGGGGTGGCGGTGGCGATCATGCCCGCCTCGGTGGCGTTGTAGTTGTTGTAGATGACGTCGCCGAACTGGTCCATGAACTTGATCACCACGTCCGGGCGCATCCGTGACCCCGATGCGGTGGCGAAGCGAAGTGTCCGGCAGCTGTAGCGGTTTCGCACCTCGTCGGGCAGGTCCATGATGCGGTCGAACATGACCGGCACCACGGCCAGACCGGTCGCGCGGTGCTCGTCGACGAGCGCCAGCGTCGCCTCCGGATCGAACTTGCGCCGGGTGACGATCGGGCACGCCAGCAGCGCGGCGAACAGCAGTTGTGAGAAGCCCCAGGCGTGGAACATCGGCGCGACGATGACGATCGGCTCCTCGGCGCGCCACGGGGTGCGGTCCAGCACCGCCTTGAGCTCGCCGACGCCGCCGCTGCCCGCGCCGCGTTTGGCGCCCTTGGGTGTTCCCGTCGTTCCCGACGTCAGCAGGATGATGTCGCTCTTGCGCTGCACCGGATCCGGGCGGCGTCCGCTGTTCTGCTCGACCAGCCGGTCCACCGTCACCGCGTCGCTCGCCGCGTCGGTCCAGGCGAGAATCCGCACGGCGTCGGGCTTGTCGGCCATCGCGCGGTCGACGATCTCGGCGAACTCCTCGTCGTAGATCACCACGTCGGCGCCCTCACGGTCGACGACCTCGGCCAGCGCCGGCCCGGCGAAGGACGTGTTGAGCAGCAGCACGTCGGAGCCGATCCGGTTCGACGCCACCAGCGCCTCGATGAAGCCGCGGTGGTTACGGCACATCACCGCAACGGTTTTCGGCCTCCCGCCGGGCAGCTGCTGCAGGGCCACGGCCAGCGCGTCACACGCCTCGTCGAGCTCGCGCCAGGTCAGGGTGCCGCGCTCGTCGATCACCCCCGGCCGATCCGGGCAGCGCTGCGCGGCGATGGCGAAGCCGACGGTGGCGGTCATGCCGACACGGCGCACCGCCGCACCCATGCGCAGGTACTTGTCGGGCCGCAGCGGGGCGATCAGCCCTGCGCGCAGCATGGTCTGGAAGACACCGATCGGATCAGCCATCAGCCCACCACCGGAAAGCGTCGCTTGGTTGCCAGTTCGTCGAGCGCGGCCTGCATGACGGAGCGCACGTGCGCGTCGACCTCGTCGACGTCGGGGTCCGCACCGAACTGCGCGACCACGTCGATCGGGTCGAGCACCCGGGTGACGATCTTCGACGGCAGCGGCAGGTTCGGCGGGAAGATCGCCGACAGACCGAACGGGAACCCGAAGCTGACCGGCAGGATATCCATCCGCGCCCTGGTCAGCCCGAGTCGGCGGGCCAGCGCGTCACCGCGGGAGAGGAACAACTGCGTCTCCTGACCGCCGATCGACACCACCGGCACGATCGGCACGCCGGTCTCGACGGCGGTGCGCACGTAACCGGTTCTGCCGTTGAAGTCGATCACGTTCTCGGCGAATGTGGAGCGGTACGAGTCGTAGTCGCCGCCGGGGAACACCAGCACCACCGCGCCCTCACGCAGTGCCCGCGCCGCGTTCTCCCGACTGGCCTCGATGACGCCGGCGCGGCGCAGCCAGTTGCCGATGTCGGCGATGAAGATCCCGTAGTGGCCGAGGGTGTAGAGCGGGCGGTCGAACCCGAACCTCTCGTAGAAGGCCGGCGCGAAGATCAGCACGTCGGGGGTGAGCATCCCGCCGGAGTGGTTCGACACCACCAGCGCCCCGCCGGTCGCGGGCATCCGGTTCAGGTCGCGGACCTCCGCCCGGAAGTACCGGCGGACCAACGGCCCGAGTTTCGACGCGATCTGCCGGGTGAACCCGGGATCCCATTTCGCGACTTCTGCTGTCGCCGCCCCGTTGCTGATCATCCCGTGGATATTCCCATGTGAGGTCCCCCGCTATCGACACCCGCCGGGAATAGAGTACTCTCCGAAAAAGAGAATACTATATCCGCAGGTAGGAGCGCTTATGTCGGACACGGTCCTCGTCACCGGCGGCTTCGGTCTGGTCGGTTCGGCCACGGTGCGCAAACTGGCCGCCGACGGCCGCCGCGTCGTCGCCGCCGACCTCGACACGCCTGCGAACCGGAAGGCGGCCGCCAAGCTGCCCGACGGCGCCGAGTACCGGTGGACCGACCTCACCGACCCCGACCAGGTCAAGCGGTTGGTCGCCGAGACCGCACCGGCCGCGATCATCCACCTCGCCGCGATCATCGCGCCGGCCATCTACCGGGCGCGTGCCCTCGCCCGCAGGGTCAACGTGGACGCCACCGCGACGCTGGTTCAGGTCGCCGAGTCGCAGCCGAGCCCGCCGCGGTTCGTGCACGCCTCCAGCAACGCGGTGTTCGGCCCGCGCAACCCGCACAAGTATTCCGAGCCGTTGACCGCCGCCGATCCGATGAACCCGTGCGACATCTACAGCGGCACCAAGGCCGAGGCGGAGGAGATCGTGCGGTCCTCGTCGCTGGACTGGGTGGTACTGCGGTTCGGCGGGGTGCTCAGCACCGATCTGGCCGCGCTGCCGCTGGGCGGCGAGGCGATGCTGTTCGAGAGCGCGCTGCCCAGCGACAACCGGGTGCAGACGGTCGACGTCCGCGATGTCGCACACGCCTGTGCGGCGGCGACGACGGCCGACGTGGTGGGCGAGATCCTGCTGATCACCGGCGACGAGTCGCACCGGCACTGCTACGGCGACCTCACCCCCGCGGTGGTGGCGGCGCTGGGCATGCCCGGCGCGATCCCGCCCGGACGGCCGGGCAACCCCGACAGCGACACCGACTGGTTCGTCACCGACTGGATGGACACCACCCGCGCCCAGGAGGCGCTGCAGTTCCAGCACTACACGTGGGACGACATGATGGCCGAACTGCGGTCGAGGTACTGGTTCGCCCGGCTGCCGGGCCCGCTGCTCACCCCGATCGTGCGGGAGTTCATGAAACGCCGCAGCGTGTACTACAAGGCACCGGGCCACTACGCCGACCCGTGGGGTGCGATTCGCGAGCACTTGGGCGATCCGTCCTGGGAACACCCGTAACGCCGAATAAGGTCGCCCTGTGGACAGTTATGCAGGGTGCAGCGCAGTCATCACCGGCGGCGCCAGCGGGATCGGCCTCGCGACCGCCAGGGAGTTCGCCCGCCGCGGGGCACGGCTCATGCTGGCGGACGTCAACCGGGCCGCACTGGACGCCGCGGTCGCGGACCTGCGCGGCGCCGGCGCCGACGTGCGCGGTGTGGTGTGCGACGTGCGCAGGCTCGACGATGTGGTCGCACTGGCCGACGCGGCGTTCGACGAGTTCGGCTCGGTGCACGTGGTGTTCAACAACGCGGGCATCGCGTACGCCGGACCGATCGCCGAAACCAGCCATGACGACTGGCGTTTCGTGCTCGACGTCGACCTGTGGGGTCCGATCCACGGGGTGGAGGCGTTTTTGCCCCGGCTGATCGCACAGCAGGATCCCGCCCACATCGCGTTCACCGCGTCGTTCGCCGGGCTGATGCCCAACGCGGGACTGGGGCCGTACTGCGTGGCGAAGTACGGGGTGGTCGCGCTGGCCGAGACGCTGTCACGGGAGGTGCGCGCCAACGGGATCGGCGTCACCGTGCTGTGCCCGATGATCGTCGAGACCGATCTGATGGCCAACAGCCGGCGCGTGCGCGGCGATGAGTACGGGGCGGGCGCGCCGGTCGGCGACCTGCCGGCGATCTCGACGGATCCCGAGGTGACCGCCGAGAGGGTCGCCGAGCTGATGGCCGACGGCATCCTCACCAACCAGCTCTACGTCATTCCGCACAGCGCGGCCCGCGGGTCGATCCGGCGCCGCTTCGAGCGCATCGACCGCACCTTCGACGAGCAGGCCGCCGCCGGCTGGACCCACTAGCCGGGGCCGAGCGTCGGGCGCCCGGTCGTCGGGTGGTGGTACCAGCCGCCCGCGGCCTGCGTGCCGCCGTCGACATACAACGTCTGCCCGGTGAGGTAGCGCGCCAGATCGGAGGCGAGAAACACCGCGGCGCCTGCGATCTCGTCGACGTGGCCGGGGCGTCCCATCGGGATCGCCGGTGCCGCCCCGGGCGTCCACGACCCGTCGGCCAGATGCGCCAGGCCCTCGGTCAGGACCAGGTCGGGGGCGATGGCGTTGACCCGGATGCCGTGGGGTGCGAGCTCGAACGCCGCGGTCTGGGTGTAGTTGATGACGCCCGCCTTGGCGGCCGCGTAGGCGGCGTATCCCGGTGCGGCGCGGCTGCCCTCGATCGAGGTGACGTTGATGACGCTGCCGGGCCTGCCCGCATCGACGAGGCGGCGCGCGACGCGCTGGGTGCACAACAGTACGTGCCGTAGGTTGGCCTTGTACAGGGCGTCCCAGCCGTTCTCGGTGGTGTCGAGCAGCGGCGAGTGAAATGTCCCGCCCGCGTTGTTCACCAGGATCGTGACCTCGCCGAGCGCCTCGACGGTACGGGCCAGCGCCGCGTCGACCTGGCCGCTGTCGCGCACGTCGGTGACCACCCCGAGGCCGTTGACGTCGGCGGCCGCCGCCGCGCAGGTCTCGGGGTCTCGCTCCCAGATCGCCACCCGGGCACCGAAAGCCGCCAGGCCCTCGGCGATGCCCCTGCCGATGCCGGCGCCGCCGCCGGTGACCACGGCGACACGGCCGGTGAGCAGGATGTCGGACGGACCGATGCTCACGTGCTCACCCCGTCTTCGTCGTGCGGATGGTCAGGCCCGCGGGCGCCGAGCCGATGACGCCCTCGTTCTCCAGTTCGTCGATCTCGGTGTCGCTGAGGCCCAGACCGGCGAGCACCTCCCGGTTGTGTTGACCGAGCAGCGGCGCCGGGCTGTGGTGCAGAGCGCCGGTGAGGGTGGAGATCCGCATCGGCAGCGTGCTGTGCCGCGCGGGCGGGTTGACCGGGTGACCGACGCGTTCGTAGAAGCCGCGGTGCACCAGTTGCGGCAGGTCGGCGACGCGGTGCGGCTGCATCACCTTGGCGACGGGAACTCCTGCCGCCCAGAGGGTGTCGACGATCTCGTCGCCGCTGCGCTGCCCGCACCACGCGCCGAGGTGGTCGTCAATGGTGTCGTGGTGGCGGCGCCGGCCCTCGGCGGTGGCCATCTCGCCGGTCACCCACCCCGGGTTGCCGAGCGCGGCGACCAGCCCGGTCCACTGCTCGTCGGTGGCCACGGCGATCGCGACCCAGTCGTCGGGGCGGCCGAACTCGTCGAGGTCGCGGGTGCGGTAGAGGTTCTGCGGTGCGGCGGCCGGACCGCGGTTTCCCTGCCGCTGCAGCAGGTTTCCGTACGCCGAGTACTCGATGACCTGTTCAGCGGCGACGTTGAGCGCGGCGTCGACCATCGCCGCCTCGATCCGCACCCCCTCCCCCGTCCTGCGCCGGTGTTCCAGCGCCAGCAGCAGCGCGGTCAGCCCGTGCAGGCCCGCGTTGGGGTCACCGACCGAGTACGGCTCGACCGGGTTCTGGTCGGGATGGCCGGTGAGCCAGGTGATTCCGGAGCAGTCCTCGATGACGTAGGCGAACGCCGGCTTGTCCCGCCACGGGCCGTCGAGCCCGAAGCCGGGCAGGCGCAGCATGATCGCGTCGGGCCGCAGCCGCTGCACACCCTCGAAGTCGAGCCCGATCTGGTCGAGCACGCGCGGAGTGTAGTTCTCGACGATGACGTCGCAGGTCCTGACCAGCTCGTGCAGCAGTTCCACCCCGCGCGGGGACCGGATGTCGAGGGTGACGCTCTTCTTGTTGGTGTTGAGGCCGGTGAAGATCGGTGAGCGCTCCCACCACCGGTCTTCCGACAGCGGCACCCCCGCGATCAGCCGGGTGCCGTCGGGTCGCGCGGTGGACTCGACGTGGATCACCTCCGCACCGAGCAGCGCCAGGATGTGGGTGCACGACGGCCCCGCCCAGAAGCTGGTCATGTCGAGCACGCGCATGCCCTCGAACGGCGATCCCTGTCCCGACGAAGCCACCACGCTGCGGCGTGTGCCGGCCGCGGTGCGGTACCGCCCGGTGTGTTCGCCGAGGCGCGGCGCCGGCTGCGGGTCGCGCAGCAGCGGCGGTGACGTGCGGTAGGGCGCGCCGGGCTGGGTGAACCCGTCGCGCGGGTTGGTGACGAACGTGCCGCGCGCGGTGAACTGTTCGAACTCGGTGACGTTGGCGCCGTTGCCGACCGGCGCGTTGGGGATTCGGAACGCGCTGGACAGCTCGAGGATGTCGGCGACGGAGTTCTGGCGCACCCATTCGTGGATCTGCTCGGCGTGGACGTTGGCCAGTTCGGTGATCGACAGTTCGGAGTTCTCGTCGATCCACTCGTCGTGGCCGACCATGGCGCACAGATCGAACCACTGCTGCGCGGTGCCGCAGCCCAGCGAGACCAGACCGTCGGCCGCCGAGGCCACCCCGGGAACGGTGAGCCGGCGCTGGTCGCGGAACGGCCGGCCCAGCGCGTCGTGGAAGGACACCGAATAGTAGGTGAGGCAGAGGATCTCGGCCTCCAGCATCGACACGTCCACCAGCCCCGAGGGCACCGCGAGCGTGCCCGAAGCGGCGAACGTGCCTGCCAGCCACTCGCCGATCTGCCCGCCGACGTGCACGGGTGCGCGGTCGGGGGCGCCGCGGCCCAGCCCGATCACCCCGCCCGACCAGGCCTGCACGGTGAACTCGGTGGCGGGTCTGTCCGCCCACGGCCCGTCCAGCCCGAACGGGGTGATCGCGGTGACGGTCAGGTGCGGATGCGCCTCGGCGAGCTCGGCGGGCGGAAACGCCTCGGCGATGCTCGACCCGCGCGACCACACCACCGCGTCGGCGGTCTGCAGCAGCCGGCGCACCATCTCCCGGTCCGCCGCGTTGCCGGGGTCGGCGACGACGCTGTGTTTCGAGCACGCCAGGAAGCTGAACAGCGCCCCGTCGCCGTCCACCGCGGCCCCGGACGCCGTCCAGCGGCGCAGCGGATCACCCTGCGGCGATTCGACCTTGACGACGTGCGCACCGCCGTCGGCTAGCAGTTTGGTGGCGTAGCCGCCCGCGATCCCGCTCGACAGGTCGATGACCGTGTAGCCGTCCAGTGCGGGCACGGCTCAACCGATTTCGACGCCGGCGCCGTTCCAGATCGGGCTGGAGGTCAGCACCTCCGGTCCGCCGGCGGTGACGTGCACCGCGTCGCGGCCGAACACCGCGCCCACCCCCTGTCGCCACACATACGAGCTGACGGCGAGCACCATGCCCGGTTCGAGCGTCTCGTCGGCCACGGTGCCGCCCAGTGCGGGCGTGACGACGGGTTCGTCGTAGCCGAGCCCGAGGCCGTGCGCGACGGGCATGGCGGGCAACGGTTCTCCGGAGGCCTCGTAGGCGGCCAGCAGGTCACCGACCCGGCGGCCGGGGGCACATGCGGCGATCAGCCTGTCCCGCAGGGCGTTCCAGCGCTCGAACAGCTCAGCCGCGCCGGGCGCCTCGCCGACCGGCCAGGTGCGGCCGACCTCGGCGACGTAGCCGTCGGCCAGCACGCCCGCGGAGAACGCCACCAGGTCGCCCTCGGCGACGCGGCCGTCTGCGCTGTCGCGCCGCCAGGGATGCGTCCTGCTGGTCACCCAGGCGCCGTCCTGGGTGGCCGGGGTGCTGACGCCCCCGGCGGTCATCGCCTCCATCAGCGCCCCGGTCAGTGACCGCTCGGTGACGCCCGGCGCAAGTTCCGCGCGGGCGGCGCCGAGCGCCGACTCGGCCATCGCGAGCGCACCGCGCAGCACCGCGATCTCGTCGGCCGTCTTGATCCGGCGGGCTGCCCGCAGCGCGGGTTCGGCGTCGACGATCTCGGCGTTGGGAAACGCCAGTGGCAGCAGTTGCGCGAATGTCGGTGTCAGCGCGTCGGTTCCGACCCGTTTGGCGCTCGCCGCACCGGGCAGCTTCTTGAGCACCTCGACCAGCGTCATCGGGTTCCAGGCCAGCCCGTAGAGATGGTCGTGCGGGATCTCCTCGGGGATGCCCTCGTCCCAGGTGCTGTTGAGGTGGATCTCGCCGGTCGAGCGGATCACCTCGCAGATCGGGCCGAACGGCCGGGTGCCCGCGACCCACAGCTGCGGCGCACCGGTGACGTAGCGCACGTTGGCCTGCCTGCCCAGCACCAGGATGTCGATGTCGTGCTCGGCCATCTGGGCGAGCGCACGTTCACGGCGGCCACGGCGCAGATCGGCTGCGTCGGGCAGAATCTCGAGTGCCATTTAATCCCGTCCGTACGGTGCGTAGGTGTAGTCGGTCAGCGTCTGGTAGCCGTCGTCGGTGATGACGACGATCTCCTCGCTGCGGTAGCCGCCGGTGCCGTCCTCCCATACCACCGGTTCGAGCACCAGCAGCATGCCGGCCGGGAAGACGAAGTTGTCGTCGAACTCCTCGCCGAGGTCGGTGCCGATCATCGGCATCTCGGCGGCGTTGGTGCCGATACCGTGGCCGAGGTAGAAGTGCGGCAGCCAGGGTTTGGCGCCGCCGTTGGCGGCGATCGCGGCGCGGGCCAGATCCCCCGATGTGGCACCGGCTTTCGTCACGGCCAGCACCGCCGCCAGGATCTCCTGCCACTTCTCGAACTGCGCCTGCTGGCGGTCCGACGGTTGTTCCCCGACCAGCCAGGTGCGACCGAAGTCCGAGCAGTAGCCGGTGTAGGTGATGCTGACGTCGGTCCACAGCACGTCGCCGCGTTCGAGTTCGCGTTCGGTGGTCAGCAGCGGCAGCGCCAGATCACCGGTGGTGGTCCACACCGACCCGCTGGTCCTGGTGGTCGGCATGACCTGCCAGATGGCCTCGAGCATGTTGGCGGTGGCACCGAGTTCGAAGGCCCGCCGCACGAACGCCGCCGACAGGTCGATCTGGCGCACCCCCGGGGCGAGCGCCTTCTGCACGTCGACCATCGCCTCTTCGGTGATCCGGCAGGCCCGGCGCACGCAGGCGATCTGGTCGACGGTCTTGACCAGCTTCGCGGGCCCGACCACCTGCGCGGCGTCGCTGGGCGGGCCGGACGGGAACAGCCGGCCGGCGGCCCGGCGCATCGCGCCGGTGAGCTCGTCGACGGCGATCGTGGCGCCGGCGGGCACCAGGTCGGCCAGCACCTTCGCGAACGCCTCGACGCCCTCGTCGAACTCGAGGTAGAGCGGGCCGTGGACGTGATCGTCGGGCACTTCGTACCGCGCGGCCGAACCCTCCCGCAGCGGCATGAACAGGTGGGGGTGCGGATCGTCGGCGAGCACGATCGCCACCGGCCGCTCCACGTGCGACAGGCCGGCGTCCAGCAGCGGCCAGCTGACGCCGGTCGCGTAGACGACGTTGCCGTTGCCGAGCAGCACCAGCGCGTCGACGCCCTTGTCGCGCATGGAGTCCCGCAGCCGCTGTCCGCATTCGCGGTACATCCGGGCGTAGTCCGGGACCTCCGGGATGTCGAGTGCCGTCGTCGCCGGGGCGGTCACGAGACCCCCAGGAAGTTCTTGATGTTGGTGCTGACGATCTTGACGGCCTTCTCCGGGCCGACCGCGTCGACGACGGTCTTCAGCGACTTCTCCGAGTAGCCGAACGTGGACTCGTTGTGCGGATAGTCCGACGACCACATCACGTTGTCCACGCCGATCTTGTCGATCAGTTCCAGGCCGAGCGGGTCGACCATGAACGACGCACACATGTGCTTGTCCCAGTACTCCCGGATCGGGCGCTGCAGTTCGTGGTTGAACATGTGCCGGTACGACGCCAGCATGTGCTCGGCGTCCTGCAGAGCGGTGGGCACCCAGGCAATCCCGCCCTCGAACCAGCCGATCCGCAGCTTCGGGTGGCGGTCGAGGATCCCGGAGAAAAGGTACTTGGCGAACTGTTCGCGGAACGAGTCGACGTTGACCATCATGCCGACGACCACGCTGTTGTTCTGGCAGGGCGTCTTCGGCGGGGTCTCGCCGATGTGGTGACTGACCGGAAGCCCGGCCTCCTCGATCTCGTCCCACACCGCGTCCATCGCGGTGCTGCCGTAGTCGTAGATGTTGCCGTCGTCGTCCTTGCCGGGGTTCAGCGGCAGCAGGAACGTCTTGAGGCCCAGCGATTTCAGCTGCTCCAGCGTGCTGCGGGTGCCCTTGGGGTCCCACCAGTTGATCAGCCCGACACCGTAGAAGTGGCCGTTGCTGCGCTCCTGGATCTCGGCGATGTGCTCGTTGTAGATGCGGAACACCCGCTCGCGCAACGCCTTGTCGGGATAGTGGAACAGGGCGAGCACCGCGTTCGGGAACGCCAACTCCTTGTCGATGCCGTCCTCTTTGAGCTCGCGGATGCGGGCCTCGATGTTGTTGGAGGTGGCGCCGGCGAGGTCGTCGTACTGCATCAGCACCCGGCCGAAGTCGCCGCCCGTCCAGGCCTTGCCCCGCATACCGACCATGTAGGCGCCGTCCTCGTACCAGATGCGCGGGGCGGCACCCTTGAGGTCGTCGGGGAAGCGGTTGTAGAAGATGTCGTCGGCCACCGAGATGTGGTTGTCGGCCGAGAAGATCTCCGTACCCGCGGGCAGGCCGAAATCACCGGTGGCATGGCCCTTCCGGTACTTCGGGGCACCGAAGCCCTCCGGTGGGTACAACGTGGCGGTGGGCGCTGTGGTCATCGATGACTCCAATCGGGATGGGGGATGGACCTGGCTACCAGGCCACCGGAAGTTCGTAGACGCCGTAGGCGAGGCGGTCGTGCTTGAACGGGATCTCCTCGATCGGCACGGCCAGCCGCAGCGTCGGGATGCGGCGCAGCAGCGTGTGGAAGACGATCTGCAGCTCGGCGCGGGCCAACTGCTGCCCGACGCACTGGTGGCGGCCGTAGCCGAAGCCGAGCTGCCCGCTGGCATCGCGGCTCAGGTCGAGCTTGTCGGGCTCGGGGTAGACGCGGGCGTCCCAGTTGGCCGGGGCGAGGTCGAGGATGATGCCCTCGCCGGCGCGGATCGTCTCACCGGCGATCTCGATGTCCTCGACGGCGATGCGGCGCTGCCCGTTCTGGATGATCGACAGGTAGCGCATCAGCTCCTCGACCGCGTTCGCGATGAACTTGGGGTCGTCGGTATCGCGTAGCGCGGCAGCCTGTCCCGGGTTCTCCAGCAGCGCCAGCACGCCGATGCCGATCATGTTGGCGGTGGTCTCGTGGCCCGCGATCAGCAGACCGGTGCCGAGCTGGGCGGCCTCTTTGATGCTGATCTCGCCGGCGTTGACCCGTTCCGCGAGGTCGGACACCGCGTCCTCGGCCGGGTTCTCCATCTTCTTCTTGATCAGGTCGATCAGGTAGCCGGCCAGGCTCATCGCACCCTTCTGGCCGTCCTCGGCGGTGGCGTAGCGGGCCAGCCCGACGTTGGCGTGGTGCTGGAAGAACTCGTGGTCTTCGTAAGGCACGCCGAGCATTTCGCTGATCACCCGGGTGGGCACGGGCAGCGCCAGCTTGGTGACGATGTCGGCGGGCTGCGGGCCGGCGAGGATCTCGTCGATGCACTCGTCGGTCACCTGCTGGATGGCCGGGCGCAGCCCCTCCACCCGCTTGAAGGTGAACGGCTTGGACAGCATCCGGCGGAACCGGGTGTGCTCCTCGGCGTCGGAGGTGAACACCGACCGCGGCCGCTTGTGCACGGTGGCGAGCATGTGCTCGTTCCAGTGCGGGAAGCCCTCCTTGCGGTCGTCGACGCTGACCCGCGAGTCGGCGAAAAGCTCCCTGGCCACGGCGTGACCGGTGACCAGCCACGGGGTGCTGCCGTCCCAGATCCGCACCCGCGACAGCGGTTTGACCTCGTTCATCCGCAGCATCTGCGGCGGCGGCGCGAACGGGCAGCGCGGGTCGCGCTCCATCGGATACTCGGGGATCTGGGCCGAGACGTCGGTGCTGGTCAGGGTTTCAGACATTCAGGTGTTCTCATTCCTCGATGCGGATGGCGCTGGCGGGGCAGGCCGCGGCCGCCTTGCGGACGGCCTCGGCGTGCTCCTCCCCTGGACTGTCGTTGAGCAGGACGACGACACCGTCGTCGTCGCGCTGGTCGAAGATGTCGGCGGCGTTGAGCACGCACTGGCCGGACGATACGCACTTGTCTTGATCGACAATGACTTTCATGGCAGGGGCCGCTCCGTGACCGGCGCCTGCCACAGGCCGACGATCGCGTCGATCAGGCCAGAGGCGACCGAGCTCCACGTCGTGCGCGGCACGTCGGCGCCCTCGGCGAACGCCCGCTCGAAGTCGGCGCAGGTGTGCATCAACAGGTTGCGCGCCATGATGTTGCGCTCGACCACCACCGGCATCGGCAGGTCGGGCAGGCAGCGGGTGATGCCCTCGACGACACGCACCAGCGCCGGGGCGCCGAGAGCGTCCTTCACGACGATCTTCTGGTAGGCCGGGTCGGCCAGCGCCTGCGCGGCGAACCGCGCGTACCACGTCGGGTTGCCGAGCTGGTCGAGGTGCTCGGTCAGCGAGCAGACCAGGCAGGCGATCCAGTCGCGCAGGTCGGCGTCGTCGCCGATCGCGGAGATCTTGGTGTCGAGCAGCCGCTCGATCGAGGCGCGGTGCTTCTGTTCGATGGCACGGACCAGGTCGGTCTTGGTGCCGAAGTGGTAGCCGACCGCGGCGTTGTTGCCCTGGCCGGCGGCCTCACTGACCTGGCGGTTCGACACGGCGTAGACGCCGTGCTCGGCGAACAGCCGCTCGGCGGCGGCCAGGATCGCCTCACGCGTGATGCTGGCGCGCTCGGTGCGCACACTTCTGGCAGTGGTCACCGTCACAGTCAACCGCGGCACGTTCCTTAAGTCAAGCGACTGATTTAACGCGGTCATGCCTTCGGCTTGCGGACAATCACCTTGCCCGCGGTGGTCCCACCATCGATCGGCAGCACGGTGCCGGTGACGTAGCGCGAACGGTCGGTGGCGAAGTACAGCGCGGCCTCGGCGACGTCGTCGGCGGTGCCCTCCCGCTTCAGCGGCCGGTCGTTGCGCATCTGCTCGCGGATCCTGGCCTCGAACTCCTCGAGCCGCTGCGCGTCCTCCCCCGTCGCCGACTTGCGCACGATCGCGGTGCGGATGTTGCCGGGCGCTATCGCGTTGACCCGGATCTCGTAGTGCGCCAGTTCGATCGCCGCCGACTTCGTGAACTGGATGACGGCCGCCTTCGACGCGCGGTAGGTCATCACCCCGCCGCCGGCCTGGATACCGCCGATCGAGGTGAGGTTGATGATCGAACCGCCGCCGTTCTTCGACATGTGCCGGGCCGCGTCGCGGGTGCCGGCCATCACGGCCAGCACGTTGATCGCCATCACCTGATGGAAGTCGGCGAGGTCGTCGTCGAGGAACTTCGGGAACATCCGCCCGGACACCCCCGCGTTGTTGACCATCACGTGCAGCCCGCCGAAGCCGTCGATCGCGGTGTCGACCAGGCGCGTCACCTGCGCCACGTCGGCGACGTCGGTCTCGACGAACCGCACCGCGTCACCGAGGTCGGCGGCCAACGCCTGTCCGCGCTCGACGTCGATGTCGCCGACCACCACCCGCGCCCCCTCGGCGGCGAACCGCCGGGCCAGGCCCTCGCCCAGTCCCGATGCGCCGCCGGTGATCACCGCGACCTTCCCGTCCAGTTCACCACTCATGCACTCGCTCCTTGCGATGTCGCGGAGACCTCACTGAAAAAGGCCAAGAGAAGGTCGTTGACCGCATCGGGCCGCTCGATCTGCGGGCAGTGCCCGGCCCCGTCGATCACCGCCGAACGGCCGCTCGGGATCCGCGCCGCGATCTCGGCGGCCCAGCCCGCGGGCAGCAGCTTGTCGGCGCCGCCCTCGACCACCAGGGTCGGCACCGTGATCCGGTGGTAGGCACGGTCGCTCGACGGCAGCGGCGGGGCCTCCAGACCGGGGCGGCGGAACCGGGCCGCCGCCAACGCCTCCCACGCTCCGGGCGCGATGCTGGCCTCGTAGCGGCGCCGTACGTAGGCCTCGTCGGCGGGATAGGACGGGTCATGGAACAGTGCGGTGACGATGCGGCGCATCCCGTCGAGGGTGGCGTCGTAGTCGTAGAGCGCGGCCGAGTGCTCGTTGCGCTGGATCTCCCCGCCGCCGCAGATCATCACCAGGCTGCGCGCCGCCAGCAGCGGCGACTCGGAGGTGGCGTCGACGAACAGGTTGACCGCCCCCATCGAGTTGCCGACGAAGTGCGGGCGCTGCGCGCCGACGACCTCGCAGAACCGGGCGATGTGGCGGATCCGCATCCCGCGGCCGTCGTTGAAGTCGATGACCTTGGCCGACTCGCCGAAGCCGAGCATGTCCAGCGCGAGCACCCGGTAGTGCGCGGCCAGTGCCTCGATGTTGCGCTCCCAGGCGATCTCGGCGCCGCCGCCGAACTCGCCGCCGTGCAGCAGCACCACCGGGTCACCCTGCCCGGCCTCCAGGTACCCGGTGGTCAGCCCGTCGACGAGGACGGTCCTGCGATGTGTCACGCGCCGTCCCCTACTTGATCGCGATCGGGCTGACCGGTGCGCCGACCGCCCCGACGACCTTCAACGGCGGTGCGATCAGCTGGAATTCGTAGACCCCGTCGGCGGCACAGTCGGCGGCCAGCCCGCCCAGGTCCCAGTACTCGCCGAACATCAGGCCCATGTCGCGCAGGCAGATCATGTGCATGGGCAGGAAGGTGCCCTCGACACCGTTGGCCGGATCCGGATCCTCGACCATCAGGTTGTCGGCGGCGACCGCGGCGACGTCGTGGTCGTGCAACCACCGTGCGCACGTCCAGTGCAGCCCGGAGCCGGGTTCGGCGCCGTCGCCGGTGGACAGGAACCGGGTCCACCAGCCGGTGTGCACGACGACGATGTCGCCGGCACCGACCGTGACCCCCTGTGCCTTGGCGACGGCGTCGAGTTCCTCCGGGGTGACCGGGGTTCCGGGTTCCAGGAACACGTCGGCGCCGCGGTGACGGACCACGTCGAGCAGCACCCCGCGCGAGACGATGCCCTTGCCGTCGACCTTGTCGATCCCGCAGTGGAACGCCCCGAAACTGGTGACCGAGTCCGCCGGGAACCCGTTGTAGAGCTTGTCCTCGTAATAGACGTGCGACAGCGCGTCCCACTGGGTGGCCGCCTGCAGCGGCATCACGATCATGTCGTCGTTGAACCGGAACGGGTTGTCGACGAAGAACTCGCTGACCTGATGGGCGACGGAGTTGCGCAGCCACTGCGGCCCGTACCGCGCCAGGGTGGCCGCGTCGCCGCCGTCGACGGTCATGACGTGGGTGGGGTTCTGCCGGAACTGGAACGCGCCCTGCGGCCCATTGGAGCCGAAGTCACCGCCCAGTGGGATCACCGTGCCCTTGCGCACCAGCGACGCGGCCTCGGCGACCTTGTCCGCCGTGATGAGGTTCAGTGTGCCCAGTTCGTCGTCGTCACCCCAGCGGCCCCAGTTGCGGACCTCGTCGGCGACGCGCCGGAACTCGCTCATCGTGGACATTGCCCGCCCTTCCCTTGCCTCATGGACTGCCTCATCGACGTTTCACCTGATCCGCCAGATCCGTCTCGCCGATCGTCCCGCCGTCGACCCAGATCACCTGTCCCGTCAGGTAACTGGCCGCCGCGCTGTTGAGGAAGGTCAGCACGGCGGCCTGTTCCGCGGGCTCGGCGGCGCGGCCCAGCGGCGTGCGGAAGGAGTCGAGGTACTCCTGGCCGTAGGCGCTGCGCAGCTGGTCGAGGATCGGCGTGTCGGTCACGCCCGGCGCGGTGCAGTTGATCCGGATCCCCTTGGCGCCCAACGATGCGACGTGCGCCATTCCGTACAGGATGATCGCCTCCTTGGACAGCCGGTAGCCGCCGCCGGCCTCCAGCGCGTCGGGGTGGCGACGGCACCAGTCGATACCCTCGTCCATCGTGGTGGTCTCCACCAGCCCGGCGGTCACCGACGCGTTCTCCCGGTACGCCCTTGCCGCCAGCGACGATACGTTCGCGATGGCCGATCCGGCGGGCATTTTCGGGATCAGCGTCTCGGTGAACCGGCGGGTGCCGAGGAAGTTGACGGTGACCACCCGCAACGGATCGCGGATTCCCGACGACACCCCGGCGACGTTGAACAGCGCGTCCACCCGGTCGCCGACGGCCAGCGCGGCCCGGTCGATCGACTCCGGATCTGAGAGGTCGAGTTCGATGAACTCGCCCGCACCGCCGGCCGGGGGCCGCAGGTCCAGGCCGATCACCTCACCGCCGAGTTCGGCGACCTGGCGGGCGACGTGCGCGCCGATGCCCGAGGCACACCCGGTGACCACGACGCGCCGCCCGTCATACCGGAACAGCTCGCCGATACCGCTCACCGGCGATCAGCCCGCCTGCTCGCGGGCGGCCTTCTCGCGCGCCTCCTTCTCCGCCTGCGCGGCCTTCACCCGGCCCTCGTTGATCTCGGCCATGGCCTCGGGGATCTCGCCGGCGGTGAACTTGCCGCCGCGGCCGGTCGGCAGGCCGCCGAAGCTGTAGGTCTCGTCGAACAGCGGCGCGTCGGAGGGCTGGCGGCGCTTCTCCACCTGCTCGATGACCGGCTCGAGCCGCTTGGCCTTCTCGGCGGCGAGCTTCTCGTGCCGCTCGATGAACTCGGGCAGGATCTCGCGGCCCATGATCTCGATGGACTCCATCGTGCCCTCGTGGCTGCGCGGGTTGAGCAGCAGGATGATCTCGTCGACGCCGCTGGCCTCGTACCCGCGCAGGAACTCGCGCACGGTCTCCGGCGACCCGATCGCGCCGCGGCCCGGCCCGTAGGCCAGCGTCGGATCCTCCTTGACCGCCTGCTCGTAGAGCTCCCACACCCCGGTGCGGCCGGGCGTGTGCATGCCGGTCATGTAGTAGTGCATGATCCCGAACGAGAAGAACCCGCCGCCGATGCCGAGCCGCTTGAGCGCCTCCTCATCGGTCTTGGCGACCATCATCGACAGGTCACCGCCGATGGCCAGGATGTTGGGGTTGATCTCGGGGGTGACCGGCGCGCCCTTCTCGGCGAACTCCTGGTAGTAGCCGTCGACGCGGGTCTTGAGCGCCTCGGGCCCGGTGTAGGCGAAACTCAGTGCACCGATGGCCTTATGGGCCGCCATCTGCACCGACGACGGGCGGGTGCAGGCCACCCACACCGGCGGGTGGGGGTTCTGGCGCGGCTTGGGAATGACGTTGCGCGCGGGCATCTCGACGTGCTCACCCTTGAACCCGGAGAACGGCGTCTCGGTCATGCACCGGATCGTGACCTCGAGCGCCTCCTCCCACATCGCGCGCTTGTCGGCCGGGTCGATGTTGAAGCCACCCAGCTCGGCCACCGAGGAGCCCTCGCCGGTGCCGAACTCGACACGGCCGTTGGACAGGTGGTCCAGCGTTGAGACCCGCTCGGCGATACGGGCCGGATGGTTGATCGGCGGCGGCAGATGCATCACGCCGAAGCCGAGGCGGATGTTCTTGGTGCGCTGGCTGGCCGCGGCCAGGAACATCTCCGGCGCGGTGGAGTGGCAGTACTCCTCCAGGAAGTGGTGCTCGGTCAGCCAGACCGTGGAGAATCCCGCCTTGTCGGCGAGTTCCACCTCATCGAGACCGTGCTGGAAGAGCTGGTACTCGTCGTCGTCACTCCACGGCCTCGGCAGTGGGAACTCGTAGAACAGCGAGATTTTCATTTCATTACCTTCCGGTGGGGTGTCGTGTCGGTTCCGGTGCCGGACAATCGCTCGGCGATGTGCTTGGCAGCGACATAGCCGAAAGTCATTGCGGGGCCGATGGTCGCCCCGGCACCCGCATAGCTGCGGCCCATCACCGCCGCCGACGCGTTGCCGACGGCGTAGAGGCCGTTGATCACGGTGTCGTCGGCGCGCAGCACCCTGGCGTGCTCGTCGGTGCGCAACCCGCCGGAGGTGCCGAGGTCGCCGAGGATGATCTGGAACGCGTAGTACGGCGGCTTGCCCAGCGGATACAGGTTGGGGTTGGGCAGCGTCGGGTCACCGTAGTAGTTGTCGTAGGCCGAGTCACCGCGGTTGAAGTCGTCGTCGTGACCGCTGCGCGCGAGCTGGTTGAACCGCTCGGCGGTCCTGCGCAGCTGCTCCGGCGGCACGCCGATCTTGGTGGCCAGTTCCTCGAAGCTGTGGCCCTCGTGCACGACCCCGGACTCCAGCCAGGCCCTGGGTACCTTGCGGCCGGTGGGCACCGGCGCGAACGGCACCTTGGGGATCGGCAGATGCCCGGCCACGACGTAGCGACGGAACGACCGGATGTCGGTGATCAGCCAGCACGGGATGTGGGTGACGCCGGACTTCTGTCCCTCGATCATCGCGTGCGCGAAGTCCATGTAGGGCGCGGCCTCGTTGATAAACCGCTTGCCTTCGCCGTTGACGACGAACTGAGACGGCATCATCCGCTCGTTGAGCATGAACTGCAGCCGGCCGTCGGGCCAGCAGATCGCCGGGAACCACCAGGCCTCGTCGAGCAGGTCGGTGGAGCCGCCGACCTTCTCCCCCGCCCGGATGCCGTCGCCCATCGACGCGGGATTGCCGAAGCTCCAGTCCTTCTCCAGGATCGGCAGGTGCTGGCGGCGCCACTCCATGTCGTGTTCGAAGCCGCCGGAGGCGATGATGACGCCGTGCCGGGCCGAGATGCGCTGTGGCCGGCCGTCGCGTTCGACCACCGCGCCGACCACGTTGCCGTCGACGTCGGTGATCAGCTCGGTCATCGGCGAGCTCAGCCACAGCGGGATGTTCTGCTGTTTGAGCGCCAGCCGCATGCGCGCCGCCAGCGACTGTCCGATGGCGGCCATCCGGTCGCCGAACACCCGGGCCCGGAACATCCGCCAGATCAGCTTGACCAGCACCGCCTTGCCGCGCCAGTTCTGCCGGATCTGGTAGAACAGCCGAAGATCCTTGGGCGCGAACCAGATTCCCTTCGGAGCCAACGCCAGCGGTTGCAGCAGGTTCTGTTCCTCGTCGCCGAGTTTGCGCAGGTCGATCGCGGGCACGTTGATGGTGCTGCCCAGCGGCGAGCCGCCCGGCAGCTCCGGGTAGTAGTCGGCGTAGCCGGGCTTCCAGACGAACTCGAACCAGGGGCTGAGTTCCTCGAGGAACTCCATCATCTCCGGCGCGGACTCGACGTAGGTGCGCAGCCGCGCCTCGCTGACCAGCCCGCCGGTGATCCGGCGCAGGTACTCGACGACGCCCTCGGGGTCGGGGTGGTAGCCCTCCTTGCGCTGGGCCGGGGCCCCGGGCACCCAGATGCCACCGCCCGACAGCGCGGTGGAACCGCCGAACTGCGGCGACTTCTCGACGATCAGCGCGTCGAGGCCGAACGCGTCGGCGGCCAGCGCCGCGGTCATCCCGCCGCCGCCGGAGCCGACGATCAGCACGTCGACGGAGTGGTCGAAGTTCTCAGACATCAAGTACCGCCGTCCTGATCGCGAATCCGGCGATCAACTCCGGCGCCGCCCGGTAGAACCGCTGCACGATGCGGTACCGCCCGTGCGCGGCCAACCCGGCGAACGCCGCTATCCACGTTCTGATCTCGTGCGCGGAGTGCCCGCCCTGCTGCTCCACCCACTCGTTGGACCAGCCGTCCACCTCGGCCAGTCGGTTGGTGTCGAGCAGGTCCAGAAACGCCGCGTCCCACTCCGGATTGAGGGGCTGCAGCGGGCTCTCACCGTGCGCGAACGCCTGCGCGGCCTCCATCACCGCGGTCTGGCGGGCCTCGCGCTGCTCGGGCGTCATCGGCACGCCGTGCACGATCCGGTCCAGCGCCGCGGGAGGCGCGGTGGCCAGCGTCGGCACCGGCGGGTCATGGGACAGCCCACCGGATCCGACCAGCAGCACCCGCTTGCTGACGCCTGCCAGGAAGGTGCCGACCGCGGTGCCCAGCGCGCGGACCCGGCGCAGCGGACCGAGCGGGGTGGCCACCGAGTTGATGAAGATCGGGATCACCGGACGCGCGGTCGCCGCACCGAACAGCTTCTGCAGCGGCTGCACGGTGCCGTGGTCGACGTCCATGCTGGCCGACACCGCCAGGTCGATCCCCGCTTCCAGAACCGCCCGCGCGCAGTCGTCGGCGATGTCGGCGGGCACGTCGAGCGGACCGCTGTGGGTGCCGTAGTCGCCGACCCCCTGCGCGGCGGTGCCCAGACAGAACGGCGGCATGGTGCGGTAGAAGAAGCCGTTGTAGTGGTCGGGCGAGAAGATGACCACCAGATCGGGATCGAAATCGGCGACGAACCGCCGGGTTTCGGTCAGCGCGCTCTCGATCTCGTCAAGGAGTTCCGGTGACGGTCCCGGAAGGTTCAGTAGCGGGCTGTGCGACATGCAGCACAGGGCCAGTGCGCCCATGAGAACCGGAGCCTCCTTCCTGGGTGAGACACAGAACGTCGAACAGTGCACGGCTGACCTCGGGGGCCCGCTGCGCGATGCAGGCGCTGGCGATGCAGCGGTCCGGACGCAGGAACAGCACCGAGTCGGTGTAGACGTCGAACCACTGTTTGAGCGCGCCGGTCCGGTCGCCGACGATCACCACATCGGGGTCGTCGTGGCCGGGCCAGCGCAACTGGGTCATCGGGCGGGCCTCGATGAACGTGGCACCCAACGCCTTCCAGCGCGAGAACGTCTCGTCGCCGAGGACCGCGCGCAGGTTGTTGCTCCAGCACAACACCGCGAAACCGGGTCCGATGACATCGTCGAGCAGCACGTTCTGCGTGTCGCGGGTGTCGACGCGGGGCTGGATGAACAGCGTGCCGGTGGGCGAGTTCGCGGCGGAGCCGACACCGGCGGGCACGTGGTACACCGCACCGGCCTCGTAGCGCGGCATCGGCTTGAACCGCATCTCGAGCACATACCGTTTCAGCGTGGGCACCACCGAGGCCGCGTGGATGACGCGGTCCCGCAGCGCGGCGACCCGCCGGTTCGTCGGTGAGATCACCCGCCCCACCAGGGTCGACAGGTCGATCATCGCCCTGGCGTGCTTGCGCCGTTCGACGTCGTAGGTGTCCAGCAGCCTGTCATCGGCGCGCCCGCTGACCACCGCGGCGAGTTTCCAGCCCAGGTTGGCGGCGTCGCGGATGCCGCTGTTGTAGCCCTGCCCCTGCCACACCGGCATCAGGTGCGCGGCGTCGCCGGCGAGCAGCAGCCTGCCCTTGCGGAACGACCCGGCGATGCGGGAGTGGTGGGTGTACACCCGGTGCCGGATCATCTCGACCCGCTCCGGGTGCGGAACCCGTTGCGCCAGCATCTTTCTGACGAACGCCGGATCGTCGGCCTGCTGGTCGGTCTCGTCGGGGTGGATCATGAACTCGAAACGGCGGATGCCGTGCGCGATCGCGATCGACACGTACGGCCGGGCCGGGTCGGCGCCCACCTCGCTGTTGGGGTGGCCGAGTGGATCGTTGGCGACGTCGACCACCAGCCAGCGGGTCGAGGACGTCGTGCCGTCGAACGAGACACCCATCAGCCGTCGTGTCGTGCTGCGCCCGCCGTCGCAGCCGACCACGTACCGGGCGCGCACGGGTGGCTGCCCGGTCTCGAACTCGACGGTGACGCCGTCGTCGTCGGTGCTGCAGGTCGCCATCCGGTGCCCGAACCGCACCTCGACGTGGTCGAACCGGTCCAGCCCGGCGTACAGCTCGGCGTCGACGAGCGGCTGGACGAAGCCGTTGCGCTTGGGCCAGCCGAACCGGGCGTCCGGCGGCGCCATCTCGGCGAGCAGACGGCGTCTGGCGTCGAAGAAGCGCAGGATCTGGTTGGGCACGGTGTGCGGCAGGATCTGCTCGACCAGACCGATCGACTGGAAGGTGCGCAGCGCCTCGTCGTCGAGGCCGACGCCGCGCGGATAGTCGATCAGGGTGTCGCGCTCCTCCACGACCAGCGTCCGGACACCCTGCAGGCCAAGGATGTTCGCCAGGGTCAGGCCCGACGGCCCGGCGCCGACGATGACGACGTCGACCTGCTCGCTCACCGGGTCCGCCCCAGCAGGAAGTCGATGTGCAGCCGGTTGAAGGTCTTGGGGTCCTCGTATTGCGGCCAGTGCCCGCAGCCCGGCATCAGTTCGAAGCGGGCGCCGGGGATCATCGACGCGATACGCCTGCCCTCCGCGACGTCGGCGGTGGGATCGTCACTGGTCCACACCACCAGCGTCGGCGCGGTGATCCTGCCGTACTCGTCGGGGCCGAGCAGGTTACGGGCGCGGATCTCGGGATCCTGCAGCGCCATGATGTCGCGCATGGCGTCGACGAACCCGGGCTGCCGGTAGATCCGCTGCCTGCTGGCGACGATGTCGTCGTAATCCTTTGCCTTGTCGGCCATCAGCCACTTGATCCGGGCCTGCACCGTTTCCCACGCCGGGTTCTCGACCGCGGCCATCGACAGCGTGATGATGCGTTTCATCACCTCGGGATCGGCCTGCGAACCACCCGCGGTGTTGAGCACCAGGCGGTCCACCCGGTCGGGGTGATCGATGGCGGCCCGTGCTGCGACCCAACCGCCCAGCGATTCGCCGGACAGATGGGCGCGCTCGGCGCCGACGGCGTCCAGGAACGCCGTCAGATGGTCGACGTAGTGCCGGATCTCGAGCGGATGGCCCGGTTTGTCGGTGTAACCGTGACCGAGCATGTCGATCGACCAGACCGAGAAGTGCTCGGCGTGCGCCTCGAGATTGCGGACATAGGCCTCGGCGTGGCCGCCCGAGCCGTGCAGGAAGACCAGCACGGGCTTGCTCGTGTCACCGGTGTGCAGGTACCGCGTGCGCACACCACCGGCGTCGAGGTAGCCCTGCTCGAAGGCGACGCCCTGAAGGTCACTCCACACGCTCTCGAACTCGGCGGTCACCGCATGCCTTCCGTTGACGGCGAGAATCGAATTCTCTTAATTTGTAAGCACTCTGCTCATTTATCGCACATACACGTGCACTATAGTCAGAGCATCACTCTCGCGACCGCGGAATGTCAAGGGAAGTCGAGGAAGGGGCGTCATGCCTGCTCAGGGCAAGTCCCGATCCGGGGACGAGGCCGGCGCGCCCAATGGCGCCCCCGGCTCTCAGACGCTGGCCCGCGGGCTCGCCGCGCTGCAACTGGTGGCCGGCTCCCGCACCGGACTGACCGCCCAGCAGGTCGCCGACGAAATCGGGGTGCACCGCACCATCGCCTACCGGTTGCTGGCGACGCTGTCGCAGTTCCGGTTGGTGGCCAAGGGTGAGGACGGGCGCTATCGGCCCGCCGCGGCGCTGGCGGTGCTCGGGGCCTCGTTCGACAACAACGTGCGCCAGCTGAGCCTGCCCACCCTGCGGGCGCTGGCCGACGAAACCGGTTGCACCGTGTCGCTTCTGGTCGCTGAGGGTGATCAGCAGGTGGCGATCGCGGTGATCGCGCCGAGCAACGTCTACTACCAGTTGGCCTTCCACGAGGGCAGCCGCTATCCGCTGGAGCGCGGCGCCGCCGGGATCGCGCTGCTGGCCAGCATGCCGCCGCGACCGGGGGAACGTGACCTGGTCCCGCTGACCCGCGAACGCGGGTGGGTGATCACCCACGGCGAGATCGAACCGAACACCTACGGGCTGGCCGTGCCCGTCAGACGACAGCCCCCGTCGCCACCCACCTGCATCAACCTCATCTCGCACCGCGAAGACGTCGTGCTGGCCGGCCGCGACGCGGTCGTCACGGCGGCCAACGAGTTATCCGCGATCCTCAGCTGAGGTTTCGCCAAGCCGGAAGGAGCAGCACGTGACCGATTGGGACCATGACACCGACGTGGTCGTGCTCGGCAGCGGCGGAGCGGGTCTGACCGCCGCACTGACCGCGGCGGCCTCCGGCGCCCGCGTCGAGGTCTACGAGAAGGCCGCCACCGTCGGTGGCACCACCGCGGTCTCCGGCGGCATCATCTGGATACCGGCCCACAACCGCTGCCCCGACGGCGAGCTCACGGTCGAGGACGCCATGGCCTACCTGCGCGCGCAGTCGCTGGGCTACATGGACGACGAACTCGTCGAGACGTTCGTGCGCACCGGCCCGGAGATGCTGGATTTCGTTGAGGCGCACAGTGATCTGCGCTTCGAGATCGCCGAGGGCTTTCCCGACTACAAACCCGAGCTGCCGGGCGGGCGGCCGTCGGGCGGACGTTCGCTCAACGCCAAGCCGTTCGACCTGGCCGGGCTCGGCGAGTGGCGCGACCGCATCACGTCGTTCCCGGCGGACTTCAGCAACGTCGGCATCGACGCCGAGACCCGCGCCCGCATCCACGCCGCCGTCGACGACGACTCCGGCGACTACTGCGTGGCGGGCACCGCGTTGATCGCCGGCCTGCTCAAGGGACTGCTGGACCGCGGCGTCGTCCCGCACACCGACGCCCGCGCCGTGGAGCTGTTCGCCGACGACACGGGCATCACCGGTGTGCGGATCAGCCAGGGCGACAAGGACTTCACCGTCCGCGCCCGTCGCGCGGTGATCCTCGCCACGGGTGGCTTCGAGTGGGACCGCAGGCTGGTGGAGGCCTACCTGCGCGGTCCCATGCGCGGGCCGGTGTCCCCGCCGAACAACACCGGCGACGGGCTGCGGATGGCGATGGCCCACGGCGCGGACCTGGCCAACATGGGCGAGGCTTGGTGGGTGCCGATCGTGCAGCTGCCCGGCGACACCTTCCAGGGCCACCCCCGCAGCCGCAGTGTGCGACTCGAGCGCACCCGCCCGCGCAGCATCATCGTCAACCGCGCGGGCAAGCGGTTCCTCAACGAGGCCGGCGAGTACAACTCGATGGCCGGACCGTTCCACTACCTCGATCCGAAGCTGGGTTACGCCAACGATCCGGCGTGGATCGTGTTCGACTCACTGCACCTGAAGAAGTACGGCTTCCTCGGTGTCGAACCGGGCGGCCCGGCACCGGACTGGTTCTCCCCGTCGAAGGATCTCGCGGAACTCGGCGAGAAGACCGGTATCGATCCCGAGGGGCTGGCCCGCACCCTGGCCGCGTGGAACGACAGCGTCGCCGCCGAGACCGACCCCGACTTCGGCCGCGGCGCCAGCGCCTACGACGGCTACTGGGGTGACCTGCAGGCCCCGACACCCGCGGGCCGCACGCTCGGCCCGATCGACACGCCGCCGTATTTCGCGGTGCCGGTGTCGATCGGCGCGATGGGCACCAAGGGCGGACCGCGCACCGACGCCGACGGGCGCGTGCGCCACGTCAACGGGTCGGTGATCCCGGGACTGTTCGCCGCGGGCAACGCGATGGCGGGCCCGACCGGCAAGGCGTACGGCGGGGCGGGCGGAACCATCGGCCCGGCAATGGTGTTCGGCTACCGCGCCGGACGCGCCGCCGCCCGGTGACCGAACACGCCATCCGCGCGCTGGTCCATCGGTACGCCGATGCGGCGTCGCGCCGTGACCCCGCCGGCGTCGCCGACACCTTCACCACCGACGGCGAGTGGTACTCGCCCGAGCTCGGCGGATTCACCGGCCGCGGCGCGATGCTGTCCTTCTTCACCTCGATGCTGGACGGGTGGACGGCGTTCATCCAGGGACTGCAGTCGGGTGTGCTGACCGAGAGCGGGCCCGAGTTCGCCAGGGGCCGCTGGTTCGTCCACGAGTACGGTCAGCGCGCCGACGGCACCAGCCTCAGCATCGCGGGTGTCTACCACGACGAGTACCGCTGCGTCGACGGGCGCTGGCTGATCGCGCGTCGGCGCTACGACCCCCTGCTGCGCGACGTCAACGGGACCGTCACCGCACACCCCTATCCCGACATCACCGCCTAGGACCCGCCGAAGAGACGCTCGGCGGCGGTGTAGGGGTCGTCGCCGCCGTCGGCGACCGCCTGCGCCAGCCGGTCCAGCTCCGGGTGGTTGCGCAGCAGCGTCTGGGCCAGTGACAGGATCTGCGCGCGGGCCCGGGCAGCGCGCCGCTGCGGGGTGTCCGCACGGTGGTGGGCCTCGATGGCCTCCACCAGGTCCTCGATGCCCTCTCCTTGGGCCGCAATGAGTTTCAGAATCGGCGCGTGGGTCTCGGCGCGCAGGTCGCGCACGGTCTGGTCGGCGCCGTCACGGTCGGCCTTGTTGACCACGACGATGTCGGCGACCTCCAGCAGGCCGGCCTTGGCCGCCTGGATCGCGTCGCCGGCACCGGGGTTGAGGATGACGACCGTCGGGTCGGCGACGGCGGCGATCTCGATCTCAGACTGGCCGACGCCGACGGTCTCGAGCACCACCAGCCCGTAGTCCAGCGCGGACAGGAGCCGGATCGCGGCGGGGACCGCGGCGGCCAGCCCGCCGAGATGACCGCGCGCGGCGACGGACCGGATCAGCACGTCCGGGTCGTTGATGTGGGCGGCCATCCGGATCCGGTCACCGAGCAGCGCTCCCCCGCTGTAGGGCGACGACGGGTCGACGGCCAGCACGGCCACGCGCACGCCACGGGCCCGGTAGGCGCCGACCAGCACCCCGACCGTCGTGGACTTGCCCGCGCCCGGCGGACCGGTCACGCCGACCACCCGCGGCGACTCGACCGGACCGATCGCATCGAGAACCTCGGTGCGCCGGGGGCTTTCGACCAGGCTGAGCAGCTGGCCGGTCGCCCGCGGTGAGCCGTTTCGCGCGGCGGCGATCAGCTCCGCGAGCGAGGGTGCGTCGGGCATGCGAACTCCGTCTCGAGCAGTATGAGAATGCTATTCTCTCAACTCGAGAGTGCCAGTTGCAAGAAGGGGAAGCTTATGCAGATCGCAGGGAACTCGGCGATCGTCGTCGGCGGCGCGGGCGGATTGGGTGAGGCCACGGTGCGGCGGCTGCACGGCGCCGGCGCGAAGGTCGTCGTCGCGGATCTGTCCGACGACAAGGGCAGGCAACTGGAGAAGGAGCTCGGCGTCCGGTACGTCCCAACCGACGCGACCTCCGAGGAGTCGGTGCTGGCGGCGATCGCCGAGGCGGAGTCGCTGGGACCGCTGCGGATCTCGGTCGACACGCACGGCGGCCCGGCCGGCGGCGGTCGACTGGTCGGCAAGGACGGCTCCCCGCTCGGCATGGAGGCGTTCGAGACGACGATCAAGTTCTACCTGACCGCGGTGTTCAACATCATGCGGCTGACCGCGGCGGCGATCGCCAAGACCGAGCCGCTCGAGGAGGGCGCGCGCGGGGTCATCGTCAACACCGCCTCGATCGCCGGCTACGAGGGACAGATCGGCCAGTTGCCGTACGCGGCGGCCAAGGGCGGCGTCATCGGGATGACGCTCAACGCGGCACGCGACCTGTCGCCGTTGGGCATTCGCGTGGTGACGATCGCGCCGGGCACGATCAACACCCCGGCCTACGGCAAGGCCGCCGATCAGCTCGAGCAGTACTGGGGTCCGCAGGTCCCGTTCCCGAAGCGGATGGGCCGGCCCACGGAGTACGCCCAGCTGGCGCAGAGCATCATCGAGAACGACTACCTCAACGGCGAGATCATCCGCCTCGACGGGGCGCTGCGCTTCCCGCCGAAGTAGCCCACCCACCCCCCTCCCCCGCGAGCGTGCGTGTCTGATGCCGACACGCCGCCGAATCTCGACAGTTTGCGCACGCTCGCGGTGGGCGGGTGGGCGATCTGGACTGCTCGTGCCTCAGGTCGCCGCCGATCCCACGCCCCCCCGCGAGCGTGCGCAAATGCTTAAAAAACACCGGCGTGTCGTGTGCAGACACGCACGCTCGCGGCGGAGGAAAGGGAAGGGGGAAGGGGCGCTAGTTCTTCTTCTTGGCGTTGAGGCGGGTGACGATCTCGCGGAAGTCGTCGGTCTTGAAGGACTGCTCCTCGGCGGTGTTGGCGTAGTCGAGCACCGCCAGCACCGACCGCTCGAGGTGGATGTTCAACAGCCGCTTGGTGCTCTCCACCGCCTGGCGCGGCAGCTCCATGATCTTCTTGGCGCACGCGATCGCCTCGGCCAGCGGATCCGCCACGACATGGTTGGCCAGCCCCAGTTCGACGGCGCGCTGCGCCGAGATCCGGGCACCGGTGAGCGCGTACTCCTTGGCGTGCAGCAGGCTCATCTCCAGCGGCCACACCAGCGGTCCGCCGTCGGCGGCGACCAGGCCCACCTGCACGTGCGGGTCGGCGAGGTAGGCGTCCTCCTTGATGTAGACGATGTCCGACAGCGCGACCAGGCTGCAGCCCAACCCCATCGCGGGCCCGTTGACGGCGGCGATCACCGGGATCCGGCAGCGCGCCATCCCGAGCACGATCTCACGGCCGTGCAGGATCGTCTTGGCGCGCAGGTCCTCGTCCTGGCGCAGCTCCTCCAGGTAGCCGAAGTCGCCGCCGGCCGAAAACGCCCGTCCCGCACCGGTGATCACCGCGGCCCGGGCCTCGCGGTCCTCGGCCAGCCGCGGCCACAGCCACGCCAGCGCACAGTGCAGGTCGTCGTTGACCGAGTTCAGCGACTCGGGCCGGTTGAGCGTGATGATGCGCAGCGCACCGTCGGCCTGGACGTCGATCTCCGGGGGCAGGTCGTACAACTTAGACTCCTAGTCCGAGAATTCGGGAGGCGATGATGTTCTTCTGGATCTGCGATGTGCCGCCCATGACGCTCTGCGCGCGGCTGTACATGTAGGCGCCGAACAGCTCGTCGTCGCCGGTGCCGACGGTGGCCAGCGCGGCGTGCCCGACGGCCTGCTCGGTCCACGTCATCAGCAGCTTGTCCAGCGAGCCCTGCGGGCCGTGGGTCAGGCCGTCGAGCTGCTCGGACAGTCGCCTGCGCACGTGCAGCCGCAGCATCTCGGTCTGCACCCACGCCCAGGCCAGCTCCTCCGGCGGCGTGCCGTCTACGCGAGAGGCCAACTGGCGCACCAGCTTTCCGTAGCGTGCCGAGAATCCCAGCGTCGACGGCTCACGCTCGTGGCTGACCACCGTCATCGCCAGCTTCCAGCCCTCACCGGGCGCGCCGACCATGTTCTCCGCGGGCACCCGGGCCCCGTCGAACAGCACCTGACCGAACTCCTTGGTCACCCCGCTGATCATCTTCAGCGGACGCTGTTCGATACCGGGCTGGTGCATGTTGACGATGAACGCCGAGATGCCCTTGTGCTTGGGGACGTCCTTGTCGGTGCGGGCCAGCAGCAGACACCAGTCGGCCACATCGGAGTAGCTGGTCCAGATCTTGTGGCCGTGGATGACGTACTCGGCGCCGTCGCGGGTCGCCGTCGTCGTCAGCGACGCCAGGTCCGACCCCGCGCCCGGCTCGGAGAAGCCCTGACACCACCGCTCGGTGCCGTTGATCATCCCGGGCAGGAACCGTTGCCGCAGTTCCTCGCTGCCGTGGTGCGACAGGCCGACGACCAGGTAACCCAGGCTGGGTCGCGCCGGTGCCCCGGCCTTGGCGATCTCCTCGTCGAGGATGACGTCGTAGACCGGCGGAAGATCGTGGCCGCCATACTTTTTCGGCCAGGACAGGCCGAAGAAGCCGGCCGAGTAGAGCGCCTGGTGCCATGCCCCCTGGGCGGCCCAGTACTCGTCACCCGAGGTCGGGAACCTGCCCTTCTGCTCGGTCAGCCATGCGCGCAGCCGGGCCCGGAACTCGGCCTCCTCCGGCGAATCACGAAAGTCCAATGGTCAACTCCTCCAGTCTCACGGGCCACGTCTCGGTCGCGGTCAGCACCCGCCGCAGGTAGACGTGCGCCAGGCACTCCCAGGTGTTGCCGATACCGCCGTGCACCTGGATCGACGTCTCGCAGACGGTGCGGGCGGCGCGGGCGCAGTAGATCTTGGCGACGCGCGCGGCCTCGATCGCCTCGGCGACGGGCAGTTCGTCGACCGCCCACGCGGCGTGCCGCGCCACGCTGATCGACCCCTCGATCAGTGCGAGGCTCTCCGCGAGCAGGTGCCCGATCGCCTGGTAGGAGCCGATCGTGGCGCCGTACTGCTCACGCACCTTGGCGTATTCGACGGCCAGATCCTGGGCGCCGCGGGCCGCGCCGATCAGCTCCGCGCAACTGGTGCTCAGCGCCAGCGCCGTCCACCGGCCGGCGTCCTCGTCGGACAGCTCGGCGAGCTCGGGCGGGTTCTCGGCCACCCCCGCCAGGCTGTCGGTCAGGTCCACCGTCGGCCGCGCCGGCGCCGCGGCAGGCTCACGGCCCAACCGGTTTCGCAGGTCGTCGACGAGCACCGGTCCGACGAACGGCACGTCGACCAGGCCGCGGGCGAACTCCTCGGCGACGATCGCCACCTCCACCCCCGACGCGCCGTCGGAGCGCAGCGTGCGAAAGCCCGTGGCGTCCACGGCCTTCTCCAGCCGCGCCTTGCGGGCCTCGTCGTCGAGGTCGGCGACCGACCCCGGGCCGAGGTCATCGGCCAGGCTCGCCGCGGCCTCCCGCAGCTGCTGTTGTTCACTGGTCAGACGGACGTCCACAGACGCTCCTTCAACACTCGACGCAGAACCTTTCCCGACGGCAGTCGCGGTATCTCGTCCACGATCACCACCCGGCTGGGCTTCTTGTACGACGCCAACCGGTCCCCGACCAGCGCCGTCAGCTCCGCGCTGGTGACCGGCCCGTTGGTGGTGACCGCGGCGACGACGGCCTCCCCGTTGGCGGCGTCGGGCACCCCGAACACCGCGCAGTCCTCGACGGCGGGGTGCCCGTGCAGCACCGCCTCGACCTCGGCGGGCGCGACCTGGAACCCGCGCACCTTGATCATCTCCTTGGCGCGGTCGGTGATGCGCAGCCAGCCCTCGTCGTCGAGGTAGCCGACATCGCCGGTGCGGTACCAGCCGTCGTCGAACGCCGCCGCGGTCGCCGACTCCGGAAGATAGCCCGCCATCACCGAATCCGAGCGCACCTGGATCTCACCGGGCTCGCCCGTGGGCAGCACCCGCCCGTCGTCCAGCGACACCACCCGCACGCTCACCCCGGGCACCGGTTTTCCGACGGTGTCGAGGTGGCGGCCGTCGATGTCGTTGCACGCGATCACCGGTAGTTCGCTGGCACCGTAGGCGGTCACCCACATCGCCCCGGTCCGGCGGGTGACCTCCTCGGCGACGCTCTGGGTGACCGGCGTGGCGCACCACATGATGTAGCGCAGTGACGACAGGTCGTGTGACTCCAGGTCGGGGTGTGCGGCCAGGGCCAAAGCGATTGGTGCGACGGCCATCTCGATGGTGATGCGGTCGCTTTCGATGTGCCGAAGCATCGCGTCGATGTCGAAGCGGCGGTGCAGCCGGATCCAGGCTCCGGTGTCCAGCGCCATCACGATGTTGAGCAGGCCGAGGATGTGCGAGGGCGGCGTCATGATCTGCATCCGGTCGGCCGACGTCAGCGCCAGCGCGTCGCGCCAGTGTTGCACCGCCACCGCGAACGCCTCATGGGTATGGCGCACCGCCTTCGGCATCCCGGTGGTTCCCGAGCTGAACACGAACAGCGCATCGGACTGCGGCGAGGGCTGCGGGAAGGTGCGTGCCGACGGCGTGATGGGCTCGTCGAGCGAGAGCATGGGCATCAGGTCGGCGAGCACGTCGTGATCACCGACGGCGTGCGTCGGCCTGGTCAGCGCGATCGCGTGCTCGGCCTCCGCGCGCTTCCACGCCGGGCTCAGCAGCACCGCCGCCGCACCGAGGCGCCAGACCGCCTGCAGCGCGATGACGAACTCCGGCCGGTTCGAAGACATGAGCGCGACGCGGTCGCCTTCGCCCACGCCCCGGCGCTCCAACGTCTCGGCCAATCCACTGCTGAGCGCGTCGATTTCGGACGCGGTGTACTCACGCTGCTCGAACGCGAGCGCGACTGGATCACTCACACCCTTGTCCTCACTGGCCACCCGGTCCCCGGCTGAGAAGAGCGTATCATTTCTTGAGAATGCTATTCTCTTCTGGACAGAATTGACGTGCCGGGAAAGGTGCTATGACGGCGGATCCCATGCCTGCGGCCGGCGGCGACGGCCAGGTCACCATCGTGCTCGACCGCAAGAAGGTCTCCGTGCCGCGGGTGGCCGGCGAAACGCTTCTGGAGTCGGCGCGCCGCGCCGGCCTGCAGCCACCGTTCTCCTGCGAGGCAGGCAACTGCGGCACCTGCATGGGCAGGCTCCTCGAGGGCCGCGCCACCATGCGCACCAACGACGCCCTCGAACAGGACGAGGTCGACGAGGGATACGTCCTCACCTGCCAAGCCGTTCCCGACACCGACACGATCCTCGTCTCCTACGACGAGTGAGCCCGCACGACGTCGTCGTGCTCGCCGACCTGCGGCGCCGGCCGGTACTCCGGCTGGTATCCGGTGACCTTGATCGGGCTGCCCACCAGCCGGAAATCGCCTGCGCGCACGATCACTTCGGGCGTCCGCTCGAGTGCCTCGGGCAGTGTGCGCACCGCCGCCACCGGGATGCCCAGCGGCCGTAGCCGCTCCTCCCACCCCGCCGCGGTGTCGGTGGCCAGGGCGGCCGACACCACGGCGAGCACCTCGTCGCGCCTGGCGGCCCGCTCGGCCATCGTCGGGAAACCCTCGATCCCGGCCTCCGCGGAGAACGCCTTCCAGAAGCCGTCGTGGGTGATGAACAGCGCCAGATAGCCGTCGGCCGTCTCGAACAGCTGCGCCGGAACGTAATACGAGTGCGCGCCGTACGGGTAACGCTGCGGGACCACCCCGTCGTTGAGGTAGGCCGCCGCGCGGTAGTTCAGCTGCGACAGCATCACGTCGCGCAGACACACGTCGACCTGACCACCGCGGCCGGAGACGATCTGAGCCAGCAGCCCGAGCGCGGCGGTCAGCCCCGTCGAGTTGTCCGCCGACGAGTAGCCCGGCAGCGTGGGCGGGTCGTCGGGGTTGCCGGTCATCGCCGCCACCCCGGTGGCGGCCTGGATGACGTAATCGAACGCCGGGTCGTCGCCGCCCTCCAGCCCGAACCCGGTCATCGCCACGCACACGAGTTTCTCGTTGTAGCGCCGCAGCGACTCATAGGTCAGGCCCAGCTTCTTGATTGCCGACGGCTTCATGTTCACCAGCAGCGCATGCGAATCCGCGACCAGCTCACCGAGCCGCGCCTTGCCCTCATCGGAGCGCAGGTCGATCACCACGCTCTTCTTGTTGCGGTTCAGGCTGGCGAAGTAACTGTCGCTGACCTGCCGGGAGATCTCCCCGCCCGGCGGTTCGACCTTGATGACCTCGGCGCCGAGATCGGCCAGCAGCATCGTCGCGTACGGCCCGGCCAGCATGACGCCGACCTCGATGATCCGGATGCCCGCAAGCGGAGCGCTCACCGCACCGCCTTGGCGAGTTCCGCGATCACCTCGCGCGTCCGGTACTTGGAGGCCACCAACTCGTCGCGGTCCTTACCGATCGGCAGCAGCCGCACCGACAGGTCGGTCACCCCGGCGTCGGCGAACCGCTTGAACCGCTTGAGGATCGACTCCTCGTCACCGGCCGCGCACAGGTCGCCGACGTTGCGGGCGTCACCCCGGTCCAGCAGCCGCTGATAGTTCGGCGACGTCTCCGCCTCGGCGAGGATCCGGTTGGCCCGCTCTTTGGCCTCCTCGATCTGCGAGTTCGCACACAGGCACACCGGGATGCCTGCGACGATGCGCGGCGCGGGCCGGCCCGCCTCGGCGGCGGCCTTGTTGATCTTGGGGGCGATGTGCTCGCCGATCGCCTTCTCGTCGGCCATCCACAGCACCGTGCCGTCGGCGCGCTCCCCCGCGATCTGCAGCATCACCGGGCCGAGCGCGGCCACCAGCACCGGCAGCGGTTTCTCCGCACCCAGCACCGTCGGGTTGTGCACGGTGAAGTGGTCGTTCTCCACATTGACGTCACCGGGGCCGGCCAGCGCGGCGTTGAGCACCTCGAGGTAGTCGCGGGTGTAGGCCGCGGGCTTCTCGTACGGGATGCCGAGCATGTCGCGCACGATCCAGTGGTGCGACGGGCCGACACCGAGCGCCAGCCTGCCGTTGGCCATCGCGTGCACCGAAAGAGCTTGGCGGGCAAGCGCGATCGGATGCTGCGCCTGCAGCGGCACCACCGCGGTGCCCAGCTCGATGCGCGAGGTGTGGGCGGCCATCAGCGCCACCATGGTCAGGCAGTCGAAGTCGTTGGGCACCTGCGGCATCCACGCGGTGTCCATACCGGCCGACTCGGCCCACTCGATATCGGACACCAGCTTGGTGACCTTGCGCGTCATGTCGCCGCGCTCGGCCCCGATCATCACACCGAGCCGCATGTCAGTCTCCCGCCGCCGTCGCGCCCGTCAGCTTGCGCACCTCGTCCACCAGGGTGTCCAGTCCGGTGCCGGTCGGGAACACCGCCGCCGCACCGGCCTCCAGCAGTTTGGGCACGTCGCCCTGCGGGATGGTGCCGCCGACGACGACCTTGATGTCACCGGCATCGGCGGCGCGCAGCGCCTCGACGGTGCGGGTGGTCAGCGGGATGTGCGCGCCGGACAGGATGGAAAGTCCAACCAGCGCAACGTCTTCCTGCAGCGCGATGGAGACGATGTCCTCGATGCGCTGCCGGATGCCGGTGTAGATCACCTCGAACCCGGCGTCGCGCAGCGTACGGGCGACGATCTTCGCGCCGCGGTCGTGGCCGTCCAGACCGGGCTTGGCGACCAGGACCCGGACCGGGGATGTGTCGCTCATCAGAACACCACCGGCTGCTGGAACTCGCCCCACACGTCCTTGAGCGTGGCGACCATCTCGCCGACGGTGCAGTACGCGTTGGCGCAGTCGATCAGGTTGTGCATCAGGTTGCCGTCGCCTTCCGCCGCGCGGGCCAGCGCCGCCAGTGACTCCTTCACCGCGACGCCGTCCCGCTCCGCCTTGACCTTCGCGAGCCGCTTGAGTTGCAGATCGCGGCCCTGGGCATCGAGTTCGTAGGTCGCGATGTCCGGTGGCGGCTCGTCGGTGACGAACTTGTTCACCCCGACCACCGTGCGCGCCCCCGACTCGACCTCCTGGTGGATCTTGAACGCCTCGTCGGCGATCAGGCCCTGCAGATAGCCGTCCTCGATGCAGCGCACCATGCCGCCGCGCTCCTCGAGGTCGCGCATGATCTCGATGATCTTCTGCTCGGTGGCGTCGGTGAGCGCCTCTACGAAGTACGACCCGCCGAGCGGATCGGCCACCTTCGTCACCCCGGTCTCGTAGGCCAGGATCTGCTGGGTGCGCAGCGCCAGCGTCGCCGACTCCTCACTGGGCAGCGCGAACGGCTCATCCCACGCCGCGGTGAACATCGACTGCACACCGCCGAGCACCGCCGCCATCGCCTCGTAGGCCACCCGCACGAGGTTGTTCTGTGCCTGCGGCGCGTACAGCGACGCCCCGCCGGCCACGCAGCCGAACCGGAACATCGACGCCTTGTCCGTCGTCGCCCCGTAGCGTTCCCGCACGATCGTCGCCCAGCGCCGCCGGCCCGCCCGGTACTTGGCGATCTCCTCGAAGAAGTCGCCGTGGGTGTAGAAGAAGAACGAGATCTGCGGGGCGAACTGGTCGATCGTCATCCGCCCGCGCTCGACGACGGTGTCGCAGTAGGTGACGCCGTCGGCCAGGGTGAACGCCATCTCCTGCACCGCGTTGGCCCCGGCGTCGCGGAAGTGCGCGCCGGCCACCGAGATCGCGTTGAACTTCGGCACCTCGGCAGCACAGAACTCGATGGTGTCGGCGATCAGCCGCAGCGACGGCTCCGGCGGCCAGATCCAGGTGCCGCGCGAGGCGTACTCCTTGAGGATGTCGTTCTGGATCGTGCCGGTCAGCTTCTCGCGCGGCACGCCCTTCTTCTCGGCGGCGGCGACGTAGAACGCCAGCAGGATCGCCGCGGTGCCGTTGATGGTGAAGCTGGTGCTGATCTTGTCCAGCGGAATGCCCTCGAAGAGGATCTCGGCGTCGGCGAGGGTGTCGATGGCGACGCCGACGCGGCCCACCTCCTCGCCGTACTCCGGGTCGTCGGAGTCGTACCCGCACTGCGTCGGCAGGTCCAGCGCCACCGACAGGCCGGTGCCGCCCTGTTCGAGCAGGTACCGGTAGCGCCGGTTGGACTCCTCGGGGGTGCCGAAGCCGGAGTACTGCCGGAACGTCCACGTCTTACCGCGGTACCCGGTCGCGAAGTTGCCGCGGGTGAACGGATAGGTGCCCGGGGGCGGGGGGTCACCGGCCCGGTCTTCCGGCCCGTAGACCGGTTGGAGCGGGATCCCCGACGGGGTCTGCACTGGCTCGCTCATCACTGGATAACGTACTTGCAGAAAATGAGAATGCCAATACCGCACACGGGAAAGATCCAGTGAGTACGGTGCGCGGAGACCTCGGTCAACCACCCGAATATGCGGTACACAGCGATTATGGGACTTGCGTAAGATGAGAATGCCAATTCCGAATGCGTTCCGGGTCCGCTAGCATCGGCACGACGGAGTCGCCTGCCCCGAGGAGGTCCATGTCCGCCTTTACTGACCGCACGCTGGTGGTGTCCGGCGGCAGTCGCGGAATCGGCTTGGCGATCGCGCTCGCCGCGGCCCGCCGCGGCGCCAACGTCGTGTTGCTGGCGAAGACCGCCGAGCCCCACCCCAAGCTCCCGGGGACGGTCTACACCGCCGTCGAGGAGGTACAGGCCGCCGGCGGCAAGGGGGTGGCCGTGGTGGGCGACGTCCGCAAGGAGGAAGACGTGCAGCGCGCCGTCGACGCGGCCGTGGAGAACTTCGGCGGCATCGACGCCGTCATCAACAACGCCAGCGCGATCGCCACCGAGCCGACCGAGCAGCTGACCGCCAAGAAGTTCGACCTGATGATGGACATCAACGTCCGCGGCACGTTCCTGCTCACCAAGGCGGCGCTCCCGCACCTGCGCCGCTCGGCCGACGCGCACGTCATCACGCTGGCTCCCCCGCTGAACCTCAACCCGCACTGGCTGGGCGCACACCCGTCGTACACGTTGTCCAAGTACGGGATGACGCTGCTGTCGCTGGGCTGGGCCGCCGAGTACGCCGACGCCGGAATCGGTTTCAGCTGCCTGTGGCCGCAGACCTACATCGCGACGGCCGCGGTGGCCAACGCGCCGGGCTTCTCCGATGCCCTGGACCGGTCGCGCGATCCGCAGATCATGGGCGACGCGGCGGCGCTGATCCTGTCGCGCCCGCCTGCCGACGTGAACGGCAAGTGCTTCATCGACGCCGATCTGCTGCGCGAGTCCGGCGTGACCGACCTGTCCCGTTACGGCGGTGGGGACGACCCCATCCTTGATATCTTCGTCGACAAATCATGAGCATCTCGCTGCTGCTCGAGATGGCCTCGAGCAATCCCGACCGGACCGCCGTGGTGTCCGGTGACTTACGTTTGACCACAGGGGAATTGAGCACGCTGGCCGACGGCGGTGCCGGCGTCATCGCCGCGTCGGGCGCCGAGCATGTCGCCTACGTGGGTCTGGGCGGGGCGATGCTGCCGCTGCTGCTGTTCTCCTCCGCGCGCGCCGGCGTGCCGGTGACGCCGCTGAACTACCGGCTGTCCGCAGAGGGGCTGCGCGAGCTCATCGACCGGCTGCCCCAGCCGCTGGTGGTCGTCGACAAGGCGTACCGGGACATGGTCGCCGGCGTCGGTAAGCAGGTGGTCGGCTCCGACGAGTTCCTCGACAACGCCCGCACGGCCGAACCCGCCGCGGAGTTCCCGGACCCCGAGGACGTCGGCGTCGTGCTGTTCACCTCGGGCACCACATCGCGGCCGAAAGCCGTTGAACTGACCCATAACAACCTGACCAGCTACATCACCGGCACGGTCGAGTTCGACTCAGCCGAACCCGACGACGCCGCGCTGATCTGCGTGCCGCCGTACCACATCGCCGGCGTCAGCGCCGCGCTGTCGAACCTGTACGCGGGCCGCCGGATGGTGTACCTGCCGCAGTTCGATCCCCGCGAGTGGGTGCGGCTGGTGCAGCAGGAGGGCGTGACGTCGGCGACGGTGGTGCCGACGATGCTCGACCGCATCGTCACCGTCCTGGAGGCCGACGGAGCGACGCTGTCCACACTGCGCACCCTGGCCTACGGCGGCTCGAAGGTGCCACTGCCCTTGGTGCGCAAGGCTCTTGAGCTGATGCCCGACGTCGGGTTCGTCAACGCCTACGGGCTGACCGAGACCAGCTCGACGATCGCCGTTCTCGGTCCCGAGGACCACCGCACCGCGCTGGCGTCCGACGACGAGAAGGTGCTGCGCCGGCTGGGGTCGGTCGGCCAGCCGGTCCCCGGTATCGAGGTGCAGATCCGCGACGACGAGGGCAACGTCCTGGGTCCGGGCGAGACCGGTGAACTGTATGTGCGCGGCGAGCAGGTGTCCGGGCGCTACGCCGAGATCGGGTCGGTGCTCGACGAGAACGGCTGGTTCCCGACCAAGGACGTCGCGATGCTCGACGAGGACGGCTACCTGTTCATCGGCGGGCGCTCCGACGACACGATCATCCGCGGCGGCGAGAACATCGCCCCCGCCGAGATCGAGGACGTGCTGGTCGAACACCCACAGGTCCGCGACTGCGCGGTGTTCGGCGCCGAGGACGCCGAGTGGGGCCAGATCATCGTCGCCGCGGTGGTGCCCGCCAACGGTTCGACACCGGACCCCGAGGCGCTGCGCGAGTTCGTCCGCGGCCAGCTGCGCGGATCCCGCACCCCCGACCGGGTGATTTTCCTCGACGAACTGCCCACCAGTCCGACCGGCAAGGTGTTGCGGCGCGAGCTGGTTGCCGAGTTCACCGCTAGTTCTTAAGAAGCCAATTCGCAAGGAGTCCAAGGATGATCAAGAACGGCACCCGACTGCAGAGCCAGGTCTGCGACACCCAGGTGATCGTGGTTCGCGCCTCGGAGAAGCTCGACGACCTGCGCGCCGGGGGTGTGCCGATGATCCCCCTCGACGCCGAGAAGGATCCGGGCGCCCAGCTCGACCCGGCGTTCGCCGACGGCAACGCGATGGGCAAACGCTACGTCGACGAGGACGGCGCCGAGGTGCTGGTCACCAAGGCGGGCAAGGGCACGTTGAGCGTCGGCACCACGCCGCTGAGCCTGAAGGAAGCCAAGCCGCTGCCCGCCAGCGACTGATACCGTCTCGGGCGTGAGGCCGCGCCGCCTGCTGATCCGATACACGGCGGGGCTGACGTCGGCTTATCTACTCACCGCCGGTGAGGTCATCGCGATCGTGCTGGCGCTGGGCGGCCGTGATGTCCTGACCGTCGGCAACATCGCCACCGCCGCGGCGCTGCTGGTCGTCGGGGCCGTCGTGGTCTGCGGCAGCGCCGTGGCGATCCTGCGCCCGTCGCTGCGCTTCCTGCGCGAGGGCCGGCCACCCACCGAGGCCGAACGCCTGTCGACGCTGCAGATGATGGGGCGGCAGTCGGCGGCGACGCTGGCACCCTGGCTGGTCGCGGCCGGCGTGCTGATCCCGATGAACCTGGCGGCGGGCAGCCGGGCACTCGCGGTGATCGGCTCGGCGATGCTGTTCGGCGCCGTCGCCACGGTGTGCACCGGGTTCCTGTTCACGCTGCGCACCCTGCGGCCGGTACTGGCCGGCATCGCACCGGACTCCACCGTGCCCCGGATCATCGCCCCCGGCGTGCGCGCGCGGCTGATGCTGATGTGGACGGTCTGCACCGGGCTGCCGGGCCTGGCCATCGCCACGCTGCTGGTGATGCGCGCCAACGGCTGGCTGCTCGAGGAGACCGCGGCCATCGAGCTGGCGCTGCTGGTGCTGGCGTTGGTGGCGGTGGTGCTCGGACTGCGCGCGCTGATCCTGACCTCGATGTCGATCTCGGATCCGCTGCAGGAGGTGATCCAGGCGATGGCCGACGTCGAGAAGGGCCGCATCGACCGCTCGGTCGACGTCTACGAGTGGTCCGAGATCGGCCGTCTGCAGCGTGGTTTCAACAGCATGGTGGCCGGACTGCGGGAACGCGACCGGCTGCGCGACCTGTTCGGCCGCCACGTCGGCGAGGAGGTGGCCCGGCGCGCGGTGCGGGAGAACGTCTCGCTCACCGGCGACGTGCGCGTGGCCGCCGTGCTGTTCATCGACCTGGTGGACTCGACCAGGCTGGCCGCCACCCACGAACCCGAACAGGTCGCCGCACTGCTCAACGACTTCTTCCGCGTCGTGGTCGCCGCCGTCGACGAACGGCACGGCCTGATCAACAAGTTCCAGGGTGACGCGGCGCTGGCGGTGTTCGGCGCACCGCTGCGCATCGACGCGCCGGAGACCGCCGCGCTGAGCACCGCCCGCGCGCTGGCCACCGAACTGAGGGCGCTGGGCCTGGACTTCGGTATCGGGGTGTCCGCGGGTGCGGTGTTCGCGGGCAACATCGGCGCCGAGAACCGCTACGAGTACACCGTGATCGGCGACCCGGTGAACGAGGCCGCCCGGCTGGCGGACCGGGCCAAGGAGTTCGACGCCCGAGTGCTGTGCTCAGGTACCGCGTTGTCCCACGCCGACGAGGACGAGCGGCGGTGGTGGACTCCCGCCGGGTCGGAGGTGCTGCGGGGCCGCACCGCGCCGACGCAGTTGGCCGTGCCGATCTCCGAACCCGGTTAGAACCGCGGCGAGACGGGAATCAGGTCGGTATGGCTGCGGATGCGCGGACGCTGAGAACCGCCGTCGGGGGCGCGGCGGTCGGCAACACCGTCGAGTGGTTCGACTTCGCCATCTACGGATTCCTGGCGACGTACATCGCCGACAAGTTCTTCCCGCCCGGTGACGAGACCGCCGCGCTGCTCAGCACGTTCGCGATCTTCGCCGCCGCGTTCTTCATGCGCCCGCTCGGCGGGTTCTTCTTCGGCCCGCTGGCCGACCGGATCGGCCGCCAGCGGGTGCTCGCCCTGGTGATCCTGCTGATGTCGGCGTCCACGCTGGCGATCGGGTTGGTGCCCAGCTACGACTCGATCGGCGTCGCGGCGCCGCTGCTGCTGCTGGTGCTGCGCTGCCTGCAGGGATTCTCGGCGGGCGGCGAGTACGGCAGCGGCGCGTGCTTTCTGGCCGAGTACGCACCCGACCGGCACCGCGGCTTCATCGTCTCGTTTCTGGTGTGGTCGGTGGTCATCGGCTTCCTGCTCGGCTCGCTGACCGTCACCGGTCTGGAGGCCGTGCTGTCGCAGAGCGCGATGGACTCCTACGGCTGGCGGATCCCGTTCCTGATCGCCGGTGTGCTGGGCGTCGTCGGGCTCTACATCCGGCTCAAGCTGGCGGACACCCCGGAGTTCGAGCGGCTGCGCGACGAGGGTGGGGTCGCCGAATCGCCGCTGCGCGAGGCGGTCTCCACGTCGTGGCGGCCGATCCTGCAGATCATCGGTCTGGTGGTGATCCACAACGTCGGCTTCTACCTGGTGTTCACCTACCTGCCAAGCTATTTCACCCAGACGCTGAACTTCAGCAAGATCGACGCGTTCATCTCGATCACGGTTGCGTGTCTGGTCGCGATCGTCCTGATCCCGCCGCTGGGGGCACTGTCGGACCGCATCGGCCGCAAACCGTTGCTGTACACCGGCGCGATCGCCTTCGCCGTCGGCGTCTATCCGATGTTCCTGCTGCTCAATTCGGGATCTCTGGCGGCCGCGGTCGCCGCGCACGCGGTGCTGTCGGCGATTGAGGCGGTGTTCGTGTCGGCGTCGCTGGCCGCCGGGGCCGAGCTGTTCGCCACCCGGGTGCGCTCCAGCGGCTACTCGATCGGCTACAACGTTTCGGTGGCGATCTTCGGCGGCACCGCACCGTATGTGGCGACCTGGCTCGTGGCGCGCACCGGCAACCAGATGGCGCCCGCCTTCTACGTGATCGCGGCGGCGGTGATCACGCTGGCGACACTGCTGACCATGCGGGAGACCGCGCGCCGCCCGCTGCGCGCGCACATAGCGCACATCGATTGAGCGCAAAGGCGTCGTGCGAAACGCCCTGTGACCGCAGACTTGAACCATGTCGACGGTCTCATCCCGGGTCTCGCCGATGCGCGTCGCGTTGGCCAGCTTCATCGGTACGACGGTGGAGTTCTACGACTTCCTCATCTACGGCACCGCCGCGGCCCTGGTGTTCCCCAAGCTGTTCTTCCCGCGGTCTCCCCTGCGACGGGCCTGCTGCTGTCATTCGCCACCTTCGGCGTCGGCTTCGTCGCGCGCCCGCTCGGCGGCATCGTGTTCGGGCATTTCGGGGACCGGGTGGGCCGCAAGAGGATGCTGGTGTACTCGCTGCTGATCATGGGCGGGGCGACGGTGCTGATGGGGCTGCTGCCCACCTACGACCAGATCGGCCTGGCGGCCCCGATCCTGCTCACCCTGCTGCGGCTGGCGCAGGGCTTCGCGGTCGGTGGCGAGTGGGGCGGTGCGACGCTGATGGCCGTCGAGCACGCCGCGGCCGAGCGCAAGGGTCTGTACGGGGCGTTCCCCCAGATGGGCGCACCGGGCGGGACAGCGTGCGCGACGCTGGCGTTCTGGGCGGTGTCGCAACTGCCCGACGATCAGTTCCTGTCGTGGGGGTGGCGAATCCCGTTCCTGGCCAGCGCCGTGCTCATCGCGATCGGGCTGGCGATCCGGCTGTCGGTGACCGAGAGCCCGGATTTCGCCGCGCTGCGGGAACGCGAACGGGTGGCCCGGATGCCGATCGCCGAGGCCTTCCGCACGCACTGGCGCCAGATCCTGCTTGTCGCAGGCGCGTACCTGTCGCAGGGTGTGTTCGCCTACATCTGCGTGGCCTATCTGGTCTCTTACGGCACCACGGTCGCCGGAATCGACCGCACACACGCGCTTTTCGGCGTCGCGCTGGCCGCGGTGGTCGCCGTGTTCAGCTATCCGGTGTGCGGGGCGCTGTCGGACCGGATCGGTCGCCTGCCGGTGTTTCTGGCCGGGGTGATCGCGATGGGGCTGTCGGTGTGGCCGGTGTTCGCGCTGATCAACACCGGCAGCGCGGTGTGGTTCGCGGTTGCGCTGCTGCTGGTCTTCGGGTTCGCGATGGCGCCGGCGGCCGGGGTGACCGGCTCGCTGTTCAGCCTGTCGTTCGAGCCCGATGTGCGCTACAGCGGTGTCTCGATCGGCTACACGCTGTCGCAGGTGGTGGGGTCGGCCTTCGCCCCGACGATCGCCGCGGCCCTGTACGCCGCGACCAAGACCAGTGACTCGATTGTCGCGTATCTCGTTGCGGTGTCGGTGATCTCGGCGATCTCGGCCGTGCTGCTGCAGATTGTCAACAATCGCCGGTCTGTGGCATGATCGTGCCCCATGTCGTCGCTGCCCACCGACAGCCATGTCCACAGCGAGTGGTCCTGGGACGCCCCCAGCGGGTCGATGCTCGGATCGTGCGCGCGCGCAGTCGAACTCGGTCTGCCCGCGATCGCCTTCACCGAGCATGTCGACCACACGGTCTGGACGCCGACCGCCGAGGAGCTCGAGAACAACGACTACCCGCCGGGCATCGCCGACGGCGGGGCGATTGTCCCGCCGGCCTTCGACACCGTCGGATACCTGGCCGCCCTGCAGGAGTGCCGCGACCGCTACCCGCAACTGCGCATCCTGAGCGGACTGGAACTCGGTGAGCCGCACTGGCATTCCGCTTCGGTACGCGAGGTGCTGGCCGCAGGCCCCTTCGACCGGGTGCTCGGATCGCTGCACTGCCTGGCCGACCGTGGCGGTTTCGCCGAGCCCGACGGGCTGTTCGAGCACCGCGACCCGTTCGAGGTGATCCGCAGCTACCTCGCCGAGGTGGCCGAATTGGTGTGCAGCAGCGAGCCGTTCGAGATTCTCGCGCATATCGACTACCCGGTGCGGGACTGGCCCGCCTCGGCGGGACCGTTCGATCCGGTGGTCTTCGAGGAGGAGTTCCGCCACGCCCTGCGGTGCACGGCGGAGTCCGGCCGGGCACTTGAGATCAACACCGTCGTGCCGCTGAACTCGCACATCCTGCGCTGGTGGCATGAGGAGGGCGGTCAGTCCGTGTCCTTCGGCAGCGATGCCCACGAACCCGAAGCCGTGGCCCGTGGGTTCGCCCGGGTGGCGGACTTCGCGCAGGCGCACGGTTTCCGGCCGGGACCCGACCCGTTCGCCCTGTGGACCCGCCAGGACTGACCGCCCCTGGGGGTCAGGAGGATTTCACCTCGGCCCATGCCTTGACCCAGGCCGCGCGGTCCTTCGGCGGCGACGCGGGAATCACGTTGTCCAGGTCGGCCAGCGTCTCCAGGGACGCCGTCTCGCGGACCTCGGGAGTCACCGCGTCGAGCACCTTCTTGTTGGACGCCATGTAATTCCAGTTGGTCGCGGCGTAGGCCTGGGCGGGCACGCTGGTGTACCAGTTCAGTAGCGCATAGGCGGCGTCGACGTTCCCCTCGGCGATGTCGGGGCTGATGCCGTAGCCGCACGTCCACATGATCCGGCCCTCCTTGGCGGGCGCCCACTCCACGTTGACGCCGTCGGCCTGCAGTTCGGCGGTGGTGCCGGTGTACCCGCTGGTGATGTCGACCTCGCCGGACTTGAGCAGCGACGCCAGTTCACCGGTGTCACCCCACCACGTGCGGAACTGCGAACGCTGTTCGATCAGATAGTCCTTCACCTTTTGCAACTGCTCGGCGTCCATGTTCGGCGGGTCGCTGATGCCCATCGCCAGCGCACCGACGTTGATCGCGGTGACCGCGTTGTCCTCCAGCGCGGCGTGCCCCCGGTACTTGGGATCGAAGAGGTCGGTCCAGGAGTCCGGCGCCGGGACGACCTTGTCCACGTTGTAGATCAGACCGCCCATGCCGGCGTCGACTGGAACCACGTACGTCTTGCCCTCGTAGACGATTCCGGGCATCTCCTTCATCGCCGGCCAGATGTCGTCCCAGTTCTCCAGCCGCGCGGTGTCCAGCGGCGCGTACAGTCCCGCCTCGACGGCCTCCAGCGCGCCCTCGTCGACGCAGGTGTTGATCACGTCGGCCTTGAACCCCGACTTGAGTTTGGCGATGGCCTCCTCGTTGCTGCCGAAGCTCGCGGTCTCCAGCTTGATGTTGGGGTACTGCTCGCGGAAGGACGCGATGTAGCCGGGGTCGAAACCATCCTCGTACGAGTAGAGGCGGATGGTTCCGGAGATGGAGCCGGCGTCGCCCGGATTGGTCTCCCCCGCTCCCACGGTGGCCGGCTCACCGCCGCCACAGGCGGCGAGCATCACTGTTGACGCACAGGCGAACGCTAGGGGCAACAGTTTCTTCACAGGGACTCCTCGGATCGGTGACCAGTCCGCGACCGAACGGGCCAGCATTTCGCAGATCGTCAACAATCTACAACAGTGCGGGGTATTGCGGAGGGCGAACTACGAGGTATGTGCTGGGTTTTCGGGATTTCCCGGCAGTAGCGCCACCAGCTTCCGGCCCGCCTCCAGCGAGTGCTCGCGCACCAGACGGGCGGCCGCCTCCTCCTGCCCCGCCGCCAGGGCGTCGACCATCGGCATGTGCTGTGCCGCCACCTGGTCCAGCGACGGCATGATGCGCTCGTCGAGCCGCAACAGGCCCCGGATCGTGGGCACGTAACGCTGGAAGACCTCCAGCACCCGGCTGTTGCCCGACACCGCGCACAGCCCCTGGTGGAAGGCCACGTCGGCGCGCGCCACCGCGGGGGCACTGCCCGTCTGGGCGGCCGCGGCGATGTCGTCGACCAGGGCACGCAGCGTGGCGATCGCCGACACGTCCTGCGCTCGGCACACCAGGCGCGCGGCCAGCTCCTCCACCGCGGCGCGCAGGCCGTAGATGTCGGTGACGTCCTTGGCGGTCAACGTCACCACGAACGTGCCGCGCCGCGGCTCCTCGGCCACCAGCCCCTCGGCCCGCAGGATCTTGAACGCCTCCCGCACCGGCCCCCGGCTCACGTTGAGCTGCTCGGCGATCCGCGCCTCCTTGAGGTGCTCGCCCTGCTGGAACCCGCCGAGGATGATCTGTTCGCGGATCCGGTCGGCGGCGTCCTCGGCCAGGGATCGCGCGGTTTCGATGGGCCGCAACGGCGTTGGCTCACTCACACTGACACCGCTTCAGTCCAGCCGGTTGATCCGCGACAGCCGGAACGCGATGGCCGCCACGACACCGGAGGCCAACAACAACAGGTTGCTCAGCGCTGCGCCGCGCGCCAGATCGCCCTGTTCGAGGATCAGGTCGCTGACCGCCTGGCCGAGCATGTAGCCGCTGGTGCCGCCGACCAGTGACGGGGCGGCGAAGTCAGTGAACAGCGGGATGTACACCAGCAGAACCGCGACGAAGATGCCGGGTGCGGCCAGCGGCAACAGGATTCGCCGGGCCGTCGTCCACCATCCGGCGCCGAGATCGGCGGCGGCCTGGAACAGCGCGGGGTTGATCGCCTTCATGGCGGCGTACAGCGGGATGATCGTGTAGGTGATCCAACCCGTCGACAGCACGACGATCACCGTGCCCTGGTTGAACAGCAGCGCGTCGATCGGTTCGTCGATGACGCCGATGAACTCCAGGAACTTGTTGATGATGCCGTTGCGGCCCAGCAGCATCCGCCACGCGTAGACCCGCACCACGGGGTTGAGCTCGTCGAGCACCACCAGGGCCAGCAGCAGCGGGATCTCGAAACGGCCCGCGCGGAACGCCATCACGTAGGCCAACGGCACCCCGACCACCAGCTGCACGATCATCGCCGTGGTGGCGATGAAGATCGTCGTGCCGGCGATCTTGCGGTACAGCGGATCGGTCAGGATCTCGATGTAGGCCTCCAACGACCACGCGCTGTGCCCGCGCGAGACCGCCATGCCGAGGCTGATCAGGAACAGGATCACCATCGGCACCAGCACGAGCAGCACCAGCACGGTCATCGGCGCCGACAGGTAGGCCGCGGGCAGCCAGCGCCGCGGCGGCCGCTGACCGCCGATGTGGTCCACGGCGGCGGTCTCGGGCGCCTCCAGCTGAATCGTCACCGCAGACCTCCCGCCACCATGTCGGTGAAGCTCTCCTGGGATCCCCGGCGGTTGATGACGGACTTGAGCACCATCCATGTCCCGTAGACCACCGCCACCTGGACCACCGACACCGCGGTGGAGATGGCGTTGACGACGGGCAGGTTGTCCGAGCGCCGCAGCACCGAGTACACCCACACCGGGAAGGTCTGTTCGTAACCGCCGTTGAAGAAGCTGATCTCGAAGTTGTTGAACGACCACGCGAACGAGAAGATCAGCGCCGCGCCGAGCGTCGGCGCCAGCTGCGGCAGCACCACCCGGGTCATCAGCTGAAGTTGTGAGGCGCCCAGGTCCACGGCCGCCTCCTCCTGGGATTTCTCGAAACGGATCAGGCGGGCCGACACCAGCGCCGTCACCAGGGGGAAGGTCACCGCGATGTGCATCGCCCCGATCGTCAGCAGCGACAACTCGACACCGAGCGAGGCGAACAAGAGCAGCCCGCTGACACCCATCACCAGCCAGGGGATCACCAGCGGGGCGCCGGCCAGTGCCGCCCAGAAACCGCGGGTGCGGAACCGGAACCGGGTCAGGCCCCAGGCCGCCGCGGTGCCCAGCGCGACGCACAGCGGGGCCACGATCGCCGCCAGCACAACCGAGTTGCGCACCGCGTCAACGACCTCGGGGTCGGCGAAGGCCGCCCGGTACCACTTGAGCGTGAAGCCCTCGAACGGCAGCGCGATGATCGACGAGTCGTTGAACGAGAACACGGCGAGCAGCAGGATGGGTCCGACGAGCACGATCAGGACGACGGCGACCAGCGCGGTGGCCAGTACGGTGCCCAGGTTCCACGCCGCCGACGACAGCAGACTCCTGCTCGGGTGTGTGCTGATTGCCATGCCGCACGCCTCTTTTCGTCAGTCCTGCCGCGTCAGGTAGATCTTGCGCAGGGTCTCGGTGACCGTCCACACCGTGGCCGCGCCTGCCGCGAGCCGGACGATGTCACCGGCGCCGACCCGCAGGGTGGGGCTGCCGTCGGCGAACTCGATGGTCGCCGCCCCGCTCAGGACGACGAAGATCTCGTCGACCTCCACGTCGGTCATCGTTCCCGGGGTCATCTCCCACACCCCCACCTCGACGCCGTGGAAGCCGGCCAGCTCCACCGATCCGGTGCGCGGCGCCCCCACCGCCCGCTGCTGCTCGGGCACCACCTCGTGTGCCAGCTCGAGCCGCGGTGCGCGCACCAGGCTGTTGGCCATCAGCGCCTGTTCCGGGGTTGTGTTCACCAGCTCACCGCCTCACCAGCTTTCGCGACCAGCGCCGCCTGGTTGCGTCGCGCAGCACCTCGCGGGCGGCGTTGCGCCCGTTGGCGCCGGTGACCCCGCCGCCGGGATGGGTGCCCGCACCGCACAGGTACAGCCCGTCGATGGGGGTGCGGTACTGCGCCCAGCCCCGCACCGGCCGCATGAACAGCAGTTGGTCCGGCGACATGTCGCCGTGCAGGGCGTGCCCACCGGTCAGGCCCATCACCCGTTCCATGTCCAGCGGGCTGAGCACCTGACGGTGTTCGATGAGGCCGCTCAACCCCGGGAAGTACCCCTCCAGTTGGGTGATGACCTCGTCGGCGCGGGCCTCCTTGATCTCGTCCCAGGTCTCGTCGCGCAGGTGGAACGGCTGGGAGTTCACGTCGATGGTCGCGATGTGCTTGCCCTCGGGCGCGAGGCCGGGGTCGTGCACGGTCGGGAACACGATCTCGATGTGGGAGTCCCGCACGGCCAGACCGTACTGGGCCTGCGCCTGGTGCAGATCCATGTCGGCGATGAACGGATTGATCTCCATGATGCCGCGGTGGTAGGGCTGCACCCCGTCGCGCGGATGGCCCGGGACGTAGGGCAGGTCCGACAGCGCCAGGTTGATCTTCATGCTGGTGCCCATGCAGCGGTAGGCCTCGACCTGGCGCACGAAGTCCTCGGGCAGTGCGCTGTCGCGGCACAACGAAAGGAACGTGTGCTTGGGGTCAGCGTTGGACAGCACCCGGGTGGCGCTGATCTCCTCCCCGGAGGCCAGCCGCACCCCGGTGGCCCGGCCGTTGCGCGTGACGACCGAGTCGACCGGTGCGCTGCAGCGGATTTCGGCACCGACCTCACGGGCCGCATCGGCCATCACCGCGGTCAGCACCCCCATGCCGCCGCGGACGAAACCCCACTGCCGGACGCCGCCGTCGGTCTCCTCACTGGCGTGGTCGTGCAGCAGCACGAACGCGGTGCCCGGCGTGGAGGGCCCGGCGACGCTGTCGTTGATGGCGTGCCAGCCCAGCGCGGCCTTGACGTGGTCGCTGTCGAAGTGCTCGGCCAGGATCTGATGGGCGCTGGCGGTGAACAGCCGGGCCAGCTCGTCCAGGCGGCGCCGGACGTGCAGGCCCACCCCGCCGAGCCGGGCCAGCCCGCGCAGATCCTCGACGCTGTTGACGCGCGGATCGGGTGCGGTCCAGTCGAACACCGGCAGCACCGCCTGAACCAGCTCGGCCAGGTTCTGCTCGAACTCCGGCAGCGCGCGGGCGTCGTGTTCGGAGAATCGCCGGGTGGCTGCGACGTTTTCGGCCATGTCGTCGCCGAGGTAGTAGCTCGCCCCGTCCGGGTAGAGGTTCAGCGTCGGGCCGGCCGGGTCGACGACGATGCCGCGCCGCTCCAGCGCCATGTCCTGCCAGATGGCCTCCCGCAGCATCGACAGCACGTACGCGCCCGTCGAGGCCCGGTAACCGGGCGCGAATTCCTCGGTGTTGCAGGCGCCGCCGACGAACGGGCGGCGTTCGAGCACCAGGGTCTTCAACCCGGCGCGCGCCAGGTAGAAGGCGGCGACCAGACCGTTGTGCCCGCCACCGATGATGACCGCGTCGTACTGGGTGCTCACCGACCCACCTTTCCTGTGCCGTGGCCCATCGTCACATCTGCCGTCCGCGTCCCGCAGGCGATCATCGCGGCATCACGGCACCTTTGCACGCCGGTGCGACGTGCTGGGCGTAGAACGCCAGATAGCCGGAGGTGACCGATGGTTCGCGGCGGACCCAGCTCGCCCGGCGGGCGTCGAGTTCCTGCTGCGGGACGTCCAGGTCGAGCCGGCGCTCCGCCAGGTCGATCACGATGCGGTCGCCGTCGCGGACCAGCGCGATGGGGCCGCCGTCGGCGGCCTCGGGTCCGACATAACCGATGGCGGGTCCGTGCGTGGCTCCGGAGAATCGCCCGTCGGTGATCAGCGTGACGCTCTCGGACAGTCCCATGCCGACGACAGCCGAAGTGGCGCCGAGCATTTCGCGCATCCCCGGCCCCCCGCGCGGTCCCTCGTTGCGGATCACGATCGCGGTGCCCGGGCTGACCTGCCCGCCGAGAATCGCCTCGATGGCCGACTCCTCGTCCTCGAACACCGTGGCCGCGCCCTCGAACCGCCACATCGACGGCGCCACCCCGGACGCCTTCACCACCGCGCCGTCGGGCGCCAGGCTGCCGCGCAGGATGAAGATCGAGCCCTCCGGGGCGACCGGGTTGTCCCGCGACGCCAGCAGTTCGGGGTTGAGGTTCTCGGCGGCCGCGGCGATCTCGCCGGTGGTCTTGCCCGAGACGGTGGTCGTCGTCTCGTGGATCAGGTCACCGAGTTCGGCGAGCACGGCGGGCACCCCGCCGGCGGCGTGCAGTTCGGTGACACCCCACGGGCCCGACGGCGCCAGCTTGGCCAGCGTCGGGGTCTGCCTGCCGATCCGGTCGATGGTGTCGAAGTCCAGTTCGATGCCGGCCTCCTTGGCCATCGCGATGAAGTGCAGCACCATGTTCGTCGAGCCGGACACCGCCATCGCGACCCGCAGCGCGTTCTCGAACGCCTCGGCGGTCAGGATGTCGCGGGGCCGCACGTTGTTACGCAGCAGATCGACGATCCGCATGCCGGTGTACTTGGCCGCGCGGATCTGGTTGTTGCTGCCCGCCGGCAGGGTCCCGGTGTGCGGCAACGACATTCCGAGCGCCTCGCAGTAGATGCCCGCGGTGTTGCCCGACGTCAGGGTGTCACCGGCACCCGGTCCAGGAAACAGCTCGTCCTCCCAGTGCTTGAGGGTGTCGGTGTCGATCTCACCGCGCACCACCTCGCCGACACCGTCGTACACCGTCTCGAGGAAGAGTTTCTTGCCGCGGTAGAGCCCGTAGGGCGTCGGGCCCGCGTACAGCAGGATCGACGGCAGGTTCAGCCGTGCCGCGGCCATCACCATGCCGGGTGTGGGCTTGTCGCCGCCGGGCAGCAGCACCAGCGCGTCGACGCCGTGCCCCTCAGCCATCAGCTCGATCGAGTCGGCCACCACGTCCCGGCTGGGCAGCACGTAGCGCATGCTGCGCGCGGCGAACGCCTCACTGTCGGTGACGTGGAAGGTGTTGAACTCGATGGGCGTTCCGCCCGCCATCCGTACGCCGGCCTTCACCGCGTCGACGATGGTGCGCAGGTGGGCGTTCTCCGGTGAGAAGTCCTGATAGGTGTTGGCGATCATCACGAGCGGCTGTGTGAGTTCCTCGTCGGTGAAACCCGCACCCTTGATCCACGCCCTCTGCAGAGAGCGATCGGTCCCGGCGAACTGTTCTGTGCTGCGCATCTGTCCTCACTTCGTGTGTCAGCGGTGCTGCCCTGCAACGCTGTCGATCGCGTCGATCACCACCGAGGCGACCGTTCGGATCTGTTCGGTGGTGATCACCAGCGGTGGCCTGATCTTCAGAACGTCTCCCCGGGCACCCGTGCCGCCGATGAGCACGCCCCGGCGGCGCGCCTCGTTGAGCACGGGGCCCGCCGCGGAATCCAGTTGCACGCCGACCAGCAGGCCCCGGCCCCGCACCTCGAGCCCGGCCCGGCCGAGCAGATCACGCAGCAGCGCCCCGCCTGCGGCGGCGTGCTCGATGAGCGATTCGTCCTCGATGACGTCGAGCACCGCCATGGCCGCGACGGCGGCCACGGGGCCGCCCGCGTACGTGCTGAAGAACTCGGTCTGGCGGGCCAGCGCCTCGACGTGGTCGCGGCGGGCGATCACGGCGGCGACGGGATAGCCGTTGCCCATCGGCTTGCCGAGCGTGACCAGGTCCGGGGTCAGCCCCGCCCCGACGAACGACCACAGGTGGTCACCGGCCCTGCCGAAGCCGCCCTGCACCTCGTCGGCCAGCACCAGCGCCCCGGCCCGCCGGGCCTCCGCGCTGAGCCGGCGGTGATAGTCGTTGCCCGGCACCAGGATTCCGTCACTGGTGTAGGTCGGGTCCACACACAGCAGGGCGGGGCGGTGACCGCGGTCGGCCAGCCGTGCCACCGCGGTGTCCAGCCCGGATCCCGGGGTGAACCGCTCGATGTGGTCGGGGGTCCAGCCGCCGCGCCACTGCTCGGGTGAGAACGCCGTCGTCGCCGTGGTGACCCCGTGGTAGGCGAAGTCGGTGACCAGCCCGCCGGTGTGGCCGGTGGCGGCGGTGGCGATCCGCCACGCGATGTCGACGGCCTCGCTGCCGGAGTTGGTGAACAGGACGGTGTCGAGTCCGCAGTCCGCGGGCAGGCTGGCGATCAGCCGCTCGGCCAGTTCGATCGCACGCGGATGCAGGTAGCGCAGGTTGGTGCTCAACAGCCGGCTCTGGTCGGCGACCGCGGTCGCCACCCGCGGATGCGCGTGCCCGACGACGGGCACGTTGTTGTAGGCGTCGATGTAGGTCACCCCGTCGGTGTCCAGAAGGGTTGCGCCGCAACCCCGTACCGGGGTGAGCGGGGTGTCGTAGGTCAGCGGCGCCAGCGCGGAACCGAACACCGCGTCGCGCCGCCGCCGCAGAGCGACCGGCGACGGTGCGGGCCGCGGGGCGCCGAACGCGGCTGCCGTGTCGGCGGGATCGGCGGCCAGCAGGTCGGCCAGCATGCGCTCGGCAGCGGCGTCGCCCGCTGCGGCCGCGGCGGCGAGTCGTCTCCCCAGTGTGTCCGCGAGCACCTGTCGCTCAACGGGTTCCAGCGGACACACCGACAGATAGCCGTCGAGGAAGAGCGCGACACACGTCAGCAGGTCCCCGCCCGCCCGCGCCGCACCGGCCGCGCCGAGTGCCGCCGCGACGGCGGCGACCAACGCGTCGTGGGCCAGCCCGCTGAGCACCTGACCGTCCGGGGTGGGGTCGACGACCGGTTGTGCGCGCAGCGTGGGCCACACCGGCGACGGCGGCGCATCGCGCCTGCGCAGGGCGGGATGGAAGAAGCCCCGCAGCGCGATCCCCAGCCGCGCCGCGGCGGTGCCGAACTCCGTGACCGCGGCGCCCGCCAGGGCCGGCTCCTCCGTCGTCGGCCACCGCTCGTAGAGCCGCAACAGCCACGGGGTGCGCACGTAGGTGTCACCGGCCAGTGTGGGCAGCGGAGCGAGGATCGGCAGGTCCGGATCCACCTGCTGAACCCATTGCGCGGCAGCGGTTTCCAGCTGCGCGTCGACCGTGTCGACGGCGTCGGAGATCCTGAGGGTGCGCGCGACACCCTGCTCATCGGTGAGGAACACGAGGTGCTCGCCGCCGCGGTCCGATCGGCCGCTGACGGCCCCGCGGAAGCCGTAGTGCTCGGCGACGGTGCCGATGAGCTCGTCATCGGACCGCGTGGCCGCGGCTGGCAGCGTGCTCATGCGCGAACTGTATTCGGTCTTCAGTAGATTGTCAACAATCTACATAGGCCCGGAAAGGGTGCGCGAGCTGCGGAGATCAGCTGGTTTCGGGCATCCGTTCCACGAGCAACGCGGCGGCCTGCAGACAGTGCTCGCGGACCAGCCGGGCCGCCAGATCCTCGTCGCCGGCCTCGATCGCGTCGAGGATCGGCTGGTGCTGCTGCACCACCTCGTCCATCGACGGCATGATCTGCTCGTCGAGGCGCAGCAGCCCCCGCAGCGTCGGCACGTACCGCAGGAAGACCTCGTGCACCCGGGAGTTCTCCGACAGCGCGCACAACCCCTCGTGGAACTGCACGTCGGCACGGGAGACCGCCACCGGATCGTTCTTCACGGCGGCCTTGCGCAGATCCGCCATCAACGACCGCAGCTTCGCCAGCGCCTCGGGGTCCCGACGCCGGCAGACGGTGCGGGCCGAGAGCTCCTCGAGCGCGGCCCGCAGTTCGTAGATGTCGCGAACATCCTTGGCGGTCAGGCTGACCACGAAGGTGCCGCGGTGCGGCTCCTCGGCCAGCAGCCCCTCGGCGCGCAGAATCTTGAACGCCTCACGCACCGGTCCCCGGCTGACGTTGAGCTGCTCGGCGATCCGCGCCTCCTTGAGGTGCTCCCCCTGCCGGAAGCCCCCCATCACGATCTGCTCGCGGATCCGATCGGCGGCGTCCTCGCTCAGCGAGCGGGGCGTCTGCAGCGGACGCAGTACGGCTCGGTCGGTCATACCCGCGAGTATAGCTGTTGACAATCTACAATCACCGATTGCTGAGCTCAGCCGCCTGCCACGGCGGCGATCGCCGTTACCAGCCGGGCCACGCAGTCATCGGTCATGGCGGCGTTTGCCTGCACCCGCAGCCGTGCCGTGCCCTCCGGCACCACCGGGTACCCGAACCCGGTGACCAGGACCCCGTACTCGTCGCGCAGCCGCGCGCTCATCCGGCCCACACGCGCGGTGTCCCCGACGATGATCGGCACGATCGCGGTGGGTCCCGACAGTGGGGTGAGCCCGGCCCCGGTCAGACCGGTCCGCAGATCCGCCACCACCCGGTGCAGGCGCGCCACCCGCTGCGGCTCGGTGCGCAGGATACGCACCGCCTCCCGGGCACCACACGCCGTCGGCACCGGAAGCGCGTTGGAGAACAGCGACGGGCGCGCCACCTGCGCCAGCAGGTCCACCACCTCGGTGCACGACGCCACGTACCCGCCGGCGGCCCCACCCAGGGCCTTGCCCAGAGTCCCTGTCAGAACGTCGATTTCGCCGAGCACGCCGGCGGCCGCGGGGGTCCCGCGCCCGTCGTCGCCCATCACCCCGACGCCGTGGGAGTCGTCGACCATCAGCACCGCGTCGTGGCGGCGACACAGCTCGACCAGGTCCGCGAGCGGCGCGATGTCGCCCTCCATGCTGAACACCCCGTCGGTCACCACGATGCGGCGCTCCCACCCGGTCGCCGCCGACAGCGCTTCCTCCAGCGCGGTCAGGTCGACATGCGGGTACACCGCCTTGTGCCCGGCTCGCGACAGCCGGATCGCATCGATGATCGAGGCGTGGTTGAGGGCGTCGGAGAAGATCGCGGTGCGCTCATCGGCGAGCGTCGTGATCGCCGCGGCGTTGGCGTCCCAGCACGAGACGAACGTCAGCGCGGCCTCGGCGCCCACCAGCTCGGCGATGTCGCGCTCGAGTTCGACGTGGGGTGTGAAGGTGCCGCAGATGAACCGCACCGAGGCGGTACCCGCCCCGTAGCGATGCAGCCCGTCGGCGGTGGCGGCCACGACGCGTGGATCGGCCGCCAGGCCGAGGTAGTCGTTGGAGCACGCCACCAGGACGTCGCGGGTGTCGCCCCGCAACCGGCTGAGCGGTCCCTGCGCGGCGTCGAGCACCGGCGGAGTCTTGAGGGTGCCCGCGGCGGTCATGTCGGCCAACGCCGCGGCGGCGGTCGCCCGCAGCCCGTCGTTCACCGGATCGCCTGTACGGCTTCGTCGATCGCGTCGATCACCCGGCCGAGCGCCTCCGCGTAGGCATCCGGTGCCATGACCAGCGACGGCTGGATGTTCAGGCTGGTGGTGCTGGAGACCACCAGGACACCGCGTTGCAGGCACCCGTCGGCGACCGCGTCCTGCAGTCGCGGGAAGCGCTCCTTGGTGGTCCGGTCCCGGACGAACTCCACGGCGGCGAACCCACCCTGCACCCGGACGTCGCCGACCTCGGGGATGCGATCCACCAGCGGACCCAGCGTCGACGCCGAGACCTCGTGCAGGGCACGCACATTGCCCAGCACGTCCTCGGTCTCCAGCACGTCGAGGTAGGCCAGCGCCGCCGCGCACGCGGCGGGCAGCCAGGACCAGGTGCTGCCGGTGGCCAGGTCGCTGAACCCGGACAGGGCCCGCTCGTTGCCCAGCAGGGCCCCGATCGGCATCACTCCCCCGCCCATGGCCTTGCCCAGGCACATCAGATCTGGCTGCACCCCCCACAGGTCGGCGGCGAACATCGCGCCGGTGCGGCCGAACCCGGTCTTGACCTCGTCAAGGCAGAGCAGCCAGTCATATTGAGCGCACATGTCTTTCAGAGCCGGCCAGAAGGTGTCCGGCGGCACCACCACGCCGCCGGAGCCGAGCACCGGTTCGATCAGCACGCCGGCGACCTCGCCGGGGTCGACCAGATGGAACAGCACGTGGTCGCGCAGGAAGTCGACGGTGGGATCGCCGCTGCCGCCGGGACGGGCGGGGCCGAACGGGCTGCGGTAGCTGTTCGGGTAGGGCACGTGGACGAATCCGCTGCCCAGGCCGCGCAGCTGCCTGCCGATCTCGTGATGTTCGGCGCCCAGCGAGGCGGTGGTGGTGGTCTCACCGTGATAGCCGCCGAGAAAGCCGATGATCACCGGACGCCCGGTGGCGCGCCGCATCACCCGCACCGCGGTCTCCACCGACTCGGTGCCGTTGAGCGAGATGTCCACGCGGGTAAGCCCTTTCGGCGCGATAGCCAGGAGCCGCTGCGCCAGTGGCAGCATCGCCTCGTGGAACACCGAGTGGCTGTCCTCGTTGCCGAAGCGCAGCAGTGCCTCGGCCGCGGGCCGCACCAGGTCCTCCCGTCCCGCGCCCACCGGCACCGACGCCGACCCGCTGGCCAGGTCGACAAACGCGTTGCCGTCGACGTCGGTGACCGTCCACCCCGACTTGGAGGTGGCCACGAACGGATACCCGTCGCCCACCAGACCCGGGTAGAAGACCTGCTCGTAGGCGGCCAGCAGTTCTCGGCTGCGCGGGCCGGGCACCGCGGCGGGTGGCGGCGGCAGCAGCGAGCTCATCCGCCGGCCTCGATCTCCTGCCAGGCGTTGCGCCACGCCTCGGCGTTCACCGGTTCGGCCTGCGCGATGGTGCCCGCCAGCGCCGAGGGGTCGGCGGTCTCCCGGAACTCCTCGGAAACCTCGCTCAGCGCAGTCGGATTGGTGATCACATAGCCGAGGTCGCCGGTGATGGCCTGTGCGGACGTGGAGATGTAGTAGTCGATGAGTTCGTAGGCCGCGTCGACGTTGGCCGCATCGGCGCTGATTCCGAGCCCGCAGATCCACGACAGCGTGCCCTCTTTCGGCGCCACCCAGGTGACCTCGCCGCCGTTGTCGTTGATCTGCTCGGCGGTGCCGCGCCCGCCGTCGGCCAGCACCACTTCACCGGACTTGAACAGGTTGGCCATATCGGAGTCCGACTGTGCGATGGTGCGGAACTGGCCGTCCCTGATCGCGGTGAGGATCGTGGCCTTCACCTGCTCGACCTGTTCGTCGCTCATCGAGATCGGGTCGGTGATCCCGGTGGCCAGCGCGGCGTCGGCCAGCGCGGTCAGCCAGCCGCCGTCGAGGGCGACCCGGCCCTTGTTCGCCGGGTCGAACAGCGCCGTGTAACTGTCCACACCGTCCGGGAAAGCCGATGGGCTGTAGATGATTCCGTGCGGGCCCGCCGAGACGGGCACCATGATGACCCTGCCGTCCACGGTGACGCCGTTGGCGTCGCGGAACGTGGGATCGAGGCTGTCCCAGTTGCTCAATCTGGAGGTGTCGATCTCGGCGAGCAGGTCGGCTTCCGTCAGCGGGCTGGCCTCGTCCAGGCAGACCTCGATCACGTCGGTGGAGAAGCCGGACGTGAGCTTGGCGGCCGCCTCGTCGAGGCTCTCGAACGTCGCGGTGCGCACCTTCAGGTTCGGGTGGGCCTCCTCGAAGGGACCGAGCAACTCGGGGTCGACGGTGTCCTCGTAGGTGAACGTCCGCACCTCGCCGCTGTCGGCGCCGCCCTCCGATTTATCGCCGCCGCCACCGCAACCCGCGAGCAGCAGCAGGGTTGCCCCCGCTGCGGCGGCGATCCGGACGGGACGTGAGAACGTAACCATCTCTCCTCCAACTGTGGGGTGACCGGTCAGGGCGCGGCGGACCCGATGACGTGGGTCGACTCGGGGGGCCAGGACAACCGCACACGCGATCCGCGGGCGATCTTCTTGAGGTCGCTGTCGTCGCTGAGCTCGTGCACCACCAGGCGCTCGTCGGTGGGCAGTGCCACGGTGACGTGGGTGGTGGACCCGCAGTAGACGACCTCGGTGACCACGCCCCGCACCGCGCTGTGCCCGTCGGAGACGTCGGCGTCCTCATCGGGGTGCAGGTAGATGCGTTCGGGTCGCACGGTGACCGTGAGGGGCCCGTCGCCGGGGGCGGCCGCCGCGGGTGCGACCAGGCGGTCACCGTCGCCCAGCGTGCTGACGAGGTGGCCGTTGACGCGCCGGGGATCGTTGAGCACCAACAGGTTCGACGTCCCGATGAACCCGGCGACGAACGCGGTGGCGGGACGTTCGTAGAGCGTCCTGGGGTCGGCGAGCTGTTCGATGCGGCCCTGGTTCATCACCGCGATCCGGTCGGACAGCGTCAGGGCCTCCTCCTGGTCGTGGGTGACGTACAGGAACGTGGTTCCGGTGTCGCGGTGTACACGGGCCAGCTCGGACTGCATCTCGCGGCGCAGTTTCAGATCGAGCGCGCCGAGCGGCTCGTCGAGCAGCAGGGCGCGCGGTTGGTTGACCAGCGCCCGGGCCAGCGCGACCCGCTGGCGCTGACCGCCCGACAGCTGCGAGGGCCGCCTGCCGGCCAGCGCGGTCAACCGCATCGACTCCAGTGCCTCGCCGACCCGTTGCGCACACTCCTTGCGGGACAACCCCTTGACCTTGAGCCCGAAGGCGACGTTGTCCGCGACGGTCATGTGCGGGAACAGCGCGTAGTCCTGGAACACCATGTTCACCGGCCTGCGGGCGGGCCGGATGTCGGTGATGTCCTCGTCGCCCAGCAGGATCCGGCCCGACGTCGGCTGCTCGAAACCGGCGACCATCCGCAGGGTGGTGGTCTTGCCGCACCCGCTGGGGCCCAGCAGCGAGAAGAACTCACCGGCCTCGACGGTGATGTTCACCCGCTCGACGGCGTGCGCCCCGCCGTCGTAGGTCTTGCTGACGTCATCGAAGACGATCCTGCTGCCGCCGCGGGCGAGGGATCCGACGTCCGGCGCGACGGCCAGTTGACTCATTCGGGTTCCTCGCTTCCCGGCGCCGCGGCGCACATCAACGGCGGTGCTCAGTTCGAGCCCCACAATTCCGTGACAACGTCGTAAACGTAGGTGTTCGGATGCACGCCCACGAACTTTTCGGCGAGCGGACCGGCCGCCGTCACCGGGACCATCGTTCCGGTGTGTTCGGGGGTGGTCCAGTCCACCTTGAACTTCCGGTCGGTGCCCTTGATGGTGAAGGGGCCGCTGCGCTTGGGCACGGCGCCGCCGGGCAGCGGCATGTTCTCCGGCGTCTCGGCCCAGTAGGGCACCGGATCGTCGGCGATCTGGTCGCTGTTGGCCTCGGGTTCCCCGTCGTCGTCGAGGACGTTCTCGATCGTCATGCCGCCGGTCTCGTGGTCCGCGGTGACGATCAGCAGCACCTCGGGATGGTCCTTCTGGTACTCGGTGATCACCTTGACCATGTTGTTGACCGACTCGCCGGCGAGCATCAGGTTCTGCGCGTCGTGCTCGTGGGCGTCGGAGTCGAGGTCGTCGCTCTCGATCACCAGGAAGAAGCCCTTGTCGTTGGCGCCGAGGATGTCGAGCGCCTTGGACACCAACTGCTCCGGTGGTACGTAGTGCGGGTCGGACCCGTAGTCGTAGCCCTCGATCTCCGTCGAGCGGCGTTTGGCGCTGTCCTGTACCAGCGCAAGGGCTTTCGGCCCCGTCAGGGTGTCGAAGGTCTGCCGGTCGTAGGCGTACTGGTAGCCGTCGGCCACGGCGCGCTCGACCAGGTTCTCGTCGCCTTCGCTGACGTCGTCCTCACCCTCGTCGGGGATCTTGCCCGGTTCTCCCTCCGGGTACCAGTACTTCTCGCCACCGCCGAACAGCACGTCGATGCCCTTGTCCAGGTAGCCCTTGGCGATGTCGACCTTCATGTCCCGGTCCTTTACCGGAGAACCGAACGCCGCGAGGGTGGCGTTGGTGATGTCGTGGTCGTTGATCAGACCGGTCGACATGCCGCGGTCCTGCGCGATGTCCAGCAGGGTGGGCACCGACTCCCCGTCGGGGCCAAGTCCGGTCGTACCGTTGGGCACCTTCCTGCCGATCGCCCACGCGGTGGCGCCTGCGGCGGAGTCGGTCACCGCGAACTCCGGGTCACCGGGGACGGTGTCCAGGAATCCCGTGTAGGGCAGCGCGTCCATCGGCTGCCGCTCCTCCAGGCCGTAGAGGTAGTACTGGATCGCGGTGCGCTGCTGCGGTCCCATGCCGTCGCCGCTGAGGATGATCACGCTGGCGTTCTTGGGGATCTCGTTGTTGGACGAGCCGCTGCTGCAGGCACTCACCGAGGCGACGCCGAGAACCACGGCCGCCGCGATCGCCGGAATCCGTGAGGTGGATGACACGGTCGAACCGTAACCATGCGATAGCAGACTGTCAATAGTTGATTGTAGACAATCTACTGGTCATGAAGCGTTAACCTGCGGTTTTCCGGGGCCGCCGCCCGAAGAGCCGAGCGAACTCGACGGTCGAGCGACGGACCGACGCGACCTCCAGAGACACCAGCAGCGTGTCCACCATGGCGAACGGCAGCGTCGTGGCCACCGCGCCGCGGCCGTACTCGAGGTGACAGGAGCCGGGGTGGATGGTCAGCCCGCGGGCCTGTCCCCTCTCCAGGCAGGTGCGGTCACCGGGACGCAGGGTGGTGGCGGTGAGGTCGTCGGATTCCAGGTCGTACGAGTCGATCTGGCCGGCCATCAGGAACTTGTGGATCTGAACCCTCTTGTAGCGGCCGGAGAAGCCCTGGGTGCCGGTCGGGGAGGCGAAGATGACGATGTACTCGCGCGGGCTGAAGTACAAAAAGCGCACCTTGCCGAGGATTCCGCCGGCCCTGCTGCCCACCCACCGGCCCGGGGTCGGGCTGACGAGGTCCGGATACGCCTGTGCGAGAAGGTCGGTGGCCCGGTCGACGAGTTCACCGCCGTCCAGCGGTAACCCCACCACCTGCTGTGCGACGCCGTGCAGCACATCCGGATCGATCCGATAGCCCATCTGTCCCCTCACCCGAACTCGATCGGCAGACTGGTCGGGCCGCTCAGGCCGAGCAGCGGCTTCCACGGAACCTCGCCGGCCACCCGCGGGTTCGGCATCCGCTCGGCGAGGATCTTCAGCGCCTCGGCCAGCTCACGCCGGGCCAGGTTCGCCCCGAGGCAGTAGTGCGTGCCGCCGCCGAAGGTCAGGATCGGCGGCGGGTCGTCGCGGGTGATGTCGAACCGGGTGGGCTTGGCGTAGACGGCCGGGTCACGGTTGGCGGCATAGGTGTTGACGATGATGAACGTGCCCGCCGGGAACGTGTACTCCCCCAGTGCGACGTCCTCGAGCGCACATCGCACCGTGCTGCACATCGACGGCGAGTGACGCATGGTCTCCTCGACGGTGCGCATCGCCAGCTCGGGCCGCTCGCGCAGCAGGGCCCACTGGTCCGGGTGGTCGCAGAGCACCTGCATGGACGCGGCCAACTGGCTGCGGGTGGTGTCGGTGCCCGCGATCAGGATGCTGAACGCGAGCATGCGCAGCTCTCCCGCGTCGAGTCGGTCACCGCTGTCCTCGACCCGGATCAGTTCGGAGAGCAGGTCGTCGGTGAGATGGTCGCGACGGTCGGCGATCATGTCGTCGATGTAGGCGTCGAACTCGTCCCACGCCCGCAGCACCGTCTCCTGCTCGGCCGCGAGATCGCAGTCGAAGCTGACGATCTTGAAGATGTCCTCCGCCCACCGGGAGAACTGCTGCCAGTCCTCGCGCGGTGCGCCCAGCAGCGCACAGATGACCGGGACCGGGTACGGCCTGGCGATGGCCGTGACGAACTCGCACCGGCCGTCGTCGATGACGGCGTCGAGGAGCTCGTTGACGACGGTCGCGATGGTGGGATCCATCCGGGCGGTGCCGCGCGGGGTGAACGCCCGCGACACCAGCCCGCGCAGCCGGCGGTGCTCGTCGCCCTCCATGTTGAGGATGCTGCGGGTCACCCTGTCCCACAACGGACCCGAGGTGATTCCGTGCGCCGACAGGTGGATACCCGGCGGGATGCCGAACCGCGGGTCGCGCAGCACCGTGCGGGCGAGCTCGTAGGACAGCACCTCGGGCCCGATCGGGCCGAGCGCGATCGGCGCCTGCTGCTGGGCGTCACGGAATTCCGGGTAGATCTGCTGCGGCGTGGCGGTGACGTCGTAGCTCAGGGTCGGCAGCCCGGCCTCGAACACGCTGGCGGTCATGGCACGTTGGTGGCCAAGAGGGTCAGGGGCAGGCCGAACACGGACAGGTCGATCTCGTCGAGATGCGTTCCCTCACCGGCGAAGTGCTGTTCGAACCGCGTCGTCGAGCCGTAGCGGCGGGTCAGCGATTCGGCGGCCGCGGCGTCGGGCACCTTCAGCACCACCGTGTACACCCCGTCGCCGTGACGTTCGAGGAAGTCGGCGACCTTCCCGGCGACCTCCGCGCCCGAGCCCGGGATGGGACTGATCACCTCCAGTCCCCCATCCCAGTCCAGGTGGACCGTCAACCCGAGTTCGGTCAGTTCGCCGGCGTTGAACGTGAATCCGAGTCCGGTGAACATCTCGGTGACGGCCTGCTGCCGTTCGGGTGCGACGGCGAACACGACGTGGTGCAGTTTCGAGGTCATGCCCGCACCAGCCCTCGGGGACGGACCAGACCGAGGTCCAGATAGGTCCGCTCAGGCACTGGGTCAGACATGGACGACTCCCCGGGGTAGCAGCAGCGGCAGATCGTTGTAGGTGGCGATGCCGGGTGGCGCCTTGACGACCGCGGGTATCGCGGTGATGGCGGGCATCGCCACGATCGACAGACCCAGCATGATGTAGTCGTCGAGGGTCTCGCCGGCGAAGTCCGGTGACGGCTGGAAGCTCAGCGTCGTCTTGATCGTCGGGGTGCCCTGGACCTCGACGGTGTAGCCCATGTCGAGTTCCCAGTCCGGATCCAGGGTCTGGCCCTTGCGCCAGCGACCGCGGATCTCGATGATCTCCCGGCCGCCGGCGATGCCCTTCCAGGCCACGTCGACGCCTGCGACACAACCCTTCTCGATCAGCCAGTCGCCGGGCAGATGCAGGTCCTCGGTGGTCTGGGCGTAGGCGACGTCGCACACCACGCCGTCGAGGTCGACGCCGAGCGCATCGGCGACCAACAGCACGCCGTCGCGGAAGATCGCCGACCCCTTCTCGGTGATCGCCGCGAGATCGGGTGTGTCGATGGGATATCCGAACCCCATCGGCTTCTCGGTGGCCGGGGAGTTGTAAATCGTGGTGTCGATGGCCTCGGTGACCGACACCTTCTCGACCCGTTCCGACAACCCCGCCGACACGATCGCGAACAGTTGGATGAAGCCGGGATTGATGCCGCTGCCGAAGATCGTGGCCCCGCCCTCACGTCAGGCCTCGAGGATCCGGTCGCGGCCCGCGCCGAGGAAGTGGCCGGTGATGAACTCCGACGTCGAGACGATGTTGATGCCGGCGCGCAGGATCCGCACCATCTCGTCGACGTCGGCGAACATCGGGTTGTACACCACGCAGTCGGGTTTCAGCGCCAGCAGCGCGTCGACGTCGTCGGTCGCGGTGACACCGAGCGGTTCGATGCCGCACAACTCGCCGACGTCGCGGCCGACCTTGTCCTTCGACCACGCGTAGCAGCCGACCAGTTCGAGTTCCGGGTTCAGCGCGACCGCCCGCACGGAGCGCTTGCCCACGTTGCCGGTGGTCCACTGCACGATGCGGTACGTCATGCGACCGCCGTCTCGACCGGATCGAACACCACGGGCACCGACCGGTAGCCGCGGGTGACCGAATTGCCGTGGAACACCGTGGGTTTGTCCGGGTCGAGGGTGAAGTTGGGCAGCCGGGTCAACACCTGTTCGAGGCCGACCTGCAGCTCCAGGCGGGCGAGGTTGGAGCCCAGACACCGGTGCACACCGGCGCCGAAGCCCAGGTGCCGGTTGTCGCGACGGTCGAGGATGCACCGGTCGGCGTCGACGAACATCTTCTCGTCGCGGTTGGCCGACGCGTAGTTCACGATGACCGACTCGCCGGGGCAGAACCTCTGCCCGCTGAGCTCCACCTCCTTGGCGACGGTGCGCGGGATGCCGTGGATGGACCCGCCGAAGCGGATCAGTTCCTCGACGGCGCGGGGCAGGATCTCCGGTTCGCGGCTCAGCCGGTCCCGCTCGCCGGGGTGCGTCGCCAGGTAGTGATAGGCGAACGACATCGCGCTGGCGGTGGTTTCCAGCCCGGCCTGCACCAGCAGCATCGCGTTGGCCACCACATCGTTGAACGGCAGCTTCACACCGTCGATCTCGGCGGCCAGCAGCACGTCGATCATGTCGTCGCGAGGCGCCTGGTTGGTGCGCGCGCTCACCGCGTCGTGGATGTGCTGATACAGCCCACCCCAGGCGGTCATCCGCTGTTCCTCGGTGGCGCCGTTGAGCGCGGTGTCGGTCAGCTCGATGCACAGCGGCACGTCCTCGACCGGCAGCCCGAGCACGTACTTGAAGAACACGATGCCGGGCTGACGCCACGCGACCTGCGCGAGATCGCCGGAGCCGGAACCGATGAACCGGTCGATCAGCCGGTCGGTCTCCTCGCGGATCTGCGGGCGCAGCGCCTTCATCCGCGCCGGCGAGAAGTACGGGTTGAGCACCTTGCGGAACTTCTGCTGCCGCGGCGGGTCCAGCGTGATCACCAGGTCGCCTGCCAACTGCTCGGCGCCTTCCGGTGTCGGGTTGCTGGAGAAGTGCTCCCAGTCCTGCAGCACCCGGTAGCACTCGTCGTAGCGCACGGCCACCCACGCACCGTCGGGCGTCGCACTCAGGAACGGGTGGTCGGTGTGCAGGAACGGCGCCTGCCGTCGCATCTCGCCGTAGACCTCGTAGAGGTAGTCGTTGTCGTTGAAGTCCTGGTGGCGCAGATCCCAGTTGCGCGCGTGCTCCTCGGGCGACCGCTGGCTCATGGCGTCGAGTTCTGCTCCTGCTGCGCGGCCTTGCGGGCCTCGGACTCCTCGTGGATGCGCACCAGTTCGCGGAACCCGATCCGGTCGTACTTCGGGACCGGCTGGATGCCCCACTCGTCGCGCGCGGTGTCCTTGCCCTCGGCGCCCTCCGGCGCGCCCAGCGGCGGGTAGGGCACCTTGCACTCCAGGGTGTCGTCGGAGTAGCGGACCTTGAGCAGGCCGCTGCAGATCTCGGTCAGGCTCAGGGTCGGCCAGCCGTACCACACCGCCATGAACGGCAGCGTGAACGCGCCCTCGATGACGAGCGCGACCAGGCAGACCAGCACCGCCCGCTTGATCCACTTGTGCATCCGGGCGTAGTAGGGCGTGGTGCCCGGGGGTAGCTGCTCAGTCGGCTCCTCGGTTGACACTGTCACGGTCGGCTCCTTATCAGTCGGTGAAGATTTCGCGATTGACGGTGTGCAGGTACGGGATCGCGAGGAACGGGGTGATGTAGAAGATGTCGTAGAGCCACCAGCCGATGACCGGGAACAGCACCCCCGAGTAGCGCACGTCGGCGTACATGGTCATGTTGAACACGTAGAGGCACCAGATCAGCACCCCCATCCAGCAGGTGACGATCATCCACTGGTGTCCCCACCGCTTCATCTGCAGGAACCCGATGGCGGCGGCGCAACGCATGGCGAAGACGGTCAGGATCATCCCGAACACCATCGACTTCTCCCCCGGCGCGGCGGCGCCGCCGACCCACAGCTCGTTGTAGTGCCAGAAGTAGCCCGCGTCGAACATCGCGCCCCAGCCCAGCATCAGAACCCGGTTGATCAGCGTGTGGTTGCCGACCAGATCCAGCGCCCAGCCCAGGCTGTTGAGCATGCCGTCGATCAGCACCAGATAGCCGATCAGCGTGACGATCATCGGGCGCACGGACAGGCCGGCGCGGGCGGCCTGACGCTGTAACCACACCCCGCGCATGAAGATCGGGAACCCGAGGATGCCCGGGGCCCACATGCCCATCAGCGCGGCGCCGACGATCATCCACTTGTCGGCGCGCCGCTGCGCGAGCCGCGACGCCTCGTGGTGGTCCTCGAGCGTGAGGTTCTCGGTGGCGGTGGCGCTCACAGCGACCACCAGCCGCGTTCAATGGACATGTACAGCTGGATCAGAAACATCGCCAGCAGGTAGCCGTAGATGACGATCTGCAACACGATCAGCGCCCGCTTGCGCTGTTTCTCCTTGGGGTCCATGCAGATTCCTTCCTACGATGAGCTCGCCGCGAGGCTGGCGACCGCCACCTCACGCAGTCCGTCGGTGACCGCACCGTCGCTGGACAACGGGGCGAGGATGCACGCCTCGGCGGCGTCGAGTTCGGTCGAGCCCGCGGCCACCAGATGCGCGGCGGTGACCAGGACCCGTGTCGACGGCGGCTCGAAGTGGAACGCCTCGTCGGCGGTGCGGATCGCGGTGGCGCACGCGACGAGGCGGCGGGCGACCGCGAGATCGACCCCGGTCTCGGCGACGACCACCTCCGCCTCGCGGTCGGGCGGCAGGTAGGTCATCGGCAGCGTCACGAAACGTTGCCGGAACGACGGTTTGAGCTCCTTGAGCGAACTGCGGTACGCCGGGTTGTACGAGCAGACCAGCATGAAGGTGTCCGGCGCCTGCACCACCTCCCCGGCCCGGTCGAGGTAGAGGGTGCGCCGGTGGTCGGTCAGCGAGTGCAGCACCGCCAGCGAGTCGTGCCGGGCCTCCACCACCTCGTCGAGGTAGCAGATGGCGCCCTCCTTGACCGCCCGGGTGAGCGGCCCGTCGGTCCAGACGACGTCGCCGCCGGTCACCATGAAGCGGCCGACGAGGTCGGAGCTGGTCAGGTCGTCGTGGCAGCTGATCGTGACCACGGGACGGCGCAGCAGCGCCCCCATGTGCTCGACCAGCCGGGTCTTACCGCATCCGGTGGGACCGGTCAGCATCACGGGCAGCCGCTGCTGATAGGCCCGCTCGAAAAGCTGGACCTCGTTGCCGTTGGCGTAATAGGTGTCGGTGGTCACGAAGGCTCCTGGTTATGCGGCGACGAGTTCGCGGTGGACGTGGGCAAGCACCCGGGGCAGGTCCTCGACGCGGCGGATGCGCTGGGACCGCCTGGGCCCGAACACCTCCGGCAGCGGATCCACCCGGGTGGGACCGACCCCGATGTAGTAGATCGAGACGCCGGCCTCGGCCGCCTCCTCGACCGCGTGCGCGGCGTCGGCCCAGGCGTAGCGGCCCTCGTAACCCTCGTCGGAGATCAGGCCGTCGCCGATGACGATGAGCAGCCGCCGCTCGGACTGCTGGTCGAGCAGCCGGCTGGTCAGGTGCCGCAGCGGTGCGCCGAGCCGGGTGTAGCCGCCCGCGGTCAGCCCGAGCCGGCTCGGCGGGACGAAGCGGCGGTCGGTGAAGTCCTTGAGGCAGCTCACCTCGACGCGGTGGCGGGTGTTTCCGGTGAACACGAAGATGCCGTGGCGTTCGCGCGCGTGGGTCATCGCGCGCGAAAGCGCGTCGGCACAGGCGAGTTCGAGTTTGAAGATCCGCCCGCCGTGCACCCCGAGCGAGGAGCTGCCGTCGAGCAGCAGCGCGGTGGTGACGTCGCGGCTGCTGGGCAGCAGCTCACGGAAGATACGCGGTTCGATCGCCTCGCCGGTGGCCAGGTCGATGTAGTGACTGACGTACTGCTCGACGTCGAGATCGGAGCCGTCCTCCAGACGGTTCTTCATCGCCCGGTGGGTGTGCTCCTCGAACCACTTGCGCAGATCCGCGGAAACCCCTTCGGGACGGCGGTTCTCGCTCGGGTGGGGCCGTTCGAGCACGGCGACGTGGTCGCGCATGAAGCTCTTGGTCCACTCGTTCCACTCGGGGTACGGGATCCCGGGCCGGTGCTCGGGGGTGATGTCGAGGTCGTTGTCCTGCGGCCGGCTCGGCGGCGGCAGGTTCGGGTTGCGGACACCGCCGTCGCCGCCGACGGGCACCGAGTAGGGTCGCGGCATCCGCTTCTGCGTGCTGGTCCACGGCATCCGGCCCAGCGTGCGGCGCAGCTTGTCGGACAGGCCCTGCGGCACGGTGTAGGCCAGCGGCAGCCGGCCAAGCAACGCGGGCACCGCGGTCGAGCCGTCGCTGCGCGCCAGCGTGACCGCCCGCTCGAGCATCTCCTCGGCGGTGGTCTCGGCGGGCAGCGGGTCCAGACCCGGTAGCAGGCGGCGCGTCTCCGCCAGCAGGCCCGGCCACGCCTGCGCGAGCCAGCCGAGCGCGACGCGGCCCTCGATCAACGTCAGCGCCCGCAGCTCACGCGCCGACAGCTCGTTGAGCCGGTACTGCGCGAGCCGCTCCTTGGACGGCGAACACTGCAGCGCGACACCGCATGTCAGCGTGCGCCTGGTCCAGTCCCGGTCCGGCGACGGGTACGGCACCTGCACGTAGTCCAGCGCGGCGGTGAGGCTGAACGCCCGGTGCTCACCGGTCACCAGGCGCACCCCCTCCCGCCGCCGATCGCTCAGCGCGACGGCGGTGACGGCGCAGCCGCGCTCGAGCGCCATGGCGTGCGCATCGGACAGGTCGGTCATCGCGACGTCAGAAGGTGCCGATGCTGGAGAACATCCAGTACCAGAACCAGATGACGAGTCCCGCTCCACCCCACGCGCCGACGTAGCGCAGTATCTCCCAGATCCAGGCCCACACGGCGAACTCCTCTGTCGTCGGATCGCTGCTGACTCTAGTCAATGAGTTGAGTCAGCGAAAGTGTCAGTCCGTGAAGATCTCCCGGTTGACCGAGTGCAGGTAGGGGATCGCCAGGAACGGCGTGATGTAGAAGATGTCGTAGAGCCACCAGCCGACCACCGGCAGGATCACGCCCGCGTAGCGGACGTCGGCGTACATCGTCATGTTGAACACGTAGACGCACCAGATCACCACGCCCATCCAGCAGGTGACGATCATCCACTGGTGTCCCCAGCGCTTCATCTGCAGGAACCCGATGCCCGCGGCGATGCGCATACAGAAGACGGTGAGGATCATGCCGACCTCCATCGCCTTCTCCCCCGGTCCGGCGGCGCCGCCGATCCACAGCTCGTTGTAGTGCCAGAAGTAGCCGGCATCGAACATCGCGCCCCAGCCGTTCAACAGCACTCGCGCCAGCAGCGTGTGGTGGGCCACGGTGTCCAGCGCCCAGCCGAAGACGTTGATCGCGGCGTCGACGATGACCAGGTAGCCCAGCAGCGTGACCAGCATGGGCCGCACCGTCAGGCCCTCACGGGCGGCCTGGCGCAGAATCCAGACACCCCGCAGGAACAGCGGCAGCCCGAAGATCCCGAGCGCCGCGGTGCCGATCAACACGCTGCCGGCGATGAGCCACCTGTCGGCCTGGCGCTGTACCTGGCGCGAGCGCTCCATGTGCTCGTCGAGACCAGTGCCTGCCGGGGATTGCACAGACGGGGTCACGGGTCACCTCCCTGCATCGCCCAGGCCTGAGCTTTACAGTGAGACTGACTTTAGTCAACCACGAACTTCGATACCGCGAAGCGTCTGCGTGACGTAGTCGTCGATCATCGAGCTCTGATTGGGCCACGCGTGCGTGGTGGTCAGCAGCGCGTACAGGCCCAGCAGGAAGAACACCGCACTGTTGAGCGGGTTGACCTCCGCGGCGACGTGACCGGACTTCTGCGCCCGCCCGATCTCCTCGGCCAGCCGCACCACGACGGGGTGCTCGTGACTCTCGTCGGCCGGACGTGTCTGCGAGAAGTGCAGTGCCAGAAAGTCTTTGAACAGCAGCGCGCCGAGCCGCCGTTCCAGGCCGAGCACCAGCCGCACGGCCTCCTCGAGGATCTCGCGCAGTGTGTGCTTTCCGTCGGCGAACCGGCCGAGCTGTTTGGCGATGCGCTCCTCCTCCCGGCGCTCGAGCTCGAGCAGCACGTGCTGCTTGGTCGGGAAGTGGAAGAAGAAGGTGCCGTGCGCGACCCCCGCGGCCGCGACAATGGCCCCCACGTCGGCGTCGGCCATCCCGGCGCGCTTGAACTCCGCGATGGCCGCCCCCATGAGCCGCTCCCGCGTCTGCAGGCGTTTCGCCTCGCGCGCTGAGGGTTTGTCGACCACGGCCATGTCCCCGACCTTATCAACAGCACCGGGTCTTGACACCTGTGATTGACTTCGGTCAGTTTGACTGAGGAGACAGCAATGGCGCTGGAGCAGTTCAATCTCGAGGGACAGGTCGCGATCGTCACCGGCGCGGGCAAGGGCGTCGGCCAGGGCATCGCGCGGGTACTGGCCGAGGCGGGGGCGACGGTCGTCGGCACAGCGCGCACCGAATCCGACATCGTCGCCACGATCCAGGGCATCGAGGACGCCGGCGGGAAAGGGCTCGCACTGGTCGCCGACGCGATGAGCCGCCCCGACGGCGAACGGGTCGTCAACACCACGATGGAACGGTTCGGCCGCATCGACATCCTGATCAACAACGTGGGCGGCTCCAAGTACGCCCGCTTCCTCGACATCACCGACGAGGACTTCCGGTTGACGTTCGACTGGTGCGTGACATCGGCGTTCATCATGAGCCAGTTGTGCGCGCCGCACATGCTCGACGCGGGCCACGGGTCGATCGTCAACATCTCCTCGGGCTCAGCACGTTTCGGCATCCGGGCGCTGACCGCATACTGCACCGCCAAGGGCGCGCTGGAAGCCTTGACGCGCGCCATGGCACAGGAGCTGGCCCCGAAGGTCCGGGTCAACGCGATCGCGCTGGGTTCCTTCGCCACCGACGGGCTGCAGAGCAGCCTCGATCTGATGCCGGGCTCGCTGGAGGCGATGCTGGACAAGACGCCGCTGCACCGGCTCGGCAACGTCGAGGACCTGGGCCGGCTGTGCGTCTACCTGGCCACCCGCGACTGCTACGCCACCAACGCGATCTTCCACGTCGACGGCGGTATCGACTCGAACAACTCGCCGCTGCCGATCCCCGACTACTGACCGAACGGAGCGCCGAATGCGCAGAGTTGTCCAGTTCTCCACCGGTAACGTCGGCCAGCACTCGCTTCGGGCGCTGATCGGCAGGCCCGATCTGGAGCTGGTCGGGGTGCACGCCGCCAGCCCCGAGAAGATCGGCCGCGACGCCGCCGAGCTGTGCGGGCTGAGCGAGCCGACCGGTGTCGTCGCGACCGACGACATCGACGCGCTGATCGCCCTGAAACCCGACTGCGTGGTCTACACCGCGCTGGGCGAGACGCGGCCCATCGAGGCGATGGAACAGATGGCGAGGTTCCTCGCCGCGGGCATCAACGTAGTGGGGACGTCACTGGTGTGGCTGGTCACCCCGCGGCATGCCGACGAGTGGCTGCGTGGCCCGCTGGAGGCCGCCTGCGCCGAGGGCAATTCGTCGCTGTACGTCAACGGGATCGACCCCGGATACTCCTCGGACACCTCGGTGTTCGCGGCGCTGAGCCTTGTAACCCGCGCGGAGTCGGTGACCGTGCAGGAGACCTTCGACTACGGCAACTACGACGACTACGAGTACACCGGCACCGCAATGGGTTTCGGCAGTAAGCCGGGTGACGAGCCGGCGATGGCGTTCCAGCCGGGTGTGATCACCGCGATGTTCGGCAGCCTGGTCCGCAACATCGGCGGCCACCTCGGCGTCCAACTCGACGAGGTCACCGAGCGTTGCGAGCCGTGGTACACCGACGAACAGATCGAGTGCCGGATGATGACCGTCGAACCCGGCGGGTTGGCCGCGGTGCGGTTCGCCGCGGTGGGGCTGCGCGGCGGTACCCCCGTGATCACTGTCGAGCACACCACCCGGCTGACCCCGGCGGCGGCACCGGACTGGGAGTACCCGCCGGAGGGCCACTCCGGGGTGCACAAGGTGATCATCGAGGGCGAGCCGCGGGTGGAGGTGAACACGCTGCTGTCGCATCCCACGCTCGACGTCACCGAGGCCGGCTGCGTCTCCACCGCGGCACGCGCCGTCAACGCGATCGACTGGGTGTGCCGCGCGCCGGCGGGGCTGATCTCGGTGGACCAGATCCCCGCCAACGAGCTCGTGCGCGGCCTGATGTGGTGACCGTCCAGGCCTGACCGATCACGCCTTGGCCAGCTGCTTCTCCTCGTAACGGCGACGCCACTCGGCGCGCGACCGGATCGAGACGTCGACGTCGGTCGCCTTGGCACGCAACGCCGCAACCGTCGCCTGCGAGCGCGGAGTGTGCGCGAACGGATCCCAGGAGAAGAACCGGCAGGCGTTCTCCCAGGTGATCTTGTTGATGTCGGAGGCGTCGGCGCCTGCGCCGGTGAGCTCGGCGAGCACCTGCTCGGGCGCGTCCGGCCAGAAACAGTCGCTGTGCGGGTAGTCGCACTCCCACGCGATGATGTCGATGCCGATCTCGTGGCGCAGCTTCAGCGACGTCTTGTCGGTGACGTAGCAGGCTAGCGAGTGCTCGCGGAACACCTCCGAGGGCAGCTTGTTACCGAAGTCGCGGCGCAGCCACTTCTGGTTGGTGTAGTGCCGGTCGCTGCGGTCCAGATAGAACGGGATCCAGCCGATACCACCCTCGGAGAACGCGAATTTCAGGTCCGGGTAGTTGCGCATCGCCGGCCCCCACAGCAGATCCTGCGCGCACATCGCCGAGACCTGGGTGGCGAGGATGATCAGGTTGTCGATCGGCGCGTTGGGCGCCATGCTGATCGCGCCGAAGCCGGTGCCGATGTGCAGGCACATCACCACGTTCTCCTCGGACAGGGTGCGGAACACCGGACCCCAGTAGTCCTCGTCGTGGTAGCTCGGAAGACCTTCCAGGTGCGGCAGTTCCGGCATCGTCACCGCACGGCAGCCCTTGGCCGCCACCCGGCGGATCTCCGCGCACATGCCCTCGGGAGTCCAGGTCGGCAGGATCGCGATCGGGATGAAGCGGCCCGGATACGAACCGGCCCACTCGTCGATGTGCCAGTCGTTGTAGGCCGACACCATCACCAGCGTCACGTCCTCGCGGGTCATGTTCAGGTGGCGCGCGGAGAACCCGGTGAACGTCGGGAAGCACATCGAGGCCAGGATGCCGTTGCGGTTCATGTCGCGGACCCGCTCGTGCACGTCGTAGACACCCGGGCGCATCTCGGCGAAACCGGCGGGGTCGCGGCCCCACTCCTCGGCGGGCCACGACACCACGGCGTTGAGCCCGCTGACCCCCTGCGGCCGACCCTGGTACATCCACTGGTCGACGCCCCGTTCGTCGGTGACGACGATCGGCGCCTGGTCCTTGTACTTCTCCGGGACGTGGCGCAGGAACATGTCGGGCGGTTCCACCACGTGATCGTCGATGCTCACCAGGATCAGGTCGTCGGGGCGCAGGGTTTCGCTCATATCCCAACTAGTACCGTCTGAGGTTGTGACCGTCTCTGCGCGATCGGACACACCTTTGTCCGGTTCGGCCAACCTTGCCGGGCGGCGCCGCGTCATCGACCTGCGGCGCGGCGGCTCAGCGCTCGCCGGCAGCTACCTCTACCACGGCGACGAGCTGGTCACCGGATGGCACTCGCACGACGTGCACCAGATCGAGTACGCGATCGGCGGCGTCGTCGAGGTGGAGACCGACACCGCGCACTACCTGCTGCCGCCCCAGCAGGCCGCCTGGATCCCGGTGGGCCTGGAACACCAGGCCAGGATGAATCCCGACGTGAGAACCGTTGCGGTGATGTTCGATCCGCAGCTGATCGCGCACGGCGGCGACCGCGCGCGGATCCTGGCGGTGTCCCCACTGATCCGCGAGATGATGATCTACGCGCTGCGCTGGCCCATCGACCGCGCGGTGGACTCCCCCGACGAGGAGGCGGTGTCGGAGGCGTTCTTCCGCACGCTGGCCAACCTGGTCACCGAGGCCCTCGACCACGAGGCGCCGTTGAGCCTGCCGACCTCCGAGCACCCGATCGTCGCCGCGGCGATGGCCTACACCAAGGAGCATCTCGACACCGCGACCGCCGAGGCGGTCAGTCGCGCGGTGTCGGTGTCGGAGCGCACGCTGCGCCGGCTGTTCCAGGAGTCGATCGGCCTGCCGTGGCGCACCTACCTGCTGCACGCCAGGATGCTGCGGGCGATGGCTTTGCTGGCGGCGCCCGGGCAATCCGTTCAGGAGACGTCGTCGGCGGTCGGATTCGACAGCCTGAGCTCGTTCACCCGGGCGTTCACCCAGTTCTGCGGGGAGACCCCGACGAGTTACCGCAAGCGGGTCGGCACGACCGCGTTGTGACTACGGCTCCGGCTGCCGCATCTGCCCTTCGCGCAGCAGGTCGCTGGTGGCCTCCTGCCAGCGCTGCAACTGTTCGGGCGTCTCGAAGGGCTCCGGCAGGTGGCGGTCGATGTGCGCCCGCAGTACCCACGCGCCCAACGCCAGGATCAACGGGTTGAGCACGCTCCACGTCGGATCGAGATCGGGGCGGGTCAGGCCGAGCTCGGCGCGGTCGCGCCACCGCTTGACGCCCATCTCGGCCAGCATGTCGAACACCTGCCCGCCGAGCGCGCTGCCTTCGGTGAGGGCCTGCCCGATATAGGCGCAGACCAGGGGTTCGTCGGTGATCAGCGAGGTGATCTGACTGCCGACCTGACCGATCGAGTCGGCGGGCGGTTCCGGAACCGGCCGGGCGAGTGCCGTTTTGAGCACGCGCAGCACATGGTCATCCACCGCCTTGATGAGATTCGCCTTGGTGGCGAAGTGGTGCTGGACCATGCCCAGCGATACGCCGGCCTCGGACGCCACCAGGCGTAACGACGTGGCCGCCGTCCCGCGGGCGGCGAAAAGCCGCAGCGCTGCCTCGCGGATCCGGTCGACGCCGGGACGCTCATCGGGGCCGGGGGCCGACATCACGACCTGCCCGTGAGGATGTGCACCCTCTCACAATATCCAATACAGCTGTATCGTAAGAATGCGATACAGGCGTATCGTCGGGTGTGCCGGCAAGCTACCCCGTGGTAACCGAGAGGAGATCCGATGGCACACGACGGACCTGTCCCTCTGGTGACCACGCCATCAGCCCCCGCCGATGAAGCCCCGTTCGGCCCGTGCACCGTGGACCCGGACCGCTGGCTCGACGGCACCGACGCCGGCGCCAAGGAGTTGTGCCGCGGCTGCCCGCGCCGCTGGACCTCCGCGCAGGCGGCGTGTCAGACGCCGGGCGCGGTCGGGCTGTGGGCGGGCGTCTACATTCCGCCGACCGGCAGGGCACGGCAGTTCGCGCTGCGCCAGCTGGAATCCCTGGCGGAACTCAACGGCTACTCGGTGCGCCGGGTGAGCTGAGGTTTCACCGGCGCTCGGGGTGGGCAATCTGTGCCCAACCTGATCCACCCCGACCGAGGAGACCCTGATGAGCGAGCCCGTCCTCGCACCCGCGGACCCGCCCACCACCGAAGCCCTCGCCACGACAGGCCTCCTACTGATCGTCACCGCGGTGATCGCGGTGGCCCTGTGCCTGGCCAGTTGGAGCGTCTCAGACACCCTGCTTGCCGCGACGTCGGGAATCATCGCGGCGCTGAGCTTTGCGATCAGCATGGTTTTATTCGTCACGCAGAGCCGTCAGGACTGATCTCGCCGCCCCGCGCGCCCGGGGCTGCAAGGATGGTCGGCTATGACGCGCTGGTATCCCCTGGCATCGGCCGACGCCGACTTCTTCGTCTCCGCACCGCACATCTTCCGGTATCGGAAGCGTTATCCGGCGACGCCCGAGAAGGTCTGGGAATCACTGACATCCGATGAGTCGCTGGCCGCGTGGGGACCGTCGATCAAGAACGTCACCTGGACCTCGCCGCGGCCGTTCGGCGTGGGCACCACCCGTGAGGTGATCGCACCCGGTGGAATGACCGTACGGGAGCGCTATTTCCACTGGGACGAGGGCCGCAACCACTCGTTCTACGTCTACGAGGCCACGGTGCCGGTGTTTCACCGTTTCGCCGAGGACTATCTCGTCGAACCCGACGGCGACCAGACGCTGTTCACCTGGGCGCTGGCGCTGGAGCCGAAGAAGGCGTTCGCGCTGCCGGTGAAGGTGCTCGCACCGCTGCTGCGGGCCGGTTTCGGCCGGATCCCCAGCAGCGGGGTGGGCTACTTCGCGAAGCACTGATCCCGCGGCGCGGAATGGACACCGCGGAATCGCGGTTACTAGCCTTCTAGAGGGTCAGTCGTCTGGAAGGAGCGATGGACGTGAACTGTCGCTGTCTGTGCCCGTCGCGGGCCTAGCGCTGTCCTGACAGCCCGCGGCGGTTCGTTCGGTTCCTTCCAACGAAAGCTGAGGCTGACTGTTGTCTTCCCTTCATATCGCCGTCGCACTGGACGGCGCCGGCTGGCACCCCACCGCATGGCGTGAGCCCGACGCCCGGCCCGACGAGCTGCTCAAGGCCGGTTACTGGGTCGACCTGGTGTCCGAGGCCGAACGCGGGACGCTGGACTTCGTCACCATCGAGGACAGTCTGGCGCCCCAGTCCGACAACCCGTTTCGGCCGGACCGGCGCACCGACCGGGTGCGCGGCAGGCTCGACGCGGTGATGACCGCGGCGCGCGTCGCACCCAGGACACGCGGGATCGGGTTCATCCCGACCGCCGTCGTCACCCACACCGAACCGTTCCACATCTCCAAGGCCGTCGCCACGCTCGACTACGTCAGCCGCGGCCGCGCCGGCGTCCGCGTGCAGGTGGTCGCCCGCCCGGATGTGGCAAGACATTTCGGCAGACGCGACTTCTCCACTCCCCCAAGCACCGACGACCTGTTCGACGAGGCCGCCGACTACGTCGAGGTGCTGCGCCGACTATGGGACAGTTGGGAGGACGACGCGGAGATCCGCGACGTCGCGACGGGACGGTTCATCGACCGGGAGAAGCTGCACTACATCGACTTCGAGGGACGATGGTTCTCGGTGAAGGGCCCCTCGATCACGCCGCGACCGCCGCAGGGGCAGCCGATCGTTGCGGCACTGGGGCATTCGGAGATCCCCTACCGATTCATCGCCGGCAGCACCGACGTCGGGTTCATCACCCCGCAGGATCCCGGCGAGGCGCGACGACTGGTCGACGAGATCGCCGCGCACCGTTCCGGTGAGCCGGTGCGGGTGTTCGCCGATCTCGCGGTGTTCCTCGGCGACTCCGACGCCTCGGCCCCGGCCAGGAAGTCCCGGCTCGATGACCGGTTGGGACGCGAATTTCAGAGCGACGCAAAGGTTTTCACGGGAACCCCGTCGGGTCTGGCGGATCTGCTGGCCGAGTGGCAGGCCGCGGGGCTGACGGGGTTCCGGCTGCGCCCGGCCACGCTGCCGTACGACCTGGTGCAGATCACCGACGGGCTGGTGCCCGAACTGCGTCGTCGGGGACTGTTCCGCGAGACCTACGAAGCCGACACGCTGCGCGGCCTGCTGGGCCTGCCGCGGCCCGCCAACCGCTACGCCTCCGTCTGAGGACCATAATGACCAAGCCACTCAAGCAGATTCACCTCGCCGCCCACTTCCCCGGCGTCAACAACACCACGGTGTGGAGCGACCCGGAGGCGGGCAGCCACATCGAGTTCGACTCGTTCGTGCATCTGGCGCAGACCGCGGAGCGCGGAAAGTTCGACTTCTTCTTCCTGGCCGAGGGACTGCGGCTGCGGGAGCAGAACGGCCAGATCTACGACCTCGACGTGGTCGGCCGGCCGGACACCTTCACGGTGCTGTCGGCGCTGGCGGCGGTCACCGACCGGCTCGGGCTGACCGGCACGATCAACTCGACGTTCAACGAGCCCTACGAGGTGGCGCGGCAGTTCGCGACGCTCGACCATCTCTCCGAGGGCCGGGCGGCCTGGAATGTGGTGACGTCGTGGGATGCGTTCACCGGCGAGAACTTCCGGCGCGGCGGGTTCCTGCCCGAGGATCAGCGCTACGAGCGGGCGCAGAGTTTCCTGTCGGCGGCGCTCACGCTGTTCGACTCGTGGCGCGGCGACGAGATCGTCGCCGACAAGGAGTCGGGGGTGTTCCTGGCCGACCCGCAGGCGGGTGCGTTCGCGGTCAAGGACGACCACTTCGACATCGAGGGCCACTTCAACGTGCCGCGCAGCCCGCAGGGGCGCCCGGTCATCTTCCAGGCGGGAGACTCGGATCGGGGCCGCGAATTCGCCGCGGCCGCAGCGGATGCCATCTTCTCGCGGCACGGCACGCTGGAGGCGGGGCAGGCGTTCTACTCGGATGTCAAGCGTCGGTTGGCGCGATACGGACGGCGCCACGATCAGTTGCTGGTGCTGCCTGCGGCGACGTTCGTGTTGGGTGACACCGATGAGGAAGCCGCCGAGATCGCGCATCAGGTGCGGCTGGCGCAGGTGTCGCCGCAGACGGCGATCAGGTTCCTCGAGCAGCTGTGGAACCGCGACCTGTCCGACCATGATCCGGACGGCCCGCTGCCCAGCGTGGACCCGGTTGTCGGCGACGACCACATCGCGAAGGGCCGCGCCAGCGTGCGGATGTACCGGGATCCGATCGCGACCGCCAACGAGTGGCGAGCCAAGGCCGAAGCCGAGGGGCTGACCACCCGCGAGCTGATCATCGAGGTGACCGGTCGGCAGACGTTCATCGGGTCACCGGCCACGGTGGCGGCGGCGATCAACGATCTGGTGCAGCAGGACGCCAGCGACGGCTTCATCCTCGTCCCGCATGTGACGCCGGGCGGGCTGGACCGGTTCGTCGACGACGTGGTGCCGCTGCTGCAGGAGCGCGGGGTGTTCCGCACCGAGTACGAGGGCACGACGCTGCGCGACCATCTGGGGTTGGCGCCACTGCCGTCGGGAGCGCCGCGCGTCGAGAGCTCCGCGTAGTTACGCGGCCTCAAACGTGACGAGGTCGATGCTGAGTCGGCCTTCCATGAGGCTGAGTTTTCGGCGTACGGGTGGTCCGGGTAGGGGTGGGGCGGTGGATTGGTAGGTCGCGCCGGTGGGGGTGGTGAATTCGGCGGTGTGGACGCCGTTGGTGTCGCTGGTGTGTACGGTCCAGCCGGGTGCTTCTTTGGTGTAGTTGCAGGCTTCGCAGACGCCGAGGCCGTTGAGTGCTGATGTTTTGCCGCCGCGGCGTTTCGGGGTGGCGTGGTCGCGGTGGCGGATCTCGGCGTTGCAGTACGGGGTGCGACACGTGCGGTCGCGGATCCCGATGAACTCCGCGAGCCCTTGGGGGAAGACCCGGGCCCGCGATTCCATGGCCACCAGCTGTCCACTGGAGGGGTGGCGGTACAGCCGGCGCAGCATGGCCTTGGTCTTCTTGTCGCGCACCGCATCCCCTGTCAGGCCGCGGGCGATGGCTGCCGGCAGTGGCCCGTAGCCGGCCAGCCAGGCCGGGGCGTCGTCGTCTCCCATCAGGGTGGTATCAGCCATCACCAGGGTGACCATCACATCGGCGGGCCGGGCGGCGGGGCGGCCGGTGATGCGTTCGACGAGGGTGTCGGCCATCACCTGCCCGCGGGTGCGCCCGTCGAACGTCGTATCGGCCTGGCGTTTGAGGGTGGCGTACACGCTGACGCCCTGGGCCACCGGTAGATGCGCGGTCACATACACCATGGCATCCGGTGCCGGGCGAATCGTCACGGTGCGGTCTTCGGGGGCTTTGGCGCTGCGGTCGACCACCGCCGCCACGTCCAGCTCGCAGGCGATCTGGCGGGCCTGCGCGGCGACGCGTCTGTCACCCCAGCCCGCCAGGCGGGTGATGTCGGCGCACAGGCGGGCATCGAGGTCGCGGCGATGCTCCACGGACAGGCAGGCTGATTCGCGCACGATCAGCATCGCCCGGTACTCCGAGAGCGCCCCGCACTCCAGTGCCGCCAACGTATACGGCATCTCCTCGACCAGCGCGCGGGCCATTCCGAGATGGCGGCCACCGGCGTTGGGGGCGTCGTGACGGGCCAGGGCGACCTCGCTGGCCAGGCCGTGGCCACGCTTGGATTTCGGGACCCCGGCGGCGGCCTCGGCGGCATGCCGCTTGGCCCGCCACGCCGCGGTCACCCGCGCCTGCTGCGCGGCGATCCGCGACTTCAACATTTCCAACTGCTCGAGCTGAACCCGCAGCTCAGCCTCACCGGCCGCCGGATCCAACTCGAACACCTGTTCCATGTGACCGACGCTACATCAGGGGTCCGACAAGAGTTCAGAACCAGTGCGCGAGGGGGGACTTGAACCCCCACGTCCTAGGACAATGGAACCTAAATCCATCGCGTCTGCCAATTCCGCCACTCGCGCGTGAGCGTGGCGATCGTACCTCCACCCCCTCGCGGTACCGTTGAAGAATGTCCACTACACGGCGTAGGAGGCCGGCGCTCATCCTGCTGGTGCTCATCGGCGTCGCCGGCTGCCTGGCGCTGGCCTGGTGGCAGTGGACCCGATTCGAGTCCAACTCGGGCAGCTTCCAGAACCTCGGCTATGCCCTGCAGTGGCCCGCGTTCGGCGGTTTCCTGGTGTACGCCTACTTCAAGTTCGTGCGCCTCGAGGAGGCGCCGCCCGAACCGGCGCCCCGCGAGACCGTCACCGAGCTGCCCGCGGACCTGCTACCCCCGAAACCCACCGCAGCGCCCGACGACGACGTCGGCGACCCGGCACTCCGCGAGTACAACGCTTATCTGGCCGAGCTCGCGAAGAAAGATAAGGAACATCCCGCCCCATGACCGAGACCACCTCCGACGAGACCATCCGCAAGGCGCTCACCGGCTACCGGGTACTGGCCTGGACGACGGGCCTCTGGCTCATCGCGCTCTGCTACGAGATGGTGATGAAGTACGTCTACCACGTCGAGGGACTGAACTGGATCGCCGTGGTGCACGGCTGGGTGTACTTCATCTATCTGCTGTTCACCGCCAACCTCGCGGTCAAGGTGCGCTGGCCGATCGCCAAGACCGTCGGGGTGCTGCTGGCCGGCACCATCCCGCTCGTCGGCATCATCGTCGAGCAGGTGCAGACCCGCGATCTCAAGGAGCGCTACGGCCTGTAGCCAGCGCGACGTCCCCGGCGTGCTCCTCCGCCGCCGCCCGGGGCCGCGGGATCGCCAGCGCCAGCAGCGTCGCCACGAACGCGGCGCCCGCCGCGATCACCAGCGCGGTGCGCAACCCGGCCAGTGACGGCACGTCATGGCCGGCCACCTGCATCGTCATCGCCGCCAGCACCGCCCCCATCACCGCGCTGGAGATCGACGTGCCCAGCGACCGCGCCAGCGCGTTCAACCCGTTGGCCGCCGCGGTCTCCGACACCGGCACCGCCGCGTTGATCAGCGCGGGCAGCGACGAGAACGCGAACCCGACGCCGACGCTGACCACCACGTTGAACAGGCACAGCTGCCACGGCCGCTCCATCAGCCACAGCCCCGCCAGGTATCCGGCCGCCACCATCAGCGATCCCGCGACGAGCGTGAAGCGCGGCCCGCGCGCCCCGGCGATCCGCGCCGCCAGCGGCGACGCCAGCATCATCGCCAGCCCGCCGGGCGCCATCCACAGCCCGGTGTGCAGCAGCGACTGCCCCAGCCCGTAGCCGGTCTCGACCGGCAGCTCGTAGATCTGCGGCGCGATCATCGACATCGCGAACAGCGCGAAACCCACCGCAATCGACGCCAGGTTCGTCGTCAGCACCGGTCTGCGCATCGTGGTGCGCAGGTCGACGGTCGGCGACTCCACCCGGAACTGCCACCAGCCGAACACCCCGAGGACGACCGCCGAGCCGACGAACAGCCCGACGATGACCGCGCTCGTCCAGCCCCAGTCCGTGCCCTTGGTGATGCCCAGCAGCAGCGCGACCAGGCCGACGGCCAGCAGCAACGTGCCCAGCGGGTCGAGCCGGTCCGCCGCCGTCGGCGGCACCGCGGGCACCAGCCACGCGAACATCACCAGCGCCGCCGCGCCCAGCCCCGCCGACACCCAGAACAGCACGTGCCAGTCGGCGTTCTCGGCGATGATCGCCGACAGCGGCAGCCCCATCGCACCGCCGACCCCGAGCGACGAGCTCATCAGCCCCATCGCCGTGCCGACCTTCTCCGGTGGCACCGCCGCCCGCATCACGCTGATCCCCAGCGGGATGATCGAGATACCGAACCCCTGCAGCCCGCGACCGACGATCAGCGGCAGCAACGTGGTCGACACCGCCGCCAGCAGCGAGCCCGCCATCAGCAGCGCCGCGCAGAGCAGCATGATCCGTTTCGGTCCGTACATGTCGCCGAGCCGGCCGAACACGGGGTTCGCGACCGACGCGGTCAGCAACGTGATCGTGATGGCCCACGACGCGTTGGCAGCACTGGTGTGCAGCAGCGTCGGCAGTTCGGGGATCAGCGGAATGATCAACGTCTGCATCAGCGAGACGCTGACGCCCGCAGCCGCCAACACCGCGATCAGGACGGCGGGATGGCGGGTACGCACCCCGGGGATGCTACCGACAGTTAGTCCGCCTATACAAAATCAGGCGAGTTCACGCAGCGCCGGCAGCAACGCCGCCAACGCCCGTCCGCGGTGCGACACCGCGTCCTTCTCCGCAGGGCTCAGCTCGGCGGCGGTGCGCTGCGACCCCTCCGGCAGGAACACCGGGTCATACCCGAAGCCCCCGTCGCCGCGCGGCTCGCGCACGATCACGCCCGGCCACTCGCCGCGCACCACGACCTCCCCCGCCGACGACACCAGCGCGCACGCCGACACGAACGCCGCGCCCCGTCGCTCGTCGGGCACGTCGGCCAGCTGCGCCAGCAGCAGCGCGGTGTTCGCCCTGTCCTTCTCCGCGGCGTCACCAGCCACTCCCGACCACCGAGCCGACAGCACCCCCGGCATCCCGTTGAGCGCGGCGACCTCGAGGCCGGAGTCGTCGGCGACGGTGGGCAGCCCGGTGGCCCGGAATGCGTCACGGGCCTTGGCCAGCGCGTTCTCCTCGAACGTCGCCCCGGTCTCGGGTGCCTCGTCGAACGGCGGCACATCGTCGAGCGACAGCAGCGTCAACTCGATCCCCGCGGCTTCGAGAACCCGGCGCAGTTCGGCCAGCTTCTTGCGGTTGCGGCTGGCCACCAGTAGCTCGGTCAGCTTCCGAACGCCTTCTTCGCGGGGGTGGGCGACTCGGGCAGCACACCCGGATACGGCGCCTCCAGCGCCTCGCGCTGGATCTGGAACAGCCGGTCGCAGCCGGCCATCGCCACGTCGAGCATCTTGTCCAGCGTGGAGCGCGGGAACGTCGCACCCTCGCCGGTGCCCTGGATCTCGACCAGGGTGCCGGTGTCGGTGGCGACGACGTTCATGTCCACCTCGGCGCGCGAGTCCTCGCTGTAGGGCAGGTCCAGCCGGATACGGCCGTCGACGACGCCGACGCTGACCGCGGCGATCGCGCACGACAGCGGCCGCGGGTCCGACAGCTTGCCCGCCGCGCCCAGCCACGTGACCGCGTCGGCCAGCGCGACGTAGGCGCCGGTGATCGCCGCCGTGCGGGTGCCGCCGTCGGCCTGCAGCACGTCGCAGTCGATCGCGATGGTGTTCTCCCCCAGCGCCGCCAGGTCGATACAGGCCCGCAGCGACCGGCCGACCAGGCGGCTGATCTCCTGGGTGCGGCCCCCGACGCGGCCCTTCACCGACTCCCGGTCGGAGCGTTCGTGGGTGGCGGCGGGCAGCATCGCGTACTCGGCGGTCAGCCAGCCCAGACCCGATCCCTTGCGCCACCGGGGTACCCCCTCGGTGACGCTCGCGGTGCACATGACCCGCGTCTCACCGAACTCCACCAGCACCGATCCGGCCGGATGGGAGGTGAAACCGCGGGTGATACGGACGGGCCTCAGCTCGTCGTCGGCACGGCCGTCTTCTCTTGCGGTCACGGCCCAACCCTATCGGCTCGACGGCACCCGGCTAGCGGCGCACCACGTCGAACGTCTCGTTGCACACCACCGCGTGCACCGGCCCGTCGAACTCGGCCTTGGCCTCGCTGATGACGTCCTCGCGGCACGTCCACGGCGGGATGTGGGTGAGCAGCAGTTCGCCGACGCCGGCCTCGGCGGCCGCCCGGCCCGCCTCGGTGCCGGACATGTGCAGCCGCGGCGGCCGGTCCGGCGAGTGCGTCCACGACGCCTCGCACAGGAACACGTCGGCGCCGCGGGCCAGCTCGATCAGCTGGTCGCAGTAGCCGGTGTCACCGCTGTAGACCAGCACGGCGCCGTCGGAGTCGGTGATTCGCATCCCGTAGGACTCGGTCGGGTGGCAAACAAGGCGTGGCGTGACGCTCACCGAGCCGATCGAGACGGCCTCGTTGTCGACCCAGTGGCGGATCTCGAAGATGTCGGAGAAGTCGTCGATCTCACCGCCCTCGGGTGAGGACGCCGCACCGAGCCGGGCCCAGGTGTTGGCCGGGCCGTACATCACCCCGCGCTGCGGGGCGGGTGTCGGGTGGTAGCGCCGCCAGACGAACAGTCCCGGCAGGTCGAGGCAGTGATCGGCGTGCAGATGCGACAACAGCACGTAGACGTCGTTGGGATCGGCATGCCGTTGCAGAGCACCGAGAACGCCACCGCCGAAATCGAGCACCAACGGCGGCGTATCGGGCGCCGACACGAGATATCCGGACGCTGGCGAATCAGGCTCGACGACACTGCCGGAGCAGCCGAGAACGGTGATTCGCACGTCCACTAGCTTGCCATGCCCACCTGTGGTGTGACGAAAACATCGCCGCTTTACGCGACGGAAATCATCTCGGCGCGCCCGAGTGACGTTGAACAGGCCGGACGCCGTCGAGGCTGGGCCCGAGGAATCGCGCCGCCAGCGCGGTGAACGCCTCCGGGTCGCCGGTGGCCTCGAACTGCCGCCGCACCGGCTCGCCGCCGTGCGGGCGCAGCAAATCGAGTTCGGTGAGCACCCGCAGCAGGTCCTTGGCGGTCTCCTCGGCGCTGGACACCAGCGTCACGTTGTCGCCCATCGCCAGCTGGATCAGTCCCGACAGCATCGGGTAGTGCGTGCAGCCCAGCACCAGGGTGTCCACCCCGGCGCGCTGCAGCGGCTCCAGATAGCCCTCGGCCAGGCCGAGCACCTGGCGTCCGCTGGTCACACCGCGCTCGACGAAGTCGACGAACCGCGGGCAGGCCACCCCGAACACCTCGATGTCGCGGGCGGCGGCGAACGCGTCCTGGTACGCCCCCGACGCGATGGTCGCCTCGGTGCCGATGACGCCGATGCGGCCGTTGCGGGTGGTGGCCACCGCGCGCCGCACCGCGGGCAGGATGACCTCGACGACGGGCACCGGCGCGTAGCGTTCCCGCGCGTCGCGCAGACACGCCGACGACGCCGAGTTACAGGCGATCACAAGGGCTTTCACCCCGCGCTCGACGAGGTCGTCGCCGATGGCCAGCGCGTGCGCCCGGATCTCGGGGATGGTCAGCGGGCCGTACGGGCCGTTGGCGGTGTCGCCGACGTAGATGATGTGCTCGTCGGGCAGCTGGTCGATGATCGCGCGGGCCACCGTCAGCCCGCCGACCCCGGAGTCGAAGATTCCGACCGGCGACTGCGGTGACGCGGCGCCCGTCACGACGCCGGGTACGGGTTCGGCGACGTGCGCTTGCGGCGTTCCCGCGCTTTGCGTTCCGGACCGGACAGCAGGTATGCGGCCAGGATGCCGGCGACGGCGCCGCTGAGGTGGCCCTGCCAGGACACCCCCGGTGTGCCGGGCAGCACCCCGAGCAGCACGCTGCCGTACACCAGCAGCACCACCACGCCGACGACGATCTCCCACACCTTGCGGGTGAAGAACCCGAACACGATGAGGAATGCCAGCCAGCCGAAGATCAGGCCGGACGCGCCGATGTGGTTGGCCTGGCAGCGCACGTACGCCGCCACGTACGGGCAGTGCATGCCGACGTTGCCGATCAGCCAGGTGCCCAGCCCGCCGAGGAGCCAGATGATCGCGGTGGCCGCGACGAACCGGCCCATCCCCGCCAACGTCATCAGGAAGCCGAGCACCAGCGCCGGACCGGTGTTGGCGATCAGGTGCTGCCAGTCCGCGTGCAGCAGCGGCGAGAACAGGATGCCCCACAGCCCCTCGGTGTCCAGGGGTTTGATGCCGTTGTCGTCGAGCCGATGGTCGGTCACGGTGTCGACCGCCTCGATCACCCACAGCAGCGCGACGAAGCTCACCACGGTCAGGCCGCCGACCACCCAGCCCGGCCGTTTCCTCGGCTGCGGGGCGGGGGCGTGGCCAGGACCGCTTAAGCCCATAGTTGACCTTCCAACGCGTCTTCGGCGTCGTCCAGGCTACCGGCGTAGGCACCGGTGGACAGATACTTCCAGCCGGCGTCGGCGACGATGAACGCGATGTCGGCGCGCTCCCCCGCCGCGACGGCCTTGGCCGCCATGCCCAGCGCCGCGTGCAGCACCGCGCCGGTGGAGATACCCGCGAAAATGCCCTCCTGCGCGACGAGTTCGCGGGTGCGCCGGACCGCGTCGTAGGAGCCCACCGAGAAGCGGGTGGTCAGCACGTCCGGGTCGTAGAGCTCGGGGATGAAGCCCTCGTCGATGTTGCGCAGCGCGTAAACGCCTTCGCCGTAACGGGGTTCGGCGGCGACGATCTTGACGTCCGGGTTCTGCTCACGCAGGTACCGTCCGGTGCCCATCAACGTGCCGGTGGTGCCGAGTCCGGCGACGAAGTGCGTGACCTCGGGCAGGTCAGCCCAGATCTCCGGACCGGTGCCCTCGTAGTGCGCCAGCGCGTTGGCCGGGTTGCCGTACTGGTACAGCATCACCCACGAAGGGTTCTGTGCGGCAAGTTCTTTCGCGTGCGCGACGGCGGTGTTGGAGCCGCCCTCGGCCGGGGAGAAGATGATCTTCGCGCCGTACAGTTCGAGCAGCTGACGCCGTTCGATCGAGGTGTTCTCCGGCATCACGCAGATCATCCGGTAGCCCTTCAGCGAGGCCGCCATCGCCATCGAGATACCGGTGTTGCCACTCGTCGGCTCCAGGATCGTGGCGCCCGGTTTCAGCAGGCCCTGGCGCTCGGCCTCCTCGATCATCCGCAGCGCGGGCCGGTCCTTGATCGATCCGGTCGGGTTGCGGTCCTCGAGCTTGGCCCACAGCCGCACATGCGGGCCGTCGGGGCCGTCGTCCCAGCGCGGGGACATCCGCTGCAGGCCCACCAGGGGCGTGTTTCCCAGCGCCTCCAGCAGCGAGTCGTAGCGCGTCATCGGACGCCTACTGCGCCTCCTGCGACCGCAGGAAGGATCGTCACCGAGTCGCCGTCGCTGATCGCGGTGTCCAGCCCGCCCGAGAACCGCACGTCCTCGTCGTTGACGTAGATGTTGACGAAACGGTTGAGCTTGCCGGGGTTGTCCTTGTCCATCAGGCGCTCGGAGATCCCGGGGTGGTTGGCGTCCAGGTCGCTGATCACCGCGGCCAGGGTGTCGCCGTTGGCGGTGACGCGCTTCTCCCCGCCGGTCAGCGGGCGCAGGATGGTCGGGATCGACACGGTTACGGGCATCGGGTGAGCCTTTCTAGTACTGCTCGACGATTTGGACGGGTTCTTCGGTCACGACGCCGTCGACGATGCGGTAGCTCCGCAGTTCGTGCTGTTCCGGGTCCCGGGTGGACACCAGCACGTAGTGGGCGTCGGGTTCTTGTGCCAGCGAGATGTCGGTGCGGCTGGGGTACGCCTCGGTCGCGGTGTGCGAGTGGTAGATGACGACGGGCACCTCGTCGTTGTCGTCCATCTCGCGCCACACCCGCAGCTGCTCCATGGAGTCGAACCGGTAGAAGGTCGGCGAGCGCTCGGCGTTGAGCATCCTGATGAACCGCTCCGGCCGATCGGAGCCCTCCGGTCCCGCGATCACCCCACACGCCTCATCGGGATGGTCTTCGCGCGCGTGCGCGACCATCGCGTCGACCAGGTCCGCCCGGATCACCAGCAAGCCAGCTCACCCCTTTCTGCCCGAAACTGTATTCCAGCAGGGCAAAGACCGACTAAACCGGTTACTCGAACGCTCCCGGCAACATGTCGCGGTAACTCGGTATTCCGGCCACCGACGTCGCGGAGAGCACAGCGACCATCACGGCACGGGCCAGCACGTCCGCCGCGGCGGCGCCGACCTCGGAGACCAGCGGCACCTCCGGTGACATCGACGCCGGGGTGCGCGGGTCCAGCGGCACCTCGACGGCACCGGTGGCCAGCGCGAACACGGTGTCCCCGTCGTGCGGGGTGTGGCACGGCCGCAGCGTGCGGGCCAGCCCGTCGTGGGCGGCCACCGCGACCCGCCGGCAGCCTGCCGGGCTGAGCGCGGCGTCGGTGGCCACCACCGCGATGGTGGTGTTGAGCGGGCTGAACTCCTGATGGCGGGCGGCGTAGGCGGCGATCTGGTCGGCGGGCGGGCGGCGCAGCCCGAACTCCTCGATCTGGTAGGCCAGCCAGGGCAGCCCGGTGGCCGGGTCGATCGCGTCGCCCGCGGCGTTGACCACCACGATGGCCCCGACCGTGACGCCGGAGGCGAGCTGTGTGGACGCCGTGCCCACCCCGCCCTTGAGCACACCGACCCGCGCGCCGGTGCCGCCGCCGACGGTGCCGACCGCGACGTCGGTGCCCGCGGTGCGGGCGGCCTCGTAGCCGAACTCCGCGGTCGGCCGGCACTGCCATCCGCCGACCGGCAGGTCGAACACCACCGCGGCGGGCACGATCGGCACCACCCCGCCGTCGAGCGCGACGCCGCGGCCCTGCTCCTCCAGCCAGCGCATCACCCCGTCGGCGGTCGCCAGCCCGTAGGCGCTGCCGCCGCTGAGCACCACGGCGTCGACGTGCCGCACGGAGTTGATCGGGTCGAGCAGGTCGGTCTCGCGGGTGCCGGGCGCGCCGCCTCGGCCGTCGACGCCGCCGACGGTGCCCGGCGGCGGCAGCACGACGGTGGTGCCGCTGGCCCACCCCGAGCCGAGCGTGACATCCGGGTCGATCCGCTGGTACTGCCCGACGCGGATTCCCGCCACATCGGTGATCGACCCGGGTGCGTTCATCTGTTCTTTCCCATCAATCCGAGAACCAGGTACTCCTGCAGCACGGTCAACCAGTGGTACACATCGAGGTGACCGGACATCGGGTGGTCGGGCGGCAGCGCGTCGGGGCTGTCCGGCCCGATGTTGAGCATGGTCCCCAGCGCCAGCCGCATGTCGTTGACGGCGGCGGCCCAGGCGTGGGCGTCGTCCTCGGACAACTCGAACTTGCCGCCCTGCGGGGGCAATGTCTTCAAAAGCGTCTGCGCGGCTTGCCGTTTCGCGTCGATGATCTCCGGCTCGTGCAGGCTGCGCAGCGCGCTGTTGAGGCTCTCCGCGGCGCCGGAGCCGGCCGGGTGGTCGGTCTGCGGGCGGAAGAAGTCCGGCAGCAGCCGCTTCATCGTGTCGTCGGCAGGCGGTGCCGTGTGACCGGTGCGGATTCCGGTGATGGCCTCGAGTTCGTCTGCGGGCGCTGACGATTCGCGGTCGTCGAGCATGCCGATCAGCGACTGGGCCAGACTCTGCAGCAGCGCGGCCTCGTGCGCCGCAAGGGCGGATCGAAATCGCGGACCGTCAGGGGTTTCGACCCGTTTCCATTTACGCACGTGTCTGTCAGCGATCCTGCTGCATGGTCGCCCACAGGCCCGCGGCGTGGAGCTTGGACACGTCGATCTCCATCGCCTCCCGACTACCCGACGAGACCACCGCCTTGCCCTCGTTGTGGACCTGAAGCATCAGCTTGGTGGCGTGCGGCTCGCTGTAGCCGAACAGCTTCTGGAAGACGTAGGTCACGTACGTCATCAGATTCACCGGGTCATCCCAGACGATGGTCACCCACGGGGTGTCGGTGGCTGTGTCCTCACCCTGGATGGACTCGACGTCCTCGCGGATCCCCGGTCGAGCCATGGCCGGCGTCACCATGGGATCAGGATAGCCAACACCCCGCAGCGGCCACGAGCTACTACGGTGAGCGTGTGACCGCCGCATCCTCGGCCCTGCTCACCGACAAGTACGAGCTGACGATGCTCGCGGCTGCGCTGCGCGACGGCACCGCGCACCGGCGCACCACCTTCGAGGTGTTCGCCCGCCGGCTGCCGGAGGGCCGCCGCTACGGGGTGGTGGCGGGTACGGCGCGCTTCATGGAAGCGTTGGCGCAGTTCCGATTCGACGACGACGTGCTGTCGTCGCTGGCGCGGTTCCTGGACCGCGACACGCTGGACTACCTGGCCGGCTACCGGTTCCGCGGCGATATCGACGGCTATCCGGAGGGCGAGCTCTACTTCCCGGGCTCACCGGTGTTGTCGGTGCACGGCACGTTCGCCGAGTGCGTGCTGCTGGAGACGCTGGCGCTGTCGATCCTCAATCACGACAGCGCGATCGCCTCGGCGGCCGCCCGCATGGTCAGCGCTGCCGAGGGCCGCCCACTGATCGAGATGGGTTCGCGGCGCACCCACGAGAGCGCCGCCGTGGCCGCCGCGCGCGCCGCGTACATCGCGGGCTTCGCCGGCTCGTCGAACCTGGAGGCCGAGCACCGCTACGGGGTGCCCGCGATGGGCACCAGCGCCCACGCGTTCACGCTGCTGCACACCCGGGCCGACGGCCCCGACGAGCGGGCCGCGTTCCGGGCTCAGGTCGACGCGCTGGGGGTGGGCACCACGCTGCTGGTGGACACCTACGACATCACCGCGGGGGTGGCGGCCGCGATCGAGGTGGCCGGCCCCGAGCTGGGCGCGGTACGCATCGACTCCGGTGACCTGTGGGTGCTGGCCCGCCAGGTGCGCCAGCAGCTCGACCGCCTCGGCGCGACGAAGACCCGCATCGTGGTGTCCGGCGATCTCGACGAGTTCGCGATCGCCTCGCTGAGGGCCGAACCCGTCGATATCTACGGCGTGGGCACCTCGGTGGTGACCGGCTCGGGCGCGCCCACCGCGGGCATGGTCTACAAGCTGACCGAGGTCGACGGGATCCCGGTGGAGAAACGCAGCACGCACAAGGAGTCCCACGGCGGGCGCAAGCAGGCGCTGCGGCTGGCCAAGCGCACCGGCACCGCCGTCGAGGAGATCGTCCACCCCTACGACCGGCCGCCGCAGACACCCGACGGGTTGACGGCGCGACCGCTGACCGTGCCGCTGATGCGCGGCGGTGACCTGGTCTCCGATCTGGATCTGGCGGCCGCCCGCGGCCGCGTCGCCGCCGGGCTGAAGAGCCTGCCGTGGGACGGGCTGGCACTGTCGCGCGGTGAACCGGCGATCCGGACGCGGCTGATCCCGCCCGGGGCCTAGGGGGGTTGGGCACTGTCCGGCATACCTGACGTCACCGAGCTGCTGTCCGCCGCGGTGGCGGCACTGGGTGGGCGTGAACGCAGCGGCCAGATCGAGATGGCCCAGGCCGTCGCGCGCGCCTTCGAGACCGGCGAGCACCTCGCCGTGCAGGCCGGCACCGGCACCGGCAAGTCGCTGGCCTACCTGGTGCCCGCGGTCGCGCAGGCGGTCACCTCCGAGGAACCCGTGGTGGTGTCCACGGCGACGATCGCGCTGCAGCGTCAGCTCGTCGACCGCGACCTGCCCCGGCTCGCCGACGCGCTGGCCGCGCTGCTGCCCCGCCGGCCCCAGTTCGCGCTGCTCAAGGGACGCGGAAACTACCTGTGCCTCAACAAGATCCACAACGGCGCCGGCGAACCGGAGGACCGTCCGCAGGAGGAGCTGTTCGAACCGATGGCGGTCAGCGCGCTGGGCCGCGACGTCAAACGGCTCATCGCGTGGTCCTCGGAGACCGACACCGGCGACCGCGACGAGCTGACCCCCGGTGTGCCGGACCGGTCCTGGTCCCAGGTGAGCGTGTCGGCGCGGGAGTGCATCGGGGTGGCCCGCTGCCCGTACGGCGCCGACTGTTTCGCGGAGAAGGCCCGCGAGAAGGCCGGGCACGCCGACGTCGTCGTCACCAACCACGCCCTGCTGGCGATCGACGCCATCTCCGATGCCGCGGTGCTGCCCGAGCACCGACTGCTGGTCGTCGACGAGGCCCACGAGCTGGTGGACCGGGTCACGTCGGTGGCCACCGGCGAGCTGTCGGCGACGTCGATGTCGGTGGCGCACCGGCGATCCGCGCGGCTGGTGGACCCCGAACTCGCGGAGCGGCTGGAGGCGGCGACGACGACGCTGGCGTCGGCGATCCACGACACCGAACCCGGCCGCATCGACGTCCTCGACGAGGAGCTGGCCACCTATCTGGCCGCGGTCCGCGATGCGGCGCACCGGGTGCGGGCGGCCATCGACACCGCACCCAGCGACCCGGCCGCGGCGGCGGCGCGCACCGAGGCGGTCACCGCGCTGACCGAGCTCGGCGACACCGCCTCGCGCATCCTCGACTCGTTCGTGCCGCCGATCGCAGACCGGCTCGACGTGGTGTGGGTGGAGCGCGACGAGATCCGCGGAACCGTCCGCACGCTGCTGCGGGTAGCCCCGCTGACGGTGTCGGGGCTGTTGCGCACCAGGCTGTTTGAGCACGCCACCACGGTGCTGACGTCGGCGACGCTGACGCTGGGCGGCAACTTCGAGGCGATGGCCGGGGCGTGGGGACTCACCACGGAGGGCATCCGCTGGCGGGGCCTGGACGTCGGCTCCCCGTTCGAGCACGCCAAGTCGGGGATTCTCTACATCGCCGCGCACCTGCCACCGCCGGGCCGCGACGGCACCGGTTCGGCCGAACAACTCGACGAGATCGCCGGTCTGATCACCGCGGCGGGCGGGCGCACGCTGGGGTTGTTCTCGTCGATGCGGGCGGCCAAGGCGGCCGCCGAGGTCATGCGCGAGCGGCTGGACACCCCGGTGTTGTGCCAGGGCGAGGACACCACCTCCGCGCTGGTCGAGCGGTTCGCCGACGATCCGGCGACGTCGCTGTTCGGCACGCTGTCGCTGTGGCAGGGCGTCGACGTGCCCGGGCCGTCGCTGTCTCTGGTGCTCATCGACCGGATCCCGTTCCCCCGCCCCGACGATCCGCTGCTGACCGCGCGGCAGCGGGCGGTCGCCGCGCGCGGCGGCAACGGGTTCATGGCGGTGGCCGCCAGCCACGCCGCACTGCTGCTGGCCCAGGGCGCGGGCCGGTTGCTGCGCCGGGTCGACGACCGGGGTGTGGTGGCGGTGCTGGACTCGCGGATGGCCACCGCCCGCTACGGCGGCTATCTGCGAGCGTCGCTGCCGCCGTTCTGGACGACGACGGACCCCACCGTGGTGCGCGATGCGCTGGTCCGGTTGCGGAGTCGGTGAGTCCCCTATCCTGGCAGCGATTCAGTCGAAAGGCGGGGCGGATGAGGCGGGGGCCGGTCGCAGCGGTGCTGGCGTCGGCGGCGGTGCTGATGACCGCGTGCACGACGACGCTGCAGGGCACCCCCGTGTCGGTGTTCGCCGACCCGTTCCGCGTCGCGGGCATGCCGGCCACCGACGGCCCGAGCGGGCTGCGGCCCGACGCCGAGGCGCCCACCCGGGAGGTGGAGGGCACCGACGGCGGCGACGACGACGAACTGTCCCGCCAGGCGATCAGCGACATCGAGGACTACTGGGAGAGCGCCTTCGGCGAGATCTCCGACGACGCGTTCCGGCCCGTCGCGGCGCTGTACTCCTGGGACGCCAACGGTTTCGACGAGGTCTTCTTCTGCGGCTTCAACACGTTCGCGTTGGTCAACGCGGGCTTCTGCACCGACGACGAGACCATCGGCTGGGACCGCGGTGAGCTGATCCCCACGCTTCGCGGCGAGTACGGCGACATGGGTGTGGTGATGATGCTCGCCCACGAGTACGGCCACGCCGTGCAGGGGCAGGCCGGGTTGGTCGACGACGACACCCCGACGCTGGTGTCCGAGCAGCAGGCCGACTGCTTCTCGGGCGCCTACATGCGCTGGGTCGCCGAGGACAACTCGCCGCGGTTCACGCTGTCCACCGCCGACGGCCTGAACAATGTGCTGGCGGCGGTGATCTCGTTCCGCGACCCGGTGATGACCGAGAACGATCCCGAGGTCGGGTACGACGAGCACGGGTCGGCGTTCGAGCGACTGTCGGCGTTCCAGTTCGGCTTCACCGACGGCCCGACCGCGTGCGCGGCCATCGACATGCGCGAGATCACCCAGCGCCGCGGCGATCTGCCGGTGCTGCTGGAGGAGGACGAGACCGGGGAGCTGCCGGTCACCGAGGACTCGGTGCGCTCGGTCGTCGAGGCGTTGACGGCCGTGTTCGAGCCGGCGGAACCGCCGCAGCTGGTGTTCGAGGAGGTTGACTGCGCGGACGCGCGGCCGAGCCCGCCTGCGTCGTACTGCCCCGCCACCAACACCATCGCCGTCGACCTGGACGGGCTGGCGGAGATGGGCGGCACCCCGCACATCGCGGATCCGATCGCGCTGGCGACCGGCGACAACAGTGCCTACTCGGTGCTGATGTCGCGCTACATGCAGGCACTCGTGCGGGAGCACGGCGGCGTCGCCCTCGACGACGCCGAGGCCGCGCTGCGCACCGCCTGCCTGACCGGGGTGGCCACCACCGAGCTGTCCAGACCGGTGAGCACCCCGTCGGGCGGCACGCTGGCGCTGACCGCCGGTGACATCGACGAGGCGGTGTCGGGCATCCTCACCAACGGCCTGGCCGCCAGCGACGTCAACGGTGAGTCGGTGCCGTCGGGGTTCTCCCGGATCGACGCGTTCCGGGTCGGCGTGCTCGGCGACACCGAGCGGTGCTTCAAGCGCTTCGACTGAGAGCCCTAGACCTTCTTGGTGGTGCCGTACCACGCGACGATCGCGTCGGACTCGTCGGTGGAGCGGCTCAGGAAGGCGTAGGAGCGCAGGAACGACTCGCCGACACAGCCGTCGATCTTGACCCGGAAGTTGCTGACCATCACCCACGGGTTCGCGCCGGTGTACTCCTTCTTGGTCACCGGAACCACGTTGACCAGACCAGGTTTGAGGCCGATCGTGATGCCGCCGCCGAGGTTGCCGCCCAGGGTCGGCAGCACGCCGATCTCGATGGGGCCCGCGGCGTCGAGGCCGAGGATGCCCATCGACGGGTTGATGCCTGCGGTGCCGGTCAGCGAGACACCGTTGGAGGTGCTCATGTCGATGCCGCAACCGATCTCGTAGCCGACCTCCAGCGTCCCGTGCGGCGGCTCCTCGTCGACGCCGGGTCCGGTCAGCGAGCCGACGTAGGTCCCGCCGACCACGTACTCGCGCGAGGACAGCGCCGTGGTCAGCGGTGGGATCGGGGCCTGTGTCTCGTCCTTGGCGCCCAGCTCCAGCCGCCACCCGTCGGGGGTCTCGGTGACCGCGGGCGGGGTGGACTCGACGGCGCCGTCGGGCGGGGGCGGTGCAGCCTCCTCGAGCGGTGCGGCCTCCTCAAGCGGTGCGGCCTCCTCCGGTGGCGGCAGCGGGGCGTCCGCGGGCGGGGCCTCGGCGGCGTCGACCGGCGCCGGCCCGTCGGCCGGCTGGGCGTGGGCCCCCGCGGCGGGCAGTGCGGCCAGCAGCCCCACAACGGCGAACACAGTGATTCCGCGCCGAAGCACAAACTCAAGCGTCACGTGCCATGCCCTCCGTTGGTTAGCAACGCTTCGCAACTTACCGGGCACTTACCGTGCGTCTTCCCGAGGGGTTCTCAGGAGGGCATGCGCAACACGAAACCGACCTCCAGGGCCACCCACGCCGCCCCGTCGGCGTCGACCGCGACGCCATGCGGCTCGCAGCCCGGCGGCAGGTCGACCGTGACGATCTCACCGTCGCCGCTTACCCGGGCGATCTGACTGGACCCCCACAGCGTGACCCATACACCGTCGGCGGTGTCGGCGGCCACGGCGTGCGGTCTGCCCGGCAACTCGATCTCCTGGATCGCGTCGTTCAGCGGAATCCGGCCCAGCCGTTCGGCGCGGATCTCGGTGAACCACACCGCGTCGTCGTGGGTGGCGGTGATGCCGACAGGTCCGGACGCGGGGGTCGGTGTCTGGCGCACGGTCAGGTCACTGGCGACGGTCAGCCTGCCGATCGCGCCGGCCTCGTTCATGGTGAACCACAGCGCGTGGTCGGGGCCGGTGATGATCATCGACGGGCCGCCGCCGACCGGGTGGCTGTCGGTCAGCTCGCCGTCCACGGTGAGCCTGCCGACCATCCCGGTGCCCATCGCGGTGAACCACAGCGCGCCGTCGGGGCCGACGGTGATGCCGTACGGGGCGCTGCCGTCTGGCAGTTCGACCGCGGACAGCTCCCCGTCGGTGGTGATGCGCCCGATCCTGTCGTCGCCGCGGGTGAACCACAGCGCACCGTCCGGTCCGGCGGTGATGATCATCGGGCGGCTGCCGGGGCCGACCGGATACCTCGTCACCTCACCGGCAGGCGTCACCCGGGCGATCGCGTCGCCGCCGGCCAGCGTCACCCACATCGCGCGGTCCGGGCCCGCGGCCAGGCCGTAGGGGCCGCCGTCGAGGGCGACCTTCAGCGCGCCGCTCACGCCAGCGCCACCAGGCCGAGCTCGTTGTCCCCGGCCAGCAGCGGATGGTGCGGCAGCACCCGGACCGTGTAGCCCACCGGACCGGCGACCGGCAGCGGAGCCGTCACCGTGAACACGTCACTGCCACCGTCGGCGCCGCCGGTGTGGGTCATCGGGATCGTGACCGGGTCGACCAGCGAGTCGCTGTCGTCGACGCGCCCGATCACCGCCTGCACCGTCACCTCGTCCGGGCTCAGCCCGGCCAGCTGCACGGTCGCGGTCAGCGTCAACTCCGAACCCAGCAGCGGGGTGTCGGGCAGGCCGTAGCTGTCGACATCGGTGATCCGCACATCCGGCCACGCCTGCGACACCCGCAGCCGGTAGGCCGCCAGATCGCGGGCCGCGCCGAACGGTTCACCGTCGGCGCCGGGCTGCACGGTCCGGCGCACCGACTGCGCCGCGGGCGCGTAGTACTTCTCGGTGTACTCGCGCACCATCCGCGAGGCCAGCACCTTGGGCCCCAGCGCGATCAGGGTGTGGCGCACCATCTCCACCCAGCGGGTCGGCACCCCGCGCTCGTCGCGGTCGTAGAACTTCGGCGCCACCGAGTTCTCCAGCAGGTCGTACAGTGCCGCCGCCTCCAGATCGTCGCGCCGGTTCTCGTCCAGGCCCGCGGCAGTCGGTATCTCCCAACCGTTTTCGCCGTCGAACCACTCGTCCCACCACCCGTCGCGGATGGACAGGTTCAGCCCGCCGTTGAGCGCGCTCTTCATACCGGACGTCCCGCACGCCTCCAGCGGGCGCAGCGGGTTGTTGAGCCACACGTCGCAGCCCCAGTACAGCAGGCGGGCCATCGACATGTCGTAGTCGGGCAGGAACGCGATGCGGTGCCGCACCTCGGGGCGGTCGGCGAACCGCACCACCTGCTGGATCAGCGCCTTGCCGCCGTCGTCGGCGGGATGCGACTTGCCTGCCACGATCAGCTGGATCGGGCGCTGCTCGTCGAGCAGCAACCGCTCCAGCCGCTCCGGGTCGCGCAGCATCAGCGTCAGCCGCTTGTAGGTCGGCACCCGGCGGGCGAACCCGATCGTGAGCACGTTGGGGTCGAAAGCGTTGGCGATCCAACCGATCTCGGCTTCGGCGGCGCCGCGCTCCAGGCAGGAGCGGCGCAGCCGGTCCCGGACATCGGCGACGAGTTGTTCCCGCAGCTGCGAGCGGATCGCCCACAGGTGGGCGGGATCGACCTCGTTCAACCGCTCCCAGGCCGCCGGCTCGCGCGCGCTGCTGAGGTCGGCGCCGCCGAGCAGCTCGCGGGCCAGCCGCAGCCACTGCGGCGCCGCCCAGGTCGGGGCGTGCACCCCGTTGGTGATCGAGCCGATCGGCACCTCGTCGGGGTCGAAGCCCGGCCACAGCCCGTTGAACATGGCGCGACTGACCTTGCCGTGCAGCAGCGAGACGCCGTTGGCGCGCTGCGCGAGCCGCAGCCCCATGTGCGCCATGTTGAACTTGGTCGGATCCTCCTCCGCGCCGAACGCCAGGATGCGTTCCTGCGGCACCCCCGGCAGCAGCCGCGACATCTCGCCGTCCGGGCCGTCGGCGTCGCCGCCGAAGTACCAGCGCACCATGTCCACCGGGAAGCGGTCGATGCCCGCGGGCACCGGGGTGTGGGTGGTGAACACCGTCGACGAGCGGACCACGGTCAGCGCGGTGTCGAAATCGAGTCCGGCGTCGATCAATTCGCGGATCCGCTCGGCACCGAGGAACCCGGCGTGGCCCTCGTTCATGTGGAACACCTCGGGGGCGGGCCTGCCCTCCAGCTCGGTGAACGCGCGGATCGCCCGGACCCCGCCGACGCCGGCCAGGATCTCCTGCTTGATGCGGTGGTCCTGGTCGCCGCCGTAGAGCCGGTCGGTCACCCCACGCAGGTCGTGGTCGTTCTCCGGGATGTCGGAGTCGAGCAGCAGCAGCGGAATTCGGCCCACCTGCGCGACCCAGATCCGGGCCCGCAGCTCGGCGTTCTCGGGCATCGCCACCGAGACCACCACCGGGTTGCCCGCACCGTCGGTGAGCAGCCGCAGCGGCAGGCCCTGCGGGTCCAGCGCCGGGTAGCTCTCGTGCTGCCACCCGTCGGCGGTCAGCGACTGGCGGAAGTATCCCGAGCGGTACAGCAGCCCGACCGCGATCAGCGGCAGGCCCAGATCCGACGCCGACTTCAGGTGGTCGCCGGCGAGGATGCCCAGCCCACCCGAGTAGTTCGGCAGCGACTCTGCGATGCCGAACTCCATCGAGAAGTACGCGATGCCGTTGGGCAGTTCGGCACCCCGCTCGAGTTCCTGCTGGTACCACAGCGGGCGGGTGAGGTAGTCGTCGAGATCGGCGGCCAGCGCGTCCAGGCGCTCCAGGAACGCCTGGTCGGCGGCCAGCTCCTCAAGGCGTTGGGGTGTCACCTGGCCCAGCAGACCCACCGGGTCGCAGCCGACCCGCTGCCACAGCTGCGGATCGACCGTCTCGAACAGATCCTGGGTGGCGCGGTCCCAGGACCAGCGCAGGTTGATCGACAGCCGTTCCAGCGCGGACAACCGCTCGGGCAGGTGAGCACGGACGGTGAACCTTCTCAGGGCTTTCATCGGGCCATCACGCGTCTCCACCTTACTGACAAACCGGTGGGAGGCGGCCAGGTCGCGGTATCGCTTGGCCCGCTTCTGGTTGGGCTGAGCATTACGGTGGGTATAGGGCGCGACAAGGCCTCATGACGCGGTTGAGGACATGCGAAGGAGTGATAGGTGGCCGGTCGGATCGAGATCGATGACGTCGCACCTGTCGTCTCCGGCGGACGGTATCCCGCCAAGGCGGTCGTCGGCGAGATCGTGCCGGTCAGCGCCACCGTGTGGCGGGAGGGCCACGACGCCGTCGCCGCCACCCTCGTGGTGCGCTACCACGGCACCACCTACCCGAAGCTTGCCGCCGATCCGCCGGGCCTGCAGCTGCCCGACCCGGAACCGAAGGATCCGGTGAGCGGGGCGGCGCCGTGGCGCAAACCGCGGCACCTGCCGATGGCGCCCGGCCGCACCCCCGACGTCTTCCACGGCACGTTCACCCCCGACAATCCCGGGCTGTGGACGTTCCGGGTCGACGGGTGGGGTGACCCGCTGGCCACCTGGCGCCACAACGTCACCGCCAAGCTCGACGCCGGGCAGAGCGAGGCCGAACTGTCCAACGATCTGCTGGTCGGCGCGAGGCTGCTGGAGCGCGCCGCCACCGGGGTGCCCCGGCAGCTGCGTGCGCCCCTGCTCGAGGCCGCCGCGCGGCTGCGTGAGCCGGGCGATCCGCTGGTGCGCGCCGGCGCGGCGCTCGGCTCCGAGGTCGCCGAGCTGCTGGCCGTCTATCCGCTGCGCGAGCTGGTCACCCGCGGCCAGCACTACGGCGTGTGGGTGGACCGGCCGAAGGCGCGGTTCAGCTCCTGGTACGAGTTCTTCCCGCGCTCCACCGGCGGCTGGGACAGCCAGGGCAACCCGGTGCACGGCACGTTCGCCACCGCGACCAAGGCGCTGCCGCGGATCGCGCGGATGGGCTTCGACGTGGTGTACCTGCCGCCGATCCACCCGATCGGCAAGGTGCACCGCAAGGGCCGCAACAACAGCGTCACCGCCGAGCCCGACGACGTCGGCTCACCGTGGGCGATCGGCAGCGACGAGGGCGGCCACGACGCGGTGCACCCCGCGCTGGGCACCCTCGAGGATTTCGACGAGTTCGTCGCGGCCGCGCACAGCGAGGGCCTGGAGGTGGCGCTGGATCTGGCGCTGCAGTGCGCGCCGGACCACCCGTGGGCCCGCGAGCACCCGGAGTGGTTCACGGTGCTGCCCGACGGCACCATCGCATACGCGGAGAACCCGCCGAAGAAGTACCAGGACATCTACCCGCTGAACTTCGACAACGATCCGGCCGGGTTGTACGCCGAGGTGCTGCGGGTGGTGCGGCACTGGATCAGCCACGGCGTCAAGATCTTCCGGGTCGACAACCCGCACACCAAGCCGCCGAACTTCTGGGCCTGGCTGATCGGGAAGGTGAAGATCGAACATCCCGACGTGCTGTTTCTGTCCGAGGCGTTCACCCGCCCGGCCCGGCTGTACGGCCTGGCGAAACTCGGCTTCACGCAGTCGTATTCGTATTTCACGTGGCGCACCGCCAAGTGGGAGCTCACCGAGTTCGGCCAGCAGATCGCCGAGCACGCCGACTACGCGTGCCCGAACCTGTTCACCAACACGCCCGACATCCTGCACGAGAGCCTGCAGCACGGCGGGCCGGGCATGTTCGCGATCCGCGCGGTGCTGGCGTCGACGATGAGCTCGGCGTGGGGCGTGTACTCGGGCTTCGAGCTCTTCGAACACCGCCCGGTCCGCGAGGGTAGTGAGGAGTACCTCAACTCCGAGAAGTACGAGCTGCGCCCGCGCGACTTCGAGGCGGCGCTGGCCGACGGAGAGTCATTGGAGCCGTTCATCACCCGGCTCAACGAGATCCGCCGCCTGCATCCGGCGTTACAGACGCTGCGCACCATCAGGTTCCACCACGTCGACAACGACGCGCTGCTGGCCTACAGCAAGTTCGACCCCGTCACCGGCGACCAGGTGCTGGTGGTGGTGACACTGAACCCGTTCGGCGCCGAAGAGGGCACCCTGTGGCTGGACATGGCCGCGCTGGGGTTGGAGTCCTACGACCGGTTCTGGGTGCGCGACGAGGTCACCGGCGACGAATATCACTGGGGCCAGGCCAATTACGTCCGGTTGGATCCGGTGCGCGCGGTGGCACACATCCTCAACATGCCGCAGGTGCCCGCCGACCAACGACTCAATCTGCTGCGTAGGGAGTGACCGCGATGACGCAGACCACACAGGCCAGCAGCCCGCATCTGAGGCCGCACACCGCCGACCTGAACCGGCTGCTGGCCGGTGAGCACCACGATCCGCACTCGATTCTCGGCGCGCACGAGTACGACGACCACACGGTGATCCGGGCCTACCGTCCGCACGCACTGGAGGTCGTCGCGCTGATCGGCGGGAACCGCTACCCGCTGCAGCATCTCGAGGCCGGGCTGTTCGCCGTGGCGGTGCCGTTCACCGGCCTGATCGACTACCGGCTCGAGGTGCACTACCCGGACGGCGACGGCGGCACCCACGTGCTCACCGTCGCCGACGCCTACCGGTTCCTGCCCACCCTCGGCGAGATGGACCTGCACCTGTTCGCCGAGGGCCGCCACGAACGGCTGTGGGAGGTGCTGGGCGCGCATCCGCGCACCTACACCACCGCCGACGGCGTCGTCGAGGGCGTGTCGTTCGCGGTGTGGGCGCCGAATGCCAAGGGCGTCAGCCTGATCGGCGAGTTCAACCACTGGGACGGCAACGAGGCGCAGCTGCGGGTGCTCGGCTCGTCGGGAGTGTGGGAGCTGTTCTGGCCGGGCTTCGAGATCGGCGGGCTGTACAAGTTCCGCATCCACGGCGCCGACGGTTCGGTCAGCGACCGCGCCGACCCGATGGCCTTCGGCACCGAGGTGCCGCCGCGGACCGCGTCCAGGGTGACGGTCAGCGACTACACCTGGGGCGACGACGAGTGGATGGCGCGGCGCGCCGCGCAGAATCCGGTGTTCGAGCCGATGAGCACCCTCGAGGTGCACCTGATGTCGTGGCGGCCGGGCCTGACCTACCGCGAACTGGCCACCCAGCTCACCGAGTACGTGGTCGAGAACGGCTTCACCCACGTCGAGCTGATGCCCGTCGCCGAGCATCCCTTCGGCGGGTCGTGGGGCTACCAGGTGACGTCGTACTACGCGCCGACCTCCCGGCTGGGCACCCCCGACGACTTCCGCTATCTGGTGGACACCCTGCACCAGGCGGGCATCGGCGTGATCATGGACTGGGTGCCCGCCCACTTCCCGAAGGACGCGTGGGCGCTCGGCCGGTTCGACGGGACCGCGCTCTACGAACACTCCGACCCCCGGCGCGGTGAGCAACTCGACTGGGGCACCTACGTTTTCGACTTCGGACGCAACGAGGTGCGTAACTTTCTGGTGGCCAACGCGCTGTACTGGCTGCAGGAGTTCCACATCGACGGGCTGCGGGTGGACGCGGTGGCCTCGATGCTCTACCTGGACTACTCGCGCCCGTCGGGCGGCTGGACCCCGAACATCTACGGCGGCCGGGAGAACCTGGAGGCCGTGCAGTTCCTGCAGGAGATGAACGCCACCGTGCACAAGGCGGCGCCGGGCATCGTCACGATCGCCGAGGAGTCCACGTCGTGGCCGGGGGTGACCAGACCGACCAGCCTCGGCGGACTTGGCTTCTCGATGAAGTGGAACATGGGCTGGATGAACGACACCCTGGAGTTCATCAAGCGCGACCCGATCCACCGCAGCTACCACCACCACGAGATCACGTTCTCGATGCTGTACGCGTTCAGCGAGAACTTCGTGTTGCCGATCAGCCACGACGAGGTCGTGCACGGCAAGGGCACGCTGTGGAGCCGGATGCCCGGCAACGACCACAACAAGGCCGCCGGGGTGCGCAGCCTGCTGGCCTACCAGTGGGCGCATCCCGGCAAGCAGCTGCTGTTCATGGGCCAGGAGTTCGGCCAGCGCGCCGAGTGGTCCGAGGAGCGCGGCGTGGACTGGTATCAGCTCGACGAGAACGGCTTCTCCACCGGGATCCAGCGGATGGTGCGCGACATGAACGCCGTCTACCGGCGCTCCCGCGCGCTGTGGTCGCAGGACACCCGGCCCGAGGGCTACTCGTGGATCGACGCCAACGACTCGACCAACAACGTGCTGAGCTTCCTGCGCTACGGCGACGACGGGTCGGTGCTGGCGTGCGTGTTCAACTTCTCGGGGGTCGAGCACAGCAGCTACCGGGTGGGCCTGCCGCACGCCGGCACCTGGCGCGAGGTGCTCAACACCGACGCCGACATCTACAACGGCTCGGGTATCGGCAACTACGGAGCGGTCGAGGCGACCAGCGAACCGTGGCACGGCAGGCCCGCCTCGGCGGTGATGGTGTTACCGCCGCTGTCGGCCCTGTGGTTCGAGTACGTGCGCCCCGAGGGCCGGAGTTAGTACAGGGCGTTGGCCAGCTTGCGGCGGCCGGCGATGACCTCGGGATCGGCCGGGTCGAACAGCTCGAACAGCTCGATCAGCCGGGTGCGGACCTTGGTGCGGTCGTCACCGGAGGTGCGCTTGATCAGGCCGATCAGCCGGTCGAACGCCGCGGCGACGTTCTGCTGCATGATCTCGACATCGGCGGCGGCGAACGCCAGCTCGATGTTGTCGGGGGCCGCGTCGGCAGCGACGATCGCGCCCGGCGCCCTGGTGGTGGCGCGCTGCAGGAAGTCGATCTGCCGGATCGCCCCCTTGGCCTCGGCGTGGGTCGGGTTGGCGTCCAGGATCGCCTGATAGGCCTTGCGGGCGTTGTCGAAATCGCCGGCGTCCAGGTACGAACGCGCCTGTGCCACCGCGGGATCGACCTGCTCGGCCTGCTCACCGCCGGGCCCGGCCAGCTTGCCCGCGACCGCGTTGAGCAGCGAGTCGATCCAGCGGCGCAGCTGGTCGGCCGGCTGCAAGCCCTGGAAGCTGGCGATGGGCTGGCCGGCGGCCAGTGCCACCACCGTGGGGATCGCCTGCACGCCGAACATCTGCGCCACCCGCGGCACCGCGTCGACGTTCACCGTCGCCAGCGACCACTTGCCGCCGTCGGCCTTGGCGAGCTCGCCGAGCGTGGTGCCCAGCTGGGCGCTGGCGTCGCTGCGCGGCGACCACAGCAGCACCACGACGGGCACCTGGCTGGACCGGACCAGGACCTCGTTCTCGAGGTTGGCCTCGGTGATCTCCACCCCGCCGGCGGGGGCCGACGAGCCACCGTCACCCGACGGCCGCTGCTTGAGCGCGGACAGATCGATCGCACCTGCCATGGAGGCGGCGATCTGGGAAGCAGGAGGACGTGGACGACTCACGTAGTCAAGTTTGTCACGTCGTTTCCGGCGCCGACCGCCCCGGTTGCGCGACGGCGGCGGGTGCGCCCATCCGGCCGGTGCGATCGGCCCACATGAGGAAGATCACGCTGCCCAGCGGCACGATGCTGGCCACGATCGCGGCCAGCCAGGTGCCGGCCGCCCATGAGAACGCCACCCCGGCCAGGAACGCCGCCACCACGAACGCGACGAACACCCCGCCGTGGATCGGGCCGAAGATCTTGACGCCGATCTCGGTGCGCGGGCTGCCGACGTACTTGAAGTACATCCCGGCCAGCAGACCGATCCAGCTGACGGCTTCCAGCAGGGCCACGAACCTGAACCATCCGGCGACGTTGAGCGGAGCCAGGCGCGCGGTGAGAGCGGAGGTCACGGGCGGCGCAGGATCAGCGCGTCACCCTGACCGCCGGCGCCGCACAGCGCCGCCACCGCGTAACCCTTGCCGCGGCGGGCCAGTTCGAGGGCGGCGTGCAGCGTGATGCGGGCGCCCGACATGCCGATCGGGTGACCGATCGCGATGGCACCGCCGTTGACGTTGACCTTGTCCGGGTCCGCACCGAGCTCCTTGGTGGACGCCAGCGACACCGCGGCGAACGCCTCGTTGATCTCCAGCACGTCCAGCTGGTCGACCGTGATGCCTTCGCGCGCAATGGCTTTCTTGATGGCGTTGGCCGGCTGCGACTGCAGCGTGGAGTCCGGACCCGCGACGACGCCGTGCGCGCCGATCTCGGCCAGCCAGGTCAGCCCCAGCTCCTCGGCCTTGGCCTTGTTCATCACCACGACCGCGCAGGCGCCGTCGGAGATCTGCGACGACGAACCGGCGGTGATGGTGCCGTCCTTGCGGAACGAGGGCTTGAGCCCCGCCAGCGACTCGGCGGTGGTGTTGGCGCGGATGCCCTCGTCCTGCAGGAACTCGATCGGGTCACCCTTGCGCTGCGGGATCTGCACCGGGACGACCTCGTCGGCGAACACGCCGTCCTTCCACGCCGCGGCGGCCTTCTGGTGGCTGCGCGCCGCGAACTCGTCCTGCTCCTCGCGGGTGAACTTGTCGACGTCGTTGCGCTGTTCGGTGAGCGCACCCATCGGCTGGTCGGTGAACACGTCGTGCAGACCGTCGTAGGCGAGGTGATCGACCAGGGTGGCGTTGCCGTACTTGATGCCCTCGCGGCTCTTCGGCAGCAGGTGCGGGGCCTGGCTCATCGACTCCTGGCCGCCGGCGACGACGACGTCGAACTCGCCGGCGCGGATCAGCTGGTCGGCCAGGGCGATGGCGTCGATGCCCGACAGGCACATCTTGTTGATCGACAGGGCGGGCACATCCCACGGGATTCCGGCGCCGACGGCCGACTGGCGGGCGGGCATCTGGCCCGCGCCTGCGGTGAGCACCTGGCCCATGATCACGTACTCCACGAGGGAGGGCTCGACCTTGGCCTTCTCCAGGGCGGCCTTGATCGCGATCGCGCCGAGATCTGTCGCCGAGAAGTCCTTCAGCGAACCCATGAGCTTGCCGACCGGAGTCCGCGCCCCAGCAACAATCACCGACGTCGTCATTGATCAATTCCTCCGGAAGTGGGTATTAGGAGTGTGGTTGATGACACATTCCGTAAACATCTGTCTCAAGGTTACCGTTACGTTATGACCACTGAACACGTAGATGTCCGTCCGGCGCTCTCCAGCGCTCTGGTGACGGCGATCGATCACGTGGGGATCGCGGTACCGGACCTCGACGCCGCGATCAAGTGGTATCACGACCACCTCGGCATGATCGTGCTGCACGAGGAGGTCAACGAGGAGCAGGGTGTCCGCGAGGCCATGCTGGCCGTGCGCGGCGCCGCGGTGGGCAGCACCGAGATCCAGCTTCTCGCCCCGCTGAACGAGAAGTCGACGATCGCGAAGTTCATCGACACCCGCGGCCCGGGCCTGCAGCAGCTGGCCTACCGCGTCAGCGATATCGACGAGCTCTCCGAGCGGCTGCGCGCCGACGGTGTGCGCCTGCTCTACGACGCGCCCAAGCGCGGCACCGCGAACTCGCGCATCAACTTCATTCATCCCAAGGACGCCGGCGGCGTGCTCATCGAGCTCGTCGAGCCCGCGGCCGACGCGCACTGACCCGTCACGACCATTTCCGCGTGGGGCCCCGTGTGCACCGGTGCGCCCAGCACGGCGTGTGCCAGTGCCGACGGTCCTCGACGCCCAACGTCCCCACATCGACCGGTATCGCCACCAAATGTGCTGTGCCGGGCCGGATTTCGTGATCACATCCGGGACAGCGGTAGGTCTTGACCGCGCGTGACGCCGCGATCGGGCGCACCTCGTAGTCGAAGCCGTCTGGCCCGATCTCGATGCGGCGCGGTGCGGGCAGCGGCGGCGGGAGCGGCCGCCGTGCGCGACGCCTGCCCATCAGAGTTGCCCCATCAGAACAGCCGGAACTCGTCGCTGTCCATCCCGCGCATCTTGTCGTAGTCCAACGTCACACAGCGGATGCCCCGGTCCTCGGCCAGCGTGCGGGCCTGCGGTTTGATCTGCTGCGCGGCGAAGATCCCGGTGACCGGGGCGAGCAGGCTGTCGCGGTTGAGCAGTTCGAGATAGCGGGTGAGCTGTTCGACGCCGTCGATCTCGCCGCGGCGCTTGATCTCGACGGCCACCGAGCGACCGTTCTCGTCGCGGCACAGCAGGTCGACGGGCCCGATCGCGGTCATGTACTCGCGTCGCACCAGGGTGTAGCCGGGGCCCAACAGCTCGACGTGCTCGGCGAGCAGCTCCTGCAGGTGGGCCTCCACGCCGTCCTTGACCAGGCCCGGGTCGACGCCGAGCTCGTGGTTGGTGTCGTGCTCGATGGCCTCGACGGTGATGCGCAGCTGCTCCCCCGCCTTGTTCTCGACGACCCAGACCGGCACGTCGCCCGAGGTGTCCTCGGTGAGCCAGCACGGCGGGCTCATCCAGTTCAGCGGCTTGTAGGCGCGGTCGTCGGCGTGCACGCTGACCGATCCGTCCGCCTTGATCAGCAGCAGGCGCTTAGCCGAGGGCAGATGTGCGGTCAGACGTCCGACGTAATCAACGGTGCATTGGGCGATCACGAGACGCACCTGACCACCTTAGGCTCCGACGTGCACCGCGCCAATTAGGCTCGAAAGCGATGGCCGCCAACAGGAGCGTCGCGCATCGGCTGGGCCGCGTCCTGGAGGCGGTGACCCGGCAGAGCGGACGTCTGTCCACCACCCCGGAGTACGGCTCCTGGGTGCTGGGCAAGGTCAGCGACACGCAGCTGCACCGGCGGGTCCGCATCCAGGTGATCCTGACCTGCCTGATCCTGCTGACCAACCTGCTGGGTATCGCGGTGGCCACCCTTCTGGTGGCGTTCGTGTTCCCCACGCCCAGCGTGTTCGGTGACGCGCCGCGGTGGCTGACGCTGCTGGTGAGCCCCGGCTACATCGCGCTCGCGGTCGGCGGTGGCGCGTTCTGGGTGACCCGGCGCATCGTGAACTCGCTGCGGTGGGCCATCGAGGAACGCAAACCCGACCGGACCAACCAGTACGACACATTCGTCGCACCGTGGCGGGTGGCGCGCATGGTGCTGGTGTTGTGGGCGGTGGGCGCGGTGCTGCTGACCTCGCTGTACGGCCTGCACGCCACGGAGTTCATCCCCCGGTTCCTGTTCGCGGTGACCTTCTCGGGAATCGTGGTGGCCACCGCGTGCTACCTGATCACCGAGTTCGCGCTGCGACCGGTGGCGGCGCAGGCGCTGGAGGCCGGGCCGCCGCCGCGCCGGCTCACCGACGGCATCATGGGCCGCACGATGCTGGTGTGGCTGCTCGGGTCGGGTGTGCCGGTCATGGGCATCGGGGTGACGGCGATCTTCGCGCTGCTGCTGCGCAACATGACGCCCACCCAGTTCGGGCTGGCGGTGCTGGCCATCTCGGCGCTGTCGCTGGTGTTCGGTTCGCTGCTGATGTGGCTGCTGTCGTGGCTGACCGCCACCCCTGTGCGGGTGGTGCGCAACGCGCTCAAACACGTCGAGCAGGGCGACTTGAACTGCAACGTGGTCGTTTTCGACGGAACCGAGCTCGGCGAGCTGCAGCGCGGCTTCAACTCGATGGTCGACGGGCTCAAGGAGCGGGAGCGGTTGCGCGACCTGTTCGGCCGTCACGTCGGCCGTGAGGTCGCCAAGGCCGCCGAGCGCGAGCGCATCAAGCTGGGCGGCGAGGAACGCCACATCGCGGTGATCTTCGTCGACATCATCGGCTCGACGCACCTGGTGACGACGCGGCCGGCCACCGAGGTCGTCGACCTGCTCAACCGGTTCTTCGCTGTCATCGTCGAGGAGGTCGACCGGCACCGCGGCTTCGTCAACAAGTTCGAGGGCGACGGGGCGCTGGCGGTGTTCGGCGCCCCCAACCATCTCGAGCGACCCGAGGACGCCGCGCTGGGGGCGGCGCGGGCGATCGCCCGCCGGATTCAGGCCGAGGTGCCCGAGTGCGACGCGGGCATCGGGGTGGCCGCCGGCGAGGCGGTGGCCGGAAACGTCGGCGCCCGCGAGCGTTTCGAGTACACGGTGATCGGCGAACCGGTCAACCAGGCGGCCCGGTTGTGCGAGCTGGCCAAGGAGCAGCCCGGTCATCTGCTGGCGTCAGCGGACGCGGTGGCCGGCGCCGGCGAGGCCGAACGGGCCCGCTGGACACTGGGCGAGACCGTCGTCCTGCGCGGCCACGACGAACCGACGCGGCTGGCGCTGCCGGTCGTCGACTGAGCCCGGAAACGGGAGTGGCACCGGACCGTCGGACAGCCCGGTGCCACTGGGATGGGTGTCGGTCAGCCGAGTGCCTGCAGCGCCGCGTCGTAGTCGGGCTCCTGGGCGATCTCGGGTACCAGTTCGGCGTGGACGACCTTGCCGTCCGCACCGACCACGACGACCGCCCGCGCGAGCAGCCCGGCCATCGGACCGTCGGCGAGGGTGACGCCGTAGTCCTCACCGAAACTGCCGCGGAACGCCGACGCGGTGGTCACGTTCTCGATGCCCTCGGCGCCGCAGAAGCGCTTCTGTGCGAACGGCAGGTCCTTGGACACGCACACCACGGCGGCGCCGGTGCCGGCCGCGCGCTCGTTGAAGGTGCGCACGCTGGTCGCACAGACCGGGGTATCGATGGACGGGAAAATATTCAGCAGGAACGGCTTGCCCTTGAACTGCTCATCGCTGACCTCACCGAGGTCGGTGCCGGTCAGGGTGAAGCCGGGGGCCGCCGAACCCACGGCGGGCAGATCGCCGACGGTGTTGATGGGGTTTCCACGCAGTGTTATCTGAGCCACGGGGACAGTCTGCCAAACTCCGGGCCTGCGCGGGTCACGCCGGTGGCGGGATGAGCACGGTGTAGAGCCCGCTGATCAGGCCGTCGGTGGGGTCGACCCGCTTCCAGGCCAGGTGTCCGAGCTTCGGGTAGATCTACTCACGCGATCGCAGGCGGTCGCTCGGCAGACTGGAGCAATGAGGCCCGGCGTGCTCATCGCAATCCTCATCGCCCTGTTCGGCACCGGATGTACCGCCGACCGCAGCGCCGAGGCCGCCGAGATCCGCGCCGCGGTGCCGACGCTGCCGGGTGTGGCATCGTCGGACGTCAGCTACATCAACGACTTCGAGAACGGCGCCAACCTGTGGATCGAACTCGACATGACCGATGCCACGGAGGCGCAGATCGCGGCCGCGGCGCAACGCGTCAACCACCTCAAAGGCGATGCCTTCGACTCGCACCGCCAAAAGACGACCGTGACCGTCGCACCGCGCGCCGTCGTGTCCTACGACGGCCGCCTGGACCCGTCGACGGTCGCGGCGAACGCCAGCCTCGTCCGGGCGGTGCGGGCGCACTCGGACGCCGGGTCGATCCGGTGGCTCGAGATCGACGGCCGGTCCCGACTGGAGGTGTGGTCCAGTGCGGACCCGGACCGCGACGCGGCGACCGCGCTCGCGGCTGAGGGCGGGTCCGAGACCCTCTACATCCGCTCCGCCGATCCGGCGCGGCACAGTTCGTGGGAGGTGACAACTCCGTTGAGCGTGACCGACTTCGAGGCACTGGTCCGGCAGCGGGACAGGCTGCCCGCCGCGCTGCTGTGGGTCGGCGTCGACTCCGGGCGGATCAGCGGGCTGTCGGTGAACCTCGGTGCCCCGGCCACGGCCTACGCCAACCTCGCCGCCGTCATCGAGGAACTGCAGCCCTCCCGGGAGCACCCGGTCCAGATCGAATGGCGGCTGGACGGCGCCGCGCCGCACGAGGTCGGACGGATCACCGTGTGCGCTGAGGCCGCCGACTCCGCGGTACCGGCGGCAGGTTTCGCCGATCTCAGTGACCGCCTCGCCGCGCAGTTCTCCGCCTGTGCGTAAAAGAGCCGGCCACAACGATGTCGTTTTTCCGCCAGTGCTGGCGGTACCCACGTGTCATCGTGAGGTGGTGTACGACGATTTCGACCGCTGTTACCGAGCCGTCCAGTCCAAGGACGCCCGGTTCGACGGCTGGTTCGTCACCGCCGTGCTGACCACGGGCATCTACTGCCGGCCCAGCTGCCCGGTCCGGCCACCGTACGCGCGCAATCTGCGGTTCTATCCGACCGCCGCGGCCGCGCAGAAGGCCGGCTTCCGGGCGTGCAAGCGGTGCCGCCCCGACGCGTCACCAGGCTCCCCGGAATGGAACATGCGCGGTGACCTGGTGGCCAGGGCGATGCGGCTGATCGCCGACGGGTTGGTCGACCGCGAGGGCGTCAGCGGCCTGGCCGCCCGGCTGGGCTACACCACGCGGCAGCTGGAGCGTGTGCTGCAGGCCGAGGTGGGCGCGAGTCCGCTGGCCCTGGCGCGGGCGCAGCGGACGCAGACCGCCCGGGTGCTGATCGAGACCACCGATCTGCCGTTCAGCGATGTGGCGTTCGCGGCGGGTTTCTCCAGCATCCGGCAGTTCAACGACACCATCCGGGCGGTGTGCGATCTGACGCCGACGGCGCTGCGCAGCCGGGCGCGGACGCGTATCAGCGCCGACGGCGGCGCGGGCACGTTGACGCTGCGGCTGCCGGTGCGGACGCCGTTCGCGTACGAGGGCCTGTTCGGTCATCTGGCGGCGAGCATCGTCCCAGGCGTCGAGGAGGTGCGCGACGGCGCCTACCGCCGCACCCTGCGGCTGCCGCACGGCACGGGGATCGTCAGCCTCACCCCGGCGCCCGACCACGTGCGATGTTCGGTGGTGCTCGACGACTTCCGCGATCTGACGACGGCGATCGCGCGGTGCCGCCGGCTGCTCGACCTGGACGCCGATCCGGAGGCCGTGGTCGACGCGCTCGGCGCGGATCCCGATCTGGCGCCGCTGGTGGCCAAGGCGCCGGGGCAGCGCATCCCGCGCACGGTCGACGAGCACGAGCTGGCGGTGCGGGCGGTGCTGGGACAGCAGGTGTCGGTCAAGGCGGCCCGCACCCATGCGGGCCGGCTGGCAGCGGCGTACGGTACCCCGGTCGCCGACGGTCGGGGCGGTCTCACCCGGGTGTTTCCGGCGATCGAGGATCTCGCTGACATCGACCCCGCGCATCTGGCGTTCCCGGCGTCGCGGCGGCGGTCGTTGACGACGCTGATCCGGGCGCTGGCCCACGGAGATGTGGTGTTGGACGCGGGCTGTGACTGGAACACCGCGCGCGAACAGCTGCTCGGACTGCCGGGAATCGGGCCGTGGACCGCGGAGTTGATCGCGATGCGGGGCCTCGGCGATCCGGACGCGTTCCCGGTGACCGATCTGGGGGTGCGGGTGGCGGCCGAGCGGCTCGGGCTGCCGACCGACCCGCGGGCGCTGGCAGAGCTGAGCACACGGTGGCGGCCGTGGCGGTCGTATGCCACCCAACACCTGTGGACCACACTCGAGCATGCGGTCAACGACTGGCCGCCGAAGGAGAAGTGATGGCAGAGTTGCGTTTTCGCACAATGGACAGCCCGGTGGGAATGCTGACACTGGCAGGCCGCGACGGGCGGGTCATGCATCTGCGGATGACGGATCAGACCTATGAGCCCAGCCGCGACGGGTGGATACCCGACGAACGGGCCTTCCCCGAGGCGGTCGAGCAGCTGGAGGCGTACTTCGCCGGCGAGCTGAGCGAGTTCGACCTCGAGTTGGAGCTGATCGGTACGGACTTTCAGCGCAGGGTGTGGGCGGCGCTGCTGACCATTCCCTACGGCGAAACCCGTTCGTACGGGGAGATCGCACGGCAGATCGGAGCACCCGGGGCGTCCCGCGCGGTCGGATTGGCCAACGGGCACAACCCGATCAGCATCATCGTGCCGTGCCACCGGGTGATCGGCGCCAACGGCAGCCTCACCGGGTACGGCGGCGGGTTGGAGCGCAAGCGGCTGCTGCTCGACATGGAGAAGCGCCGGGTCTCCAGCGCGTTGACGTTGTTCGAGTGAGCGCTAGCCTTCAGGCCGCGGCGTAGCGCCGGCGACCTCGAGCTGGCCGTCGGTTTCGGCCTTGAGTTTCGCGATCACCTCGATCGGGTCGCCGAGCTCCAGTCGCGAGTTCCAGCCGACCGAGTTAAGTGTCTGGGAGAAGACCACTTTCGGGGGCGTCCGGCTCCTGCATTGAGGCCGTCGATGAGTGTGCCCATGTGGTAGTAGACCCGCCGGCGCCGAAAAGTCATCGAAAGTTGACGCACAAATGCCTGTGGCCCCCAATTGAGTTGGGGGCCACAGGGCCAATTTGTGTTCGGCGGTGTCCTACTTTTCCACCCGGTGAGGGCAGTATCATTGGCGCTGGCAGGCTTAGCTTCCGGGTTCGGGATGGGACCGGGCGTTTCCCTGCCGCTATTGACCGCCGTAACTCTATTCATTTTATTTCAGTGCCCCCAGTTGTTGTTGGGGGGGGAGTGTTTTGGTGGTGGGGTGCAGTCATGGTGACTGTTGGATGTGGTTGCGAGCGTTGTGTGTAAGTTTTCGGCCGGTTAGTGCCAGTTCCCTGAACACATTGCTGTGCGTGCAGGTCTGGTCTATCGATCCCGTGGTCTGCGGGGGGCCTTATCCCTCCTAGAGGGTGAGAAGCCTGGTCTTGGAAGAGGTTTCCCGCTTAGATGCTTTCAGCGGTTATCCTGTCCGAACGTGGCTATCCAGCGGTGCCCCTGGTGGGACAACTGGTATACCAGAGGTTCGTCCGTCCCGGTCCTCTCGTACTAGGGACAGGTTTCCTCAAGCTTCTGACGCGCGCGGCGGATAGAGACCGAACTGTCTCACGACGTTCTAAACCCAGCTCGCGTGCCGCTTTAATGGGCGAACAGCCCAACCCTTGGGACCTGCTCCAGCCCCAGGATGCGACGAGCCGACATCGAGGTGCCAAACCATCCCGTCGATATGGACTCTTGGGGAAGATCAGCCTGTTATCCCCGGGGTACCTTTTATCCGTTGAGCGACACCCCTTCCACTCGGGGGTGCCGGATCACTAGTCCCGACTTTCGTCCCTGCTCGACATGTCCGTCTCGCAGTCAAGCTCCCTTGTGCACTTACACTCAACACCTGATTGCCGTCCAGGTTGAGGGAACCTTTGGGCGCCTCCGTTACTTTTTAGGAGGCAACCGCCCCAGTTAAACTACCCACCAGGCACTGTCCCTGAACCGGATCCACGGTCCGAGGTTAGAGGCCCAATACGATCAGAGTGGTATTTCAACAACGACTCCACCCGAACTGGCGTCCGAGCTTCACAGTCTCCCACCTATCCTACACAAACCGTATCGAGCACCAATACCAAGCTGTAGTGAAGGTCCCGGGGTCTTTTCGTCCTGCCGCGCGTAACGAGCATCTTTACTCGTAATGCAATTTCGCCGAGTCTATGGTTGAGACAGTTGAGAAGTCGTTACGCCATTCGTGCAGGTCGGAACTTACCCGACAAGGAATTTCGCTACCTTAGGATGGTTATAGTTACCACCGCCGTTTACTGGGGCTTAAATTCTCCGCTTCACCCCCGAAAGGGTTAACGGGTCCTCTTAACCTTCCAGCACCGGGCAGGCGTCAGTCCGTATACATCGTCTTGCGACTTCGCACGGACCTGTGTTTTTAGTAAACAGTCGCTTCTCACTGGTTTGTGCCACCCACCCCCGCTGCCGGCCGCAAGAGCCATGACGGTACGTGGGTCCCCCTTCTCCCGAAGTTACGGGGGCATTTTGCCGAGTTCCTTAACCATAGTTCACTCGTACGCCTCGGTATTCTCTACCTGACCACCTGTGTTGGTTTGGGGTACGGGCCGTGTATGCGCTCGCTAGAGGCTTTTCTCGACAGCATAGGATCACCGAATTCGCCTCACTCGGCTATGCATCACCTCTCAGGCATATGAGTGACGGATTTGCCTATCACTCGCCCTACAGGTTTACCCCGGTATTACCACTGACCGGTACGGCTACCTTCCTGCGTCACCCCATCGCTTGACTACTACCCACCCGGGTCCCACGCAGCCCCCAACCGTCACCCCGAAGGATGATCGGCCAGGTTTTGGGTGGTTAGCAGAATGGATTCATCAGGGACGCTCATACACGGGTACGGGAATATCAACCCGTTGTCCATCGACTACGCCTGTCGGCCTCGCCTTAGGTCCCGACTCACCCTGGGCGGACTGGCCTGGCCCAGGAACCCTTGGTCTTCCGGCGGGCAAGGTTCTCACTTGCCTTATCGCTACTCATGCCTGCATTCTCACTCCCACACCCTCCACCACTCGATCACTCGGCGGCTTCACCGGATGCAGGACGCTCCCCTACCCAACCAGCCACAAAGGCTGATTGCCGCGGCTTCGGCGGTGTGCTTGAGCCCCGCTACATTATCGGCGCACAATCACTTGACCAGTGAGCTATTACGCACTCTTTCAAGGGTGGCTGCTTCTAAGCCAACCTCCTGGTTGTCTTCGCGACTGCACATCCTTTTCCACTTAGCACACGCTTAGGGGCCTTAGCCGGCGATCTGGGCTGTTTCCCTCTCGACGCACGGAGCTTATCCCCCGCCGTCTCACTGCCACACTTTCACTTATCGGCATTCGGAGTTTGGCTGACGTCAGTAACCTGTGAGGGCCCATCGGCCATCCAGTAGCTCTACCTCCGATAAGAAACATGCGACGCTGCACCTAAATGCATTTCGGGGAGAACCAGCTATCACGGAGTTTGATTGGCCTTTCACCCCTACCCACAGCTCATCCCCTCAGTCTTCAACCTAAGTGGGTTCGGGCCTCCACGCGGTCTTACCCGCGCTTCACCCTGGCCATGGGTAGATCACCCCGCTTCGGGTCCAGAACACACCACTACACCAACCCCAACAGGTTGGATACGCCCTATTCAGACTCGCTTTCGCTGCGGCTACCCCTCACGGGTTAACCTCGCGACATGTCCCTGACTCGCAGGCTCATTCTTCAAAAGGCACGCCATCACCCCACTACAAGAGAGGGCTTTGACGGATTGTAGGCACACGGTTTCAGGTACTCTTTCACTCCCCTCCCGGGGTACTTTTCACCATTCCCTCACGGTACTAATCCGCTATCGGTCACTGGGAAGTATTCAGGCTTACCGGGTGGTCCCGGCAGATTCACAGCAGATTCCACGGGCCCGCTGCTACTCGGGAACCTGTGACAGCAGGCAGCATGTTTTCGGTTACGGGGCTCTCACCCACTACGGCAGACCATCCCAGGCCACTTCACCTAACACACTGCTTTATCACTACTGCCATCGCCGGCGGACGATGGAACACAGGCCCCACAACACCGCACACACAACCCCCGCCGGGTATCACATGCACGCGGTTTAGCCATCCTCCGCTTTCGCTCGCCACTACTCACGGAATCACAATTGTTTTCTCTTCCTACGGGTACTGAGATGTTTCACTTCCCCGCGTTCCCCCCAACGCCTATATATTCAGCGTTGGGTGACACGACATCACTCGTGCCGGGTTTCCCCATTCGGAAATCCTCGGATCCACGCTCGGTTGACAGCTCCCCGAGGCATATCGCAGCCTCCCACGTCCTTCATCGGCTCCCAGTGCCAAGGCATCCACCATGCGCCCTTAAACACTTACACACAAACACAAAAATCAGAAGAAATTGCATTCGAACACCCAAGAACCCCCAAAAAAAGGAGCCCTCAAGTATCAGATGCTCGCAACCACTATCCACGAATCAAACACCACACCCCACCACCAAAGCAGGGCAACAACACACCGGCACCCCGCAACCGGGACACCACCCCCACACCAGGGGGCCGAACGGGCCTGTTGTCTCAAAGCCCAATAGTGTGTCTGGCAGTCCTCGACACGGTGTTTCCCCCACCGCATCAAACGTTTGTTGTGCACCCACCGGACAACCCACTACAGGCGCCGGCGACTCTCCCAACCGCGCAACTCCCTACCTCTTATAGGGCACGGGGGAACATGTTGAAGGTGCTCCTTAGAAAGGAGGTGATCCAGCCGCACCTTCCGGTACGGCTACCTTGTTACGACTTCGTCCCAATCGCCGATCCCACCTTCGACGGCTCCCTCCCACAAGGGGTTAGGCCACCGGCTTCGGGTGTTACCGACTTTCATGACGTGACGGGCGGTGTGTACAAGGCCCGGGAACGTATTCACCGCAGCGTTGCTGATCTGCGATTACTAGCGACTCCGACTTCACGGGGTCGAGTTGCAGACCCCGATCCGAACTGAGACCGGCTTTGAAAGGATTCGCTCCACCTCACGGCATCGCAGCCCTTTGTACCGGCCAGTGTAGCATGTGTGAAGCCCTGGACATAAGGGGCATGATGACTTGACGTCATCCCCACCTTCCTCCGAGTTGACCCCGGCGGTCTCTCACGAGTCCCCACCATAACGTGCTGGCAACATGAGACAAGGGTTGCGCTCGTTGCGGGACTTAACCCAACATCTCACGACACGAGCTGACGACAGCCATGCACCACCTGCACACAGGCCACAAGGGAAACGACATCTCTGCCGTCGTCCTGTGCATGTCAAACCCAGGTAAGGTTCTTCGCGTTGCATCGAATTAATCCACATGCTCCGCCGCTTGTGCGGGCCCCCGTCAATTCCTTTGAGTTTTAGCCTTGCGGCCGTACTCCCCAGGCGGGGTACTTAATGCGTTAGCTACGGCACGGATCCCAAGGAAGGAAACCCACACCTAGTACCCACCGTTTACGGCGTGGACTACCAGGGTATCTAATCCTGTTCGCTCCCCACGCTTTCGCTCCTCAGCGTCAGTTACTGCCCAGAGACCCGCCTTCGCCACCGGTGTTCCTCCTGATATCTGCGCATTCCACCGCTACACCAGGAATTCCAGTCTCCCCTGCAGTACTCTAGTCTGCCCGTATCGCCCGCACGCCCACAGTTAAGCTGTGAGTTTTCACGAACAACGCGACAAACCACCTACGAGCTCTTTACGCCCAGTAATTCCGGACAACGCTCGCACCCTACGTATTACCGCGGCTGCTGGCACGTAGTTGGCCGGTGCTTCTTCTGTAGGTACCGTCACTCACGCTTCGTCCCTACTGAAAGGGGTTTACAACCCGAAGGCCGTCATCCCCCACGCGGCGTCGCTGCATCAGGCTTGCGCCCATTGTGCAATATTCCCCACTGCTGCCTCCCGTAGGAGTCTGGGCCGTATCTCAGTCCCAGTGTGGCCGGACACCCTCTCAGGCCGGCTACCCGTCGTCGCCTTGGTAGGCCATCACCCCACCAACAAGCTGATAGGCCGCGGGCCCATCCCACACCGCAAAAGCTTTCCCCTCCCAGCCATGCAACCAGAAGGGTGTATCCGGTATTAGACCCAGTTTCCCAGGCTTATCCCAGAGTGCAGGGCAGATCACCCACGTGTTACTCACCCGTTCGCCACTCGAGTACCCCCGAAGGGGCCTTTCCGTTCGACTTGCATGTGTTAAGCACGCCGCCAGCGTTCGTCCTGAGCCAGGATCAAACTCTCCAAACAAAAACGTTCAGAACAATCTGACCAAGCAAAGACACCAAAAACTGGCATCCAAAAAAACCACGCCCTAAACGGGAAAAAAGACGTGGCAAAAAAACAACAAACAAAACCACCAAACACACTATTGAGTTCTCAAACAACACACCCGGCTTGCTTTCGGGCAACCCTGCCAGTCTATACCGATCTGATCAGGGGCGTCAAGACCCCGTCCCCAGTCCTTCTGCTTCAGGCCTGGGGCCGTTGGGCTTGTGGTTAGAAGAATAGCCCACGTCTGAGCGGAGTCAAAAAGGGGGGTCCCCTTTACGCGTTACCGCAGGTAAACGGCATGTTTCAGGCGACCCTCTCGATCTCGGCGCCGAGACTGCGGAGGTTCTCCACGAACAACGGATAGCCGCGGTCGATGTGGAAGACGTCGTGCACCTCGGTCTCGCCGTCGGCGACCAGGCCGGCCAGCACCAGACCGGCGCCGGCCCGGATGTCCGACGACCACACCGGAGCGCTCGACAACTGCGGGATCCCCCGAACCACCGCGTGATGGCCGTCGGTGCGGGCGTCCGCGCCGAGCCGGACCATCTCCTCCACGAAGCGGAACCGCGCCTCGAACACGTTCTCGGTGATCATCGAGGTGCCGTCGGCGATCGACGCCAGCGCGATCGCCATCGGCTGCAGGTCGGTCGGGAACCCCGGGAACGGCAGGGTCGCGACGTTGACCGCCTTCGGGCGCTCGTACTGCACCACCCGGAACCCGTCGTCGCTCTGCGTCACGGTGGCACCCACGTCGTGCAGTTTGTGCAACACAAGCTGCAAGTGCTGCGGGTCCACCCCGGTCACCGTGATGTCACCGCGGGTCATCGCCGCCGCGATCCCCCACGTCGCGGCCACGATGCGGTCGCCGATCACCCGGTGCTCGGTGGGATAGAGCCGGTCCACACCGGTGATGGTCAACGTCGACGTCCCGGCACCGGTGACCTGGGCACCCATCTGGTTGAGCATGTCGCACAGATCGACCACGTCGGGCTCGCGGGCCGCGTTGTGGATCGTCGTCACACCCTCCGCCAGCACCGCGGCCATCAGGATGTTCTCGGTGGCCCCCACCGAGGGGAACTCCAACTGGATCTCGGCGCCGCGCAGGTGGTCGGCCTCGGCCACCACACAGCCGTGCTCGATGTTGCACCGTGCCCCGAGCTGCCGCAGGCCGGCCTGGTGCATGTCCAGCGGCCGGGATCCGATCGCGTCACCGCCCGGCAACGCCACCCGGGCCCGCTTACACCGCCCGACCAGGGGCCCCAGCACACAGACCGAGGCCCGGAACTGGCGCACCGCAGCAAAGTCGGCGTCGTATTTGGGTTCGTCGGGTGACGTGATGCGCACGACATCGCCGTCGAGTTCGACGGTCGCGCCCAACCCCCGGAGCACCTCGGCCATCAGCGGCACGTCGAGGATGTCCGGGCAGTTGGTGATCGTGCTGGTGCCCTCGGCGAGGAGCGCGGCGGCCATCAGCTTCAGAACACTGTTCTTGGCTCCCCCCACGGCAACTTCGCCTGATAACCGGTTTCCGCCGGTCACCACGAATCGCTCGCTCACGCGGCCAGTCTAGACAGGCCCCGAAGCGGTGTCAGTTTCCTCGGTTTCCTCGGACTTCCGCGGACTTCCGCGGACCTCCTCGACCGAATGGAGGTCCGGTACGGTTTCGGCATGGCAGTCCATCTGACCCGTATCTACACGCGCACGGGTGACGACGGCACCACCGGCCTCAGCGATTTCAGCAGGGTCTCCAAGAACGACGCCCGGCTGGTCGCCTACGCCGACTGCGACGAGACCAACGCCGCCATCGGCGTCGCGATCGCCCTCGGATCACCCAGCGAGCAAATCGCACAGGTGCTGAGGCAGATTCAGAACGACCTCTTCGACGCGGGCGCGGACCTGTCCACTCCGATCGTCGAGAACCCGAAATACCCGCCGCTGCGGATCACCCAGAGCTATATCGACCGGCTCGAGAAATGGTGCGACGAGTTCAACGAGGGCCTGCCCGCCCTCAATTCGTTTGTGCTGCCTGGCGGTACCCCGCTGTCGGCGCTGCTGCACGTGGCGCGCACGATCGCCCGCCGCGCCGAGCGCTCCGCATGGACCGCCGTCGAGACGCACGGCGACTCGATCAGTGTGCTGCCCGCGAAATACCTGAACCGGCTGTCGGATCTGTTGTTCATCCTGTCGCGGGTCGCCAACCCCGACGGCGACGTGCTCTGGCAACCCGGCGGCGGTCAGGCAACCGATTAGAAGGTGCGCCGGCGGGCCCGCGGCGACGGCCTGGACTCGAGCCAGGACAGGAACGCGGTCAACGCACCCCGGTCCAGCGCGATCTCGTAACCCCGACGTCGCTCCGGCATGTTGTCCCGGACCTCCAGGATCACGATCGCGTCGGTCATGATGTCGTACTCGTCACCGCGCGGGCCCCGGCGGTTCACGATCTCCAGCCCGCGCCGGCTCATTCGGCGGTCCGGCCACCAGCGCAGGCTCGACAGCCGGTAGAACACGGCTTCCCCACCACGATACCGCAGCACGCCGTGCCGCCAGCCGTGGCCGCCGTCGGCCGGGTAGTCGCGCAGGATCGCCGCCGTGCCACCGACTTTGCGCAGTTTCCACAGCCGGTAGCACAACGCCACCACGACGAGCAGGAGCACGCAGATGAGCGCGACCATGACGTACATGAGCGCGCTCACCCGCGGGATCTCCTAGTCGAGCTGACCGAGGGCGCGAAGCCTCGCCCGACCCCTGGCTGCCGTTGCCGGATCGTCGGATTCCGCGTCGCGCTTGGCGGCGTCCGCGTCGATCTCCGAGTCGAACTCCGCGCTCTCGGCGAGGACGATCACACCCTGCTCGGTGACGGAGAGGAATCCGCCGTCAACGGCGATCCGGAGGTCGTCCTCACCTTCGCGCTCCACCCGCACCATGGCGTCATCGACGAGCTGCGCGACCAGCGGAATGTGGTTGGGCAGGATGCCGATCTCACCCGCGGTGGTGCGGGTGAAGACGAAAGTCGCCTTCCCCGACCAGATCTGGCGCTCCACGGCGACGATGTCGACGTCGAGTTCAGCCACCATGCACCACCCTTCTGTTCGCTCGGCCTTGAGTCAGGGCGCTCACAGCTTGGCGCCGAGGCTTTCGGCCTTCTTCGCGAGGTCGTCGAGGCCGCCGATCAGGAAGAACGCCTGCTCGGGCAGGTGGTCGAACTCGCCCTTGCACAGCTTGTCGAACGCCTCGATGGTCTCCTTCAGCGGAACCGTCGAGCCCGGCTGGCCGGTGAACTGCTCGGCCGCCATCATGTTCTGGCTCAGGAAGCGCTCGACCTTACGGGCGCGGTACACCAGCACCTTGTCCTCTTCCGACAGCTCGTCGATACCGAGGATGGCGATGATGTCCTGGAGGTCCTTGTAGCGCTGCAGGATTCGGATGACTTCCTGCGCGACGCGGTAGTGCTCCTCGCCGACGATGCTGGGGTGCAGGATCGTCGAGCTCGAGGCCAGCGGGTCCACCGCCGGGAAGATGCCCTTCGAGAACACCGCACGCGAGAGCTCCGTGGTGGCGTCGAGGTGCGCGAACGTGGTCGCCGGCGCCGGGTCGGTGTAGTCGTCGGCGGGCACGTACACGGCCTGCATCGAGGTGATCGAGCGACCACGGGTCGAGGTGATGCGCTCCTGCAGCTCACCCATCTCGTCGGCCAGCGTCGGCTGGTAACCCACGGCCGACGGCATACGACCCAGCAGGGTCGACACCTCGGAACCGGCCTGGGTGAACCGGAAGATGTTGTCGATGAACAGCAGCACGTCCTGGCCCTGCTCGTCGCGGAAGTACTCGGCCATGGTCAGGGCCGACAGGGCGACGCGCATACGGGTGCCCGGCGGCTCGTCCATCTGACCGAACACCAGGGCGGTGTCCTTGAGCACGTTGGCGTCCGCGAGCTCGACCCACAGGTCGTTGCCCTCACGGGTGCGCTCACCCACACCGGCGAACACCGAGGTGCCACCGAAGTTGCGGGCGATGCGGTTGATCATCTCCTGGATCAGAACGGTCTTGCCCACGCCGGCGCCGCCGAACAGGGCGATCTTGCCGCCGCGCACGTACGGGGTCAGCAGGTCGACGACCTTCAGGCCGGTCTCCAGCATCTCGGTCCGGGGCTCCAGGTCCGAGAAGGCCGGCGGCTTGCGGTGGATCGACCAGTGCTCGAAGTCCTTGCCGTAGCCGGGCTCATCGAGGCAGTCGCCGAGCGCGTTGAACACGTGGCCCTTGACGCCGTCGCCGACCGGCACCGAAATCGGGGCACCGGTGTCGGTGACCTCCACACCACGCACCAGGCCGTCGGTGGGCTGCATCGAGATGGTGCGCACCAGGTTGTCACCCAGGTGCTGCGCGACCTCCAGGGTCAGCGTCTTCGACAGGTCCTTGTAGGTGATGTCGGCGTGCAGGGCATTGAACAGTTCCGGCACCGAGCCACGGGGGAACTCGACGTCGACGACCGGGCCGGTGATGCGGACCACGCGCCCGGTGGTGTCCTTCTTCGCTTCTGCGGGGGCAGTCATAATTCTTCGCTTTCCTACTGGGGGTGGGTCCTGAGAGTGGTTTATCCAGTGGCGTCGGCCAGCGCGTTGGCACCGCCGACGATCTCGCTGATTTCCTGGGTGATCTGAGCCTGGCGCTCGCGGTTGGCCTCGAGCGTCAGGGCGCGGATCAGATCGTCGGCGTTGTCGCTCGCGGACTTCATCGCGCGGCGACGTGCCGCGGACTCCGAAGCCGCGGCCTCGAGCAGCGCCGCGTACACGCGGGTGGCGATGTAGCGCGGAAGCAGCGACGCGAACAGCGTTTCGGCGTCCGGCTCGAAGGAGAACAGCGTGTGCGGTCCCTCTTCGACCTCGCCGACATACTCGACCACCATCGGCGCGATGCGACGGGCCTCAGCCGTCTGCGACAGCATCGTCTTGAACTCGGTGAAGACGATGTGCAGTTCGTCCACCCCGAGAATCCCGTCGGCACCCGCGTCGTCGCCGTCGTCGTCGGCACCCGCCATGAAGGCGTCCACCAGCGTGTCGGCGATCTTCCGGGCGTCCTCGTAGGAGGGACGCTCGGAGAAGCCGGTCCACGACTCATTGACCTCGCGCTGGCGGAAGCTGAAGTAGCCCAACGCCTTACGACCCACCACGTAGAGGACCGGTTCCTTGCCCTCGTCGCGGAGCATGGCCACCAGCTCCTCCGCCCGCCGCAGCACGTTGGCGTTGTACGCACCGCAGAGACCGCGGTCCGACGACACCACCAGCACGGCCGCGCGCTTGGGGTTCTCGCGCTCCACGAGCAGCGGATGATCCAAGGCACTGGCGCTGGCCAGGTTGGTCAGCATGTTGGTGATCTCCGTGGCGTAGGGCCGGGCCGCTTCGACCCGGGCCTGCGCCTTGGCGATCCGCGACGTCGCGATCAGCTCCTGGGCTTTGGTGATCTTCTTGATCGACCCCGCGGAGCGGATGCGGCCGCGCAATTCGCGCAGTGTGGCTGCCATCTGTCTTGCCGATCCCTACTTCTTCTTGGGCGGAGCGGGCTTGTTGACCTTCACGGACTCCTTGCCGACCTCGTCCTCGGACAGCGGGTCGACCTTCTCCTCCACGACCGAGCTGCCGTCGGAGGCCTTGAAACCCTTCTTGAAGTCGTTGATGACCTCGACGAGCTTGGCCTCGGTCTCCTCCGAGAGCTTCTTGGTCTCGCGGATGTCGGTCAGGATGCCGGCGTGGCTGGCCTTGACGTGCTCGAGGAACTCAGCCTCGAAGCGCTGCACGTCCTCGACCGGGACCGAGTCCAGGTGGCCCTTGGTGCCGAGGAAGATCGCGACGACCTGGTCCTCGACCGGCATCGGCGAGTACTGCGGCTGCTTGAGCAGCTCGACCAGGCGGGCGCCGCGGTCCAGCTGGGCCTTCGACGCGGCGTCCAGGTCGGAGGCGAAGGCCGCGAAGGCCTCCAGCTCGCGGTACTGCGACAGGTCCAGACGCAGCGAGCCCGCGACGTCCTTCATCGCCTTGATCTGCGCGGCGCCACCGACTCGGGACACCGACACACCGACGTTGATGGCCGGGCGCACACCCTGGTTGAACAGGTCGGACTCCAGGAAGCACTGGCCGTCGGTGATCGAGATGACGTTGGTGGGGATGTAGGCCGAGATGTCGTTGGCCTTGGTCTCGATGATCGGCAGACCGGTCATCGAACCGCCGCCGAGCTCGTCGGACAGCTTCGCGCAGCGCTCCAGCAGACGGGAGTGCAGGTAGAAGACGTCACCCGGGTACGCCTCGCGGCCCGGCGGGCGGCGCAGCAGCAGCGAGATGGCGCGGTAGGCCTCGGCCTGCTTGGTGAGGTCGTCGAACACGATCAGCACGTGCTTGCCGTCGTACATCCAGTGCTGGCCGATGGCCGAGCCGGTGTACGGGGCCAGCCACTTGAAGCCGGCCGAGTCGGAGGCGGGAGCCGCGACGATGGTGGTGTACTCCATCGCGCCGCCCTCCTCCAGGGCGCGCTTCACGGACGCGATCGTGGTGCCCTTCTGGCCGATGGCGACGTACACGCAGCGCACCTGCTGCTTCGGGTCGCCGGTCAGCCAGGCCTCACGCTGGTTGAGGATGGTGTCGACGCAGACGGCGGTCTTGCCGGTCTTGCGGTCGCCGATGATGAGCTGACGCTGTCCGCGGCCGATCGGGGTCTGGCTGTCGATGGCCTTGATGCCGGTCTGCAGCGGCTCCCCGACGCCCTGGCGCTGAACCACCGAGGGAGCCTGCAGCTCCAGCGCGCGGCGGGTCTCGGCCTTGATCTCACCCTGGCCGTCGATCGGCTGGCCCAGGGGGTTGACGACGCGACCGAGGAAGGCGTCGCCCACCGGCACCGACAGCACCTGGCCGGTGCGCTTGACCTGCTGGCCCTCTGCGATCTTCTCGAACTCGCCCAGGATCACGGCGCCGACGCTGTGCTCGTCGAGGTTGAGCGCCACGCCCAGCACGCCGCCCGGGAACTCGAGGAGCTCCTGGGTCATGACCGAGGGCAGACCCTCGACGTGGGCGATGCCGTCACCGGCGTCGATGACGGTACCGATCTCTTCACGCCCGCTGTCGGCGGAAAACGAGGACACGTAGTCCTCGATGGCACCTTCGATTTCAGCAGCGGAGATTGTCAACTCTGCCATGGTTTTTCGTCTTCCTTGCTTTGAACGGGTGGTCTGGGGGTTGGGGCGTCAGTCCGGCAACTGTGCTTGCGCAGCGGCCAGCCGGGATGCGATCGATCCATCGATGACCTCGTCACCGACGGCGATCGACAAACCGCCGAGCAACTCCGGATCGACGTTGAGTTGCACGTAGACGGGACGCCCATAGATGCGGGCGAGCACATCCGAGAGCTTGGTCCGCTGGGCGTCGGTGAGCTCCGCCGCGGCGCTGACATGGGCGACCACCTCACCACGGCGAGCCACGGCGAGTTCGGCCAGATCCAGCACCGCCTCGTCGGCGCGCTCACCGTGCAGCAGGCGCACCGTCTGCACCAGCAGCGCCTTGGCGGTCTCGTTGACCTGCTTGCCCTGCAGGATCTTCTCGAGCAGTCCGACCCGGTTCTCCGCCGGCACCGTGTAGTCGCTGAGCAGCGTCACCAACTGGGGCTGCTCGTCGAGGATCCGGCCGAAGCGGAACAGCTGATCCTCGACCGCGTCGACCTCGCCGGCCACCTCGGCGCGCTTGAGCAGCGCCAGCCGGGCGGTGCGCTCGACACCGAACACCAGATCGTTCTCAGCCGACCACCGCTGGGACACCGCGGTGTGCAGCAGCTTCAGGGTGACGTCGCCGACCTTGCCCGACAGCAGCCGGTCAACCAGCTTGGTCTTGGCCGTGGCATCGTCGGTCGGCTCGGCGAGGTGCTTGGTGAGCGTCGGTTCGGTGACCAGCACGGCGGCCACCGATGCGAGTTCATCGGCCAGCTTGGTCAGCCCGTCGGCGTCCAGACCTCCTGCCGCGCTGTCGAACTCGGCGGTCAGCGCGGACAGCGCCTGACGGCTCGAGGCCCGCAACCGCGCCGACTCGGCGGTCTCGACGACGACCGAGGACGGAGCCATCTGGTCCAGCTCCGCGAGGAACCGGTCGACCGTGGCGGCCCGGGCCGCCGGATCGGCGACGTGGGCACGGACCAGTTCGGCGGCCTTCTGCACAGCCTCGGCACCGAGTTCGCCGCGAAGTTCGCGGACGACCTGCTGGTGCATCAGCTGGATCTGCTGGACACCCTGGGCCTTGATCCGCTCGGCCTCGACAGTGGCCTGTTCCTCGAGCTGGGCGGCGATGCGGACCGAGTCCTGCTTGGCCTCGTCCTTGACCCGAGCGGCGTCGGCCTCGGCCTCAGCCAGGGCCTTGGCATGCATCGCGTCGGCCTCGGCGAGCTTCTTCGCCGCCTCCGCGCTCTCGGCCAGGGCGACGCGCACGGCCTCCTGCTGCTTGCGCATCAGGTTCCGCACCGGCGGCACCACCCATTTCACGATGATGAACACGATCACCGCGAACCCGATCAGCTGGCCGATGAAAATCGACATCTAGGCGCTCCCACCTGATTTCACGTCTACGCCGAGGATGCGGCTGGCCAGAGTGGCCGACAGCGCATCCACCGACTGCCGCAGTTGCGTTTCGGTCGCCGAACGCTGCGAGGACAATTCCTGGTCCGCCTGACGCACGGTCTCGGCAACCTCGCTGCTGGCCGCAGACCGCTTCTGGTCCACAATCGCGCGGCCCGCGGTGCGGGCCTCGTCGCGAATGGCCGAGGCCTCCGAACGGGCGCCGTCCATGACCTTGTCGTAGTCGGCCCGTGCGGCCGCGAACTGCTCGGCCGACTTGCGGTTGTCCGCAGCGGTCTTGGCCAGCATGGCCTCGCGCTCGGCGAGGACCTTGCTGACCGGCGGTACCACCCACTTCCAGATCACGCCGAGCGTGATCAGGAAGATGAGCAGCACAACGAAGAAGGTGCCGTTGGGGATCAGGAAGTTGCTGGTCCCCCCACCCTCTTCAGCGGACGCCAAAATGGCGACCTGCGCTGATCCAGTCAGTTCAACCATGCCGACGGTTTACTGCAGGCCCGGGGTCGCGAAGACGAACAGCGCCATGAAGGCGAGGTTGATGAAGTACGCAGCCTCGACCAGACCGACGGTGATGAAGAACGGGGTGAACAGGCGGCCCTGCGCCTCGGGCTGGCGGGCGATGCCGGAGATCAGCGCGTTACCCGCGATGCCGTCACCGATGCCGGCGCCGATGGCACCGCCACCCATGATCAGACCGCCGCCGATCAGAGCGCCTGCCGTGATGAGGGCGTTGGGATCGAGTTCCATTCCTTTTTCCTCCTTGGTAACTGGTGGCCGCGCCGCCAGAGTTCATGGTCGTTGGGTCGTAGGGACTTCGGACTAAACGCAGTTGGTCTGTATCAGTGCTCTTCGTGGTCGAGTTCCATCGCCTGGCTGAAGTACAGGATGGTCAGCAGCGCGAAGATGAACGCCTGGATGAGGCCGACGAAGAGGTCGAAGGTCTTCCAGATGGCGTTGGGCGCCCACTGGATGTACCAGGGGAACATCGCGATCAGCGCGACCAGGATGCCGCCGGCGAAGATGTTGCCGAAAAGACGGAGGGCCAGCGAGATCGGCTTGGCCAGCTCTTCGACGATGTTGATCGGTGCCAGGAAAGCGACGTGGCCCTTGAGGACCTTGACCGGGTGCCCGATCGGGCCGCGGCGCCAGAAGCCGGCCGCGTGGTAGCAGAGGAACACGAACAGCGCGAGCGCCAGCACGAAGTTGATGTCCGAGGCCGGCGGCTTGTAGAGCTCGGCGGCGGCGCCGTCGGAGCCGCCGTACTGCAGCGGCAGCACGGCCAGCCAGTTCGAGATCAGGATGAAGACGAAGATCGTCACCGACAGCGGCAGCACGAACGGGGCGACCCGCATGCCGATCGAGCCCTCGATCTGCTGGCGCATCTGGATGGTCAGCGCCTCCCAGAACAGCTGGACGCCCCCGGGCACGCCGGTCGAGGTGACCTTGGACTTCAGGTAGAACGCCAGACCGATCACGATCAGGGCGGTGATGGCCGTCGCGATGATGGTGTCGCCGTTGAACGTCATGCCGAACATCTCGAAGACGAGGCTGTGGTGGCCGACGTGGATGGCGGAGCCACCCTCTTCCGCAGCGAGAACGGTCTCAGTCATCGGTGCCTGAGTGATCGTCTGAGTCATTGAGGTCTGCTCAACCCTTCGATTCCGTGTCCAGGACGTCCAACCCGTTGGCGCGGATCTTGCGCAGCACCGGGATGCTGGTGCTCATCACAAGCAGCGCCTGGAAGATTGCCAAGCCGAAAAGAACGCCGATGCCACCGATGTGGCGGAAGAAGTATGCCGTGGACAGGGCGATCACCGAAATCACCAGCAGCCGGGTGGCCGAGTTGAGGGCCATCTTCTTCTTGAGGGGGTGATCCTCGGCGGTGATGGACTCGACCGCGCGGCGGACCAGGAGCGCGTTGACCAGTCCGATGGCCAGGCCGAGCCCGAAGAAGAGTCCGAATCCGATGTTGCCCGCGAATCCCGCAGCGGTGACGGCCACAGCCGTCAGGGCCACACAGACGATTGCCAAGCGAACAGGCCTAAAGGCAACGGACGGGAACACCAACGGCGCGTCTTGCGCTGGCGTCGTCACTACTTCACCTCAATCCGCCGGTCACGGTGGCCGCCCCGAAGCTTTGCGTGCGTGGCGCCCTGAGCGTATCGGAAGGCGTTTGGCTCGCAGAAATCACCCACGGGGCAGCTCCCTTTGTCGGTCGTGGTTCCGTGCCGGACGGCGGTTGTCCGTCGGCCCGGGGGCCGGCAACCCGCGAGGTTTTTTCGGGTTCTGCGAGCACCCTAACACATGGTGGGGGGCACAAAAGAGGGCCTACTACTTCTCGTCGTACAGCTGCGTGAACTGGCCATTCCGCCGGCGCAGAAGCGGGATCAAAGTGACGACCGTGGCGACGAGAATCGCGGCCAGCACGACCAGGCCGCTGTAGCGCGGATCGATGAAGATTGTGCTTGCCGCACCGAACGCGATGATGGCCACCCACAGGTAGATCAGCAGCACCACGCGGCGGTGCGAATGCCCGATCTGCAGCAGCCGGTGGTGCAGGTGCATCTTGTCCGGAGTGGAGAAGTGCACCCCGGCGCGGGTGCGCCGGATGATCGCCAGCAGCGTGTCCAGCGCGGGCACGAACATCACCGCGATGACGAGCAGGAACGGCGACAGCAGAGCGAACACGTCGCGCACCCCGTAGGCGGTCTGCGAGATCGGTCCGGCTGCGGTGGTCGAGGCCGCGGCCAGCATCAGCCCGATCAGCATCGACCCCGAGTCGCCCATGAAGATCTTGGCCGGGTGGAAGTTGTGCGGCAAAAAGCCCAGGCACACCCCGGCCAGCACCACCGAGATCACCGCGGGCGGGTAGAACAGCACGTCGCCGCCGTGGTCGCGCAGCAGCCCGACCGAGAACAGGCAGATCGCCGTCGCGGTGATCAGCCCGAGGCCGGCCGCCAGCCCGTCGAGGCCGTCGATGAAGTTCATGGCGTTGACGATCGACACCGTCAGCGCCAGCGTGAGCAGGATGGACGCCACCTGGTCGAGCACGATCGTGCCCACCCCGCCGATCGGGATGTAGAGCACGCTCCAGGCGACGCCCATGGTGACCAGCACGCTGGCCGCGGTGATCTGGCCGGCGAACTTGGTCAGCGAGTCCAGTCCCCAGCGGTCGTCGATGAGCCCGACGACCATGATCACGCCGCCGGCGACCACCACCGCGGGCATGCCGGTGGAGTACACGAACCCGCGGGTCAGTGCCGGTAGCTGGGATGCCAGCAGCACCGCGGCGGCCACCCCGACGTACATCGCCAGCCCACCCATACGCGGGATGGGCTCGGTGTGCACGTCGCGGTCGCGCGGGATCGCGACGGCGCCGAGACGGCGCGCCAGCACCCGCACCCAACCGGTCGCGAAGTAGGTGATGATCGCCGCGGTCAGCCCGACCAGCGCGAGTTCGCGGATCGGGACACCGGCACCGCGATCGTTGAGCGCGAGCAGGGTCTCCACGGTCAGCCTGTCAGCGTCTCGGGGTCGATGCCGAGCACCTCGGCGATGGCGGCGACGGTGACGGGGCCCTCGCGCAGCACGCGGGGCGCCGGGCCGGTGAGGTCGACGATCGTCGACGCCGCCTGCTGTTCGGACGGGCCGGCGTCGAGGTACACGTCGACGAGGTCGCCGAGCTGGTCGCGGGCCTGCTGGGCGGTGACGGCCGCCGGTTGACCGGACTTGTTCGCACTGGACACCGCCATCGGGCCGACGGCACGCAGCAGCTCGATCGCCACCGGGTGCAGCGGCATCCGCAGCATCACGGTGCCGTGGGCGTCGCCGAGGTCCCACTGCAGCGACGGCGCCTGGCGCACCACCAGGCTCAGCGCACCGGGCCAGAACGCGCGGATCAGCTCACGGGCGGCGTCGGGGACGTGGAAGACCAGGCCCTCGATGGTGTGCCAGGATCCGACCAGCACCGGCACCGGCATGTCGCGGCCGCGGCCCTTGGCGGCCAGCAGCGCACCGACGGCCGCGCTGTCGAAGGCGTCGGCGCCGATGCCGTACACGGTGTCGGTGGGCAGCACCACCAGCCGGCCGTCCTTGAGCGAGCTGACCGCGGTGGCGATGCCCCGATCGCGCTGGTCGGGATCGGAGCAGTCGAACATGTCGGTCACATCGCCCTCCGTGCCGTCACGAACCGAGGCCGCCCGGCGAGGTCCCGGCGTGCCGTGATGTCGGTGAAAGCTGTTGTCCGCGCGAAGGATTCGACGGTCCGCGCGGAGGTGGTGTCGTCGTGCTCGATGGCGCACAGCCCGCCGTCGCGCAGCCAGCGGGCGGCCAGCCGGGTGATCGCGTCGATCACGCGCATCCCGTCCGGTCCGCCGAACAGGGCGTGCGCCGGGTCGTGGTCGGCGACCTCGGGCTCGAGCTCGGCGCCGTCGGGGATGTAGGGCGGGTTGGCGACGACGAGGTCGACCGCGCCGTCCAGCTCGGGCAGCAGTCCGGGGCCGGTGACGTCGGCGGCGATGATCTCGGCGGAGGTGCCCGCGAGGTTGCGCCGGGCGTACTCGAGGGCGGCCGGGTCGTCGTCGACGGCGATGACGCGCGCGCCCGATCGGATGCGGGCCAGCGCCAGCGCCAACGCACCGCTGCCGGTGCACAGGTCCACGATGACGGCGTCGGCGGGCAGCGACTGGGCCATCGCCCACTCCAGCAGCGCCTCGGTCTCCGGCCGCGGGATGAACACCCCGGGCCCGACCTCCAGCTCGACGGGACCGAACGGCGCGGTCCCGACGAGGTGCTGCAGCGGGATCCGCCGGGCCCGCCGGGCGACGAGGTCCTGGTAGCGCGCGGCGAAGTCGGTGTCGGGTTCGATCAGCGCGAGCCGGCCGCGGTCGGCCCCGCAGACGTGGGCGGCGAGCAGCTCCGCATCGGTGCGGGGAGCGGCCACCCCCGCCGTGGCCAGCGTCGCCGCCGCCGCGTCGATCATCTGGCTGAGCCGGGTCATGCCTGTTGCAGGCGGGCTTGTTTGTCGGCGGCGGCCAGGGCGTCGAACAAGTCGTCGAGATCTCCGTCGAGCACCTGATCGAGGTTATGCGCCTTGAAGTTGATCCGGTGGTCGGCGATGCGGTTCTCGGGGAAGTTGTAGGTGCGGATGCGCTCGCTGCGGTCGACGGTGCGGATCTGGCTGGCGCGGTCCGCCGACGCCTCGGCCTGCGCCTGTTCCTCGGCCAGCGCCTGCAGCCGGGCGGCCAGCACCTGCATGGCGCGCGCCTTGTTCTGCAGCTGGCTGCGTTCGTTCTGGCAGGTCACCACGATGCCAGTGGGCAGGTGGGTGATGCGCACCGCGGAGTCGGTGGTGTTGACGCCCTGCCCGCCCTTACCCGAGGACCGGTAGACGTCGATGCGCAGATCGTTCTCATCGATCTGCACCTCCTCGACCTCTTCGGGCTCGGGGTAGACCAGCACGCCTGCGGCCGAGGTGTGGATGCGGCCCTGCGACTCGGTGACCGGCACGCGCTGCACCCGGTGCACGCCGCCCTCCCACTTCAGCCGCGACCAGACACCGTCGGCGGTGTCGCCCTTGCTGCGGATCGACAGCGTGACGTCCTTGTACCCGCCGAGGTCGGAGAACGTCTCGTCGAGGACTGTGACGGTCCAGCCGTGCCGCTCGGCGTAGCGGATGTACATCCGGGCCAGGTCCGCGGCGAACAGTGCGGACTCCTCGCCACCCTCCCCCGACTTGACCTCCATGACGACGTCGTCGGCGTCGTGTGGGTCGCGGGGTGCCAGCAGGTCGGTGAGCTGGGTGTCGAGCTGCGCGACGGTGGCGGCGAGCTCCTCCACCTCGGCGGCGAACGACGAGTCGTCGGCGGCCAGCTCCTTGGCGGCCTCCAGGTCACCGCGGGCGGCCTCGAGCTTGCGGTAGCACGCGACGATCGGCGACAGCTGCGCGAAGCGGCGGCCCACCTTGCGGGCCCGCGCCGCGTCGGCGTGCAGGTTCGGGTCGGAGAGCTGGCGCTCGAGGTCGGCGTGCTCGGCCAGCAGCGCATCGAGGGTCGACTCACTCATGCCGACCTCCTCCTCTCCGGTTGACCTGTCGTCGGCGCAGAACACAAACCGACGCCCGGCCTGACCGCGTGCGCGGCAGAACGGGCGTCGGGATGAGAGCTACTTGTCGTCGGCCTTGGCGGGCTTGGTGCGCTTGCCGTACCGCTTCTCGAAGCGGGCGACGCGGCCGCCGCTGTCGAGGATCTTCTGCTTGCCGGTGTAGAACGGATGGCACTGCGAGCAGACCTCGACGTGGATCTGGCCGCTGGCCTTGGTGCTGCGGGTCTGGAAGGTGTTACCGCAGCCGCAGATCACCGTGGTCTCGACGTACTCGGGGTGAATTCCCGTTTTCATGGCTTCCTCTTCGATCGTGGCCCCGGGTCGCCCCTCCGATCTGTGGAGGTGACAGGCGTGAACCGGAACCGAGGGTCGACGGTCCATTATGCCAGCTCAACCGTCGAGTTCCTAAACGCGGGCCCAGCGCCCGATATTCCAGCTAGAGCAGGCCTCTACCGCCCAGCAGGCCGCCGAGCAGACCCCCGCCGCGCTGACGGTCACCGGTCTCCGGGTTCTGGTCGGGAAACGGTGTGCGGGTCTCGGGTGCGACGCTGATCGGCGCCCTGGTGGTCGGCGGCGACACCGGGGCCCGGGTGGTCGGTTCGGGCTCCGGTTCCGGTGCCGGGGTGGGCGGCGGTTCGGCGGGTTCGACGGGCGCGGGTGCCTGCTCCACTCGGGTCGGTTCCACAGGTGCCGGTTCGACAGGTGTCGGGACGGGTGCCGGCTCTTCGGGTGCCATCTCGAGGAAGGCCACCTCCACCGGTTGCGGCGGGTCGAACGACGGGGGCGGTGCCGTGGTGGTGGCGGTGGCCACCCCGGTCGGGACCGTCGGGTTCACCGGGATGTCGTTGGGCGGCACCGGATCGGCGCGGACCACCAACAGCACGGCCGCCGCGGTGCCGGCGGCTGCCGCCACGATCACCGCTGACCAGAGTTTTGTTTGCCCTCCCCCGGTGCGCTTGCGGTGGCGACCCACCTTTCTGCGCATGGGGCGATCCTACATACCGTTAGGACTGGAGCCGGTGGTATTTGCTGCCGTCGCGCTTCCAGAGCTCTCTGCCGTTGGGCTCGGCGCCCAGCGCGATGAGCTCGCGCTTGAGGATCTTGTTGGTGGCGGTGCTGGGCAACTGGTCGGCGACCCACACGTAGCGGGGCCAGGCCTTGGGTGAGAGGTCGGGCTGCTCGGCCAGGAACCGTTCGAAGGTCTCGGGGTCGAGGTCGGCGCCGTCCTGCAGCACGACGGCGGCCATCACCTGGTCGCCGACGAGGTTGTCGGGCACCGGGTAGACCGCGACCAGGCTAAGCGCGGGCAGCCGCATCAGGATGCGCTCGATCGGTGCGGCCGCGAGGTTCTCCCCGTCGACGCGCATCCAGTCCGCGGTGCGCCCGGCCAGGTAGATGAACCCGTCGGCGTCGCGGTAGGCCAGGTCACCGGACCAGTACATGCCGTGGCGCATCCGCTCATCGGTGGCGTCGGGGTCGTTGTAGTAGCCGCGGAACAGCCCGCTGCCCTGGGTGTTGACGATCTCGCCGACCGCCTCGTCGGCGTTGCGCAGTACCCCGTTCTCGTCGAACTCGGCGACCGGACACTCGGTGAGGGTCTCGCTGTTGTAGATCGCCACGCCCGGAAAACCCTTGCCGATCGACCCTTTCGGGGTGTCCGGGGTGCGGGTGATGATGATCGCGTTCTCGGTGGACCCGAAGCCGTCGTCGACGAGCACGTCGAACCTGCGGGAGAACTCCTCGATGTCGCGGTCGGTGGCCTCGTTGCCGAACGCCACCCGCAGCGGGTTGTCGTGGTCGTCGGGCTGCTCGGGGGTGGCCAGGATGTAGGCCAGCGGTTTGCCGACGTAGTTCATGTACGTCACGCCGTAGCGGCGGACGTCGGACAGGAACCGCGACGCTGAGAACTTCGCGGGCACCATCGCCGCCCCGGCCACCAGCGCCGGCGCCCAGCCGCTGACCAGCGCGTTGGAATGGAACAGCGGCATCGACAGATAGCAGGTGTCGGCCTCGGTCAGCTCGAACTTCTGCACCAGCGCGGTGCCCGCGAACAGCGGGAACATGTGCGGCACCTGCACCGCCTTGGGCTCGCCGCTGGTGCCGGAGGTGAAGATCATCATGAAGGTGTCCTCGGCGGTGACCTCGCGCAGCGGCGCGAAGTCGGGTGCGGCCGCGAGGAGGTCGGCCCACGCGGGCTGCGAGGTGTCGAAGACCGTCACACCCGGCAGGTCCAGGCCCTCGAGCAGGGGGCGGTGTTCGGCGTCGGTGATGAGGTACTGGCAGTCGACCTTGAGGATGTCGCGGGCCAGGGCGGGGCCGCGGCGGGTGTTGTTGATGCCGCACACCACGTAGCCGCCGAGCCCGGCGGCGGCCAGCGCGGTCACCATGTCGGGGGTGTTGCCGAGCAGGACGCCGACGTGCAGCGGGCGGTCCGGGTCGGCGGCGGCGATCAGCGCGGCGGCCTGCCGTTTGGCGTCGTCGACGTACTCGCGGTAGGTCCAGGTGCGGTCGCCGTAGCGAACGGCGACGGTGTCGCGGTCGGCGCGTTCGCCGAGCAGCTGCTGGAGCGTGTCCGCCATGGCTCACCTCTCGACCGTGTGAACAGATTGTGAAATCTGTCTACCATGACACAATGCGCGGACTGCCCCGATTCGAGGCGACACTATCGGAGGAGTCCACCCGATGACGAGCCCTTCGGCGACCAAGAGCGTCCGCGATCGACTCATCGACGCGGCGGAAGTCTGCCTGCGCGCCAAGGGGATCCGGGCGACGACGGTGTCGGAGGTGGCCGAGGTCGCCGGGGTGTCGCGCGGCTGGCTGTACCGCCACTTCCCGGACAAGGCCTCGCTGCTGGGCGCGGCGATCGTGCGGTTGAACGACGCCTTCTGGACGCAGGCACACGCGATGCTCGAACAGGTCGAGGGGCTCGACCACCAGCTGACCGCCGGTGTGCTGTACGGCCGCACCGCCTACGACGACCCGGGCGCGCTGCTGATGAAGCTGCGCATCGAGGAACCCGAGGAGTTCGCCGCCTGTGCGGGCGCCGGCGTCGCGGGCCTGGTGCCCGACCTCGCCGAGTTCTGGACCCGCTATCTGGTGGCCGCCCGCGACAACGGGGAGATCCATCCGGACACCGATATCGCCGAGGCCGCGGAATGGCTTGCCCGCGTTCTTATTTCGCTGGCCACCGTACCGGGCAACACGCTCGACCCGAGTGACGCCGACGCGGTGCTGCGGCACCTGCGCCGCTACGTCATGCCGGGACTGCGCACCGCCCCGGAGTGATTTCGGTGTAGTCGGTGGCGGCAGGCGCAACCGACTACACCCAAATCGCCTCTTAGTCGGTGTCCATCGAGCCCGGGGCGGTCTTGGAGACCTGCACCAGGAACTCGTAGTTGTTCTTGGTCTTGCGCAGCTGGCTGAGCAGCAGGTCGATGGCCTGGTGCGGATCCAGGCCGGACAGCACCCGGCGCAGCTTGTGCACGATCGCGAACTCGTCCGGCGAGAGCAGCAGCTCGTCCTTGCGGGTGCCGGACGGGTTGACGTCGACGGCCGGGAACACCCGGCGCTCGGCGATCTTGCGGTCCAGCTTGAGCTCGGCGTTGCCGGTGCCCTTGAACTCCTCGAAGATCACGGTGTCGCCGGTCGAACCGGTCTCGACCATCGCGGTGGCGATGATCGTCAGCGAGCCGCCCTCCTCGATGTTGCGGGCCGCGCCGAGGAACCGCTTCGGCGGGTACAGCGCGGTGGAGTCCACACCACCGGACAGGATACGGCCCGACGCCGGGGACGCGTTGTTGTACGCGCGGCCCAGGCGGGTGATCGAGTCGAGCAGCACGACGACGTCCTTGCCCTGCTCCACCAGCCGCTTGGCCCGCTCGATCGCCAGCTCGGCGACCTGGGTGTGGTCTGACGGCGGCCGGTCGAAGGTCGAGGAGATGACCTCGCCCTTCACCGAGCGCTGCATGTCGGTGACCTCTTCCGGACGCTCGTCGACGAGCACCACCATCAGGTGGCATTCCGGGTTGTTGGTGGTGATCGCGTTGGCGATGTCCTGCAGGATCGTGGTCTTACCGGCCTTCGGCGGCGACACGATCAGCGCGCGCTGGCCCTTGCCGATCGGCATGATCAGGTCGATCACACGGGTGGTCAGCTTCTCCGGCGTGGTCTCCAGCCGCAGCCGCTTGTTCGGGTACAGCGGGGTGAGCTTGCCGAACTCAGGCCGCTTGCGCGCCTCCTCGACCGGCTTGCCGTTAACGGTGTCCAGCCGGACCAGCGGGTTGAACTTCTGCCGCGGATTCTTGTCGCCCGCGTCCCCTTCCCGGGGCACGCGCACCGCACCCGTCACCGCGTCACCGCGGCGCAGGCCGTTCTTGCGCACCATGTTCATCGACACGTACACGTCGTTCGGGCCGGCCAGGTAGCCGGAGGTGCGCACGAACGCGTAGTTGTCGAGCACGTCGAGGATGCCCGCGACGGGCTGCAGGACGTCGTCCTCGCGCACCTCGGTCTCGCCGTCGCCGCCGCTGCCGCCGCGCTCACGGCGCCGGCGGTCACGGAACCGGCGACCGCGACGGCCGCCACGGCCCTCGCCGTCGTCGTCGCCGCCGCGGTTCTGGCCGCCCTGGTCGTTCTGCTGGTCGCCCTCGGACTTGTCGGACTTGTCCTGCTTGGCGCCCTCACCCTTGGGCTCGGACCCACCCGCAGGCGCGTCGGCGGCCTTGTCCTGGGCAGCCTTGGCCTCGGGGGCCTTGTCCTGAGCGGACTGCACCTCGGGGGCCGGCTCGCTCTTGACCTCGGCGGGTGCCTCGGCGGCCACGGCGTCGAGCGCGATCTGGCCACCCTCGGTGCCCTCGGGCGAACCGGTGCCACGCGATGCGCCACGGCGCTCGCGGCGACGCGGCTGCGAGGCCGCGGGAGCCTCACCGGCGTCGGCGGGAGCCTGACCGGCCTCGGCGGCGCTGTCAGCGGAGTTCTCGGCGGACGCGGTCTTCTTGCCGCGGCCGTTGGTGTCACCGCGGCGTTCGCGGATGGCGGCGACGAGCTCGCTCTTGCGCATGCCCGAGGCGCCCTCGATGCCGATCTCCTTGGCCAGGGCGCGCAGTTCCGGCAGCACCATCGTGGACAAGGCGGTCGAACGGGCGGCGGACGCGCTGGTCGCGTCGTCTGCTGCCGCAGTTGAAATCTTTGGACTCACGGTGTCCGACAGCGAATTGTTATCGCTGCCGCCCCCAGCCGTGATCAGGTCCGTATCAGTCACGGAGTTCCTTTCTTTCCCTCGCTGAACTTGTCATGCGGGGGTTCGGTGCGTTCAGCCGATCCGCTGAACGCGTGGACCCCACCATTGCCTCTGCAAAGGTGATCGCCGGGAGTCGCCGGTATGCGGCGAACCGTCACACACGAGAAGAATTGGTGGTGTCCTAGTGTCGGCGCAGGTAGAGACGCTGCGATTGCCGGACGAGAGCGAGAATATCCCGCTTCGCTGCGGGAATCAAGAAAGACACGTGCGCCGTGTGACGTGTGTCAGGCCGCAATTGCGGCTTCTCAACTCCGCACAGCCACGCCAGACGCCCATCGGACGCTGTCGCCGACGGTCATCTCGGTGACGGTGAACCCGTTGGCGGGGCCGTACTCGAAAGCCTCGGCGGGCAGGTCCGACGTGGTCAGTGCCAGTACCGACGGTCCCGCTCCCGAGAGCACCCCCGCAATTCCGTAACGCCGCAATACCCGCAGGTATTCCGCGGACGCCGGCATCGCCGCGGCCCGCTGCGGTTGGTGCAGGACGTCCTCGGTGGCCGCCATCAGCAGGTCCGGCCGCTCGGTGAGCGCCACCACCAGCAGTGCCGCCCGGCTGAGGTTGAACCGCGCGTCGGCGTGGCTGACGTTCTCCGGGAGCAGAACGCGGGTTTCGGCGGTCGACGAGCGCACTTCGGGAATCGCGGCGAACAGCCGGATGTCGGGGTGCACCCGGATCGGCGCCGCGCGGTAGTGCGTTGCGGTGCCGTCCACCTCGGTCCACGACACCACTCCCCCGCCGAGCACCGCGGCCGACGCGTTGTCGGGGTGGCCCTCGAACTCCGAGGAGAGTTGGACAAGGTCCTGCTGCGACAGTGTGGCCAGACCCGCCTGCGCGACAAGGCCGTTGACCACAGCCAGACCGCCGACCACCGCAGCCGCCGACGAGCCGAGACCGCGGGAGTGCGGAATGTCGTTGCGGCAGCGCACAACCAGGCCAGGCGCGGTCACACCGGCGGCCTGCATTCCCCGTTCGATGGCACGCACGACCAGATGACTGGCGTCCAGCGGCACCTGCCCGGCGCCCTGCCCCTCGACCTCGACGGTCAGGCCGGATTCCGTTGTCTCGACGACGATCTCGTCGTACAGACTCAGGGCGATGCCGAGGCTGTCGAAGCCGGGGCCGAGGTTGGCGCTGGAGGCGGCGACGACGGACGTCGCGGTCAGTCCGACGGGAAGAGCGTGTGTCACCGGTCTATCCCAGGCCCAGCTTCTCGACGACAGCGGCGGGGTCCACCGGCACCGCGATGACATCGGGCATGCCCTTGAGCGCGGTGTCAGGATCCTTGAGGCCGTTGCCGGTGACGGTGCACACGACGGTGGATCCCTTGGCGACCCAGCCGTCTTCGATCGACTTGAGCAGCCCGGCGATGCTGGCGGCCGAAGCGGGTTCGACGAACACGCCCTCCGTCGCCGCGACCAGGTGGTATGCCTTCAGGATCTCGTCGTCGGTGGCGGCGAGGAACCGACCGCCGGACTGGTCCTTGGCCTCCACCGCCGTCGTCCACGACGCCGGTGAGCCGATCCGGATCGCCGTGGCGATGGTCTCGGGGTTCTTCACCGGTTCACCGAGCACCAGGGGGGCGGCGCCGGCGGCCTGGGTGCCGAGCATCCGCGGCAGCTTGTCGGAGAGCCCGTCGCGGTGATACTCGGTGTAGCCCTTCCAGTACGCGGTGATGTTGCCGGCGTTGCCGACCGGCAGCGAGTGCACGTCGGGGGCGGTGCCGAGCGCGTCGACGATCTCGAAGGCGGCGGTCTTCTGCCCCTCGATGCGGAACGGGTTGACCGAGTTGACCAGTGAGATGGTCGGGAAGTCGGCGGCCAGCTTGCGCGCCAGTTCCAGACAGTCGTCGAAGTTGCCGTCGACCTGAATGATCTTGGCGCCGTGCATGACCGCCTGCGCGAGCTTGCCCATCGCGATCTTGCCCTGCGGCACCAGCACCGCGCTGGTGATGCCGGCGCGGGCGGCGTAGGCGGCCGCGGACGCCGACGTGTTGCCGGTCGAGGCGCACAGCACGGCCTTCTGGCCGCGCGCCACGGCCTCGGTCACGGCCATGGTCATGCCGCGGTCCTTGAACGACCCGGTCGGGTTGAGCCCCTCGATCTTGAGATGCACTGTGCAGCCGGTGAGTTCGGACAGCCGCGGGGCGGGCAGCAGCGGCGTGCCGCCTTCGCGCAACGTGATCGGCTTCCAACTGTCCTGCACGGGCAGCCGGCTGCGGTAGGCCTCGATCAGGCCGGGCCACGGCTGGTGCACGGCCTGCGACTGGGCGGTCATTCGTCGGTTCCTTCCATGCGGAGCACGCTGTTGATGCTCTGCACCACGTCGAGATCCTCGAGCGCGGCCACGGTTTCGGACAGCGCGGCGTCGGCGGCCTTGTGGGTGACGACGACGATGCGCGCACCGCACCGCTGTCCGCCCTGGTCGACCATGCCCTCCTGACGCACCTCGGCGATGCTGACGTCGCGCTTGGCGAATTCGGCGGCCACCGCCGACAGCACGCCGGGGCGGTCGCTGACGTTCATGTTCACGTAGTAGCGGGTCGGGATCATCCCGATCGGCGCGATCGGCAGCTTGGCGTAGCGGGATTCGCGCGGGCCGCGGCCGCCCTGCACCCGGTTGCGGGCAGCCATCACCAGATCGCCCATCACCGCCGAGGCGGTCGGCGCACCACCGGCGCCCTGCCCGTAGAACATCAGCCGGCCGGCGGCCTCGGCCTCGACGACGACCGCGTTGAACGCGCCGTTGACGGCGGCCAGCGGATGGCTCAGCGGCACCAGCGCCGGGTAGACGCGAGCCGAAACCCGTTGCTGCCCTTCATCAGTGGTGATCCGCTCGCAGATGGCCAGCAGCTTGATCGTGCAGCCCAGCGCGCGGGCGGAGGCGAAGTCGGCGGCGGAGACCTTGGTGATGCCCTCGCAGTAGACGTCGTCGGAGGTGACCCGGGTGTGGAACGCGATCGAGGCCAGGATCGCGGCCTTGGCGGCGGCGTCGTGGCCCTCGACGTCGGCGGTCGGGTCGGCCTCGGCGTAACCCAGCGCGCTGGCCTCGGCCAGCGCCTCGGCATAGTCCGCGCCGGTACTGTCCATCGCCGAGAGGATGTAGTTGGTGGTGCCGTTGACGATGCCGGCCACCCGCACCACGGTGTCACCGGCCAGCGACTGGGTCAGCGGGCGGATGACCGGGATGGCACCGGCCACCGCGGCCTCGAAGTACAGGTCGACCCGGGCGGCCTCGGCGGCCTGGGCCAGCTCCCCGGTGGACACGGCCATCAGCGCCTTGTTGGCGGTCACCACCGACTTGCCCTGCTCCAGCGCGGCCAGGATGGCCTTGCGGGCGGGCTCGACCGGGCCCATCAGCTCGACGACGATGTCGACGTCGTCACGGGAGACGAGTTCTTCGATGTTGTCGGTGAGCATCTCGACGGGAACACCGCGGTCGTCGGAGACCCGGCGCACACCGACACCCCGCAGCACCAGGGGTGCGCCGATGCGGGCGGTCAGGTCCTCGGCGCTCTGCTCGATGATGCGCACGACCTCGCTGCCGACGTTCCCCAGACCGAGGACCGCTACGCCGATGGGCTTCTCGTCAGTCATCGCTACCTCACTTCCAAACTCAGTAGATCGTCGACCGTCTCCCGGCGCAGGATCAGACGGGCCTTGCCGTCGCGCACGGCCACCACGGCGGGACGGCCGATCAGGTTGTAGCGGCTCGACATCGAATAGCAGTAGGCGCCGGTGGCCGCGACGCCCAGCAGGTCGCCGGGCTCGATGTCACCGGGCACCCAGGTGTCGCGCACGACGATATCTCCGCTCTCACAATGCTTTCCGACGATGCGGGCGAGCACCGGCTCGGCGCCGGTGACACGTGAGACCAGCCGCGCGTCGTACTCGGCCTCGTACAGCGAGGTGCGGATGTTGTCGCTCATTCCGCCGTCGATGCTGACGTAGCGACGGTACGCGGTGGGGCTGATCGCGACGTCCTTGACGGTGCCGACCTCGTAGAGCGTGATCGTGCCCGGCCCGGCGATGGCCCGGCCGGGCTCCACCACCAGGCGCGGGGTGGGCAGCCCGACGGCGGCGGACTCGTCGCGCACGATCTGCGCCAGCTTGGCGGCCAGCTCGGCCACCGGCGGCGGGTCGTCGGCGGGAAGGTACGAAATACCCAGTCCGCCACCGAGATCGACGATCGACATCTGCGCGGTCTTCTCGACACCGAACTCGGCGACGACGTCGCGCAGCAGCCCGATGACGCGGTGCGCGGCGATCTCGAAGCCGGCGACGTCGAAGATCTGCGAGCCGATGTGGCTGTGCAGGCCGACCAGACGCAGGTTGTCGGCCTCGAAGACGCGGCGCACCGCCTCCATCGCGGCACCCGAGGCCAGCGACAGCCCGAACTTCTGGTCCTCGTGGGCGGTGGAGATGAACTCGTGGGTGTGGGCCTCGACGCCGACCGTGACCCGGATCAGGACGTCCTGGACCACGCCCGCGGCGGCGGCGATCTTGTCCAGCCGGTCGATCTCGATCATCGAGTCGACGACGACGTGCTCGACACCGGCCTGCACCGCAGCGGTCAGCTCGGCGACCGATTTGTTGTTGCCGTGCACGGCGATCCGCTCGGCGGGGAAACCGCCGGCCAGGGCGACGGCCAACTCACCGCCGGAAGCCACGTCCAGCGACAGCCCCTCCTCGGCGATCCAGCGGGCGACCTCTTTGCACATGAACGCCTTGGCGGCGTAGCGGACGTTCTCGCCCCCGCCGAACGCCGCGGCGATCTCGCGGCAGCGGGACCGGAAGTCGTCCTCGTCGACGACGAAGGTCGGGGTGCCGAACTCGGCGGCGATGTCGGTGACCTTCACCCCGCCGATGGAGACGACCCCGGCGGCGTCGCGAACGGTGCTGCGGGGCCACACATTCGGCGCCAGCAGCAGGGTCTCGTCAGGCGACTGCGGACGGGGCGGCGCACCGGCGTGGTGCACCTCGTCGGCGTGCCGGGGTCCGGCGGGGTGGGCGATCACATGCGCTCCGGAGCGGAGACGCCGAGGATGCCGAGCCCGTTGGCGATGACCTGGCGGGTGGCCTGGCACAGGGCCAGCCGGGCCCGGTGCAGATCGGTGGCTTCCTCGTCCCCCTGCGGCAGCACGCGGCAGGAGTCGTAGAAGCGGTGGTAGTCACCGGCCAGGTCCTCGAGATAGCGCGACACCCGGTGCGGTTCACGAAGGGTCGCAGCGGTTTTCAGCACCCGCGGGAACTCGCCGAGGTTGCGGATCAGCGTGCCCTCCTTCTCGTGGGTGAGCAGCTGCAGGTTCGAGGTGTCGGGGGTGACGCCGAGGTCGGCGGCGTTGCGGGCCAGGGCGCACAGCCGCGCGTGGGCGTACTGCACGTAGTAGACCGGGTTCTCGTTGGTCGCCGAGGACCACAGCTCCAGGTCGATGTCGATGGACGTGTCGACCGACGACCGGATCAGCGCGTAGCGGGCGGCGTCGACCCCGATCGCCTCGACCAGGTCGTCGAGCGTGATGACGGTGCCGGCGCGCTTGCTCATCCGGACGGGCTGACCGTTGCGGACCAGGTTGACCATCTGGCCGATGAGGACCTCGACGGTGTCCGGGTCCTCGCCCAGGGCGGCCGCGACGGCCTTCAGGCGGGCGATGTAGCCGTGGTGGTCGGCGCCGAGCATGTAGATGCACAGGTCGAAGCCGCGCTGGCGCTTGTCGAGGTAGTAGGCGATGTCACCGGCGATGTAGGCGGGCATGCCGTCGCTCTTGATGACGACGCGGTCCTTGTCGTCGCCGTAGTCGGTGGTGCGCAGCCAGACCGCGCCGTCCTTGTCGTAGATGCTGCCGGCCGCGCGCAGCCGCTCGATGGCCTCGGCGACCCGGCCGGAGGTGTGCATCGAGTCTTCGTGGGTGTAGACGTCGAAGTCGGTGCCGAAGTCGTGCAGGGACTTCTTGATGTGGTCGAACATCAGGTCCACGCCGATGGCGCGGAAGGTCTCGCGCTGCTGCTCGTCGGGCAGGTCCAGCGCGCCCGGCTCCTTGGCGAGCACCTGGGCGGCGATGTCGGCGATGTAGTCGCCCGCGTAACCGTCCTCCGGGGTGGGCTCACCCTTGGCGGCGGCGATCAGGGAGTTGACGAACCGGTCGATCTGGGCGCCGTGGTCGTTGAAGTAGTACTCGCGGGTGACGGCCGCGCCCTGCGACGACAGCACCCGGCCGAGCGCGTCGCCGACCGCGGCCCAGCGGGTACCGCCGATGTGGATGGGCCCGGTGGGGTTGGCGGAGACGAACTCGAGGTTGATGTTGCAGCCCTTGAGCTCGTCGGAGTGCCCGTAGGTCGCGCCGGCGGCCAAGACGTCGGAGACCAGGACGTTCTGGGCGGCCGCATCCAGCCGCAGGTTGACGAAGCCGGGGCCGGCGACGTCGGCCGCCGAGATGCCCGGGTGCTCGGCCAGCGCGGCGGCCAGCCAGCCGGCCAGCTCGCGCGGGTTGGCGCCGACCTTTTTGCCCACCTGAAGCGCCAGGTTGGTGGCGTAGTCACCGTGGTCGGGGTTGCGGGGACGCTCGACGGTGACCGTTTCCGGCAGGGCGGAGGTATCGAGGCCATGCTCGGACAACACCGTGGTCGCGGTGGTCTTGAGCAGGTCGGCCAGATCGGCAGGGGTCACGAGGGTCCATCCTATGGTCTCGGGTGGTCAGGCCCCGAATCCGCACACCCTCGGGGCTATGCGTTAGGCTGTGCACGCCCACTGGCGCAGTGATGACATGCGCCCCCGTAGCTCAGGGGATAGAGCGTCTGCCTCCGGAGCAGAAGGCCGCAGGTTCGAATCCTGCCGGGGGCACCATCTGACCAGCAGCGACGCACGGCCGCGCAATACGCCGTCGACGTCGACCCCAGCACCTGAGCTCGACTCGTGGGGCAGAACCCGCAGTAGAACGCCACCAACCATTGCGTGACGTGACGGTCGAGGATGGCCGGGTCACTGGCATCCGCGGCAATCCCGACGATGTCTGTTTTTCCGGATTTTCAGACTGGGGATCCACGTGCGGATGCTCGACGAACGGAGTCAGGGACAGTCGGCCTGGTGCTCACCCCGGCTTCATGTCGGGAGTCCGCCGGCAAGGACCTCTAGAAATTGCTGTGACGTCAGTAATTCACCTATTTGCGCATGATGATGCGATTTTGGCGAATTTATATGGCTTCCTAATCAAAGTTTGCCAGAGGGACTACTGCCGTTCCCCGACTCGCCGAACGCCTCGTCAGGCGATCTCATATTACGTTGCTAAACAAAGCTTTTCACGGGCATTTCCGGACGTACGTTTCGTGTGAGTCCGCAACGACCCTTGCCGCAGGTGCTCGCAATTCATCGCGCGGTATGCATACACTCCGAACCATAGCAAATTTCATACAACATGTACGGACTGGGGGGAAGGATTTGCCGTGGGTTCTGCGCGTTATATCGGTCGGGTGGGTGCTCTAGCCGTTGCGTTGGGGGTGGGCATGGCCGTGGCCGCCTTCCCCACCGTCGCATTCGCCGACAACGACACCGAGCAGTCAGACTCCGCGCCGGCTCCGACAGAGCCCGCACAGGAGGAGACAGCACCGAACGCCATCGAGGCGACTCCGTCGAACCAATCCGATCCGCTGTCGGACCCGACGGATCCGACAGCCCCTCCGACCATGAACATTGGCGCCTCCGGCGGCGCCAACACCACGATCGGCGAGGAAACAGAACCCACCGAGGAACTCGACGCCGAGGCCACCGAGCCGGAAAGCGTGGAGACCGGCCCCACGCCTGTGTTGTCCGTGCCCGATCCCACGCCGCCGCCCCCGGCGGAGAAGGAGGCCAAGTCACAGAACACCGTGGTGACGCCGACACCAGCGCCGCCCGCGCCCACGCTGGAACCGCCGTCAGCCGCGTCTCACGATTACAGCCCCGCCGCCCGTCAGCCGCAGGCTGCCCAGCCCCAGTCAGCGTTGTCGGTGACGGCGGCCCAAGTCGAGGCCACCGATCCGGAGCCGGACGCTGCTGACATCGACGAGGCCGCGGTCGAGACGGAAGACGTTGCACCGGAACCCGTCCCGACAGATCCGTTCACCGCGGTGGCCACCGCGTTCTTTGACCTCGCGTCGAGTTTCGTCGCCGCGTGGCTGACTCCCTTCTTCGGCTCCGGCTCGGACTCCCCCGCGGAGGCACCGCTGCTGTGGACGGTGCTCGCCTTCGTCCGCCGTGAGTTCGAGCGCTCGTTCTTCAACAAGAGCCCCATCGCGAACGACGACGAGTTGACCACGACCGTAGGCACCGTCGCGACCGGCGACGTGCTCGCCAACGACATTGACGCCGATGGTGATCCGCTACGTGCGAGCCTGGTGAGCGGGCCCGCGCATGGGGCGGTGACGCTCAACGCCGACGGTTCCTACACCTACACCCCGGAGTCCGGGTACACCGGCACCGACAGCTTCACCTACGCCGTCACCGATGGGGCCGACTCGTGGCATGTGCACGGACGGGACAGCTTCCTTCGCCCCAACGGAGGCCACACCTCCACCGCGACGGTCACCATCACCGTGGCCCCGGCCGAGCCTGAGGAGCCCGCCGAGAACATCGCACCGACCGGCTACGCGGACGTCGTCAAGACGACGCCAGGCACGCCGCTGACGATCAGTGCCGCGTCGCTGCTCGCCAACGATGTCGATCGCGACGGCGGCCCGTCACCGCTCACGATCACCGCCGTCGCCGATCCGTACTCGGGATCTGCCGAGATCGATTCGGAGACAGGCAATCTGATCTACACACCCGCTGAGGGTTTCGAGGGTCAAGACTTCTTCACGTACACCATCTCCGACGGAGAAGCCGACAGCGATCCCATTTCCGTGTTGGTCGCCGTCACGGAGCCGTCCGGCAATATCGCTCCCATCGCGACTGATGAGACCTGGACCACCCAGCAGGACACCCCGCTGCCACTCGACCAGTCCATGCTCACCGGCGACGACCACGACCCCGACAATGCCCCGATCCCCGTGCTGTCGTCGTTCTTGGTGACCCCGCCCGCACACGGCACCTTCGTGGTCGACTACGAGAACCTGCGCCTGCTGTACCAACCGGACGCCGGGTTCGTGGGCACCGACACCTTCACCTATCAGGCTTTCGACGGCGAGGACCTGTCGAACATCGCAACGGTGACGATCGAAGTCACCGAGAAGACACCGAACACCCCGACCGCCTGGATGGACGTTGTGAAGGCCCCGGCCAACAGTTCCACGGTGATCTCCAAGGAGGCGCTGTTGGCCAACGACTTCGACCCCGACACCGAGCAGTCCGACCTGACCGTCGAGATACTCCGGCAGCCGCCGTTCGGGACAACGGTTCTCGATCCGTCGACCGGAGCGATCACCTACACGCCCACGCCCGGTTTCACCGGGTTGGACGGCTTCGTCTACCGAGTCTTCGACGGCACCACGTACAGCGCCGCCACCGCCGTGGTCGTCGTGGTCGGTGACCGCGACAACGTCGCGCCAACCGCGAACGACGACACCCTGACCACAGAAGTCGATGCCCCGGTGATTGTGGATTTCCCGAGCGGGCTGACCGACAACGACACCGACCCCACCTTCGACCCACTGGTTCCGTTCGTCGTCGATCACCCGTCACACGGGAGACTCACCACCGATCCGCTCGCTCCGAGATGGATCTACACCCCCGATCCCGGCTTCACCGGCACGGACACCTTCACCTACCGCGCGTTCGACGGCAGCGACGTCAGCAACGTGGCCACGGTGACGATCAACGTGGTCGACGGCGCGGTCGTCTAGACACTGCTCGCGAGTCCACCCGGGGATGCTTTCCCCAGGTGGACTGATGCGTTCCCCTAGTGCACATCAACCGGTGTCAGCGTGATGGGCACCCAGTGCGTGCCCGGCCCCTCGCCCGGGCAGCCCGCTCCGCCGACCTCGAGTGTGCGTTCACCGTGGAAGCTGCCGTCCCCGTTGGGAATCCAATAGTCTGAGCGCAGCGACGGCACAGCCGTACCGGCATCGGTCCGGGAACACAGGTAGGGCTGCTCGCCGCTGGTCTGCCAGCGGTCACCCCTCCACCGGTACTCGTACTCCGTTGGCGCACCCGGATTTCGCGCCTGGTCATCGCTGTTGTCCATGCGCGCGATACACCCGTTACCGTCGCAGTGCGTGGTGAACGACACCGGATAGCTCTTGGACTCCATCGGCGTGGGCGCGCCGTTGAACGTCTGGCGGGCGAAGTCGACGAACACGTCGTAGTCGCCGTAGAGCGGTGGTGGCTCCTCACGGTCCGCGTGGGCCACGGGCATCACGAATGATGCGGCGGTGACCGCCAGGACGACGGCGGCTGATCTCCACATCGTCACTGGGTAGCACACGACGACCGGCCTCGGCGGCGATTCGCCCCTTTGCGCGGGTCAGCGGCGCTGCTGCGCCACGCTCGTGATGATGCCGTGCTGGACGCAGTGCCGGCTGCCGGGCGCGGGATTCGCGACGCAGCCCGGGCTGCGACACGTTCTCGGCAGGTAACTCATGTCGGAATTCTCCTTGACCACACCGGATCCCGCCCCTCGAACGGGTCACCGAAACGATGACGGTCCGCCCCGTCAGACGCTGCTGCGCCTGCCGGGACGGACCGTCGTGTCCTAGGACGGTTGGCTAGTCGTCGCCGGAGGAGTCGCCACCCCCGGAATCGGAACCCGACGAACCGTTGTCACCGTTCTGGCTGGTCCCGAGGCCGCCGTTGCCACCCGGGCCGGCGACGGTTCCGCCGTCGCCGCCGTTGCCGCCGACCCCGGTACCTCCGAAGGCGATACCGAATCCACCCGAGCCGCCGCGCCCGCCACGACGGGTGCCGGTGCCGCCCTTACCGCCGGCGCCGCCCTCGCTGTCTCCGGTGATGCTCGCCGCGGAGCCGCCCCGCCCGCCGCGGGCACCCGTCGTCCCGTCGGTGCTGGTGCCTCCGTTGCCACCGGCACCGGCGACGCTGCCACCACTGATCGTGGCGCTGTTACCGCCGTCGCCGCCGCTGCCGGGCACCTCTCCGCTACCGCCGTTGCCGCCCGATCCACCGGTGGCGCTGACGACCGAGGCCGCGTTGCCGCCGTTACCGCCGGCACCACCGTAAGTCGGTGCCTCACCGCCGTTTCCACCGTCACCACCGGTGGCGATGGCGATCCCGGTCGCCGACCCGCCCGCGCCGCCGTTGCCGGCCGCGAAGTCGCCCTCGCCGCCATCACCGCCGTCGCCGCCCTTACCGCCAGCCAGGGCCCAGCCGGTGCCGCCGCTGCCGCCGGGTCCGCCGAACAGGCCGCCCTTGCCGCCGTTTCCGCCGTCACCGGCCACACCGAGCAGGGTGTGCAGGAACGGCAGCTGGAAGGAGAAGTCGCCGCTGCTGCCGCCCTGGCCGCCGGTGCCGCCGAACACGCCGCCGGCACCGCCGTTACCGCCGGTGCCGCCGGTCACGATGGTGAACCGGTTGATGTCGATGCCCAGAGCCTGCACGAGCTGGCCGACGTCGATCCCGCCGACATCCATGTTGTCGAGGAACGAGTTGATGTCGATGCCGAACAGGTCGGCCAGGCCGCCCATCGCGAAGATGCCCTGGCCGCCGGTGCCGCCGGTGCCGCCGATAAGCCCGCCGGCGCCGCCGTTGCCGCCGGTGGCCTCCTCCGCGCCGATGAGGCCGGTGAGCTGGCTGAGGTCGAAGTCGATCCCCGAGCCGTCCGTGTAGGCCTTCAGGAGTTCGACGACGACGTCCTCATCGAGCAGGTCGAACGGGTTGAGGTAGTACCTGGTACCGCCGCGACCGCCGTTGCCGCCGACGATGCTGCCGTCGCCGCCGTCCCCACCGTTACCCGCGGTGGCGTGTCCCACCGGCAGCGGCACGTTCTCGTCGAACGTGAAGAGGTCCAGGATGTTCCCGGAGAGGTTGAGGTTGGCGAACGTGGTGCCGCCGGTGGCGGTTCCACCGGTACCGCCGGCACCGCCGAACCACACGCTGGTCTCATCGCCCGAGCCGCCGACGCCGCCCGCGCCGCCGTTTCCGGTCAGGTTGCCGTCCGCGCTGCCGCCGTCACCGCCGCGACCTCCGAAGATGCCGGTGCCGCCGGCGCCACCGGCACCGCCGGTCGCCGTGCCCACGGCGATGCCCTCAGCCTTGGCCTTACCGACCTCGAACAGGCCGCCGAGGAGCTTGAGCAGAGGTCCTTCCACATCGGCGACGCCATCGGCATTGGCCGCGCCGCCGTCGCCGCCGCGGCCACCGCCAAGCGTGCCCGCTCCACCGTCACCACCGGCACCACCGACGCCGTTCTGCGTCCCGTAACCGGAGCCGCCGGTACCACCCCAGCCGCCGAAGAGGTTGCCGTTGCCGCCTGCGCCACCCGCGCCGCCGATGCCGGTGCCGTTACCACCGGTGCCGGTGGCGGCCACCGACGCCGGAAGGATGTCGTAGCCGCCGGTGTAGGTGTCGCTGACGAATTCCCGGATCGCGCCGGGAATCTCGATCGTCGTCGAGGTCCGCCCGACACCATCGGCGCTGCCCAGACCGCCCTGGCCGCCGCTGCCGCCCACGCCGAGGAAGCCGGCGTTACCGCCGCTGCCACCGGAACCACCGACGCTGAGCCGCGGACCCGTACCGGTGCCACCGGCACCGCCGGTGCCGCCGACGCCGAGGACCGAGCCGCCATCGCCGCCGGCACCGCCCGAGCCGCCGGTTCCGGCCACCGCGGGGTCGAGCGAAACGGTGCTGCCGAGTCCGCCCGCACCGCCGGTGCCGCCGTTGCCGACCGCCGCGGCATCGCCACCGCGGCCGCCGTCACCACCGACACCGGCACCGGCCGCGAATGTTGTCCTCGTCGTGGGCTCAGACGTCGTAGGAGCGCTCCACGATCCCCAGCCGCTGATAATGTTCGACCGGGTCCTGGTGGTGGTCGTTACCACGGTCTCGATCGTGGTTTCACTGCCGACGTTCGTGCCGGCGCCGCCGACACCACCGGCCCCGGCCCCGGCCCCGCCGAGGAGGGTGCCCGCACCGCCGGCACCGCCGGTGCCGCCCTGCGCCGTGCTCGTTCCCGACACCGTGGCGTCGCCGCCGACGCCACCGGCACCGGCCGCTCCCAACAAGAGTCCGGCCGTGCCACCGGCACCACCGGCACCACCGGTCGCGTTGCCGGTAACGACGGTATAGGTCGTCTCCGTCGTCGTGGTCCGCGTCTCGCGGGTGTCGAAGATGCCGCCGCCGCTTGTTGTTGTGGTGCTCTTCGTTTCCGGCACCACCTCGCCTTCGGAGGCCGCGGTGCCGCCTGCGCCACCGACTCCGCCGAAGCCGAGCAGACCGGCCACACCGCCGGCGCCGCCGGCACCACCCACCGCGTTACCGCCGGCCGTGGTGGCTGAACCACCGGCACCGCCGACGCCACCGCTGCCGAAGATCAGGCCGCCGCGACCGCCGTCACCGCCGGCCGCGCCGATCGCGTCGTCGAGTCCGGTCGCGGTGACCGAGGCACCCGCACCGCCGGCACCGCCGTTGCCGAGCAGTCCGGCCGCACCGCCGTTACCGCCGCGGCCGTCGTTGAACCCGAGGACCCCGTCGCCGCCGGCACCACCGTTGCCGATCAGGCCGGCCGCGCCGCCGATACCGCCGTAGGCGCCGTTGCCACCGTTACCCCACAGCAGGCCGCCGCGGCCACCGGCGCAGTTCTCGGTGCATGTCGGGTCAAGCTCGAGGGCGTCAAGACCATTGCCGATCAGCAGGCCACCCGGCCCGATCAAGCGCAGGCCGGCAGCCGCCTGGTCGATAGCCGAGGGATCCCCGAGTGCAAACGGGGAGGCACAACCGGGGTCGGACAGCAGGGTGCAGGCCGTCGACGCGGCAGGATCCGAATCGGCGTCGGCCGCGGCCGCGCCCGCTGCAAACATGGCGCCGGCGAAAACAGCTGCGTTGAGCGCAACCCCGCTGGCAATTCGCTTTGCTGTGACGTGGCGCCGCGAGGCGCTCTCAGCTGCCGATACACGCCGCTCAGCAGAGCTGTTTCCCATCAGGACTTCCCCTCGGAGTCGGGATGCGACTCCGTGTCACACCGCTTGAGCACGGGAGTGTAGCAATCTTTCCGGCATCAATTTCTAGGGAATCGTAGCGATTGAGCAAATTCGCTGGTGAAGGGATTTTGTCTATCAACCTAGGGCCTTTTGTCCCAAATACGGGAACAGCTACCTGACAGGTCTGTTGATTCGGCAAACATCTGCCGAACGGCGGACAAAGCGTCCGCCTAGTTAGCAGCGGCCCATCGAGTCGCCGACGGGTCTGCAAACTCAGGAGTCGTCGCTGAGGAGCTCCGGCGGTTGCGGGCCAAGTTCGTAGATGTTGCCAGGGGTCGCGATCCGCGTGACGTCGTAGGCGATCTCCCCCGCTGAATGCAGCTCGGGAACGTCGGAGTTGACGAAAACAACCAGGGTGGCGTCGCGTTCGGGCAGATACACCGCGACTGTCGCATAGCCCGGGATGTCGCCGTTGTGACCGCGCCACCCCTGCACGTCGAAGATCGCGAACGAGTAGTCCGTCCGGGGCGCCGCCGGCGACCCGCCGCTGAGGCGGGCGGCCTGCGTCTGCGGCGACAGCAGCGCCCCACTGCCCAACGCCCTGGCCCACGTCCGCAGGTCGTAGATGTTCGACACGATCTTGCCCGCCGCATCCGCCCACGCCGGGTTCCACAGCGTCGCGTCGACGATCGCGCCGTCGGGCGCCTCGGTGTAGCCGTGATCGAACGGCTCGGGCAACCACCCATTGGCCGGATAGCTCGTCTGCGTCAGGCCGAGCGGCCCGAAGATGTTGTCCTGGAAGTACTTTCCGAGGGGAACCCCGGTCACCTTCTCGACCACCATGCCGAGCAGCACCGTGTTGGTGTTGGAGTACTCGTACTGGGTGCCCGGCGGAAAGTTCAGCGGCATCGCGAACGCGATGTCGAGCAGTTCGCGGGGCGTGATCCGGAGCGCGTCCGGCCCCAGCGGCGACTCCCGATAGAGGCGGGCGATGAACTCCTCGCTCTCCGTGTAGTTCGGCAGCCCGCTGCGCATCCGGCCCAACAGGTCGAGTGTGATCTCATCACCCGACGGCACACCCTCGACGTACTGAGAAATCGGATCGCTCAACCGGATTCGGCCCTGGTCGACCAGTTGGAGAATCGCCGTGCCGGTGAACGTCTTGGTGACACTTCCGATCCGGTGGTGACTGTCGACCCGCATCGGAGCACCGGTGACCGTATCGGAGACCCCGAACGCCTTGACGTACTCGATCTCCCCCGGAATGGACAGGCTCACGATTGCGCCGGGCACACCCATCTGCGCCAGTCGTTCCTCGACCACCCGGTCCAGTCGGGCGGCCAGATCCGCCGGCTGCCCCACCGCGGGCGGCGCGACGGTGAACGTCAGCACCGCGATCAGCAATCCCACCAGAATTCGAATAGCCCTCATAATTGGCCGAGCCTATCCCGCCTCGCGGCCATATCGCCTCTCAACTCCGCAAATTCCGTGGCGCCACGGTTTTTCATTCGTCACGTGCGAAAAGCGTCTGGAATGAGCCGCAAGGCAAATTGAATCCGCTGGTTAAGCGGCTTGTTCACGCGTTCGGAATTTCCTGTTCAATCCGTTTTTCCTCCCCAAGCCAGAAACGGATGCGATAGTTGACTAGCGAATGAACTGAGTTAGGCCGACTGGGGGTATAGATGGCCGTCGCTGGTTATGCGAAGTACATCGGTCGGGTGGGCGCGCTTGCTGTCGCGCTCGGGGTGACGGGGGCGGTCGCCGTCGCTCCCGGGATCGCCTGGGCAGACGAGCAGACGTCGTCGCCGACCAGCACTGACTCCCCCGGTTCACCCTCCGAACCGTCGGATCCCGACACCGGCGAGAGCCCGGAGGCCGAGAACGCCGTCGGCGCGCAGCCCACCGACGACGCCGACGAGGAGACCGGCGACGACGAAGTGGACCTCAGCGACGAGCTCGACGAGGAACTCGATCTCGAGGACCCCGATGACGAGGAACCCACCGAGGAACCCGCCGACGAGGAGACCACCGAGGAAGAACCCGCCGACGAGTCTTCGTCCGACGGACTCCCCCCGGCCACGGAGCCGGATTCGGTCGAGGACACACCACCGAAATCCGACAACGAGGGCCCTGCCGCCATCGACGTCGTCATCGATGACGAGACCAGCTCCGCGAGAACGACATTCGCCGCCCACACCACCAGACGGTCGGAACCCGAAACCACCGAGACCTTCTCGACCGCGGCCGTCACCGTCGCACCGCTGCGCCTGCCCACCCCCGACCAGGTGATGCGCCAGGTCTCCGACGCCGTCACGACGTGCCTGTGCAACATCGTCAACGCGACGATCAAACTCGTCGACGCCGCCATGTCGCTGTTCACCGGCGGTTCGGCCGGGCCGGGCGGACCCGCCGCACCCCTGGACATCCCGATCGTCGGCGCCGTCCTCGAGTTCGCCCGCCGGGAGACCGCCCGCGTGATCGAGTTCGTCAGCAGGACGCCGGTGGCGCAGTTCCTGCACAGCCTGAGCACGCAGGTGACCGACGCCTTCAACAGCTTCGCGAACTCCCCGCTCGGACGCGAGATCTCGACGCTCATCACGCAGTTCTTCCAGCGTTGCGAGGAGCGGATCTCGCTGCCCGACGACCTCGAACGGGTGGTCGTCGTCGGCGGCCTCTCGGAGCCGACCGACTTCGCGTTCCTGCCCGGCAGCGACGATCCGGAGCGCATCGACCGCATCTTCATCACCGAAAAGTCCGGTGCCATCAAGATTTTCGACCCGCAGACCGGTACGGTCACGACGCTGACCAATCTGCCGACCGTCACCGCCGACGGTGAGCGCGGGCTCGTCGGCATCGAAATCGACCCGCAGTTCTGGACCGTCGGCGCCGAGGGCTACCACACCATCTACGTCGCCTACACCGGCGCGGACAACTACGACCGGCTGTCCAAGATCCGGCTCACCGAGACACTGGAGTTCTCCGAGGAGCAGGAACTTCTCGTCTCCACCGAACTGGGCAACAACTTCCACCACGGCGGTGAGCTCCAGTTCGATCCGCAGGGCCAGTACCTGTACTGGGCGGTGGGCGACAACACCTTCGGCGACAACGCCCAGGACCTGACCAACATCCACGGCAAGATCCTGCGTCTGGACCGCAACGGGCAGGCCCCGGCCGACAACCCCTTCTACAACACCCCGGGCGCGGTGCCGCAGATCTACGCCATCGGGCTGCGCAACCCGTTCCGATTCACGTTCGCCCCCAACGGGAAACTTCTGGTCGGTGACGTCGGCGAGGCGTCGTGGGAGGAGCTCAACGTCGTCACCGCCGGCGGCAACTACGGGTGGCCGTCAGAGGAGGGTGAGTGCACCGGGTGCGCATACGTCAACCCGGTGTACGCGTACCCGCACGGCGCTCCCCCGGCCAACGCCGGATCCATCACCGGGGTGCTGGTCTACACCGGCACAACGCTTCCCGAGCAGTACCGCAACAAGGTCTACATCGCCGACTACTCCAACGGCTGGATCAGGGAGCTCACCTTCGACCAGGAGTTCACCAGCCTGATCAGCGAGCGCTATCTCGACAGGACCGCCGGTACCCCGGTCAAACTCGACCAGGGCCCCGACGGCAACATCTACCAGCTCAACATCTACCCCGGCCAACTGCTGGTCATCCGGCCGTCCGGCGGCAACCGCGCGCCGACCGCCGTCATCGACGCCTCCGCGACCTCCGGCGCCGGGCAGAGCCTGACCGTGCAGTTCTCCGCAGCGGGCTCGACCGATCCCGACGGCGACACCCTGCAGTACCAGTGGGACTTCGGCAACGGGGAGACCTCCACCGAGGTGAACCCGATCGTCACGTTCACCAACAACGCGGCGTACACCTCCTACACGGTGACGCTGACGGTCACCGACGGCGAGAAGTCGAACACCACCACCCAGCGCATCGTCGTCGGCAGCACCCCGCCGGTCGCGACGATCAAGGACACGCTGCCCAGCAATTACAACGCGGGCGACACCATCAGCTTCGAGGCCGAGGCGTTCGACGCGGAGGACGGCGACCTGCCTCCGGAGGCGTACAAGTGGACGGTCGTGTTCCACCACGCCGAGCACACACATCCGTTCCGCGACAACATCATCGGCACCGGCGGTACCATCACGATCCCGCGCACCCGCGACCAGCTGGGCAACACCTGGTACCGGATCACGCTCACGGTCACCGACAGCAGCGGACTGACCACCACGACCTACCGCGACATCCACCCGAACACGGTGAAGCTGACGTTCACCGCCAGCGACCCCAATGCGGCGTTCACCGTCGACGGGGTGCGCTACGTCGGCTCGTATGTGATCGAGGACGCCGTCGTCGGGGTCGAGCGGGTGGTGAGCGCGCCGTCCCCGCAACCGGTCCCCGGCGGTCAGTTCGTCTACGTCTCGTGGTCCGACGGCGGTGAACAGAGCCACACGATCGTCACCCCCGGCGATGAGACCGACTACACGGTGAACTTCGAGTTCCAGCCGACTCTTCTGCTGGTGTGACCCGCCGCAGCCGCACGTTGGCAAATTAAAACATTTCGCCTAAAGTCCGACGCTCTCCGAATCGGGTGAATCTCAGCAAATCGACTCACGGGCGTCTCAAACGTCCATACCCTGCATCATTCCTGTTAGAAACCTTCCAGTCCCGGCGAGCTGCGGCATATCCTCGCGTGAGGTAATGACTACGCGCCGACTGACGCGTCAGCACTGCGTTACTGAGCTACGGGGGCAGATGGATGGGGTACGGCAGGTACATCGGACGTGTGGGGGCGCTCGCCGTAGCGCTGGGGATCGGTCTGGCCGTCGGGTCACCCGCCGGCCTCGTCTGGGCGGACAGCACCGACGCCGGCCCGTCGGACTCCCCGTCCGGTGAAGTCGGTCAGCCCGGCGCCGAACCGGGCGGTCCGGGTCCGGTCTCCTCCGATCCCGGCACCGACGAACCCGACCCCACCGATGAGAACCTCGGCGACGAGGAGCCCGAGGAGTCCCTGCTCGAGGAGCTACCCGGCTCCGACGGCGACGTCGACGAGTCGAGCTCGGACGGCGTCCCGCCGAGCACTGAACGGGAGCCCGACAATCCGCCCGCCGGCACCGGTAAGGAGGGCAACGACCTCAGGGACCTCAGGGACCTCAGGGACCTCAGCGTCGTCCCCGAGCCGCCGGAGCCCAGGAACGAGACGCCGCAGACGCTGCCCGGCGCGACCGTCCCGGATCTCACCGACCTGCCGGAGGACGACGACCCGCCCGCGGACCTCGACGCCCCCGAGGCGCCGGCCACGGAGTTCACCGCGCTGGCGGTCACCCAGTCCGAGCCGACGCCCGAACCCACGCCGTCGATCTTCACCGCGCTCACCGACCTTGTCGCACCGGCGTTCTCGGCGTTCCTGGGCTGGTCGCCGGCCGCTCCGGCGGACTCGCCGCTGGCCTGGCTGTTCGCGGCGTTCGCGCGTCGGCAGGTCGGCGCCGACGCCGTCTTCGCCGCCGCCGCGGTGAACGAACCGCCGACAGTCTCCGAACTGCTCGACACCCCGGTCGCCGCCACCGGCGCGATCAGCGGCCGGATCGTCGCCGTCGACCCCGAAGGCAAGGCCCTGACGTACACGGTCACCTCGGCACCGGCGACGGGCACCCTCACCTTCGACAGCAAGACCGGCGCGTTCACCTACACCCCCACCACCGCCGAGCGCATCCTCGCCGCAACCACCCCGGACGTCACCGAGACCGTCGCGATGACGGTCGCGGTCTCCGACGGGGTCAACACCGTCACGCACGTCGTCAACATCCCGATCGCCGACGCGCCGATCGTCAAGCTGGCCGACATCGAACACGACGACGCCGGCGCCATCGTCGCCACCGCGACGCGCGCCTACGTCACCAACCGCAGCGCGGGCACGGTCACGGTCATCGACACCGCCACCAACACCGTCATCGGCACGTACAACGCCGGCCCCAACCCGGATGCGCTGGCGGTCAAGCCGGACGGCACCCGCCTGTACGTCGCGAGCCGGGAGAACAACACCGTCACCGTGCTCAACGCCAACACCGGTGCGGTGGTGGCCCGGATCTCCGTCACCGACCCGGCCGCGCTGGCGGTCAGCCAGAACGGCGGGTCGCTGTACATCGTCAGCGGCACCGGCAAGCTCACCCGGGTCAACACCGCGTTCAACTGGATCGACGCGACGGTGAACCTGCCTGCCGGCACCCGGCCGACGGGTGTGGTGGTCAGCCCGGACAACACCGCCGCCTACGTCATCGGCACCACACCGGACGGCGACGGTTCGGTCTCGGTGGTGCGGTTCTCCTGGTTCTCCAGCAGCGCCACCACGTTCGCCGAATTACCGGTCGTCCCAACGAGTATCGCGATCAGCCCAGACAACAAGAGGCTCTACGTCGGCGCCGGGGACGGAACGCTGACCGTGTTCGACACCGGCACCCGCGCGGTGCTCGGCTCCTACGACACCATCGGCCTGGATCCCATCACCGCGCTGACCGTCACCGGGGACGGGACCATGGTCACCGCGCTGAACCAGCGCGGCTGGATCCTCACCGTCGACCCGAACACCGGTGAGCTGCTGCGGATGTTCTGGACGCGGCCCGAGGAGGATCTGCTGGCGGCCACGCCGCGGATGGCGGCCACACCCGACGGCCGGACGCTGTTCACGACGAACGCCGACGACAGCGTCGTCTACGCCGTGTCGCTGATCGGGCTGAACACCGCGCCCGCGCCCGGTACGCCGACGTTCGGCACCCCCAACTCCTGGACGGGCGCGATCAGCGGTGCGGTCAACGCCGCCGACCCGGACAGGGATCCGCTGACATACAAGCTCGTCACCGGCCCGACCCGAGGCAGCATCACGCTGCGCTCCGACGGCACATTCACCTACACCCCGACCGCCTCCGCGCGTCACGCCGCGGCCACCTCGGACGAGGCACTTAAGACCGACTCGTTCACCGTCGCGGTCTCCGACGGTCGCGGCGGGGTGACCTACACGACCGTGCAGGTCACCATCCCGCCCACCAATTCCAAGCCGTGGGCGTTCAACACCGTTGGCTGGCCGAACACTTCGACCGGCGCGGTATCCGGCAGGATCTGGGCGGGCGACTGGGACTGGGACAAGCTGACCTACACGGTGACCGGCGCGCCCGAAAAGGGCACGGTGACGGTGTCGTCGAACGGCTCCTACACCTACACGCCGTCGGCGCAGGCGCGCCACGAGGCGGCCAGGACCGGCGTCCCGGCGTCGGCCAAGAAGGACACCTTCACGATCACGGTCGACGACGGCCACGGCGGCACCGTCCCGATCACGGTGACCGTCAACATCACCCCGGCCAACGCCAAACCGACCGGAGTCACCGTGGCCGACCGGTGGACCAACCCGAACAGCGGTGTGGTGACGGGCCGACTGACCGTGACCGACACCGACAACGATCCGCTGACCTACTCGGTGACCGCACCGAAGAAGGGCACGCTGGTCGTGCACGAGGACGGCCGGTTCACCTACACGCCGACCGACGCCGCCCGCCAGGCCGCGTCGGCACCCAATGCCGGCACGTCGGCCAAGCAGGAATCCGTCACGGTCACCGTCAACGACGGCCACGGCGGGACCGCCACCTACACGCTCGCCCTGGCGATCACCCCGTACGGTCACGTCAACGCCGCACCCACGAACGCCGCTGCGACGGTGAACGATCCGACGCTGGCGATCGGCGCCGTGACCGGCAGGATCACCGCCGACGACCCCGAACGGGACGCCCTCACCTACACGCTGGAGACCGCGCCGGCGAAGGGACTGGTGAAGATCGACTCGGCCACGGGCGTGTTCACCTACGTGCCGGATGTCGAATCCCGTTACGCCGCAGCGGCCACCCCCGGCGATGACACCGACACCTTCACCGTCACCGTCAGTGACGGGTACGGCGGCACCACGACCACGACCGTCGTGGTGAGCGTCGCCCCGCCGAACCCGGCGTCGTCGGCGATCGACCAGCGCGCCACCACGGTCGCCGTGGCCGCCCCGGAGTTCTGGTGGTACTCCGACGAGGATCTGGCCAAAGGCCTTGACCTGCTGAAGGAATCGGGAGTCGACACCATCCGCATCCTGATCCCCTGGTTCCTGGTCGAACCCGAGGACGACGTGTGGACCTGGGACCGCACCGACCGCATCGTGTACGGCGCGCGGGACCGCGACATCAAGGTCGTCGCCGTGCTCAACCACACACCGGAGTGGGCCGTCACCCCCGGCACCGACCCCCTCGTCGGCGCCCCCGCCGACCCCGCCGAGTACGCCGAGTACGTGGGCATGGTGGCCACCCGGTACAAGGGGCAGGTGGGCGCGTACGAGATCTGGAACGAGCCCAACGGCCAGATCTTCTGGCAACCCAAGCCGAACGCCGCCGACTACACGAAACTGCTGCAGGCCGCCTACCCGGTGATCAAGGAGATCGATCCGGACGCGGTGGTGATCGCCGGCTCCATCGGCGCCATCCTCGACGACGGCGACTGGACCACCGACTCGGTGCGCTTCCTGCGCGAGATGTACGAGGCGGGCGCGGCCGGCTACTTCGACGCGCTGTCCTACCACCCGTACCACTACACGACGCCGTTCTCCACGGGCGGCTGGCTGCAGGGCTCACCGATCAACCAGCTCAACGAGATCCGCGAGCTGATGACCCAGCACGGCGACGGTAACAAGAAGATCTGGGCCACCGAGTACGGCCAGCCCGCCGCGCTGGAGTCCGATGTGAACCAGGCGTACTACATCGCCGACTTCCTGCACGCCTGGCGGGATCTCGACTACGCGGGCCCGGCGTTCATCCACACCATCCGCGACCTGCCGCCGGAGATCAACAATCCGATCGAGGAGTCCTTCGGCCTGTGGCGGTGGGACTGGTCGGAGCGGATCACGCTCTCGGTCGTCGAGGAGATCATCGAGCAGAACAAGGAGCGGATCAACCAGCCGCCGAATTCGGTCTAGAGGACCGGAAAGCTTGTGCCGGTTTCCTTTTCGGCGAACTCCCACAGGCGGCGGGCGTCGCCGTAGTCGCACGCCGCCGCGGAGCGCCCGCTCAGTGTGGGTCCGCCCTTGAGGCCCAGCCGGCTGTCGATGCCGACGTAGCTGCCGGGCGGGATCGGCTCGGTCAGGCAGTACAGGGTGGGCGCGGCTCCCGCGTCGATGTCGTTGGCGAGCAGATTGGCCGCGGCCCGCACCACGGCGTGCGCGGCGCTGAGCACCAGCTTGTCGGACACGTTGGACAGGTTCGACGCCACCCAGCCGGGATGGGTGAGGAAACTGCTGATCGGTGAGCCGGCCTCCCGCAGCCGACGGTCGAGCTCCAGACCCCACAGCATCACCGCCAGTTTCGAGCGGGCGTAGGCGGGAAACGACGACCACTTGCCGCGGCGCAGGTGCGGATCGTCGAAGTCGAAGGTGGTCATCCGGTGGGCGTCGGAGCCGACCGTGATGATCTTGGACCGCACCCGCGGCAGCATCAGGTTGGTCAGCGCGAACGGCCCGAGGAAGTTGGTGCCCAGCGTGATCTCGAACCCGTCGACGGTGTCGCGCCTGTTCTGCACGATCGCACCGGCGTTGTTGATCAGGACGTCGACGTCGCCGTCGATCAGGTCCGGGAAGGCGCGCACCGTCGCCAGGTCGGCAAGATCGAGTTTGACCACCGCGGTGTCGCCGCCGATCTCGGCGGCGCGCTGGGCACCGAGGTCGAGGTTGCGCACGGCGAGGATCACGTGGGCGCCGGCCCGCGCCAGGGCACGGGCCGTCGCCAGACCGACGCCGTTGGTGGCACCGGTGACGATGATCCGGGTGCCGGTGAGATCTCCGAGCCGGGACGGCGACCAGGTTGTAGTCACGGCCCGAGGGTAACGACGCCGCCCGGCCACCGCAGCCGTATTTCGTTCCTTTGAGTTACAGAAATGCGCGGGCGCCGGATCGGAAGTTTGCTCGTTCGCGGCCTCCCCAGCGCCGCAACGAGGGTTATGAGGCGTACGTCCGGCAAACGCCTTTGCCATCGTTTCACGATCACGCGGAGTTCCCGGCGGTATGGCGAACACCGGCGCCAGCGACTTCAAGATCGTCTTGCAAACCCATACTGACAAGCGCATATTTGCCTTACGTTTATGTCAATTCCCGCGCGGCGGGAAGAGTTCGTGCTGGCTACAGTCAGCTAACAAGGTGATCGGGGCCCGGCAGCGTGGGACACAGTGCATATGTCGGACGGGTCCGCGTTCTGGCAGTCGCGCTCGGCGTGGGCTTCGCGGTCGCCACACCCGCCGGGCCCGCCTGGGCCGATCCCGACACCACCTCGGGCGCGTCCGCCGACTCCGGGTCCGGCTCGGCACCGGATGCGCCCGACCTGCAGACCACCGGGGGCGCGGAGGACGGTGGGGACTCCGCGCCGCCGGAGGCACCCGACCCCCCGGGTGCGACCCCGTCGTTGCCGTCCTCCCCTTCGGCGCACACAACGGAGGTCGCCCCGGGGGTGACGGTGTCGAGTTCCGGCGGTGCGCTCACCTCGGACAGCCAGTCGTGGGCCGGATCGGCGTTCATCCAGACCATCAAGGACAACTCCGAATCCGACGAGAACGCCGCCAACATGGGGCTGTTCACCAAGGACTGGACCCCGAAGGCGGCGTGGTTCACACTGCTGGAGCTGCTCGAGGAGAACGCCCGGCTGGCGACCTGATCAGCCCGTCACCTCCGCGGCCACCTCGGCCGCCCGGTGCAGCTGGTCGATATCGGAACTCGTTGGGATGAGATGGATCTCGTCGGTACCGATGTCCTCGAACCGGCGCAGCACGTCGCGCAGCTGGCGTTGGGTGCCCGCCCATCCGGTGGTGGGTGCCATCGCGTCGACGAGGTCGGCGGGAATCCAGTTCATGTAGCGGCGCAGGTGCCGGTGCACCTGGGCGCGGGGCTCGTCGCCGTCGCCGATCGCGAACCAGAACGAGGTGGCCAGATGCGGTGCGGGTTTACCCGCCTCGGCCCACGCGGTGCGCGCCACGTCGAACAGCTCGTTCTGCCGCTCGACGTCGAGATCGAGTGTGGTGCCCGCCAGCCCGTCGGCCCACGGCGCGGCGCTGCGCACGGTCTTCGGGCCGATCGTGCCCACCAGCAACCGGGGTCCGCCCGGTTGCACCGGCGCCGGCCCGACCGGCAGCACCGACTCGGTGAGCTTCTCGCCGGCCCAGACCCGCCGCATCGCCGCGACCCGGTCCGCCATCCCGCGCATCGTCTGGCTGGACAGGTCGGCCGACACCGCGCGGTAGTCCTCCTCCCGACCGCCGACACCCAGCCCGACGGTGAGCCGGCCGTCGCACAGCATGTCGCCGGTGGCCAGCGCCTTGGCGAGCATCACCGGGTCGTGCAGCTGCGGCACCACCACCGTCGTCACCAACCGCACCCGCTCGGTCCAGGCGGCCAGCGCCCCCAGCAGGGTCAGGGAGTCCGGGTTGTCGAACGCGATGCGCTCACCCCAGCACAGCGACGAGAACGGTCCCTCGTCGATGACCCGGGCCCACTCCCGCAGGGTGGCCGCGTCGAGGTCGGGTTCCATCACCGGCATCGTCATTCCGATTTGCACGACCGCGATTCTCACACGGCTGGCAGCATGAACAGCATGCCCAGCGGCGTGCCCGAGATCCGCCTGCGTGCCCCCACCCCGGAACTGCTGGCCCTTCCGTGGGAGCGGCCGCTGTCGGAGTGGACGCTGCCCGACGTCCCGCTGCGCGACGTGGAGGTCGGGCCGAGCCGGCACCTGGTGAAGTTCGTCGAGGCCGACGAGACGGTGTGGGCCGTCAAGGAGCTCCCGCCGCGCATCGCCGACCAGGAGTACTCGGTGCTGCGCCGGCTCGAGGACATGGGGCTGCCCGCCGTGCGTCCGGCCGGGCTGGTGCGTCAGCCGGAGTTCGGCTCGGCGCTGCTGGTGACCCGGTTCCTCACCGGCTCGTGGCAGTACCGGCGGCTGTTCCGCCGGCTGCCGCCCGATCAGCCCAAGCACCGAGCCCGGCTGTTCGACGCGATGGCCACGCTGATGGTCGAACTGCACCGGCACGGCGTGTTCTGGGGTGACTGCTCGCTGGCCAACACGCTGTTCCGGCGCGACGGCCAGGTGCTGCAGGCGTCGCTGGTGGACGCCGAGACCAGCGAGGTGCATCCGTCGTTGTCGACCGGTCAGCGCGAACATGACATCGACATCCTGGTGGAGAACGTCGCGGCGGGCATGGTGGATCTCGTCGAGCAGCTCGAACGCCCCGAGCTCGAGGACGTCGTCATCGACGAGGCGCTCGACATCCGGCGCCGCTACCAGCAGCTCTGGGACATCCTGCACACCCGGCCGGTGTTCGCGCTGGAGGACCGCTACCACGTCGAGGGCACCATCCGTCAGCTCAACGACCTCGGCTTCGCCGTCGACGAGATCGCGCTGTCCCCGCTCAACGACGAACCCGGCAAGCTCGCCCTGCACGTCGCCGTCGGGGACCGTCGCTTCCACGCCCAGCGGCTGCGCGAGCTCACCGGCCTCGACGTCGGCGAGGGGCAGGCGCAGATCCTGCTCGGGGACATGCACACCTACCGGGCGCAGCTGAGCCGGGAGGCCGGCGAGGACGTCGACGAGCCCACGGCGGCGCGGCTGTGGGTGATGGAGGTGGCCACCCCGCTGATGCACCGCGCCCACGCCGCGCTCAAACACACCGGCTCGGCGATCCAGGCCTACTGCGACCTGCTCGAGGTGCGCTGGCTGCTCAGCGAACAGGCCGGCCGCGACGTCGGCACCGAAGCGGCCCTGGTGGCGCTGGCCCGCGGAGTCATCCCCAGCGACTCGGCGGCGAAGATGGCCGTCGCCGAGATCCCCACCGCCCCGATGCCGCGGATCGAACTCGACGACTAGACCGGGGGTTATCCCCCGCACGGTTCGCGGGAAAACGGTGTGTCGCCGCGGCGCCCGGCTTCCTAGGTTGGAGGCATGGTCACGGTTCCCACCACCGACGCCGGCACCACCCCGGTCACCCCGGCGCCGCCCGGCGAGCCCGCGCCGGGGCGCAGCCGCCCGATCGGCGTCGTACCGACGGCGTCGATGATCACCGGCGCGGCGATCGCCTCGGTCTGGTTCTGGATCCCGCTGACGATCCTCATCGGCGGGATCTCCTCGATCCCCAGCGGGATCGGGTTCGCGCTGGCGGCGGTCGTGTTCGTCTACGTGATCCGCGGGGTGGACCGGGTCGAGCGGCTGCGCAGCGAGGCCGTGTTCGGGATGGGCTTCGCGGTGCCCCCGCGGCCGGTCTCGTCCTACACCGGTTTCGTGCGCTGGCTGCACCAGCTGTGGCTGGACATCAGCAGTACCCGGTTCTGGAAGGTGGTGGCCCACCACTACCTGCGGATGCTCTACGACATGCTGGCGGTGTCGATCGCGTTCGGTCTCGTGGTGTTCGCGTTCCTGGGTCCGGCGATCGCCACGGCGATCGACAACAGCGACGACGCGGCAGGGCTGAGATTCCTTCCGGTGCCGCTGGCGTGGCTGCTGTCGGTGGTGGCGCTGGTCGCGGCGGCGGCGATCCTGGTGCTGGCGCCGGCGTTGGACGCCAAGATCGACCGGTGGCTGCTGCCGCCGTCGCCGACCGCGCTGCTCAAGCATCAGGTCAGTGCGCTGGCCGAGGCGCGGCAGGGTGCGGTGTCGTCGGCGCAGACCGAACGTCACCGCATCGAACGCGACCTGCACGACAGTGTGCAGCCGCGGCTGGTCAGCCTGGCGATGACGATCGGGCTGGCGCAGACGAAACTCGACACCGACCTGCCCGCGGCCAAGACGCTGATCGCCGAGGCGCACGACGACGCCAAGTCCGCGCTGGCCGAGCTGCGCAACGTGGTGCGCGGGATCGCACCGACGATCCTGGCCGACCGCGGTCTGGACGCCGCGCTGTCGTCGGTGGTGCAGCGCTCGACGGTGCCGACCACACTCGACGTGCAGCTGCCGCAGCGGCTGCCCGACGAGGTCGAGGCGTGCGCGTATTTCGTTGTCGCCGAGGCGTTGACGAATATCGCCAAGCACGCCCACGCCACCCAGGCGGTGGTGACGGTGCGCTACGACGAGGCGACGCGCCAGCTGACGGTGTCGGTGTTCGACAACGGCGTCGGCGGCGCGCGGGTGACCGCCGACGCAGACGCCACCGGGCTGCGCGGGCTCGAGGAGCGGGTGCGCGCCGCGCACGGCACGTTCACCGTGTCCAGCCCGCCGAGCGGTCCGACGATCATCACCGCGGTGCTGCCATGCGCATCGTGATCGCCGAGGATTCCGCGCTGCTGCGCGCCGGCATCGAGCGGATCCTGACCGACGCCGGCCACGAGGTGGTGGCCGGGGTGTCCGATGCGACCAACCTGCTGCGACTGGTCAATGAGGAGCACCCCGATCTGGCGATCGTGGACGTGCGGATGCCGCCGACCTTCACCGACGAGGGCATCCGCGCCGCCGCGCTGCTGCGCAGCCAGAATCCGGAGTCGCCGGTGCTGGTGCTGTCGCACTACGTCGAGGAGCGCTACGCGGCCGACCTGATCGCCTCGGACACCAAGGGTTTCGGCTATCTGCTCAAGGACCGGGTGGCCGATGTGCCCGCGTTCCTGGACGCGGTCGAGGTCGTCGGCACCGGCGGCACCGTGCTGGATCCGGAGGTGGTGTCGCAGATCCTGGTGCGGTCGCAGCGGCGCAGCGCGCTCGACGAGTTGACACCGCGTGAGCGTGACGTTCTGCAGTTGATGGCCGAGGGCAAGACCAACTCGGCGATCGCGGCGGCGCTGCACATCTCGGTCGGTTCCGCCGAGAAGCACATCGCCTCGATCTTCACCAAGTTCGACCTGGCACCCGACGAGAGCGAGAACCGCCGGGTGCTGGCGGTGCTGCGGTATCTCGAAAGCTGAGTTGCGGGAAGGAATCTGACGTGACCACCACTATCGCTCCCCCACCACCGGCGCCACCGCCTCCCCCGCTCACGCCGGCGGGCCGCACGGCCGTGCGCGCCACGCTCGTCATCGCCGCCGTGGTGCTGGTGGTGGGCGCCCTGGTGAGCCTGGGCGTACTGGCCTTCGGCGTCAGCGGTTTCCGCGTCATCGCCGACTCCAGGACGCTGCCGACGACGATGCGCTCACTGGTCGTCGACGTGGGCTCGGTGCCGGTGGCCATCCGCATCACCGCCGACCGCGACGCCGCCGAACCCCGCGTCGACCTGCGGATGGTGAACTCGCGGCGGGCATCGGCGGATCCGCTGACCCTCAACGACGACGGCACCGAGGCGCGGATCACGCTGGCCGGTGAGCCGACGCCGTTCCTGCAGTGGACCCGCGGAGGTGAGATCACGGTGGTGCTGCCACCGGAGGTGGCCCGCCGGTTGAGCGTCACCACCGAGCAGGACGCCGGGATGGTGCACCTGCGCGCGGACGTGGACCGGTTCAGCGCCCGCGTCGACGACGGTGCCGTCCTGCTCAGCGGATCGGCGAACCGGGTCGAGGTGCACAATGTGCACGGCCAGATCCGGTCGCGCGACGCCATCACGGTCGCGGAGTCGTTCACCGCGTCGACCGTGCACGGCGACATCGAGGTCGACTTCACCGACGTGGCACCGAAAGCCGTTGAGGCGACGACCCAGGACGGTGACGTCGTGCTCGGGCTGCCCGCCGACGGCACCTACCTCGTCGACGCCTCCACCGGCACCAACCACGGGTCGACGGTGGTGCGGGTGCCGCGGACGACGGACCGCAACGCCGCCGACGCGGTGATCACCGCCCGCACCGAGCACGGCGACGTGGAGATCGACGGCCTGGACTAGGTGTTGGCGCGAGCTTGGCGTGAGCTTGGCGCGCCTGCTTAGCGCGTCGAGTTCTACATGAGGGTCGTGCACCCACCCCGATCCACAGCCCACACGTAGAACTCGGCGCTGAATTCAGGCGCTGTTCAGCGCAGGGCCTTGGCGAACAGGTAACAGTCCTGGGGTTCGTCGCTGACGTTCGGCAACACGGCGTAGCGGGCCAAGCGGCCCTCACGGGTGAGCCCGGCGCGCTCCAGCACCCGGGCCGACGCGGTGTTGTCGACGTGACAGTACGCCGAGAACCGGTACACCGTGGGGTCGCGGCGCGCCTTCTCCATGACCAGCCGCACCGCCTCGGAGGCGTAGCCCCGCCCCCACCAACGACGGCCCAGGTAGTAGCCGAAGTCGATGATGTGCGGCTGCGGCCGGCGCCAGCCGATCGCGCCGATCGGCCCACCGCCGTCCCGCAATTCGATGAGCCACACGGTTTCGCCGCCGACGTTGAACACCTCGGTGAGGACGCAGCGGGTCTCGGCGACGTCGGTGTGCACCGGCCACGCCAGGTAGCGCGTCACCTCCGGGTCGCGGGTGATGCGCTCGAACAGCGGGTCGGCGTCGTCGAGGGTCGGGGCGCGCAGCAGGATCCGCGGCCCGGACAGCACTTCAAGATCGCTCATGGCGTGGTTGACTGGACGAACATGGCCATCACGTTCAATCACACCATATGCGCAGGTCGGTCCCGGCGAGGACATCCGCCCGCAGCACTACGCATTCCTGCCGGGAACGCGGCATGCGGCACTGGGCCGATCCACGCGGTGTGCGCGAGAACGAGATCAACCACAACGACGGCGGCCGCGGCGTCTACTTTCGGGTCCGGGCACTACCTGGAGATCATCACCCGGCCGTACGGCTCCGGCGCTAGTGGCCCCGCAGGGACTCCTGCCTGAGGTACTCGTCGGCGAGCCTGCGCACATGCTCGGGCAACTCGCCCGCGGCGACGTCGGCGAGGCTGGTCTCCTCGAGCACTGAGCGCATGCTGGCGCGCAGCGCCCGCCACACGTCGGTCAGCGCGGTGGTCGGACCGGTGTAGGGCAGATCGCCGAGGCCGATGTCGCGAACGCTCGCCAGCGGCCCGTCGATGCAGCGCAGAACGTCGGCGACGCTGATCTCGCTCGCGGGCCGCGCCAGCTCGTAGCCGCCCTCGCGGCCACGGTGGCTGCGCACCAGCCGGTCGGTGCGCAGGGCGGACAGGATGTCGACGAGGAACTGCGGCGGAATGCCCTGCGCCTTCGCGAGGTCCTCGGTCTTGACCAGGGCGCCCTCCTCGGCGGCCGCGAGCTGCACCATGGCGCGCACCGCGTACTCCGCTTTGGCCGACATCCGCATTTCACGGATTCTGCCATTGCCCCCGGTTCAGTCCGGGATCGCCGCGGTGTCGGGCACGACGACTGCGAACAGATCCGACAGCGCGGCCAGGCTGGCCGCCTGCACCGCCGCCGACGGGACCTGCGCGCCGTCGGGGCCGGGCAGCGGGCGCGTCGCGGTGGCCCCGGCCACCACCGTCGGCGCGTAGCCGAGGTTGAAGGCGCCGCGCGCGGTCGAGTTCACGCACATGTGCGTCATGAAGCCGGCCAGGATCAGGTTGTGGGCGCCGACGGCCTTGAGCCGCTCGTCGAGGTCGGTCCCGACGAACGAGTTCGGGTAGTTCTTCACCACCACCGGCTCGTCGCCGCGGGGTGCGACACGATCGACGATGGCGCCGATGTCGTCGCGGATGTCGTACGGCGAGCCGGGCCCGTCGTCGTGCTGGATGTGGATGACCGGGATCCCGGCGGTGCGGGCGCGGTCGAGCAGCGCTTCGGCCTCGTCGAGGGCGGCCTGCACCCCGTCGAGTTCCATCACGCCGCGGGTGTAGGTGTTCTGGCAGTCGATCAGCACCAGCGCCGAGGACGCGAGGCTCTCGGGCTGATCGGGCAGCCCGACCAGGGCGCGCAGCGTGGGATGTTCAGCCATTCCTGAAACCTAGCCCGGCGCGGACGTTTCCGCTCTGAAACTGCCGCACGGTGCGGGGTCGCCGCGGCCTTAGGGTCGAGGGGTGAGGTATCGATCAGCCGCCGCGGCGATCGGGATGGTCGCGATGTGCACCGCCTGCGGCGACCAACTGTCCCCCGACTGCCAGCGCACCGAGGACGCGCTGCGCCCGATGGCGACGGGAATGGTGTACTACCTGTCCACCTTTCCGGCCGACCTCACCGACGAACCGTTGGACCGGGCGGGCGCCGCGGCGGCCGAGGCACAGGCGGCCGCCGCCATCCGCGCCGGCGTCGAGGGCATCGAATCGGACGCACTTCGCGCCGAGGTGCTCAAGGTGGCCGATGCGTTCGACACGATCAGCCGCAGCACGCTCGCCCCCGCGTCCGCCATCCCGAGCAGGGACTACTTCGCCTCGAAGACGCGTATCGACGAGGCAATGCAGACGATCATGAAACTCTGTCCCGGCATCGGCGACGACCCGGTCCCACCCGTCACTCGGTGACGGTGCCCCACCCGTCACTCGGTGACGGCTAGCACCGCGTCGGCCAACTCCTCCCGGCACACGATCAGGTCCGGCAGCTTCGGGTCGGGCTGGTTGTAGCGCAGCGGCGACCCGTCCAGGCGGGAGGTGAACAGCCCGGCGGCGCGGGCCACGGCCACCGGTGCCGCCGAGTCCCACTCGTACTGTCCGCCGGCGTGCACGTAGACGTCCGCCTTGCCCTGGACGACGGCGGCGACTTTGGCTCCCGCCGAACCCATCTCGACCAGCGTGCCGCCCAGCGCGTGACGCACGTCCAGCGCCAGCGCCGGCGGCCGGGTGCGCGACACCACGATTCGCGGGGCCGACGGCGCCGACGGCGGAGCGGCCACCGTCGGGGTGGCCAGCGTGACGCCCTGGGCAGGCAGCGCCACCGCCCCGGCGACGAGTTCCCCGTCCTGCCAGAGCGCGACGTGTACGGCCCAGTCCTCGCGGCCCGACTCGGAGAACTCCCGGGTGCCGTCGAGCGGGTCCACGATCCACACCCGGTGCGCGGACAGCCGCGCCGGATTGTCCACGCCCTCCTCGGACAGCACCGCGTCGTCGGGCCGTTCGGCCGCCAGCGCCTGCATCAGGAAATCGTGGGACCGCTTGTCGCCGGCGTCTTTCCGCTCTTTCTCGGAGGCGTCGGCGAGCTCGTCGCGCACCCGTAGCAGCAGGTTGCCCGCCTCGGTGGCGAGCCGGGCCGCGAGCTCGTGGTCGCTCAACGCTGACCCTTCTCCAGCATCTCGATCACCATGTCCGCCAGCTCCTCGGGCGTGTGGTCCGGCGTCAGGCGCAGATCCGGGTTCTTCGGCCGCTGGTAGGGGCTGTCGATACCGGTGAAGTGGGTGATCTCCCCGGCGCGCGCTTTGGCGTAGAGCCCCTTGGGATCCCGTCGCTCGCAGTCCTCCAGCGGGGTGTCGCAGAACACCTCGTAGAACTCCAGACCCGCCTCGGTGGTGACCTTGCGGGCCAGCTCGCGGTGCTCCTCGAGTGGGCTGATCGCGGGCACCAGCACCACCTGGCCGGAGTCGGCGAGGATCGCCGCGACGTGGGCGAGCCGGCGCTGGTTCTCGGCGCGGTCGGCCATCGAGAAGCCCAGGTCGGAGTTCAGCCCGTGACGCAGGTTGTCGCCGTCGAGAACGTAAGCGGGAACGCCCTTTTCGATCAGCTTGCGCTCGACCAGCATCGCCACCGACGACTTTCCGGAGCCGGACAGCCCGGTGAACCACACGGTGCGGCCCTTGGTCAGCCGGTCCTCGGCCTTGCACAGCGACTCGTGGCGCACGGTGTTCGGGCTTGCGGTGCGCGCGGTGACCTGCGGCAGCACCATGCCCGCGGCGACGGTGCCGTTGGTGTTCGGGTCGATCAGGATGAACGATCCGGTGGCCTGGTTGCGGCTGTACTCGTCGAGCAGCAGCGGCTGCTGGCTGCGCAGCGAGATCCGGCCCAGCTCATTGAGTTTGAGCGCGGTGACGTCCTTGTCGCGGTGCAGCGTGTTGACGTCGAGTCGGTAGTCCAGCGCGGTGACCCGCACCCGGGTGGTGCGGGTGGTGTGCTTGATCAGGTAGTCGCGGCCGGGTTCGAGCGCGGAGTCGTCGGCCATCCAGCACACCGTGGCGTCGAACTCCGTGGTGACCCGGGGCTGGTTGTTCGGCCGGGCGATCATGTCGCCGCGCGAGATGTCGATGTCGTCGGCGAGGCTGATCGACACCGCCATCGGAGGGAACGCCTCATCGACGGGACCGGATGGCCCCTCGATCGCGGAGATCGTGGTCTCGATGCCGGCGGGCAGCACGATCACCTCGTCGCCGACACGCATGACGCCGCTGGCGACGGTGCCGGCGTAGCTGCGGTGATCCTGGTGCTCCAGGGTCTGCGGGCGGATCACGTACTGCACCGGGAACCGGACGTCGACGAGGTTGCGGTCACCGGCGATGTACACCTCTTCGAGGTGGGTCAGCAGCGGTGGGCCCTCGTACCACGGGGTGTGCTCGGACTTGGAGACGACGTTGTCGCCGTGCAGCGCCGACAGCGGGATCGCGGTCACGTCGTGGATGTCCAGGCGCGCGGCGAAGTTGTGGAAGTCGTCGCGAATCTTGTTGAACCGCTCCTGATCCCAGTCGATCAGGTCCATCTTGTTGACCGCCAGCACCACGTGCTGGATGCCCAGCAGCGAGGCCAGGAAGGCGTGGCGACGGGACTGTTCGAGCAGGCCGTGGCGCGCGTCGACGAGCACGATCGCCAGGTGCGCGGTCGAGGTGCCGGTCACCATGTTGCGGGTGTACTGGATGTGGCCCGGGGTGTCGGCGATGATGAACTTGCGCTTCGAGGTCGCGAAATAGCGGTAGGCGACGTCGATGGTGATGCCCTGCTCACGCTCGGCGCGCAGACCGTCGGTCACCAGCGCGAGGTCGGTGTAGTCGTTGCCACGCTCCTGGGAGGTGCGCTCGACGGCGGCCAACTGGTCCTCCATGACCGCCTTCGAGTCGTAGAGCAGCCGGCCGATCAGCGTCGACTTGCCGTCGTCGACGGATCCGGCCGTCGCGATACGCAGCAGGGTGGCCGACGGGCGCGTGTTGGCGCCGGTGCGTTCGATCGTCGTCGTCATCAGAAGTAGCCCTCCCGCTTGCGGTCCTCCATGCCGGCCTCGGAGATGCGGTCGTCGGCGCGGGTGGCGCCGCGCTCGGTCAGCCGCGACACCGCGGTCTCGGCGATCACCTCGGCGACCGTCGCGGCGGTGGACTCCACGCAGCCGGTGCAGGTGACGTCGCCGACGGTGCGGAACCGCACGGTCTTCTCGATGACCTCCTCGTCCTTACGCGGCTGCATGTAGCGGTGCACCGCCAGCAGCATGCCGTCGCGCTCGAAAACCTTGCGGCGGTGGGCGTAGTAGATCGACGGCAGCTTGATCTGCTCGGCGCCGATGTAGGACCAGATGTCGAACTCGGTCCAGTTCGACAGCGGGAACACGCGGATGTGCTCACCCTTGCGGTGGCGTCCGTTGTAGAGGTTCCACAGCTCGGGCCGCTGGTTCTTCGGATCCCACTGGCCGAACTCGTCGCGGAAGCTGAACACGCGTTCCTTGGCGCGGGCCTTCTCCTCGTCGCGGCGGGCGCCGCCGAACGCGGCGTCGAACTTGTTCTCCCGGATCGCGCGCAGCAGCGTGACGGTCTGCAGCGGGTTACGTGACGGGATCGTCTCGACGACCCGGCCGGCGTCGATGTCGTCCTGCACCTTGGCGACGATCAGCCGCAGGCCGTGCTCCTCGACGAGCTCGTCGCGGGCCTGGATCACCTCGTCGAAGTTGTGCCCGGTGTCGACGTGCATGACCGGGAACGGCAGCCGGCCCGGGCGGAACGCCTTCATGGCCAGGTGCAGCATGACGATCGAGTCCTTGCCGCCGGAGAACAACAGGACCGGCCGCTCGAACTCGGCGGCGACCTCTCGGATGATGTGGATCGCCTCGGCCTCCAGCGAGCGCAGATGGCTCAGCTCGTAGCGCCCGGCGTTCGCCCTGGCGGATTGTTCGGTGGTGGTGGTCATCGATTCCTCGTAAATTTGGTAGAAATGACCATATTTATGACCATTACCGGGTATTAGACATCGGGCAGCGCTTTCGTGTCAACGACGGCCGCCGCCCCGTTATTGCGCAGCTATTTCGCGAGCGTGCGTGTCTGCACACGACACGCCGCGAAATCTCGACAGTTTGTGCACGCTCGCGCTTACCTCCGGGGTAATTGAACGGCCGCCGATCGCGCCGATACTCAAGCCATGACCTCTCCCCGGTCCGGCGCCGACGTCATGGCGGAGTTCCTTCCGCAGTCCCCGTTCGTGGCCAAGCTCGGGCTGGTCGCCGAGCGGCTCGACGGCGAGGAGGTGCGGATCAGGCTGCCGTGGGACGAGTCGAACGTGACGATCGGCGACATGGTCCACGGTGGGGCGATCGCCGCGCTGGCCGACGTCGCGGTGATGGCGGCGGCGTGGGCGCGTGCCGAGGTGCCCGACTCTCTGCGCGGGGTCACCACGTCGATGTCGGTGCAGTACCTGGCACCGGCGCGGGCGTGCGACCTGGTGGCGATCGGGCGGGTGCTGCGGCGCGGACGGACGCTGGTCAACTGCGACGTCGACGTCGTCGACCCCGACGGCACCGCCGTGGCCAAGGCGATCGCGAGCTACAAGATCGGCTAGCGAGCGTGCGCAAACTGTCGAGATTTAGCGGCGTGTCGTGTGCAGACACGCACGCTCGCGGGTGAGGACAGGGGCTCAGCTGATCAACGGGAGGGCGTTCGGGTCCAGCCGGGGCCCCACCGCGAGCTTCGAGCCCGGGGTCCGCCCCCTACCCCAGCCGATGTGTGCGCGGTAGCTGCCGAGCAGCTCTCCGAGCTCCTCCTCGGCAAGCGGCCGGCGCACGGTCAGCGGCGAGACGAACAACGCGTCGGCCGGGCAGTTGGCCTCGCACTGGAAGCACGTCTGGCAGTCGTCGTGGCGTGCGATCACCGGCACCCCGTCCGGACCGCGGTCGAACACGCTGGTCGGGCACACGTCGATGCACTTGTCACATGCGATGCACCGCTGCGCGGACACCACCTCGATCACTACGCCACCTCCGCGACGGCCGACTCGGGACGGACCCACACCCGGTCCAGCCCGCCGGTGACCAGGCGGCGGCGCTGCGCCGGGTCCTGATCCGGAAAGTCGAGCCGCTTCGCCATCCCGCGCGTCTCGGTGCGCGCCAGCGCAGCGGTGTACATCCAGCGGGCGTGCGCGGTCATCGCGGCGGCCTGCCGGCTGCGCACCAGTTGCTCGCCGTCACCGCGCAGCGACTCGCGCACCGTCGACCAGATGTCGTCGAGCCGAGCCAGCGACGTGCTGAGCACCTCGCCGCGGCGCAGGTAGTTCTTCTCGTAGGGCAGCACCTCGCGTTGCACGCCCGCGACGACGGCGCGGTGGTCGTCTTGCGGGCGCGATCCGGTGGGCCGCACTCCCGCCTGACCGGCCGCAGTGACCCGTCTGCTGCCTGCCGCCGGACCCAGGGTGCGTGCGTGGCGTGCCGCCCCGCGGCCCGCCCAGGTACCCGACGAGATCGCCCACGCGGCGTTGTGGCTGCCGCCGCCGGTGAACCCGCCGCAGATCAGTTCGCGGGTCGCGGCGTCGCCAGCGGCGTACAGGCCCGCCACCGTGGTCGAGCAGTCGTCACCCACGATGCGGATACCGCCGGTGCCGCGCACGGTGCCCTCGGCCAGCAGAGTCACCTCGAACTTGTCGGTGAACGGGTTGACGCCCATGCGGTCGAAGGTGAGGAAGAAGTTCGGCTGCGCCCGCCGCATCGCCGCCTGTTCGTCGGTGTCGGCGTGGTCGAGACGACAGAACACCTTGTCTCGCAACAGTTCCTCGGCTATCGGCAGGCGGTGTTTGCCGCTGGCTCCCTCCAGCACGCTGCCGTCGGACCGGTAGAAGGTGGCGAAGTGGTAGAACGCCGTCTTGGTCACCGACGTCCCCGCGGGCGCGATGCCGTAGGCGTTGGAGAACTCCATGCCGGACAGCTCCGCACCCGCCTCGACCGCGAACAGCGCACCGTCGCCGGTGTTGACGTCGCAGCCGAGCGCCTTCGACTGGAACGCGCACCCGCCGGTCGCCAGCACCACCGCTGCGGCGCGCACCCGGTAATGCTCGCCGGTGCGCCGCCGGTATCCGGCCGCGCCTGCCACCGCGCCGAGTCCGTCGACCAGCAATTCGGTCACCGGGCTGTGGTCGAGGATCCGGACACCCGCGCGCCGCACCAGGATCCGCATCCGACGCATGTACTCCGGACCCTGCAGACCGTTGCGCAGCTGGCGACCGTCCGGGCCGACCGGGAAGGGGAACCGCGCCTGCTCGGCGAGCTCGTTGAGGCGGTGGTAGGTCTCGTCGAGAACGCGGGCGGACCAGCGCCGGTCGGCCAGATAGCCACCCAGCGCCTCCCTGCTTGCCATCGCCGCCTCGCGCAGGTCGGGGTCCGGCGGCACGTACCAGACGCCGGTGCCCGCCGACGCGGTCGCACCGCTGGTTCCGCAGTACCCCTTGTCGGCCAGCACGACGTCGGCGCCCTCCCGCGCCGCGGACAGCGCGGCCCACGTGGCGGCCGGACCGCCCCCGACGACGAACACGTCGGCGGTCAGATCGACTTCGTACGGCACTGGCGACCTCCCTCTTTCCGCAATGTGAAAAATGTTTTCCCACAACGGATATCAGCTATCCGCGATCAGACTCCCCCAGCACCGCACGGCACGCGAGAATTAAAATCGCCGGGTACCGAAAGCGTTGCCCTCCGGCGGCGCCATCCGGATGATCGGATGGTGACCGTTCACGGTGAACGGGCGGGCCCGCAGGCCGTGCAGCGGGCCGTCGCCATCCTGCAGACGTTCAGCGAGGCCGAACCCGAACTCTCGCTAACGTCGATCGCCGCGCGCACCGGCCTGCCCATCAGCACCACGTACCGCCTGGCGCAGGCGCTGCAGCACGCCGGCCTGCTGGAACGCGCCGACGACGGACAGCGCTACCGCATCGGGCTGGGGGTGGTTGCGCTCGCCGCCCCCGCGATCCGGCGGATCAACGTCGAACGCGTTGCTCCGCAACTGCAGTCACTGGCCCATGACATCGAGATCACCGCCAGCTTCGCCGTTCCCGCCGCCGACGAGATCCTGACCGTACTGTCCGCGCGCCCGCAGCGGCGGTTCTGCACCAACCAACTCCCGGGACCCCGCCAACCGCTGGCCGACAGCGCGATGGGCATGGCAGTGCTCGCCTACACCCGACCCACGGGCGATCCTGCACTGCAGCTGGTCCGTAAGCGCGGCTACGCCGACGGTGCGGGCCCCCAGGGTGACCATGTCCGCGCCATCGCGGTGCCGGTGATCGGTCCCGACGGGACGCCACGGGGTTCCGTTGGGGTTCAGGCGTTGCGGCGCCGCCTGACCGACCGGCTGGTGGCCGACATCCTGCCGACCATCCGCCGACACGCCTACCGGATCGGCCAGGTCCACGAGCTGGACTTAATCTCGGACTGAGTGTATCTCGCATCGTGAAAACGCTCTTCTGCCAACCGAAGACCGCTGCCAGCCTGGGTTCATGAGCATCACGATCGAGAACACACACAGCGGCACGGCGACGCCGACCTTCGCTCCGGTTGCCGGCCACATCGGGGCCGACGTCAGCGGTGTCGACCTGCGCGAGACGCTCAGTGACGATGCGGTCGAGCAGATCCGCGCCGCACTGCACCGATTCAAGGTGCTGTTCTTCCATGACCAGCAGATCGGCCACGCCGAACAGATCGCGTTCACCCGTCGCTTCGGTGCGGTCACCCCGTCACACCCGTACGACGACGAAGCGCCCGAAGGCTTTCCGGAGATACTCGCCGTCGACAGCCGGAAGTACGCCAGACAGTTCGGCCGCAGGCGCTACAGCTACGACAACAAGTGGCACACCGACGTCACCGCGTTGGTCAACCCTCCTGCGGCGACGGTTCTGCGCGCCCACATCGTGCCGGAGCAGGGCGGTGACACCCAGTGGACGAACCTCGTCGCCGCCTACAACGGTCTACCGGAACCGCTGAAACGGCTCGCCGACGGGCTGCGCGCCGAGCACCGCTTCGGCGGCCGGCATCCGCAGTGGAGCTCCGACAGCATGTACGCCACCAAGTCGAGGGAGAACCCGATCGTCACCGAGCACCCGGTGGTCCGCGTCCACCCGGTGACCGGTGAGCGCGCTCTGTTCGTGACACCGGGGTTCACCGCGCGGATCGTGGGTTTGCCTGCGGCGCAGAGCGATCGTCTGCTCGACCTGTTCTTCGACGAAGTCACCAGGCCCGCCTACACCGTGCGGCTGCGCTGGCGTCCGGGCACCGTCGCGTTCTGGGACAACCGCGCGACCGCGCACCTCGCCCCCACCGACCTCGACGACATCGAGACCACCCGGGTGCTGTACCGCACCACGATCGAAGGCGACATCCCCGTCGGGCCGGATGGCACTGCCTCAACGTCGGTTTCGGGTGCGGTGTTCCAGGCACAGAAGTAGGGACAAAAACGGGCCGGGACTTCCGCTCCGCGAGATGCTAACGGTTCTGGCATCCCGGCATTCCTGTCACGATCTGCCACATCAACATTCACACGGGTTCGAGGGGTACATCCATGCTTCGACACGCCAAGAGGCTGACCGCCGTGCTGCTCGCGACCGGCCTGGCGGTCAGCGCCTGCGGGTCGTCCGGCGACACGGCACAGACCGACGACGGTAGAACCGTCGTCCGATACCAGGGTTGGGCGAGCGAGGTCGATCCGCACGAACTGGCTGAGGATCTCGGCTATTTCGAGAAGATCAAGCTGGAGTGGGTCGGCAACACCATCAGCGGGCCGCAGGACATCCAGTCCGTGGCCACCGGGGACATCGACGTCGGCGCGGCGTTCAACGGCGCGGTGGTCAAACTGCATGCGGCGGGAGCTCCGATCACCTCGGTGCTGAGCTCCTACGGCGCCGACGAAGGCGAGTACACCGGGTACTTCGTGCTGGAGGACAGCCCGATTCACAGCGCCCGCGATCTGATCGGCAAGAAGGTCGGGATGAACACCCTCGGCGCCCACCACGAGTTCGTGGTCCGGGAGTGGCTGGCCCAGCAGGGCCTCACACCCGAGGAGATCAAACAGGTCGAACTGACGGTGGTGCCGCCGGTCAACACCGAACAGGCGCTGCGCGCCGGGCAGATCGACGTCGCGGCCCTGCAGGAGATCCACCGCGAGCGGGCGCTGGAACGCGGCGGCATCCGGCCGCTGTTCACCGACAAGGGGTTGTTCGGCGCGTTCAGTTACGGAACCTTCGTGGTGCGCAACGATTTTCTGGCCAAGAACCGGGAAGCGGTCGCCGACTTCGTGCAGGGCACCGCACGGGCCATCCGGTGGTTGCAGGTCACCCCGCGTGACGAGGTGGTGGCCCGATTCCGCGACATCATTCACAAGCGGCAACGCAATGAGGACACCAAGACCATCGAGTTCTGGCGCAGCTCGGGCATCCCGGTCGCAGGCGGCGTCATCGCCGAACGCGAGCTGGGCATCTGGATCGACTGGCTGGTGCGCAACGGCGAGCTCGAGGAGGGCCGGTTGAACGCGAAAGACCTCTACACCAACGAGTTCAATCCGTACGCCAACGGGACCTTCCCCGAGGACAGCGGACCCGACGGCCAACTGCTGGCGAACAAATGAGCACGACACCGAAGCTCCGGCTGGAGCACGTCACCAAACGCTTCCCGATCCGCGGGGAGCGGACCGCGTTCACCGCGATCGAAGACATCACCATCGACCTCGCGGCCGGCGAGTTCCTGGTGCTGGTCGGACCCAGCGGCTGCGGCAAGTCGACGCTGCTGGACCTGCTCGGCGGGCTGAGCACCCCGACCGAGGGCCGCATCCTGCTCGACGGCGTGCCGATCAGCGGCCCCGGCCTGGACCGCGGCATCGTGTTCCAGCAGTACGCACTGCTGCCCTGGCGCACCGCCCGCAAGAACATCGAGTTCGGGTTGGAGGCGAAGGGGCTAGGCGCGGCCGAACGCCGGGAGCGGGCCGACCACTATCTCGAACTCGTCGGCCTGCAGGCCTTCGCCGACCGGTTCCCGCATGAACTGTCGGGCGGGATGAAACAGCGCGTCGCGATCGCCCGCAGTCTGGCGTTCGACCCCGAGGTGCTGCTGATGGACGAACCGTTCGCCGCGCTCGACGCGCAGACCCGCGAGTCACTGCAGGACGAGTTGCTGCGGATCTGGGAGGCGACCGGCAAGACCATCCTGTTCATCACCCACGGCATCGACGAGGCGATCTATCTCGGTCAGCGGGTCGCGGTGCTCACGTCGCGGCCGGGCCGCATCAAGAAGGTCGTCGACATTCACATCGACCGCGGCGCCGAAGACATCCGTTCCGACGCCGGGTTCCGGGCGCAGCGCCACCACATCTGGGAGCTGCTGCACGACGAGGTCGAACGGGCCCGCACCGAGGAACTCGGCACCGCCACCACCGGAGAGGTTGTTCACCATGCCTAGTGCCGTAAGCACCGCCAAACCCACCGTGACCGCCACCTACGCCCCGTTCCTCGACGCCGCCTCGACGACGTTCGAGGTGCCCGCCCCCGCCCCGCTTCTGGGCAGGCGCGTCCGGGCCGCGGTGTGGCGGGCGACCAAGCCGCTTCTCGCGATCCTCGCGTTCCTGGCGGTGTGGGAGACCGCGCCGCGACTCGGCCTGGTCGACAAGGTGTTCCTCCCGCCGTTCAGCGACGTGGCGACCCGCTTCGTCGAGCTGATCGCCAACGGCCAACTGTGGGAGCATCTTTCAGCGAGCCTGTCGCGCGCCCTGCTGGGCTTCGCGATCGCCGTCGCCACCGCGGTCCCGCTGGGCATCGCGATCGCGTGGTACCGGCCGGTCGCGGAATTCCTCAACCCGATTCTCGAGTTGTTCCGCAACACCGCCGCGCTCGCGCTGCTGCCGGTGTTCATCCTGATCCTGGGCATCGGCGAGACGTCGAAGGTCGCGCTGGTGCTCTACGCGTCGGCGTTCCCGATCCTGCTGAACACGATCACCGGGGTGCGCACCGTCGACCCCCTGCTGATCAAGTCCGCGCGGTCGCTGGGCCTACCCCCGATCCGGCTGTTCCAGAAGGTCATCCTGCCCGCCGCGGTGCCGTCGATCTTCACCGGGCTGCGGATGGCGGCGGCGTCGTCGGTGCTGGTGCTCATCGCCGCAGAGATGGTCGGCGCGAAAGCAGGACTGGGCTATCTGATCACCGCCGCGCAGCTGAACTTCCAGATCCCGGACATGTACGCCGGGATCATCGCGATCGCCCTGGTCGGCCTGGTCTTCAACACGATCCTGCAGTCCATCGAGCGCCGGCTGTCCCGCTGGCGCGTCACCTCCTAGAGGGAGTCACATGCCCCGGCAACTTCATCTCAACGCGTTCCTGATGGGTGTCGGCCACCACGAGGCGGCCTGGCGTCATCCCCGCACCGAGACCCGGAACCTGCTCGACGTCAACCACTATCGCGAGCTCGCCCGCACCGCCGAACGCGGCAGGCTGGACTCGGTGTTCTTCGCCGACCGGCTGGCGGTCAGTGCCCACATCAAGCACAACTCGCAGGCGGTCTTCGAGCCGATCACGCTGCTCACCGCGATGGCCACCGCCACCGAGCACGTCGGGCTGATCGCCACCGCCTCCACCGGGTACAGCGATCCGTACACGCTGGCCCGGGCGTTCGCCTCACTCGACCACATCAGCGGCGGACGGGCCGGCTGGAACATCGTCACCTCGGCGGGCAGCGACGAGGCCGCCAACTTCGGTCTCGACGACACTCCTGAGCACGCCGGACGTTACGCACGCGCCGAGGAGTTCGTCGAGGTCGTCACCGCCCTGTGGGACAGCTGGGAGGACGACGCGCTGGTGCTCGATCCGGCGACCGGCGTCTTCGCCGACCCGGACAAGGTGCACACCGTCGACCACGCCGGTGAACGCTTCCGGGTCCGCGGACCACTGAACACCCCGCGGCCGCCGCAGGGCCGGCCGCTACTTGTGCAGGCCGGCTCATCGGAGAGCGGCCGGAGTTTCGCGGCGCGCCACGCCGAGGCGATCTTCACCGCGCAGCGCAGCATCGACGAGGGCCGCGCCTTCTACCGCGACGTCAAGGCCCGCGCGGTCAGGTTCGGCCGCAATCCCGACGAGATCAAGATCCTGCCCGGCATCGTGCCCTACATCGCCGAAACCGAGGACGCGGCACGTCAACTCGAGCAGGAGTTCACCGATCTGATCTCGCCGGCCTACTCGCTGCGGCAGCTGTCCGAGATGGTCGGCGTCGACCTGACGGCGCACTCTTTGGACGCGCCGCTGCCGCCGCTGCCGCCGCTGGAGCAGATCCAGGGCAACAAGAGCCGCTACCAGCTGGTGAAGGAGCTTGCAGCCAACGAGGCTCTGACGGTGCGGGAACTGATCGCCAAACTCGGTGGCGGACGCGGGCACCGGACGTTCGTGGGCACTCCCGAGCAGGTGGCCGACAACATCGAGGAGTGGTTCGCCGCCGGCGCCGCCGACGGGTTCAACGTGATGCCGCCGTACCTGCCCGGCGGGCTCGACGACTTCGTCGACCAGGTGGTGCCGATTCTGCAGCGGCGCGGCCTGTTTCGCACCGAGTACACGGCGTCGACGCTGCGCGGCCACTACGGCCTGCCCCACCCGCCCAGCCGCTACGCACCGCGCGCCGCTCAGACCAGCGCATGACGACGCGCGCCGCGCTGCGGCCGCTGATCACCACCGTCTTCGTCCCGTCCGCCGTGTTCGGTATCGGCCAGGGTGCGGGCGCGCCGGTGATCGCACTGGTCGCCCGCGATCTCGGGGCATCGGTCGGGGTGGCGGGCGCGCTCGTCGCGCTGGTGGGGCTGGGCGCGGTCCTCGGCGACCTGCCCGCGGGCCGGGTGGTGGCCCGGTTCGGGGAGCGCCGGTCGATCATCGTCGGGTCGACGGTCGGCGCGGTCGGAGCCGCGCTGTGCGTGATCGCGTGGACTCCGGCGGTGCTGGCGGTCGGCGCGGTGCTGACCGGACTGTCGACGGCGGTGTGGGGGCTGGCCCGGCAGAGCTATCTGGCCGAGGTCGTGCCGTTCGAGTCGCGTGCCAGGGCGATGGCGACGTTCGCGCTGATGTGGCGGCTCGGCTTCTTCGTCGGGCCGTTCCTCGGTGCGCTCGTCATCCTCGGAGTCGGCACCCGCGGCGGGTTCGCAGTCCAGCTGGTCGCGATCGTCGTGTCCGGTTACCTGATGGTGCGGGTGCCCGACCCGCCCCGGCCACCGGATGCGGCGCCCCACGGAGTTCCGTTGCGCGACATCGTCGCAACGCACCGGACCCTGCTGGCCACGCTGGGCACGGGGTCGTTGTTGATGGGAGCTGCCCGGGCGGGGCGCGATGCGGTGCTGCCGTTGTGGGCGCACCACATCGGGCTGGACGCGGCGTCGGCGTCGGTGGTGTTCGGCGTCGGCGCCGCGTTCGACCTGCTGTGCTCGTATCCCGCCGGGCAGTTGATGGACCGCTACGGTCGCCGGTCGGTGGCGGTGCCCTCGCTGCTGATCATCGCCGTGTCGTACTTCCTGCTGCCGTTCAGCGCGACGTTCCTGGCGCTCATCGTGACGGCCTCGGTGATGGGCGTCGGCAACGGGTTCGGCAACGGCGTGATCATGACGCTGGGCGCCGACGTCGCGCCGCCTGCGACCCGCGCGGAGTTCCTTGCGGCGTGGCGGCTGACCCACGACGCGGGAATGCTCCTCGGCCCGTTGGCTGTCGGTGCGGCCGCGACCGCCGTCCCGCTCGGGGTCGCCGTCGCGGGGCTCGGCCTGGCCTCGAACCTGGGCGCAGGGGTGATGTTTCGCTACATTCCGCGCTACGCGCCGTGGCAGAGCAGAGCACCCGGGCGCTGAGGGCTAGCGCGGCAGTCGCACGACGAACCGGGTGTCACCGGGAACGCTGTGGAGTTCGATGGTGCCGCCGTGGGCGCGCACCACCGCGGCGACGATCGCCAGCCCGAGACCGGTGCTGCCCTCGCGGCGCGAGCGTGACGAGTCGCCGCGGGCGAACCTCTCGAAGACCTCGGGCTGCAGCGCCGCCGGGATGCCGGGCCCGTCGTCGGCCACCGTCAGCACCACCGCACCGTCGGCGGTCTCGGTCAGCGACGTCGTCACCGTGGTGCCTGCCGGTGTGTGAATCCGCGCGTTGGCCAACAGGTTCGCCAGCACCTGGTGCAGCCGGGCCTCGTCGCCGGTGACCATCACCGGTTCGTCGGGCAGGTCCATCGCCCACTGGTGCTCCGGCCCGGCGATGTGGGCGTCGCTGACGGTGTCGAGGACCAACCGCGACAGGTCGACCGGTTCACGCTCCAGCGGGCGGCCGGTGTCCAGGCGGGCCAGCAGCAGCATGTCCTCGACCAGCCGGGTCATCCGCCCTGCCTCGGACTCGACGCGGCTCATCGCGTGCGCGACGTCCCCGGGCAGCTCGTCGTGTCGGCGCTGCGCCAGCTCGGTGTAGCCGCGAATGGCGGCCAGCGGGGTGCGCAGCTCGTGGCTGGCGTCGGCGACGAACTGGCGGATCCTGGTCTCGCTGGCGTGGCGCGCCGACAGCGCCGAGGAGATCCGGTCCAGCATCCGGTTCAGCGCCGACCCCAGCCGGCCCACCTCGGTGTGCGCGGCCGCCGGGTCGACCTCGACGATCGGCGTCGGCAACCGCACCTCGCCGCGGTCCAGCTCGAGGTCGGCGACCTGCCGCGCGGCGTCGGAAACCCTTGTCAACGGGGCGAGTTGGCGCCGGATGATCACAATCCCGGCCGCCGTGCCCGCGATCAGCGCCGTCGCACCCACCACACAGAAGATCACCGCGGCGGTCAGCAGGGTGTCATCGACGTCGGAGGTGGGCAGCCCGGTCACGATCACCTCTCCTGCCGTGCGCCGCGACGGCAGCGCCAGCACCCGGTAGCGGCCGAGCCCGTCGAGGTCCAGCGTCACCGGGGTCCGGCTGGGTGGTACGCCCGCCAGCTGATCCCTTGCCGCCGCGCTGATCTCGGTGCGGTCCCCATTGGCGGTGATGACCGCGGCGTCGACCGCCCCGTTGCGCAACACGACCGCGCCGACGGTGCGCGCGGCCTGCCCCGGTGCGTTGAGAAACATCGGACCCGGACCGTGGTCGTCGCGGATGATGACACGCCGCGGCGGCATGTGCCCGAAACCCGGCGGCATCATCGGCGGCGGCCCCAGATCGAACAGCCCGGCCGACCGCCTCGCTGTCTCGGCCAGCCGGTCGTCGAGCTGGTCGACCAGAAAGCGTTGCAGTGCAAGCTCTGTCCCCACCCCGACCGCGGCACACACCATCGCCAGCAGCAGAATCTGGGTGGCCAGCAGCCGGGCGCGCAGTGACCACGTCCGCGGGGAACGGATCCGCGTCGCCGACCCCTCAGCGGGCGGGTTTGAGGACATATCCGGCGCCGCGCAGGGTGTGGATCATCGGCTCACGTCCGCTGTCGATCTTCTTGCGGAGGTAGGAGATGTACAGCTCGACGATGTTGGAGCGGCCGCCGAAGTCGTAACTCCACACGCGGTCGAGGATCTGCGCCTTGGACAGCACCCGTCTGGCGTTGCGCATCATGAAGCGCAGCAGCTCGAACTCGGTCGCCGTCAACGTGATCGGGTCACCGCCGCGGGTCACCTCGTGGCTGTCCTCGTCGAGGACCAGATCACCGACGACGATCTTGGACCCGCCCTCCTCGCCGGCCACGCCGGTGCGCCGCAGCAGCGCCCGCAGCCGCAGCACGACCTCCTCGATGCTGAACGGTTTGGTGACGTAGTCGTCGCCGCCTGCGGTCAGCCCGGCGATGCGGTCCTCGACGGAGTCCTTCGCGGTGAGCAGCAGCAACGGCAGCCCGGGGATCTGTTCACGCAGCCTGCGCAGCACGTCCAGACCGCTCATGTCGGGCAGCATGACGTCCAGCACGACCACGTCGGGCGGGTTCTCCCTGGCCGCGACGATCGCGGTGGCGCCGTCACCGGCGGTGGTGATGTCCCAGCCCTCGTAGCGCAGTGCCATCGAGACCAGCTCGGCCAGCACCGGTTCGTCGTCGACGACCAGCACGTGGATCGGCTTACCGTCGGCGCGGCGCATCGTCGCGCGCGCTGGATCCGCGCTCAGACCGGACGTCTGCGATGAGGCCACCCGACCATTATTCGCCTGCGCCGATGAGCCCGGGCTGTGCCGTTCCTGTGTGCCGGCTGTGAACGCTACGGCGTCGGCGCCGGTTCGGCGGTCACCTCGGGCGTCGCGACCGGTGTCTCGACCTCGGTCGGCGCGGTGGTCGACGTGGTGGTCTCCGGCAGCGTCATCGTCGGGTCGTCATCCTGGCCGACGATCTGCGTCGACGCCGGAGGCAACGCCTCCGTCAGCACGGCGCCCAGGGCGCCCATCGCGATCACCGCGCCGGCTCCGACACCGCCGGCGATCAGCTTGAGATTCGTCATCGGTTCTCCCATCAGTGCAGCTCGCCGGTGGACACGGTCTCCGGTGTGGTGGTGATCGGCGGGACGGCCGCCGTCGTCTCCGGGGCCTCGGGGGCCACGGTCTCGGTGATCGTCTCGCCGGTCGTGATCTCCGACGTGGTCACCGGACCCGGGGTCACCGGGTTCTCGTCGTCCTGCGCGACCGTCGTGGTGGCCACCGAGACTGCGCCCATGGCCAGCAGCGCGCCCGTCCCGAGCGACGCCGTCAGCAGCTTGAATCGGTTCGAATTCACGGTTCACTCCCATCGGTTGGAACCTTGTCGAGACATGGGTAGCCGCGCGGGCGCACGCCGAAACGACCCCTCATCCGCGCCCGCATCCCTGCTCTTTGCGTCAATATCTCCTAACCTGTGCCCATGCGGCCGAGGCTCGGTGGTTCATGACGCGGTTCCTGGCGCGCCGGCTGGCGAACTACATCGTGCTACTGGTGCTGGCGTCGTTTCTGGTGTTCCTGCTGGCGTCCTGGCAGTTCAACCCGCTGGAGACCCTGGAGAGCCGCAACCCGCGCCCACCGCAGGAAGTCATCGACGCCAAACGCGTCGAGCTGGGGCTCGACAAGCCGGTGCTCACCCGCTACGTCGACTGGGCCGCCGGTGCGATCCACGGTGACTTCGGCGTCACCATCAGCGGCCAGCCGGTCACCGACGAGCTGTGGCGCCGCGTCGGGGTCAGCCTGCGGCTGCTGGTGATCGGGTCGGTGGTCGGCACCGTGATCGGCGTGGTCGCCGGCGCGTGGGGGGCGATCCGCCAGTACCGGCTCAGCGACCGCGTCGTCACCGTGCTGTCGCTGCTGGTGATCAGCACGCCGACCTTCGTGCTGGCCAACCTGTTCATCCTGGCCGCGCTCGGGGTGAACAACTTCCTCGGCGTGCGGCTGTTCGAGTACACCGGCGAGACGTCACCGGACGCCATCGGCGGCGCGTGGAACCAGTTCGTCGACCGGGTGCAGCACCTGGTGCTGCCGTCGATGACGCTGGCGCTCGGCTCGATCGCGGTCTACAGCCGCTACCAGCGCAACGCGATGCTCGACGTGCTCGGCCAGGACTTCATCCGCACCGCACGGGCCAAGGGGCTGACCCGGCGGCAGGCGCTGTTCAAACACGGGCTGCGCACCGCGCTGATCCCGATGGCCACGCTGTTCGCCTACAGCGTCGCCGGACTGGTCACCGGCGCGGTGTTCACCGAGAAGATCTTCGGCTGGCACGGCGTCGGCGAGTGGATCGTCACCGGGATCGGCAACCAGGACATCAACATCGTCGCCGCGATCACCGTGCTGTCGGCGGTGATGATCCTGCTGGCCGGGCTGCTGTCCGACGTGATCTACGCCGCGCTGGACCCGAGGGTGAGGTCATGACCGCCGAACCCGTGATGGGCGAGACCGCCACCAGCGCCCAGGCCGGCGTCGACGTCGCCGGTTTCGCGTCCCGGCGCACCCTGGTGCTGCGCCGGTTCCTGCGCAACAGACCCGCGGTGGCGTCGCTGGCCATCCTGGTGCTGCTGTTCATCGGCTGCTACGCACTGCCGCCGCTGCTGCCCTACAGCTACAGCGATCTGGACTACTTCGCGCTGCAGCAGCCGCCCAGCCCGCAGCACTGGTTCGGCACCAACGCGCTCGGCCAGGACCTGCTCGCCCAGACCCTGCGCGGTATGCAGAAGTCGATGCTGATCGGCGTCTGCGTGGCGTTCATCTCGACGATCATCGCCGCCACCGTCGGCACCATCGCCGGCTACTTCACCGACTGGCGCGACCCGGTGCTGATGTGGCTCGTCGACCTCATGCTGGTGGTGCCGAGCTTCCTGCTCATCTCGATCGTGGTGCAGCGCACCAAGGGCGACATCATCTGGATGATCGTGCTGCTGTCGCTGTTCAGCTGGATGATCAGCTCCCGGATCGTGCGCGGTATGACGATGAGCCTGCGTGACCGCGAATTCGTCGCCGCCGCACGGTATATGGGCGTGCGCGACTCGCGCATCATCATCCGCCACATCCTGCCCAACGTCGCGTCGATCATCATCATCGACACCGCACTCAACGTCGGCGTCGCGGTGCTGGCCGAAACCGGGCTGAGCTTCCTGGGATTCGGCATCCAGCCGCCCGACGTGTCGCTGGGCACGCTCATCGCCGACGGCACCAAGTCGGCGACGACGTTCCCGTGGCTGTTCCTGTTCCCGGCCGGGGTGCTGGTGCTGATCATCCTGTGCGCCAACCTCGTCGGCGACGGGCTGCGCGACGCGCTGGACCCCAGCGCCCGTCCGCTGCGGAGGCGCAGGCGATGACCCTGCTGCAGGTGCGTGACCTCACCGTCGGGTTCCCGACGGACGCCGCGACGGTGAACGCGGTGCGCGGCATGAACTTCGACGTCAACAAGGGTGAGGTCGTCGCACTGGTCGGCGAGTCGGGGGCGGGCAAGTCGGCCACCGCGATGGCCGTCGTCGGCCTGCTGCCCGAGTACGCCGAGGTGTCCGGGTCGATCCGGCTGCACGACACCGAACTCGTCGGGCTGTCCGACCAGCAGATGTCGACGATCCGCGGCAAGTCGATCGGCATGGTGTTCCAGGACCCGATGTCGGCGCTCACCCCGGTGTACACCGTCGGCGACCAGATCGCCGAGGCCCTCCGGATCCACCAGCGCGACATCGGTAAGCAGGCGGCGCGCAGGCGCGCGGTCGAACTGCTCGAACTGGTCGGCATCAACCAGCCGGAGCGCCGCGCCCGGTCCTTCCCGCACGAGCTGTCCGGCGGGGAACGCCAGCGGGTGGTCATCGCGATCGCGATCGCCAACGACCCCGACCTGCTGATCTGCGACGAGCCCACCACCGCGCTGGACGTCACCGTGCAGGCCCAGATCCTGGAGGTGCTCAGGACCGCCCGCGACGTGACCGGTGCGGGCGTGCTGATCATCACCCACGACCTCGGCGTGGTGGCCGAGTTCGCCGACCGCGCGCTGGTGATGTACGCCGGACGCGCCGTCGAGGTGGCGCCGGTGGACCAGCTCTACCGGGACCGGCGCATGCCCTACACCGTCGGGCTGCTGGGCTCGGTGCCCCGCCTCGACGCCGCCCAGGGCACCCGGCTGGTGCCCATCCCCGGCGCCCCGCCGTCGATGGCCGCGCTGCCACCCGGCTGCCCGTTCGCGCCGCGCTGCCCGCTGGCCGTCGACGAATGCCGCTCCGCCGAACCCGACCTGCTGCCGATGGGTCCCGGGCACAGCGCGGCCTGCATCCGCACCGACCAGGTCGTCGGCCGCAGCGCCGCCGACATCTACGGCGTGTCCACCGCCGCACCGGACGCCGCCCCGGACCCCGACGCGCCGGTGGTGCTGCGGGTGCGGGATCTGGTCAAGACGTACAAGCTGACCAAGGGTGTGGTGTTCCGCCGCCAGGTCGGCGAGGTCCGCGCGGTCGACGGCATCAGCTTCGACCTGCAGCAGGGCCGCACGCTGGGCATCGTCGGCGAGTCCGGGTCCGGCAAGTCCACCACCCTGCACCAGATCCTGGCGCTGACCGCACCGCAGTCGGGCTCCATCGAGGTGCTCGGCACCGACGTGGCCACCCTGGACAGGCAGGCCCGTCGTGCGCTGCGCGGCGACCTGCAGGTGGTGTTCCAGGATCCGGTGGCCTCGCTGGATCCGCGGCTGCCGGTGTTCGAGGTGCTCGCGGAACCGCTGCAGGCCAACGGATTCGACAAGGGCCGCCGCGACGACCGGGTCGCCGAGCTGCTGGAACTGGTCGGGTTGCGGCGCGAGGACGCCAGCCGCTACCCCGCCGAGTTCTCCGGCGGGCAGAAACAGCGGATCGGCATCGCGCGGGCGCTGGCGCTGCAGCCGAAGATCCTGGCGCTCGACGAGCCGGTGTCGGCGCTGGACGTGTCCATCCAGGCCGGCATCATCAACCTGCTGCTGGACCTGCAGCAGCGGTTCGGGCTGTCGTATCTGTTCGTCTCCCACGACCTGTCGGTGGTGCGGCACCTGGCACACCGGGTGGTGGTCATGCACAAGGGCACGGTGGTCGAACAGGGCGACGCCGACCAGGTGTTCGGCGACCCGCAACACGACTACACCCGCCGCCTGCTCGCTGCGGTCCCGCAGCCCGAGGTACAACGCAGCTAAAGTCGGTTCGCATGAGGATCCGACGCTTCGCTGTGGCGGTGGTCGCCGCCGCGCTCACCCTGACCGCCTGCTCCGGCGGCACCGACGAGACCCCGCCGTCAGCCGGAGGCACCGCCGAGGTCGGAACCACCAACGACATCAACCCGCAGCCGGTGGAGAACCTGCGCCGGGGCGGCAACCTGCGGCTGGCCCTCAACGAGCTGCCGCCGAACTTCAACTCGCTGCACATCGACGGCAACACCGGCGACACCGCGTCGCTCATGCGGCCGACGATGCCGCGCGCGTTCCGCATCGGCCCCGACGGGTCGGCCACGGTCAACACCGACTACTTCACCAGCGTGGAGATGACCTCCACCGACCCGCAGGTGGTCACCTACACCATCAACCCGAAGGCGGTGTGGAGCGACGGGACCCCCATCACCTGGGAGGACATCGCCGCGCAGATCCACGCCACCAGCGGTAAGGACAAGGCGTTCGCGATCGCGGCGACCAACGGCAGCGACCGGGTGGCCAAGGTCGAGCGCGGGGTCGACGACCGGCAGGCCGTCATCACGTTCGAGAAGCCGTGGGCGGACTGGAAGGGCATGTTCGCCGGCAGCACCGTGCTGCTGCCGAAGAGCATGACGGAGACGCCGGAGGCGTTCAACAAGGGTCAGCTCAACGGGCCCGGACCGTCGGCGGGGCCGTTCATCATCTCCAACATCGACCGGGGCGCACAGCGAATCACGTTGACCCGCAACCCGAAGTGGTGGGGTGAGCCGCCGCTGCTGGACAGCATCACGTTCCTGGTCCTCGACGACGCGGCGCGTATCCCGGCGCTGCAGAACGGCACCATCGACGCCACCGGGCTGGCGACGCTGGACGAGATGCAGATCGCCCGCCGCACCGAGGGTGTGGCGATCCGGCGGGCGCCGGGACTGTCCTGGTACCACTTCACGTTCAACGGTGCGCCCGGCACGATCCTGGAGGATCCCGCGCTGCGCCGCGCGATCGCCAAGGGCATCGACCGCAAGACCATCGCCGAGGTGGTGCAGCGCGGGCTGGCCGACAACCCGTCCCCGCTGAACAACCACATCTACGTCAAGGGCCAGGAGGGCTACCAGGACAACAGCGAGGTGGTCGCGTTCGACCCGGAGAAGGCCAAACAGGAGCTCGACGAGCTGGGCTGGCGGCTCAACGGTCAGTGGCGCGAGAAGGACGGCCGCCAGCTGGTGGTCCGCGACGTGCTGTTCGACTCGCTGGGCACCCGGCAGTACGGGCAGATCGCGCAGAACAACCTCGCCCAGATCGGGGTGAAGCTCGAGCTCGACATCCGGCCCGCGGCGGGCTTCTTCACCGACTACATCACCGTCGGCAACTTCGACATCGCCCAGTTCGCTTGGAGCGGTGACGCTTTCCCGCTGTCGAGCCTGACGCAGATCTACCGGACCGGCGCGGAGAGCAACTTCGGCCAGATCAGCAGCCCCGAGATCGACGCCAAGATCGAGGAGACGGTCGGCGAGCTGGATCCCGACCGGGCCCGCGAACTGGCCAACGAGCTGGACACGATGCTGTTCGAGGAGGTGTTCAGCCTGCCGCTGACCCAGTCGACGGGCAACATCGCGGTGCGGGCCAATCTCGGCAACTTCGGTGCGTTCGGGCTGGCCGACGCGGACTACACGAAGATCGGCTTCCTCAAGTAGCGGTGAGGCGCGGGCACAGCCGGTCCGGCGGGATCTCGGCGCCCGCGGCCAGGTCGGCGACCAGCGCGTCGGCGAACCGGCACAGGCCGGCGATGTCGACGCCGTAGCGGGGCGGCTCACCGCGCAGCCGCTCGGCCGCGCGGGTCAGCAGGCTGCGCGCCCCGACGGGGTTGCCGCGCTGGATGTGGGTGACGCCGACCGCCAGTTGGGCCAACCCCTGCCACAGGTTGCGCTGGTCATCCGGGCCGTTCTTCCACGCCGCCTCGAACACCTCGTGGGCGTGAAACGCCCGGCCCTCGCCGAACAGCCGCTGGGCGTAGCCGAGGGTTTCGGCCGGCGGCAGGTCGAGGTCGTCGGGGATACGCTCGACGCCCTCGCTGCCGTACGGCAGCGGCCGGCCCAGCGCGTCGCGCGGCCGGGTGTTGCGGGGCATGGGATCAGCTTGCCAGCTCGATGTGGTGGGAGTCCTGCACCGCGGCGTAGCGCTGCGGGCTGCAGGTCAGCACGATCACCTGTCCGTCGCCGCCGACCGCGTTGAACACCGACCCCATCTTGACCAACCGGTCCGGGTCGGTGAACCCGAGCGCGTCGTCGATGACCACCGGCACGCTGTCCTCCTTGGCGACCAGCGCCGCGCTGGCCAGCCGGGCGACGATGCCGAGCTGCTCCTTGGCGCCGCCCGACAGCGAGTCGTACGGCACCGTCCGGCCGCCGAGGGTGCGGCTGCAGATCCGCAGCGCACTGTCCACCTCGACCTCGAAACTCTCGCCGAACACGATGCGCCCCAACCGCTCTACCTCGCGGCGGAACGGTTCGACGTAGCGCAGCCGGGTGGCCTCACGGTGCCGGGTGATCACCGACCGCAGCAGGTCGGCGGCCCGGGCGCGGCGCTGCACCCGGGCGTACTCGTCCAGCGCGTGCTCCCGCTCGGTCTCGGCCTCATCGAGCCGGCCCTTGCGGCCCTCGGTGCCGTACACCTTGAGCCGGGCCTCGATGTCGCGCAGCGCGTCGGTCATCTCGGCGTGCCGGGTCGCCAGCGTCTCCGCCCGCTGCTGCGCCTCCCGCAGCGCGGCGGCCACCGCGTCCGGCGCGGTCTTGGCCAGTTCCTCGGTCAGCTCCGCCACCACCGCCGCGGCGCGCTGCACCTCCTCGGCGTGCGCGGCGGCCTGAGTAGTCAGGTCGTCGTCGCTGACCGAGGCCCGCAACGCCTCCAGCCGGCCCCGCGCCTGCGCCAGTTCACCCTGCGCACCGGCGAGCTGAGCGGTCAGCGCGGTGACCCGGTTGGTGCGCTCCCCCAACTGTTTCCGCGCGGCCTCGGCGGCCTTGCGCCACTTCTCGCAGTCGGCGAACGCCTGCTTCTGCGCGGCGGTCGCGGCGTCGAACTCCTCGCGGGCCTTCTGGCCGTCGGCCTCGAACAGATCCGCGACCACCGTGGTGTTCGCGGTCAGCTCGGCCAGCCGCGCCCGCAGTGCCTCGACGGACTCGTCACCGGTCAACGCGTCGGCGGTGGCCTGCAGCCGGTCGCGCTCGGCCACAAGGTCCTGGCGCCGCTGGTCCCGGGCGCGTGCCTCCTCGACGTCGGTGACCCCGGCGGCCTGCAGCGCAGCCGCCAGATCCGCTTGTGCGGCATCCAGTTTCGCCTGCGTCTCGGAGGCGGGTGAACCCGGCACCAGGCGTGCGGTCAGCAGCTCGGCGACCTCGATGTCGGTGTCGGCGCTGACGGTGGTGGACCAGTCCTGGCCTGCCGCGAGCGTGATGGTCTGACCGCCGACCCGCACGTGCACGTCGGCCTTGGCGATCAGGTCCACCCGCGCCGACACCAGCTGCACCTGGGCCGCGGCGAGGTCCACCGCCGCCTTGGCGGCCTCGATCGCGCGCATCCCCGCGGCGGTCACCGTGATCTGCGCGAGCTCGGCGCGCACCTCCTCCAACCGGCGTGTGACGGTGTCGATCTTGGCCAGCCGCCCGGCGATCCGGTCCGCCTCCTCCCGGTCGGCCAGCTGCTGCACCGACCGGCGCGCGGCCTCCACCCGGGACTGGCTGTCCTCCAACGCTTTCCGCGCGTTCTCCGCCGCGGTCTCGGCCTCCTCCGCAACCGCGGCACCGGTCTGCTGCTCCTCGGCGGCCGCGGCGACGGCGGCTTCCAGCCCGGTGATCGCGGCGGCACGGGTGTCGATGTCGGTGCGCAGCCGCTGGCGTTCCTCGACCGCTTTGCGCACCCCGTCGTGCTTGGCCCTGGCCGCGTCGGCGACCAGTTCGGCCTGGGTGAGCTGGCGGCGGATCGCCTCGACCGCCTCGGCGGCGGCGCGCGCGGCGGTCAGCGCCGCGCCGGCCTCGGTCCGCTCGGCGTCGAGCCGGCCGAGCTCCTCGGTCAGCTCCGCGTGCCTGCGCACCGCGTCGTCGACCTCGGCCACCGCGGCCGCCGCGGCCGCCACCTGCTCCTCGGCCTGCTTCAGCCGGTTGGTCGCCGCGGCCCACTCCCCGGTCGGCCTACCGGTTTTCGTGAAGTAACGCTGGTACTCGCCCTCGACCCGGTCGATCAGCAGCGGTTCGGCACCGGAGAGCTCCACCGCCTCGCCGGCGGCGACGTCGAGCGCGCGGGACAGCGCGTCGCAGCCGGACAGGTCGACCGAGTCGGTCGACGAGGCCTGCAGTACCCGCTGGGCCTGCCACAGGCAGGTGTCGACGGTCTCGTCGAGCATGGCGCGGACGCGGTCGTGCGCGTCGTCTCCGGTGAGCTGCTCACGGCGCGGCGCCAGGATCGTCAGCTCGGTCTCGCAGCGCTTGTGGAACCGCTTGCGGTACACGAACCGGTAGGGGCCGGTGGAGATCTCGGCGGTCACCTCCGCGCCGACGTCGGCGTGGGTGGGCTTGACCTGCTTGACCTCCTTCTTGGAGGACCGGTCCTTGGCCTCCAGCAGCAGGTCGAGCGCCTCGATCATCGAGGACTTGCCGATCTCGTTGGCGCCGCTGACCACGACGACGCCGTGGTCGGGAAACTCGATCTCGCGGTGGGTGATTCCGCGGTAGTTGGTCAGGACCAGCCGATGCAGTCTCATGCCACCCCCCGATCCGCCAGCCGCAGCAGCAGCGCCAGCGCGGCCCGGGCGTCGTCGGCGTCCTCACCGTCCGAGCGCGCGGTGGCGACCAGTTCGTCGACGGCGGCCGCGGCGAACCCGCCGATCCCGAGGTCGTCGAACTCGCCGTCGGCGGGCAGCACCGCGATCTCGCTGAGCTTCTCGTCGATCCGCAGCGCCGCGAACCGGCGGTCGTACTTGGCCACACACTCGTCGAGCGCTGCCTGGTCGGTGACCGTCAGCGAACCGGTCAGCACCAGCCGCACCACCGTGCGTTCCTTGTCCGGGAACTGGTCGAGGTTGATGTCGAGATCGGTGATGTCGCGGCTGTTGTCGACCGCGCGCTCCAGTGTGACGAACCGCCAGCGGCCCACCTTCCGAGCCTCGACGCGCACCGGATGCGCCGGGTCGGCCTCGTCGACGTCGACGACCAGCACGTGACCGGGATCGGTCTCGATGTCGTCGTAGTTGGTGACCTCCGGCGAACCCGAGTACCAGATCCGCCCCGTCGACCCGACCTGCATCCGAGAGTGCTTGTCGCCCAAGGCCACATAGTGCACCGCTCCGCGTTCGACAGCATCCTCCAGCGCCGCCAGCCGGATCAGCGACGGGCGCTCCGGGTCCGGGACGAAGATGTCGACGCCGCCGTGGCCGACGACGATGCGCGTGGTGCCGTCGGCGGGCAGGTCGGCCAGCACCCCGGCGACCGGGTCCGACGTCGGATGCTTCGACGTCCACGGCGCGGCCACCAGTTCCAGGCCCGGCCGCACCTCGTACACCCCGGCCCGGTCGAGCACCGTCACGTTGGCCGGGCACTCGCTGGTGAACAGCGCGCTGCGGTACACCGACGACGCGTCGAGCGGATCGTGGTTGCCCGGCAGCAGATAGATCGGGACCCCGGCGGCGCGCATCGCCTCCAGCGAGAGGCTGACCTCGCGCGGCGCGAGCTGGTTGTGCTCGAAGACGTCGCCGGCGACGACGACGAACTCCGCACCCGCCTCGGCGGCGATCCCGCCGAGCGTGACCACGGCCTCGCGGCGCGCGGCCGAATAACGCGGCTGCGCCTCGCCGTTGAGGAAATAGCGGGTCATGCCGAGCTGCCAGTCGGCGGTGTGCACGAAACGCATCTGCGCGGACCCCTTCCCCTCACTCGTTTGCCGGGCATGGCGAGTCTAGGACCGGGCTCCGACAAGTCCGGGGAAGCGCGTCGGCATGGCTTACCGTTACCCGGGTGACCGTGCGCACGCTGCTGCTGATGAGGCACGCCAAGTCGGACTACCCGCAGGGCGTCGCCGACCACGCCCGCCCGCTGGCACCGCGCGGGGTGCGCGAGGCCGGGCTGGCCGGCGACTGGCTGCGGGCCCACGCGCCCGCGATCGACGCGGTGCTGTGCTCGACGGCGGTGCGCACCCGCGAGACCCTGGCGCGCACCGGCGTCACCGCACCCGTCGAGTTCCGCGACCGCATCTACGACGCCACCCCGGGCACGGTCATCGACGAGATCAACCGCGTGCAGTCACACTTCGACGACGAGGTCGGCACCCTGCTGGTGATCGGCCACGAACCCGCGATGTCCGCCGTCGCGCTGGGGCTGGCGAACCCCGGCGACAGCGATGCCGCTGCCGTCGAGCGCATCTCGGTCAAGTACCCGACGTCGGCCATCGCGGTGCTGCGCACCGATGCGGTGTGGGCCGACCTGGCCCTCGGCGGGGCGGCGCTGATCGCGTTCCAGGTCCCGCGCTGAGGTTTCGCGCAGACTCAGGCGCGGGTCGCCAGGGTGAGCTCCATCAGCTTGAGCGCCATGTCGCAGGCGTTGATGCCCGGCGCCTGCGGGTTGACCCACCAGCCGACCACACCGGCCGCGTCGCTGGCCACCCCGCACGCCCCGTTCGGGTCGGCGGGCTTCATCACGATCGACTCGATGCCGGCGATCGACCGGTTCTCGATCTCGTAGTTCAGCTTCTGCGCGGTCTCGCGCTCGTTGTCCAGGCTACCCTGCTCGAACCAGAACCGGGTGATGTCGACCAGCCCGGCCGGGTTGGCCGCCTGCCAGCGGCACACCGCGCCCACGAAGGTGCTCTGGATGTCGAGCGGGTCGGCGCCCACGGTCTCGGCGAGGATGTCCTCGGTGAGGACCTCGCACTCCTTGAGCAGGTTGGGGTACTGACGTTCGGAGTCCTGGTTGCGCGGCCCGGGGCCACCACCGGACCCGGCCTTGGCGGCCGTGCCCTCCACCGTCTGCGTACAACCGGTGAGCAGTGACAGCGACGCCAGCGCGGCGAACGCGCCCGCGCCCAACCGGCGGGTGAACACGCGTCTCATTGGGAATTCACAATCGATTGACGGGTCAGTTCCTTGGCGACGTCGCACGGGTCCGGGAACGGCTTCTCGGCGAAGCTGACCGACCACTCGATGAAGTCGTCGTCGAACTGGATGCCGATCTCGCAGAGGTTGGTGCCCAGTGTCGGGTCGTCGCCGACCGCGATGAAGCCGTTATAGCCCTCGATGGTGATGTCCTCGACGCTGGTGCGCGACAGCTCCTCGGTCTTGCGCTCACGGCCGATCGGGCTGCCGCGGAACCAGGTGAACGAGAAGTGCGGGCCCAGAATGCTCCCGCCGCGCAGCCACTGGCAGCCGACCGAGGTCTTGGCGGTGGCGACCAGACCCGGCACCTGGGTCTGCTTGATGACCTCCTGATCGCTGACGCCGCCGCACTCCGGGAAGAACGGGCCGTGCGTGACGGCCTGCGCGGCCGTGGTCGTCTCCTCGGGGACCTGCGGGTCGGTCGCCTCGTCGTCCGAGCACGCGGTCAGAAGCGGTAGGGCCGCAGCGGCCGCGACGGCCAGACTGCGGATCGCGCGCGATCTGTGGGTCACGCCATGCACTGTAGCGGCAGCAAAGGGGGTCAACCACCGACATGCCGGTTGACCTGCGAATTCCGGCGGTGTGCGAGAGTAACGGGATGCTCTGGGCGCTGCTGCGACAGTACGTGCGGCCGTACCGCGGACTGCTGGCCGTCGTCGCCGCTCTGCAGGTGGTGAGCAACCTGGCGTCGCTGTACCTGCCGACGGTCAACGCGGCGATCATCGACGACGGGGTCGCCACCGGGGATCTGCGCCGCATCGTCGAGCTCGGCGGCGTGATGCTGGCGGTGACCGCACTGCAGGTGGTGTGCGCGGTCGGCGCGGTGTACTTCGGTTCGCGCGCCGGCATGGGTTTCGGCCGCGACCTGCGTGCGGCGATCTTCCACCACGTCACCGGGTTCTCCGCGGAGGAGACCGCCCGGTTCGGGGCGCCGTCACTGCTGACCCGCACCACCAACGACGTCCAGCAGATCCAGCTGCTGGTGCAGCTGACCTGCACGATGCTGATCACCGCGCCGATCATGTCGATCGGCGGTATCGCGATGGCGATTCACATGGACGCCGGGCTGTCGTGGCTGCTGCTGGTCAGCGTCCCGGTGCTGGCGCTCGCGAACTACTGGATAGTGCGGCACCTGCTGCCGATCTTCCGCCGGCTGCAACGCCAGATCGACGGGGTCAATCGGGTGATGCGCGAACAGCTCTCGGGGTTGCGGGTGATCCGCGCGTTCGCCCGCGAGCCGTTCGAGCGGGCCCGCTTCGACGAGGCCAACCGGGCGCTGGCGGGCACCGCGCTGGAGGCGGGCCGCTGGCAGGCGCTGATGCTGCCGGTGACCACGCTGGTGATCAACGTCTCCAGCGTCGCGCTGATCTGGTTCGGCGGCCTGCGCATCGACGCCGGCCAGATGCAGGTGGGCGCGCTGATCGCGTTCCTGGCGTACTTCATGCAGATCCTGATGGCCGTGCTGATGGCCACGTTCATCCTGGTGATCATTCCGCGGGCCTCGGTGTGCGCCGAGCGGATCACCGAGGTGCTCGACACCGTCCCGCAGATCGGCAGCCCCGCGCAGCCGGCCGGGCCGTCGCACATCACCGGCGAGATCCGGTTGCACAACGCCACGTTCTGTTATCCGGGCGCCGAACAGCCGGTGCTGCAGGATGTCTCGCTGACGGTGCGACCCGGGACGACGACGGCGGTGGTGGGCTCCACCGGGTCCGGGAAGTCGACGCTGGTGGCGCTGATCTGCCGGCTGTACGACGTGACCGCGGGCGCAGTGACCGTCGACGGCGTCGATGTGCGCGACTACGACCCCGAGCGGCTGTGGGCGGCGATCGGGCTGGTGCCGCAGCGCGGATACCTGTTCTCCGGCACCGTCGCCGACAACCTGCAGTTCGGTATGGCCCCGGGACATGTGGCCACCGAGGACGAGATGTGGGAGGCGCTGCGGGTGGCCGCGGCCGACGACTTCGTGCGCGCGCATCCCGACGGGCTGGCGATGCGGGTGGCGCAGGGCGGGGCCAACTTCTCCGGCGGACAGCGCCAGCGGTTGGCGATCGCCCGCGCGGTGATCCGGCGCCCGGCGATCTACCTGTTCGACGACGCGTTCTCCGCGCTGGACGTGCACACCGACGCCCGGGTGCGTGCGGCGCTGCGCGAGGTCGCCGCCGACGCGACGGTGGTGGTGGTGTCGCAACGGATCTCGACGGTGGTCGAGGCCGATCAAATCGTGGTGATCGACGACGGCCGGCTGGTCGGTGCCGGCACCCACGACGAACTGCTCGCGTCGTGCCCGCAGTATGCCGAGTTCGCCGACTCGCAGTCGCTGGCCCGGTTGGGAGACGCGCAGTGAGCGCGCCCGCGGGACCGCCGATCCGCGGCATGGTGCAGGGACCCGCACAGCGGTCGCGGGATTTCACGGGCTCGGCGGTGCGACTGGTGAAGCGGCTGACTCCGCAGCGCGCGCTGGCGTCGGCGGTGATCCTGCTCGGCATCGGCGGCATCGCGATCAGCGTGATCGGCCCGCGGATCCTCGGGCACGCCACCGACCTGTTGTTCAACGGGGTGCTGGGCCGCTCGCTGCCGGCCGGTCTCACCAAGGAGCAGGCTGTCGAGGCGGCCCGCGCCCGCGGCGACACCACGTTCGCCGATCTGCTGTCGGGCACCGACGTCGTCCCGGGCCGGGGTGTGGACTTCGGCGCGGTGGGGCGCACCCTGCTGCTGGCGCTGGGGCTGTATCTGGTCGCCGCGCTGATGGTGTGGCTGCAGGCGCGGCTGCTCAACGTCGCCGTGCAGCGCACGATGGTGGCGCTGCGCGCCGACGTCGAGAACAAGGTGTACCGACTTCCGTTGTCGTACTTCGACTCCCGGCAGCGCGGTGAGGTGCTGTCGCGGGTCACCAATGACGTGGACAACATCCAGACGTCGCTGTCGATGACAATCAACCAGCTGATGACGTCGGTGCTGACGGTGGTCGCGGTGCTGGTGATGATGCTGACGATCTCACCGCTGCTGACGCTGCTGGCGGTCGTGACGGTGCCGTTGTCGCTGTGGGCGACCCGCGCGATCGCGCGGCGCTCGCAGCGGATGTTCGTCGCGCAGTGGGCCAACACCGGCCGGCTCAACGCGCACATCGAGGAGACCTACAGCGGGTTCACGATTGTCAAGACGTTCGGTCACCGCGCCGCCGCCGAGGAGCGTTTCCGCGAGTACAACGACGCGGTCTACCGGTCGAGCTTCGGCGCGCAGTTCCTCTCCGGGCTGGTCTCCCCCGCGACGACGTTCATCGGCAACCTCAGCTATGTCGCGGTGGCGGTGGTGGGCGGTGTACAGGTGGCCACCGGCCAGATCACCCTCGGCGGCATCCAGGCCTTCATCCAGTACGTGCGCCAGTTCAACCAGCCGCTCACCCAGGTGGCGGGCATGTACAACACGCTGCAGTCCGGGGTGGCCAGCGCGGAGCGGGTGTTCGAGCTGCTCGACGCCGAGGAGGAGCCCGCCGACCCGCCCGCGCGGTTGCCGGCACCCGGGCCGAGTTGCCGGGTCGAGTTCGACAACGTCACGTTCGGCTACCGGCCGGACACCCCGGTGATCGAGAACCTGTCGCTGGTGGCCGAACCCGGCAGCACGGTGGCGATCGTCGGGCCGACCGGTGCGGGCAAGACGACGCTGGTGAACCTGTTGATGCGGTTCTACGACGTCGACTCGGGCCGGATTCTCGTTGACGGCGTGGACATCTCGACGGTCAGCCGGGAGTCGCTGCGGTCCCGGATCGGGATGGTGCTGCAGGACACCTGGCTGTTCGGCGGCACGATCTACGAGAACATCGCCTACGGCAGGCCGGACGCCACCGAGGAGGAGGTGCTCGAAGCGGCCAGGGCGGCGTACGTGGACCGGTTCGTGCACATGCTGCCCGACGGCTACCAGACCCGGGTCAGCGACGACGGCGGCTCGATCAGCGCCGGGGAGAAGCAGTTGATCACGATCGCGCGGGCGGTGCTGGCGCGGCCCCGGCTGCTGATCCTCGACGAGGCGACCAGCTCGGTGGACACCCGCACCGAGCTGCTGATCTCCCAGGCGATGGCCGAACTACGCAGGGACAGGACCAGTTTCATCATCGCGCACCGGCTGTCGACGATCCGTGACGCGGACGTGATCGTGGTGATGGACGCCGGGCGGATCGTCGAACAGGGCAGCCACCGCGAACTGATGGCTAAGCGTGGCGCTTACTGGGCGATGACCCGGGTCTAGAGGTTCGGCCCCTCGGCGCGCAACTGGTCGACGTTGCGCATCGCCTCGCGCAGCTTGCCCAGCCACTCCTCGGCGTGCTCGCCGACCAGCCGCACCGACCACGCCAGCGCGTCCGAGCGTGAGCGGGCGACACCGGCGTCGACGAGCGTGTCGAGCACCTGGCGTTCCGGTTGGCGCAGCCGCGTCATCACCGGAACGGCGAGGTTGGTGAACAGGATCCGCTCGTAGTTGTCGTCGCCGGGGGCGCCGATCTCGACACCCCAGGCGACCTTGCGGCCGTAGCGCGCCTCGGCCTCGTCGGCGATGCGCATCCGTTCGGCGCGGGTCTGCTCGCGGAACCGCGCCACCCGGCCGGAGGTGCGGGCCTCGCTCTCGTCGCCGTCGGGATCGGGCAGCCGGCCGACGACGGTGATCTCCTCCCGGTCAACGACCACGGTCGGGTCGCCGACGAACCATGTCTCGGGCAGGCGGCCGGCGAACCACTCGGCCGCGTCACCGGCGTCGGGCTGCTGCCAGTCCGCCCGTCGGCCGTGAACTTTGTACCTCATAATTACATGATTACACCGTTACAACCGTTGCAGCGTGCGTTCGCTCAGGGCGAAGCACTGAGCTCCATCGGCGGGTTGAGCTGCGCAAAGCCCTGCTGGCGGCGGTACGGGAAGTACGGGTACGGCGCCTCGGTGCGGCTGACCTGCTCGAGCCGTGCGACGTGGCCGGGGTCGAGCTCCCAGCCGACGGCGCCGAGGTTCTCCTGTAACTGACGTTCGTCGCGGGCGCCGACGATCACCGAGGCGACGGTCGGCCTGCGCAGCAGCCAGTTGAGCGCGATCTGCGGGATCGTCCGGCCGGTCTCGGCCGCGATCTCGTCGAGGACGTCGACCACCGTGAACAGCGGCTCGTCGTCGACCGGCGGCCCGGCGTCGGCCGTGGCGTGCAGTCGGCTGCGCTCCGGCAGCGGGCGACCGCGGCGGATCCTGCCCGTCAGCCTGCCCCACCCGAGCGGACTCCAGACCAGTGCGCCGACGCCCTCGGCCGCGCCGAGCGGCATCAGCTCCCACTCGTAGTCGCGGCCGATCAGCGAGTAGTACACCTGATGGGCCACATACCGGGTCGCGTTGCGGCGGTCGGCGACCGCCAGCGACTTCATCAGTTGCCAGCCGCTGAAGTTCGACGCGCCGAGGTAGCGGATCTTGCCCGCCGCGACAAGGGAGTCCAGCGTGGCGACGACCTCGTCGATGGGGACCGAGGCGTCGAAGGCGTGCAGCTGGAACAGGTCGATGCGGTCGGTCCGCAGCCGGCGAAGGGCGGCGTCGACGGCGCGCACCAGCCGGCTGCGTGAGGTACCCCAGTCGCGGTCGCCGGTGGGCAGCGCCGCCTTCGTCGAGATCAGCACATCGTCGCGGCGTCCGCGCAGCGCCGCACCCAGCACCTCCTCCGACCTGCCGTCGGAGTAGACGTCCGCGGTGTCGAACAGCGTGATCCCGGCCTGCAGGCACATGTCCACGATGCGGCGCGCGCCGTCGACGTCGGTGTCGCCCCACGCGCCGAAGAAGTCCCCGACGCCGCCGAAGGTGGCGGCGCCGAAGGCCAGTTCCGATACGACCAGGCCGGATTCGCCGACGTGCCGATACTCCATGGTGTTCTCCTCACGAGATGGACGGACACACCGGGCAACTCGCATTAACGGGAATCTATTCCCGATAAGATGTCGGCGTGAAACGACCCGGTGGGCGCACGGCAGCGGTCCGCGCGGCGGTCCTGCGCGCCACCGAGGACGCACTGATCGAGTCGGGACTGGCCGGCCTCGAACTGACCGCGATCGCCGACCGCGCGGGCGTCGGCAAGTCGACGCTGTACCGGCGCTGGGGCAGCGTGCCCGCGCTCGTCACCGACATGCTGACCGAGATGGCCGACCAGTCGGTACCCCGCGCGGACACCGGGTCGCTGCGCACAGATCTGCGCGCCAACGCGTCCCTGGTGCGCCGGACCCTGACCGACACCCGGCAGGGCCGGCTGTTCCGCGCCGTCCTGGGCGCCGCGGCGACCGACGACCACACCGCCGCGGCACTCGCGGAGTTCTACCGCCGCCGGGTGAGCGAGTGGGCGGGCTGCGTCGACGCCGCGATCGCGCGCGGGGAGGCGCCCGCGGGCACCGACTCCGCCGCCGTCATCCGCCAGGTGTCCGCACCGCTGTACTACCAGTTCCTCACCAGCACAAAGCCTTTGACTGCCAGAGACGCGACCAGGGCAGCCGACGCCGCACTGGCCGCCGTCGAGGCCGGGGTGTTTACTAGACGGCCATGACCCGACCCACCCTGTCCGACGACGCCCAGCGGCTGCGCGAGGCACACGCCGCCGTCGACGCGTTCGTCGCCGAACTGCAGGCCGCCGTCGACAGTGGCGACGCCGATCTCTACAACGCCCACTTCGCCGACGACGTGTTGTGGGGCAGCCCGTTCGGCGCGACGGTCGCGGGCTACGACACGTTGCACGCCATCCACCGGCGGTTGTTCGCCGCCGCGGTGGCCGGTCCGCGGTCGCGCTACGAGAAGGTGGCGGTCAGCGCACCGGCACCCGACGTCGCCGTTGCCCAGGTGCGCCGCACCGCCCTGGACGCCGACGGCACGCCGATCCCGATCGAGCAGCCGGAGCCGTTCTCGGAGATGGCGCTGTATGTGCTGGTGCGCCACGACGGGCAGTGGTGGCTGGCGGCCGGACAGAACACGATCGTGCGGCCCACGCCGCAGAGCCGGAACTAGTTCCTGCCGCGCAGCAGCACCACGCCGCCGACCACCACCGCCGCGATCAGCAGCAGCACCGCGAGCGCGGGACTGACCAGCCACCACACCAGCGCCGCGGCGATCAGCGCAGGCGAGGCCACGAACAGCACCATCACCGGGTGCTGTCTGACGACCGCCAGCGCGCTCTTCGCGCGGACCGGGTCGATTTCCTTTGCCATGACTTCAGAATGCCAGCCGGTGGCCGGTTTGGCGGCCAGGCCGGCTTCGTGATCAGAGTTCGAGCAGCACGGTCACCGGGCCGTCGTTGACCAGCGCGACCTTCATGTCGGCACCGAACACCCCGGTCTCGACGTGGGCGCCGAGGTCGCGCAGCGCACCGGCGAACACCTCGACGAGCGGTTCGGCGACCGGGCGCGGGGCGGCGGCGTTCCAGGACGGTCTGCGCCCCTTGGCGGTGTTGGCGTACAGGGTGAACTGGCTGACCACCAGGATCGGCGCGCCCACATCGGACGCGGATTTCTCGTCGTCGAGAATCCGCAGCTGCCACAGTTTCTCAGCCATCTTCTGCGCCTTGGCCGCATCGTCGTCGTGGGTGACGCCGACCAGCGCCAGCAACCCCTGACCGTCGGGGTCGATGGCCCCGACCACCTCGCCGTCGACCGTGACCGACGCCGAGGTCACCCGCTGGACGAGAACACGCATGACCGCAGATGGTGCCATGCGCCGCGGAGGCGCTCCGCCCCCGACCGGTATTTGCATACCCCTAGGGGGTATCTGTAGGCTGGCGGCATGACTACCACCACTGTCACCGTCACCGGCATGACCTGCGGGCACTGCGCAGCCTCCGTCCGGGAGGAGATCAGCGAGATCGCCGGGGTGACGAACGTCGACGTCGACGTCGCCCGCGCTACCGTCACCATCGACAGCGTCGCCCCCGTCGACGCCGCCGCGATCCAGTCGGCCGTCGAAGAGGCCGGCTACCACCTGGCCGGCTGATGAGCACCCGGACCCGGGTCGCCGCGTTCCTCACCGCGCTGGCGGTGGTGTTCGCGGTCTCGCTGTGGGTCGGACACACATTCGGCCCGGACTCCCCCACCCCCGCCGGACACGCCACCGCGCACCCACCGGAGCCCGGCGCCCAGCCCGGCGGGCTGCAGGTCACCCAGGACGGGTACACGCTCGAGCTGACCCAGCCCCTTCAGCGGGCGCGCCGCAACGCCCCGGTGCAGTTCCGCATCCTCGACTCCGCCGGCGCACCGGTGACCCGGTTCCAGAAGGTCCACGACAAACTTCTGCACCTGATCGTCGTCCGCAACGACCTGGCGGCCTACGAGCATCTGCACCCGGTTCTCGATGACGACGGTTTGTGGCGGGTGCCAATCGATTTCAGCCTCGCCGGGGACTACCGACTGTTCGCCGACTTCACTCCCGTCGGAGGTCCCGCCCTCACCCTGGCGGCCAACGTGCACGTCGCAGGCGACTACGACCCGTGGCCGCTGCCCGAACCGAGCACCACCGCCACCGTCGACGACTACACCGTGACGCTGACGGGCACCCCGAAAGCCGGTGCGGCGTCGACGCTGTCGTTCACGGTGGCCCGGAACGGCGCACCCGTCGGCGCACTGCAGCGCTACCTGGGCGCCTACGGTCACCTCGTCGCGCTGCGCGCGGCCGACCTGGCGTACCTGCACGTCCACCCGCTGCCGTCGTCGCGGCCCACGGGGCCCGTCGAGTTCAGCGCGACGTTCCCCAGCGCGGGCGAGTACCGGCTGTTCCTGGACTTCAAGCACCTCGACACCGTGCGCACCGCGGCGTTCACCGTGGTGGTGGAGGACGGGGTTGCAGACCACAACGGAGACGGACATGGCCACTGACACCATCGAGTTGTCGATCGAGGGCATGACATGCGCCTCGTGCGCCAACCGGATCGAGCGCAAACTCAACAAGATCGACGGAGTGACCGCCACGGTCAACTTCGCCACCGAGAAGGCACACGTCACCTACGACGACGATGTCACCACGCAGACCCTGGTCGAGGCCATCGAGAACGCCGGCTATCAGGCGCGCCTGCCCGCCCCGCCTGCGCAGGACGACACCGCTGCGGACGATCCGGTCGCGTCGTTGCGGCGCCGACTGCTGATCTCGCTGGCGCTGACCGTCCCGGTGGTCGCGATGGCGATGGTGCCCGCGCTGCAGTTCACCAACTGGCAGTGGCTGTCGCTGGCGCTGGCGGCACCCGTCGCGATCTGGGGCGCATGGCCGTTCCACCGCGCCGCGTGGGCGAATCTGCGCCACGGCACCACCACCATGGACACCCTGATCTCGATGGGAACCCTTGCGGCGCTGGGCTGGTCGGTGTACGCGCTGTTCTGGGGAACCGCCGGACTGCCCGGGATGACGCACGAGTTCACGTTCACGCTGGCGCGCGCGGACGGCACCGGCAACATCTACCTCGAGGTGGCCGCGGGCGTGACGACGTTCATCCTGGCCGGCCGCTACTTCGAGGAACGCGCCAAGCGACGGGCCGGGGCGGCGCTGCGCGCGCTGCTGCGGCTCGGCGCCAAGGATGTCGTCATCCTCAGAGACGGTGTGGAGGAACGGATCCCGGCCGACCGGCTGGTGGTCGGCGACGAGTTCGTGGTGCGCCCGGGCGAGAAGATCGCCACCGACGGAGTGGTGGTCGAGGGCAGCGGCGCGGTGGACGCGTCGATGCTGACCGGAGAGTCGGTCCCGGTGGACGTCGAGCCGGGCGACAACGTGGTCGGCGCGACGGTCAACGTCGACGGCCGGCTTGTGGTGCGCGCCACCAAGGTCGGCGCCGACACCCAGTTGGCCCAGATGGCGCGGCTGGTGGAGAACGCCCAGAACGGCAAGGCCGCCGCGCAGCGCCTCGCCGACCGGGTGTCGGGGGTGTTCGTGCCGATCGTCATCGCACTGGCGGTGGGCACGCTCGGGTTCTGGCTCGGCACAGGCGCTTCCGTCGCAATGGCGGTGACGGCGGCGGTCGCGGTGCTGATCATCGCGTGCCCGTGCGCGCTCGGGCTGGCGACGCCGACGGCGCTGATGGTCGGCACCGGCCGCGGTGCGCAGCTGGGCATCCTGATCAAGGGTCCGGAGGTGCTGGAGTCGACCCGCCGGGTGGACACCATCGTCCTGGACAAGACCGGCACGCTGACCACCGGCGCGATGACGCTGGTGGATGTCGTCGCCGCCGACGGGACGGATCCCGACGAGGTTCTGCGGGTGGCGGGCGCGCTCGAGAGCGGTTCGGAACACCCGATCGCACGGGCGATCACCGCCGGTGCCCGCGACAAGGTGGGTGACCTGCCCGCCGTCGCGGACTTCGCCAACGAGCGCGGCCTCGGGGTGCGCGGCGTCGTCGACGACCGGGAGGTCGCGGTGGGCCGTGCCCGTTTCGTCGCCCCTGACGGCGACCTGGCTCCCGAGCTGAAAGAGGCCGTGTCGCAGGCGGAGTCGCAGGGCCGCACCGCCGTGGTCGTCGGCTGGGACGGCGAGGCGCACGGTGTGCTGGTGGTGTCGGACACGGTGAAACCGACGTCGGCCGAGGCGGTTTCACGGCTACGCGCGCTGGGTCTGCGGCCGATGCTGGTCTCCGGCGACAACGAGGCCGCCGCACGGGCCGTCGCCGGACAGGTCGGCATCGACGAGGTGATCGCCGAGGTGCTGCCGCAGGACAAGGTCGACGTCGTCAAGCGGTTGCAGGACGAAGGCAAGGTGGTCGCGATGGTGGGCGACGGCGTCAACGACGCCGCGGCGCTGGCGCAGGCCGACCTCGGGTTGGCGATGGGCAGCGGCACCGACGTCGCGATCGAGGCCAGTGACCTGACGCTGGTGCGCGACGACCTCAACCTGGTACCCGACGCGATCCGGCTGTCCCGCCGCACCCTGGCGACGATCAAGGGAAACCTGTTCTGGGCCTTCGCCTACAACCTCGCGGCGCTGCCGCTGGCCGCCGCAGGTCTGCTCAACCCGATGATCGCCGGCGCCGCGATGGCGTTCAGCTCGGTGTTCGTGGTGAGCAACAGCCTGCGGCTGCGCCGGTTCCGCGCTACAGCGGCAGGTTGATCGGGCCCAGGATCTGGCAGTTCGGCTCGATGGCGTCCTCGAACACCTTGCCGCAGCCGCGCCCGCTGGCGATGTATGTGGCGCCCGGCTCATAGGGCTCGAAGAACACCTGGGCGGTGGCCGGTCCACGGGCCTGGGCGCAGCTGCCCTGCGAGCTCGGTCCGGCGAGGTGGACACACACCACGCTGACCGCGGGCTGGAACGGGGCGCCACAGGCGTCGAACGACACCGTCGCGGTGACCCGGCTGCCGCCGTCGCCCTGCACCACCTGCGGCGGCGAGAGCGTGTAATGGCACGGCGGAGGCAGCGGTTGCGCGCCTGCCGATCCGGCACCCATCAGCGCGGACGCCGCCAGCAGCGGCGCGGCAAGCACAGTCGTGACGACCCGGTTCATGGGCCAGATGGTAGATCAGCCGCCCGCGCGGCGGACCCGGAACAACTTGACGTCGGACTTGATGCCCTTGAGACGGCGGGCACCCGCGAACGAGAAGGCGAACCGCGCGTCGTCGCGCTCGTCGCCGCCGACGGCCTCGCGCGTCGACTCCGACGCCAGCACCGAACCGGGCCGTGCCGCACTGGTGATCCGGCTGGCCAGGTTGACCGCACCGCCGAACCAGTCCCCGGTGCGGCTCACCGCCATACCCGTCGCGGCACCGACACGCAGCTGCGGGAAGTCATCCTCGTCGTTGGTCTGCGCGACCAGGGTCAGCACCGCGTCCAGCAGCGGCGCCGGCTCGGGGCTGACGAGCATCACCTCGTCGCCGATCGTCTTGACGAACCGCACCGGGGGTGCGGCGGCCTCGTGGGCGAGGTCGAACAGCCGCTGTGCCAGCTTCTCGAGTTCCTCGGGCGGGACGGCCTCGCCGAGCCGGGTGAAGCCGACGAGATCGGCGAACGCGATGGTGACCATCCGGGCACCGGGCAGCCGCTGCCCCTGGGCCCGTTCGGACGCCGAGACCGCCTCGGTCTCCATGAGGTGGCGCAGCTGCAGCCACAACATGTCCTGGATCATCGGCCCGAGCACCGGGGCGGCGGTGTGCACCAACGCCTCGGCGTTCTGCGCGATACCCAGTTCGGAGGCACCGGGATCGAGGACGGACGCCAGCCCGGCGTGACGCATCACCTCGGCCGCCTTCGACAGGCCCTCGGTAAGCACCCGGGTGATCTGGATGATCTGCTCGGGCTCGATGCCGATCTCCAGGAACCGCTGGGCGTACGCCGCGACCTCGGCGTCGGCGCGCAGCAGCACCTTGGCGTCGGGGTCGTCGACGGCCGGCAGTCCCATCGCCCGCTGTACGCGCTGCAGCAGGTTGATGTCGATGCCGGTCTTCTCGCTGGTCTCCCGCGCCGAGACGTAGACGCCGTCGTCGCCGAGCGGCTGCCGCGCGGCCAGCAGCATCGGCAGATAGGCGTTGCGGATCTGCTCGACGCCGATGCCCTTCGACAGCAACCACGCGATCAGCTCGGCGCGTTCGGCGCGTGCCCGGCCCTCGAGTCCGTCGAGCAGGCCGGTCGCGGCGATGTCCACATCGGCGGTGAAATCGTCGCCCACCGGCCCAACGTATACCGCGTGACATAGTCGCAGCATGGTGTCCCCGGTGCTGTACGGGCTGCCGCCGATCGTCGGGCCGGCGGCGCGCACCCTGATCCTGGGCAATATGCCCAGCGTGCTGTCGCTGACGCACCAGCAGTACTACGGCAATCCGCGCAACGCGTTCTGGCCCGTGATGGGTGCGCTCTTCGACTTCAGCGCCTCCGATCCGTACGAGGAGCGGTGCGCGGCGCTGATCGCGCGCGGGATCGCGGTGTGGGATGTGCTGGCCAGCTGTCGGCGCGAGGGCAGCCTGGACTCCGCCGTGGAACCGAACAGCATGGTGCCCAACGATTTCGCCGCGTTCTTCGCCACGCACCGCGGGATCACCCGGGTGCTGTTCAACGGTGCGGCGGCGGAGAAGAACTTCCGCAGGCTGGTCGGTGAGGTGTCCGGCCTGGAGTATCGGCGGCTTCCGTCGACGAGCCCGGCGCAGACGATGCGCTTCGCCGACAAGCTGGCCGCCTGGCGTGCGGCGCTGGCGTAGCGGCCTTATACGCCGGGGGTGTGACATGTCGGGGGTGGTTATCCCCATCGGCGTTTTCGTCCACAGATGGGTTGTGACCAGGGGTTTTGTGGTTGGTGTGGGGGTAGCGTCGAATGTGTGTTCGCAGAGTTGGTGGCAGCAGTCGAGACCGGTCGGGGTGCTGGTGCGGTGGCGGCGTTGGCGCGGTTGGAAAACGCCGCGTACGCGCATCGGTTGGCGGCCTGCTATCGGTTGTTGCAGACCTACACCGCGGGTATGGATTCGGCGCAGCGCGACGACTGGGTTGCCGATAACTGGTCGGCGGTGTGCGCGGAAATCGCCGCCGCCCAATCCATCTCGCTGGGGATGGCGTCAGCGCAGTTGGCCACTGCCAAGACTTTGCATGAGTGGTTCCCGAGGATCGCCGAGGTGGCCGGGCAGGGCTGGATCTCGCGGCGGATGGTTGAGGTGTTGGTCAACCGCACCCGGTTGATGATGAGCGAGCAGGGCCGGGCCAAGGTCGACGCCGAGATCGCCGCGCGCATCCGGGGCTGGAGCGACTGGTCGCTGCAGCGGTTGCAGACCGAGATCGACTACTGGATCGACCGCTACGAACCGTTCGCACTGCGCCGCACCCAGTCCAAGTCCCGGGGTCGCCATGTCGAGGTCACCATCGCCCCCGACGGCTCGGGGGTGGCCTATATCGAAGCCCAGGTCTTGGCCACCGACGGCGATGCCCTCGACCAACGGCTCGACGCGCTCGCCGCCACGGTGTGTGAGCATGATCCGCGCACACTTGATCAGCGCCGCGCCGACGCGGTCGGGGTGATCGCCGCCGGCGGCGACCGCCTGGGGTGTCTGTGCGATCGCGAGGACTGCGACGCCGCCCACCGCAGCGCGTCGGCGGTCATCGTCCACGTCATCGCCAGGGAAGAAGCGCTTTCTGATGACACCCCCGTGCAGCTCGACGGCGCCACCCGGCAGCCCGAGGCTTCCGACTCGCCCGATTCGCCGGCGATGACTGATCCGGGTTTGCTGCTCGGCCACGGGATCCTGCCCGCGTCGGTGGTGGCGGCCAAGATCGCCCCGACCGCCCGGTTGCGGTATATCCGCCATCCGGGGGAGTCGCCGCCGGAGTCGCGGTATCGGCCGTCGGAGACGTTGGCGTGGTTTGTGCGGGCGCGGGATCTGACGTGCCGGTTTCCGGGTTGTGATGTGCCTGCCCACGCCTGCGATCTCGATCATGCGGTCCCGTGGCCACTCGGGCCGACGCAGGCGTCGAACCTGCGGTGTCTGTGCCGCCACCACCATCTGCTCAAGACGTTCTGGGGGTGGCGGGACCGCCAGCATCCCGACGGGCGCATCGAATGGCTCTCACCGACCGGGCAGACCTACACCACCGACGCGGGTGCGGCCCTGCTGTTCCCGCGGTTGTGCCGACCCACCGCCCCGGTCGACCCCGCCATCGTGCGCCGGGCCGAGACCCTGTCGCCTGAGCAGAAGGCGCGGGGGCTGGCGATGCCGAGGCGCAAACTCACCCGCCAACAGGCCCGCCACAAAGACATCGACACCGAACGCCGAACCAACGCCGCCATCAACGCCGCCCGCATCACCAAACGCAACCAACCCCCACCCTTCTAGGCGGAATCGCGACACGCCGAGAGATCGCCCGCTTGAAAGGGAGACCCTCGCCCCCAGATGCTTTCGAGCGCAACGATCCTGTGTCGGCCGGGAACGGCGCGAGTGGTGCGCCGAGGGATAGGTGCGCCACCCCGTCTGCTGGGTCCGCAATCGGCGGGAAACGGCGGGCGACGCATTTTCCGACAGCGGCCCAATGCGATTGCCGCCCACAGCCTCGAAAACAAGATCGGGAATGGTCCACAGGCCCGCTGACCGCCCCGGCCGCGCCGCTACCTGCGGCTGGAACGGTCTTGGAGCACCTCAAAACCAGTTAATAACTGACGCGAAAATAAGACTGAACAGGTTTCAAATCTGCAAACTAAATAATATTTGCGAATAACGAATGGACAATTCTGCAACTCGCCAGTAGTTAATCATCCATACTCTTGCGTATCGATGTCAACGCACTTCACTTGCGCCACAGATCCTCGACGTGGCGTTGTCGCAAGCGTCGTATATCTGCCTGAAACATTTGCCGAACCTGCTACAAGCGTCTCCCATCTATGGGAGTGTGATGCTTGACACACGCGTCAGCAAAGTTCTACTGTCCCGCGCAGGAGCTACCGGGGGCAGCCAGGTGGAAGGAACGCCGATGAGTTCGGATCGCAACGGAGCGGACCGACGCCGACGCAGGGCCGGCGCTCACCGCAAGAGTCGCCGCACCCGTTCCTGGGTCGCCCGGTCGCTGGTGGCCGGCAGCGCAGCCGTGTGCATAGGCACCGCTTACGACATGGGCATCCCGTCGGCCGACGCACTGTCGATCGTGCTCCCCGGCCGCTCGTCCGACGGCACCGCCAACGCGACGCGGATCAACATCCTCGAAGGCAACGTCTTCAACCCGCAGTTCGCCATCACCGGCGGAAACACCAGCAATAACAACACGATCGGCAACGTGTTCATGAACCTGGGCAACAACATCCTCAACAAGTTGTTGTCCTTCGAACTGAACTTCGCCGGCACGGTGGGCAACGGCAACACCACGCAGATCAACATCCTGTCCTACAACATCTTCAACCCGCAGATCAGCCTCTTCGGCCCGAACATCAGCAACAACACGACGGTCAACAACGTCGCGATGAACAACGGCAACAACAGCTCCGCCTCGGTGTCCAACGACAGCGGGCTCCCGCTGATCGGCGCAATGGGCGGAAACGGCAACGCCGTTCAGTTCTCGTTCCTGTCGGGCAACATCTTCAACCCGCAGATCAGCTTCTTCGGCGGCGGCAACGTCAGCTACAACACCGCCGTCACCAACGTCGCCATGAACAACGGCAACTTCAGCGGCGCCACGTTGGCCTGGGGCGGTTGGTTCGCCACCTTCCTGTTCGGCGGCGGTAACGGCAACACCGTGCAGTTCGGGTTCTTCGTGTCCAACATCTGGAACCCGCAGATCAGCTTCGGCGGCGGCAACGTCAGCTACAACACCGCCGTCACCAACGACGCCAACGGCAACGGCAACAACAGCACCACCAACGCTTCCGGCGGCATCATCGTCGGGACCACCGGCAACGGGAACACCAACCAGGGCGCCATCGGCTCGGGCAACATCTGGAACGACCAGATCAACATCGGCCCCGGTAACCAGACGGTCGTCACCACACCTCCGCCCGACCCGATCGAGCAGCTGCTGAACTCGCAGACCACCAACGCCACCGGCGATCCCGACAATTCGGCCAGCCTGATGGCGGCCAGGCAGACCGGCGACGATCCCGAAACATCCACCGACACCGACACTCTCACCGATCTCGACTTCAAGATCGACGACGACGGCATCGGCTCGCTGAACGGCAGGTCAACGTCGCGCATCAAGGCGGGCAACCACGTCGACGACGAACCGACGAAGGCCGGCGGGTCGGCCACCACCCCCACGGGCGGCTCCGGACCCGAGACGGGCACAGAACCCGAGAACACGACACCGACCACCGAGACCGACAACACGCCGGGCGGCGATGCCGGTTCGGAGGGCGGCGGCGACGGAACCGGCAACTGACAACCACGAACGGGGGTCGCGGGAGGTGGCGATGAAGTGACAGCCGACAGCAGTGTTGCGCGATGTCGCACTGCCTCGACGCAAGAACTTTTCGACGGTTCACAACACGAAAAAGCAAAGGAGCTTTGACATGAAGACCAACACAGCACGTCGTACTGTCGCGGCGGGGGCGATCGCGGGCGCCGCCATCGGTTTCGGTGTCCTGGCCGGTGCGGGCACCGCCGCCGCCCAGGACAACGATGACTGCATCAGTTCGGGTTTCGCCTGCGGCTGGTTCAGCGGCATCCTCAACGGCAACAACCTTCTCAACGGTCTGCTCAACGACAACAACCTGCAGATCGGCAGCAACGGCAACGGCGTCACCAATCAGATCGGCGCGGCCAACGGCAACATCGCCAACGGTCAGCTGAACGTCCCGATCCTCAGCCCCGTCATCGCCGGCGGTAACGCGATCAACGCCGCCCCGACGCTCGGCGGCGCCGCGCTCGGCGGCCTGGCCAACAGCCTCGCCGCCGACGTCGACCTCCCAGTCGCCGGTGCGGCGCTGGGCGTCAACCCGGCGCTCGGCGGCATCGGGGTCGGCGGCTCGAATCTCGGTGCTGCCCTTGGTGGTTCGTCTCTGGGCGGCTGGGGCCTGGGTGCCGCGATCCCGGTGGCGACCGGTGGTGTCGACATCCCGGTCGACGTCGGCCTCGGCCTCGGCGTCGGCGGTGCCGGCGTCGGCGCGCTCGACGGTCCGGGCACCGGCGGTAACGGCACCGGTGACCAGACGGTCGGCGGCGGCGACAGCAGCGCCACCGGCGGCACCGCCACCGGCGCCAACGACATCGACGGCGGCGACGCCGACGCCGGGGACGCCGACCTCGGCCAGATCGCCGGTGACGGCGACGGCGGCGGCGCCTTCAGCAACGGCAACATCACCCGCGGCGGCAACGCCTTCAGCAGCGGGTCGGCCACCAGCGGCCCGGCCAACGGCGGTGCGGCCACCGGCGGCAACGCGCGCAGCAGCGCCAACGCCAACGCCGGCGGCAACCAGTCGAACAACAACTCGACGAACAACAATTCGAGCAACAACGGCAACAACTCGAATAACAGCACCGGCGGCGGTAACAACTAACTTTCCGGCCCGCCAGCGCGGCGGCGTCACCCTGCACCAGGGTGGCGCCGCCGTCGCCTATCCGGGACCGCCCGCTACGGTGGCGGAATGTCGTGTGTTTTCTGCGCCATCGTGGCCGGTGAGGCGCCGGCGATCCGCATCTACGAGGACGACGACCACCTCGCGTTCCTCGACATCCGCCCGTTCAGCCGCGGCCACACCCTCGTCGTGCCCAAGCGCCACACCACCGATCTGACCGACACCCCGCCGGAGACCGTCGCCGCCATGGCGCGCATCGGGCAGCGCATCGCCCGCGCCGCGCGGATCTCCGGACTGCACGCCGACGGCAACAACATCGTCATCAACGACGGAAAGGCGGCGTTTCAGACCGTCTTCCACATCCACCTGCACGTGCTGCCGCGCCGCGACGGCGACAAGCTCAGCTTCGCCAAGAACATGCTGGTGCGCCGCGACCCCGACCGCGAGGAGTCCGGCCGGCTGCTGCGCGAGGCGCTGGCGCGTCTCGAGCCCTAGAACAGTTCCTTGGCCAGCAACTCCAGCGTCCGGTCCCGGGCGGGCGCGGTGGCCGGGTCGGTGCCCACGCGCGCCGAGGCGACCGGGTTGACCATCACCTCGTCGACGTCGAACCGCTCGGCGAGGGCCCGGATCTGCGCGGCCGCCTCGGTCGGATCGCCGACCACCGCACGGCCGAACGCCGCCTCGGCGATCCGCTGCGCCTGCGGGCTGAGCTCCTGACGCTGGGCGTCCTCCACCAGGTCCAGCGGCCCCAACGGCTGACCGGTACGCAGCCGCGCCATCATCTGCAGATTCGGCAACGCCAAAGCCGTTGCCGCCTCGCTGGTTTCGGCCACCACCGCGTTGACGGTCAAGAACGTCACCGGTTCGGGCGTCGACTCGCTGGGCCGGAACTCCGACCGGTACGTCTCGAGCGCCTCGGCGGTGCCCTGCCCGGAGAAGTGGTGCGCGAACACGTACGGCAGCCCCTTGGCGGCGGCCAGATGCGCCGAGTACATCGACGACCCGAGCAACCACAGCCGCGGCACGCTCACCGCGGCGGGCGTGGCCTTGAGGATGTAGCGCTGATTCGGCACCGGCACCCGCACCCCGCGGGTCCCCATCAGTGCGACGACGTCGTCGAGATACTCCGGGAACGCCTCGATGTCGCGGTCGTCGCGGCCGGCTGCACCGCGCAGCGCCAGCGACGTCACCGGGTCCGAGCCGGGCGCGCGGCCGATGCCCAGATCGATACGCCCCGGGTGCGCGGCCTCCAGCAGCGCGAACTGCTCGGCCACCGCCAGCGGTGCGTGGTTGGGCAGCATCACCCCGCCCGAACCGATGCGCATCCGCTGGGTGTGCGCGGCCAGGTGCGCGATCACCACCGGCGGGCTGGTGGCCGCCACCGACGGCATGTTGTGGTGTTCGGCGACCCAGTAACGGGTGTAGCCGAGCCGGTCGGCGGTCTGCGCGAGGTGCGTCGACGCCGCCAGCGCATCCGCGGTGGTCTGGTCGCTGCGCACGGGTACGAGGTCGAGGACGGAAAGCCGCATGACGGTCACAACGCTCCTTCTCCGGTAGACGTTCCCGCGATCCGGGTGGCCAGCGCGAACACCTCGTCGAACATGGCCGGGGTCAGCCGGCCGGTGAAGGTGTTCTGCTGGCTGGGGTGATAGCAGCCGAGCAGCGTCACCCCGTCGAGTTCCACCGTCGCCGCATGCCCGAACTTCGGGGCCGGCGCGGGCACCGCCACCCCGCCGTCACGCAGCATCTGCAGCGCCGCGCGCCAGGCGAACCCGCCCAAAGCGACCACCACCCGCACGTACCGGGAGATCAACCGCCACTCCGCGTCCAGCCACGGCGCGCAGGTCGCGCGTTCGGCGGGCGTCGGGCTGTTGCCGGGAGGGGCGCACCGCACCGCGGCGGCGACGCGAGTCGCCTTGAGCTTCAACCCGTCCGCGGCGTCGACGCACGACTCCTGGTTGGCCAGCCCCGCGCGGTACAGCGCGGCGTACAGGAAATCCCCGAGCGGTCGCCGGTGAACACCCGGCCGGTCCGGTTCGCCCCGTGCGCCGCCGGCGCCAGCCCCACGATCAGCACCCGCGGCCGCGCCGCCCCGAACCCCGTCGCGGGCCTGCCCCAGTACGGCTCGTCGGCGTAGGACCGGCGCTTGGAGACGGCGACCTCCTCGCGCCACTCGACCAGGCGCGGGCAGGCCCGGCACACCGAGATCTCGGCGTCGAGCTCGGCCAGCGAGCGCGCCGCCGCGGCCATCGAGGCGACCTGCGCGGCCGTCGTCGCCACCGCGGTGCGCGGGGTGGCCGGGTCTCCGGGCCATCCCGAACCGGGCGGCACCGGCGACTCGAACCGCCGCCCGGTGCGCGGATGGGGCAACTGCATGACAACCACTGTGCCGGTGCGCGATATTCGGCCGCCCGGCGGGGCCGGTCGCTGTTAGATTCTGGCCCGATAACTCATGACGAACACGCGGCGCGGTCCCCTGCTCCTGGTCCTGTTCGCCGCGTTGACGGCCGGCGCGGGCAACGGCATCTCGCTGGTCGCGTTCCCGTGGCTGGTGTTGCAGCGCAACGGGTCTGCGGTCGAGGCGTCGATCGTGGCGATGGCGGGCACGCTGCCGCTGCTGGTCGCCACGTTGATCGCCGGCGCCGCGGTGGACTACCTGGGCCGACGGCGGGTGTCGATGCTGTCCGACGCGTTGTCGGCGCTGTCGGTGGCGACGGTGCCGGTGCTGGCCCTGACCTTCGGCGTGCAGGCCGTCAACGTCGCGGTGCTGGCCGCACTCGCCGCTCTCGGCGCCTTCTTCGACCCGGCCGGGATGACCGCCCGCGAGACCATGCTGCCGGAGGCGGCCACCCGCGCGGGCTGGACCCTGGACCGCGCCAACAGCTTCTACGAGGCGGTGTTCAACCTGGCCTACATCGTCGGGCCGGGCATCGGCGGCCTGCTGATCGCGACGCTCGGCGGCATCAACACGATGTGGGTGACCGCGGGGGCGTTCGTCGCCTCGATCGTGGCGATCGCCGCGCTGCGCCTGGAGGGCGCCGGGCGCCCCGACCGCGAGGCACTGCCCGACGGGGTGTGGGCGGGCATCGTCGAGGGGCTGCGGTTCGTCTGGCGCAGCAGGGTGCTGCGCACGCTGGCGATCGTGGACCTGGTCGCGACCGGGCTGTACATGCCGATGGAGTCGGTGCTGTTCCCCAAGTACTTCACCGACCGCGAGGAGCCGGCCCAACTCGGCTGGGTGCTGATGGCGCTGTCGATCGGCGGACTGGTCGGCGCGCTCGGCTACGCGTGGCTGTCGGAACGCATGAGCCGGCGGGCCACCATGCTCACCGCGGTGCTGACGCTGGGGGTGGCGATGACGGTGATCGCGTTCCTGCCGCCGCTGCCGCTGATCCTGGTGCTGTGCGCGATCGTCGGGCTGGTCTACGGACCGATCGCACCGATCTACAACTACGTCATGCAGACGCAGGCGCCGCCGCATCTGCGCGGCCGGGTGGTCGGCGTGATGGGGTCGCTGGCCTACGCGGCGGGGCCGCTGGGGCTGATCGTGGCGGGCCCGCTCGCCGACACCGCAGGCCTCAACGCGACGTTCCTGGCGCTGGCGCTGCCGATGGTGGCGCTCGGCGTGGTGTCGCTGTTCCTGTCGGCGCTGCGCGAACTCGACCGTCCCGCTTGAGGTTTCAGCCGCCCGGTCCGCGCAGGGCGATCGCGGCCAGTTCCTCGCGGGAGCTGGCACCCACCCGCTGGCAGGCCCGGTAGATGTGACCCTCGACGCTGCGCACCGACATCACCAGCCGTTCAGCGATCTCGCGGTTGCTCAGCCCGGCGACGACGAACTCGACGATCTCGCGCTGACGACCGGTCAGCGGCTGGCTGGCCGGGGTGCGCAGCGCCGGGGTGCACAGCCCGCCGCAGGCGTCGCTGAGCTCGCGTGCCACCGCGGCGGCGTACAGCCCGCGCTTGCGCTGCTGGGCCGCGGTGAACGCGACGGCGGCCTGCGCGGCGGCGTCGGCGGCGGCCGCCCGGTCCCCGATCGCGCGGTACTCGTCGGCCACCGCGAGCAGACCCTCGCCGTCGTTGGCGGCCAGCGACTCGGCGTGGTGCGCAACGGCGTTCGCCAGCGGCAGGCCGAGCTGCGTGGCCAGCTCCCCGGCCCGCGCCACACCCGAGTCGTCACCCCACTGCGCGGCGACCTGCAGACAGGCCACCTCGTGCGTCGGCTGGTTGCGCTCCCGCGCCACGGCGGCCTCGGCCAGCACGGTGGCGATCGCGTCGCCCACACACCCGTTGGCCGCCTGCGCCCAGCCGGTCGCGATGGCCAGCGCGGTCTGCATGAACAGAAAACCGGGTGGCACACTGACGCGCGCCTCGGCGATCGCCGCGTTCGCCGCCTGCGGCTCACCGAGTTTGGCGTGCGCCTCGGCCAGCGCGAAACACGTCGCGGGCCGCAGACCCGTGTGGACACCGTGCTGTTCGACACCGGCCAGCGCCTCGTGCAGCAGCCGCACCGCCTCCCGGACCTCGCCACGCATCAGCGCCGTCACCCCGAGCAGCGATGTGAGGTTGGCGTAGGCCAGGCTGGGCACCTCGTGCGCCGAGTCGGCCAGACGCCGCGCCATCGCCGCGCACTCGTCGAACAGACCGGTCAGCCGGCAGGCCCTGGCGTACACGCTGGCGTACCAGAACCGCATGTGCGAGGCCTGAAACGACGTCAGCGCCCGGTCCAGCGCGGCCCCGGCGACCGGGGCCAGTTCCCCGGTCCTGCCGAGCGCTCCCAGCGCCATCGTCAGCGCCACCGACGCCATCATCGCGTGCAGGTCGGTGAGCAGACCGGAATCCAGTGCGGCCCTTGCCTTTCGCACCGCCGTCTGGCACCGCGCCGACGACACGTCGACACACGCCTCGATCGCCGCCCGGGCGAACTGGTCGGCGGTGGTCTCCGGCCCGTCGGCCAGGCCGGCGAGGATGTCGGCCGCGTCGCCGATGCGGCCCAGCATCCACAGCAGGTTGACCGCCCGCAGCGTGGACCGCTGATTCGAGCCCGCACCGGCGGCGGTCAGTCCGGCCAGCATCGCCTCGGCCTGCGCACCGCGGCCCAGCAGCAGCAGGTTCAGCGCCCGGATCTCGGCCGCCTCGGGTGCACCGGCCTCGGAGGCCGCCGTCGCGAACCGGTCGGCCAGGTCGAGGTCGAGCAGCGTCATCGCGTACCGCGCCGCCTCCAGGCACAGCTGCGGATCGGTCGGCAGGTCGGACTCCAGCCGCAGCAGGCCGCGGCGCACGGTGGCCTGCATGTCGGGATCGCCGTCGGCGGCCAGCCGGTCGGCGAGCCGGCCACGCAGCTTCGACAGGTACATCTCCCCGGCGGCCGCCCGGCGCAGTTCGCCGAACAGCGGATGAGCAAGCCGCGCCACCAGCGCACCGCCGTCGCGGTCGACGGTGACCAGCCGCATCTGCTCGGCGGTCTCCAGATCGGCCCGGTCGACCAGATCGCACAGCGCGTCGACGGCCAGCGGCTCACACTGCGACAGCGTGTCGACCACCAGCTCCACCCCGGGGCTGAGCCGGCGCAGCTGCCTGCCGACCATGTCGCTGATGCTCTGCGACACCGCGACGTCGCCGTCCCACAGCCACACCCCGGCCGTCGGCCGCATCCGCCCGGCGTCGACCTGATCCTTGACGAGCTGGTGCAGGAACAGCGCGTTGCCGCCGGTGAGCCCCCAGAACTGGCGGGCGCTGCGCGCGTCGACCGGGCCGCCGAGCGCCTGCTCGATCATCTCGCGGGTGGCCTCCACCGACAGCGGTTCCAGGTCCAGCCGGGTCAGCAGCCCGTCCTTCCACAGCGCGGTGATGGCGTCGGGTTCATCGGCGCCGGCGCGCAGCGTCACCACCAGCCGCGCGGCCCGGCTCTGCGCCAGCTGGTGCAGGACGTGCGCCGACAGTCCGTCGAGTAGGTGGGCATCGTCGACACCGATCACGACGCGACCCTGACGTTGTTGGGCGACAAAGGTTTTGATGAGGTGTCGGACGTTGGGCAGCGGGTCGTCGACGACGTCGTTGATCAGTGCGGTGAACGCTCCCAGCGGCAGCGCCCGCGCCGACTCGGTGCCGACGATCCAGTTGGTCCGCTCCCCCGAGCGCTCGGCGAGGTCGAGCGCCTCGCGGGCCAGGCGCGTCTTGCCCACACCCGGCGCGCCGACGATCACCACACCGGCTTTGCTGTTGATTCCCCCGCTGAGCGTGCGGCGAATTGTGGTCAGTTCGCCGTCGCGCCCGGCCAGCGGAGTCCCGCTGATCACGGTCGGACTATAACGCGCGGTATGCACCACCACCTGGCTTTTCGGGGCCGCTCGTAGGATGTCCGGGTGAGCGCCGTCCTCGACGAACTGATCGCCGCGCTGCCGGAGGGCGGCGTGGTCACCGATCCCGACATCCTCGCGTCCTACCGGCAGGACCGCGCGTTGGACCCGGACGCGGGCACCCCACTGGCCGTTGTGCGCCCGCGCACCACCGAGGACGTCCAGGCGGCGCTGCGGTGGGCCAGCACCCACAAGATCGCGGTCGTCCCGCGCGGGGCGGGCACCGGATTGTCCGGCGGCGCCTCGGCTCTCGACGGCGCGATCGTGCTGACCACCGAGAAGATGCGCGACATCACCGTCGACCCAGTGACCCGCACCGCCGTCGCCCAACCCGGCCTGCTCAATGCGGAGGTCAAGAAGGCGGTCGCCGAGTACGGGCTGTGGTACCCCCCGGACCCGTCGTCGTTCGAGATCTGCAGCATCGGCGGCAACGTCGCCACCAACGCCGGCGGGCTGTGCTGCGTGAAGTACGGCGTCACCACCGATTACGTACTCGGCCTGCAGGTTGTGCTGGCCGACGGCACCGCGGTGCGGCTGGGCGGCCCGCGGCTGAAGGACGTGGCGGGCCTGCCGCTGACCAAGCTGTTCGTCGGCAGCGAGGGCACCCTCGGCGTCGTCACCGAGGTGACCCTGAAACTGCTTCCCGCACAAGGCTCTTCATCAACAGTGGTGGCCAGCTTCGATGCCGTCGAGGACGCCGCGCGGGCGGTGGTGGCGATCACGAACAAGATCCGGCCGTCGATGCTGGAGTTCATGGACGCCGCGGCGATCAACGCCGTCGAGGACAAGATGAAGATGGGCCTGGACCGCACCGCGGCGGCGATGCTGGTGGCCGCCTCCGACGACCGCGGACCGGCGGGCGCCGAGGACGCGCAGTTCATGGCCGACGTGTTCACCGCGCACGGCGCCAAGGAGGTGTTCTCCACGTCGGACCCCGAGGAGGGCGAGGCGTTCGTCGCCGCGCGGCGGTTCTGCATCCCGGCGGTGGAGATGAAGGGCTCGCTGCTACTCGAGGACGTCGGGGTGCCGCTGCCCGCGCTGGCCGATCTGGTCAGCGGTGTCGCCGCGATCGCGGACCGGCACGACCTGCTGATCTCGGTGATCGCGCACGCCGGCGACGGCAACACGCACCCGCTGATCGTCTACGACCCCGCCGACGCGGCGATGACCGAACGCGCGCACCAGGCGTTCGGCGAGATCATGGATCTGGCGATCAGCCTGGGCGGCACCATCACCGGTGAACACGGGGTCGGCAGGCTGAAGCGGCCGTGGCTGGCCGGGCAGCTCGGACCCGAGGCGATGGAGCTCAACCGGCGGATCAAGCAGGCGCTGGACCCGGACAACATCCTCAACCCGGGCGCCGCGATCTGACCCCTGCTATTGACACGTTCCCGGAACCTGTCGTACCAATGAGACATGACTGCGACTGTGTCTCATGACACGCCGGTGCGCTTCCAGCTCGCCGACGCGGACACGTGGGGGAATCCGTGGCCGATGTACCGCGCACTGCGCGACCACGATCCGGTCCACCACGTCATCCCCGAGAACCGCCCGGACCACGACTACTACGTGCTGTCCCGGCACGCCGACATCTGGGCGGCCGCACGCGACCACGAGACCTTCTCCTCGGCGCAGGGGCTGACCGTCAACTACGGCGAGCTCGACCTGTTGGGTCTGGCCGACAACCCGCCGTTCGTCATGCAGGATCCGCCGGTGCACACCGAGTTCCGCAAGCTGGTGTCGCGCGGGTTCACCCCGCGGCAGGTGGAGGCGGTCGAGCCGAAGGTGCGCGAGTTCGTCGTCGAGCGCATCGAGCGACTGCGCGCCGCCGGCGGCGGTGACATCGTCGCGGAGCTGTTCAAACCGCTGCCGTCGATGGTGGTGGCGCACTACCTCGGGGTGCCCGAGGCCGACCGCGGCCAGTTCGACCGGTGGACCGAGGCGATCGTCGCCGCCAACACCAGCCCGGGCGGGGTGGCCACCGCAGGCGACGCGCTCGGCGAGATGATGGCGTACTTCACCGCGCTCATCGAGCGGCGCCGCGTCGAACCCGAGGACGACACCGTCTCGCATCTGGTGGCCGCCGGGGTGGGCGCCGACGGCGACATCGCCGGGGTGCTGTCGATCCTGGCGTTCACCTTCACGATGGTCACCGGCGGCAACGACACCACCACCGGAATGCTCGGCGGCACAGTGCAACTGCTGCACCAGCGGCCCGACCAGCGCCGGCTGCTGGTGGAGCACCCGGAGCTGATCCCGGATTCGGTCGACGAGTTCCTGCGGCTGACCTCGCCGGTGCAGATGCTGGGCCGCACCGTCACCCGCGACGTCACCATCGGTGACGTGACGATCCCGGCGGGCCGGCGGGTGATGTTCCTCTACGGCTCCGGTAACCGCGACGAGCGCCAGTTCGGCGACGACGCAGGCGAACTCGACGTCACCCGCAGACCGCGCAACATCCTGACGTTCAGCCACGGCGCGCACCACTGCCTGGGTGCGGCGGCCGCCCGGATGCAGTCGCGCGTCGCGCTGACCGAACTGCTCGCCCGCATCCCCGACTTCGAGGTCGACGAGGACGGAATCGTCTGGGCCGGCGGCAGTTACGTGCGCCGCCCGCTGTCGGTGCCGTTCACGGTGAAGCGTTGATGGCCGGCGACTGGCTGGCCTCGCGGCGCACCGAGGTCGCCGCCGACCGCATCCTCGACGCGGCGGGCGAACTGTTCGCCAAGAAGGAGGCCGCGACGGTCGGGATGCACGAGATCGCCTCGGCCGCAGGGTGTTCCCGTGCCACGCTGTACCGCTACTTCGAGAACCGCGAGGCGCTCTACACCGCCTACGTGCACCGGGAGAGCTACCGGCTCTACCGCGAGATGACCGAGCAGATCACCGCGCTGACCGATCCTCGGGAGCGGTTGATCGAGGGCATGCTGGCGTGCCTGCGCAACGTGCGGCAGAGTCCCGCGCTGGCGTCGTGGTTCGCCACCACCCAGCGGCCGATCGGCGCGCAGGTGGCCGAGGAGTCCGACGTCATCAAGGCGCTGACCGAGGCGTTCGTGATCTCACTGGGCCCCGACGATCCGGAGCTGGTGGCCAAGCGGGCCCGCTGGCTGGTGCGGGTGATGACGTCGCTGATGCTGTTCCCGGGCCACGACGAGGACGACGAACGCTCGATGCTCGAGGAGTTCGTCGTCCCGATCGTGCTGCCCAGCGAGTCGCGTCAGGCGACCCAGTAGGCCTGCGCCTTGATCGACTTCTTCGGGATCTTGTACTGCTCGCGGAAGACCTTGGCCACCGCGCGGGTGGTGCGGTTGTCGCAGGCCACCCAGCCGAAGTGGTCGGAGGCGTCGAACGCGGCGGCGGCGACGGCCTCGACGAGTGCCTCACCGGCGTTCTTGCGGTCCACCCAGACGATGTCGGTGCTGCGCGCGACCGGCAACTGCTTGTCGTCCTCGTGGCCGGCCTCCAGGAACACCCGGGCCGGGGCGTCGCCGATCGCGGTGAGCAGCGAGTTGATCGCGGGCAGCGACGCGGTGTCGCCGACGATCACGTAGCCGGCCGGCGGCGGCTCGGGCAGCGTGAAGTTGCTGCCCAGCACGGTGGCCTCGATGGTGTCGCCGGGCTGGGCGTTGCGGGCCCAGTCCGAGGCGATGCCGTCGTGCAGCGCGAACTCGATGTCGACGGTGTCGGCCGCCGGGTCGGGGTCGACCAGCGTGTAGCCGCGCTGGTGCAGCTTGTCGCCGTCGGCGAACCACATCCGGATCCACATCGTCGGATGCACCGGCCGGTCGGCGAGCAGGCCGCCGGCGTTGAAGCTCAGCCGCAGGTAGTGCGGGCTGATCTGGCGCTTGCCCGTCACGGTGAGCGTGTAGTCGCCGGCGCGCAGCAGCTTGAGAACCGCCCCCTGGAAACCCCGCGTTGGCTTCTTCTCCGACATAAACCAGCCCTTCGTGTCGACGTACGCTGGTTAGGCTAGCCTAATCTTCGGCTCAGGTGGGGCGCACCCTCGTCAACCGGTGCAGCAGCCAGGCCAGCGGGACGGTCACCACGAACGTCAGCACGAACAGCCACAGGAACGAGCCCGTGTAGATCGGGTAGTGCAGCACCTCCACCATCACCAACTCCATGGTGATGAGGTGGATCAGGAAGATCTCGTAGGAGATCTCGCCGAGGAACACCATCGGCCGGCTGGCCAGGAAGCGCTCGTAGAGGCTGCGGTCTTTCATCGTGGGGTCCGCCAGCGCCAGCGGCGCCACCACCAGGGTGGCGATCACCATGTACAACACCACCTTGAACAGCGCCTCGTACAGGTGCGACGGCGACGTCGTCGGATCCCCGGCGATCGGCGTCGACGCGATGAAGTAGGTGATCACCGCCAGCGGGACGCACGCCAGCGCATACGCCCGCACCCCCAGCGGCGCCAGCGCCGCCAGCAGCATGCCGCCGATGAACCACGCGAGATAACCGGGCAGCCACAGCTTCGCGCCGTCGGGCAGGAAATGCGTGGTGTGCACCAGGATCAGCCACGCCGGGCTGATCAGCGCCAGCCCCACCAGCCCCGCCACCAGCAGACCCGGCCGCCACCGCCGCCGGCACAACACCACCAACAACAGCCACGCCAGCACCGGCAGCGCCACATAGAACGCCACCTCCACCGCGAGGCTCCACATCTGCGTCAGGCCCTGGTGCAGGAACGAGAACAGGTAGTTGTCGGTGTAGATCTGGGTCAGCGTCAGGTTGCGGAACAACCCCTCCCAGGTGTGGCCGGGATTCGGTCCGGCCGTCCGGAAGTGGTAGACGAGGTAGGCGATCAGCACGGTGACGACGTAGGCGGGCATGATCCGTCGCACCCGGTGCCAGGCGTAGCGCTTCACCGACGGCGGCGCCGTACCCGCGGCCGCGGCCTTCACCCACGGCGAGAACAGCAGAAAACCGCTGAGCACGAAGAAGATCGGCACACCGATCTCCATCCGCGAATACACCAGCCCGACATAGCCCTGCGGGTACTTGCCGACCGTGTAGGCGGCGTGCGTCGCCAGCACCAGCAGTGCCGCGACCGCCCGGATCCCGGTCAGGGAGGCGACTCGCTCCGGCTTGCCGACGGATTCCAGGCCGCCCTGTGTGTCCAGTCCGCTCGACACGCTCATTTCTGCTTGCGCCGGTTCTTCGCCGGTGCACGGTCCGGCTGCAGGTTGATCTTCACCCCCGAAATGCGGGTGTTCTCAAGCGCTTTGATGGTCTTGCGGGGCAGCTTGGCGGGCAGCTCGACCAGCGAGAAGTCCGGCAGGATCGTGATGTGGCCGAAGTCGCTGCGGTGCAGGCCGCCCTCGTTGGCCAGCGCGCCGACGATGTGGCCCGGGCCGACCTTGTGCCGTTTACCCACCGAGATGCGATACGTCGCCAGGTCGTCTCGGGTCCGGCGTTCCGGCCGCTCCCGGCGCGGCCGCTCGTCGCGGTCGCGCTCTCGACGCTTATCTGGCGGCGGCTCCTTCATGAAGAACTCCTCGCCGTCGCGGGTCTGCGCCGCCAGCGCAGCCGCGATATCGGCCATCGGCACGTCGTTCTCGCGTTCGTAGTCCTCGACCAGCTTGCGGAACAGGTCGATGCCCGGGGCGTTGAGCGCCTCGGAGATCGAGTCGCGGAACTTCGCGACCCGCTGGGCGTTGACGTCCTCGACGCTGGGCAGCTCGGCCTCGATCAGCTTCGAGCGGGTGGCCTTCTCGATCGACTTGAGCAGATGGCGCTCGCGCGGGGTGACGAACAGCAGCGCCTGACCCGACCGGCCCGCCCGCCCGGTGCGCCCGATGCGGTGCACGTAGGACTCGGTGTCGTGCGGGATGTCGTAGTTCAGCACGTGCGAGATCCGCTCGACGTCCAGGCCGCGGGCGGCCACGTCGGTGGCGACGAGGATGTCGATGGTGCCGTCCTTGAGCGCGGCGATGGTGCGCTCGCGCTGCGCCTGCGGGATATCGCCGTTGATGGCCGCCGCCGCGAACCCGCGGGCCCTGAGCCGCTCGGCGACCTCCTCGGTGGCCTGTTTGGTGCGGACGAACACGATCATCGCGTCGCCCTGCTCAACCTCGAGCACCCTGGTCAGCGCGTCCATCTTGCGTGGCCCGGCGACCTGGATGTAGCGCTGCGAAATGTTCTCCGCGGTCGCGGTTTTCGACTTGACCGTGACCTCGACGGGGTCGTGCAGGTACTTGGTGGTGATCTTCTTGATCGCCGCGGGCATGGTCGCGGAGAACAACGCCACCTGCTTGTACTCCGGGGTCTCGGCGAGGATGCGTTCGACCTCCTCGGCGAAGCCCATGGTCAGCATCTCGTCGGCCTCGTCGAGCACCAGGTAGTCCAGGTGCGACAGGTCCAGCCGGCCCTTCTCGAGGTGGTCGATCACCCGGCCCGGGGTGCCGACGACGACCTGCGCGCCGCGCTTGAGGCCGGCCAGCTGCGGACCGTAGGAGGCGCCGCCGTAGATGGGCAGCACGTTGATCTCGGGCAGGTGCGCACCGTAGCGGCCGAAGGCCTCGGCGACCTGCAGCGCAAGCTCGCGGGTGGGCGCCAGCACCAGGGCCTGGGTGTCGCGGCGCTTCGGGTCGATCTTGGACAGCAGCGGGATCGCGAACGCCGCCGTCTTGCCGGTACCGGTCTGCGCCAGCCCCACCACGTCGGAGCCGGCCAGCATCGCCGGTATGGTGGCCGCCTGGATGGCCGACGGCGTCTCGTAGCCGACGTCAGCGATGGCCCGCAGTACCGACGGATGTATCTGCAGGTCGTTGAAGGTGAGATCGGCGTTGGCCAGATCGGCCGTGGAAGACGTCATCGTCCACCGAGTCTAGTGCCCGAAAGCTGCGGTTTTCGCCACGCGGTGTGTCGGCGCGACCTGTCCGGCGCAATTTGCAAGGGTGGCTCGAGTGATGAGCACGGTTCGGTTCTTCAGCATCACCGCGATGGGAGCAGTCCTGATCGCCGGATGCGGGTCCGGCGACTCCACCGTCTCGAAGACCCCCGACGCCGCGCCGCCACCGGCCACGTCGGCGCCCGCCGCACCGGCGCCGACGGTCGCGCCGCCCAGCGCCGCGCCCGCCTCCGATCCCTGCGCGGTCAACCTCGCGGCGCCCGAGATCGCGCGGGCGGTGTCGGAGCTGCCCCGCGACCCGCGCAGCAACCAGGGCTGGAACCCCGAGCCGCTGGCGGGCAACTACAACGAGTGCGCACCGCTGTCGGTGGTCATCGTCAAGGCCAACACCAACGCCAAGAACCCCAACACCCGCGCGGTGATGTTCCACCACGGCAGGTTCATCCCAACCGGGGTGCCCGACACCTACGGGTTCAACGGCCTGGACACCACGCAGACCACCGGGGACACCATCGCGCTGCGCTACTCCAGCGGTGTGCCCGGGCTGGACAGCGTGGTGAAGTTCCGGTGGAACGGCAACGGCGTGGAGCTGATCGGCAACACCCCCTGATTTCCGTTGCGCCGAACGTGGGTTACCCGCACGCCGAAATGCCAATTCGCGTGCATTAAGCCCACACTCGGCGTCAGAGCCAGGAGATCCGCGCGTCGAGCCGAACCCGGTCGGCGTGCGGCCAGCCGCGCGCGGCCATGGCATCGCGCACCCGGGCGAGGAAGACGTGCGGTCGGTTCCTCAACAGGTCGCGACTGACCCGGATGATCAACCAGCCGGCGGCGGCCAGCTCCGCCAGCCGGTCGATGTCACCGGCGTGCTGGGCCGGATCGTCCCAGTGCTGCGGGCCGTCGTACTCGACGCCGACCTGGTACGCGTCCCAGCCCATGTCGACACGACCGACGAACACGCCGTAGTCGTCGGTGACCAGGACCTGGGTCCGCGGCCGCGGAAACCCGGCGGCGATCAGCAACAGCCGGGTGCGGGTCTCCTGCGGTGACTCGGCGCCGCCGTCCATCAGCTCGACCACCCGCCGCAACTGGACGATGCCGCGGGCGCCGGGACGGGTCTCGGCGAGCCGCTCCACCTCGGCGGCCTTCAGGCCGGTGGCGTTGGCGAGCGCATCGACGTCGATGACCGCCCGCTCGAGGCTGGACCGCCTCCCGAGGTCGAAAGCGGTCCGGGGCGGCGTCGTCACCGGCGTCCCCCGAACCAGGCAGACCTCGTCGTCGCGCAACCCGGCCCGGTGGATACGAATGCCGTCAACATCACAGAACTCGGGACGGATCAGTTCGGCGGGTGCGGCGCTGTCGATCCATCGCGTCCCATGCAGTGCGGCGGCCGACAACCCGGCGATCGTGGCGTCGCGCCCCGACCACAACCACGCCGCCAGGGCGCGACGGGTCGGCGTCAACTCGACACCCCTGGGCAGGTAGACGTTGCGGTAGATCATGCGGTGGCCGCTGGCCAGGCTCCGTCTGGTGACCAGTCCGGATGCGAGGGCTTCGGTGCCGACAAACGGTTGTGTGTTCATGGAGTCACCGTCTGCGTGGATCCCACAACTTCGGGCGACGACGACGGGTACGCGGCCGGACTGTGGATGAAGTGCCCGTTGGGGACAACCGCTGGGCGCCGAGTGTGGGCTTGTGACACGCCTGACTGGCGATTCGCGTGCGGGTAACCCACGTTCGGCGGGGGACGTCGGCGGGCGGTCCTACAGTGGCAGGCGTGTTCGTCGCCGGCGACCGCGTCATCTACAGCGCCTCCGACCTCGCAGCGGCCGCCCGCTGCGAGTACGCGCTGCTGCGCTCGTTCGACGCGAAGCTCGGCCGCGGCCCGGCCGTCGCCGCCGACGACGAACTGCTCGCCCGCACCGCCGACCTCGGCGCCGACCACGAACGACGCCACCTCGACGAGTTCCGCGACCGCGACGTGGCGATGATCGGCCGGCCGCCCTACACCGTCGAGGGTCTGACCGCCGCGGCCGAGCAGACCCGCCGGGCCGTCGAGCGCCGCGCCCCCGTCATCTACCAGGCCGCGATGTTCGACGGCCGCTTCGCCGGTTTCGCCGACTTCCTGGTCGTCACCGACGACGGCACCTACCGGCTGCGCGACACCAAGCTGGCCCGCTCGGTCAAGGTCGAGGCGTTGCTGCAGATGGCCGCCTACGCCGAGGCGCTCACCGCCGCCGGGGTCCCGGTCGCCGACGAGGTGGAGCTGGTGCTCGGCGACGGCGCCACCGCCCGCTACCGCGTCGACGAGCTGCTGCCCGTCTACCTCCCCCGCCGCGCCGCTTTGCAGCGGCTGCTCGACGACCACCTGGCCTCCGGGAAGCCGGTCGACTGGGCCGACGAGTCCGTGCGCGCCTGCTTCCGCTGCCCCGAATGCGAGATCCAGGTCCGCGCCACCGACGACCTGCTGCTGGTGGCGGGGATGCGGGTAAGCCAGCGGGCCCGGCTGATCGACGCCGGGATCACCACCGTCGCCGAACTGGCCGACCACGACGGGCCCGTCCCCGAACTGCCCGCGCGCACCGTGCGGGCGCTGACGGCGCAGGCGCGGCTGCAGCGCACCCCGTGGGTGGACGGCAGACCGCCGTACGAGATCGCCGACCCGCAGCCGTTGAACCTGCTGCCCGACCCCGACAAGGGCGACCTATTCTTCGACTTCGAGGGCGACCCGCTGTGGACGACCAACGGCCAGGAGTGGGGCCTGGAATACATGTGGGGTGTGCTGGAGGCCGGCGGCGCCTTCCGCCCGCTGTGGGCGCATGACCGCGCGAGCGAACGCCGGGCGCTCGTCGACTTCCTCAAGTACGTCCGCCAGCGCCGCAAGCGCTACCCGAAGATGCACATCTACCACTACGCGGCCTACGAGAAGTCCGCGCTGCTGCGGCTGGCCGGTCGCTACGGCGTCGGCGAGGAGGAGGTTGACGACCTGCTGCGCAGCGGTGTGCTGGTGGACCTGTATCCGTTGGTACGCAAGAGTATTCGCGTCGGCACCGAGAACTACAGCCTCAAGTCGCTGGAACCGCTTTACATGGGTTCGGAGCTGCGCAGCGGCGACGTCACCACCGCGACGGACTCGATCACCATGTACGCGCGGTACTGCGAGCTGCGCGCGGCAGGCCGCGACGACGAGGCCGCCAACACGCTCAAGCAGATCGAGGACTACAACCGCTACGACTGCCGCTCCACCCACAAGCTGCGCGACTGGCTGATCAAACTGGCGATCGAGGCCAGCGTCCCGCCGCTGGGCCCGCAGCCGATCCCCGTCGCCGACGCCGCCGAGGAGACCGACGAACTGGCCCGCACCCTGGCCCGGTTCGCAGGCGACACCGTCGAGGAGCGCACCCCCGAGCAGACCGCCGTCGCGCTGATCGCCGCCGCCCGCGGCTACCACCGGCGCGAGGACAAGCCGTTCTGGTGGGCGCATTTCGACCGGCTCAACCATCCCGTCGACGAATGGGGTGACAACAGCGACGTGTTCCTCGCCGAGTCCGCCACCGTCGAGCAGGACTGGCACGTCCCGCCGAGGGCGCGCAAACGGCAGCGCCACGTCCGGCTCACCGGTGCGTTGGCGTCCGGCAGCCTGGGCCGCGAGGTGTTCGCGCTCTACGACCCGCCGTCGCCGCCCGGGATGGCCGACAGCACCGACCACCGGGCCGCGGGCAGCGCCGAGGTGATCGACGTCGACGACGAGAACCTGCCCACCGAGGTGCTGATCTGCGAACGCGAGGGTCCGCAGGGCACGTTCGACCAGTTGCCGTTCGCGCTGACGCCGCGCTCGATCGTGCCCACCACCAAGCTCCGCGAATCCATCGACGCGGCGGCCGCCGACATCGCGGCCGGGCTGCCCGACCTGCCGGACACCGCCGTCGTCGACGTGCTGCTGCGCCGCCCGCCGCGCACCCGCAGCGGCACCCCGATCCCGCACACCGGCGACGTCGCCGCCGACATCACCGCCGCCCTGCGCGACCTGGACTCCTCCTACCTCGCCGTGCACGGCCCGCCCGGCACCGGCAAGACCTACACCGCCGCGCGGGTGATCGGCCGACTGGTCACCGAGGACCGGTGGCGCGTCGGCGTCGTCGCACAGTCGCACGCGGTGGTGGAGAACCTGTTCCGCGATCTGGTGAAGGCCGGCGTCGACCCCGAGTGCATCGCGAAGAAGAACTGTCCGGAGAACGTCGGCTGCCAGTCGATCTCCCCCGACGCCTACGCGTCGTTCATCGCCGCCCACGACGGCTGCGTGATCGGCGGCACCACATGGGATTTCGCCAACGACACCCGAGTCGAGCCCGACAGCCTGGACCTGCTGGTCATCGAGGAGGCCGGCCAGTTCAGCCTCGCCAACACGATCGCCGTCGCGCGGGCGGCGCGCAACCTGATGCTGCTCGGCGATCCGCAGCAGCTGCCACAGGTCAGCCAGGGCCACCACCCCGAACCCGTCGACGAGTCGGCGCTGGGCTGGCTGGTCGGCGGGCATCGCACCCTGCCCGCCGAGCTCGGCTACTTCCTGGACCGCTCCTTCCGCATGCACCCGGCGGTGTGCGCACCGGTGTCCCGGCTGGCCTACGAGCGGCGGCTGCGGTCGGCCGAGGGCGCGCCGGCCGCGCGCAGGCTCGACGGCCACGCGCCGGGGGTGCGGGTGCTGACGGTCCCCCACGACGGCAACTCGGTGGCCAGCCCCGAGGAGGCGGCGGCGATCACCGAGCAGATCACCGCGATGCTCGGCGCGACGTGGACCGACGAGGACGGCAGCCGCCCGCTCGGCCAGTCCGACGTGCTGGTGGTCGCGCCCTACAACGCGCAGGTGCTCACCGTGCAGGCCCATCTGGCGGCGGCCGGGCTGACCGACGTCGACGTGGGCACCGTGGACAAGTTCCAGGGCAGGCAGGCGCCGGTGGTGTTCGTGTCGATGACGGCGTCGTCGATCGACGACGTGCCCCGCGGAATCTCGTTCCTGCTCAACCGCAACCGGCTCAACGTGGCGATCAGCCGCGCGAAGTACCTGAGCGTGATCGTGCGCTCACAGGCGCTGACCGAGTACCTGCCGGGTACCCCACAGGGGCTGGTCGAACTCGGCGCGTTCCTGTCGCTGGCGCCCTAGTCGCGCGCGTGCCCGACCGTGGGCAGCGGGTCGGTGACGGGTTCCTCCCACTCGACGACGTACTCCAGGTAGTCGTCCTCGTCGGGGGCGAACGCCTCGTCACCGCCGTACTCCACCGCCAGCGGCTGCGGCTCGACCAGCGGCCGGCGGGCGAACCCCAGCAGGAACAGCGCGGCGACGACGCCGAACAGCGCGACGAACCCGGACAGCAGCAGCGCCTGTGACATCGCCGCCGCGAACGGCGCCTGCAGGCCGGCGGGCAGATCGGTCACCCCCGCCCCCTCGGCGGATTGCCTTGCCCACGGCGGCATCTCGTCGTTGATCCGCCACGTCATGAACGCGGCCATGCTGGCGCTGCCCAGCACCGCGCCCACCTGCCGGGTGGTGTTGTAGACCCCCGAACCCGACCCCGCGAACTGCGGCGGCAGGTTGCGGGTGGCGGTGGCGGCCAGCGGCGACCAGATGAACGCCATGCCGACACCCGTCACGGTCAGCGGAACCACGATCCGCCAGATCGGGGTCGTCGGCGTCATCTCGAACGCCAGCCAGGTGATGGCGATCGCCAGCACCGAGAACCCGAACCCGATCACCGGCCGCGGGTGGGCGCGGTCCACGATCCGGCCCACGTACGGCGCGAGCAGGCTGGTCACGATCGCCATCGGCGCGGTCAGCAGCGCGGCGCGCGTCGGCGACAGCCCGCACACCGCCTGCGCGTAGAACATGATCGGGACCATCATCCCGGTCACCACGAAGCCGATGGTGGCCACGCCGAGGTTGGACAGCGAGAAGTCACGGTCGCGGAAGATCACCAGCGGGATCAGCGGGTCACGCGGGTTGGCCGCCTGCCAGAACAGGAACGCCGCCATGAACCCGACGCCCAGCGCCATCAGGCCCCACACCCAGTGCGTCCAGGCGTGGGCCTGGCCCTCCTGCAGCGCGAAGACGATCAGGAACATCCCGACCCCGGACAGCAGCACGCCGAGCACGTCGAAGCGGGGCCGGCCGGTCGGCAGCTCGGGCACCAGCCACCACGCCAGCAGCACACCGGCGACGCCGATCGGCACGTTGACGAAGAAGATCCACTGCCAGCCGAGGCTGTCGACGAGGATCCCGCCGGCCAGCGGGCCCACCAGCGTGGCCACCCCGGCCGTCGCACCCCACACGCTCATCGCCATGCCGCGGTTCGCGGCCGGGAACACCCGGGTGATCGTCGACAGCGTCTGCGGGGTCAGCAGCGCCGCCCCCATCCCCTGCACGACGCGGGCGGCGACCAGCATCCCGATGGTGTCGGCCAGCCCGCACCACAGCGACGCCACCGTGAACACCGTCAGCCCGAGCAGGTACAGGTTGCGCGGGCCGAAGCGGTCACCGAGCCGACCGGACACCAGCAGCGGCACCGCGTAGGCGAGCAGGTAGGCGCTCGTCACCCACAGCACCGCGTCGTAGCTGGCCGACAGGCTGGCCATGATCGACGGGTTGGCCACCGAGACGATCGTCGCGTCCACCAGGATCATGAAGAAGCCGACCATCATCGCCCACAGCGCATGCCACGGGCTCGATGTCGCGTTCTGCGAACGGATCACGGCTGAAAACATCTCGGAGGGGTCGACTCGCTCGGGGTCCAGCCGACGCTACGGCATCAGGCCGGTTCGGGCACAGCGTCGTCGATGACGTCGGCTTCGGTTGCGGCAGAACTGTCGTCGGCGCGCCAGACGACGAGCGCCAGCGCGATCAACGCGACCACCATACCGACCATCATCACCAGGGCCAGAGCGAACTCGTCGTTGCCCAGCGCCCCCACCAGCGGGGCCACCGCGGCACCCACACCGAACTGCGCGGCGCCCAGCAGCGCGGCCGCCGTGCCCGACGCCTCGTTGTGGCGGGTCAGCGCAATCGCGGGGGCGTTGGGCATCACCAGGCCCATCGCCGCCAGCACGATCCAGACCGGGATGACGAACCCGGCCAGCCCGCCGGCCCCGGTGGTCGCCATCCACAGGAACACCGCCCCGGTGACCGTCGCGACGGTCAGCGACCACAGCACGATCGTCTGCGGGGTGAACCAGCGCAGCAGCACGACGTTGCCCTGCGACGCGGTGATCAGCGCGATGGCGCCGGCCCCGAACACCAGCGCGAAGGCCTGCTGGTCCAGGCCGTAGGTGCCCTGCAACACGAACGGCGCCGCCGAGATGTAGCCGAACAGACCCGACATCGCCAGCGCGGAGACCAGCGCCAGCACCACGAACCGGGCGTCGCGCAGCAGCGACAGATAGGTGGCGGCGATGCCGCGCACCTGCAGCGGGCGCCGGTGCGCGACGGGCAGCGTCTCGGGCAGCACCAGCGCCGCCACGGCCAGCAGCATCCCGGCCAGCACGACCAGCGCGGCGAACACCCAGTGCCACGACGCCTTCAGCAGCACCGCGGCACCCAGCGACGGCGCCACCACGGGGGCGACGCCGATCACCAGCATCAGCCGCGACATCACCCGGGCGGCGACGGAGTCGGTGAACAGGTCACCGACGACGGCGATCGCCACCACCATCGCCGCGGCGGCGCCCAGGCCCTGCAGGCCGCGCGCCACGCCGAGCACGGCGACGTTCGGGGCGAACATGCACAGCAGCGACGCCAGCATGTGCAGCACGATGCCTGCCATCAGCGGGCGACGGCGGCCCAGCGAGTCCGACAGCGGGCCGACCAGCAGCTGTCCGAGCGCCAGCCCGGCCAGCGTCCCGGTCAGCGTCAGCTGCCCCACCGAGGAGGACACCCCCAGGTCCTCGGTGATGCGCGGCAGCGCGGGCAGATACATGTCGATGGTGAGCGGACCCAGCGCGACGAGGACGCCCAGGACGACGATCATCTTCAACCGGCTCGGCGTGGGGGCGGACGTCACAGCGCGCAATGGTGCCACGAAATTTGTTAGCGCCGCTTGGCAGTTTTTTCTTCCCCCAGCATGCGAACGCCGGCAGTGAGGACTATCACGTCGGGGCACGGTCCGCGTTCTCTCACACGTTATTGAGGCGTTAGCCTTGACACGAGCGTGCGGACAGGAGGCCTACATGAGTGCCCGGTCGAAGGCCAAGAGCCAGTTGCCGGCAACCGACCAGGGTCTCGTCGATGATCCGGGTGCGGCGGCCAAAGCGTTGTCGGCGATCATCGAGCGCGGCTCCCGCGTCCAGGGCCCCGCGATCCGCGCCTATGTCGAGCGCCTGCGCCGGCAGAGCCCGGACGCCACACCGGCCGACATCGCCAAGAAGCTGGAGAAGCACTACCTGGCCGCCGTGATGGCCAGCGGTGCGGCCGTCGGCTCGGCCGCGGCGTTCCCGGGCCTGGGGACGCTGACCGCGCTGTCGGCGATCGCGGGCGAGACGGTGGTCTTCCTCGAGGCGACCGCCGTGTACGTGCTGGCCCTCGCGGAGGTCTACGGCATCCCCGCCGAGCACCGGGAGCGCCGTCGCGCGCTGGTGCTGGCGGTCCTGGTCGGCGAGGACGGCCGCAGCGCCGTCGCCGACCTCATCGGTCCGGGCCGCACCAAGGGCGCCTGGATCACCGACGGGGCGGCGACACTGCCGCTGCCCGCGGTCTCACAACTCAACTCACGCCTGCTGAAGTACTTCGTCAAGCGCTACACGCTCAAGCGCGGCGCGATGGCCTTCGGCAAGCTGCTACCGGTCGGCATCGGGGCCGTCGTCGGTGGCGTAGGAAATCGCCTGATGGGCAAGCGCATCGTGGCCAACGCACACACCGCGTTCGGCGATCCGCCGCCGCGGTGGCCGGCCGCACTACACGTCCTGCCGGCACCGCAGGACTAGGCAGGGTAGGGCAGCCGGATCGATGACCACACACGCGTTGCAACGACCACAACGATCACAACGCCGTTGTCGTGGTCCGGCCGTTGCTTCGGCGCTAGCCTTTAGGCGGCGGTAATGCGGGTAACCGCGGTAAACCCTGGCGAGCGCGACGGCGGCGCTCGCGCGAAGCGAAGGAATCGAGGCGAGTAGCTACCGTGAGCTCACCTTCACCATTCGGTCAGAACGAGTGGTTGGTCGAGGAGATGTATCGCAAGTTCCGCGAGGATCCCTCGTCGGTCGATCCCAGTTGGCACGAATTCCTGGTCGACTACTCCCCGGAGCCGACCTCTGACAGTGCCAACGGGCAAGCCAACGGACAACGCGCAGCGGCCCCGGTGAGCCCGCCGGAACCGGCGCCGGCGCCGCAACAGGCCAAGCCCGCGCCGAAGGCTCCCGAGAAGAAGGCCGCCGAGAAGAAGGCCGCCAAGACAGAGGCCAAGGCTGAGGCCAAGGCCTCCCCTAAGACAGAAGCCAAGGCATCCCCTAAGACAGAAGCCAAGCCGGCCGCGGAGGGCGAGGAGTCACAGGTGCTGCGCGGTGCGGCCGCCGCGGTGGTCAAGAACATGTCCGCCTCGCTGGAGGTGCCGACGGCGACCAGCGTGCGCGCCGTCCCGGCGAAGTTGATGATCGACAACCGGATCGTCATCAACAACCACCTCAAACGCACTCGCGGCGGCAAGATTTCGTTCACCCACCTGATCGGCTACGCGGTGGTGCAGGCGGTCAAGAAGTTCCCGAACATGAACCGCCACTTCGCCGAGATCGACGGCAAGCCGCACGCCGTCACCCCCGAGCACGTCAACCTGGGCCTGGCGATCGACCTGCCCGGCAAGGACGGCAACCGGCAGCTCGTGGTGGCCGGCATCAAGGCCGCCGAGACGCTGTCGTTCGGCCAGTTCATCGCCGCCTACGAGGACATCGTGCGACGGGCCCGCGACGGCAAGCTCACCGCCGAAGACTTTTCCGGAGTGACCATTTCGCTCACCAACCCGGGCACCATCGGCACCGTGCACTCGGTGCCGCGACTGATGCGCGGGCAGGGCGCGATCATCGGCGTCGGCGCGATGGAGTACCCGGCCGAGTTCCAGGGCGCCAGCGAGGAGCGCATCGCCGAGCTCGGTGTCGGCAAGCTGGTCACGCTGACGTCCACCTACGACCACCGCATCATCCAGGGCGCGGAGTCCGGCGACTTCCTGCGCACGGTGCACGAGCTGCTGCTCGACGACGACTTCTTCGACGAGATCTTCCGCGAGCTCGGCATCCCGTACGAGCCGGTGCGGTGGCGCACCGACAACCCGGACTCGATCGAGGACAAGAACGCCCGCGTCATCGAGCTGATCGCGGCGTACCGCAACCGCGGCCACCTGATGGCCGACATCGACCCGCTGCGGCTGGACAACGACCGCTTCCGCAGCCACCCCGACCTCGACGTGCTCACCCACGGCCTGACGCTGTGGGACCTCGACCGCGAGTTCAAGGTCAACGGGTTCGCCGGCGCCGAACGCAAGAAGCTGCGCGACGTGCTGGGCCTGCTGCGCGACTCGTACTGCCGCCACATCGGCGTCGAGTACACCCACATCCTCGAGCCCGAGCAGCAGAAGTGGCTGCAGGAGCGCATCGAGAAGAAGCACGAGAAGCCGACCGTCGCGCAGCAGAAGTACATCCTGAGCAAGCTCAACGCGGCCGAGGCGTTCGAGACCTTCCTGCAGACGAAATACGTTGGGCAGAAGCGGTTCTCGCTGGAGGGCGCGGAGACCGTCATCCCAATGATGGACGCGGTGATCGACCAGTGCGCCGAGCACGGGCTCGACGAGGTCGTCATCGCGATGCCGCACCGCGGCCGGCTCAACGTGCTGGCCAACATCGTCGGCAAGCCCTACAGCCAGATCTTCAGCGAGTTCGAGGGCAACCTGAACCCGTCGCAGGCGCACGGCTCCGGCGACGTGAAGTACCACCTCGGGGCGTCGGGCAAGTTCATCCAGATGTTCGGCGACAACGACATCGAGGTGTCGCTGGTGGCCAACCCGTCACACCTGGAGGCCGTCGACCCGGTGCTGGAGGGCCTGGTCCGGGCCAAGCAGGACCTGATCGAGGAGAACACCGCCGAGGACGAGCGCAAGTTCAGCGTCGTGCCGCTGATGCTGCACGGCGACGCCGCGTTCGCCGGGCAGGGCGTGGTGGCCGAGACGCTGAACATGGCGCTGCTGCGCGGCTACCGCACCGGCGGCACCATCCACATCATCGTCAACAACCAGATCGGGTTCACCACCTCGCCGCAGTACTCGCGGTCCAGCGAGTACTGCACCGACGTGGCCAAGATGATCGGCGCGCCGATCTTCCACGTCAACGGCGACGACCCGGAGGCCGCCGCCTGGGTGGCCCGGCTGGCGGTCGACTTCCGGCAGCAGTTCAAGAAGGACGTCGTCATCGACATGCTGTGCTACCGCCGCCGCGGGCACAACGAGGGCGACGACCCGTCGATGACGCAGCCCTCGATGTACGACGCGATCGACATCAAACGCGGTGTGCGTAAGAGCTACACCGAGGCGCTGATCGGCCGCGGCGACATCTCGCTCAAGGAAGCCGAGGACGCGCTGCGCGACTACCAGGGCCAGCTGGAACGCGTCTTCAACGAGGTGCGTGAACTCGAGAAACACGAGGTCGAGCCCAGCGAGTCGGTGGAAGCCGACCAGATGATCCCGCGCGGGATGAAGACCGCGGTGGACAAGTCGCTGCTGGCCCGCATCGGCGATGCGCACGTCGCACTGCCCGAGGGCTTCAACGTGCACCCGCGCGTCAAGCCGGTGCTGGAGAAGCGCCGCGAGATGGCCTACGAGGGCAAGGTGGACTGGGCGTTCGCCGAGCTGCTGGCGCTGGGTTCGCTGGTCGCCGAGGGCAAGACTGTGCGGTTGAGCGGTCAGGACACCCGTCGCGGCACGTTCACCCAGCGGCACGCGGTGATCATCGACCGCAAGACCGGCCAGGAGTTCACCCCGCTGCAGCTGCTGACCCGCGACGCCGACGGCAACCCCAACGGCGGCCGGTTCATGGTGTACGACTCGCCGCTGTCGGAGTTCGCCGCGGTCGGTTTCGAGTACGGCTACTCGGTGGGCAACCCCGACGCGCTGGTGCTGTGGGAGGCGCAGTTCGGCGACTTCGTCAACGGCGCGCAGTCGATCATCGACGAGTTCATCAGCTCCGGCGAGGCCAAGTGGGGCCAGCTGTCCGACGTCGTGCTGCTGCTGCCGCACGGTCATGAGGGGCAGGGCCCGGACCACACGTCGGGCCGCATCGAGCGGTTCCTGCAGCTGTGGGCCGAGGGGTCGATGACGATCGCGATGCCGTCGACGCCCGCGAACTACTTCCACCTGCTGCGCCGGCACGCCCTCGACGGCATCCACCGGCCGCTGGTGGTGTTCACGCCCAAGTCGATGCTCCGAAACAAGGCCGCTACCAGCGACATTCGCGACTTCACCGAGCAGAAGTTCCGCTCGGTGCTCGAGGAGCCGGGCTACACCGACGGCGACGGCGACCGCGAGAAGGTGCGACGGCTGCTGCTGTGCAGCGGCAAGCTCTACTACGAGCTGGCCGCCCGCAAGGCCAAGGACAGCCGCGACGACGTGGCGATCGTGCGGATCGAGCAGCTCGCTCCGCTGCCGCGGCGCCGGCTGGCCGAGACGCTGGACCGGTACCCGAACGTAGAGGAGAAGTTCTGGGTGCAGGAGGAGCCGGCGAACCAGGGTGCGTGGCCGACGTTCGGCCTGACGCTGCCGGAGGTGCTGCCGGACTACTTCACCGGGCTGCGGCGGATCTCGCGGCGGGCGATGTCGGCGCCGTCGTCGGGGTCGTCGAAGGTGCACGCGGTCGAGCAGCAGGAGATCATCGACGAGGCGTTCGCCTGAGGTACGAAGGCGGACGCCGAGGAGACGACCACCTGCGCGAGGCGTTCGCCTGAGGCACGAAGGCGGACGCCGAGGCACGAGCTTTTGCGGCTTAACGGGTTGATCACTAGCACTATTTGCAAGTGATCAACCCGTTAAGGCCAATCTCGCCGGACATTCGCCCAGTGCCGCTGGTTGCGGGTCAGCCGCCCGCTGTGGGTGACGTAGACGCCGGGATGGACGGCGACCAGTTCACGACGGCGCAGCAGCCTCACGATGTCGTTGTCCGCTCCGCCCGCCGCCAGATTGTCGCGGCGCGTGACGACGCCGTCCTGCCGCCACATCAGCCGCCTGAGACAGTCCAGCTGCCAGCGCGTCATGCGGTAAGCGTGACCGTCGGCAACGCCGGGGCCAATCTCCCACCCGTCGGCGCTGTGGATAACCGGCCCGGCTGTAGGCGGAACCGGCGGTACCGGCTAGCCTCTCCTTAAACCGACACGAAGGAGTGCGTATGGAGGGCTTCGCCGGGAAGGTCGCGGTCGTGACCGGCGCCGGATCGGGCATCGGCCGGGCGCTGGCGATCGAGCTGGCCAAGTCGGGGGCCAGCGTCGCGATCAGCGACGTCGACACCGAGGGGCTGGCCGCCACCGAGGAGCGGATCAAGGCGATCGGCGCACCGGTCAAGGCCGACCGCCTCGACGTCACCGAGCGCGAGGCGTTCGAGCTGTACGCCGACACGGTGGTCGAGCACTTCGGCAAGGTCAACCAGATCTACAACAACGCGGGCATCGCCTACGTCGGCGACGTCGAGGTCACCCCCTACAAGGACATCGAGCGGGTGATGGACGTCGACTTCTGGGGCGTCGTCAACGGCACCAAGTCGTTCCTGCCGCACCTGATCGCCTCGGGCGACGGCCACATCGTCAACGTCTCGAGCCTGTTCGGCATCTTCTCGGTGCCCGGTCAGGCGGCCTACAACTCCGCGAAGTTCGCCGTCCGCGGCTTCACCGAGGCGCTGCGCCAGGAGATGATCGCCGCCGGTCACCCGGTCAAGGTGACGACCGTGCACCCCGGCGGCATCAAGACCGCGATCATGCGCAACTCGACGACCGCCGAGGGTGTCGACAAGGAAGGCCTGACCCAGTTCTTCGACAAGAAGCTGACGATGACCACACCGGAGAAGGCCGCCCTGGAGATCCTCGGCGCCGTGCGCAAGAATCGCGCCCGCGTCCTCGTCGGCCCCGACGCCAAGGTGCTCGACCTGATCGTGCGCATCACCGGCAGCGGATATCAGCGGCTGTTCTCCACCTTCGTGGAGCGCTTCGTCCCGAACGCGCACTAGTCGCCGAGCGGACGCTCCTCGAGGAACGCGTCGGCGACGTGGCCCGGGTCGGCCCCGTCGGCCACCTCGGCGCGCATCTCGGCCAGCGCGGCGGTGTCGAGCACCCCGGCGACCTCGTTGACCGCGAGCACCTGGAACTCGTTGAGCTCGTTGCGCCGGTACAGCGGCACCAGGTTCTCGGCGCGGATCAGCGCGGTGCGGTCCGAGAGCATCAGCAGGTCCTGCGGGATGAACGGCGCCGCGGTCGTCGTCCACACCGCGCGGAACCGACCAGCCTTCACCGCGTCGAAAGCCTTTGCCGCTGAAGGCACTTCGGTCACCTTCGGCGTGCAGGTGCCGATCTTGCGCGGTCTCGGCGCACCGGTGACGGCGACGACGGTCAACTCGTCGCAGTGGCGCACCGCCGCGGTGACGTCGCGGCCGCCCCACTCCTCGGCCGTGCGCGCGGTGACCGCTAGCGCCGGCTTGTCCTCCGCGGACTCGGTGTAGTCACCCGCCGCCACCCCCTCGGGCAGCGCGGACACCAGCTCGCGGTACACCTGCGCCGGGGCGCGCGCCGTCGCATCCGGATCGAACCGGGTCAGCAGTTGGCCGGTGAACCCGGGCACCACCCGCACCTCACCGGCGTCCAGGTCGGTCAGCGGGTCGTCGCGGTACTCGACGTGTGCCGGGTTGCCCTTGGAGCGCAGCGCCGCCGCGTACAGATGCGCGACCAGCTGCACGTCGGGATCGGTGGTGGCGCCGACGACGATCGGCGGCGGGCCGGACTGCCCGCCGCACGCCGTGGCACCAGCCACGATCAGCGCGACGAGCGCCAGCCGGCCGCGCACCGGTTACACGCCGGACGCCGCGGCGACCGCCTGCGCCACCGCGGGTGCCACCCGGGTGTCCAGTGCGCTCGGCACGATCTTCTCGGGTGACAGGTCGTCGCCGAGCACCCCGTGGATCGCGTGCGCCGCAGCGACTTTCATCTGCTCGGTGATCCGGCGCGCACCCGCGTCGAGCGCACCGCGGAACACCCCCGGGAACGCCAGCACGTTGTTGATCTGGTTCGGGAAGTCGCTGCGCCCGGTGGCGACGACGGCGGCGTGGTGGCGCGCCTCGCCGGGGTGGATCTCCGGGTCCGGGTTCGACAGCGCGAACACGATCGAGTTCGGCGCCATGGTGTCGATCAGCTCCGCTGGCACCACGCCGCCGGACAGCCCGAGGAACACGTCGGCACCGGCCAGCGCCTCGGCCAGCCCGCCCTTGAGCCCGCGCGGGTTGCTGACCTCAGCCATCTCGGCCTTGGAGGCGTTGAGCTTGTCGCGGCCCTTGTAGATGATGCCCTGCGAGTCCAGCAGGGTGATGTCGCTGACGCCGGCGGCGATCAGGATCTTCGCGCAGGCCACACCGGCGGCACCGGCGCCGGCCACCACCACCCGCAGCGACGGGATCTCCCGGTCGACCACCTTGGCGGCACCCAGCAGGGCGGCCAGCACCACGATCGCGGTGCCGTGCTGGTCGTCGTGCATGACCGGGCAGTCCAGCGCCTCGATCAGCCGGCGCTCGATCTCGAAGCAGCGCGGCGCGGAGATGTCCTCCAGGTTGACCGCCCCGAACGTCGGGCGCAGCCGCACCAGGGTCTCCACGATCTCGTCGGGGTCCTTGGTGTCGAGCACGATCGGGATCGAGTCCAGATCCGCGAACGCCTTGAACAGCGCGCTCTTGCCCTCCATCACCGGCAGCGACGCCGCCGCGCCGATGTCACCGAGGCCGAGCACCGCGCTGCCGTCGCTGACCACGGCCACCAGCCGGTTGGCCCACGTGTAGCGGGAGGCCAGGGTGTGGTCGGCGGCGATCGCCCGGCTCACCTGGGCCACGCCCGGGGTGTAGGCGATGGACAGCGCCCGTTCGGTGTCGAGGGGGGCTTTCAGCGCCGAGGAGAGCTTCCCGCCGAGGTGGGCGGCGAAAATCTCCTCGTCGCTGACTGCGAGGGGGGAGGTCGTGTTCACTTGGGAATCTCTCAGCGCTTGCGCCACGGCGGTCAGGTTAACCCCGTACTCATAGGTAACCTAATCGACGCGGATGGGTCTCAGTCGTGCCCGGGACCCCGGCTGACCGGCTAGATCAGGCCGAGCTCCTTGACCGCTTCACGCTCGTCGCTGAGCTCGGCCGCCGACTTGTCGATCCGGCCGCGGGAGAACTCGTCGATCTCCAGGCCCTGCACAATCGACCAGTTGCCGTCCTTCGTCGTTACCGGGAACGACGAGATCAGGCCCTCCGGGACCCCGTAGGAGCCGTCGGAGGCCACGGCCATTGACACCCAGTCACCCTCGGGGGTGCCCAGCAGCCAATCACGGGCGGCATCGATGGTAGCCGATGCCGCCGAGGCCGCCGACGAGGCTCCGCGCGCCTCGAGGATCGCCGTGCCGCGCCGGGCCACGGTCGGGATGAAGTCGTTCTCGATCCAGTCCTGGTCGTTGACCACTTCGGCGGCGTTGCGGCCGTTGATCTCCGCGTGGAACAGATCGGGGTACTGGGTGGCCGAGTGGTTGCCCCAGATCGTCATCTTCTTGATGTCGATCACCTTGGCACCGGTCTTGCGGGCCAGCTGACTGATCGCCCGGTTGTGGTCCAGGCGGGTCAGCGCGGAGAACCGCTCCCTGGGGATGTCGGGGGCGTTGTTCATCGCGATCAGCGCGTTGGTGTTGGCCGGGTTGCCGGTCACCTCGATGCGGATGTCGTCGGCGGCCACGTCGTTGAGCGCCCTGCCCTGCGCGGTGAAGATCGCGCCGTTGGCCTCCAGCAGGTCGGCGCGCTCCATCCCCTTCGACCGGGGCCGGGCCCCGACCAGCAGGGCGAGGTTCACACCGTCGAAGATCTTGGTCGCGTCGGAGCCGATCTCGATGCCGGCGATCAGCGGGAACGCACAGTCGTCGAGTTCCATGACCACACCCTCGAGCGACTTGAGCGCCGGTTCGATCTCGAGCAGCCGCAGTTCGATCGGGCGGTCGGGGCCCAGCAGCGACCCGTCCCCGATGCGGAACAGCAGGCTGTAACCGATCTGGCCGGCGGCCCCGGTGACGGCGACCTTGAGGGGAGTTGTGCTCACAGATGCTCCTTGCGCCGAGGTATTGGGTTCTGGTGTCGAAACTACCGCCAGCGCAGGCGCTCAGTACGTTAAATCGGTTTAGCAGCCGGACGGTTCGGGTCGAGGATGTCGACGCCGTCCTGGCCCCAGGCCTCCCGCATCGCGTCGGCGCCCTTGAGCCGCACCCACGCCGCCTCGGTCGGGGTGATCGGGGTGGCCGCGAGGATCCGCACCGGCGGCAGCGGCGGGGTCAGCTCGACGTCGTCGATCGGGCTCTCCCCCAGCAGGAACGCGGTGAACGCCGCACCCTCCCACAGCGGGGTCTCCAGATCGATCAGTGCACCGGGCTCCAGCACCAGGCCCTCCACCGCGGGTGCGGCGGCGACGATCGCGATCGAGCGGGACAGCCCGCGCGGCGACGGCCCGCGCAGCGCGACGGTGATCTCCGCGCGCGGCCCGTGCAGTGCGTCGGTGACCATCTCGGTCGGGTCGAACATCGGGTGCCGCGAACAGCCCAGCGACACATAGTGCACGACGCCGTCGGGGGTGGGACCGAAGCGCAGCACGTCCATGCGCTCGGTACCCAGAAACGTCACGCTGGCCTCGTCCGGTTCGGCGGTGATGCCGATTCCGGCGAAGTGTTCGCGCAGCCGGCGACGAACCTCGGCGAGGACGTCGATCACTCGGCGGGCGACGCCGGGGCTGCGGTCGGCGGCGCGGACGGGTCGGCGGTCTTCTCGTCCGGCAGCGTCAGGTTCGCACCCGACTCGGGATCGAAGATCGCCAGCTTGGTGGTGTCGAACGCCAGCTTCAGCGGCTGGCCCATCCGGGCCTGGGACTCCACCGAGACGCGGGCGACGAACTCGTTCTCCCCCGCACCGGATTCGGCGGCCAACTCGGCCAGCTGCGCCGAGCGCGCGCCGGCGCCCTCGGTCTTGAAGTGGACGTACTTGTCGGCGCCCAGCGACTCCACCATGTCGACGGTGACGTCGAACGTCAGCGCCCGGATGCGGGCGTAGCCGTCGAGCACGGCGGCGTCCTCGAAGTGCTCGGGACGCACGCCGACGATGACGTCGCGCGGCGCCTTGCGCCGGGCCAGCAGGTCGTGGGTCTCCTGGGTCAGCGTCACCTCGCCGAACGGCAGCCGCACCCCGACGTCGGTGATGGTGGCCGGGAAGAAGTTCATCGCCGGCGACCCGATGAACCCGGCGACGAACAGGTTCGCGGGCCGGTTGTACAGCTCGTCGGGGGTGCCGATCTGCTGGGCCCGCCCGGCGAGCAGCACCACCACGCGGTCGCCCAGCGTCATCGCCTCGGTCTGGTCGTGGGTGACGTAGACGGTGGTGGTGCGCAGCCGGTTCTGCAGCCGCGCGATCTCGGTGCGCATCTGCACGCGCAGCTTGGCGTCGAGGTTGCTCAGCGGCTCGTCCATCAGGAATGCCTTGGGGCTGCGCACGATCGCGCGGCCCATCGCGACGCGCTGGCGCTGACCACCGGACAGCTGGCCCGGTTTGCGGTCCAGAAGTTCGGTCAGGTCAAGGATTTTCGCGGCCTCCTCGACCTTGCGCGCGATCTCGGCCTTGTCCATCTTGGCCAGGGTGAGCGGGAACGCGATGTTCTGGCGCACGGTCATGTGCGGGTACAGCGCGTAGGACTGGAACACCATCGCGATGTCGCGGTCCTTGGGCGCCTTCTCGTTGACCCGTTCGCCGCCGATGCGCAGTTCGCCCGACGTAATGTCCTCCAGGCCCGCGATCATGTTGAGCGTGGTGGACTTTCCGCACCCGGACGGCCCCACGAGGATGATGAACTCGCCGTCGGCGATCGTCATCGACAGCTCGTGGACGGCCGTCGCGCCGTTGGGGTAACTCTTCGTCACCCGGTCCAACACAATTTCGGCCATGGAACTACCCCTTCACCGCGCCGGAGGTCAGGCCGGCGACGATCCGTCGTTGGAAGATGAGAACAAAGATGATGATCGGGATGGTGATGACCATCGCGCCGGCCGCGATCGACCCGGTGGGCTCCTCGAACTGTGAGCTGCCGGTGAAGTTCGCGATCGCCACCGGCGCGGTGATCGCCCGTTCGGTCGCGGTCAGCGACAGCGCCAGCAGCAGGTCGTTCCAGGCGAAGATGAACACCAGGATCGCGGCGGTGACGATGCCGGGCATCGCCAGCGGGGCGATCACCTTGCGGAACGCCTGAGCGGGCGTGGCGCCGTCCATCTTCGCGGCCTTCTCCAGATCCCAGGGGATCTCCCGGAAGAACGCCGACAGCGTGTAGATCGCCAGCGGCAGCGCGAAGGTGATGTACGGGATGATCAGGCCGGGCCAGGTGTCGAACAGCCCGACGGCGCGCTCGATGTTGAAGATCGGGGTGACCAGCGAGATGTGCGGGAACATCGCGATCAGCAGCGCGATGCCGATTAGCAGCTGCTTGCCCGGAAAGTCCAGGCGCGCCACCGCGTATGCGGCCATACCGCCGATCACCACCGCGATGACGGTGGTGATCAGGCCGACGCCGATGGAGTTGATCAGCGCCGAGGTGAAGAAGTTGCCCTGGAAGATCGCCTTGTAGTTGTCGAAGGTGATCTCCTTCGGGATCAGCCTGCCGTCCTTGACCGTTGACGTCGGCTTGAGCGACAGCGACAAGATCCACAGCACCGGGAACAGCGCGTAGATGATCACCAGGATGTTGATGACGGTCCAGCCCGCCGCGCGCGACGTGTTGCTGCGGTCAGCCATCAGCGCCTCTCCTCCGCCGAACCGGGTGCGGCCGCACCGAAGATCTTGATGAAGATGAACGCGATGATCGCCACGCACAGGAAGATCAGCACGCTGATGGCCGAACCCAGACCCACGTTGAACGCCTTGAACAGGTTGTCGTAGCCCAGGATCGACACCGAGCCGGTGTCATTCGCCCCGCCGGTCAGCACGTAGATGTTGTCGAAGATGCGGAACGCGTCGAGGGTGCGGAACAGCAGCGCCACCAGGATCGCCGGTTTGATCAGCGGCAGGATCACCTTGGTGAGCCGCTTCCACGCACCGGCGCCGTCCATCTGGGCGGCGTCGAGCAGATCCTGCGGCACCAGCGCCAGACCGGCCAGCAGCAGCAGCGCCATGAACGGCGTGGTCTTCCAGACCTCGGCGAGCACGACGATCGCCAGCGACGGCAGCTGCTCGGTCAGCGGTGCGGTGCCCTCGGGCAGCAGGTTGGCCAGGTACCCGGTATGCGGGGTCCACGCGTAGTACCAGCTGTAGGACGCCGCGACGGTGACGATGCCGTACGGGATCAGCACCGCGGTGCGCACCACACCCTTGCCGAAGATGGTGCGGTGCATGACCAGTGCCAGCGCCATGCCGAGCACGAACTCGATGGCCACCGACACCACGGTGATGCCCAGCGTCACGAAAAACGCGTTCCACCAGTACTGGTCGGTGAGGATGGTGATGTAGTTGCCCAACCCGATGAACTCGGTGTCCTCGGGTGCGGCCATGTTGTTGCGCTGCAGGCTCAGCCAGAACGCGTACGCGATCGGGTATCCCGTCACCGCGAGCATCAGGATGACCGCGGGCGCGATGAGCAGGAACGCCAGCCGTCGCTCGGAGCGCTTGTCGTCGGAGCCGGTGGCCGGCGCGGCCGGGGTCTCGGTGGTGGCGGTCACGGGATCAGCCCCTTACCGTCGATGGCCTTCTGCACCTGTTCGGCCAGTTCGTCCGCGGTGCGTTCCGGGTCGATGTCGGTGATCGGCGCCAGCGTCGCCGAGATCCGGGTGGACACCGCCTGGTAGTTCGGGGTGGCAGGCCGCACCGCGGCGTTGGTGAGCTGGTCGCGGATGATCTCGTACTGCGGGTACTTCTGCTGGAACGCCGGATCGTCGTAGAGCGAGGCCCGCACCGCGGGCAGCCCGCCCTCGACCGAGGTGTAACGCTGGTTCTCCACGTTGCGCAGGCAGCGGATGGCCTCGAACGCCTCCGCCTTGTGCTGGGTCGTCTTGGCAACCGCCAGGTTCAGCCCGCCGAGGGTCACCTTGGCCGGTTCGCCCGGGTTGACGCCCGGATAGTGCGCGAAGCCGAACACCTTCTTGCTGGCGTCGTAGGCGATCTCGAACTGCTCGTCGGTCGGCGAGAAGGTGCCCGCCTCACCGATGCTGCCTGCCAGCGCCGGATCCTCGTTCAGCGGGAGGAACGGCACCCCGCCCTTGACGGCGTTCTCCAGCATCGACGGCAGCACGAACGGCCAGTTCACCTCGAGCGCGGCGCGGCCCTGTTCGAGCGCCAACCGGGCGGTGCCCTCGTCGGTCTGGGTGATCGAGGGGTCGGCCCCCGGCGCGGTGGCCACCGACTTGATGATCTCCAGCGCCTTGACGGTGGCGGCCCGGTGCTCGGGGGTGTCGGTCAGCGTCACCGTCGAGCCGTCGTCGGAAAGCACCTTCCCGCCCGCACTTTCCAGCAACGTGTTGAACCAGACAACCAGGCCTTCGTACTGCTTGCCCTGCACGGCAATCCAGCTGGGCCCACCCTCCCGGTACAGGCGGGTCGCCTCGGCGACCATACCGTCCCAGGTGGTGGGCGGCTCAGGCATCAAATCTGCCCGGTACCAAAGTAATTGGGTGTTCGTGGTGATCGGTGAGGCGTACAGCTTGCCCTGCCACTTCGCGGTCTCCAGCGGGCCGGGCAGCGTGTTGCTCATCGCGTCGGACTCGGCCAGCCCCGCCGGATCCTCCGACAGCGGCAAAGCCCAACCGGCCTCGGCGAACTCGGCGGTCCACACCACGTCGAGCGCCATCACGTCGAGGGTCTTGTCGTTGCCGGTGAGCCGGCGCGCGAGCTGCAGGCGCTGGTCGTCGGCGCCCTTGGGCAGGCTCACCTGCTTGATGGTGAAACGCCCGCCGAGCTGCTCGTTGCACCGGTTGGCCACCGCGGTGAACGTCTGCGCCTCATTGGCCGGCGTGTAGTAGTTGATGACGATGCCGCCGTCGCTGGACCCGCACGCCGTCAGCATTGACGCCGTCGCCAGCGCAGCCACCGCCGCAGCACCTAGCCGCTGAGCGCGCACCACCCGCCTCCATCCGCGTCCGATGTCGGCCGCCGGAACACTCCCGGCGGCAATCTCCCGCGCGCAAACCGTATTGCCACAAGCGCGTGATATGCAACACCCCGGCCGCGCGCGTCGCACACCGTTATGGAATTGGGAGCGGACGCGAACTGCGGAGACGGCCGCCGCGGCGTCAGATGCTCAAGCGCGCCAGCAAATCCCGGCCGCGTTCGGCGTTCTGCGGGTCACACAGCACGTCGTAGCGGCCGGCGACCAGTTGCATGGTCGAGCTGAAATCTCTTGTGCCACGCGTCATCGCATAGGGCACCGCGGAGGTGATCAGGCCGAAGAAGACGCCGGCGATCAGACCGGTGATCAGCGCGGCCCACGGGTTCGGGGAAAAGAAGCCCAGGATCAGGCCGATGAACAGACCCAGCCAGGCACCGGACAGCGCACCCCCGCCGAGCACCTTCGGCCAGGTCAACCGCCCGGTCACCCGCTCGACCTGCATCAGGTCCACGCCGACGATGGTGACCTGCTGCACCGGGAACTGCTGATCCGACAGGTAGTCGACGGCGCGCTGGGCCTCGGCGTAGGTCGGGTAGGAACCGATCGGCCACCCCTTCGGCGGAGTCGGCAGGTTCACCGGACCCCGCTTGGCCGGGGTCGGGCCCGGGTTGGCCCCGGATTGGAACGGGCTGGTCATTCGTCCTCTTCCTCCCTCGTTGGCGCACACACTCGCTACCGGTTGATCCTGTCCGATCAACGATCGTCGGGCCGGGTTGGTGCCCCCACGGTGCGCTAGGTTGACAGCATGACAAATCCGACGGGCGAGGCGGGAGGAACGCCGGCATCCGACGCCGCCGCGGCGGACACCCGGACCCCCGCGCCGCCGGCGGAGCACGCGCAGCCGTACAGCGCCTACCCGGCGCCCTACCCACAGCCGTACGGCCACCCCGTGTCCGGGTACGGGGCCCGTCCCGCACCGAAGGTCAGCGTGGTCGCGATTTCGTCGGTGGTGGCCTCGGCGCTCGGCCTGCTGCCGATGCTGTTCGGGCTCACCTCGGTCATCGGGGTGGCGCTCGGCGTGATCGCGCTGAACCGGATGCGCTTCACCGGGGAGAGCGGTCGCGGTCTGGCGATCGCGGGCATCGCCGTCGGCGCCGTGACGTTCCTGGCCAGCTGGCTGATCGGCATCGCGTTCTTGACCAGTGGGCCGGCGCTGCGATGACCGGCCCCGACGAACAGCCCCGCGGCGACGAGTACCCGCCGCTGGAGGACTACCCGGCCTATCTCCCGGAGGAGACGCTGCCGCCGCCGGTCTACCCGGCGCCGCCGCCGTACCCACCGCCCGCCTATCCGCCACCACCGAACTACCCGCCCCCGCAGGGGTATTCGCCGTACTACCCGTACCCCGGATACCTGCTGGCGAAGCCGGCCGGCGTCAACGGCATGGCGATCGGCGCGCTGGTGGCCTCGATCGGCGGCGTCGCCTGCTGCGGGCTCAGCGCCGTGCCCGGGCTGTTGCTCGGCGTCCTGGCGATGCGCGAGACCCGGCGCACCGGCCAGGACGGCTACGGAATCGCGTTGGCCGCCACCATCATCGGCGGCCTCGTCGTCGCGGGCACGCTGCTGTACTTCCTGGTCCTGCTGCTGGGCGCCTGACCACGGATCATGTCGGCGGGGTGAACCGCTCCCCGGTGCGCTGCATCCCCGCCGCGCGGCCCTTGGCGGCGATCACCAACGCCATCTTGCGGCTGGCCTCGTCGATCATCTCGTCGCCGAGCATCACCGCTCCCCTGGCGCCGCCCTCGCGGGAGGTGTGCCACTCGTAGGCCTCCAGTATCAGCTCGGCGTGGTCGTAGTCCTTCTGCCGCGGGCTGAAAACCTCGTTGCCCGCAGCGATCTGGTCGGGGTGCAGCACCCACTTGCCGTCATAGCCGAGCGCCGCCGACCGGCCCGCCACCCGGCGGAAGCCGTCGACGTCGCGGATCTTCAGGTAGGGCCCGTCGATCGCGAGCACACCGTGGGTGCGCGCGGCGACCAGGATCTGCATCAGCACGTAGTGGTGGGCGTCGCCGACGTCGTAGCCCTCGGGCTGTTCGCCGACCTCCAGCGTGCGCATGTTCAGGCTGGCCGCCATGTCGGCGGGGCCGAGCACCAGCGCCTGCACCCGCGGATGCGCCGCGATGCCGTCAATATTGGTGAGGCCCTGGGCATTCTCGATCTGCGCCTCTATGCCGATACCGCCGACGGGCAGCCCGTAGGTGGTCTCGAGCTGGGTCAGCAGCAGATCCAGCGCGTGGATGTGCGAGACGTCGGGCACCTTCGGCAGCACGATGATGTCGAGCTTGCCGCCGTCGGACTGCGCCACGGTGGACACCACCTCGATGGTGTCGGCGTACGTCCACGGCGTCGTCCAGTCGTTGACCCGCACCCCGCGCAGCTGGTCACCCCAGCCGGGCTCGGTCAACGCCCGGGCGACCCGGCTGCGGGCCTCGGCCTTGGCGTCGGGGGCGACGGCGTCCTCGAGGTCGAGGAACACCTCGTCGGCGGGCAGGGTTTTGGCCTTCTCGACCATCTTCGCGCTGCTCCCGGGAACGGACAGCACCGTTCGTCGGGGTCGGTACCGGTTTTCCACGCCTACAGTCTCTACCCTTTGAAATATGGCGGCGGTGAACAGGGTCTATGCAGCCCGGCTCGCGGGCATGGTGGTGCTGGGCCCCGACGGCGAGTCCATCGGCCGCGTCCGCGATGTGGTGGTCAGCATCAGCATCATCCGCCAACAACCGCGGGTGCTCGGGCTGGTCGTCGAACTGCTCACGCGGCGAAGAATTTTCGTTCCGATCCTGCGGGTGACCTCGATCGAGCCGGGCGCGGTCACGCTGGCCACCGGCAGCGTGTCGCTGCGCCGGTTCCAGCAGCGGCCCGGTGAGGTGCTGGTGCTGGGACAGGTGATCGAGACCCGGGTGCAGACCGACGATCCGGATCTCCCGGAGCTGGCCGGCATCGACCTGATCGTCGTCGACCTCGGCATCGAGCAGACCCGCACCCGCGACTGGATCGTCACCAAGGTCGCGGTGCGCCCGGCGCACCGCAGGCTGGGCAGGCGCAGCAACGTGCACATCGTCGACTGGCAGCACGTGCACGGGCTGACACCGTCGGGGCTGGCCATGCCCGACCAGGGGGTGGCGCAACTGCTCGAGCAGTTCCAGGGCCAGCGCGCCGTCGAGGTGGCCGAGGCCATCCGCGAACTGCCCGCCAAACGCCGCTACGAGGTGGTCAGGGCGCTCGACGACGAACGGCTCGCCGACGTCCTGCAGGAGCTGCCCGAGGACGACCAGACCGACGTGCTCAAGCGGCTGCCCGCCGAACGGGCCGCCGACGTGCTCGAGGCGATGGACCCCGACGACGCCGCCGACCTGCTGGGGTCGATGACCCCCAACGACGCCGAGCAGTTCCTGCGCCGCATGGACCCGGAGGACTCCGAGGACGTGCGACGCCTGCTGGCGCACTCCCCCAACACCGCGGGCGGCCTGATGACGTCGGAGCCGGTGATCCTCGCGCCCGACACCACCGTCGCCGAGGCGCTGGCCCGGGTCCGCGACCCCGACCTGACCCCGGCACTGGCGTCGCTGGTGTTCGTGGTGCGCCCGCCGACCGCCACCCCCACCGGCCACTACCTGGGCTGTGTGCACCTGCAGCGGTTGCTGCGCGAACCCCCGGCCGACCTGGTCAGCGGCATCGTCGACACCGATCTGCCCAACCTGAGCCCCGACGACTCGCTGGCCGCGGTGACCCGCTACTTCGCCGCCTACAACCTGGTGTGCGCCCCGGTGGTCGACGAGGAGAACCACCTGCTGGGCGCCGTGTCCGTCGACGACGTGCTCGACCACCTGCTGCCCGACGACTGGCGCGACACCGAGGAGCCCGAGCTGACCAGCGCCGAGGGGGCGACATGACCGAGCGCAGCAGGCTCGACACGCCGGTCACCGGACGCCGGTTCGCCTTCAACTACGACCCCGAGGCGGTCGGCCGGTTCAGCGAGTCGATCGCCCGGTTCCTGGGCACCGGCCGCTACCTGGCCTGGCAGACGATCATCGTGATCGTCTGGATCTCGCTGAACCTGTTCGCGGTGGGCCTGCGGTGGGATCCCTACCCGTTCATCCTGCTGAACCTGGCGTTCTCCACCCAGGCGGCCTACGCCGCGCCGCTGATCCTGCTGGCGCAGAACCGCCAGGAGAACCGCGACCGCGTCGCGCTCGACGAGGACCGCCGCCGCGCCCTGCAGACCAAGGCCGACACCGAGTACCTGGCCCGCGAACTGGCCGCGCTGCGGCTGGCGGTCGGCGAGGTCGTCACCCGCGACTACCTGCGCCGCGAGCTCGAGGAACTGCGCGAGATCCTGACCCAGATGCAGGACGCGACGGCCGACGCGGACGAGGACGGCGAGGCCGCCGAACGACGGACACGCAAGTCGGGTGCCGGCGGCTGACCCCATTGCCGTAACTTTTACGTGATCGACTAGGTATGGTGACTTGGTTCACAAGCGATCTCACACCAAGGACGGTTGAGTGCAGATAAGGGGAGGAGCCGCCCTCGAGGCCGTGCGGCGCCGAGCCGGGCGCCTGATGCGCAAGCCGGGGCCGCGCGTGCAGCAGGCCAGTTCCGGTAACCGCATGCGAGCGGGATTCGGCGTCGCGTGCATCGCCCCGATCGTGCTCGCCGGCGGCGTCGCCGCCGCCCCGGTCCGGCAGACCCCGGTGTTCGACGGTGAGGTGACGAACCTGGCCGCCGTGGAACCGTCCCCGGTCAAGCGCGACGGCGCCTCGGTGGTCGCCGTCAAGAAGGAACCGGCCAGCTTCAACGTCGCCGCCTCGACGGTGTCCTCGCCGCCGCCCGCCGCGATCGTCAACGCCCCCGGCGCGCTGGGCATCCCGGCGACGGCGCTGGCCGCGTACCGCAACGCCGAACGCATCATGGCCGCCTCCTACCCGGGCTGCGGGCTGAGCTGGAACCTGCTGGCCGGAATCGGGCGCATCGAGTCGATGCACGCCAACGGCGGCCAGACCGACGCGCGGGGCACCGCGATCAAGCCGATCTTCGGTCCCACCCTCGACGGCACCCTGCCCGGCAACGAGGTCATCGTGGAGAGCCGCACCGCCGACCGCGTCACCTACGCCCGGGCCATGGGCCCGATGCAGTTCCTGCCCGGCACCTGGGCCCGGTACGCCTCCGACGGCGACGGTGACGGTAAGGCCGACCCGCAGAACCTGTACGACTCCGCACTGGCGGCCGCCCGCTACCTGTGCAGCGGCGGAATGAACCTGCGCGATCCGCAGCACGTGATGGCCGCGGTGCTGCGCTACAACAACTCGGTCGCCTACGCCCGCAACGTGATGGGCTGGGCGGCGGCCTACGCCACCGGCGTCGTGCCGATGGACCTGCCGCCGATCACCGGCCCGGTGCCCGCGCTGGGCGACCCGCACCTGGAGAACTACGAGGGCCTGGGGCCGGGGCTGCCGATCAACGCGCTGGCCCTGCCCGACGGCGACCCGATGGCGCTGATGCCGCTGCTGACCCGCGACTCGGTGGCCAACCAGATCGGCAGCCTGCCCGGCTTCGCCCCCGGCCAGCGGCTCGGCCCGCTGCCGGGACCGGCGCCGCAGACACCGGCCACCCCGGAGGCGCCGCCGCAGCCGGCGCCGTGGGTGCCGCCGTGGATGCAGCCGCCGCCCAAGCCCGAACCCGAGTGCGCGGTGTTCTGCATCGAGGACAACCCGCCGCCGCTGCAGCCCGCCCTCGACGGACCGCCGCAGGCGCAGCCGATGCTGCCGCCCGCGCCGGGTCCCGCTCCCGGTCCCGCGCCGGGACCTGCCCCCGGCCCGGCTCCGGTGGGAATCGGGCCGGCGCCCGGGCCCGCACCCGGACCGGTTGGTTAAAGGGCGGTTCACGGGTCGGCCTAGACTCGACGGTGATGTCTCAAACACCGCCTGAGCTGGAAGCCGCTGTCCGCCGCGCGCTGACCAAAGTGATCGACCCCGAACTGCGGCGTCCGATCACCGAGCTCGGCATGGTCAAGAACGTCACCGTCGAACCCGACGCCGCGGTGCACGTCGAGATCTACCTGACCACCGCCGCGTGCCCGAAGAAGACCGAGATCTCGGACATGGTCAGCCGCGCCGTCGCCGACGTGCCGGGCACCGGTTCGGTGCGGGTCAGCCTCGACGTGATGAACGACGAGCAGCGCGCCGAACTGCGCAAACAGCTGCGCGGCGACTCGCGCGAACCGGTCATCCCGTTCGCCCAGCCCGGCTCGCTGACCCGGGTGTACGCGGTCGCCTCCGGCAAGGGCGGGGTCGGCAAGTCCAGCGTCACGGTGAACCTCGCCGCCGCGATGGCCGCGCGCGGGCTGTCCGTCGGCCTGCTCGACGCCGACATCTACGGCCATTCGGTGCCCCGCATGATGGGTGTCACCGACCGGCCCACCCAGGTCGACTCGATGATCGTGCCGCCCGTCGCCCACGACGTGCGGGTGATCTCGATCGCGATGTTCACCCAGGGCAACACCCCGGTGGTGTGGCGCGGCCCGATGCTGCACCGCGCGCTGCAGCAGTTCCTCGCCGACGTCTACTGGGGCGATCTGGACGTGCTGCTGCTCGACCTGCCGCCCGGCACCGGTGACGTCGCGATCTCGGTGGCCCAGCTGATCCCCAGCGCCGAGATCCTGGTGGTGACGACGCCGCAGCTGGCCGCCGCCGAGGTGGCTGAGCGGGCGGGCGCGATCGCGCTGCAGACGCGTCAGCGCATCGTCGGCGTCGTGGAGAACATGGCCGGTCTGCAGCTGCCCGACGGCACCACCATGCAGATCTTCGGCGAGGGCGGCGGCAACCAGGTCGCCGAGCGGCTGACCCGCGCGATCGGCGCCGACGTCCCGCTGCTCGGCCAGGTGCCGCTGGATCCGGCGCTGGTGGCCGCCGGCGACTCCGGTGTGCCGCTGGTGCTTTCCGCGCCGGACTCGGCCGCCGGCAAAGAGCTGCGCAGCATCGCCGACAAGCTGTCCAGCCGTAAGCGCGGGCTGGCCGGCATGTCGCTGGGACTCGATCCGGCGCGCCGATAACCGGGGTTTCGTGTCCGGCACCGAAGATGGCCCGATCTTGACGGGCCCGGCACTACAGTGCATCCCGTGGGACTGTTAGCAAACGGCCGTGGGCGCGTGTTGGCGCTCGCAGGTTCGATTGTGTTGTCCGCCGGACTGTTCTATGCGCAGGCCGCACAGCCCCCCGCGCCCAAGCCCGCCGAGGCCCCGGCCACCGAGGCCGCCCCGGAGGTCGCGTCACCGGACGACGTGGCCGCGGTGCTGGAGCAGCCGCCGGTGATGTCGGCGCCGGCCCTGACCGAGGCCGAGCTGATGGCGGCCAGCGCGCAGGTGAACCCGGGCAACACCGGCGCGTTCGCGCTGCCGCCCGGTGTGGCACCGGAGAACGGGTTGCAGCGCAACACGATTCGCGTCGCCCGCGCGCTGAGCATCCTGTTCCCGGAGATCAAGACCATCGGCGGCTACCGGCAGGACCCGTTGAAGTGGCATCCCAACGGCCTGGCGATCGACGTGATGATCCCGAACCACAACACCGAAGAGGGCATCAAGCTGGGCAACCAGATCGCCGGCTACGCGCTGGCCAACGGTAAGCGCTGGGGTGTCATCCACGTGATCTGGCGGCAGGGCTTCTACCCGGTCAGCGAGGCCCCGAGCTGGACGGCCGACTACGGCAACGAGACCGCCAACCACTTCGACCACGTGCACATCGCCACCGACGGCGGCGGCTACCCCGACCCGGGCGAGCAGTTCTACATGTGAGACGCGTCAGGTCGCGTCGGGATCGAACGGCGTCTGCGCCGGCGGGGTCTGCGGGGTGGGCGCCGGCGAGCTGACGGGTTTGGTGCCCGGCGCCGGATCCTGGGCGGACGGGGTGTCGAACCTGCCGGTGAAGATCGAGTCGTCGCCGTCGAGCAGGTGCTTGGTCAGCGCCGCCCGCGGCGTCATCCCGCGCAGCTTGTTGAGCTCGCTGAGCGGCTCCCGCAGGTCCTCGAACTCCGGTCCGAGGTCCTCGCGCAGCTGTTTGGTGGCGCCGCTGAGGTAGTCGCGGGCCTGGCGGAGGGCACCGGCGGTCCAGCGGATGGCTCCGGGCAGCCGCTCGGGCCCCAGGATCACCAGACCGGCGATCACCAGGATGAGCATCTCGCCCCAGCCGACGTTGGCGAACATCGCGGCTACACGGAGTTGTCGGGGCCGGGGTTGACGATCAACGTCACCCGCCGGCCGTCGCGCACCACCTCGATCGGCGCGTCCTGCCCGATCTTGAGCTGACGGACCGCGACGACGAACTCGTCGGCGTCGGCGACCTCGCGGTCACCGACCTTGACGACCACGTCGTTCTCCAGGATGCCCGCCTTCTCCGCCGGGCTGCCCGCCTTGACGTTGGCGACCTGCGCACCCGAGGCGATGTCATTGCTGACCGACCGGGCGGTCAGGCCCAGCGTCGGGTGGGCGATCTTGCCGTCCTTGATCAGCGCCTCGACCACGGTCTTGACCTCGTTGACCGGGATCGCGAAGCCCAGGCCGCTGGCGCTGTCGGACAGCGACTTACCCGCGGTGTTGATGCCGACGACGTTGCCGTTCATGTCGATCAGCGGGCCACCGGAGTTGCCGTGGTTGATCGGGGCGTCGGTCTGCAGGCCGTCGATGACGGTGTCGGTGTCCGAGCCGTCGCCGGACAGCGGGACCGGCCGGTGCAGCGCGCTGACGATGCCCGCGGTGACCGTGCTGCGCAGGCCCAGCGGGGCGCCCGCGGCGATCACCTCGTCGCCGACGCGCAGCTTGTCGGAGTCACCCATCTGCGCGACGGTCAGGTTGTCGACGTTGTCGACCTTGAGCACCGCCAGGTCGGTCTTCGGGTCGCGGCCGACCAGGTTGGCGGGCACCTCCTTGCCGTCGTTGAAGACGACCTTGATCTTGTACTTGCTCGGGTTGAGCGCGGCCTCGGAAATCACGTGGTTGTTGGTGACGATGTAGCCGCGGCCGTCGATCACCACACCCGAGCCCTGCGAACCGTCGGTGTCGCTGGTCGCCTCCACGGTGACCACCGAATCCGCCACGGCGGCAGCGACTTTCGCGATCCGCCCCTCCGGCGGCGGCTCGATGTCGGAGGTGTTGAGGGTGACCTTCGAGGTGGTGAACGCCTCGACCACCTCGGCGGTCTTGCGGCCCACCCAGCCGCCGGCGACCCCGATGACCAGCGCGACGATGGCCAGCACGGCCAGCGCGGCGTAGGACACCCGGCCGCCGAACAGCACGTCGCGCACGCCGAGCTTGCCCGTCGGGGCGGTGCTCGGGGCGGGCGGCGGCGCCTCCACCGCGGGGGTGCCCAGCGCCACCGGCGCCGACGGGTCACGCCACGGGTCGGGCTGCTCGTCGCCGGAGTCGGCGTTCTTCTCGGCCTCCAGGGCCCCGGCGTCGGCCGGGTGCCGCTGCAGCGACTCCACCCCCGGGTGCGGGCGGCCGAACGCCTCGGCCAGCACGGGGTCCGGCGGCTGCGGGGTGGGGGTGAACTCGCCCTGGTCGATGTACTTGTCCAGGCCCTGGAAGGAGCCCTGGACGCCGGGTGGCCTGCCGAAGGCGCGCTGCGCCGCCGGATCGACGGGCGGCCGCGAGACAGGCCGCGGCTCCAGGCGCGGACGCCCGGTCTGGTCCAGATTCGTCACCCGTTCATCACCCTTTTGTGCATGGACCGGCCACTCGCCGGCGCAAGAATCGACTTGGCACTACCCTACCGGCGCTTGCGGCGGCCTCGCCCGACCTCATCAGCAAAGAACGGCTGCGCAGGCTCGACGGGCGGCTCAGGTGGGGCCTGTCGGGGGATCTCGGACAACAACCCCAGCAGGGAGCTGGGTGCGGCGACGGGGCGCGATTCCCGCAATGCCGCGCGGGCCTGCCGCTGCGCCTCCACCTCGGCCGCGCACTCCGAACACAGCGACAGGTGGTTGGCCGCACGCAGGTGAGGGGTCAACCGCAGCTCACCGTCGACGAAGGCCGCGATGGCCTCGATCGACAGATGCTCGGTCGAACCGAACTGGCGCGGGCCGACCGGCGCGTCGGACTGCGAGGCGAATTGGGAAGGCAACCAGGAGAAGGCCCGGCGGAACACATGTCCCGGGTCAACCATCACCCAGCTCCTTTCGCGTCGTGTCGACGGCTCGCTCATCAACGGTGCTCACTCGAATGTAGCGCGGCGCGCTGTGCGCGACCTCGCTATCTCAGGCGGTCTTGGCCTCGTCGCCGGCGCGGTCGTCGGCGCGCTGCGCCCACTCGCCGCCGCCGTGGCGGGCCAGGTAGTCGCGAATGGCCTGCCGACCTCGGTGGATGCGGCTGCGCACGGTGCCGAGCTTGACGTCGAGTGTGGCGCCGATCTCCTCGTAGGACAGACCCTCGATGTCGCACAGCACGACCGCGGCGCGGAACTCCGGGGGCAGCGAGTCCAGCGCCGCCTGCAGGTCCGGGCCCAGCCGCGAGTCGTGGTAGATCTGCTCGGGGTTCGGATCGTCGGCCGGCACCCGGTCGTAGTCCTCGGGCAGCGCCTCCATGCGGATCCGCTGCCTGCGCCGGACCATGTCCAGGAACAGGTTCGTGGTGATGCGGTGCAGCCAGCCCTCGAAGGTGCCCGGCTGGTAGTTCTGCAGCGACCGGAACACCCGGATGAAGGTCTCCTGGGTGAGGTCCTCGGCGTCGTGCTGGTTACCGGACAACCGGTACGCCAGGCGGTACACCCGGTCGGCGTGCTGGCGCACCAACTCATCCCAGGACGGCATGGTCGACTTGTCGCCGGTGGCATCGAAGATCGCCGTGCCGGTCAGCTCGTCGGTCGTCTCGACCCAGTCGCTGTCGGTGAACTGCTCGAGATGGGCCATGGATGTCGGTGCGGTCTTGATGGTCGTCAGATCCTCCTGGTCACAGCCGCCATCGCGCGGCGGGGTTTCGCTACCACCAGCAACGCGCGAGTCCCCCTCCTTATTTCCGGAGGTATTCCCGGACTTCCAGCGGACGGCTTCGTTCATGGACATACCGTCGCCGACCGCTCCGTGCCTGGCATATGAGCAAACTGAACTTTTCCTGAGAAAGACTCCCTACCCGGTTTTGACCTGCGCTAATCCGATCGGAACTTCTTCAGGTTCGGCACCCGCGCCCCGGCGTGTCGCCGCGTGTCGGACTACCGGACGATCTCGCTTGGCTCTACGCTGCGGGGCATGGCCGGCATCGACGACGTCATCGGACCGCACAGTCGCGCCGAGTCGATCGTCAACCACGCCGAGCAGTCCATCTCCGAGGACGCGATCGTCACCGCCGCGCGGGAACGCGCCGTCGACATCGGCGCCGGCGCCGTCACTCCCGCCGTCGGCGCGCTGCTATGCGTGCTGGCCAAGCTGACCAGCGCCAAGGCCGTCGTCGAGGTGGGCACCGGCGCGGGGGTCAGCGGGCTGTGGCTGCTGTCCGGGATGCGCGAGGACGGCGTGCTGACCACCATCGACGTCGAACCCGAGCACCAGCGCATCGCCAAGCAGGCGTTCACCGAGGCCGGGATCGGCCCGGGCCGCACCCGGCTGATCAGCGGACGCGCCCAGGAGGTGCTGACCCGGCTCGCCGACGAGTCCTACGACCTGGTGTTCATCGATGCCGACCCGATCGACCAGCCGCAGTTCGTCGTCGAGGGGGTACGGCTGCTGCGCCCCGGCGGCGCCATCGTCGTGCACCGCGCCGCGCTCGGCGGGCGCGCCGGCGACGCCAGCGCCAACGACGCCGAGGTCTCCGCGGTGCGGGAGGCCGCCCGGCTCATCGCCGAGGACGAGCGGCTCACCCCGGTCCTCATCCCGCTCGGCGACGGCCTGCTCGCCGCCGCCCGCGACTGAATCTCCGCGCCATCTCCGCGCCGCAGCCCACTCCGCGCCGATAATGGCCGGATGGAGTTGCTGACCGGCCTCGGCCTGGCGACCGCGGCGGGTCTGAACGCCTACATCCCCCTGCTCGCGCTGGGGCTGCTGTCCCGGTTCACCGACCTGGTGAACCTGCCCGCGACCTGGTCCTGGCTGGAGAACGGCTGGGTGATGGCGATCGTCGCTGTGCTGCTGATCGTCGAGATCGTCGCCGACAAGGTGCCCGCCCTCGACAGCGTCAACGACATCGTGCAGACGGTCGTGCGGCCCACCGCGGGCGGCATCGTGTTCGGGTCGGGCACCGCCGCGGAGACGGCCGCGGTCACCGACCCGGGGGCGTTCGCCCAGTCCGGGCAGTGGATCCCGGTGGCGATCGGGGTGGTCACCGCGCTGGTGGTGTCGCTGACCAAGACCGCGGTCCGGCCTGCGGCCAACGTCGCGACCGCGGGTGTGGCGGCGCCGGTGCTGTCGTCGGTCGAGGACGGGCTCAGCGTCGGCCTGGTGTTCGTGGCGATCCTGCTGCCGGTGCTGGTGCTGGCCGCGCTGGTGGCGCTGGCGTGGGCCGCGTGGCGGCTGTGGCGCTGGCGCACCCGCCGCCGGGTGCAACCGGGCTAGATCCAGACGCCCTTGCCGACCGCGACGACACCGCCCTGGCTGACGGCGAACCGCTCACGGTCGCGTTCGATGTCGACGCCGACCATCTCCCCCGGCCCGACGACGACGTTCTTGTCCAGGATCGCGTGACGCACCACCGCTCCGCGACCGATCCGTACTCCGGGCATCAGCACGCTGCCCTCGACGATCGCGCCGTCGTCGACCACCACGTTCGACGACAACACCGAATTGCGCACCGAGGCCGCCGAGATGATGCTGCCCGCGCCGACCACCGACTCCTGCGCCGAGCCGCCGTTGACGAACTTCGCGGGCGCCAGCATCTCGGACTCGCCGCGGATGGGCCAGCGCTTGTTGTAGAGGTTGAACACCGGGTGCACCGACACCAGGTCCATGTGCGCGTCGTAGAACGCGTCCAGCGTGCCGACGTCGCGCCAGTAGCCGTGGTCTCGCTCGGTGGCGCCGGGTACCTCGTTGTCGTTGAAGTCGTAGACCGCCGCCATGCCGTCGGCGACCAGCCGCGGGATGATGTCGCCGCCCATGTCGTGGTCGGAGTGGTCGTCCTCGGCGTCGGCGCGGATCGCGTCGATGAGCACCTTGGTGGTGAACACGTAGTTGCCCATCGACACGAACGACTCGTCGGGGTTGTCCGGGGTGCCGGGCGGGTCGGCGGGCTTCTCGACGAAGTTGCGGATGCGGCCGGACTCGTCGGCGTCGATCACGCCGAAGGCGCTGGCCTCGGCGCGGGGCACCCGGATGCCGGCCACCGTCGCGCCCGCCCCGCTGTCGATGTGGAACTGCACCATCTGTTCGGGGTCCATCCGGTACACGTGGTCGGCACCGAACACCACGATGTAGTCGGGGTCCTCGTCGTAGATGAGGTTCATCGACTGGTAGATCGCGTCGGCCGACCCGGTGTACCAGCGCGGGCCGAGCCGCTGCTGGGCGGGCACCGGAGTGATGTACTCCCCGGCAAGACCGCTCAGCCGCCAGTTCTGCGAGATGTGGCGGTCCAGCGAGTGCGACTTGTACTGGGTCAGTACACAGATGCGCAGATACCGGGCGTTCACCAGATTCGACAGCACGAAGTCGATCAGCCGGTAGGCCCCGCCGAAGGGAACCGCGGGTTTGGCCCGATCCGCGGTCAGCGGGTAGAGCCGCTTGCCCTCGCCGCCGGCCAAAACGATGCCCAGCACGTGTGGCAGTTCCCTCATTCCTCAAACCTATCCGCAGCTGCGGTCATCGGCCACCGATCTGCACCACGAGTCAAGGTATTTCGCGCTCGCGGCCAGAGCCGCGATCGTCGTGCGCGGGTCGACGGGCGTCACTATCGTCGTGACCATGCGGGTGGCGATGATGACTCGGGAGTATCCACCCGAGGTCTACGGCGGGGCCGGGGTACACGTAACCGAGTTGGTCGCCCAGTTATGCCGACTCTGTGAGGTCGACGTGCACTGTATGGGCGCGCCGCGCACCGACGCGATCGTCGCTCAGCCCGATCCGGCGCTGGTCGGCGCGAACGCCGCGCTGTCGATGCTGTCGGCGGACCTCAACATGGTCAACAACCTGGACAATGCGGCCGGGCGGGCCACCGTCGTGCACAGCCACACCTGGTACACCGGGCTGGCCGGCCACCTGGCCGCGCTGCTCTACGGCGTGCCGCACGTGCTGACCGCGCACTCGCTGGAGCCGATGCGGCCGTGGAAGGCCGAACAACTCGGCGGCGGCTACCGGGTGTCGTCGTGGGTGGAGAAGACGGCCATCGAGGCCGCCGACGCGGTCATCGCGGTCAGCTCCGGGATGCGCGACGACGTGTTGCGCACCTATCCGGCCCTGGATCCGAACCGGGTCCACGTGGTGCGCAACGGCATCGACACCGACGTCTGGTATCCCGCCGAGCCGGACCCCGCCGAATCGGTGCTGGCCGAGCTTGGGGTGGACCTGTCGCGGCCGATCGTGGCGTTCGTCGGGCGTATCACCCGCCAGAAGGGAGTGGCGCATCTGGTCGCCGCGGCGCACCAGTTCAGTCCCGAGGTTCAGTTGGTGCTGTGCGCCGGGGCGCCGGACACGCCGGAGATCGCCGCCGAGATCACCGAGGCCGTGCAGGCTTTGGCGCAGGCCCGCACCGGTGTCTACTGGGTGCGCGAGATGCTGCCGATCGTCAAGGTGCGCGAAATACTCAGCGCGGCAACTGTTTTCGTGTGCCCGTCGGTGTACGAGCCGCTGGGCATCGTGAATCTCGAGGCGATGGCCTGTTCAACCGCGGTGGTGGCCTCCGATGTCGGCGGCATCCCCGAGGTGGTCGCCGACGGACACACGGGGCGGCTCGTGCATTACGACCCGCAGGACGCGGCCGGCTACGAATCCCGGCTTGCCGCAGCGGTCAACGACCTGGTCGCCGACCCCGACACGGCCCGCCGCTACGGGCAGGCCGGTCGGCAGCGCTGCATCGAGGAGTTCAGCTGGGCGCGCATCGCCGAGCAGACCCTCGAGATCTATCGCAAAGTCGGGGGCTGATCCGGGGCTGCGATAGCCGGCCCCACCGGAACTGCTACTGGCTCGTGACGTTCTTGAGCTCGTCCCCAAGTGCGGCGGCTTCATCGGGGGTGAGCTCGACGACCAGTCGACCGCCACCCTCCAGTGGTACCCGCATCACGATGCCGCGCCCCTCCTTGGTTGCTTCCAGAGGACCGTCGCCGGTCCGGGGCTTCATCGCCGCCATCGAGTGCTCCCTCCACATGAGCCGGCCCACGCGGGGCTCGGGTCTGGGCCGAGGCTGCCCCACTCGTTTCGACAGCTCTCGGCACTGAACTGCAACTGAACTCCCCCTATTGTTCCCTATCCGCGAGAGTTGGTGTGCAAAGACCCGGCTACCGGCGGTGCCACGTCACATTTCGGGGTCACATTTCGGGTCACATTTCGCGGTCACTGTCCCGGCCGGGTGGGCGGCACCCAGCAGTCGGCGGTGTGGTCGTCGACCATTCCGGTGGCCTGCATCAACGCGTAGGCGGTGGTCGGGCCGACGAACCGGAAACCGCGGCGTTTGAGTTCCTTGGCCATCGCCTTGGATTCCGGTGTGACGGCGGGCACATCGGCCAGGGTCGCGGGCCGGGGCCGCGGCGGCGGTGCGAACGACCACAGCAGCTCGGCGAAGTCCTCCCCCGCATCCGTCAGCTCCGCCAGCGCCCGCGCGTTGGCGATGGTGGCCTCGATCTTGGCCCGGTTGCGCACGATCCCGGCGTCGGTCAGCAACCGCTCGATGTCGCGGTCGGTGTAGCGGGCGATGCGCTCGACGTCGAACCCGTCGAACGCGCGCCGGAAGTTCTCCCGCTTGCGCAGGATGATCAGCCACGACAACCCGCTCTGGAACGCCTCGAGGGTGACCCGCTCGAACAGCGCCCGCGAATCCCGCAGCGGCTGCCCCCACTCGGTGTCGTGGTAGTCCCGGTACAGCTCGAAATCCGCTGGTGCCAGCCGGGATTCGTCAAGCCAGGCGCAACGCGTACGACCGTCGCTCATGACTCGCTGTCCGCGGGCAGCGCATGCGCCCCGCCTTCGATGTGGGTGTCGGTGGGCTCGATGCCGTAGCGGGCCCGCAGCGCGGCGAGTTCCCCGCGCAGCGAGTCGATTTCCTGACCGAGCCGGTCGAGCACCCAGTCCACCTCGCTGGTCTTGTAGCCGCGCAGCGTCTGGGCGAACTTGACGGCCGCCACGTCGGCGCCGGTCACCCCGGAGGCGGGCAGCACCGTGGCGGTGGTGTCGCGCGGTAGCGGGGGCAGCGGCTCACCGCGGCCGAACAGCACACTGCCGACCGCGAACAGCACCACGGCGATCAGGACGAGGACGACCAGATACAGCAGAACCAGGGTCACGCCCTCGATACTGCCTCAGCCCACCGACAAACGGGTTCGGACCGGGGTCAGCCGCGCGGTCGCAGCGTGATCATCGGCGGCCGGTCGTCCAGCGACACCGTCGACGTCCGCGGGGTGTAGTCGTCGCCGTCAGCGAAGAACTGGGTCAGCCCCACCCCCGAGTCCGGCACCCCGCACCGCGACAGCAGGGTCGCGATGACCTGGCGGCTCATGGTGGCCAGCTCGGTCAGCGGCCGGTTGCGGTGGGTCCGCACGCCGAGGTTGACCTGGGCGATGGCGTCCAGCCCCAGCCGGTCGTAGGCGTCGATCAGCAGGCCGATCTCCACGCCGTAGCCCGGCGCGAACGGCACCGCGGTCAGCAGTTCGCGGGTGCCGGCGTACTCGCCGCCCAGCGGCTGCATGATGCAGCTCAGCTCGGGCCGCAGCGACGCCAGCAGGGGCCGGGCCACCAGCTCGGTGACGCGGCCGCCGCCGTTGGCGTCCTCGGCGCCGCTGACCTTCAGCGGACGCCGGTAGAAGCCCTTGACCAGGTGCACACCCTCGGTGGTCAGCAGCGGGCCGACCAGCTTGGGCACGAACATCGGATCCGGGTCGAGCAGGTCGGAGTCGACGAAGACCACGATGTCGCCGGTGGTCGCGGCCAGCGACCGCCACAGCACCTCGCCCTTGCCGGGCTGCGGCGGCACCTCGGGCAGCGCCGTCTCGCGGCTGACCACCCTGGCCCCGGCGGCGACCGCCCGGATCTCGGTCTCGTCGGTGGATCCGGAGTCCAGCACGATCAGCTCGTCGACCAGCCCGCCGAGCAGCGGGGTGATGGTGCCGACGACGTTGGCGACCGTCTCCTCCTCGTTCAGCGCGGGCAGCACCACGGAGACCGTGCGGCCCTTCTTCGCCGCCTCCAGTTCGGCGACCGTCCAGGTCGGGCGGCTCCAACTGTGGGTGGCCAGCCACCGGGCGGTGACCACGTCGGTCGTGTCCAAATCGGGTGTGAGTGTCATGCCAGTCCCCTCACCGTTCGCGTCGGCGGCCGTCCGCCCTGGATAGACGCGACCATCTCCAGGACGCGCCGGGTGGGTGCGACCTCATGCACTCGAAACATCGCCGCGCCCTGCGCCGCTGCCAGTGCGGTGGCTGCCAGGGTGCCCTCGAGGCGCTCGGTCAAACCCACACCCAGAGTCTCCCCGACGAAATCCTTGTTGCTCAGTGCCATCAGGACCGGCCATCCAGTGTTTACAAGCTCTTTTACGTGGCGCAACAAAGTAAGACCGTGATGAGTGTTCTTACCGAAATCATGGGTGGGGTCGATGAGGATGGCGTCGCGCGGCACCCCGGCCGCGACCGCGCGTTCGGCGGCGGCCGTCGTCTCGGCGATCACCGCGTCGACAACACCGCGCTCGGTGATGCCGTAGTTGACCCGGAACGGCCGGGTGCGGGGCTGCGCGCCGCCGGTGTGCGAGCACACCAGACCCACCCCGAACTCGGCAGCCACCTCAGGTAGCGCCGGGTCGTGCCCGGCCCAGGTGTCGTTGATCAGGTCGGCGCCGGCCGCGCAGGCCTGCTTGGCCACCGACGAGCGCCAGGTGTCGACGCTGATCAGCTGGTCGGGATAGGTGTCGCGCAGCCACTCGACGAACGGCACCACCCGCGCGATCTCCTCGTCGGCGTCCACCGCGTCGCCGGGGCCGGCCTTGACCCCGCCCACGTCGATGACGTCGGCGCCCTCCTCGATGACCCGGTGCGCGGCGGCCTTGGCGGCCTCGTCGGTGAACGCCGCACCCCGGTCGTAGAACGAGTCGGGCGTCCGGTTGACGATCGCCATGATCAGCGCCCGGTCACCGTCGGCGGGTCGGAATCGCGATTCCACGCCCTCTAGGCTACGGGCGCACCGGCTGCTAGTTCTTCGGACGTTTGCCCGCGACGACCTCGGCCGGGTACTCGTCGTAGTAGGGCACGTAGCCCTCCTCGCGGCCGGCCAGCACGTAGATGGGGTCGTCGGAGGCGCTCCGGTAGCCCTCCTTGCGCAGATCCACCTTCTGGCTCTTGAACGTCGAGGTGTGCGCGATCTGCTTGACCACCCGCACGAACAGCGGCACCGCGTAGACCGGCAGCTTGGCGTAGGCGGCCCGGGCCAGCGATCTGCCGTCGAACTCGTGGCCCTCCTTGAGCTGGATCGCGGCCATGCCCGCGCGCCCGCCCGCGCCCTCGACCTCGACGCCGAACACCGTCGCCTCCTCGACCTGCGGGTCGGTCGAGATCGCCGCCTCCACCTCGGTGGTGGCCACGTTCTCGCCCTTCCAGCGGAAGGTGTCGCCGAGCCGGTCGGCGAACGCGGCGTGCCCGAAGCCCTGCGCGCGCATCAGGTCGCCGGTGTTGAACCACACGTCGCCGTCGCGGAATGCGTTGCGCACCAACTTCTTTTCCGACTCGCTCTGGTCGGTGTAGCCGTCGAACGGCTGGAAGCTGCTGACCTTGGACAGCAGCAGACCCGGCTGGCCGCGCTTGACCTTGCGGACGCGGCCGTTCTCGTCGCGGATCGGCTGGCCGGTGTCGGGGTCGTACTCGACGAACGCCACCGGCGACGGGCAGATGCCGGTGGTCTTGTCGAGGTTGAAGAAGTTGACGAACGCGGTGTTGCCCTCGCTGGCGGCGTAGAACTCGCAGATGCGCGGGATGCCGAACCGTTCGGAGAACTCGTCCCAGATCGACGGGCGCAACCCGTTACCGCAGATCACCCGCACCTTGTGCTTGCGGTCGGTGTCCTTGGGCGGCTGGTTGAGCAGGTAGGTGCAGATCTCTCCGATGTAGACGAACGCGGTCGCCTCGTGGCGGATCACGTCGTCCCAGAACCGCGACGCCGAGAACTGCTTGCCCAGCGCCAGCGTGGCGCCCGCGTTGAGCACCGACGACAGCGCGACCGTCAACGCGTTGTTGTGGTACAGCGGCAGGCAGCAGTACAGGGTGTCGGAGCCGTTGAGCCGCATCCCCAGCCCACCGAACCCGGCCAGCGCGCGCAGCCAGCGGTAGTGGGTCATCACGCTGGCCTTGGGCATCCCGGTGGTGCCCGAGGTGAAGATGTAGAACGCCTTGTCCTTGGCCAGCACGGCCGCGGTGGTCGGCGGGTTGGTGGTCGGCGCGGTGGCCGCCAGCCGCTGGATCTCCTCGACGGTCATCAGCCCGGCGGTGTCGGCACCCGACTCGGTGACCGGTTCGACGAAGTCGGTGTCGGCGACGATGACGGTGGAGTTCAGCAGGCCCAGGCTGTGCTTGAGGACGTCGCCGCGCTGGTGGTAGTTGAGCATGCCGGCGATCGCGCCGCACTTGACGGTGGCCAGCATCAGCAGCACCAGCTCCGGCGAGTTGCGCAGCATGATTCCGACGACGTCGCCGTGCCCGACCCCGCGGGCCGCCAGCACCGCCGCGTAGCGGTTGACGGTCTCGTTGGCCTCGCGGTATGTGATCTGCTGGTCCTCGAACCGGATGAACACCCGGTCGCCGTAACGGGCCGCGCGCTCCTGGAACACCTTGCCGATCGACGTCTTCGCCGACGGCCTGGCCCCGAAGCCGGTGACGACACCGCGCAGGATGGTCGGCACGTCCATCACGATGCCCGGCACCTTCGTGGCGATGTCCAGCAACCCGACGCTGCTGCGAACACCCGACTTCTGATCAGTCATATCGCGTTCGTCCTCCCGCTGTCCGCTTGTCGCACCACCCTAGTGACCGCCGGCCGGTGCGCACGCGGCCATCGCCGCCTCGACGTCGGACACCACGATCAGCCGGTCCAGCGCGCTCTGGGCGACATAGCCGCGGTCGGCCAGGTCGCGCAACCAGACCAGCAGCCCGTCGTAGTGCCCGAACGGGTCGAGCAGCACCACCGGCTTGTCGTGCATCCCGAGCGCCCCCGCGGTCCAGGCTTCGAAGATCTCCTCGAGGGTGCCGATCCCACCGGGCAGCGCGATGAACGCGTCGGCGCGCTCCTCCATCACCTGCTTGCGCTGCCGCATGGTGTCGGTGACGACGAGCTCGTCGGCGTCGACGTCGGCGACCTCGCGGTGCACCAGCGCCTTCGGGATCACCCCGACGGTGTGGCCGCCGCGGGACCGGGCCGCGACCGCCAGCGCGCCCATCGCGGAGACGTTGCCGCCGCCGGAGACCAGGGTCCAGTTGCGCTCGGCGATCGCCACACCGACATCACGGGCCAGCGCGAGCAGTTCCTCGTGGGTCGGTCCGGACGCGCAGTACACACACACCGCCCATTCGCGGTCGGTTTCGCGGGACACGAGCCAAACCTAGCCATAGACTCCGGCGGTGCCGATCGACTGGGTCATCTCTCCTCCCGAACCGGCACTCGACGCGGTCGAAGCCGGGCTGGCCAAGCGGGCCGGCGCGGTGCTGATCGGTCCGGCCGGGGTGGGTAAGACGACGCTGGCGCGCACCGCGGTGGAGCGGTTCGGCGCGGCGTATCCGCGGGTGCACTGGGTGCGCGCGACGACGCCCGCGGCGACGGTGCCGTTCGCGGCGATCAGCCATCTGCTTGAGGTCCCCGACACCGGAAAGCCGACCGAGCTGCTGCGCACCGCGCGCGAGGCGCTCGGGGAGGGCGCGCTGCTGGTGGTCGACGACGCGCACCTGCTCGACACCCTGTCCGCGGCGCTGGTGCACCAGCTGGCGGCCAGCGGCGCCGCCGCGGTGATCCTCACGGTGGCGCCCAACGGTGTGGTGGCCGAGGAGATCTCCTCGCTGTGGGACGACGGCGTGGTGGAGCGGGTGGACCTGCAGCCGCCCGGCCACGACGACAGCCGGCTGGCCGCGGTGGTCGACGAGTTCGTCGCCGGCCTGCCCGAGGGGGCGCACCGGGCGCTGCAGTACCTGGCCGTCGACGACCCGCTGACCCTCGACGAGCTCGAGACGCTGGCCGGTGCCGACGCCGTCGAGCAGGCGGTCTCCGCCGGGGCGGTGACCGTCGCCGACGGGCGTGCGCACCCCGCGCATCCGCTGTTCACCGACGCGGTGCGCGACGCGCTGGGCGGGCCGGGACTGCGACGGCTGCGCACCGACCTGGTCGAGCTGCTGACCCAGCGCCCGGCGACGACGGTGACCGGCAGGCTGCGGCTGGCGGTGCTGGCGCTGGACAGCGACCGCCCGCAACCGGCGACCGAGGTGGGCGCCGCGGCCGCCGACGCGCTGCGGCTGGGTGACCTGCTGCTGGCCGAGCGGCTCGCCCGGGCCGCGCTGCAGCGCGCACCGGAGCTGTCGACGCGGGTGACGCTGGCCTACGCGCTGGCCTGGCAGGGCCGCGGCCGCGACGCCGACGCGGTGCTCAGCGAGGTGGACCCGGCGACGCTGTCGGACACCGACCTGATGGCGTGGGCGCTGCCGCGGGCGGCCAACCAGTTCTGGATGCTGTCGGAGCCCGAACGGGCGACGGCGTTTCTGCGCACCACCCGCAACCGGGTGACCACCGCGGCGGCGCGCACCACGCTCGACGCGCTGTCGGCGACGTTCGCGATGAACGCGGGCAACCCGGTGCGGGCGCTGGGCCTCGCCGAGGAGGTGCTGTCCGCGCCGTCGGCCGAGGACACCGCGATCGGCTGGGCGGGCGCGGCCGCGGCGCTCTGCGCGGCGCGCATCGGCCGGTTCGCCGACGTGGACCCCTACGCCGAACGGGCGCTGGCCGCCGGGCACCCCGGGCTGCTGCGGTTCACCAGCGGGTACGGGCAGACGACGGCGCTGGTGATGGCTGGCCGGCTGGAGCAGGCGCACGAGCTGGCGCAGCGGCTGACCGACCTGGCGCAGCTGCAGCAGCCGGGCCGGGCGATCGGCGAGGTGCTGGTCGCCGACGTGCTGATCGCCAAGGGCGAGCTCGACGAGGCGGTGCGGCTGCTGCGCCGCGCGGCCACCGCGCTGGCCCCGACCGGCTACTCGTGGGGTGCGCTGGCGTGGATGCTGCTGACGCAGGCGCTCGGCCAGCTCGGCGCTCCGGCCGACGCGGGAAAGGCGTTGGCGCGCGCGGAATCTCGACACGGGTTGAAGTCGATGCTGTTCGCACCGGAGTTGGCGCTGGCGCGGGCGTGGACACTGGCGGCCCGCCGCGACGGGCACGGTGCGGTCGCGGCGGCGCGGGAGGCGCTGCGCACCGCCGAGCGCGGCGGGCAGCACGCCGTGGCGCTGCGGGTGCTGGTGGACGCGGCGCGGCTGGGCGACATCAGGGCGGCCGACGCGGCCGCCCGGGTGGGCGCCGAATGTGACTGTCTGCTCGGGCGGTTGGCGTTGGCGCACGGTCAGGCGCTGCTCGACCGCAGCACCCTCGCCGAGGTGGCTCAGCGCTACGCCGAGCACGGTTTCCACCGCGCCGCCGCGGACGCCGCCGCGACGCCCGGGTCCTGAAAAATCGGTGTCAGGACCCCCGCCGAAGCGCCCTTAGACTTTGGGCACGCGCTCGTGGGCGGTGGAGGTGGCGATGAACCAGATGTACGTGCAGACCGACGGTGTGCGCACGTTCGCCCAGATTCATGACCAGGTGGCATCGGAGTTGTCGCAGGTCATCGGCGGGGGCGCGGCAGAGGCGACGGGGGTGACGACCAGCCACGGCCCGATCGCGTCGGCGGTCAGCGACGCACTGTCCAGTGTGCTGGGCGCACGGCACGGCACCATGCGGACGACCGCCAACTCGAGCAGCACGATCGCCGAGTTGCTGGCGAAGGCCGCCGCCATGTACGAGGGCGGTGACCAACAGGGCGCCGACAGGCTGCGCAAGGCCGCCGAGGCGCTGCAGGACGCCGAGACGGCGCAGGCGGGCGGGTCGTCGCCGTCCACCGGTCAGGTGGCCGCGCCGCCCGCAGCGACACCCGCCGGTGGCGGTGGCGCCGACGTCGCGGGCCAGCTCGCCGGCCAGATCGGCCAGCAGGTGGGCCAGGCGCTCGGCGCGGTGACCGGGTCGATCGGGGGCCTCGTCGGGGGCCTGGCGCAGATTCCGCAGCAGGTCATGCAGGGCGTGCAGGGCGCGGCCTCGGCCGGGGTCGGCGGCGCTGAGGCCGCCGGATCCGGTGGTGCCGAGGTCGCCGAACTCGCCGCCGACGTCGCAACCGAGGACGCCACCGGGGACGAGCTTGCGGTCGCCGAGCAGGCGGAGGCGACCGAGCAGCCTGAGGGCGCGGCCGGACCGGCGAACGCCGGTGAACAGGCGCCGGTCGAGGAGCAGCGGCCCGCGCAGACGCGGCCGCAGTCCCGTCTCCTCTAGAGGTTGCGCGTCACCTCGCCGCCCTCGCCGCCCTGCTGACGCGGCTCCGGCGGTGTCACGGGCACGGGCCCGGTGCTCTCGTCAGCGCGGTGCAGCGGCGCGCGCTCGCGGTCCTCGCGGGCTTCCTGTTGCTGCGCGTCTTCCTGCGCATCGGGCTCAGGCACCCCGGCCGGCGCGTCGGCGCGGGGCTGGCCGGGTGCCGCCGCCGGTGCGGGCGCACCGGCCCCGGCGGGGGTCTGCCCGCCGCCGGACTGCGCGGCCTGCATCGCCTGCTGCATAAGGGATCCGAACGTGCCGGCCTGTCCGCCGAGGGCACCTGCGGGTGCACCCGCCAGCTGGCCCATCTGCCCGGCCTGCTGTCCGATCTGGCCGAGCATGCCGACGACCTGACCGACCGCCTGCGAGCCCGAGGACTCCGAGTTTTGGTAGGCCGCCTCCGCGGCAACCACCTTGCCGGAGAACAGGTTCTCCTTGGCGGCCAGGGTGGTGACGTTGGTGGTCATCTCCGCGGCCAACGTCGGCAGCACGGCGGCGATCGTCGCGCTCATCGCGTCCGGGCCCGGCGAAATCGTTGGCATTTCCGGCAATTCGACGGGGGCCGCGTTCCAGAAGATACCCTCGGGTTTACGCAGTGTGCTCATTCGCGTCCTCCGTCACCAGTCGTCGTCGTCATCGTCGTAGCCCAGGTCGTGGTCCAGCGGCGCGGGCACCTCCAGCCCGGGCGTCGACCCGCCGGAGGTGGCGCGCTGTCCCATCATCGGCGCCATGCCGCCCATCCCGCCGCCGGCCATCGGCACCGCGCCGCCCACCGCGGCCGCACCCGCCTGCGCCCCCACCGCCGGGGCGGTACTCACACTTCTGGTGCCCACCAGGTTCGCCATCAACGGCGACTGCAGCGGCGTCCCGCCCGCCCCGGGCAGACCGGCCGCCCGCATCATGCCCGCGCCGCCGCCGGGCCCGGAGCCGCCGGCGAGCGGATGGTTGGAGAACGCCGAGAAACCCAGTCCCGCCGCACCCAGCGAGTCCGCCTTGCCGCCCATCCCGAACATCGACGTCAGCTGCTGCAGCGGTTGGGTCAGCTGCATCAACGGCTGAGACATCTGCTGGGGCAACGACATCAGCGACTGACCGATCTGCATGGGCAGCTGGGTGGCCATCGACAGCATCTGCCCCATCGACTGCATGGCCTGCTGCGACCCGTCGGCGGCCTGCTGGCCGGCCGCCTCACCCGCCTCCTGCGCGGCGTCCTCACCCTCCTTGGCGCCCGGTATCGGCGGGGCGCCCGCGATGAACGGGATGTTCGGCGCCACCCCGAGGGTGTTGGCCAGCTCGGTGGTGTTGGTGGTGACGTTGGCGATGTTCTGCGACAGCCCGAACTTGATGCGCGCCTGCACCAGTTCCTGGGCGTTGCTGAACGGCATGGCCGCGATCGCCTCGCACTCGTGCTGGGTCTCCTGGGCGATGGTGTTGGCCAGCATCTTGGTCTTGACGACGGTGGCCTCCATCGCGCGCAGTTTGGCGGCGATCGCCGCGGCCAGTGCCCCGTTGGCCTCGTGGCCGCCGATGATCGTGGTGGCCTCCCCCGCGGCGGCCATCGAGCCGAGTCCCTCCCACTTGTCGACGAGCGACATCAGCTGGCTGTGTTGCTGCGGCACGATGCCGCCGGTGATCTTGGCGGCCAGCGCCTCGTAGGAGGCCGCGGCGGCGGCCAGCGTCTCCTCCTCGACGTTCGGCCAGCCCGGGCCGGTCACCGTCTGACCGCCGTATGGGCTGGTATCGGGCTGAATGCCCATGGACGCGACCCCCTTGACACAGGCTCCGGCAGTCAAATCTACCGTGGCCGCACCCGGCGTCCGCGCACCAAAACTTCTGCGCTCAGCCCTCGTGGAGACGCCCGCCGGACAACCGCAGCCAGCGGTGCACCCCGATGTCGGCGAGGAACCGTTCGTCGTGGCTGACCACGATGAACGCCCCGCGGTACGCGGCCAGCGCCGACCGCAGCTGCCCGACGCTGACCAGGTCGAGGTTGTTGGTCGGTTCGTCGAGCAGCAGCAGCTGCGGCGCGGGTTCGGCGAACAGCACGCAGGCCAGCGTCGCGCGCAGACGCTCTCCGCCCGACAACGCGTGCACCGGCAGGTGGATCCGGTCGCCGGTGAACAGGAACTGCGCCAGCAGGTGCATCCGGCGGGTGTGGGTCAGGCCGGGCGCGGCGGCGGCCAGGCTCTCGGCGACGGTGCGGTGCGGGTCGAGCAGGTCGAGCCGCTGCGACAGGTAGGCGACGCGGCCGTCGGCGCGCCGGACCGTGCCCGTGTCGGGCGGAAGATCGCCGTTGAGGATGCGCAACAGCGTCGTCTTCCCCGACCCGTTGCGCCCGGTCAGCGCGATACGTTCGGGGCCGCGCACGGTCAGATCGACCCCGTCAAACAGCACGCGGTCACCGCGGGACGCCCGTAACCCGTTGGCGATCAGCACATCCCGGCCCGCGGGTACGTCGGTGTCGGGCAGGTCGAGCACCAGGGTGTCGTCGTCGCGCAGTTCGCGTTCGGCCTCCCGCAGCCGGTCTTGCGCCTCGGCGACGCGCTCGACGTTGACCCCGTCGATGCGGCCCGCCGACTCCTGTGCGCGGCGTTTCATCGCTCCGGCAACGATTTTCGGCAGACCGGCGTCCTTGAGGTTGCGTGCGGCGGTGTTGGCACGGCGGGCCGCGCGTTCGCGGGCGAGCTGTTTCTCCCGTTTCTCGCGCCTGAGCTGTTGTTCGGCGGTGCGGATCCTGGTCTCCGCGCGTCGTTGCATGGCGTCGACGGTGTCGGTGTAGGCGGTGAAATTGCCGCCGTAGAGCGTGATTTCACCGTTGCGAAGTTCGGCGATGGTGTCCATCCGGTCGAGCAGGACGCGGTCGTGGCTGACCAGCAGCAGGCAGCCGGTGAACTCGTCGAGCGCGGTGTACAGCCGGTGGCGGGCCTCGGTGTCGAGGTTGTTGGTGGGCTCGTCGAGCAGCAGCACGTCGGGGCGGCCGAGCAGTTGGCCGGCCAGACCGATCGTGATGATCTCGCCGCCGGACAGCGTGGCGAGCCGCCGGTCCAGCGCGATGTGGTCGAGGCCGAGCCGGTCGAGTTGGGCGCGGGCGCGCTCCTCGACGTCCCAGTCCTCGCCGATGGCGGCGAAGACGGCCTCGCTCGCGTCGCCTTCGGCCAGCGCGGCGAGCGCGTCGAGTACCGGCGCGATGCCGAGCAGGTCGGCGACCCGGCGGTCCGGGCCGGCGATCGGCAGGGTCTGCGGCAGATAGCCGACGCGACCGTCGACGGTCACCGACCCCGCCGACGGGGTGAGCTCACCGGCGATCAGGCGCAGCAGCGCGGACTTTCCGGCGCCGTTCGCACCGACCAGACCGGTGCGCCCGGGGCCGATGGTCACCGACAGCCCGTCGAACAGTGGGGTGTCGTCGGGCCAGGAGAAGGACAGGGTGGAGACGACGATGGAAGACATGCGGGACTCACAGACGATCGGCGGAAGGGATACCGGGGTCGTCGTCTCACCGCATGCTTTTACGGTAGGGCCCGTGTCAACCGGTTAAATAGCGCCGCAGCACGTCGGTGGTTGCGGTGATCGCGGCGGTGTCGACGTGTTCGTCGACGCGGTGAGCGAGGTTGGGGTCGCCGGGCCCGTAGTTGACCGCCGGGATGCCCAGCGCGGCGAAACGGGCGACGTCGGTCCAGCCGTACTTGGCGCGCACCTGTCCCCCGGCGGCGTCGACCAGCGCGGCGGCGGCCGGGGTGCCCAGCCCGGGCAGCGCCCCGCCGGCGGCGTCGGTCAGCTCGATCGCGACGGCGAGCCCGTCGAACACCTCGCGCACGTGGGCCTCGGCGTCGTCGACGCTGCGGTCCGGGGCGAACCGGAAGTTGACGGTGACCGAGGCGGCGTCGGGGATCACGTTGCCCGCGATACCGCCGTCGACCCGCACCGCCGACAGGCCTTCGCGGTAGACACAGCCGTCGATGTCGACGCTGCGCGGCCGGTAGTCCGAGAGCCGCTGCAGCACGGCGCCGAGTTTGTGGATCGCGTTGTCGCCCAACCAGGATCGCGCCGAGTGGGCGCGCGTTCCGGTGGCGCTGACCACGACGCGCAGCGTGCCCTGGCAGCCGGCCTCGATGAAGCCGCCGGACGGTTCGCCGAGGATCGCGACGTCGGCGCGAAGCCAGTCCGGCAGTTCCCGCTCGATGCGGCCCAGCCCGTTGGCCGAGGCCTCGATCTCCTCGCAGTCGTACATCACCAGCGTGATGTCGTGCACCGGGTCGGCGACGGTGGCGGCCAGGTGCAGGAACACCGCGTCGCCGGACTTCATGTCCGAGGTGCCGCAGCCGTAGAGCAGCGCGCCGTCGCGGCGGCTGGGCAGGTTGTCGGCGACCGGCACGGTGTCGGTGTGCCCGGCCAGCAGCACCCGCGACGGCCGGCCAAGGTTGGTGCGGGCCAGCACGGCGTCGCCGTTGCGGATGACCTCGAGCGTGGTCTGCTCGCGCAGCGCGGTCTCGATCTCGTCGGCGATGCGCTTCTCGTGGCGGGATTCGCTGGGGATGTCGACCAGCGCCGCGGTCAGGGCGATCGGGTCGGCGTGTAGGTCCAGCACAGGTCCTACGTTAGCCGCTGGCGCGCCCCGGTAGCCTGAAGCACCGTGAGTTCCGCAACTGGTGCAACAGGCGTTGGCGTCGCGACGATCGCGGCGGACGGATCCGTTCTCGACACGTGGTTCCCGGCTCCGGAGCTGGTGGACGGCGGCCAAACCGGCACCGAGACCGGCACGGTCCGGCTGTCCGCGGACGAGGCGCCGGCCGAGCTCGCCGCGCTGGTGGGCCGCGACGAGGACCGCGAGGTCGAGACCGTGGTGGTGCGCACCACGATCGCGTCGCTGGCCGATAAGGCCGTCGACGCCCACGACGCGTACCTGCGCCTGCACCTGCTGTCGCACCGGCTGGTACGGCCGCACGGCCTCAACGCCGACGGTCTGTTCGGTGTGCTGACCAACGTGGTGTGGACCAACCACGGGCCCTGCGCGATCGAGGGTTTCGAGACGGTGCGCGCGCGGCTGCGCCGCCGCGGCCAGGTCGCGGTGTACGGGGTGGACAAGTTCCCGCGGATGGTCGACTACGTGCTGCCGTCCGGGGTGCGTATCGCCGACGCCGACCGGGTGCGGCTGGGCGCGCACCTGGCGCCGGGCACGACGGTCATGCACGAGGGTTTCGTGAACTTCAACGCCGGCACGCTCGGCAGCTCGATGGTCGAGGGCCGGATCTCGGCGGGCGTGGTCGTCGGCGACGGCTCCGACATCGGCGGCGGCGCGTCGATCATGGGCACGCTGTCCGGCGGTGGCACCGAGGTGATCTCGATCGGCCAGCGCTGCCTGCTGGGCGCCAATGCGGGCCTGGGCATCTCGCTCGGCGACGACTGCGTCGTGGAGGCGGGGCTGTACGTGACCGCTGGGACCAAGGTGCTGACCGCCGACGGGCAGACCGTCAAGGCCAGGGAGCTGTCGGGCGCGAACAACCTGCTGTTCCGCCGCAATTCGTTGTCGGGCGCGGTCGAGGTCGTCAAGCGCGACGGCACCGGCATCACCCTCAACGAGGCCCTGCACCAGAACTAGCCCCCCCTTTTTTCCGCGAGCGTGCGTGTCTGTCCACGACACGCCGCGGAATCCGCAGCATTTGCGCACGCTCGCGGACCGACGCGCACGGCATTAGCAAGTACAGCAAACAATTTTGCCGAGCGGCCGAGCGCCGACCGTAGAGGTCGCCGCCCCGCGGTGGGTACTCGCACGCCTCTTGCCTGGTGAACCAGCAATTCTCCGGCTCGTTGAGCGACCGACCCACTGCCCGCGCATCGGGAAGTATTTCCTGAGGAAAACTTCTCAATTTGCTGTACAGGATTATTGACCATGCCGTAAGTTCTGCCCGGCAACGCACACCGAGGCGGAGGACGCATGCAGACTTCAGGTCAGACGTACGCCCGTCACATCGGTCGCATCGGAGCCCTCGCGGTCGCGCTGGGCGTGGGTGCGGCGGTGGCCACGGGACTGGGCGCGGGAACCGCGTGGGCGGACGACGATTCCGATTCGTCTTCGTCGAACTCGTCGAGTTCGTCGTCGGATCCGGACACCTCGAGCACCGGCGGCGACACCGGTGCGACCGTGAGCTCCCCCGCCCACGATGACGGCGGATCAGACGGCGATGCGTCCCAGGACGCCGGGCCGCGCGCGCCGTCCGTGCCGGAGATGAAGGTCCGCAGCTCCGGCGGCGCCCACACCGCCAACACCTTCGACTCCTCCGACTCCTCCGACGCTGGGGCCGAGACCGGCACCAACAGCATCGTCTCCACGAGAACCGTTGTGCAGCGCCGTGATTCCTCGCACGAGGACGACACCGACTCCGTCGCTGTGGTTCGGGCGGTGTCGACGCAGTCCGTGCCGGACGCGCAGCCCGAACCGGCCGAGCCGGCGCCGTCGGCGGCACTGTGGGGCGTGCTGGGCTGGACCGCCCGCCGCGAGGCCCAGGGCGAACTGCGCGATGCGGCCGCCCAGATCGCCGTCGCGACCGCCGCGGCCGATGAGGGCGCCGGCGGGGAGGAACCGAAGAACCAGCCGCCGGTCGTCATGGACGCCACGTACACGATCGACTTCTACGACGTCCTGGAGATCCGGGCCGTGGAGTCCGCGCACGACCCCGACGGCGACCCGATGTGGGTCAGCGCGGTGGGTAAGACGTTCTACGGTTCGATCACGGTGTCCGAGGGTTCGATCTTCTACATGCCCACCCTGCGCGAGACCGACACGATGGTCACCGAGAAGTTCAGCTACACGATCACCGACGCGGCTGGCAACAGCAGCACCGCGACGGTCATCGTCAACATCCGGCCGCCGAAGGCCGACCCCGTCGCCGTCGATGACAACGTGTCGACCTCCGTTAACACCCCGGTCACGATCGACGTGCTCCGCAACGACAGCGGGGTGCTGAAACTGGTCTCGGTCGGCAACCCGCAGTACGGGACCGTGGTGCTCACCCGGGAGGGCCTGGTGTCCTACACGCCGAAGGAGAACTTCACCGGCGTCGACACCTTCCAGTACACCGTCGTCGACGGCAAGGGCGTGTCGCACACCGCGACCGTGACCGTCGAGGTCCGGGGCAAGGAGGACACCGGTCCGACCTACACCGTCGAGCGGGACGACAAGCTGACCGTTCCGGTCGAGACCGGGGTGCGCGACCCGAAGTACGACGGCTGGAAGGTCAACCTGGACAAGAAGCCGGAGAACGGCACCCTGGAGTTGAACGACGACGGGTCGTTCACCTACGTCCCGAACGAGGGTTTCGTCGGCCAGGACACGTTCGCCTACTACGTCACCAACGGCAAGGAGAAGGTCGGGCCGTTCGTCGCGGTGATCAACGTGACCGACCGCGAGCTGGCCGAGCCGGAGGACCCGACGCAGCCGATCGAGTTCGAAACACCCGTGGCGGCACCGGGTCTGGGCGTCCCGTTCGCGACGTCCTCGGCGATCGGGGTGTGCTGGGACGACTGGATGCCATGGCAGCAGGGCCCGGGTGCGCTGAACCTGACCTGTCTGTACCCGGAGGCCCGCCGCGAGGTGTGAGTTCAGTCCGCTGCGGCGTTCGGCTTCAGCGGTGGGCAGCGGCCGTCGACGGCGGCGAGTTCGAAGTGCCAGATCTCATTGGCGTAGATCTGGCACAGCCCGAATCGCGGCCCGTTGGCGATCAGCCACAGGTCGGCCTCGACCGGGGCGATGTCGACGGCCGTGCCGGTGACGTGGTTCGACTTCTCCGGTGAGGCGACGAATTCCTTTGCCGCTTCCGGACTTCCGTAGCGCTGGATGCCGTCGGCGAACAGCCGCTGCTGGAAGCCCTTGGTGCGCCAGCCCGAGCTGATGCGCATCTCGATCCCCTCGGCCTGGGCGGCTCGGGCGGCCCGCTGCACCGCGCCCAGCAGCGCCGGGTCGATCCAGCCGACGATGGGGTTGGCGGTGTCGAAGGGACTCAGCGTCGCATCGTCGGGCAGCCAACCGCCGACGGTGTCCTGGGCAGCGGGTCCGATGGACAGGGGTTCCTGGCCGACGACCGGCGCGGACGCGGGTGTCTCGGGCGTCGCACACGCGGCCAGCAGCACCGCGAGCGTGCACAAAATGCCGAAAATCCGCGGCGTGTCGTGTGCAAACACGCACGCTCGCGGGAAGGGGGAAAGGGTCAGTCCTGAGCGGCGAGGATGCAGAATTCGTTGCCCTCCGGATCGGCGAGCACCACCCAGGACTCGTCGCCCTGGCCGATGTCGACATGACGCGCACCCAGCCCGATCAGCCGGTCCACCTCGGCCTGCTGGTCGTCGGGCCGGAAGTCGAAGTGGATGCGGTTCTTGACGACCTTGTCGTCGGGCACGTCGAGGAACAGCCACTTCGGGCCCGCACCCGGCGGCGGGGTCAGCTCCACGTCACCGTCCTCGTTGACCGCGTGCGGCCAGCCGAGCACCCGCGACCACCACTGCCCGAGCGCCCGCGCGTCGTGGGCGTCGATGCAGATCTCGTCGAACACCAGCGTCACCGGGCCAACTCCTTCTTCAGCACCTTACCCATGGCGTTGCGCGGCAACGCATCCACGATACGCACCTCGCGCGGCCGTTTGTGCACCGAAAGCTGCTGGGCCACATACTCGATCAGCTCGTCGGGCTCGGCATCGCCGACGACGAACGCCACGATCCGCTGCCCGAGATCCTCGTCGGGCAGGCCGACGACGGCCGCCTCGCGCACCCCGGGATGCCCCAGCAGCGCGGTCTCCACCTCCCCGGCGCCCACCCGGAACCCGCCGGTCTTGATGAGGTCGACCGACTCGCGTCCGACGATCCGGTGCATCCCGGACTCGTCGATCACCGCGACGTCGCCGGTGCGGAACCAGCCGCCGTCGTCGAACGCCTCGGCGGTGGCGTCGGGCCGGTTCAGGTACCCGTCGAACAGCGTGGCGCCGCGAATCTGCAGGCGCCCAATGGTTTCCCCGTCGTACGGGACCGGGCCACCGTTCTCGTCGACCAGGCGGGTCTCGACCCCGGTGAGCGGCAGGCCCACCCAGCCGGGGCGGCGCTCCCCGTCGACGCGGGTGCTGAGCGTGATCAGCGCCTCCGTCGATCCGTACCGCTCGATCGGCTGGTGCCCGGTCAGCGCGGCCACCTTCTCGAAGACCGGCACCGGCAGCGGCGCGCTGCCCGACACCAACAGCCGCGCCGACCGCAGCGCCTCGGCCGCCGCCGGGTCGTTGGCCACCCGCGACCACACCGTCGGCACCCCGAAGTACAGCGTGCCGCCGGCCTCGGCGTAGGCCTGTGGTGTGGGTTTCCCGGTGTGCACGAAGCGGTTTCCGACCCGCAGCGACCCCAGCAGGCCCAGCACCAGCCCGTGCACGTGGTACAGCGGCAGCCCGTGCACCAGCACGTCGTCGGGCGTCCACTGCCACGCCTCGGCCAGCGCGTCGAGGTCGGCGGCGATCGCCCGCCTGCTCACCACCACACCCTTGGGCGCGCCGGTGGTGCCCGAGGTGTAGACGATCAGCGCGGGCGCGTCGGCGGGCGGTTCGGCGTAGCGGTGCCACGACCGGGCGTGCAGCCGCACCGGGATGTGGGGCAGCCCGCCGGTGTCGGCCGGCTTCTCCCCCAGCCAGGCCTGCGCCCCGGAGTCGGTGAGGATGTGCTCGCGCTCGGCGACGCCGACGTCGGCGGACACCGGCACCACGGTCACGCCGGCGATCAGGCAGCCCGTCACCGCGAGCACGGTGGCCGCGGTGGGGGTGGCCAGCACGGCGACCCGGTGCGCACCGGCGACCCGCTCGGCGACCGACGTCGCCGCGCCGACCAGATCGCTGCGGCTGAGCACGGTCCCGTCGATGCGGACCGCGTCGGGGATGTCGGCACCGCCCGCGACCGCCGCGGGGTTCAGCGAAGCGAGCAACATAACCAGGGAGGTTACCCACCGGCGCCTCGGTGATACTGGGCGCGTGACTGAGTTTCAGCGGCTGGCCTCGCGGGAGGTCTACCGCAACCCCTGGATGACGCTGCGTGAGGACGACATCCGCCGCCCGGACGGCACCGGCGGCGTGTACGCGGTGGTGGACAAGCCGACGTACGCGCTGGTCATCGCCATGGACGGGGACCGGATCCGGCTGGTCGAGCAGTACCGCTATCCGCTGGGGGCGCGGCGCTGGGAGTTCCCGCAGGGCACCGCACCCGGCGGCGACGCGCATCCGCCCGCCGAGCTCGCGGCGCGCGAGCTGCGGGAGGAGACCGGGTTGCGTGCGTCACACTTCGAGCCGCTGGGCCAGCTCGACGTGGCGCCGGGGCTGAGCAGCCAGCGCGGCTGGGTGTTCCTGGCGACGGGCATCACCGAGGGCGAGCACGAGCGTGAGCTCGAGGAGCAGGACATGCACAGCGAATGGTTCACCCGCACCGAGGTGGAGCGGATGATCCGCGACGGGGTGATCACCGACGCCCAGTCGGTCGCCGCGTGGGCGCTGCTGCTGCTCCGGGGCCACTGACCGATACGAATCCGTGACGGTCTCGTGTCCGTCGGCAGACCGTGTCGACGGCCGTTTCGTCAGATCCGCCAATTACTCTGCGAGGCATGTCCGTCCGCCCTCTGACCAGCGCGTTGATCACCCTGATCTGTGCTGCCGCGATGAGCCTGGTCGCCGCGGCGCCGTCGACCGCGGCGGTCCCGGCGTGGAACGGGCGCTACCTGTTCATCACCTACGCCTCGGACAAGATGGGCACCTCCATCACGGCGTCGCAGTCCGAACCCGACTTCAGCGCGCAGTACGAGCTGGTGACCAACTGCAGCGCGGGCCTGTGCGTGGCGACCGTCGTCGCCGGGCCGCCGCCGAGCAATCCGACCATCCCGCAGCCTGTCCGCTACACCTGGGACGGATCCCGCTGGGTGTACTCCTACAACTGGCAGTGGGAGTGCTTCCGCGGCGCGGGTGTGCCCGCCGAGTACGCCCCGGCGCGGTCTTCGGTGTTCTACGCGCCCGACATCGACGGGTCGCTGTTCGGCACGTGGCGCACCGAGATCCTGGCCGGCTACTGCAAGGGCACCGTGATTATGCCGGTGGGCGCGCGGCCGGTCGCCTAACGGCCCACCAGCGCGCGCAGGAAGAACGTCAGGTTGGCGGGCCGCTCGGCCAGTCGGCGCACGAAGTAGCCGTACCACTGTGAGCCGAACGGCACGTACACCCGCACGTGGTTCCCCGCCTCGGCGAGCCTGCGCTGTTCGGCGTCGCGGATGCCGTACAGCATCTGGTACTCGAAATCGTCGACACCGCGCCCGAATTCGGATGCCAGCGCCGGAACCTCCGCGATGATCTGCGGATCGTGGGAGGCGACCATCGGGTAGCCGTCGCCGGCCATCAGGATCCGCAGGCAGCGCAGGTAGGCGTCGGTGACCTCGGCGCGGTCGCGGTAGGCCACCGACGCCGGTTCGTCGTAGGCGCCCTTGCACAGCCGGATCCGCGCGTCGGCGAAGTCGGCGCAGTCACCGGGCGTGCGTTTCAGGTAGGCCTGTAGAACCGTTCCCACCCAGTCGAATTCGGTGCGCAGCTCACGCACGATCGACAGCGTCGAGTCGGTCGTGGTGTGATCCTCGGCGTCGACGGTCAACCACACCCCGGCGCGCTGCGCCCGCGCGCAGATCGCGCGGGCGTTGTCCAGGGCGATCTTCTCGCCGTCGCGGCCCAGCGCCTGTCCCAGCGCCGACAGCTTCACCGAGACCTCCAGCGGCCGCACGGCGGTGTCGGGCTCGTCGCGGCGTTCCAGCGCGTCCAGCAGCGCCAGGTACACATCGACGTTCTGGTTGGCGGTCTCGAGGTCGGTGACGTCCTCCCCGAGGTGGTCGATCGACACCAGGCGTCGCGAATAGCGAAGCTGCGCAACGGCGTCCATCGCGTCGGCGATGCTCTCCCCCGGCACGAACCGGTGCACGACCTCGCGGGTGATCGGCAGCCGCTCGGCGGTGCGGCGCAGCCCGTCGCGCCGCGACGCCGCCAGGATCGCCGGGCGCGCCACCCGGTCGAAGAACCCGCTCATCGTGCCATGTGGGGGTAGTTGTGGTCGGTGGGCGGCACGAACGTCTCCTTGATGGAGCGCGCCGAGGTCCACCGCAGCAGGTTCAGCACCGAACCGGCCTTGTCGTTGGTGCCGGAGGCGCGGCCGCCGCCGAACGGCTGTTGCCCGACGACGGCTCCGGTCGGCTTGTCGTTGACGTAGAAGTTGCCCGCGGCGTGGCGAAGCCGACGTTCGGCGGCCAGCACCGCGGCCCGGTCGTCGGCGATCACCGCACCGGTCAGCGCGTACTTGGTGCCGCCGTCGATGACGTCGAGGATCCGGTCGTACTCGTCGTCGGGGTAGACGTGCACCGCCAGGATCGGGCCGAAGTACTCGGTGCGGAACGCCTCGTCGTCCGGGTCGTCGGACAGCAGCACCGTCGGTCGCACGAAATAGCCTTCGCTGTCGTCGTATTCGCCGCCGACGGCGATCGTCACGTGCGCGCTCTTGGCGCGTTCGATCGCCTTGACGTTCTTGGCGAACGCCCGCTCGTCGATCAGCGCGCCACCGAAGTTCGTCAGGTCGGTGACGTCGCCGTAGCGCAGCGCCGCGGTGGCCGACAGGAAGTCGTCGCCCATCTTCTGCCACACCGAGCGCGCGATGAAGGTGCGCGACGCGGCCGAGCACTTCTGGCCCTGGTAGTCGAAGGCGCCGCGGATGAGCGCGGTGCGCAGCACGTCGGGGCGTGCGCTGGCGTGCGCGACGACGAAGTCCTTGCCGCCCGTCTCACCGACCAGCCGCGGATAGCCGTGGTAGTTGGCGATGTTGGCGCCGACCTCGCGCCAGAGGTGCTGGAACGTCGCGGTCGACCCGGTGAAGTGGATGCCCGCCAGCCGCGGGTCGGCCAGGGCGACCTCCGAGACGGCCAGCCCGTCGCCGGTCAGCAGGTTGATCACGCCGGGCGGCAGTCCGGCGGCCTCGAGCAGCTGCATGGTCAGGTAGGCGGCGTAGGTCTGCGTCGGCGAGGGCTTCCACACCACGGTGTTGCCCATCAGCGCGGGCGCGGTCGGCAGGTTGCCCGCGATCGCGGTGAAGTTGAACGGGGTGATCGCGTAGACGAACCCGTCCAGCGGCCGGTAGTCGGTGCGGTTCCACACCCCCGGCACGCTGACCGGCTGCTCGGCCAGCAGCCGGCGCGCGAACGCGACGTTGAAGCGCCAGAAGTCGATCAGCTCGCAGGCGGCGTCGATCTCGGCCTGGTAGGCGGACTTGGACTGGCCGAGCATGGTTGCCGCGCACAGCTTTTCGCGCCACGGGCCGGCCAGCAGGTCGGCGGCGCGCAGGAAGATCGCGGCGCGCTCGTCGAACGGGGTGGCCTCCCAGCCGGGTTTGGCGGCCAGCGCGGCCTCGATCGCGGCGCGCGCGTCGGCGTGGGTGGCGTTGGTGAACGTGCCCAGCCGCGCGCTGTGCCGGTGCGGCTGCACCACGTCGACGCGGTCGCCGTCGCCCATCCGGTGGCGCCCTCCGATGACGTGGGGCAGGTCCATCGGTTCGGCGGCGTCCAGCGCCGCCAGCAGCCGGGTGCGCTCGGGGCTGCCCGGTGCGTAGTCGTGTACGGGTTCGTTGGCGGGAAGTGGCACATCGGTGATGGCGTCCATGAGGCCATGATCTCCGTCACACTTTCCGCATCCGATGGGAGATCGAACAAAACATCTCGGGCCTATAGTCGGATTGAACAAAGGAGCGGCGTGTGCGGAACACCGGCTTGGGTCTGGGCCAGTTGCTGCTGGCGCTGGACCGCACGATGGTCACGCTGGTCGAGGCGCCGCGCGGGCTGGACATGCCGGTCGCCTCGGCGGCGCTGGTCGACGCCGACGACGTGCGGCTCGGCCTGGCGGTCGGCCCCGGCTCGGCCGACGTGTTCTTCCTGCTCGGGGTAGCCGACGTGGACGCGGTGCGCTGGCTCGAGCAGCAGTTCGCGGGCACCGGCCGCATCCCCACCGCGATCTTCGTCAAGGAGCCGACCGACGAGGCGGTGCGCCGGGCGGTCGCGCTGGGCACCGCCGTCGTCGCCGTCGACCCCCGTGCCCGCTGGGAGTCGCTGTACAAGCTCGTCAACCACGCCTTCGAGCACCACGGCGAACGTGAGGGCGCGGACAACGACACCGACCTGTTCGGGCTCGCGCAGTCCATCGCCGACCGCACCCGCGGCCTGGTCAGCATCGAGGACGAGCGCTCGCATGTGCTGGCGTACTCGGCCTCCAGCGAGGAGGCCGACGAGTTGCGCCGGCTGACCATCCTCGGCCGGGCGGGCCCGCCCGAGCATCTCCAGTGGATCGGCCAGTGGGGCATCTTCGACGCACTGCGGCGCGGCCCGGACGTGGTGCGGGTGGCCGAGCGTCCGGAACTGGGCCTGCGACCGCGCCTGGCGGTCGGCATCCACCTGCCGGGCGAGCGGCCGCGGTTCGCGGGAACCATCTGGCTGCAGCAGGGTTCGGCCCCGCTGGCCGACGACGTCGAGGAGGTGTTGCGCGGCGCCGCGGTGCTGGCGGCGCGGATCATGGCGCGGCTGTCGTCGACGCCGTCGTCGCACACCCGCCGGGTGCTGGAGGTGCTGGGCCTGGCCGGCGAGGGCGCCGACATCGTCGCCGCCGCGGCGGAACTGGGCGTCGCGGCCGACGGCCGCGGTGCGCTGGTCGGATTCGCCGACCCGTCCGGCGCCACACCCCACGACGTGATCGCGCTGTCCGCCAGCGCGTTTCGCTCCGACGCGCAGATCGCGCCGTGGAACGGGCGGGTGTACGTGCTGTTGCCGAAGGTCGGGGCGCCGTCGACGGTGATGTCGTGGGCGCGCGGTGTGGTGGCGGCGCTGGACCGCGAGCTCGGGCTGGACCTGCGGGCGGTGGCCGCCGCACCGGTCGCCGGGCTGGCCGCCGCCGCGGGCGCGCGGGTGGAGGTAGACCGGGTATTCGACAGCGCGCAGCGTCATCCGCAGGCCATCGGACATGTCACCTCGCTCGACGAGGCGCGCACCACGGTGCTGCTCGACGAGATCGTCTCGCAGGTGGCGGCGCAGCCGCGGCTGGTCGACCCGCGGGTGCGGCTGCTGCGCGAACAGGATCCGATGCTCGCCGACACGCTGGCGGCCTATCTCGACGGTTTCGGTGACATCGCCGCCGTCGCGCAGCGGCTGCACGTGCACCCCAACACGGTGCGCTACCGGGTGCGCCGGATCGAGAAGCTGCTGGGCACGTCGCTGGAGGATCCCGACGACCGTCTGGTGCTGGCGCTGGGCCTGCGCGCGACGGCCCGCTAGCCCTTGAGCCGCTCGGCGGCGGCGGAGATCCGCTCGTCGGTGGCCGTCAGCGCCACCCGCACGTGCCGCTCGCCGCGCGGGCCGTAGAACTCGCCCGGCGCGACGAGGATCCCGCGTTCGGCCAGCCAGGCCAGCGTCTCGCGGCACGGCTCCCCACGGGTCGCCCACAGGTACAGCCCGGCCTCGGAGTCGTCGACGGTGAACCCGACGGACTTCAGGGCGGGCAGCAGGATCTCGCGGCGCGCGGCGTAGCGGTCGCGCTGTTCGCGCTCGTGCTCGTCGTCCTCGAGCGCGGCGACCATGGCCGCCTGCACGGGGGTCGGCATCATCATGCCCGCGTGCTTGCGCACCGCCAGCAACTCGGCGACCACCGCGGGATCGCCGGCGACGAAGCCCGCCCGGTACCCGGCCAGCGACGACGTCTTCGACAGCGAGTGCACCGCCAGCAGCCCGGTGTGGTCGCCGTCGCACACCGACGGGTGCAGCACCGACACCGGCGTGGCGTCCCAGCCCAGCCCGAGGTAGCACTCGTCGGAGGCGATCAGCACCCCGCGCTCACGCGCCCAGCTCACCACCTTGCGCAGGTGGTCGGCGCCGAGCACCTTGCCGGTCGGGTTGCTCGGGCTGTTGAGGTAGACCAGTGCCGGGGTCCGGGGGCCGATCTGGGTCAGCGAGTCCGCCCGCAGCAGCTGCGCACCGGCCAGCCGCGCGCCGACCTCATAGGTCGGGTACGCGAGCTCGGGCACCACGACCAGGTCGTCGGGCCCGAGCCCGAGCAGCGTCGGCAGCCAGGCGATGAGCTCCTTGGTGCCGATGACGGGCAGCACGGCCGACTCCGGCACGCCGGTGACGCCGTAGCGGCGCGCCAGCGCGTCGGCGGCGGCCATCCGCAGCGCGGGGGTGCCTGCCGTCGTCGGGTAGCCGGGCGAGGAGCTCGCCGCGGCCAGCGCGTCGCGGATGATCGGCGCGACCGGGTCGACCGGCGTGCCCACCGACAGGTCCACGATGCCGTCGGGGTGCGCGCGGGCGAGCGCGGTCACGTCGGCCAGGGTGTCCCAGGGGAACACCGGCAGCGACGCGCTACGGGGCTGACGCGTGGTCAGTCGTCGCCCTTCGGAGGCAGGTTCTTGATGGCCTCGGGGTCGTTGTCGGTCTGGCCGACCTTGGAGGCGCCACCGGGGGAACCGAGCTCAGCGAAGAAGTCGGCGTTGGCCTGCGCGTAGCTGGACCACTGGTCGGGGACGTCGTCCTCGTAGTAGATCGCCTCGACCGGGCAGACCGGCTCACACGCACCGCAGTCGACGCACTCATCCGGGTGGATGTAGAGCATGCGGGCGCCCTCGTAAATGCAGTCGACGGGGCACTCCTCGATACACGCCTTGTCTTTGACGTCGACGCAGGGTTCGGCAATGACGTACGTCACTGTGCTCTCCTCAAGGTCTCCGGTCTCCTGTCCGGTGGGCTGCCGTACGGGGGTAGGGCTAATGACTCGGCCGCAAGTATGCGTGGTCGCAACCTGGACGGTTGTCTAAGTGTGCCCTAACTTCGCGCGCGGCACCGGTTCCGGGCGCGCGTGGTTACTGATACTAAACGTCGCACATACAGGTGCCTAGTGACACGCCCTTATGCACCAGGGTGCAGTGCAACTTATTGCATAGGCACCCGCCGTCGTCCTAGGCTCGCCGCGTGGCCCTCCCCCACGCGATCCTGGTGGCGCTGGCCGAGCAGTCGGGCAGCGGCTACGAGCTCGCGCGGCGCTTCGACCGCTCGATCGGCTACTTCTGGGCCGCCACCCACCAGCAGATCTACCGCACCCTGCGCGCGATGGAGAGCGACGGCTGGGTGCAGGCGACGACCGTCACCCAGCACGGCCGGCCGGACAAGAAGGTCTACACCGTCTCCGAGGCCGGCCGCGCCGAGTTGGCCCGGTGGATCGCGGCGCCGCTGACCGGGCGCGGCAGCACCGTCGCCGACAACCGCACCCGCGATCTCGCCGTGAAGGTGCGCGGCGCCTCGTTCGGCGATGCGGCCGCCGTCGCCGCTCAGGCCGCAGAGCTGCGCGCCGAGCGCGCCGCCCTGCTGGACACCTACCGCGCGTACGCCAAACGCCAGTTCCCGGATCCGGCATCGCTGAGCGGCAGCGCCCTGCACCAGTACCTGGTGCTGCGCGGCGGCATCCGCGCCGAGGAGAGCGCGATCGCGTGGCTCGACGAGGTCCTGACGTCGTTGCAGGAGGCCCGGTGAAGTACCCGAACCTGTTGTCGCCGTTGGATCTCGGCTTCACGACGCTGCGCAACCGCGTCGTGATGGGGTCGATGCACACCGGCTTGGAGGACCGCGCCCGCGACATCGACCGGCTGGCGGCCTATTTCGCCGAACGGGCGCGCGGCGGCGTCGGGCTCATCATCACCGGCGGGTACGCGCCCAACCGGACCGGCTGGCTGCTGCCGTTCGCCGCGCAGATGATCTCGTCGTCGGACGCGCGCAGGCACCGCACCGTCACCGCCGCCGTGCACGAGGAGGGCGGCAAGATCCTGCTGCAGCTGCTGCATGCGGGACGCTATGCGTACCACCCGTTCTCGGTGAGCGCCTCGGCGATCAAGGCGCCGATCAACCCGTTCCGGCCGCGGGCCCTGCGCGATGTCGAGGGCACGATCGACGACTTCGTGCGGGCCGCGGTGCTGGCCCGCGACGCCGGTTACGACGGCGTCGAGATCATGGGCAGCGAAGGCTATCTCATCAACCAGTTCCTCGCGCCGCGCACCAACAAACGCACCGACGCGTGGGGCGGCACATCGGCCAAACGCCGCCGGTTCGCGGTCGAGATCGTGCGCCGGGTGCGCGCGGAAGTCGGCTCCGACTTCATCGTCTGCTACCGGATGTCGATGGCCGACTACGTCGAGGACGGCCAGAGCTGGGACGAGATCGTCGCGCTGGCAACCGAAGTCGAAGCGGCCGGGGCGACGATCCTCAACACCGGGATCGGATGGCACGAGGCGCGGGTGCCGACGATCGTCACCTCGGTGCCCAACGCGGCGTTCGTCGACATCAGCAACGCGGTGGCCGAACACGTCGGTATCCCGGTGGTCGCGTCGAACCGGATCAATATGCCCGACACCGCCGAACGAATCCTCGCCGAGGGCCGGGTGCAGCTGATCTCGATGGCACGCCCATTGCTGGCCGACCCCGACTGGGTGCGCAAGGCCGAGGCCGGCGTCGCCGACGAGATCAACACCTGCATCGCGTGTAACCAGGCCTGTCTGGATCACGCGTTCGCGCACAAGACGGTGTCATGTCTGCTCAACCCGCGCGCCGGGCACGAGACGACGCTGGTGCTGGGACCGACCCGGCGGGCCAAGCGGGTGGCGGTCGTCGGCGCGGGCCCGGCGGGACTGGCCGCGGCGGTCAGCGCCGCGCAGCGTGGGCACCGCGTGACGCTGTTCGAGGCGGGCGCGACGATCGGCGGTCAGTTCGATTTGGCGCGAAGGATTCCCGGCAAGGAGGAGTTCGCCGAGACGCTGCGCTACTACACGGTGATGCTCGACAGGCACGGCGTCGACGTGCGACTGGGGACCCGCGCGGGAGTCGACGACCTGGCGGACTTCGACGAGGTGGTGCTGGCCACCGGGGTGCGGCCGAGGTTGCCGTCGATTCCCGGGATCGACCACCCGAAGGTGCTGACCTACCCCGAGGTGATCACCGGCGCCCCGGTCGGCAGCACCGTCGCGGTGATCGGCGCCGGCGGAATCGGTTTCGACGTCAGCGAGTTCCTGGTCACCGACGAGTCACCGACGCGCAACCTCAAGGAGTGGAAGGCGGAGTGGGGTGTGGCCGACCCGCAGGAGGCCCGGGGTGCGCTGACCACTCCTCTTCCCGCGCCACCGGCCCGCACGGTGTACCTGCTGCAGCGCTCGAAGGGGCCGCAGGGCCGGCGGCTCGGCAAGACGACGGGCTGGGTGCACCGGGCGTCGTTGCGAGCCAAGGGGGTTGAGCAGTTGTCGGGGGTGAACTACGAACGCATCGACGACGACGGGCTGCACATCACCTTCGGCCCCAAGCGCACCGGTGCGCGGGTGTTACCCGTCGACAACGTCGTGATCTGCGCCGGTCAGGAGTCGGTGCGTGGTCTTGAGACGGTGTTGCGGGACAAGGGAATCGCGGTGCACGTGATCGGCGGGGCCGCCCGCGCAGCCGAACTCGACGCCAAGCGGGCGATCCGCGAGGGCACCGAACTCGCCGCCACCCTCTGACACCCCCCCTTCCGCGAGCGTGCGTGTCTGCACACGACACGCCGCGGAATCTCCGGCATTTGCGCACGCTCGCACGGGTGTCAGTCGACGATCAGACAGCTGTTGTCGCCGGCGTTACCGGCGTCGCCCTGGTTCTGGATCAGCACGCGTCCGGTGTTGTCCTCGACGACGCGACAGTAGACGCGGGTGCCCGGGAACACGTGCGGGTTGACTCCGACGTGCGCGGGCGCCCCGGCGGGCACCACGTGGTGGAACAGCTTCGGCGCCGGATCGCCGAGATTGCACTGGTAGTCGGGCCGTGTGCCGCCGCCGACCTCGGCGACGTCGATCGTGATGCAGCTCGGCGGTGTCCAGGACAGCTCCGTGGTGTAGCTGCGCTCGATCCAGATCGGATCCTGTGCGGCGGCGACGGGAGCGCCCGCGAACGCGAGGGCCAGCGGCACGCAGGTCATGGCGAGAGGTCTCATGCCTCCATTCGTATCGTGCGCACGGGCGGTCGCGTCAACCCCCAAAGCGGTGCAACAGATTTCGTGCGATTGCCCGTCGGCACCACGGCGAAGAGGTGTCCGTTGCCGTCGTCGCCAACGCGCACGTGGGCGGGTATCACATCCGTCACCAGGCGAAGTCGCCGGAGTTTGGTCAGGTTTTCAATTGAATCGGCGTGGGCTGTTCGTCGGGCACCACCAGCGCGACGACGGACTCCAGGATCCAGAACACCACCGTCGACACCAGGATCGTCAGCGCGGGCAGTGCGACGACCGGCGCGGCCACCAGCAGCAGGAGCGTCAGCGCGCCGGGCAGGTCCTTCCACCAGCCCGCCCCGCCCTTGCCCTGCAGGATCGCCGACATCCGGACGGCGCTCCAGATGATCCAGCGCCGCAGCAGGCTCACACCGTCGCGCTGCATCTGCAGCCGGAACCGGTGATCGGCCTGGCGGCGGTCACATCCGGTGCGGTCGGGACAGCGCCACAGGTAGTCGTGCAACACCGCTGCGCGCGCATACCGGCCTGCGCGGGGAACGAACCACGAGACCACGCCCGGCACCGACACCAGGTCGGTCGCGAAGTCGGCGCACACCTCGTACTGTTCGTTCGGTCCGTCGAACTTCAGCGGCTGGGTGGTGCGCCATTCGTCCCAGGCGCTCTCCTTGAAGAACCGTTTGGCGGCTTGGACGGTCTCGAGTTCGGCGGCGGTGAGCTGACGGACGTGCAGGACTGCCGCCGCGGTGGCCGGGGGTACACATCGCTCCATGCCGCCGGTATACCCCTCCTCGGCGGCGACGAGCGTGCGCAAATGCCGGAATTTCGGCGGCGTGTCGTGTGCAGACACGCACGCTCGCGCGCTGAGGGAGGGGTCAGGCCGCCAGCGGGGCGTACGTCGTCGAGCGCTGACGGGCCGGGCGCCCGATACCCTCGGCGATCGCGACGAGCTCCTCGACCGTCTTGTACGACCCGAACTCCGAGCCGGCCATCCGCGAGATCGTCTCCTCCATCAGCGTGCCGCCGAGGTCGTTGGCGCCGCCCTGCAGCATGATCTGCGTGCGCTCGACGCCGAGCTTGACCCAGCTGGTCTGGATGTTGGCGATCCGGCCGTGCAGCATGATCCGCGCCAGCGCGTGCACCGCCCGGTTGTCGCGGTGCGTCGGGCCCGGCCGGGAACCGCCGGCCAGGTACAGCGGCGAGCTCTGGTGCACGAACGGCAGCGGCACGAACTCGGTGAAACCGCCTGTGCGGTCCTGGATCTCCCGCAGGATGCGCAGGTGGCTGACCCAGTGCCGCGGCTGGTCGACGTGGCCGTACATCATCGTCGAACTGGACCGCAGGCCGACTTCATGTGCGGTGGTGACGATCTCGATCCACATCGACGTCGGCAGCTTGCCCTTGGTCAGTACCCACCGTACCTCGTCGTCGAGGATCTCCGCGGCGGTGCCGGGGATGGTGTCCAGCCCGGCCTCGCGCAGCGCAGTCAGCCACTCCCGGACCGACAGCCCGCTGCGGGTGACACCGTTGGCGATCTCCATCGGCGAGAACGCGTGCACGTGCATCGACGGCACCCGCTGCTTGACCGCGCGCACCAGATCGGCGTACCCGGTCACCGGCAGTTCGGGGTCGATGCCGCCCTGCATGCACACCTCGGTGGCACCGGCGACGTGCGCCTCCCACGCCCGGTCGGCGACCTCCTCCACCGACAGCGAGTACGCGTCGGCGTCACCCTTGCGCTGCGCGAACGCGCAGAACCGGCAGCCGGTGTAGCAGATGTTGGTGAAGTTGATGTTGCGGTTGACGACGAAGGTCACGTCGTCGCCGACGGCATCGCGGCGAAGCGAATCCGCCAGCGCGGCAACGGCATCCAACGCGGGCCCGTCGGCGCAGGCCAGCGCCAGGTACTCGTCGTCGGACAGGCCGGCGGGATCGCTCTCGGCCTTGCGCAGCGCCGCCAGCACGTCGGTGTCGATACGCTCGGGCGCCCGGGCGACCAGCTCGGAGATCTTCTCGCGGATCGACTCCCAGTCGCCGAACGCGCTGTCGAGGTCGCTGCGCGTCTCGGTGAGCCGACCGTCCTGGTCGATCGCGGTGTGAAGATCGGTGCGCCCCAACGACTGTGACGCCTCGTCGGGCTCCTGCCACGGGCGGCCGACCGGATTGACGTCCAGCGCGTAACCGGTCTCGGGGTCGGCCAGCGCCTCGACGTGGCCACGCACCCGCGGGTCGATCCACGCCACGCCGGCCTGCACGTACTGCGGCTGCGCGGTCAGCCGCTGCACCAGGTCGTAGCCCGCCTCGGCGGTGATGGCCGCCAGCTCGTCCAGCGCCGGCCACGGCCGTTCCGGGTTGACGTGGTCGGGGGTCAGCGGCGACACCCCACCCCAGTCGTCGACCCCGGCACCGACCAGCGCCAGGCACTCCTCGCGCGACACCAGGTTCGGGGGCGCCTGCACCCGCATCTTCGGCCCCAGCACCAGCCGGGTGACCGCGACGGTGGCCAGGAAGTCCTCGAACGCCGCATCCGGCGCCGACGCCATCGCGGTGTGGTCCTTAGCGCGGAAGTTCTGCACGATCACTTCCTGGACGTGCCCGAACTCCTTGTGCACGCGGCGGATCGCGTGGATCGTCTCGGCGCGCTCGGTCAGTGTCTCCCCGATCCCGACCAGCAGACCGGTGGTGAACGGGATCGACAGCCGGCCCGCGTCGGTCAGCGTGCGCAACCGGACCTCGGGGTCTTTGTCGGGGCTGCCGTAGTGGGCCAGGCCCTTGGTCTCGAACAGCCGCCGCGACGTGGTCTCGAGCATCATGCCCATCGACGGTGCGACGGGCTTGAGCCGCGACAGCTCTGACCAGCTCATCACGCCGGGGTTGAGGTGCGGCAGCAGGCCGGTCTCCTCGAGCACCCGGATCGCCATGGCGCGCACGTAGTCCAGCGTGGAGTCGTAGCCGCGCTCGTCGAGCCACTGGCGGGCTTCCTCCCACCGCGCCTCGGGACGGTCGCCGAGGGTGAACAACGCCTCCTTGCAACCGAGTTCGGCGCCGCGGCGAGCCACCTCGAGGATCTCGTCGGGCTCCATGTACATGCCCTTGCCCTGGGCGCGCAGCCGGCCGGGCACCGTGACGAAGGTGCAGTAGTGGCAGGTGTCGCGGCACAGGTGGGTGACCGGGATGAAGACCTTGCGGGAATAGCTGACCGGTAGCCGCCCGGTGGGCCCGCGCCGGCCCGCCGCCTCCAGACCCGCGTCGCGCACGCGCGCCGCGCTGGCGCACAGGTCGGCGAGGTCGTCGCCGCGGGCGGTCATCGCGATCGCGGCCTCGTCGACGTTGAGCGCGACGCCGTCGCGGGCGCGGCGCAGCACGCGCCTCAGCGCGGCCGGGCTGGGTGCGTTGGACTTCGGTGGGATCACCGGATCGGGCAGATCAGCGCCTCGTTGAGGGTTCAGAGCCACTCCCGTGTAACTCCGGTGGAGACGTGAATCATTCCTGCTGTCGTGGATGTGGTCTCACAGCGTGGACCCAGGTGCGTCTGCCATACGCCGGACATACCGGTCACCCTAGTCCCCGTCGCCGCGAGGGGCGCGCGCCACGTCCGGCTTGTTTCCCCCAATCCCCGTGGGAGCGCTGACATACGCGTAAGTTGCTGGGCACAGTGGGTGGTGTCGCGTGAAGGAGGCGATTGCGGTGAGTGCAGCGGTGCGTTCGATGCTGGCGGCGGGTGCGGCGGTGGTAACTGCGACCGCGCTGACGGTCGCCGCCCCCGAACCCGCTGCCCCGGCGCCGAAAGCCGCGACCTCGCACGTCGCGGCGGCGCCGCTGCGGCTGACCGCGGCGGTCCAACCGCTGGCGGTGACCGACCTGCCGGATCTGCTGACCGGATGGGTGCAGAACCTGGTGCCGAGCGCCGGGGCCGGTGTACCCACGCCACAGGTGCAGCCGCTGGCGCTCGGCACCTCGATCGGCACGTTCATCGAGAACGCCTACATGACGATCGAGCCGTGGGTCGAGTGGGGATTCGAGTTGGCCGCGTATGTGGTCGGCCGGATCCCGTGGGTGGGTCTGCTGGCGCCGCAGATCATGATCTTCTACAACACCGGCGAGCAGATCGTTCAGAGCATCGTCTTCAACTTCGCCGACTGGATCGACGGGCAGGTCGGCTTCCTGCAGGGCCTGCGCAACATCGCCGTCGACACCATCAACGCCGGCATCTACTTCATCAACCAGGAGATCGCGACCTACTTCCCGCCGCTGCCCCCGATCCCGCCGATCGGCGGTTTCGCAGCGGCCGTCCCCGATGAGGGTGTCGATGGGGGTGATGAGCTCGTCGACGACAGCGACCCGCCCCTGCGAATGACGTCGTTCGCCACCGAGGACGCTCCCGAGGCCGAACCCGAGGAGCCGGCCCAGGAGCCCACCGACGAGGTACAGCCGGAGGAGAAGACCTTCACGGAGGTCGAGCAGGAGGAGATCCAGGAGGAGATCGAAGACACCGACCCCGGGTCGTCCACCGACTCCAACGGCACGGTGTCGGCGCAGGGCGAGGTGCGCGGACCCGTCGTCGCCCCCGGAGCCACCCCGGGAGACGAGCCCGAGGACGAACCCTCGGCTCAGGGGGAAACCGAGACGGTCACCGCGGAGACACCGGAGACCTCGGACGCCGACGAGAGCGAGTCCTCCGACACCGACGCCGAGTAGCGCTCAGCCGCGCGTGCGCCGGTACAGCAGGTAGGCGGGCGGCAGTCCGCCGAGCACGAGGAGCAGGAGCAGGGCGTACCCCAGGACTCCGACGCCGCCGAAGACGATGTCGTCGCCGGGGCCGCCGACCGTCAACACGGCGACGGTGGCCAGCCAGGTCCACAGCGGCAGCGCGGCCAGCCGGGGTTCGGAGGTCCAGTGCAGGGCCGCCCACACCAGCGCGACGTTGACGGCGCCGGCGAGCACGGCGCTGACCGGAAACGGCACCGCGCCGAGGCGTAGCGGCAGGAAGAACGCGGACGCGACGGCGCAGAGCACCCCGTCGAGGGCAAGCAGCGTCAGGACCGCGATGCGGCCGCGGTGCGACGCGGAAGAGGGTGAGCTCAGGTCGGGATGCTGTCCAGCAGTCCGGTGATCGACCCGATCACCCACTGCAGGTTGTCGAAGCGGTCCTGCCAGTGCTGCAGGTTGGGATCGAGATCCTGATCCATGTGCCGTCCCTTCCTCGCTCCGCCGACTGTCGGGGAGCTTACCCCGTCGCGCCATCGCTATTGAAGGTCCAACCCGGCGAGTAGATCCGTCTCCCAGCCGCGCGCGTCGCGCTCCCCCGGCGTGCCGGCGGCGAGGATGTAGTGCTCGACGGCGGAGACGGGCAGCGCGATCTTGTTCGACAGCGCGAACGTCGCGCCGTCGTCGGCGACGGTGATCTGGGTGGCGTGTGCGCGCATTGCGGCGATCTTGGCGGGCAAAGCCTCCGGCGCCTCGATCACCGCGTCGATGGCGTCGTCGGGATACCCGAAGCCCAGGTCGTCGGCGCCGACGCGGATCCAGCCGTCCGGGAGGTCTGTCATGGCGGCGAGCCCTTCGGTGAGCGCGGACTTCGCGGTCGCCGCCCAGTACACCTTCGGGACGTCCCAGGGCTCACCGGGATGTTCGGCGTCCGCCGCGGCGGCGACGGCAGCCATCGTCACCTCGTGGCAGTGGATGTGGTCGGGGTGGCCGTAGCCGCCGTTCTGGTCGTAGGTGACGACGACGTGCGGACGCAGCTCGCGGATGACGGCGACCAGGGCGCCCACGGTCTCCTGCGGGTCGGCGTCGATGAAGCGCTGGTGGTGGCGGGGTGGGGTGCCGGCCATGCCGGAGTCACGCCAGCGGCCGGCGCCGCCGAGGTATTCCGGACCGTCGAGGCCGAGCGCGTTGAGTGCGGCGGTCAGTTCGGCGATGCGGTAGCCGCCCAGCTGGTCGGCGTGGTCGACGGCCAGGTAGGCCCATTTGTCGCCGATCACCTCGCCTTCCTCGCCGAGGGTGCAGGTGACGACCCGGACCTGGGCGCCGCGGGCGGCGTAGTGCGCGATCGTCGCACCGGTCGCAAGGGTCTCGTCGTCGGGGTGGGCGTGCACGAACAGCAGGCGGGGACGTTCCATTCGGTCCAGCTTGCCGAACCGCCGGCCGTCGGTCACGCCCGGGTTTGCCGGGACACGCGTCAAGACGCAATTGCGGTCACAGACTTTGTGACGCCCACCACTCCCCGCAACGCCATGGTCGTTACCGTCTTGTGATCCGGCCCGTGATCATCCTGTGATTTTTCAACGGTCGCGTAAGCAACTAGCTACTTAGCTGAACTCATCTTTAGCTGGTCATGACGTTCGTCACATACCTCAGCGAATGCTTTGCGGAATGAAGCTTCGATGCATGACTGCTACAAAATGCCACATCACCGCACGTCCACCCAGTGGAACTTGTTTCATTTTTTTCCTCAAATTTCACACCAGGCAAACTTACGACGCGGTAAATTGCGTTTGCCCCTGAACACAGCGCTGTCAAAGGAGAGACAATGCAGATCGCTGTTCGCCCCCCTGTCAAGGCGGGTATCGCAGTACTCGGCGCGAGTGCCCTCGCGATCACACCGATCGCGGTCACTCCGCCGGACATCAAGAGCCCGGCGCACGCCTTCTCGAGTGCCGCGGTCGCCCTGTCGGCCAGCCCGAGCCCAATCGACTTCTACGCCGAGGTCTTCGAGCGCTCGCTCGACAACGTCGGACAGATGGCCGAGATCTTCCTGTCACGCCCGATCCCGATCCTCCAGGCGATCCTGGCGAATCAGTTCGCCAACGTCGAGACCCTTGTGTCGGCGCTGCAGTCGGCGGGCAACGGTCTGGTGACCGCGCTGACCGAGCAGATCCCCGAGGATCTGCAGCAGGCAGTGGAGTACCTCGGCCAGGGCAACGTCGAGGGTGCTCTCAACACGCTGCTCACCGTGCCGCTGACCATCGCGATTCCGCTGCTCGACGTCCTCGGCGCCGTCGTGACCCCGGCATTAGAGGCCATCAACCGCCTCAACGCGGTGATCCAGGAGGTCGGCCCGGGCCTGATTCTCGGCCTTCCCCTGGCCTTCGCGGGCCCGGTCCTCAGCGGGGTCGGCGCCATCGGCACGGCGATCCAGAACGTCATCAACGCGGCCGCCGCCGGAGACCTCGGCGGGATCGTCGGTGCGATCGTCGAGATCCCCGCGGTGCTCGCCGATGGCATCCTCAACGGCGACTACGGACCCGCGCTGTTGGGCATCCTTCCCGCCCCGGGCCTGCTCACCCCGACGGGGCTGCTCGGCCCGCTGGGTGCGGGCCCCATCGGCTTCTTCCTCGCCGTGCGCGAGGCGATCGCCGACATCATCCATCCGCCGGCAGCGGGCAAGCAGGACCTCGGCATCCAGCAGACCCCCTACCAGGCGCCCAACACCCTGATCGACGAGGATGCAGACGTCCTCACGATCACCACCGACGGCGACGGTTCCGGTGGTGAGGGCGCCGGCGCCGGCGCAGGCGGCTCTGGCGATGAGGAAAACCTCAACCTCGGCGGCGAGGAGGGCGAAGAGGACCTCGACCTCGGCAAGAAGGGCGAGGAGAACGGCGAGGAGAACGAGGGCGGGACCATTGACCCCGCTGACCTCGATGACCTCGGCGGCGACGAAGGCGACGAGGGCGAGGAAGGCGAGGATCCGTCCAACGGAGCTCCGTCGAACGAGGTCGGCGGTGGCGACGAGGGCGGTGACGAAGACACCACCACCAACGACGACGGCGGTGACGGTGGCTCCGAGGGCGGCGACGGCGGCTCCGAGGAGTAAGACCCACTGCCCCTAAGGCATCGGCCCCTTCCCCAGCGGGAAGGGGCCGTTTGCTGTCTGCGGCAAAGCGCTTAGCGCTCCCAAGCACACCCGATGATCGGCCCAGGACCGGTCTACCCGCCGGCCGAAGCTACTACCCGGCGCAAAGAGTTTGCCATGAATTCATCATTGTGATTGCTCCGATTCCCCGGCCCAGAATTGCCGGCGGCGACATATCGGCACCCACCTGCACTTTTTCTTATTTCAAACAGTCGAAGGACTTGTTTTGACGAAACTGCAATATTTGCCACAAACCAGCTAACGGGGGCGTAGATTTTTGCCTGCATGGGGATCGCTCGACATCAAAGGAGATGACATGCAAGCAACAATTCGCCCATACGTCACGACGGGGGTGGCACTGGTCGGTGCCGGCGTCATCGCCGTCAGCTCCGTTGCGCCGCCGGTTCTGGACACCCGGCTCGCGGCCCCACCGACCATCGGCGCGGCGGCGCAACTCACCTCGGCAACCAACCCGCTGGATGCCTTCGCCGCCCTCTTCGAGAGGAGCCTGGAGAACGGTGGCGGGCTGATCGAGCAGTTCCTGGACTCGCCGGCCCCGATTCTCGGGCAGGTCGTCACCAACCAGCTGGCGAATCTTGAATACCTGGGCTCGACGGTCGGGGGGTTCGTCGAGTCGCTTCCGGCGGTGCTCGAGGGACTCCAGCTGGCGGGCGAGTTGTTCGCCGACGCGCTGGCCAACGGCAACTTCGCTGCCGCCGGCGCGATCCTCAACCAGACGGTGAGCGGGCTGGTGACGACGCTGACCGGGGTCATCATCGGTCCACCGCTGGCGATCGCGGCGAACACCGTGCAGAACATCGCCAACGTCGTCGCGGTACTCCCCACCGCGCTCTTCGGGGTCCTTGGCGGTGCCCTCGCGCCGGTGCAGTCGCTGACCAACGCGGTGTTCGACATCGTCGGCACCATCGTCGGCGCCGCGGGCAACGGCGACTTCCTCGGTGCCGTCGGCGCCCTGGTGAGCGCGCCGATCGTCGTCGTGGACGCCGTCCTCAACGGGTATGGACCGGGTGGCTCGCCCGGCGTCGGCCTGCTCACGCCGGAAGTGGGCACGATCGGCTCGATTCTCAATGTGCGCAACGTGATCGCCGACGCACTGCACCCCATCTCCCCAGGGCCGGGACTGGAAGAGAAGACCACAGCCGGGCCGCCCGAGAAGAACCCCGAGAATAACTTCGCGGCGTTCTCCTTCGGTGACGACGGAGAACCGGAGTTCCAGAACTACTCCGATGGTTCGAACGACGGAAACGACGGCGACGACGGCGACGACGGCAAGCAGGAGAACACGGGTAATGGCGCCGGCCTCGGGGACGACGGAACCGGAGACGACGGCACCACGGCCAACGACGGCACCACGGCCAACGGCGGAACGAAGCTGACGAACGGCAACAAGTTCACACCCGGCCAGGTCGGCGCTGTGAAGACCAAGACCAGCAACGGCGCCGTGGTCACCGAGTCCGAGGAGGGCCCAACCGAACCCTCCGAACCCTCGGAACCCCCCGAACCGTCCGAGCCCACCGGCGGGGCGATGAGAACGGCGAGGGCTCCACGGAGTAACCCTTTGGAAGAACCCTCGAAAGTCGGTCGGCCCCCTCCTTCGGGAGGGGGCCGATCGCATGCGCTCCGAGGCGGAATCGGCAGCAACATCTCGTTGCGCAGGCAAACATGGGTTTATGTTCGGTACCGGCGGTCCCAGGATCTCTCAGCGCAACGGCGCGCCGCGTGGCGGTACCTGCGGTACCGATTCAGCAAGCCAGCCGATACCGCCGATATCGACTAATGCCAGCGATGAGCGCACCTGACCGCAAATTCAGCAATCCCTCGCGAAATTGTATTTATTCACCGGCCTAGGCATCTGGGCATTTAATTATCGTGTACGTTATTTTGCCATGTTTTGACCAGTTATTAGCACAACTCTTCATCCATAAAAGAATCGCCACCGCAAACTACCGTTTTTGGCCTTGAACTGGGGAAACGAAATTCTTGAATCGCCTCCGGCAAACGGTTACCTAGCGGTAACTTTCCGAGCGCACGCAAATATCGACACAGAGGGAGTGGTCATGGAACGTGCAGCTCGGTCATATCTACGCGCGGGCATCGGAATAGTTGGCGCGAGCGCAATCGCGTTAGCTCCGTTATCTCCGGTGGCGCCGTCCGACCTCCGGGTTCCGGCGCCTCCGCTGACGAGCCAGGTGCAGCTCAACGCCTCGGTCAACCCGCTGCAGGTCTACCTGGACCTGGTGCAGAACACCGGCGAGAACATCGGCGTCCTGTTCCAACGCGTGCTCGAGAATCCGGCGCCCATCCTGCGCCAGGTACTGCTGAACCAACTGGCCATCGCCGAGGAGCTGCTGCCCGCCCTGCAGGAGGCCGGCGGCGCGTTGTTCGACAACCTGCAGAACATCGCGGCACCGGCGCTGCAGCACGCGTTCGAGTCGGTGCTCGCCGGAAACTTCACCGCGGCGGCCAACGACGTCGTGACGGCGCTGTTCCAGCCGCTGGTGTTCGCGGCGCTGCCGCTGCTGCCCGCGCTCCAGGCCGCGGTCCAGGCGCCGATCGAGGGCATGCTCAGGGTCGCGGGGCACTTCCAGGAGATCACCGCGCTCGGCACGCTGGCGTTGATCGCGCCGTTCTCGAGCACGATCTTCTCCACCGGTGAGGCTCTGCAGAACATCGCCGACGCGGCGTCCGCCGGCGACCTGCTCGGTGTGGCAGCCGCGGTCATCGCCGCACCCGGAATCGTCATCAACGGTTTCCTCAACGGGTTCGGTGTCGACGGCGGCCTGTTCAGCGGCGGCCTCGGAACGTTCAACACCCTGCTGAACCTCCGCGATGTCATCGCCAACGCGCTCAAGCCGCCGGCCACCACCGCGGCCGGCACCGAGGCACTCACGGAGGCGGAGGCGGACACCGCGGCCCTGTCGGATGCGACCGCCGAGTCCAGTGGGGCCGCCGCGCGATCCGCGGCGTACACCTCGGAGGAGTCCGACGGCGGTTCCGGCGCAACCCCGGCAGCGGGCGTCGCCGACACCGACGACGAGAACAGCGAAGCCCCCGACGAGGTGGAGGATGTCACCGAGGACGTCACGGATGAGGACGCCGTGGAGGACGTCATCGACGAAGAGGACGCTGAAGAGGACGCTGTCACCGACGAGGACGAGGACGTCACCGAGGACATCGATGACGACCTCGCCGATGACCTCGCCGATGACCTCGCCGATGACGAGGACGCCGGGGAGGACACCGGCCCGACGGACGACAACAAGGCCACTCCGGGCGGGACCGGTAGCGACGAGACCGGCAGCGACTCCGACGACAGCGGAACGTCCGACGACGGTGGATCCGACGGCGGGTCCGACGGCGACTCGGAGTAGTCCCGGCGCCAACTAGAAGACGGTCGGCCCCCTCGCCTCGAGGGGCCGATCTGTTATCTGGGCGTCTTCGTCCAGCGGCCCGCGTCACCGACGATGCCGACCGGCACGGCACCGGACAGGCTGACGTTCTGCACGCTGGGGCCGGCGGCGACGATCGTGGTGTCCTGCAGGATCGGCAACACGGTCGCCATGTTCCACAGTCGTGGTTCGACGGCGGTGATGACGTCGGCGATGTCCTCGCTGCCGTCGAGCGCGGCGTCGATCTTCGGCTGGATGCTGCGGTCGCAGATGCCGGTGATGTTGCTCGGCGCCTGCACGAGCTCCCCGGTCTCGGGCGCCGAGCCCGGCGGGGTGGTGGTGGGCGTCGTCGTAGCGGTGGTCGTGGCCGGGGCCGCAGAGATGGTCGGGGCCGCAGACGTCGTCGCGGGGGCAGCCGTCGTCGATGTCGTCGTGGGTGGCGGCGAGCCGGGCTGCGCGGTCGGCACCGCCGTCGCCTCCAGCGCGCGGCAGCCGTAGCGCGACGCCAACGCCGTCGCGAGGTCCCCGCCGGCGTGATGCCAGCCCACCACGGCGTCGACCCGGTTGTTGGGCAGGGCGTCGCCGTAGAGCACCGGCGGATCCAGCGCCGACACCGACGCCGCGATGCCGACGTTGCGCAGCTGGTCGGCCGCGGTGTTGGCGACGGCGACCGACGTGGGGTCGTTGGCCGCCACACCGATCACCAGCGACAGCGGCACACCGTCCTTGACGATGCGACCGCGGCCGGTGTCCGGCGGGGGCACCCCGGGTCGCTGGGGTGGCGGCGTCTCGACCGGCTCGACCTCGTAGCCGGCCTCGGCCAGCAGCCCGAGGGCGTCCTCCTTGCTCATCGCGGGCGGCGCCGTCGGCACGTACCCGGGATCCGACGGTGACCGCACCTGCGCCTGCGCCAGCGTCACGGTGTTGTCGTCCCCGGCGCCGACAGCGGCCAGCAGATCCACGTCGAGCAGCCCCATAATCGCTTTGCGCACAAGGGGATCCGCCAGCGCCGGCTGCTGCGCCCGCAGCGTCAGCTGCATCACCCGCGGGGTGACGATCCGCGAGGTCCGCACGTCCGGGATCGCCGACAGCTGCGCGAACGCCGCCGCCCCGCCGTGCACCTGCGCCACCTGGGTGTCGCCGTTGCGGATCGAGTCGGCCAGCGCGGCGGAGTCGCCGCCGCGGCGGAACAGCACCTGATCGGGTTTGGCGGGCGGCCCCCAGTAGCGGTCGTTGCGTGCCAGCAGGATCTCGTCGCGCTGCGGGTCGATGGTCTCGACCCGGAACTGCCCGCCGGTGACGGGCAGCGCCCGCGCCAGCCCGGACGCGAACCCGCCGGGGATGTCCTTCACGATGTGCGCGGGCAGGATGTTGTTGAACAGCTCCCGCCACGCCGGATACGGCTGGGAGAACGTCACCACCGCGGTCTTACCGCCCTCCACCGACTGCACCCCGGTGATCAGGTCGTAGCCGGCGGGGTCGACGACGCCGGGCTGGCTGACCATCTGCCGCCACAGGTACCAGAAGTCGTCGGCGGCGATCGGCGCGTTGTCCGTCCAGGAGGCCTCCGGGCGGATCTTGTAGGTGACGGTGAACGGGTCCTCGTTGGTGACCTCCGCCGACTCCAGCAGCGTGGTGTCGAGCTCCCAGCGCGAGCCGGTCGGCGTCGTCGGGTCGGGCACCGGACGGAACGAGCTCGGCAGCACCAGCGCGCTGATCGCCGCGTTCACCGGCGACTGATCCGACAGCAGATGCGGGTTGAACCCGGGGCCGATCCAGTCGATGGCCATGATGATCTGCGTCGCCTTCGGCGGTGGTGGCGGCGACGTCTCGGTGGTCTCGGTGCTCTGCGGCGCGGGCGGCGGGCTGACCGTGCATCCGGCTACGAGCGTCAGCAGCGCGGACAGCGCGGCGACGACTCGGAGCGGATTCGACACGCTGTTCAGGGTATCGGCCCTCGTGCAGTGGTCCCCGCGCGTGACCCTAGGCGCGGGACTTCGCCCGGGCCTTGGCCCGTGCCCGCAGGCTGGCGTTGAGCTCCACCTTGCGCACGCGCACAATCTCCGGCGTCACCTCGACGCACTCGTCCTCGGCGCAGAACTCCATCGCCTGCTCCAGCGTCAGCTCCATCGGCCGGGCCAGGGTCTCCATCACGTCGGCCGTCGACGACCGCATGTTGGTCAGCTTCTTCTCCCGCGTGACGTTGATGTCGAGGTCCTCAGCGCGCGGGTTGATGCCGACGACGTGACCCTCGTAGGTCTCGTCACCTGGTTCGACGAAGAAGGTGCCGCGGTCGGCGAGCTGGATCATCGCGAACGGCGTCACGCTGCCACTGCGGTCCGACACCAGCGAGCCGGTGTGCCGGGCGCGGATCTCCCCCGCCCACGGCCGGTAGCCGTCGAACACCGCGTTGGCGATGCCGGTGCCGCGAGTGATCGTCAGGAACTCGGTGCGAAACCCGATCAGCCCGCGGCTGGGCACGATGAAGTCCATCCGCACCCATCCCGCCGCGTGGTTGGTCATGTCCTCCATGCGGCCCTTGCGCGCGGCCATCAGCTGGGTGATGGCGCCGACGTACTCCTCGGGGCAGTCGATCGTCATCGCTTCGTAGGGCTCGTGCAGCTTGCCGTCGATCGTGCGGGTGACCACCTGCGGCTTGCCGACGGTCAGCTCGAAACCCTCGCGGCGCATCTGCTCGACGAGCACGGCCAGCGCCAACTCGCCGCGGCCCTGCACCTCCCAGGCGTCCGGGCGGCCGATGTCGACGACCTTGATCGACACGTTGCCGACCAGTTCCTGGTCCAGGCGGTTGCGCACCATCCGGGCGGTCAGTTTGTGGCCGGACACCTTGCCGGCCAGCGGGGAGGTGTTGGTGCCGATGGTCACCGAGATGGCCGGCTCGTCGACGGTGATGCGCGGCAGCGCGTGTGCGTGGTCCGGGTCGGCCAGCGTGTCGCCGATCATGATCTCCGGGATGCCGGCGACGGCGACGATGTCGCCCGCGACGGCCTCGTCGGTGGGGTGGCGTTCGACGCCGACGGTGACCAGCAGCTCGGTGACCTTGGCGGTGGTGACGACGGGTGCGCCGTCGACCTCACGCATCCAGGCGACCTGCTGACCCTTGCGCAGCTTGCCGTTGTAGATGCGGATCAGCGCGAGCCGGCCGAGGAACGCCGAGGCGTCCAGGTTGGTCACCAGCGCCTGCAGCGGCGCCTCGGGATCGCCCGACGGGGGCGGGATGTGCTCCATCAGCACGTCGAACAGCGGGTCGAGGTTGGTGCCCTCGGGGTTCTGCCCGTTCTCCGGCTGCACGGTGCTGGCGATCCCGGCCCGGCCGGAGGCGTACAGCGTCGGCAGGTCCAGTGCGCGTTCGGCGGCGGCCTGCGCGTCCTCGTCGAGGTCGGAGGCGACGTCGAGCAGCAGGTCGTGGCTCTCCTCGACGACCTCGGCGATGCGGGCGTCGGGGCGGTCGGTCTTGTTGACCACCAGGATGACGGGCAGGTGCGCGGCCAGCGCCTTGCGCAGCACGAACCGGGTCTGCGGCAGCGGCCCCTCCGAGGCGTCGACCAGCAGGACCACACCGTCGACCATGGACAGGCCGCGCTCGACCTCGCCGCCGAAGTCGGCGTGGCCGGGGGTGTCGATGACGTTGATGACGGTCACGGTGCCGTCGGCGTGATGCCGGTGCACGGCCGTGTTCTTGGCCAGGATCGTGATGCCCTTTTCGCGCTCCAGGTCACCGGAGTCCATGATGCGCTCGGTGGCGTCATCGCCACGATGGGTCAGGGCGCCGGACTGGCGAAGCATCGCGTCGACCAGGGTCGTCTTCCCATGGTCGACGTGTGCCACGATGGCGACGTTGCGAAAATCCACTTCCAGATTGTCGCAGTGCGGTCGGCCAATCACGAAAACGAGAGATGCCCGTCACTTGAAGCCCAGCAAGCTCGCCGACCTCAAGCCGAAGAAGAAGTGCTGTCGCAGCAAACCGCGGTGCAAGCGCTGTCCGGTGGTGCTGCACCAGGTCCGCAAGGCCGAACGCCACGGCGCCAAGGGCAAGGATCTGGTGAAGGTGTACGAGCGGGCGCGCGGCAAGTAGTTGCGTTGGCACAGCGCCACCGGCACCTGCGAGGATTCACAGCCGAGTGCCGGAAATCCGCGCTACCGTTGATTTCAGGAGGTGGCGAGATGGCGCTCTACGAGATCTCCACCGTCATTTTGATCGGGCTGCTGGCGACGGCGACCGTCGCGGCGATCTACATCGGGTTGTTCGGCTTGATGGGCGCGGCGTACATGGTGCGGTGCGCGAACTGCCACCACCTGACGCTGACGTCGTCGCGACAGTCGCCGCAGGCGTGTGTGCACTGCCGGCATCCGGCGCTGCTGCACCCGGTGTACACGCTGCACCACCACACGGTGCCGGTGCACCGCGACGGCCTGCGCTACTGACCCGTCAGCGCGCAACGCAGGTCGTCGAGCCAGGTGCGATCGGCGGGAACCCAAGGGAGAGCTTCGAGTTCGTCGACGGTGATCCAGCGCAGGGCCCGGTGGTCGTTGGCCTGCAGGGTGCCGCCGGTCTGGGTGACGCGGTAGGCCCGCAGGATCAGCGACGGCCCGATCGCGACGTCGGCGCCGACGCGGGCGCCGACGGTGACCTCGACGCCGAGTTCCTCCTGGAGTTCGCGGGCCAGTGCGGCCTCGTCGCTCTCCCCCGCCGCGACCTTGCCGCCGGGCAGCTCCCACAACCCGGCCAGCTCGGGCGGCCGCTCCCGCTGGGCCACCAGCAGCGCGGCGCCGGAGATCAGCGCACCGGCGACGACGATCTGATCTGACATCGCGACTGAAGGTATACCGTCGGACCCATGGCTGTGTTACCGGACGACCAAGTGGACGCCGCGCTGGCCGATCTGCCCGGTTGGGAGCGCGCCGACGGTGTCATCCGCCGCTCGATCACGTTTCCCGCCTTTCTCGACGGCATCGACGCGGTTCGCCGCGTCGCCGAGCACGCCGAGGCCAAGGATCACCACCCGGATATCGACATCCGCTGGCGCACGGTGACTTTCGCGTTGGTCACGCACTCGGAGGGCGGCATCACCGACAAGGACATCGCGCTGGCGCGCGACATCAACGCGATCGTCGGCCGCTAGCGGCGATCCACGCCAGCGTCGCCAGCGTCGCGACGATGTAGACCAGCCCAGCCCACGCCAGGTACCAGGGCCGGGCGATCTCCCAGATCGACGGCTGGGCGAAGCTCAGCAGCCAGGGCACCCCGACCGCCGTCAGCGCCAGCCAGCCCCAGCCCAGCACCCGCGCGCCCGGCCGCGCCCGCAGCGGGCCGTGCAGCAGCCAGATCATCAGCGGGACCAGCCACACCCAGTGATGCGTCCACGAGATCGGGGACAGCAGCAGCCCGAACAGCTGCACGACGACGATCGCGCCGAGCCGGTCGGCGGCCCCGCCGACCGCACGCCAGGCCAGCAGCGCCAGCACGGCCGTCACCGCGATACCGGCCAGCACCGCCGGGCCGTAGCCGGCGTCGTGGCCGAGGATGCGCGAGATCCCGCCGCGCCAGGACTGGTTGAACGACGTGCCGACGGGACCGACGCGGTCGGCGTCGCCGAGCAGTTCGAAGAAGTAGCGGTGCGTCTGGCCGCCGACCACCAGCGCCGAAATCCCAACGGTGGCAAAGAAGACCACCGCGGAGAAGACGACGGTCGCCCACCGGCGGGCACCCGCGAAGTACAGCCCGGACACCGCCGGGGTGAGCTTGATGCCCGCGGCCAGGCCGACCAGCAGCCCGGACAGCCACCACCTCGTGCTGTAGACGGCGTAGAGCACGGCCAGCACCAGCAGCACGTTGATCTGGCCGTAGTCGAAGGTGCTGCGCAGCGGCTCGGTCCAGATGCCGACGGCCGTCCAGACCATCGCGATACGGCGGTCGCCGCCGCCGAGCAGCCGCTGGCTGATCCGCACCACGCCGTAGAGCGCGGCGATGATCCCGAGCTGCCACAGGAACGCCAGCAGCCCGAACGGGATCAGGTGCAGCGGATAGAACACCACGGCCGCGAACGGCGGATAGGTGAACGGCAGCGGGAAGTCCGGCGTCTGGTCGGCGTAGACGTAGTCGTAGAGGGCGCCGGGGCCGTCGATCTCGCCGGCCCCGCCGACGTAGACGTGCAGGTCGACGAAGTTCGCACCGTTGGGCACCAGGTACGTCCATGCCAGCCGCGCCACGATGCTGGCCACCAACACCAATGGCGCCGCGGCGGCCAGACGGGCGGCCAAACGCGACGCTGACGGTTGGGCTGCGGTCGAGGTGTCGATTTCTCGACTCTAACGACCGGTCACCGTTCTCCCACGCTTGAGTAACGGTTGAGTCACCGCCACACGTGTCACTTGAGTAACACCAGTAACGACGTAGCTTCGCGTGCAGGCCTGCTTAACAAACTGATTGGGAGAACCATGCACAGCACCGGAAAACTGCTCGCGACCACCATGCTCGCCGCCGCGGGTGCGGTCTCGGCCGCCGTGGCGTTCAGCGCCACCGCCGCCGCCCAGCCCGCCGCCCCCGCGCCCGCCCCCAGCGTGCCCGGCATTCCGATCGTCGAGCAGCTGGCGACCAACCCGGCTGCCGCCCAGCAGCTGGTCCAGGGCTTCACGTCGCTGCTGAGCAACGCGACCGCCCCGGCGCAGCCTGCGGCCCAGCCGCCGACCGCGACGGCGACCCTGACGCTGCCGCAGCCGCCCGCCGCGCCGACGACGGGTGCCGCGCCGCTGACCAACACCACCCCGGGCACCGCACCGGTCAACCCGGCGGCCAACCTGCTGACCGGTCTGCCGACCGGCCTGGCGTCGCTGCTGCCGGACTCGGCGCTGGCCAGCCTGATCCCGGCGGCCGCCAACGCGGCGCTGCCCAGCGCGCCGGCCCCGGCGGCCCCGGCGGCTCCGGTGGCGCCGGCCCCGACGGGTACGACAGGCGTCGCGCCGCTGCTCTCCCCGCTGTCGGCGCTGCCCTGACCGGCGCCTGAGCACCACCGGCGACCCCGAACCGTTCACCCCTACCAGGCACTGAGGGAGCTATGACCGCTCACATGTCACCTCGCAAGATGTTCGCGACGGTCGCCGTCTCGGTCGGCTCGTCGGCCACGCTGCTGTTCGGCGGCGTGGCCGGCGTGGCCGCCGCGCAACCCTCCCCGGCTGCGCCGATCGACGCGCTGCAGGCGCCCGGCCTCGCCGCGATCGAGAGCATCGGCCCCGCGATCCAGCAGGCCGCGGCGGATCCGACCAACGCCGCGTCGACGCTGATGGCCGCGGCCGCGGTGTTCGCCGGCGACGCGATCGCACCGCCCGCCTCCCGGGAGGTCGCCACGGCGGTGAACCAGTTCGTCGCCCACACCCCCGCCCCCGGCGCCATTCCGGGCACCGAGGCGCACCTGCCCGCGGGCATCAACCCGGCGCACGCCGTCGGGCCGGTCGAGGAGCTGCCGGAGGCGGCGCTGCCGGCTCCCGAGCCCGCCCCGGCGCCCGCAGACGCGCCGGCGCCCGGACCCGAGGCGGTGCCGGTGGCGGCGGCCGCACCCGGCCCCGACGCGGCGTTCGGCCCGGACGCCCCGGTCAAGCAGGACTTCCTGTATCCGTCGATCAGCAACGGCTGCCTCAAGGACGGCGGCAACGTGCTGGCGACGGCGATCTCGGTGGCGGGTCCGGCGAAGATCCCCGCACCCGGCCCCGGCCCGGGTCAGGTGGCCTACGTGTTCACCGCGGTCGGCACCCCCGGCCCGGCGGCCGAGCAGAAGCTGCCGCTCAACGTCACCTGGGTGAACCTGACCACCGGCAAGTCGGGCACCGCGACGCTCAAGCCGCACCCGGACATCAACCCCGACGGCCCGACGACGCTGACCGCGATCGTCGACACCGGCCCGGGCAGCGTCCTGTCGACGATCTTCGGGCAGGTCACAACCACCGAGATGCAGTGTCAGTTCATGCCGACCATCGGATCGACGGTCGTTCCGTAAGCACGCATCAGCCATCGAGCGCCCGGTCACGCGACCGGGCGCTCGGTGTATCCGGCGAACGTCGGATCAGTAGGCCGTGAATCAGTAGGCCATGAAGAGGATCGCGTCCCGGTCGTAGTCGCGGCCGGGGTGCTTCTCGGACAGGTGCGCCTGCGCCTTCTCGACCAGGTCGTCCTCGTCCTTACCGACGATCGCTTCACCACACGGGCAGTTCAGATGCGTCTTCATATCCTCACCTTCGCACAGGTCGGCACCGACAGCCTCAAGATATAGGGATGGAGCTCTCCACGGTCATGCGGACGACCGCCGCGGTCCGCGAGTACACCGGCGACCCCCTGCCCGACGACGTCCTCGAGCGCATCCTCGACAACGCCCGCTTCGCACCCAGCGGCGGCAACCGGCAGGGCAACCGGGTGATCGTGGTGCGCGATCCGGCGACCCGCGAGGAGCTGATCCGATGCGGCATTCCCGCCGTCAAGCGCTACATCGCGCAGATCCACAACGGCGAGAATCCGTGGAACCCGCTGCAGCCGTGTGGAGTTGACGAACAGACCATCGAGGCGGTGCAGGTACCGGACACCTCCCCGCTGCGCTCCGCCGACGTCGTCCTGGTCGTGTGCGTCGACCTGAGGATGCTGGCGGCGATGGATCAGCACCTGGACCGCATCGCCCTGGTCGCCGGTGCGTCGATCTACCCGTTCGTCTGGAACATCCTGCTGGCCGCCCGCGATGAGGGCTACGGCGGTGTCATCACCACCGCCGCGGCGGCCGAGGAGCCGCGCGTCAAGGAACTGCTCGGCATCCCCGAGCACTACGCCGTGGCGGCGCTGGTGCCGCTGGGCAAGCCGGTGCGCCAGCTGACCAGGCTGACCCGCAAACCGGTCCGGGAGATCGCCACCCGGGAGCGCTTCGACGGCGAACCGTTCGAGGTCGACGTCCGGTAACGGTTTGGTCGGCATCCGAACTCGGCGCTTCCGGGCGGGCGGCCGACCGTGAGACCGTGGGAGGGTGACCTGCACGCTGGGCTACGCCACAGCGACCGCCGTCGAACAGGACCTCGACGGTCAGCTCGCGGCGCTCGGCGCCGCCGGCGTGGACCCGCGGCGGGTGTTCACCGACCGGCTCGCCGAATCCGCTGACCGGGCGCGGGCGGGACTGCACGCGATGCTCAGCTACGCCCGCTCCGGCGACACCGTCATCGTCGTCGCGCTGGACCGGCTCGGCCGCACCGGAACCGAGGTGACCCGCACCGTCACCGAACTCACCGACCGCGGCATCCGGCTGCGCACCCTGCGCGAGGGCCTCGACACCGCGACGGCGACCGGGCGGATGGTGGCCGACATCCTCGCGAAGCTGGCCCGCCTCGACGCCCAGCCGGCGCACCGGGCGCGGCGCGACGGTTAGGCCTTGGCGGCCTTCGCTCAGGCTGAATACGCTCAGGCCTTGGCGGCCTTCGCTCAGGCTGAATTCGCTCAGGCCTTGGCGGCCTTCGCGGCCGCCTTGGCCTGCTTCTTGTACGACCGCACCTTCTCCAGTGAGCCGGGGTCGACGACGTCGGCCACCGACATGTAGGTGCCCGCCTTGCCGTAATCCCCTGCGGCCTTTCGCCACCCCGCCGGGGTCACGCCGTACTGCTTGCCCAGCAGTGCCAGAAAGATCTTGGCCTTCTGCTCCCCGAATCCGGGCAGCGCCTTGAGCCGGCGCAGCACCTCGGCGCCGTCGGGGTCACCGGCGGTCCACAGCCCGGAGGCGTCACTGTCGTAGCGGTCCACGATCAACTGCGCCAGCGCCTGGATCCGCTTGGCCATCGACCCGGGAAACCGGTGAATGGCAGGGGTTTTCGAGCACAGCTCGGCGAACTTCTCCGGGTCGTAGTCGGCGATCTCGTGCACGTCGAACCCGCCGAGGCGGTCGGCGATCTTCTTCGGACCCGCGAACGCGTGCTCCATCGGGTACTGCTGGTCCAGCAGCATCCCGGTCAACAGCGCGAACGGGTTGGCCTCCAGGAGAGCATCGGCTGCGGGATCTTGGACTAGCTGCAGTTTCGCCACTTCGCCAGTTTAGGTGCTCAGCCCGCCGCTGATGAGTTGGCGAGTCAGACCCCTGGAATCTGCCATTCCGAGATACCCGGCACTGTCGGCGCCCTGCCCAACATCGTCGACCACGGGTAACGGGAGGGACTTAGTGCGGCGGACCCTGGTGGCTCTCGCGCTGATCTTGTCGATCACAGGCTGCGGAGGCGGCGACGTCTCGGATGCGAACGGATCAACGACCGCCCCGGCGGCGGCTACCTCAACCACTGTCCGCCCCCCGGCACTGCTTTCGGAGGAAGCACTCGCGGCGGCGCTCCTGGACCTGCAGGACCTACCTCCTGGCTACAGCCAAGAGCCGCCGTCCTCTCAAACGGGCAAGTCGAAGACGTTCTGTGACTACGAGCCGCCTTTCGAGGAGGAGATCCGGGTGAGACGAGACTTCGTCAAAGGCGCCGGGCCGTCCGCCGAGTACCTCAGTGTCGGACTACGTCAGTACGCCGGGGTCGAGCAAGCCAGTGCGGCGTTCGAGGCCCTCACCGATGCGCTCTCATGGTGCACCGGGGAAACCTACGAAGGAAGCAACCTAACCTATGCGCCGATGTCGGCGCCCAAAGTCGGCGCAGGCTCAGTCGGCATCAAGATGACCTCCGATGACGGTCCGGACCTGCTTCAGTTCTTTGCGGTTGTCGGGCCGGTACTCGTCAACACCGGTGGCGGTGGATTGGTAAATGCGAACGTCAACGAGGTGATGCACCTCCTCGAAGCCCAGGTGGACAAGTACGAAACCGCCGTCAGCCCCTGACGCGCCCCCTGGCGCAGCGCCAACGTGGCATCGCGGCTTCGAGCGCCCTCGTGCCGTAACCCGCTGTCGCCGCTCACCGGATTAGGGTTGCCCCATCATGTCCGGTGAGCTCGCGCTGGTGTTGGCGGCGGTTCTGCTGCTTGCCGCGGTGGCGGCCGCGGTCGTCGTGGTGCGGACCCGCCGGGTGGTGGCCACCCCGACCGAACGCGCGGTGCACGCCGCCCTGCACACCGCGTCGCAGGCCGCCCGGGCGCTGCGGCGCGGCCTGAACACCGACTCCGCCCAGACCGCCGCGCCGTTCCTGCGCGGGCTCACCGGCACCGAGGGCATCTCGATGTTCGACGGCGACGGCAAGCTGTTGGCCCGCGATCCGCTCACCGCCGAGATCTGGCCCGACGACGTCGCCGACGCCTGCGACCGGGCCGCCGCCGAGTCGATCTCCGGGCAGCGCCGGGTGCTCACGCACGCCCGCGCGTCGGCCGTCGTCGCGCAGCCGTTGATCACCGAGGGCGGCGAGGTCGTCGGCGTGCTCGTCGTCGTAACCACCCGCTCCCCCGCCCCCGGGCTGCTCGGCGCCGTCGGCGAGGTGGCCCGCTACGCCGCCAACCAGATCGAGCTGGCCGAGCTCGACGCGTCCCGCGCCCGGCTGGACCGCGCCGAGGTGCTCGCGCTGCGCGCCCAGATCAGCCCGCACTTCATCTACAACGCGCTCAACACGATCGCGTCGTTCGTGCGCACCGACCCGGACCGGGCGCGCGACCTGATCCTGGAGTTCGCCGACTTCACCCGCTACTCGTTCCGCGCCGCCGGCCAGTACACGACGCTGTCCGACGAGCTGCGCAACATCGACCGCTACCTCACCCTGGAGCGCGCCCGGTTCGGCGACGCGCTGAAGGTGCGGTTGCAGGTCGCCCCCGAGGTGCTCAACGTCGTGCTGCCGTTTCTGGCGCTGCAACCGTTGGTGGAGAACGCCGTCCGGCACGGGCTGGCCGGCCGCGGCGGCGGGGAGATCGAGATCATCGCCCGCGACGAGGGATCGGACTGCGTGATCACCGTCGAGGACAACGGCGTCGGCATGGATCCGGAGGCGCTGCGCGCCGGTCCGGGTGACGCGCTGGCGGAGCGCTCCGCCGACGGCGACGGGCATTCCGCGCATGTCGGGTTGACGAATGTCGACCATCGGCTGCGCGCGGCGTTCGGCAACGATTACGGTCTTGTGGTCGAGACAGCGATCGGCGCGGGAACGCGGGTGATCATGCGGGTGCCCAAGTTCCGGTCGGGTGTACGGGCCAGCGGAGGAGCGTACGGGTGAGCGGGTTGACGGTGCTTGCAGTCGACGACGAGGCACCCGCCCTCGACGAGCTTGCGTACCTCCTCGAGCAACACGGCGACATCGGCGACGTGCTGCGCTGCGGCGACGCCACCTCGGCGCTGCGCGAACTCAACCGCAAGCACTTCGACGCGATCTTCCTCGACATCAACATGCCCGGCCTGTCCGGCATCGAGCTGGCCGAGGTGCTGACCAACTTCAACCAACGGCCCGCCGTGGTGTTCGTGACCGCCCACGACGACAAGGCCGTCGCCGCGTTCGACGTCGGCGCGATCGACTACCTGCTCAAGCCGATCCGCCGGGAGCGGCTCGACGAGGCGGTGCGACGGGTGCTGGCCGCCCGCAGCACCACCACCAGTGGCGGCGGCGAACCCGCACCCGCGGCCACCGGCGACGACGTCATCCCCGCCGAGCTCGGCGGCGTCACCCACCTGGTGCCCCGCGACACCATCAGCTGGGTGGAGGCCGAGGGCGACTACGCCCGGCTGCATTCGGCCTCCGGCGCGCATCTGGTGCGGATTCCGTTGAGCACCCTGGAAACCCGCTGGCGCGACAAGGGGTTCCAGCGGGTGCACCGCTCGTATCTGGTGGCGCTGAAGATGGTCACCGGGCTGCGCACCGCCGACGGGGCCATGCTGGTGCGGCTGCGCGCCAACGGCGCCTCCCCCGCCGTCGAACTGCCCGTGAGCCGCCGCCAGGCCCGCGAGCTGCGCGACCGGGTGGTGCGCGATCCGATGCGCAACCTGAGGCCCGATGACTGACCCCACCCGCCCGCAACGCCAGCGCGTCGTGCTCAGCCAGCGGCGCGGCGCCCGCATGGTCCGCACCCGCGTCGAGGTGCAGGAGCAGACCCAGGTCGGCGACGCGCTGGTGCGGGGTCTGGTCCGCGCCCAGCTCGGCCTGGCGCTGCGGCTGACCGCGGTGGTGATCGCCGTCGTGGCCGCCATCCCGGTGCTCGACGCGGTCTTCCCGAACCTGTTCGCGCTCACCGTGTTCGGGGTGCGGCTGAACTGGTTGCTGCTGGGGGTGCTGATGTACCCACTGCTGTACGGGGTCGGCCGGGTGTACGTGCGGCTGGCCGAGCAGGGCGAGCGCGACTTCGTCGGCGTCGTCGACAGCGAGCCATGACCGGATCCCCGTTGACGGCAGTCGCGCTGCTCGCGGCCGCGGTGGCCACCGTCGTGATCGGCTTCTACGGGGTGCGCCTGTCGCGGACCACCTCCGACTTCCTGGTGGCCTCCCGCACCGTCGGTCCGCGTTGGAACGCCGCGGCGATCTCCGGTGAATACCTCTCGGCCGCATCGTTTCTCGGGGTCGCCGGGCTGATCGCCAAATACGGCGCCGACGCGCTGTGGTACCCGGTCGGGTTCACCGCCGGCTATCTGGGACTGCTGCTGTTCGTCGCCGCACCGCTGCGCCGGTCCGGCGCCTACACCGTGCCCGACTTCGCCGAGTTCCGGCTCGGCTCCGCGCGGCTGCGCAAGGTCGCGATGGTCGTCGTGGTCTTCATTTGCGTGTTCTATCTGGTACCCCAGTACCAGGGTGCCGGGCTGGCCCTGAAAACCCTACTGGGCGTGCCGGTCTGGCTGGGCCCGCTGGTGGTCGGCGGCATCGTCATGGCCAACGTGGTGGCGGGTGGGATGCGCTCGATCACGTTCGTGCAGACGTTCCAGTACTGGCTGAAGCTGACCGCGGTGGCGATCCCGGCGCTGGCGCTGCTGATGCTGTTCTTCACCGGCAGCGGCGGCAGTCTGGGCGGACCGCTGCCGCCGACCGTCACAGAGCCCACCACCGTGGCCGTCGAGACCGACGTGGTGGTGCAGGTGCCGCAGCCGCGCGGGATCACGGTCACCGGCACCCTGGACGGCAGAACCGTTGAGCGCCATCCGCTCTCCGCGGCGGGCGAACACACGATCGGCGCGGGCTCAACGCTGCATCTGGCGGCGGGGTCGGCCACCCCGGTGGTTGCCGGCGCCCCCAGCGCTGGCACGGACTGGATCGCCTCCGGCGGCGGGCTGGGCGGTCCGCACCCGGCGTATCAGGTGCTGTCGATCATCGTCGCGACGTTCCTGGGCACCATGGGTCTGCCGCACGTGCTGGTGCGCTTCTACACCAACCCCGACGGGCGCGCGGCGCGCCGCACGGCGCTGGCAGTGATCATGCTGCTGTCGCTGTTCTATCTGTTCCCGACGCTGCTGGGCGCGTTCGCCCGGCTGTACGTGCCGCAGCTGTTGATCACCGGAAACGCCGACGCCGCCGTACTGCTGGCGCCGAGTTCGGCGATCGGCGGCGCGGTCGGCCAGCTGCTCGGCGCGCTGGTGGCCGCCGGGGCGATCGCCGCGTTCCTGGCGACCTCGTCGGGTCTGCTGGTCAGCATCGCCGGCGCGCTGTCCACCGACGTGCTGCGCGGCCGGGTCCGCGACTTCCGGATCGCCGCGGTGGTCGGCGGGCTGATCCCGATCCCGCTGTCGCTGGCCACGACGGGCAGCGTCGAGCTGTCCCGCAGCGTGGGGCTGGCGTTCGCGGTCGCGGCGTCCACGCTGTGCCCGCTGCTGGTGCTCGGCATCTGGTGGCGCGGGCTGACGGTGATCGGCGCCGGCTGCGGGCTGGCGGTCGGCGGGCTGGCGTCGGGGACCGCGGTGACTCTGGCGGTCACCGGCGTGATCGACGAGAACTCACTCGGCGGCTGGCCGGCGGTGATGATCGGCTACCCCGCCGCGGTCACGGTGCCGGTCGCGTTCGCCACGATGATCCTCGCCAGCCTGGCCACCCGCCGGTCCGCACCCGCGGGCGTCGCGCAGATCTTCGCGCGCATGCACGTGCCCGAGCGGCTCGGCATGGGCGTCGAGCGCCTCCCCCACTAATCCCCCTCCGCGAGCAGACGCGGAATCGCACATTTCGCGGGTCGTCCATGCGAGTTTGTGTCTGCTCGCGGAGGCGGGGTGGGCCGCCGTTCATCGTGGGTGATCGACCGCTCGGCGCAGCGCTGCCCGGCTTCACCGCCTGACGCCCCGGCGCCCTGGGTATGTGACCCACATCTCTTCTAACTTCAGCAGTTGAGTAGCCCACAGCAAGGAGTCGACATGCCCCAACTAGATGTTCCGCCCCGGAGCACTCCGGTCAGCGGCGAGGAGTTCCGCCGGGTGCAGGCCAGCCCCGAGTTTCAAGATCTGCGTCGTCGGCTGCGCCGCTTCGTCTTTCCGATGAGCGCGCTGTTTTTGGTCTGGTACACCCTCTACGTCGTGCTGGGCGCCTTCGCCCACGACTTCATGGCCATCCAGGTGTGGGGAAACATCAACGTCGGACTGCTGATCGGCATCGGCCAGTTCGTCTCGACGTTCATCATCACCGGCATCTACGTCCGGTTCGCCAACCGTGAGCTCGACCCGCGCGCCGAGGCGATCCGCAACGAGCTCGAGGGCGGTGCGGCATGACCACGACACTGTTCGCGCAGGAGGCCACCACGGTCGGCAACCCGGTCACCAACATCGCGATCTTCGGGGTGTTCGTCGCGGTCACGCTCTACATCGTGATCCGGGCGAGCAAGAAGAACGCCACGGCCGCCGAGTTCTTCACGGCAGGCCGCGCGTTCACCGGTCCGCAGAACGGCATCGCGATCGCCGGCGACTACCTGTCGGCGGCCAGCTTCCTCGGCATCGCCGGGGCCATCGCGGTGTACGGCTACGACGGCTTCCTCTACTCGATCGGCTTCCTCGTCGCATGGCTGGTCGCCCTGCTGCTGGTCGCCGAACTGCTGCGTAACGCGGGCAAGTTCACGATGGCCGACGTGCTGAGCTTCCGGCTGCGGCAGCGCCCGGTCCGGTTGGCCGCCGCGACCACCACGCTCGCGGTGTGCCTGTTCTACCTGCTGGCCCAGATGGCCGGCGCGGGTGGCCTGGTGGCGCTGCTGCTCAACGTCACCAGCGAGGTCGGTCAGGCCCTGGTGATCGCGGTCGTCGGTGTGCTGATGATCGTCTACGTGCTGATCGGCGGCATGAAGGGCACCACCTGGGTGCAGATCGTCAAGGCCGTGCTGCTGATCGGCGGCGCCGCGATGATGACGGTGTGGGTGCTCGGCAAGTTCGGCGCCAACTTCTCCGAGATCCTCGGTGTCGCGCAGAGCGCGATCAGCGGTTCGGCCAGCGAGGCGGTAGCCACCCGCGACGTGCTGGCGCCGGGTGCGCAGTACGGCGGGTCGCTGACGTCGCAGGTCAACTTCATCTCGCTGGCGCTGGCGCTGGTGCTGGGCACCGCGGGCCTGCCGCACGTGCTGATGCGCTTCTACACCGTGCCGACCGCCAAGGAGGCGCGCCGCTCGGTGGTCTGGGCGATCGCGCTGATCGGCGCCTTCTACCTGTTCACGCTGGTGCTGGGCTACGGTGCGGCCGCGCTCGTCGGCGCCGACGCGATCCTGGCCGCCCCGGGTGGGCAGAACGCCGCGGCCCCGCTGCTGGCCTTCCAGCTCGGCGGCACGGTGCTGCTGGCGATCATCTCCGCGGTCGCGTTCGCGACGATCCTGGCGGTGGTGGCCGGCCTCACCATCACGGCGGCCACGTCGTTCGCCCACGACATCTACGCCAGCGTGCTCAAGAAGGACCAGGTGACCGAGAGCCAGCAGGTGCGGGTCTCCCGGATCACGGTGGTGGTGCTGGGCGTGCTGTCCATCGGCCTGGGCATCCTGGCCAACGGGCAGAACATCGCGTTCCTGGTTGCTCTGGCGTTCGCGGTGGCCGCCGCGGCGAACCTACCGACGATCATCTACTCGCTGTACTGGCCGCGGTTCAACACGCGCGGCGCGCTGTGGAGCATGTACGGCGGGTTGATCTCGACGATTGTGCTGATCGTGTTCTCGCCCGCGGTGTCGGGCACCGCGACCTCGATGCTGCCGAACGCCGACTTCGCCTGGTTCCCGCTGGCCAACCCGGGCATCGTGTCGATCCCGCTGGCGTTCGTCCTCGGCATCGTCGGCACGCTGACGTCGCCGGACCGCGGCGATCCCGACATCAACGCCGAGTTCGAGGTGCGGTCGCTGACCGGTGTGGGCGCGGAGAAGGCGGTCGCCCACTGACCCGAGCCCATCAGAGGGATTAGTGCACCCGCCGAGGTGGTTATCAACAAGCGTGCTTGATACCGCCTCGGCGGGTTCTCGTGTGAGGGCCCGCCGTCTCGCCTTCCCGCTGCTGGCGTACGCGTTCGCCGCGATCATGGTCGGGACCACGATGCCGACCCCGATGTACGCGCTGTACGGCGAGCGCATGCAGTTCGCGGTCTTCACCACCACCGTCATCTACGCGACGTACGCCGGCGGCGTGCTGTCTGCGCTGCTGGTGTTCGGCCGCTGGTCCGACGCGATCGGCAGGCGCCCGCTGCTGCTGGGCGGGGTGGCGGCGGCGCTGGTCAGCGGTGCGGTGTTCCTGGCGGCCGACTCGGTGGCGCTGCTGCTGGTCGGCCGGTTCTTCTCCGGGCTCTCGGCCGGCGTCTTCACCGGCACGGCGACGGCCGCGGTGATCGAGGCGGCCCCGCCGAGCTGGCGAGACCGGGCCGCCGGGGTGGCCACCGTCGCCAACATCGGCGGGCTGGGCACCGGCCCGGTGCTGGCCGGTCTGCTCGTGCAGTACGCGCCGCAACCGCTGCGTCTGAGCTTCGTCGTGCACCTGGTGCTCGCCGCGCTGGCCGCCGCGGCGGTGTGGCTGGTGCCCGAGACGTCGCCGCGGGTGGGCAGGATCCGGCTGCAGCGGTTGTCGGTGCCGGCGCCGGTGCGGGCGGTGTTCGTCCTGGCCGGCATCGCGGGGTTCGCCGGGTTCGCGGTGACGGGGTTGTTCGCCGCGGTGGCGCCGTCGTTCGTCGACGACGTCGTCGGTGTGGAGAACCACGCGGTTGCCGGGGCGATCGCGGGTTCGATCTTCGCCGCGTCGGCCGTCGCGCAGATTCTGGGCAGCCGGATGGATCCGAACCGCGCGGTGGCGATCGGCTGCGGCGCCCTGGTCGCCGGAATGGCGGTTCTGGCTGCGGCACTGTACTTTTCGTCGCTGGTCGGACTGATCGGCGCGGCCGTGGTATCCGGTGCCGGGCAGGGCGTCAGTTTCAGCCGCGGGCTGGCCGCCATCTCCGAACGGACTCCCGCCGACCGTCGCGCCGAGGTCAGCTCCACCTACTTCGTCATCGGCTACGTGGCGATCTCGCTGCCGGTCATCGGCGTCGGGCTGGCGGCCGAGGCGTGGGGGCTGCGCACGGCGGGCGTGAGTTTCGCGGTCGCGGTGGGGGTGCTGGCGATGGCCTGCCTGGCGGCGATCCTGGTGCGCGAGACCCGCGGCGGTGCCGCGGATTGAGTGGTTTTACCTAGGACCCGCCCCGCCGGCCCCGGGTGAGACTCGATGCATGGCGCTCTTTCCCACTCCGGCCGAGGTCGAGGCCGCGACCCCCGCCACGCGTGACCGAGCCATCGATGTCATCCGCATCGTCTCCCTGCTCGGCGTGGTGGCCGGTCACACCGTCATGGCCACCAGCGAGATTCGCGACGGCGTGTTCATCTGGAGCAACCTGCTCACCGCGTCGCCGGTGCTGCAGGCGCTGACCTGGGTCTTCCAGATCATGCCGCTGTTCTTCTTCGCCGGGGTGGCCGCATCGGTGGAGTCGTGGCGGCCCGGTGAGAGCTGGGGCAACTGGCTGCTGCGCCGCTGCACCCGGCTGTACCGGCCGGTGTTCTACTACCTGGCGTTCTGGGCGGTCGCGCTGACCGCGCTGCGGTTCGTGCTGCCGCTGCACGTGTACCGGCCGAACGCCGGGATCTCCACCCAGTTGTTGTGGTTCCTCGGCGCCTACGTGCTGGTGCTTGCCGCGGTGCCGCTGCTGGCCCGCATCACCACCCCCGGCCGGCTCGCGACGGCGCTGGTGGCCGGTTACGCCGCGATCGCCGTCGTGGATGCGGTGCGGCTCAACGTCGACGGCGCCACCGCGCTGGGCTACCTGAACATGGCGGTGTGGCTGCTGCCCGGCATGCTCGCGGTGGCCTACCGGCGTGCGCTGCTGTCACGCCGGGCGGCGGGGATGCTGGCCGCGGGGATGCTGGCGGTCAACCTCGCCCTGGTGCGGTTCGGCCCGTACGAGGTGAGCCTGGTCGGCATCGAGACCCAGCGGCTCAAGAACATGACGCCGCCGTCGCTGCTGCTGGCCGGTCACGCGATCATGTTGTGCGCGTTGGTGATCGTGCTGGCACCGGTGATCGCGCGCTGGGCCCGCCGGCCCCGGGTGTGGTGGCTGGTGGCGATCGGCAACACCGGCGCGATGACGCTGTATCTCTGGCACATCCCGCCGCTGCTGGCGATGCATCTGGTGTTCGACACCCTCGGCCATCCGCGGTTCGATCCGTCCGCACCCGGGTTCGTCGCCCTGTCGGTGCTACAGGTGCTGATCATGGCGGTGCTGGTGGCGGTGGCGTTCGTCGTGCTGCGGCCGCTGGAGAACCGTCCGTTGCCCGGATGGGACGGCGGGTCGGTGACCGTTCCCGGTGTGCGCAGCGCAACCGTCGGCCTGCTGCTGTGCGTGGCCGGGGCGGCGACGCTGGCGTCGGTCGCCTGGGGACTGAAGGATCAGGGCCTGATCTGGGTGGCGGTCATGCTGGTCGCACTGGTGGCCGCGAGGGCGCTGGCGGTGGGTTCGCGGACCCGCTACCTCTTGCCGGGCGGCAGGCCGTAGACGTGGGAGATGGGCAACGTCATCAGCACCCGGCGCTCGTCGACCATGGCGCGCCGGAAGTGGTCCCAGTCGGGATGTTCGCCAGCGATGTTGCGGTACAAGGCGATCAGGCCCTCAACGGTGTCATCGTCGGGCGCGGCCGCCGGCGGGGTCAGCACCGCGTTGCCCTCGGCGACGGCGTAGGACCACCCGTCGTCGGAGCTGACGTGAATCGAGGCGCGCGGGTCGCGGCGCAGGTTGCGCGTCTTGGCCCGCGGCTCGGTGATCGACACCTGGATCGTCAGGTCGCGCGGCTCGAAGTGGTAGGCGACGTTGGACAGCTGAGGTCTGCCGTCGCGTTTGATCGTGGCCAGCACCCCCAGCGTGTTGCCGCCGATCAGCGCCAGCAGCTTGTCGTCGAACACCGCGCGCCCCATAGGGGCAGCCTACGTTTTCGAGGGCAGTGTGCAGAGCCAATCGCACCATTCGTCGATACCCGCCCCGGTGCGGGCGCTGGTCTCGATCGTGACGGCGTCGGGGTTGACGCTGCGCAGGTTGCGGTAGAACAGCTCCAGGTCGTAGTCCAGGTGCGGGATCAGGTCGACCTTGTTGACCAGGACCAGCTGCGCCGACCGGAACATCACCGGGTACTTCAGCGGCTTCTCCTCACCCTCGGTCACCGAGTACACCATCGCCGAGGCGTGCGCACCGACGTCGAACTCGGCCGGGCAGACCAGGTTGCCGACGTTCTCGATGATGACCAGGTCGAGTTCGGACAGCGGCAGCCGCGGCAGCGCGGCCCGCACCATCGGCGCGTCGAGGTGGCATTCGCCGCCAAATCCGTTGGCGGTGTTGATCAATGAGATCACCGCGCCGAAACCGCTGAGCCGGTCGGCATCGATGCTGGTCTCGATGTCACCCTCGATGACGCCGATGCGCAGCCGGTCCTGCAGGCGGCGCAGCGTCTCGGCGAGCACGGTCGTCTTACCCGCCCCCGGCGAGGACATCAGGTTGACGGCGGTGACGCCGGCGTCGTCGAAGTCGCGGCGGTTGGCGGCGGCGGTGTGGTCGTTCTCCTCGAAGATGCGCTCGAGGACGACGACACGTTCGGTGCCGGTCGCGTAGCCGGAGTGGTCCCCGTGATCATGATCGTGCGGGTGATCGTGATCATGATCGTGCGGATGGTCGTGATCGTCGTGCCGATGGAACCTGCCCATAGCTAAACCTCCGCCAAATCCAGTGTCGTGATGAGGAATTCGTCGCCCTCAACCAGGTCGACGGGTTGGCCTACGCAGTCCGGGCAGGCCAGCACGGGCGCGTCGAGCACCTGTTCGCGACCGCATCCGCGGCACCGGATCTTGGCCGGGATCTTCTCGATGTGCAGCTGCGTGTCGGCGAGTTCGGAGCTTTCGGTGACCAGCGTCCAGCAGTAGCTCAGGGTGTCGGGGACGATCTGGCGCATCGCGCCGACCCGGACGTGCACGGCCCGGACCGGACGGCCGGCGGCATGCTTGCGCACGATGCCGACCATCGAGTTGCAGATCGAAAGCTCGTGCACGGTGGTCCTCCTCGACTCCGCCGAGACTACATGGCTCAACTGCGCAGCGTCTCCGACGGCGTTGTGCCCCAGCGCTTGCGATACTCCGACGCGAAGCTGCCCAGGTGGTGGAACCCCCACCGGTGCGCCACGTCGGTGACCGTCACCCCGTCGCTGGGCAGCGCGTCGGACAGCTCCTGGTGCACCCGCTCGAGGCGGCGGTCGCGCACATAGGTCATCGGCGAGACCCCGAGCTCCTCGCGGAACGCCTGCTGGATGGACCGCACGCTCATGTGCACGTTGCGCGCGATCGACTCCATGGTGATCGCCTCGCCCAGGTTGCGGTCGATGTAGTCCATCGCGGCCTGCACCACCGGGCGCACGGGTTTCTCACTGGGCCGGATGAATTCATCGTGGTAGGTCGACGGCTGGGTCAGCAGCAGGCTGTTCATCAGCAGGTCCTCCAGCCCGCTGATGCCGTAACCGCCTTGCAGCAGCGAGCCTTTGTGGAACACCTCGGTGTGCACCAGCTGCACCGCGGCGTGCCAGCGCACCGCCACGTCGGTGGTCAGGTCGAACTCCGGGCTGAAGGTCAGCGGTTTGGTGAGCTTGCGGCCCCGCATCCGCACCAGGTACTCCAGCATCGCCTGTTCCTCGATGCGGAACAGCAGCAGCGGGGTGTCGTCGTCGAGCCGCATGGTCAGCGCGCTGCCGGGGCTGGTGACCAGCGCGCGGATGGTGTTGGCCTCGAACTCACGGTCCTCGACGTCCGGGTCGTGGTGCCGGCACAGCACCCGGCCGTTCATCGGCATGAAGACGGCGTAGAAGTTGCCCATCGCGGGGAACTCCAGCGAGGCCGCGACGTGCAGGTCCAGATAGAGCATGCTGACCGTGCGCAGCCGCACCCCGTTCATGGTCGCGGCAAACCCCACATCGTTGCGGCTGACGGCCAGCCGGGCCGGGGCCAGCGCCTGGCCGATCAACCGGGCCGCCTCGCGCACATCCTCGGTGTAGAAGATCTCCCGGTCGGCCAGTGCCGGCGGCACGCCGCGCGAGCGGATCTTGCTCCGCACCGGGTTGCCGGTCCGGCGGGTGTCGATGAAACCCAACCGGGCCAGCCGCTCGGGCGCCTCGGCAGTTTTCGTCACGGGCGAAGCCGGACTTCGTTTACTGGACACGACGTTGTGATCATTCAAGGCTCCAACCTGGATCGCACGCATTCGCGTGTATAGGTCTGCGCTATTTTGACAACAGTTGCGCGAAAGCGATAGGCCCGGCCATACCTCCGTGTCTACGGTGTGTGAGCACCGCCACAAGAACGCGTGAGGAGGTCACGGGTGGCCGCACAAGTTTCGCTCATCTCAGACTCCGAAGCCGACCAGTCCGCCACCCCCCGCGACGAACTGATCCGCCGCCTGGAGGACCCGCAGACCGCGGCCTCGCTGGAGCGAATCCTCGATCACGTCGACCTGCTGGCGACGCTGATCGACGGTCTCGACGGTTTCGTCCGGCGTGCGGATGTGATCACCGGATCGGTCTCCGACGGGATCAACGAGGTCAAGCAGTTAGCGCTGGCAAACAATGGTCAGCGGTCGTGGCCGGGTGTCGACGTGGCCGCACTGTCCGACACCGTGACCAGGCTGGCCGCCGCGGCGGCCAACGCCGCGCCCGCCCTGGAGCGGCTGCTGAACTCGCCGCTGACCGACCCCCGGACCGCGGACACGCTCGCCGAGCTCGGCGGTGCGCTGGTCGAGGGACGCGAGGCCGCGGCCGCCGAACGGGGCAAGCCCAAGGGCCTTTTTGCCCTGATACGCGCCACCAAAGACCCTGATGTGGCTCGCGGTCTGGGGTTCATGATCCAGATCGCCAAGTCCGTCGGCCACACCCTGGGCCAGGCCCCGAGGAAGGAGTAGCCGCCCCGACGCAGAGCAGTCCGGCCGGCCGTCAGACCGACCCTTCCCCAAGACAACCCACTCAACAGCCCAAGTCCTGCCCACCAACGGCAGGCATTGAGAGGAGTGTTTTTCATGGCGTCCGTGCTCTGGTTGCAGGGAGGCGCGTGTAGCGGTAACACGATGTCCTTCCTCAACGCCGAGGAACCCAACGTCGTCGATCTGATCGTCGACTTCGGCCTGGAGGTGCTCTGGCATCCGTCCCTGGGCCTGGAGCTCGGCGAGAACGCCCAGAAGGTGTTCTGGGACTGCGTACGTGGCGATCGCCCGCTGGACATCTTCGTGTTCGAGGGCAGCGTCATCGAGGCGCCCAACGGCACCGGCCGGATGGACATGTTCGCGGAACGGCCGATGAAGGACTGGGTCACCGATCTGGCCGCCGCCGCCCAGATCGTGGTCGCGATCGGCGACTGCGCCTGTTGGGGCGGCATCCCGGCCACCGAACCCAACCCCTCACAGTCGACGGGTCTGCAGTTCCACAAGCGCAAGAAGGGCGGCTTCCTCGGCCCGGACTTCAAGTCCAAGATGGGGCTGCCGGTGATCAACATCCCGGGCTGCCCGGCACACCCGGACTGGATCACCCAGATCATCGTCGCGCTGGCCACCGGCCGGGCCGGCGACATCACCCTCGACGAACTGCACCGCCCGGAGACGTTCTTCAAGACGTTCACCCAGACCGGTTGCACCCGTGTGCAGTTCTTCGAGTACAAGCAGTCCACGATGGAGTTCGGTGAGGGCACCCGTACCGGGTGCCTGTTCTACGAGTTCGGCTGCCGCGGCCCGATGACCCACTCGCCGTGCAACCGCATCCTGTGGAACCGCCAGTCGTCGAAGACCCGCGCCGGCATGCCCTGCATCGGTTGCACCGAGCCGGAGTTCCCGCACTTCGATCTCGCCCCGGGCACGGTGTTCAAAACGCAGAAGGTCAGCGGGACGATTCCCAAGGAAGTTCCCGAAGGCACCGATCACCTCACCTACATGGCGCATGCGGCGGCCGCGAAAATCGCTGCGCCCCAGTGGGCCAAAGAGGACATGTTCGTCGTTTAGCCACTTCCTTCGCCCCCAGTCAGCCCACCTGCGAAAGGACTCTTATGACCACGATGGACTTGTTCGTCAGCCCGCTCGGGCGCGTCGAGGGCGACCTCGACGTTCGGGTGACCATCGAAGACGGCGTCGTCACCTCGGCGTGGACCGAGGCCGCCATGTTCCGCGGATTCGAGATCATCCTGCAGGGTAAGGACCCCCAGGCCGGCCTGGTGGTCACCCCGCGCATCTGCGGTATCTGCGGCGGCAGCCATCTCTACAAGTCGGCGTACGCGCTGGACACGGCGTGGCGGACCCATATCCCGCAGAACGCCACGCTGATTCGCAACATCTGCCAGGCCTGCGAGACGCTGCAGTCGATTCCGCGGTACTTCTACGCCCTGTTCGCCATCGACCTGACGAACAAGAACTACGCGAAGTCGAAGCTGTACGACGAGGCGGTGCGCCGGTTCGCGCCCTACGTCGGCACCAGCTACCAGAGGGGTGTGGTGCTGTCGAACAAGCCCGTCGAGGTGTACGCGATCTTCGGCGGGCAGTGGCCGCACTCCAGCTTCATGGTGCCGGGCGGCGTGATGAGCGCCCCGACGCTGTCGGACGTCACCCGCTCGATCGCGATCCTGGAGCACTGGAAGGACGAGTGGCTCGAAAAGCAGTGGCTGGGTTGCTCGATCGACCGCTGGCTGGAGAACAAGACCTGGGAGGACGTGCTGGCCTGGGTCGACGAGAACGAGGCCCAGCACAACAGCGACTGCGGGTTCTTCATCCGCTACGCCCTCGACATCGGTCTGGACAAGTACGGCCAGGGCGTCGGCAACTACATCTCCACCGGCACCTACTTCGAGCCGTCGCTGTACGAGAACCCGACCATCGAGGACCGCAACGGCGCGCTGATCGGCCGCGGCGGGATCTACGCCGACGGCAAGTGGTTCGAGTTCGACCAGTCCCGCGTCCGTGAGGACGTCACGCACTCCTTCTACAAGGGCACCGGCGCCCTGCACCCGTTCGACGGGGAGACCATCCCGATCGACCCGGAGGAGGGCAAGAAGCAGGGCAAGTACAGCTGGGCCAAGTCGCCGCGCTACGACGTTCCCGGTCTGGGTCACGTCCCGCTGGAGACCGGTCCGCTGGCCCGCCGGATGGCCGCCGCCGCCCCGAACGCCGCGGCCCACCAGGACAGCGACACCCTGTTCCTCGACATCATGAACAAGCTGGGCCCGAGCGTGCTGGTGCGCCAGCTGGCCCGCGTGCACGAGGGGCCGAAGTACTACAAGTGGGTGATGGACTGGCTCAGCCGGCTGGATCTGAAGGAGAGCTTCTACACCAAGCCCACCGAGTACGCCGAGGGCCGAGGCTTCGGCTCCACCGAGGCGGCCCGCGGCGCGCTCTCGGACTGGATCGTCATCGAGGACAGCAAGATCAAGAACTATCAGGTCATCACCCCGACCGCGTGGAACATCGGGCCGCGTGACGGCGCCGACGTCCTCGGCCCGATCGAGAAGGCGTTCGTCGGGACCCCGATCGTCGACACCGAGGACCCGGTGGAGCTGGGCCACGTCGCCCGTAGCTTCGACTCCTGCCTGGTGTGCACGGTGCACGCCTACGACGGCAAGACCGGTCGGGAGATGTCGAAGTTCGTGATCAACGAAATGGTGTGATTCCGACGTCGACCACATCCAACGACACGGCACACGCCCCGGACCCGCTTCTGGAGCCGCCGGGCTGTGGGCTGCTGATCGTCGGTTGCGGCAACCTGCTGCGCGGTGATGACGGTGTCGGGCCGATCCTGGTGCGCCACCTGTGGGACCGGGGGATGCCCGATCCCGTTCGCCTCGCCGACGGCGGGACCGCCGGAATGGACGTCGCGTTCAAGATGCGCGGCGCCGAGCGGGTCGTGATCGTCGACGCCTCTGCGACCGGAGCCGCGCCGGGCACCATCTATCGGGTGCCCGGCGCGGAGCTCGCCGAGCTGCCGCCGCTGCAGGGCCTGCACTCGCATTCGTTCCGCTGGGACCACGCAATCGCGTTCGCGCGCTGGGCGCTGGCCGACGAATGTCCGGACGACATCACGGTTTTCCTCATCGAGGCCGCCGACATGACGCTGGGGGCGGACCTGTCGCCCGCGGTCGCCGAGGCGATGGAGAAGGTGATCGACGTGATCGAGCGGGACTTCGTCGCCCCGCTGCGGCCCGAGCCGCCCACCGACCCCGACGCGCTGACCGTCGAGTTCACCGACGACGGGTACCTGCGGTTGTCCGCAGCGCTGGCCGCGTCCCGGTTCCCCGCCGACGTGGCGGTCGCGAGCCTGCGCGACGGGGAGCTGTGGCTGCTGCCGTTGCGCGGGCCGCGCAGCGGCGGCCTGCTGCTCAAACAACGCAACCCGGCCGGTGACCGGGCGGTTCTGGTGCGTGAGGTGCTCGCCGACGACATCCCCGCCGGACGACACCCCGCGACGTGGGACTCCGAGCACGGCGCGTTGCGAATTCCGTTGGAGCAGAAGTGACGATCGTGGCCGACGAACCCGAGATCAGCACCGACGACGCGCTCAGCGTCGACACCGTGGTGGTGGAGGTTCGCGGCCAGTGGGCCGTCGACATCATCGTGGTGTTCGCCGACGGTATCGTGCGCAAGCGCATCGAGACCTACCGCACCAAGAACCTGGCCGAGATCGCGGCGAAGTTGATCAAACGGGCCGCCGAACGAGACATCAAAGGACCGCTGAATGGCTGACACCCTGGGGATCTCCACCTCGCTCGCCGAGCCGGCGGTTGTGACCGCGCCGCGCCCGCAACCGCTGGGCATCTTCGGGCTGCCGCTCGGCTACCTGCTCATCCCCGGCGGCCCCGAGACCGATCACGTGCGCACCGCGATGCTGGCCGGGCAGCTGCCCGACACCTGGCCCGCCGGGCTGCGCGCGCACGAGCTCGCGCTGGCCGGTGACCGGGAGGGGGCGCTCGAGGCGCTGGCCGGTGCCACCGACCCGGTGAGCCGCTACAACCGCTTCGTGCTCGACCCGGACAGCGTCAACTCCGACGAATTACGTGCCGAGCTAGGTGAATTCGCTGTTCTGGTGGACGTGGTGCGGTTCACGCTGGGCCGCTCCGACATCGTGCCCGCCGCTGACGGGCTGCAGGGTGAACTCGCCGCTGTGGTGCTGTCGGCGCAGGCCAGTGCGGCGCTGGCGGACGGCGACCCCGACACCGCCATCGCGCTGCTGGACCGCGCGGCCGCCGCCGCGGCCCCGGTGTCCAAACCGATGGCAGGCACGCTTCTGGCCGGGGCGGCGGAGATCAGCCGCACCACCGGCGCTGCGGATGCGGGGGTTCGGCTGCAGAACGCGCTGGCCGCGCTCGACGGCGCCGACGGGCTGCGGGTCAGTCGCGCCGAAGTGCACCTGTGTCTGGCCGGTGTGCTGCACGAGCAGGCCGACGGCGAACCCCACCTACTGAATATGGCGGTGCCCCAGTACCATTCGGCGCTCCAGCTGATCAAGCGGGAGGACGCCCCCGAGGTGTGGGCGGCCGCGCACGCCGGGCTCGCCACCGCCTACCTGACCATGCCGATGGTGGAGGCCTCCAGTCAGCTGCGGCTGGGGGTGGCGGCGCAGTCGCTGCGGTCGGCGCTGACCGTCTACACCCGCGAGACCCACCCGCAGGAGTGGGCGAGCGTGCAACTGAACCTGGCCAACTCGCTGGTGTACACCCCGTCGCGGCACCAACGGGAGAACCTCGTCGAGGCCGTCGAGATCTACGAGGCCGTGCTGCAGACCCGCGACCGCGGCGCCGATCCGCTGGGCCGGGCCCGGGTGCTGGCCAACCAGGGCAACGTGCTGGCCCACCTCGGCATGTTCGAGGAGGCCAAGGCCAAGCTGTATGAGGCGCGGTTCCTGTTCGAGGAACTCGGTGACAACGACTCGGTACGCGCCGTGCGCGGTGTGCTCGACGAGATCGCCCGCCAACGCGTGCTTTCCAGTACCGACGACGCAGGAGGCAGCGATGTCGACAGCAGTGTCTGAGGCCGTCACCAGCCCGTCGTTCGAAGAACTCGCCCAGCGCGTCGACAAAGCCGTGGCGGCGCTGGCGCAACTCGATCCCGAAGCGCGCAAGGTCGCCGAGGAGCTCAAGAACTCGATCGAGGCGATCCACCGCGAGGCGCTGGTCACGATCGTGCGCCGGATGCGCGCCGACGACGCCGCCCGCGCGGTGCTTTTCGAGCTCGTCGATGATCCGACGGTACGGCTGCTGCTGTCGCTGCACGGCATCATCCGCCCCGATCCGGTGACCGAGGCGAACCGGGCGCTGCAGGAGGTGCGGCCGCAGCTGCACGACCACGGCGGCGACGTCACGCTGGTGCGGATCGAGGACGGCACCGCCTTCGTCCGGTTGCACGGGGCCTGCAACGGGTGTTCGATGTCGTCGGTGACCCTGCGCACCCTGGTGGAAACGGCGTTGGTGGACAACGTCTCAGCGGTCACCGCCGTCGAGGTGCTGCCCACCGAGCCGGAGCCCACGGTGATCGCGCCGGAGTCGCTGTTCGCCCACCGTCGGCGCGACGGTGACGGCTGGGTGCGCGCCGGACGTGCCGCCGACGTGCCCGACGGCGGGCTGGTCACGTTCTCGGTGACCGCGCCGACGTCCGGGCGGGAACTCGGTGTGCTGGTCGTCAACGTGGCCGACCAGCTCACCGCCTATGTCAACGAATGCGCCCACGAAGCGCTGCCGCTCGACGGTGCGGTGCTCGACGTCGACAACGGCACGCTGACCTGCCCGTGGCACGGCTTCTGCTACGACGCCTCCTCCGGGGAGTGCCTGAGCGCACCCGGGGCGCAACTCGAACAGCTGCCGCTGCGGGTCGACGGGGACGACATCTGGGTGCGGGTCGCACAGTGACTGTCAACCCGGCCCCCAGCCCGCCCGACCCGGCGACCCACGTCCGCCCCGAGTCGATCCGCACCGTGCGCGTCGGGCTCGCACCACCGCGGCCCGCCGGCCCGTCGGCCGATGTGAGCGGCGGCTGGTTCCCCGAAACCTGGCTCGGCGCACCGGCTCCCGGCGGGCTGGCGCTGCCGGCGGCGAGCCCCACCCGGGCGTGGATGTACTCACCGCGCGGGGTGTACTTCGACGACGACCACCTGGTGGTCGCCGACTCGGGCAATCACCGCGTGATGATCTGGCACGGACTGCCGGACCGGGACAGCCAGCCCGCCGACGTGGTGCTCGGCCAGCCCGACGACACCACCGAGGGACACGCCGCCGGCGGTCGCGGCCCCGAGAACGGGATGCACCTGCCCACCGGCGTGCTGGTGCACGACGGCCGGCTGATCGTCGCCGACGCCTGGCACCACCGCATCCTGGTGTGGCACCGGGTTCCCGAGACCGACGGCCGTCCACCGGATCTGGTGCTCGGCCAACCGGACTTCAGCGCGGTGGAGCCCAACGCCGGCGGAGACTGTACGCCCGCCACCCTGTACTGGCCGTTCGGCATCGCGGTGATCGGATCGGTCTTCTGGGTCGCAGACACCGGTAACCGACGGGTGCTGGGCTGGCGCGGCGGGCTCCCCGAACCGGGGCGGCCCGCCGACATCGTGTTGGGCCAGCCCGACGGCACCAGCCGTGAGGAGAACCGCGGAGAGGCTGTCGGACCGGCCAGCTTCCGCTGGCCGCACGCGATCACCGGGCATGACGGGCTGCTGCTGGTCGCCGACGCCGGCGACCACCGGGTACTCGGCTGGTCGCCGCTGCCCGACGGCGACACCCCGGCGCAACGGCTGCTGGGCCAGCCGGATTTCGACACCGCGGGCGAGTGGCCCTACGGCCCGCAGCGCGGTGACCGGTTCCGTTTCCCGTACGCGGCGAGCATGGATCCGGCCGGCGAGGGCCGCCTCGCGGTCGCCGACACCGCCAACAACCGGGTGCTGGTCTGGGACGGCGCGGCCTGGGACGGTGCCGCGCCGGACGGCCGACCCGCCGACCACGTGCTGGCCCAGCCGAGTTTCGAGTCCAACGGCGAGAACCGGTGGAGCGCGGTCACTCCCGACAGCATGTGCTGGCCGTACGGGCTGTGGCTGCACGGCGACCGGCTGGCGGTGGCCGACTCCGGGAACAACCGCGTCATGATCTGGCGGCGGACATGACCACGTTCGCGATCGCGTCGCAGCAGCGCCGCCGGCTCACCGTCACCGGCGTGGTTCAGGGCGTCGGCTTCCGGCCGTTCGTGCACCGGCTGGCCACCGACCTGGGCCTGTCCGGGTTCGTCGGCAACGACTCGTCGGCGGTGTTCATCGAGGTCCAGGGCGACCCGACCGCGCTGGCCGAGTTCGACCGCCGGCTGCGCACCCACGCGCCGCCGCTGGCCCGCATCGAGTCCGTCGCCGCCGACGACCTGACACCGGTGTCCGACACGGGTTTCCGGATCGTGGCCAGTGAGCGTGACGAGGCGGCACCCACACCGATCCCACCGGACATCGCGGTCTGCGACGACTGCCTGGCCGAACTGTTCGACCCGGCCGACCGGCGCTACCGCCACCCCTTCATCACCTGCACCAACTGCGGTCCGCGGTTCACGATCATCCGGTCGCTGCCCTACGACCGGCCCGCCACCACGATGGCCGGGTTCGTGATGTGCGACCGGTGCGCCGCCGAGTACGCCGACCCGGCCGACCGCCGCTTCCACGCCCAGCCGATCGCCTGCCCGGACTGCGGGCCCACCCTGTGGTTCGACGCCGACAGCGAACGGGTGACCGGGGCGGACGCCGCGATCGCCGCCGCGCAGCGGGCACTGGCCGCCGGGCGGGTGGTCGCGATCAAGGGCATCGGCGGCTACCACCTGGCGTGTCTGCCCGGTTCGGCGGCGGCGGTCGCCGAGCTGCGGCGGCGAAAGTCGCGGGGCGGCAAGCCGTTCGCCGTGATGGTGCGTGACCTCGCCACGGCCGCCCGGTTCGCCGAGATCAGCGCCGAGGAGGCCGCGGTGCTGTGCGGTCCGGCCCGCCCGATCGTGCTGCTGCGCCGTCGCGCCGACGCGCCGGTGGCCGCCGGGGTGGCTCCGGGCAACCCGCTGATCGGCCTGATGCTGCCCTACTCCCCCGTGCACCACCTGCTGTTCGCACCGGTGCCCGGAGCGGACGCGCCGGTGCCCGACGCACTGGTGCTCACCAGCGCCAACCGCTCCGACGAGCCGATCTGCCACACCGACGAGGACGCCGCGCAGCGGCTGCCCGGGCTGGCCGACGCGGTCCTCGACCACGACCGGCCGATCCACGTGCCCTGTGACGACTCGGTGGTGCGCGTGGTCGACGGCCGCGAGCTGCCGCTGCGGCGCTCGCGCGGATTCGCCCCGCTGCCGGTGGATCTGGGCTGCGACGGGCCCCGGGTGCTGGCCGTCGGCGGCGAGCTGAAGAACACGTTCTGCCTCACCGACGGCCGGCGCGCCTACATGTCGGCCCACATCGGCGACATGGGCTCGCCCGCGACGCTGACCGCGTTCACCCGGTCGGTGCGGCAGCTGACCGAAATGCGCGGCACCCCTGCGCGCCTGGCCGCCGACCTGCACCCGGGCTACGTCACCAGCAGCTGGGCCGACCGCACCGCGGGCGAGCGGCCGCTGGACCTGGTGCAGCACCACCACGCGCATGTGGTGTCGCTGCTGGCCGAGCACGGCAGGCTGGGCGAACCGGTGATCGGGGTCGCCTTCGACGGCACCGGCTACGGCTGCGACGAAACCGTCTGGGGCGGCGAGATTCTGCGACTCGGCTCCGACACCCACCGGTTCACCCGGGCCGGTCACCTCGGCGCGGTGCCGATGGCCGGTGGCGACGCCGCGGTGCGCAACCCGTGGCGGATGGCGCTGTCACACCTGTGGCACGCCGGTGTCGACTGGGATCCGGTCCTGGCACCGGTCGCCGCCGCCGGCGACGCCGGGCTGCGGCTGCTGCGCACCCAGTTCGACAGCGGCCGCGGCTGCGTGCCGACCAGCAGCATGGGCCGGCTGTTCGACGCGGTCGCCGCGCTGCTCGGGGTCCGTCAGAGCATCGACTACGAGGGCCAGGCCGCCATCGAACTGGAGGTGCTGGCAACCTCCGCTGAGTCGGCTCCACGGCTGCGGCTGGGCCTGTCCCGCGACGGAATCCTCGATTCCGCACCGCTGTTCACCGGTCTCGTCGCCGCGCTGCGCGACGGGGCGGCACCCGCGGATTTGGCGTTGGCGTTCCACCGCGCGGTGGCGGTGGCGGTGGCCGAGGTGGTCACCCTCGTCGCGGGCCCGACCACCGTGGTGGGGCTGACCGGCGGCGTGTTCCAGAATGTGCTGCTGCTGCGCGACTGCCGCCAACTGCTGGAGGAGGCCGGCTTCGAGGTACTCATTCACCGCACTGTCCCGCCCAACGACGGCGGGCTGGCGCTCGGTCAGGCCGCGATCGCCGCCCTCGCGGCGCTGGCGGAGGGCACCGGCCCGCAACGCGAGATCGGAGGACGAACACCATGTGTCTAGGCATTCCGGGCCGGATCCTCGAGATCTGGGACGAACCGACCGGCGGCCGGTTCGCCAGGATCGCCTTCGGCGATCAGATCAAGACCGCCTGCCTGGCGTACCTGCCCGATCTGCAGGTCGGCGACTACACCATCGTGCACGCCGGGTTCGCGCTCACCCGCCTCGACGAGGAGACCGCGATGACCACGCTGGCCACCATGCGCGAGTACGGGGTGTTCGGCGACCCGGAGGCGACCGCACCGGTGAGCCCACAGGTGACACCGTGACCGCCGTGTCGCAGCTGCCCGCGCAGCCGCAGCTCACCCCCGACCTGGCCGCCGACCTGGCCGGCGCGAGTCTGACGCTGGCCCAGCGGTTCTCGGCGGGCGCCACCATGTGGTGCGTCGCGCCCGCCTTCACCGCGCACGCTCAGCACATCGCGGTCGAGTTCGTCCACCCCGTGGTGGTCGGCAAGCGGGCGCTGCCCGCGGTGGCGCTGACCGGACCGGATCTGGTGGACCAGGTGCGCGTCTCGGCGCGCCCCGGCGACGTCGTCATCGCGGTCGCCGGCGCCGACGATCGGGATATCGGCGCGGTGATGCGCCGCGCCCCGGCCTGGGGCGTCACCACGATCTGGATCGGCAACGGCCCGCGGCCGGCCGTCGGCGCCGCCGACCACGTGCTGTGGGTCGACGACCCCGATCCGCGGCTGCCCGCGACCGGCCACTTCGTGCTGCTGTACCACCTGCTGTGGGAACTGACCCACGTCTGCTTCGAGCATCCGGGACTGCTGACCGCCCAGCCGGAGTGCACCGACGAGGTCTGCATCACCTGCAGCGACGAGGGCCGCCTCGCCGAGGTGCTCAGCGTCGCCGACGGGACCGCGCGGGTACGCACCGCCCGCGGCACCGAGACGGTGGACACGATGATGACCGGTGAGGTGGCCGAGGGGGATCTGGTGCTTGTGCACGCGGGAATGGCCATCAGCAGGGTCGACGAGGGAGCCAGCCGATGACCACCCACGACCCCACCGACTTCCTCTACCCGTTCATCGACGCCCACGAGTCCGATGCCGGCGCACTGCTGGCCGATCTGGCGACCTCCGCGCAGGCCAAGGCCGCCGAGAGCGTCGCGCTGCGCGAGGCCAGCCTCAAGGAGGCGGCGCCGCTGATCGACGAGGCCGCCGCGGAGATGGCGCGCCGGTTCGCCGCGGGCGGGCGGCTGTTCGTCTTCGGCAACGGCGGCAGCTCCACCGACGCGGCCAACCTGGTCGAGTTGTTCGCCCGACCGCCGGCGGGCAGGCACCTGCCCGCCTGGTCGCTGACCGCCGACCAGGCGGTGCTCACCGCGCTGGGCAACGACGTCGGCTTCGATCTGGTGTTCGCGCGCCAGCTCATCGCCCGCGCCCAGCCGGGCGACATCGCGATCGCGATGTCGACGAGCGGCAACTCCGCCGACCTGCTGGCCGGTCTCGCCGAGGCCCACCGGCGCGGGCTGTACACCGTCGGCTTCACCGGCTACGACGGCGGCGCCTTCGCCGACAGCCCCGACGTCGACATCTGCCTGGTGGTGCGCTCGCAGAGCGTGCACCGCATCCAGGAGTCCCAGGCCCTGCTGGGCTACCAGCTGTGGGCCACCGTCCAAGCACACGAGGCGCTCCAATGAATCAGCATGTCAGCGAATATCTTTCGGCAGGGCCGTCGTTTCGCGAGGGCGAGGTCATCGAGCGCATCGAGTCGTTCCGCAGCCGGCGGCCCCGGCTGCGCGACACCGTCGTGACCCTGGCACACGGGGCGGGCGGCAAGGCGTCGGCGGCGCTGGTGGACGCGGTGTTCGTGGAGGCGTTCCGCAACCCGCACCTGGAGAACCTGGGCGACGGCGCGGTGCTGCCGCTGCCCGGCGGACAGCGGCTGGTCGTGTCCACCGACTCGTTCGTGGTGCAGCCGTTGCGGTTTCCCGGCGGTTCGATCGGCCACCTCGCCGTGCACGGCACGGTCAACGACCTGGCGATGGCGGGTGCGACGCCGAGGTGGCTGACGGCGGCGTTCGTGCTCGAGGAGGGTTTCCCGATCGCCGATCTGAAGGACATCGTCGCCGACATGGCGGGCGCGGCCGAGGCCGCCGGTGTCGAGATCGTCACGGGCGACACCAAAGTCGTGCCCAAGGGCGCCGCCGACGGGCTGTTCATCACCACCACCGGCGTGGGCGTGGTGCCCGCGGACCGCGACCTGTCCCCGCACAGGGTGCGCCCCGGTGACCGGGTGCTGTTGTCGGGCACCATCGGCGACCACGGGATGGCGGTCATGCTGGCCCGCGGCGACCTGGCGATCGAGGCCGACATCCGTTCCGACACCGCCGCGGTCGCCGATGTGGTCGACCGTCTGCACGCCGCGGCACCGTCGACCCGGTGGCTGCGCGACCCCACCCGCGGCGGGGTCGGCACCGTCTGCAACGAGCTGGCGCAGGCCACCGGGCTGGCCGTCGTGCTCGACGAGGACAAGCTGCCGGTGCGCCCGGATGTCGGCGGGGCCTGCGAGATGTTGGGCATCGACCCGCTGTACGTCGCCAACGAGGGCAAGTTCCTGGCCGTCGTCGCCCCCGAGGAGACCGACGCCGCGCTGGCCGCCGTCCGCTCCCACCCACTGGGCACCGAGGCCGCGGTGATCGGCGAGATCGCCGAGGACCCCGGCTCGACCGTGGTGGTGCGCACCCCGTTCGGCGGGACGCGCATCGTCGACATGCTCGTCGGTGACCCGCTGCCCCGGATCTGCTGAAAGGACACTGCGTTATGTGCCTGGGAATCCCCGGTCGGATCGTCGAGATCACCGACGCGGACAACTGCCTGGCCAAGGTCGACGTCAACGGCGTCCGCCGCGTCATCAGCGTGCGGCTGCTGGAGAACGACATGCCCGAACCCGACGACTGGGTGCTGGTGCACGTCGGCTTCGCGATGGCCAAGATCGACGAGACCGAGGCGCTGCTGACGCTGGCGGCAGTACAGAAGATGGGTGCCGAGTACACCGACGAACTGCAGGCGTTCGATTCGTCGGCGATCATCTAGCAGGAGACACAATGCGTTTCGTAGACGAGTTCCGCGACCCGGCCGCCGCCCGGAAACTGTTGGCCGCCATCGGTTCCCTGGCCGCCGAGGTCGGATCGGACACCCACTTCAAGTTCATGGAGGTGTGCGGCGGGCACACCCACACCATCTACCGGCACGGCATCGAACACCTGCTGCCCGCCAACGTCGAGCTGGTGCACGGCCCGGGCTGCCCGGTGTGCGTGATCCCGATGGGCCGCGTCGACGACGCCGTCTGGCTGGCGTCTCAGGAGAACGTGATCTTCACCTGCTTCGGCGACATGATGCGGGTGCCCGGCTCCAACGGCTCGCTGCTCGACGCCAAGGCCAACGGCGGCGACGTCCGGTTCGTCTACTCTCCGCTGGACGCGCTGAAGATCGCCGTCGACAACCCGGACAAGCAGGTGGTGTTCTTCGGCATCGGGTTCGAGACCACCGCACCCTCGACGGCCGTGACGCTGGTGCGGGCCAGGGATCTCGGGCTGAAGAACTTCTCGGTGTTCTGCAACCACGTCACGATCGTGCCGCCGATCAAGGCGATCCTGGAATCCCCGGACCTGCGGCTGTCGGGGTTCCTCGGCCCCGGCCACGTGTCCACCGTCGTCGGCACCCGGCCGTACCGGTTCGTGCCGGAGGTGTACGGAAAGCCGTTGGTGGTGGCCGGTTTCGAACCGCTGGACATCCTGGCCGCCGTCGCGATGCTGCTGCGCCAGATCCGCGACGGCCGCTGCGAGGTGGAAAACCAGTACTCACGGGTGGTGCGCGAAGAGGGCAACCCCGCGGCGCTGAAACTGCTCAGCGAGGTGTTCGCGCTGCGGCCGCACTTCGAGTGGCGCGGACTGGGTTTCATCTCGCAGAGCGCGCTGCGGATCCGCGACGAGTTCGCCGAGTTCGACGCCGAACAGCGCTTCGCGATCCCCGGGGTGCGGGTCGCCGACCCGAAGGCCTGCCAGTGCGGTGAGGTGCTCAAGGGTGTGCTCAAGCCGTGGGAGTGCAAGGTGTTCGGCACCGCGTGCACCCCGGAGACGCCGATCGGCACCTGCATGGTGTCCTCGGAGGGCGCCTGCGCGGCGTACTACAACTTCGGTCGCCTGCACCGCGACGCCGCCACCCTGATCGGCAGCGGGGCGCGCACGTGACAGCAGCCGAGCTCGACCTCGGCGCACAGATGTTCGCGCGGTACGCCTACGCGCCGAACCACCTCGGCTACTGCGGACCGCCGAACCCGGAACTGCTGCTCGAGGGCACCCGGGCATCGATCGAGACGGCGGCCCGCCAGTTCACCGGCGCGTGGCCGTATCTGCAGGTGCTGTCACGGATGACCGGTATCGCCGATCCGCTGGATCACCGGCTCGTCGAGTCGTACTGGCTCGGGGGTGGCGTCGCCGCGCGCCTGGACGCGCAGGCGTTCACCGAGGAGCTGCTCGCGGTGATCGGCCCGCAGGCCGGGCACTACTGGGCGCATCTGGGGCCGGAGCTGGCCGGTGAGGCGGCGCCGAACCACTGCTTCCACGTGTTCGGTGTGTATCCGTGGTCGCGGCTGCTCGGTAAGGGCGGCACCCCCGAGCTCGACGCGCAACCGCTGATGGTGCTGGACAACTGCCGGATCTCCTGGGGCACAGTGATGTCGGTCGACGGTGACACGGCGCGGGTGCGACGCCAGCGACTGCAGTGGGACGGCACCGCCCTGTTTCTGGGCGAGCTGACCACCGACACCGCCGCGCTTGGGATCCCGGTGGCCGAAGGCGATCTGGTCGCCGTGCACTGGGACCGGGTGTGCGACCAGCTCACCGCCGCCCAGGCGCGCACACTCGAGCAGACCACGCTGCGTCAGCTCCGGGTCACCAACGACAGGCTGCGAGGACAGCGATGAGACCGCGAATCATCCAGTCGGACGGGCAGATCGGCTTCTACTGGGTGGATCCCGACGGGGCGGCGGCCCGGCTGCCGGAACTGGTCGTCGGCGACGAGGAGCCGCACCGACTGGTGGCCACCCACCTGGAGGCGCTCGACGACGCGCTGATCATCGCGGCCGGCCGGTTCGGGGAGATCCTCGGCGGCGGACGGACTCCGGAGGCCGCCGAACGCGACGACCTGGTGGTGCTGCACCGGGTGATCGATCTGCTGATCAGCGACTACGCCCGCGCCGCCGGGGCGGTCGGGGTGACTCCCGATGTGCGGGCCGGCCAGATCGTCGGCACCGCCGCGCTGTTCTCCATCCGGGCCCGCCAGCCGGTCGGGCTGCTCGGCCCGGCGCCGTTCGCCGGTGAGCTCGACGAACCGCCACTGGGTGTGGTCAGCGGTTACGGCGAGATGGTGCAGGTCGACCCGGCCCAGCCGTGGCGCGGCGGGCGGTGGATCCTGCGCGCGGAGAACGGGCAGCGGTATCCGCTGACGCTGACGACGATGCTGTTCGACAGCTCCGGGGTGAACAAGGACGCCACCCGCCGCGAACACCGCGAGGTCCTGCGGGCGTGCATCTCGGGTGCGTCGAACCCGGAGGCCGATCCGTTCGCGGTGGCGTGCGCGCTGGACTGGCTGCTCTACGACTGGCTGATGGCGCACCGGGAGGACGAGGACAGCGCGGCGATCGTGATCCCGCGGGGCCAGGAGTCCGACGCCGCGATGATCGTCGACGCCGCCGCGGCCTCGGTGGCCGCCCGCGCCCGGTTCGATCCCGGTCTGATCCCGGTGCCCTGACCGTGTCGTAGCGGTGCCGTAGCATCGCCGGCATGGCCCGGTATGCGGTGTTTCTGCGCGGTGTCAACGTCGGCGGGGTGAACCTGAAGATGGCCGAGGTGGCCGGGGTGTTCGAGGACGCCGGATTCACCGGTGTGCGAACGGTTCTCGCCAGCGGCAACGTGCTGCTGGACAGCCGGGCCGGGGCCGCGTCGGTGCGGGAGAAGGCGCAGAAGGCGCTGCGCGACGCGTTCGGCTACGACGCCTGGGTGCTGGCCTACGACCTCGACACCGTGCGGGCGATCTCGCAGGCCTACCCGTTCGAACGGGAGGTGGAGGGCCACCACTCGTACGTGACGTTCGTGGCCGACGACGGGGTGCTCGACGAGCTGGCCGCGCTGGCCGCCGACGCGGGGCCGCAGGAGAGGATCGCGCGCGGTGACGGCGTCCTGTACTGGCAGGTGCCGCGCCAGGCGACGCTGGACTCGGCGATCGGCAAGACGATGGGCAAGAAGCGCTACAAGGCCACCACGACCACCCGCAACCTGCGCACCCTGGAGAAGCTGCTGCGCTGACGCGGCGGCGCAGCCGGACGGGCAAGTACCCTCGGGTCCGTGAGTTCCACACCACCCGCGAAGGTCGACGGCCGCGCGCTGACCGGAGTCTCGGAGACCGCGCTGATGACGCTGCAGGTCCGCGCCAACGAGGCGCGCCGGCGCGACGCCCTGATCGACGATCCGATGGCGGTCCGGCTGGCCGACTCGATCGACTTCGACTACGCGAAGTTCGGCCCGTCGCGCCGCCAGGACATGGCGATCCGGTCGCTGGCGTTCGACAAGGAGACCCGCCGCTACCTGCGCGATCATCCCAAGGCCACCGTCGTCGCCCTGGCCGAGGGGCTGCAGACCAGCTTCTATCGCATCGACGCCACCGATGTCGGCCACGAGTTCCGTTGGTTGACAGTGGATCTGCCACCGATGGTGGAGCTGCGCAGCAAGCTGCTGCCGGAGTCGGACCGGGTGCGGATGTTGGCCCAGTCGGCGTTGGACTACAGCTGGGCGGACGAGGTCGACACCGCCCACGGCGTGTTCATCACCGCCGAGGGGCTGCTGATGTACCTGCAGCCGCATGAGGCGCTGGGGCTGATCGCCGAGTGCGCGGCCCGGTTCCCGGGTGGCCGGATGATGTTCGACCTGGCGCCGATGTGGTTCGCGAAGCTGGCCACCAGCGGGCTGATGCGCCCGTCGCTGGGCTACCGCGTCCCGCCGATGCCGTTCAGCATGACCCCGGGTCAGATCGCCAAGCTGGTCGACGAGATCCCGGGAATCCGCGCGGTGCACGACGTGCCGATGCCGCCGGGCCGCGGCGCCGTGATGAACGCGGCGATGTGGACGATGCAGCGGTTGCCGCTGTTCGACCCGATCCGGCCGGTGTTCACGCTGCTGGAGTTCGGTTAGCCGAACGCGAGCTCGACGTAGCGCAACGCCTCCGCCTTGCCCACGCCGAGCGCCTTGGCGGCCGCGACGAACGCGTTCGCGGCGTTGGCCATGGCCTCGTCGGCCGGGTCGGCGTGGGCGATGAAGGTGCCGAAGCGTCCCCGAGTCTCCACGATGCCCGCCGACTCCAGCTCGCGGTAGGCGCGCGCGACCGTGTTCACCGCCAGCCCCAGTTGTCCGGCCAGGTCCCGCACGGTCGGCAGCCGCGTGCCCGCGGGCAGCCTGCCGTCCCGGACGGCCTCGATGATCTGGGTTCTGAGCTGGTCGAACAGGGCGCCGGACGCGTTCGGGTCGATCCGTATCCAGTCACCCAACTCCGCCACGTGTCCAGTATCGCCCAGAGCGCTAGGTTGGTCATGTGCAAGTAGCGGTCCTCAGCGGTGCGGGTATCTCGGCCGAGAGCGGGGTGCCCACGTTCCGCGACGCCGAGACCGGGCTGTGGGCGAAGGTCGATCCCTACGAGATCTCCAGCGCCGAGGGCTGGCGCGCGCATCCCGAGCGGGTGTGGGCGTGGTACCTGTGGCGCCACTACATGATGCGCGAGGTGGAGCCCAACAACGGCCACCGCGCGGTCGCGGCCTGGCAGGACTACGCCGACGTGCATGTCGTCACCCAGAACGTCGACAACCTGCACGAGCGCGCGGGCAGCAGTAAGGTCTACCACCTGCACGGCAGCCTGTTCGAATTCTGTTGCGACTGTTGCGCTTCGGAGTACACCGGGGAACTGCCGGAAATGCCGGAGCCGGTCGAGGCGGTGGAGCCGCCGCGCTGTGCGTGCGGCGGGCTGATCCGGCCGAACGTGGTGTGGTTCGGTGAGCAACTGCCCGAGGAGGCATGGCAGCGGTCCGCGGAGGCGGTGGCCGGGGCGGACATCGTGATCGTCGTGGGCACCTCCTCGATCGTCTATCCCGCCGCCGGGCTGCCCGAGTTCGCGCTGGCGCACAACATCCCGGTGATCGAGGTCAACCCCGAGCGCACCCCGCTGTCAGACGCCGCGACGGTGTCGCTGCGGGAGACCGCGGCCACCGCGCTGCCGACGCTGCTGCAGCGCCTGCCGGCCCTCCTCGAGCGCTGATCAGGCGGGACGCACCGCCCGGCCGATCGCGAACTCGGCGACCGGCAGCGGCAGCCACCGCGGCAGCGTCCACTCGCGGCGTGCCGACGCGACCGTGAACCCGGCGTCGGCGATGTCGCGCTCGGTGTGCCGGTGGGTGTGGCAGTTGCCGAACAGCCGCGGCCAGATCGTGGCGTCGGCGATCCGCTGCAGCCGTGCGCGTCCGCCGGCGCTGGCGATGTGCTCGAGGTAGCGCAGCTCCCCGCCGGGGCGCAGCACCGAGAACAGTTGACGCACCACGTCCCGCGGGTCGGCCACTGAGCACAGCACCAGCGAGCACACGACGGCATCAAAATTCCCGGCCCCGCCGGGGGCATCCAACGGCTCGCTCCCGGTCATGAAGTGCTCGACGGTCTCGGTGCGCACGGTCACCGGCACCGGCGCCGCCGCGGCGGCCTCGATCGCGTGCTCGGCCAGCCTGACCTCGGGTTCCACCGCCACCACCTCGGTCACGGTGTCCGGGTAGAACTCGAAGTTGGTGCCGGTGCCCGCCCCGACCTCGAGCACGCGGCCGGACAGCCCGGCGAGGTTCTCGCGCCGCAGCCGGCGGATCTCCTCGGTCTCGTGCGCCGACATCACGGTCCACAGCCGCGCGAAGAACGGGTTATCGACTGTGCTCTCCATTGAGTAGTCCTTTCAGTCGGGTGACGGTCTGCGGCGGGGGTGCGTCGCGGTCGATCGCGCCCATCGTGATCTGGCCCAGGCACACCGCGGTGAGCACCCGGTCGGCGAAGTCCTCGACGTCTCCCCACGGCAGATACGGTTTGACGATCAGCATCGACGCCACCCCGTGCGCGGCGGTCATCAGCTCCAGCGCGACCGCGGTGGAATCGCCTGCGGGGTAGACGTTCTCGGCCATCAGCTGTTCGACGGTGTGACGCAGGTGCACGAACGCCGAGCTGTTGAGCGCGACGTCGACATCGCTGCCGGGGCGGCTCTCCCCCATCGTCGCGATGCGGTACAGCTGAGGGGTTTTCAGCGCGAACCGCACGTAGGCCAGGCCCTGTGCGCGCAGCACCTCGATGGTCGACGGCTGGTCGGACACCGTCTGCATCTCCTCGTCGAGCTTCTCGAAGTACCGCGCGCAGACGGCGTCGAGCAGCGCGTCCTTGTCGGCGAAGTGCAGATAGATCGACGGCGGCGTCACCCCCACCCGGTGCGCCACCGCACGGATCGACACGTCCTTGGCGGACCCGGTCTCCAGCAGCAGCGCGGTGGTGGCGTCGAGGATCTCGTCGCGCAGTTGTTCGCCGGAACCGCGGGGTGCGCGCCGGCGTCTCATCCCGTGCCCGCCCGCTGCGGCTCCGGGGCACCGGACTCGCTGATGCCGATCCGCTCGTGCAGCCGGGCCAGCGGCCGCGGCGCCCACCAGTTCCAGCGGCCGAGCAGATGCATGAACGAGGGCACCAGCGCCATGCGTACCAGTGTGGCATCCGCGAGCACCGCCAGCGTCAGCCCGACACCGAACATCCGCATGAACGACACCTGCGCGGCGATCAGCGCGGCGAACGATATCGACATCACCAGCGCCGCCGCGGTCACCACCCGGCCGGTCCGCGCCAGTCCCAGTGCGACGGCCTCGTCGTTGCGTTCGCGTGGCGTCGCGCCCGGCGTGTCCGGTGCCAGCCAGTACTCCCGGATCCGCGACACCAGGAACACCTCGTAGTCCATCGACAGCCCGAACGCGATGCAGAACAACAGCACCGGCATGTTGGCGACCAGCGTGCCGGTCGGGGTGGTGCCGAACGCGCCGAGGTGGCCCTCCTGGAAGATCCACACCAGCGCCCCGAACGCAGCGGTCAGCGATAACACGTTGAGCGCCAACGCCTTCACCGGCAGCACCACGCTTCCGGTGAGCAGGAACAGCAGGATGAAGGTGATCACCGCGATCACCGCCAGCACCAGTGGCAGCCGGGACGTGATCGCGGCCGCGCTGTCGCGGTTGATCTGGGCGACGCCGGTGACCTGGACCGGCACGTCGCCGGGGGTGCGGACGTCGTGCAGGCGGTCGAGTTGTGCCGCGGAGGCATCGCTGAACAGCGGCGCGGTGCTCGACACCGTCAGAAACGCGCTGCCGTCCTCGATCCCGGCCGGCGCGGAGGGCGGTCCGACGGGCCTGCCGTCGACGAAGGTGCCGCCGGGCGCCGACACCGACGTCACGTCGGGCACCCGGGACAGCTCCGCTGCGTAGCGGTCGAGCTCGGCCGCGGTGGTGTCGCGCAGGTCCGGGATGACGACGGTGGCGTTGCGCGCGGAGTCGACGGCGAAGTCGGTGCGCAGCTCGTCGCCGACCTGCCGTGCGGTCGCCGAGCTCGGCAGCACCCGGTCGTCGGGGAAGCCCCACCGCGCGGACAGGAACGGTGCGCCGAGCGCCAGCAGCAGCCCGACGATCACCAGCCCGACCGGAAGAGCCCGTCGCATAACGGTTTTCGTGCACCGGTACCAGAAGGTCCGCTCGACGGGCCTGCGCACCGGTTCCGGCCGGCCCAGCAGGCGGCGCAGCAGCCGGCGCACGTCCAGCGCGTCGAGCCGGTCGCCGAGCAGCACGATCGCCGCCGGCGCGACCACCACCGCGGCCACCGCCGCGAACGCGACCACCGCGATGCCCGCGTAGGCGAACGACTTGAGGAAGTACATCGGGAACAGCACCATCGCGACCATGGACAGCGCCACCGTCATCGCCGAGAACAGCACGGTCCGCCCCGCGGTGGTCATGGTGCGCACCAGAGCTCGCTCCCGGTCGGCGCCCTCGGCGAGCTCGTCGCGGTAGCGGCTGATGATCAGCAGCGTGTAGTCGATCGCCAGTGCCAGCCCCATCGCGACGGTCAGGTTCAGCGCGAACACCGACACGTCGGTGACGAAGGTGACCGCCCGCAGCACGGCCATCGAGCCGAGGATGGCGAAGCCGCCGATCGCCAGCGGCAGCGCCGCGGCCAACAGCCCGCCGAACACCCACACCAGCGCGAGGAAGCTGAGCGGAATCGCGATCGACTCCATCATCAGCAGGTCTTTTTCGGTCTGGCCGTTGATCTGGACGTAGATCATGGCCTCGCCGCCGGCGCGCACGGTCACGCCGTCGCGGTCGTGCACCAGGCGTTCGGTGAGCTCCTTGGCGTGCTCCTGGGCGCCGGTCTCGCCGCCGGTGATGCCGGCGACGATCAGCCCGGTGGTCCCGTCGGCGCTGATCAACGCGGGCGCGGCGGTCGGCGGCGCGGTCCACGCCGAGGTCACCTGCGCGACGTACGGCGAGGCCGCGAGTTCCCGGGTGATCTCGGTGCCGGCGGCGCGGGCCTGCGGGCTGGTGACGCCGGCGTCGGAGTGCACGCTGATCAGCAGTTCCATGTCGCCCTGGCCGAACTTGTCGACCAGCAGCCGGGTGGCCTGCGCGGACTCGGAGGTGGGGTCGGAGAACCCGCCCGCCGACAGGTGCCGGGCGACGGGGATGCCGAAGATCCCGCAGGCGAGCATCACCAGCAGCGCGGCGGCCAGGATGCGGCGTGGCGCCGCGATGGCCAGGTGGGCGATCCGGTGCAGCACGCGCGTCCCCTTCGCTTCGGCGGACCTAACGGCGGTAAGTTAACAGCGGTAAGTGAGTAGCGTCAACGCTCCCATACCGGATACGTCCTGCGTACCCGCGGGGTTCAGAAAAACCTGTCGATGAGTTGTGAGGACGCTGGTAGTCATAACCGGCATGACGACAGACACGACAGAAGTCACCACCGCCGACGCCGGCACCCGTACGACCGCCGATATCGGGCTGCTCATCCTGCGCATCGGCGTGGGCGCGGCGATCCTGCAGGCCGGGCTGATCAAGGCGTTCGACTTCAGCACCACGGTCGGATTCATGGCCGAGGCCGGTTGGCGACTGCCCGCCCTGGCGGCGCTGATGGTGACGACGGCCGAGACGCTCGGCGGGTTGGGTCTGATGCTCGGCGCACTGACCCCACTGGCCGCGTTCGCGGCGATCGCCCCGATGGTCGACGCATGGGCGGTCAACGTGTCCGGCGTGGCGTTCTGGTCCGAACCGTTCAACGTGCCGTTCCTGCTCGGAGTCGGCGCCGTGGCGCTGCTGTTCACCGGGGCGGGCCGCTACTCGCTGGACGCCGGAATCCTGGGCCGTCCGACATGGGGCATCCGGCTGTGCGTCGGGCTGCTGATCGCCGCGTTCGCGGCGGCGATCGTGACCTGGGTGGCGCTGTTCGGGGTGAACCCGATCCACTTCACGGCGCCGAGCTGACGCGGTACCCGCCGCGGCCGCCGCGCAAACGTCGATCACCGAGAAATCTTGTAGAGCCACCGGAAACGTCGCCGACCAGCAAATTCCTTACCGACGAGTAGAACCGACCCTACTTCGCGGTAAGAATTGCCACAGTTTTCCGAATCGTGACTCAAAGATTCCTTAAAGGTGACTCCTACTGTTCAGTACATGTGGATCGACGACACCAATGCCGATGTCATCAAGGTTGACTTCGAGGCGCTCTACCACGGCGATGTTCTCGTCGAGGGCGACACCTCCGAGCAGCTCTTCGACGACCAGGCCCTGCCCACCGCCGTATAGCCGGTTAAAGCAGAACGCGCGCCCGAGGGCGCGCGTTCTCTGATGTTTCCGCTCGGCGTTACTTCGCGATCATCCCCGCCAGTCGGCCGTTGATGATCTCCTCAGCCTCGCGAACCATCCGCGACACCAGTTCACCCACGGTCGGAATGTCGTTGATCAGGCCCATCGAGGTGCCCACCGACCAGATGCCCGCGTCCAGGTCACCGGTCTCGTAGACCTTGACCCCGCGCACGCCGGCCACCAGATCCTTGACATCCTCGAACTGACCACCCTTGTTGAGGATGTCCACCACCTCGCGCGACACCTTGTTGGACGCCACGCGCGCGGTGTTGCGCAGCGGCCGGAAGATCAGCTCGGTGTCGAGCTCGGTGCCCGCCACGATCGCTTCCTTGACCTTCTGGTGGATCGCCGACTCGACCGTGCACATGAACCGTGAGCCCATGTTGATGCCGTCGGCGCCCAGCGCCAGCGCCGCGACCAGGCCGCGGGCGTCGGCGAAGCCACCGGAGGCGATCAGCGGGATCTCGATCTTGTCCGCCGCGGCCGGAATCAGCACCAGGCCCGGGATGTCGTCCTCACCGGGGTGACCGGCGCACTCGAAGCCGTCGATGCTGATGCCGTCGACGCCGAGGCTCTGCGCCTTGACCGCATGGCGCACCGAGGTGCACTTGTGCAGCACCTTGATGCCGTTGTCGTGGAACATCGGCAGGTGCGGCGCGGGATTGGACCCGGCGGTCTCGACGATCTTGATGCCGGAGTCGACGATCACCTGCCGGTACTCGTCGTACGGCGGCGGGTTGATCGTCGGCAGGATCGTCAGGTTGACACCGAACGGCTTGTCGGTCAGATCGCGACACCTGGCGATCTCGTTGGCCAGGTCCTTCGGCGTCGGCTGGGTCAGCGCGGTGATGAAACCGAGCGCCCCGGCATTCGCGACGGCCGCCACCAGCTCGGCGCGGCCGACCCACTGCATACCGCCCTGGACGATCGGGTGCTCGATCCCGAACGCCTCGGTGAACTTCGTCTTCAGCGCCACAGGCTCACCTACCGGGGCGCCATGCGGATGGCACCGTCGAGGCGGATCACCTCGCCGTTGAGCATCGGGTTCTCCACGATGTGCACGGCCAGCGCGCCGTACTCGTCGGGATCACCGAGGCGGGCCGGGTGCGGCACCTGCTTGCCCAGCGAGGCCTGCGCCTCCTCGGGCAGCGAGCCCAGCAGCGGGGTCTTGAACAGACCCGGGGCGATGGTGACGACGCGGATCAGTTCGCGCGCCAGGTCGCGGGCGATCGGCAGGGTCATGCCGACGACGCCGCCCTTGGAGGCCGAGTAGGCGGCCTGGCCGATCTGGCCGTCGAACGCCGCCACCGACGCGGTGTTGATGATGACGCCGCGCTCACCGTTGATCGGCTCGGTCTTGGCGATGCGCTCGGCGGCCAGGCGCAGCACGTTGAAGGTGCCGACCAGATTGACCTCGACGACCTTCTTGAAGCCGTCCAGCGGGAACGGGCCGTCCTTGCTCAGGGTCTTGATCGCGTTGCCGATGCCGGCGCAGTTGACGTTGATGCGGACCGGGCCGAACTCCTCGGCGGCGTCCAGCGCGGCACTGACCTGCTCGGGGTCGACGACGTTGGCCTCGACGAACTTCGCGCGCGGGCCCAGCTCCTTGACGACCTCCTCACCCTTGAGGTCGATGACGACGACGGAGGCGCCGCGGTCCAGCAGGCGCTTGGTGGTCGCCAGGCCGAGGCCCGAGGCCCCACCGGTGACGACTGCTGCTGCGTCCTTGATCTCCACTTGTACGTGTTCCTTTCTCTAGGCCCAGTCTCGTAAGACGGCTTCGGTGTCCGCGCCGGGCTGCCCGGGCGGTTTGGGCGCCGACGGCGCCGTGCGGGAGAACCGCGGGGCGGGCATCGGCTGCAGATGCTCACCGTCGCGGTAGAAGGTGTCGCGCTCGGCGATGTGCGGTTCGGTCAGCACCTCGGAGAACGACAGCACCGGGGTCACGCAGGCGTCGGTGCCCTCGAACACCTTGGCCCAGTGGTCGCGGTCCTTGGAGCCGATGACCTCGGCGAACTTGGCGCGCAGTTCCGGCCAGCGGGCCATGTCGTTCTGGTCGGGCAGGTCGGCGTTCTCCAGGCCGAGGCCCTTGAGGAACTCGGCGTAGAACTGCGGCTCGATGCAGCCGACGGCGATGTAGCGACCGTCGGAGCAGGTGTAGGTGTCGTAGTAGGGCGCGCCGCCGTCGAGGATGTTGACGCCGCGCTCGTCGCGCCACAGACCGTCCTGCAGGAAGCTCCACATCATCTGGATCAGCACGCTGGAGCCGTCGACCATGGCGGCGTCGATGACCTGACCCTTGCCGGAGTTCTGCCGTTCGTAGAGCGCCGCGAGGATGCCGACGAGCAGGAACATCGACCCGCCGCCGAAGTCACCGGCCAGGTTCAGCGGCGGCACCGGCCGCTCACCGGCCCGGCCGATGGCGTGCAGCACGCCGTTGAGCGAGATGTAGTTGATGTCGTGGCCGGCCTGTTGGGCGCGCGGCCCGGTCTGGCCCCAGCCGGTCATGCGGCCGTAGATCAGCTTCTCGTTGACCTTGAAGCAGTCCTCCGGGCCGAGGCCGAGGCGCTCGGTCACGCCGGGGCGCAGGCCCTCGATCAGCACGTCGGCCTTGGCGACGAGCTTGAGCACCAGCTCGCGACCCTCCGGCGACTTGAGGTCGGCGGCCACCGAGCGCCGGTTGCGTAGCGTGGCCTCACGCTTGGTGGTCGGGATGCCGCCCAGCTTGCCGGGCCGTTCGATGCGCACGACGTCGGCGCCCAGATCGCCCAGGATCATCGCGGCGTGCGGGCCCGGCCCGATGCTGGCGAGTTCGATGACCCGCAGTCCTTCCAGTGGTCCCGGCATACCTGTACCGCCTCCCGTTGCAGGAATCCTCATCGATTGCCGACAAAGCTTACTTGTCTAACCAGGTCGCTGATCCCTAGGGTTCAGGACATGACATCGCAGGATGCTGACGCCCCGACCTACCCGAGCTTCGACGATCTCACGGTCGACCTCACCGACGGTGTGCTGTCACTGACGCTGAACAGGCCCGACAGCCTGAACTCGCTGAACCGGGTGATGCTGGCGGGCATCGCCGACACCCTGGCTTCGGCCGCCGCCGACCGGCGGGTGAAGGTGGTGCGGCTCGGCGGTAACGGGCGCGGCTTCAGCTCGGGCGCCGGCATCGGCGGCGACGACCTGGCGCAGAAGGAGGCCGAGGGGCCGGCCTCGGTGCTCGACGCCGCCAACGACGCGGTGCGCGCGATCGTGAACTTCCCGCAGCCGGTGGTCGCGGCGGTGCACGGCCCGGCCGCCGGTGTCGGCGTGTCGCTGGCCCTGGCGTCCGACGTCGTACTGGCTTCGGAGAACGCCTATTTCATGCTGGCGTTCACCAAGATCGGCCTGATGCCCGACGGCGGCGCCTCGGCGCTGGTGGCCGCGGCGGTGGGCCGGATCCGGGCGGCGCGGATGGCGCTGCTGGCCGAGAAGATCTCGGCGCGGGAGGCTTACGACTGGGGTCTGGCGAGCGCGGTGTACGCCGCCGACGAGTTCGACGCCGAGGTCGACAAGGTGCTGACCGCGCTGAAGAACGGTCCCGCGGTGGCGTTGCGTAAGACCAAGCACGCGATCAACGCCGCCACGCTCACCGAGCTCGAGGCCGCCATCGGCCGCGAGCGCGAGGGTCAGCTGTCGCTGCTGTCCTCCCCCGACCTCATCGAGGGCGTCACGGCGTTCCAGCAGCGCCGCGCCCCGAAGTTCTCCGACTTCTGATCCCCTTAGTCCGCGAGCAGACGCAGAATCGCCCAATTTCGCGGTGATTCACGCGATTCTGTGTCTGCTCGCGGCAAAAAGAAGTGGACTGCCCGCGGCCGGATCGGGCACCATCGCTAGGTGAGTACGCACGTCGATATCCCGCGCTGGCGCGTACTCGCACCATTCCGCAGCCGCGAGTACCGCCTGCTGATCGCCGCGGTCACGCTGTCGATCTTCGCCGACGGCATGTTCGCGGTGGTGCTGGCCATGCAGGTGATCGCCCTGAGCGGCGACCCGGTGTCGCTGTCGATCGTGACCACCTGCTTCGGCGCGGCGCTCGTCGGCTGCGTGCTGATCGGCGGGGTCACCGCCGACCGGATACCCCAGCGCGCCATCCTGATCGCCGTCGAGATCATCAACACGGCGGTGTCGGCCACCATCGCTGCGCTGGGAATGGTTGGCGCCCTTCAGATCTGGCATCTGGCGGTGGGGGCTGCAGCGCTCGGTGCGGCGGCGGCGTTCTTCTTCCCCGCCTACAGCGCGCTGCTGCCGCGGATCCTGCCCGCCGACCAACTGTTGGCCGCCAACGGCGTCGAGGGTGTGGTACGTCCGGTGTTCCAGCGGGCGATCGGGCCCGCGGTCGCGGGCATCGTGGTCGGTGCGACGTTCCCCGCACTGGGCGCGGCGACGGTAGCGGCGCTGTTCGCCGTCGGCCTGGTGCTGCTGGTGGTGAACCGGATGTCACCGAAACCCGTTGAGAAGCAGGAGCACTCGCATGTCCTGCGAGACCTGCGCGAGGGCTTCGTGTTCGTGCTTGGCACGCCGTGGCTGCTGTGGACACTGCTGTTCGCCAGCATCTTCGTGCTGGTGGTGCTCGGACCGATCGAGGTGTTGCTGCCGTTCATCGCCAAGGACCGCTTCGCCGACGGTGCGCGGATGTACGGTTTCATCCTCGCGTTCTTCGGGTTGGGCAGCGCACTCGGCGCGTTGACGGTGTCGTCGGGGCGGATGCCGCGGCGGTACCTGTCGGTGATGATGGCGGCGTGGAGCGTCGGGTCCGTCCCACTGGTGGTGTTCGGCTTCACCTCGTCGTTCGCGTTGATGGCGTTGGCCACCTTCGCGATCGGGTTCACCGACGGCATGGGCATGGTCATCTGGGGCACGCTGCTGCAGCGCAGGGTGCCCGGCGAGATGCTGGGCCGGGTGTCGAGCCTGGACTTCTTCGTCTCGCTGGCATTCCTGCCGGTGTCGTTCGCGGTGGTCGGCCCGCTGTCGAAAGTCGTTTCGCTGCAGACGATCTTCCTCATCGCGGGGCTGACGCCGGTGGTGGTGGCGGCGATCGCGGTGTGGGCGGCGAACATGCGCCGCGACGAGATCGCCAACCCGCTCTAGACGCCGAAGATCGGCGGCAGCGCGAGCACCATGATCAGACCCCAGAAGAAGTGGGTCAGCATCGGTGCGAGGATGCCGCCGGTCACCCGGCGTTCGAACGCGCAGATGGTGCCGAGAATGATCGCGGCGAAACCGAGCATCGGGTTTCCGGTGGTGGCGGCCGTCGCGATCACATAGAGCACGGTGGAGATCAGCATCGGCCGCACGCCGCCGAGCGCGGTGTACAGCGCGCCGCGGAAGAACATCTCCTCGGCCAGGCCGTTGATCACCGTGATGAACGCGACCAGCGCCAGCGGGCCGTAGTCGGCGTATTCCAGTACCCGCGTGATGTATTCGCGCACACCGGGGATCTCACGGGCGACCAGCCCGCCAACGACGAACACCGCGCCGAGCGCCAGTCCCACCACGGTGCCGGTGAGCACGCCCCGCTGGTTGCGGCCGCGCACCCGGATGCAGCCCATGTGCAGCGGCCCGGACACCAACGCGCCCACCGCCCACACCCCGGCCAGCGCCAGGGTCAGCCAGTAGAACGACGAGTCGCCCGGCGGGCGGGTCAGCGAATAGCCCAGCAGCGCGGCGCCGATCACCAGCACCACGGTGACCACCACGCGGCGGCGGCGGATCACCGAGGGCGGCTCGTGGTAGGCGGTCGGGCACGCCGACACGATGTCGCGGATCTCGGCGAAGCGCCCCTGGGTCACGCCGGGCTCACCTTCGGAACCCAGTGCAGCAGTGTGTCCAGCCCGGTACGCACCACGCCCGCGACGGGGCCTGGTACGGCGCCGATGAGCCCGAGCGCGGGCCGCACGATCGACGGGGTCACCGCGTCGGCCACGTTGCGGAGACGCGCGATGTCCCCACCGGCCCATTGCGGGTCGGTGTCGGCGAGGTGGTGCATGTCGGTGAGGTCGTCGACGGGCCGGCGCCGGCGGCTGCGCAGCGCCCGGGTGATGGCCTCCTCGATGCCGATCAGCCCGCCGGGCGGGTCGGGCACCAGCGCGCGCAGCTGCGTCTGCGACGCGATCATCGGGTGGTCCAGCGAGCGCACCAGGTCGGCGGCCAGCCCGCCGGGCACCGGCAGCACCGCCGCGGTCACCCAGGACACCAGCCCGGTGTCGACGCCGTTGACCGGCAGCTCGGCGCGCCACTTGCCGGCGATCCGGGCGTAGGTGCGCAGCAGGTCCCCGTAGGTGGTGGTCTCCGGCCCGGTGATGTCGTAGGCCCCCGCGGGCACCCGGTCGTCGTCGGCGGCGGCGACGAGGTAGTGCAGCACGTCGCAGATCGAGATCGGGTCCAGCGGGTTGGCCGACCAGGACGGCATCGGCAGCAGCACGAAGCGGTCGCCCACGTAGCGCAGCATCTCGAACGAGGTCGACCCGGCGCCGATGATGATCGCCGCGCCCAGCCACACCACCTCGGGGCCGCCGTCGACGTGCAGCGCGTCGGCGACCTCGGCGCGGCCGGCCAGGTGCTCGGACAGGTCGTCGCCGTCGGGGCCGTCGGGCACGAACCCGCCGAGGTACACGATCCGCCGCACCCCGGCGTCCCTGGCGGCGCGGGCGACGGTGTCCGCCGCACGGTTGTCGGCCTCGCGGTAGCCGGGCTGGCCGATGCCGTGCACCAGGTAGTAGACGACGTCGACGGGCCCGGCCGCGGCGAACGCCGCCCGCGCGGACTCGTCGTCGTGGGCGTCCAGCGCCACGGCCGTGACGCGGTCGTTCCAACCGAAATCGGCCAGCCGGTCGGGGTTTCGGCTCGCGGCCACGACGTCGTGCCCTTCGGTGAGCAGGGCCGTGACCAGCCGGGAGCCGACGTAGCCGGTGGCGCCGGTCACCAGGGTGCGCACTCGTTTCACGGTACGGCTGTACCCGTAACGCGGCGGCGGGAATCTAGTTCGCGGTTCCGCGGTGCACGTCGATCAGGTGCACGTAGGCGTGCGCGTTGACCCGGTTGTGGGCGACCTCGTCGTCGGTGAGGTCGCGGCGCACCTTGGCGGGCACCCCGGCGACCAGGGTGCGCGGCGGTACGACGAAGCCCTGGGGCACCACCGCGCCCGCGGCGATCAGCGCGCCCTCCCCGATCGTCGCGCCGTTGAGGACGACGGCGCCCATGCCGATCAGCGCGCCGTCGCCGATGGTGCAGCCGTGCAGCACGACGTTGTGGCCGACGGTGACCTCGCGGCCCAGCTTGACCGGGAATCCCGGGTCGACGTGCACGGTCACCCCGTCCTGGATGTTGCTGCCCTCACCGATCTCGATGGGTTCGTACTCGGCGCGCAGCGTGGCCCCGTACCAGACGCTGGCGCGCGCGGCGAGCGTGACGTTACCGATCAGGTTGGCGGTGGGCGCGGCCCACGCGTCGGCGTGCAGCGTGGGCGTGTGGCCCCGGACGGAGACGATCAGCGGATCGGACATGCGGCTCATCGTATTCACGACCGTTTCGGCCCCGGTCTGGCTAGGGTGAGCAGCCGTGCGCACTGTGAACGAAGTGATCGACGGTGTCGATCTGTCCGGCAGAACCTGTGTGATCACCGGGGCCTCCTCGGGGCTGGGTCGCGAGTCGGCCCGCGCGCTGGCCGCGACCGGCGCCCACGTGGTGCTGGCCGCACGCAACCCGGACGCGCTGGCCGAGGCCGACGCCTGGGTGCACGCCGAGGTGCCGTCGGCGCGGACGTCGACGGTGCTGGTCGATCTGGCGTCGCTGGCCGGCGTCCGTGCCGCCGCTGAGGAACTCACCCGCGTCGCCTCGCGGATCCACGTGCTGATGAACAACGCCGGGGTGATGTTCACGCCGTTCGGCCGGACCGCCGACGGGTTCGAAACGCAGTTCGGCACCAACCATCTCGGCCACTTCGAGTGGACCCGGCTGCTCATCCCGCAACTGGCCGACGGCGCGCGGATCGTGAACCTGTCCTCCGAAGGGCACCGGCTGTCCGACATCGACCTCGACGACCCGAACTGGGAGCGCCGCGACTACGACAAGTTCCGCGCCTACGGGGCCGCGAAGACCGCCAACGTGCTGCACGCGGTCGAACTGGACCGCCGGCTGTGCGACCGCGGGATCCGCGCGTACGCGGTGCATCCCGGCATCGTCGCGACATCGCTTGCGCGCCACATGGATCAGGATGACTTCGCCACGCTCAGCGCGATGACGCCGAGACGGCCCGGGCCCGCGAAGGAGCCCGCGAAAAAGGACGGCGCCCAGATGAGTTGGGTGATGCCCGACCAGGGCGCGGCCACCCAGGTGTGGGCGGCGGTCAGCGACGAGCTGGACGGCGTCGGCGGTGTGTACCTGTCGAACTGCCGGGTGCGCGACGATGTCGAGCCCTACGCCGTCGACCCCGACCGGGCCCGCGTGCTGTGGGAGCTCTCCGAGAAGCTCTGCGTCTAGCCACCCGGAACCTAGACGCCCTGAAACACCTTGCGGTAACTCGACGGTGACATCCCGACGCCGCGGCGCAGGTGGTGGCGCAGGTTGGCGCCGGACCCGAGCCCGGAGCGACGGGCGACCTCGTCGATGGTCAGGTCGTGGGTTTCGAGCAGTTCGCGCGCACGGTCGAGGCGGCGGTTACGTACCCACGCCCCCGGCGCCTGCCCGGTCTCCTCGCGGAAGCGCCGGATGAAGGTACGGGTGCTCATGTTCGCGTGCCGCGCGAGCCGTTCGATCGTCAGCTCCTCGTCGAGGTGGTGCAGCGCCCACTCCCGCGTCGCGGCCGTCGAGAGCTGGTCCGCCACCGGCACCTGCCGCTCGATGAACTGGGCCTGACCGCCCTCCCGCCACGGCGGCACGACACAGTACTTGGCGACGGCGTTGGCCACCTGTGTCCCGTGGTCGCACCGAATGATGTGCAGGCACAGGTCGATTCCCGCCGCCAGTCCCGCGGAGGTGAGCACGTCGCCGTCGTCGACGAACAGCACGTTCTCGTCGATGCGCACCTGCGGGTGCAGGCGGCGAAGGTCGTCGGCGAACTTCCAGTGCGTGGTCGCGCGGCGCCCCTCGAGCAGGCCCGCGGCCGCCAGCACGAACGCGCCGGTGCAGATCGACACGATCCGGGTGCCGGGCCGGATCGACGCCAGCGCGGCGGCCACGTCGGATCCGAGCACGCCGTCGCGACGCGCCGGCGCATAGCGCGTGCCGGGCACCACCACGGTGTCGGCGGTGGCCAGCGTCTCGGGTCCGGCCTGCGCGACGACGGCGAAGCCACCGATCGACGGCACCGCCTCCGGGGTCAGCGCGCACGTCACGACGTCGTAGAGGGGTTCACCGTCGGCACCGGTGGCGTTGCCGAACAGCAGCGACGGGATCATCGCGTCGAACCCGATGACCGGCGGGAGCAGCAGAACCGCGACCCGGTGCATGCCCGCCATTCTGGCATGTTTTTGATGAGTGATGTCAATCATGCCACTAGCTGTGCGCCGGGCCGACCGGCCAGAGTGTCCGGGTGACCCTGACCGACCCACGGACGACCGCACCCCGCCTGCACTGGGCCTGGGTGGTCGCCGCCGCCAGTTTCGTCGCGCTGCTCGCCGCGGCCGGGTTCCGCGCCGTGCCCGGCGTGATGATGACCCCGCTGCATGACGAGTTCGGCTGGTCGCACGGCACCGTCGGGTTGGCGGTCTCGGTGAACATGACGCTGTTCGGGGTGACCGCGCCGTTCGCCGCGGCGCTGATGGACCGCTTCGGCGTGCGACCGGTGCTGGCGGCGGCGCTGGCCCTCATCGCGGCCGGTTCGGCGCTGAGCACGGTGATGACGGCCAGCTGGCAGCTGGTCGTGCTGTGGGGTGTGCTGGTCGGCGTCGGCACCGGGTCGATCTCGATGGGGTTCGTCGCGACGATCGCCACCCGCTGGTTCGAGGCGCGCCGTGGCCTGGTCACCGGGGTGCTCACCGCGGCGAGCTCGACGGGGCAGCTGATCTTCCTGCCGCTGATCGCCGAGGTGACCGCCCGGCACGGCTGGCGGTGGGCGTCGCTGATCGTCGCGGCCGCGGCGCTGGCCGTGGTGCCGTTGGTGGTGGTGTTCCTGCGCAACTACCCGCAGGACAAGGGGCTGGCGCCGTACGGTGCGGGCACCGGGGCTGCGCCGGCCCCTGCCCCGGCGGGGGGCTTCCGCGCCGCGTTCGACGGCCTTCTCGCCGGGCTGCGGGTGCCGGCGTTCTGGCTGCTGGCGGGCAGCTTCGCGATCTGCGGGATGACCGCCAACGGGCTGATCGGCACCCACTTCATCCCGGCGGCCCACGACCACGGCATGCCCGCGACCATCGCGGCCGGCCTGCTGGCGACCATCGGGATCCTCGACGTCGCGGGCACGGTGATCTCCGGGTGGCTCACCGACCGTTTCGACCCGCGGCTGCTGCTGGTCGTCTACTACACCGGCCGCGGGCTGTCGCTGGCGCTGCTGCCCGCCCTGCTCTCGCCGACGGCCGAACCGGGCACCTGGGTGTTCGTGATCTTCTACGGGCTGGACTGGGTGGCCACGGTGCCGCCGACGATCATGCTGTGCCGGATGTACTTCGGGGCGGCCGCGCCGGTGGTGTTCGGCTGGGTGTTCGCCTCACACCAATTGGGGGCCGCGGTGGCCGCCGCGGGCGCGGGGTGGCTACGCGATCTACAGGGCACCTATGACCTGGCGTTCTACCTGGCAGCGGGCCTGTGCCTGGTCGCGGCGGGGCTGTGTGGGCAGATTCGCAAACCCCAGTTCAGCGCCGTCGGAGAGTGATCTGCACGACTGTCCGGCTTTGGCAACGGCCGTTTCATCCCTTTACCATGCGATGCGACCTGAACTAGCTGAGGAGCCGAACTTGAAGACTCGCACCAGCAAAGCCATCGGTGCCGGTGTCGGCATCGCTGCCATCGCGGTGTCCGTGCCGATCGCCGTCGCATCGGCCGCCCCGCGCGACAACATCGCCCTGCAGCCGACGGAGGTGTCGTCGAGCACGGCCGTCGAGATCCCGAACCCCGAGGGCAAGGGCTGTGACGCGTTCAAGGAGGCCGTGCCGAACTGGAAGTCGCTGGCCACCCTGCCGGTCGGCCAGGCGCTGCAGGCCATCCCGGACGCCAGCACCTTCTACCAGGCGATCTCGGGCGGCTTCAATCCCGAGGTGAACGTGGTTCCGGTGTTCGAGAACGGCCCGTACGTGCTGTTCGTGCCGACCAACGAGGCGTTCGCCGCGATGCCGCCCGCCCAGCTCGAGGCGCTCAAGGCCGACCCGGCCGCGCTGACCGCGTTCGACTACTACCACGCCTTCCTGGGCATCCTGGGCCCGAAGGACCTGGAGGGTCAGCGTCCGACGCAGCAGGGCGCGGAGATCAAGGTGACCGGCGAGAATGCCGACATCAAGGTCAACGACACCGCCAACCTGGTCTGCGGTGGTATCCACGCGGCCAACGCCCGGATCTACCTGATCGACTCGGTGCTCGACGTGTCGTCCGCGCCGGCCCCGACCGCGACGCCGTCGACCGCGACGACCGAGTCGTCGGAGGCCACCGAGTCGGAGACGCTGTCCGATGAGGTTCCGGTGACCGTGACCGCCACCGCGGAGCCGACCGCCGAGGCCGAGGAGCCGATCCCGGCCGCCGACGCGCCGATCGGCTGACACAAGCGAAAAGCAAAGGGCCCCTGGAGTTTTCCAGGGGCCCTTTGTTGTGAGGCTGTCCTTTGGACGCCGCGCCGGCTAGACGCCCAGATCGCGGCCGATGATCTCCTTCATGATCTCGGTGGTGCCACCGAAGATCGTCTGGATGCGGCCGTCGCAGTAGGCGCGGGCGACGCGGTACTCCATCATGAAGCCGTAGCCGCCGTGCAGCTGCACGCAGTTGTCGACGACCTTCTTGGCCGTCTCGGTCGCCCACCACTTGGCCTTGGCGGCCTCCACGGCGGTCAGCTCACCGTCGACCACACCGCGCAGGCACCGGTCGATGTAGGTCTCGGTGACCTCGAGCTCGGTGTCCATCTCGGCGAGCAGGAACCGGTTGTACTGGAAGCTGCCGATCGGCTGCCCGAACGCCTTGCGGTCCTTGCAGTACTGCAGGGTCTCCTCCCACACGGCACGCGCACCGGCGCACGCCGAGATGGCGATCGACAGCCGCTCGGAGGGCAGGTTCTCCATCAGGTGGTAGAAGCCGCGGCCCTCCTTGCCCAGCATGTTGGCCGAGGGCACCCGCACGTTCTCGAAGTGCAGCTCGGAGGTGTCCTGGGTGTGCAGGCCGACCTTGTCGAGCTTGCGGCCGCGCTCGAAGCCCGGCATGTCGCGCTCGACGACGAACAGGGTGAAGCCCTTGTGACCGGCCTCCGGATCGGTGCGGGCGACCACGACCACCAGGTCGGCGTTGATGCCCGACGAGATGAAGGTCTTGGAGCCGTTGATGATCCAGTCGTCACCGTCGCGGACCGCGCTGGTGCGGATGCCCGCGAGGTCGCTGCCGGCGCCGGGCTCGGTCATCGCGATCGCGATGATGAGCTCGCCGCTGGCGATGCCGGGCATCCAGCGCTTGAGCTGTTCCTCGTTGGCCAGGTGCTTGAAGTACGGGCCGACGACGTCGTTGTGCAGGCTCAGCGCCGGGGCGTGGACGCCGGAGCGGGCCAGCTCCTCGTCGATGATCGCGTTGAAGCGGAAGTCGTCGGTGCCGCCGCCGCCGTACTCCTCGGGCATGTTGAACCCGATGAGCCCGTACTTGCCCGCCGCGGTGTAGGCCGACCGGTCGACGATGCGCTGCTGCTCCCACTTCTCCTGGTGCGGGACGAGCTCACGCTCGATGTAGTCGCGCACCGTCTGGCGGAACGCTTCGTGCTCTTCTTCGTAAATCGTTCTCTTCATCAGTGTTTGCCTACTTGGCCTTCCATACGGGCTGGCGCTTCTCGGCGAAGGCCAGCGGTCCTTCCTTGGCGTCCTCGGAGCGCATCACGGGGATGATCTCCCGCAGGGTGCGCGCCCATCCGGGCTCGTCGCCGACGATCACGCCGTTGTCGACGCCCATCGCCACGCGCTTGCTCGCCCACACCGCCAGCGGGGCGTTGCAGGTGATGCGCTCGGCCAGCGCGACCGCCGCCTCGACCGCGGTGCCGTCGGGGACGACCTGGTTGATCAGGCCCCACTTCAGCGCGTCGGCCGACGAGATCGGGTCACCGGTGAACAGCAGCTCCATCGCGATCTTGCGGGGCAGGTGGTCGACGATGCGGAACACCCCGCCCGCGGCGGCGATCAGACCGCGCTTCACTTCGGGCAGACCGAATTTCGCGCGTTCCTCGGCGACGACGAGGTCGCTGGCCAGCGCCAGTTCGGTGCCGCCGCCCAGCGCGGTGCCGTTGACCGCCGCGATGGTCGGCTTGTCGATGTAATGGTGCACGTAGCCGGCGAAGCCCCACTCCTGGTGCTCGGGGTGGAAGAGATTCTCCCGCCGCGCGATCGCCTTGAGATCGGCTCCGGCGCAGAATGATTCACCCGCGCCGGTGAGCACCACCGCACGCACCTCGGGGTCGTCCTGCGCCATCTGCAGCGCATCGCCGACCGCGGTGCTGACCGCGCTGTTGACGGCGTTGCGGGCCTCGGGCCGGTTGATCGTGATGATGAGGACGTTCCCGCGGCGCTCGGTGAGCGCCGCGGGCGTCGTGGCGTCCTGCGTCACAGCAGCTCTAGGATGGTGGCGTTGGCCTGGCCGCCGCCCTCGCACATGGTCTGCAGACCGTACTGAATGTTGTTGTCCCGCATGTGGTGCAGCATCGTGGTCAGGATGCGGGCGCCGGAGCCGCCGAGCGGGTGGCCGAGCGCGATGGCACCGCCGTTGGGGTTCAGCTTCTTCTCGTCGGCGCCGATGTCCTTCAGCCACGCCATCGGAACCGGGGCGAAGGCCTCGTTGACCTCGAAGACACCGATCTGGTCGAGGCTCAGGCCCGACTTCTTCAGCGCCTTCTGGGTGGCCGGGATCGGCGCGGTCAGCATGATGACCGGGTCGGCGCCGGCGAGCACCGCGGTGTGCACCTTGGCCAGCGGCTTGAGGCCGAGTTCCTTGGCCTTCTCGGCCGACATGATCAGCAGCGCGGCCGAGCCGTCGGAGATCTGGCTGGAGTTACCGGCGTGGATGACGCCGTCCTCCTTGAACGCCGGCTTGATGTTCGCCATCGCCTCCAGCGTGCCGCCGCGGCGGATGCCGCCGTCCTCGAGCACGACGGTGTCGTTGCCGTCGGCGTCCTTGGTCTTGATGCCGACAATCTGGTCCTTGAAGGCGCCGGCATCCTGTGCGGCAGCGGCCTTCTCGTGCGAGCGCAGCGAGAACTCGTCGAGCTGGGTGCGCGAGAAGCCCCACTGCTCGGCGATCATCTCGGCGCCGATGCCCTGGTTCGGGGTCTTGTCGTAGCGCGCCTTGAACGACTCGCCGTAGGGGTTGCCGCCGTTGGCCAGCGACGAGCCCATCGGGGTCCGCGACATCGACTCGACGCCACCGGCGACGACGACGTCGTAGTGGCCGGCGACCACACCGGCGACGGCGAAGTGCAGCGACTGCTGGCTGGAGCCGCACTGGCGGTCCACGGTCACGCCGGGCACCGTCTCGGGCCAGCCGGCGGACAGCACGGCGGTGCGGGCGATGTCGAGCGCCTGCTCGCCGGCCTGCATGACGCAGCCCCAGATCACGTCATCGACGAGGGCGGGGTCGACGCCGGCGCGCTCCACGAGGGCGTTGAGAACCTGGGCCGACAGCTCGGCGGGGTGGATGCCCGACAGGGCTCCGTTGCGCTTACCGACGGGTGACCGTACTGCCTCGACGATGACGGCTTCAGCCATGCTCTTATCTCCTTCGAAAAGATCGAATGGTTCGCCCACGCGGGGTCCACCCCCGAACGTAAACGAACAAGGTTTACTAGGTCAACTCACTGGTTGGTCGGGGTGTCGAGCGCCCCCGTGAGCCCCGTCCACGCCGAGACTGCGGCCAGATCCTGTTACCGGGCGGAATCGCGATCTGTGTGCAGTTTCGAGGCGTCGGCCGGGGCGTCGTTCTTGTCCTTGCGCCAGGTCACGTGCACCGGGACGGTGTCGTCCCAGGGCTGGCGGTCGACCATGTCGGCGACCCGGATGTAGCCGCGCTCGAACTCGCCGGTGGCGGCGTCGACCAGCCGGTACTGCTGGGTCTGCCGGTGAATCGGCTGCGCGTCGATCAGCACCACCCGCACCTCGCCCGGTTCGAAGTGGCAGCGTTCCTGCATCGCCTCGATGAGCTGTTCGTTGTGCATGTGGCCGTCGCCGAAGTTCCAGCCAATCGCGGTGCTGCAGATCCGCTCCCCGTCGGTGAGGTCGTAGTCGGCCTCGTTGTGGCCGGCCATCGCGTGGTGGGCGAGCGTGAACATCGCGCGGCCGTGGGTGTTGAACGCGCGGAAGGCGTACCCCATATAGAGGTACATCTCGGCGGTCTCGGGGCTTCCGTAGTACCGCTCCATCTGCGCCCGCGGCATGCTGGCGATCGAGACGATGCCGCTTTCGATCTTGGCGGCCGCCGACGGCTTCATGCACCACAGCCCGGTGTCCCAGTTGCCCGCGTAGTAGCGCATCCCGGGCAAAAACGAGATCTTGCGCGGGAACAGGTTGCCCAGCACGACGGTGCCCGCCGACACCGCGAACAGCAGGAGCGGCCACGGACTGTTCAGATCGGCCAGCCCGATGTCGGCGTGGCCGACGAACAGCGCCAGCACCGAGAACATCATGAAGACGTTCCACTCCAGTGGCACACCCATCGGGATCGACGACAGGATGCCGAAGTGGAAGCACACCATGACGAACGCGGCGATGTAGGTGGGCCAGCCGCCGTGCGAGAAGAACAGCACCAGCGGCACCAGACCCTCGACCGCGGTGGAGATGTGCGCCAGCCAGCGTGACGGCCAGCCCGGCCGCAGGTCGTCCGGGAAGTGTTCGAAGAAGCGGCGTTTGATCCACTTGGGCCGGAAGACCGGGTTGTTGCTCATCATCGTCGAGATGACGAACGGGAAGTGCTTGTTGAGCTTGGAGACCGCCGCGCCCAGCCAGATCGTCAGCAGGATCAGCTTGGCGCCGATGAGGATGTCGGCGCCGCTGAACAGGAAGCACACCGCCAGCGCGCCGTACACCTCGCCGCGGGCGGCCAGGAAGATGACCTTGTCGCGCAGGCCGAGCACGGCGAGCAGGCCGACGATCGTGGCGATCTGCCAGACCGGCAGCACGCCGACCGTGGTGCCCAGTTCGGGGATCGGGCCGGTGCCGTCGGAGGCCAGCGCCACCACCAGCATCACCAGCAGCGCGGCGTAGAGCAGCGCGTCGAACGGGGTACGGGTGGTGCCCCTGGTCAGCGGGATGCGGTTCGGCCACGGGGGCAGCCGGATCGTCTTGGGCCGCAGCCAGTACAGGATCGAGCCCATCGGTGGGAAGAACCGGTTGTTGAGCGGGCCGAAACCGCAACCGAGGCCGACGACCTCGTAGAGCATCGTGTAGAGCACGACCTTCTCGAAGACGATCGGCTCGGAGTACCAGGAGGCGACGTCGGTGAAGCCGTCGATGCCTGTCGTCGACAACGCGACCAGCCAGGCGCCGAGGATGTAGAGCAGGATCTTGACGACGTAGAACAGGTGCAGCACGACGGGCGTGCCGAAGCCGACCTCGGCCCAGTGCCGGGCCATCGGCACGATCTTCTCGGCTCGGGCCCCCTTACTCCACTGCTCGTAGTCGACGACGGGCGCGTCCTGCTTGAGAAACCCCATGCGTCACAGATTAGAACGTGTTCTAGCTTCGTCTGGGCGGGTTCGGCGTGCGGGTTCGCGAGATCGACAAGAGGGTCGCGAAGTCCTCGACTTCACGACCCTCCTGTGGAATTCGCGGCGGTTCAAGCCCCGGTCTTGGCGGGCGGCCGGTAGAAGATGACCAGCTGGCCGATGCCGCCGGCCAGGCCCAGCCCCAGCGAGAGGATCAGGCCCCACCAGCCGTGCAGGTAGTCGTAGAAGCCGGTGCCGGAGAACAGCGCGTAGTCCAGGCTGAGTTTGCCCGCGCCGATCGTGGCGATGCCGACGGCGGCGGCGCCGAGCACCAGGTTGTACTCCCAGCCCTCCTTGACGATGAAGAAGCCGTTGGCCCGGTGCACCGTCCAGGCGGCGACGAGCATCAGCGCGACGAAGCCCGCGGCCGGGATCGGGGTGAGCAGGCCGACCGCCAGGCCGATGCCGGCGGCCATCTCCGTCGTGGCGGCCACCGCGGCGTGGAACCGGCCCGGCTTCATGCCCATGCTGTCGAACCAGCCGGCGGTGCCGGCGAGCCCGCCTTTTCCGAAGAACTTGTTGTAGCCGTGGGCGGCCATGGTCAGGCCGAGCACCACACGCAGGATCAGGACTCCGACGTCATACGCAGACATGCAACAAAATCTAGGCTATCTGTAAGGCCGAGGCCAGAGTACTTCTACGGATTCAGGATCTCTCCAGAGCCGCCGCCAGCCGCGCGGTGTAGGAGTCGATGTCCGCGACGGCCGATTCGGCGGCGTGCACGCTGATCGTGACGGTGTCGCCGATTCCGTGCACACCGTGGGTCAGCCCCATCATCGGTGACAGCGCCGGGAACCCGGCGGTCAGCACCACCGCGGCGGGCCCGAACCGCAGATCGGCCGGGCCGCGGTTGACGCTGGAGAGCACCGTGTTGCCGGTGACCGTCGGCGAGCGCAGCGTCGGGTCGAACTGGCCCACGCCCCAACGCAACAGCGGACCGGGGGTGGCGGCGAACGCACGGTCGGCGGCGGCCATCGCCGGATGTGCGGCCCGGCGCCGCCGCAGCTCCAGTTCGTCGGCGATGCGGGCGGCCCGCTGCGCGAACGGCAGCTCCGGGTGCAGGCCGACGGCGACGTTGCCGAAGTGGTTGTGCGCGTGGCGCGGTCCGCTCTTGGTCATCGGCACCTCCGCGCCCAGCCGCGACGGGTCCTCCCCCAGTTCGCGCAGGTGGCCGGCCAGCGCATCGGCCACCGCGGCGAGCACCCCGACGGTCACCGTCGGGCCCGCAATCCGCGCACGCCGCCGCACCACCGTGCGGATGCGCCGCTGGCCCTCCGGCCGGTTGTTGCACGATCGCACGGGGCACGAATCCGGCGGTGGCGCAACGACTCCGACGGCGGTGTCGCGGACCAGCTGCCGGTGGGTGCGCGCCGCTCGGTAGGCCCGCCACGGCAGCGTCAGCGCCTCCAGCGGCCGCGGCGGCGCCACGGGTGCGACGGGTGCGTCGCGGCCGAACAGCCACGCCGCCAGCGCCGAGGAGCGCACCCCGTCGGCCAGCGCGTGCGCCACCTGCAGGACGGCGACCACCCCGGCGCCCGCCTCCGGAATGTCGCTGACGTCGGGGAAGACGTGCAGCCGCCACGCCGCGATCCGGGGATCGAGCTGGTCGTCGGTCAGCCGCGCGACCGCGGTCAGCAGCTCCGGCCAGCCGAGGCCGCCGGCGTGGACGACGAACTGGTCCGCCGCGACGTCGCCGCGCACCCACCTCGGGTAGCCGATCCCGCCGTCGTGCACGCGCAGTCGCAGCTCCGGGCACGACAGCGCGCGCTCGCGCAGCCGGTCGAGGGGCGGGTCGGGCACCGGTCCGCCGAACGCGTAGAGCAGGAACTGGTCGCTGGGGATCTTCGCCGCCATCCAGTAGGTCTGCGCGTCCACCGCGGCCATCCGGCCCATGACGGCCTGCCTAGTTGCGGCCGATGAAGTCGACGATGTGCGCGGCGACCTCGGCGGGCTGTTCGAGCTGCAGGAAGTGCCCGGCGCCGGCGACGGTGGCGACCCGGCTGCCCTCGGGCAGCACCCTTGCCACCCAGTGCCGGTAGTCCGCGGAGGCGCAGCCGTCGTCGAGGCCGTGCAGGTACAGCGTCGGCAGCCGCGGCGCCGACAGCCAGTGCTGGTGCAGTTCGGCGTAGCGGGCCGGCGGACGGGTGTTGCGCACGGTGGCGCGGTAGTAGCCGAGCGCGGCGCGCCAGTGCTCGGGTGCGCCGATCGCGTCGACGACGTGGGCGACGTCCTCGGTGGCGTCGTAGCCGGGTGACCACTGCCGCCACAGCCGCGGCACCACCCAGTCGGCGGAGCGCTCGGGCAGGCCGGGCAGCTGGAAGTACATGATGTACCAGCTGCGCAGCAGCTGACGCGGTAGCTGGGCGGCCAGTCGCGGCCCGTCGGGCACGCGGCCGAGCGGCCGGAACGCCGCCGCCGGGGGCACCGACATGATCACGGCCCGGCGGAACGGGCCGTCGGGCATGGCGGCCAGCCCGGCGCCTGCGATGGCACCCCAGTCGTGGCCGATGAACACGTCGCGGCCGGTCGGGCCGGCGGCGTCGAGGACGCGCAGCGCGTCGTCCATCAGCGCGCCCACGTGGTAGCTGCCGTCGGCGGCCGTCGTCGACGGTGCGTAGCCGCGCATGAACGGGGCGACGACGCGCCATCCGGCGTCGACGAGCAGCGGCGCGATCCTGCGCCAGCCGTGTGCGGTGTCGGGAAACCCGTGCAGGCACAACGCGATCGGCGCGCCGGGGGCACCCCACGACAGGGCGCGCAGGCGTACGCCCGGCGCGTCGACGTCGATCAGCTCGGGTTCGGCCACGGGCCGGTTACACCGGGTCGAACTTGGAGATCAGCCAGCGGCCGTCGATCTTCTCCAGGGTGACCCGCACGCTGGACGCGGTGTCGGTCGGGGCGTCCTGCCCGACGACGACGGTCTGGTTGACGAACACCAGTACCACGGCCTCGTTCGGGGTGGCCGACACCGAGGCCGCCGCGGGCACCGAGGCGACCGCGGAGATCCGCTTCTCCTTGGCGCCCGGGATGACGACGTCGTTGATCAGGCCGGTGTAGGACTCCTCGAAGTCGCCGGTGAGCAGCTTGCGGGCGTCGTTGAGCTGCTGTTCGACGGTGTCGGGCTGGTAGGACAGCATCGCGACCGTGCTGTCCTTGGCCACCTGCACCGACTCGATGCGGGCCACTTCGGAGTCGCGGACGGAGTTGTCCACCCACTTGAGGTATCCGGCCGCGCCCGCCAGCAGCAGCGCCAGGGCGGGCAGGAGGCCGAAGACGGCGACCCGGGCCCAGCTGATCCCGCGCGTGGGCTGGGCGGGCTGGGTCACCGCGGCGGTCTCGGCAGCCAGGGTCTCAGCGGCCTGGGTCTCAGCGGCCTGGGTGTCCTCGACGGAGGACTTGGTCAACTCCACCGCCTGGGTCTCCTGCTGGGCGTCGGTTGCCGCGTTCTCGGTCACGGGGTCTTTTTCGCTCACGGGACGAACTCCACATTCGAGACCTTGGCCTCATTGTCGCCGGTCTTCTGCACGGTGATCCGCATCCGCCAGGACCGCGGCTGCTGTTCCGGGGCGCCGGCGTTGGTGGTGTTGACGGTGACCGCCACCAGGACCCGGCCCTCGTTGTCGTCGGAGGCCTCCAGGCCGGCCTCGGTGATGTTGCCCTCCGACTTGGACTGCGCCTGCTTGACGACCTGGATGAACGGGTCGGCGCGCTTCTGGAAGTCGTCGTAGAAGGTGCCGGTCGAGGAGTCCAGCACCCGCTGCACGTCGGCCTCGGCGGTCTCGTGGTTGATGGTGGTCAGGTTCAGCGCACCCTGGCGCCCCACCTGCAGGAAGAGGTTGCGCAGATCCTCCGCCTGGCGTGACTCGTAGGCGCGGTAGCCCAGCCAGCCGGTCAGACCGCCGAGCGCGAGCACGAGCACCAGCCCGGCGACGGCGGCCAGCTTGACCACCGACCCCGGCTTGCCGGCCTTCTCGACCTTGTCGGTGGTCTCAGCCTCGGGCTTGGTCTCGGCGTCGTAGTCTTCGGCGGGCTCGGTGGCCACCACCTCGGTGTCGGTCGCTGCCTCGGTCTTCGTGTCCTCGGGACCCTTCTCCGTGGCGTCGACCTCGCTGGTCGACTCCTCCCCCTCGTCGGGGGTCTTCTCGTCTGCCATCTATATGTTCCTCAGCGGCCGGGGGCCAGATCGGGGTCGGTTGTCCAGGTTGATGTGACCTGTAGCCGACACGATAGCGTCGCCGGTCACACTCTCTTCACACGCACGCCCGCAACCGCGCCTCGCGCAGCTCACCCCGCGCAACCTTGCCCATGGCGTTGCGGGGCAGGGCCGCGATGACGAACTCGTCGGGCACCTTGCCGCGTGCGAGCACTTCGCGGGCCCGCGACCGCAGCCTCTCGGGCTCCACCACCATCCCGGGTGCGGGCTCCACGAATGCGATGATCCGCTGTCCCAGCCGCTCGTCGGGTTCCCCGAGCACCGCGCTGTCGCGGATCTCGGCCAGTCGGCCGAGCACGCTCTCGATCTCGGCGGCGTTGACGTTGACGCCGCCGCGGACGATCACATCGGCCTGCCGGCCGGTGACGTGCACTTCGCCGTCGGCGTCGACCCAGCCCCGGTCGCCGGTGCGCAGCCGGGTGTCGGGGCGCGGCTGCAGCCCGGTCTGCGTCCACGTGCCGACGGCGGGGCGGTACATGCCCGCCCACGGTCCGGTCTCGGCGGCGGAGACGACGAGCTCCCCCTCGGTACCGGCGGGCAGCGGGTTGCCGGTGTCGTCGCACGCCTCGACGCGGACGTGCGGTAGCGGTCGTCCGCTGCCGCCTTCGACGTGTGCCCGGTCAGGGGACTCGATGCACACCACGGCCGGCGCCTCGGTCATGCCGTAGCTGCCGATCAGGCGCACCCCGAATTTGGCCTCGAACGCCGCGCGCAGCTCCTCGGAGAGCCCCGCCGCGCCGGTTCCGGCGATCCGCACGCTCGACAGCGCGTCCGGGCTGATCGTGTCGTCGTGGAGCATGTCGTAGATGGTGGTGGGCACCAGCGCGTTCAGCCGGGTCAGCTTCCACCGCTCGCACGCCGCGGCCACCCCGGATGCGTTCATGCGTTGCACCGGGACACAGGTCGCGCCGGCGAACAGGGTTTGCAGCGCACCGACGACGATCAGGTTGTGGATGCTCATCGGCAGGCTCACGCCGACGCGGTCGTCGCCGCGCACCTGGGCTTGCGCGGACACCGCCGCGGTCAGCGACACCGCCGCACGGTTGTGCACGACGGCCTTCGGGGTTCCCGTCGTCCCGCTGGAGAAGCCGATGGCACACGGCGTCTGCGGGTCGGGCGGCTCGCCGTCCCAGGGTGCGGGATCGGCGACGAGCTCACTCAGCGTCTCAGGGGTGACGGTCAGTACGGGCCGCACCAGTGCGCATTGCCGGTCGCGTTCGGCTTGTGGCGCAGCGGGATTGAGACCCACCCAGATCGCCCCCACGCACGCGCACGCCAGGTACAACTGCACCGCGGCCGCGCAGTTGGGCAGCATGACCGCCACCCGGTCACCGGAGCGCACGCCCTGTCGGGTGAGCGCCCCGGCCAGGCCCCGTACCGACGGCCCCAACTCGGCGTAGGAGACCGACCGCTCGCCGTCGTCGAGCGCGATCCCGGGTCGCCCGGGCTCGTCGAGCAGCGTGAGAATATCCGGCATCGACATCGCTAGTCGGTCTTCCACCGCGGTGGACGCTTCTCGGCGAACGCGCGGAACCCTTCCGTGTAATCCGGGTGGTGCCACTGGGTCTTCACCAGACTGAAGCCGTATTCGACGGCCTGGGTGTAGGGCATCTCGAGCGAACTCCAGACCGCCTGCTGGGTCAGCGACACCGCGTGCGGCGAGTTCGCGGTGATGTCGCGCGCGATCTGCCCTGCCACGGTCATCAACTGGTCGGGTTCGGTCAGTTCGTCAACCAGGCCCAGCTGATACGCGCGCTCGGCGGGTAACCGGAAGTTGCGCCCCTGCAACGACATCCGCAGCGCGGTGCCGAGCGGAAGCCGTTTGGCCAGCCCCACGTTCTCGGGCCCGCCCACCATGCCGACGTTGACGTGGCTGTCGAGGAACACCGCGTTGGTGGAGGCGACGACGATGTCGGCGTCGACGACGAAGTCCAGGCCCGCGCCGACCACCAATCCGTTGACCGCGCAGACGGTCGGCTTCCAGACGCCGTGGTGGCGGGCGGTCAGCCCGATGTCCTGGCTGACCCGGCCGAGACCGACGCCGACACCGCCGCGCTCGTTGACCCCGTTCAGGTCGGCCCCGGTGCAGAAGTGCTTGGGCCCACTGCCGGTGATCACCACGCAACGGATGTCGGCGTCGTCGGCGACGCGCCGCCAGAAGTCCTGAAACCACGTCAGCATCGACGGCGTCATGGAGTTGGCGCGGTCCGGCCGGTTGATGGTGACGTACGCGACGTGGTCGGTGACGTCGAGCAGAACCTCGTCGTCGGGCGTGGTGTTCATGCTGGTCCTTCCCCGTATGGCTGGCTCGCAGATGGCCGTCTCAGTCGGCGTCGAGGTGCAGCGCCTGTTCAGGGCACGACTGCACCCCCAGGCGGGCGGCCGCCTCGTCAGACGGTGACACCTCGTGGTCGCGCAGCGCCGAGTAGCCGTCGTCGTCGAGGGGAAACAACCTGGCGTCGACGCCATGGCACAGCGCATGACCGGCGCAGGCGGACTTGTCGAGTCGGATTCTCATCGCTTCGCCTCTCCTGGTGACTCGCGGTAAACCGCGGCTTGTCCGACGGTAGCCTCCGGATCGGCGAGATGTACTGCGCTACAGCGCAAACGACGATTTCAGCAATTCACTTTCGCGGTGCATCCGCCGGCGAAAACGGAATGACCGCTCCGCTCGACGAGCCGGTGAGAACCGCCTTTTCAGTCAGCCGATCTCGGTCCAGACCCCGCGCGCGTCCTCGACGATCTCGTCGAGCTCGCGGGACTGGTCGTGGATGACCCAGTGCTCGAGGACCGTGCTGGCGTAGTTGACCAGCAGAGCGGCCAGCACAGATGCCCGCAGGCCGCCCTCCTGGTCGCCGATCCGCTGCGCGACGAGCGGCACCAGCAGGTCCTGGGCGCGGCGCACGCCGGCCAGCCAGCGGGCCTTCAGCGCCGGGTCGGCCAGCATGATCTTCACGGTCCGCCGGGTGTCACCCGCGGAGTGTCCCCATGCGTGCACCAGGGCGGCGCCCGCGGACACCGCCAGCGACTCGTCGTCGGGCCTGCGCTCGAACTCCTCCAGAAACTTGCTGGTGTCCTCCTCGAGGAGCGCGTTGAGCGCCTCTTCCTTGATCGGACAGTGGCGGTAGAACGTGCGCAACGAGATTCCCGCGGCGACCGCGATCTGTTCGGCGGTGGTGTTGGCGACACCCTGCCGCTCGAAGAGTTCCGCGGCGCGCAGGGCGATGTCGCGTCGCACCGACGCGCGTCGCCGCTCACGAAGCCCCTGCGGGGGCGCCCCGTCCGCTGCCATCAACCCTCCCTCGGGGCTTCATCCTGCCATTTCCATCTTAGTGACAAATCGTGTCAAGTTGGCATACCATGCCACAAACCTCATGGCCGAGCCGACAGAGAAGGGGCTTCCATGACCGCACCAGTGCTCATCGCCAGCTCAGCTCCCCCGCTTCGGGATCAGGCGGGCGCGCGACGCCGCAAGGTGAGCGACGCCCGTATGGAACGGCTCCTTCTGCTCGACGCCGCGATGCGCGTGCTGGAGCGGACGGGTTGGTGGGGGTTCAAGGTCGACAGCGTTCTGCGTCAGGCAAGACTGTCGACGCGCAGCTTCTACCGGCACTTCGAGAAGAAGAACGACCTGCTGCTCGCGCTTCTTGAACACGAGATCAACGGTGTCACAGTCCATATCGAAAGACTGACCGCTGCGGCCTTTACCCCGACCGACAAGATCACCGCCTATGTCACGGCGATCGTCGACACGGCGTACCGGCCGGATCTCGCCAAGCGCGCCGCGCTGTTCGCGACCCAGTGGCGGGAGTTGCAGCAGCACTACCCCGACGCGCTGCGCCGCTGCCGGGCCGGGTTGATCGCCCCACTCGAGAATGCCATCCGCGCCGGGCAGGCCACCGGCGATTTCCGCGTCGAGGATTCCGCGGCCACCGCACAGGTCATCTTCTCGCTGGTCTCCGGCATGACGGCCGACGAGGTGACCCTGGGATGCGAGACACCGCGCACCGAGTTCGAAGGCACCATCATGCCGTTCGTCGCGCGAGCGCTGGGCCTCGATGACGCCGGATGTCAACGCTGTTGACACTCGGGTGCCGCCACGTCGGCCATGCTCGGCGCCTGACAGGCTTCGACGTACTCGCGCCGCAGTCTGGTCACCACATCGGCGACGGTCGGGACGTCGTCGATGAGGTCGATCCCCTGCCCGGCCGACCACAGGTTCCTCCAGGGTTTGACACCCTCGGGCAGATGGGCGTGGGTCAGTCCCTTCCGTTGCGGCTTGGGAAGATTCGCCGGATCGAGGCCGACAGCCCGCATCGAGTCGGTCAGCCAGTTCGCGGCCACACCGGCGATGTCGGGTGTGTACATCAGGTCCGCCGCCGTACCGCGCACCAGCATGGCCTTGTACTCGTCGGCGGCCCGCGACTCCCGCGTCGCGATGAACCGGGTGCCCAGATACGCCAGGTCGGCGCCCAGGACTTCAGCCGCGCGGATCGCCGCACCGTTGCACACCGCGCCCGCCATCAGCACCACGCCGTCGAAGATGCTGCGGATCTTGGGGATCAGCACCAGGTGGCTGATGGTGCCCGAGTGTCCGCCGCCGCCGGCGCCGATACAGGTCAGGCCGTCCACTCCGGCGGCGATCGCCTTCTCGGCGAACCGGATCGTCGTCACGTCGTGAAAGATCATGCCGCCCCAGTCGTGCACCCGGCGGGCCAGTTCGGCGGGATCGCCCTGGGCCGAGATGATGATCTCCACGCCGTACCGCTCACACAGCGCCAGGTTGGCGGCGAGCTCCTCGGGATCGAACGCGGTCGCCAGGTTCACCGCCAGCGGTCCGATGCGGGCACCGGGATTCTCCGCGGCGTACATGTCGATCCGCCCTCGGATCTGACGCAGCCAGTCCTCGAAAGTCTGGATGCTGCGGGCATTCTGACGTGGCAGCGCCCCCACGATGCCCGCCGTGCAGGCGGCGGCGACCAACTCCGGACCGCTGACCAGAAACATCGGGGCGCACACCGCCGGCAGGGTGAGCCGGCTCCGAATGCTCTCGTGCAGTGCCATTTTCGTAAGGTATCGACGGTCGCGAGCGGTAACCAGGAGCCGGCGTGAAAATGAGGCTCCGGTTGCGCCACGGAATCAGACAGGAGACCGATGGCCCCGTCATCTGAATCGACGACCAACTCACGCACCGCGGAGCGTGACAGGCTGCTCACCGCGGCAATGCAGGTTCTTCAGCGCAGCGGCTGGTGGGGGTTCAAGGTGGAGAGCGTGCTGCGCCAGGCCGGCCTGTCCACCCGCAGCTTCTACCGCCACTTCGAGAAGAAGAGCGATCTGCTGCTGGCGTTGCTCGAACACGAACTCGGCGGGGCCGCAGTAAAACTCCGTCGCGTCACCGCCGCGGCCGACACCCCGTCGGACAAGGTCCGCGCCTACGTGGGCGCGGTGATCGACATGGCCTACCACGCCGATCTGGTCAAGCCCTCGTCGCTGTTCGCCTCGCACTGGCGCGAGCTGCTTCCGGAGTATCCGATGGCCATCGACCGGTGCACACAACGGATGCTCGCGCCGTTGGTCGAGGCGATCACCGAGGGTCAGGCCCGCGGCGAGTTCACCTCTGAGGATCCGGTCGCCGACGCCTGGGCGATCTTCTACCTCGCCTCGGGGCCGACCGCCGACCAGGCCGCACGCGCGGGCAAGGCGATCCCCCGGGCCGACCTCGAGCACTTCATCATGCCGTTCATCACCCGGGCGATCGGCCTGCGGTAGCTCAGATCCCGACGAGGGCCGCCAGCCTCTCCCGCTGCCAGGCCGGATCGCCGAAGAGCAGTTCGGAGGTCTTCGCGCGCTTGAAGTACAGGTGTGCGGGATGCTCCCAGGTGAATCCGATGCCGCCGTGAATCTGGATGTTCTCGGCCGCCACCCGGGTGTAGGCCGTCGAGCAGTGCGCCTTCGCCAGCGCCGCTGCGGCCAGCACGTCGGCGGCGGATGCACCGTCGAGCGCGCTCGCCGCGTAATAGGCCGCCGAGCGCGCCGATTCGACGGCGAGCAACATGTCCGCGCACTTGTGCTTGATGGCCTGGAAGCTGCCGATCGGCCTGCCGAACTGCACGCGCACCTTCGCATAGTCCACCGACATGTCCAGGCAGCGCTGCGCTCCGCCGACCTGTTCGGCCGACAGCAGGATCGCCGCGGTGGCCAGCGCCCGCTCGGTCACCTCGGCCGCCGTCGACTGCCCGGCCAGCGGCCGGGCCGCGGCGGCGGTGAACACGACGCGTGCCTGCGGGCGCGTCATGTCGAGCGTCTGCAGCGGCGTGGCCTCGGCGTGCGCAGCCTCCACCGCATACAGCCCGATCGATCCGTCGTCCGCGCGCGCCGAGACGACGAACACGTCGGCGAACTGGCCGTCGACGACGTACATCTTCTCTCCGGTCACCCGCGGTCCGTCCGGCCCCGAGGCCACGGTGGTGCGCACCGAGGCCGGATCCCAGCTGCCGGTCGCCTCCGCCAGCGCCAGGGTGGCGACCCGCTGTCCCGACGCCAGAGACGGCAGGTACTCGGCCTTGAGGTCCTCGTCGGTCGAGAGCATCAGAACGGCGGCCGCGGTCACGGTCGACAGCAGCGGTGCGACCACCAGTGCGGCGCCGGCCTGTTCGGCCACCAGGGCGAAGTCGAGAAACCCGAATCCGCCCCCGCCGTACCGCTCGGGCACGATCAACCCGGTCAGCCCCAGTTGTGTCGTCATCTGCGACCAAGCGGCCGGATCGGCCGCGCCGCCGCACTCCATCAGCCGGCGCACCTGCTGCTCCGGGGAGGTCTTCGCCAGGAACTCGGCTACGGTCGCGGCCAGCTCGCGCTGTTCGTCGGTGAGAGTGAATGTCACTGTCCGTTGTCCTTGTCGGTAGTCGTCAGACGCCGGTGAACACGGGCTCTCTGCGTTCCACGAACGCCCGGATGCCCTCCTTGAAGTCGGCGCTGCGAATGGTGGCCTCCACCGACGCGGCCTCCTGGGCCAGCACCGCGTCGATGTCCGACGACACCGGGTCGTTGAGCAGCCGCTTGGTGTGGCCGAGCGAGAAGGTCGCACCCGAAGCCAGTTCCGTTGCCAGTCGCAGGCTTTCGTCCTCAAGTCGGGCACCGGGGACCGCGGAGTCGATGAGTCCCCAGTCGGCCGCGGTGGGAGCGGGCACCGGGACCGCGCGCATCAGCATCTGGCGGGCCCGGCGCAGCCCGATGAGCCTGGGCAGCAGGTACGAGCCGCCGCTGTCGACGGAGAAGCCGCGCTTGCAGAACACGGCGCTGAACACCGCCTCCTCGGCGGCGATGGTGAAGTCGCACGCCACCGCCAGGTGCATGCCCAGGCCGATCGCGCGGCCCTGCACCGCGCTGACGGTCGGCACCGGGCTGTGCCAGAGCGCGGAGATCAGTCCGTGCGCGCCGGCGTGCAGCGCGCGGGCCATGTGGCCGGGCCGGGGTTTGGCACCGGGGGCGTTGGCGGCGACCAGATCCGCCCCGGCGCAGAAGTGCCTGCCCTCGGCGCGGATCAGGATCGCGCGGATGTCGGTGCCGCCGTCGACCTCCTCGATGCTGCGGCGCAGTGTCACACAGTCCTCGTGCCGCAGCGCATTTCCCTTGTCGGGACGGTTGAGGGTGAGCACCAGCAGTGGCCCCTCGACGGCGGTCTCAATCGGCTTGCCGGTCATCGCTTCTCCAGCAGTTCGCCGTGGCGCTCGAACATGCGGATGGCGTCGCGTTTGAGGTCCTGGGGCACCTCCGGTGTCATCGCCGCACCGTGTTCGCGGCTGGGCATGCTGATCGTGGCATCAGCCTGGGCGGTGGTCTCTCCGCGTTGGTTGCGCACCTCCACCGCGACATCGACCAGCATCAGCCCGTCCTCCTGCCGCTTACCCTCCACCGTGCCGGTCAGGTACTGGATGTCGCCCTGGTAGTTGAACTTGCGGATCTCGTCGTGCTGGCGCACCACGAACGCCCCGTCTCCCATCCAGTCGGTGAGGAAGTGGTGGATCCAGCACTCCCGCAGCACCCCGTAGTCGTAGGCGCGCGGATTACCGATCGCCTTGGCCCACTCGTTGTCCCAGTGCACCCGCTGCGCCACATCCGGCACCCCGTACTCGTTATCGATATAGAACGCCGGAATCCGCAACCGGTTCTGGTAATTCATCCGCCCGGTCTTGAGCCCGTAGGGCACGAACCCGTAGCCGCCGGCGTGGAACACCACCATGTCCGTGGTGGTCAGAGGTCCCTTGGCCATCCTGCCCATGTCCTCACCGACGACCACGTCCTCCCAGTACCGCGGCTCGCCGCCGCGAACCTTCTCAGCCGCATAGACCTCATCGAGCGCGGCGATATCGTCCTTGGTGTACGACGGCTCCGGGATCGAGGAGTACTTGCCCTTCTCCCGGGCCTTCTTGCGCTCGGTGTAGATCACCAGCGTCCGATACACCCCCACCACCTCGGCACGCTGGTTGATCTTCACGTCGCGCAATACCCGGATCACCGACCGGCCGGCGAACTCGGAGGTCTTCTCCTGCACCGACTCCAGACCGGAGAAGCTGTACAACGTGTCACCCGGGTAGATCGGCCGGTACCAGTCCCACGTCCCACCCGAGACGAACGCGTGAATGCCGCGGTAACTACCACCCCGCAACTCCTTGGGCAGCCGGTCACCGCGCAACGGCGCGTTCAACACCGCCGCCATGATCTGCGGCGCCACCTGACTTCCCCACCGGGTACGCGGACCATAATCCGGATCGGTGAACAAAGGGTTGTCATCACCGTAGCTGTGGGCGAAATTACGGATCGCCTCCGGCGTCGCCGTCGAGATCCACTCCTGGTTGCGCGAGGCAGCCCACTTCCCCAACGCCGCACGATCCTTGGCGAGATCGTCGGCGCTGATCTCGGCTGATACAGCATCCTCGAACCGGCCGGACTCGGATTCCGCGGTCTGTGTCATATCGCTTGCTCCCTGTGTGTCGAAACCTCAGTGTGTTGAAACCTCATCGCGCGGCAGCCCGAGGACCTGCTCGGCGATCGTGTTGCGCTGGATCTCGGCGGTGCCGGCGCCGATGGTCGACGCCCGGGTCGCCAGGAACCCGGTCACCCAGCGGCCGCGCTGCACCGAGTGGGGGTCCGTCGGCGCCAGCGTCGCCGGCGCCCCGATCAGGTCGACGGCCAGTTCGTGCAACCGCTTCTCGAACTCGGTGAACATCAGCCGCCCGATGGAGGAGACCGGGCCGGGTTCCGAGCCCGCCAGCACGGTGCTCAGGGTGCGGGTGTTGTTGAGGATGATGAGCCGGACATCGACCTCGATGGCGGCCAGTTGCTGGCGGATCCGCGGGTCTGAACTGCGACCGAGTTCGCGGGCGAGAGAGTGAAGTTCGTTGACGATCCTGCGGTACCGCATGCCCTGGGCCACGCCCGCGGTGGAGCGCTCGTGGCCGAGGCTGGTGCGGGCGATCCGCCAGCCGTCGTTCTCGGCGCCCACCCGGTTGTCCACCGGAACGCGCACATCGTCGAGAAAGATCTCACCAAACAACGAGTTGCCGGTCATGTCGCGCAACGGCCGCACCGTGACCCCCGGCGTCGACATGTCGATCAGCAGGTAGCTGATCCCGTGCTGGCGCGACTCGACGGTGCCCGTGCGCACCAGGGCGAACAGCCAGTCGGCGTTGCGCGCGTTGGTGATCCAGATCTTCTGGCCCGACACCACGTAGTGGTCGCCGTCGCGTTCAGCGCGGGTGCGCAGGCCGGGCAGGTCCGAGCCGGCCTCGGGTTCGGAGAAGCCCTGCACCCAGATGATGTCGCCGCGCAGACCGGGCCGCAGGAAGCGACGCCGCTGGGAGTCGGTGCCGTGCTTGATGATCGTCGGCCCGACCACCATGATGCCGGGGCCCGGATGCGCCGGCCTCTTCACCTTGGCGAACTCTTCGTGGTAGACCACCTGGTCGGCCAGCGAGAGCTCCATACCGCCCCATTCGCGCGGCCACGAGGGCGCCGCGAATCCCTCGTCCACCAGCAGTGCGGCCCAGTCGCGTTGCCACTGCAGGCGTCCCGCGGGATCCTTCGGCGGCGGGCCCGGGTCGTTGGCCGCCAGGAAGTCGCGCACCCGCGACCGGAAGGTGTCTGTCATCAGACCGCCCGCGCCGTCGGGGTTGCCGCGTATCGGCTCAGCACGGTACGCAGCACCAGGGCACGGCGCAGGTACAGGTGAACGTCGACCTCCCACGAGAACCCCATCGCGCCGTGCAGATGGATGGCGGTCTCGAAGACGGTGATCGCCGACCTGGGTACCCAGCGGGCCAGCGAACCGACGAGGTCCTGCGGATCGTCGGCGATCGAAAGGGCGGCGAACTGCACCAGCGCCCTGCCCTGCTCGGTCAGCGCGTAGGCATCGGCGAGCTGATGTTTGACGGCCTGGAAGCTGCCGACGGGACGGCCGAATTGTGTTCGGGTTTTGACGAACTCGACGGTGTCGCGCAGCACCTGCTCCATTCCGCCGACCAGTTCGGCGGCGCTGAGGATGACGAACTCTTTGCGGATCCGCTCGGCATCCTCACCGCAGAGGCGCAGGATCGCGAGGGGTTCCACGCCGGCCGGCGCGATCTCGGTGAGCGGTCGCGTGGGGTCGAGGACCGGTCCGCCGCAGGCCCGCCCCAGTACCGCCATGTCAAACACGGCCAGCGCCGACCCGCCGGTGTACTCATCGTGTGCCAGTACCGCGGCCGCGTCGCTGATGCCGTCGTCGAAAATGCGCGCCCGTCCGGTGATCTCGCCCGATGGGCTGACCGCGATGTCGCCGAAGGCCGACAGCGTCGTGACCCGAGACCCGGCGCACAGGGTATCGAGCAGGTCACCGGCACCGGGATGGTTCGCCCACAGGGGTGCCAGCACCAGCGCGGCGACGCCCGGTTCGGGCAGCAGCACCGCGCCGAACCTCTCGGCGACCGCGGTGGCCTCGAGGAGCCCGGCACCCACGCCGTCGGGTTCGGGCAGTCGCAGCAGCGGTACGCCCATCTCGCAGAGGGCCTGCCACCGCTGCCGGTCGGCGGCGTCCGAGTCCCGCGTCGCCTCAGTGATCGCCCGACGGTCGCCTCGCCGCTCGAAGAAGCCCGCGATGGACTCGACGAGTCCCAGGACGTCGTCATCGATTACGAAACGCACCGCCTCTTCCTTTGCGTCGCAGGGACAGTCCTCGGGCCGCGTGGGCACCGTGCCTCTAGACAAGCGGCCGGGGCGGATCCCGCGCAATGCTCAGGGGAGCAAATGCCGTTCTCGCTTCGGGGGCTTCGCGGTGCGGTTCGCAGCTCGTACGGTCAAGGACACCGTTCCGGTCAGTCCCAGGAGGAGTCATGAACGCGGCGTCTGTCTCGAGCGCCACGGCGGTGGCCGACATTCTGGCCCGCTGCGCGGCCGCGGCGCCCGACAGCACTGCTCTGATCGTCGACGGTGTCGAGTACACGTTCGGTCAACTCGACGCCGCCGCAGCCGAGTACGCACCCCGACTGGTGCCCGGCACCCGGGTGCTGGCCCGGCTGGGCAACGATGCCGCCTCCATCGCCGCGGTGCACGCCGCGTGGCGAGCCGGCTGTTCTGTGGTGACCGCCAGCGTGATGGTGCCCGGCGCCGAGGTCGATCGGCGCTGCCGGGAGACCGCGGTGTCGGCGGTACTGGACCCCGTTGCCGCCGAGGGTCTTCGGATCGATATCACCGACACCGGTGTGCGCACGCCGGGGCCCGCCGAGGAGGCGGTGGTGATGTTCACGTCCGGCACCACCGGCACTCCGAAGGGTGCGTCGCTGACCTTCGGCGCGCTGCGCGGCAGCGTCGCCGGGATCGCCGTGGGCAACGGACTCCCCGAGGAGGGCCGCGCGCCGGTTGTTCCGGCACGGGGTCCGCGCATCGTGCTGGTGCCGACCGCCCACATGGGCGGGTTCCTCGGGGTTCTGACCGCCTGGTGGCTTGGCAAGCCGGCCCTGCTGGTGCGCAAGTTCTCCGCCGACAAGGTGTTCGACCTCGCGCAGCGGTACCGGCTCGGCCTTCTGGCGCTGACCCCGGCGATGGTGTGGGAGCTGGTTCAGGACCGTAGCGGCCGCCCGCTGCCGGGTGTCGACAGCGTGATCGTCGGCACCGCGGCCCTGCCCGAGGCCACCCGGTTGGCCTTCGAGGAGCGCTTCTCCGTGCCGGTGCTGCGCAACTACGGTCAGACGGAGTTCGCCGGTGCGATCGCCTTCGAGCGGCCGCAGGACGTCGCGGCCGGACGGCGACCCACCGGCACGGTCGGCCGTATCGCCCCCGGGGTTCAGGTCGCCATCCTGGATCCCGACGGCGCGCAGCTGCCCACCGGCGAGGTCGGTGAGATCGCGGCCCGGGCCGCGTCGGCGATGTCGGGCTACCTCGGCCCCGACGGCAAGCCCACACCGGTCGTCGACTGGATGCGCACGGGCGATCTCGGGTACCTGGACGCCGACGGGTTCCTGTTCGTCGTCGGCCGGGTGCGGGACATGATCGTCTGCGGTGGGTTCAACGTCTATCCCGCCCAGGTTGAGGCCGCGCTCAACGACCTCCCCGAGGTCGCCGACTCGGCCGTCGCAGGTATCCCCGACGACCGTCTCGGTGAGATTCCCGTCGCGACGGTGGTACTCAAGCCGGACATCACCGCAGATGCCGATACGATCCGGAACGCCTTGCGTGCCAAGCTCGCCGCCTACGAACTGCCGCGCCGGGTGGTGATGGTCGACGCCATCCCGCGGCATGAGACGGGAAAGGTCGACCGGGACGCGGTCGGACGACTGGTGCAGGAGCGGACGTCGTGACGGTGGACGCACGGGTCATCACGACCGATCTGACCGACGACGAGTTCCGCGCGGTGTTGCGGAAGTGGTTCGCCGACAACCCGGCCCCGGAGTTGCCGGAGCTGCACCACATCGGCGACGACGCGGACGCGGAGTATCTCGCCGCGCAACGGCAGTGGCAGAAGAAGCTGGCGCAGGCCGGTCTGGCGGGGATCGCGTGGCCGGTGGAGTACGGTGGCCAGGGCGCGTCACCGGTGCGGCAGTTGATCTTCCATGAGGAGCATCAGCGCACGGGGGGCCGCGGGGGTGAGCCGTTCTTCGTCGGGCTCGCGCATGCCGGTCCGACCATCATCGCCGAGGGCACCGACGAGCAGCGGCGACGCTGGCTGCCCGGCATCCTCACCGGGGATCTGCTGTTCGCGCAGTGCTTCTCGGAACCCGGGGCCGGTTCGGACCTGGCGTCGCTGAGCACCCGCGCCGTGCTCGACGGCGACCACCTGGTGGTGAGCGGTCAGAAGATCTGGAACACCCGGGCCCAGCACGCCGACCTGTGTGAACTGCTGGTGCGCACCGATCCGGACGACCGTTACGGCGGGCTGACGTACCTCATCGCGGACATGCGCACGCCCGGTATCACGGTCCGGCCGATCACCGCGATCACCGGCAGGCCGGAGTTCTGCGAGGTGTACTTCGACGAGGCCCGGATCCCGGTCGACAACGTCCTGGGCCGGATCGGCGACGGCTGGAAGGTAGCGACCACCACGCTGCTGTTCGAGCGCAGCACCGCGTTCGCGGCCACGATCATCGGTCTGCAGCGCGTTCTGGCCGCTCTCGCCGAGAAACACCGCGGTGACGCCGTGTTGTCGCACCGGATCCGCGAACTCCGTGACGACGCCAACGCCGCCCGCGCCCTGCTGTACAAGGGGGTGTCCGAACAACACGAGGGCGGCGAGCCGGGGCCGGCGAGCGGGGCGCTCAAGCTCATCGCCACCGAACTCAACCACGCTGTCCGCCGCACCGCGCTGCTCGCCGGTGAACCCGATGCGGAGAAGTACTTCGAGTCCTTCGGCCTGCGCATCGGCGGTGGCACGTCGGAGATCCAGCGCAACATCCTCGCCGAGCGGGTGCTCGGGCTGCCAAAGGAGCCCCGGCGATGACGACGGTCGACATGGAGGTCCTCGCGGAGGCGGAGGCATTCCTGGCCACCGAGGGGCCCGCCTTTCGTGCGGAGTTCGGTGACCGGCAGGATTTCGAGGCCGCACGCGCCTGGCAGCGCCGCCTGGACCGTGGGGGCTGGGTCGGCTTGAACTGGCCCACCGAATACGGCGGGCGTGCACTGGATCTCGCCACCCAGGTCGCGGTGGAGACGGCGATCGGCGAGGTCGGGGCACCGCAGATCGCGGGTTTCATCGGGGTCAACACCGTCGCCGCCGCGCTGATGCGGTGGGGAACCGCCGAGCAGAAGGCCTTTCTCCCGGGTATCCGCAGCGCGGATCTCATCTTCTGCCAGGGCTTCTCCGAGCCCGGCGCGGGCAGCGACCTCGCCAGCCTGCGCACCCGGGCGCAGAAGACCGACGAGGGGTTCATCCTCACCGGCCAGAAGATCTGGACGTCCCACGGCGCCGACGGCGACCAGTGCCTGGTGCTGGCCCGGACCACGCCGATCGCCGACGGCACCCGCTCGCACAAGGGACTGTCGCTGCTTCTCGTGCCGTTGGATCTGCCCGGCGTCACCGTCGCGCCGATCCGTCAACTCAACGGCGGCCGGGAGTTCTGTGAGGTGTTCTTCGATGATGTCCGGCTGCCGTCCTCGGCCCTGGTCGGGCCGCTCGACGACGGGTGGCGCGCCGCGATGAGCACACTGGCCCACGAACGGGCCGCCGCCATGCTGCTGTCCATGCGGACCAGGGCCACCGTCCGCACGGCGGTCCGGTCCACGCTGGCAGACGCCCCGCCCGCACGGCGGGATGAGGTGCTGCAACTGTACGTGGACGCCGAGGTTCTCGGACTGCTCGCCGAACGGTCGATCGCGGAGATCGGCGCAGGGACGGTCGGACCGGCGCAGTCGGTGGTGAAGTTCGCGTGGAGCCTGGTGGACCAGAGGTACTCCGAGCTTCTCTTCGACCTGCACGGCCCGGCGGCCGCCGCGGGTCTGGCGCCGGCCGCGGCCGAGGCGTTGTTGTTCAGCCGCTCGAGCACCATCGCCGCCGGCACCACCGAGGTGATGCGCAACATCCTCGCCGAGCAGGTGCTGGGACTGCCGCGCTGACAGGCGCGCAGACAAGGGAGTGAACCGTGAACATCGCACTACTGCTGGAGATGGCAGCGTCGGCCGATCCCGACCGGACCGCCGTCGTCAGCGGCGACATCCGTTGGACGGTCGGTGAACTCGCTGCCCGCGCCGACCGCGCTGCTGGTCTGATCGCGGCCTCGGGAGCCCGCCACCTCGTCTACGTCGGCACCGGCGGCGAGATGCAGCCACTGCTGATCTTCGCCGCCGCACGGGCCGCGGTGCCCTACACACCCATCAACTACCGCCTGTCGGCGGCGGCGATCGCCGAGTTGATCGCCCGCCTTCCGGATCCGTTGGTCGTGGTGGACGACCGCTACCGGGCCACGGTGAGCGGGTCTTCGCTCATGGAGTCCGCCCGGTTCGTCGCCGCCGCGGAATCGGCCGAGCCGGTTGGCCGCGAAGCCGACGGCGAGGACACGGCGATAGTGTTGTTCACCTCCGGCACGACGTCGGCGCCCAAGGCGGTGGAGCTCTCGCACGCCAACCTCACCAGCTACATCACCGGAACCGTCGAATTCTGTTCGGCTGAGCCACAGGACGCCGCGCTGATCTGTGTGCCGCCGTATCACATCGCCGGGGTGAACGCGGCGCTGTCGAACCTGTACGCGGGCAGGCGGATGGTGTATCTGCGCGAGTTCGACGCCGACGCATGGGTCCGGCTCGCCGCCGCGGAGCGGGTCACCACCGCCACCGTGGTGCCGACGATGCTGGACCGCATCGTCGGTGTGCTGGAGCACCGGCCGACCGGGCTGCCCGCGCTGCGCAACCTCGCCTACGGCGGGTCGAAGGTACCCCTGCCCCTGGTGCGCAGAGCGCTGCGGCTGCTGCCCGACGTCGGGTTCGTCAACGCCTACGGGCTCACCGAAACCAGTTCCACGGTCGCCGTTCTCACCCCCGAGGACCATCGCACGGCGCTGGCCGCCACCGACCCGGCGGTTGCCCGGCGGCTGGGCTCGGTGGGCCGGGCGGTGCCGGGCGTCGAACTGCAGATCCGCGGCCAGGACGGTCGCGTCCTCGGTCCCGGGGAGACGGGTGAGCTGTACGTGCGCGGTGCGCAGGTGTCGGGGCGCTACACCGGTCTGGGCAGCGTGCTCGACGACGACGGCTGGTTTCCGACGCGCGATGTCGCGTCCATGGACGAGGACGGCTACCTGTACATCGCAGGCCGCTCCGACGACACGATCATCCGCGGCGGTGAGAACATCGCGCCCGCCGAAATCGAGGACGTCCTCGTCGAACACCCCGAGGTGCGCGAGGTCGCGGTGGTCGGGGTCGACGACGACCAGTGGGGCCAGGCCATCGTCGCGGTCGTGGTGCCGCAGCCCGGCACGTCGCCGCAGCCCGAGGAGCTGCGCAACTTCGTGCGCCGCACGCTGCGCGGGTCACGGACACCGGACCGTATCGTGTTCCGCGACAGCCTGCCGGTCACCCCGACCGGGAAGGTGCTGCGGCGCGAGATCCGCCTTGACGTCGCCGGTGAGCTCTGCGGAAGCTGATCGGATGCATCTGCGAGACCACCTCGACGCCGAGAACCCCGCGCTCGTGCTGTACCCGTCGGGGCTCACCCTCAGCTTCCGTGAGCTCGAGAACGCCGCCAATCGGCTGGCGCACTACTTCCGCGAGGCCGGACTCCGTGCGGGCGACACCGTCGCGGTGATCATGGAGAACAGCCCGCACTTCATCGTCGCGATGTGGGCCGCCCGCCGCAGCGGTCTGTACTACGTGCTGGTGAACACCCACCTCACCCCCGCCGAGGCGGCCTACATCCTCGACGACAGCGACGTGTCAGCGGTTTTCGCGTCGGCGCGGATGCGCGACCTCGCGCTGAGCGCGGTCTCACTGCTCACCAGGGCCAATCCGGCGATCCGACTGCTCGCCGATGCCGACTCGAACACCCCAGCCGACGGGTGGACCCGCTACCCGGAGTGTGTCGACGGGCTGCCCACCACTCCGATCGCCGACGAGACCGAAGGCGACCTTCTGCAGTACTCGTCGGGAACCACCGGTCGGCCGAAGGGAATCCGGCGGGAGCTGCGGCATGTGCGCCCCGAGCAGGCGCCCGTCGGGCTCGCGCCGCTGCTCGCGCTGCTGGGCGTGACGGCGGGATCGGTCTATCTCAGCCCCGCTCCGCTCTATCACACCGCACCCGCGTTCTGGTCGATCTCGGTGCAGGCGCTGGGCGCGACCGCGGTGGTGATGGAGAAGTTCACCCCTGACGGCGCGCTGGAGGCGATCTCCCGCTACCGCGTCACCCACGGACAGTTCGTGCCGGCGATGTTCGTGCGGATGCTGAAACTCCCCGAACAACGACGCCTCTCCTACGACCTGTCCAGTCTGCAGCGGGTGGTACACGCCGCCGCGCCCTGTCCGCCCGACATCAAGCGGCAGATGATCGACTGGTGGGGCCCCATCGTCGACGAGTACTACTCCTCCTCCGAGGGAGCCGGGATCTCCTTCATCCGCGCCGAGGAGTGGCTGGAGCACCCCGGATCGGTGGGCCGGCCGCTGCTGGGTGTCCCGCACATCGTCGGTGAGGACGGCACGGAACTTCTTCCCGGACAGCCCGGCACCGTGTACTTCGAGGACGCCATGCAGTTCGAGTACCTCGGCGACGCCGCCAAGACCGCAGACGCGCGCAACGATCGCGGGTGGACCACCGTCGGCGACATCGGCTACCTCGACGAGGACGGCTACCTGTACCTGACCGACCGGCGCCACCACATGATCATCTCCGGCGGGGTGAACATCTATCCGCAGGAGGCCGAGAACATGCTGATCAGCCACCCGAAGGTGCTGGACGCCGCGGTGTTCGGCATTCCCGACGAGGAGATGGGGCAGTCGGTCAAGGCCGTTGTCCAGTTGGTCGAGCCGACCGACGACCCGGCCGCGGTGGAAGCCGAGCTGCTGGAATGGATTCGCGAACGTCTGGCTCACTACAAGTGCCCGCGCTCGATCTCGGTGGAGACCGAGCTGCCCCGCTCGGACACCGGCAAGCTCTTCAAGCACAAACTGGTCGAAAAGTACTCCGCCCGAACCTGATCGACACTCAGGCGGACCAACCCATCGATATCCGGAGAACAACCATGCTCAAGAACGGCACCCGTCTGCGCAGCCAGGTGTGCGACACACAGGTCATCGTCGTGCGCGCCAGCGCGACACTGGACGATCTGCGCTGCGGCGGCGCGCCGATGATCCCGATCGGCGACGAACCGAGCGGCCAGGCGCAGCCGGATCCCGCACTGGCCGACGGCACGGTGATGGGCAAGCGCTATGTCGACGATGCCGGCGCCGAGGTCCTGGTGACCAAGGCGGGGACCGGCACCCTGACCGTCGGTTCAACACCGTTGGCGCTCAAGGAAGCCAAGCCACTGCCCGCCAGCGACTAGGGAGGAGATCAGTTGAGCACTAATGTATTCGAGGGCGCATCGGCGATCGTCAGCGGCGGTGCGGGTGGCCTCGGCGCGGCGACCGTGCGTCGTCTGCACGCCGAAGGGCTGGCCGTGGTCATCGCCGACCTCGCCGAGGATCAGGGCAGAGCCCTCGCCGACGAGCTGGGCGATCGTGCGGCCTTCGCGCGCACCGATGTCACCGACGAGGACAGCGTGAACGCCGCACTCGACGCCGCTGCGGCGCTGGGCACCGTGCGGTACGCGGTGATCGCTCACGGTGGATTCGGTGTCACCGAACGCATCGTCGGCCGCGACGGCTCCCCCGCTGACTACCGTGGGTTCACCAGGACCATCGACCTCTATCTCAACGGCACGTTCAACCTGCTGCGGCTGGCCTCGGCGCGGATCGCGAAGTCCGATCCGCTGCCCACCGGGGAACGTGGTGCCGTCGTGATGACGGCGTCCATCGCCGGTTACGAGGGTCAGATCGGCCAGGCGTCGTACACGGCGGCCAAGGCCGGCGTCATCGGGCTCACTCTGGTGTCGGCCCGCGATCTGAGCTCGGTCGGTATCCGGGTCAACACCGTCGCGCCGGGCACCATGCGCACACCGATCATGGAATCCGTTGGCCAGGAACTGATCTCAAAGCTGACCTCGGCGGTCCCGTTCCCGAAGCGACTGGGTGAACCCGCCGAGTACGCCGACGCGGTGACCTTCCTGCTGGCCAACGGCTACGTCAACGGGGAGGTGCTGCGCCTCGACGGCGGCCAGCGGTTCGCGCCCCGTTAGGCCGCGGGGTCTCGACCGTCGTTCCAGTTCGCCAGCAGCGCACCGACTTCGGGATCCACCCGGGACCGCCAGCCCCGCAGCATCCGCGCGATGTACTCGGTGTCGGTGTACTCCCAGTGCTCGCAGATTCTGTCGTCGCGATACCGCAACAGGGTGATCCCGCTGTTGGTGAACGGATCCCCGCGGAACGTGGTGCTCCGCGACCGCCACCACCACAGCAGTCGCTCCTCATCGAGGATCCAGAAGTGCGACTCCCAGAACTGCGGCGGTTCGGCGAACAGCTTCGATGCCGCCTGCAGGCACGCGATGAGCCGATCGCGGCCCTCCATGTCGCCACCGAACGGCCAGTCGCTGCCCTGCCACCGCAGGATGACGTCGTCGTCGTAGAGGTCGAGGTAGGCCGCGGACCTGTCCTCATCGGACAGGCCGCTGTCGGGTGCGACCAGGCTCTTCAGTCGCTCGAGGTTCGCCCGCATGTCGTTCACGTCCTCACAATTAGCCGCTGCGCGGCCCGTGTGGCAGATCCACAGCGCAAACACCGTTTTCACGCCGCCGACCGCCTGCTGCGTACGGCCGGCGATCAGTACCATCGCGGCATGCGGATCGCGGCCTTCGTACTGGCTTCCGTCCTGTCCTGCTCGATCGTCACCACCGGTCAGGCCGCCGCGGACCCCGCCGACATGTGTTCTTTCAGCGTCACACCGCCGCAGCTGCACCATGGTCCTGGTGGCACGGTGATGGCGGTGACCACCCTGACGGTCGACTCCTGCCCGGGCACCTGGCAGCCGACCAAGTCATCGGTGTGCATCGCCCCGGCCGGTGCCGGCGGCACCTGTACTCACGTCTACGGGTGGGGTCCGGGACGCGCTGCTGTCCCGCTGACCGCCGCCGACGGTCGCTACGAGGCGACAGGGCGAGGGTGCGCCCGCCTCGATCTCATCGTCGAGGAGTGCGTTCCCGTCGCACCCGCCCACGCGACGCTCCCCCTCGGCTGAGCCGACAACCGCGTTCGCTGCGCCCCTTCTCGCGATGCCCGCCCGAGACAGGGTGGGGTCGTTGTGTTCCCGTAACCCTCAAGCGCGAACGACGTTTTCATCGGCAGATCACCCGTTTCGTTGACTCCGCGTCGAGCGGATCGACATGATTCTGGTTAGCCAGACGCCGGTGTCCACACCGGATTTCGGATGGCACCGCCTCGGCCCGACGAACGGAGTGGCTCATGTCTATCGGTGAGTGGGTATAGCGACGTGACCACCACAACCCCGGCGATCAAGCCGATCAAGGAGATCGGCGGGTTCTTCGCCATGTCCCTCGACGCGATGGTGGCCGCGCTTGCGCCGCCGTTCGCGTTCCGCGAATTCGTCTTGCAGACATGGTTTGTCGCACGCGTCTCGCTGCTGCCGACGATGATGTTGTCCATCCCGTTCTGCACCCTGGTGGTGTTCATGGCGAACATCATGCTGGGCGAGATCGGCGCATCCGACGCCTCCGGTACCGGCGCGGCGATGGCGTGCGTCAACCAGATCGGCCCGATCGTCACCGTCGTGGTGGTGGCCGGAGCCGGCGCCACCGCGATGTGCGCCGACCTGGGCGCTCGGACCATCCGCGAGGAGCTCGACGCGATGCGCGTCATGGGCATCGACCCGATCCAGCGGCTGGTCGTTCCGCGGGTGCTCGCCGCGACCCTGGTCGCGCTGCTGCTCAACGGGGTCGTGACGATCGTCGGCCTGATGGGGTCGTTCTTCTTCTCCGTCTATGTCCAGCATGTCGCGCCCGGCGCATTCGTCGCCGGCCTCACCCTGCTGGTGGGGCTGCCCGAAATCGTCATCGCCACGGTCAAAGCACTGCTCTTCGGGTTCGCCGCGGGACTGATCGCCTGCTACAAGGGCATGACGGTCGGCGGCGGATCCCAGGGGGTGGGCACCGCGGTCAACGAGACGGTCGTGTACGCGTTCATGGCGCTGTTCGTGATCAACGTGCTCGTCACCGCCATCGGATTCCAGGTGAGCTGACATGAGCTTTACGACGCTGAGTGCCCGCTATCCGCGCGTGACGCGGGCGGTCAACGAGATCAACGCGTTCTGGGAACGGGTCGGCGAACAGGCCCGCTTCTACGCCCAGACTGTCCGCGCGACCGGCGACGCGCTGGTGAACTACCGCGTCGAACTGATTCGCGCGGTGGCCGGAATGAGCCTGGGCACAGGCGCTCTGATGCTCATCGGCGGCACGGTCGTGATCGTCGCCTTCCTGACGTTCTTCGCCGGGGCGGTCGTCGGTGTGCAGGGCTTCAACTCGCTTGCCGACATCGGCGTGGAGTCCATGTCCGGCTTCTTCGCCGCGTTCGTCAACACCCGGTTGGCCGCACCGCTGATCGCGACTGTCGGGCTGGCCGCCACCATCGGGGCCGGCGCGACCGCACAGATCGGCGCGATGCGGATCAACGAGGAGATCGACGCGCTGGAGGTGATCGGCGTGCGGTCGGTGGCCTATCTGGCGTCCACCCGCGTCATCGCCGGGGTGATCGTGGTGATCCCGCTGTTCTGCCTGGCCGTGCTCTCCGCGAACTGGGCGGCGAGGGCGACGATCCTGATGTACGGCCTGTCCGCGGGCGTGTACGACCACTACTTCACCACGTTCCTCAACCCCACGGACCTGCTGTGGTCATTCGTGGTCGTCGTGATCTCGGCGACCGTGGTCATGCTGGTCCACACCTACTACGGATACACCGCCTCGGGCGGCCCCGCCGGCGTCGGCGAGGCGGTCGGTCGTGCGGTCCGGACGTCGTTGGTATTCGCCGTGTTCGCGAATCTTCTTGTTTCGCTGGCGATCTACGGGCCGACCGGCAACTTCCATCTCACGGGATAACGCATGGGACCTCAACAGCGACGTTCGCGGATCTCCAACAAGTGGTGTGCGGTGCTGATGGTCGCGTCGATCCTCGGTGCGTTCTGGTTCTCCTGGGCGCTCTACAACCGCCAGTTCACCCGCTACGCCACCGTGACGCTGACCTCCGACCGCTCCGGGCTGGTGATGGAACGGGGCAATCCGGTGAAGATGCGCGGTGTCATCGTGGGCCGCGTCGCCGGGCTCGACGGCGGTCGTGACGCGGTGTCGCTCACGCTCAACATCGATCCCCGTCAGCTGGCCCATATCCCGGCGAACGTAGAAGCGCGGATCACCGCCAGCACCGCGTTCGGCCCCAAGTATGTCGACCTCGTCCCCCCGTCGACGCCGAGCGCCACCCCGCTCGCGTCGGGCGCGGTGCTCCGGTCCACCAACGTGGCGACCGAGGTCAACACCGTCTTCGACAATCTGGTGGCGCTGCTCGACCAGATCGACCCCGCCAAGCTCAACGGCATCCTCACCACGCTGGCCGACGGACTGCGCGGGCGCGGACCGCGCATCGGCGAGGCGACCACGTCCGCCGCCGGTGTGATGGCGGAGCTCAACGCCAACAGCGACAGCCTGCGGCGGGACTTCCGCTCGCTGCGCGGTTTCACCGACGCCTACGCCGCCGCGGCCCCGGCGCTGGTGAAGACGCTGGAATCGGTGGCCACCACCAGCACCACCATCGCCGAGCACGCCAGCGACCTCGACGCACTGCTGTTGGCCGCCACCGGGTTCGCCGACCGCGGCAACGAGCTGCTGGGCGTCAACAAGGACAAGCTGGTCGACGCGGTGAACATCCTGCATCCGACGACGTCGCTGCTCTACAAGTACAAGCCGCAGTACACCTGTCTGCTGGTGGGCGCCCGGTGGTACCTCGACAACGGCATCTACGACGCCGCCGGCGGTGCCAACGGCTACTCGCTGATCACCGACACCGCGGTGCTGCTGGCCAACGACCCGTACCGCTATCCCGAGCACCTGCCGAAGATCGCGGCCAAGGGCGGTCCCGGCGGCAAGCCGGGATGCGGGTCGCTGCCGGATGCCTCGAAGAACTTCCCGGTGCGGTATCTGGTGACCGACACCGGTTGGGGCAGAGGCATCGACGTGCGCCCCAACCCGGGTCTCGGCCATCCGTGCTTCGGCAACTACTTCCCGGTCACCCGGGCCGTTCCCGAGCCGGCCACCTACCGCTGCGTCGGCCCACCCTCACCGGGCCTGGTGCTGCCGGCGACACCACCCCCGCCGCCGCCGCCCGCACCCGTACCGCCGGCCGACGACGCACCGGCGCCGCAGCCATGACCGATCTACTCGAGGACGTTTCGCGATGAGAGAGAACTTCCGGCGCACCATCGTGTACGTCACCGCGTTCGTCAGCCTCTGCCTCGCTGGACTCCTGCTGCTGGCCGCCGTCTTCGGGCAGTTGCGGTTCACCCCGCAGGTGACCTACCGCGCGGTGTTCGCCAACGTCAGCGGCCTGAAGGAGGGCGACTTCGTCCGCATCGCCGGGGTCGAGATCGGCAAGGTCAAACACATTGCGATCCAGGAGGACTCAACCGTCGACGTCGAGTTCGGGGTGGACCGTTCGGTCACTCTGACCGCGGGCAGCCGGGCGCTGATCCGCTACCAGAACCTCACCGGCGACCGCTACCTGGCGCTCGAGGAGGGGCCCGGCGGGGTCGACACGCTGAACCCGGGCGCCACGATTCCCCTCGACCGCACCCGGCCGGCGCTGGATGTCAACGCGCTGGTCGGCGGTTTCCGGCCGCTGTTCAAGGCTCTCGACCCCGAGCAGGTCAACGCGCTCACCGGACAGCTGATCGCGGCCTTCCAGGGACAGGGTGACGTCATCGACGGGTTCCTCGCCCAGACCGCAGCGCTGACCCGCACCCTCGCGGACCGCGACCAGCTCATCGGAGCGGTCATCGACAACCTCAACACGGTGCTCGGCACCCTGAGCGAACAGAGCGAACAGCTGGACACCGCGGTCGATTCCGTGTCACAGCTGGTGGACGGGCTGGCGGCGCAGAAGGAGAACGTCGCCAACGGCATCGCCCACGCGAACGCCGCCGCCGCGACCGTCGCCGACCTGCTCGGCCAGGCCAGAGAACCGCTCAAGGAGACGGTGCACCAACTGGACCGCACCGTGAGCATCGTCGCCGCCGACCACAACTACGTCGATAACCTGCTCAACACCCTACCCGACAAGTACCAGCTGCTCGCCCGGCAGGGCATCTACGGCGACTTCTTCAGCTTCTACATGTGCGACCTGATCCTGAAGGTCAACGGCAAAGGCGGGCAACCCGTGTTCATCAAGGTGGCCGGCCAGAACTCGGGACGGTGCACGCCGAAATGAGACGACTGGCGAACATGAGGAGATTCTCCGAACGCAACCCGGTGACCATCGGGCTGATCGGCATCGCGAGCATCGCCATGCTGGTGATCATCGGCATGGCCTACCCGCGGATCGCCGCGCTGGTGACGAGCACCACCTACACCGCCTACTTCTCCGACGTCGGGGCGCTCAAGCCGGGTACCGAGGTGCAGGTCTCCGGATACCGGGTGGGCACGGTCTCGGCGATCAAGCTCGACGGCCCCCGGGTGCGAGTCGATTTCACCGTCGACGACGGCGTCCGGCTGGGCGCGCGCACGGAGGCCGCGATCCGGACCGAGACCCTGCTGGGCACCAAGGTGCTCGAGGTCATTCCGCGCGGCGACGGCAGGCTGAACGGCCCCATCCCGGTGGACCGCACGACCGCGCCCTACCAACTGCCGGACGCGCTCAACGACCTCACCGACGCCGTCGCCGGACTGGACACCGACCAACTGTCCACCGCGCTGGCGACATTGAGCGACACGTTCAAAGACACCGCCCCCGAACTGCGCCAGGCGGTCGACGGTGTCACCCGGCTGAGCGCGACGATCAACAACCGCGACGAGCATCTGCGCAGGCTCCTGGCCAGGGCGAACCAGGTCACCGGGGTACTGCGGGAGCGGACCGACCAGGTGGTGAGCCTGATCAGGGATGCGAACGCGCTTCTGGCCCAACTGAATATGCAGAGCGGAGCACTCGACCAGATCGCGAACAACATCTCCGCGGTCAGCGTCCGGCTCAAGAACGTCATCGACGACAACCGGGGACAGCTCACGCCGACGCTGGACAAGCTCAACGTGGTCCTGGCGATCGTCGACAACCGCAAGGAGCGGGTGCAGAAGGCGATCAAACTGCTCAACGCCTATGCGATGTCGCTGGGCGAGTCGGTGTCGTCGGGACCGTTCTTCAACGCCTACGTGGTCAATCTGCTCCCCGGCCAGTTCGTCCAACCGTTCATCGACGCGGCGTTCTCCGACCTGGGCCTGGACCCCAACGTGCTGCTGCCGTCGCAGCTGACCGATCCGCAGACCGGGCAGAAGGCCACCCCGGCACTGCCGTCGCCGTTCCCGAGGACAGGCCAGGGCGGCGAGCCGCGGCTGACCGTTCCCGACGCGATCACCGGTAATCCCGGCGATCCCCGCTACCCGTACCGCGAACCCCTCCCGGCGCCACCGCCCGGCGGTCCGCCACCCGGGCCGCCCGCTCCCCCGGTCATCCCGAACGCCGGTGCCACCGAACCCACCGGCACCCCGCACGTCGAGCTTCTGGCCCCCAGCGAGGGCACCCCGCACGGGCCGCAGAACCGAGAGGACGGTCAATGAGATTGTCCCGCAGCGCAAGAATCGTGCTCGCCACCGTACTCGTCCTCATCGGCGCCGGCGGCGGTGTCACCCTCTGGCGCGTCACAGGCCCGGCCCCGATCCGGGTGGTGGCCCACTTCGAGAACAGCAACGGGATCTTCGTCGGCGACGACGTGATGGTCCTGGGCGTGCCGGTCGGCCGGATCGAGAAGATCGAACCCCAGCCGGACAACGCCAGAATCACGTTCACCGTGGACGGGGGCGTCGACATCCCCGCCGACGCCTCCGCCGTCATCATCTCCCCGACGATCGTCTCCGCCCGCGCCCTCGCCCTGACCCCGGCCTACACCAGCGGCCCCCGGATGGGCGACGGCGCCGTCATCCCTCGCGAACGCACCGCGGTGCCCGTCGAATACGACGACCTGCGCAATCAGCTCGAAAAGCTCACGGAGGCACTGCAACCCACCGAACCGGGCGGCCTGAGCACCCTGGGCCGGTTCGTCGACACCGCCGCCGACAACCTCCGGGGCCAGGGCGCCGAGATCCGCCAGGCGCTGATCCAGGTGTCGCAGGCGTTCTCCATCCTCGGCGACCACAGCGGTGACGTCTTCGGCAGCGTCAAGAACCTCAACACGCTCGTCGGAGCCCTGCAGGGCAGCACCGATCTGATGAGACAGCTCAACAACAGCCTGGCCGCCGTCACCGGACTGCTGGCCGACGACCCGGCCGCCATCGCCGCGGCCCTGACCGACCTCAACGACGTCCTGACCGACGCGCAGGAGTTCGTCGCGCAGAATGTGGAGGCGATCGGAACCACCACCGACAAGGCGGCCTCCGTCGCCCAGGCGCTCGGCGAGAGCCTCGACGATCTCAAGCAGAGCCTGCACATCGCGCCCACGGCGTTCTCCAACTTCGTCAACATCTACGAGCCGGCCAATGCCTCGCTGACGGGCGCCCTGGCCGCGGGCAACTTCGCCAACCCGATCCAGTTCATCTGCGCGGCGGTCCAGGCGACGTCGCGGCTGAACAGCGAGCAGGCGGCCAAACTGTGCGTCCAGTACCTGGCGCCGATCGTCAAGAACCGGCAGTACAACTTCCCCCCGATCGGGATGAGCCCCTTCGTCGGCGCGATGGCACGGCCCAACGAGGTGACGTTCAGCGAGGACTGGCTGCGTGACCAGACCGAGGCGGGGCGGGTGCGCAACTTCTTCGAAGGGCCCCTTCCTGCCGCACCGCCACCGCCCACCGACCAGCCACCGGCCGCACTGCCCGCGGAGGCCCCGGTGGCACCCGGGCCCGGCTCCGCGACACCCACCGACCCCGCCGACGGGCTGCACGGGTTGATGGTGCCGCCGGGAGGGGGAGCGTGATGCGGCGGCTGATCGCGACCACCCTGGCCGCGGCCGTCCTGGCCACCGCCACGGGCTGTGAATGGCGCAGCCTCAATTCACTCAGGCTGCCCGGCACGGCCGGCGGCGGTGACGGTTCCTACACCGTGCAGGTGCAACTGCCCGATGCGGTGAACATCGAACCCAACTCGCGCGTGCGAGTGAACGACGTGACCGTCGGCACCGTCACCGCGGTGGAGCGCCAGGGCTGGCATGCGCTTCTGACCCTGCGATTGGCCGGCGACGTCGACCTGCCCGCCAACGTCACCGCCAGGCTGGGGCAGACGAGCCTGCTGGGCTCCCTGCATGTCGAACTGGCGGAGCCGACCGACGAGCCACCCCACGGCCGCCTGCAGCAGGGCTCGCTGATTCCGCTGGCAGCAGCGCGCAACTACCCGACCACCGAGCAGACGCTGTCGGCGGTGTCGCTGCTGCTCAACGGCGGCGGAATCGGCAACCTCCAGGACATCACCGAGTCGCTGTCCACCGCGCTGCGCGGGCGCGAACAGGATCTGCGCGATCTCCTCAACCAGCTCAACACGTTCGTGTCCGAGCTCAACTCCCAGACCGACGACATCATCGCCGCCACCGAGAGCCTCAACGACGTCGCCGGACAGTTCGCCGCGGCCAAACCCGTGCTGGACCGCGGGCTGCAGACCGTGCCGCGCGCGCTGGAGGTCCTCAAGACCCAGCGGCACAACCTCACCGAACTCCTCACGCGGCTGGGCCAATTCAGTGCGCTGGCCACCGACGCCGTCGACCGGAGCAAGCAGAGCCTGCTCGAGGAGCTCAGACAGCTCGGCCCCGTCCTCAACGAGCTGGCCAACGCAGGCCCCGACCTCACCCGCTCCCTCAGCTCACTGGCCACCTACCCGTGGCCCAACGAGACCCTGGAGAAGTGGGTGCGCGGCGACTACGCCAACCTCACCGGCGTGATCGACCTGACGCTGAGCCGCATCGACTCGGCGCTGTTCACCGGCACCCGCTGGGAGGGCCAACTCACCGAACTCGAAATGCAGTGGGGGCGCACCATCGGCATGCTGCCCAGCCCCTACACCGCGGGCAACCCGCTCGTCGCCCCCTACCGATGGGATCAAGGGCCGTAATGGATCAACTCACACGCACCGTCCGGATACAGATCCTCGTCTTCACGGCGATCGCCCTCCTCGCGGTGAGCGCCGTCGGGCTCGGATACGTCCGGCTTCCCCAGATGCTGTTCGGGATCGGCCAATACACGGTCACCCTCCGGCTGTCGGAGTCCGGCAACCTCTACCCGACCGCCAACGTCACCTACCGCGGAACTGAGGTCGGCCGGGTCGAGAGCGTGGACCTGACCGGTGACGGGGTCGCCGCCCGGCTCACCCTGCGCTCCGATGTCAGGATCCCGTCGGACCTCGACGCCGAGGTGCACAGCCAGACCGCGGTCGGCGAACAGTACGTGGCCCTGCTGCCGCGCGACGGGAACTCCCGTCCACTGCGCGACGGCGACGTCATCCCGGTGGAGCGGACGTCGGTGCCGCCTAACCTCAATCAGCTGCTCGACGCGACGAACAAAGGCCTGCGGGCCATTCCCAACGACGGGGTGCGCACCGTGATCGATGAGGGCTACACCGCGGTGGGCGGGCTCGGCCCGGAGTTCTCCCGATTCGTGCAGGGCGCGACGCAACTGGCGATCGATGCCCGCAAGCACACCGGCGATCTGACATCGCTGATCACCAAGGCACCCGAGGTGCTGGACAGCCAGGCCGACACCGCAGGTGCGATCGGCGCGTGGTCGAAACACCTGGCCGTGATCACCGAACAGGTCAAGGACCGGGATTCCGCGCTGACCGGGATTCTTCGCAACGGGCCGGGCGCGGCCGACGAGGCCCGCCGGCTGATCCAGCGCATCAACCCGACGCTGCCCGTGTTGCTGGCCAACCTGGTCGCCATCGGCGAGACCGCCGTGGTGTACCAGCCGCACATCGAACAACTCCTGGTGCTGCTTCCGCAGGGGGTGGCGGCGATTCAGGGGTCGATGGTCGCCAACCTGCATCAGAAGATGAAGTACAAGGGGTTCTTCCTCAGCTTCAACCTCAACCTCAATCTGCCGCCGCCGTGTACCACCGGGTTCCTGCCGGCCTCCCAGCGTCGCTCCCCGACCGCCGTGGACGCCCCCGACCGGCCCGAGGGTGACCTGTACTGCCGTCGGCCGCAGGACTCACCGTGGAATGTCCGGGGCGCCCGCAACATCCCGTGTGCGACGAAACCGTGGAAGCGCGCGCCCACCGTGAAGATGTGTGAGAGCGACGAGGAGTACGTGCCGCTCAACGAGGGGATGAACTGGAAGGGCGACCCCAACGCGACGCTGTCCGGCCAGGATGTCCCCCAGCTTCCGCCCGCAGCCCCTCAACCCGCCGGCGCCCCAGCCGTTCCGGAGATCGCCGCCGCCGAGTACGACCCCGCCACCGGCACCTACACCGGCCCGGACGGCAAGACGTACACACAGGCCAACCTGGCCACGACCGCGGCGCAGGACCGCAGCTGGCAGTCGATGCTGATACCGCCCGGGACCAACTGAGCGGGCCCCGAACAACGGAGGGGAGAGTATCCGGATCCCGCACCCCCCGCCGGGGTCTCGGAGCTCTCCCCTCCGTCCTCGTGCGCCGCAGACACGAAAGGCGTCACCGCTGCCATGCGACAACGGTGACGCCTTTCGAGGTTTCGGGTCAGCCCTCGGACCCGGAGTACGCGGCGACGAGCTCCGCAGAGATCTGGAAGTTGAACAGCTTCTCGGCGTTCTTGTGGGTGATCTTGTCGACCTCGTCCTGCGGTACGCCGTCGAAGACCTCCTTGGCCGCCGCCTGTGCCTTCGGGAACGGGGTGTCGGCGTGCGGATAGTCGGACTCCCACAGGATGTTGTCGATGGTGAAGTCGTGCCGGTACTTCAGGCCGACCGGTTCCTCGATCATGCAGAAGTACATGCTGCGGCGCGCCACCTCAGACGGTTTGATGTGTGCATCGGGGACGTGGCTCCAGTACTGGTGGCGCTCCCACTGCCGGTCGGCCCGTTCCAGTGCGGCGGGAATCCAGCCGATGCCGCCTTCCGACCAGACCACCTTGGCGTCCGGGTACTTCCGCAGCAGCGGGCTGACCATCAGGTTGACCGACGACCGCATCGCCATCGAGAACGCGGCGGCGATCTCGGTCAGCGGGTTGGTGCCCTCCAGGGTCACCGCGGCGCCACCCGAGCCGATGTGCATGCAGATCGGGGTCTGGTCCGCCTGCGCGGCCGCGAACAGCGGTTCCCAGTAGCCGCCGTGGAAGTTCGGCAGCCCGACGATCTGTGGATCCTCGATGAAGCAGATCGCCTTGCTGCCCTTGTTCACACAGCGCTCGTGCTCCTTGATCGCGAGGTCGATGTCCCAGACCGGCAGGATGTGCATGGGGACGAACACGTCCGGCGCGGCGGCGCACCACTCCTCGAGCATGTAGTCGTTCCAGGCGCGCACACACACCAGCGCGAGTTCCTTGTCCTCGAAGGTCGCGAACTTGCGTCCGCCGAACCCGGGCAGCGTCGGAAACGACACCGACGCGAAGATCCCGTTGGACAGCAGATCCTTGGCCCGTTCCTCCGGTTGGTAGCAGCCGGGGATCATGTCCTCGAAGCGGGCGGGTTCCATTCCCCACTCCTCGCGGGGTTTACCGGCGACGGCGTTGAGGCCCATGGTGAGCTCCATGCCGCCGTCCCACTGCCAGATCTGGCGGCCGTCAACCTCGACGACGTGCGGGGCGCGGTCCTTGAACTTCGCGGGGACCCGATCGGTCCACACATGTGCCGGTTCGACGATATGGTCGTCGACGCTGAACAGCTTGTACACGTTTACTTCCTGACCTTCCGTGGATGTAACAGTGGCCACTGTCGGCAATGATGGCACCGCAGACCAGCGATTTGGGCCGTGCGGAGCGGAACGCCGTTTGCAGTCCCCGGCCCCCGCTGCCCTTCCCCCTTTGCAGTTGTCGCTCCTAGGCTTTCGAGACACCGAGACGTCGTCGCGCCGGCATCGCGCCGGCGCGAAGAGGAGTGTGCATGCGTTCCGACACCACCCCCGCGGGCCCGCGGAACCTGCCCGGGATCTGGGACGCGACCCGGTCGCGGATCACCGCACTGGTCGCCGACATCACGCACGGGCAGGCGGGCGGCGCCGTCACAACGGTCCCGACCGCCACCGTCCGGGACGTGCTCGCGCATCTGGTCCGGGTGGCGTCGCGGGCCGCGGAGGAACCCGGGAGACTGTGCGCCGACGCCATCGCGCCGCCGCGGCCCGGCGGCGCGGCGGATTCGGTGACCGTCACCGAGCTGCTCGCGGTGTGGGAGAAGGCGGCGGCGGTGGCGCGGGGACGCGTCGAGACCGATGAACAGCTGGCCTCACTGCTGATCACCGACGCGGTGATGTGTGAACATGATCTGCGCACCACTTTCGACACCCCAGGCGCGCGTGACGACGTCGCCGTCAAGGTGGCACTGGACGAGTTGTCCGGACGGTTCTCCGACCGCGTTGCCGCAGCGGGGCTTCCGCCGCTGCGGGTCACCGTCGAACAGTGGGGCACGATCGTCGGGGCGGGCCGCGCCGTGTCGTGCGTGGTGGCCGACCGGTTCGAGTTCGTCCGCGCCATGGCGGGCCGGCGGGCGGCCAGCGAGATCACGCGGTGGAACTGGGGCGTCGACCCCACCCCCTACCTGCCGGTGATCTCCGAATCCCCCTTGCCGGCAACGGAGATCCGCGAGCGCGATCCGCGGATCCCGGAACACATGCGCGACCGCGAGTTCGCACTCTGATCCACCACTGCAACACAAGGAGCCGATATCGTGGGACTGCTCAGCGGGATCCGGGTGCTTGAATCCGCGCAACTGTTCAACGGGGACACGCTGGGAGCGCTGCTCGGCGACCTCGGCGCCGACGTCATCAAGATCGAGAGCCCGTTTCGGGGCGACTACCTGCGCGACATGCTCGGACAGGTGGCCCCGCACTACAGTCCCGCGCATCTGCAGATCAACAAGAACAAGCGCAGCGTCGCCCTGGACCTGCGCAGGGACGAGGGGCGCGAGGTGTTCTGGAGGCTGCTCGCGACCGCCGACGTGTTCATCGACGGCAACGCCGCCGACGCCATGACCAAGCTCGGGGTCGGATACGAACAGCAGAAGGCCCGCAGGCCCGAGATCGTCTACTGCCAGTACACCGGATACGGGGCGACGGGCCCGTACGCGACCATCCCCACCCACGGGCAGATGATGAACGCCGCGGCCGGTGGCACCCCGGTCGAGATGGGTGAGGACGGGTTCGTCCGGCCGTACCGCGGGGCGCAGCCGTTCAACGGGATCGCCTCCGGCGGTGAGGGCACCGCGGCCGGGGCGGCGTACGCCGCCATGCACGTCGCGGCCGCGTTGGTGCAACGGCAGCGCACCGGACAGGGCTGCTACATCGACGTCGCCGCCTCCGAGGCCGTGGTGTCGTCGGCGTGGATAGCCGCCACCTACATCCTCAACGACGACCGCATCGCCGACCGCCGCTCGCTGCCCAAGCCGATCAGCCCCGACGGGACCACCAGCGCCAAGTACCAGTTCTACCGCACCGCCGACGACAGGTTCGTCCTGTTCTGCTGCATCGAACCGGCGTTCTGGAAGAACTTCTGCAGGCTGGCGGGGCGCGAGGATCTGATCGGTGAAGACGGCTCCGGCCCCGTCGATTTCGCGGTCAGCGCCGATCCGGAGCAGACGCTGCGCCGTGAGATCCAGAAGATCATCGAGACCCGCACCCAGCAGGAGTGGACACGGCTGGCGGCCGAGCACGACCTGGCGATCGGACCCGCCGTGCAGCAGGAGGACCTGCGCTCCGATCCGCAGCTCACCGCCCGCGGAGCGTTCGTCGACGCCGAACACCCGGTGGCCGGTCCCTTCACCCACGTCACGCTGCCCGCCCTGGTCGACGGCCGCCGGTCGACCGAGATCCGCCACCACGCCCCCGCGCTGGGCGAGCAGACGCGGGAGATCCTCGACGAGCTCGGGTTGTCGGCCGCCGAGATCTCCGCGCTGCGCGAATCGGGTGCCATCGGCGGGCCGTCGGCGTGAATCGGTTACCGTCGGACCCGAACACGTACTGGAGGTTCTGATGTCTGAGCAGATCCCACTGGTCGACTATCTCGTGCTCGACGACGGTGCCCCGCACCTGATCGCCCACGAGTGCACCAAGTGCGGCGCACGATTCTTCGACCGGCGCAACGCCTGCGCGGGGTGCTTCGGCACCGACTTCACCACCGTGCCGGTCTCCACCGAGGGCGTGGTCCGTGCGTTCACCATCGTGTCGTTCGCCGCGCCCGGGATTCCCGTCCCGTTCGTGGCGTCCGTGGTGGACTGCGACGGCACCCATGTGCGCGCCAACCTCGTCAACGTCGAACCGGACCCCGAGCACGTCCGCACCGGGATGAAGGTGCGGCTGACGACCTACCCGATCGGCACGGACTCCAACGGCACCCAGGCCATCGGCTTCGGTTTCGAGCCCGCGGCCTGACCGACAGACGACCTCTCGACGGCAAGGAGCGACGATGAGCGCAAGCGACGACATCTGGATCGTCGGCATCACCATGACCAAGTTCGGCAAGCACCCGGACCGCGACACTGTCGACCTGGCCGCCGAGGCCGCGATGGGCGCACTGGCCGACGCGGGCCTGACCATGGCCGACATCGGGGTGCTGGCCGCGGGCAACCTGATGAACGCCAGCGCCGGCATCGGCCAGCAGCTGCAGAAGCAGATCGGCCAGACCGGCATCCCGGTGTACAACGTGGCCAACGCCTGCGCCACAGGGGCGACCGCGCTGCGCACCGCGATCATGGCGGTAAAGGCCGGCGAGGTCGACTACGGCATGGCCGTCGGCGTCGAGAAGCTTTCCGGCGCCGGCCTTCTCGCCGGTGGCGGCAAGGCCGACGACGGTGATGTGTGGAAGCCGAAGGGCCGCTACGGCGCAGTGGCGCCGGTCGACGGGCGGATCGGCACCGAGACGATGCCCGGTGTGTTCGCCCAGATCGGCATGGAGTACGGCCACAAGTACGGCGGCACCAGCTTCGAGCTGTTCGCCAGGATCAGCGAGAAGAACCACGCCCACTCCACGCTCAACCCGCTGGCCGCCTACCAGAAACGGTTCACGCTCGAGGAGATCATGAACGACGTCATGATCGCCTACCCGAACACCAGGCCGATGTGCTCGGCCAACTGCGACGGCGCCGCCGCGGCGATCGTCTGCAACGGTGAGACGCTGAAATCCCTGTCCGCCGAACAGCGTCGGCGCGCGGTGAAGGTGTCGGCGTCGGTGCTGACCACCGACCCCTACGAGGAGGGGTGCCAGGTGCTGCCCAACGTCAACACGTTGACCCGCAAGGCCGCCCAGATCGCCTACGAGCAGGCCGGTGTCGGGCCGTCGGATCTGGACCTGGTGGAGCTGCACGACTGCTTCGCGACCGCCGAGCTGGTGCACTACGACAACCTGATGCTGTGCGAGGAGGGCGGCGCCGCCGACTTCTTCAACTCCGGCGCCACCTGGCGCGACGGTTCAACCCCGGTCAACGTGTCGGGCGGCCTGCAGTCCAAGGGGCATCCGATCGCGGCCACCGGGATCGCCAACATCTGGGAGATCTGCCATCACCTGCGCGGTGAGGCCGGCGACCGCCAGATCGAGAACGCCAAGGTGGGGCTGGCTCATGTGATCGGGCTCGGTTCGGCCTGCGGTGTGCACATCCTGGAGAAGTCCGCGGCCTGACAGCTAAACCATTGCGCCGCATGCATGTCGGCTACCGGATCGAGCCGCGGGCCCTAAGCTCGGCGATCTTCTCCTCGGAGTAGCCGAGCTCGCGCAGCACCGCGTCGGTGTCGGCGCCCAGCTCCGGTGCGAGGCGGTGCGGAACCACCGCGGCGTCGCTGACCCGGACCATGAGCGCGGACTCCCGGATGTATGAGCCGTCGGCATCGGCCACCTGTGCGACACGGCCGATGGCGTGGTTGGCCGGGTCGCGGTGGAACGCCTCGTTGTTGTTCTCGGTCTTCGGGATCATCGCCGCCACACCGGCGTTGCGGAACAGCTCCAGCCAGTGCCCGGATCCGTGCTGCAGCAGCAGTTCGGCGATGGTGTCGGACAGTTCATAGGCGTTCTCGATGCGGACGTCGTGCGTCGCGAACCGCGGGTCGTCGAGGATCGAGATGCCGGTCGCCTTCTCGAAACGTCGGATCTCGGCGTCGGTCAGCGCCACCACACAGATCCAGCCGTCGGCGGTCTCGTACAACCGGTCCAGCGGGCCGATGCCGGTCTGCATCGGGTCCAGCCGCTCGGCGCCGAGCACCGTGCCGTCCGGGCGGCGCACGATGTGTGCGGCGTGCGTCATCGTCGCGTTCAGCTGCGGGTTCTCGACGTAGATCCCGCCGCCGCCGCGGGAGCGGTACAGCAGCGCGGCCAGAATGCCGACGGCACCGGTCAGGCCGTTGCCCGGATCCTCGTTGCCCACCGGCCACATCGGCGGGTTGTACTGTCCTGCGACCTCGAAGCCGATGCCCACATACCCGGACATCAACGGCGCGAAGGACTGCCGGCGGGCATCAGGACCCGTCGACCCCCAACCGGGGGCGTACAGGTAGATCGCGTCCGGGTTGAGCGCGTGTACCTGCTCGAAACCGAGACCGACCCGTTCGGCCGCGCCGGGTCGCATGTTGTGCATCACCACGTCGGCCCACTTGATCAGGCTGTCGCGGGCGGCGTGAAGTTCGGGATCCTTCAGGCCCAGCGAGATCGCCCGCTTGCCCGCGGTCGCGGACCGGAACGGGCGCTTGATACCGCGCAACTGGTCGCCGAGCGTGGTCTCCAGCTTGATCACGTCGGCGCCGAGATCGGCGAGCAGCCGCGAGCTGAACGGTCCCGCATAGTAGGCGCCGGCATCGAGGATCTTCAGACCGTCGAGAAGCGGTGTGTCATCCGACCTTTCGTAGCGAACCGGATCGGCGGTCTTAGCCGCGGGCAGCCGGTCGTCATCCTGGCCGACCGTCGGCGCCCCCACGGCCGGCCGGTGCTCCAGACCGCCGAAACGGATTGCCGGAGCGACCTGTTCGAGCGGTCCCAGCACCGGGTCCTCGACCGTCACCACCATGCCGTTGTGGCGCACCTGGGGTTCGTCGAAGATCTGGCCGGGGCGCAGTTCCGGGATGGCGGCGATGTCGGCGTCGAGCAGGCGCTTGAGCCACACGTCACGCGGTTGCGTCTCGAAGATCGCGGGCACTTCCTCCATCACGATCCTGCGCTCGTCATCGGTGAGCGGCATCTGCATGTCCGAACCGTCCTCGGCGACCTGCACCCGGTCGGCGAGCCCGAGCTCACGGATGAGCCGCCCGAAGGCGCCCACCGCTCCGGTGTGCACACCGATGTACTCGTCGTCGGCGCACCGGAACGACCGGGAGATCAACCGGATCCGGCCCGGCACCACCGGCGGCGCACTGTCGGCGTCGTCGGCGTCGCCCCAGAGCATGCCGAGGTAGCTCAGCGCACCGTCCACCAGCGAGGTCTGGACATGACGGCCCCGGCCGTCACGGATCCGCCGGTACAGCGCGGCCAGCGCTCCGATGACCGCGAGATTGGCGGCGCCGATGCTCGCGAACGGCAGGCCCTCGTAGATCGGCGCGGGGCGCAGCCCCACCTGTTCGGCGGTCACTCCCACGTACGAACTCACGATCGCCTCGTGACCCGGCACCTCCGCGAGCGTGCCGTCCTCGCCGAACCCGGTGATCGAGGTGTAGACCAGCCGCGGAAACGCGGGATGCAGATCGGACCAGCCGATCCGGAGCCGCTCGGCGACACCGGGACGCCAGCTGGTCAGGAAAACATCTGCGGCGGAGAGCATCTCGAACAAGCGGGCCCGGCCGGCGTCGGTCTTGAGGTCGAGCGTGACGCTGCGCTTGCCACGGTTGAACACCGCGTACTCGGTCTTGAGCACATCGCGCAGCGGGTCACCGCCCGGCGGTTCGACCCACCACACCTCGGCGCCGTAGTCGGCGAGCATCCCGCTGGCGCGGGGTCCGGCGAGTCCTCGTGAGCAGTCGACCACGGTGATCCCGTCGAGCGGACCAGCCACGCTGACCTTCCCTTCGCTGTCGAAACCTCAACCACCACAAGCGCGTGTGAGGGCCAATCTAGGAGCGCGCCGCAGCCCTGAACAGGTCGCCGGCGCAAACGGCGCTTTCACCCGCGGCCGTTGCCTCCGCATCGGCCGAGATCCAAAGATGGTCTGCGTCACATCCGGCGAAACAGATCGGACGGAAACGTGCAACGCACACTGCCCGACAAACTCCCCGCTCCCCGCCTCGTCATCGGCGGCGAGGACGTCATCTCCACCAGCGGCGGCGTTTACCAACACCACTACGCCGCAACGGGTGAGGTCCAGTCCGAGGTCCCACTCGCGGGCCCCGCAGAGGTCGACGCCGCGGTGGCGGCCGCCCGCGCGGCCTTCCCCGCCTGGCGCGGTCTGGACCTCAACCGGCGTCGCGACATCCTGCAGGAACTGGCCCGCCTGCTGGTCGCCGACGGTGAACGTCTCGGGGCCATCGCGACCCTCGAGGTCGGCACCCCCAACCTGCTGGCGAGCTCGTCGTCGGCGATGGCAGCGGACTGGTTCACCTACTACGCCGGCTGGATCGGCCGATCGGCGGGTGAGGTCGTCCCGGTCCCCGCCGGCGGCGCCCTCGACTACGTGCTCGACGAGCCCCTCGGCGTGATCGCGGCGATCATCCCGTGGAACGGCCCGCTGATCTCCATCGGCATGAAGGTCGCCCCGGCACTGGCGGCGGGCAACTGCGTGGTGCTCAAACCACCGGAGAACGCGCCGTTCTCGGCGCTGCGGTTCGCCGAGCTCGCCGCCGAGGCGGGACTGCCGCCGGGCGTGCTCAACGTCGTGCCCGGCGGCGCGGAGGCCGGCGGCGCGCTGTGCTCACATCCCGGCGTCGACAAGATCACCTTCACCGGAGGCGGTGAGACCGCGCGCAAGGTGCTCGCCGCGGCCGCTCAGGCGCTGACCCCGGTGGTGCTCGAACTCGGCGGCAAGTCCGCCAACATCGTGTTCCCCGACGCCGACCTGGACGCCGCCGCGACGATGGCGGTCAGCGCCGGGTTGATGATGCTGTCCGGACAGGGCTGCATGCTGCCGACACGGCTGTTGGTGCACGACGACGTCTACGACGAGATGGTGACCCGCGTGGTGGCCGGCGCCGACGCGCTGACCGTCGGCGACCCCTGGCAGCCGACCACCGTGATGGGCCCGCTGGCCACCGCCGCCCAGCTCGAACGCGTTACGCGCGCAGTCGATTCCGCGCTGTCAGACAAGGCGGGCAAGCTGCTGGCCGGCGGCCGCAGACCCGACGGGCTCGACGCCGGCTACTTCTACCGCCCCACCGTGTTCGGTGACGTCGACCCCGCCAGTGATCTGGCGCAGAGGGAGATCTTCGGGCCGGTGCTGGCGATCCTGCGGTTCGGGTCCGAGGATGAGGCCGTCGAACTGGCCAACAACACCCAGTACGGGCTGGCCGCCTACGTGCACACCAGCGACCTGCGTCGCGCACACGTCATCGCATCGGCGCTCGACGCCGGTGGCGTTGCGGTCAACGGGTTCCCGATCGTGCCGAGCGCGGCGCCGTTCGGCGGGGTCAAACAGAGCGGATTCGGCCGAGAAGGCGGGATCTGGGGTCTGCGCGAGTTCCAGCGCACCAAGAACGTCTACATCGGCCTGCAATAGAAAGGTTTCACGCAATGGGCAGGGTCCAGGACAAGGTCGTCTTCATCACCGGCGCCGGTATCGGGCAGGGCCGCTCGCACGCGGTGGCGCTGGCCAACGAGGGCGCCGACATCATCGCGGTCGACGTGTGCCGCCAGGTCAGCGACAAAGTGCAGTACCCGTATGCGAGCGAGGAGGATCTCGACGAGACCCGCAAGCTGGTCGAGAACGCCGGACGTCGCTGCGTGACCTACGTCGCCGACGTCCGTGACGGGGCCGCGCTCAAAGAGGCCGCGGCCGCGGGCGCCCGCGAGCTCGGCCGCATCGACGCGGTGCTGGCCAACGCCGGGGTGTGCACCTTCCACAAGGACGGATCGCTGACGATCACCGAGGACCTCTTCGACCTCGTCGTCGACACCAACCTCAAAGGTGTGTGGAACACGATCCAGGCGACGGCGCCGCACCTCATCGAGGCAGGCGGCGGTTCGATCGTCATCACCAGCTCGGTCGCCGGCCTGCGCGGCCAGGTGCCGTACGCGCACTACGTCGCCTCCAAACACGGCGCCGTCGGACTGATGCGGGCGTTCGCCAACGAGCTCGCCCCGCACCGCATCCGGGTCAACACCATCCACCCGACCGGGGTGCTGACCGCGATGGGCAGCGACCCGAGCGCGTACGCCTGCGCCGAACCGCAGCCGCTGTTCGCTTCCGGCGCGGCGAACATGCTGCCGGACCTCGACGCAGCGGCCGATCAGCCGTACGCACCAGTGGCGATCCTGCACCCCGAGGAGATCTCCAAGACGGTGCTGTTCCTGCTCTCCGACGATGCCCGCTACATCACCGGTGTCACGCTGCCGGTCGACGCCGGCAACACGAACAAGCCCTGATCCCAGAGGAAGACCGCACACATGACCACGTTCGACACCCGGCCCACCGTCGACTTCGACCACCACTCCCCGGAGTACGCGCAGAACTCCGCGGCGATCAACGCCGAGCTGCGCGCGAAATGCCCTGTCGCCCACACGGATGCACACGGCGGCTTCTGGGTGATCAGCCGCTACGACGACGTCGTCGCCGCCGCCAAGAACGACGAGGTGTTCGCGTCCGGCTACACCGTCAACGGGGTGTCGCCGCTGGGGGTGACGATCCCACCGTCGCCGGTGCCGATGTGCCCGATCGAGATGGACCCACCGGAGTACCTGCCCTACCGCAAGCTGCTCAACCCGTTCTTCTCCCCCGGGGAGAGCAAGAAGTGGGAGCCGCGCATCGCGCACTGGGTGGACGTCTGCCTCGACCAGGTGATCGAGAAGGGCTCGTTCGACCTCGTCGACGATCTCGCCAACCCGGTGCCGTCGCTGTTCACTTGTGAGTTCCTCGGGCTGCCGATCGAGAAGTGGAACGATTTCGCCAGCGTCCAGCACGAGATCATCTACACCCCACCGGAGGAGCAGGAGGACATCCTGCGGCGCTACATGGAGCTCTGCGGCGAGGTCTTCCAACTCATCACCGAGCGCCGCCAGAACCCGACCGGTGAGGGACTGATCGACTTCCTGGTCACCGCCGAGATCGACGGAGAGCCGATCCCCGACGACAAGGTGTTCTCGATGGTGAACCTGGTCATCGCGGGTGGGTTCGACACCACCACCGCGGTCACCGTCAGCTCGCTGGTGTATCTGGCCGAGCATCCCGAGGACCGGCAGCGGCTGATCGGCAACCCGGATCTGCTGCCGCGGGCCATCGAGGAGTTCCTGCGCGCCTTCACCCCGCAGCAGGCGCTGGCCCGCACTGTCACCAAACCCGTCACGGTGGCCGGGGTGAAGCTGCAGCCGGGGGAACGGGTGCTGCTGAGCTGGGCGTCGGCCAACCAGGACGAGACCGCGTTCGAGCGGCCTGAGGAGATCATCCTTGATCGGTTCCCCAACCGGCACACCACGTTCGGCATCGGTATCCACCGCTGCCTGGGCTCACACGTCGCCCGCATCGAACTGGAGACGATGATCCGACGGGTCCTGGACCGGATGCCCGACTATCGCGTCGACCTCGCGGCAGCGCGCCGCTACCCGAGCATCGGGATCATCAACGGCTGGATCAACGCGCCCGCGACGTTCACCCCGGGCCAGCGGCTGCGCGACGAGAAGCTGCCCGGCGCCTGATGGTCAGCTCGCGAACAGCTTGAGCCGCGAGCGGATCCGGCGCTCCAGGAAGTCGTCGAGCACGTCCTCGAACACCGCGTTGTCGTCGCCGGCCACCATGTGGTGGGCGCCCACCACGGTCGCGAACTCGGCGTGCGGCACCAACTCGATGAACCGCTTGGCGTCCTCGACGCTGAGCACGTCGGACTCCCCGCCGCGCACCAGCAGCGTCGGCAGCCGCAGATCACGGGCCGCCGCGCCCAGCCGGGCCGGATCGATCAGCGGATCGCGCTGCACCGCCTCGAAAGGTTCGGCGAGGAACTTCGGGTCCCAGTGCCAGTACCAGCGGCCGTCGCGGAAGCGCAGGTTCTTCTTCAGCCCCTCGAAGTTCTTCGGCCGCGGCCGGTGCGGCACGTAGGCGGCGACGGCGTCGGCCGCCTCCTCCAGCGACCCGAAGCCCGACTCGGCGTGGGCCAGCATGAAGTCGCGGATCCGGCTGGTGCCCTTCGGCTGCAGGAACGGCGAGACGTCGACCAGCACCAGGCCGAGCCCCAGGTCAGGCCGGTGACCGATCGCCGCCAGCGACGACACACCACCCAGGGATGCGCCGACGTAGACCGGCTGACGGCCCAGGTACTCGGCGATCGCGATCACGTCGTGGGCGAAGGTGTCCAGTCCGTAGTATCCGTCCGGGGACCAACCGCTGTCGCCGTGTCCGCGCAGGTCGACGGTGATCGCGTACCAGCCCTTGGCGCCGAGATCGGCCGCGGTCGACCCCCACGAGTGCCGGGTCTGCCCGCCACCGTGCAGCAGCACCACGGGTGTGTCCGACGGGTCGCCGTACGCGTCGGCGGCCAGGGTGACGTCGGTCGACGGGATCTCCAGCGTCTCGTGCGGTGGTCGGGTCGCGTTACCCGTATCGCTGCCCATGTCGCTCCTCATTCGTCGCCGGGTGCGCTCAGGCGGGCTTTCACCCGGCACTCATCGTGACACGCGCTCAGTCACCAGCGAGCAGCGACTCGGCGTCGAACTCGACGGTATCCTCCAAACAGTTAGTTGATTAACTCCTCGACCCGGTGGAGGACGAGATGGAGGTCACCAGCCTTCGCGAGCCGAAGATGGCCGACCGCGTCGCCGCTGCACTCCGGCGGATGTTCATCCGGGGCGAGATCGCCGAGGGAACGATGCTGCCGCCCGAATCCGACCTGATGGAGCGGTTCGGGGTGTCGCGCCCCACGCTGCGGGAGGCATTCCGCGTCCTGGAGTCCGAGTCGCTGATCGTCGTCAAGCGCGGCGTGCGCGGAGGCGCCCAGGTGACGCGTCCGCAGACCGGCACCCTCGCGCGGTATGCCGGTTTTCTCCTCGAGTACGAACAGGTCACCCTCAGGGAGGTGTGGGAGGCCAGGGCAGCTCTGGAGACCCCGATGGTCAGGCAGCTCGCCGAGCGCCACGACCGCGCGGCGATCGCGGAGTTGGAGCGCAGCATCAACAACGAGCCCGCCGACTTCCATTCGGCGATCGCCCGCGCCTCGGGCAACAAGACGTTGCAGATTCTCGCCGACGTTCTCCAACAGGTCACCGAGAAGGCCCATCACACGCTGAGGGCCGACCCGCCCGCCGAACAGGCCGCTAAGCGCGCCACCAAGACCCACCGCGCGGTGCTGGACTGCATCAAGGCGGGCGACGCCGAGAAGGCCGGCGACCTCTGGCAGCGGCATCTGCGGAAGGCGGAGGACCTGCAGCTGACCGCGGCGGAACTGTCCACCGCCGTCGACCTTCTCGGCTGACCGGCGCCGCCCCGGCCGCCAGCCAACCGTCCACATGGTTTACTGAGTAGTACAACTGATCCACGACGAAGGGACCACTGTGTCTCGACCTGAGTCGCTGGCTCCGATGATCTCAGCTGACGCGGCGCCCGGCGCGGTGCGGTCGCCCAAGACTGCCGAGCTGGTTGCGCGCACGCTGCGGCGGATGGTCGTCGAGGGCCAGCTCAAGGACGGCGACTTCCTCCCCCACGAGGCGGAGCTGATCGCCCATTTCGGCGTGAGCCGCCCCACGCTGCGTGAGGCCGTGCGCGTGCTGGAGTCCGAGCGCCTCGTCGAGGTCCGCCGCGGTTCGCGCACCGGCGCCCGGGTCCGGGTACCCGGGCCGGAGATCGTCGCCCGGCCCGCCGCTCTGCTGATGGCGATTTCGGGCACCACCCTCGCCGACGTGCTCGCCGCGCGCATCGCGATCGAACCGCCGGCGGCCAAGATGCTGGCCGAGAACGGCGCCGACGAGGCACACGCGGAGCTGCGCGAGATGGCGGAGGCCGTTCCGGCCGCCTGGGAGGCCGGCACCCTGGCGACGGCGTCGGCCCAGTTCCACCGCCGCATGGTGGAACTGTCGGGCAACGCCACCCTCGGGATCATCGCGGGCATGCTGCATGAGATCGGCGAACGCCACACCGCCGCAGCCATTTCCGGCACCTCCGCCGACGACACGTTCTCCAAGGCGGAGTGCACCACGCTCTACAAGAGCTACATGAAGCTGATCAATCTGGCCGAGGCCCGCAAAGGCGATGCGGCCGAAGCGCATTGGCGCAGGCACATGGAGGCGGCGAGCGTGGCGATGCTCAAGGGCCACGAGCAGACCCGCGTCCGCGACATCATGGACTGAGGTTCCGTCACGGCGCCTTCGCGAGTACCGTCGTCGAAAACTCGCGAGGAAAAGCGCAATGGCCGACTTCGATTACATCATCGTCGGCGCGGGATCGGCAGGCTGTGTTCTGGCCAACCGCCTGTCCGCCGATCCGCGCACCTCAGTGCTGCTGCTGGAATCGGGCGGCAAAGATCGCAACCCGTTGATCAAGATTCCCAAGGGGTTTGGCAAGCTTCTCGGCGACCCGAAGCTCACCTGGCACTTTCCGGTCCGGCCGATCGGGCCGTCCCACCACGTCGAGGCATGGGTCCGTGGCCGTACGCTCGGTGGGTCCAGCGCAGTCAACGGCATGGTCTACACCCGCGGTCACCGAGCCGACTTCGACGCGCTCGAGGCGCTCGGCAATCCCGGGTGGGGCTGGGACACTATCCTGCCGATCTACCGCAGCCTCGAGAACCATGAACTCGGCGCCGATGCGACCAGGGGTGCGGGTGGCCCGTTGGACGTCTCAGTCGGCCCGCTGCCCGAGGCGTGTCACGAATTCGTCGACGCAGCAGTGAATTTCGGCTGGACAGTGACCGACGACCTCAACGCCACCGACACTGAGCGCATCGGCCCCGCGGTGCGCACCATCAAGAACGGCAGACGAGTCAGCGCCGCACACGCATTCCTGCATCCCGTGCGGAAGCGGCCGAACCTGACCGTCGCAGTCAACACCACCGTCGACCGCATCCTCTTCGAGGGTGACCGGGCCGTCGGCGTCCAGGCGCGGACGGCTCAGGGCCGCGCCAGCTACACGGCGAAACGGGAGACGATCCTCTCGTTGGGCAGCATCGCGACGCCTAGGCTGTTGCAGCTCTCCGGAATCGGCGACAGCAGCGAACTGCGCCGATTAGGCATCGACGTCCGAGTGGACAGCCCCAACGTAGGCCGTCGCATGCGTGAGCACCGCTGTGTAGCACTGCAGTACCGGTTGAAACGCAATCTCGGCTACAACAGGCGGCTGGCCACCGCCGGACAACAGGCATTGACGGCGGTGCAGTATCTGGCCACCCGCAAAGGGCCGCTGGCCGGCGGTGCCTACGACGTCGTCGGCTTCTTCAAGACCTCGCCGGAACTGGACCACCCGGACGCGCAGCTGCTGATGGCGCCGTTCTCGGCGCTCCCGTTCGAAGCCGGTGACGAACTCGGGCTGGAGCACGAACCCGGCATGCAGGCAATCGGGTACGTGCTGCGACCCGACAGTGAGGGTCGTGTCGCGATCACCTCAGCCGATCCGGACGGCCCCCTCGACATCGAGCCGAACTTTCTGACGTCCGACCACGACCGCACGGTGATCGCGGCGCTGTTCCGGACGATGCGCGGCGTCTTCGAGCAGTCCCCGATAGCGGACTTGATCCTCAACGAGACCAGGCCTGGCCCGGCGGTGCGGACGAATCAGGAGATCGTCGACGCCGCACTGGATTACGGCTATTGCGGCTACCACGCGGTCGGTACGTGCGCGATGGGTCCGTCCGACGACGATGTCGTCGACCCTACGTTGCGGGTGCGCGGTGTGGACGGGCTGCGGGCGATGGACTGCTCGGTGATGCCGACGATGGTTTCGGGCAATCTCAACGCCCCCGCGATGGCGATGGCGTGGCGCGCCGCCGACCTGATTCTCGACTCAGCTTCAGTCACCTGACAGTAGCGGTGCCAGCCGGGTGCAGATGGTCTGGATGTTGCGCATGGTGACGTCCTCGGACATGCCTCCGAGGGACGCCCAGAAGAACACCGTGTCGACGGGCAGGCCCGCGGTTGCGGTCTTGATCGTCTCGGCGACGAACTCCGGTGTGCCGTAGGTGAAGTTCCCCAACGGACCCGCCCCGCCGGTGTTGACGACGCGGTCGAGGTCGACGGGCTTGGGCTCCGGCCTGCCGGTGCCCTCAACCATGTGTCGGCGATACGAGTTCAGCTGATACTCCAGGTGATTGGAGACCAACGGCCAGTCGCGCTCGGGATCCTCCGATGCCCAGCCCTGCACGACGCCCGCCATGACGCCCGTCTCGGACGGGTGCCCGGCCTCGGCGAGGCCTGCGGAGTACGGCTCCCACTGCGAGGCGTCCAGCGACAGCAGCCCCTCGCCGAGCAGTCCCGCCCGCCGCGCGCCCTGCGGACCCTGGTAACCCATCCAGATCGGCACCCGGTCCTGCACCGGGCGCGGCGTGACACCCCCGGGCCCCCACAGCTGCCGGAGGCGCCGTGCCATGTTGTCCGTCTGGGTGTAGCGGGCCTTCAGCGACGCGCCGAAGAGCTCGAACTCCGGTATCCGGTAACCGGTTCCGATGCCGAGATCGAGACGGCCGCCCGAGATGAGATCGACGACCGCGCACTGCTCGGCGAGCTCGGCGGGGTGGTGCAGCGGAGCGATAACGATCGCGGTGCCGAGCCGGATCTTCTCTGTGCGGGCGGCGACCGCGGCCGCGAACGTGAGCGGCTGGGGCAGATAGCCGTCGTCGAACAGATGGTGCTCGGAGAACCACACCGAGTCAGCGCCGAGCCGTTCGGCCTCCTGGCACGCCTCGATGGTGAACCCGTAGAGCCGCGACGGGTCCTGCCGCCACTGCGGTGGGTTGCGCAGGTCGAAGTAGATGCCGACTTTCATGGTTCAATCCACCTACTCGTCGAGTGTGGGGTTGATACACGCTCATGGGCGATTTCGCGTGCGGGTAACCCACGTTCGGTGAGGAGATCAGGCCGGCGGGACCAGCAGCGTCTGCCAGGGCCGTTCACCCTTGGCGCCCTCGGCGAGGTTCGACTGCGTGTACACCTGACCGTCCGGGCCGACGTACTTCCCTGTCGCCGGGTCGTATTCGGCCGCGGCTATCGGCGGGCCCGGCGGTGCCGGCGGTGCCTCCTGGGCCGGCGGCGCGGCCTCCGGCTCCTCACCCGGGGGCAGCTGCGGGACCGGCTGACCGGACAGCGTCGCGTTCGGGTCGCCCTTCCAGTTGTAGCCGTCGTTGAGCGGGACGTAGTACTCGTCGCTCTCGCACATCTTCACCGTCGGCGCCCGCTTGCCCGGCACCGTCGTGCACGGGGTGTTGCGCGCACCGCGCACGTTGAACGGCGCGTCCTGCGGCACCCGGCAGTACAGGTCGCCCTTCGGGCGGTCCGGGTAGTCCTGCAGGCTGGGCGCCCGCTGCTGCTGGGCGGGCAGGAAGCCGGTGGTACACGGCGGCGGCAGGTTCAGGTTCAGGTTGAACACCAGATAGTCGCCCATGTAGTCCTGCTTGGTGCCCTTCTTCGCGACACCCACGGCCTGGGTGACCGCGGTGCCCTGCGGCAGCAGCACCAGGAACTGCTCGAGGTTCGGCTGATACGCCACCGCAACCTCGTTGACGCTCACCAGGTTCGCCAGCACCACCGGCAGCGTCGGCTGCAGCTCGTTGAACAGCGTGCGCACCTCGTCGGCGGCGCCCGGACCGTTCCGCAGCACACCCCGCACACCGGCGTCCTGGTCGCGCAGCTGACCGCTGATGTTGGCCAGGTTCGCCGCCCACGCCCGGATCGACGAACCGGTCTCGGTCTGCGAGTTCAGGATCGGCTGCGAGTCGTCGACCAGCGTCAGCAACTCGTCGAGGTTCTTGCGGGCGTCGATCGCCAACGACGAGCTGCCGTGCACGATCCGGCGCAGCTCCGGCCCCAGCCCGCCGACCGCGGTGTAGGCCTCGTCGATGACGGTCTGCAGGTTCTCCCGCGGAATCGCCTCCAGGCCACGGTTGGTCGTCTCGAGCACCGTGTTGATGTCGGTCGGCACCGACGTGTGGGTGCGCGGAATCACGTCGCCGTCACGCAGTTCCGGGCCGCCGCTGCTGCGCGGGATCAGCTGCACGTACTGCTCGCCGACCGAGGACACGCTGTGCACCTCGGCCTCGACGTCGGCCGGGATCCTGGTGCCCTTGTCCAGCGAAAGCACCGCCGCCACACCGGTGTCGGTGAGCTTCACGCTGTCGACGATGCCGACCTGCGCGCCGCGGTAGGTGACGTTGCCGCGCGGGTACAGCCCACCGGTCTCGGGCAGCTCGACGGTCACCTTGTACTGGCCGATGCCCATCATCTTGGGCAGCTGCATGTAGCCGAACAGCATGATGCCCAACGCCGTCAGGGCCAGCAGCCCGAAGATCGTGAACTGGGTGATGATCGTTCTGGTCAGTCGCATGCTACGGCCCCTGATCCCAGCGGTACGGCTTGAGCAACGGGTTGCCGCCCGGCGGCGGGACGTGATGGTTGCACGGGCTGGGCATCTGGCCGATGGTGCGGCCCCACTGCAGTTCCAGCCACGTCAGGTTGCACTCCCAGCGCGTTCCGGTGAAGAAGCCCGCGTCGATACGGCTCAGCGTCATGTCGACGACCAGCGTCAGGTTCGCGTAGTCGCCGCGCATCCAGTTGAGCAGCGTCTCCTTCGGGAACGGGAACGTCGGCAGGAAGCTCAGCGCCCGCGTCAGCGCCGGGCCCGCGTCGGCCAGCGACTGCAGCGTCGGGCCGAGCTGCTTGAGCTCGGCGACCAGCGCCTCCTTGGTCTGGTCCACCGAGTCGGCGGCCAGCGCGGAGAACCGGCCCAGCTGCACCAGCGCCTCCGACAGGTTCTGCCGCTGATCCTTGAGCACGGCCAACGCATCCGGGATGGTGCGCAGCGCCTTGTCGATCACCGGCTTCTGGTCGGCCAGCTGCCCCATCAGGTTGTTGAGGCTCTCCGAGGTCTCGATGATGTCGTTCTTCTGGTCATCGAGATAGCCGATCGCCTTGTCCAGCTGCTCGATCAGACTGCGCAGATCGTTCTCGCGGTCGGCGAACGCGGTGGACAGCGCCTCGGTGATGTCCTGCAGGTTGCCGAACCCACCGCCGTTGAGCAGCAACGCCACCGCGGCCAGCGCCTGCTCGGTGGTCGGGTACGCCCCCGCGTTCTTCAGCGGGATCAGCGAGCCCTCGTGCAATCTGCCCTGCGGCGCCTCGTCGGTCGGCGGCGACAGCTCGATGTGCTGCGACCCCAGCAGGCTGGTCTGCCCCACCCGCGCGATCGCGTTGGCCGGCAGCTCCACGTTGCCGTTGAGCTTCATCGTGACCAGCGCGTGCCAGTCCTGGCGCTCGATCTTGGTGACCGTGCCGACGTTGACGTCACCGACCCGCACCCGCGAGTTCTGCTCGATGTTGTCGACGTCGGGCATCTGCGCCTGGATGGTGAACGCACCCGGGCCGACACCCTCGACACCGGGCAGCGGCACCGAGTTCAGGCCACGCCACCCACATCCGGTGGCCACCAGCGCGATCGCCAACACAACAGCGGCCAGTGCCCTGCGGCGCATCATCGACCCACCCCCGGCGGCACCATGAGGCTCTCCAGACCCGCGGTCGGCGAGTCCGGCGTCGTCGCCGACACGGCCTCGGCGGGGGCCGGCCCGGCGGCCTCCGCGGGCAGCGGCGGACCGTCCGGTGCGGGCACCGGCGGCGGACCGTCCAGCGGCGGCAGCGTCGGCGGAAGCGGTTGCGGCGGAATGTAATCCGGCCGCAGCCAGTCCTCGCTGTAGGTCAGCTCGTTCGGCCGGGTGGTCGCCCCGACGAACAGGTTCTGGCCGATCGGCGGGAAGTTCCACTGACGGTTCTTGATGATCGGCGCCAGGTACTGCACGCACAGCTTCGCCGACTCCTCGGCGCCCAGCCTCGATGCGGCCTGCACCGCACCGCACAGGAACTGCACCGGGTTGGCGAAGTTGTTGATCATCGGGACCGCGCTCACCGCGCCCTGGGCGGGCTGCCAGATGTTGACGTAGTTCTGGAACGTGTTGGGCGCGATGTGCAGGAACTGCTTGACGTCGTCGAGGCTGTCGGTCAGCGCCTGCGTGACACCGGCCAGCTTCTCCGACGTGGTGCCCAGCGCCTCACGGTTCTCGGCGACGAAGCTCTGCACCTCCGGCACCACCGCGTTGAGGTCGCGGATCGCGTTCTCCACCTCGTCGGGGCTGTCGGCCAGCAGACCGGTCACCGACGCCAGGTTCTGGTTGAGCTGACGCATCAGGTCGGTGCTGCTCTGCAGCGCCTTCACCAGGATCGCCAGGTTCTTCACCGTCGAGAAGATGTCGGTGCTGTGGTCGCCGAGCGCCGAGAACGCCTGCGACAGCTTGATCACCGTCTCGCGGATGTTGGCGCCCTGCCCGCGCAGGTTGTCCGCGGTGGTGTTGATCAGCGCACCCAGATCGCTGGTGCCGTCGGCCGCGGTCGGCTCCAGCGACTCGGACAGCTTCTGCAGCTGCTCGCGCACGTCGTCCCACTCCACCGGAACGGCGGTGCGGTCCAACGGGATCACGGTGTTGTCCTCCATCACCGGTCCCCCGCTGTACACCGGGGTCAGCTGGATCGCGCGCGCGGTCACCAGCGTCGGCGACAGGATCGCCGCCTTCGCGTCGGCCGGCACCTTGTACTTGCTGTCGTACCAGAACGAGATCTTCACCCGCTCCGGCTCCGGCTCGATCGCGGTGATCTTGCCGACGTTGACGCCGAGGATCCGCACATCATCGCCGACGTAGATGCCGTTGCTGTTGTCGAAGTAGGCGACGACGTTGGTGCGGTTCATGACATCCGACGCGCGGGTCACCACGACGATCCCGCCGACGAGCAGCACCGCCAGCGCCGCGCCGATGAACACCTTGAGGCGACTCATCACTGACCACCCCCTCCGTGCGGAACCGGCTCACCCGGTGCGGGCACCGCCACGGGACTCGGCGTCGGCAGCGGGGTGGAACCCATCCCCGGCGGCGACGCGGCAGGCGGACCCGGCGGCGGACCGCCCGGCGGCGGCGCGGGCAGCGGTTCGCGGTACGGGTAGCAGCCCGTCGGACCCGGCAGCGGGATCCCCGGCGGGCCACAGCCCTGGTCACCCGGATTACCGGTGATGGCATCGGGAATCGTCAGGCGCGGCTCGCCGCCCTGACCGGTGCGCGGGTACGGGATCGGCATCGCCGGGGTACCCGGCTGGCCCACCTGCGGGTCGCTGCGCTCCGACGGCAGCAGCACGTTCGGATCGAGCCCGAGGTCGGAGAACGCGACGTCGATGAACGGCTGCAGGAACTGCCCGGGCAGCAGGTTGGCCACATACGTCTTGAAGAACGGGCCCGACGACACCGACTCACCCAGCGACATCGCGTACGAGTTCAGCAGGCTCAACGACTTCTGCAGCCGCTCCTTGCGGTTGTCGAGGATGGTCAGCACCCCGTTGAGCTTGTCCAGCGCGGGTTTCATCGTCGCCCGGTTCTCACCGATGAACGCCTGCAACTGATGGCTCAGCGCCGAGACGTTCGCCGAGATCGAGTCGACCGCCGCGGCCTGCGTCTGCAGTTCGGCCAGCAGCGCGTTGGTGTTCGACACCAGGCCGACGATCTGGTTGCTGCGCTCGGCCAGCACGGTGGTGGCCTTGTCCGCGTTCTCCAACAGGCCGCGCAGCTCGGCGTCACGCGCGTTGAGGGTGTCGGAGAACCGGGCCACCCCCTCCACCGCGATCCGCAGATCCGGCGGGGTGTCGGCGAACGTCTCCGACAGCGTGCGCAGCGACTCCGAGAGCTGGTTGGTGTTCAGGCCGCTGATGGTGGCCGCCAGTTCGCCCAGCGCATCGGGCAACTGGTACGGCGAGGTGGTGCGGTCCAGCGGGATCGTGCCCTCCTGCTGCCCTTCGCCGCGCGAGTACACCTCGAGGATCTTGGTGCCCAGCAGGCCCTTGGTCTTGATCGCAGCCTCGGTGCGGTCACCGAGCCGGATGCTCTTGTCGACGGTGAACTTCACGAGCACGCTCTGCCCGTCGAGTTCGATACCGGTCACCTTGCCGACCTGGAAACCCGACACCTGCACACCGGCGTCGGGCATCAGCCCGCCCGCCTCGGCGAAGTGGGCGGTGTACTCCCTGCCCTGGTTGAAGAACGGCAGCCGGTCGTAGTTGATCGCGCCGAGCACGACGGCGATGGTCACCGCCAGGCCGACGGCGCCGACGATCAGTTGATTGCGTTCGGAGAACGGCTTCACCTGGGTGCGCACCTCCCCGTGGACTGACCGGCGACCTTCACATACACCGGCTGACCGCCCTTGCCGTTGAGCTTGAGGACGATGTCGCACAGGTAGAACGAGAAGAAGTCACCGTAGATGCCTTGCCGGGCCAGCGCCTGGTACGCGTCGGGCAACGTGTTGATCAGGTTGTCGAAGTACTCGTGGTCGGCGACGACGATGCCTGCGGCGCGGTCGGTTTCGGTCAGCGTCTTGTTGAACGCCGGCCGCGACTGGTCCAGCAGGTCGGCCACGCTACCGGCGGCGGCGTTGGTGTAGGCCAGGCCGTCGGCGATCTCCGAACGCCGGTCCGACAGCGTCGCAACCAGTTCCGACAGCGAGTCCACCGCCTTGCTGAACTGGTCGCTCTGCCCGCCCAGCGAGCCGAGCACCGAGTTGAGGTTGACGATGACCTCTCCGATCAGCTGGTCGCGGTCGGCCAGCGTGTTGGTCAGCGCGGCGGTCTGCGCGAGGAACGAGTTGATCGTCCCGCCCTGCCCCTGCAGCGCCGAGATCAGTTGTCCGGAAAGCGCGTTGACCTGGTCGGGATCCAGCGCGCGGAACAGCGGGCGGAAGCCGCCGATCAGCGCGTCGAGGTCCAGTGCCGGCGATGTGCGCGCCAGCGGGATGGTGTCACCCGGGTTGAGCCGCTTGGTGCCGCCCGCACCCTCCTCCAGCGCCAGGTAGCGGCCGCCGATCAGGTCGTCGTAGCGGATCACCGCCCGGCTGCCCTCGGTCAGCACCACCGACCTGTCGGTGGTGAACTCCACCAGCGCGGTGGTGTCCGGTTGGATCGCAACCTTTTTCACCTGGCCGACCTCGACGCCGGCGATCCGCACGAAGTCGTTGGTCTCCAGACCGGTGACGTTGGTGAACTGCGCGCGGTAGGTGTTGGTCTCCTCGCCGAAGCGCAACTGGCCGAACACCGCGAACAGCCCGAACACGCCGAGCGCGCACACCAGCAGGAACGCGGTCAGGCGGATGGCGTCGCCACGGAACTTGCCTCTCATCCGCCCGGCACCACCTCTCGGGGCAGCGGCACCGGCGGCAGCGGCGTCGGCTGCATCTGGGCAGGCGCGTGCACGATGAACGGCTCGCTGCCCGGCGTCGGGCCCGGATCCCGCGGCCGCATCGGCGGCGGGGCGGGCGGCAGCCCCGGCCACAGCGGGGTGCCGTCGTCGGCGTACAGGTCCGCACCGTAGGCGGGCGCACCCGGATAGGGCACCGGGCCGATCGCGGGTCCGCCGAACAGGTTGCGGATGCTCGGCGGCTCGGGCACCGCACGCGTGGTCGGCAGGTAGTTCATGTAGCCGGGGAAGCCGATGCCCGGGTTGGGCCGCCAGTCGATGCCGCGGCCGAATCCGGTGTTGGTCACCAGGTTTCGCACCGGCCAGTTGTCGGCGACCACCGGCAGCGAACCGCAGCCGGGCTTACCGCCGGGACCGCCCTTGGCGCCGACGATCGGCAGGTGGTCCGGGTAGCGGTACGGGTCGTCGCCCAGCGACAGGCCCACGTCGAGGACCAGGGTGCGGCCGTTGCCGCCGGGGCCGTCGTAGCCGCCGTGGTCGAGCAGGTGCTTGGCGCCGACCAGCAGGCAGGTGAACGACGGGCTGTACTTCTCCAGCAGCCGCGTCGTCGGCTCCAGGGTGTTGATCGCCTTGATCAGGTTCTCCTGATTCGGTGCCAGCAGGCTGATTCCGCTGTTGGACAGGCCGATCGTGGCCAGCAGCAGCGCGTCGAGCTGTTTGGTGTTCTGCACCACCGTCTCGCTGGTGGTGGCCGAGGCGTCCAGCGTGGCGAGGATGTCCTGCGCGGCACTGCTGAACGTGTTGTTGAACGCGGTCAGCGCCCGCCAGTCCTCGCGGATCGTCTCGTTGCGCGGATTGAGTTCCAGCAGAACCTCATTCGCGGCGGTGACGGCCTCGCCCATGCGTTCGCCCTGACCGCGGACACCCTCGGCGAGCGCGGCCAGCGTGCTGTTCAGCTTGGCCGGGTCAACCTTGTCGAGCACCGACACCACGTTCTGGAAGACCGTGTTGACCTCGGTGGTGACGTTGCGCGAGGTGATCACCTGACCGGCCTGCAGCCGCTGCGGGCTGGGGTCGTCCGGGTACACCAGGTCGACGAACTTCGCGCCGAACACCGTCGTCGCCCGGATCTGCGCCTCCACATTGGCCGGGATGAACTGCAGCTTGTCCTTGTCGATCTCGAGCTTCAGCGTGACCGGCTCACTGCCGCCGCTGATCTCGGTGACCTTGCCCACCTGGACACCGCGCAGCTTGACCTTCGCGTTGGTCTCCATCACCAGACCGGCGCGCTCGGAGGTGAGCGTCACCGGAACCCCGCGGTTCATGGTGCCCGCGAACATCGCGTACGTCAGCCAGATCAGCAGCGCGAAGATCACCGTCAGGATCAGCGCGTGCCAACCCGGGTGCAGGCCCTCGTCGTCGAATTCCATTGCGCTACCCGGCCAGGTTGAAGTTTCCGGACTGGCCGTAGACGGCCAGTGAGATCATCACCAGAACAACGGCGGACACGATCAGCGATGTCCGCACGGCACGGCCCACGGCCTCGCCCACACCGGCCGGACCGCCGCCGGCCGTGTAGCCGTAATAGGTGTGCACGAGCATGATCACCACCCCCAGCACGACGCACTGCAGGAACGACCAGATGAGGTCGGTGGGATTGAGGAACGTGCGGAAGTAGTGGTCGTACACGCCCGTTGACTGACCGTAGAGCACGGTGGTGCCGAACCGGGCGGCCCAGAACGCCGCGATCACGCCGACGCAGTACAGCGGGACGACCACGAACAGGCCGGCCACCACCCGCGTCGACGCCAGATAGGCGATGCTGCGGATGCCCATCACCTCGAGCGCGTCGATCTCCTCGTTGATGCGCATCGCGCCGAGTTGCGCGGTGGCACCGGCACCGATCGTCGCCGCCAGCGCGACCGCCGTGGTGGCGGGCGCGATCAGCCGCACGTTGAAGAACGCCGACGCGAACCCGGTCAGCGCCTCCACACCGATCTCGGAGAAGTCCGTGTACCCCTGCACGGCGACCAGCGCGCCCGTCGTCACCGTCAGGAAGCCGACGATCGCGACGGTGCCGCCGATGATGATCAACGCGCCTGCACCCAAACCCATCTGGGCGATGAGCCGGATCAGCTCCACCCGGTAGTGGGTGAACGCGTAGAGCACCGACCGCAGCGTGCGGCCGTAGAACTTGGTCTGCGACCCGAACCGGAACCACGAATCGGCGACGCCGCGGTAGCGCGCCTTGAGCCACGGGAACTGAGAATGCGGGCGCGAGATCGTCATAACGTCACCTTCACGGCGACGGCGGTGGCCACGATGTTGATCGCGAACAGGGCCATGAACGTGAAGACGACGGTCTCGTTGACGGCGTTGCCGACCCCCGCCGGGCCGCCGCCCACCGAAATCCCCTTGTAGCAGGCGATCAGACCGGCCGACATACCGAACAGCGCGGCCTTGATGAGGGCGATGACGACGTCGACGGTGCCGATGATCAGCGTCAGCCCGGCCGCGAACGCACCCGGGTTGACGTTCTGGATGTATACGCAGAAGAAGTAGGCACCGGCCAGGCCGACCAGAATCACGCTCGCCGACAACGCCAGTGACACCAGCGTCGCCGCCAGCACCCGCGGCACCACCAGGGTCTGGATCGGGTCGACCCCCATCACCCGCAGCGCGTCGAGCTCCTCGCGGATGGTTCGGGCGCCGAGGTCGGCGCACATCGCGGTGGCCCCGGCGCCGGCGACCACCAGCACCGTGACGATCGGGCCGATCTGGCGCACGGTGCCCAGCGCCGCACCGGTACCGGAGAAGTCGGCGGCGCCGAACTCCTTGAGCAGGATGTTGAACGTGAACGTCAGCAGAACCGTGTAGGGGATCGTCAGCAGCAGCGTCGGCACGATCGAGACGCGCGCGACGAACCAGGCCTGCGAGATGAACTCACGCCATGCGAAGGGCGGTCTGAACATCGCGACGAAGGTGTCCAGCGTCATGGCGTAGAACCCGCCAAAAGCCCGCACAGGCTTGGCGATCACATCCGAGGCCACCATCAGTCGACGTTTCCTCGATTGCCCCTCACTGCCATAGGCCGCAGATCCCTCCGACTTCCAAACCGCGCCCTTACAGGCTGTGGGTGACGTTACACGTGAACGTGCGGCAGCACGCTACATCACTAATTTCGCCAGCGGCAATATGACGGTGACCGGGGACACCATCGGCGAAATTCGTGATACGGGATACCGCGACGAGAAGGTTACCCGGGAGTAACTCGTGGCGCCGAGGAGGCTCACCTCGGCACCGCGCCCAGGGCGCGAAGTGCGAAATTCAGGATGCTCGCCTTGGCCTCGGCGATGCTGTCGGGGTCGTTGTAGTACACGTTCGGCAGCACCCGGCTGACGATCGCGTTGATGGCCACCGCGTCGGGCTCCGGATCGGTCAGCGGGAACGATCCGTCTTCGCTGCCGAGCTGCAGGATCCTGGTCAGGGAGCGCTCCCGGTCGGCGTGCGCCTTCTCCCGGGTCTCCACGTATCCCTTCGCGGCGCGGAGCTCGTCGGAGGCGATCACCCCGAAGTGCATCCGGATCTCCTCGTCGAAGACCAGCCGGAACATCTCGTCGACCCAGGCCTCGAGCAGCTCCGTCGGCGTACCCCGGCCCTCCGCCACGACGTGGTCCAGCCGGTCCACCAGCGCGGCGGTCTCGTCGCGCAGCATGGCCAGGAACAGCTCGTCCTTGGAGGCGAAATGCCGGTAGAAAGCCCTGCTCGAGACGCCCGCCCGCTGCAGGATCGCGGCTACCGGGACCGGCCCGGAGTGCGGCTCGGACAGGCAGCCGTAAGCAGCCTCGATGATCCTCTGGCGGTCGTCGGCCGCGCTATCTGGCTGCACGGGAGCAAAGTATATTGACGTCCTCATCAAATCGCGCGCCCGATGCATGCGACGACGCGGCCCGATCCATGCCAGACTCTCCGGCGTGGTCAGCATGCACGGCATCGAAGAATGAGCGCGACCCGCCGGACCACCGGCTTCAACTTCCTGTCGCAATCCGAACTCCCGGCCCCTCAGGTCAGCGAGACGCAGGCCCAGCAGATCCTGCGCGAGCACTACGGCATCGACGCCCGCGCCGAGTCGCTGGGCAGCCAGCAGGACAAGAACTTCCTGGTCAGAGCCGCCGACGGCACGATCGCCGGAGTGCTCAAGATCGCCAACCCGGCGTTCAACGCCACCGAGCTGGCGGCCCAGGATGCCGCCGCCGAGGCGATCGCCGCGGCCGAACCGTCGCTGCGGGTCGCCACCGCGCTGCCCAACCTGCGCGGTGAGCCGCGCACCGAGGTCAGCGGCCTGTCCGACGGCACCGCCCACGTGCGGCTGCTGCGGTATCTGCCGGGCGGGACGCTGGTCAAGGACGGATACCTGACCCCGGCGCTGGTCGGCGGCCTCGGCGCGGTCGCCGGACGGGTGAGCCGCGCGCTGGCCGGGTTCGCCCATCCCGGGCTGGACCGGGTGCTGCAGTGGGATCCGCGTTACGGCGCCGAGGTGGTGTCGGCGCTGCTGTCGCACGTGCCCGACGCCGCGCTGCGGGAGCGGCTCGACGCGGCCACCCGCGCGGCGTGGGCCCGCATCTCCGGGTTGGCCGACGAGTTGCCAACGCAGGCGGTTCATCTCGACCTGACCGACGCCAACGTGGTGGTGTCGCGCGGCGCCGACGGCACCGTCCCGGACGGCGTCATCGACTTCGGCGACCTGACCGACACCTGGGCGGTCAGCGAACTGGCGATCGCCGCGTCGTGTGTGCTCGGACATCCGGGCAGCGATCCGACGTCGATCCTGCCCGCGGTCCGTGCCTTCCACGCGATCCGGCCGCTGTCGGCCGCCGAGGCCGCGGCGGTGTGGCCGCTCGTGGTGCTGCGCAGCGTGGTGCTGATCGTCAGCGGAGCGCAGCAGGCCCAGCTCGATCCCGACAACGACTACCTTGTCGCACAGTCCGAGGCTGAGCACCGCATGTTCGAGCAGGCGAGTTCGGTTCCGCTGGACGTGATGTCGGCGCTGATCGTCGCCGATCTCGGGCTGGCCCCTGCCCCGACACCGGTGTCCGGTCGGTTGATCGACGTCGATCCCGCGGCGGTGACGACGCTGGACCTGGCCACCGTCGCCGACGGATACGACGACGGCCGCTGGCTGATTCCCAACGTGGAGAACGAGATCGCCTGCGCCGCACTCGATGACGGCGCTTCGGTGGCGGTCACGCAGTACGGCCAGCCGCAACTGAGCCGGGCGCCGAAGCACTCGCAGGACAGCCCCGACGTGGTGGCCACCGGGGTGGATCTGTGGTCGGCGGGCGAGCTGACGCTGACCGCGCCGTGGGACGGCGAAGTCGAGGCCGCAGACGACCGGGTGACGGTGCGCGGACCGGAGTACGCGCTGACGCTGCGCGGTGTTTCGGGCTCGGTCGCCGGCGGGCCGGTGACGTCAGGGCGTCCGGTGGCGACGACGCTTGCGCGGCAACGGGTTCGCATCACGGTCGCCCCGGTGGACGCACCCGAGCCACCGCAGTTCACCAACGCCGAGCTGGCGCCGGGGTGGCTGGCCGTCACCCGGGACCCGCGGCCGCTGCTGGGCCTAGAGCCGGTGCCCGCCGCCGAGCGCGACGACCTGCTGGCGCGCCGCGAGGCGAGCTTCGCGACCGTGCAGGAGCACTACTACCGCAGGCCACCGCAGATCGAGCGCGGCTGGCGCCACTACATGCTGTCGACCGCCGGGCGCTGCTACCTCGACATGGTCAACAACGTCACGGTGCTCGGGCACGCGCACCCGCGGGTGGCCGAGGCGGCGGCACGCCAGCTGCGCAAGCTGAACACCAACTCGCGGTTCAACTACGAGGTGGTGGTGGAGTACTGCGAGCGTCTGGCCGCCACCCTGCCGGAGCCTCTGGACACCGTGTTCCTGGTCAACTCCGGTTCGGAGGCAAGCGATCTGGCGATCCGGCTGGCGACGGCCGCCACCGGGCGGCGCGACGTCGTCGCCGTCCGCGAGGCCTATCACGGCTGGACCTACGGCACCGACGCGGTGTCGACGTCGCTCGCCGACAACCCCAACGCGCTGACCACCCGGCCGGACTGGGTGCACACCGTGGAGTCGCCGAACAGCTTCCGCGGCAAGTACCGCGGCGCCGAGTCGGGACGCTACGCGACCGAGGCGGTCGCGCAGATCGAGGAGATGGTGGCCGCAGGCCGCCCGCCCGCCGGGTTCATCTGCGAGAGCGTGTACGGCAACGCGGGGGGGATGGCGCTGCCCGACGGCTATCTGCAGCAGGTGTACGCGGCGGTGCGCGCCGCGGGCGGGTTGGCGATCGCCGACGAGGTCCAGGTGGGCTACGGCCGTCTGGGCCACTGGTTCTGGGGTTTCCAGCAGCAGGACGCGGTCCCCGACATCGTGTCGGTGGCCAAGGCGACGGGCAACGGCTACCCGCTGGGCGCGGTGATCACCAGCCGCGCCGTCGCCGAGGCGTTCCGATCGCAGGGCTACTTCTTCTCCTCGACCGGCGGCAGCCCGCTGTCGTGCGCGATCGGCATCACCGTGCTCGACGTGCTGCGTGAGGAGGGCCTGCAGGAGAACGCGGTTCGCGTCGGCGGGTATCTGAAGGACCGGCTGCTCGCGCTGCGCGAGAAGCACCCGATCGTCGGCACCGTGCACGGTATCGGTCTGTACCTCGGCGTCGAACTGATCCGCGACCCCGAGACTCTGGAGCCCGCGACCGAGGAGACCTCGGCGATCTGCGACCGGATGCTCGACCTCGGCGTGATCATCCAGCCCACCGGTGACCGGCAGAACATCCTGAAGACCAAACCGCCGCTGTGCATCGACACCGAGGCCGCCGACTTCTACGTCGACACCCTGGACCGGGTGCTGACCGAGGGCTGGTGATCAGACCACCGGAGTGATGTCGGGATGCGGTGTGTCGGTGAGGATCTCGAACATCACCCGGCGGGTGGCGGTCAGCTCGGCGCGGGTGAACGCCTTGCCCGCCACCTGGATACGGCACGTCGCCAGCGCCGAGTTGTAGCAGTACTTCGTGGTGCCGTCGGTGTCGGTGTAGGTGAGCCCGAGGACGTCGGACGGTTCGGCGACGATCTCGCCCTCGATCATCTTCTCCCCCACCCGGCCGCCGAACCGCCACACGAACGGCTGGTACCGGCCGTGCGTCTTGAGGCTGTCACGCACCGAACGGACCGCGAATTCGATTCCCTCGTGCCGGAATACGAACAGCGTCACGCCCGGCAGCAGCACCGGGCCGAGCGCGGCGCGGGCGGTGACCAACTCCAGCGTCGACTCCGGGTGTCCGTCGAACCCGCAGATCTGCCCATAGGCGTAGGCCGGGGTGTGCCGGGTGCCCCAGTTGTGGTTGACGCTGCCGGCCCAGCCGTCTAGATCGACAAGTGTCGTGTCCAGTTCGAGAAGGCCGTCGAAGCGGGCGAGCGGGTCGCGCACCGTCGTCTTGGCGGTCGGGATGCGCGCCTGGTAGGCGCGTTCGGTGAGCAGCCGGACGGGTCCGGCGCCGCCGGGGGTGATGGTCAGGTCCCAGCGGGCGGCGCCGATGTCACCGCGCGCGTGGTGGTCGTCGAGGGTGGTGTCGGCGATGCGCACGGTCCAGTCGTCGAACTGCGCGGCGTCGATCGGATAGGACCGTTTGATCGCCCGGTTGCCTGCGCCGTCGGGGTCGAACAACATCACCCACACGTCGGCGCAGGCCGGGCCGGTGGTGGGCAGCAGCCGGGTCTCGCGCAACCACAGGGCCCGAGGCAGGTTGCGATGGTTGGCGCGGATGTATCGGCTCTCGTAGTACGGGGGCCTCACCGGGGTTGGTTACCGGCCTTGTCCGCCTCCGCCACGCGCTGGTGCAACCGCGCCCGGATGTCCTCGGGCGTGTAGGCGTTGCGGCGCCGCTGATCCCTAGCGACGAGCACGCCGCCGGCCACCACACCCGCGACACCCGCGAGCCCGACCCACTTCCATATGCCGCGCATGACCGTCAGTCTGCCTAAGCTGCGGGTGTGAATCCAAGCACCGTGTCGCTGACGCAGGCGCTTGACGCCACCCGAACCGGTGACCTGTGGCTGTTCCGCGGTCGGTCCGGACCCGATCGGGCCATCCAGTCGCTGACCAACGCGCCGGTCAACCACGTCGGGATGACGATCGCGATCGAGGATCTGCCACCACTGATCTGGCACGCCGAGCTGGGCGACAAGCTGCTCGACATGTGGACCGGCACCAATCACCGCGGCGTGCAGCTCAACGACGCGCGGCAGGTGGTCGAGCGGTGGATCAACGACTACCACCAGCAGTGCTGGCTGCGGCAGCTGATCCCGGAGGCCAACCGCGAGCAGGAGGACCGCGCACTCAAGGTGGTCGCGCGGATGGACGGCACCCCGTTCCCCAGCACCGCGAAGCTGACCGGCCGCTGGTTCCGCGGCCGGATCTCCGCGGCCGACCTCACCCGCGGAATCCCGTTCGTGCACAAGAAGGTTCGCGACGCCACCCACCGCAAGAAGCAGGAGAAGCTGCAGGTCGGGCTGGAGACGGCGTACTGCGCGGAGACCGTCGCCATCACCTACGAGGAGATGGGCCTGCTGAGCACGGCGAAGCACTTCAACTGGTTCGACCCGGGGAAGTTCTGGAGCGGGGACTCGCTGCCGCTGGCGCCGGGGTACCGGTTGAGCGACGAGGTCGCGGTGGTGTTGGACTGACGAGTGGGCGCCTACCCTGGCGGAGGTGCCGTTACCCACTGTCCTGCGCATCGTGGCCGTGATCCTCGCCGTCAAGGCGGTGCTGATCGGCGCCGTGTACTGGCGGCGAGCGGAGCTGATCGGCCACCCGGTGAACGGCTGGACGGTGGTCCTGACCGTGCTGCTTGTCGTCGTCGTGATCGGAGTGGTGCTCGCGCTGCTGCTCTCGCCGTCTCGGCGCGAGCGTGCGTGTCTGCACACGACACGCCGGGGTTTTCTCGGCATTTGCGCACGCTCGCGAGATCGACAGCAGGGCTGTGGTTTTCGGGTCGATCACGACCCTGGTGTCGATCTCGACGATCCCCAGAAAAAACCTTGAGATTTTCGCGGGTCGACCCCTGATTTGTCAGAGGTCGAATGTATGTTCGAGTTATGTCAGGTACGGGTCTGCAGGCAGCGGTTAAGGGGCTGCGGGCGGCCGTCGACGCGGTCGCCGGCTGCGACCTGACCCTCGCCACTGACACCGAGCTTCTTGGCGCCCTCGATGACTTGGAGATGGTGGCCTGCCAACTACCCGCCCTACAGCAGACGATGCTGGCGCGGCTGCAGACCGAAACCACCCCGCACAAACTCGGGGCACATAACTGGAAAGAGGTGCTCAAGGCCCGCTACCGGATCACCGGCAGTGAGGCCAACCGCCGCCTGGCCGACACCGAGATGCTGGCACCCCGACAGGCACTCACCGGACAACCACTGCCACCGGTGTTGGCGATCACCGCCGACACCCAGGCGTTGGGGGTGCTCACCCCGGGTCATGTCGAGGTGATTCGTAAGGCGGTGGCGAAACTGCCTGGCTGGGTGGATGGTGCGACGCGGGAGCGTGTCGAGGCCGACCTGGTGCGCGCCGCCCTGGGGGTGGACTGTGACCAGCTGGCCTCCAAGGCCAAAGAACTGCTGTACCGGCTCGATCAGGACGGCCCAGTCCCTGATGACACCGAACGCGCCCGCCGCCGCAGTGCCACCCACGGAAAACAGGGTGAAGACGGCATGACCACCTGGCGTCTGACCCTGACCCCGGAGTGCCACGCCACCTTTGAGGCGCTGCTGGCCAAACTCGCCGCCCCCGGCATGTGCAATCCGGATGATCCGCAACCGTGTGTGTCCGGCACGCCGGCTCAGGCCCAGATCGACAACGACCACCGCACCCTGGCTCAACGCCAGCATGATGCGTTGTTGGCGATCGGGCGGATCGCGTTGATGGGCGGCGATCTAGGCACACTGAACGGTCTGCCGGTCTCGGTGATTATTCGGGTCACCCTCGAGCAGTTGGAGTCCCGGGCCGGGTTGGCCACCACCGGCGGTGGCACCAAACTGCCGATCTCTGATGTGTTGCGCATGGCCGCACACGCCCACCACCATCTGGCGGTGTTCGACGGCGCCACCGGCTCCGCCCTCGCGCATTTCCGGGGTAAGCGGGTGGCCACACCCGCGCAGCGGATCATGCTCATCGCCCGTGATGGGGGCTGCACCAAACCGGGGTGCACCGTGGGCGCGTATGGGTGTCAGGCCCACCACGCCGAAAAGGACTGGATCGACGGCGGTAACACCAACGTCGACGAAATGGCCTTAGTGAAGCGCCCTGGGTTTCCCGGAGGCTCGGGCTATTGGATTCCGATCAAGGGTTGGTCGGTCCGGTATGCATCGTAGAACGCGGCTTCGAACTCCGTGGGTGGGATGTCGCCGAGGTAGCTGTGCAGGCGGCTGGTGTTGTGCCAGTGGACCCAACTGAGGGTGGCGAGTTCTACGTCCTCGACGGTCTTCCACGGTCCGCTTCGAGCCGGCCCGTAGATCAGCTCGGCCTTGTAGTAACCGTTGACTGTCTCCGCGAGAGCGTTATCGAAACTATCTCCAACGGTCCCAATTGACGGGACTGCGCCGATCTCAGCGAGCCGCTCGCCGTAGCGAATGGACGTGAATTGCGACCCGGCATCTGAGTGACATATCAAGTCCTGCAATGTAGTTCCGCGTGGCCAACGTGCCATCTCCAACGCGTCGAGAACCATCGAGGTCCGCATGTGCGAAGCCACCCGCCACCCCACGATCATCCGCGAGTGTGCGTCAATGATGAAGCACACGTAGGCCACCCCGGCCCAGGTCGGCACGAATGTCAGGTCGGTCACCCAGAGCTGGTTCGGGGCAGCCGCGGCGAAGTTGCGGTGCACCAAGTCCGGGTGCCGCGCCGCGGCTGGGTCAGCTTTGGTGGTCCGCACCCGTTTGCCGCGCCGGACCCCCTCAATGCCTGCGGCCCGCATCAGCCGGGCCACCTGATCGCGACCGACGTCATGACCATCGCGACGAGCCGTTTTCCAGAGTTTGCGGGCCCCATAGACGCAGTAGTTGTCTTTCCAGAGCTGGCACAACGCCGGCCCGAGGACGGCGTCGCGCAGGGCCCGCGCCGATGGGACCCGGGCTTTGGCGTCGTAATAGGTGCTCAGGGCCACCTGCAAGCCTGCGCTGCGCAGGACCGTGCAGATGGGCTCGACCCCGAACTCCCCGCGATTGTCGTCGATGAAATCGACTATTTCTTGTGTTGGCGGTCGAGCTCCGCCCCGAAGAAACTTGCCGCTCGCTTCAGAATCTCGTTGGCACGCTTGAGTTCTCGGATCTCCTGTTCGAGTTCCTTCACCTTCTTCGACTCCGAGGTCGTCACCCCAGGAGCCAGGCCTTCGTCGATGTCGACCTGACGGACCCAGGTGCGCACCGATTCCACTCCGTAGCCGAGCTGGCGAGCGACCCGCTGCACTGTGCCCTGCTCGGTGCCCAGCTCCGCGCGCAAGGTGCGGACCATCCGCACCGCGGCGGCCTTCTCCTCGGCACTGTATCGACGTGTCGTCGGCTTCCCGGGCGACTGTTCCTTCGGCATACCTGCATCCTCGTTTCCAAGGTCAGGAGCCTCCGGGATTTCCAGGGCGTTTCATTAGCGTGCCCGCCGCACAACCGCCTCGTCGACACCGACAACCCCACCGCCTGGACCACCCACATGACCGACAAGCATCACGTCGCATGGATACCCCCCGACGGCCTGGACAACGGACAACCCCGCATCAACACCATCCACCAACCCGAACTCCTGCTCGCCGACCTCACCGACAGGGACGACGAGGACGAAGAGCCCGATAGTGGCACACCCGTCCCACAATCCGACAGCACGCAAACCGACAACCCCCGAACCGAACCCGGCGGACCCGCACCACCCACAAACGGCGCGGCCTAACCGGCCACCAACCACACCGGCGTCAGAGCCGGGCGAAGCAGGGGTCGGCGTCGTCCTTGGGGATCCGGGCGTCCTGGCTGGAGAACTTGCCGACGACGCCGGTGTCGGTGACCTCGACGCTGTCGGCGTGGATGCCGAGGGGGTAGTTGTCGTTGAGCTTCTTCGTGAGCTCGTCGAGCGCGCCCTGCACCGCGTCCTTGGGCAGCGGCCCGACGACGTCGAGCACCTCCAGGTTGAGGTCGCCGTCCTCCACGACCGGCTTCGCGGTCACCCCGTTGTCGCCGGCGGCCTCCAGGATCACGGTGCCGGCGGCCGGGTCGGTGCGCACGCCGGTGACGAGGCTGCCGATCCCGGGCAGGTTCTCGGCGATCGTGTCCTTGATGCCCGCCGATTTCCAGCTCAACGTCGCTTCCAGCGACCCGATTGTGCCCTTCGCGTCGCCGCTGTCCTCGAGCCGGACGTCCTTCAGCGTGACCTCGGCCGTCATCCCGTCCGCGCTCTGCACGCGCTTTCCGTCGGTGGTCACCGAGATGTTGGTGTAGTGCCCGGTGAGGTGCTGCCACAGGAACGGCGGGTTCACCCCGAACGAGATCGACACCCCGTCCTCGGTGACGCACTCGGCGACCTCGGTGAGCACGCTGTCGGCGCGGCTGCGGGCGTACAGCTCGCCGACCGCGAGACCGCCCGCCAGCAGGGCGACCACGATCAGCACCGTCGCCAGGATCGTCATCCTCCTGGCGCGACGGCGCGGGGGTTTAGCGGCGCCGACAGCAGCGGGCGCGGCCTTCGGCGGCGGCGGGGGCGGCGGCTTCCGGTTGATCTGCTGGGTGGGCCGCACATCGGCCGGCGACGGTGGACGCTGGATGCGCTGCGTCGGGTCCGCGGCCGACGGCTGCTGTCGACCGATCCTCTCCGTACGCGGCTCGGGCCGCGGCACCCGCTCGGTGCGGGCGTCCGGCCTGCCGAGTTTCTCGGTGCGCGGCTCCGGCGGCGGCTGCGGAGGCCGTTGCGGCCGGGGCGGCGGTTCCCGCCGCGGCGGCGGGCGTCGCTGCGCGGGGTTGGGCGGCGGCGTGCCGCGCCCCCGCCAGTCGGGGGGACCTGGGCGCTGCGGCGGCTGCGTCACTTGCGCGATTCTGCCGTGCGCGGGCTCACACGTCGAGCGAACATCACTCGGCGCGGAAAACCGTCTGCGTGCGGCTCAGGTAATCAGCGAGGCCGTCAAGCGCCGACGCCATCGCCTGCTGGTGCTCCGCCGCCGACAGACCGGGCGGGACGTCGTCGGCCGACAGCCGCACCCGCGTGCCGCCGTCGACCCGGGTCAACGTCCACGTCACAGTCCCCTCCGCAGCCAAACCCTGCCCGCCCGAGGCGAACTCGACCTCCTGCACCACCCGGTCCTCAGCCTCGGCTGCCACGATCCGCACCGTGCCGCCGAACCACTCGGCGAGCGCGCCGGGATCGGTCAACGCGTCATAGACACGGCTCAATAGGGCCTTGACCACCCGCGATGCGCTGTCCGTCCGCACCATGCCGGAATCGTACGACCCCGGCTAACGCGCGACCGTCAGCGGTTGGCCTCGACAGCCCGCTTGACCAGCGCCTTGAAGGCCTCCGGGTCGAGCGGGTCGTTCTCGTGCAGGTCGATGGCACGGCGAACGCCCGCGGTCAGGCTGGCGTTGAACAGCTTGTCCTGATCCGGGATCGACGCACCCTTGGCGAAGGTGAGCTTCAGCTTGTCCTTGTAGGTCTCCAGCGTGCAGATGAGTCCGTTCAGCGAAAACGTGGGCACCCCATCGGGATTGGACGGTTTGCGCCACTTGATCTCCTCGACGATGTCGGGGTCGACTTCCTTGATCAGCGATCGGATCTGCTCCGCACGGTCAACTCGCCAGTCAGTAGGCATACCGCCGAATGTACCGGCGCTACCCACCCGCGGACATCTGCTCGCGCACGGCATCCTTGTCGATCAGCGACCACACGTCGACGATCCGCCGCTGCCGGAACCGGTAGAAGACGTGCTCGGCGAAGCTCACCCGCACCCCCGTCGGCTCGATGCCCAGGAACCGCTGCCGCGGGACGCATTCGAACCACAGCCGGCACGCGACCAGATCCCCGTCGGCGAGCAGATGCTCGGCCCGGTACCGCAGGTCAGGCGTCGCGGTGGTGTCCGCGTCGAGCAACGCCCGGTAATCGGCCAGCGTCAGACGTCTTCCGTTGTAGGACAACTCATCTGCGACGAATTCGCCGAGGTCGTCCCAGCGGCGTTCGTTCAGGCACGCCAGGTAGTCGCGGTAGACCGCGACCAGATCGTCGGCCATCTCCCCACGGTACGCGGGATCGTCAGGCCGCGCCGAACCCCGCGTCGCGCAGAATCTCCTGCCCGGGCTCCCCGGCGACGAAGTCGACGAACCTGCGCGCCAGCGCCGGGTTCGCGGAGTCCTTGAGCACCGCGATCGGATACGTGTTGACCGCGTCGGCGGCCTCCGGGAACGCCACGCTGGTCACCTGGTCTCCCGCCCCGGCCGCATCGGTCACATAGACCACCCCCGCGTCGGCCTGACCGGACGTGACCTTGCCCAGCACGTCGGTCACCTGCGACTCCTCGCTGACCGGGTCCAGTTCGACGCCCACCGCCCGCTCGACCGTCTCGGTGGCCGCGCCGCACGGCACCTGCGGCGCGCACACCACCACCGCCAGCCCCGGCTCGGTGAGATCGCGAAATGACGTGACCTGCTTGGGATTACCGGGGGTGACGACGATCGTCAGCGTGTTGGTCGCGAAGTCAATTGGGTCGCCGTCGAGCAGGCCCGCATCGGCCGCCTTGCCCATGTTGCGGGTGTCCGCCGACGCGAACACGTCGGCGGCCGCGCCCTGCTGCAGCTGGGTGACCAGGTCCGACGACCCCGCGAACGAGAACTCGACATCGGTGCCGGGGTTGGCGGCCTCGAAGCGCTCGCCGATCTCGGTGAACGAGCCGCGCAGCGACGCGGCCGCGAACACCACGAGTGTCTCCGCACCCGGCTCCGGGGCCCCGCAGCCGCTCACCGCCAGGGCGACCACCGCCACGACGGATTTCAGAGACCTCGACACATCCGCAGCGTATCGAGTCCCGTCACGTCCAGCCGCGCCTTGCGAGCTGGTCCTCCGGCGACCAGCCCGCCGGCGGGCCCTCCTGTTTCGATACTGCGCCTCGTCGGCGAATTCCTCACGGCGGTCGAAGAATTCGGAGTCGTATTCGTCGTAGCCGAACTCGATTCCGCAGCAGGGACAGATGTTCCAGGACGGATCCTCACCCCGCCACGGCGGTCCGTTCAACTCGAAGCCGCAGGCCGGGCAGTGGTACACGGCCGGAGTATCCCCTACGAGGCCGCCTCGATGGTCGGGATCGGCGTACACATCGAGTGGACCACGGGCCCGTCGGCAACGACGGTGGTGGCGGTGACGCTGAAGCCCAGCCGCTCGTAGAGCCGCACGTTGCGGTCGTCGGAGGTTTCCAGCGCCACCGGCCCGCCGGCCGCGTCGAGTCCGGCCCGCACCAGTACGGCGCCCAGCCCGAGGCCCTGGCTGGCCGGATGGACGCCGACCGTGGCCAGGTTCCAGGCCCCGGCGGGCTGCGGCGGAATCCCCGCCGACGCGACCGCCGCCAGCCTCGACCCGTGCAACCGGGCGACCCGCTCCTGGAACTTCGGCGACGGGTCGGGCGCCTGCGGCGGCAGCAGCGCGACGACACCGCGAAGGCCGTCGTCGACCAGCACCACACCCACCTCCAGCGCATAGCCCAGATACATGCGCTGCAGTTCACGCAGCCGGTCGCGGTAGCCGTCCCGCGGGATCGTCCACCGCGTCCACGCGTAGGTGTCGAACGCCGCGGCCAGCACGTCGGCCGCGCGGTCCAGGTCGTCGGCCGCGGCGGGCCGGATGTTAAATGCCAAGTGTCGTGGATCCTTTCAGCGTGGCCCTGATTGTGTCAGGCGCGTTCGACGGGCATCCACAGGTCACAGGTCGCGGTGCTGAAGTCCGGTGCGCGGTCGAGCACCGCGACGATCGACGGGCCCGGCCTCAGCCGCCACGGGTTGGACGGAAACCACTCGGTGGCCGACGCGGCGTAGGCCGACTGCAGGGCCTCGGGGTGCGCGCCGGAGGTGCGGAACACCACCCAGGGCCCGGCGGGCACGTCGATGACGTCGAGGTCGTCGGGCACGGCGGTGTCGACCGAGACGGCCACACCCAGCAGATAGGTCAGCTCGCTGCCCTCCCGGTAGTCGGGGTCGACGTCGGCGCTCACCTGCAGCAGACCGGCCGGTTCGGTGTCGGAGAGGCCCTTCAGCCGCTCGTGCTCCTCGGCCGGGATGGCCGCGATGTGTCGTTCGATGTGGGGGTTGACGCCCTCGTAGATCAGCGGCACGCGGGCGGCGTGGCCGATCAGGCGGAAGGCGGGGCGGTCGACGATACGGGCGTCCACGGGGGTGCTCCCTTCAACGGTCAGGCGGAATCGCAGTTGCGGTTGGCTGCGAAGGGGGCCGCCGTCACGTCGCACCTGGCCGTGGCTGACGCCGTGGACGGACTTGAACGCCCGGCCGAACGCCTCGGTGGATCCGTAGCCGTAGCGGACCGCGATGGCCAGGAAGTCCTCTCCCCCGACCACGTCGGCCGCGGCGACGGTCATCCGCCGGCGCCGCACGTACTCCGACACCGGCATCCCGGCCAGCGACGAGAACATCCGCCGCAGGTGGTACTCCGTCGTGCCCACCGAGGCCGCGAAAGCGTCGATGTCGATGTCCTCACCCAGGTGGGCTTCGATCTCACCGACGAGGCGGTTGAGCGCGTCGATCACGGCTGCTCCCTTCGCCTTCGACTTTCGCCGGAGCAGGCCCGCCGTCGCCCGACTTCTGCGGTCCGATGCGATCGGGTGAGGCGAACGTCTACACGTTGAACCGGAACTCGACCACGTCACCGTCCTGCATGACGTAGTCCTTGCCCTCCATGCGCACCTTGCCCGCGGCGCGGGCGGCGGCCATCGAACCGGCCTCGACCAGGTCGTCGAACGACACCACCTCGGCCTTGATGAAGCCCTTCTCGAAGTCGGAGTGGATCACCCCGGCCGCCTTGGGCGCGGTGTCGCCCTGGTGGATCGTCCACGCCCTGGCCTCCTTCGGCCCGGCGGTCAGATACGTCTGCAGCTTGAGCGTGTGGAACCCGGCGCGCGCCAGCGCGTCCAGCCCGCGCTCGGTCTGCCCGATCGACTCCAGCAGCTCGGCCGCCGACTCGTCGTCGAGCTCCAGCAGCTCCGCCTCGATCTTGGCGTCGAGGAACACACAGTCCGCAGGCGCCACCAGCTCCCGCAGCTCCGCCTTGCGCGCCTCGTCGGTCAGCACCGACTCGTCGGCGTTGAACACGTACAGGAACGGCTTGGTGGTCAGCAGGTTCAGCTCCTTCAGCGGCGCGGGGTCCACCCCGGCCGAGAACAGCGTCTTGCCGCTGTCCAGCACGGCCTGCGCGGCCTGGGCCGCCTCGAGCACCGGCTTGCGCTCCTTGTTGTTGCGCGCCTCTTTCTCCAGCCGCGGGATCGCCTTCTCCAGCGTCTGCATGTCGGCCAGGATCAACTCGGTCTCGATGATCTCGATGTCGGCCTTCGGGTCCACCCGGCCGTCGACGTGAACAACGTCACTGTCGGAGAACACCCGCACCACCTGGCAGATGGCGTCGCACTCGCGGATGTTGGCCAGGAACTTGTTGCCCAGCCCGGCGCCCTCCGAGGCGCCCTTCACGATGCCCGCGATGTCGACGAACGTCACCGGCGCCGGCACCGTCTTCTCCGAGCCGAAGATCTCCGCGAGCTTGTCCAGCCGCGGATCAGGCAGCGGGACGACGCCCTCGTTGGGCTCGATGGTCGCGAAGGGGTAGTTGGCGGCCAGCACGTCGTTGCGCGTCAACGCGTTGAACAGCGTCGACTTCCCGACGTTCGGCAGACCGACAATTCCCAGGTTCAAGCTCACAGGGACCAGAGTCTAGGTGAGTGTGACGCGCTCGCCAGCACCGCGCTGACAGCCGCCCTGAACGAAAGCCGGTACGGTCTACCTGTGTCAGCACAGCGCGCTCGGTCGGCGGTGGCCGTCGACCACCGATCCGCGCATCCCAGCATTCCGGGTGTCCCGTGGTGGGGTGCTGTGCTCATCGCGATCACCGCGACCGCGATTGGCTTCGCGTTCGACGCGGGATCCGGGAGCAAACAACTCAGCACCGTTTTCGCCGTCTGTTACGTCCTGGGATGTGTGGGCGCGGTCCTCGCCGTCCGCCAGGCCGCGTTGTTCACCGCGGTCGTCCAGCCGCCGCTGGTTCTGTTCGCCAGTGTCCCGACCGCCTACCTGCTGTTCACCGGCAGCCAGATCGACGGCATCAAGGACCTCGCGATCAACTGCGGCTATCCGCTGATCGAACGCTTCCCGCTGATGTTCTTCACCTCGGCGGGTGTGCTGCTGATCGGCCTGGTCCGCTGGTACATCGGCATGACGGTGCACCGCGCCGCACCCGTCGACGACGACGCCGCCGAGGCCGTCGCGGCCGGTCCCGGTCTGCTGGCGGGTGTGACGGCCAAGATCTCGTCGCTGTTCGGCCCCGCCGACACCGATGAACCCGCCGCGCCGCCGCGCCGCCGCCGGCCAGCGCCCGAGCGCACCCGCACCCGGGAGCGGGCTCAGCGCCCCGAGCGCCGTGAACGCACCCGTACCGAGCGCGCGGAGCGCGCCGAGCGGGCCGAGCGCACCCGTGCCGGCGAACGCACCCGCACCGGCAGGCCAGCCGCCCGCACCACCCCGCCGCGCTCCCGTCACGCGCGCCCGCCGGAGACCGAGATCGCCGATCCCACCTTCGAGCGGCCGCGCCGCCCCCGGCCCGCCCGGCAGGGCGAACCGCCCGCCGAGCCGCGTCGCCGGCCCCGCCCGCCGCGCCAGCCCGGGCCGCCCCCGACCGAGCGCCGCACCGGCTACGAGCGCACGGGCTATGACCGGTACGAGCGCCCCCGCTACGAGCGCACCGGTTACGAGCGTCCCGAGCGCAGCCGTCGCCGCTACGACGACTACGAGCCCCGCGAACCGCACACCCGTAACGGCTCGCACCATCCCGTCTCGCGGGTGCGCTACCGCGGCGAGGAGAACGACGACCGGGCGCAGTACCGCCCCCGCCGCCGCACCCCGGAGGGCCGCGACGTCGACTCCTGGCAGTACGACATCTAGGAGCGCAGGAACCGGCCCGCCGCCTCGACGGCCGGCGCCGAGCTGCCCGCGTCGCTGACGAACACCGCCAGCGCGAGGTCGCCCGCGATGCCGACGAACCAGCCGTGCGCGTGGGTGTCGTCGATGTACTCGGCGGTGCCGGTCTTGCCCAGCAGGTCCGGGATGTCCTGCAGCTGGGTGGCGGTGCCGCCGGTGACGGTCTCGCGCATCATCGCCCGCACCTGCTCGGCGACGACGGACGGCAGCGGTTCGGGCTCGCGGTCCGGGGTGCCGGGGTGGCCCTCGACGATCGCCGGCGCGGGCACCGACCCGCGGGCCAGCGCCGCGGCGACCAGCGCCATCCCGAACGGCGTCGCCGTCACCCGGCCCTGGCCGATGCCCTCCTCCACCCGCAGCGCCGGGGTGTCGGCGACGGGCACCGCGCCGGTGACGGTGGTCATGCCGGGTGCGGTGTAGTCGATCCCGAGGCCCAGCTGGGCGGCGGCCTTCGTCAGCCCGTCGGGCGGCAGGTTCACCGCCAGCCGGCCCATCGTGGTGTTGCAGGACCGCGCGAACGCGGTGTGCAGCGGCACCTCGCCGAGGTCGAAGTTGTCGTCGTTGGGGATCTGCCTGCCCTGGATGTTCTCGGTGCCCGGACACCCGACGACGCTGTCCGGGGTGACCTGCCCGGCCTGCAGCGCCGCCGACACCGTCACCGTCTTGAACGTCGACCCGGGCGGATACAGCCCGGTCAGCGCGATCGGGCCCTGCGCGTCGGCGGGCGCGTTCTGCGCGACGGCCAGCAGACCGCCGGTCGACGGCTGAATCGCCACCAGCGCGGCCGGGGTGGGCAGCGGGGCCAGCGCGGCCTCGGCGGCGCGCTGCAGCCCGATGTCGAGTGTGCTGGCGATGTCGCCGACGGGTTTCGGGTCCTCGCCGCCGACGCGGCGGGCCCCGGCGTCGGTCTGCGCGGTGACGGCCCATCCGGCGGCCTCGTCGGTGCGCTGCTGCCACAGCTCGGCCAGCCCGGACAGCGTGGGCGACGCCAGCGTCCGGTCGGTGGCCAGCAGCCGGGTCTGCGGGGCGAGTTCGACGCCGGGCAGCGCCGCCAGCGCCGCCTCGATCGGGGCGAGGTCCTCCTGGCGCAGCGTGATCGCGGTGACGGGTTTGCCGCCCGCGGCCGCGAGATCGGCCCGCAACGACTCCGGGGTGATCCCGGGTTCGATCGGATTCACCAGCGCCGCAACGGCATTCACGTCGACTTCCGTCGACAGGTTGACCAGCGTGACGATGTGCTGGGTCAGCAGTTCGGCGCCGGTGCGGTCGAGCACCCGCACCGCCGGGTCCGGGTGCAGGGTGACGTAGGACAGCGGCCCCTCGTCGAGTCCGGGTGCGACGGTCGCCGGGTCCCAGGTGATCGTCCAGTCGTCACCGTCGCGGGTGGCGGCACCGGTGCCGCGGTAGGTCCACCGACTGGCACCGTCGCGGAACGTCCAGGTGGCGTCGAGGCTGAAGGTGCCGGTGTCCTCGCGCACCTGCACCGATTCCACGGTGAACTCGGCGTTGGCGCCGAGGCTGTCGAACAGTCCGGTGAGCGTCTCGGCGGCCCGCGCCGGGTCGGAGGTAACGTCCGCCGCGGCGGCGGCGTCGCCGGCGGTGAGCGCCTCAGCGAACCGCTGCACCGCGGATGTCAGCCGGTCCTCGGCGTTCGAGCAGCCGCCGGCAACGGCGACCAGAACGGCGACGAGCAGAACACGTGACGTTATGGCAAAGATTGCCAACGCTTTTCGCGACAGGTGCACGCCCGACGACGTTACGCGCGTGCGGGCCGGATCTCCCTCGGCAACGCGAAGACGAGCGTTTCGTTGGCCGTCGTCACCGACTGCACCGTGTCGTAGCCGAACTCGGCGAGCCGCTCCAGCACCCCGCGCACCAGGATCTCGGGCACCGACGCGCCGGAGGTGACCCCGACCGTCGTCACCCCCTCCAGCCAGGCGGGATCGATGTCGTCGGCGTAGTCGACGAGGTGCGCGGCGTCGGCGCCGGCGTTGCGGGCCACCTCCACCAGCCGCACCGAGTTCGACGAGTTGCGCGAGCCGACGACGATCACCAGCTCGCACTCCGGCGCCATCGCCTTGACCGCGACCTGACGGTTCTGGGTGGCGTAGCAGATGTCGTCGCTGGGCGGGTCCTGCAGCGTCGGGAACTTCTCCCGCAGCCGCCGGACGGTCTCCATGGTCTCGTCGACGCTCAGCGTGGTCTGCGACAGCCAGATGACCTTGTTCGGGTCGCGCACCGTGACCTTGTCGACGGAGTCGGGGCCGTCGACCAGCTGCACGTGGTCGGGCGCCTCACCGGCGGTACCGATGACCTCCTCGTGACCCTCGTGGCCGATGAGCAGGATGTCGTAGTCGTCGCGGGCGAACCGCTTGGCCTCGTTGTGCACCTTGGTGACCAGCGGGCAGGTCGCGTCGATGACCTGGAGATTGCGCTCCCTGGCGCTCTGGTGCACCGTCGGGGCGACACCGTGGGCGGAGAACACCACGATCGCGCCCTCGGGCACCTCGTCGGTCTCGTCGACGAACACCGCCCCGGCCTTGGCCAGGGTCTCCACCACGTGGCGGTTGTGGACGATCTCGTGACGCACGTAGACGGGGGCACCGTGCTTCTCCAAGGCCCGCTCGACGGTCTCGACGGCGCGGTCCACGCCTGCGCAGTACCCGCGTGGTTCGGCCAGCAGCACCCGTTTGCCGTTCGCGCCCCGGGTCACCGAGCTCGAAGCGCCCGGAATCCCCATGTTGATAGTCGGCGGCATGGGTTCCAGGGTACGCATCGGCGGGCTAGCCAGACCAGCGGAGATCTCGCCCGTAGGCTGTGGCCATGGCAACCGCACCGTATGGGGTCCGTCTGCTCGTTGGCGCGGCGGTCACCGCGATCGAGGAAACCCGCAAACTTCCGCAGACCATCCTGACCTACCCGATGACCGTGGCCAGCCAGGTGGCGCACCTGGTGATGAAGGTGCAGCAGGACGTCGCCGAGCTGGTCATCAAGGGCGACGAGGCGCTGGAGACGATCTTCCCGCCCAAGGACGAGCAACCCGAGTGGGCCACGTTCGACGAGGACCTCGAGGAGGACGAGGGTGATGACACCCCGGCGCCCGGGGACGGCGAGCGGCTCACCGAGGGCCGTTTCGCGCTGTTCAGCGAGGGGGCCGAGTCGGCAGCCGAACGCGGCAACGGGGACAAGCCGGCAGCGGAGAAGACCGAGAAGACGGCCGAGAAGACGGCTGAGGTGCCCGCGATCGTCACCGAGCTCGACTACGAGTCGCTGACGCTGGCCCAGCTGCGGGCCCGGCTGACGTCGCTGAGCGTGGCCGACCTCGAGGCGCTGCTGGCCTACGAGGAGGCCACCAAGAAGCGCGCCCCGTTCCAGACGCTGCTCGCCAACAGGATCACCCGCGCGTCCGCCAAGTGAGCCGCGCGCCCCGATGACTGAACCGGAGCCGGGCAAGTCCCCCGAGAACCCCTGGCCGGTGCGCGCGGTGGCGACCCGCGTGGCCAAGTACATCGACCGGCTGGGCACCGTGTGGGTCGAGGGGCAGCTGACCGAGCTCAAGGTGCGCCAGACCACCGCGTGGATGGTGCTGCGCGACCCGGCGGCCGACATGTCGCTGACGGTCAGCTGCCCGCGCGACCTGGTGGTCAACGCACCGGTGCCGCTGTCGGAGGGCACCCAGGTGCTCATGCACGGCAAGCCGCAGTTCTACACGCGCAACGGCTCGTTCAGCCTGCGCATCTCCGAGATCCGCGCGGTCGGGCTCGGTGAGCTGCTGGCCCGCATCGAGCGGCTGCGCCGGCTGCTCGACGCCGAGGGGCTGTTCGACCCGCGGCTCAAACGCCCGCTGCCGTTCCTGCCGAAGGTGGTCGGGCTGATCACCGGCCGCGCCAGCCACGCCGAGCACGACGTTCTCTCCGTCGCCAATGACCGTTGGCCCGCAGTGCAGTTCGCGGTCCGCAACACCGTCGTGCAGGGACCGAACACGGTGCCGCAGGTGGTCGAGGCGCTGCGCGAACTCGACGCCGACCCGGACGTCGAGGTGATCGTGATCGCCCGCGGCGGCGGCAGCGTCGAGGACCTGCTGCCGTTCTCCGACGAGACGCTGTGCCGGGAGATCGCCAAGTGCACCACCCCGGTGGTCAGCGCGATCGGCCACGAACCCGACAACCCGCTGTGCGATCTGGTGGCCGACCTGCGCGCGGCCACCCCCACCGACGCGGCCAAGCGGGTGGTGCCGGACGCCGCCGCCGAGCAGGTCCTGATCGCCGATCTGCGCCGCCGAAGCGCCCACGCACTGCGCAACTGGGTGCACCGCGAGGAACGCATCATCGACCAGCTGCGCAGTAGGCCGGTGCTGGCCCAGCCGCTGGCGGCGCTGGACGCGCGGGCCGAGGAGATCGAGCGGGCGCGGGCCGCCTGCCGCCGCGACATCAACCGGATGATCAGCGCCGAGGCCGAGCGGATCGGCCACCTGTCGGCGCGGCTGCAGACGCTGGGGCCGGCGGCGACGCTGGCGCGCGGCTACGCGGTGGTGACGGCGACCGACGGTACGGTGCTGCGCACGACGGCCGACGCCCCGGCGGGCACGCGGCTGCGGGTGCGGGTTGCCGACGGCGCGATCACAGCGGTCAGCGAGGGACCGGAGGGATAGCTGAATGAAGCCCATTAGCGAACTGGGGTATGAGGAAGCGCGGGACGAACTGATCGATGTCGTCCAACGCCTCGAGCAGGGCGGCCTCGATCTGGATGCGTCGCTGAAACTCTGGGAACGCGGTGAAGAACTGGCCAAACGATGCGAAGAGCACTTAGCTGGAGCGCGTAAGCGAGTGGCCGACGCGCTGGCCGCCCGAGACTCCGAGGACGCCTGAGAGGCCCTTGACCGCGCAACGACCCCTGTCGAAAGGGGTCGAAAGTAGAACACGTTTCAGTTACGCTGCTCGGCATGGCTGACTCCACGCCGAGCGCTGCCCGGGTCGAGGACCTGGGCCGAATCCTGGTCACCGGCGGGTCCGGCTTCGTCGGCGCCAACCTGGTCACCACGCTGCTGGACCGCGGGTTCGCGGTCCGCTCCTTCGACCGCGCCCCGTCACCGCTGCCCGCACACCCCCGCCTGAAGGTCCTCGAGGGCGACATCTGCGACCCCGACAGCGTCGCGGCGGCCGTCGACGGCGTCGACACCGTGTTCCACACCGCGGCGATCATCGACCTGATGGGCGGCTCCTCGGTCACCGAGGAGTACCGGCAGCGCAGCTACGCGGTCAACGTCACCGGCACCGAGAACCTGGTGCGCGCCGCGCAGGCCGCCGGGGTGAAGCGCTTCGTCTACACCGCGTCCAACAGCGTGGTGATGGGCGGCAAGCGCATCAAGAACGGCGACGAAACCCTGCCCTACACCGAACGATTCAACGATCTTTACACCGAGACCAAGGTCGTCGCCGAGAAGTTCGTGCTGTCCCAGAACGGGGTCGACGGGCTGTTGACCTGTTCCATCCGGCCCAGCGGCATCTGGGGTCCCGGCGACCAGACGATGTTCCGCAAGGTGTTCGAGAACGTGTTGGCAGGCAACCTCAAGGTGCTGGTCGGCAACAGGCGGGTCAAACTCGACAACTCCTACGTGCACAACCTGATTCACGGTTTCATCCTCGCCGCGCAGCACCTAGTCCCCGGCGGCAGCGCACCCGGGCAGGCGTACTTCATCAACGACGGCGAACCGATCAACATGTTCGAGTTCTCCCGCCCGGTGCTGGAGGCCTGCGGGCAGCCGTACCCGAGGATCCGGGTGCCCGGCCGGCTGGTGTGGCTGGCGGTGACGGTGTGGCAGTGGCTGCACTTCCGCTTCGGCGCACCGAAGCCGTTGATCGAACCCCTTGGGGTGGAACGGGTCATCCTCGACAACTACTTCTCGATCGCCAAGGCGCGGCGGGACCTGGGCTACCGGCCGCTGTACACCACCGACGAGGCGATGGCCGAGTGTCTGCCGTACTACGTCGAACTGTTCCACCAGATGAAGTCGGCGGGCGAACCGGCCGGCGCCGCCGCGCGGTGATAATCCGGGGGTGAGCTTCGCGACCAACGGCGCCACCCGGCTGCACTACCTCGACTCCGGTGGTGACGACCGCGGTGCGCCGATCGTGTTCGTGCCGGGGTTCACCTGCGTCGCCGACGACTACACCGAGGTGCTGCCGGTGTTCGGCCGCCGTGTCGTCGTGGTGGAGCTGCGCGGGCACGGCCGCAGCGACGCCCCCGGGAGTGGTTACGACTCAACGACTCTCGCCTCCGATGTGGGCGCGGTGGTGGACGCGGTGACCGACGGGCCGGTGCATCTGGTGACGTTCTCCCGCGGCACCCCGTACGCGCTGCTGTGGGCGCTGGCGCACCGCGACCGGGTCCGCTCGGTGTCGATCGGCGACTACATCCCCGAGGAGATCACGCTGCCGCCGGAGGCGGTGTCGTTCCTGCTCGACGGGCGCTGGCGCGGCACCCCGGTCAGCGAGCGGGTGAACCGCGCCGCCGGCGAGGCGATCATCGCGGCCGCGCGCCGCCAGTCGTTCTGGGAACCGCTGGCACAGTGGCAGCCGCCGCTGCTGGTGGTGCGCAGCCCGAACAGCCCGCTGGTCCCGCAACAGGCGTGGGACCGCTACCACGCCGAGTTCCCGACGGCGTCGCTGCACGTGTTCGCCGACTCGCCGCACGACATCTTCCGGCCGGACCGGCAGCGCTACCCCGCACTGGTGCGCGCCCACGTCGACGCGGTCGACGCCGCGCTCACGGTCACGCAGGAATAATTCCGGCCCGCAGCGGTTGGCTTCGGCATGACCGGTTTCCACGAGGGCGAGCTGGCCGTGCAGACCCGCGCCGGGGTGCGGGAACAGGCGGCCCGGCTCGGGCGGGGCATGCTGGCCGCGCCGGACCTCAACGGCAGCATCGGCGCCTTCCTGGCGGCACGGCAGTTCGCCGTGGTGTCGGCCCGCGACGACGACGGCCGGCTGTGGACGTCCCCGCTGCACGCCGAGCCCGGGTTCCTCGACGGCCGCGACCGCACCCTGCGCGTGGCCGCCCGCCCCGCGCCCGGCGACCCTCTGCACAGCCTGACCGCGGGCCGGCCGGTCGGGATGCTGGCCATCGACTTCGCCAACCGGCGGCGGGTCCGGGTGAACGGCACCGTCAGCGACGCGGACTCCGGCGCCCTGGTGATCGACGTCGACCAGGCCTACGGCAACTGCCCGAGATTCATTCAGCCACGCGATCTTTCACCCGCGCCGCCGTCGGCGGCCCCGGACTTCACCCGCGCCGCCACCCTCGACGCCGAGCAGGCGGCCGTCATCGCCGCGGCCGACACGCTTTTCCTCGGCACCGCGCATCCGACCCGCGGCGCCGACGCGTCCCACCGCGGCGGGCCGCCCGGGTTCATCGACGTCACCGCGAACACGCTGTCGTGGCCGGACTATCCGGGCAACAACATGTTCAACAGTCTGGGCAACCTCGCCGTCGACCCCGCCGCGGCGGTGCTGGTCGTCGACTTCACCACCGGCACTACCGTGCAGGTCTCAGGCACCGGTGCCATCGAGTGGTCCGGCACCGACCGGCGCGTGGCGCTCACCGTCGAGGCGGTCGTCGGGAGCCACCGGCCGGATCTGCGCGCCGTCCAATAGCCGGAAGTACCCGCCGGTATTCGCCTAGCGTTGAGTCATGACGACGATGAAGGCGCTACGGCTGGTGGGGTGGAAGTCCGAACCCGAACTCGTCGAGATCCCCAAACCGACCCCCGGACCGGGACAGGTGGTGGTCAAGGTCGGCGGCGCCGGCGCGTGCCACTCCGATCTGCATCTGCTGCACGACTTCGACGCCGGGATGATGCCCTGGCAGGTGCCGTTCACGCTCGGCCACGAGAACGCCGGCTGGGTGGACGCGGTCGGTGAGGGCGTCGGCACCGTCGCCGAGGGTGACGCCGTCGCGGTGTACGGCCCGTGGGGCTGCGGCACCTGCGAGCGCTGCCGGCTCGGGATGGAGAACTACTGCGAGAACCCGCTCGGCGCACCGGTGTTCAGCGGTGGTGGCGGGCTCGGCCTGGACGGCGGGATGGCCGAGTACCTGCTGGTGCCGTTCGAACGGCTGCTGGTCCGGCTGCCCGACGGCCTGGAGCCGGCCGCCGCGGCGCCGCTCACCGACGCCGGGCTCACGCCGTACCACGCGATCCGGCGGTCGTGGCCGAAGATGACGCCGACGGCGACGGTCGTGGTGATCGGCGTCGGCGGGCTGGGCCATCTGGCGGTCCAGCTGATCAAGGCGACCACCGCCGCGCGCGTCATCGCCGTCGACAACCGCAGGGCGGCACTGGATCTGGCCGCCGCGGTGGGCGCCGACCACACCCTGGAGTCCGACGCGTCCACCGCGGGCGCGATCCGCGACCTGACCGGCGGGCGCGGCGCCGACGTGCTGCTGGACTTCGTGGGCGCCGACGCCACGATCGAGCTCGCCCGCGCGGCGGCCCGGCCGCTGGGCGACGTCACGATCGTCGGCATCGCGGGCGGTTCGGTCCCGCTGTCGTTCTTCTCCCAGCCCTACGAGGTCAGCATCCAGACCACGTACTGGGGGTCGCGGCCCGAACTCATCGAACTGCTCGACCTGGCCGCGCGCGGGGTGCTGCACATCGAGTCGACGACCTACTCGCTCGACGACGCCGCGCAGGCGTACCGCGACCTGCACGAGGGCAAGATCCGCGGCCGCGCGGTCATCGTTCCCTGACGACCTGGGTCCCTGACGCTCGCGAGGCTGTAACCTCGCAGCGAAAGTGCGAGAGCGGACCTGCGTGGTTGCAGGTTCGCGGAGGGATCGCGGGCGTACCCGCGGACGTATTAAGCCTCGGCGGCCTTCTTGATCGCCGCCAGCGTCGCCGGGATCCCGGTGCGCGCGGCCTCCCGGCGGTCGGCGATCTGCGCGTCGGCCTGGTCGCCGTACTTCTCGCGGAAACCCTCGACACCCTTGGGCCGCAGCTCCCAGTGCTCGGTGAGGATGGTGCCGCCGTCGGCCGGTTCGAACGTGTAACCCCAGTACACCCAGCCGTTGGCGACCTCCCAGGCGAACTCGCGTCCCGGTTCGGCGGCCACCACCTGCGACCGCGTCTCCCACGTCCGCTCCGGGGTGACGTTGCGGCCGGTGAACCACGCCCCGACGCGCGGGCCGTCGCCCTCGTCCCACCAGCAGGCGCGGCAGATCGGGCTCCACTCCCCCATCCGCGTCACGTCCGAGATCATCTCGTACAGCTTCTCCGGCGGGGCCGCCACAAAAATCGACTCCGACATCTTCAGATCGCTCACAAATCCAGTGTGTCAAGGCGATAAGTTGAGACGCGTTCCGGGCAGGTCCGGGCGGGAAGGACAACTGGATGAGCAACGGGCGCACCGCGGTGGTGATCGGCGCGGCGTCGGGAATCGGATGGGCGACCGCACGCGCCCTGGCCGCCGACGGGGATCAGGTCACCCTCGCCGACCGCAACCTCGACGGCGCCCGCGAGAACGCCGCCGAACTCGGCGACCCGCACCGCGCCGCGCACGTCGAGGTCACCGACGAGGCGTCGGTGGAATCGTTGTTCGCACAGACCGGTCCGGTCGACGTGGTGGTCAACTGCGCCGGGTTCAGCCACCTCGGGCTGATCGTCGACATGCCGGTCGAGCACTTCCGCGAGGTCATCGACGTCTGCCTCAACGGCGCGTTCATCGTCGCCAAGCACGCCGGGCGCGCCCTGCGCGAGGGCGGCTCGCTAGTGTCGATCAGCTCGCTCAACGGCCGCCAGCCCGCGGCCGGGATGAGCGCCTACTGCGCGGCGAAGGCCGGGCTGTCGATGCTGACCCAGGTGGCCGCACTCGAGCTCGGGCCGCGCGGCATCCGGGTCAACGCCGTCGCACCGGGATTCGTGCACACCCCGCTGACCGAGGCAGCCTCCTCGATCCCCGGCGTCGTCGAGGAGTACGTCGAGAACACCGCGCTGGGCCGGGCCGGCACACCCGAGGACATCGCCGAGGCGGTGGTGTTCTTGACCAGGGCCTCGTGGCTGACCGGCGAGGTGCTCGACATCAACGGCGGCGCCCACCTGAAGCGCTACCCCGACATCCCCGGTCACGTGATGAGGCTTGTCGAGCAATGAGTTTCACGGGTAAGACGGCGATCGTCACCGGCGCCGGTTCGGGTATCGGCGCCGCGCTGTGCCGGGCGCTGACCTCGGCGGGGGCCGAGGTCCTGGTCACCGACGTCGACGCCGACGCCGCCGAACGCACCGCCGCGGCTCTGGGCCGCAACGCCAGGGCAGCGCGCCTGGACGTCACCGACGCCGACGCGGTACAGGCCGCCGTCGACGACGTCGTCGCCCGCTCCGGCCGGCTCGACCTGATGTTCAACAACGCCGGAATCGTCTGGGGCGGCGACACCGAACTGCTGACGCTGGACCAGTGGAACGCGATCATCGACGTCAATCTGCGCGGCGTGGTGCACGGCGTCTCGGCGGCCTACCCGGTGATGCTGCGCCAGGGCCACGGCCACATCGTCAACACCGCGTCGATGGCCGGGCTCACCGCCGCCGGTCAGATCACCAGCTACGTCGCCACCAAACACGCCGTCGTCGGGCTGTCGATGGCACTGCGCTCGGAGGCGGTGCCGCGCGGCGTCGGGGTGACCGTGGTCTGCCCCGCCGCGGTGGAGACCCCGATCCTGGACAAGGGCGGCATCGGCGGGTTCGTCGGCCGCGACTACTTCCTGCAGGCCCAGGGCGGCCGGCCCTACGACGCCGACCGGTTGGCCGCCGACGTGCTGCGCGCGGTGCGCAAGAACAAGGCGATCGTGGTCAAACCGCGAATCGCCCACGCCCAGTGGCTGTTCGCCCGGCTGGCACCCACGCTGATGAACCGGGTGTCGATGAAGTTCATCACCGACCAACGGGCCAGACAGGCACAGCACTAGCCGTGGCCGCCACCGAGTTCACCCAGAACCAGCGCCGCGCACTGGCCGTCGCCACCGGCGTCGCCATCGCGTTCGGCGCGTACTTCCTGCGGCAGTACTTCATCCTCATCGTGATGGCGGCGGTGGTCGCCTACCTGTTCACCCCGCTCTACACCCGGCTGGCCAAGCGGATGAGCAGCGGCCTGTCGGCGGCGCTGACACTGCTGGCGGCGGTCGCCGCGGTGATCGTGCCGCTGGGGGTGCTGGTGGCCATGGCCGCCGTGCAGATCACCACGATGATCGAGCGGGTGTCGGAGTGGGTCGACCGCACCGACCTGTCCTCACTCGGCGACCGGGCGCTGCAGATCGTCAACGACCTGCTGGCACGCGTGCCCTACATCGACACCACGGTGACCCCGGAGTCGTTGCGCACCACCATGACCCGCGTCGCGCAGGAGGCAGGCCAGTGGCTGCTCGGGCTGCTGCAGGGCGCGGCAGGCGGTCTGGTCGGCGCGGTGACCGGGGCGATCCTGTTCATCTACGTGTTCCTGTCGCTGCTGATCAACCGGGACCGGGTGGTGCAGATCGTGCGCCAGCTCAACCCGCTCGGCGAGGACATCACCGACGTCTACATGGCCAAGATGGGCGCGATGGTCAAGGGCACCGTGATGGGCCAGTTCGTCATCGCCCTCGTCCAGGGTGTCGCCGGTGCGGCGTCGATCTACCTGGCCGGGTTCCACCAGGGCTTCTTCCTGTTCGCCGTGCTGCTGACCGCGCTGTCGGTGATCCCGCTGGGCAGCGGTGTGGTCACCATCCCGTTCGGGATCGGAATGATCCTGTTCGGCAACGTGATCGGCGGCGTGTTCGTGGTCGCCTTCCACCTCATCGCCGTCACCAACATCGACAACTTCCTGCGGCCGATCCTGGTGCCGCGCGAGGCCCGCCTCGACTCCGCGCTGATGCTGCTGGCGGTGTTCGCGGGCATCGGCATGTTCGGAGCGTGGGGCATCGTGCTGGGCCCGGTGCTGATGATCGTCATCGTCACGACGATCCTGGTCTACCTCGAGGAGTACAAGGGCGTGCCGATGCGCAGACCCGAGGATGACGAACAGGGCAAGCCGCGCAACCCGTTCCGGCGGCTGAGCCGGCTGGTGCGGCGCATCCGGGGCCGGGAAGCGGCTAAACCAGCCGCTCCCTGAGGAACTCCACCACCCGCTTGAGCGCGGCGTCGGTCGGATGTCCCTCGCGGCGGCGCAGTTCCAGCGTCAGCACCGAGTGCGCCGAACGACCGAACCCGTGCGGATTGCCCTTGCTGGAGTCGATCTCGATCACTTCGAACGCGTCACCGAGGCGGTCCTTGAGCGTCTTGAACCGGGCCGCGGGCGACAGCGGGTCCGCGGAGAACCGCAGCCCCAGCGCGCACAGCCCCTCGGTCTCGGCGCGGCGTTCGATGATCCGCAGCTCGGCCTCCGACAGCCCCGGGTCGCGACGCTGTTTGGCGGTCAGGCCCAGCGGCAGCGACGGCTGGCTCATCACCGGGGCCAGCACACTGTCGTCGACCGCCGCCGCGAGCGCAAACCCGCCGGTGAAGCACTGCCCGATGACGCCGACGCCCTTGCCGGGGGTCTGCGCGTTGAGGTCGCGGGCCAGCGCGCGCAGGTAGTGCGCGACCGGGCGGTCGGCGTTGGTGGCGAACGCGGCGAACTCCTTGGCCACGCAGCCGCGCAGCATCACCGGGACCATGCCGGGCCGCATCGGCGGCGCGCCGGGGGTGCCGAACAGCGACGGCATCGCCACCGTGAAGCCGTTCTCCACCAGATGGTTGCCCAGTGCGAAGACCCCCGGGTGGGCGCCGGGCATCTCCGGGATGAGCACGACGCCGGGGCCCTCGCCGCGGCGGTACACGTCGTGGGTGTAGCCGGCGGCGCTGAACGGTGCGACCGACCAGCCCGTGGTGTCGGCCTGCGGAGCGGTGTCGGCTTCGGTCATCGGCTCCCCCTGACTGCTGGACCTACTGCCCCGCCCTACCGGACGGGCAGCGGCGACGCCGCCTGCGTCGCCGACGCCAGCGTACGGTACTCATCGGTACCGGCGGCGCCGGTCAGCGCGATCTGCGCGGGACCGGTCGCGCCGGTCAGCCGCGTCGTCCACACCGGCTCGGCCGGGTTGCCGTCCTCGTCGGCGCCCTCGTAGATCACCCAGGTCTGCCCGTCGACGTCGGTGACCCCGGTCGGTGCCAGGTCGTCGCCGAGCGAGCCGACCAGCTTGGCCTCGTCGGCGTTGCTCTGGTTCAGGCTCAGGTACATGCCGCTGGGCGCCAGGTAGCCGACCCGGGAGACCACCGCGCGGGTCGGCTGGCCGGTGGCCGGATCGACGCGGCCGTCCTCGATGCCGTTACGGCCGCCGGAGTTGGGCTGCCAGCCCTCCGGCAGGGCGGGCATGCGGATCGGAATGCCCAGGGCGTCGGCGTCGGCCTGAAGCGCCGCGGCGGCGTCGAACTCCGGGGCCGGTCCCTGGCCCGGGCCGCCGGTGGAGACCGAACACATTCCGAGCATCCCGGCGAACAGGATGCAGGCCGCCACCAGCGGCGCCAGCGACCAGAACATGTCGCGACCGTCCTGGAGCAGTCGCGACTTGGCCGGCTTCGGCTGCGGCTGTGGCTGGGTTGTCATGCCGCTAGTATCCCAGCTCCCTAAGTCGGATCGACTAATGGGAGAATCTGGCCCATGAGCCCCTCGCGCGGTGAAGCACCCGATCGAAATCTGGCCCTTGAACTGGTTCGAGTCACCGAAGCCGGCGCCATGGCGGCAGGCCGCTGGGTCGGCCGCGGTGACAAGGAGGGCGGCGACGGCGCCGCCGTCGACGCCATGCGTGAGCTGGTCAACTCGGTGTCCATGCGTGGCGTCGTCGTCATCGGCGAAGGCGAGAAGGACAACGCCCCGATGCTCTACAACGGCGAAGAGGTCGGCAACGGCGACGGGCCGGAGTGCGACTTCGCCGTCGACCCGATCGACGGCACCACGCTGATGAGCAAGGGTATGCCCAACGCCATCTCGGTGCTGGCGGTCGCCGAGCGGCACGCCATGTTCGACCCGTCGGCGGTGTTCTACATGAACAAGATCGCCGTCGGCCCGGACGCCGTCGACGCCATCGACATCACCGCCCCGATCGGCGAGAACGTCCGCCGGGTGGCCAAGGCCAAGGGTCTGTCGGTGTCCGACATGACCGTCTGCATCCTGGACCGGCCCCGCCACCAGCAGCTCATCTCCGACGTCCGCGACGCCGGCGCCCGCATCCGGCTGATCACCGACGGTGACGTCGCGGGTGCCATCTCGGCGTGCCGGCCCAACTCCGGCACCGACATGCTCGCCGGCATCGGCGGCACCCCCGAGGGCATCATCGCCGCCGCCGCGATCCGCTGCATGGGCGGCGCGATCCAGGCCCAGCTGGCCCCCAAGGACGACGAGGAGCGGGAGAAGGCCATCGGCCGTGGCTACGACCTCGACCAGGTGCTGACCACCGAGGACCTGGTCTCCGGGGAGAACGTGTTCTTCTGCGCGACCGGTGTCACCGACGGCGACCTGCTCAAGGGTGTGCACTACTTCCCCGGTGGCTGCACCACCCAGTCGATCGTGATGCGGTCCAAGTCGGGCACCGTCCGCATGATCGAGGCCTACCACCGGCTGTCCAAGCTCAACGAATACTCCGCAATCGACTTCACCGGCGACAAGAACGCCGTCTACCCGCTGCCGTAAATCAACGAAGAGAAGGGCACTATGAGCGCCGAGTCGTCCGCGCAGGCTGACAACACCGAGTACCGCATCGAGCACGACACCATGGGCGAGGTCCGGGTGCCGATCGACGCGCTGTGGCGTGCGCAGACCCAGCGCGCGGTGGAGAACTTCCCGATCTCCGGCCGCGGGCTGGAGCGCACCCAGATCCGGGCCCTCGGCCTGCTCAAGGGGGCCTGCGCCCAGGTCAACAAGGATCTCGGTCTGCTCGCACCGGAGAAGGCCGACGCGATCATCGCCGCCGCCGGGGAGATCGCCGACGGGCTGCACGACGACCAGTTCCCGATCGACGTGTTCCAGACCGGGTCGGGCACCAGCTCGAACATGAACACCAACGAGGTGATCGCGAGCATCGCCGCCCGCAACGGCGTCACCGTGCACCCCAACGACGACGTGAACATGTCGCAGTCGTCCAACGACACCTTCCCGACCGCGACCCACATCGCCGCCACCGAGGCCGCGGTGCGTGCGCTGATCCCGGCGCTGGAGGAGCTGCACGCCTCGCTGGACACCAAGGCCAGGCAGTGGCGCACCGTCGTCAAGTCCGGCCGCACCCACCTGATGGACGCCGTGCCGGTGACGCTGGGCCAGGAGTTCAGCGGGTACGCCCGGCAGGTCGAGGCCGGCATCGAGCGGGTCAAGTCCACGCTGCCCCGGCTCGGTGAGCTGGCCATCGGCGGGACCGCGGTGGGCACCGGGCTCAACGCGCCCGACGACTTCGACGTCCGCGTGGTCGAGGTGCTTAAGGAGCTGACCGGGCTGCCCGAGCTGCGGGTCGCCGCCAACCACTTCGAGGCGCAGGCCGCGCGCGACGGTCTGGTCGAGGCCTCCGGCGCGCTGCGCACCATCGCGGTGTCACTGACCAAGATCGCCAACGACATCCGGTGGATGGGCTCGGGCCCGCTGACCGGCCTGGCCGAGATCCAGCTGCCCGACCTGCAGCCCGGCAGCTCGATCATGCCCGGCAAGGTCAACCCGGTCATCCCGGAGGCGGTGACCCAGGTGGCCGCGCAGGTCATCGGCAACGACGCCGCGATCGCCTGGGGCGGCGGCAACGGGGCCTTCGAGCTCAATGTGTACATCCCGATGATGGCGCGCAACATCCTGGAGTCGTTCAAGATCCTGGCCAACGTCTCGAAGCTGTTCGCCGAGAAGTGCATCGACGGCCTGGTCGCCAACGAGGAGCGGTTGCGCGAGCTCGCCGAGTCGTCCCCGTCGATCGTGACGCCGCTGAACTCGGCGATCGGCTACGAGGAGGCCGCAGCGGTCGCCAAGCAGGCGCTCAAGGAGAAGAAGACGATCCGCCAGACGGTCATCGACCGCGGCCTGATCGGCGAGAAGCTGTCCGAGGAGGAGCTCGACCGGCGCCTCGACGTACTGGCGATGGCCAAAGTGAAGGACGGCGACCGCTAGCACGGCGGAACGCGCGAGCCGTTGCCGACGCGGATTCCGGCCTACCTGGCCAACCGCCCCATCGAGGAGGGGGCGGTGGCCGAGTTCCTGGAGTCCGCGGCACGGGCGCCGTCGGCGCTGCTGATCGAGGGTGAAGCCGGCATCGGCAAGACCACCCTGTGGCTGGCCGCGCTGGAACGCGCCCGCGACTTCACGGTGCTGACCGCGCGGGCGGTGTCCGCCGAGTCGGTGCGCGCCTACACCACGCTGGCCGACCTGCTCGAGGGCGTCAACTCCGCCGCGTTCGCGCAGCTGCCCGGCGCCCAACGGATCGCCGTCGAACAGATCCGCTCGGACAACGCCGACACCGCCCCGACCGACCAGCGGGCGGTGGCGGCCGGTTTCCTGTCGGTCGTCGAGCAGCTCGCCGAGCAGGGCCCGGTGCTGCTGGCCGTCGACGACCTGCAGTGGGTGGACCCGTCGAGCAGGCACGTGCTGGCCTACACCGCGCGGCGGCTGACCGGGCCGGTCGGCGTGCTCGGCACCGTGCGCACCGACAGCGGTGTCGACCCGGTGTCCTGGCTGCAGCTGCGCAGGCCCGACGCCGTACAGCGAATCACCCTGCGGCCGTTGCCGTCCCGCGCGCTGCACTCCGTCGTCACCGAGCACCTCGGCCATCCGGTGCCGCGCGCGGAGATGTCGCGCATCCACCAGGTGTCCGGCGGAAACCCGTTCTACGCCATCGAACTGGCCCGGGTGCTGGACAGCGGCGACGACAAACCGCTGCCGCACACGCTGTCCGCCGTCGTACAGGCCCGCCTGGACGGCCTGGGCCCCGAGGCGCTGGACCCGCTGCTGGCGGCCGCGGCCGTCGCCAACCCGACCGTCGACCTGGTCGCGGCGGCCGTCGGCACCGACAGCGACGACGTCGTCGAGCTGCTGGAGGCCGCCGAACAGCACGGCATCATCACCTTCGAGGGCAACCGCATCCGGTTCACCCACCCGCTGCTGGCCACCGGCGTGTACAGCAGCGCCACCCCCGCGGCGCGCCGCCGCATGCACCGCAGGCTCGCCGGCGTGCTCGACGAGGCCGAGATGCGGGCCCGCCACCTGGCGCTGGCCGCCACCCGCGGCGACGACGCCACCGTCGGCGCGCTTGAGCGGGCCGCCACGGCCGCGCAGGCCCGCGGCGCTCCGGTCGCCGCCGCCGAGTTGATGGAGCTGGCGATCACGCTGGGCGGGTCCACGCCCGAACGGCAGATCCGGCTGGCGACGCACGTGTTCGACGCCGGCGACCCGCCCCGCGCCCGGGCGCTGCTCGAGCGGGTGATCGCCGAGCTGGCACCGGGGCCGTTGCGCGCGCAGGCGGTGCACCGGCTGGCGGTGGTGCGGTTCATTGACGACGGCTACCTCGAGGCCGTCGACCTGCTGCGGCAGGGGCTGCGCGAGGACGCCCCCGACGGACCGCTGCGGGTGGCCATGCTGACCACCCTGAGCTTCGGGCAGTACATGTCCGGAGACCCCGAGAGCGCCTGGCGCAGCGCCGAAGAGGCGGTCGCCGCGGCCGAGGACCTCGGCATCGGCGTGCTGCTCAGCGAGGCTCTCGGAGTGCGGGCCACCATCCAGTACTTCACCGGCGGCGGCGTCGACGAGGACAGCATGCGACGCGCCCGCGAGCTGGAGGACCACAACTCGGCCACCCCGGTCATGCTGCGTCCCAGCGTCGAGTACGCGCTGATGCTGGCCTGCCAGGGGCACCTCGACGAGAGCCACGATTTGATGCGCGACCTCGAGCGGCACCTGATCGACCGCGGCGAGGAGGGCGAACTCGTCTTCGTGGAGTTCTACGTCGCGCAGACCCGCATCTGGCGCGGCGACTTCCCGGCGGCCAGACGCGTTGCCGACGGCGTGGCCGAACTGGCCGCGCAGCTCGGCGGCGGCTTCCCGCGGATGCTCAGCGAGGTGCTGCGGGCCTGGCTGACGGTGTTCGCCGGCGCCGAGGACGAGGCGCGCGCCGCGGTGGCGTCGGCGGTGACCGTCTCCCGGCAGAGCGGCACCGCCTGGCACGAGAGCTGGGCGGTCACCGCGGCGGGCTTCCTGGAGGTGTCGCTGGGCAACTTCGGGGCCGCGCTGGACACCCTGGCCCCGCTGCTGGCCGCCTTCCACCCGCAGTCCACCGAGATCCAGATCGCCGCCCACCTGCCCGACGCGGTCGACGCCCTGGTCGGGCTGGGCCGCCACGCGGAGGCTGAGGCGTACGTCGCGGCGCTGGAGAGCAACGGCGAGCGGCTCGACCGGCCCTGGATGCTGGCCGTCGGCGCCCGCTGCCGGGCCCAGCTGCTGGCGGCGGGCGGCGATCTCAGCGGCGCGGTGGCGGCCGGGCGGCGCGCGCTGGCGCAACACGACCGGCTGCCGATGCCGTTTGAGCGGGCCCGCACCGAACTCGTCGTCGGCCAGCTGCAGCAGCGCGCCCGCGACCCCAACGCCACCACGACGCTGCGCACCGCGCTGGCCGCCTTCGAGCGCCTCGGCACCCCGCTGTGGGCCGACAAGGCGCGCGCGGCGCTAGGCACCCACGTCGGCGCGTCGGGCCGGGACGCGCTGACCGCCGCAGAACAGCGGATCGCCGAGCTGGCGGCGTCGGGGATGACCAACCGGGACGTGGCCGCCGAGCTGTTCCTGTCGGCCAAGACCGTCGAGGCGACCCTGGCGCGGGTCTACCGTAAGCTGGGCATTCGGTCGCGGGCCGAGCTCGGTCGCGTCATGGGTGGGACTGACCGTTAGGACGCCGGCCCAGGGCCGATCTCAAGTACTGAGTTCTTGATCTGCCAAACATTGGTGTTGGCCGCGACAATCCTGTAATTCTGGGTTAATGCCGGGGGAGGTCGTGGTCCGCCAGCCGACGCATCAGCGCGCGGTCGCCGCGTTTCTCGATTCCGCCGCCCACGGCCCGTCGGCGCTGCTGATCGAGGGTGAGGCCGGTATCGGCAAGACCACCCTCTGGCTGGCCGCGATCGAGCAGGCGCAGAAGCGCGGCTACCGGGTGCTGTCCACCCGGGCCGCGGCCGCCGAGTCCGTGCTCGCCTACACCGCGCTGGCCGACCTGCTCGACGAGGTCGACGCCGGCGCCTGGGCCGACCTGCCCGCGCCGCAGCTGCTGGCCGTCGACCAGGTGCTGCTGCGCGCCGAGACCACCACCGGCACCGATCAGCGCGCGGTGGCCGCGGCGTTCCTGTCCGTCGTCGAACGCATCTCCGCCGAGGGCCCGGTGCTGCTGGCCATCGATGACCTGCAGTGGCTGGACCCGTCGAGCAGGCACGTCGTCGCATTCGTCGCGCGCCGGCTCACCGGCGCCACCGGGCTGCTGGCCACCGTGCGCACCGAGAACGGTGACGGCCCCACCACCGACTGGCTGGAGCTACCCCGTCCCGAGGCGGTCAACCGGGTCCGGCTGAACCCGCTGACCGTCGCCGATCTGCACGCCGCGGTGTCGGCGCGGCTGCGTAGGCCGTTCTCCCGGCCCACCATCGGGCGGATCCACCAGGTGTCGGGCGGCAACCCGTTCTACGCGATCGAGCTGGCCCGCGCGATCGACGACCGCGCCACCGGCATCGACGCCACGCTGCCGCGCACGCTGTCCGAGGTGGTGAGCGCCCGGCTCGGCAGCCTGGAGCCCGACGTGCACGAGGCGCTGCTGGCGGCGTCGTGCCTGGCGGCGCCGACGGTGGACCTGGTGGCCGCGGCCACCCGCACCGAGGACGAGGAACTGGTCGAGCTGCTGGAGACCGCGGAGAGCAAGGGCATCATCGCGATCGACGGCAACCGCATCCGGTTCTCACACCCGCTGCTGGCCCGCGGTGTGTACACCCAGGCGCCCCCCGGCAGGCGCCGCGCGATGCACCGGCGGATGGCCGATCTGGTCGACGAGCCCGAGCTGCGGGCCCGCCACCTCGCGCTGGCCGCGACCAGCGGCGACGACGAGACGCTCAAGGCGCTCGACGCCGCCGCCGAATCGGCGCGGCTCAGGGGCGCGCCCGCGGCCGCCGCCGAACTGCTCGACCTGGCGATCGGGCTCGGCGGGGACACCCCGGACCGGCGGATCCTGTCGGCGCTGCACCACTTCGACGCCGGTGACCACGAACGCGCCGCCACCGTGCTCGAGGAGGCGATCGACCGGCTGCCGCCCGGCGACCTGCGCGCCGAGGCGCTGACCCGGCTGGCCGTCGTCCGGCTGTACAACCAGGGCTTCAACGAGGCGGCCCAGGTGTTGCGTGATGCGCTCGGCGAGGTCAGCGACAACCGGGGGCTGCGGGTGCAGGCGCTGGTCACGTTGGCGTACTCGCTGTTTCACGCCAGTCAGTCCGCGGAGGGTCTCGCCACCGCGGAGGAGGCCGTCGCGGAGGCCGAGTCGCTGAACAACCCGCACCTGCTGAGCACGGCGCTGGGGATACGGAACATCCTGTGGTTCGTCAGCGGCCACGGCTTCGACGAGGAGACGCATGCCCGCGCGGTGGCCCTTGAAGACCCGGAAGCACTGACGCCGTTGGTGTTCCGCCCCAGCATGCACCGCGCTCTGCTGCTGGAGTGGACGGGCCGGCTCCACGAGGCCCGCGAGACGCTGGAGCAGATCCGCGTCCGCTGCCTGGAGCGGGGCGAGGAGGGCGAGCATGTCTTCGTCTCCCAGCGCCTGGTGCTGACCGCGATCGCGCTCGGCGATTTCGCTGAGGCACAACAGATCACCGACAAGGCCCTGGAGAAGGTCCGCCAACTCGGCGGGGACACCCCGCAGCTGCTCACCCGCAGCCTGCTGGCGACGCTGCTGACCTACACGGGAACGGAGGCCGCCGCCCGCGAGATGATCGCCAAGGCCCTCGAATTGGGCAGCCGCACCGGGACGCGGCGGCTCAGCGAGCGCATGCACGCGATGCTGGGGTTCCTGGAGCTGTCCCTGGGCAACTACGACGCCGTGCTGGCCGCCGTGGCGCCCATGCTGGAACGCTTCGACCCCGCCACCACCCCGACCGAGCTGCCCGATGCCGTGTTCCTGCCCGATGCCATCGAGGCGCTGGTGCACCTGGAGCGCTACACCGAGGCCGAACCGTTGATCGCGGCCCTGGAGCGCAACGGGCAGCGGGTCGACAGGCCGTGGATGATCGCCGTCGGCGCCCGATCCCGCGCGCTGCTGCTGGCCGCCCAGGGCGACCCGGATGGCGCGTTGGCGGCGGTGCAGCGGGCGATGGCCGCACACGAGGACCTGCCCATGCCGTTCGAACGCGCCCGCACACTGCTGCTGCTCGGCCAGATCGAGCGCCGCCAGCGCAAGAAGGAGTCGGCGTCGGCGCATCTGCAGGAGGCCGTCGACGTCTTCGAGCGACTCGGCACGGTGCGGTGGGCCGACCGGGCCCGCGCCGAGCTGGCCCGCACCAACGTCGGCCCACGCCGCACCGGTGAGCTGACCCCGTCCGAACAGCGCGTCGCCGAGCTCGCCGCGTCCGGGATGAAGAACCGCGACGTCGCCTCCGCGCTGTTCATCAGCCCCAAGACGGTGGAGGCGAACCTGGCCCGCATCTACCGCAAGCTCGGCATCAAGTCACGCGCTGAACTGGGCCGTCACATCGCCCGGCCGACCGAGTCGGAGAGTTAGCGCCAAAACGCATCCCCGCTGCGGCGCAGGGGTTTACCGTCGAGTCGCTCCCCCGTCCCGAGAACAGGAGGACCGGTGCGCACCGACGACGTTCGCCCCGTGACACCGACCGATCCCGATGCCTCGCTGGTCACCGCGGCCCCCTGCCAGCCCGCCGTCGGCGCGGGCTTCGCGGCGCTGGGCCTGGTGTCGCTGCTGGACCTGCCGCGCCGCCGCGACCGCGTGCTCGCGCTGGGCGGTGCCGCGGCGGCGGGCTGGTACCTGATCAGCAGCGGCGGGCTCAGGGCAGCGCGCCGGGGCTGATCTCCTCGAGCATCTCGGTCACCAGCGCCGCGATCGGCGAACGCTCGCTGCGCAGCAGCGTGATGTGCGCGAACAACGGGTGACCCTTGAGCTTCTCGATCACCGCGGCGACACCGTCGTGGCGGCCCACCCGCAGGTTGTCGCGCTGCGCGACGTCGTGGGTGAGCACCACCCGGCTGCCCGCCCCCAGCCGCGACAGCACGGTCAGCAGCACATTGCGCTCCAGCGACTGCGCCTCGTCGACGATGACGAACGAGTCGTGCAGCGACCGGCCCCGGATGTGGGTCAGCGGCAGCACCTCGAGCATGCCGCGGGAGAGCACCTCGTCGAGCACCGCCGGGCTGGCCAGCCCCTCCAGGGTGTCGAACACGGCCTGCGCCCACGGCCCCATCTTGTCGGCCTCACTGCCGGGCAGGTAGCCCAGATCCTGGCCGCCGACGGCGTAGAGCGGGCGGAACACCACGACCTTGCGCTGGGTGCGCCGCTCCAGCACCGCCTCCAGCCCGGCGCACAGCGCCAGCGCCGACTTGCCGGTGCCCGCCTTGCCGCCGAGCGAGACGATGCCGACCGACTCGTCGAGCAGCAGATCCAGCGCCACCCGCTGTTCGGCGGAACGGCCGCGCAGCCCGAACGCCTCCCGGTCGCCGCGCACCAGCTGCACCCGCTTGTCCGGGGTGACCCGGCCCAGCGCATGCGAGCTGCCGGCGAGCAGCCGAACTCCGGTGTGGCACGGCAGATCCCGCGCGGCCTCCAGGTCGATCTCACCCTCGGCGAACAGCCTGTCGACGTCGTCGACGCCGATCTCGAGTTCGGCCATGCCGGTCCAGCCCGAGGTCACCACGTCCTGGGCGTGGTACTCGTCGGCGGTCAGGCCCACCGCGCCGGCCTTGACCCGCAGCGGGATGTCCTTGCTGACCAGCGTCACCTGCTTGCCCTCGGCGGCGAGATTGGCCGCGACGGTGAGGATCCGGGCGTCGTTGCTCTCGTTGCGGAACCCGGCGGGCAGCACCGACGGGTCGCTGTGGTTCAACTCGACATGCAGTGTGCCGCCTTGCGTCCCAACGGGAATCGGCTGATCCAGGCGCCCGTGCTCGAGACGCAGATCGTCGAACATCCGCAGCGCCTGCCGGGCGAACCAGCCGAGCTCGTGATGATGGCGTTTGGCCTCGAGTTCACTGATCACCACCAGCGGGACCACGACCTCGTGCTCGGCAAAGCGCATGCAGGCCCAGGGATCTGACAGCAACACGGAGGTGTCGAGCACGTAAGTGCGAACGGCCTTCTCAGTCACGGAGCGCTCCTCGCGGCCGCGCGGCCCCGCACGAACCTTCGGCGGACACTGCGGCACTGGGACCGGGGCCGGCCCCTCTCGTGATGAGTCGATCGGTGCCGCCCGGACAGCAGAGCATGTCGCTAGCCATCGACAGCGACGCTACTCCCGTCGCGGCGGGTGCGCCGCCTAGGCGCGCCGAAGTCTTTGCCGCCCCGTGTTATATGTCGTGACGCGCAGGTTACGCGGTGATGAACTGGCTTAGCTTGGGCTCGTCGGCCAGCCCCCACGCGACGATCCGGTCGCTGATCACCTTGCGCAGTTCGGCGTCGCCGAAGATGCCCGCCGCAGCCACGTTGGCCACCTTGTCCGCGTACTGCTCGATGTCGCCGCCCACGACGCCCAACTCGGCCGCGCGCCGCGCGATCGCGTCGACGGTCTCGTCCCGGTCGGTCGTCAGCAGGTACCCGACCAGGTTGGCGAAGAACTCCTCGTGACGCTCCTCGTCCTTGGCGATCCGGCCCACCAGGCTCTTGAGCACCGGCTCGGTGATCTTGGCCTCGAGGTTGCGGCAGAACACCGCGTGCGCGCGCTCGAAGTACGCCATGAACACCAGCCGCTCGATCTGGCTGTAGTCGTCGGCGCGGTAGCCCTTCATCACGTGCTTGACGCGGACCTCTTCGTTGGCGTCCGGGTCGATCTCACGGGTGACGATGAGGTAGTTGCGCAGCGCGATCGCGTGCAGCTGCTCCTCGGCGGTCCAGCGGCCGATCCAGCGGCCCCACTTCTCCTCGAGGATGAAGCTGAACACGAACTCGCGGTGGTAGCCGGCGAGGTTGTCCTTGGTGATCAGCAGGATCTCGAGGGCGTCGGTGACGTCCTTGGGCAGGGTGACCTGCGACGGATCCCAGTCCCGCCCGCCGAGGAAGGCGAAGTTCTCCCCCTGCTCGAACGGCACGTAGTCGTGGGCGTACCAGACTTCCTCGGTGTCCAGGTGCCGACGCAGCTCCTGCTGCACGACCGGCTCCAACTCAAGGGTCAGCGCATTGGGGACAGGTTTCTGTGCCATGCGGTAACAGTAACCCAAAGTTGTGGGAATCGTAAAATTCCCGCACCGGCGTGGCTGATCTGTTATTTGCCCTTCGTCACAGCGTCAGACCGGGGTACAGCGGGTTGGCCGCCAGCAGCTCCGAGGCCGCCGCGTGCACCCGCTCGGCGGTGCCGTCGGCCAGCGTGTACTTGGCCTTCGACGTGCCCTGCGGCTGGGTGTTGGACAGCACGTCGACGATCAGCTCGGCCACCCGGTCCAGATCCTCGGGACCGAAGCCGCGGCTGGTCAGCGCCGGGGTGCCCAACCGGATGCCGCTGGTGTACCAGGCGCCGTTCGGGTCGGCCGGGATCGCGTTGCGGTTGGTGACGACGCCGGAGTCCAGCAGCGCCGACTCGGCCTGCCGGCCGGTCAGCCCGAACGAGGTGACGTCGAGCAGCACCAGGTGGTTGTCGGTGCCGCCGGTGACCAGCCGCGCGCCCCGCTTCAGGAAGCCCTCGGCCAGCGCCTTGGCGTTGTCGGCCACCCGCTGCGCGTAGGTGCGGAACGCCGGCTGGCGGGCCTCGGCCAGCGCGACGGCCTTGGCGGCCATCACGTGGGCGAGCGGGCCGCCGAGCACCATCGGGCAGCCCTTGTCCACCGCGTCGGCGTACTCCGGCTGGGCCAGCACCATGCCGCCGCGCGGGCCGCGCAGCGACTTGTGCGTCGTCGTCGTGGTGACGTGCGCGTGCGGCACCGGGTCCTCGTCACCGGTGAACACCTTGCCCGCGACCAGGCCCGCGAAGTGCGCCATGTCGACCATCAGGGTGGCGCCCACCTCGTCGGCGATCTCGCGCATCTTGGCGAAGTTGATCCGGCGCGGATACGCCGAGTAGCCGGCGACCAGGATCAGCGGCTTGAACTCGCGGGCCGCCGCGGCGACGGCGTCGTAGTCGAGCAACCCGGTCTCCGGGTCGGTGCCGTAGCTGCGCTGATAGAACATCTTGCCCGAGATGTTGGGCCGGAAGCCGTGGGTGAGGTGACCGCCGGCGTCCAGCGACATGCCCAGCAGCCGCTGGTTGCCGAGCTTGTTGCGCAGCTTCTCCCAGTCCTCCTCGGACAGGTCGTTGACGTGCTTGGCGCCCTGGGCGGCCAGCTCCGGCTCCTGCACACGGGTGGCCAGGATGGCCCAGAACGCGACCAGGTTGGCGTCGATACCGGAGTGCGGCTGCGCGTAGGCGTACGGCGCGCCGAACAGTTCGCGGGCGTGCTCGGCGGCCAGCGCCTCGACGGTGTCGACGTTCTGGCAGCCGGCGTAGAAGCGGTGCCCGACCGTGCCCTCGGCGTACTTGTCGGAGAACCAGCTGCCCATCGTCAGCAGCACCGCCGGCGAGGCGTAGTTCTCGCTGGCGATCAGCTTGAGCGAATCACGCTGGTCGGCAAGCTCCTTGCGGGTCGCCGCGGCAACCCGCGGCTCGACCTGCTCGATGACCTCCAGCGCGGCCCGGTAGGCGGCACTCGCGGTCTCGGCGTACTCGGCGCCCGGAGCGGCAGAAGTGGAGGTCACGGGGTCTGCAGTCATGGGGTTCAGCCTAATCGCCCTCACTTCGGCCGCCGAGTGTGGGATTAACGCACGCCAACGGCCCCGGAGGCGTGCGGGTAACCCACGTTCGGCAGGGGGTCAGGCGGCGCGCAGCGACGACGGGATCAGCGGCTCGTCGAGCAGCGTGGTGAACCGCTGGGTGAGGTTGACGCCGTCCGGGCGGGCGTCCAGCCATTCGCGCAGCAACCGGTACCCCTCGACATAGGTGCTGGTGTAGGCCCGCCACAGCGGCGAGGACAGAAACCGCAGCATCTGGCGGGCCCGCTCGTCGTTGACCAGCAGCCAGCGCTTGAGGAACTCGACCACCTCGTCGACGTCGCGGTGCTCGTCGTGCAGCATCAGCGCCGCGTCTTGGCGCACGTCGGCCAGCGCGGCCGTCGCCTCCGAGACCGCCTGCGCCCGCTCGCCGTCGAACCGCAGCCCCAGGTCGGCGTAGATCTCGGCGGCCCAGCTCCCCCACTCCGGGCCGATCGCGGCGTACAGCGCCAGGTCGGCCAGCCCCTCGGCCATCAGGCACTGCGGCGTGTTGACCAGGAAGATCGTCTGCTCGGCCTGTCCGCGGCGCTCGACCAGACCCGCCTCCTTGCGGCAGTGCTCGGTGTGGTGGCCCGGATAGGACTCGTGGGCGACCAACCGCGGCAGGTTCGACATCTGCTGTTTGAGGTCGGCGTTGACCGCCACCGTCGAGGTGTAGTTACCCAGGTAGTAGTTGAACCCCGACCACGGCTTGTCGGTCACCACCTCGTAGGTGATGGTCTCGGTGTCGGGCAACGGGTACTCCGCGCGCACCCGGTCGCGCAGCGCGCTGGAGAACGCGTGGATGGCCTCCTCCAGGCGGGCGGGCGGGATCTCCTCGGCCGCGCGGTAGGCCTGCATCCGTTCGGCCAGCGGCCCCGAGCCGTCGAGCACCTCGTCGAGCCGGCGGTGCGCCTCCCGGTACCGCTCCGGGTCGCCCTTGCTGATGTGCACGTCGAAGTAGGCCGCCACCTCGTCGACGAAACCGACGTCCTCACCGGCGAACTTGCGGCCCGCGCAGGCCAGCGCGCGCAGGTGCGCGGCGATGTAGTCGGCGCGCTCGGGCTCCAGTCCGGCCGACGGGACCTCGGCGGCCAAACGCTCGGCCTGGCGGGCCAGATCGGCGGGGTCGGGCCGCGGTTCGGCGGCCACCAGCTGCCGCAGCGCGGGATCGCCGGTGAACGAGTCGACGTAACCCTCCTCGATGCGGTCGAAGCGCAGACCGAGCAGCAGGTACTCCCGAACCAACGAAACCGAGGTGCTGGCGTTCATGCCGTCAACGGTAGATGCAACACTGGGCGCATGGCGCGGCTGAGCGAACCCAGCCCATACGTGGAGTTCGACCGGAGTCAGTGGCGGAATCTGCGCATGTCGACGCCGCTGAAGCTGACCGAGGAAGAGCTGCAGAAGCTTCGGGGTATCGGCGAGAAGATCGACCTGCTGGAGGTCGAGGAGGTCTACCTCCCGCTAGCCCGGCTGATCCATCTGCAGGTCGCCGCACGGCAGCGGTTGTTCTCGGCGACGGCGGAGTTCCTCGGTGAGCCGCAACAGAACCCGGATCGGCCGGTGCCGTTCATCATCGGGGTCGCGGGCAGTGTCGCGGTCGGGAAGTCGACCACCGCGCGCGTGCTGCAGGCGCTGCTGGCCCGCTGGGAGCATCACCCGCGGGTCGACCTGGTCACCACCGACGGCTTCCTGTACCCCAACGCCGAGCTGGTTCGACGAAACCTCATCGGCCGTAAGGGCTTTCCCGAAAGCTACGACCGGCGGGCGCTGATGCGGTTCGTCACCGCGGTGAAGTCGGGGGCCGACAAGGCGTGCGCGCCGGTGTACTCACATCTGCTCTACGACATCGTGCCCGGCGAGAAGCAGATCGTGCGGCACCCCGACATCCTGATCCTGGAGGGCCTCAACGTCCTGCAGACCGGTCCGACGCTGATGGTGTCGGACCTGTTCGACTTCTCGGTGTACGTCGACGCGCGCATCGAGGACATCGAGCGGTGGTACATCGACCGGTTCCTGGATCTGCGCTCGACGGCGTTCGCCGACCCGCAGTCGCACTTCCACCACTACGCGACGCTGACCGACGAGCAGGCGGTCTTCGCCGCCCGCGACATCTGGAACTCGATCAACCGGCCCAACCTGATCGAGAACATTCTGCCGACCCGGCCGCGCGCGACGCTGGTGCTGCGCAAGGACGCCGACCACTCCATCAACCGACTGCGGCTACGCAAGCTGTAGACGACCGAGCTGTCGGGGTTACGGAGCCCCGGTGAGCGGGTTGACCCGCAGGATCGGCAGCGGGAACTCGAACTCCGGCTCGCCGCCCTCGGGGTCCTCGTAGAGACCGATGGTGTAGACGCCGGGCCCGTACGCGGTCATCGGCAGGTGGTGGGCGAAGACGCGGAACTTCAGCGGCACACCGGGATTGTCGGGCCACTCCCAGGCGAACTCGAGCAGACCGACCCGCTCCCCCTCCGGGGACTTCGCGATGATGTAGCGATGCGGTTGGTACTCGGTGCCGCCGCTGGCGTACACCGACAGCACCAGGGGAACCGTCATCTGGATCGGGAAGCTCGCGACCTGGCAGCTGGTCATCGGAAAACCGTCGGCACTGACACCGCCCGACTCCAACAGCCGTGCGTTCTGTGCCGCAGCAAACGCGGTGACCTGCATGTGCATTGCCCCTTCGAGTCGTCATCCGGCCGGTGCGGGTACCGGCACGCGTAGGTGATCGGACCCGCCGCCCGGCGGGTTCGACTCGTCGCACCTTAGCGGGATCGGACGCGTAAACACCGCTTTCCGGGGAGTTTCGTGGACTGTCGAGGCAAATTCGTGTCGTAGCCGTCAATTCAGGACGGGCCGGGGCGCCCGGCGGCAGCCCCGGCCCCGAACGGCACCGGTCAACGGGTCAGCCGGCGCCAGCCCTGGTACTGCAGTTCGGCGAACGCCAGCGTGTATACGCCGGTCGCCAGGACCGCCACCACGCCGATCGTGGTCAGCGCGAAGACCCCCGACAGCACCAGCGCCACGGCGCCGACGGTGTAGACGGCGTTGGCGATGATCACCGCCAGGCCGGCGCGCCTGAGATCCGCCAGCGCGGCCAGCGCCAGCACGATCACCCCGTACACGATGAAGAACGCCGACATCGCGTACTCGAAACCGACAGTGGTGCCGGACATCTCGGCCATCCAGCGGGCCAACGGCAGGCCGGCGATCCCGGCCAGACCGGTCAGCACCGCGTCGGCCCGCATCGCGAAGCGCAGCAGCGAGTCGGTGGCCTCGTTGAGCTTGGGCAGGGACAGTGCGGTCATCGGACTTTCCTCTCTTCTCGGGGGTTTCCCGGTTTTCTGGGGTTTGGGGAGGGCTTGGGACCGTTCCGGAGCCGACGCCGCAACCTCGAGACGACGGCGGCTCCGGACCGGTCATGAAGGGGCCGCGTCGAGACGACGCACCCCGCGGTACTGGAGGGCGGCCAGGCCCAGGGTGAGCGCGGCGAAGGTGAGCACCTCGACGGCGCCGAACTCGGTCAGCGACAGCCAGCCGGCGGCCACCACGACCACCGCCCCGAGGGCGAAGGCGACGTTGCCCGCGAGCACCGCCACCCCGACGCGCCGCACCTGCGGCACCCCGGCGCACAGGTACAGCGCGCTGCCGTAGCCGACCAGCGCGACGCCGGCGATCCACTCGGCGGTGGTCGACAGTCCGGACGCCCGGCCGAGCGGATCGGCGGCGGTGGCGATCAGCAGGCCCACCGCCGCGCACAGGGTGACGTCGGCGCGGAGGGCGAACCGCAGCAGCGAGTCGGTCGGGCCGGTGCGGGTGGCGCTCATGGCGTGGCTCATGGGTCTGACCCTGCGGATCAGCCGCTGCCAGGTGTACGCCAGACGCTGCCAACCACTGCCAACCGCAGGTCAGCGGGGTTTTGTCAACCCTGCGAGCGCCGGTGGGATCAGTCGCGGGTGGCCACCAGGCTGCCGCGCAGATCGGCGGCGATCACCCGCGCCGCGGCGTTCTGCCAGTTGTGCAGCGAGCGCTGCGGCACCTCGGTGACGAACCACTGCCACGCCTGGCGGGCGACCGGGTCGAGTCCGGCGGCGGTGGCGTTCTGGGCGTAGGCCCGCACCCCGACGACGTACGGGAAGTACAGCGAGTTGTAGTGCCGCCACTCCTCCGTCGTGCCGAAGTCACGGCCGTCGCGGGGCTTGAGCGCGGCGATCCGCTCGGCCAGCAGCGCCTTGAGCTCGTTGGCCCGCTCCAGCGGATGATCGGGGGCGCCGCGGGCGGCCAACCGTTCGTCGATGATCGGCAGCCGGGTCAGCGGGCTGGCCACCAGCTTCGGCAGATCGCCGTAGTGGCCGAGCGCGCGGCGGGTGAGCCGGGCGAAGGTCTCCTCGTCGACGTCGTCGAGTGGGTTGTCCCTGCGCAGCGGTAGCGCCGCCTCGGTGCTGCGCAGCGCGGCGCGGTCGGCGCGCAGCGCAGGCGAGTGCGAGAACGCCAGCCGGTCCAGCAGCCCGGCCAGCGGGTCGGCCAGCACGTTGATCGCGATCGCCACCCCCAGGCTGGTGAACAGCAGCGCCGTCAGCCCGGTGCGCACCGGCCCGTCGGCGCCGGTCACGGCCAGCACGACCAGCGCCTGCCCGCCGAACAGCACCGCCACCACCGCCGTCGCCACGAACGAGCGCAGCATGTCGGCGCGCAGCGCCTGCCCCTCGTCGAACGCATCCCCGATCGCCACCGCGACGCCCAGCAGCGCCACGTCGAACCCGGTGGACGCCAGCGCCAACCAACTCGGCACCAGCCCCAGCGGGATGACCAGGATCGCGTTGCCCAGCGCGAAGAACAGCGTCGCGACGATCACGAATCCCACCACCGGCCGGGGCTGGGCCCGGCGCACCACCGCGTGCACCATCGCCCCCAGCGACGACGCCGAGATCGCGGCGAACATCACCCAGTGCCCCGCCCGCAGCGGCCCGTCGACACTGCCTGCCAGTGCGGCCCCGGCGAACGCCACCGCGGCGACGACGGCCACCAGGCCGAGTTCACCGGCGCGGCTGCGCCAGGTGTCGCGGGGGTGGGACAGCTCGAGAAGCACCGCGAACCACGCGATTCCGGGCACGGTGACCAGGTACACCTCGACACGGCCGAGCCCGTCTGCGCCGCCGACGGTGCGCACCGCGTCCAGCGCGACCACGGCGGCGAAACTGGTCAGGCCGATCGCCGCCAGCACCAACACGGGTTTACGCGGATCGCGCGCCAGCAGGTACAGCCCCAGCCACCAGCTGAGGGCGAAGACGACCGCGGACAGCGCAGCCATGCTCTCAGTGTGTCATCACCGGCGCGTCACTGACCGAAGCGCCGGTGCCGGGCGGTGTAGTCGCGCAGCGCGCGCAGGAAGTCGACGCGGCGGAACGCCGGCCAGTACGCCTCGGTGAACCACATCTCCGAGTAGGCGCTCTGCCACAGCAGGAATCCCGACAGCCGCTGCTCCCCCGAGGTCCGGATCACCAGGTCGGGGTCGGGTTGGCCGGAGGTGTAGAGGTTCTCGGAGATCGCGTCGACGGTGACCGCCTCGATCAGCTGTTCGCCGGTCTTGCCGTTGGCGATCTCCTTGGCCAGCAGCTGGCGCACCGCGTTGACGATCTCCTGACGGCCGCCGTAGCCGACGGCCAGGTTGACGTGGAAGGACCCGGGGGCCGCGTCGGCGGACTCCACGGCCTCGCGCACCCGGCGCGCGGGCTCCTGGCCGAGCAGCTCCAGATCACCGACGGTGCGCACGCTCCAGTGGTTGGACGGCGCGCAGATCTCCTCGACGACGTCGGTGATGATGTCGATCAGCGGGTTGAGCTCGTCGGGGTCACGCTGCAGGTTCTCGGTGGACAGCAGGTAGACGGTGGCCATCTCGATGCCGGCGTCCTGGCACCAGCGCAGCATCTCGGCTATCTTGCGGGCCCCCGCGCGGTAGCCGTAGCTGACGTCGTCGTGTCCGAGATCACGCGCCCATCTGCGGTTGCCGTCGCACAGCACGGCAATATGGCGCGGCAGTTGGGATTTGGAATGCGCCAACTCCTGGCGCAACCGCATCTCGTACAGCCGGTAGGCCGGCTCCTTGAGACGCGGGGGAATGAGCTCCACGGGAACCCAGACTACTGTCTAGTCTGAGCGTATTGCTCCTCGCGTGCGCACGAGATTCAGGGCAGGGACCTGGTCGGCTCATGGCAGAGTTGGAGGTGACATGACGCGATCGATGGACGCCACCGATTCCGGGAAATCCCCCAACCGGTCCGACGGCGCGGAGGACTTCCCGGAAGCCGTCGTCGACGGTGTCGCCAACTTCATCGGTAAACCCCGCGCCCGTGGCTGGATCCACGTCTATGCGGCCGTCGTCGCGGCGATCGCCGGGGCGACGCTGGTGTCGGTCTCGTGGGCCCTGCAGGGCACCCGCGCCGGGATCGCCACGCTGATCTACACCATCACGATCGTCGCGATGTTCGCCGTCAGCGGCGCCTACCACCGGGTGAACTGGACGTCCCCCACGGCGCGCAAGTGGATGAAGCGCCTGGACCACTCGATGATCTTCATCTTCATCGCGGGCAGCTACACGCCGTTCGCGCTGCTGGCGCTGCCGGAGAACGACGGCATGGTGCTGTTCTGGATCGTGTGGGGCGGCGCGACCGCCGGGGTGCTGCTGAAGATGCTGTGGCCGTCGGCGCCGCGCTGGGTGGGCACCCCGCTGTACATCCTGCTGGGCTGGGTGGCGGCCTGGTTCATCGGCCCGATCACCGACGGCGCCGGGGTCGCGGCGGTGGTGCTGCTGATCGTCGGCGGCGCGCTGTACTCGATCGGCGGCGTGCTGTACGCGCTGAAGTGGCCGAACCCGTGGCCGACCACGTTCGGTCACCACGAGTTCTTCCACGCCTGCACCGCGGTGGCGGCGATCCTGCACTACATCGCGATGTGGTTCGCGGTCTTCTGAGACCGCGCTAGCCCTGGGTGATGTTCTCCGGGGTCCAGTAGGCCTTCATCGACGCGATCTCGCCGTCGGAGTTGAAGGTCATCACGCTGATGATCTCCATGCGCATCTTGCTCTCGCCGAGGTCGATGGTCAGCGCCCAGAAGAACGCCACCTCGTGGCCGAGCGCGCGCAGCGTGATGATCTCGGTGTCCGCCTTCGGCGGCAGCCCCTGGTAGAACCCGCGGATCGCGGTGCGCCCGATGTGCACCTCGCTGCCGACGGGATCCTCGACGGTGGCGTCGTCGGCGTAGAGCTTGGCAACCTCGTCGGCGTTACCCTGCCCGACGAGCTCGAGGTAACGGGCGACGGTCTTGGCGTTGGCCTCGGGGGTCGACATGCGCCGAAGGCTACACGGCCCGCCTCGGCGTGACGGAGAGCATCCCGGCGACCGGTATGTCGACCGGTTTGACGTCAGCTCTCGGGCCCGCCGCTGGGCCCGTCGGCCTCCCTGGGACCGGTCTCGGTACCGGTCTCGGTGCCGGTATCGGTGCCGACCGCCGGCTGCTCGGGCGAGTCGAACGATTCGGGCACCTTGCGCAGCTGCTTGTTCATCGACCGCACCAGCAGGAACACCGCGATCAGCAGCAGCACGACGACGAGCAGGCCGATGGGGCTGGCCTTGCCGAAGTCCGGCCCGGTGTCGCGGGTCTGGGCCAGCAGGGTGGTGGCGAGCGTGATGGTGGTCATCGGTCCTCGATTCCGGCGAACAGGTCGGTCTCCGGCAGCGACACCGGCACGCGGGACCGGGCCAGCTCGTACTCCTCGGTGGGCCAGAGCCGCTGCTGCCATTCGATGGGCGCGCGGAAGAAGTCGCCGTTCGGGTCGATCTGGGTGGCGTGGGCGCGCAGCGCGTCGTCGCGCACCGGGAAGTACTTCGCGCACTCGATCCGGGTGGTCACCCGCTTGGCGAACACGTCCTCGTCCGGGTCCCAGTTCTTGAGCCACTTGTCGAACGGGCCCACCTCGCCGTGCTTGGCGAACTCGTCCTGCAGCAACTGCATGCGCTGCCGCAGGAAGCCGTGCGTGTAGTACAGCTTGAGCACCTGCCAGGGCTCCCCGGCGTCCGGGTAGAGCCGGTAGTCGGCGGCGGCCTCGTAGGCCGCCATGGACACCTGGTGGCAGCGGATGTGGTCCGGGTGCGGGTAGCCGCCGTTCTCGTCGTAGGTCGTCATCACGTGCGGCCGGAACTCGCGAACGACGCGGACCAGCGCCTCGACCGGCTGCTCGAGCGGCACCGTGGCCAGGCAGCCCTCGGGCAGCGGGGGCGGCGGGTCGCCCTCCGGCAGCCCGGAGTCGACGAAGCCCAGCCAGTGGTGCTCGACGCCGAGGATCTGGGCCGCCTTGGCCATCTCGTCGCGGCGCACCTCGGCGATCCGGCCGTGCACCTCGGGGATGTCCATCGCCGGATTGAGGATGTCGCCGCGTTCACCGCCGGTGAGCGTCACCACCAGCACGCGGACGCCCTCGTCCACGTACCGGGCCATCGTGGCGGCGCCCTTGCTGGACTCGTCGTCCGGGTGGGCGTGCACGGCCATCAACCGCAGTTCGCTCAACCTGTCTGCCTTACCTCATCGCCTGATCGTGTGCTCGGAGGGCCCGTGCGGGCCTCACCCGGAATCAACCCGTTCGGATAGCCCTATAGTTCCAGTTCTGTAGAACTAGCCGACCGACGGGCATAGAAAACCAGATGATCGAACGTCCCGCCGCCCGCTACGGCGGCCGGCAGCAGACCCGCCTGCCCCGCCGCTGGCTGGTGTTCGGGGTCACCGCGCTGGCCGTTGTGGCGGGTGTCGCGGTCGCCGTGTTCGCCGCGCGGCAGTTCGGCGCGCTGGAGGTCAAGGGCGAACTGGGCGCCTACCGGCTCATCGACGACGAGACCGTCGAGGTCACGATCAGCGTCACCCGCGACGACCCGTCGCAGCCGGTCTCCTGCATCGTGCGGGCCCGCTCCCTCGACGGCGCCGAGGTGGGCCGCCGGGAGATCCTGGTGGAACCGTCCACCCATGCCACGGTGGTGGTCGACACGATCGTCAAGACCACCCGCAAGCCCGTCATGGGCGATATCTACGGCTGCGGCGCCGACGTGCCGTCCTATCTGGTGGCCCCCTGAGATCTGCCTGATTTGAATTCAGGCCCGGCAAAAACCGTGACGGTCGGCGGTCGGGGCGGTGCTACCATGGTCGGACATACACGGTTCCTGCTGGGGCCGTGTATTGCTGCATTTGGTGCCCCTCACGGGGGTACCCCGGCGCGGCAGTACACGACGACCCCGGCACCCACGACGAGACTTCTTACGCGACAGAGCGCGAGAACAACCACGACAGGAGCGCGACGACATGACCGATACCCAGGTCACCTGGTTGACGCAGGAGGCGTACGACCGGCTGAAGGCCGAGCTGGATCAACTCATCGCGAACCGGCCGATCATCGCCGCGGAGATCAACGACCGTCGTGAAGAGGGCGACCTGCGTGAGAACGGCGGCTACCACGCCGCCCGCGAGGAGCAGGGCCAGCAGGAGGCCCGCATCCGCCAGCTGCAGGAGCTGCTGAACAACGCCAAGGTCGGCGAGGCGCCGAAGCAGTCCGGTGTCGCGCTGCCCGGGTCCGTGGTCACCGTGCAGTACGGCGACGACCCGGATGACACCGAGACCTTCCTGATCGGCACCCGCCAGGAGGGCATCACCGACGGCAAGCTCGAGGTCTACTCGCCGAAGTCCCCGCTGGGTGAGGCGCTGATCGACGCCAAGGTCGGCGAGACCCGCACCTACACCGTGCCCAGCGGCAGCACCGTCACCGTCAAGCTGCTCAAGGCCGAGCCCTACCAGGGCTGACGCGCCGTGCGGCCGGGTGCGGTTTAGCATCCGGTCATGGCGCAGATCGCCGAGGACCTCTTCCTGCTGCTGGTCGACAACGCATCAGCACAGCCGGGTCTGGACCGTCAGCGCCTGGAGCGGGTGCTGTCGGCGGCGGTTCTGCTGGATCTGGCGTACGCCTGCCGGATCAGGCCCGCCGTCGACGGTGATCCGGTCGCGCCCGGCCGGCTGATCGCGTTGTCGGCGCATAGCGCGCCGGACCCGGTCGCCGAACCGGCGTTCCAACTGCTGCAGCGGCGCCCGCTGCGGCCGGTCGCGGCGGTGAAGCGGTTGGCCAGACACACCGAGCCGCGGGTCGCCGGCCACCTGGAGCGCACCGGACAGGTTCGCCGTATCCCGTTGGCGGGCAAGCGATTCGCCAAGGAATACGCGTGGCCGGTGGTGAACAGGCACCGCGCCGGGGCGGCCAGGGCCGCCCTGCTGGCGGCGTTGTTCGAGCGAAAGCCCCCACCGCCGGCGACGGCGGCGATCATCTCGCTGCTGCACGCCGTCGACGGGCTCGGCGCCCTGCTGAGCCTCAACGACCGCGGGTGGCGGTGGGTACATGCGCGCGCGGGCGAAATCGCCTTGGGCAGTTGGGTGGACGAGTACCCCACCGCGCTGCCCGAGGTGAACCTGGCGATCACCGCCTCGGCGGTGCGCCAGGCCCTGACCGCTAGCTGAGCGCCTGGTCGAGGTCGGCCAGCAGGTCGGCGACGTCCTCGATGCCGACCGACAGCCGGACCAGATCGTCGGGCACCTCCAGCTGCGAGCCGGCCGTCGACGCGTGGGTCATCGCACCCGGATGCTCGATGAGCGACTCGACCCCACCCAGCGACTCGGCGAGGATGAAAATCTCGGTGCGCGAGCACAGTTTGCGCGCCGCCTCGGCACCACCGCGCATCCGCACCGAGATCATGCCGCCGAAGGCCGACATCTGCTTGGCCGCGATGTCGTGGCCGGGATGGCTGGGCAGACCCGGATAGAGCACGGTCTCGATCGCCGGGTGTCCGGCGAGGAACTCGGCGATCACCGCGGCGTTCTCGCTGTGCCGCTGCATGCGCAGGGTCAGCGTCTTCAGGCCCCGCAGGGTGAGGTAGGCGTCGAACGGGCCGGGCACCGCGCCCGCCCCGTTCTGCAGGAACGCGAACGCGGCGTCGAGTTCCTCGTCGTTGGTCAGCAGCGCACCGCCGACGACGTCGGAGTGCCCGCCGATGTACTTGGTCGTCGAGTGCAGCACGATGTCGGCGCCGAGCAGCAGCGGCTGCTGCAAGGCCGGCGAGGCGAACGTGTTGTCCACCAACACCTTCACGCGGGCGTCATGGGCCACCGCGGCGATACCGGAGATGTCGGCTATCGACAGCAGCGGGTTGGTCGGCGTCTCGACCAGGATGACGCGGGTCTTGTCGGTGATCGCCGCGCGCACCGCGTCGAGGTCGGCCAGCGACACCGCGGTGTAGCCGATCCCCCACTGGGTGAACACCTTGTCGATCAACCGGAAGGTGCCGCCGTAGGCGTCGTCGGGCATCACCACGTGGTCGCCGGGGCGCAGCAGCGCCCGCAGCGCACAGTCGGTGGCGGCCATGCCCGAGGAGAACGCGCGCCCGTAGGCGGCGGACTCGACGGCGGCCAGCGACTTCTCCAGCGCGGCGCGGGTGGGGTTGCCGGTCCTGGCGTACTCGAAGCCGCCGCGCAGCCCGCCGACACCGTCCTGGGCGAACGTGGAGCTGGCGTAGATGGGTGCGTTGACGGCCCCGGTGCTCAGATCGGGCCGCACGGCATGGATCGCCCTGGTGGCCTGGCCGTGGCTGCTGTGTTCGGTCATCACGCCCAGCCTAGCGATGCCCGCGGGAGCGCCGGAAATGCGCATCGGGAGGCGCCGACCGGTGCCGGCGCCTCCCGATGACCTCAGAACTGCTCAGGACACCTGCGGTCCGGGCGGTCCCGGCGGCAGCGGCTGCGGGTTGAGCTCGGCGACCTGACCGCCGCTGAGCTTGCGCCAGGCGTACACCTCGATCAGCGCCACCAGCGGCAGGGCCACCAGCAGGCCGACACCGCAGAGCAGGGCGCCGACGAGAACCGCGGCGAACACCACGATCGCGGTGAGGAACACCGCCCCGAAGTTGTTCTTGGCGACATCGAAGCTGGCCTTGATCGCGTCGATCGGCGCCAGGTTGCGGTCCAGCAGCGCGACCACGGTGAACATCGTGAACAGCACCACCACGATGCCCGGGATGATGCAGAGCACGAAGCCGATCGAGGTCAACAGACCGACGATCACGGCCGCGATGATGACCGCACCGACGTTGCGCGGCTTGAAGAACGACCCGATCGTCACCGACTGCCCGTTGGCGATATCGAGGATGCCGCTGTAGTACGCCGACTGGATCGCCGCGCCGACGACCAGGCTCACGATGTAGCTCAGGATCGTGATGGCCAGGCTGCCCGGGCTGTTCACGTTGTAGGAGAACGAGAACCCGGCGTCGGTGGCGGTGTAGCTGGTCGACTCGGGCGCCACCGCGGTCGACAGCGCGCCGAAGATGACCTGCAGGAGCCCGGCGATGGCCCCGAAGACCAGCGTCGCGACGATCAGCGGCACCGCGTTGGCGCTGAACTTGCCCCACGCCCACGAGAACGCGTCACCGACGCTGTAGGCCGGCCGCGGCGCGCCGAAGCCCGGCGGCGGGAAGCCGCCCGGGGGCGGGTACGCGGCGCCTCCGGGCGGAGGCGGCGGCGGATAGGAGCCCGGCGGGGGCGGCGGGTACGCGCCACCCGGTGGGGGCGGCGGAGGGTAGCCGCCCGGCGGTGGGGGCGGCGGATAGCCACCCGGCGGCGGCGGGGGCGGATAACCGCCCGGTGGGGGCGGCGGGTACGCACCGCCCGGTGGGGGCGGCGGCGGGTTGCTGCCCGGCGGGTTGTTGCCCGGCGGCGGTGGGGGAGGCGGCTGATCAGACATATGACCTTCCAGGTTGACGGTTACAGCGGACGACAGACGGTGCCGACGGTCTTGTCGGCGAGCGTCTGCCGTTTGTTGTCCCACAGCGGGAACAGGAATCCGATGTAGCAGATCGCGACGTCGAGGAAATGCGCCAGCAGGCGCAGCACGGACTTTCCGAAACCGATTGGCTCGCCGGTTTTTTCGCTGACGACCTGAAAGTTCAGGATCGCCTTGCCGACGCTGGATCCGGTAATGCCTTGGCGGTAGCCGTGATTCCAGATGAGATAGCCGAAGCCCAGCACCGGGGCCACGATGGCGGCCGAGACGAACCCGAGCGTCGACGAGCCGGTCGAGCAGAACTCGATCAGGTCGTATTCGGAAACCTCGGCCAGACAATCGGTTTGCCGCGTGCCGAGCAGGATCGCCCACCCGATCCCGAGGATCAGCATGACCGGGATGTAGTCGATCAGCCAGGCCAGCACCCGGGTGAACCACGGGGTGTAGGCATCCGCGGGCAGATCCGCGGCCTGCGACTGCTCGGGCGAAAAGCTTTGAGGCGCCTCCTGCTCAGACGGCACATAGCCCCCACCCGGCGGAGTCGGATATCCCCCCGGCGCCGGTGGCGGATGGTCGGTCATGACACGCCTTCCGTGAGCCTTAGCTGCGATCGAGCGTGCTTACCCTACCTGAGAAGTGCCCCTCAGCAGGGATTTCCACGCCAACTCCGCGCCCGCGCCCGCGGCCCCCGGATTGTTTGGCAGGCTTAGTAAGTCGGCTACGAGGGCCGTCGGTTGGAACCGTCGGACAGGAACCCGAGAAGGTCGTGCCGGGTGATGACGCCGACCGGTTTGCCCTCCTCGACGACCATCACGGCGTCGCACTCGCGCAGCATCTTCGCCGCGGTGCTGACGAGTTCGCCGGCGCCGATCAGCGGCAGCGGCGGGCTCATGTGCTTCTCGACGGCGTCGGCGAGCTTGGCCCGGCCCTCGTAGACCGCCGAGAGCAGTTCGCGCTCGGACACGCTGCCCGCCACCTCGCCCGCCATCACCGGCGGCTCGGCGCCGACGACGGGCATCTGCGACACGCCGTACTCGCGCAGGATGTTGATCGCGTCGCGCACCGTCTCCGACGGGTGGGTGTGCACCAGGTCGGGCAGTTCGCCGGACTTGCCGCGCAGCACGTCGCCGACCGTCGACTCCTCGGTGGAGCCGTCCAGCCGCGTGCGCAGGAACCCGTAGGACGACATCCAGTCGTCGTTGAAAACCTTTGACAGATAACCGCGTCCGCCGTCCGGCAGCAGCACGACGACCAGCGAGTCCGGGCCCGCCTTCTCGGCGACCTTGATCGCGGCCACCACGGCCATCCCGCACGAGCCGCCGACCAGCAGCGCCTCCTCGCGGGCCAGCCGGCGCGTCATCTCGAACGAGTCGGCGTCGGAGACGGCGATGATCTCGTCGGGCACCGACGGGTCGTAGGCCTTGGGCCAGAAGTCCTCGCCCACGCCCTCGACCAGGTACGGGCGCCCGGTGCCGCCCGAGTACACCGAGCCCTCCGGGTCGGCGCCGATCACCTTGACCCGGCCGCCGGAGACCTCCTTAAGGTAGCGCCCGGCGCCGGTGATGGTGCCGCCGGTGCCGACGCCGGCCACGAAGTGGGTGACCTTGCCGTCGGTGTCGCGCCAGATCTCCGGACCGGTGGTCTCGTAGTGGCTCTCCGGGCCCATCGGGTTGGAGTACTGGTCCGGCTTCCAGGCGCCCTCGATCTCGCGGACCAGTCGGTCGGAGACGCTGTAGTAGCTGTCCGGATGCTCGGGCGGGACGGCGGTCGGGCACACCACCACCTCGGCGCCGTAGGCGCGCAGCACGTTGCGCTTGTCCTCGCTGACCTTGTCGGGGCAGACGAAGATGCACTTGTAGCCGCGCTGCTGGGCGACCAGGGCCAGCCCGACGCCGGTGTTACCCGAGGTCGGCTCGACGATGGTGCCGCCCGGCTTGAGCAGGCCGCGACGCTCGGCGTCGTCGATCATCTTGACCGCGATGCGGTCCTTGCTGCTGCCACCGGGGTTGAGGTACTCGACCTTGGCCACCACGGTGCCCGCTCCCTCGGGGACGACCGAGTTCAGCCGTACCAGCGGGGTGTTGCCGATGAGCTCACTGACATGCCGGGCGATGCGCATGACTCCATCGTGTCAGGCGCGAAATACCGGCGTAAGCCGGGTTACCAGGTGGCCTCGCGGATGTACTCACCGATCTGGCGCAGCGAGCGGGTGGCCTCCGGGACGATCGGCGCGGCCAGCTGGAAGACGTGCATCTGCCCAGGCCAGACGCGCACCTCGACCGGCACCCCGGCGGCCGCCAGCCGGCGCGCTGCCTTGTGGGCGTCGCTGACGAGCACCTCGGAGCCCGAGACGTGGATCAGCGTGCGCGGCAGACCCGGCTCGATGTGGTCCAGCGGCTCGTAGACCTCTTCCGGCTGACCGTCCACGATGTGGCGGCCCGCGGCCTCCGAGATCAGGTCGATCAGGGCGTAGAAGGCGCGCGGCGGGAACATCGCGTCGCTGTCCCGGTTGGGGTGGTTGGCGCGGGCCTCGTTGTCGATCTCGAACAGCGGCGACATCGTCACCACCGCTGCCGGCACCTCGCCGGCGACACCACCGCTCTCCTGCTGCAGCCGCTCGGCCAGCGCCAGCGACAGGTAGCCACCCGCGGAATCGCCGGCCAGCACGATCTGGTCGGGTTCGTAGCCGCGCAACCGCAGCCACTGATAGGCGTCGTAGCAGTCGTCGAGGGCCTCGCCAACGGAGTGCTTGGGGACCATCCGGTAGTTGACCACCAGCACCGGACAGTCGGCGTAGCCCGACAGAGCCTGCACCAGGCGGCCGTGCGAGTTGACTCCGCACGCCAGGAACGCCCCGCCGTGCATGTAGAGAATCACGCCGCGTTTGCCGTCGGCGGGCAGCACCCCGGGGGCGCGGACCAGTTGCGCGGTGCAGTTCGGCAAAGAGATCGTCGCGCGGATCGTGCCCGGCGCCGGCCGCATCACCCGTGAGGCGAAGTCCACCAGACCGAATGGCCAGGGCAGTCGCGGCGCGTAGCTACCGATAGCTAGGGTCGGCTTGATTGTTAGCCTTGCGGTCAGCGAGGCGATTCGGCCCGCGAAACTCGGGCCGTCCTCGACCACCTCGACGGGGGCGCCGTCACTGACCGGAAACTTCCGCGGCTTGCGCCCGTGAACAGCGGGGATACCTGGCAGGTGGGCACCGGCCACCTTGCTCGGTGCAGTCATGGCAATCACTTCCTCGGGACGACCAAGCCGCTCTTTGCGAAGCCCGCCTAATTTACTAGCGCGGAAATCGCATCTTAGCTTGACACCTCGTGTTCCATATAAACAATCGACGAGTCAAATTCGATACCGGACTTGATACCGCACCGTGACCGCGCCACCTCGTGGCACACCGAACACCTTCGGAAAACGGACATAAACTTGCGGATGTGGGCACTACCCGCTTAGCGACCCTCATCGCGGTTGCGACCGCGGCGACTGGTTCTGCCTACATCGGCGCCAGGAACCTGCTGGTCATGCAAGCCAACCAGGCCCGCGAGCGCATCCCCCGGGCCTGGACCGCACCGCCACGCGCGGACGGCGTCTACTCCCCCGGCGGCGGGCCCGTCGAACGCTGGCACCGCGGCGTCCCGTTCGACCTGCACCTGATGGTGTTCGGGGACTCGACCGCGACCGGCTACGGCGCCGCCACCGCCGAGGAGGTGCCGGGCGTGCTGTTGGCACGACGGCTGGCGGAGATCTCCGGGCGACGGATCAGGCTGAGCACCAAGGCGATCGTCGGCGCGACCTCGAAGGGACTTCAGGGACAGATCGACGCAATGTTCGTGGCCGGGCCGCCGCCGGACGCCGCGGTCATCATGATCGGCGCCAACGACGTCACCCGGCTCAACGGCATCAAGGCGTCGGCGCGCCGACTCGGCTCGGGGGTGCGACGGCTGCGCGACGCCGGAGCCGTCGTCGTCGTGGGCACCTGCCCGGACTTCGGAGTCGTGACCGCCATCCCGCAGCCGTTGCGCGCGGTGGCGCGCAGCCGCGGGCTGCGGCTGGCGCGGGCCCAGGCCGCCGCGGTGCGCGCGGCCGGCGGCGTGCCGGTGCCGCTGGCCGATCTGCTGGCCCCGCACTTCCGCGAGACCCCCGACGTGATGTTCTCGCCGGACATGTACCACCCGTCGGGGGCCGGGTACGCGCTGGCCGCCAACCAGCTGCTGCCCGCGCTGTGCAAGGGGCTCAGCGACTGGCTGGGCGCCTCGGTGCCCGAGCTGCCGTGGGAGGCGCGCTCCGGCGGCTTCCCGCTGCTGGCGCGGGTGGGCCAGTTGAGCCGCTTGTGGCGCCGGTCCACGGGGGTGCCCGCACCCGTTTTGGGTGGGGTCACGGAGAAGATGGCGGCGGCGGCCAGCTAGGTTCGGTTCAACTCACGATCGAACCGAGGAGACACCATGCCTGAAGCCGTCATTGTCGCCACCGCGCGGTCGCCGATCGGCCGTGCCGCCAAGGGATCGCTGGTGGATATGCGGCCCGACGACCTCGCCGCGCAGATGGTGCGCGCGGTGCTAGACAAGGTGCCGGCGCTCGATCCCCGCGAGATCGACGACCTGATCATGGGCTGCGGCCAGCCCGCAGGCGAGGCCGGCTTCAACATCGGCCGCGCCGTGGCCGTGCAGCTCGGCTACGACTTCCTGCCGGGCACCACCGTCAACCGGTACTGCTCGTCATCGCTGCAGACCACCCGGATGGCGTTCCACGCGATCAAGGCCGGCGAGGGTCACGCGTTCATTTCCGCTGGGGTGGAGACGGTTTCGCGTTTCCCGAAGGGCACCGCGGACGGCTGGCCGGACACCAAGAACCCGAAGTTCGCCGAGGCGATGAGCCGTTCGGAGCAAGCCGCGGCGGGCGCCGAGGAGTGGCACGACCCGCGTGAGGACGGGGTGCTGCCCGACGTCTACATCGCGATGGGCCAGACCGCCGAGAACGTCGCGCTGCACACCGGCATCAGCCGCGAGGAGCAGGACCACTGGGGTGTGCGGTCGCAGAACCGCGCCGAGGAGGCCATCAAGAGCGGCTTCTTCGAGCGCGAGATCGTGCCGGTGACGCTGCCCGACGGCACCGTAGTGTCCACCGACGACGGCCCGCGCCCGGGCACCACCTACGAGAAGATCAGCCAGCTCAAGCCGGTGTTCCGGCCGAACGGCACGGTGACCGCGGGCAACGCGTGCCCGCTCAACGACGGCGCCGCCGCGCTGGTCGTGATGAGCGACACCAAGGCCAAGGAGCTGGGCCTGACCCCGCTGGCGCGCATCGTGTCGACGGGTGTGAGCGGTCTGTCGCCGGAGATCATGGGCCTGGGCCCGATCGAGGCGGTCAAGAAGGCGCTGGCCAACGCGAACATGACGATCGACGACATCGATCTGTACGAGATCAACGAGGCGTTCGCGGTGCAGGTGCTGGGTTCGGCGCGGGCGCTGAACATGGATTTGGACAAGCTGAACGTCTCCGGCGGCGCGATCGCGCTGGGTCACCCGTTCGGCATGACCGGCGCCCGCATCACCGCCACGCTGATCAACAACCTGCAGACCCACGACAAGCAGTTCGGTCTGGAGACCATGTGCGTCGGCGGCGGCCAGGGCATGGCGATGATCATCGAGCGCCTCTCCTGATTCTTTGCGCGCCGAGACTGCGCACAGATCGCTTTTTCACGAGATTTCGCGATCTGTGCGCAGTCTCGATCGCCAGGCGTGGGCGAGTCGGTCGAGGATGTCGGCCGCCGAGTTGCCACGCACGGCCCGGACACGCGACCAGCCGAGCGCGACGAGATCCTCCGAGCGGATGACGTCGTAGCGGTATTGGACCGGGTCGAGACGGTGGTGTTCGCCGTCGTACTCCAGAGCCACCATCAGTTCCGGCCAGCCCATGTCGAGGTAGTACTTTCGGCGGCCGTCGGGGCTGACCACCGGGATCTGCGTCTGCGGCGGTGGGTATCCGGCGCGAATCACCAGCAGCCGCACCCACGTCTCCTTCGGCGAAGCGGCGCCCGGGTCGTAGAGGTCGAGGGCCCGTTCGAGTAGGCGCAACCCCCGTTTCCCGGGATGTTGCCGGGCAACGGCGTGGATATCGGCTGCGCTCAGGCCTGTCGCGTTGCCGAGTGCGTCGAGGCGGGCGACCGCCTCACCCAGTGGTTTTCGGCGGCCGAGGTCGAATGCGGTGCGCGCCGGTGTCGTCATCCGGAATGTGGCCGTCCGGAACGACTCCCCTGGACGCAACCGCATATCGAAGGTGCGCAGACCGGGTGGGGTGCGGGAGTTCGGCCAGATCAGCTCGATCGGGGCATCGTCGTCGACCCATTTGGCGCCGTGCAGCGCCGACGCGGTCAACCCCGCGATGATGCCCAGGCGATGCGTCCACAGCCAGGCCGCGGTGGCCCGCTGCCGCAGCGACGGCTGAAGACTGTTCGGTATGTAGATATCCGGGTACAGCGCGGTGAAGCGGGTGCGCAGGTCGTACTTGCGCACCAGGCCGCGCTCGAGCGCCTCACTGCCGATGAAGGGTTCGTCGAGATAGCTCATGGCAGCCACTCTCGGCGCCGGTCGACCCTGCACCCCACCGAAACTGCTCACAGATCGAAATCTGTGGATGAATTCGGATCTGTGAGCAGTTTCGGCGCAGAAGCAAAAGAGAAGGCCCGGCGCGTAGTCGCACCGGGCCTTCTCGCGGAAGCCGCTAGTCGCTCTGGAAGTACGACAGCAGCCGCAGGATCTCGATGTACAGCCAGACCAGCGTGACGGTCAGGCCGAGGGCCACGCCCCACGCCGCCTTCTCGGGGGCGCCGGCGCGGATCATCTGGTCAGCCGCGTCGAAGTCGATCAGGAAGCTGAACGCCGCCAGGCCGATGCAGACCAGCGAGAAGATGATCGCGATCGGGCCACCGGCGCGCAGGCCCATGCCCTCACCGCCGCCGACACCGAACAGGCCGAGCACCAGGTTGCCGAGCATCAGCGCGACCACCCCGAACAGGCCGGCCACGATGAAGCGGGTGAACTTCGGGGTGACCCGGATGGCGCCGGTCTTGTAGACGACGAGCATGCCGAAGAAGACACCGAACGTGCCGAGCACCGCCTGGGTGATCAGCGCACCGGCGCTACCGCCGGCGATCTCCACACTCTGGCCGAACACCCACGAGATACCGCCGAGCGCCAGGCCTTCGAGGACCGCGTAGGTCAGCACGATGCCGGGGTTGTCCTGCTTGCGCCCGAACGTGGCGATCAGGACCATCACCAGGCCGCCGAGCGCCCCGATCATCACCAGGGGCAGGGCGATCGCCGGGTTCATCATCGCCAGCACGTAGGTCACCACCGCCGACGCGGTCAGCACCGCGAGCGTGATGCCCGTCTTGGTGACGACGTCGTCGATGGTCATCGGGCGGGCAACGCCTGCCTGCCGCTGGTCGGGGTACTGCACCGCATAGGGGTCGGCGTGTACCGCCTGCGTACCGTAGGCGGCGGCCCCGGTACCGAACTGCGCATATCCGCCCTGCGTCTTAGGCAGGGACCGGAATACGGGGTTGCTGGATTCCCGCACCGTCGTTCCTCTCCGTGATGTCATTCGTCAAGCGGCGAACACACCGTCAACGTGTGGTGATGCCGGTCGGTTCCCGGGCGCGCCGGGAAGTTTCCAGCATTTTCACAGGAAACCCTACCCGGCACCACCCCGCCCGGTGCGAGGTTCTACATTGCATAACCGTGGGCGAAAACGAGGATGTCCTAGTAACTGTTGACGGCGGGGTCGGGCGCATCACCCTGAATCGCCCCAAGGCCATCAACTCGCTGACTCACCCGATGGTCACCGCGATGGAGCGGGCGCTGACCGAGTGGGAGGACGACGACGCCATCACGGCCGTCCTGCTCGACGGCGCGGGCGAGCGCGGTCTGTGCGCAGGCGGCGACATCGTCGTGCTGTACCACAGCGCCCGCGCCGACGGCTCCGAGGCGCGCGCGTTCTGGTACGACGAGTACCAGCTCAACGCCCATATCGGCCGCTACCGCAAGCCGTATGTGGCGATCATGGACGGCATCGTGATGGGCGGCGGCGTCGGTGTCAGCGCGCACGGCAACGTCCGCGTCGCCACCGACACCACCCGGATGGCGATGCCCGAGGTCGGCATCGGCTTCATCCCCGACGTGGGCGGCACCAAGATCCTGTCGCACGCCCCTGGCCTGCTCGGCTACCACGCCGCGCTCACCGGCGCGAACTTCAACGGCGCCGACGCGATCGCGCTCGGTTTCGCCGACCACTACGTGCCCCACGACAAGCTCGACGACTTCAAGGCCGCCGTCGTCGCCGACGGGGTGGACGCCGCACTCGCCGCGTTCGCCGTCGAACCCCCGGCCAGCCCGCTTGCCGCGCAGCGTGATTGGATCGACGTCTGCTACGCCGAGAAGACGGTCACCGACATCCTGGCCGCGCTGCGCGCCCACGGCGGTCCGGCCGCCGAGGCCGCCGACCTGATCGAGACACGCTCCCCGATCGCGGTGTCGGTGACGCTGGAATCGCTGCGCCGCGCCGCAGAACTCGACACACTCGAGGACGTGCTGCGCCAGGAGTACCGGGTGTCGTGCGCGTCGCTGCGCTCGCACGACTTCGTCGAGGGTATCCGCGCGCAGGTCGTCGACAAGGACCGCAATCCCAAGTGGTCGCCCGCGTCGCTGGCGGCCGTCACCCCCGCCGACGTCGAGGCCTACTTCGCGCCGGCCGACCGCGAACTGGAGTTCACCAAATGAGCGACTACGAGACGATCATCGTCACCCGCGACGACCGCGTCGCCACCATCACGCTGAACCGGCCCAAGGCGCTCAACGCGCTCAACAGCCAGGTGATGAACGAAGTCACCACGGCCGCAGCCGAACTCGACGACGATCCGGGGATCGGCGCGATCATCATCACCGGGAACGAGAAGGCGTTCGCGGCGGGCGCGGACATCAAGGAGATGGCGGGCCTGACGTTCGCCGACGTGTTCGGCAGCGACTTCTTCGCCGCCTGGGGCAAGTTCGCCGCGGTGCGCACACCCACCATCGCCGCGGTCGCCGGGTACGCGCTCGGCGGCGGCTGCGAGCTGGCGATGATGTGCGACATCCTGATCGCCGCGGACACCGCGAAATTCGGCCAGCCCGAGATCAAGCTGGGTGTACTGCCGGGTATGGGCGGCAGCCAGCGGCTGACCCGCGCGATCGGCAAGGCCAAGGCGATGGACCTGATCCTGACCGGCCGCAACATGGACGCCGAGGAGGCCGAGCGCGCCGGCCTGGTCGCCCGCGTGGTGCCCGCCGACAAGCTGCTCGAGGAGGCCAACGCGGTCGCCAAGACCATCGCGGAAATGTCGTTGTCGGCGGCGCGGATGGCCAAGGAGGCCGTCAACCGTGCGTTCGAGACGACGCTGGCCGAGGGCCTGCTCTACGAACGCCGGCTGTTCCATTCGGCGTTCGCCACCGAGGACCAGACCGAGGGCATGGCGGCGTTCACCGAGAAGCGCACGCCGAACTTCCGCCACCGTTAATCTTCGGGGGTGACCGACACCCGCGAAATCGTCGAGGAGGCACCGCCGCAGCGGTCCGCGAAGAAGAGTTGGTGGGTACGGCACTACACGTTCACCGGCACCGCGCTGGGGCTGGTGTTCGTGTGGTTCTCGCTGACCCCGTCGCTGCTGCCTCGCGGCCCGCTGTTCCAGGGGCTCGTCAGCGCCGGCGCGGGCGCATTCGGCTACGGCCTCGGCGTGTTCGTGGTCTGGCTGGTGCGCTACATGCGCTCCAAGGACAGCAGCCCGCCTGCACCGCGCACGGCGTGGATCGCGCTGGTCATCATCGGCGTCATCGGCCAGCTGTGGATGATGATCTACTTCGACCGCTGGCAGGACGAGGTCCGTGACCTCGACGGCGTGGCGCGGCTGGGCTTCTGGGACTATCCGCTGACCGCGGTGGTGTCGATCGTGGTGCTTTTCGCGCTCGTCGAGATCGGACAGTTGATCGGCAAGCTGATCCGCTTCCTCACCCGCCAGCTCGAACGTGTTGCCCCGCCGCGGGTTTCGGGGGTCGTCGCGGTAGGGCTGATCCTGGCGCTGTTCATCGCGCTGCTCAACGGCGTGGTGGTGCGGTTCGCGATGAAGACCATCAACAGCACGTTCTCCGCGGTCAACGACGAGACCGATCCGGACTTCCCGGCGCCGACGTCGCCGCTGCGCTCGGGCGGGCCCGGCTCGCTGGCCAGTTGGGAGTCGCTGGGGCACCAGGGCCGGGTGTTCGTCTCGGCGGGGCCGACGGTCGAGGAGCTCACCGCGTTCAACGGCAGGCCCGCGCTGGAGCCGATCCGCGCCTACGCCGGGCTGCACTCCGCCAACGGGATCAAGGCCACCGCCGCGCTGGCCGCCCGCGAACTGCAGCGCATGGGCGGGCTGCAGCGCGAGGTGGTCGCGGTCGCCACCACCACCGGCACCGGCTGGATCAACGAGGCCGAGGCCTCGGCGCTGGAGTACATGTTCAACGGCGACACCGCGATCGTGTCGATGCAGTACTCGTTCCTGCCGAGTTGGCTGTCGTTCCTGGTGGACAAGGAGAACGCGCGGCAAGCGGGGCAGGCACTGTTCGAGGCCGTCGACGAGCTGATCCGGGTGATGCCCCCGGCGCAGCGGCCGCGGCTGGTGGTGTTCGGCGAGAGCCTGGGCTCGTTCGGCGGTGAGGCGCCGTTCCTGGCGCTCAACAACCTGATCGCCCGCACCGACGGCGCCCTGTTCAGCGGGCCGACGTTCAACAACACGATCTGGACGCAGCTGACCCACAACCGCGATCCGGACTCGCCGATGTGGCTGCCGATCTACGACAAGGGTGAGAACGTCCGGTTCGCCGCCCGCGCCGAGAACCTGGACCGACCCGACGATCCGTGGGGTCATCCGCGGGTGGTGTACCTGCAGCACGCCTCCGACCCGATCTCCTGGTGGAGTCCGGATCTGCTGTTCACCGAACCGGATTGGCTCAAGGAGCCCCGCGGCTACGACGTCTCCGGGCGCATGCAGTGGATCCCGGTGGTGACGTTCCTGCAGGTGTCGGCGGATATGGCGGTGGCCGTCGATGTGCCCGACGGGCACGGCCACGTCTACATCAAGGACGTCGCCGACGCATGGGCGGCGATCCTGGAGCCGCCTGGCTGGACCCCGGAGAAGACCGAGAAGCTGCGCCCGCTGCTCACCAACGACGAGAACGCTTAGTTGACAAGGCCTTCAGCCTTCATCGCGTGATACCCACCGATCACGTCGGTGGCGCGGTGCAGGCCGAGGTCCTGCAGCGCCGCCGCGGCCAGGCTCGACGTGTAGCCCTCCGAACACAGGATCACCCACTCGACGTCGTCGTCGACGGCCTGCGGCAGCCGCGCCTCGCTGGTCGGGTCGCAGCGCCACTCCAGCACATTGCGTTCGATGACCAGCGCGCCGGGCACCTCGCCCTCCTGTGCGCGCTGCGCCTGCGGCCGGATGTCGACGAGGATCGCCCCGCGCGCCAGCGCGGCGGGCACCTCGGCGGCGGGCAGCCGGCGCAGCCGGGCCCTGGCCGCCTCCAGTACGCGGTCGATGCGGCTCATCCCTCTGGGCCGTCCGTCAGCTCGGTTCGGGTGCGGCGCAACGTGTTCTGCGCGGTCACCTCGTAGTACGACATCGCGGTCAGCGGCGGCGAGTAGGCGTGCACGCTCAAGGTCGGTTCCTGAGGCGTCTCCAGGGCATCGGACGGCGCCCACACCACGTCGTGCACCCAGCCCAGCGGGAACGCGGTCTGGTCTCCGGCCACCAGCCGCCGCTGGCGCAACTTCTCACCGTCCCAGCGGGTTTCGGCGAGCGCACCGGACACCACGGTCAGCGCGCCCAGCGATCCGCCGTGGTCGTGCAGTTCGGTGGCGCGTCCGGGCACCCAGCTGATCAGCCAGATGTCGAGTTCGTCGTCACCGTGCACCCGGGCGTACCACCGCTCGTCGGTGGGCAGCCCCTCGGCGGGCAGCACGTGACCGAAGCGGCCAGACAGCACGTCGTCGGCGACGCGGTCGGTGGCGTGCAGCAGGTCGGGCAGGCGCAGCCGGGTCGGCGCAGACACAGCAGGCACAGACACGGCAGGCACAGACACAGCGGGCACAGAGACGGCAGGGGTGGAGACGGACATGAACAACTCCAGGAGGACGAACGGATCAGACGGCGGGGTGGGCGTTACGCCCGACAACACCGGTGAATCAGGACCCGTTCGATCACGGCGGCCAGTGTTGCATAGATTGACGCCATGCGCAGGTACCTCCTCAGCGGCGCAGCCGTCCTCGCCGCCTGCCTGGCAGCGGCCGGATGCGCGTCCGACGACACCGCCGATCAGCCTCCGTCGGCACCGGCCACGGACACCACGCAGGCCACCACGACGACGAGTCCGCTGACCCGCACCGCCGCACCGGGCACCCACGAGCTGAGCCCGGACGGTGTCACCACCGCCGTCGGCGCCCCCGCCGAATCCACCGAAGAGGAGTACTTCCAGGCCTGTTTCGCCGCGCGCACCTGGATGGAGCAGCAGGGCGGCGACCTGCAGGCGCAGATCGAGCCCTATCTCGCCGAGCTGCAGCGCACCGACTCGGCGGGCCCCGGCACGTTCGGCACGCCGTGGTCGCAGCTGCCCCCGCCGCGGCAGGCGGCGGTGATCGTCGCGGTCGAGGCCGCGGCGGCCCAGCAGTGCGGCTGAGCCGCGATCCCGGGTTCGAATCACGCTGCGCCGAACCCCGGCGTCCGGGGCGCACAATGAGGGTATGGCTGGCAAGCGGGTCGCGCTGGCCCTGGGCAGCGGAAGCGCGCGGGGATACGCCCACATCGGCGTCATCGGGGAGCTCGAGAGCCGCGGTTACGAGATCGTGGGCATCGCGGGCTCCTCGATGGGCGCGCTGGTCGGCGGGCTGCAGGCCGCGGGCAAGCTCGACGAGTTCGCCGACTGGGCCAAGTCGCTGACCCAGGGTGCGGTGCTGCGGCTGCTGGACCCGTCGATCACCGCCTCCGGGGTGCTGCGCGCGACCAAGATCCTCGACGCGGTCCGCGACATCCTCGGCGAGGTGCGCATCGAGGAGCTGCCGATCCCCTACACCGCGGTGTCGACGGATCTGATCGCCGGCCGCACGGTGTGGCTGCAGCGCGGCCCGGTGGACGCCGCGATCCGGGCGTCGATCGCGATTCCGGGGGTCATCGCCCCGCATGTGCTCGACGGCCGGCTGCTGGCCGACGGCGGCATCCTCGAACCGCTGCCGATGGCGCCGATCGCGGCCGTGAACGCCGACCTGACCATCGGGGTGTCGCTGGCGGGCAGCGACACCACCGCACCGACGGCGCCGTCGTCGGAGGCCGGTTCGCGCGCCACCACCGAGTGGCTGTCGCGGATGTGGCGCAGCACCACCGCGCTGATCGAGTCCACCCCGGTGCTGGGCCGGTTCGGCTCCGGGTCCGGCGCGACCGAGGGCAGCAGCACTGACGAGCTCGTCGACGCGTCCCGTGAGCTGGACGCCACCCGGGAGGCGACGGTGCCCAAGCTCGGCAGCTTCGAGGTGATGAACCGCAGCATCGACATCGCCCAGGCCGCGCTGGCCCGTCACCAGCTCGCCTACTATCCGCCCGACCTGCTCATAGAGGTGCCCCGAACCGCTTGCCGCAGCTTGGATTTCCACCGCGCGGGTGAGGTGATCGAACTCGGCGCGAAGCTGGCCGCGACGGTGCTGGACGACTACGAGGCGGGCGGCTAGACGCCCAGCTGGGTGGCCAGTTGCGCGGCGATGCGCCTGCCCTGCTCGCGGCCGGCCCGCGCGGACGGCACCCGGCACGCCGGGTCCAGCGGGTTGGTCCCGAATGCGGCCAGCGAGGCGTCGTCGGCGAAGACCGCGAACGCGTTGCGGGCCTTGATCTCCTCGACGACACCCGTACTCCAGGGCGACGGCGAGTCCTCGCCCTGCGGGATCAGCGCGACGGCGGTGTCGCAGTCGTCGGCGACGGCCATGTTCACCGGGCTGGCCACCCCGCCGTCCATCAGCCGCCTGTCGCCGACGGTGACCGGCGGCCACACCCCGGGCACCGCGCAGCTGGCCGCGACCGCGTCGACGAGCGACACCCCGGAGAAGCGGTCGAGGGTGGCGAGTTCTCCGGTCGCGGTGTCGATCGCGGTGATGCGCAGGTCGCGGTCGGGCCAGTCGTGCGACGGCAGCCGAGCCTCGATCACCGCGCGGCGGACGGGTTCGGCGACGGTGTCGGCGGCCAGCGCGATCTCCCCGATCCGCTGCAGCTTCTCGGTTTTCGAGCCGGGTGCGGTCATCGCGCGCAGGAACAGCTCGGCGATCTCGGCGATGCCCGCGCCCGGGTGGATCTCCGTCGAGGCCACCGCGGTCTGCCGGTCGAACAGCTCGGTCAGCGGCAGCCCGCTGCCGAGTTGGGCGGCGACGGTGGAGCCCGCCGAGGTGCCGACCAGGACGTCGGAGGCCAGCAGTGCCTCGGCGGCCGCGGGCGCCACGTCGGCGATACCGGTCAAGACGCCGGTCTCCCACGCGATTCCCGCGATCCCGCCGCCGGCGAGCACCAGTGCGCGTTTCGTCACGCCCGTGAGTGTGCCAGGTCAGCCGGCCGATAGGGTCACCCCATGTCCCGGGGATCGGTCGTGGCCGCGGTCGCGGCGGCGGTGCTGTGGACCAGTCCGGTGGTCGCAGCGCAGCCGCAGACCCCGCCCGCCCCGGCGATCCCGTACCTGAGCGAGCTGCAGCGGGCCGCCGCCCCGGCGGCCGCCTGGATCGCCGAGCGCGCCCCGCAGGTGCGCCGTCCCGCGGTGGTGATCGACGTCGACGAGACCGCGCTGTCGAACTGGGCGGTGGTCGACGGCAGACCGGCCGCGATCCCGCCGACGCTGGAGCTGTTCACCACCGCCCGCGAGCACGGCGTCGACGTCTTCTTCATCACCGGCCGTCCGGAGAGCATGCGCAGCACCACCGAACGCGACCTGCGCGCCGCCGGATACCGCGGGTACACCCGGCTCATCATGAAACCCGATGACCTGCAATACGATTCGTACGCCGACTTCAAGGCGCCGCAGCGGGAGCGACTGGTCCGGCAGGGCTTCACCCTCATCGCCAACGTCGGCGATCAGCGCTCGGATCTCACCGGCGGCTTCGCCGAACGGGAGTTCCTGCTGCCCAACCCGCTCTACCGGGTGCCCTGCGCCAGATCCGGTGCGGCCCGGCCGCTGATCAACGGCAGGTCGAGGTATGTGGCGATCCCGGGCGGTGCGGCGCACACCGCGGGCACCGAGTTCACGCAGTGCGCGGCGGTGCCGACGACACCGTACTCCGGCCCCTCGCCGCCGGCCTCGGACTGGAAGCCCTTGACGACGATCGAGACGTCCGGGTTGCCCCGCACCTCCATCTCGTAGCGCTGCCCCTCCGGACCGAAAGTCCAAGCGGGCTCGAGGTTCTCCTCCCCCATCAACCAGTTCACCGTGACCCGCACGACGGGTTCGCCGTCGACCAGCGCCTCCCAGTGGAACTTGCGGCCTGCCACCTGACCCGGTTCGATCACGCCGATCGGCGAGTCGATCGGGGCGGTGGCGACGGCGATCTCCTGCGAGGAGCGGATCTTCGGGTCGGCGCGGAATCCCGCCTTGTCGACCACCATCTTGACCGCCTGGATGAACCCGCCGTCGAGCAGCTTCTGCATCGGACCGGACAGCGCCTTGTCCGGCACCTCCCCGAAGCCCATGACGTGCCGCACGACGTCGGGTGCGTCGTAGCTGCGCAGGTCCGAGAACTCCTCGGCGCGAACGAATCTCACGCCGGTCGAGAACGCGGAGAACAGCAGCGGGAACTTCTCGCTGATGCCGCCGGGCGCGATACCGGTGCCGTGCAGCGTGGCGTTGCCGGCCAGCGCGGCCTCCCGCAGCGGCGCGGCCTGCCGCTCGCTCGGGTACACCCAGCCGACCGGGGTGATGACGTTCTTGCCGGACCGCAGCAGTGCGGCCACCTCGTCGGGGTTGGGCAGCAGCGGCGCGTAGATCACCGCGTCGGCGTCGGTGGCCAGGATCTCCTCGACGCTGTTGGTCGCGACGACGCCCAGCGGTTCGGTTCCGATCAGCTCGCCGACGTCGCGGCCGGCCTTGTGCTCCGAATGCACCCAGCAGCCGACGAGTTCGAGGTCGGGATGCTCGAGCACACCCTTGATGGCGGCCACGCCGACGCCGCCGGTCGCCCACTGCACCACCCGCAGGCCCATAACCACTCCTCCAGAAACTGGAACACGTTCTACCCTTGCAGGTCTACACCACTTTGTTCGCTGGTTGAGCCGAACCGGCATTAGGGTGTGGTTGCCACAGGTCGCGTCGCGAGGAGCACCGGATGACCGAGCCCGCGCCGGGGGGATCCCGGGTCGGTTCCCAGATCGGGCCGTACCGGCTGCGCCGGTTGCTCGGCCGCGGCGGTATGGGCGAGGTGTACGAGGCCGAGGACACCGTCAAGGGCCGCGTCGTCGCGCTGAAGCTGTTGCCGGAGTCGGTGTCCCACGACCCGGTGTTCCGCGAGCGCCTGCAACGCGAGGCGCACGCCGCGGGACGACTGCAGGAACCCCACGTGGTGCCGATCCACGACTACGGCGAGATCGACGGGCACCTGTTCGTCGACATGCGGATGATCGACGGCACCGACCTGCGCAGGACCCTGCGCGACGGCGGGCCGATGCCGCCGGCGCGCGCGGTGGCGATCATCCGGCAGGTCGCGTCGGCGCTGGACGCCGCGCACGCCGCCGGGATCCTGCACCGCGACGTCAAACCCGAGAACATCATCCTGGCCCGCGACGATTTCGCCTACCTCGTCGACTTCGGTATCGCCAACGCCGCCACCGATGAACGGCTCACCGAACTCGGTACCGCGATCGGCACCTATGCCTACATGGCACCGGAGCGGTTCAGCAACGGGGACGTGACCTACCGCGTCGACGTCTACGCCCTGGCCTGTGTGCTGTTCGAGTGCCTGACCGGTTCGCAGCCGTTCCCGGGGGACAGCGTCAGCGCGGTGATCACCGGCCATCTGATGCACCCGATCCCGCAGCCCAGTGCTCGTCGCCCCGACGTGCCGCCCACGCTCGACGCGGTGGTCGCGCGCGGCATGGCCAAGCGGCCCGAGCACCGGTACGCCACGGCGGGCGAACTGGCCGCTGCCGCGAATGACGCCCTGACACAACAGGATCAGACACAGGCGGCCACCATCGTGGGGCGCAGCCAGTTCCCGCCGCCGGGGGTACCCAACGGGCCGATGTGGGCGGTCCCACCGCCACCGGCAGGGCAGAAGTCCACCCGGTGGGTGGTGTTCGCCGCAGCGGCGGGTGTTCTGGTGCTGGTGGTCGGCGCGGTCGGGGCGTTCCTGCTGCTGCGGCCCGGCGACACACCGTCGGCCGCGGGCCCGGGTGCGACGACGAGCGCCGCCGACGCGCCCTCCCGCACCGCCGAGCGCACCACCACCCGGCGCACCCCGCGCAGCAGGGCACCGTCGGTGGCGCCCGGTTCGTTCGACGCGCAGCTGATGGAGCTGCTGCCGCGCGGCTACGACGACGGTGCGTGCGAGCCGGTGCGTCCCCCGGTCACCGGGTCGTTGGCGACCGTCGACTGCGGGGCGGCCGGACCGCAGGGCGGGCCGGCGCACGCGCGCTACGCGCTGTTCGCCGACCAGGCCACCCTCGATAGCGCGTTCGAGGATTCGATCGCGGCGAACTCCGAGCTGGTGCCGTGTCCGGACAGCGACGCCGAGTCACCGACCACGTGGCATTTCACCGAGACCCCGGACCAGGTCGAGGGCCTGATCGCCTGCGGTGTCTACAACGGCAACCAGGACGTCACCTGGACGCTGAACTCCGCGCTGGTGCTCGGTGACGCGCAGAGCGACGATCTGGTGGCCCTGCACAACTGGTGGCTCAAGTACGCGTGAAATTGACGCGATAGTCACGATTGCCGCATGTCAGCGGACCGGGCGCCGATAGCGCAGAATGGGCGGATGCGGACTTTCCGGGTACTGGCGGCTGCGGCGGGCGTGTGTGGGCTGGTCGCCGCGCCGGCAGCGGCGGCGTCGGCCGAACAGCAGTCGGCGACCGAGGTGATCAACAAGCTGCGGTCCGAGGGTTACAACGTGACGATCGACAAGATCGGCACCGGCCCGATCGAGAACTGCGTGGTGCTCAGCGTGCGCAATCCGCAGACCTACGGCCAGCTGATGCCCTACGTCGGCCCGGGCGCCCGCGACGAACGGTTCCTGATCCCGGTGATCACCAGCCAGCCGGTGTCGGTGTCGCTGGACTGCTCGCGCCGCTGACTTTTTCGGTCAACCCTCCGCGTCCTCGCTGTCGGTGAGGGTGCTGTCGGTGAGGGTGAAGTAACTCTCCTCCTCCTGGGCGAAATGCAGGCGCAGCAGCGCGTGCAACCCGTACAGGCAGGCCAGCAGGTCCTCGATCTGATCGTCCTGAATCGCGTTGTGCTGCTGGGCACGCCGTAGATGTGTGCCGATGCGGTCGGTGAGGCGCTGGATCTCGGCGTGGGTCCGGCTCATGGTGGCGGTGGCCTCGCTGCTGCGCAGCGGCTCCGCCAGCGCCGGATACAGCAGCGCCTCCTCGGCCAGCTCGTGCGGCAGGATCTCGTCGGTGAGCAGGGTGTAGCACCGGTCCAGTGCCTGCAGCGCCGCGTCGTCGGCACCGCGGACCAACTCGTCCGCGGTTTCGCGGATCTGCCCCAGGCTTGTGCGCAGTGTGTCGTGTTCGGCGTCGAACCGCTGCAGCAGCGTCTGTGTCTCCTCCGGCACGTTCACCGCGGTCTTCGGATCCCCGCGCAACGCCCGCAGCGCGTTGAGGATGACGGCGACGTCGATGCCCTCCTGCAGCAGCGCGCCCAGCGCCGGCGGTAGCCACCCCACGGCCGCGGCCGCCATCGCGACCAACGACAGCACCATGCCCGTCACCGCGCTCTGCACGGCGATGCGCCGCGACCAGCGCGCGATGTCCATGGCGTCGGCGAGCCGGTCGAGGCGATCGGTGGTCAACACGATGTCGGCGGCCTCCGACGACGCGGTCGCACCTCGGGCGCCCATCGCGACGCCCACCGTGGCGGCCGCCAGCGCCGGGGCGTCGTTGATGCCGTCTCCGACCATGACTGTGACGGTGTGCTCCGATTCGGCGCGCACCGCGGCGACTTTGTCGGCGGGGCTCTGCTGGGCGTACACCTCGTCGAGGCCCAGCACGGCGGCGACCTCACGTGCGGGCTCGGCGCGGTCACCGGTGAGCATGATGAGCCGCCGGAATCCCGCCTCGCGCAGTCGTCGCATGGTCCTGGGCGCCTGTCTGCGCAGCGGATCACGCAGCACCACAGCGCCTTTGGGCACGCCGTCGACGCACACCCAGGACAGTGCCGCGTTGTCCAGGCGTGCCCGGTTCAGCGCGCCCTGCACCCACGACTCGGCGGCCAGGACGTCGTCGCTGAGCTTGCCCACCGACACCTGCCGCCCCTGCAGGGTCGCGGTCAGCCCGCGTCCGGGCTCCTCGACGCCGTCGGTGGGCATGGCCAGCGTCATTCCCCGGCTCAGCGCTTCGGTGACGATCGCCTCCGCCAGGACGTGCGGTGACAACTGCTCCACCGACGCGGCCAGGCGCAGGATCTCTTCGGGCTCGGTTCCCGGTGCGGCGAGGATGTCGAGGACGACGGGCCGCCCCATCGTCAGGGTGCCGGTCTTGTCCATCATCAACGTCTTGGCGTGCCCCAGGTTCTCGAGGGCACCGCCGCTGCGGATCACCACTCCGACCCGGGAGGCCCGCGACAGTCCCGACACGATGGCCACCGGGGCGGCCAGCAGCAGCGGGCACGGGGTGGCGACCACGAGGACGGCCACCGCCCGTGTCAGCGATCCGCTGATCAGCCACGCCACACCCGCGGTGGCCAGGGCCAGCGGCAGGAAGAAGGCCGCGTACCGGTCGGCGAGGCGCACCAACGGCGCGCTCTCCGCGTCGGCCTGCTGCGCCAGGCGCACGATGCCGGCGTAGGTGCTGTCCTCGGCGGTGGCGGTGGCCCGCAGTTCGAACGAGCCGCCGGCGTTGACGACACCGCTGCGCACCGGTTCACCCGCACCGCGTTCGACCAGCGGCGCCTCACCGGTCAGTGCCGACTCGTCCAGCACCGCCACCGCACCCGACAGCACCCGGCCGTCGACCGGAACGACCTCGCCGGGGGTGACGACCACGATGTCGTCGACGTGGATCTCGCCGACCGGAACCACCGAGATCTCCTCACCGACCCGACGGCGGGCGAACCGGGGCGCCCGCTGCAGCAGCGCTGTGAGGTCGCGGGTGGCCCGCCGGGTGGCGGCGGCGTCCAGCGCGCGTCCACCGGCGAGCATCACCGCGATCAACGCGCCCGCCAGGTACTCGCCCACCACCAGCGTTCCCACCAGGGACAGCACGGCGATGAGATCCACGCCCAACCGCCGGCGCAGCAGGGCGGCCAGCACCCACCACACCGCGGGCACGATCGCGACCACCGTGCCCGCGATCCAGAACAGGTCCGCCAGTGCCCGGTTGCCCGCCAGCCAGGCGATCCCGCCGCCCGCCAGGGCGGCCACGGTCACCGCGGTCAGGGCGGGCTCGGCCAGGGGCCGCAACCGCCGGAGGAGCCGTGTCATTCGGATCGCCCGCCGGCGCCGGCGTCCGAGGCGCCCGGATCCAGGGAGGTCATCTGTTCTCCGTCCGCGATATCACTGGTACCGCATATGACGGTAGGGGTGACCGCGATTCGTTCACAGGGCCGTTGGTCCCTGGTGTCTGTGCTCCGGCCGGGCGATCGGTTCGGCGGTCAGCGCCGTGAGCAGTCCGCGGTGACGGTGATCGAGCGCTGCGCGACGATCTGGATGAAATCGTCGCCGCGGCGCACCAATTCGGTCCGCTCGCGCGGGTTGCGGATGTCGGTGATGACGCACCGGCTCAGCGGTGCGCTTCCGATCTTGTTGACCTTCACATCGAATCCCTGCGCTTCCAGGGTGGCGATGGTCAGCTGAGCCGACTCGGCGGCGGTGGCGACGGCCGCGGGCGCCAGCATCGCACCGCAGGCGAGCGCGGCAGCCCCGGTCATCATCAACAGCGTTGCACGCATGGGCGCGTCTCCCTTGTCTCTCATCGTGCTTCGTCTCCCGTCAGGCCACGGTGGCCTTCCGAGCGGTACGACGGGCGACTGCCGGAAAGGGTTCAACAGCACCCGAAAAGAGCCCGAAAAGAGATTGAGACTGCGGGCAGATCGTGGGTGGGCGGGGAAAATCGATCTGCCCGCAGTCTCGGCAACGGAGCAGCTATGCGGGAACGGACTCCCGCTGCTCCGTTGGACTGTGGTCGAGCATCGTCAGCTCGTCGAACGGGTCGTCGCCGCGCAGCACCGCCGCCACCCGGGCGTGGTCGACGGTCCTGGTCCAGCAGCCGACCAGCAGGGTGGCCACGGCGTTGCCGGAGAAGTTGGTCAGCGCCCGCGCCTCGGACATGAACCGGTCGATGCCGACGATCAGTCCGACACCGTCGAGCAGGTCGGGGCGGTGGCTCTGCAGCCCGCCGGCCAGCGTCGCCAGACCGGCGCCGGTGACCCCGGCGGCGCCCTTGGAGGCGACGATCATGAACACCAGCAGCCCGATCTGCTCCGGCAGCGACAGCGGGTCGCCCAGCGCGCCCGCGATGAACAGCGACGCCATCGTCAGGTAGATGGCGGTGCCGTCCAGGTTGAACGAGTAGCCGGTGGGGACGACGACGCCGACGGTGGAGCGGTCGACGCCGAGGTGCTCCATCTTGGCGATCAGCCGGGGCAGCGCGGACTCCGACGAGGACGTCGACACGATCAGCAGGTACTCGCGGGCCAGGTAGCGCACCAGCTTGAAGATCGACACGCCCGCGACGGCCCGCAGGATCACGCCGAGCACCCCGAACACGAACACCAGGCAGGTCACGTAGAAGCCGAGCATCAGGCCGAGCAGCTGCGTCACGGCGGTCCAGCCGGTCTGCCCGACGACGTTGGCGATCGCGCCGAACGCGCCGATCGGGGCCAGCCACAGGATCATCACCAGGATCTTGAACACCAGCTTCTGCAGGTGCTCGACACCGCGCAGCACCGGTTCCCCGGCCGACCCCATGGCCTGCACCGCGAACCCGACGAGCAGCGCGACGAACAGGGCCTGCAGCACGCTGCCCGCGGTCAGCGCCGAGAACAGGGTGTCGGGGATGATGCCGGCGATGAAGTCGAGCAGGCCGCCGGCCTCGTGTGCGGTCTCGGCGAGTTCGGCGCCCTTGCCCGCGACGCCCTCGGTGAGCTGCATCCCGGTGCCGGGGTGCAGCAGGTTGCCGACGACGAGCCCGATCGCCAGCGCGAACGTCGACATCACCAGGAAGTAGCCGAACGCCAGGCCGCCGACCTTGCCGACGGTGGCGGCTCGGCGCACCGACCCGATGCCCAGCACGATCGTGCAGAAGATGACCGGTGCGATCATCATCTTGATCAGGTCGACGAACATCGAACCGAGGAACCCGACGCTCTTACCGACGCTCGGTGCGAGGATGCCGACCGCGACCCCGGCGCACACCGCGACGATCACCGCGAGGTAGAGCCAGTGCGTGCGGTCGCGTCGGCGCCGCGGCCGCTCCGGGTCGGACGGGAGTTCGAGGACGCTCATCGGTACCTCCAGTCGTGAGTGATGGCTGGAAGTACTGTCAAGCAACCGGTGAGCGAGGTCACGCTTTAGTTCGTTTCGTTCAGGCCCTCGCCACCCCGCGGCTTCTGTCGAACGGCACAAAGTGCGGCCCGATTTCCCATACGATCGGCCAAGAAATCCGGGTGACCGTCCTGTTTACATGAGCCGACGCGCCTCACCGGTCCCCCTTCGACGAAAAGAGGGCAATTTACATGTCCGACAACACCTTCCAGGTGGTGGCGATCGGCCTGTACTTCGCCGGGATGCTCGCCATCGGCTTCTACGCGTACCGTCGCACCAGCGATCTGGACGACTACATGCTCGGCGGGCGCCGGTTGCCCCCGGTGGTCGCGGCGCTGTCGGCGGGCGCGTCGGACATGTCGGGGTGGTTGCTGCTGGGTGTGCCCGGCGCCATCTACGCGTCCGGCCTGATCGAGTCGTGGATCGTGATCGGACTGGTGGTCGGCGCCTGGCTGAACTGGAAGTTCGTGGCGCCGCGGTTGCGGGCCTACACCGAGATCGCCAACAACTCGATCACCGTGCCGAGCTTCTTCGAGAACCGGTTGCAGGACTCCTCGCATGTGCTGCGCATCGCGGCGGGCACCATCATCCTGGTCTTCTTCACGTTCTACGTGTCGTCGGGCATGGTCGCCGGCGGTGTGTTCTTCGAGTCGTCGTTCGGCTCGTCGTATCTGGCCGGGATGTTGCTGGTCGCGGGAGTCACGTTGTGTTACACGCTGTTCGGCGGTTTCCTGGGGGCGTCGCTGACCGACGTCGTGCAGGCGGCATTGATGTTCGCCGCGCTGATGATCATCCCCGTCGTCACGATCATCGCCAGCGGCGGACCTGGTGAGGTGGTCAGCCTGGTGCACGCGGCCGACGCCGCGCACAACGCCGCCGACCCCGCCGACGAGCTGCACCGCACGTCGCTGTTCTTCGGCGGCAGCTTCCTGGCCATCGTGTCCGCGGCCGCCTGGGGGCTGGGCTACTTCGGCCAGCCGCACATCATCGTGCGGTTCATGGCGATGCGGTCGTCGGCCGACGCCAAGGCCGGCCGCCGCATCGGCATCAGCTGGATGGTCCTCACCTCGGCGGGCGCCATCACCACGGGCTTCGCGGGGCTGGCGTACTTCTACCGCGAGGGCGTGACGCTGGACAATCCCGAGACGGTGTTCCTGCAGTTGGCGCAGGTGATGTTCCACCCGTTCGTCGCCGGGGTCGTGTTGGCCGCGGTGCTGGCGGCGATCATGTCGACGATCTCGTCGCAGCTGATCGTGTGCTCGTCGGCGCTGGTGGAGGACATCTACCGCGCGTTCGGCAGGCAGGCCAGCCCGGCGCGGCTGGTCATGTACGGCCGACTCGGGGTGCTGACGGTCGCGGTGGTGGCGATTCTGTTGGCGCTCAACCCCGATGGGACGATCCTTGACCTCGTCGGCTTCGCCTGGGCGGGCTTCGGCGCCGCGTTCGGTCCACTGATCATCCTGTCGTTGTTCTGGCGCAGGCTCACCTCGGCCGGGGCGATCGCCGGCATGGTGGCCGGCGCGGTGGTGGTCGGCGTCTGGGGCCAGACCGACGCGCTGGCCGACGCGATGTATGAGATCGTGCCCGGTTTCATCGCCTGCCTCGTCGTCGCCGTGGTGGTGTCGCTGCTGACCACCCGCGAGGACGACGACATCCAGCGCGAGTTCTCCGAGATGACCGAGAAGGCGCACACCCCGGCGTCGTCCTGAGGGATCGGACATGTCCGGGTGGCGGCCGCGCTCTCTGGCCACGCAGGCGATCATCCTGCAGATCGTGGTCATCGCGGTCGTGGTGCTGGCGGCCAGCGCGCTGGCCCTGGTGGACGCCCGTCGCGACGGTGACGAGGCGGCACGCGATCAGGTGCTGGGAATCGCGACCGCACTTGCCGATTCGCCGTCCACCGCCGCGGCGATCGAATCGGGCCGTGCGACCGAGATCCTGCAACCGGTGACCGAGGCGGTGCGCGCACAGACGGCGATCGCGTTCATCACGATCATGGCGCCGGACCGCACGCGCTTCACCCACACCGATCCGAGCCAGATCGGCCTCGAGTACATCGGCACCATCGAACCGGCGCTGCGCGGGGAGACCTTCTCGGAGACCTACACCGGCACACTGGGCCCGTCGATCCGCGCCGTCGCACCGGTGCGCAACGCCTCCGGCGAGATCGTCGGACTGGTGTCGGCGGGCATCCTGCAGACCAGCCTGGCCGAGCGCTGGCGCGCACAGATCCCCGTCATCGCGGCTATCACCGTTGCCGCACTGGCGGTTTCGCTGGCTGGCGGGCTGCTGATCCGGCGCCGGCTGCTGCGCCAGACGCACGGGCTGCGACCCGATGAGCTGCGGGTGATGTACGAGCACCACGACGCGATCCTGCACTCGGTGTCCGAGGGGCTGATCGTGCTGGATCGCGCCGGGGTGGCGCTGGTCAACGACGAGGCGCGCCGGCTGCTGGGGCTGCCGTCGGGTCCGGTCAGCCGCGCGGACCTGCCCGACTTCCTGCGCACCGCCAATCCCGGCGCCCGCGACGAGGTGCACGTCACCGAGGACCGGGTGCTGGTGGTCAACCGCTCGCATGTCACCGACGCCCCACCGGATTCCGAGGTGGTGACGATCCGTGACCGGACCGAATTACAGGGCGCGCTAGGCGAACTCAACTCGCTGAAGGTGCTGACCGACACGCTGCGCGCACAGGCGCACGAGTCGGCGAACAAGCTGCACACGATCCTCACGATGGTGGAGATGGGCCGCCCCGACGAGGCGGTCCGGTTCGCCACCCAGGAGCTGACCCTGTCCCAGCAGCTGGTGGACCGGCTCTCGGCGTCGGTCGGTGAGCCTGCGCTGGTCGCGCTGCTGCTCGGCAAGTCCGCGCAGGCCGACGAACGGGGTATCGAGCTGACGGTCACCGAGGACAGCGAGCTGCCGTCGGACACCGACCGGGTTCCGTTGACCGGATCCGAGATGGTCACGGTGCTGGGCAATCTCATCGACAATGCGATGGACGCGTGTGACCGCGACGACCCGTGGGTCGAGGTGACGGTGCGGATGTTCGGCGACACCCTGCTGTTGCGGGTCGCCGACAGCGGTCCCGGGATGGACGCTGAGACGTTCGCCACCGCCACCAAACGTGGTTACTCGACCAAGGACGATCCGGACCACCACGGCCTGGGGCTGGCGCTGGTGTCGCAGATCGTCAACCGGCACAACGGATCGCTGAGCACCGACGTCACCTACGGGTCGGTGGTGACGGTGGAGGTGCCTGCGTCGTGATCCGCGTGCTGATCGTCGAGGACGAGCCGCTGATCGCCGAGGCGCACCGGACCTATCTCGGCCGGCTGCCCGGGTTCCAGGTGGTCGGTGAGGCGCACACCGCGCGCGACGCGATGCGGATGACCGCGACCGCGGACCCGCCGGTCGATCTGGTGCTGCTGGACATCGGTCTGCCCGACGCGGACGGCATCTCGCTGGCCAAGGGGTTGTCCGGGCTGGCACCGACGCCGGACCTCATCGTGATCACCTCGGAACGCAACCTGGAGATGGTGCGCGCCGCGGTCGGCCACGGGTCGCTGGCGTACCTGCTGAAGCCGTTCACGTTCGCGGCGTTCCGCGAGCGCCTCGAGGCGTACCAGCGCTACCGCGCGGCGCTGCCCGCGGGCACCACCGCGGCCAGCCAGGCCGAGGTGGACCGCGCGCTGGCCGAACTGCGGGTCACGAAGGCGACGACACCGAAGGGCACCTCGGCCGCCACCAATGACGAGATCGCCCGTGCCGTACGGGATTCGCGTGCCGGGGTGACCGCGGATGCGGTGGCCAGGCAGGTCGGGGTGTCACGGGTGACCGCGTGGCGTTACCTCGAGCGGTTGGCCGACGACGGCGTCGTCACGCGTCACACCGACTACGGGAAGGCCGGACGGCCCAAGACCCGTTACGTGTGGCGGCCGAAGGCCTGAAAGGCCGTGACGCCGTAAAGGTCAGAAGACCTAGGCGGTGACCGGTTCCAGGTCGCGGATGTCGGACACCAGCGCGTTGCTGGCGACGAACTCCGAGTACGTCAGCGGTGCGGTGGTGTCGACGCCGAAGGCGGTCACCCGGCCGTCGTAGTCGGCGACGTAGCACCGGCCGCTCTGCGCGTTCACGCTGACGCAGGAGGGCCGCCCGTCGACGACGATCGTGTTGACCACGCGCAGGCTCAACGTGCACACGACCAGCACCTGGTCGTAGTCGACGACGTAGACCCGGCTCTTGTCGGCACCCATCGCCAACTGCGTTGGCGCACCGCCGAGTTCGACAATGCCGGCGATCCGGCCGGTGGAAAGCTCGACGATGTGGACGACGCCGCCGCGGGTGCGGTCGGAGGTCAGCACGTACGCGGTGCCGTCGGCGACCGCGAGATCGCGGATCGGGGCTCCGATGCTCGCGGCGCTCTCGACCAGACCGGTCTCGACGTCGACGGTGAGCACCGCGCTGCCGCGGGCGTCGGTGGTGGCGATGTGCAGCCGCCTGCCGTCGGCGGCGACCGCGAGCGCGTCGATGCCGATGCCGGCGCCGGTGGCCACCTCGATGGAACGGGCCCGTTCGGCGACGGTGTCGATCACCGAGACCGCGATGCTGCCGTCACCGGTGCGGCCGGCGAAGACGCGCGTGCCGTCCGGGCTGACGGCCAGCGCCGTGATGCTGTCGGCCAGCGGGTAGCGGGCCAGCACCCGGCGGGCGACGGTGTCGATGACCGTCACCTCGTCCTTGTGGGTCCACGACGACGTGCTGACGTAGGCCCGGTTGCCGTGGGTGGCGATCGCAACCGGCTCGCCCGGCACCGCGATGATCGCCTCGACGGCGAGGGTGCGGCCGTTGAGCAGCGCGACGCTGTCGTCGCCCGGGTGGGTGGTCAGGATCGCACCGGCGCTGCTGCCCGCGATGTCCCCCACGGCACCACGCCGGACGTCCACCGATCCCAGCACCGTCGCGGCCGGGTCGGCCGGACGATCGTGCTCCGTGACAAGCGCGCCCGCGGGCATCGAGAAATCAACCATCTGTTCGGTACCTCCGCCGGTTGGCGAGCACCGGCTGTCGACTACAAAGTCTTCTCGTGTCTTTCTCGCGCCTCTGCGGGTGCGATCTTGGATCCGAGTCTAGCGACGAATCCCGACATCCCGGAGCGACGTGAACAGCGAGACCGGCGGTCCCGCCGAAACCTCTCAGACATCGCTTAGAAAAGTATTCGTTACGTGATCGTTATCTTTGTTCAGCAACGCATCACACCGCCGTGAACTGCGATAATGCTTGTCTTGCAACACTCTTGACACATGGTGTCAAGACGTCCAACCTGAGCGACTCTTAGTCTCTGTGACCAAAGTGTTCGGTAAATCACACCGCGACACGACGGCAAACTGTCATCATCTGCCACCACCTGTCACGGCCGTCACACGTGCGCGAGGGCTAGTGCACGAGGGCTAGTGCACGAGGGCTAGTGCACGAGAGCTAGGACTCCACGAGTCGCAGCCCGCCCCGGCCGCGGCGAACCGGCACCCGAGTGGTGACCGGGATCACGCTCTCGGGGTCGCACAGCCGCAGCACCCGCAGCGCCGCCTCGCCGGGCAGCACCGTCCAGGGCACGTCGGCGTGGGCGAGACGGGCTTTGACGGCGTGCAGTGCGGCGACGCCGTCGATGGCGAGGAAGCCGAGTTCGACCAGATCGAGCGTGACACGCCGGTCGCCGTCAACCAGGGCGAGCACCGCGTCGGCGAAGTCCTTGGCGTTTGCGGCGTCGACGTCGCCGCGAACCCGCACGGTCAGCTCGCCGGGCCCCTCATGCGGGGTCAGCGTCAGCCGCGGCCGTGGCGGTTGGGTGGGCGGCAATTCGTTGAGGGCCGCAAGGGTCATAGCGCGCTCGCTTCCTGCAGGTGCTGAGCAAAGCGCTACCCGAATCACGGGGTGGCCAAACCTCACGCGGTGGTGGCGAAGGGTTCTTCGGAGCGCAACTGGCAGCCGTCGAACTCCAGAACCACCCGGGTGCCGTCCGGCGCACGGTCGATCGACGCCCGGTCGGACAGCGCGTTCATCAGCTCGATGCCGCGTCCGCGGGTGTTGGGCCGGCCGTCGGGTTCCTTGTGCAGCCAGGTGCCGTGGTCGGTGACGGTGACCACCAACCGGCTGCCCGCCGGCTCCTCGAGGACCTCGTAGCGGGCGGTGACGGCCATCGTGCCCGGCTCCTCGGCGCCGACGTAGGCGAACTCCGCGGCGTTGGTCAGCGCCTCGTTGACCGCCAGCACCGCGTCGTGCAGCCGCTCGTCATCGAGCGCGAAATGGGTCCGCAGCCACTGCCTGAAGGCGTTACGGAACTCGGCGACGGTCTGCGCATCCGCAGGGCCGTTGCACGAAAAACCAAGTTCCGTCGGAGGGTTCATGATGCTGAAGGACTACCCCGTCCGCGGCGCGCTCACGCGTTGAGCTTCTCGAGGGCGACGTCGAGTGACGAATGTAACGCGACGAGGTCGGCGATCCCGGTGATCTTCAGCGGCCTGCTTGTGGCCGGGCCGTCGGCGACGACGGCGAACTGCACACCGGAGGTGCCCGCCTGGTTGTGGCTCTCCATCAGCACCTGCATGCCCGCGGAACCGAGGAACTCGACGGCGGACAGGTCCACGATCAGGGCGGTGGGGTCCTTCTCCAGTGCGGCGGCGATGGCGTCCCGCAGCGCTGGCGCGGTCAACATGTCGAGGTCACCGGAGGCCGAGACGACCGCCACGCGATCGACCCACGTCTCGGTACAAAGTTGTCCGTCCAAGGTTCACCCTCTTGTCTGCACCACCGAAGCGGTCCTGGCCGATCACGTCGGGCTACCCTCTGAACCCGCTAGTCAGACTATCCGAATCCGGCCGTCGAGTGTGCCGGCGGGATCTGTCCGCGCCGGTCAGGGCAGCAGGATGTAGGCCATTCCGGGCACATGCCGCACCTCGCGGCTGGACCAGACGGGCACACCGTCGCCGGTGCGGTGAAGTTCGGTGACACCGAGGAACCTCCTGTCGCTGCGCTCGGAGACGGTGTCCACCCAGGCGACGTGTCCGTCCGGGAACACCACGATCGCGCGGGGTTCGGGCCGCTCGACCACCGTCCACCCGGCCGCCCCGGCCGTCCGCGGCCACTCCTTCGGCGGCCCGGTCAGCGCCGGATAGGCCTTGGTCCGCGACACCTGGTGCCACTTGGCCAGCGCACCCCAGGCGGGGGTTCCCGGCTCGCCGATGTTCCCGGCGGTCGTCCGGCCGGCGGCCCGCGCGGGTGCGGTGCGGTCGCAGTGCGGCACCACCGGATCGTTGGAGCCGGTGATGAGCATCGCGTCGGTGACGAACCCGCCGGTCTCCAGCCGGTTCCACAGATCGGTGGTCAACCGGTACGGCCCGCCGGAGAAGACATCCCCGCGGACGTGGCAGACGATCACCACCGACGTGCGGTCGGCCACCGAACCGACCTTGCCACTGTTTGCCGACGGCGCGGCTCTGACGTTGAGGTCGCCTGAGCCGGTGTTAACCGTGACGGTGCGGGGCTGAGCCTGCGCGACAGTACCCGGAGCCACGGCGACGAGCCCGGCCGCCGCCGCAACAGCGGCCAGAGATGCGCAGATGTGGCGCTGCGCAGCGGAACGTGGGGGCACGGGTGAACTCTGTCAGCGACTGATTTCGACAGCATAAGGACCGCGTTGCGGTTTGCTATCGAATGACAGTCCCCGCCCCGCCCGCGGGTCGATGAATTTGCGCTGGTGTGGATTACCCGCCGGCGCCCAGGATGCGCAGCATGTCCGGCTTCATCGCCTGCAGCTGCGCACCCCAGTAACCCCAGCTGTGGGTGCCGTCCGGCGGGAAGTGGAAGACCGCGTTGCGCCCACCCGCCGCCAGGTAGCGCCGCTGGAACTCCTTGTTCGTGGAGACCGTGATGTTCTCCAGGAACTGCGCGCTGTAGCGGGCGCCGAAGTCGGAGCCGGCGTCGAGTTCGGACAACCAGCCGGTGCCGCAGTAGATCCACAGCGCGGTGTTGTTGGCGACCAGCGTCGGGATGTTGACCATCGGGTCGTTGCGCCGCCACGCAGGATCCGAGGTCGGCCCCCACATGTCGGTGGCGCTGTAGCCGCCCGCATCCTGCATCGCGAGCCCAATCATCGTGGGCCACAACCCCGCTGACGGATTCAGGTATCCAGACAGGGAGGCCGCGAAGATGAACTGCAGCGGATGCCAGACCGCCAGGTTCAGCGCCGCACCACCGGACATGGACAGCCCGACCACGGCGTTTCCGGTCGGCGACAACCCGCGGTTGGCCGCCAGCCAGGCGGGCAGCTCCTGGGTCAGGAACGTCTCCCACTTGAAGGTCTGGCAGCCGCTGTGCCCACAGGCGGGCTGATACCAGTCGGTGTAGAAGCTCGACTGTCCGCCCACCGGCATGACGACGGAAATGCCGGAGTCATAGAACCATTCGAATGCCGCGGTGTTGATGTCCCACCCGTTGGCGTCCTCCTGCGCGCGCAGACCGTCGAGCAGATAGACCGAGTGCGGCCCGCCGCCCTGGAACTGGACCTTGATGTCACGCCCCATCGACGGCGACGGCACCATGAGCGTCTCGACGGGCAACCCGGAACGGGAATATGCTGCGGCCGTTGGCATTCCAAGCGCAACGGAGAGCAGGACCGTCACCAGCACCCCGCACAGCCTGACGAGCGAACGCCTCACGTCGCAGCCACTTCCCATCTGTCTCACCGATGTGTGCACGGGGAAGGTAGCAACGCAGCCGGTACGCCTCCGGCGCGGCGCGCGCCGCTTGATCAGCTCGTTACCAAAGCTTGTTCAGCTCAGCACCCCAGTTCGACGACGGCGGTGCTGACGATGTCCTGCGCGGCCAGCACGGAGACACCGAGGCCCTGATTGAGGTTGTCGATGACGACGCTGGCGGGCACACCGCTGCGCAGCGCCGCGCACGCCTGGTTGCCGGCGGTCATCACCTGGTCGGCCGACAGGTAGACCCACTTGGCCTGCACCTTGCGTACGAACTCGTCGGCGTCGGCCGCCGCCGGTGCGGCCAACGGGATCGCTGCGACGACCGCCGCGACGGCGCTGATCAGGTACCGCATGGGTGAAAACCTCCGGAAGAGCTGTGTCACGAGCGCCGAACAGCCGTGGTCAGCGCTGAATGACTCTTAACTTACCCGCCGTGCCGAAGTCCATTTGACGTGGGCGCAGAAAATCGGCCCCTTCCCGCGGGAAGGGGCCGATCTCTGCGTTCAGGACGGTCAGTCGTCGCCACCGCCGGAGTCAGAGCCACCGCCGGAGCCGGAGCCGCCGCCGGTCGAACCGGACGAACCCGCACCGGTGGAGCCGGTGCCGCCCCTCTTGTTGTCGTCCTTTTTGTTGCCGACCTTGTTGCCGACCTTGGTGTTGTCGGCCTTGTTGTCGGCCTTGTCGCTGTCGGCCTTGTTGTCGGCGTTGTCGGCGTCCTTGTTGTCGGCGTTGCCGCCGCCCTTCTTGCTTCCGCCGTCGTCGCCCACGGAGTCGTCCGAGTCCTCAGAGGTCTTCTCGGCGTCCTTCTTGGCGTCCTTCTTGCCGTCCTTCTTGCCGTCCTTCTTGGCGTCCTTCTTGGCGGACGGCTTCTCCACCGGCGCGTCCTCGCCGGACTCACCGGTCTCGGACTTGTCGGACTCGGCACCGGTCGTGACGCCTGTGCCGCCGGGTTCCGTGCTGCCGGCGCCGGCCTGCGTCGCAGGAGTCGTCGCCGTCGACACGGTGGTCGACTCCACGGCAGCGGCATTCGAGAACGCCGCCCGGACCGACTTCGGTACCGCTGCCGCCTCCTCGACCCCGAGCGTGGTCAGCCCGGCCTCCTGCGGCCCACCGGGCGTCAGCACACCCTGGATCGCATCGCCGATCGTCTTCAGGATCGCCTCGGTGAGCTGGCCGACCCCGTTGAGCCCGAACTGAACCAGGTCGCCGGTGCTGCCGAGCGCCCACTGCAGCGCGTCGCCGGTGCTTCCGATGCCGAACTGCACCAGATCCCCTGTGCTGCCGATACCGAACTCGACGATCTCGCCGATCGATCCGAGCGCCCACTGGATCGCGTCACCGGGCTCGGACTGGATCTGCGGTCCGGCCGCGGCGGCCGCCAGGGTGGTGACCTCCTCGGGCGCCGTCGCCACCGACAGCGGCGAGAATCCGACGACCACGTTCAGCAGCGCCTGAACCAGATCGCCGACCTCGCCGAGCACCCACTCGGTGGCGTCGCCCAGCGCGCCCAGCCCGAACTGTGTCAGATCGCCGACACCGCCGAGCACGAACTGGGTGAAATCGCCTGTGGCACCGACACCGAACTCCACCAGGTCGCCGACCTCGCCGAGCAGGAACTGCACCAGCCCGCCGACGTCGCCCGGGTCGACCAGTGTCGCCTGCGGAGCCGCGGCGGCCGCCAGCGTCTGCGGGCCGAGCGCGGCGGGCGCGTTGAACGGCGTGAACCCCAAGACCGCGCCGACGACCGCCTGCACCAGCTTGCCGACCTCACTGACCGCCCACTGCGCGGCGTCACCGAGCGAACCGAAGTCGAACTTCGTGAACACTCCCAGCGCATCCACCACGAACTGCGCCAGCACACCGGCACCGTCAGCGGCGAACTGCGCCACCTGCCCCAACCCGCCGAGCAGGAACTGCACCAGCGTGCCGATATCACCCGGACCAGCCAGCGCGGCCTGCGGAACCGCGGCCGCCGCCAGCGCCTGCGGGCCGAGCGCGGCGGGCGCGTTGAACGGCGTGAACCCCAAGACCGCGCCGACGACCGCCTGCACCAGCTTGCCGACCTCACTGACCGCCCACTGCGCGGCGTCACCGAGCGAACCGAAGTCGAACTTCGTGAACACTCCCAGCGCATCCACCACGAACTGCGCCAGCACACCGGCACCGTCAGCGGCGAACTGCGCCACCTGCCCCAACCCGCCGAGCAGGAACTGCACCAGCGTGCCGATATCACCCGGACCAGCCAGCGCGGCCTGCGGAACCGCGGCCGCCGCCAGCGCCTGCGGGCCGACCAGGGCCGCCGACGACGCCGTGGTGTTCAGGCTGCCGGTGAGGTTTCCGAGTGCGCCCTGAATCGCGTCGCCCAGGGCGCCCAGGCCGAACTGGGTGAGATCGCCTGCGCCGCCGATGACGAACTGCGTCAGATCGCCGGTGCTGCCGATCGCGAACTGTGTCAGATCACCTGCCCCGCCGATCGCGAACTGGGTGAGATCACCGAGAGCTCCGACGTAGTAGTTGAGAGCCTCACTCAGGCTGGTGAGCGCCACGGGCTCGTTGGTGGCCGACGTCGGCGCGATGTTGTGCAGGGGTGACGCGGTAGGGACCACGGTCACCGGAGCAACAGTGATGATGCTTGCTCCTGCGATCGCTATGCCGGTGGTCACATAAGGACGAAGTGCGAGTTGCATGTGATCCCCCTCATAGGGCTGCTTAGACAGCAAAGAATTTATCACGCTGTGATTGGCGCACAAATAAATAGCCGCGCAATGCTCGTAAATTGGCCAGGGCTTATCTCGAGCGCCCTCAACCGCGATTTCGAGCAAAGTTAGCTGACACCGCACACGCGCGTCGCGGCCACCTTGTGGGCCATTTCATGATCGTCGCCCCCGGGCCATCCCAGTCACGTCCGAACATGACCTTGGTGCAAACCTTGATCTTTTGCTGAATCAACATGATGCGGCTGTTTGGCGGGTAAATCGACAGACTGGAAAAGACCGTCGATTTGCCTCCTCGACTAACGGCGTGCGCGTTCGCCCGCCGCGGGCTACCGGAATCACCGCACGCGTCAGGACGCGTTACCGAGGGGTTTCGCCTGCTCAGGCCGTTCCGCCCACACCGCCGATGTTCGCTGGTAGAGCGCCTGCCCGACATAAGAGCCGCAGCCCGTTGAACGCCGGGACGCGCCGGAGGCGTGGGCCGCGCCGCGCTTCGCCGAGTCATCGCCGACGCTGCGCGACGCACCCGGGGTTCGTCGTACCGCGGGCACCCAACGAGCCGGGCCCCCGGCACCGCCGTCGCACGGCGAGGTTGTCGCGCGAACTGGTTTAGATCTCGTTCGGCAGGGGTATTGCGACGTCACCTCGAACGGCGTGGCAGTCGTTGCGAGCCATAGCTGCAGGGGAGAAATCCCGCAAATTGAGCAAATATGTGCAGACGCCATTTCACCCGGCCGAATTTGCGCCGGGCGAATTAGCTGAAGCGTGGCCGACGACGCGGCAATTAACGTGTGCGCAAATAGGTGGCCGGGCGCACAATTCCGATTTTCGTCGCACACCTCTCCTTTTCATCCCGGCGGCCGGCAATTCGGGTCGGGGTGCTGAACGGCCGACGGCGAACCTCTGCGGCGGCGGACCAGGCCGGCGTCGGCCCCACACTCCCCGGAAACCGCGCCCGGTTGCCGAATCCCCCTGTGCGCCCGTCGGTTTGCAAAAACTGACAGCCGTGTCACGGCCGGTCGGCTACTTTTGCTGCTGTGGAACCACCCCACAGGCTCGTACGCGAGGCCGGCGGGACGGTGGTGCACCACGAGGACTACCTCACCCACCGCTCGGACATCGCGCTCTGCGGACTGGTCCTGACCAGCCCGGATACGGTGGACCCCGCAGCCGCCACGGACGACGTGTGCCCCGGCTGCGAGGCGCGGTTGATCGAGTACCACCTGGCGTGGTGGCGCGAGCGGGCCGAGGCCGCCACCGCCGAACTCGAGGAACTACGCGCCAGGTACCGGGCGCTGACCGGCGCGGCCGATGAGCCGCCCAGGCCACAACCCGTCGCGATCGAGGTGGACGCGTCATCACTGCTCGGCCGGGCGCGCACGGAACTGCTCGAACTGTGCCGCCAGTTCGACGGCGCGCTGCCGTACTGGCGGCTGAAGAACACGATGCAGGCCTTCAACGACAGGTTGAGCACCGACGAGCGCATTCAGCTGGCCGCCGAGATCGGCGAGGACGGCTCGCTGATCCGTTGGTGCACAAGCGAAGCCCAACGTCTCGGCTGGACGGTCACCGACAGCCCGGTGCAGGCCGAGAACCAGATGTCGTGGGACGCCTGGACGCAGGACCTCTATCAGACGCCGAAGCGCAGCAGGTGGCGGCTGGGCCGGGCCCGCTCACAGGACGGCTGAGTCCCGCACCGGGGGCACCACCCGCAGCCGCAACGCGGCGGCCGTCGCCGGGCCGACGATGCCGTCGACCTTCAGGCCACGGGTGCGGCGCTGAAACTCCCGCACGGCGGCCTCGGTCTGCGGGCCGTAGATTCCGTCGACCACGAGATGCCCGGCGTACTCGCGATAGCCCTCCTTGAGCCGGCGTTGCAGCTCAGCGACCTGCGGCCCCTCCGAACCCCGGAACAGCAGGATGTGCGCGTACTCGCCGACGGGCACCGGTGGGCGTGGTGTGGGCGCCGGGGCGTCGATGGTGCCGATCCGGTCCTGGATGTCGCGCCGCAGGACGTCCATGTCGATGGCGCCCGGATCCCATTTGCCTTGGGAGCGCCCGGCGTACTCCTTGTGGCCGATCGTGCGGCTCGCGGTCTGCGCCAATCGGCGGTTGATCGCCGCACAGCAACGAACGAGCGCATCGTATTGTGCGTCAGGCCAGTTCATGCGGTGCGGGGCGGTCGGGCTCGTCCCGCTGTTGGCGCACTCGATCCCGATCAGGTGCCAGTTGCCCATGTTGGCGGGCAGCCACGGATACATGCCGATCCCGGCGTGCCAGGCGACGCCGAGTGCCACCACGGTCACGGTGCCGTCGCGCGCGATGTGCAGCTGGGACAACGGGCCCGGCAGGTCGGGCCTACCGTCGGCGATGGAGGCTGCGGAGGCATTGTCCGACCCGGTGTGATGCACCATCACACCGCGGATGTCCTTGAAATCGCCGTGGCCGCGGCTACGCCAGCCGGGGTACTCGACCAAGCGGACCCCCTCGGCCCTCACCACCTCGGCGAGCCACACCGGGTCGCCGACCCATGGCCGTGTCTGAGGCATGACACCCGAGGGTAGCCCACAATGTCACCGACCAGTGTCGCTCGTACTTTGTTGTGTTGCAGAGCAATACGACAGCAACCCGGCCCGCCATCCGGATCCCGCGATCCCTGATCCGTCGGGCTTTTTCACGGTAGGCTGCAAGTCCGCACCACCTCGTCAAGGGGATGAGCGAATGGTCAGAACACACACGGTGGTCGCAGGAGAAACGCTGTCGGCGTTGGCATTGCGCTACTACGGGGATGCGGACCGGTACCGGCTGATCGCCACCGCCAGCGGAATCGCCGACCCGAACGTCATCAACGTCGGGCAACGCCTGATCATGCCCGACTTCACCAGATACACCGTGGTGGCCGGGGACACCCTGACAGGGCTGGCAACCCGCTTCTACGGTGACCCGAGGCTGGGCCGGTTGATCGCAGGCGCCTCCGGCGTCACCGAATCAGGTTCGCTCACAGCGGGTCAACAGGTGATCATCCCGGACATCACGAGACACCGGGTGGCCGCCGGAGACACCCTGGCCGCTTTGGCGGCGCGCTACTACGGCGACACCGCGTTCTATCCGGTGATGGCCGCGGTCAACGGCATCACCGACCCGGGCGTGCTCAACGCGGGCCGCGATGTGGTCGTCTTCGTCGGCCGCAGCGACGGGTTCGGCCTGAGGGTCGTCGACCGCAACGAGAACGACCCCCGCCTGTGGTACTACCGCTTCCAGACTGCGGCAATCGGCTGGAATCCCGGGGTGAACGTCCTGCTGCCGGACGACTACCGGACCAGCGGGCGCACCTATCCCGTGCTGTACCTGCTGCACGGCGGCGCCGCGGATTTCCGCCAGTTCGACTTTCTGGGGATCCGCGAGCTGACCGCCGGAAAACCGATCATCGTGGTCATGCCCGACGGCGGCCAGGCGGGCTGGTACTCCAACCCGGTGGCCTCCTTCGTCGGCCCGCGAAACTGGGAGACGTTCCATATCGCCCAACTGCTTCCGTGGATCGAGGCAAACTTCCGGGTGTATGCCGAGTACGACGGGCGCGCGGTCGCCGGGTTCTCGATGGGGGGCTTCGGCGCGCTGAAGTACGCGGCCAAGTACTACGGCCACTTCGCCTCGGTGAGCAGTCACTCCGGACCGGCGAGCCTGCGGCGCGACTTCGGCCTGGTCGTGCACTGGGCGAACATCACCTCCGCGGTTCTCGACCTGGCCGGCGGCACGGTGTACGGGGCGCCGCTGTGGGACCAGGCCCGGGTCAGCGCCGACAACCCGATCGAGCGCATCGAGAGCTACCGCAACAAGAGGGTGTTCCTGGTCGCGGGCACCAGCCCCGACCCGCTCAACTGGTTCGACAGCGTGAACGAGACCCAGGTACTCGCCGGCCAGCGCGAGTTCCGCGAACGACTCAGCGCCGCAGGCATTCCGTACGAGTTCCATGAGGTGCCCGGCGGGCACGTGTTCCGGCCCGAGATGTTCACCGCCGACCTCGACGGGATCCTCGCCCGGTTGCGGCCCGCCAGCGGTGGTGACTTCAACCGAAGTTGAGGCTGCACGGTCGACCCGTGAGCTCGAACTCGACGCCCGAGACACCTGAACAGCCCGGCCAGCGCGGGTTACGGTGAGCAGGTGAATATCCCGACCCTCCAGACCCGTCGATGAAGGCGGTCAGCTGTCAGCACGCCACCCTGACGGTGGTGGACCTGCCCGAACCACGGCCGGCCCAGGGCCAGCTGCTGCTCAACGTGTTGCGCTGCGGTATCTGCGGTTCGGACCTGCACGCCAAGGACCACACCGACGAGCTGGCCGAGTCGATGGCCGCCGTCGGGGTCACCGACACCGTGGCCTCCGACAGGCCGGTGGTGTTCGGCCACGAGTTCTGCGGTGAGGTCGCCGAACGCGGCCGGGGTGTGGGCAAGCGGTTCCGGGAGGGCACCCCGGTGGTGTCGTTTCCGCTGCTGCGCGCCCGCGGCGGGGTGCATCTGACCGGGCTGTCGGCGGTGGCGCCGGGGGCGTACGCCGAGCGGGTGCTGGCCGAGGCGGCGCTGAGCTTCGCGGTGCCCAACGGGTTGTCCCCCGATATCGCCGCGCTGACCGAGCCGATGGCCGTCGCGCTGCACGCGGTACGCCGCAGCGATATCACCCGCCGTGACACCGCGATCGTGATCGGCTGCGGGCCCGTCGGTCTGGCGATCATCTGCCACCTCAAGGCCAGGGGCGTGGAGAGGATCGTCGCCAGCGATCTCTCGCCGGGCCGGCGTGAACTGGCGCGCCGCTGCGGCGCGACGCTGGTGGTGGACCCGGCGGTGGACTCGCCGTACGCGTCGGCACCGGGCATCACGTCGGGCACCGACCTGTACAACTTCGGCGTCGGCTCGATGGAGAAGCTGCGCCGGATCCCCGGCTGGGTGCCGCTGTACCGGATCGCCGACAAGCTGGGCGGGACCGCGCAGAAACGACCGGTGATCTTCGAGTGCGTCGGCAACCCGGGCATGATCGACTCGATTCTTGCTGCGGCACCGTTTAATTCGCGGGTGGTGGTGGCCGGGGTGTGCATGGGCACCGACCGGATACGCCCGACGCTGGCCAACGGCAAGGAGATCGACCTGCGGTTCGTGTTCGCCTACACGCCGCTGGAGTTCCGCGACACCCTGCACATGCTCGCCGACGGCAAGGTCGACGCCGCGCCGATGATCACCGACACCGTCGGACTCGACGGCGTCGCCGCCGCGTTCGACGCGCTGGGCAACCCGGAGAACCAGGCGAAGGTGCTGATCAACCCGCGGCGCAGCTAGACGTGAATGTGCGGCGCGGGTCGGCCCGCGCCGCACATCGCGGTGTCTGCCTACCAGCCGGGCAGCACGAAGATCGTCCACGCCATCAGCGGCGCCACCACCATCATCGCCACACCCCATCGGAGCAGCTGGCTCATCAGGCGGTCCCGGTCCTCCTCGGCGGCGTTGGCCACTACCAGCGCTCCCGACGTCGAGAACGGTGACGCATCGACGATCGACGAGGACAGGCTCAGCGCGATGATCATCGCGACCGATGACACCTCACCGGCCAACAGGAACGGCACCGCCAGCGGCACCAGTGCGCCGAGGATCCCGGTGGTCGAGGCGAACGCCGACACGACGGCCGCGATCACACAGATCAGCAGCGCGATCAGCAGCGGGGACCGCAGGTGCGCCACTGCGTCGGACACGTAGGTGACGGTGCCGAGTTTCTCCAGGAGGCTGACGTAGGTGACGATGCCCACGATCAGGAACACCGACGCCCACGCGATCTTCGGCAGCGCCTCCTTGGCGGCCTCCGGTGACTGGATCCCCAGGATGACTGCGAGTGTCATTGCGACGAAACCGATGTCGAGGCTTGTGCAGGCGACGATGCCGACCATCACCGCCAGTCCGGCGAGCGTGGTGGCCACCGCCCGGGTCATGGGCGGCCGCACGGCCAGCGCGACGTCGGTGACATCGACGGCCCGCACCACGGTGTCGCCGGAACGCGGCGTGGGACCTCCTGTCCCGGTGACGGTTTCGTCGGCGCCGCCCTGCAGGCGACGGCCGCCCGCCCGTCGGTTGATGACGACGCAGAGCAGGTAGCACATCACCGCGTTCACCACGAAGCAGCTGATGAACAACAGGATCGGCGACGATGCCACACCGTTGGAGGCCGCCACGTCGTTGACGATGATCCCGAACAGCCCGATCGGCGAGAACTCGCCGGCGCTGACACCGTTGGCGATCATCAGGCCCATCAGCAGCGGGCTGATGCCGTAGCGGTGAGCCAGTCGCATCGCGGTCGGCGCGATGATCGCGACCGCCGCGGGCGGTACGGCGCCGATGCCGGCCAGGAAGGCGGCCAGGGCGAACATGATCCACGGGAACGCCCACACCCGCCCGCGCACCAGGGTCACCGCGGTGTCGACGAGCCAGTCGATGGCGCCGTTGGCCTTGGCGATGGCGAACAGGTAGGTCACCCCGACGAGGATCACGAACAGCCCGGCGGGAAACCCGGCGATGATCTCCTTCTCGGACAGGTCAGCCAGTCCCACACCGACCACGAAGGTGGCGACGAACGCCAGTGCACCCATGTGCACGTTGAATACCGTGGAGATGACGAACACCGCGACCAGTGCGGCGATCGAGAGCAGTTGGACCGACATCGTTCAGCCCGCCTCAGTGCTTCTCCAGCAGGGCGCCGAAGCCGGCGTACTGGTCATCGATTCCCATGGCCCGCAACGCATGCCAGTAGATGACGGTGCCGACCGCCCAGACCGGCTTGCCCAGTTCCTGTTCCAGTCGCGGCGCCAGCGCGCCGAACCGCAGGTTGGTGCCGAGCTGGATGATGGCGTCGGGACGGTGTTCGTCGGCCACCTGGACGGCGGCGCGCAGCCGGTCCTCGGTCTGCGAGGCGACCTCGATGATGCTGCGGCACTTGAGGCCTTCGACGTGGACGACCTCGAAGCCGCGGCCCTCGAAATAGCTGACCGCGTTCTTCTCGATCACCGGGTAGTAGGGCGTGACGAGCGCGATGCGCCGCGCGCCCACCTCCTTCAGCGCGGCCTCGGACGCCTGCGCGCCCATCGACACGTCGACCCCGGAGGCCTCCCGCAGGTGGTCGAGCAGCGCGAAGCTCCCCTCGACGCCGCCCATGAAGCTCTGCGAGGACATCCCCAGCACCAGGTGGTCGATGAGCGCCTCGTTGAGCCGGCGCACCGAGTCGTCGAGGTTGGCCGCGACGTGGCGCATGATGATCGACCAGTCCTCGTCGGCGCGGATCGACTGGTTGGGCACGTAGTAGCGGTCGATGGCGTTGATGACGCCCGGCGGGCGCATGTCCATCATCTCGTTCTCGACCACCACGTTGGGGCCGGGCGTCATGATGCCGATGACACCGCGCGGGCCCATCGCGTTGCGGTAGCGGGTGCGGTCATGGGTCGTCCCGTCGATCTGGCCGGCCATGGGTTTCTCCTCATTGTGAGTCGGATCACTGTCGCTGCGGAAGCGTATGGCCGCGATACCTGGGCTGAACCCGTGCAGTTCGGATAGTGCGGATCCGTTTTTCGGATACTGTGAGGCGGTGCACCTGGACTGGCTGACCTCGTTCGTCGCCGTCGCCGAGCAGCGGGCGTTCCTGGCCGCGGCGCAGAGCCTCGGCCGGGCACAGTCCCGGGTCAGCGAGCATGTGGCGAAGCTGGAGCAGGAGCTCGGCGTCGTTCTGGTGGACCGGTCGGTGCGGCCGGTGCGCCTGACGGTGGCCGGCGAGATCTTCCTGGGCCGGGCCAAGGATGTGCTGGCGACGCTGGACAGTGCCCGCGCGGAGATGGCCGCGGTACGCGGGACGAGCTACGGGACGGTGCGGCTGGCGTGCATGTCGAGCGCGGCCGGGGTGTTCGCCTCGCGGTTGATCGACCGGTTCAGCAAGGCGGAGCGCAACATCGACGTGCAGATCCTCGAGGGGCCGACCGCCACCCTGCCGGAGATGCTGCAGCGCCACGAGGCCGATCTCGCGATTCTGCCGCACACGTATGTCGCGAACAGCCCTGAACTGCAATGGGTTCCGCTGTGGGACGAGCCGCTACTGCTTCTCGTCCCGCCGACGCACCGGCTGGCGACGGTCACGTCGGTCCCGTTGGCCGAGTTGACCAGCGAGGATGTCGTGACCCCCGGCAGCGGGGACGGCGCCCGTGGCCTGTCACCGGAGGTCGCCGCGATGTTCGCGGCCGCGGGTGTCCAGGTGCGCACGGGCCGGCGGGTCGCCAGCCCCTACACGCTGGTGTCGATGGTCCGCTCCGGTCTGGGCGTGGGCGTCCTCAGCGAGCTGGCCGTCCGCCTGACCGGCACCGACGGGGTGGTGGTGCTGCCGCTGGACAACCCGTCAGCGGTGCGGCACACGGTGCTGGCGTGGCCGCGGGAGCGGCGAAATTCCGATGCGGTGCAGAGGTTTTCAGAGTTCGTCCAGGCTGCGCGGCTACCGGACGGCACAACGCGTCCCGCCGGACTCCGGTACTGACCGACCGCTACGCGGCGGGCAGCTCGATCTCGACGGTCAGCCCGCCGCCGGGGGTGTCGGACGCCGAGATCGTGCCGCCCATCGCCTCCACGAAGCCCGCGGCCACCGACAGGCCGAGCCCGAGACCGATCGTCGTCTCACCGTCGACGAGCCGCTGGAACGGCGCGAACACCTGCTGCTCGGCACCGCGCGGGAGGCCCGGCCCCTCGTCGGCGACGGCGATCAGCACGCGGTCACCGACCTGACCGGCGGTCACCCGCACCGGGCTGCCCTCGGCGTAGCGCAGCGAGTTGTCGACCACGTTGGCCAGCACCCGTTCGAGCAGTTCGGCGTCGGCCAGCACCGCAGGGCAGTCGACGGCGACCTTGACCCGTTCACTTCCGGGCCGGGTGAAATCATCGGTTTCGGAACGGATTCCGAGCAGCGCACGGGAGATGAGCGGTTCGATGTCGACGCGGCCGATCTCGGGCCGCACCGCACCGGTGGCCAGCCGCGCGGAGTCCAGCAGATTGGCGACCAGCATGGTCAGTTGGTCGACCGACTCCTCGACGGTGGTCAGCAGGTCGGCTGCCTGTTCGGTGCCGATGTCGATGTCGCCGTTGCGGATCCGGGCCATCGCCGCCCTGGCGGCGGCGAGCGGGGAACGCAGATCGTGGCCCACGGCCGTCATCAGCGCGTGCCGCAACTCCTCGGCCTTGCCCACGACGTGCGCGTTGAGCGCCTCGGCGTGCTCGCGGCTGCGGACCAGGTTGACCGCCTGCCTGCCCACGCTGGTGAGGACGCGCCGGTCCCGACCGGTCAGTGCGGGGCCGGCGAGCAGCAGCGTGAAATCGCTCTCGCCGATCTCGACGACGGTGTCGGCATCACCGGCGTCGGCGCAGGGATCCTTGCCCGCCTGCGCGACCACCTCGCCCTCCCGGGTGCGCACCAGACTCACCGCCCGCTGCGAGTACGCCTCCCGCACCCGCTCCAGCAGCGCGTCGAGGTCGGCCTCCTGGAGAACTCCGTCGGCGAACAGGGCCAGCAGCGCGGCCTCCCGGCTCGCGCGGCGCGCCTCGCGGATCCGGCGGGCGGCGCGGTCCACGAGCGCCGCGGTGGCCACCGCGACCAGCAGCAGCACCCCGGTGCCGATGACGCTGTCGCCGTCACCGACGGTGAACGTGTTCGCGGGCGCCACCAGGAAATAGATCGTCAGCAGGCCCGACACCACCGCCGCGGCCACCGCCGGCGCCAGCCCGCCGATCAGTGCGGTGGCCACCACGCCGAGGAAGAGCAGCACACCGGGGCCGCCGAGTTGCAGGAAGCGGTCCGGCAGCGCCATCCCCACACCCCAGGCCGCGAGCGGAAACGCCAGCGCGGCAGGCCAGGACAGCGCGCGACGGCGCCCGGGTGACATGCGAGACCAGGAGTACGCGGTGCCGGAGTGCTCGTGCGGCACGACGTGCACGTCGAGGCCGCCGGACTGCTGCACGACGGTCTCGCCGATGCCGGCGTCGAACATGCGCGCCAGCCGTGAGCGCCGGGAGGTGCCGATGACCACCTGGGTGGCGTTGACGTCGTGGGCGTAGGAGATCAGCGTGGCGGCGACGTCCTCGCCGACGACGGTGTGCATGGTGGCGCCCAGACTGGCGGCCAGGTCGCGCACCGCTCTCTTCTGCTGGTCGGAGATCGCGGTGAAGCCACTGCCGTCGATGACGTTGACGACCCGCAGTTCGGCCCCGGACCGGGACGCGATCAGCGACGCCCGGCGCACCAGCACCTCGGACTCGGGTCCGCCGGTCACCCCGACCACCACGCGTTCGCGCGGTGCCCAGCGGTCGCTGATCTTCTTGTCGGAGCGGTATTTCGTCAGCGCCGCGTCGACCTGATCGGCCAGCCACAGCAGCGTCAGCTGCCGCAGCGCGGTGAGGTTCTCCGGGCGGAAGAAGTTCGACAGCGCGGCGTCGACGCGTTCGGGCGGGTACACGTTTCCGTGAGCGAGCCTGCGCCGCAACGCTTCCGGAGTGATGTCGACCAGCTCGATCTGGTCGGCGGCACGCACCACCTCGTCGGGGATGCGGTCGGGTTCCTCGACTCCGGTGATCTGGGCGGCCAGGTCCGAGACGCTCTCCAGGTTCGCGATGTTGACCGTGGTGATCACCGTGATGCCGGCGTTGAGCAGTTCCTCGACGTCCTGCCAGCGTTTCTTGTTCCTGCTGCCGGGTGCGTTGGTGTGCGCGAAGTCGTCGACGAGCACCACCTTGGGACGGCGCTGCAGGATCGCCGGCACGTCGATCTCGTGGTAGGTCTCGCCGTCGTGCTCGATGACGGCCGGCGGGATCACCTCGATGCCGATGAGCTGCTGGGCGACTCTGCGGCGACCGTGGGTGTCGACGGCGGCGGCGACGACGTCGGTGCCGCGTTCCAGGCGCCGGTGCGCCTCGGCGAGCATCGAGTAGGTCTTCCCGACGCCGGGTGCCGCCCCCAGGTAGACGCGCAGGTCGCCGGCCTTGCGTCCCAGTAGTCCCATCACTACATGATTCCCGCTCGACCGGGGTCGGCTCAAATGTTCGGCGAAGATACCCCGCTCAACCGCTGCTCAGCCGCCGGCGAGGCGACCGTGCTGGCGTGGATCGGCGGCGTCGGCTTCGACCAGGACAGCGCGGGCTTGAGTTGTGCGGCCAGCCGGAGCAGGTGTTCGTCCCCGTCCACCGGTCCGATGAACTGCACCCCGACGGGCAGCCCGTCGTGCAGCGCGGCGGGCACCGTCAGCGCGGGCTGGCCGGTGGCGTTGAAGACCGCGACCGACGGCTCGAGACGACCGATCGGGCCGGCGTAGTAGGTGTCGACGTCCAGGTCCGGGCTGAACTCACCGAGCAGCGGCGGCAGGATCGGGAGCGTCGGCGTGACGAGCACGTCGAAACGCTCGAAGAAGTCCGCGGATACGCGCGCGGCGTGGTCGACCGCCGCCAGCGCGCGCGGGATGTCGTCGGCGCCGATCCGGCGGGCGCGGGCGACCCAGTCCCAGGTGAGCGGCTCCACGGTGTCCGGACGCTCGTCGGCTGTGGTGTCGACGAATTCGCCGACGGCCTCCAGGGCGCCGACGGCCCAGAGCGTCTTCATCGCGTCGAACAGTGCGGGCCAGCCGATGTCCGGTGCCGCCTCCTCGACGGTGTGCCCCAGTTCCTCGCAGAGGTGGGCGACGCTGACAGTGGCGGCGGCGATCGCGGGATCGACGTCGGTGAGCCACGAACTCTCGGTGGCCAGGGCGATCCGGTACGACCCGGAGGGTGCATCTGGGCGGGACCCGCCGAACGCCGAAAGTGCCTGTGCGGCATCGCGTACCGTGCGGGCCACGACCAGCTCGGTGTTGAAGTCGCCGAGGCCGCCGTCGCAGGGAATACGACCCCTCGACGGTTTAAGCCCGACGAGACCGCAGCACGCGGCGGGGATGCGGATGGATCCCCCGCTGTCGGTGGCGTGGGCCAGCGGCACGACGCCGGCGGCCACCGCGGCGGCCGCACCGCCGCTGGAGCCGCCGGTGGTGCGGGCCGGGTCCCACGGGTTGCGGGTCGGCCCGAAGCGGGCGGTCTCCACCGTCGCGGTGATGGCGAACTCCGAGGTCGCGGTGCGCCCGACGGAGATCAGTCCGGATTGGCGGAACCGTTGCGCCAGAGCGGAATCCGTAGTGGTTGGCGGGGTGTTCACCGCGCGGCTGCCCATCCACTGGCGACGCCCGGGCTCGGGGGTGCCGATGTCCTTCATCAGGAACGGGACCCCGGCGAACGGGCCGTCGCCGCCGGGCCGGGGATCGTCGTACCACTCGACGACGGCGTTGAGGTCCCGGTTCACCGCCTCTCCGGCGGTGCGCGCCAGTGCGCACAGTTCGGCCGCGGTGGTCTCCCCCGCCGCCACCAGCGCGCTGCGACAACGGGGCTTCCGATAGTTTCGTCGGTGCCGTAAATTTGTTGCTGGCCGGTTATCCAAACGTTGCAGGGGGAAAGATCATGGTCTCTACGGCTAAGTCGTTCCTGACGGCGGGCGCGGCGCTGGTGGGCGCCGGCGTGATCACCGCGAGCCACCTCGTCCCGGTGCCGCAGACCGGCGTGGAGGCGGCCCCGTCCCCTCAGGTGAGCCTGCGGGCCAGCGCGCAGCCCCTGCTCGGCCAGTTCGACCCCGCACAGTTCGTGCAGGCGTTCATCGACGGAACCATCGAGGCCTACCTGCGTCCCGGGCCGGTGCCGTACACGCCGGTCGACGGGCCCCTCGACGGGTTGTCCCGCATCGGACAGGGTCTGGCGGCGACCGGTCTGCGCTTCGGAACCGCGATGGTCCTGACTCCGCTGGGCCTTCTCGAACTGGCCGCCGCTTACTCCTTGGGCGACACCGCGAGGGTGCTCGAGGTGATCGAGAATCTCACCGACGGTCCGCTGTGGGTCGTCGATCCGGCTCTCTACGGCCTGCGCGATGCGCTGCCCGCACCGCTCGGCGGCGCCGACGGGATCATCGAGAACCTCCGCAATGAGCTCTGGAAGGCCACGCAGGAGATCAACGCCATCGTCGCGGACCCGCAGCAGGCGGTGGCGGACTTCATCGACGGGGTGCTTCTCGCGTACTCCCGGCCCGCGCCTGTGCCCTACACGCCGGTGTCCGGGCCGATCGGCGGCGTCGAGCGCATCGTGCAGGGCGTGATCGCGAGCGGGATGCGGCTGGTGTACGCGGGACTGCTCACCCCGCTCGGCGTCCTCCAGTTGGCGGGGACAATCCTCGCCGGCGACACCGAAGGGGCGCTCGACATCGTCGAGAACCTGGTCGACGGCCCACTGTGGGTGGCCGACCCGCTGCTGTACGGTCTGCGGGATGCGCTGCCCGCACCGCTGGGCGGCCCGAATCAACTGATCGCCAACCTGCGGCTCGACCTCTGGCGGATCACCCAGAGGATCAACGAGGCCATCCGCGATGCGGTACTGCCGGAGTCGTCGGCACCCAGCGCGATCACGTCCATTCCCGACGATCGAAGCGCCCGGTCGGTGGCGGTCACGCTGGACGAGTCCCCTAAGGACGAGATCGCGTCGGCGCCGGAGTCGGATGAGCCGAAATCCGAAGCGCCCCAGTCTGATACGGGCAACGACACAGAGGCGGAGGTCGAGGCTGAGGTTGATGTCGATCTCGAGGACGACACGGAAACCGGCGCGAAGCTGATCCGGCCGTCGCTGAACTTCTCGCCCTCCGCGGCCGCCGACGAGGACGGCCAGGAGTCCGAGAACACGGGTCAGGACACTGAGGAGGAGACGGCCACCGTCACCCCGGCGGATGACACGGGCGCATCCGACGACTCCGGAGACACCGACTCCACAGGCTCCGAGTCAGACGAGTAGCACCGACTCAGCCGACGTCGGCGGGCGACGGGTCGGTCCATCCCGGCTCGAGGACGGTCATGGCCGGCGCGTCGGGCGGAAGGGTGAACGAGTCGGTGAGGAACACGTCCTCGGTGCCGAGATTGACCGCGGCCATCGGGGTGTTGGGCGGCATGTAGTAGCACGTGCCGGCCGGATACGGAACGGGTTCCTGCCCTTCGACGAAGGGCGTGACCGTGCCGGTGAGCACGCACGTGACACCGCCGTACTCGTGGACGTGGATGGGCGCCCGGGTGCCGGCCTTGCGGGTCCCCTGCGTCACCACCACCCGCTGACCGTCGGCGCCGATGGTGTCCAGCATCGTCGACGGGTTCACCAGCGGCGCGAGGACGCCGGGAAGCTGCTGACCGTTGATCGTCGTCACGCCGCCGTCGTGCTCATGGCCCGGATGAGCGGACGCCGCCGGCGCGCCGAGAACGGCCAGCACAGAAATTGTCACAAGCGTAAATGACCCGCGCATGGCGAGAATGGTACGCGCGACGGGCCGGTTCCGTCAGCGACCGACCGGCGGCTTCGCGATGACCACCTCGACGCCCTCGCCGCCGAGGTGATCGCGCCATTCGCCGTCGCACGCATCGGTGATGAGGATGTCCACCTCGGACCATCCCGCCGCACCGGCGATCGCGGACTGTCCGAGCTTCGAGCTGTCGGCCAGCACCACCACCCGTCGGGCCGCTCGCGCCATGGCGGCGGCGATCTCGGCGTCCTGCAGGCTGTTGAACCGGACGCCGCGCTCGAGGTCCGCCCCGTCGCAGCCGATGAACGTGACGTCCACGGTCAGCTGGGCGATGGCCGTCGTCGCCAGCATGCCGCTGGTGCCGAACGAGGATCCGCGCAGCGCACCGCCGATCACGATCACCTCGAACGAGCCGACGCTGGCCAGCCGTTCCCCGATGTTGAGGCCGTTGGTCGCGATCCACAGCGACGGGGCGCGGGCGGCGAGCTCCTCGGCGAGCGCGAGTGTGGTGCTGCCGTCGTTGAGCAGGATCGACGAGCGGTTCTTGACCAGGTCCGCGGCCGCCACCGCGATGGCGCCCTTCTCCCGGGCATTGCGCCGCCGACGCAGATCGAACGCCTCGTCTAGGGTGCTGGCGACAGCGGCGGGCGCGGCCCCGCCCCGCACGCGTTTCAGGAGGCCCTCACGTTCCAGCGTGGACAGATCACGACGGAGGGTCGGCAGGCTCGCGCCGGTGGCCAGCTGCATCTCGTCGAGGGAGGCGAACTGCTGCCGTGCGAGCAGTTCGAGCAGTAGCGCCCTGCGCTCGTCGGCATTTCTCTCCGGCACGTCCACATCCTAGTAACGATCATTTTCGATCATCCTGTTGCTCGAAATGATCGATTGTGATTCGATCAATGCGCCATCGGGTATGGAGGTGAAAATGGGCAGGTCCGCGATCCGGGTGTGGGCCGGTGTCGATCAGGGCACCACGAGCACCCGCACGAACCTGTACGACGACGACGGTCGCTGCGTCGCGAGCGCCCAGCGTCAGTCGGTGACGGCCCATCCCCACCCCGGCTGGGATGAGCAGGACGGCGAGGCCCTGCAGACGGCCATCGAGGACACCCTCCGCGAGGCGCTCGCCTCGCTTCCGGGCGCCGAGCTCGCCGGAATCGGTCTGGCCAACCAGGGCGAGTCGATCATCGCCTTCGACCGTCGCACCGGAAAGCCGCTGTCCAAGGCCATCCTGTGGTCCGACCGGCGGGCCACCGAGGTCGTGGACCGCATGAGCACCAGCCCCGAAGCCGACCGCATCGAGGCGATCACGGGGCTGCACATCGACCCCTACTACTCGGCGGCCAAGATCGCCTGGTCGCTGCTGCATCTGCCCGAGGTCGCCGACGCGGCCGCCGCGGGCACGCTGGCGATCAGCACCCTCGACGCGTTCTTCATCCACCGGTTGACGCAGGGCGCCGCCTACGTCACCGACCCGTCCACCGGCAGCCGAACCCAGTTGATGGGGCTGGACGATCTGCGGTTCAACGCCGACGTCGCCGCCGCGTTCGGAATCGACACGGCACTGCTGCCGACGATGGTCGAGACCGTCTTCGCCGAACCGCTGCCCACCACGCTGGGCGCACCGCTGTACGCCAGCGCCGCCGACCAGCTGGCCGCCCTGGCCGCGCTCGGCGCGATCAGCCCCGGTGACACCAAGATGACCTACGGCACCGGGTGTTTCATCGAGACCAACGTCGGCGCCACACCGTGCCGGCCCGGTCACGGCCTGATGGCCACCTATGCGTGGACGATTCCCGGCGAGCCGAAGGCGTGGGCCGTCGAGGGCGGGGTGTTCAGCGCCGCCACCGCGGTGAACTGGCTGGTGCACCTCGGGCTGGCCGAAAGTCCCTCGCACGTCGCCGAACTCGCCGCGGCCTGCCCGGCGGCCGGTGACGCCGCCCTGCGCATGCAGCATCCGCTGTTTCTGCCCAGCTTCACCGGGGTGGGCGCACCGTGGTGGCGCGCCGACGCCGCCGGGGTGCTCAACGGGCTGCGCGCCTCGACCGACCGCAGCGACGTCGCGTTCGCGGTGGTCGACGGGATCGCCCAGCGGGTCGCCGATGTCATCGACGCGATGGACGCCGAACTCGGCAGCCCGGTGGCGTTGCGCGCCGACGGCGGGCTGAGCCGCAACCGGGTGCTCATGCAGCGCCAGGCCGACCTGTGCGGCCGGCCGGTGGCCATCTCCGATCACCACGACAACACCGCCGCGGGCGCGGCCGGGCTGGCGGCCATCGGCGCGGGCGAACTCGATCTCGCCGGGCTCGCCGCCCGCGCGACGTTCAGCGTGGTCGTCGAGCCGACGCTGCCGGAGGCGCAGCGCCAAGCCGAGCGGGACCGCTGGCGTGCGTTCGTGGAATCCACTGCCGCCCTTGACCCCTCGGCCCTGACCGGTCGGTCCGAAGAACGGAAGTCATGAGTTCACAGACATACGACATCGCCGTGGTGGGCGGCGGTGTCATCGGCGCCGCGATCGCCGCCGAGTTGTCCCGCCGCGCCGTACGCGTGGTGTGGTTCGAGGCTGCGCACGACGTCGCGGAGGGGGCCAGCAAGGCGAACTCGGCGATCGCGTGCACCGGGTTCGACATGGCACCCGGAAGCCTGGAGTCGGACCTGATCGCCGCCTCGAATCCGCGGTGGGAGGAGATCTGCCGCGCCGCCGACGTGCCGTTCCGCCGGATCGGTGCGCTGGTGCTGGCGTTCGAGGACGCCGACCGGGAATCCCTGCGCGCACTGTCGGAGCAGGCGAGCGGCAAAGGCATTGAGGCCGAACTGCTTTCTGGGTCCGCGCTGCGCGAGGTCGCCCGGACCGCGGCCCCGGCGGCGATCGGGGCCCTGCACGTGCCCCGCGAGGGCATCGTCGACCCGATCCGGCTCACCATCGGGCTGGCGAAACTGGCGGTGCTCAACGGCGTCGAGCTGCGCCGTTCCACACCGGTGACCGGTTTCCGCCACGACGCGTCGGGGGCGATCACCCACGTCGTGACGCCCGCCGGTGCCACGGCGGTCGGCGCGGTGGTCAACGCCTCCGGGGTGAACGCCGACCTGATCAGCGACGCGGCCGCCGCCGAGGAGTTCACGATGTGGCCGCGCAAGGGTCAGTTCATGCTGCTGGACCGGGCCGTCGGCCACCTGGTGCCCAAGATCATGTGCACGGCGCCGAGCCCGCACACGCGCGGCATCTACGCCATCCCCAACACCAACCACACCGTGCTGGTTGGCCCCACCGCCGTCGACGGACAGGACCGCGCCGACAAGAGCACCGACACCGACACCCTCGACGAGGTGTGGGCCAAGGCGCAGCGGCTGCTGCCCGTGGGACTGGACCGCCGCTACGTCACCAAGACGTTCGCCGGGTTGCGGCCCGCCAGCGACCGCACCTACCGGATCGAGGTGTCCGCCACGGTGCCGAACCTGGTGCACGCGGCCGGAATCCGGTCCACCGGGGTGTCCTCGGCCCCCGCGGTGGCCGACCACGTCGCCGAGTTGATCGCCGCGAACGTCGTCGCGCTGCCGTCGAAACCATCTGCGGTGCGCAGCGTTCCACGGATTGCACGGCTGGCGGAGATGGACACCGACGCCGCGGCCTCCGCGTTCACCCCACCGCCGGGTGCCTCCCCGGACCAGCATCCGATGGTCGTGTGCGCGTGTGAGCACGTGACCGCTGCCGAGATCGCCGCCGAATGCCGCGGGCCGGTGCCCGCCACCTCGTTGGACGCGGTGCGTAAACGCACCAGGGCGACCGCGGGCCGCTGCCAGGGCGCCTACTGCACCGTCGGGGTGAGCTTCATCCTGTCGGCGGCCACCGGCCAGGCGCCCGGCGAGGTGTGCCAGGGCGAGCCCGGATCGCACTGGGAGACCCCGATCCGATGACCAGACCGCATATCGCCGTCGTCGGCTCCGGCCTGGCCGGTCTGCACACCGCCGTACACCTGGGCCACTCGGCGGATGTCACTGTCTACGAACGTCTCCCGGTCGCCGGTGGCGAACACTGGGAGGACTCCGAGCACGCTCGGCTCATCGAGCAGGCGCGCCGCGCCGGGGTGCGGTTCGCGCCCGGAACCCAGGTGATCCGGTGGGAGGGCGACCGTCTGCTGGCCGTCGGTTCGTTCGGCGGGATCGTCGCCGCCGACGCGCTCGTGGTCGCGACCGGCCACCGGCCACCGACCCGCTCCGAGCTGCGGATCGACGGGCACCGCTGCGCCGGAGTGGTCCCCGCGACGGTCGCCCTGCACCTGCTGCAGCAGCGGGTGCGGCTGGGGACGAGGATCGTCGTCGCCGGCGCCACACCCTGGGCCCGCGAGTGTATCGAACACTTTGTGGCCGAAGGCGCTTCGGTGCTGTGGCTCGGTGGGCCGCAGACCGATCCGCGGCCGGCGGTGACGGTGCGGCCCGAGGCGCGGGTCACCACCACTCACGGCATGCCGCGGATCACCGCCGTCACCGTTGACGGCGCCGAGCAGATCCCGTGCGACTGCCTGGTGCTCGCCGGGCCGCCGGTGCCGTACCGCAACGTCGACGGCGCCGTCCTCGACGACGCCGACGTGGTCTACGCCCAACGCACCGGTACCGAGGACTCCGCGCGGATCGGCGAGTGGGCCGCGCAGGAGGCGCTCACGAGAGCCCAGGACCAGCCCCACATCCGCACCACCGTGCCACCCAGGATTGGACAACCGCAGTGAAAGTCACCTCCCCCGTCGGCGAGTTCCCCTTCGAGTTCGAACGCATTCGCCTCGACGGCACCCGCGTCGTCGCCGAGGGCCGGATGGGCACGTGGCCGGCCCGCATCGAAGCCGGCGTCTCCGACATCCCGGCCCCGATCCGCCGCGGCATCGTCGCCGCCGCATCGGGTCTGCTGCTCACCGCCGTCGTGCGTCGGCGTCGACGCCAGAACCCCTGAATTCCCGCCACCTCCCCCACATCTCGGCAGCCTGAAAGGAAGCCCGCCGTATGGCCATGCTCGGAAACATCGCCATATACCTGATGATGACGTTCGTCATCATCGGTGCCGTCTCGCTAGCGTTCCGCGGTGACCGCGGTATCGGCCATGAGTTCAAGGAGGGCCTGTACGCGCTCGGCCCGCTGTTCATCCCGGTGGCGGGCATCATGGCGAGCCTGCCGTATCTGGCCTGGTTCGTCGAGAACGTGCTCGGCAAGCTCTACGAACCGTTCGGTGCCGACGCGGCCATGGCGGCCACCACGCTGATCGCCAGCGACATGGGCGCCTACCAGCTCGCCAATGTCACCGCGGACTCGACGGGCGCCTGGATCACCGCCTCGGTCAACGGTTTTCTGGTGGGTGCGACGATCTCGTTCATCATCCCGGTGGGCCTGGCCATGCTGGATGTGCGCGACCACAAGTACTTCGCGCTGGGCATCATGAGCGGCATCCTGACCGTGCCGCTGGGCGTGCTGGTGACGATGGCGATCCTGATCCTCAACCACGGCACCGTGCGCGGCGAGGTCGCCACCGACGGTCCGTCGACTGTCGGCTTCGACGGCTACACCCTGCTGGACGTGTTCATCAACCTGTTGCCGGTCATCATCGTGACCGTCGCGATCGCGGCGGGGCTGTACTTCGCGACCCGCGCCATGATCACCGGGTTCATCTGGTTCGGCCGGTTCCTCAACACCGGCATCTATCTGGTGCTGGCGCTGGCGATCGTGGAGCACGTGACCGGCCTGTTCAGCCAGTGGTTCGGCTGGTGGAACTTCGATCCGATCATCGCCGACGCCGACGACCAGATGCGCGCGCTGGAGGTCGTGGGCAACGTCGCGATCGTGCTCGCGGGGGCGTTCCCGCTGGTGTACGCGATCCGCACCTATCTCGACAAGCCGCTCACCGTCGTCGGGGCGCGGATGGGGATCAGCGCGGAGGGCACCGCGGGTCTGCTCGCGGCGACCACCAACATGCTGGCGGCCTACCACCTGATCCGGCACATGCCGGCCAAGGACAAGGTGCTGGTGGTGGCATTCGGCACCACTTGTTCGGCGCTCATCGGCGATCACCTGGCCTTCACGGCGAACTTCCAGCCGAACATGATCGCGCCGTTGATGATCGGCAAGATCGCCGCAGGTGTGACGGCCATGCTGCTGGCGTTGTGGATCGCGGTTCCCACCGCGCAGCGGTTGGAGCGCGAGCAGGCCGCGCTGGAGGCCGCCGGCGAGGGCGAGGCCACACCTCAGCACGCCTGACCGAATTCGACTGAGGCGCAGGGTGATATCCGTACCGGGTATCACCCTGCTTCTGTGCCCGGTAGCCTGCAGGTCATGCGAGTGCCGAGGCGAGTCGCAGAGTTCAACCGCCGGGTCACCAACCCGCTGGCCCGCTCGATCACGCCGTGGCTGCCGTTCCTGGGCACGCTGGAACATGTCGGGCGCAAGTCGGGTAGGCACTACCTGACGCCGCTTCTGGTGTTCCCGACGCGGGACGGCTTCGCGATCCTCATCGGATACGGGCCGGAGACCGACTGGCTGCGCAACGTGCAGGCCGCCGGGGCCGCGGTGCTGCATAAGCGCGGCAAAGCGCTCGCGCTGTCGAATCCGCAGGTGGTGAGCAAGGCCGAGGCCGAGGCTCTCGTCACGGCCTCGGCCAGGCCGTTCTACCGACTGTTTCCCTACGACGAGGCGACGTTGCTGCTCACACGCGACTGAACCGGTACCCCCACCGGGACTCGAACCCGGAACACAGCGGTTTTAAGCCGCTTGCCTCTGCCAATTGGGCTATGGGGGCGCTGCACTGACGTGCCGAGAAAACCGTACCCAAGGTCGCGGACGGGCGGGCGGAGACCTCAGCCCTTGATGGCCTCGGCGATCGGCACGTCGCCGTTGTTGAATTCGATCGTGCGGCCGATGGTGCTGTCGTCGGCCAGGCAGGCGGCGGCGACCAGCGCCACATCCTGGCGGGTCACCTCCCCTTTGGCGGCTTCCGGGCCGAGCGCGATGCGGCCGGTCGCCGGTTCCAGCGTCAGCCGGCCGGGGCCGAGGATCGTCCAGCGCAGGGCGCTGGCCCGCAGGTGTGCGTCGGCTGCCGCTTTGGCCTCGGCGTACGGGAAGAACGAGTTGTCCTCCGGCACACCGTGATCCGGCCCTGCCCCGAAGTAGGAGACCATGATGAACCGTGGCACACCGGCCTGACCGGCGGCGTCGATGACCCGGATCGCCGCGTCGCGGTCCACCGCGTAGGTGCGGGCCGGGTTGCCGCCACCGGCGCCGGCGGAGAACACCACCGCGTCGTGGCCGGCCACGATCGTCGCCAGCGCATCGGTGTCCAGCTGCTCGATGTCGGCCACCACGGGGGTGGCGCCCGTCGCCCGCACGTCGTCGGCATGGTCGGGGTTTCGGAACACGGAGGTGACCTCGTCGCCGCGCTCGGTGAGGACTGCGGCCAGGTGGAGGGCGACCTTTCCGTGCCCCCGATGATCACGATGCGTGCCATATCCCCACAGTAGCGGCGTAGTAGGCAATACTGTCCGGCGTGGGAACCTCAATGCTGTCCGCTCGCAAGTTGATCATCGCCGGCGCGTTCACCGCCGCGGCGACCCTCGTCAGCCTGGCGCCTGCCCTGATCACCTCGGGGGACCTGTCCGCCCAAGACACGAAGTGCGTGACCGGGGAGGAGTTCGACGTCTACAGCGGCCACTGTGTGCCGTACCTGACCCCGATCACTCCGGACACCGCGGGCACCAGCGCCAACGCCTGCCCTGAGGGCGTGTCGGGCGCCGAGTGCGCGCCGCCGACTCCGGTGTCGACGCCGGCGACGCCGACGCCGTTCCAGCCCTCGCCGGAACTGCAGGAACTCGAAGACGTCAACACTCCGGACTACTGAGTCCTGACTTCTGAGCAGTCGCGGGCTGTCCGCCGTTTGACCGACAGTCCGCGACTGTTCTGCGTTCGAAGGGCTTTCGCCGCCTGACGGCCGTGCGGGGGTGTCGTGGTGTCAGCCAGCGTCGCGGTCGTTGTCGCCGGGTGGGTTGCAACAGTCGTCCCCGTCACCGTCGGTGTCGGTGTGTTCGTCGGGGATGAGGTAGCGCTCCGGATGGTGGTAGTTGTTCACCCGCGCCTGCCCGGTATCCAACTGCGGCGGCGGTAACCACTCGGTGCGCCCATCCTTGCGTTTACGGGTCCGATACCCGCCGGGTCCGACGATCCGATTGTCCGGCCCACACGCCAACGTCAGATCGGTGATATCGGTCTGCCCGTCAGCGGCCCAGTCAGCGACCGCGTGATGAACCTGCGTGTAATACGCCGGCACAGTGCAACCCGGTTTGGTGCAGCCACGCTCCATCGCAAACAACATCAACCGCTGCGACGTACTCGCACACCGTCTGGCCCGACCCAGGTACAGCGGTTCGTTGGTGTGCTTATCGAACACCGCTAAGTACGGGTGCGCCTGCGCGGCCATCGCGATCAACTCCCCCATCGGCAGCACCGTCCCACCCGCACTGACCGCCACCCCCGCCCCAGCGGTCAGATCCTGCAACGTCGCGGTAACCACCACCGTGGCCGGAAACCCGTTGACCACCCCACGCGGACGCAACGCCAACAAATCACGCAGCATCGCCATCACCGCATCATGACGCCGCTGCCCCGCACTGCGGGTATCCACCACCTCAACCGACGGTTCGGGTTCCGGCTCAGGCTCGGGGTCGAGGTCCAGCTCGGGGGCAGGTTCACGATCAGCGGGCTGCGGTGCCCGATCAGGGCCCGGGGCCGGGATCGGCTCCACGGCGTCGGGCTGGTTGGCGTGCAACCGGTCATAGATCGCCAGCCCGGCCTCCAGAAACACCCGCATCCGGGCACTGATCACCCCGCTGATCGTGCTGGTGCCATCACTGCGCTGCCGACCCAACCGCAACCAGCACTTCTGCTCAACCGGCTCGCTGAACTCCCCATCCTGATCCAGATACTGACCCAACCGCTCAGCAGCCTTACCCAACTGACTGGGATTCAAGGTCGCACCCAGTTCGGCGAGCTGCTTTTCGGCCTCCTCACGCACATCGAACGGCACCGAACGCGGACACTGATGATCGAAAAACCGGTGCAACACCGCGACATGACCCGCACCCAACACCCCACGAGCCACCAACGCCGCGGCACGCTGCCACACCGGCGCCAACACCTCACCAGTGATCGCCGCCCGCTCCACCAACACCGCGGCATCCTTGACCCGCCGCCGCGCCTCACCCGGCGAAACCCTGGGCTTGACCCCGTTTGGTGGACACTGGGTCAGGCGGCTTGTGCCGTCTGAGTGATCCGGTTCTCGAACTGAACCGGGCTGATCATGCCGATCGCTGAGTGGCGCCGGCGGCGGTTGTAGACCCGTTCGATCCAGTCGCCGACGGCGAGCTTAGCGGCCGCCTTGGTGCGCCACAAGTAACGGTCATAGAACTCGACTTTCAATGTGCCCCAGAATGATTCCTGCTGGGCATTGTCCCAGCACACCCCGGTGCGGCCCACTGATCGGGCCAGGTTGTGGGCGTGGGCGAACCGGGCCATCTGCGCGGAGGTGTACTGACAGCCGCGGTCAGCGTGCAAGACCACCTTTTCGGCGAGCGTTCCTCGCATTGTCACCGCCATCGCCACCGCAGCTTCGACGAGGTCGGTGTGCAGGTGCTCATCAATGGCCCAGCCGATCACCCGCCGGCTGCATCCGTCGCGGACCGCACACAGATACAGCCAGCCCTCACCGGTGCGCAGATAGGTGATGTCCGAAGTCCACACCACATCTAGGCGCCCAGCATCGAAACATCGTTTCACCAGGTCCTTGGGCATCATGTCGTCGAGGTCGACGAGCGTGGTCGCGGGGGCGAACGTGCGTGGGCTGATCCCGGCCAGACCCTGGCGGCGCAGCGAGGCTGCCACCGTTTTGCGTGACACCGTCTCGCCGTCCTCACGCAGGTCGGCCAGGATCCGCGGGGCCCCGTACACCCGGTCAGAGGCCTTGTGGAACGCCGCGACCTTCCTATCGAGTTCGGCACGCCGGCGAGCCGCCGGCGACGGTCCCGCCGCCTGGGTCGTGCGCCACTTGTAGAACCCCGAGCGAGAGACTTCCAGCAGCTCGCACATCCGGGTGATCGCGTAAGTGGCCTTCTCCGCTTCGATCAGAACGTAGGCGTCTACTGGTTCTGTTCGGAGGCGAAGAAGGCCGCGGCTTTTTTCAAAAACTGCCGGTCCAAACGTAACTCGGCGTTCTCCTTGCGTAGCCGCTCCAACTCGGCACGCTCATCGTCATCAAGCACCGCACCATTATCGTCGCCGTTGGCGCGGGTCTGGCGCACCCAGCGCCCGAGCAACTGCTCACCTACACCGATCTCAGCAGCCACATGAGCAATCGGACGACCCGTCTCGATCTGAAGCGCCCTGGGTTTCCCGGAGGCTCGGGCTATTGGATTCCGATCAAGGGTTGGTCGGTCCGGTATGCATCGTAGAACGCGGCTTCGAACTCCGTGGGTGGGATGTCGCCGAGGTAGCTGTGCAGGCGGCTGGTGTTGTGCCAGTGGACCCAACTGAGGGTGGCGAGTTCTACGTCCTCGACGGTCTTCCACGGTCCGCTTCGAGCCGGCCCGTAGATCAGCTCGGCCTTGTAGTAACCGTTGACTGTCTCCGCGAGAGCGTTATCGAAACTATCTCCAACGGTCCCAATTGACGGGACTGCGCCGATCTCAGCGAGCCGCTCGCCGTAGCGAATGGACGTGAATTGCGACCCGGCATCTGAGTGACATATCAAGTCCTGCAATGTAGTTCCGCGTGACCAACGCGCCATCTCCAACGCGTCGAGAACCATCGAGGTCCGCATGTGCGAAGCCACCCGCCACCCCACGATCATCCGCGAGTGTGCGTCAATGATGAAGCACACGTAGGCCACCCCGGCCCAGGTCGGCACGAATGTCAGGTCGGTCACCCAGAGTTGGTTCGGGGCAGCCGCGGCGAAGTTGCGGTGCACCAAGTCCGGGTGCCGCGCCGCGGCTGGGTCAGCTTTGGTGGTCCGCACCCGTTTGCCGCGCCGGACCCCCTCAATGCCTGCGGCCCGCATCAGCCGGGCCACCTGATCGCGACCGACGTCATGACCATCGCGACGAGCCGTTTTCCAGAGTTTGCGGGCCCCATAGACGCAGTAGTTGTCTTTCCAGAGCTGGCACAACGCCGGCCCGAGGACGGCGTCGCGCAGGGCCCGCGCCGATGGGACCCGGGCTTTGGCGTCGTAGTAGGTGCTCAGGGCCACCTGCAAGCCTGCGCTGCGCAGGACCGTGCAGATGGGCTCGACCCCGAACTCCCCGCGATTGTCGTCGATGAAATCGACTATTTCTTGTGTTGGCGGTCGAGCTCCGCCCCGAAGAAACTTGCCGCTCGCTTCAGAATCTCGTTGGCACGCTTGAGTTCTCGGATCTCCTGTTCGAGTTCCTTCACCTTCTTCGACTCCGAGGTCGTCACCCCAGGAGCCAGGCCTTCGTCGATGTCGACCTGACGGACCCAGGTGCGCACCGATTCCACTCCGTAGCCGAGCTGGCGAGCGACCCGCTGCACTGTGCCCTGCTCGGTGCCCAGCTCCGCGCGCAAGGTGCGGACCATCCGCACCGCGGCGGCCTTCTCCTCGGCACTGTATCGACGTGTCGTCGGCTTCCCGGGCGACTGTTCCTTCGGCATACCTGCATCCTCGTTTCCAAGGTCAGGAGCCTCCGGGATTTCCAGGGCGTTTCAATCACCAGGCGGGCAGCCTGCTCCCGAAACTCCGGGGTGTACTTCTTGCGCTTGCCCGACATACGGACATCCTTCCCGCAGGACCAGCAGTCCCACCAGTCAGGTGTCCACCATCAGGGGGCAACCCCAACCCGCAACAACGTCACCAACGTCTTCGCAACAGTGGGCTCCCCCAACTCCACCACCGGCACCCGCCCCAACTGCGCCACCAACCGATGCCCCACCATCGCCGACGCGCGCGTGAACTGCTCCCACTCCGCGGTCAGCTGCAGAAGCTCATTCGTACTCAGACCGTCAAGGGGTTCAGTGGCCAGCGCGGCGGACTGCTCAGCCATCCCCGCCACCACATCGCTCAAACGTTCGAACCCCACGCTTTCACGCTAGAGGCCTCCACCGACAAAAACCCCCGCCATGTGACCACTGAAACCAAAGAGACAAAAGAAAATTCAGAGACACATGAGGCGCCAAAAGGCGCACCGCGGGACCGGAAGCTACCGTGTCTCCTCCGCCAGCGCGATCAGCGCCGCACGCACCTTGTCCGGGCGCTCGTCGACGATGAAGTGACTGGCCTCCACCAGCTCCACGGTGTAGTCGTCGGCCCGCGCGGTCTCGGCGGACGCGAGCGACGGATGCAGGGCGGTGTCGCCGACGCCGAACACGCAGCGGATCGGCACCGTGGCCCGTGGCGCCGGCGTACGACCGCCGGCGGCCAGCTCCCGGACCAGGAACGTCCGGTAGGTGTCCCGGGCCGCCCGCGCCACCACCGGATCCCGGAACCGCGACGCGTACACCCACGCCGTCCGACCGTCCAGCGCCGACGCCCGGTGAAACACCCGCCGCACGAACTTCGTCCGTCGCTGCAGCCACCCGCCGATCGTCGCCATCGGCACCTGGTACCAGAACCGCCACATGTGTGGCAGCAGCACTGTGGGCGGCACCCACGGATGCGCCATGTTCAACGCCAGAAATCCGTCGAACCGCTCCGGCGCGGTCAGGATCATCCGGTAGCCGACGAATGCGCCCCAATCGTGACCGATCAAGAGAACCCGTTCGAGGCCCATCGCGTCCATCAGTGCCAGCACGTCGGCGGCGACGTCGTCCTTGGCCCAGCGGTGCGGCGGCGGACCCGACCACCCGTACCCCGGCAGGTCCGGTGCGATGATGCGCAGCCCCTCCGGCGGATCGGCGAGTAGATCCCGGTACACCCAGTGATGCTGCGGCCAGCCGTGCAACGCGACAACGGGTCGCCCGTCTGGCGAACCCGCCTCGGTCACATGGAAATGCACTCCGCGCGCGTCGATGTAGGAACGCCGCGCGCCGTCTATCGTCGGGGGTCCAGCTGGCATAAGTGGGCACTATAGAGAAGATTTGACGCGGCACGATAAGTTCTCGGTATGACCGGATACCGCGCCGTCTTCGAGTCCAGTATCAAAGACCCAGCAACCTTCTGGGCCGAGGCCGCACGCGCGGTGACGTGGACGCGGGAACCCACCAAGATCCTCGACGACTCGAACCCGCCGTTCTACCGCTGGTTTCCCGACGGCGAACTCAACACCTGCGCCAACGCGCTGGACCGTCACGTCGAGGGCGGTCGCGCCGACCAGGCCGCGCTGATCTACGACTCCCCGGTCACCGACACCAAGCGCACCTACACCTACCGCGAATTGCTCGATGCCACAGCCCGTTTCGCCGGTGGGCTGCGCAAGCTGGGCGTCGAGAAGGGCGACCGGGTCGTCATCTACATGCCGATGATCCCCGAGGCGCTCGTCGCGATGCTGGCCTGCGCGCGGCTCGGCGCGGTGCATTCGGTGGTGTTCGGCGGCTTCGCGGCCCACGAACTCGCCGCCCGCATCGACGACGCCCAGCCGAAGGTGATCGTCTCCGCCTCCTGCGGCATCGAACCCAGCCGCACCGTCGCCTACAAGCCGATGCTCGACGCGGCGCTGGAGATGTCCGAACATCCCCCGCACACTTGCGTTATCAAGCAGCGCGACCATGAGCGCTGCGATCTGATCGAGGGCCGCGACCTGGACTGGGACGAGGTCGCCTCGGCCGACCCTGTCGACCCGGTGCCCGTCGCCGCGACCGATCCGCTCTACGTCCTCTACACCTCCGGCACCACCGGCAAGCCCAAGGGCATCGTCCGTGACAACGGCGGCTACGCGGTGGCGCTGCTGTGGAGCCTGCGCAACATCTACGACATCCATCCCGGCGACGTCTTCTGGACCGCGTCCGACGTCGGCTGGGTGGTCGGCCACTCCTACATCGTCTATGCCCCACTGCTTCTGGGCGCCACCACGGTCATGTACGAGGGCAAGCCGGTCGGCACCCCCGACCCGGGCGCCTTCTGGCGAGTGGCCTCCGAGACCGGTGCCAAGGCCCTGTTCACGGCGCCGACGGCGGTGCGCGCGATCCGCAAGGAGGATCCCGACGGCGAGCACATCCGCCGCTACGACCTGTCCAAGCTGAAGTACCTGTTCCAGGCCGGCGAGCGCCTCGACCCCGACACCTACGAGTGGGCGACCGCGAAGCTCGGCATCCCGGTCGTCGACCACTGGTGGCAGACCGAGACCGGCTGGGCGATCGCCGCCAACCCGATGGGCCTGGACCCGATGCCGATCAAGGCGGGGTCGCCGACGGTGCCGATGCCCGGCTACGACGTGCGCATCCTGCGGCCCGACGGCACCGAGTGCGACCCCGGCGAAGAGGGCGCGATCTGCATCAGGCTGCCGCTGCCGCCGGGCACCCTGCCGACGCTGTGGGGTGACGACGACCGGTACGTCTCGTCGTATCTGGAGGAGTACCCCGGCTACTACCTGACCGGCGACGGCGGCTACCTCGACGAGGACGGCTACCTGTTCGTGATGGGCCGCATCGACGACGTCATCAACGTCGCAGGCCACCGGTTCTCCACCGGCGCCATCGAGGCGGTGCTGGCCACCCACCCGGCGGTCGCCGAGTGCGCGGTCATCGGCGTCAACGACGAGATCAAGGGCCAGGTGCCGCGGGGGTTCGTGGTGCTCAAGGCGGGCGCCAAGGCCACGGGTCTGGCCGACGAGCTCGTCGCGCTGGTGCGTGAGAACATCGGCGCCGTAGCGTGTTTCAAGCTCGTCGACGTCGTGCCCGCGCTGCCCAAGACACGATCCGGCAAGATCCTGCGCAAGACCATGCGGGGTATCGCGCACGGCAAGGACGAGCCGGTGCCCTCGACCATCGAGGATGCCTCGGTGCTCGACAAGCTGCGGCCGATTCTCGGACGCACCGACAGCTAGCGGCCTATATTCGGAGTACAACGCCCGCCGAGGGGCGGGCAGTACAGCGGGTCAACAAAGGAGTTGAACAGCGATGCGTATCTCTGCGGTCAAGGCCGGCGGCGGCTGTAACTGTCACTGCAACAAGTGCGATTCCGGGCATCACTGCGGGAACCGCCCGAACTGCAACGTCCAGCGATAGGACGCGCGCAGCCCGATTAACCCCGCCGCCATCGGGGTAACCGCTCCGTCAACAGGTTCGAACGACGGAGAGCACGATGGCCAGACCGAAGATCATGGCGGTTCAGGGGGCGGCGGTGATCGCCGGTGCCGCCCTGATAGTTCTCGGCGTCGTCGGCTTCATCGTCGCGGCCCCACCGGTGTACAGCGTCACCCACATCCTGGTCGGCGTGCTCGGCCTGCTGCTGGCGCGCACGTACGCGTGGGCGCGGTCCTACCTGCTGTTCGGCGGCGCCGTGTACTTCGCGCTGTGGACCCACGCGATGGTCACCGCGCGGGTCTGGGACTGGCTGCTGATGGGCCTGGGGGTGACCCTGGTCCTGCTGGCGGTGACACTGGCCGGCCAGCGCGATCCGACCAAGCGGCACCGGCGGGGCCGCAGGATTCGCGCCTAGGCTCACGGTGTGCCCACCGCGCTGCTGTGGGGCGCTGTCGCGGCGTCGTCGCTGATCGTCGGGGCGGTCGCAGGAGTCGTCCGCGACTGGCACCCGCGGCTGATCGGGCTGGTTCTCGGGTTCGGTGCCGGCGCCCTGGTGGCCAGCATCTCTTTCGAGTTGGCTGAAGAGGGTTTTCAGGTCGGCGGCGCACTTCCCGTCGCGGCCGGTCTGGCCGTCGGCGGACTGCTGTTCTACCTCGCTGACCTCGGTGTGATCCGGCTGGGCGGCCGCGGCGGACAGGCCGGCCTGCCGCTGGCGCTGGGCGCGCTGCTCGACGGTATCCCCGAGCAGGCGGTGCTGGGGATCGGGGTCGCGAGCGCTGGAGCGGTGAGCATTTCACTGCTGGTCGCGATCTTCGTCTCCAACCTGCCCGAGGCGATCGGATCCGCCGACGACCTCAAGCGTGCCGGCCGGCCCGCATCCCACATCCTGGCGGGATGGTCCGCCGTCGCCGCGATGTGTGTGGCGGCCACCGCGGCGGGATACCTGCTCCAGGCGTTCGCGGGAAATGAATTCCAGGGCGGCATCGACGGTTTCGCGGCAGGCGCACTGCTCGTCATGCTGGTGACGTCGATGATTCCCGAGTCCACGGAGAAAGCGGGGCGTCAGGCGGGCCTCGCCGCGGTGCTCGGGTTCGCCGTAGCGGCCGGCCTGTCCCTGAGCCGGTGAACCCCGCGAGACACATTGCGCCAAATCGACAAATCCGGCACCGGTTCGTGCTTGTCTGGATGAGTGACTACGGCGGCTGCGCCGGACACCGATTCCCGACGCGGAATCAACCTCGCACTGGCCACCTGGGTCAGTGCCATCAACTTCTGGGCCTGGAACATGATCGGCCCGCTGTCCACCACCTACGCCTCCGACCTGCGGCTGAGCAGTACCGACGCGTCGATCCTGGTGGCCACCCCGATTCTGGTCGGCGCCGTCGGCCGGGTCCCGATCGGCGCGCTGACCGACCGTTACGGCGGGCGCGTCATGTTCATCGCGATCTCGCTGGCCTCGATCCCCCCTGTGCTGGCCGTCGGCGCAGCGGGCGCGGCGGGCTCCTACCCGATGCTGGTGGTGTTCGGGTTCTTCCTCGGCATCGCAGGCACCATCTTCGCCGTCGGGATCCCGTTCGCCAACAACTGGTATGAACCGGCCCGTCGCGGCTTCGCCACCGGCGTGTTCGGCATGGGCATGGTGGGCACCGCGCTGTCGGCGTTCTTCACGCCGCGGCTGGTGAACTCGTTCGGGCTGCTCACCACCCACATACTCATCGCGCTGGCGCTCGCGGCCACGGCGGCGCTGTGCATCGCCGTCATGCGGGACTCGCCCGCCTTCACAGCCAACACCGACCCGGTGGTGCCGAAGCTCAAGGCGGCGGCCAGGCTCGGTGTGACCTGGGAGATGTCGCTGCTGTACGCGATCGTGTTCGGCGGCTTCGTCGCGTTCAGCAACTACCTGCCCACCTACATCAAGACCATCTACGGGTTCTCGCCCGTCGACGCCGGTGCGCGCACCGCGGGGTTCGCGCTCGCGGCGGTGCTGGCACGCCCGGTCGGCGGTGCACTGTCGGACCGGATCCCCCCGAAGTACGTGGTGCTCACGTCGTTCGCCGGTACCGCCGTCACCGCGTTCGTCGCGGTGTTCCAGCCGCCGCCCGACGTGTGGTCGGCGGCGACGTTCATCGCGCTGGCGGTGTTCCTCGGCATCGGCACCGGCGGGGTGTTCGCCTGGGTGGCGCGCCGCAGCCCCGCCCAGTCGGTGGGGTCGGTCACCGGAATCGTGGCCGCCGCAGGCGGTTTGGGCGGCTACTTCCCGCCTCTGGTGATGGGTGCGACGTACAACGCCGACCAGAACCACTACACCGTGGGACTGTTGCTGCTGGTCGCGACCGCGGTGATCGCGTTCGTCTACGTGGCGGTGAAACTGCACGCCCACGAACCCCGGCAGAAGGCACCGACATGAGCGGGGCGGGCGGCCGGATCGAGGAACTGCTGCAGCGCAGCGGCCGGTTCTTCACGCCCGGCGAGTTCTCCGCGGACGGCCGTACCGTAACCCGCCACGGCGGCCGCGACGGCGACGTGTTCTACCGCGACCGCTGGAGCCACGACAAGGTCGTGCGCTCCACCCACGGCGTCAACTGCACGGGGTCGTGTTCGTGGAAGATCTACGTCAAGGACGGCATCATCACCTGGGAGACGCAGGAGACCGACTATCCGTCCGTCGGCCCCGACCGCCCCGAGTACGAACCGCGCGGCTGCCCGCGCGGGGCCGCGTTCTCCTGGTACACCTACTCCCCCACCCGGGTCCGTTACCCGTACGCGCGCGGACTGCTGGTCGAGATGTACCGGGAGGCGAAGTCCCGGGTCCGCGATCCGGTCTTGGCGTGGGCCGAGATTCAGAACGACCCCGAGCGCCGTCGCCGCTACCAACGTGCCCGCGGCAAGGGTGGTCTGGTGCGGATCACGTGGGCCGAGGCCACCGAGATGATCGCCGCCGCACACGTTCACACGATCAAGACCTACGGGCCCGACCGCGTCGCCGGGTTCTCCCCGATTCCCGCGATGTCGATGGTCAGCCATGCCGCGGGCTCGCGGTTCATCGAGCTGATCGGCGGGGCGATGACGTCGTTCTACGACTGGTACGCCGACCTGCCGGTGGCCTCGCCGCAGGTGTTCGGCGACCAGACCGACGTGCCCGAGTCCGGAGACTGGTGGGACGCCGCGTATCTCATGATGTGGGGTTCCAACGTGCCCGTCACCCGGACCCCCGACGCGCACTGGATGGCCGAGGTCCGCTACCGCGGCACCAAGGTCGTCACCGTCAGCCCCGACTACGCCGACAACACGAAGTTCGCCGACGAGTGGATGCCCTGCGCGGCGGGCACCGACGGTGCGCTGGCGATGGCGATGGGTCACGTCATTCTGTCGGAGTTCTTTGTCCGCAAACGGATCCCGTTCTTCGTCGACTATGTGCGCCAGTACACCGATCTTCCGTTCCTGGTCAAGCTCGAAGCGCGCGACGGCCGGCTGGTCCCCGGCAAGAACCTGACCGCCGCCGACCTCGGCCACGACGTCCAGAACGCGGCCTTCAAACCGGTGCTGCTCGACGGCCGGACCGGTGAGGCGGTGGCGCCGCACGGCTCGCTGGGCTTCCGGTTCGGCGACGACGGGGTGGGCAGGTGGAACCTCGATCTCGGTGACATCGCGCCCGCGCTGACGGTCGAAGGCGGTGAGGTCGCGGCAATCGCGTTGCCGCGCTTCGACACCCTCGACGGTCACGGGGAGACGCTCGAGCGCGGGGTACCGGTGCGCCGGGTCGGCGGGCACCTGGTGTGCACGGTGTTCGACCTGATGCTCGCGCAGTACGGGGTGGCGCGGCCGGGCCTGCCAGGCGACTGGCCCACCGGCTACGACGACGACGCCCGCCCGTACACCCCGGCGTGGCAGGAGGCGATCACCGGGGTGTCGGCGGCGCAGGCGGAGCGCATCGCCAAGGAGTTCGCCCGCAACGCCGAGGAGTCCGGCGGCCGGTCGATGATCATCATGGGCGCGGGCATCTGCCAGTGGTTCCACGGCGACGCCACCTACCGGGCTGTCCTGGCGTTGCTGCTGTTGACCGGCTCGATGGGCCGAAACGGCGGCGGCTGGGCGCATTACGTCGGCCAGGAGAAGTGCCGCCCGGTCACCGGCTGGGCGACGATGGCGATGGCCACCGACTGGTCGCGCCCGCCACGGCAGATGGCGGGCACCTCGTACTGGTATGTGCACACCGACCAGTGGCGCTACGACGGCTACCGCGCCGACGCGCTGGCCAGCCCGCTGGGCCGTGGCCGGTTCCGCGGCAGGCACACGATGGACGTGCTGGCCGCGGCGGCGGCGATGGGCTGGACCCCGTTCTTCCCGCAGTTCGACCGCTCCAGCCTCGACGTCGCCGACGAGGCCGCCGAAGCGGGCCGGGACGCCGGCGAGTACGTGGCCGAGCAGTTGGTGTCGGGCCGGCTGCGGCTGGCGATCACCGATCCCGACGATCCGCGCAACTGGCCGCGGGTGCTCAGCGTGTGGCGGGCGAACCTGCTCGGCTCGTCGAGCAAGGGCAACGAGTACTTCCTGCGCCACCTGCTGGGCACCGACTCGAACCTGCAGGCGACACCGACCCAGGTGCGGCCCGACGACGTCGCCTGGGACGGCGACATCCCCGAGGGCAAACTCGACCTGCTGTTGTCGATCGACTTCCGGATGACCTCGACGACGCTGCTGTCCGACATCGTGCTGCCCGCGGCGACCTGGTACGAGAAGGCAGACCTGTCCAGCACCGACATGCACCCCTACGTGCACGCGTTCACCGCCGCGATCGACCCGCCGTGGGAGACCCGGTCGGACTACGAGGCGTTCGGCGCGATCGCCCGCGCGTTCAGCGCCCTGGCGGCCAAGCACCTGGGGGTCCGCCGTGACGTCGTCCTCGGCACCCTGCTGCACGACTCCCCCGGCGCCATGGCGTATCCCGCTGGCAGCGAACATGATTGGCGCGCCACCGGGGAGACCCCCGTGCCCGGCAGGACCATGGGGCCGGTGACGGTCGTCGAACGCGACTACCCCGCCATCGCCGACAAGTGGGCCAGTCTCGGACCGCTGGTGGACAAGCTCGGGGTCACCACCAAGGGTGTGACGACCTGGCCGGTGCGGGAGACCGCCGAACTGGCCAAGAGGTTCGGGGTCTTCGACTCCGGTGTGGCGGCGGGCCGCCCGGCGATCACCACCGCCGAACGGATGGCCGACGTGATCCTGGCGCTGTCCGGCACCTCCAACGGCCGCCTCGCCGTGGAGGGGTTCGGGGAGCTGGAGAAGCGCACCGGCCGCCGGCTGCGACACCTGGCCGAGGGCAGCGAGGAACGCCGAATCACCTACGCCGACGCCCAGGCCCGCCCGGTTCCGGTGATCACCAGTGCTGAATGGTCGGGCAGCGAGACCGGTGGCCGCCGCTACGCGCCGTTCACCGTGAACATCGAGGAGCTCAAACCGTTCCACACGCTCACCGGGCGGATGCACTTCTACGTCGACCACGACTGGATCGAGGAGCTCGGCGAGCAGCTGCCCATCTACCGGCCGCCGCTGGACATGGCCCGGTTGTTCGGGGAGCCGACGCTCGGGTCCGGTGAGGTCGGGCTGACGGTGCGCTACCTGACCCCGCACTCGAAGTGGTCGATCCACTCCGAGTACCAGGACAACCTGCTGATGCTGTCGCTGTCGCGGGGCGGGCCCACGATGTGGATGAGCGGCGCCGACGCGGCGAAGATCGGTGTGCGCGACAACGACTGGGTCGAGGCGGTGAACCGCAACGGTGTGCTGGTGTGCCGGGCGATCGTGTCGCACCGGATGCCCGAGGGCGTGGTGTTCGTCTACCACGCGCAGGAGCGCACCATCGACGTGCCGTTGACCGAGACCACGGGACGCCGCGGCGGCATCCACAACGCGCTGACCCGGCTGCTGATCAAGCCGAGCCACCTGGCAGGCGGGTACGCGCAGAACACGTTCGCGTTCAACTACCTCGGCCCGACCGGAAACCAGCGCGACGAGGTGACGGTGGTGCGCCGTCGCAGCCAGGAGGTGAGATACCAGTGAGGGTCATGGCCCAGCTCGCGATGGTGATGAACCTCGACAAGTGCATCGGGTGTCACACCTGTTCGGTTACCTGCAAACAGGCGTGGACCAACCGTCCCGGCACCGAGTACGTGTGGTTCAACAACGTCGAAACCCGTCCCGGACAAGGTTATCCGCGCACCTACCAGGACCAGGAGCGCTGGCGCGGCGGCTGGATCCGGGACCGGCGTGGCCGGTTGCGGCTGCGCGACGGCGGGCGGCTGTCGAAGCTGCTGCGCATCTTCGCCAACCCGAAACTGCCCAGCATCTCCGACTACTACGAGCCGTGGACCTACGACTACGAGAACCTCACCAACGCACCACTGGGCGACCAGATGCCCGTCGCGCCGCCGCGCAGCCTGATCAGCGGTGAGCCGATGAAGGTGTCGTGGTCGGCGAACTGGGACGACAACCTCGGCGGCGCACCCGAGATCGTGCCCGGTGACCCGGTGCTGGCCAAGGTCAGTCAGCAGGTCCGTCTCGAACTCGAGCAGACGTTCATGTTCTATCTGCCGCGGATCTGCGAGCACTGCCTCAACCCGTCGTGCGTGGCGTCGTGCCCGTCCGGGGCGATGTACAAGCGCACCGAGGACGGCATCGTGCTCGTCGACCAGGACCGCTGCCGCGGCTGGCGGATGTGTGTGTCCGGATGTCCTTACAAGAAGGTGTATTTCAATCACAAGACCGGCAAGGCCGAGAAGTGCACGCTGTGCTACCCGCGCATCGAGGTTGGCCTGCCGACGGTGTGTTCGGAGACCTGTGTGGGCCGGTTGCGCTACCTCGGGCTGGTGCTCTACGACGCCGACCGGGTGCTGGAGGCGGCGACGGTGGAGAACGACACGGACCTCTACGAGGCGCAGCGGCGGGTGTTCCTCGACCCGTTCGACCCGCAGGTGATCGCCGCCGCCCGCCGGGAGCGGATCTCCGAGGAGTGGATCGAGGCCGCACAGCGCTCCCCGGTGTACGCGCTGATCGAAACCTACCGGGTGGCACTGCCGCTGCACCCGGAATTCCGCACCATGCCGATGGTCTGGTACATCCCGCCGCTGTCGCCGGTGGTGGACGCGGTGAGCCGCAGCGGCCACGACGGGGAGGACCTGGACAACCTGTTCGGTGCGCTGGAGGCGCTGCGCATCCCGATCGAGTACCTCGCCGGGTTGTTCACCGCGGGCGACACCGAGGTGGTGGCCGGGGTGCTGCGCCGCCTGGCCGCGATGCGGTCCTACATGCGCGACGTCAACCTCGGCCGCGAGACACAGCCGCAGAAGGCAGAGGCGGTCGGGATGACCGAGGAACAGATCTACCAGATGTACCGGCTGCTCGCGCTCGCCAAGTACGAAGAGCGTTACGTGATTCCGACCGCCTACCACGTCGAGGCGGCCGGCCTTGAGGAACCCGGGTGCTCGCTGTCGTTCGAGGGCGGGCCCGGGATGTACGAGTCCGGCCCGTTCGGCGAGGCCAGCGGCACCCCGGTGCCCGTCGCCGTGGAGACCTTCCACGCGCTGCACCACCGACAGACCGATGAGGGCATGGCCGCCAACGAGACCCGACCGTCACGGGTCAACCTGCTCAACTGGGACGGCCGCGGCACCCCGCCGAACATGTTCCCGCCGACCGGGAGCTCGGGATGAGGAAGCCGACCCTGGCCGACCGGCTGACCTGGCAGTGCGCGTCGCTGCTGCTGAGCTACCCCGACGAGCACCGGCTCGGCACCGCGGCCGAGTTGCTCGCTCACCTGAGCAGCCCTGCCGCCCAACAGTTCTCCCACACCATGACCGCGATCCGGGCGGCGGGTCCGCTGCGGGCCGCACAGGACTACGTCGCCACCTTCGACCTGCGCCGCCGCTGCACGCTGTACCTGACCTACTGGACGGCGGGCGACACCCGCAACCGCGGCGCGGCGATGCTGGCGTTCGCCGCCGCCTACCGGGCCGCAGGCGTGCCGCCGCCCGCCGGTGAGGCGCCCGACCACCTGCCCGTCGCGCTGGAGTTCGCCGCCACCGTCGACCCCGTCGCGGGCCGGCGGCTGCTGGCCGGGCACCGGGTGCCGATCGAGGTGCTGCACACGGCCCTGTGCGATATGAGCTCGCCGTACGCGCCGACCGTCGCCGCGGTGCTCACCACCCTGCCCACGCCGAGCACCGCCGACCTGCAGCGGGCGCAGCGGCTGGCCGCCGAGGGCCCGCCCGCCGAAGCCGTCGGGCTGGCGCCGTTCACCCTGACCGTGCCGCCGCGCCGCGCGAGCCGAGGAGCGATCTGACATGTCCGGTCTCGAGATCTACTGGGACGTGGTGCCGTACGTCACCCTGGCGGTGCTGGCGGTCGGCATCTGGTGGCGCTACCGCTACGACAAGTTCGGCTGGACGACCCGCTCGTCGCAACTGTACGAGGCGAGGCTGCTGCGCATCGCCAGCCCGCTGTTCCACTTCGGGATCCTGGTGGTCGTCGTCGGGCATGTGATCGGGCTGGTGATCCCGGAGTCATGGACCGACGCCGCCGGGCTCAGCGACCACGCCTATCACGTCCAGGCCCTGGTGCTCGGCGGCATCGCCGGGATCTGCACGCTGACCGGGATCGCGCTGCTGGTATACCGGCGGCGTACCACCGGGCCGGTGTTCATGGCGACCACGGTCAACGACAAGATCATGTACCTGGTACTGGTACTGGCCATCGTCGCCGGGCTGTCGTGCACCCTGATCGGAGCGACACCCGTCGGCGCCGAGCACGATTACCGACAGACCGTGGCCCCCTGGTTCCGGTCGATCTGGATCCTGCAGCCGCGCGGCGATCTGATGGTGCAGGCGCCCGCCTGGTTCCAGATCCACGTGACGATCGCGTTGGTGCTGTTCTGCCTGTGGCCGTTCACCCGGCTGGTGCACGTGTTCAGCGCTCCGGTCGGCTACCTGTTCCGGCCCTACATCGTGTACCGCAGCCGCGACGTCGAGACCGGTAGGCAGCTGGTCGGATCACACCCGCCCCGGCGCGGATGGTGATCTGCGATAAGGACTTTGGTCCCTGGATCTGAAGCCCTTCGGCTCGGGACCGGCGCGCGCGCTCGGCTCGACAATGTCGGCATGGCTTACGTGATCAGCAGCGCTTGCGTGGATGTGATGCACAAGTCGTGTGTGCCGGAGTGCCCGGTGGACTGCATCTATGAGGGTGCCCGGACGATGTACATCAACCCCAACGAGTGCGTCGACTGCGGCGCCTGCCGGCTGGCGTGCGAAGAGGACGCGATCTTCTACGAGACCGACCTGCCCGAGAGCGAGCGGCAGCACCTGGCCGACAACGCCGCGTTCTTCACCGAGATCCTGCCAGGCCGCGACGCCCCGCTGGGTGACCCGGGCGGTGCGGCCGCGCTGGGCCGGGTCGGGGTGGACACCCCGCTCGTCGCGGCGATGGCCCCGCGCAACAAGAACTGAGGGACCTTCCCGAAAAGCCCGACAAAAAGGACTTAAGCCCCTTCAGCCCAGCTCAGCGGCACGAAAAACTACAGATTATGGAGCAGCTCACCACGCTGGATGCGGGGTTCCTTCAGGCGGAGGACTCCGATCCGCACGCCAGCCTCGCGATCGGCGCGGTGGCTGTTCTCGCCGGCCCGATGCCGGACTTCGAGACGCTGAGCGCCCAGCTGGGTGAGCGCATCATGACGGCGCCGCGGTTCCGTCAGGTGCTGCGCACCCATCCGCTGGATCTCGAGCCTCCGGAGTGGGTGGACGACGAGGCGTTCGACCTCTCACACCACGTCCGGCTGGCCGCACTGCCGCGGCCCGGCGACGACGCGGCGCTGAACCGGTTCGTCGCCGACGTGATGGAGCGACGGCTGGACCGCGACCGGCCACTGTGGGAGTGCTGGGTCGTCGACGGCCTGGCCCACAACCGGTGGGCGGTCCTGGTCAAGATCCACCACTGCGTGGCCGACGGTGTCGCGGCGACTCATCTGCTGACCCAGCTCTGCGACGCCCCCGTTGAGAGCCACACCGAGGGGCGTGCCGAGCAGGCCAGTGAGGGGGGCGGCCGGGAGGATCGACGGCGACTGCCGACGGTCTCGCTGAACCCGGCCGACTGGGTGACCTGGGCGTGGCGGACGTCGTGTGGGGTGACGTCCGCCACGACCCAGGCTCTTCACGGCGGCCTGGACCTGGCCGCCGGCCTGCTGCGCCCGGCGGCCACGTCGTCTCTGACCGGTCCGGTGTCGGACATGCGGCGCTACGCCACCGTCGAGGTGTCGATGGCCGACGTCGAGTCGGTCTGCGAACGCTTCGGTGTGACGGTCAACGACGTCGCGCTGGCCGCGATCACCGACAGCTTCCGCACCATGCTGCTGCGCCGCGGGGAGAAGCCGCGGCGCACGTCGCTGCGCACCCTGGTGCCGGTCTCGGTGCGTCCGGAGGACGCCACCGGCACCCCCGACAACCGTGTCTCGGTCATGCTGCCGTACCTGCCGGTGGACAAGTCCGACCCGATCCAGCAGCTGCGCGCCGTGCACGAGCGGATGACCCGCGCCAAGGGCAGCGGCCAGAGCCAGGCGGGCAGCGCGCTCATCGCCGCGAGCAGGCTCATCCCGTTCCCGGTGACGGCGTGGGCGGTGCGGGCACTGACCCGGCTGCCGCAGCGCGGTGTGGTCACGCTGGCCACCAACGTGCCCGGACCCCGCAAGCGGGTGTATCTGGCCGGCCGCGAGGTGATCCGGCTGCTGCCGGTTCTGCCGCTGGCGATGCAACTGCGTACCGGCGTGGCGATCCTGAGCTACGCTGACCACCTCGCCTTCGGCATCATCGGCGACTACGACGCGGCACCGGATGTCGGCGAACTCGCCGACGGGATCGCACACGCCGTGAGCCGGCTGGCCGAGTTGAGCCACGGGCACTGGCGCTGCACCCCCGCGGGCACGCTGGCACTGGTAGAGGGAGGCTGAACGATGGCTGGGTTGATCCAATGACGAAGGGCCGCCACCTCGACGTCCTCAACCGCAGGCAGTGCCTGGATCGGCTTCAGCAGGTGCGGGTCGGGCGTCTGGTGTTCACCGAGGACGCGCTGCCCGCGGTGCAGCCGGTCAACTTCCGGCTGTGGCGCGACGACGTGGCGATCCGGGTGGCGGGCGGGCCGAAACTGGCCGCGGCCGCCCACAATCAGGTGGTGGCGTTCGAGGCCGACGAGCTCGATCCCGACCTGCGCAGCGGGTGGAGCGTGACCGTCGTCGGGCACGCCGAACCGGTCACCGACATCGACGAACTCGTGGAACTGTCAGGCACTTTCATCGAGCCGTGGGTCGAGGGGCAGCGCGACCACTTCATCCGCATCCGGGCCGAGAAGATCACCGGCCGCGAGTTCCGCGACTCCGGCGCGCCGCACTACGAGGCCTGATCGCGGTCGCGGAACGCCTCGACGACCGCCGACAGCGTCAGGTAGATCCGGTCCTCCCCGATCTTGGGGATCATGCCCGCCGCGGCCAGTGCGTCGCGCAGATCCTGTTTGACGCGGGCCATCGCGAACGTGATCCCCCGGCGCTGCAGTTCCTGCCGCAGTGTGTCGAGCGCGTCCAGCGCGGTCAGGTCGACCTCCACGTTGGCGTCGGCGTTGAGCACGAACCACTCCACCGGGGTGTCGTTGGCGTCGACCGCGGCCAGCGCACGCCGCCGGAAGTCCTCGGCGTTGGCGAAGCACAGCGGCGCGTCGTAGCGGTAGATCACCAGTCCCGGAACGGGTTTGGCGTTCGGGTAGTCCTCGACGTCATGCATGCCTGGCACCCCGGGCACGAAGCCCAGCACGCTGTCGTGGGCGTGCGCCATCCGGCGCAGCAGGTCCAGGATCGACAGCCCGACCGCCGTCAGCACCCCGTAGAGCACGCCGAGCGTGAGCACCGCGACCGTCGTCGCCAGCGCCAGCACCAGCTCGCTGCGCCGGAACCGCGCCAACCGCCGGAACGCGGCGAGATCGACGAGCCTGCCCGCCGCGTAGATGACCAGCGCCCCGAGCGCGGCCAGCGGGAAGTTCGCCAGCACCCCGCGGCCGGCCACCAGTACCAGCACCACCGCGACGATGCACACCAGCGAGTACATCTGGGTGCGCCCGCCGACCGAGTCCGCCAGCGCCGTCCGGGATCCGCTGGAGCTGACCGGAAACCCCTGCGCCATACCGACACCGAGGTTCGCGACACCCAGGGCGCGCAACTCGGTGTTCGCGTCGACCTCGCCGCCGGAGCGGGCGGCGAACGCGCGCGCCGTCAGCACGTTGTCGGAGAACCCGACGATCGCCACCCCGACCGCGGGCAGTAGCAGCGCGGCCAGATCCGCCGGTTGCACCTGCGGCACACCGATTTCCGGGAAACCAGCCGGGATGACGCCGACGACCTGGATGCCGACCGACTCCACGGACAGCACCAGCCCGGCGACCGTCGCCGCGAGCACCGCGATCAGCGGACCCGGCCAGCGCGGCGCCCAGCGGTCGAGCGCCCACAGCAGCGCCAGCACCCCGGCGGCCAGGATCACCGTCGGCCAGTGCACCGACGTCAGGTTGCGGATGAAGGACTGCGCCAGCGCGGTGAACTCATCACCGGAAACCGTTATCCCCGAGACCTTTCCGAGCTGGCTGGCGATCATCAGCACCGCCACCCCGGTCATGTAGCCGGTCAGCACCGGACCGGACAGCAGGTTGGCCAGGAACCCGACCCGGGCCAGCGAACCCACCAGGCACAGCACTCCCACCACCAGCGCCAGCGCCGCCGACAGCGCGACGTAGCGGGCGCCGTCACCGGCGGCCAGCGGTGCCACCACCGCCGCCGTCATCAGCGCGGTGGTGGACTCCGGGCCCACCGACAGCTGCCGTGACGACCCCAGCACCGCGTAGACGCCCAGGGCGACGACGGCGGCCCACAGCCCGGCGATGACCGGCACTCCGGCCAGCGCCGCGTACGCCATCACCTGCGGCACCAGGTAGGCCGTCACCGTCAGGCCGGCGAGGACGTCGCCGCGCAGCCAGCGCCGCTGATACCCCGTCAGCGTCGCCAGCCCGGGCGCCCAGCCCCCGCTCACGCCAGCGGCGCGGACCAGCGCAGCCGGGTTCCGCCCGCGGGGCCCGGTTCGACCACGAACTCCCCGCCGACCTCGTCGGCGCGGAGCCGCAGGTTGTTCAGCCCGCTGGGGGTGGTGTCCGGGGGGATGCCGCAGCCGTCGTCGACGACCTCTATGCACAGGTCGTCGCCGACCGAGACGCTGACCGTCAGCGTGCTGGCCTGGGCGTGGCGCACCGCGTTGCTGACCGCCTCACGCACGACGGCCTCGGCGTGGTCGGCCAGGGTGGCGTCGATGACCGACAGCGGCCCGGAGTACTGCACCGAGGTGCGCAGCCCGGACCCGGAGAACGACGCGATCGCCTCGTCGAGGCGCTGGCGCAGCCGGGTGGAGCCGGCGTTGCGGCTGTGCAGGTCGAAGATCGTCGTGCGGATCTCGGAGATGACGTCCTGCAGATCGTCGACGCACTGGTCGAGCCGCTCCTGGACCTCGGTGACGCGGGCCCGCGCGATGGTGCCCTGCAGGGCCAGGCCGACCGCGAAGAGCCGCTGGATGACGTGGTCGTGCAGGTCGCGGGCGATGCGGTCGCGGTCGGCGAGCACGTCGAGCTCGTGCATCCGCCGCTGCGTGGTGGCCAGCTGCCAGGCCAGTGCCGCCTGGTTGGCGAACGCCGCCATCATGTCCACCTCGTCGTCACGGAACGGCGGCCTGCCCGGCGCGCGGACCGCGACCAGGACACCGGCGACCGCGTCGGAGGCCAGCAGCGGCAGCACCAGCGCCGGACCGGTCGCATCGGTGCCGGGCGCCAGCGTGATGCTGGTGAAGCTGCCGGGCTCCCGCTGCCGGAACACCTCGCCGACGGTGGTGCCCTCGGTCGGCACCGCGCGCGGTCGGGGGATCGCCTCGTCGCCGGCGGTGGCGACGACCGCGAGCTCGTCGACCGAGTCGACGGGTTCGTCGAGGTCGGCGGGTACCGCGACGAGGGTCAGGTCGGCGCCGGACAGCGTCAGGCACTTCTCGGCCACCATGTGGAACACCGTCGCCGGTTCGGTGCCGGACAGCAGCTCGGTGGCGATGTCGCGGGTGGCCTCGATCCAGGACTGCCGGGTCCGCGACTGCTCGTAGAGCCGGGCGTTCTCGATGGCGATACCGGCCGCGGCCGCCAGCGCCTGCACCAGCACCTCGTCGTCCTCGCTGAACGGCAGGCCGTCGCGCTTCTCGGTCAAGTACAGGTTGCCGAACACCGAGTCGCGGATGCGCACCGGCACCCCGAGGAAGGTCTTCATCGGCGGGTGGTTCTGCGGGAAGCCGACCGACGACGGGTGATACGAGATGTTCTCCAGCCGAATCGGTTTCGGGTCGTCGATGAGCACGCCCAGCACGCCGCGACCCTCGGGGAGGTGCCCGATGGCGCGGGCCTCCTCCTCGCCGATGCCCTCGTAGATGAACTCGACGAGCTCGTGGTCGTGGCCGCGCACCCCGAGCGCCCCGTAGCGGGCGTCGACGAGTTCGATCGCGGTGCGCACGATGGTCTTGAGGGTCTGGTCGAGTTCCAGACCGGAGGTGACGACGAGCATCGCGTCGACCAGGCCGTTCAGCCGGTCCCCGCCCTCGACGATCTCCTCGACCCGCTCCTGCATCTCCATGAGCAGTTCGCGGAGCCGTAGCTGCGACAGGGTATCCCGCAGTGGGCGCGGTCTCGGATCGGCTGTCACACCGCTATCGTGCCATCCACCGCTGGCGCGCTCGCCGGATCGGCCCAACTTCAGACCAGACCGACGGTGTGCGGCTGGGGCGCCAGCCGCAGGAAGTGGTCCACATCGGAGCGGGCCGGAACGGCGGTACCGGGTGTCAGCAGCATCGCGGTGCCCGCGGCGATACCCAGCCGTACCGCCTCGACCAGCGGCCAGCCTCTGGTCAGCCCGACGACGATCCCGGTGACCATCGCATCACCGGCGCCGACGGCGCTGACCACCCGCGCCGGGATACCCGAAAACCGCTCGGCCGTCTGCGAAGTCACCAGCAGCGCCCCGTCGGCGCCGAGTGACACCACCACCGACTGGCTGACGCCGCGGTCGATGAGTTCGCGTGCGGCCGCGACCTGTTCGGACTCGGTGGCCAGCTCGCGGGCGAAGTACTCGCGCAGTTCGCGCAGGCTCGGTTTGATCAGGAACGCCCCCGAGGCGATGTTGCGCAGCCCGCCGCCGGAGGCGTCGAGCACCAGCAGCGTGCCGGTCTCGCGGCAGATGTCGGCGACCCGCTGGTAGAAGTCCTGCGGCACCGACGGCGGCAGGCTGCCGCTGGCGACCACGTAGTCGGCGGAGCCGGCCAGGGTCCGCAGTTCGTCGAGGCAGCGTTCCTGCTCGACGACGGTCAGGTGCGGGCCGGGCAGCACGAACCGGTACTGCTGGCCGCTGGTGCGCTCGGTGACGGTGAAGCTCTCCCGCGTCGCGCCGACGATCGGCACCACCCGTGCGGTCACCCCGGCCCGTGCGACGAGGTCCTCGACGACCGCGCCGGTGGAGCCGCCGGCCGGGAACACCGCCGTGACGTCGACGCCGAGCGCCTTGGCGATGCGCGCGACGTTGATACCCCCGCCGCCGGCGTCGTGCCGGGCCTCGGAGCAACGCACCTTGCTGGTCGGCCGGATGACGTCGGCGGACGTCGCGATGTCCAGCGCGGGGTTCATCGTCAGCGTGATGATGGGGGCCATCGGTCTTCCCGTCTGTTAAAGCGCCGCGAGTTCTACACCGGGGCGGTGTAGAACTCGGTGTAGAACTCGGCGCGACTCGAGGACTGCTCGAGGACTATTTGGCGGCTTCGATCGGGACGCGCTTCTCGCTCGCCTGGGCCTGCTCCTCGACGACGGGGACCGTCACGGTGAGGATGCCGCTGTCGTAGGAGGCCTTGATGTTGTCCTCGTCGGCCCCCGCGGGCAGCGCGACCGACCGGGCGAACGAACCGTAGGAGAACTCCGAACGGCCGTTGTGCTCCTTGCGTTCGGAACGTTCTGCTTTGATCGTCAGAATCCCGTCGCGCACGGTGATGTCGACGTCCTTGGCGGGATCGACGCCGGGCAGCTCGGCGCGGAGTTCGTACTTGCCGTCCTTGAGCGAATCCTCAATGCGGATGAGGTTGGCGCCGAGCGGGGTGCGCAGGGCCGCCAACGACGGGAACCCCTCGAAGAACTCCGACAGATCCGGCCAGAGCGACAGCGGGCGGGCGGGACGATTCTGGACTGCCAACTTTCCCATGATTCACACTCCTCAACCAATCCTGAATGTGCGAATCCCCAATGGGGACAACAGAAATATCACCACCGATCCCGGTCGCGCCAATAGGGACTGAAGTCCCTGCGGTTGGGGACTTTGCGCCGCTGTCGTGACGTCATCCGCACGCGGATGCTTGGGGCATGCGGTACGTGGCTGACATCACCGCCCTGCGGATCTCCGATGCCGAGGAGGCCGGCGGCAAGGGCGCGAACATGGGCGAGCTGGTCGCCGCCGGGCTGCCCGTGCCGCCGGGGTTCGTGCTGCTGCGCGACTGCTACCTGGACTCGATACGGGCCGCCGGGATCGACACCGAGGTGGCCGCCCGTCACACCGAGGCGCTCGGCGCCGTCGACGACCAGGCCCGGCTCACCGAGCTGAGCGCGCAACTGCAGAGCCTCGTGCGCAGGGCCGGGCTGTGCGACGACGTACGCGCCGCGGTGCTCGCGGCCTACCACGGGCTGGGCGACGACGCGATGGTCGCCGTGCGCTCGTCGGCCACCGGCGAGGACGGCCGCGACGCGTCGTTCGCCGGGATGAACGCCTCGTTCACCAACATCCGCGGCGACGACGCGCTGATCGACGCGGTGCTGCGGTGCTGGATGTCGTTGTTCAGCCCGCGGGTGATCACCTACCGGGCCAGCCGGGGCTTCACCGAACCGCCGGCGATGGCTGTCGTGGTGCAGCGGATGATCAACTCCGCCAAGGCCGGTGTCGCGTTCACCGCGGACCCCAGCACCGGCGACACCGACCGCATCGTGATCGAGGCCGCGTTCGGCCTCGGCGAGGTGGTGGTGTCCGGCAAGGTCGAACCCGACACCTACGTGGTGGACAAGCAGACCCTCGAAACGCTCGACGTCCGGGTGGGCCACCAGTCGTTCAAGATCGTGCGCGGCGCCGACGGCCGCGACCAGACCGTCGAGCTCGGCGCCGACGAGGCCGACGCCCGGGTGCTCGACGACGCCGAACTGCGCCGCATCGCCGAACTGGCGGTGGCCACCGAGCGGCACAACAACTGTCCGCAGGACACCGAGTGGGCGATCGAGGCCGGCCAGACCTATCTGGTTCAGGCCCGGCCGATCACCACCCTCAAGACCTCCGCACCGGACCGAACGGTACTGGCACAAGGCCTGCCCGCCGCACCGGGCACGGCAACCGGTCCGGTGCGGACCCTAACCTCCCCCGACGACGGGGCGCGGCTGCGCGACGGCGAGATCCTCGTCGCCCCGATGACCAACCCGGACTGGCTGCCGACGATCCGGCGTGCCGCCGGGCTGGTCACCGACACCGGGGGCATGACATGTCACGCCGCGATCGTGGCGCGCGAGTTGGGTGTGCCGTGCATCGTCGGGGCCCGCACCGCCACCAAGGATCTGTGCGACGGCACCGTGGTCACCGTCGACGGCTCCCGCGGCCAGGTGCTGGCCGGCCGGGTCGAGGAGCCGACAGTGTCGGTGCGCGAACCGGTTCCCGCTTCCGCAGCGCCTGCGGTGGAGGTCACCGCGACCCGCATCTACGTCAACCTCGCGATGCCCGACAGCGCCGAGGCGGTGGCGACCCAACCGGTCGACGGCGTCGGCCTGCTGCGCGCGGAGTTCATGTTGACCGAGGCGCTGCAGGGCCGGCATCCGCGCGACCTGATCGCGCGCGGCGAGCAGGACGAGCTGGTGGACCGGCTGGCCGCCTCGGTGGGCCGGATCGCCGCGGCGTTCGCCCCGCGCCCGGTGGTGTACCGGGCAACCGACTTCCGCAGCAACGAGTTCCGCGGCCTGGCCGGCGGTGAGAACTACGAGCCCGTCGAGCACAACCCGATGATCGGGTACCGCGGCTGCTACCGCTACATCAAGGAACCGGATTTGTTCGCGCTGGAGCTGACCGCGCTGGCGCGGGTCCGCGAGCACTCGCCCAACGTGCACCTGATGATCCCGTTCGTGCGGACCCGGTGGGAGCTCGAGGAGTGCCTGAAACTCGTCGACCGCAGCCCGCTGGGCCGCCAGCGCGGCCTGCACCGCTGGGTGATGGCCGAGGTGCCGTCGGTGGTGTACTGGCTGCCCGAGTACGTCGGCATGGGTATCGACGGGGTCTCGATCGGCAGCAACGACCTGACCCAGTTGATGCTCGGGGTGGACCGTGACTCCGACATCTGCGCCGAGCTGTTCGACGAGTCCGACGCCGCGGTGCTCGACGCCATCGGCCGGATCATCGGTACCGCACGCGATCTCGGGATCACGTCCTCGCTGTGCGGGCAGGCTCCGTCGACGCGACCGGAGTTCGCCGAACACCTGGTCCGGATGGGCATCACGTCGGTGTCGGTGAACCCGGATGCCGCCGGCGCCGCCCGCCGGGTGATCGCGGCGGCCGAGAAGCGGCTACTGCTGGAAGCGGCCCGGCAGAACTGATTACAGACCCTTGGGCGTGTCGATGAGCCGCAGGGCGTTGTCCAGATTGCGCTGCGCCTGCTCGAGGGTGGCCGGGAACTCGCCCACGTAGCTGTTCATCGACCCGGCGGCCGCCGACAGGCACATGTGCGCCGCCTGGTGGCCGTCCTCGATCGCGGCCTCCAGATTGCTCGTCAGCTCCGGGTTCGGGGCGGGCAGATGCTGGCGGATGTCCACCGCCGTCGCGTCGTGCATCTGCTGGCACGCCTGGCGCAGCTTCTCCGCGTCGTAGGTGTCCATCGCGTCGCGGGTATCGGCCAGCGCGGTGCGGAACCGGGTGACCGGCCCACGGGCGCCGTCCCACCACTGCGCCGTCTCTGCGCGCGCCTGTTCCTCCTGGGAGGGAACCGATTCCGTGCGCACCAGTACCACCGCCACCACGGCGGCGGCGATGAGCGCGACGATGACGCCGACGCCGGCCAGGGCCCACTTCGTGCGCATGGCTCAGTCCTCTCTGTCGACGCGCCGAAGGCGCGGGACCTTGTGCACCCCGGACAGCGCGATCACGGCTGTGATCCGGCCCGTCCGCCGTAACCGTCGACCAGATAAGCCAATTCGCGTTCCCAGGCCCGGCTGCGCTGGCGCGCCAGCGCGGTGTGGATCAGGCCGGCCAGCCCGGCCAGCCCGGCGACCATGCCCACCCAGGAACCGATCCCGGCCATGGTGGCGTCGACGGAGGCGGCCCACTCCGGCTTCGGCGGCAGCGTCGGCTGCCCCTCGTCGTTCACCCAGATGTCGACGGGGTCGTCGGACCGCGCGGAGGGCGCCACCTCGACGGTCCCGGTGTGCGCGACGCCGTTGTGCTGCCAGACCACCGGGGCGCGGAACACCAGCCGGTTGCGCTCGGACGTGCTGGTCGGCTCGTCGACGATGGTGGCAGCCACCTGGTGCCTGCTCGCGCGTTCGGCCGCGTAGTCGCTGCTCTTGCCGTCGTAGACGGCGGTGCCGATCGCCCCGGCTACCGACAGCAGCAGCACCGCCGTGACCGTCAGCGCGATGTGGCTGACGGCCTCCCAGCGGTCGCTGCGCCGCACCAGCGGGTTACGCCCGGCCAGGACCGTCAGCCAGCGACGGGTGGCACTGGGTTTGGGCGACATTCACCGACCTCCAATGCGGGACAACAGGTTTTGCCCAAGTTGATCTGATCGTTTCACCGCCACCCGGATCGCGGACAGGGCCGAACGTCCCGGATCGGACCCCGCTGCGAGGGACCAACGGCCCTGCTCCCGGTGCAGCGGTGTGGGTACGGTCACGTCATGTCGGAGAACCCAGTTGTCGTCGGGGTCGACGGATCGGAATCTGCTGCCGATGCGGCGATCTGGGCCGCCGGAATCGCCCGGCGCTACGGCGCCGTGCTGGAACCGTGGACCGCCCGCCACCCCGATGTCACGGTCCGCTACTACCTGGAGCCGGAGGCCGCCACCAAGGCGCTGCTACTCCACGCCGGGGAGGCGCAACTGGTGGTGGTCGGCGGGCGGCGCCGAGCAGCGGTGCTCAACACGCTGCTCGGCTCCACCAGCCTCAACCTGCTGCATCACTGCCCGGTGCCGGTGATGGTCTGCCACCGTTAGTCGGCGAGGCTGATCAGACCGTAGTTGCCGTCGTAGCGCAGGTGCAGCACGCTGGCGCGGCCCTGCTCGGCGTCGATGAAGAACAGGAACGGCAGGCCGATGATCTCCAGGCGTTCCTTGGCGTCGTCGAGGCTCAGGGTCGGTGCCGGCGCCGGGCTCAGGCTGACCGGCGCCACCGACGGCGCGTGCTCGTTCTCGGTGGCCGGATTGACCTGCGCCAGCCGGTAGCCGGACTCCCCGTCGTGGTAGAGGACGCCGGCGATGCCGCTGCCCTCCTCGACGAACAGGTAGAAGTCGTAGTCGAGCAGCTCGAGATCCCACACCGCCTCGTCAATCGTGCACTCAGACGGCGCGACCGACTTGTGCCGCACGATCTGGCGTTCCTCCATCGGGATCCGCGGGAACTGGCGGGCCGCGCGGTGCTCGGCGTGGCGGCGGGCCTCACGGGGACCCGCGATGTCGTGCAGGCGGCGCTTGAGCCGGGCCTCGAGCTGGTCGACGGCCTCACGGACGGAGGATCCCTCGACCTGGGCACGGATCAGACGGCCGTCGACGTCGATGTTGGCCTGCGCGATCACCGGGTTGGTCTCCGAGGGCTCGCCGTGCCGGGTCAGTTTCACCCGCGCCTGCAGCACCCGCTTGCCGGTCTGCGCCAGCACGTCGGAGATCCGCTCGCGGGCGTACTCGGCGGCACCGGGCAGGTGTCCGCGGGTGGTGACGATGACCTCTGTTGTGGAATCCGTTGAGCTGACCATAATTTCATCCAACCGGGGTTCGGCGTGGTCAGCGAGGGCCAAAGGTCCCCGCCTTGGGGACGTCAGTCCCCTGGCGCCAGGTGCCGGGTCAGGAACTGAAGGTGCGTCTCGATGACCCGGTCACGGATCTGCCCGTGGTACATCTCGAAGTGGCGTGCCCCGAACTCGATGATCTCGTGGTCCGGCACGTGTGCGATCGCCCGCCGGACGAAGGCGCTGGAGATCACCTCGTCGTCGCGGGCCAGGGTGACCAGAACCGGTGCGCTGATGCGGCTGAGCACACGCGGGCCGAGCCGCGGTGCGGTGAACAGAAACCGCGGCGCGACCTCGTTGCGCCAGGTGGGTGAGCCGTCCTCGAGATCGGCGAACAGGCCGGCCAGTTCCGGGTCGGCGAACACCGCGTGGCCGGGCCTGCCGTACACCGGGATGTAGTGCGGCGTGGCCCGCGCCATCCCGCGGGCGGCGTCGACGACGGCGTGTCCGAGCAGGCATGCGCCGGCCACCGCGATGCGCGCGGGACTCATCCGCAGGTGCGGCGGCACGTACCGGCCGCGCATACCGCGGATCAGGTCGATGCCCGGCACGTTCGCGACGACCGCGGCGAGGCGGTGGTCGTCGGCGGCCACCGCCAGCACGTGGGCGCCGCCCAGCGACGTCCCCCACAGCGCGACGCGGCGGTCATCGATGTCGGCGCGGGAGCGCAGGTAGGTCAGCGCGTTGCGGACGTCCTCGCGCTGGCGACCGGAGTCGACGAGCCCGCGGGGCTCACCGCCGCTGACCCCCAGATGCCGGTAGTCGAACGTCAGCGCGGCGAACCCGGCGTCGGCGAACGCCGCGGCGAAGTCGGGCACGATCCAGTCCATGGTCGCCGAAAAGCCCTGCGCGAGAACGACCCCCGGCGTGACAGCGCGGTCTGCGGGGCGGTACAGCGTGCCCACGACGACGGTGCCGCCGGACCCGAACGAGACCTGCTCGGCAGTCGTCGGCGCCACGGCACTGTCCCCGTCAGACCGGTCGGCAGATCAGCGTCGGCACCGGCGAGTGGTGCAGCAGGTTCAGGCCCGTCGACCCGAGCACCGCGCCTGCCAGCACACCGCGTCCGCGGCTGCCGACGACCACCAGCTGCGCGTCGGCGAGGTGGCGCAGCAGCGCCCGGCTCGGCTTGTCGTCCTCGACGACGACCCGCACGGACACCCCCGGGTACCGGCGGGTCAGCGGTTCCAGCACCGCCCGCGGGTCCTCGTGCGACGAGCGGTGGGTCGAGTGCACGGCGACCAGGTCGACGCCGAGGGCGTCGGCCAGTTCGAAGGCGGTGTCGAGCGCGGGCCGGGCGTCGGCGTCCGCGGTCACCCCGACGACGATGGGCGCCCCGCTGGGCGAGCCGGCCACACCCCGCCACGCCACCACCGGGCACCGGGCCCGCTCCACCACGGTCAGCGTGGTGGAGCCGACCAGCACGGCGGCGCCGACCGACATCTTGTCCGAACCCAGCACCACCAGCTTCGCGGTGGCCGAGAGCGCGACCAGCACCTCGTCGACGGGCTCGGGAAAGTAGCCGGTCTGCAGCGGCAGGTCGGGGTGCTCGGCGCGGATCGCCTTCTCGGCCGCGGCCAGCACCACCTCCGGGGGATCGGCGGCCGCCTCGGTGGCCGCCCGCACCGCGGCGATCAGGTCCGACGGGTTGTGCCCGGGATCCGGCCGGGCGTGCACGACATGGACCGGGACACCGAGCCTCTCGGCGACCGCGGCCGCCCACCGGGCCGCGGTGCGGGCCTCCTCGGAGCCGTCGACCCCCACCACGACCGGACGTTGTTCCGTCATCGCCGCCTCTCGATCAGATCGCCGCGCAGCAGATCTGGCGCGCCTCGTCGACAGTCTCACCGATCGGGCGGGTGGTGTCGATCAGGTGGCCGCCGTAACCGGCCGTCGCCGCGATCGCGGCCGCGATGTCCGGGGTCGCGTCGGAGGCGGTCTCGCCCCGCGTCTCGATGCGCACCTGCGTCTCCCGCAGCGGCGCCGCGCAGGTCAGCTCCGTCACCGGCGTCGACAGCCGGTCGCCGAGCGCGCGCACCCGGTCCCGGTGCCGCTCGTCGCGCCACGTGCCGTCGAGGATGACCGAGGTGCCGCCGCCGACGAGGTCCTCGGCACGCCGCAGCACCTCGCCGTAGACCCTCTCGACGTTCTCCGGTGCGTAGAGCCCGGCGTTGTACCGGCCCGCCTGCCCGGAGATCACGCCCGCGCTCAGCAGTTCCTTGCGCACCTCGTCGGTGGAGATGACCACCGCGTCGAAGTGCTCGGCGAGCGCCCGCGACAGCGTGGTCTTGCCGGTGCCGGGCCCGCCGCCGACGATCACCAGCTGCACCGTGGCCGCCTGAAGATGGCTGCGGGCGATCTCCAGGTGACGGCGGGCATCCTCGAGGGCCTCCTCGCGCCCCTGCACCATCCGCACACAGTCGGTCTTGGCGCGCACCCCGGCGCGGTAGGCGATGTAGAAGTGCGCCAACGACTTCGGCGCCGTATCCCCGGAGTAGCGGCGGTAGGCGTCGAGGAAGAACTCGCCGAGGTCCGCGCGGCCCAGGAACTCCAGGTCCATCGCCAGGAAGGCGGCGTCGTCGAGCACGTCGACAAACCGCAGCCGGTCGTCGAATTCCAGGCAGTCCAGGATCGCCAGCCGGTCCGGCAGGCTGAAGATGTCGCCGGCCAGCAGGTCGCCGTGACCGTCGACGATGCACTTGTCGGCGACGCGACGGTCGAACAGCGCGGCCCGGCCGGCCATGAACTGTTCGGCCAGACGCCGGATCTCGCGCACGGTGTCACGGTCCAGCGCGGTATAGCGCTCCAGCTGGTCGAGGTTCTGCAGCCACCGTTCGCGCACCGCCGTGCGGCTGCCGCAGGCGTCGACGGTGTCGCCGCGCACCGCGTCGCGGTGGAACGCCGCGACCTTGTCCGCGACGGCGTCGAGGACGGCGTGCACCGGCTTGCCGGAGGTGACCATGGTCGCCAGCCGGGTGCGGTCGGGATAGCGGCGCATCACGATCACCGGCTCCTGCGCACCGGTCTGCGGATCGGTGAACCGCCCGATCCCGAGATAGCTGTCCGGGGACAGCCGGCGGTTGAGCGCCACCTCCCGCTCGCAGGCGGCCAGCCGCAGCTCCGGGGTGCTGAAATCGAGGAAATCGGTGGTGACGCCCTTCTTGACCTTGTATGCGCGGTCGCCGACGAGCGCCACCAGACCGGTGTGCGTCTCGCAGACCTCCGGCGCAAGATCGCCCAAGCTCATGGGGCGATCATCGTCCCCGGCTGACCGGCCGGAACAGGGCCGGAAGACCCCACCATGAGGACCATTGGCCCTGGATCCTCCGCGCGCGCGAGGCGACCATCAGGGTATGGAACCCACGCCCGTCGACACCGAGGTGCTCACCAGCGCCCTGCGGGTGGCGTGCCGGGCACCGTCGCTGCACAACACCCAGCCGTGGCACTGGGTGATCGACGCCGACGCCGTCCACCTGTTCCTCGACAAGAGCCGCGTGCTGTACGCGACCGACCACTCCGGCCGCGAGGCGCTGCTCAGCTGCGGGGCGGTGCTGGACCACTTCGTCGTCGCGATGGCGGCCGCGGGCTGGAGGGCCCACATCGACCGCTACCCGAACCCGAACAACCGGCTGCACCTGGCGGCGATCACGTTTCGCCCGCTGAACTTCGTCACCGAGGGACACCGCCGCCGCGCCGACGCGATCATGGATCGGCGCACCGACCGGTTGCCGTTCGCCGCCCCCGCCGACTGGGACTCGGTGGCGGATCACCTGCGCCGCAACAACGAATCCGATCTCGTCCGGATCGACGTCGTGCCCGACGAACTGAGGCCCGAACTGGCGCAGGCCTCGAAACTGACCGAGTCGCTGCGCCTCTACGACTCCTCGTACCACGAGGAGATGCGGTGGTGGACTGCGCCGTACGGGAGCGCCGAGGGTATCCCCCGCGACCTGCTGCCGACCGCCGCCGAGAGCGAACGCGTGGAGATCGCAAGGGATTTCCCGCTCACCAGCGCAGGCCGGGACCGCAGATACGCCTACGGGCACGACCAGTCCAAGGTCGTCGTGCTGTCCACCCCGGACGACGAGCCGCTGTCGGTGCTGCGCTGCGGTGAGACGCTGTCGGCGGTGCTGCTGGACGCCACCATGGCCGGGCTGGCGACCTGCACGCTGACCCACCTGACCGAGCTGCACGCCAGCCGCGAGATCGTGGCCTCGTTGATCGGCGGCACCGTCACCGACGGGCCCGTGGTGCCGCAGGTGCTGATCCGGGTCGGCCGGGCACCCGCGATGGAGCAGACGCCGACCACGCCGCGCAGGCCGCTGAACGAGGTGGTGGAGATCCGCCGCTCGTCGGACGGGACGGTGGGCTCCCCGTCCTGAGGCCGGCCTGGGCGAATCTGCCCCGGATCCGAAGTATTGTGTGCGAACGGGGTCAACCCCGTATCGCCGTGATCAGGAGGCATCTGATGGTGAAGGTCTTCCTCGTCGACGACCACGAGGTGGTCCGGCGGGGGCTCATCGAGCTGCTTGGCGAGGATCCCGAACTCGAGGTGGTCGGTGAGGCCGGCTCGGTGAGCGAGGCGATGGCGCGGATTCCCGCGGTGCAACCCGACGTCGCCGTGCTCGACGTGCGGCTGCCCGACGGCAACGGCATCGAGCTGTGCCGCGATCTGCTGTCCCAGATGCCCGATCTGCGCTGCCTGATGCTGACGTCGTTCACCTCCGACGAGGCGATGCTCGACGCGATCCTCGCCGGCGCGAGCGGTTATGTCGTCAAGGACATCAAGGGCATGGAGCTGGCCAAGGCGATCAAGGACGTCGGCGCGGGCCGCTCCCTGCTGGACAACCGGGCGGCGGCGGCGCTGATGGCCAAGCTGCGCGGCAGCGCCGAGCAGAACGACCCGCTGGCCGGGTTGAGCGATCAGGAGCGGGTGCTGCTGGAGCTGCTCGGCGAGGGCCTGACCAACAAGCAGATCGCCGAGCGAATGTTCTTGGCGGAGAAAACCGTCAAGAACTACGTGTCCCGGCTGCTGGCCAAGCTGGGGATGGAGCGGCGCACGCAGGCGGCGGTGTTCATCTCCAAGCTGGAGGCGCAGCGCCGCGCCCAGGCCTGACGGGTGCGGCGCTTTCGGTGCCTCACCCCCGGCGCATCACCAGCACCGGCGTGTGCGCCGACTCGGCGACCGCCGCGCTGACCGAGCCGAGCAGCATGCCGACGAACCCGCCGCGGCCGCGGCTGCCCAGCACCGTCAGCTGCGCCGTCTTGGCCTGTTCCAGCAGCTGGTGGGCCGGCCGGTCCATCACCACCACGCGCCGGACCGTGACGTCCGGGTACTGCTCCTGCCACCCGGCCAGCCGTTCGGCGAGGATCTCCTCGGCCTCGCGCTCCAGGGCGATCGGCTGCACCCCGGGCACCTCGTAGTAGTTGGACCAGTCGCTCCAGGCGTGCACGGCGACCAGTTCGACGCCGCGACGCGACGCCTCGTCGAACGCCGCCGCCACCGCCGCGTCGGAGGCGGGAGACCCGTCGACACCGACGACAACCGGTGCGGTCGAATCGATTTCGGGTGCATCGGCGTGGATGACCGCGACCGGGCAGCGGGCGTGGTGCAGCAGCCCCCAGCTCACCGAGCCGAGCAGCCTGCGCTCGATGGCACCCAGGCCGCGGCAGCCCACCACCACCATGTCGGCACCCTCGGCGGCCTCCACCAGCGAGGGCACCACCACACCCGTGACCACGTCGGTGCTGATCGTGATGTCACCGGCGACGGACTTGGCCGTCTCCTGTGCCTTGTCCAGCAGTTCGCGGCCCCGCCTGGTCAGGCTGTCGAGCAGCTCCGGCGGTGTCGGCACCGGCGGCCACATCGCCACCGCGGGCACCGGGACCACGTGGACGAGTTTGAGCGGAACGTGGCGTAGCGCGGCTTCCTTGGCCGCCCAGCTCACCGCGGCCGTGGCGGCCGGTGAGCCGTCGACCGCGGCGACGATTCCGCGTTGCATTCCGCGATGTGTGGAGAACGTCATTTGTTCATACCCCCTGTTGTCAGTGACGGAATTCCGGTGGGGAACCGTCAAGTCGGAACACCACTTCCGACAGGTCGTGCCGCGGTGTCGGCGGCAGCGGGTCGGCGTTGATCAGCGGCCAACCCAGCCGCACCAGCATCTGCGGATGACACGTACCGTCGAAAAGATTGGTACGCAGCGTTTCCCGGGTCTCGGCGACCTCCAGCGGCTCGGTGATCGGACAGCTGGCCAGCCCGAGCGCGGTGGCGGTGAGCAGGATGATGCTCGTCGCCTCACCGGCGCGCAGCCGGGATTCGGCGCTGTCATCCCCGGTGCCCAGCGCCAGCACCACCGCACGGTCCTCCACCGCCTCCGAGCCCGCGGGCTGGGCGAGCCTCGCGCCGGCGAAGACACGCGCGGACACGCTGCCGTCGACCTTCGGAGTGTTGCGGGCCGGGACCCCCGCACTCGCCGCGTAACGGCCACTCCAGGTGGCGAGTTCGGCCGCGTACCCGTAGTCGGCGGCATGCCTGCGGGCCGCCTCGGCGACCAGTTTGCGCAGCCCGAGCAGGTCGTCGACCCGCTGGATCCGCACCCCGCGGGCGGCCACCCGGGACGAGATGAGCGCCAGATCGCCCTGCGCCACCGCCGCGGAGCCGTACCGGCGCCGGTCGGTGCGGCGGCGCGGGATCGCCGCGGCCAGGGCGATCACGTCGTGATCGGCGGCGTGGCGGCGCAGTTCGAGTGCGGCCAGATGATCCGGATCGTCCGGGTTGGGCAGCCGGTGGATGTCGGACCGCCACCCCAGTGCGGCGAACCCGACCTCGCAATGGTGCAGCGCCGCACCGCAACTGAGCAGAAAGTCCCTGCCGTCGGGATCGGTGTGCGGCAGCCACCGGTCCCGGTCGGCGTAGAGGTGTACGCTGCGCTCCCCTACCCGCCAGCGCCACGGCTGCGAATTGTGCACCGACGGCGCCCTGGTGGCCAGCGTCAACGCCGAGCGGATCGTCTCGGCGTCGGGACCGTGTGCGCTCACTGGCGGCTCCGCTTCCTCGCCACGATGACGGGGATCCGGCTGGCCTGTGCGACAGCGGAACTCACCGACCCCAGCAGCAACGCGCCGAGGCGGCCGCGGCCGTGGCTGCCGACCACGATCAGCTGAGCGTCCTCGGACAGCAACCGGTGCGCTGCGTTGTCCTGGCCGACCGAGCGCCGGACCGTCACGTCCGGGTAGCGCTGCGACCAGCCGGCCAGCCGCTGGGCCAGCTCCTCCTCGGCCTGCTCGGCATATCCCCGCGGCGCGACGTCGTCCGGGAAGTCGGCGCGGTTGACCCAGGTGTGCACGGCGACCAGGTCCACGCCGCGCCGCGAGGCCTCGTCGAACGCGATGGCGGTGGCCTGCTCGGATGCCGGGGTACCGTCGATGCCGACGACCACGGGTGCCCGCGGGTCCGGTTCGGTCTCGTCGTGGATCACCGCGACGGGGCACGAAGCCCGGTGCAGCAGTGCCGAACTCACCGATCCGAGCAGCATGCCGCGCACGCCGCCGAGGCCGCGGCATCCGACGACGATCAGGTCCGCGTCCGAGCTCAGGTCCGCCAGCGTCGACGCGATGGGACCGTCGAGCACGCAGCGCTCCACCCGCACCCGGTCGGTGAACTGCGCGGCGACCTGGTAGGCCTCGTGAACGATCCGCTCGCCCTGGGCTTTTCGCTGGGTCCAGAAGTCGGGAGACACCGGGATCTCGACAAGCGGGCTCATGTCCACCGGCGCCAGCACGTGCACGATGGTCAGCGGCACCCCGCGCAGGTCGGCGTCCTGGGCGGCCCAGTTGACGGCCGCGGTCGCGGTCGGCGAACCGTCGACGGCGACGACCACCCCGTACCTCGAATCTGCCATCTCTGCCATCCGTCTCGCGTCAGGCCTCGAGCGTGCTGACCACCGCGTCCAGCGGCAGCCGCGGGGTGGACGGCAGGGGTTCGGCGCCGACGGCGGCCCACCCGACCCGGAACATCATCTGCGGGTACTGCTGGCCGCCGAACACCTCCTCGCGGACCGCGTCGCGTGTCTCGCCGACCTCGAGCGGCTCGGACACCGGGCAGCTGGCCAGCCCGCACGACGTGGCGGTCAGCAGCAGCAGGCTGGAGGCCTCCCCGGCCCGCAACCGGGCCACGTCGTCGTCGGCGGCGGTTCCCAGCGCCAGCAGCACACCCCGGTCCTGCAGCGCGGGGGTGTGCGGCGGCTGCGACAGCCCCGCCCCGGCGAACAACCGTCCGGGAAGCCGCGCGGCAGGGTCGGATTCGGGGATGTTGCGCTCGGGAATCCCGACCGGCGAGGCGTGCCGCCCGGTCCACTCGGCGATCTCGGCCAGGTAGGCGGGGTCGTTGCGGTGCCTGCGGACCGCCTCCTCCACGATGGCCCTGATGTCGATCGACATCTCCACGCGGCGCATCACGATGCCCATCCGGGCCACCCGCGCCCCCATGGTGGCGATGTCGGACAGCGACACCGGCCAGAAGCTGTAGTGCCGACGGTCGGTGCGGCGCTGCGGGATCGCCGCGGCCAGCGCGATGTCGGCGGAGGTGGGCTCCTGCGGGACCAGCTCCAGTGACGCCAGGTGATCGGGGTTCGCCGGGTCCGGGATGCGGTGCACCTTGGCGCGCCAGCCCAGCGCCGCCAGCCCGACGACGGCGTGGTGCAGCGCCATCCCGCAGCTGATCAGCATGTCGCGGCGGTCGGAGTCGATGACCGGCAGGTGACGGGAGCGGTCGGCGTAGAGGTGCAGGCTCTCCGCGCCGATCTTCCAGTGCCACGGCTGCGAGTTGTGCACCGACGGCGCCCTGATCGCCAGCGCCAGCGCCGCACGGACGGTCTCCGAATCCGGAAACCGCACCGCCAGCGATTCGCTGGTCTCGGCAGATGTAGTCACAGAATCGAGGATGATCCGCGCGGGGCCCCGCCGAACAGGGCAAGAAGTCACTTCTGAGGGGTTACCCCCGCCACGCCCGCTAGATGACCGACAGCGCGATCCCGTCGAGGATGTCGTGCTCGCTGACCACCAGCTCGTCGATGCCGGCGCGTTCGGCCAGCGCGGCGGCCAGTTCCTCGACGACGATGGCGCCGCCGCCGATCACATCGACGCGGCCCTCGTGCATCGGGCCGAGCACGGCGCGCTCGGCGCGCGGCATCGCGATCAGCCGTGCGCAGACCGGCAGCAGGTCGTCGAGGCGCACCCGCGACAGGTGAATCCGCTCGGAGTCGTAGGTCGCCATGTTCTGAGCCAGCGCCGACAGCGTGGTCATGGTGCCGGCCACCCCGACCCAGGTGCGGGCCTGTTCGACCGGCACCGCGGCGAACGCCTGGGCCAGCGCGTCACGCACCACCTCGCGTGCGGCGGCGATCTCGGCTGCGGTGGGCGGATCGGAGTGCAGGCAGCGTTCGGTGAGCCGCACACAGCCGATGTCGACCGAGCGGCTGGCGACCACGGCCGGGCCGGATTCCGCGGTGCCCAGCACCACCTCGGTGGATCCGCCGCCGAGGTCGACGACGACGAACGGCGCTGCGGCGGCGTCCAATTCGGCGACTGCACCGCGGAACGACAGCGCCGCCTCCTCGGTGCCGGTGATCACCTCGGCGACCGCACCGTCGACCACCGGGCCGAGCACCTCGGCCGTCATCGCGAAGAACACGTCGCGGTTGGCGGCGTCGCGGGTCGCCGACGTCGCCACCATGCGCAGTCTCTCCACCCCGTGGTGGCGCATCAGTTCGGCGTAGTCGGCCAGCGCGGCGCGGGTCCGTTCGATGGCCTCGGGCGCGAACCGCCCGGTGGCGTCGACCCCCTGGCCGAGCCGCACGATCCGCATCTCGCGGTGCACGTCGGTCAGCCTGCCGTCGACGCGGTCGGCGATCAGCAGCCGGATCGAGTTGGTGCCGCAGTCGATCGCGCCGACCCTCATCGCCGCCACCTCTCCGGGTCGATGACGCCGGCCAGCGCCGGATCGTCGGCGAGCATGGCCAGCGCCTCGTCCCCGAACGGGTTGACGCCGGGCCCCTTGGCCAGCGAGTGCGCGATCAGCACGTGCAGGCACTTCACCCGGTCGGGCATGCCGCCGCCGGAGAACGTGGTGCCCAGCGACTCGATCGCGTCGCGCTCGGCCAGGTACGCCTCGTGCGCGGCGCGGTAGGCCGCCGCCAGCTCCTCGTCGGCCTGCAGCCGCTCGGTCATCTCGCGCATCACCCCGGCCGACTCCAGCCGGCTGGCCGCCGCGGTCAGCGCGGGGTGGGTGAGGTAGTACAGCGTCGGGAACGGGGTGCCGTCGGGCAGCCGCGGCGCGGTCTTGACGACGCCGGGTTCCCCGTTGGGGCAGCGGTAGGCGATCTCGAGGACACCGCGAGGCTCACGACCCAGTTGCTTCGCGACGGCGTCGAGGTCCGCGCGGCTAACCACCGGGCACCGGCGGGGGCGGCGGGACGTCGGGCCCGGCCGGCGGCGGGCCCGGCACTTCGGGACCTTCACCGGGAGGGGGCGTAACCCCGTGCGGCGCATCGGCGATCGTGTGCCACAGCGAGGTGTACCAGGGCTGGCCGGGGTCGACGGCCAGCGCCTGTTCCTCCTCTTCGGTCACCGGTGTCACGGCCTCGGGCGGCAACTGCACCTGATACGGGATCTCGCCGGGCATCACGAAGCCGAGCCGCTCGCGGGCCTGCGCCGCCACGAACACCGGGTCGGCGAGTTTGACCTTCTGCTGCTCGAGTTCGGCGATCTGCGCTCTCAACTGCTCCTCGGTGGCCTTGAGTTGCTGCATCTCGGTGCGCTGGGCGAAGTAGGTACGCACGGGTCCGGCGATCGTCAGCGTCAGCACGCACACCACCGCGGCCAGGATCGCGGCGCGTCGGGCCGCCGATCCGAACCGCTGCTCGGACTGCTGCTCCGCGGACTCCATGGCCCGCCGGATGATGACGCTGGTGTCGCCGGTGTCGGCGTCGCCCGCGGGCCGCGAGTCGGCCGTGCGCGGTTCGCGTCGTGCCGCGGCGCGCGGCCGACCCTTGCCGGCGGGACCGCCCTTACCCGGCTTCCCGGGCCGGGAGGACGGTGACCGCCGTTTCGGGTCGGGCCGCTTCGCTTCGGGCACAGACGAATCCGGTTACTTGGCTTCCACTGCGAAGCGGGGGAACGCCAGGTCGCCCGCGTAGCGGGCGGCGTCGCCGAGGTTCTCCTCGATGCGCAGCAGCTGGTTGTACTTGGCGACCCGCTCGCTGCGGGCGGGCGCACCGGTCTTGATCTGGCCGCTGCCCACCGCGACCGCCAGGTCGGCGATCGTGGTGTCCTCGGTCTCACCGCTGCGGTGGCTCATCATCGTGCGGTAGCCGCTGTTGTGCGCCAGCGTGACGGCGTCCAGCGTCTCGGTCAGGGTGCCGATCTGGTTCACCTTCACCAGCAGTGCGTTGGCGGCGCCCTTCTGGATGCCCTCCTCGAGACGCTCCGGGTTGGTGACGAACAGGTCGTCGCCGACCAGCTGCACGCGGTCGCCGATCGCGGCGGTCAGCGCCACCCAGCCGTCCCAGTCGTCCTCGGACAGCGGGTCCTCGATCGACAGCAGCGGGTAGGTGTCGAGCAGGCTCGCGTAGAACTGGCCCATCTGCTCGGCGGTGCGGACCTCGTTCTCGAACTTGTAGCCCTCACCGGCGGTGAAGAACTCGGTGGCGGCGACGTCGAGCGCCAGCGCGACGTCGGTGCCCAGCTTGTAGCCGGCGCCCTCGATGGCCGATGCGATCAGGTCCAGCGCGGCCTTGGTGCCCGCGACGTCGGGGGCGAAGCCGCCCTCGTCACCCAGGCCGGTGGCCAGGCCCTGCTTCTTGAGCACCGACTTCAGCGAGTGGTACACCTCGGCGCCCCAGCGCAGCGCCTCCTTGAACGAGCTCGCGCCGATCGGGGCGATCATGAACTCCTGCACGTCGACGCCGGTGTCGGCGTGGGCGCCGCCGTTGAGGATGTTCATCATCGGCACCGGCAGGATGTGGGCGTTCGGGCCGCCCACGTAGCGGAACAGGTCCAGGTCGGCGGCCTGTGCGGCGGCCTTGGCCACCGCCAGCGAGGCGCCCAGGATCGCGTTGGCGCCCAGCCGCGACTTGTCCGGGGTGCCGTCGAGGTCCAGCAACGCCTGGTCGACGAGGCGCTGGTCGTCGGCCTGCAGGCCGATGATGGCCGGGCCGATCTCGTCGAGCACGGCCTCCACGGCCTTCTCGACGCCCTTACCGCCGTAGCGGGCGCCGCCGTCGCGCAGCTCGACGGCCTCGTGCTCGCCGGTCGACGCCCCCGAGGGCACGGCCGCGCGGGCGAAGGACCCGTCGGCCAGTAGAACCTCAACCTCGACCGTCGGGTTTCCGCGGGAGTCGAGGATCTCTCGGGCTCCGACCTGATCGATAGTGGGCACTGGCGTCTCCTTGTGTCCTCGGCTGAAGCGATTTCGGTCTCAGCCTAGATGTTGGCTGTTGGAGATGCCGAAAGAGGCGGGACGGCGACGGTCGGTTCACCGACCCGCCGCCCGCTCGCCGCACAACGTCATCACCGTGCTGGTCACGCTGGCCACCGCCTTGCCGTCGCGGCGCAGCACCTCGCAGAGGTAGTGGGTGATGGTGCGGCCGCTGTGCACCGGCCGGGCGTGGGCGGTCAGGCGGCACGGCCCCGAACGCGCTGCGGCTGGCCCTGGCCACCCCGTCGCTGGACGAGCTCGCCGAGGCGCTGCGGCGGGTGCGCGACACGGTGTGACGCTTACAGCGGGTGTCCGTTGGCGTAGGCGGTGGCCCAGTCCCGGACCGCGCGGGCGTACTGGTCGGAGTGGTTGTAGGCGCGCAACGCCGCCATCCAGCCGCGCGGCGTGGACAGATCCTTGCCGGTCCAGCACAGGTAGCCGGCGGCCGACAGCGCGGCGTCGTCCATGTTGTCGACGTTGATCTCGCCGTCGTTGTTGGCGTCGACGCCGTAGAGCCGCCAGGTCTCGGGGATGAACTGCATCGGCCCCATCGCGCGGGCGTACTGCGAGTCGCCGTCGTGGCTGACCGCCTCGTTGTCGAGGATCTCCAGATTGCCGCCGCTGCCGTCGAGCCAGACACCGCGGATCGGCGGTTCGACGTCGCCGTTGGCGGTGATCTCGGCGCCCCGGTAGGTGCCGTGGTGGCTCTCCACCTGCCCGATTCCGGCCAGCGTGGTCCAGGCCAGCTTGCAGTCCGGGTTCTCCACCTCGGCGACCCGTGCGGCGTAGGCGTAGGCCTCCAGCGCGGCGACCGGGATGCCGAGGGCGGGTGCCCGCTCGGCGGCCCATTCGTGCAACTGGTCGGCGGGCCTGCCCTCGGCGTAGGTGTCGATGGCCGGCACCGGGTCACCCGGTGGTGGCGGCACACCCTCAGGGATGGGGGTTCCCAGCTGCCACGAGCAGCTCGACGCCAACAGCAGCGCCGTCGCCCCTAGGACGGCGACTGCGCGCATCCATCGCACCGGCGGCACCAATTCCCCTCAACCCAAACTACGGTCGCTTTCCATAGTTCCACGCGTTGCGGACATCGTGACCCGTCGGCATGCGCCGAACCGGGGCCGGCAAACTATCCGCTGCCGGGCCAGTGCGCCCGCCACTCCTCTTCGGTGACGGTGCCCAGCGCCGCGTCGACGAGCTCGTCGGGCTCACCGCCGCGCCTGGCGGCTGCGATGGCCCGTTCGGCCACGCGCACGGTGTCCATGAAGTCCAGCACCGCCGAGCGCAGCGTGTTCTCCGCGTCCCCGTCGGCGCGCACCGTGACCGCCGTGATCTGCGGCGGGATCAGGTCCGCGGGCAGCCCGGCGGCGGTGACCCGGTCGATCACCTTCTGCGCCAACGCCAGTGCGGGCTGGGCGGTCGGCACGTCGTCCATCGCGGAGAAGGCCCGCTTCGCCCGCTTCTCCAACGCCTTGCGTTCCTCCCACTGCGCGAGCTGCTCCTCGAGCGAGACCATGTCGCCGGCCAGCACGGCGGGCACCCGGTTGCCGAGCTTGCGCACCAACGCGTCGGCGACGTCGTCGATGTCGAACGGCCGCTCCTTGGCGTCCTGAGCGATGCGGGCGTGAAAAAGTACCTGCAGCAACACATCTCCGAGCTCTTCGCACAGCTCGTCGGGGTTGCCGTTGCGCACCGCGTCGAACACCTCGTAGGTCTCCTCGAGCAGGTAGCGGCGCAGCGAGTCGTGCGTCTGCTCGCTCTCCCACGGTCCCGAGGTGCGCAGCCGGTCCATCAGCGCGACGGCGTCGACCAGCCGCTCCCCCGGCGGCGCCGCGGGCGCCGAGATCACGTCCTCGCCCGCGGCCAGTCGCGCCTTGACCGCCGGGTGCTCCGGATCCGAGGACAGCAGCACCGGGGCGGCGTCCTCGTCGGTGTCGTCGGAGAACACCGGCCGCGCCGACGGCAGCGACCACGGGACCTTGACCGGCATCTCCTCGGTGTACTGCACATCCTCGGACAGCAGCACGATCGCGTCGACGGGGATCAGCGACGGCCGCCGCGGGTCGACCAGCACGACGGTCATGACTGCTCGTCCTGCGCCGACCCGAGCCGGGTGATGTCCACCGAGTCCTGGGGTTTGCCGTCCAGCGCCAGCACCAGCCCCGCGACCATCTTCAGCAGTTCGACGTCACGGATGCGCGGCGCCCCGATGCCGTCGCCGGCGCGCGGGATCGGCACCTGCACGGTGTTGGTGGTGGCCCGGTAGTTGGCGCTCGGGTACATCCGCTTGAGCCGCAGCTGCTGGGAGTCCAGCAGGTGCAGCGGCGCCAGCCGCAGCGTGGCGTCCGAGATCGTGCTGGCCTCGGTGATGCCGTAGGCCTTGAGCAGCAACCGCAGCCGCGCCACCGCGACCAGTCGCTGCGCGGCCTCGGGCAGCGGGCCGTAGCGGTCGACGAGCTCGTCGACGACGGCGCTGACGGCGTCCTGGTCCGGGGCCGCGGCCAGCCGCCGGTAGCCCTCCAGCCGCAGCCGGTCGCTGCCGATGTACTCCGGCGGCAGATGCGCGTCGACCGGAAGATCGATCCGCACATCCTTCGGTTCCTCCGGCGCCGCAACGGTTTTCCCGTCGGCGGCGGCGCGGTAGGCCTCGACGGCCTCACCGACCAGCCGCACGTACAGATCGAAGCCGACACCGGCGACGTGGCCGGACTGCTCGACGCCGAGCACGTTGCCCGCGCCGCGGATCTCGAGGTCCTTCATCGCCACCGCCATGCCCGCGCCGAGCTCGTTGTTCTGCGCGATGGTGGCCAGCCGGTCGTAGGCGGTCTCGGTCAGCGGTGCGTCGGGCGGATACAGGAAGTAGGCGTAGCCGCGCTCCCGGCTGCGCCCCACGCGACCGCGCAGCTGGTGCAGCTGGGACAGGCCGAACGTGTCGGCGCGCTCCACGATCAGGGTGTTGGCGTTGGAGATGTCCAGCCCGGTCTCGACGATCGTCGTGCACACCAGGATGTCGTAGTCGCGGTTCCAGAAGCCCTCGACGGTCTTCTCCAGCAACTCCTCGGGCATCTGGCCGTGCGCGACGACGACGCGGGCCTCCGGCACCAGCTCCTGCACCTTGGCGGCGGCCTGGTCGATGGTGCGCACCCGGTTGTGGATGTAGAACGCCTGCCCGTCGCGCAGCAGTTCGCGGCGCAGCGCGGCGGCCACCTGCTTGTCGTCGTACGGGCCGACGTAGGTGAGCACCGGGTAACGCTCCTCGGGCGGGGTGAGGATCGTCGACATCTCCCGGATGCCGGCCAGGCTCATCTCCAGCGTGCGCGGGATCGGGGTGGCGCTCATCGTCAGCACGTCGACGTGGGTGCGCATCGACTTGATGTGTTCCTTGTGCTCGACCCCGAAGCGCTGCTCCTCGTCGACGATGACCAGCCCGAGGTCCTTCCACGTCACCCCGGTCTGCAGCAGCCGGTGGGTGCCGATCGCGATGTCGACGCTGCCGTCCTTGAGGCCCTCGATCACCGCGCGCGACTCGGCGGGGTCGGTGAACCGCGACAGCCCCTTGACGGTGACCGGGAACCCGGCCATCCGCTGGGTGAACGTCTGCAGGTGCTGGTCGGCCAGCAGCGTCGTCGGCACCAGCACCGCGACCTGTTTGCCGTCCTGCACCGCCTTGAACGCCGCGCGCACCGCGATCTCGGTCTTGCCGTAGCCGACGTCGCCGCAGATCACCCGGTCCATCGGGACCGGTTTCTCCATGTCGGCCTTGACCTCCTGGATGGCGGTCAGCTGGTCCACGGTCTCGGTGAACCCGAACGCGTCCTCCATCTCGGCCTGCCACGGGGTGTCCGGGCTGAACGCGTGCCCGGGCGAGGCCTGCCGTTTGGCGTACAGCGACACCAGCTCGGCGGCGATCTCGCGGACCGCCTTGCGCGCCTTGGTCTTGGTGTTGGCCCAGTCGCTGCCGCCGAGCCTGCTCAGCGTCGGCGACTCGCCGCCGACGTAGCGGCTCAGCTGGTCCAGCGAGTCCATCGGCACGTACAGCTTGTCGGTGCCGCCGCCGCGCTTGCTCGACGCGTACTCCAGCACCAGGTACTCGCGGCGGGCGCCGCCGACGACCCGTTCGGTCATCTCGACGAACCGGCCGATGCCGTGCTGGTCGTGCACGACGAGGTCGCCCGCGGTCAGCGCCAGCGGGTCGACGACGTTGCGGCGTTTGGCGGCCAGCTTCTTGCCCTCGACGGCGGTGGTGCGGCTGCCGGTCAGGTCGGCCTCGGTGATCACCACCAGCTTCGCGCCCGGGATCACCACCCCGTCGTGCAGCGGACCCTTGAGGACCCCGACGACCCCCTCCTTGAGGTCCTCACCCGGCTCCAGCAGCACCGCGGCGGTGTCGGCCTCGCGCAGCTGCTCGACGACGCGCTGCGCGGTGCCGGTGCCCGGGGTGACGACGGCGGCCAGCCCGCCGGTGGCCACGTGGGCGCGCAGCATCGCGAAGATCTCGCCGACGTTGTGCTGCTGACCGCGCGCCGACGGGGCGGGCCGGATGTCGACCTCCAGCGCGGCCTCGTCGGACAGCTGGGACAGCGTCCACCAGGGGTGGCCGCTCTGCCGGGCGGCGGCGCGGGCGTCCGCGAGCTCGACGAAGCCGGAGGCGCCCAGCGCCTCCAGGTCGATCGGCGCGTCGCCGCCCACCGCGGCCGTCGACCACGACGCCTCCAGGAACTCGCGGCCGGTCTTGATCAGGTCGGCGGCGCGGGTGCGCACCTTCTCCGGATCGCAGATCAGCAGCGGGGTGCCCTCGGGCAGGTGCTCGGTCAGCGTGGTCAGCTCACTGCTCTTGAGCAGCGGCAGAAGCGCCTCCATCCCGTCGACGGGGATGCCCTCGGACAGCTTGGCCAGCATGTCGGGCACGGTGCCGGGCAGGGTGTTCTCCCGCACCGGGTGCTCGCGGGCCAGTTCGGCGGCGCGGGCCCGCACCTCGTCGGTGAGCAGCAGTTCGCGGCACGGCACCGCGATGACGGTGTCGATCTCGATCTCGGGGATGGACCGCTGGTCGGCCACCGAGAACATGCGCATCTCGGAGACCTCGTCGCCCCAGAACTCGATGCGCACCGGGTGCTCGTAGGTGGGCGGGAACAGGTCGAGGATGCCGCCGCGGACGGCGAACTCGCCGCGCTTGCCGACCATGTCGACGCGGGTGTAGGCGCGTTCGACCAGCGCCGCGATGGTGTCGTCGAAGTCGGCGTCCTGCCCGACGGTCAGCGTCACCGGTTCGACGGCGTCGACGTCGGGCGACATCGGCTGCAGCAGCGAGCGGGCGGTGGTCACCACGACCCGCAGCGGCGGGCCGAGCCGGGCGTCGTCGGGATGGGTGAGCCGGCGCAGCACCATCAGCCGGGCGCCGACGGTGTCCACACCGGGTGAGAGCCGCTCGTGCGGCAGCGTCTCCCACGACGGGAACAGCGCGACGGCGTCGCCGTACACGCCGCGCAGTTCGGCGGTCAGGTCGTCGGCCTCTCGTCCGGTCGCGGTGACCACGACCAGCGGGCCGGTGCGGGCCAGCGCGCACGCGACGAAGACCCGGGCGGCAGCCGGGCCGACGAGGGCGAGATCAGCGGGTCTGTCGGCGGCGCGGCGCACGACCTCGGTCAGCGACGGATCGCGCAGTGCCAGTTCGACGAGCCCCGCGATCGGGGTAGGGGCGGTGAGGGTCCCCGATGCGGTCATGATGGGTCCATCCTAGGCAAACCGCCGAAAAGCTTGCCGGAGCGGGCACTTCGCGTGGCCTGAGTCACCTTCACGGCTCGGCCGCGGTGCTCACTCGTCGAGCAGGGGCGGGTCCTTCTCCAGATGCATCAGCCCGTTCCAGCACAGGTTGACCAGGTGCGCGGCGACGACCTCTTTCTTCGGCTCACGCACGTCGAGCCACCACTGCGCGGTCATCGACACCGAGCCGACCAGCGCCTGGGCGTACAGCGGCGCCATCTCCGGGTCCAGTCCGCGCCGGGAGAAGTCACCGGCCAGGATCGACGACACCTGGTTGACGGCCTCGTTGAGCAGCGTGGAGTAGGTGCTGCCCGAGTTGATCGACGCCGGGGAGTCGCGGATCAGGATGCGGAACCCGTCGGTGTGCTCGTCGATGTAGGTCAGCAGCGCCAGCGCGACCCGTTCGATGCGCAACCGGGCGCGGTTGTTGGTCATCCGGGTCAGCGATGAGGTGATGCCGTCCAGCAGCGCCGACATCTCCCGGTCGACGACCACCGCGTACAGCCCCTCCTTGCCGCCGAAGTGCTCGTAGACGACGGGTTTGGAGACGTTGGCGCGCTGCGCGATCTCCTCGATGGAGGTGCCCTCGTAGCCGCGCTCGGCGAACAGCGACCGCGCGACCTGGATCAGCTGGTGGCGGCGTTCGGCACCGGTCATGCGGGCCCGAGGCGCCTTTACCTCTTTGCCGACGTCTTTGTCCAGGGCCTCCTTGTCGGGTGCTGCCACGCCTACGAGCGTATCCCCTTCAACTACCATCACCTGGTGATCAGTCCGTCGTGGTGTAATTGGCAGCACCTCTGATTTTGGTTCAGATAGTTCAGGTTCGAGTCCTGGCGACGGAGCTTTCCGACCGCGGCTGCGCGTTCCCGTATGGCGTGTCGCGTTCCCATCTGCACAGCCGAACACACAGCCGAACAGGCATCCGAACAGGCAGGGAGACCGGATGACGGCAACCACCGGAACCGCGGTCGTGGTCCTGGCGGCCGGGGCGGGCACCCGGATGAAGTCCGACACCCCGAAGGTGTTGCACACGCTGGCGGGCCGCAGCATGCTGGCCCACGCGTTGCACGCGGTGGCCAAGGTGGCGCCCGAGCACCTCGTCGTGGTGGTCGGCAAGGACCGCGAGCGGGTGATCCCGGCGGTTGAGGCGCTGGCCGCCGAGCTGGGCAGGCCCGTGGCCACCGCGGTGCAGGAGCAGCAGCTGGGCACCGGCCACGCCGTCGAGTGCGGGTTGTCGGCGCTGCCCGACGGCTTCGCCGGCACCGTCGTGGTGACCTCCGGGGACGTGCCGCTGCTGGACGCCGACACGCTGGCCGAGCTGATCGACACCCACACCTCCGGCGGCCCCGCGGCGGCGACCCTGCTCACCACCACGCTGTCCGACCCCACCGGCTACGGCCGGATCCTGCGCACCCAGGACGGTGAGGTGATCGGCATCGTCGAGCAGGCCGACGCCACTCCGTCGCAGCGGGCCATCACCGAGGTCAACGCGGGGGTGTACGCGTTCGACGCGACCGCGCTGCGGCCCGCGCTGAGCCGGCTGCGCTCCGACAACGCCCAGGGCGAGCAGTACCTGACCGACGTGATCGGGCTGGTGCGCGCCGACGGCCGCACGGTGCGCGCGGTGCACGTCGCCGACACGATGCTGGTCGCCGGGGTCAACGACCGGGTGCAGCTGGCCGAACTGAGCGCTGAGCTGAACCGGCGCATCGTGGCGGCCCACCAGCGGGCCGGGGTGACGGTGATCGACCCGGCGACCACGTGGATCGACGTCGACGTGACCATCGGCCGCGACACCGTCGTGCGGCCCGGCACCCAGTTGCTGGGGGCGACGCGCATCGGCGGGCGCTGCGAGATCGGGCCGGACACCACGCTGACCGACGTGACGGTCGGCGACGGGGCGTCGGTGGTGCGCACGCACGGCAGCGAGGCGGTGATCGGCGACGGCGCGACCGTCGGCCCGTTCACCTATCTGCGGCCGGGCACCGCGCTGGGCGCCGACGGCAAGCTGGGCGCGTTCGTCGAGACCAAGAACGCCACCATCGGCACCGGCACCAAGGTGCCGCACCTGACCTACGTCGGCGACGCCGACATCGGCGAGTACAGCAACATCGGCGCCTCCAGCGTCTTCGTCAACTACGACGGGGAAACCAAGAGCCGCACCAGGATCGGGTCACACGTGCGCACCGGATCGGACACCATGTTCGTCGCACCGGTGACGATCGGTGACGGCGCTTACACCGGGGCGGGCACTGTGGTGCGCGAGGACGTGCCGCCGGGTGCGCTGGCGGTGTCGGCCGGCCCGCAGCGCAATATCGAGGGCTGGGTGGCGCGCAAGAGGCCGGGTTCCAAGAGCGCAGCCGCGGCGGCGGCCGCCGCATCCGACACCGCGGCGGCGGCCGAACGGGCCCTGGCCGACGCGGCCGACGAGGACGAGAAGGCCTGATTGTTCGAGTTCTGGCAACCCGCGCACAAGTAGCGCGTCGACGTACGTACGATTGACCGGTATCGATTCCAACCAACGAGGGCGCACCGTGGGCACCGAGTGGACCGACAACCGCAAAAATCTGATGTTCTTCTCGGGTCGGGCGCACCCCGAACTGGCTGAACAGGTCGCGAAGGAACTCGACGTACCGGTCACCGCGCAGACCGCGCGGGACTTCGCGAACGGCGAGATCTTCGTCCGATTCGACGAATCCGTCCGTGGCTGTGACGCATTCGTGCTGCAGAGCCATCCGGCGCCACTGAACAAGTGGCTGATGGAACAGCTGATCATGATCGATGCGCTCAAGCGTGGCAGCGCCAAGCGCATCACCGCGATCCTGCCGTTCTATCCGTACGCCCGACAGGACAAGAAGCACCGCGGCCGCGAGCCGATCTCGGCGCGGCTGGTCGCCGACCTGCTCAAGACCGCGGGGGCCGACCGGATCGTCACCGTCGACCTGCACACCGACCAGATCCAGGGCTTCTTCGACGGCCCGGTGGACCACATGCGGGCGCAGAAGCTGCTGACCGGCTACATCGCCGAGCACTACTCCGACACCGACATGGTGGTCGTCTCCCCCGACTCCGGCCGCGTCCGGGTGGCCGAGAAGTGGGCCGACTCGCTGGGCGGTGTGCCGCTGGCGTTCATCCACAAGACCCGCGACCCGCTGGTGCCGAACCAGGTGGTGTCCAACCGCGTCGTCGGTGACGTCAAGGGCAAGACCTGCATCCTGAGCGACGACATGATCGACACCGGCGGCACGATCGCCGGCGCGGTGAAGCTGCTCAAGCAGGACGGCGCCAAGGACGTGGTGATCGCCGCCACTCACGGCGTGCTGTCCGACCCGGCGCGTGAGCGGCTCTCGGAGTGCGGCGCCCGCGAGGTGATCGTCACCAACACGCTGCCGATCGACGAGGAGAAGCGCTTCCCCCAGCTGACCGTGCTCTCGATCGCCCCGCTGCTGGCGAACACGATCCGCGCGGTCTTCGACAATGGTTCTGTGACAAGCCTTTTCGACGGATCGGCATAGATGACTGCGGACGGCTACACGATCTACCACAACCCGAAGTGCTCGACGTCGCGCAAGACGCTGGAGTTGCTGCGCGAGAACGGGATCGAGCCGACGGTCGTGCAGTACCTCAAGACCCCGCCGACTCGGGCGGAGCTGAAGAAGATGATCGCCGACGCCGGGATCGACGTGCGCACGGCCGTGCGCAAGAAGGAGTCGCTGTACAAGGAGCTGGGGCTCGACAGCGCGTCCGACGACGAGTTGCTGGACGCGATGGCGGCGAACCCGATCCTGATCGAGCGGCCGTTCGTCGTCGGCCCGAAGGGCACCCGGCTGGCCCGCCCGATCGACGCGGTGCACGAGATTCTGTGAGCCGCCGCGGCTTTCGGCTCCTCGCTGCCGCGAGCGCAGCCGTCGTCGCCGCCTCCGCGTGCGGTACCGAGCCGCCGGACTACCGGGCCGTGTGGTCGACGTCGTCGTCGCCGACGTCCACCACGCCGGCCGACGGTGAGGAGCCGGTGCCGATCGCGCTGTATCTCGAACGCCAGGGAGTGGCCGGTCAGACGGTGCCACCGGACAAGCTCACCGACCTGACCGTCAGCTTCCCGACGCCCAAGGGCTGGCAGCCGTACTTCAACACCAACTTCGCGCCGGGCACCCGGGTGATCGCCAGGGGTGACACCTATCCGATCGCGATGCTGGTGGTGCTGAAGCTGACCGGGCAGTTCGACCCGCGCGAGGCCGTCAAGCACGGCTACGTCGACGCGGAGATGTCGCAGAACTTCAAGCGGCTCAACGCCTCCATGGACGACTTCAAGGGTTTCCCGTCGGCGATGATCGAGGGCAGCTACGACCTCAACGGCGAGCGGATGCACTCCTACAACCGCATCGTCATCGCGACCGGCGCCCCGCCGGAGAATCAGCGCTACCTGGTGCAGTTCACCGTGACCGGTTACGCCGACAAGGCCGTCGAGGACTCCACCGACATCGAGGAGATCATCCGCGGGTTCACGGTCTCGGTGCCCAAGTCCTAGTGCGCGAGCCCTAGTGCCCAAGTCCTAGCGCGCGAGCCTGTAACCACGCAGGAAAAGTGCGAGTAGCGGCATGCGTGGTTACAGCCTCGCGGCATCAGGGGCGCCATCCGCGCGAGAGGAGGGCCTCGCGGGCGGCGGCCACGATCTCGTGGGGCCGGTCCTCCTTGATGACGCGCAGCACGATGTGGCCCAGCCGCTCGATCTTCGGGATGATCCGCATGTCCTTCACGTACTGCGGGCGGTCGGTGCGGTGCTGGTCACCGTCGTACTCGGCGACGACCTTGTAGTCCTCCCAGCCCATGTCGCAGGTACGCAGCAGTCGGCCGTCGGGGTCGTAGATCGGCACCTGAGTGGTCGGCCGCGGCAGCCCGGCGTCGATGTACAACAACCGCAGCCAGGTCTCGCGAGGCGACGCGGCACCGCCGTCGACCAGTGCCAGCGCCTCCCGGAGTCGGTTCAGCCCGCGCGCGCCGCGGTACCGCTCGGCCAGCAGCAGGACGCCCTCGGTCGAGAACGGGCGCGCCCGCATCAACGCGTCCATCCGCGCGACCGCCGGACCGCGCCGCAGATGCCGACCGAGGTCGAACGCGGTGCGCTCCACGGTGGCGACGAGCATGCCGTGGCGCCAACCGAATTCGTCGGGCCCGATGCGTTCGTCGCGGGTGACGACGCCCGCGGGCGGACGGGTGGCGGCGTGGACCAACTCGATGGGGGTGTCGGCGTCCACCCATTCGGCGCCGTGCACCGCCGACGCCGCGACACCGGTGAGGATTCCGCGACGCTTCGACCACAGCGATGCGGCCAACGCCCGGTCCCGCAGCGTCAACTGCCGCCCGCGGGCGGTGTAGACGTTCGGATGGATCGCCCGGTACCACCGCGTCAGCTCGTACCGGGTGACGGAGCCGTCCGCGAGGACCTCGGAGCCGACGAAGATCTCCCCCATACGCCGATCGTGAGGTCGCGCGCCGACAATCGGCGCGGTCGCGCCGGCGGCACCTGTGGATAACCCGCGAACCTGCAGCCACGCAGAAGAAGTGCGAGTGGCGGGCTGCGTGGTTACAGGCTCGCGACTTAAGGTGACCGCATGAGCGAGTGGACCGCAGCCGATCTGCCCGACTACACCGGCCGCACCGTGATCGTCACCGGCGCCACCAGCGGCCTCGGCCTGGTGACCGCCCGCGAACTGGCCCGCGTCGGCGCCAGGACGATCCTGGCGGTGCGCAACGTCGAGAAGGGTGAGAAGGCCGCCGCGACGATGTCCGGCGACGTCGAGGTGCGCAGGCTCGACCTGTCCGATCTGGCGTCGGTGCGTGAGTTCGCCGCCGGCATCGAGACCGACTTCGACACCGTCGACGTGCTGGTCAACAACGCCGGCATCATGGCGGTGCCCTACGCGCTGACCGCCGACGGCTTCGAGAGCCAGATCGGCACCAACCACCTCGGCCACTTCGCCCTGACCAACCTGCTGCTGCCCAAGATCACCGACCGGGTGGTCACGGTGTCGTCGATCATGCACATGATCGGCTGGATCAGCCTGTCGGACCTGAACTGGAAGGCCCGCCCCTACCTGGCGTGGCCGGCCTACGGCCAGTCCAAGCTGGCGAACCTGCTGTTCACCAAGGAGTTGCAGCGCCGGCTGTCCGCGGCGGGCTCGCCGGTGCGCGCCGTCGCCGCGCATCCCGGGTACTCGGCGACCAACCTGCAGGGTCAGACCGGGCACCCGATCGGCACCCGGGTCTGGCTGGCCGCCAACCGGCTGTTCGCCACCGACCCCGACTTCGGCGCCCGCCAGACGCTGTACGCGGTGGCCGCCGACATCCCCGGCGACAGCTTCGTCGGCCCGCGCTTCGGCAGCCGCGGCCCGACCGGCATCACCCAGATGCGCACCCCGCTGGCCCGCGACGGCCGCACCGCCAAGGCACTGTGGGAGCTGTCCGAGCAGCTCACCGGCACCGAGTTCGCGCTGTGAATTTGGGTTCGGCGCCGGTGAACAGCTACCCTGGCTGCTGATCACGGCGAGGGTGGCCGACCTGCCACCGTTATCGACGGGACCCAGTGGTTGAGCCCTGGCCGTGCTGAGTACACGACAGGAGCATTCACATGGCGAAGTCCGCCCCCAACAATCTGACCGCCACCATCCGCAAGGAAACCGGCAAGGGTGCCTCGCGTCGCGCCCGCCGCAACGGCAAGGTCCCCGCGGTTCTCTACGGTCACGGCACCGACCCGCAGCACCTGGAGCTCGACGCCCGCGACTTCGCGGCCGTGCTGCGCCACTCCGGCGCCAACGCGGTGCTGACGCTGGACATCGAGGGCACCGAGCAGCTGGCGCTGACCAAGGCCGTCGACGTGCACCCGATCCGGCGCACCATCACCCACGCCGACCTGCTGGTCGTCAAGCGCGGTGAGAAGGTCTCCGTCGAGATCAACGTCGTCGTCGAGGGCGACGCCGCGCCGGGCACCCTGGTCACCCAGGAGGCCAACACCATCGAGGTCGAGGCCGACGTGCAGTCGATCCCGGAGAGCCTGACCGTCTCGGTCGAGGGCGCCGAGGCCGGCACCCAGGTCACCGCCGGCTCGATCGAGCTGCCCGCCGGTGTCACGCTGATCACCGATCCGGAGGCCCTGGTGGTCCACGTCGTCGCGGCGCCGACCGCCGAGCAGCTCGAGGCCGAGGGTGGCGGCGAGGCCGCCGCGCCGGCCGAGGAGCCCGCCGCCGAGGCGCCCGCCGAAGAGTCCGAGTAGTTCCCCGTGGCCGAACCCCTGCTGGTGGTCGGCCTGGGCAACCCGGGAGCGCAGTACGCCACCACCCGGCACAACCTCGGCTTTCTGGTCGCCGACATCCTCGCCGACCGGATCGGCTCGGGGTTCAAGGTGCACAAGAAATCCGGTGCCGAGGTGGTGACCGGGCGTCTCGCGGGACGCTCGGTGGTGCTGGCCAAACCGCGGACCTACATGAACGAATCGGGTCGGCAGGTGGGACCGTTGGCGAAGTTCTACTCGGTCCCCCCTGCCGACGTGATCGTCATCCACGACGAGCTCGACATCGACTTCGGCCGTATCCGGCTGAAGTTCGGTGGCGGGATCGCCGGCCACAACGGCCTGCGCTCGGTGGGTGCGGCGTTGGGCACCAATGACTTTCACCGGGTGCGCGTCGGCATCGGCAAGCCGCCGGGCCGGATGGAGGGCGCCAAGTTCGTGCTGAGCACCTTCACCGCCGCGGAGTGGAAAGAGGTGCCGACGATCTGTCAGCAGGCCGCCGACGCGGTGGAACTGCTGATCTCCCAGGGGCTGGAGCCCGCGCAGAACATCGTGCACGCCTGGGGTTAAGCGCCGCGCAGACCCCGGATCCCGCTGTCGACGACCTTGACGGGCTTGTGCGGGTAGCGCTTCTCGGCGTGCGCCTTGGCCGCCGAGTTCGGCAGCACGTACAGCGTCTCCTTCTTCTCCTGCAGCGGGCGCAGCACCAGGTCCATGAACGCCTTGCGGTCCTCGAGATACGGTTCGATGACCTCCTCGCCCGCCGGGCACACAGCCAGGCAGTACGCCGCCTTGTAGTTCGCCTTGAACGACAGGCTCTGCCACATCGACGCGTTCTCCGCATCGCTGACCCGGTCGCGGAAGTCCTCGGCGTCGGCGCTGTCGGCGATGGTCTGCGCCCAGTCGGTGAACCCGCCCATGAACTCGCGGTAGTTGTGCACCGAGCAGGCCACGAAGTCGAAGTCGCCGTCCTTCTTGATCGCCCCGACCGGACAGGCCGCCACACACAGCTTGCACTCCAGGCACGGTGAATAGTCCAGTGGCGCACCGTATTCGCTGATCCCGGCGGCGACGAGCACGGTGCCCAGCAGGATGAAGTTGCCGAACCTCGGGTGGATGACGTTGCGGTGGATGCCCATCACGCCCATTCCGGCGGCCACCGCGACCGGTTTGTGCGCCACCACCCACATCCGGCCGGGATAGCGGTCCATCTCCATCGGGAACGACATCGACGGGTTGATCGCGCGGTACCCGGCGTCCTGCAGCGCGCGCGTGATGCGGTGTGCCGCTTCGTTCATCAGCTCACCGCTGCGGTGGAACTCCTGGTTGGCGACGCTGCGCGCGGCCGAGCGCACGTTGTCGCGGTTCATCCTCACCACCAGCGAGATGTAGCTGCGCGCACCCGGCAGCGCGGCGTCGACGTGCTCGCGCTCCGACGCCAGGTCCGGGTTGTCGACGCTGGCGAACCCGACGTCGTCGACGCCGGCGTCCAGGCAGACCTGACGCAGCCAGTCGGCGTCGATGGTTCCGGGGTTCCGGCGCGGCCGTGCGCGCACCGCCCGCACGGTGGGGTGGTCGGCGATTCGGGCAGGAAGCGACTCAGCCATGCTGGGTATAGTACACAATACTCAGCTGGCTGATGGTCGGCCGCGGGCTATAGGAAGGAGTTCTCCGAGGTCAGCCCGCGTTCCGGGAACGCACCGAGCGCGAACGTCTCGCAGTTGCCCAGCCCGGTGCCGCCGCCGACCGGGTCGTCGACGCGGACCAGCAGGTCCCGCAGCTGGTGCAGCCTGCGGGCGTTCTCCGGGGAGTCGCAGTCGGTGACGTGGCTGCCCTCCACCCGCAGGTCGCCCACCCACTGGCCGTAGACCCAGTCGTTCCAGCCGTAGTAGCCGGCGGTGCCGAGGTGGAACCCGGTCGGCCCGGCCGCGGTGACGGTCAGCGGCCTGCGGGTGCCGTCGGGTTCGATCAGCGTGACGGTGCCGTGCGTGAAGCGGCGGTTGGCGTCGTCGAAGTACATGTCCTGTTCGACGTTGGCGAACCGGTAGGAGGTGCCGTCGTCGTTCTGCTGTTCTGCCTGACAACGGATTTCAAGGAAGCCGTCGCCGCGCTCCTCCTGGTACATGACGAACAGCGAGTACGTCGAGCCGTCCGGGCGGGTCATCGTCATCGGCAGCCAGGTCATGAACATCTGCGCAATCCTGCGGCCGCCGCGCGGTAGCCCTGGGATGGGTTTGCCGACGCCGGGACGCAGCCCCCAGGAGTGGTCGCGGATGGAGATCCAGTCGGTCGGCGTGATCTCGGTGCGCCGGCCCTCGAGCTCCACCCAGCCCGACGCCACGCCGATCTGGTGGTAGCGCAGCACGTTGTGGGTCACCCGGTAGCCGTCGGGACTGCGGTCCGGCCACGGATCCTCCAGCGCCGCACCGAAACTGCCGCGCAGCACGACGTCGAACGCGATCGGCTGGTGCTCGTTGGGGTCCAGGCTGATCCGTACCGCGCGCAACGGCTCTTCGACGCGGTAGTGGATCGGGCCGACCTCGGTGGCCGACGGGTCGGCCGACAGCCGCCGCCCGCCCCGCACGGTCCACTGCTCAGTGCCCCGGCACACCCCGGCAGCGCCGTCGAAAACGCCTCTGTTGGTGTACTTTCCGACGCCCAACACCACCTGCAGCGAGTTGTCCCTGGCGTGCGCGATGGTCCAGATCTTCTCGGTCCACGACGGGTCGGACTGGCTCACGGTGGCGAACGTGTCGACGATCTGGTGGGTCAGCAGCTCGTCTTCGGGCACGAGGCCGCCGTAGTTCGTGGTCAGCAAGAACTCACCTTTCTGCCGGGGATCCGAAGAACGTCGTCATGTCCTCGCCGCGCTCGTAGGCCCGCATCCAGGTGTCCGCCCACGCGGGCAGCGGCTGGTCGGCCGGGTCGTGATAGGGCGTCTGCGACAGCGCCAGCCGCCACATCATGGCCAGCAGTTCGCGGGTGGGCACCGGACCGAAGATCGTCGGCGCCGCCTGTTTCGCGCGGCCGAGGCGGCTCTTGAGCTCGCCGGTCAGAAACGCCCCGGACAGCAGTTCGCGGGTGGAGGCGCCGCGGTCCCCGAACGGCACGATGCGGTCGAACCTCTCGGCGATCGCGTCGGCGACACCGTGCACGTGGTTGAAGGTGGCCTTGACGTGACGCAGCCGGTACCACGGGCTCGGTGCGACGTGCCGGCACAGGATCAGCCCGGAGCTACGGTGCTCGATCTCCTCGACGAAGTGCCACAGCATCAGCGAGGCCACCCGCACATCTCCCCCACCGAACAGCGAATCCCGGTTGTCCAGAAGGACTTTGAACAACGGAGTGAAGGTGGCCTCCAGGTTGGCGATGTAGGCCAGGTGGAACTCGACGGGTTCACGTGCGAGCAGGTCGTCGTAGGCGGCGCAGGCGTCGGTGTAGCACTGCTCGAGATCGGGGTAGCGTTCGATGAGCGCCAGCATGTGCTTGCGGTGCGCGGCGGCATGCTGGGCCTCCTGTTTGAGGAACGCGTCGGCCTCGGCGGCGACGACGGGATCCTCGGCGAACCGGTCGGCGGCCATCCGCACCGCGCTGACGATGTAGCGCTCGAACGGCACCGCGATGAACGTGAAAGCGTTGCAGAACAACCCGAAATCGGGATTGGCGGGTTGCCACTTGAACGCAACGCTGGCGTCGAACTCCCAGCCGATCTTGCGGATCACGAGGTCGGTCACCGCTGCTGCCCTCTCCGCACCGGAATTACCATTGGGGCCCGCTGATGTCTCATCCGCGGGTCGGCGTGCTGTAGCGTCAGTGTGACATTTGGATGCCTGTGTGTAAAGGACGGCGATGGTGGCTCCGGACGACCAGTCGACGCGGCGACGCATTCTGGCGGCGACGTTCGTGGTGCTGGCGCGCGACGGGCGGCGCCGCCTGCAGCTGTCCGACGTGGCCGCCGAGGCCGGGGTGTCACGGCCGACGCTCTACCGGCACTTCGGGTCCAAGGAGGGGCTGCTGGAGGCGTTCGCGCTCTACGAGCAGGACAACTTCGACGCGGGCATCGCCGCGGCGATCACCGGACTGACCGGCGCGGAGCGTCTCGACGCGGCGCTGCGGTTCATCGTGCGGTTCCAGAGCACGTATTCGCTGGGCTCGCTGGCCGATGTCGAGCCCGAACACGTGCTGCAGCAGATGAAACGGGTGCTGCCGATCATGCACGAGCGCATCGCGCGAATCATCCCCGGCCCAGACAGCGAGGTGGCCGCGGCGGCGGTGGTGCGGATCGCGGTGTGCCACTACATGATCGGCGGTGGTACTCCCGAGCAGTTCCTCGCCGAGCTGCGGCACGCCGCCGGGCTGGCCCCGGTGCGCGGCCGGTCCGCCGGGTAGCGCGTCAGTACGTACACGGGCCTGCGTGTCACACCGCGCCTCTTTACATCGCTGGGTGCGCATGTAACTCTGTTGCGCATGGTCGGCATTGCCCTGGTCCAGCGCGATCTGTCCGCCACCCGGGAGCGGCTGCGGGAGTGGTTCGCGCAGCGCACCGGCGACACGGTCGAGGTGTCCGAACTACGCGCGGCCAACCGGGCGTCGGGGTGGTCCAGCGAGTCCCTGGTGTTCACCGTGACCGCCGGCGGCGCCGACACCGACTACGTCATCCGCATCCCACCGGCCGGCGGCGGCATCTTCCCCGAGTACGACCTGCAGGCTCAGGCCCGCACCCAGGAGGTGCTGCACGCGCACGGCGTCGCGACCCCGTCGCCGCTGCGGTACGAGCCGGACCCGGCCTGGATCGGCTCGAGATTCCTTGTGATGCCCCGGATTGTGGGCCACACGCCGTCGGACACGTCGTACGCCACGCGCGGTTGGCTGCACAACGCGGGGGTGCAGGTGCAGCGGCGGGCGCACGACTCGTTCGTCGACACGCTGGCCCGGCTGCACCGGGTGCCCGTCGCGGAGGCGCCGTGGTTGACGCGACCGGAGGGGACCGGGATCGACGCGGAGCTGGCCTGGTGGCGCGAGTACGTGCGGTGGGGCACCGACGGCGCGGTGCCCGACCTCATGGTGGAGGCCTTCGACTGGTTGGTGCGGCATCGGCCCGACAGCGTGCCGGAGCCGAGCATCTGCTGGGGCGACGCCCGGTTGTCGAACGCGATCTTCGACGACTCCGGGGAACTGGTCGGCGCGCTGGACTGGGAGCAGGCGTGCATCTGCCCGGCCGAGTGCGACATCGCGTGGTGGCTGGCCACCCGCAGGCAGATGCTGGAGGTCAGCGGACTCGACCTGGACCCGGAGCTACCCGGCTTCGACAGCCGCGAGCGGTTCCTGCGCCGCTACTCCGAACTGCTGGGCCGTGAGCTGCAGGATCTCGAGTGGTACGAGGTGTTCGCGATGGTCCGGATGGGCTGCTGCATCCTGCGCACCCAGGTACTGCTGCGCGCGATCGGCCAGACCGAACACTTCCTGACCCGCGCGCCGATCCTGCCGGCGTGGACCATCGAGACGGTCAGCGGCTAGCGGCCTGCCGTCCCCTCCGCGGAGGGGACGGGGCGTCAGCCGTCGCCGAATTCCACGCCAGGGCTGTGGTTTCCGACAAATCACGACCCAGGCGTAGAAGTCGGTGCGACACCTAGGTGACCAGGGAGACCGAGTTGCTGCGGCGCAGCTTGCCCGACGAGGTCTTCGGGATGCTGCCCGGGCCCAGCACGACGACGTTGCGCGGACGCACGTCGACCTCGGCGACCACCTCGTGGGCGACCTGACGCTCGATGCGGTGCACCTCGTCGGGGTCCTGCCACGCGTTGGACTCCACCGCGACGGCGAACGTCTCACGCGAGTGGCCGGCATCCAGCCGCACCGCGACCGCGCAGCCCGGCCGGACACCCTCGACGCGGCAGGCCGCGCGCTCGATGTCGGTCGGGTAGATGTTGCGGCCCGCCATGATGATGACGTCCTTGACGCGGCCGCACACCACGATGTTGCCCTCCTCGGTGATGTAACCGAGGTCGCCGGTGTCGTACCAGCCGTGCTCGTCCTGCGCCGGGATGAACCCGCCCATGGTCATGTAGCCGGGGGTCACGCACTCGCCGCGCAGCTCGATGACGCCCACACCGCGCGGCGGCATGACGCTGCCGTGCTCGTCGATGACGCGGGCCTCCAGGTCCTGCAGCAGCGGGCCGAGCGAGGCCAGCCGCTTGGTGTTGCCCTTGGTGGCGGGCACGGCGCGGCGCAGCGCGGCCAGCAGGTCGGCGTCGACCTCGTCGACCACCAGCCCCTTGCCGCACGGCGAGAACGACACCGCCAGCGTCGTCTCCGCCATGCCGTACGCCGGCAGGATGGCCTCCGGCTTCAGCCCGAACGGCTTACCCGCGTCCAGCAGGTCCTCGACGTCGGCGGGCTCGACGGGCTCGGCGCCCGACAGCGCGAAGCGCAGCGTGGACAGGTCGAAGTCACCCGGCTTGGCCTGCCGCCGCAGCCGCTTGGCCAGCAGCGCGTAGGCGAAGTTCGGGGCCGCGGTCATCGTGCCCTTGTACTTGTGGATGAGCTTGGCCCACAGCAGGGTGTCGCGCAGGAAGTCCATCGGCGTGACCTTGACCAGCTCGGCGCCGAAGTACATCGGGATGGTCAGGAAGCCGACCATGCCCATGTCGTGGAAGCAGGGCAGCCAGCTGACCATGACGTCCTTCTCGACGTCGTACTGCGCGCCGACGAACATCGCCTCGGCGTTGGAGTAGATGTTGCGGTGCGTGATCTGCACGGCCTTGGGCGAGCCGGTCGACCCGGAGGTCAGCTGCATCAGCGCCAGGTCGTCCTCGCCGACGTCGATCGGGTCGGTCGGGTCGGACTCCAGCAGCTCGCCGACCTTGAGGACCTGGACGCCCTTCTCCTCGAGCACCGGGATCGCGGGCAGGAACGGATCGGAGACGATGACGGCCTTGGCCTCGATCATCGTGATCACGTTCATGGTGTCCTCGGCCCACACCATCAGGTCGGTGCGCGGGGTGGGCTGGTGCAGCATGGTCAGGCTCGCGCCGCGCATCCACAGTCCCTGCGCGGTGGGCGCGATCTCGACCGGGAAGCCGGCGAGCACCCCGACCGCGTCGCCGAGGCCGATGCCGGCCTTCTTCAGACCACCGGCGATGCGGCGCGCCCGCTCGTGCACCTCAAGCCAGGTGTGGCGGACGGGCTCATGCGGTTCGCCGGTCACCATGCCCGTTTTGGCCGTGCGGGCGTTGTAGTACATCTTCTCGGTGAATCGGCTCACGACGACCTCCCTGGCTCCAGAGCGACGACCCCGGTGTAATGCTCCGCCTGATCAGCCACGCTTTCGCGAAGGCGCGCACACAGTTGGGGAGCGGTTGTGTCTCGAATCGGTGTTGGCCCGGACGCTCCGCGATATCCGACGATCCGCCCGCCGCGGTTGCAGGCGGGCGAGGAAGCCGCGTCCCATGCATGACCGCTAGTTCTCACCGCGGCCATCTTATGAGACTCTTAAGTAGCCGCCAAACTATAGAGATAATTGAGGTCTGGCTCACACCGTTCCGTGATCGCCCTTTTACCTCACGTGCCCCGGGTCAGGCCTGGTCAGGCGGGCGATGTGGTCGGCACCACCCGGGCGCCGTGCACCGGACCGCTGGCGACACGCACCGTGCGGCACACCCCGGCACCGGCCAGTTGCGCGCCCACGTCGACGGCGGAGGCGGCCGATGCGCACAGGAACGCGCACGTCGGCCCGGATCCCGACACGATGCCGGCCAGCGCCCCCGCGTCGACGCCGGCGCGCAGGGTGCGGCGCAGGTCGGGGTTGAGGCTCAGCGCCGCCGGCTGCAGGTCGTTGCCCAGCAGCGGTGCCAGCTGGTGGGCGTCGCCGGAGGCCAGCGCGGTCAGCAGCGGTTCGGCGTCGTCGAGGCGGGGCGGCAGCTGACGGTCCTCGCTGGCGCGCAGCCGGTCGAGCTCGCCGAACACCGCCGGTGTCGACAGCCCGCCGTCGGCGAACGCCAGCACCCAGTGGTAGGTGGTGCGGGCCAGCACCGTGGCCAGCTCCTCACCGCGGCCGGTGCCCAGCGCGGTGCCGCCGTGCAGGGCGAACGGCACGTCGCTGCCGATCTCGGCGGCCAGCGCGTGCAGATCGCGGCGCGGCAGCCCCAACTCCCACAATGTGTTCATGGCGACCAGCACCGCGGCGGCGTCGGCGCTGCCGCCGGCCATCCCGCCGGCCACCGGGATCGACTTCTCGATCGAGATCGCCACATCCGGGGCGCGGCCGACGTGCTCGGCCATCAGCTCGGCGGCCCGCCAGGCCAGGTTGCGCTCGTCGGCGGGCAGCGCCTCGGCGCCCTCCCCCGACATCTGAAGCGACAGCACGTCGGCGTTGCGCACGGTGACCTCGTCGAGCAGCGACACCGCGTGGAACACCGTGGTCAGCTCGTGGTAGCCGTCGTCGCGGACGTCGCCGACGGCCAGGTACAGGTTGACCTTGCCCGGCACGCGCACGGTGACCGACCCGGTGGGCACCCACTCCGAGGCGGTGTTTCCGTTCCAGCCAGACACGGCATGACAGTAGCGCCGGATCCGTACCCCCGGGCAATCGGGCGTGGTGTCCCTACTCTGGTGAGGTGCTCGCGGCGGGGGATCGGTTCGGCGGCTACGTCGTCGACGCGGCGATCGGGCACGGCGGCTACGGCACCGTCTACCGGGTGCACGAGGCCGGCGACCCGGACCGGCCGCTGGCGCTGAAGATCCTCGACGACGCGCACCGCACGCTGGAGCAGATCGCCCGGCTGCGCCGCGAGTTCCAGTGGGCGCACCGGATGGACCACCCGCACATCGTGACCGTGTACGAGCGCGGGGTGGGCTGGCTGACGATGGAACTGCTGACCGGCGGCACCATCGCGGCGGTCCCGACGCTGGCGGGCCGGCTGACCGCGCTGGCCCAGATCGCCGACGCGCTCGACTACATCCACAACCGCGCGATCGTTCACTGCGACGTCAAGCCGACGAACATCCTGATCGACGCGGACCGGCCGCGCGCGGTGCTGATCGACTTCGGGCTGGCCACCCCGATCACCGACGACATCGGCAGGCGGCCCACCCAGGTGGAGGCGTCGCTGCCGTACTCGGCGCCCGAGCTGCTGACCGGTCACGCCCCCAGTGAGGCCACCGACGTCTACGCGCTGGCCTGCACGGCCGCCGAGCTGATCGCGGGCGCGCCGCCGTTCGTGGAGGACTCACCGGTCGGGCTGATCGACGCGCACCTGCACCGCGAGCCGCCGCGGTTCTCCCGGGTTTCCCATCCCAACCGGGACCCCGACCTGGACCTGCCGCGCGCGTTCGACTCGATCATGGCCAAGGCGCTGTCGAAGACGCCGTCGGACCGCTACCAGTCGTGCCGCGAGTTCGTCGCGCTGCTCAACCGCGCACTGCAGTAGGCGTCAGAGGACGCCGACGGAACCCTGCTGCTCCGAGTCACCAGCGACATCACCGGCGACCTCGCTGGGCGGCACCGCCTCGCCGGAGCGCTGCAGCAGCCGCACGAAGTCCGCGATCGACAGCGTCTCGCCGCGCCGCGACGGATCGATGCTGGCGGCCAGCAGGCGGCGGGCCGACTCGTTGCCCGAGCCCGCCCATTCGGCGAACGCGTTGCGCGACGTCTTGCGGCGCTGCGCGAACGCGATGTCGATGAGCTCGAACACCTTCTCGCGGAACCAGTCGTCGGTCGGCCAGGGTGAGACCTCGTAGCGGTCGATGCGCACCAGCCCGGAGTAGACCCGCGGGATCGGCCAGAACACCGTCGGCGAGACCATGCCGTAGCGGCGCACGTTGCCGAAGAAGCGGACCTTCGCGCTGGGTACGCCGTAGTCCTTGCCGCCGGGTTCGGCGGCCAGCCGTTCGGCCACCTCGGCCTGCACCATCACCATGACGGTGCGGATGGAGGGGAACTCGGCCAGCAGGTGCAGCAGCGCCGGCACCGCGATGTTGTACGGCAGGTTGGCCACCAGAGCGGTCGGCTCCTCGGCCAGCTCCGGCTTACGCAGCGCCAGGATGTCGCGGTTGAGCACGGTCAACCGGTTGATCTCGCTGTGGGAGTGCTCGGCAACGGTGGTCGGAAGCTGCCGCGCGAGGATCGGGTCGATCTCGACGGCGGTCACCCTCGCACCACGGTCGAGCAGCGCCAGCGTCAGCGAGCCCAGCCCGGGGCCCACCTCGAGAACATGGTCGTGCCGGTTGACCCCGGACGCCGACACAATGCGGCGTACGGTGTTGGCGTCGTGGACGAAATTCTGACCGAACGATTTGCGCGGTCGAAAATCAATCTCTTTCGCCAGGTGTCGTATCTCGGTTCTTCCGAGTAGTCGGATAGTCAGCGCGCCCCAATCCTCCCGCTACAAGTCGGCCACGCTCCCCACCCTTGCCGCGCCCGAGTGACTTCAGCAATCGCGATCTGTTCTTCTCTTGTTGCCAGGTCTGCCCTGGGAGCATACCGCAGACCGCCGTTTCGTTCCCAAGTGTTTTGGTCAAATTGAACGCCGCCGTAATAACCGTTGCCGGTGTTGATCGCCCAGTTACCTCCGGCTTCGCACCGGGCCAGGGCGTCCCAGATGTGCCCGTTGGTCACCGGCGGCACCTCGGTGCCCGGCTTGGTGCCGATGCGCAGGACACCCGGGCGGGCCGGCGTGACAACGACATTGGCTACTGGCAGCTTCCCGGTCTCCACGCCGTTGAGCTTTGCTATCGCAAACACCACGTCCTGGGTGCCCGGCGTGCCCGGGTCCTCGACGATCTGGCGGCTCTGGTTGAGCGTGGGGTCCTCGACGCGGGTCATCGGCGCAGGCAGCGGCACCCGTTCGGTGACCTTCTCGATGCGGTTGCGGGTCACCGTGATCTGCATGCCCTCGGTCACCGGCGCCGACGCGGCGGGCACCACCTCGTCGCGCTGGGCCAGCGGCGCCCCGGCCGCCTCGAGCAGCCCGGCGACGTTGGGCGCGGCCAGCGTGACGGTGCGCTCCACACCGGCGTCATTGATGTGCACGGTCTTTGCGCTGACAACCGGCAGCGACATCCCGGACAGCGGAACGCGGGTGCCGCGGGAGGCCGCCGCGGGCGCGGTGTCGGCCATCTGCAGCTGCTGCAGCGCCTCGTCGACGGTCGACGCGGTGGTCCACACCTCGCGGCTGTCCTGCCCGTCCAGCGACACCTGCAGCGGGCGGCTGCGGCGCAGCACGATGGTGTCGTCCTGGCCGACGGTCTGGTCGGCGGCCGGGAACAGGTCGTCCCGCTCGCCGACGGCGAAGCCGTTCTCGCTGACGATGTCGATCACCCGCGACTTCATGGTGGCGACGGTGACGGTGGTGCCGTCGACGGTCAGCGTGACGGTCTTGTGCGCGGAGACGGCGTAGCCGCCCGCCACGATCAGCGCGAGCAGCGTCGCACCGACGAGAAGCCGCAGCAGCGGCGAGCGCGATTCATGGATCTTCGCAAAAGCAGTCAAAACGACTAAAACCCCGATTATCCGCGGAGTCGCCTTGCCTGGCGGCGGCTCCGAGTTCGATCACAGAACGGTAACGGAGTCGCTCAGAGCGGGCAACTCGCCAGGTCGTAGACCCGGATCGCGGTCTCGGTGGTCCGCTGCGCCAGCTCCTCGGCGGGCCGGCCCAGCAGCTCGGCGAGCGCCCGCACCGTGTACGGCAGACAGTACGGCTCGTTGGGTGCGCCGCGGTACGGGTGCGGGGTGAGGAACGGCGCGTCGGTCTCGACCAGCAGCTGACCGTCCGGGATCAGCGCGGCGGCCTGCTGCAGCGCCTTGGCGTTCTTGAAGCTGACCGTGCCCGACAGGCTCAGCAGCCAGCCGGCGTCGACGCAGGTGCGGGCCATCTCCGGGCCCGACGAGAAGCAGTGGAAGATCACGGTGTCCGGGGCGCCCTCGGCGGCCAGCACGTCGAGCACCTCGGCGTCGGCCTCCCGGTTGTGGATCATCAGCGGTTTGCCGGTGCGTTTGGCCAGGTCGATGTGCCAGGCGAAGGCCTCACGCTGGGTGGCCGGGTCGGCGCAGCCGTCCAGTTTGCCGGGCCAGTACATGTCCATCCCGGTCTCCCCGATGGCGACGACGCGCGGGTGCGCGGCCAGCCGCTCGATCTCGGCCTTCGCGCCGTCGGTGAGCGCGCCGGCGCGGGTCGGGTGCAGCGCGACCGCGGCGTAGACGCGCTCGTCGGCGTCGGCGGCGGTGGTCACCCAGCGCGCGGAGTCGAGGTCGTCGGCGATGGTGACGACGGCGGCCACCCCGACGGCGGCGGCGCGGTCGACGATCGCGGTGACGCTGGCGGCGTCGGTGGCCCCGCAGGCGTCGAGGTGGGTGTGGGCGTCGATCAGCGGACGCAGCGGCTCAGGTGCCGGCGGCTGCTCCCGTCCTGAACGCTTCGAACTCACCGCCACACCATAAGCTGAAGTCAAATGAGCGAGCCTTTCTACATCACCACCGCGATCGCCTACCCGAACGGCGATCCGCACGTGGGCCACGCCTACGAGTACATCGCCACCGACGCGGTCGCGCGGTTCAAGCGGCTCGACGGGTACGACGTGCGCTACCTGACGGGCACCGATGTGCACGGGCTCAAGATGGCCGAGGCCGCCAAGGCCCAGGGCCTGCCCACCGCGGAGCTGGCGCGGCGCAACTCCGATGTGTTCCAGCGGCTGCAGGAGAAGCTGAACATCTCCTTCGACCGGTTCATCCGCACCTCCGACCCGGACCACTACGAGGCGTCCAAGGCGATCTGGAAGCGGATGAACGACGCCGGCGACATCTACCTCGACGCGTACAAGGGCTGGTACTCGGTGCGCGACGAGCGCTTCTTCACCGAGGCGGAGACCACGGTGCGCGAGGACGGCTCCCGGATCGCCACCGAGACCGGCGCCCCGGTCACCTGGACCGAGGAGCAGACCTACTTCTTCCGGCTGTCGGCCTACACCGACCGGCTGCTCGCGCACTACCGGGAGCACCCGGAGTTCATCGAACCCGAGGCGCGGCGCAACGAGATCGTCAGCTTCGTCTCCGGCGGGCTGCGCGACCTGTCGATCTCGCGCACCACGTTCGACTGGGGTGTGCCGGTGCCCGACCATCCCGACCACGTGATGTACGTGTGGGTGGACGCGCTGACGAACTACCTGACCGGCGTGGGCTTCCCGGACACCGAGTCCGAGCTGTTCAAGCGGTACTGGCCGGCCGACATCCACATGATCGGCAAGGACATCATCCGCTTCCACACCGTGTACTGGCCGGCGTTCCTGATGTCGGCGGGAATCGAGTTGCCGCGCAAGGTGTTCGCGCACGGCTGGCTGCTCAACCGCGGCGAGAAGATGAGCAAGTCGATCGGCAACGTGGTCGACCCGGTCAACCTGGTCGACACGTTCGGGCTCGACCAGGTGCGCTACTTCTTCCTGCGTGAGGTGCCGTTCGGCCAGGACGGCAGCTACAGCGAGGAGGCGATCATCGGCCGCATCAACGCCGATCTCGCCAACGAGCTGGGCAACCTGGCGCAGCGCTCGCTGTCGATGGTGGCCAAGAACCTCGGCGGGGTCGTGCCGGACCCGGGCGAGTTCAGCGCCGAGGACCGTGAGCTGCTCGACGCGGCCGACGGTCTGCTGGAGCGGGTGCGCGGCCACTACGACGCGGTGGCGATGCACCTGGCGCTGGAGGCGACGTGGTCGGTGCTCGGCCTGGCCAACCGGTACTTCTCCGCCCAGGAGCCGTGGGTGCTGCGCAAGTCCGAGTCCGCCGAGGACCAGCAGCGGTTCCGCACCGTGCTGTACACGACGCTGGAGGTGGTGCGCATCGCCGCGCTGCTGACCCAGCCGGTGATGCCCGATTCGATGTCCAAGCTTCTCGATCTGCTCGGCCAGCGCCCCGAGGCGCGCACGTTCGCCTCCGTCGGCACCCGCCTGGAACCGGGCACCGCGTTGCCGGAACCCACCGGCGTGTTCCCCCGCTACCAGGTTGAGTCATGAACGGCCTACACGAGAAACTGCGCGATATCTACGAAGAGGTCATCCGCCGCAACGGCGGGGAGACCGAGTTCCACCAGTCCGTCTACGAGGTGCTGGCCAGCCTGGGCCCGGTGGTGGACAAGCACCCGGAATACGTTGACTCCGAGGTGATCCGGCGGCTGTGCGAGCCGGAACGCCAGATCATCTTCCGGGTGCCGTGGGTCGACGACCGCGGCACGGTGCAGATCAACCGTGGTTTCCGCGTCGAGTTCAACTCGGCACTGGGACCGTTCAAGGGCGGTCTGCGGTTCCACCCGTCGGTGTACCTCGGGATCGTCAAGTTCCTGGGCTTCGAGCAGATCTTCAAGAACGCGCTGACCGGCATGCCGATCGGTGGCGGTAAGGGCGGCGCCGACTTCGACCCGAAGGGCCGCTCCGACAACGAGGTGATGCGGTTCTGCCAGTCGTTCATGACCGAGCTGTACCGCCACCTCGGCGAGTACACCGATGTGCCCGCCGGCGACATCGGTGTCGGCATGCGCGAAATCGGCTATCTGTTCGGCCAGTACAAGCGGATCACCAACCGCTACGAATCCGGTGTGCTGACCGGCAAGGGCATGACGTGGGGCGGGTCGCTGGTGCGCACCGAGGCCACCGGCTACGGCACCGTGTTCTTCGTCAACGAGATCCTCAAGACCACCAGCGACAGCTTCGAGGGCAAGCGCGTCGTGGTGTCGGGTTCCGGCAACGTGGCGATCTACGCGATCGAGAAGATCCACGAGCTCGGCGGCACCGTGGTGGCCTGCTCGGATTCCGGCGGCTACGTCGTCGACGAGAAGGGCATCGACCTCGAGCTCCTCAAGGAGGTCAAGGAGGTGCGCCGCGCCCGCATCTCCGATTACGCCGAACTACGCGGCGGCGCAGCGCGTTTCATCGCCGACAGCACCGTGTGGAACGTGCCGTGTGAGATCGCGCTGCCGTGTGCGACGCAGAACGAGATCAACGAGGACGAGGCGCGCGCGCTGGTCGCCAACGGCTGCCGCATCGTCGCCGAGGGCGCCAACATGCCGTGTTCACCCAAGGCGGTCAAGGTGTTCGCCGACGCCCGCGTGACGTTCGCGCCCGGCAAGGCGGTCAACGCCGGCGGTGTGGCCACCAGCGCGCTGGAGATGCAGCAGAACGCGTCGCGGGACTCGTGGACGTTCGCCGAGACCGAGGAGCGCCTCGAGGTCATCATGCGCCGCATCCACAAGCGGTGCCTGGCCACCGCCGAGGAGTACGGCCAGCCCGGCAACTACGTGGCAGGCGCCAACATCGCGGGGTTCATCCGGGTGGCCGACGCGATGCTGGCGCTGGGCCTGATCTAGCCGCTACCAGTCCTCGCCGTCGTCACCAGCGCCGTGGTTGGGGTTGGTGCAGACGGTGCCCTCGCACGGCACCACCGACCCGTCACCCTCCGGGCTGAGCATCTCGGCCCCGCCGTTGTCCTCCGGGTCGGTGCCCGCACCGTGGTTGGGGTTGGTGCAGATCGTGCCCTCGCACGGCACCACCGACCCGTCACCCTCCGGGCTGAGCATCTCGGCGCCGCCGTTGTCCTCCGGGTCGGTGCCCGCACCGTGGTTGGGGTTGGTGCAGATCGTGCCCTCGCACGGCACCATCGTGCCGTCGCCGTTGGGGTTGGGGATCATCGGCAGCGACGACGAGGCCGGTGCCTGGGTGGCCGGGGCCTGACCCGCAGGCGCCTTCTTGGTGGCCGGTGCCTGGGTGGTCGCCGGCGTGGTGCTCTCCGTCGTCTCCTCGGAACCACTCGAGCAGGCCACCACACCAAAGCTGAGCAAAGCAGCCGCGGCCACCCCACTGACAGTTCTGAACACTGATGCTGCCGTCACGGCATCGCATGCTAGCTAATGACCGTCGATTGCCGGTCGGTTCCCGGGCATTTTTTCACTGGACACCGCGATGTGATCCACGTCACGATCTGTCACATGCGCGGCCCCGTCGGTGTCTCGAGGGCATGACTGCACACACCTCTGTTCGCGTCGTCGTCATCGGCGGCGGCTACTCCGGCACCCTGACGGCCAACCACCTGCGCATGCGTCCCGGCCTGGACATCACGCTGGTCAATCCGCGACCGCACTTCGTCGAACGCATCCGGCTGCACCAGTTCGCGGCAGGCACCTACACCCCCACCGTCGACTACGGCACCCTGCTCGGCGAGGGCATCCGGCTCGTCGTCGACACCGCGACCCGCATCGACACCGCGGGCCGGCGCATCGAACTCGCGTCGGGCGGCGCGCTGGACTATGACTACGTCATCTACGCGGTCGGCAGCCGCACCGCGTTCCCGGCGTCGGTGCCGGGCGCGGCCGAATTCGGCTACTCCGTAGCGGAACTGGAGTCCGCGCAGCGGTTGCGCGACGCGCTCGCCGCGCTGCAACCCGACGTGGCGCCCGCCCCGCCGGTCACCGTCGTCGGCGGCGGTTTCACCGGGGTCGAGACGGCCGCCGAGCTGGCCGAGGAGGGCCACTGCGTCACCCTGATCTGCGGCGGTGAGCTGGTCCCGACCTTCTCCGCGCCCGGCCGACGCTCCGTGGAGCGGACCCTGCGCCGCCTCGGCGTCACGCTGATGGAGACCGACGTGGTCACCGAGGTGCGCCGCGACGCCGTCGTCCTCGGCGACGGCGCCGTACGATCCAGCGCGATCACCATCTGGGCCACCGGGTTCGGCGTGCCCGAACTGGCCGCGGCCAGCGGGATGCGCACCGACGAGCTGGGCCGGCTGCTCACCGACGAGACCCTGACCAGCGTCGACGACGACCGGATCGTCGCCGCCGGGGACTGCGCGTCACCGTCGGGGGCGCCGCTGCGGATGTGCTGCGCGACGGCCACCCAGGTCGCGCCGCAGGCCGCCGAGACGGTGCTGGCCCGCATCGCCGGCGACGCCCCGTCGCGGTTCCACTTCGCCTACGCCGGTGCCTGCGTCAGCCTGGGCCGGCGCGCCGGGGTGCTGCAGCTGGCCCGCCGCGACGACTCACCGGTCAGCGTCTTCGTCGGCGGCCGCCCCGGCGCGAAACTCAAGGAGTCGATCTGCAGGGGCGTGGTGTGGGCGCTGCGCCGCTCGGCCCGCAACCCCGGGTTCGCGTTCGCGTTCCGGGGTGGCCCGCGCCCCGCGGAGCCGACACCCGTGTGGACGGACGTCACGTCGTGACCGAGTCCGAGCACGCCGAACGGTTCACCCATCTGCGCCCGCTGCTGTTCACGATCGTCTACGAGATCCTGGGCAGCGCAACCGAATCCGACGACGTGCTGCAGGACTCCTATCTGCGGTGGGCGCAGGTGGAGCTGTCGACCGTGCGCGACACCAAGTCCTATCTCGCGCAGCTGGTCACCCGCGAGGCGCTCAACGCGCTGCGGGCCCGCGCCCGCAGGCGCGAGGACTACGTCGGCCCGTGGCTGCCCGAGCCGCTGCTGCTCGACGAGGCCGACGCCTCGGCCGACGTGGTGCTCGCCGAGTCGGTGTCGATGGCGATGCTGGTGGTGCTGGAGACGCTGACCCCCGACGAGCGCGCGGTGTTCGTGCTGCGCGAGGTGTTCGGCTTCGACTACGACGAGATCGCCGGTGCGGTGGGCAGGCCCGCGGCGACGGTGCGTCAGCTGGCGCACCGCGCCCGCGAGCACGTGCAGGCGCGGCGGCGCCGGTTCGGTCCCGTGGACGCCGACCGGGTCAGCGACGTCACCGAACGGTTCCTGGCCGCCGCCGACACCGGCGATATGGCGGGCCTGATGGCGCTGCTGGCCCCCGACGTCGTGTGGACCACCGACAGCGGCGGCAAGGCCACCGCGGCGCGCAGGCCGATCACCGGTGCCGACCGGGTGGCCCGGGTGCTGCTGCGGTTCTTCGAGTTCGGCCGCACCGTGCCCGGTGTCCGGTTCGAACTGGCGAATTGCAACAACTCCCCCGCGATCGTCATCCACCGCGACGACGTGCTCGAAGGGGTGTTCCTGCTGGAGATCGCCGGCGACCGGGTCACCAATCTCTACGGCATGCGCAACCCGGACAAACTCGCCGGGTTCACCGGCCCCCGCCCGATCACCCGGCAGTGATGTGGGACACAAACCCGGCCCGGCCTGTCACACTCGTGCGATGCGCGGTGTCTGGAGGGTGAACCGGCTCTGGAGCCGAATCGCCGCCGCCGGCGGCGGGCAGAGCCGGCCGACACTCAGGAGACCGACATGACTCACAACATCGTGGTGATCGGCGGCGGTTATGCCGGCGTGATGGCCGCCAACCGGCTGGCCCCGCACGCAGTCGTCACGCTGGTCAACCCGCGCCCGCGGTTCGTCGAGCGGATCCGGCTGCACCAACTCGTCGCGGGCAACGACGACGCCGTCGCCGAGTTCGGCGCCGTGCTGGGCGACACCGTGCGGGTGGTGGTCGACACCGCCGAACGCATCGACACCGACACCCGCACCGTCGCGCTGGCCTCGGGCGCCGAACTGCCCTACGACTATCTGGTGTACGCCGTCGGCAGCACCGGCGAGGTACCCGCAGCGGTACCGGGCGCGGCCGAATTCGCCTATCCGATCAGCGAATTGGAGCAGGCGCAACGGCTGGCCGAACGGCTGGCCGAGGTGCCTGCCACCGCGCCGGTGGTGGTGGTCGGCGGCGGGCTGACCGGCATCGAGACCGCCGCCGAGCTCGCCGAGGCGGGCCGGCCGGTCACGATGGTGACCGACGTGTTCGGCCCGTCGCTGGCCGACAGCGGACGCCGGTCCATCGCCAAGCGGCTGGCCAGACTGCGGGTGACGGTGCTCGACGGCAGCGCGGTCGCGGAGGTCACGCCCGAGCACGTGGTGCTGGCCGACGGCCGCCGGGTGCCCAGCGGGGTCACGGTGTGGACGGCCGGGTTCGGGGTGCCGGGCCTGGCGGCGGCCAGCGGGCTGGCCACCGACGCGCTGGGCCGGCTGCGCACCGACGAGACGCTGACCAGCGTCTCCGACCCGCACGTGGTGGGCGCCGGTGACGCGGTGGCACCGTCGGACCGGCCGTGGCGGATGAGCTGCCAGGCCGCGCTGCCGCTGGGCGCCCAGGCCGCCAACACCGTGCTGGCCCGGCTGGCCGGCGAAGCGCCGGCGGCGGTGAACCACGCGATGGCCGGCCAATGCATCAGCGTGGGCCGCAGGGCGGGCGTGTTCCAGTTCGCCGACGTCGACGACACCCCGAAGCGGTGGTACATCGGCGGGCGCACCGGCGCGATCGTCAAGGAGCAGGTGTGCCGCTTCACGCTGAAGTGGATCCGCGGCGAGGCCGACAAGCCGGGCTCCTACACGTGGAAGGTCGACCCGGGCCGCGCCGCGGTGGCCGCCCGGGCGGTGCCCGTGCGATGAACGCTGACGAGCACGCCGAGCGGTTCACCGCGTTGCGCCCGCTGCTGTTCACGATCGCCTACGAGATCCTCGGCAGCGCAACCGAATCCGACGACGTGCTGCAGGAGAGCTACCTGCGCTGGGCCGAGGTGGACCTGGACACGGTCACCGACACGAAGGCCTACCTCGCCCGGATCGTCACCCGCCAGGCGCTCAACGCGCTGCGCGCCCAGTCCCGCAGACGCGAGGAGTACGTCGGGCCGTGGCTGCCCGAACCGCTGCTCACCGCCGGCGACGCCTCCGCCGATGTGGTGCTCGCCGAGTCGGTGTCGACGGCGATGCTCGTGGTGCTCGAGACGCTGTCGCCCGACGAGCGCGCGGTGTTCGTGCTGCGCGAGGTGTTCGGGTTCGGCCACGACGAGATCGCCGAGATCGTGGAGAAGTCGCCTGCCGCGGTGCGTCAGATGGCGCACCGCGCCCGCGAACACGTGCAGGCCCGCCGACGCCGGTTCGAGCCCGTCGACTCGAAGGTGTCGATGGAGATCACGCAGCGCTTCTTCACCGCAGCCGCCACCGGCGACATCAACGGGCTGCTCGAGATGCTCACCGAGGACGTCACCTGGACCGCCGACAGCGACGGCAAGGTCAGCGCCGCGCGCAGACCGGTGGTCGGCGCCGAGAAGGTGGCCCGGGTGCTCATCGGGCTGGTGCGCGGCGCGGGCACCGACGGCCGCGTCGAACCCGCCATGTACAACAACTCCCCGGCGCTGAAGATGTACCTGGGCGACCGGTTCGAGGGCATCGTGACGATCGAGATCACCGACGGCCGGATCTCGAACTTCTACGCGATGCGCAACCCGGACAAGCTGGTCGCCGTCGACGTCCCGCGCGAGATCGCCCGCAGTATCTGAGAAGCTGAGGCGGTGCGGATCGACCGGCTCGGCGACCTGGGCAGCGCCCCAGCGGTATTGCGCGCGCTCGGCCGTGCCACCGAACGGCTGCGGCTGGCGCCGCCCGCGGCGCTGATCGGCGACTGGTTCGACTCGGCGGCGGTGATCGCGCCGACGGTCGCGGTGCGGCCCACGTCGGTCGTGTTCGACGTACCGCCCGGCGACGGGCAGGCTGTCGGCGGCGGGTGGTTCGGCTACCTGTCGTATCCGGACCCGGGTGCCGACGGCCGCGGACCGCGGATCCCCGAGGCGGCCGGCGGCTGGTCGGACTGCGTGCTGCGGCTGGATCGCGACGGCTGTTGGTGGTATGAAAGCCTCACCGGGGCAACGATTCCCGACTGGGTCACCGAAGCGCTGAACACTCCCGCCGCGCCCCGGCCCCACCGGATCGAGTGGGGCGAGGCCGACCGCGACGCCCACCGGCGCGGTGTGCTGGACTGCCTGGCCGCGATCGCCGCCGGCGAGGTGTACCAGGCGTGTGTGTGCGTGCAGTTCGCCGGCCGCATCGATGGTGCGCCGCTGGACTTCTTCGTCGACGCCGTCGCGCGCACCGCCCCGGCGCGCGCGGCGTACCTCGCGGGCCCGTGGGGTGCGGTGGCGTCGCTGTCGCCGGAACTGTTCCTGCGCAGGCGGGGCACGGCGGTGGCGTCGAGCCCGATCAAGGGCACGCTGCCGCGCCACGCCGATCCGGCGGCGCTGCGGGCGTCGGTGAAGGACGTCGCCGAGAACATCATGATCGTCGACCTGGTGCGCAACGACCTCGGCCACGTCGCCGACATCGGCAGCGTCACGGTGCCCGAACTGCTGGCGGTGCGACCGGCGCCGGGCGTGTGGCATCTGGTGTCGACGGTGACCGCGCGGGTCGGCGTGGACGTACCGATGGCCGAGGTGCTCGACGCGGCGTTCCCGCCGGCGTCGGTGACCGGGACACCGAAGACCCGGGCCCGCCGGCTGCTGCGCCAGTGGGAGCCGGCGCGCCGCGGAGTGTATTGCGGCACAGTAGGTTTGGCGTCGCCAGCGGCGGGGTGCGAGCTGAACGTGGCGATCCGCACGGTGGAGTTCGGCGCCGACGGGTCCGCGGTGCTGGGCGTCGGCGGCGGCATCACCGCCGACTCGGATCCCGACCGCGAGTGGCAGGAGTGCCTGGACAAGGCGGCGCCGGTGATCGGGTCAGGAGCGGGCGCGCAGCACCGCGTCGTAGAGCTCACGCCGTGACGGGGCACCCGGGTGGGCGGCGACCACCCGGGCGCAGGCGTCCTTGACCCGCATACCGTCCTCGACGAGTTCCTCGACCTCGGCGACCAGGCTGTCCAGATCGGCCTTGGGCTCCGCGCCGGCCAGCACGACGGTGATCTCGCCGAGCACCCCGTCGGCGGCCCAGTCGGCCAGCTCGCCGAGGGTGCCGCGGACGACCTCCTCGTGGGTCTTGGTCAACTCGCGGCACACCACGGCGCAGCGGTCGGCGCCCAGCACCTCGACGGCGTCGGCCAGCGTCTCGGCCAGCCGGCGCGGCGACTCGAAGAACACGCAGGTGCGCTGCTCGGCGGCCAGGGTGGCCAGCCAGGTGCGGCGGGCGGCCTGGCGACGCGGGGCGAACCCCTCGAAGCAGAACTTCTCGGCGGGCAGCCCGGCGACCGCCAGCGCGGTGGTCACCGCCGACGGGCCGGGCAAGCAGGACACCGGCAGGCCGGCCTCGATGCAGCCGGTGACCAGCCGGTAGCCGGGGTCGCTGATCAACGGCATGCCGGCGTCGCTGACCAGCAGCACGGTCGCGCCCGCGGCGATCTCGTCGACCAGGGCGGGCACCCGCGACGCCTCGTTCTGGTCGTAGAGCGACAGCACCCGGCCGGCCAGCGTGACCTGCAGCGACTGCGCCAGCGTGCGGATGCGGCGGGTGTCCTCGGCGGCGACGACGTCGGCCGTGTGCAGGGCCTCGACGAGGCGGGCGGAGGCGTCGGCGGGCTGGCCCAGCGGCGTGGCGGCGATGAGCAGTCGGCCGGCAGTCATGCCGGACAGCCTACGATCGCAACCGTGACCGCCCCCGCCACCGATGCGCCGCGCGCGGTCCCGGTGATCAGTCCCGCGCCGCAGGTGCCCGTCGCCGACTTCGGTCCCGTCGACCGGCTGCGGGGCTGGGTGATGACGGCCGTCATCGGCGCGCTGGCCGCCGTGACGCGCTTCCTGAACCTCGGCTCACCGACCGACGCGGGCACCCCGATCTTCGACGAGAAGCACTACGCGCCGCAGGCGTGGCAGATGCTGCACAACGGCGGTGTCGAGGACAACCCCGGCTACGGGCTGGTGGTGCACCCGCCGGTGGGCAAGCAGCTGATCGCGATCGGGGAGGCGCTGTTCGGCTACACCGGGCTGGGCTGGCGGTTCTCCGCCGCGGTGTGCGGGGTGATCGTGGTGGTGCTGATCGCCCGGATCACCCGGCGGATCACCCGTTCGACACTGATCGGCGGGATCGCCGGGCTGTTGGTGATCGCCGACGGGGTCAGCTTCGTGGTGGCGCGCACGGCGCTGCTGGACGGGTTCCTGGTGGTGTTCGTGGTGGCGGCGTTCGGCTGCCTGATCGTCGACCGCGACCAGGTGCGCGAGCGGATGCACATCGCGCTGCTGGAGGGCCGCATCGGCGAGACGCCGTGGGGACCGCGGCTGGGTGTGCGGTGGTGGCGGTTCGGCGCCGGCGTGCTGCTCGGGCTGGCGTGCGCCACGAAGTGGTCCGGGCTGTACTTCGTCGCGTTCTTCGGCGTGATGACGATGGTGTTCGACATCGTGGCGCGCCGGCAGTACCGGGTGACACGGCCGTGGCTGGGGGCGTTCCGGCGCGACCTGGGGCCGTCGCTGTACGCGCTGGTGGTCATCCCGTTCGGGGTGTACCTGGCGTCGTACGCGCCGTGGTTCGCCTCCGAGACCGCGATCAACCGCCACGAGGTGGGCCGCTCGATCGGGCCGGACAGCGTGCTGCCGATTCCTGACGCGCTGCGCTCGCTGTGGCACTACACGTATGCGGCGTTCCGGTTCCACTCCGGGCTGACCAACGCCGACGGCAACCACCACCCGTGGGAGTCCAAGCCGTGGACGTGGCCGATGTCGTTGCGGCCGGTGCTGTACGCGATCGACAACCAGGACGTGCCGGGCTGCGGGGCGCAGTCGTGTGTGAAGGCGGTGATGCTGGTCGGCACGCCGGCGATGTGGTTCCTGGCGGTGCCGGTGCTGGGCTGGGCGCTGTGGCGGGCGATCGTCAAACGCGACTGGCGTTACGCGGTCGCGCTGGTGGGCTACGGCGCGGGGTTCCTGCCGTGGTTCGCCGGCATCGACCGCCAGATGTACTTCTTCTACGCCGCGCCGATGGCGCCGTTCCTGGCGATGATGATCGCGCTGATCCTCGGCGACATCCTGTACAAGCCGAACCAGAACGCCGAGCGCCGGACCCTGGGGTTGATCGCGGTGAGTTTCTACGTCGCGGCGGTGCTGACGAACTTCGCCTGGCTCTACCCGATCCTGACCGGTCTGCCGATCTCGCAGTCGACGTGGAACATGCAGATCTGGCTGCCGTCCTGGCGGTAGTTTTCAGCCGCCGGCCGCCCGCACCATCACGACACCGCCGACCACCAGCCCGATTCCGGTGAGCCGCAACGCGGTTACCGGATCACCGTGCAGCACGATGCCGAGCAGCACCGCGCCACTGGCGCCGATGGCGGTGAACACCGCGTAGGCGGTTCCGACCGGGATGTCGCGCATCGCCAGTGTCAGCGGGTAGACGGCGGCGACGGCCAGCAGGAAGCACACCAGCGTGGGCAGCGGCCGGGTGAACCCCTCGGTGGGCTTGATGCTCTGCGACCACGCGACCTCGGCGAGCGCCGCGGTCAGCAGCCACCCCCAGCCGGTCACCGCAGTCTCTCCGCAAGCTGCTCGACGGCGTGCCGGGCGGCCTGTTCGTCGAAACGCGCGGTCCGCACCCGTAACTCGTGGATGTCGTCGACTCCGCAGTAGCGCAACCACCACGACAGGTAGCTCGACTGGTGGTCGGCGCCGAACGCCGGCGGCAGGCCGGGTGCGTACACCCGACTGGTGTAGACGGCCACCGCGCGGCGGCCTTCGAGCAGTCCCCGGTAGCCCTGCTGTGGATCGAACCGGAACGCGACGCCCGGCTGCGTCACCGTGTCGATGAACAGCTTGAGCGGCCACGGGATCGTGCCGTTCCACATCGGCACGGCGAAGACCCACAGGTCGGCGGCGGTGAGGCGGCCCGCGAGCCCGAGCACGTCGTCCCAGTCGCGGCGCGCCGCCGACGGGATGTCGCGCCCCTCGATCAACGCCATCTTCGCGTCGACGTGGCGTTGTCCGAAGGGCACGAGATCGGTGAAGGTGTCGATGCGGTCCACCTCGACCCGGTGCCCGGCTCGGCGGCGGTACTCCTCGACGAACAGCTCGGCCAACCGCAGTGAGCGCGAATCAGCGCCCCGCGGCGACCCGTTGATCAGCAGTAACCGCGACACGTCACGGCTCCTCTCCATTTACGGAACGTTGTTCCGTATTTTCAACCGCATGTTCCGGAACGCTATTCCGCAAGTAGGATGGCCGGGTGCCGGACGAGGACCGCGACGGGTGGCGGACGCAACGCGAAACCGCCGCCCGCAACGAGTCGAAAGTGCTCGAGGCGACCCGCGAACTGCTCCGCTCCCCCGACGCGACGGACGTCGACATGCGGGTCATCGCGCAGCGCGCGGGCGTCGGCGTCGGAACCCTCTACCGCCGCTTCGGCGACAAGGCCGGCCTGCTGGCCGCCGTGATCGGGCGCGACGAGAACCGGCTGCAGCAGGCCGTGCTCAACGGGCAGCCGCCGCTCGGGCCGGGCGCCCCGCCCGCCGACCGGTTGACCGCGTTTCTCGACGCGCTGGTGAACCTGACCGACCGCAACCTCGGCGTGCTGCTCGTCACCGATCTGACGCCGCCCGGCCGCCTGAAGATCGGTGCCTACCAGGGCTGGCGACTGTACCTGGTCACCCTGCTGCGTGAGCTGCGACCCGACCTCGACGCCAAGGACGCCGGATGGCACGCCGATCTGCTGCTGGCCACCGTCGATCCGCAGCTGTTCGCCTACCAGCGCCGCGAACTGGGGATGAGCAGAGACCGCATCGCCCGCAACGCCAGGGCCCTGGCGACCGCGATCACGCGACGGTGAGCCGCCCGCCGACCCCTCGGTGACCGGTGGCGAGCACCGCCTCATAGTGGCCGAGCAGCTCGTCGCACAGCGCGGGCCAGGTGCGGGTCAGCACGCTGCGGCGGGCGGCGACGGCGTAGCGGCGGCGGTACGCGAGCAGGTGGTCGACGGCGCCGGACAGCCCGCGCTCGAACTCGGCGACGGGCAGCAGCAGGCCCGTCCGCGCGGGGGTGACCAGATCACGCGGCCCACCGGCGTCGGGCGCGACAACGGGCAGGCCGGACGCCATCGCCTCCTGCACGGCCTGACAGAACGTCTCGTGTTCGCCCGGATGCACGAACACGTCCATGCTGGCGTAGCCGGCGGCCAGCTGCGCTCCGTGCAGGGCTCCGGTGAAAACAGCTGTCGGCAATAGTCTTTCGAGCCGGGCGCGCTCGACGCCGTCGCCGACCACCACCAGCTGCAGATCCGCGCGCCTGCCCAGCACCGCCAGCCGTTCGACGTGTTTCTCCGGGGCCAGGCGGCCGACGAACCCGACGATCGGCCTGCCCTGCGGCGACCACCGGCGGCGCAGCGCGTCGTCGCGGTTCGACGGCGCGAACCCGGTGACGTCCACGCCGCGGCCCCACCGGTAGACGCGCGGAACACCGTGTCCGACAAGGTCCTCGATCGCGGCGGTGGACGGGGCGAGGGTGCGGTCGGCGCGGCGGTGCAGGTGCCGCGTCCACGCCCACGCGCCGCGGGCGGCGAACCCGAGGCCGTAGCTCTGCGCGAATCCCGCCACGTCGGTCTGGTACACCGCGACCGTCGGCACACCGAGCCGCCGCGCGGCCAGCAACCCGCCGTAACCGAGCAGCGCAGGCGAGGCCAGATGCACCACGTCGGGACTGAAACCCCGCAGTACGTTGACGATTCGCGGCCGGGGCAGACCCACCGGCAGCGAGGTGATCCCCGGGACCATGTTCGACGGGACCCGGTGCACACGCACACCGTCGTGCAACCGGTCGGCCGCCGGGTGGCCGCGCGGGGTGTCGGGGGCGATGACCAGAGCCTCGTGGCCGGTGCGGCGCAGGTGCTCGAGCACCCGCAGCACCGAGTTGGTGACGCCGTTGACGTTCGGCAGGAACGATTCCGCGACGATCGCTACGCGCATGCCCGAATGCTTTCCGCCGCGACTGTCGGCGCGGTTGCCGGCAGGCGGACGGCACACGAAAACCCGGTGGCGATCGTTGTATCGTGCCGACGTGCGCAGATGTCGGGCGGTGGTGGTGACGATGCTGGTCGCACTGGTCGCCGTGGTCGGCTGCACCAAGCAGATCGACGGCACCGCACTGCGGGATCCCGTACCGGCGCCGCTGGGTGTCAGCCGCGACGGCTACGGCGTGGTCGCCGGCTTCGACAGCGCGCCGTACCACATCGAGATCTTCACCGAACCCCAGTGCAACCACTGCGCCGATCTGCAGGCCGACTTCGGCGACCAGTTGCGCTACTACATCGACACGGGGGCGCTTCAGGTCACCTACCGGCCGCTGACCTTCCTCGACGACAGACCCGGCGGGCACTCGGCGCGGGTGGCCAACGCGCTGTTCCTGGCCGCCGAGTCCGGGGCATCCGGCGCGCCGTTCCAGCGGTTCGTCCAGCAGTTGTGGGCCCACCAGGAACCCGGCGGGCCCGGCCCCAGCGACGACGAGATGGCCGAGATGGCCCGCGCGGCGGGCATGCCCGGGGAGGCCGCGGACCGGATCGCCTCAGGTGGTCCGGCGGTCGACGTCGCCGATATGGACACGGTGAACTTCGGCTACCTCTACGAGATCGACAACCTCACCACCGGAACACCCACCGTCTACGACCTGGTCGCCGACAAGCGCCTCGACATCTACGACGACGACTGGCTTGTCAGGCTGATGCAGTCCTGACGGTGTCGCGCCGGGCGATGGCCCGCTCGATCAGCGTGACCAGGCCGAGCAGGGCGGCCGCGACCAACCAGCCGACCACCGCGATCGAACCGGCCGGGATGATCGCCAGCGACGCGTTACGGTCTTGCACGCGAACGAGATCCGGGTTGTTGATGTCGTATTCGACGTAGATCCTCATCCCGGTCTCGAGCTCGGAGGGATACAGCACCCCCAGCTCCGGGCGGTAGGTGATCCGGTCGGGGGTGACGAACTCGATGGTCGAGCGGCGCGGTCCGGCCGACAGCACCTCGGCGGCGGCCACCCCCATGTGCCGCTCGATCTGGCGGTCGTTGCGCCACGCGCCCAGCACCATCAGCACCGACTGCAGCGTCACCAGGCAGGCGATGATGACGATGCCCATCCGGATACGGCGGAAGATCCGGTCCCGCCGTGTCTCGTTCGGGTCGGCGAACATGCGGGGCAGGAACCGTCGCACCCACGTGAGCGCCTTCGCTCCGCTCACAGGCCCCGATTTGTTCGCTCCGCTCACAGGGCCTGAATTGTTCGCTTCGCTCACAGGGCCGCCTTGATCGATGCGTGCAACGCCCGCAGCGACGACCGGTCGGCCTTCACCTCCAGCACCCGCATCCCGTCGTACGGTTCCTCGAGCGCCGCGCCGAGGTCGTCGACCTCGAGCTGACGGCTCTCCACGTGATAGGCCCGGCACAGCGCGCCGACGTCGACGTCGTGCGGGGTGCCGAAGATCCGCGACGACACGTCGGAGAACCGCGGGTCGCCCTGTTCGAGCAGCTCGAAGATGCCGCCACCGTTGTCGTTGGACACCACGATCGTCAGGTTGCGCGGCGTCGGCTCCGTCGGCCCGATCAGCAGACCGGAGCTGTCGTGCACGAACGTCAGATCACCCAGCAGCGCGATCGTCCGGCGGGGTCTGCCCCCACCCGTCTCCCGCTCGTGCGCCAAGGCGGCCCCGATCGCCGTCGACACCGTCCCGTCGATACCGGCCACCCCGCGGTTGGACCGCACCTTGATGCCGTGGGTGTCCAGCCCGACCAGCGCGGCGTCGCGCACCGGGTTCGACGCGCCCAGCACCAGCTGGTCGCCCGGCCGCAGCGCCTCGGCCACCGCCGCGGCCACATGCAGACCGGTCTTGAGCGGATGGGTCTCGAGTTGCCTGCGCACCGCCGCCATCGCGTGCCGGTGCACCTCGGCGCAGCGCTGCAGCCAGGCCGGATCCGGCTCCCCCGTCGTCACCGCACGGGTCCCGGTGGCCTGCGAGTTGCCCGACACGTCCGGCCAGCGCGGCCCCGTCGTCAGCGCATAGACCGGCACCGTCGGATCCGCCAGCAGCGCCGACACCGGCCGGTGCAGCGTCGGACGGCCCAGCATGATCACCTGCTTGGGCCGCACCAGCGGCAGCGCGTACGGGTGCAGCGGATTGTCGGCGGGCGGCGCCGTGGGCTCGGCGACGGTCGGCAGCGCGGCCAGGTTCGGGTGCACCCCGGCGCCGTGCCCGGCGATGACGACGGTGTCCGGGGTCAGGTCGATCTCCAGCGGCTGGTCGAACGACACCGGCGGGGTGACCGTCCACGGTTTGCCGTCGGGCCTGCCCTCCGGGCAGTACGGGCCGGTATCCTCGTTCGGGTCGGGCACCAGCGGCTCGCGCAGCGGGATGTCGAACTGCACCGGTCCGGCGTTCGCGGAGCGGGCACCGGTGGCGGCGACCAGAACCCGGCACACCGCCGACCGCCACTGCGCGTTGAGCGCGTCGAGGTTCTCCGCGCCGTCCTGCGCCAGGCCCAGGCTGATCGACGCGCGTACCTGCGTGCCGAAATAGCCGAGCTGCTCGAAGGTCTGGTTGGCGCCGGTGCCGAGCAGTTCGTAGGGCCGGTTGGCCGACAGCACGATCAGCGGCACCCGTGCGTAGTTGGCCTCCACCACCGCCGGCCCCAGGTTGGCCACCGCGGTGCCCGACGTCATCGCGATGCACACCGGCGCACGCTCGGCGATGGCCAGGCCGATCGCCAGGAAGCCGGCGGTGCGTTCGTCGATGCGCACATGCAGCCGCAACCGGCCGGCCCGGTCGGCGTCGTGCAGGGCGAAGGCCAGCGGGGCGTTGCGCGAACCCGGGCACAGCACCACGTCCCGCACGCCGCCGCGAATCAGTTCGTCGACGACCACGCGGGCCTGCGCGGTCGAGGGGTTCACCACTACAGCCTATCGGCGAAGAAATCGAGGATTGCCTTGTTGACCACGTCGGGCCGTTCGATGAAGCCCAGGTGCCCGGTGTCGGGGATCTCCAGGTAGCGGCCGTTGGGGATGGCGTCGGCGACCTCGCGGCCCAGGTGCGGCGGCAGCACGACGTCGTCGGCGAAGCCGATCACCAGCGTCGGCACCTTGATGTTGCGGTAGGCGGGCAGCCGGTTGCCCTGCGGGCCGATGCCGATCTGGGTGCGCATGCCGGGTGTCATCTTGGTCGGCCACATGGTGAACATGTCGATCCAGTCGCGGATCTTGGCGTCGTCGTTCAGCGTCTTCGGCGAGAAGCTTTCCAGCAGACGGATTTTCGCGTCGTAGTTGGGTGGCAGCCGGACCCCGGACTCGGCGAGCTCCCACTCGGCGTTGCGGAAGAACTCGCGGGTACGGTCGGCGCGGCCGCGGGTGGCCATCAGTACCGCCCGATCGACGAGCTCGGGGCGGGCCAGCATCAGCTCCTGGGCGATGAACGAGCCCATCGACACCCCGACCAGTCGCACCGGGTCGGCGCCGAGCTTCTCGATCAGCGCGGCGGTGTCGGCGACCATGGTCTCGGCGGTGAAGCCGGTGGCCTTCTCGGTGGCGCCGATGCCGCGGTTGTCGAACGTGATGCAGCGGTAGCCGGCGCGCTGGAACTCCGGCACCTGGTGCAGATGCCAGGTGCGGCCCGCTCCGCCGCGACCGGCGATGAACAGGACTGCAGGACCGCTACCGCGGTCGTCGTAGGCCAGATTCACTCCAGCGACGGTACCGACTGTCCGCGTGTGACGGAGATCTCACGCCGGTCAGGAGGCGCGGACCTTGCGCAGGGCGGTCTGCCACAGCAGCGTCACCGGCGCGGTCAGCTGGCCCAGTTTGACGGTGTCGCGGGTGAGCAGCGCCGACGCCGACGCCTTGGTGGTGGCCGAGGCCTTGGACATGTGCCCGGAGTCGTACGGCGGCTGCGGGTCGTACTCGATGACCAATTGCACCGCCTTGGCCTTGGCGTCACCGGCGATCTGGCCGGCCAGCCACAGCCCCAGGTCGATGCCCGCCGACACGCCCGCGGCGGTGACGATCCTGCCCTCCCGCACGATGCGCTGGTCGCCGACGGGGTGCACGCCGAACGGTCGCAGCATTGGCAGCGCCATCCAGTGCGACGTCGCCCGCCTGCCGTTGAGCAGCCCGGCGGCGGCCAGGATCACCGACCCCGAGCACACCGACGTCGTCCACGTCGAGGATTCGTGCGCCCGGCGGACCCAGTCGAGCACCCTCTGGTCGCGGGCATGCTCGAAGGTCGACATCCCGCCCGGGACCAGCACGACGTCCGGTGCCGGGGTCTCGTCGAACGAGTGCGTCGCCCCCACCAGCAGCACCCCGGAGTCCGCGGCGACGGGGCCGGGTTCGTGCCAGACGAACCGCACGTCGGCGCCGGGCAGGTTGCGCAGCACCTCGTAGGGGCCGATGAAGTCCAGCGCGGTGAACCCCGGGTACAGCACGATGGCGATCTGCATGGTGGCCTCCTCAGACTTTGGTGAACGTCTTGCGGTACTGGTCCGGGGAGATCCCCAGGCGGCGAATGAAGTTGCGGCGCAACGTCTCCGCACTGCCGAACCCGCAGCGCGCCGCGATCGTGGTGACGGTGTCGTCGGTCTCCTCGAGCAGACGGCGGGCGGCCTCGGTGCGGATCCGGTCGACGTACGCGCCGGGCGCCTCCCCCACCTCGTCGGTGAACACCCGGGTGAAGTGGCGCGGGCTCATCGCGGCGCGGCGGGCCAGTTCGGCGATGCTGTGCGGCCCGCCGGGGTCGGCCTCGATGGCCTCCTGCACCTCGCGGATCGGTTCGCGCCGGGCCCGCGGCATCCACACCGGGGCGGCGAACTGCGTCTGCCCGCCCGGCCTGCGCAGGTACAGCACCAGCCAGCGGGCGATCGTCTGCGCGGCGTCGGCGCCGTGGTCGTCCTCGACCAGCGACAGCGCCAGGTCGATGCCGGCGGTCACGCCGGCCGCGGTCCAGGTGCGCTCGTTGCTGCGCACGAAGATCGGGTCGGGATCGACGGTGACGGACGGGAATTCGCGGGCCAGCCGGTCGGCGTAGGCCCAGTGCGTGGTGGCGGGGCAGCCGTCGAGCAGGCCGGCTTCCGCGGCCAGGAACGCGCCGGTGCAGACGCTGACGACGCGGCGGGCGTGCCTGGCGATGTCGCGGATCCACGACATCAGCTCGGGATCGCGGCGGGCGTCGTCGACGCCGTGGCCGCCGGGCAGCACGACGGTGTCCAGCAGGCGGCGTGGGTCGGGCAGCGGGTCGGCCAGCATCGTCAGCCCGGTGCCGGTGCTGACCGGTCGCCCGCCGCGGCTGACGATCCGCACGTCGTAGCCCTCGCGGCCGTGGCCCTGAAGGTACGTCGACGCGCCGGTGAACACGTCGAACGGCCCGATCAGGTCGAGGGCCTGCACACCCGGGAAGCCGAGGATCACCACCGATCGCACGGGTTCAGTCTTGGCCACCGCGGCCGTGGCGTCTACGACATGGATCCCACAGATCAGGACAAGAGGGGCAGACAGTCGCGGATCCGGTCGATCCACCACTGCCGGCGCTCGGCCGGCACCGCGAGCGCGTCCAGGCGCGCGGGGTCGGGGACGACGGTGCGCACCGGCAGGTAGCCGTCCTCGGGGGCGACGGGTTCGGCGACATCCTCGACGAACAGCCCGCCGGTGCCCAGCCCGCACGCGTGCCGCAGCTCGGGCAGCGCGGCGGCGGCCAGCAGCCCGCGTCCGATCCCGACGGCGGAGTCCAGGGCGCTGGAGACGACGATCGGGATGTCGATCTGGGCGGCGATGTCGAGCATCTTGCGGATCCCGCCCAGCGGCGCGACCTTGAGCACCGCCACGTCGGCGGCGTTCTCACGCACGACGCGCAACGGGTCCTCGGCCTTGCGGATGCTCTCGTCGGCGGCGACCGGGACGTCGACGCGGCGCCGCAGCTCGGCGAGTTCGGCGACACTCCGACACGGCTGCTCGAGATACTCCAGCGGCCCATCGGCGGTCAAAGCCGTTGCGGCGGCGACGGCTTCGTCGACGGTCCAGCCGCCGTTGGCGTCCACCCGCACCGTCGGCACCAGCGCGCGCACCGCGTTGACCCGGGCGACGTCGTCGGCCAGGGTCTGGCCGGGTTCGGCGACCTTGACCTTGGCGGTGCGCGCTCCCGGGAAGCGGGCGAGCACGCCGGGCACCTCGGCGGCGGCGACGGCGGGCACGGTGGCGTTGATCGGGATGCGGTCGCGGTGCGCGGCGGGCGCGGGCTGGTAGGCCGCCTCCAGCGCCGACGCCAGCCAGTGGGCGGCCTCGGGGGGCTCGTACTCGAGGAACGCGCCGAACTCGCCCCAGCCGGCGGGGCCGTCGATCAGCGCGACCTCGCGAACGGTGATGCCGCGGAACCGGACCCGCATCGGCAGGGCCACCACGTGTAGGCGGTCGACGATGTCCCCAGCATCAGGCATGGCCACCATCCTGCACTGCTTCGCAATTCGGCTGTTTCGGCGGAGCCCAAACCGGGCATCTTTCAGTTACTTAATCATCTCCGGGTCCGCCCGGCTCTCGAGGACGAGGTACGCCATGAACATCACCATCCGGACCTGTGTGATCGCGGGCGTCTCCGCGCTGACGGTGGGGGCGGTTGCCGCCGTCCCGGCCGCGCCGACGTCAGCACCGGTCTCGACCGCGCCGGCGGCGCTGGCCGCCGCCATCGCACCCGCACCCGCACCCGCACCGGTTCCCCCGGCGGTTCCCCCGGCACCGGTCGCACCGCTGGCCGTCCCGGCCCCGGACGCCCCGCCGCGCGCGACCACCCCGGGTGGCGGCGCCGGCGATGACGGCGACGACACGGCCGGCGCCACGGGCACCGGCACCAACACCGACAACACCAACACCAACAACGACGACTGACGAAGGAGTCTCTGTGCCATCGAAGACCTTGATCCCCACGGCGGCAGCGGTGGTGGCCACCGGTGTCGTCGGCGGACTGGCCAGCCGTCCGGCGCGCACCGAATGGTTCAAGAAGCTGCGTAAACCGCCGTATCAGCCGCCGCCCCAGGTGTTTCCGATCGCCTGGAACGCGCTGTACAGCACCATCGCGGGGGTGTCGGCCTCGACGATCGACGAGTTCGACCGGCAGGGCCGCACCGAGGACAAACGCCGCTACATCGCCGCCCTGGGCGCGAACCTGGTGCTCAACGCCGGGTGGTCGTGGTTGTTCTTCAGCCAGCGCCGGCTCGGCACCGCGGCGGTGGCGGCCGGAGTGCTGGCCGCCAGCAGCGCCGACCTGACCCGCCGGTCGGTCTCGGCGCGCGGCAAGGCGGCCGCTCCGCTGGCGGCGTACCCGCTGTGGTGCACGTTCGCGACCGTGTTGTCGTCGCACATCTGGTTCCTCAACCGCCGATGAACCTGCTCGCACTGCCCCGCCAGACCGTCGAGGGTCTGCTGGCGACTGTCGGCATCCGCGTCGGCACCGAGGAGCCGCACCACCTGTCGACACCGCTGACCGGGCGGGTGCAGTTGCGCCGCTACGGCCCGCGGATCGCCGCGGAGACGACGGTCGACGCCGACGAGGAACGTGCCCGCAACATCGGCTTCCGGCGGCTGGCCGGCTACATCTTCGGCGCCAACCACCGCAGCGAGTCGATCGCGATGACCGCCCCGGTCGCGCAGGGCGACACGATCGCGATGACGGCACCCGTCGCGCAGAGCCGGTCGACGATCCGGTTCTACATGCCGTCGAAGTGGACCATGGACACCCTGCCCGCGCCCGACGACGACCGGGTGCGGCTGGTGAAGGTGCCCGGTGAGACGGTCGCGGTGCTGCGGTTCAGCGGGGACCGCAGCCCGCGCGCCGTCGCGACACACACCGCCGAGCTGCTGGATACGCTGCGCGCCAACGACATCGAGGTCACCGGCGAACCGCAGGCGTGGTTCTACGATCCGCCGTGGACGCTGCCGTTGCGGCGGCGCAACGAGATCGCCGTCACGGTCCGGGACTAGACGGTCGCGCGTTCGCGGCCCTCCCAGTAGGGCTTGCGCAGTTCCTTCTTGAGGATCTTGCCGGTCGGGTTGCGTGGCAGTTCGTCGGTGATGTCGATGGACTTCGGGCACTTGTAGCCTGCCAACCGCTCCCGGCAGAACGCGATGAGCTCGTCCTCGGTGGCCGAGCCGTCGAGGGAGACAACGGCTTTGACGGCCTCACCCCACTTCTCGTCGGGCACGCCGATCACCGCGACGTCGACCACCGCCGGGTGCTCGGCGAGCACCCGCTCGACCTCGACCGAGTAGATGTTCTCGCCGCCGGAGATGATCATGTCCTTGAGCCGGTCCTCGACGAAGATGTAGCCGTCCTCGTCGACGCGGCCGATGTCGCCGGTGCGGAACCAGCCGTCGGGGGTGATGGCCTCCGCGGTGGCGTCGGGCCGGTTGTGGTAGCCCTTCATCAACTGCGGTGTGCGGAACCACAGTTCGCCCTGCTGCCCGGTCGGGACCTCCTGCAGCGTGTTCGGGTCGACCACCCGCACCTCGGCGTTGGCGATGACCCGGCCCGCGCTGACCAGTCGCTCCTCGGACGCACTGCGGTGGTCCTCGGGCATCAGCTGGCTGATCACCCCGCACACCTCGGTCAGCCCGTAGACCTGGATAAAATCGGTGTCGGGCCAGGCCTTCAGCGCCGCGCGCAGCAGCGGCAGCGGCATCGGTGACGCCCCGTAGGCGAACGACTTGAGGTTGCTGAACAGCTTGACGGCGTCCTCGCCCGCGTCGAGGACAGTGGCCAGCACGGCGGGCACCAGGAACGTGCGGTTGGCGCCCTTGAGGATCGCGTCGGCCAGCGTGGCGCCGTTGACCTCGCGGGTCATCACCGTCGGCACCCCTTCGTAGAGCCCGAACTGCACGTAGGACGATCCGCCGACGTGGAACAGCGGCATCGACACCATGTTCTTGTCGCCCGGGTCGAACCGCCAGGCGTTGCGGGCGTTCTCGGTGTGCGCGATCAGGTTGGCGTGGGTGATCTGCACCCCCTTGGGCCGGCCGGTGGTGCCCGAGGAGTACATGATGATCGCGACGTCGTCGGAGGTCACCTCGGGTGAACGCCCGACCGGCGTCGACGCGGCCAGCAGCGCCTCGTACTCGTCGCCGTCCCCACCCTCGGGGGTGAGCCGGATGATCTCGCTGACGTTGGTCAGCCGGTCGCGGATGCCCTCGACGGTCGGGGCGAACTCCTCACCGACGATCAGCAGCTGGGCGCCGGAGTCGTTGAGCACGTAGTCGAGTTCGTCGGCGGCCAGCCGGAAGTTGACGATCGCGTTGGCCACCCCCAGCGACGCGGCGGCCAGGGTCAACTCGACGCACGCCGGGTGGTTCATGTCCAGGAACGCCACCACGTCGCCACGCTTGAGGCCCCGCTGCCGCAGCGCCCCGGCCAGCCGCCGGATCCGGTCGTTCCACTGCGCCCATGTCCAGGTGCGGCCGAGATAGGTCATCGCCTCGGCGTCGGGCGTGGTCTCGGCCCAGTGTGCGGGCCGCTCGTCCAGGAATCGGGGGGATGGCAGCTCTGACATGCCAGCAGCGTGCCATGAAAGCGGCTGGCTCAGGCGCCTTTCCGGTAAACGCGTTGTCCCGCAAGATAAGTCTCGCAGACCTCGAGATCGGCGATGTCGGCTGGCGGCACGGTGCGCGGGTCGGCGGACAGCACCACCATGTCGGCGTACTTGCCCACCTCCAGCGAGCCGATGACGTCGTCGCTGAACAACTGGTAGGCCGCGTCGAGGGTCTGGGCCCTGATGGCCTGCTGCACCGAGATCCGCTGTTCGGGCCCCAGCACCCGGCCGCTGGGCGCGGTGCGGGTGGCGGCGACGCTGATGTTGCGCAGCGGCTCCTCGGGGGTGACCGGCGGGTCGTTGTGCAGGGAGATCCGCATGCCGGTGGCGAGCGCGGATCCGCAGGGCATCCAACGGTTTCCGCGCTCGGGACCGAACAGTCCGTCGACGATGACGTCACCCCAGTAGTGGATCTGGTCGACGAACAGGCTGCAGGTCACCCCCAGGTCGTGGGCGCGGCGCAGCTGCTCGTCGCGGATGGCGCCGACGTGTTCCAGCCGCAGCCGGTGGTCGTCACGCGGCCAGCGCCGCAGCGCCTCCTCGTAGACGTCGAGGATGGTGTCCACACCCGCGTCGCCCTGCACGTGGCAGGCCAGCGGCCAGCCCTGCGGGAAGTAGGTGTGCACGATCTCGGTGAGCTGCTCGCGGGTGTAGTTGGCGTGCCCGCAGGAGCCGGGCGGGATGCCGATGCTGCGGGTCGCGTCGGTGTCGAGGTACGGAAACGACAGGGCGATGTTGCCGATCCACGGCGACCCGTCCACCCAGATCTTGATGCCGACCTGGCGCAGCAGGTCGTCGCCGTCGCCCGGGGTGGCGTCGGTGTGCAGCGCGGCGTTGGAGATCTCGTAGAGCCGCAGCCGGACCGTGAGGTCGTCGCGCAGCGCCCCGATGACCGGGCGGAACACCGGGTCGAACGCCATCTCCGAGCACGTCGTCAGCCCGGCCGCGTTGAGCCTGCGCAGTTCCGCGTGCAGCTTGGCCGGGTAGTCGGCGGGTGAGATGACACCGGCGAGCAGGCTGAGCACCGCGGCGGTCTCCTCGGCGGTGCCGTCGAGTTCCCCGTCGGCGTCACGGCCGAAGCGGGCACCCTTGGGGTCGGGGGTGTCGCGGGTCAGGTTGAACCGGCGCGCGGCGGCGCTGTTGAAGAAGGCCTTGTGCCCGGAGTTGTGCACGATCACCAGCGGGGTGTCCGGGGCGATCTCGTCCAGCCAGGCCAGGGTGGGATCGGGAAGTCCGTTCTGCAGCAGCGAATCCCAGCCGTTCAGGTACGCGACGTCGGAGCCGCGGTCGGCGACCTCCGAGCGGATCGCGGCGACGACGTCGTCGGCTTCGGGCAGCGTGACCGGGCGGATGTCGACCATCCGGTCCGACAGCACGATCGCCTCCATCAGCGGATGACCGTGCGCTTCGACGAGCCCGGGCAGCACACAGCCGTCGACGTCGCGGACCTCGGTGCCGGGCCCGATCCAGCCCTCGACGTCGCTGCGGGCGCCGACGGCGACGATGCGGCCGTCGGACACCGCGAGCGCTTCGGCGGTGGGTTGACGGTCGTCGACGGTCAGAATCGTTCCGCGCAGGACCAGGTCAGCAGGCATCGGTGCTCCTCGTCTCGGCGCGGGGACGGCCCCAGAAGTCGGTCAGCCCGATGTCGGTCCAGGTGACCCGGCCGTCGGGGCGCAGCACGATCAGGCGGTTGTCGTTGGAGTGCTCGAACCAGCCCGGTGCCGGCGTCGCGAACACGAGGATGTCCCCGCCGGGCGTCGTGGTCGCCCGGTGCACGTCGTACAGGTCGGTCACCACCGCCACAGTCTCCCCCGATCCGATGTCGATCAGCCGCAGCGACTCTCGCCCGGAACCGTTCGGGTCGTCACCGCGCACCAGCACGACGCCGTTCACGGTACCCAGCTCCGCGGCCGCCGAGTGGTGCTTGGTGAACATGGTCGTACCTTCGCCGAGTTGTTGGGCGGTGGCCAGTGCGGCGGGGGTGCGCACGATGTCGTACACCAGTCGCGGCCGGTCCAGATCGTCGATGCGGGTGAGCACCTCGGTGCGGCCGTCGGGCCATTGGCGGGTCAGGGTGCCTGTCTGCCGCGACAGGTGGACCGCACCGCCGTCGGGCAGCACCATGTGTTTCGGGGTGGCGGCGGGGTCGACGTCGTTCATCACGAACGTCGCATCGCGGGTGGCCGCCGAATCGGCGATCAGCGTGCCGCGCCACGCGTCGGCCACCTCGGCGGGTGCGGGCGCGGCGTCCGTCGTACCCAGCGGGATCGCCACGACGGCACCCGACCGGGTCAGCGCGACGACCGCGCCGATGCGCGGATCGACGTGGTAGGCGGTGTAGGCCAGCGCGTAATCGTCGCCCAGCCCGCGGATCTGGTCGTTTTGGGCGACGATCCGACCGTCCTCGGTGGCCACGATCGACAGGCCGTAGTCGGTCGCGACGTACGCCAGGCCGTCGGCCACCGCGAGTACCGCACGCTCCCAACCGTTCTGGTCGTGCAGTTGGACGTCCCACAGCAGTTCGCCGGTGTCCAGCGACACCGCGGCGAGGCGTTCCTGCCACATGTCGTCGGTACCGAACGGGGCCGAACGTCCACCGCCGGTGCGTCCGTAGGCCACCACCACGGCCGGCTGATCGGCGACGGCCGCGAAGGCGACGACGGCGCCGAAGCTCGACAGTGGACCGCTGACCAGCCGCGGAAAGGCGTACATCAGGCCGACGGCGCTCACCGCCACCAGGAGGACACCTGCGATGCGAACGAACTTCATGATCGATTGTCGGCGGCGGCGCCTAAGCGGGCTCTGGCCGCGATCTGAGGAATCCCGATGACTTCCGATGAGAAAAGTTCTCGGGTCGTGTCGAATTCTGTGGGATCCCGTTCGACGTAGTTGCGAGGGCACGACAGAGAAGGCCCCGAACCGAAGGAGACATCGAAATGGCGCGTTACATGCTGATCATGCGGTCCACCCCCGAGGCCGAGGCCGCGATGGCCGAGCAGGAGATCGACTTCGACCAGATCATCGAGCAGATGGGCCGGTTCAACGAGGAGCTGATCAAGGCCGGGGTGATGCGGGCCGGTGAAGGGCTGACCGGGCCCGAGGAGGGGTTCGTCGTCGACTTCAACTCCGACCCGCCCACCGTCAGCGACGGCCCCTACCCCGACGCCCGGGAGTTGTTCAACGGCTTCTGGATCATCGAGGTGTCGTCGGTGGAGGAGGCCAAGCGGTGGGCGAGCAAGATCCCGCTGGGTCCCGGCGTGAAGGTCGAGGTGCGGCGGGTCGCGGAGACCAGCGACTTCCCGGCCGACAATCCGTGGGTGCGCAAGGAGATCCAGTGGCGGGCCGAGGTGGCCGAGAAGATCGCCGCGCAGGCGCGCGCCGAGGCGGAGAAGTTCGCGAGCGCGTGAGCGCGGGCCCGCCGCGAACCTGTAATCCCGCAGCGAAAGTGCGAGTAGACACCTGCGTGGTTGCAGTTTCGCGGGGCTGACGGCGAGCGCGTGAGCGCGTGGGTGACCGCGTGGACGACTAGGTGGCGCGGATCCGGATCGGTCCGCGCCACGTCGCGTCCGGGTCGAGCACCTCACCCTTCTGGGTGATCTCGACCTCGCCGCGACGGGCCAGATCTCGGGCGGTCTCGCGGGCGTCGTCCATCAGGTCGCGCCAGTGGTCGCCGCCGACCGCGCGGGCGGCGGCGGACGGGCAGATCGTCTTGTCCGGGCCGCGTTCGCGCGCCAGCCGCAGGATCGCCTCGCGCAACCGGTCGCTCACGCTGGCCAACTTACGCGCCCGCGCACACCCCGGAGTCGCGGATGACGCTGCCGTACACGTTGGCGGTCGCGACGTTGGCGTTGATCTGCCCCGACGGCAGCCGCTGCCTGATCTTGTCGCTGATCTGGGTGTACTGGAACCACAGCCGGTACATCGAATCTCCGTGGAACACCGGCGAATACTCGCTCTGGTCGGGGTAGTTGACGATGAACAGCGTGTGCACCCGCGGATCCAGGAACGCCGCGACCTGGTCGAGGTTGGCGGCCACGGTGTCGCCGGCCTGTGTCACGCCGGGCGCCGACCAGTTGTCGCGGTTGTCGTCGAGGAAGTACTGGAAGCCGTAGATCTGGTCGCGCAGCTGGTCGTACTGGGCATTGAACCACTGGCAGGCGTCGCGCATCGCGACGACCTGCTCCGGGGTGACCCGGATCTGCCACAGGTTGTACGGGAACACCGTGTAGTCCGGCTGCCAGTCCGACGGGTGCGGGGTGAACACCGGCAGCGTCGGCGCGGCGTTCTCCGCACTGGCCGCCGGGGCGGTGACCAGCAGCGCCACCACCATCGCGACGAGTACCCGGATCATGGTCAGGCGCCACCAAATTCGGGCCGCAGGATCGGGGCGAGCGCGGACAGCGGGATGTGGGCCTGCACGGTGCCGCCGTCCATCGACCACTGCATGATGCCGGGCGTGAAGTCGGTGGGACGGTCGCGCGCCACCGGGTAATCGGGCATCCAGATGATCAGCTCGTCGCCGCTGAGCGCCCACGCCTTGTAGGCGCCGGAGTACACCTTGTCCGGCAGCCACCGGTCGATGATGAACGGGTAGGTGCGCGGCTGGTGCGGCGGCGGGGCGGCGTCGAGGGCCTGCTCGATGAACGGTTGCGCCAGCGGCGGAATCGCCGTCAGCGGATCCAGCCCGGGCTTGACCAGGTCGGCCAGCATCAGCCGCCGGCCGGTGGCCATGTCGAACGTGAACGTGCGGTAGGCGTTGTTGAAGTCCGGTCCGTCGGCGTGGTAGGTCTCGCGGAACACGACGCTGAGAACGTCGCCGCGGGAGAAGATCTGGTAGTTGGCCTCGCCGAAGCTGTCGGCGGCCATCTTCACACCCGCGGTGCGCCAGTTGTTCATCAGCGTGCCGAGGTAGTCGCGGATCACCGGGCCGGTGGCCGGGTTGTCCACCAGCTCACCGGGAATGGCGATCTTGATGTCGCGGGTGGCCTTGCGTTCCGACGGCACCACGGTGCGGCAGTACTGGCCGTCCCACTGTCCACCGATGTCATCGCAGAACGACGGCGCCGAGGCGCCCGCTACCGGCTCGACCAGCAGGACCGCGACGGCCGCGATGGCGGCGGCGATGACGGTACGCATCTACGCCAACTCGACTTTGCTTGCACGCCAACGGCCGTCAACGTATTCCATGGTCATCTTGACGCGGCTGCGGTCGATCCGCGGATCCGGCACCTGGGTGTTGGTCACCGACTGGTCGACGAACAGCAGCACCACCACCTTGTCCTTCTCGACCGACTGCACCGCGGACTCGAGCACCACCCCGTGTGCGGTGGCCTTGTTGTCGATCAGCAGCTGGCGCAGTTCCGCGCTGGACTGCGAGTACATGTCCTTGAACTCGCCGGTCGCGCCGTCGAGTACGGCGTCGAAGTTCTCGTCGACCTTGTCCGAGTCGATGCTGGTGAGCACCTGCGCGTAGTCGGTGGCGGCCTGCCGCGCCGCCGCGGCGGCCGCGTCGAGCTGGCGCTGCTGCCACAGCTGCCAGCCGAGGAACCCGACGGCGCCGAGCAGGATCACGAACGCCGCGATCACCAGGCCCAGGAGCACGGGACGGCGCCGGCCGGACTGGGTGTCGTCGGACTTGGTTTCGTCGGCCTTGGTTTCGTCGGACTTGGTTTCGTCGGGTTCGGTGGTGTCCGCGCCGGTCTCGTCGGGTTTGGTGTCCTGATCGTCATCGGTGGTCACGGCCATGTCTTTCTCCTTGCGTCGCGGTCAGCGGGGCGGCTCGATCGGAAGAGTCGGACCGCCGTAGGGCGTCGGAATCGTGTAACGCCCCTTCGGGGTGGGATCGGTCTGCCTGCCCAGGTCGGCGCCCGGAGGCGGGCCCGCGGTGTCGTCGCCGGCGGGCCGCGGCGCGTTCTTGGCACCGCGCACCAGCACACCGGGATGGTCGTTGCGGCAGTAGGTGTACATGAACGGCTCCGGGTAGTCGGCCGCCGACGGCGGCAACTTCGGGGTGCCGTAGTCGCACGTCTGGCGCGGGTAGATCTCCGCGGTGCCCCACAGCCCGCCGTCGTGCATCGCGGAGCCGAGCGCGTCGAGCACCGAGGTGCGATACGACGGGAACAACGCGTTGAGCGCGGGCACCCGCAGATAGAACAGCCGCGACACGGTGGTCAGGTTGCCGAGCAGTTGCACCATGGTGTCGGAGTTGTCGGCGAACAGGGTGTCCACCTTGGCCAGTGCCTCGGGGGTCTGGTCGGTCAGCCGCCGGTAGCCCTCGCGCATCCGGTTGATGCCCTCGAAGCTCTCCGCGAGATTGTCTGAGGCGGCGCCGATTCCGGCGTTCTTGTCGGCGGCCAGGGTGAACACCACCCGGCTGGTCTTCAGCAGCGACGTGGTCTCCGGCAGCACCGAGTCCAGCGTGGACAGCAGGAAGGTGCCGCCGTCGATGATGTCCTTGAGTTTCTGCGGGCCCGCATCGCTGAGGCTCAGCTCGCGGCGGATGACCTCGAGTTTGTCGACGTCGGCCTGCGCCAGCGCACCGTCGGCGTCGGCCAGCAGGGTCGCCAGGCTGACCGGCACGGTGGCGGTGCCCTGACCGATGTGCGCGCCGTCGGCCAGGTAGGGCCCGCTGTCGGCCTGCGGGATGAAGTCGATGTACTGCTCACCGGCGGGCGACAGCCCGGACACCCGGACCTCGGAGTGCTGCGGGATCTGCACGTCCGAGTCGACGGTCACCACCGCGTTGACACCGTCCGGGGTGATGTCGAGGCGTTCCACCCGCCCGACCCGGACCCCGCGCAGCGTCACGTCCTGGTTCGGCAGCAGGCCCGCGGACTCCGGCAGCGCGACGGTGACCCGGTAGCTCGACGCCAGCGGATTGACTTGCAGCGCACCGAACATCAGGTACGCGGTCGCGACGACCAGCGTCATCACCAGGCCGATCGCCGATAGCCAGGACCGGCGCCGGTATCCGAACCGCACCAGTGCGACGATCCGGTCCGCGACGGCGCCGATCATCGCGGCACCTCCGGCTGGGGTGCCTCGGCCGGTGGCGCGGGTGCCTCGGGCTGCGGCGCCGGGATGATCTCGCCCGGCTCCGTCGGGCTGGGGATCACCGGCAGCTGCGGGACACCGGGCCCCTTGCCGACGACGCGTTCCTGCAACCGGAACAGCGTGTACTTCAGCGTGCCGACCAGGTGGTTCCAGTCGCTCCACTTCGGGCCGTGCAGCCCCTGGTCGCCGGCGAAACCGATGTCGGGGATGTGGCCCAGCACCAGTCGGTCGACGCTGGCGTCCAGCGCGATCGCCCCGCCGCTCATCGTCTTGATGAACGGCGGCATCAGCCGGTTCAGCGCGTACAGAGTGGCGTCCGGCGCCAGCACGACGTCGTTCCAGGCCTTGGCGATGGTGTTGGCGTCGGCGATCACGCTGCGCCCGCTGTCGTCGGTGCCCGCGATCGACGGGAACCTGCGCGCCTGATCGGAGATCGCGCCGAGCCGCTCGATCAGGTCGGCGACGTCGGTGGCGTTCTCCGCGAGGGTGTCGGTGGCCGGCCGGGCCTGGGCCATCACCTCGCTGAGTTCCTGGTTCTTGGCGGCGATCTCGGAGACCAGCCGCGAGGTCTCCGACATCGCGGTGGAGATCTCGTCCGATCGGGCGTTGAGCTTCGCCAGCGTCGCGTTGGTCTTGCGCACCAGGGTGCCGAACGCGTGGCCCTGATCGCCGGTGGCCTTGCCCAGGCCGTTGATGATGTTGGTGAAGTTGCGCACCGCACCGCCGTTGACCAGGATCGCCGCCGAGCCCAGCACCGACTCCACCGTCGCCGCCGCGGCGGTGTGCTCCAGATCGATGGTGTCGCCGTCCTTGAGCAGCGGCGTGCCCGGCTTGACATTGGCGGGCGGTTTGAGCGCGATGAACACGTCGCCCAGCGGTGTGGCCGAACGCAGTTCGGCGGTGCTGCCCACCGGCAGCTGCACGCCGTCCATGATCCGCAGGGTGGTCACCGCGGTGTAGTTGCGGGCCACCATCGAGTCCATCTGGCCGACGTCGGCGCCGGCGAGCTTCACCTTCGCGTTGGCGGGCAGGTTCAGCGCGTTGGAGAAGATCGCGGTGATTCTGTAGCCGCCGCTGCCCACCCCCGGAGCCGGCAGCGGCAGGCTGGCCAAACCGTCGGTGGCGCAACCGGACACGGTCACGCAGACCGCTGTCACCAGCGCGGCCAGATATCGCAGTCGTCGCACCATCACTTCTGCCCCATCGCCGCGAGACCTTCGAGCATGTAGCTCAAACCGAAGTCGGGTCCGAAATCCTGCAGGGTCCCGGTGCTGCACCCCAGCTGCCGCAGGCCCATCATGTTGCAGATCTCCTTGATCACCTGGTTGTCGAACAGCACCTTGTCGGTGACGACCTTCACCCGCAGCGCGCCGTTCTTGGGGTCGGCGACGTTGTAGAGGTTGTCCAGGGTCATCGGCGTGACGTCGAGAAGTTCCATCAGGTCGCGTTCGTGGTCGACGACGGCGCCGAGCACGTCGTCGCCGTTGGCGATCAGGTCCTTGATGGTGTCGCGGTGCTTGTCGAGCAGGTCGCTGGTCTCGGTGAGAACCTGGTTGATCCTTCTGCCGGTGGTGCCGGTACCGAGGTCCTCGTCGGCGATGATCTGGCTCATCGCCCGGACCGTGGAACCGAATTCGCGCAGCAGTTCGTCGTTGCGGGCGGCGGCCTCCGACAGCGAGCTCACGTTGCGCACGATGGTGGTCAGCTGATCCTTGGTGACCTCGCCGCGGTCGGCGGACAGCCTCAGCGCGTTCGACAGTTCCCCGAGCGCGTCCTTGATCTCCTGGCCGCGGCCGTCGACGATCGCGGCGCCGGCGTTGACCACGTCGGCGATCGGTCCGTTGCCCTTGCCGTCGCCGCGCAGCGACACCGCGAGCTTGTCGAGAACGTCGAGCACGCGGGCGAACTCGACCGGCGTCTGGGTGCGGTTGCGGCCGATGGTGGCGTTGTTCTGCAGGGTGGGCCCGTCCTTGTACGGCGGGGTCAGTTCGATCTGGCGGTCGGTGAGGATCGAGTTGGAGATCGTCACGGCCTGCACATCGGCGGGCACCTTCACGTCCTTGTCCACGGTGAACGTGACCTCGACATAGCCGTTCTTCGGTACGATCTCGGTGACCTTGCCGACCGGCATCCCGAGCACGGCGACCACGTTGCCCTCGTACAGGCCTGCAGCGCTGTCGAACTGCGCGGTCACGGTGATGGCGTCGAGCCGGTCCTTGGCGTACTTGACCGCCACGGCGGTCACGGCGGCGAACGCCACCAGGGCGGCGGACAGGACGGCGAGGAGTCTCCGGCTCATGGGCAGTCTCATTTGCAGTCCTGGTAGTACTCGATCATCCCGAACTGCTTGGCCCGACCGCTGATCGCGCACATCCAGGAATCGACCAGCAGACCGCTGGAGGCGTTGAAGTCGATCGCGTTACCGGTGCCGGTCATGTTGGCGATGTTGCGCACGGCGATCGGCGCGGTCTGCAGGATGCTGCGCAGCATGCCGTCGTTGCGGGCGAGCAGGGTGGACAGTTCGCGCAGATTGCTCAGCAGTTCCTCGATCTCGGGACGGTCCTCGGTCACGATGCTGGACAGCTTCTGCACCAGGTTGGTCAGCGCGTCCATCATCGCGTGGAAAGTGGCTCGGCGGGCGACGAATTCGCCGAGAAGTGAGTTGCCCTGGTTGATCAGGTTGCCGATGGTCGACTGCTGGCGACGCAGCGTGGTGCTGACCAGTTCGGTGGTCTTGAGCAGCTCACCGAGCTGGTCGCGGCGCTGCGCGATGATCGTCGACAGGGTGCGGGTGTTCTCCAGCGCCTGTGGGACCACCGGCGGCAGTGTCTCCAGCTGCCTGCCCAGGATCGACAGCGTCTCGGCGAACTGGTCGGAGTCGACCTGCTCGTAGGTGGTGGTGACGTCGGTCAGCGCCTCCTGCAGGTCGTAGGGCACCTCGGTGTGGTTGAGGTCGAACGTGTTGTCCGGCAACGTGCCCTCGCCGTCGGGGTACAGCGCGAGGTAGCGCGACCCGAGGATCGTGGTGATCTTGATGGAGGCGCGGGAGTCCTTGCCGAGCACCACGTCGTCGCGGACCTTCAGCCGGGCCTCGACGTGATCGCCCTTGAGTTGCATGCTCTTGACCTCACCGACCGGGATGCCTGCGACGGTGATGGGGTTGCCGGGCTGCAGCGCGGCGGCCTGCAGGAAGCGTGCGGTGTAGGTGCGGTAGCCGATGTCGGCCACCTTCACCAGCAGCAGGGCACCGACGAGCACCACGACGACCGCGACCGCGATCACGCCCAGCCAGGTCGTGTTGTAGCTCTCCAGCGGGCGCCGGTTGCGCATCAGCTTGCCGATTCGGTCAGCCATTGGCCAGGTTCCTGCACTTGGGGGTGTAGCGGGCTTTGTTACCGGGTGTGGCGGCGGCGACGATGATCGGGGTGATGTCGTTGAGCCCGGGGAGGAACGCGGTGCCGTCCAGGTTGCACGCGTAGGCGTTGGCGTAGGAGCCCTCACCGGTGATGCGCGCGAAACCCTTGAGCATCAGCGGCAGGTTGGCGCCGACGAACGCCAGCTGCGGCTCGATGCTCAGCATGTGTTGGGCGAAACCCGGTTCGCGTTCCACCATCTCGTTGAGCTGCGGGTAGACCTCGTCGGAGATCGCCGACAGCTGGCGGACCACCTTGGCCATCGACCCCATCGACTCGACCAGCTGCGGGCGGCGCGCGTCGAAGGTGGTGACCACGCTCCTGGCCTGCTCGACGATGTGGTCGAGGTCGTCGTTGTGGCGGGCCAGGTTGGCCACCACCGTGTTGAGGTCGGTGATGACGCCGCCGAGTTCCTCGTCCTTGCCGGCGAACGCCTCGGTCAGCTCGGCGGTCTGGTCCACCAGCGCGGTGATCGACCCCTCGTCGCCCTGCAGCGATTCGATGACACCCTTGGTGAGGTTGTCGGCGTGCTTGGGGTCGAGCACGGAGAACAGCGGCTCGTACCCGTTGAGCAGGGTGCCGACGTCGAAGGACGGATCGGTCTGCTCGACGGGGATGGTGCTGCCGGGTGGCAACGGACGGGGTTCCCCGACGCTGCCCAGTGACAACCCGAGATAGCGCTGGCCGACGATGTTCTGATAGGTCACCGACGCGACGGTGGTGCCGAGGATCTGCTGGTCGGCCTGCACGACGAAGTCGACCTTGGCGTGTTTGCCCTGCAGCTCAATGCGTTCCACCCGGCCGACGCGTACACCGGCCATGCGCACGTCGTCGCCCTCGCGCAGGCCGAACACGTCGGTGAACACCGCCGAGTACGGCACCGTCGACCCCGACACGTCGCGGCGCAGCGTGGCGTAGACCAGGTAGGTCAGCGTCATCGCCACCACCAGGAACAGCGACAGCCCGATCAGCGCGCTGCGAGATCTCATCGGGGCCCCTCTCCCCCGGGCCGCGGCGGTGGCGGCGCCGGAACAGGCGGTGGCGGGCCGGGTTTCGGCGCCACCGGCGCCAGCGGCGACTGGAACGGCGGCGGTGGGACCGGCGCCAGGTCGGGGTTGGCGGTGTTGGGCACCGGCGGTGCGGGTGCCATCCCGGGCGGTAGCGGCGGATTCGGGTCGGCCAGGCTGGGATTGGGGTTGACCAACGGCGGGCCGACCGCGATCAGGTTCCCGCTCTCGCCGACGATCGTGCCCGGCGGCGGAGCCAGATCCTTGGGCGGCTGGTAGTTCTGCGGCAGCAGCACATCGGGCAGCGACGGCTTGGTCACCACCAGCGGCGCGGTGTAGCAGCTCGGGCCGAGCAGCTCGCCGTAGCGGGGGCAGTCGGCGCGGGTGTAGGTGTACGACGGTGTCAGCGAGAGGTTCATCCGCATGTTGCCGATATCCCGTTCGGGTCGCCAGACCTCCTGGAAGAACTTGTCCGACAGGCCGTTCAGCTTGACGAACGCGGGCAGCCAGTGGTGTGAGGTGTCGGCGAGCACACCCATCACCGGCGTCATCTCGCCGGTGATGGTCACCATGCGGTCGGTGTGGTTGTTCAGCGCGGTCAGCGTGGTGCCGCTGGTGTTCATCCCGGCGGCGATCAGCGAGTTCAGCTGTGCGCGCTGTTCTGCCAGCGTCCGCATCGGCTCGACGGCCTGATGCAGCGCGTCGATGAGTTCCGGTGCGGTGGACTGCAATCCGCGGGTGGCGTCGATCAGCGACGAGACGGTGGTGGGTCCCGGGTCGGTGGCCACGATCGCGTCGACCTCGTCGATCAGCCGGTTCAGCTGCGCACCGGCGGCCAGCAGTTCGGTGCGGCGGTTCTCGGTGGCCGCGTTGACGGCGGCCAGGATGCCGACGGTGCGGTCCTCGCGGCCGCGGCCGGTGGCGGCCAGGATGTCGCGCAGCTTGCTGATCGTCGTCTGGAACAGCACGGTCGGCAACTGGGTGTCCTCGGCGATGTGCGCGCCCTCGGTGATCGGCGCGGCCGGGGCGCCGGCGGGGTCGACGAGCTGCACCGATGACACCGCGAACACGTTGGACGGCACCACCCGTGCGGTGACGTTGGCCGGGATCGAGAGCGCGTAGTGCGGGTCGAGGTTGATGTGGACGTAGTTCGGGTTGCCGTGCGCGGCCGGGGTGACGCTGTCCACGGTGCCGACGAGCACCCCGTGGAACTTCACGTCGGAGCGCTGCGGCAGCCCGTCGCCGACGTTGACCAGATCGGCGACGACCCGGACGTACGGGTCCAGCCGGCCCGTCGACTTGACCAGCAGCGCCGTCGAGATCACCGCCAGCACAAGTAGAACCGCGAGGCCGGTGAGCAGCAGCTGCCGGTCGGTGGGGCCGCGCCCGTCCAGGTCGAAGGAGTTCGCCATCAGCCGCCGAACCTCGCTCCGGAGTCGACGTTCCACAGCGCCATGGTGAGCAGCATGTTGACGATGATCACCACGGTGATGCTGGCCCGCATCGCGTGCCCGGCGGCCACCCCGACGCCCTCCGGACCGCCGCTGGCGTAGAAGCCGTAGTAGCACTGGATCGTCGTCGCGATCCACACGAACACGATCGCCTTGAGCAGCGAGTACAGGATGTCCTGGCCCGACAGCATCAGCGTGAAGTAATGCAGGTACGAGCCCGTCGCACCCCCGGTGAACGCCTGCACCACCGCCTGGGTGGTCAGGTAGCTGACCGCCAGGCACACCACGTAGAGCGGGATCACCGCGACCACCGAGGCCATCAGGCGGGTGGTGACCAGATACGGGATCGGCCGGATCGCAAGCGATTCCAGCGCATCGATCTCCTCGGCGATGCGCATCGACCCGAGTTGTGCGGTGAAGCGGCAGCCGGCCTGGGTGGCGAACGCCAGCGACAGCGCGATCGGCGCCAGTTCGCGGGTGTTGACCAGTGAGGAGATGATGCCGGTCGCCGGTCCGAGGCCGAGCAGGTCGAGGAAGTTGTAGCCCTCGATGCCGACCAGGGCGCCGACGGTGATTCCCAGCACCACCGCCACGCCCGCGGTGCCGCCGCCGACCACCAGTGAGCCGTTGCCCCAGGCGATGTCGGAGAGCAGCCGGACGAACTCGGAGCGGTAGTGGCGCAACGCGATCGGGACCGCGGCGATCGCGCGCACGAAGAACACGAACATGTGGCCGAGCCGCACGATGGGCGGCGTCGTCCTCCGGTACGCGCGGGCGAACGGCGCCAGCAGCGGCGGGATGTAGGGCGCCGCCATCTACAGCCCCACCCTCGGGAACAGCATGATGTAGAGCTGGCTGATCGCGACGTTGACGATCATCAGCACCAGGATCGATTCGACGACCGCGGCGTTGACCGAGTTGGCCACCCCGGTAGGCCCGCCCTTCGTCGACAATCCCTTCTGGCAGGACACCACCGCGACGATCGCGCCGAACACGACGGCCTTGACGAGCGCGACGATCATGTCGCCGGTGGTGGTGAACGACGCGAAGGTGGCCACGAAGCTGCCCGGCGCGCCGTTCTGGAAGTAGACGTTGAACAGGTAGCTGGCGAGGAAGCCGACGAAGCACACCACGCCGGTGAGCGCGACACCGATCAGGATCGCCGCGGCGAAGCGGGGCACCACCAGGCGGCGGATCACCGAGACGCCCATGACCTCCATGGCGTCGGTCTCCTCGCGCATGGTGCGGGAGCCGAGGTCGGCGGTGATCGCCGAGCCGACGGCGGCGGCCATCAGGATGGCGGCGGTCAGCGAGGCGGCCTGCCGGATCACCGCCAGCCCGCTGGCCGCACCGGCAAGTGACGTCGCACCGACCTGCCCGGCCAGCAGCGCGAACTGGATCGACAGGGTGACGCCGATGGGCAGCGCCACCAGCACCGTCGGCAGCACCGCGGTGCCGGCCTGGAACGCGGCCTGGCGGACGAACTCCCACCACTGGAAGCGTCCGGTGACCAGGTCCAGGAACAGGTACTGCAGGGTGCGCACCCCGAGGACGAACTGCTCACCGACCGTCGAGAGCGCGGCCAGCGGGTGCCTCTTGACGTAGCCGCCGGCCCAGTCGCCGATGGCCCCGACACTTTCGCTACGCGCCGTCGTCATGAACAGCCATTCACTTAATGCCTAACGTCCTGGACCACAGCAGCCCCCATACCAGCAGGTATTTCACCATATTTTTGGCTGGACATGTCCGTCTTTACCCGGACTGCCGCACCCCGCACGCAGTCATGTCGTCGATTCGTTTCAGTCGACGAGTATGCACATTAACTTACGTAGCGTGGGCCGAATCACACCAGTTTCGCCGGTGGGCGTCGCGCGATCCGCACCGCGGGGCCGTTGGTGCCCGGTCGCTCAGGTGGTATCCGGTGGTATCCGGTGGCATCCGGTGGCGAGGCAGGGCTGGATGCGCGAGCGCGGCCGGCTGTAGCCCTTTTTCCGGGGAGACGCTGACTGAAATTGGAACACGTTCTAGTCTGGTCGCCATGAGTGATGACCTGCTGCGCCATCCCATCCACTCCGGCCACCTCACGGTGGGTGCGCTCAAGCGCAACAAGGACAAGCCGGTGCTGTTCCTCGGCGACACCACGCTGACCGGCGGTGAGCTCGCCGACCGCATCAGCCAGTACGTTCAGGCGTTCGAGGGGCTCGGCGCCGGGGCCGACACCACCACCGGGCTGCTGTCGCTGAACCGGCCCGAGGTGCTGATGATCATCGGCGCCGGCCAGACCCAGGGGTACCGCCGCACGGCACTACACCCTCTCGGTTCGCTGGACGATCACGCCTACGTTCTCAACGACGCCGGGGTGTCGACGCTGATCATCGACCCGACACCGGCGTTCGTGGAGCGCGCGGTCGGGCTGCTGGAGAAGGTGCCCGGGCTCAAGCAGGTCCTCACGCTCGGCCCGGTGCCGCCCGCGCTGGAGGGTGTCGGCGTCGACCTGGTCGCCGAGGCCGCCAAGTACGAGCCGCAGCCGCTGGTGGCCGCGGACCTGCCGCCGGACCACATCGGCGGCATGGCCTACACGGGCGGCACCACCGGTAAGCCCAAGGGCGTGATCCAGACGCTGCGCTCGATCACGACGATGACGACGATCCAGCTGGCCGAGTGGGAGTGGCCGGACAACCCGCGCTTTCTGATGTGCACGCCGCTGTCGCACGCCGGCGCGGCGTTCTTCGTGCCGACGATCATCAAGGGCGGTCAGCTGTTCGTGCTGACCAAGTTCGACCCGGCCGAGGTGCTGCGGGTGATCGAGGAGCAGAAGATCACCGCGACCATGCTGGTGCCGTCGATGATGTACGCGCTGCTGGACCACCCGGATTCGCGCACCCGCGACCTGTCGTCGCTGGAGACCGTGTACTACGGCGCGTCGGCGATGAACCCGGTGCGGCTGCGCGAGGCCATCGACCGGTTCGGCCCGATCTTCGCGCAGTACTACGGCCAGTCCGAGGCGCCGATGGTCATCACCTACCTGGGCCGCAAGGACCACGATGAGAAGCGGCTGACGTCGTGCGGGCGGCCGACGGTGTTCGCGCGGGTGGCGCTGCTGGACTCCGAGGGCAAGCCGGTGCCGCAGGGCGAGGTCGGCGAGATCTGCGTGTCGGGTCCGCTGGTGTCCGGCGGCTACTGGAACAAGCCGGAGGCGACGGCCGAGACCTTCCGGGACGGCTGGATGCACACCGGCGACCTGGCGCGCGAGGACGAGGACGGCTTCTACTACATCGTCGACCGGACCAAGGACATGATCGTCACCGGCGGCTTCAACGTGTTCCCGCGTGAGGTGGAAGACGTTGTGGCCGAACATCCTTCGGTCGCGCAGGTGTGCGTGATCGGCACGCCCGACGAGAAGTGGGGCGAGGCGGTGACCGCGGTGGTGGTGCTGCGGCCCGACGCCGACCGTTCCGAGGAGGGCATCGCGAAGATGACCGCCGAGATTCAGGCCGCCGTCAAGGAGCGCAAGGGTTCGGTGCAGGCGCCCAAGCAGGTGATCGTCGTCGACTCGGTGCCGGTGACCGCGCTGGGCAAGCCCGACAAGAAGGCCGTGCGCGCCCAGTTCTGGGAGGACAGCGACCGCAAGGTGGGTTAGCCCCTTTTTTTCCGCGCGAGCGTGCGTGTCTGACGGCGACACGCCGGGCTTTTCCCAGCATTTGCGCACGCTCGCCGGGCGGTGGGACCGGGAGTTGGAGGACTGAGACTCGGCTACGGGCCGCGAGTTCTACGCCACGGCAGTGATTTTCGATGTATCGCGACCCACGTGTAGAACTCGGTGCCAGTAAACCTGCCGACGACACATCAGCCCCGCCGTGAGCGTGCGCAAACTGCTGAGATTTAGCGGCGTGTCGTGGACAGACACGCACGCTCGCGGTTGAGGGAGGATGAGGGTCAGTCGAGGATCGCCCAGTCCCGCGTAGGGGTTGGCGAATGTGTGGGGGAACGCCTTGCGACCCCCTCGGTACGCGACGACCAACCTGCGCGTCGTGTCGCCTGCTCTCCCACCGCGAGCAGTCGCAGAATCGCACTGATCGCGGCGTGTCGACGCGATTCTGTGTCTGCTCGCGAGAATGGGTGGGCGACCGACAGCGAGAGCGATCGAGAAGTGTTGCTGGACAAGGTCGCTCGAATTCAAGGTTAGGGTGGTCGGCATGAGCGCCATCGACGCCGTGCTGTTCGATTTCTCCGGCACGCTGTTCCGCCTCGACGGGGACGAGAGCTGGTTCGACGGAATTCTGGTCGACGACCGCGAGGTCGACGAACACGTGCGAGCCGAGCTCATGCACCGCATGACCGCGCCGACCGGCCAGCACGTCGCGATGACCCCGGACGCCCACCACGCGTGGGTCAACCGCGACCTGGCTCCGCACCTGCACCGCGAGGCCTACCTGCACGTGTTGCGCAGCTCCGGACTCGCCGACGAGCACGCCGAAATCCTGTACGGCCTGATGGTCGACCCGCTGCGCTGGACCCCGTACCCCGACACCGCAGACGTGCTGCGCGGGCTCAAGGACCAGGGCATCAGGACGGCCGTCGTCTCCAACATCGCATTCGACGTGCGGCCGGCGTTCGAGGCGGCCGGAATCGCCGGTCACGTCGACGAGTTCGTGCTGTCGTTCGAGGTCGGCGTGGTCAAACCCGACGCCGCGATCTTCACGACCGCGCTCACCAGGCTCGGCGTCCCGGCCGGGCGCGCGCTGATGGTCGGCGACAGCGACGAGGCCGACGGCGGCGCCCGCGCCATCGGATGCGGATTCGCGCTCGTCGACCCGCTGCCCACCGTCGAGCGACCCGACGGGTTGCGCACCGCGCTGGCGCGGTTCGGTGTGACGGTGTAGTCACTCCCCCACGGTGAAGGCGTGCGAGAGGTGGATGCGCCACGTCCCGTCGGGTTGGCGGCGGAACACGTCCAGACCGTCCTCCTCGATGGTGTCGAGTTCGCCTGCGGCGTCGCGCACGGTGAGCACCCAGGTCAGCGCCACCGTCGCCAGATCCCCGTCGACGAGGACCTCGTGGATCTGCGGCGGGTCGTAGTGGTAGCTGCGCGTCGGATCGGACATCCGCTCGCGCAGCCCGGCGCAGTAGCTGTCGCGGCCGTGCACGGGCGCCGACCCCGGGTAGTGCATCACCACGTCCTCGGCGAACAGCGCGCAGACGGCGTCGATGTCGCGGGCGTTGAAATTCTCCGGAAACGCTTGCAGCGCATCGACGATCGCCTGGCGGTCGGTCGCCGTGTCCGCCTGGCCGCAGCCCGCCAGCAGCACGGCCGACGCCCCCACGATCCCGAGCCCGCGACGCACCATGACCGCAGACTATCCGCAGGTACCGTGAGTTCATGCCCTCGAACTCACTGCCCTGGTGGTTGAAGTACGTCAACAAGGTGATGATCGGCCTGCAGAGGCTCGGCGTCCTCGGTGAGAACGGCCCCGTCATCCTCGAGGTGCGCGGCCGCAAGACCGGTAAGCCACGCAAGACCCCGGTGACCCCGATGGTCGTCGACGGGCACCGCTACGTCGTCGGCGGGATCCCCGGCTCGGACTGGGCCGCCAACGTCCGCGCCGCCGGGGAGGCCACCCTGCACGTGGGCCGCCGCGCCGAACGGGTGCGGATGGTGGAGATGCCGACCGAGGACGCCCGGCCGCTGCTGCGCGCCTTCCCGGAGAAGGTGCCCACCGGCGTCGACTTCATGAAGAACGCCGGTCTGGTCACCGGACCGCACCCCGACGAGTTCGAAGCGCTCGCCGGCCGCTGCCCGGTTTTCCGCATAGATACAGTGTCCGCGTGAGCGACAACCCGTTTGACCCGTCCCTGTGGCAGCCCGTCGAGGGCTTCGAGCTGACCGACATCACCTATCACCGGCACGTCGTCGACGGGAAACCGCAGCCGACGGTGCGGGTGGCGTTCGACCGGCCCGAGGTGCGCAACGCGTTCCGGCCGCACACCGTCGACGAGCTGTACCGCGTGCTGGACCACGCCCGGATGTGGCCGGAGATCGGCGTCATCCTGCTGACCGGCAACGGACCGTCACCCAAGGACGGCGGCTGGGCGTTCTGCTCGGGCGGTGACCAGCGCATCCGCGGCCGCGACGGCTACCGCTACGCTGAGGGTGAGACCGCCGACACCGTCGACCCGGCGCGCGCCGGCCGGCTGCACATCCTGGAGGTGCAGCGGCTCATCCGGTTCATGCCCAAACCGGTGATCTGCCTGGTCAACGGCTGGGCTGCGGGCGGCGGCCACTCGCTGCACGTCACCTGCGACCTGACGCTGGCCAGCCGCGAGCACGCCCGGTTCAAGCAGACCGACGCCGACGTGGGCAGCTTCGACGGCGGCTACGGCAGCGCCTACCTGGCCCGGCAGGTCGGCCAGAAGTTCGCCCGCGAGATCTTCTTCCTCGGCCGGGCCTACACCGCCGAGCAGATGCACGCGATGGGTGCGGTCAACGAGGTCGTCGACCACAAGGACCTGGAGACCGTCGCGCTGCAGTGGGCCGACGAGATCCTCGGCAAGTCGCCGCAGGCGATCCGCATGCTCAAGTACGCGTTCAACCTGCTCGACGACGGGCTGGTCGGCCAGCAACTGTTCGCCGGTGAGGCGACGCGGCTGGCGTACATGACCGACGAGGCCGTCGAGGGCCGCGACGCGTTCCTGCAGAAGCGCGACCCGGACTGGAGCCGCTTCCCGCGCTACTTCTGAGCGGTTCGGGTGTAGTTGGTGGCGACCAGCGCGACCAACTACACCGAAATCGCCTAGAGGGGCGGAATGGTGCGCGGCGGGAGGCCCTGGGCGCGAACGTGTTCGGCGATCTCGCCCAGGCTGGTGGTCCACACGTCGGCGTGCTCGGTGACGTAGCGCATCAGATCGTCGAGTTCGGCCGCGCGCGACGGACGGCCGGTCAGGAACGGGTGGTTGGTCAGCACCCAGCAGCCGCCGACGCGGCGCAGCGCGTCGAACTCCAGCTGCCAGATCTCGCGCGCCTTGCGCGGACTCTCGATCAGCCCGGACCCGGAGATGTCGGGGATGTAGCAGTACTGCTCCCAGTCGTCGAGCGCCCACTGGATCGGGATCTCCACCAGCGAGCGCTCCCCGACCGCGAGCTCGTAGGGCACGTCGGCGTCCATCAGGCTGGAGTCGTAGAGAAACCCGCGCTGTGCCAACAGTTCCGGGGTGCGCCACGACAGGTCCCACATCGGGGCGCGGTAGCCGGACGGTCGCACCCCCGCCACCTCGTCCAGCGCGTCGAGACCGCGGTCGAGCGCCTCGATCTCCTGCTCCAGCGTCAGGGCGGTGGGCTGCTCGTGCATGTACCCGTGGTGGGCGATCTCGTGGCCGGCGGCGACGATGTCGCGCACCGCCTGCGGCCAGCGGTGCGCGGTGTAGCCGGGTACGAAGAACGTCGCCCGGATCTGATGGCGCTCAAGCAGATTCAGGATGCGAGGCACCCCGACCAGCGGCCCGTAGGCCTGGTGGCTCATCACGCTCATCCGGGTTGCCGCGGCTTCGTTACCCCACAGCACCGCCGACTCGGCGTCCACGTCGAAGGTGAACGCCGCAGCTGCCTTCTTGCCCTCCGGCCACCGCAGTTCGGTCATCGGTCCGCCATCAGCGTAACCAGCTCGTAGGCCAGGTTGGCGGCGGCCACCGCGGTGACCTCGGCCTGGTCGTAGGCCGGCGCGACCTCGACGATGTCGGCGCCGACGATGTTGCACGACCGCATCTCCCGCAGCACCGCCACCAGTTCGCGGCTGGTCATACCGCCGATCTCCGGGGTGCCGGTGCCGGGCGCGAACGCCGGGTCCAGCACGTCGACGTCGATCGACACGTAGACCGGGTGATCGCCCACCCGGTTCAGCACCCGCTCGATCACCCCGTCCACCCCGATGCGGTCGATGTCGCGGCAGTGCACCGCGGTGAAGCCGAGTTCCTCGTCGTTGAGCAGGTCGGCGCGGTCGTAGAGCGAGCCCCGGATGCCGACGTGCGCGGAGTGACCCTTGACGATCAGCCCCTGTTCGGAGGCCCGCCGGAACGGGGTGCCGTGGGTGCACGGCGCGCCGAAGTAGGTGTCCCAGGTGTCGAGGTGGGCGTCGAAGTGCACCAGCGCCACCGGACCGTGCACGGCGTGCAGGGCCTGCAGCGACGGCAGCGCGATGGTGTGGTCGCCGCCGAGCAGCACCACCCGCTTGCCCCCTTCGCCGAGCAGTCCGGCCACGCCGGAACGGATCTCGCCGACCGCGGCGTCGATGTCGAACGGGTTGGCCGGGATGTCCCCGGCGTCGACGACCTGCGCGGCCGCGAACGGCGAGACGTCCAGCGCCGGGTGGTAGGGCTTGAGCAGCCGGGAGGCCTGCCGGATGGCCGCCGGGCCGAACCGGGCGCCCGGGCGGTAGGTCACCCCGGCGTCGAACGGCACCCCGGCCACCGCGATGTCGTAGTCGTCGACCTCGTGGCGCTGCGGCAGCCGGGCGAACGTCGCCAGACCCGCGAACCGCGGCACCTGCAGCGCGTCGACCTGGCCGACCTTTCCGTCCGCCGACCGCACGTAGGGCTGGCTTGTCATGTGCTTCCCTTCTGTCATGCCCGGGTCCGGGTGGACCCGCCGTTGCACGAGAGAACCTGCCCGACAACGGCTTCTGATTCGAATGAGGCGAGGAACTCGACCGCGGCGGCGATGTCGTCGACGGTGCCGACCCGCCCGGCCGGGATCGCCGCGGCGTAGCGGCGCCGGATCTCGGCCACGTCGACCCCGGCGGCGTCGGCGTCCACCTGCAACTGCGGGGTGTCGGTGACGCCGGGGGCGACCGCGTTGACGATGATGTGTTCCGGACCGAGTTCGCGGCCAAGGGTTTTCACCAGCGAGATGAGACCGGCCTTGGACGCGGCGTAGGCACTGGCCTCCGGCCAGCCGGTCAGCCCCCACTCGCTGCTGATCACCACGACGCGCCCCTCGCCGTGGGCGCGCATGTGCGGCAGCACCGCCTGGATCAGGAAGAAGGTGCCGCCGAGGTTGGTGTCGACGACGCGCCACCAGTCGGCCTCGTCGTGTTCGAGCAGCGGCGCCATCGTCATGTACGCGTGGTTGGCCACCAGGATGTCCAGCCGCCCGGCCCGCTCGGCCACCGCGTCGGCGATGCGGCGGCACTGCCCCTGATCGGACACGTCGCCGGCGGCGGTGAACCCGCCGATCTCGTCGGCCAGCGCCGCCAGCTCCGGACTGTCGCGAATGTCGTTGACCGCCACCGTCGCTCCCGCGGCGGCCAGCCGTCGCGCATGCGCGGCTCCCATACCGCCGGCCGCACCGGTGACCAGGGCGACCCGCCCGTGCAGGCTCATATCACCGCTCCCGCGTTGACGTTGAGGACTTCGCCGTGGCAGAACAGCGCGTCGCACACCATGTACTCCACACAGCGGGCCACCTCCTCGGGGGTCACCAGCCGGCGGATCGGCAGTGACTGCTGGTACTCCGGTGTGCGGCAGGGATTGTCGTCGGCCAGCAGCGGGGTGTCGGTGGGACCGGGGGCGACGGCGTTGATCCGGACGCCCTCGGGGGCGAGCTCGGCGGCCAGGCTGCGGACCAGGCCGATGACAGCGCCCTTGGCCGCGGCGTAGTGGGCGTCGCCGTCGCCGCCGCCGACGGCGAGCTCGCTGGTGATGGCCACCAGGGTGCCCCGCCGCCCCAGCAGGTCGGGCAGGCAGGCGCGGGCCAGGTTGACCACCCCGCCCACGTGCACCCGCAGCATGCGGTGCCAGGCGTCGGCGCTGATCTCGGCGATCGGGACCATCTCGTAGTGGCCGGCGACGGCGACCGCGGCGTCGAGCGGGCCGAGTTCGCGGCGGACCTCGTCGATCGCGGCGGCCACGGCGGCGGTGTCGACGACGTCGGCGGCGACGCTGTGGTCGGCGGCCGGCGCCGGGTTGCGGTCCAGGCTGGCCACCCGGTAGCCGCGGCCCTGTAGCGCGGCGACGACCGCGGCGCCGATACCGCTGGCCCCGCCGGTGACGACCGCGACCCTGCTCACCGGTCGGCTTCCTCGTCGCGGGCCTCGATCTCGTCGATCACCCCGGTGGCGGTGATGCGGCCGCGCACCGAGGCGAACAGCGACGCGCCGAGCACCACCAGCACCGCGATGCCGATCCACACCGACCAGTCCAGGTAGCGGTGCTCGAAGGCCGCCCGCGGCCAGGAGATGTTGAGGAACTGCAGCACCGCCCACACCACGGCGACGGCCGCGACCGGCAGCGTCGCCGCGCCGAGCGAGAACCGCGCCGGGGTCCACTGCCTGCGCAGCAGCACCACCAGGAAGCCGACCAACGGGAACAGGAACGACAGGTAGAAGCCGCCGGAGGTGAAGTTCACCATCAGCGTGTAGATCTCGCCGGCGACCACGCTCAGACCGAACAGCGCGGCACCGATCACGGTGGTGACCAGGATGGCCAGCGCGGGGATGCGGGCCTCGCCGCGCAGCCGGGCCAGCGCACCCGCGCCGGGCAGCGCGCCGTCGCGGGCGTAGGCCCAGATGACCCTCGACCCGGAGGTCTGCAGCGCCAGGAAGCTGGCGAGGAAGCCGATGATGAACAGCACCTCGACCGGCTTGGCGATGTGCGCGCCGAGCGCCTCGGTGAGCGTGTAGTAGACCGGGTCGGCCTGGTCGGCGAGGGCGTCGAAGTCCGGCACGGCCAGGATGATCGCCAGGCTGGAGTAGGCCACCACCAGCGCGATGAACGTCAGCGAGAACAGCACCGCCTTGGGCAGGTGGCGGCGGGGTTCGTGCACCTCCTCAGCGATGGAGCCGGCGCTCTCGAAGCCGACGAACGAGAAGCCGATGAACGCGACCGCCAGCAGGAACGGCCCGGACAGCCAGCTCCAGGTGTCCACGCCGGGCCCGCCGCCGTCGAACAGCACCGACAGCGGCTGTTGGCGGTGGAACAGCAGCAGCCAGGTGCCCAGGCCGAGCGAGCCGATCACCTCGGCGACGATGCTGGCGGTCATGAACACCTTCAGCGCGGTGCGGCCGATCAGGTTGATCGCGGTGCCGCCGAGCAGGATGACCAGCGCGATCAGCGCCAGTGTGCCGCCGGAGGGGTCCTCGATACCGATGATGTTGGCCACGAAGCCGGCCGCGCCGAGGGCGACCGTGGCCATCGCGATGACCAGCGTCCACATGTAGGCCCAGCCGGCGAACCAGCCGTACCCGGTGCCCAGCAGTCGCCGCGACCACTGGTAGATGGAGCCCTCCAGCGGCCAGCGGCTGACCAGGGTGGCGAACACCAGCGCGACGAGGAACTGGCCGCCGAACACCAGCGCGAAGCCCCACCAGAAGCTGGGCCCGGCGGCGGTGAGCGCCAGCCCGAAGATGGCGTACAGCGCGACGATCGGCGAGATGAACGCGAACGCGAAGGCGAACGCGGACCACAGGTTGAACTCCCGGCGCAGTACCTGCGGCCGGTCTGCGGTGTCAATCGTTGAGGACATGCGGACGCTCCCAAATTCCGTGCGGTTGGCTGGAACTATTGCCCGCCACTGGAGGAACCGCCACTGGTGGCGCCGAAATCGCTGCGATCGCACCTCTTCGATGACCGTTCATTGGACGATCGCACAATCCACGGTGACCAGCGGGTTACGCTTCGCCCCGTGACCCAGCCGCCCGAGCGGGCCGATTCCGCCACCCTGCGCAGCCTGATGGCCGCACCGCACCTGCAGTTGTTCACGCCGCCGGAGCCGGTCGGGGACCTGGACCGGCCGGTGCAGTGGGTGCACACCACCGAGCTGCTGGACCCGAGCCGCTACCTGCACGGCGGGGAGCTGGTCTGCACGGTGGGCCTGAGCCTGCACAGCCCCGAGGACTGTGCGGCGTTCGCCGCCGCGGTGGCCGGCTGCGGGGCGGTCGGGGTGTGCTTCGGTACCGGTGACGTGCACGACGAGGTGCCCGCCTCGCTGGTCGACGCCTGCCGCGAGCACGGGCTTCCGCTGCTGCTGGCACCGCCGGAGACACCGTTCAGCGCGATCAGTCGGTATGTGGCGGAGGTGCGGCTGGGCCCGGAGCTGGCCTCCGCGCGCGCCACCAGCGCGCTGGTCCCGGAGCTGCTGGCGTCGCTGCGCCGCGGCGACGACGCGCGCCAGATGCTGGACCGGGCCGGCGCGGTGCTGGGCGGCTATTTCCGGCTCGACCCCGACGACCGGGCCGCCGAGCCGCAGCACTCGGTGGTGGTGCCCGGCGCGGGCACCGTGGTGTGGGTGGGTCCCGGCCCGCTGCCCGACCCGGCGGTACTCGACGTCATCGCGCGGTTCGTGTCGGCCGTGCAGGGCGAGCGGGACATGGAGGCGATGCTGCAGCGGGAGCGGGTCGGCCAGCTGCTGTCGCTGGTGGAGCGGCGGATGCTGTTGCCGGATGCGCTGTCGCAGCTGCTGGACTGGCCGGGACTGGCCGCACCGGAACTGGCGGTCTCGGCGTGGCCGGCAGGCGCCGGGGTGCTGCTGACCCAGGCGCTGCCCGGGGCACTGGTGGCCGACGCGCCGGAGGTGTGCCTGGTGCTGTGCCAGGAGCCGGCGCGGGTGGCCGCGGCGGCCGCCGAACTGTCGCTGCCGTCGGGGCATTCCGCACCGGTGCGGCTGGCCGAGTTGGACGCGGCGATCGCCCAGGCGCGCATCGCGCTGAACCTGGCCCGCCAGCACGGCGGCAGTGTCGGCCCCGACCGGCTCAGCACGCTCGACAGCCTGCTGGAACTGGTTCCGTCGCACCAGCTTTCGCCGTTCCGCCGGCAGCTGATCGACCCGCTGGAGACGCTGGACCGGGACCGCCGCACCCAGTACATCCGCACCCTGCAGGTGTTTCTGGCGCACAACGGCTCGGTGGTCGGCACCGCCCGCGAGCTGTACCTGCACACCAACACGGTGCGTCACCGGCTGGCCCGCATCCACGAGCTGACCGGGCGCAATCCGCTGGTGTTCGACGATCTGGTGGCGTTCTCGATCGGACTGCGTGCGGCCGGCCGCGCACCTGACACGGCCGGCCACACGGAATCCAGGACTACCTGACTACTTCTCGGCCGCGTGCCGGTCCGCGACGTCGAGCGCGCGGTCCAGGATCGCCAGACCCTCGCGGGCCTCGTCGGCGCTGACGGTGCACGGCGGCACCACGTGGATGCGGTTGAAGTTGACGAACGGCAGCAGGCCGTTGGCCTTGCAGGCCGCGACGGTCTCGTTCATCGCCGGGCTGGAACCGCCGTAGGGGGCCAGCGGCTCGCGGGTGGCGCGGTCGCGCACCAGCTCGACGGCCCAGAACACGCCCGTGCCGCGCACCTCGCCGACCGACGGGTGCTTCTCGGCGATCCGGCGCAGCTCGGGCCCGATGACCTCCTCGCCGACGGTGGCGGCGTTCTCGACGATCTTCTCCTCGATCATCGCGTTGATCGTCGCGACGGCGGCGGCGGTGGCCAGCGGGTGACCCGAGTAGGTCAGCCCACCCGGATAGGCGCGGTCGTCGAAGGTGGCGGCGATCTTCTCGTTGATCGCCACACCGCCGAGCGGGACGTAGCCGGAGTTGACGCCCTTGGCGAAGGTCATCAGGTCGGGTACCACACCGTCGGCGTGCTGCACGGCGAACCACTTGCCGGAGCGGCCGAAGCCGGCCATCACCTCGTCGGCGATGTAGACGATGCCGTACTTGTCGCACAGCTCGCGCACACCGGCGAGGTAGCCGGGCGGCGGCACCATGATGCCCGCGGTGCCGGGGATGGACTCCAGCACGATCGCGGCGATGGTGTCGGGGCCCTCGAAGGCGATGGTGCGTTCCAGGTGCTCGAGCGCCCGCTCGCACTCCTCCTGCTCGGTGGTGGCGTGAAATGCGGTGCGGTACAGGAACGGTCCGAAGAAGTGCACCACGCCTGCGCCCGGGTTGTCGTTGGGCCAGCGGCGCGGGTCACCGGTCATGTTCACCGCGGTGTCGGTGCCGCCGTGGTAGGAGCGGTACCGGGTGAGCACCTTGCGCCTGCCGGTGTGCAGCCGCGCCATGCGCACGGCGTGCTCGACCGCGTCGGCGCCGCCGTTGGTGAAGAACACCTTGTTCAGGTCGCCGGGGGTGACGCCGGCGATCAGTCGGGCCGCCTCCGAGCGCGCGGCGTTGGCGTGCTGCGGGGCGATGGTGCACAGCTTGGCGGCCTGCTCGGCGATCGCCGCGACAACCTTCGGATGCTGGTGGCCGATGTTGGTGTTGACCAGCTGGGAACTGAAGTCCAGCAGGCGGTTTCCGTCACCGTCCCACAGGTAGCTGCCCTCGGCGGCGGTGACCACCATCGGGGTGATCTGCGCCTGCGCGGACCAGGAGTGGAAGACGTGCTTGCGGTCGAGTTCGTAGGCCAGGGCCGCTTCGGCCTTGGCGTCGCTGACACTGAGCCCGTTGGGCAGCGTGTCGATCGCGTTCGAGGTGGTCATGAAAGTCCTTATCGCTCAGTTGTTCTGGGGGAAGCCGAGGTTGATGCCGCCGTGCGAGGGATCCAGCCACCGGGTGGTCACGGCCTTGGTGCGGGTGAAGAAGTGCACCCCGTGCGCACCGTGGGCGTGGCTGTCACCGAACAGCGAGGCCTTCCAGCCGCCGAAGCTGTAGTAGGCCATCGGCACCGGGATCGGCACGTTGATGCCGACCATGCCGACCTCGACCTCGTTCTGGAACCGCCGCGCGGCGCCACCGTCGTTGGTGAAGATGGCGGTCCCGTTGCCGTACGGGTTGGAGTTGATCAGGTTCAGCGCCTCGTCGTAGGACTGGACGCGCACGACCGACAGTACCGGCCCGAAGATCTCGTCGGTGTAGACGCTCATCTCGGGGGTGACGTTGTCCAGCAGGGTCGGGCCCAGCCAGAAGCCGTCGGCGCCGCCGTCGGCCTGCACACCGCGGCCGTCGACGACGACCTTGGCGCCTTCGCGCTCCCCGGCGTCGATGTAGGAGGCCACCTTGTCGCGGTGCGCCTTGGTGACCAGCGGGCCCATGTCGGCGCCCTTGGTGCCGTCGCCGGTCCGCAGCGTGCGGGTGCGCTCGGCGATCCGGTTGACGAGTTCGTCGGCGACCGGCTCGACGGCCACGCACACCGAGATCGCCATGCAGCGCTCGCCCGCGGAGCCGAAGCCGGCGTTGACCATCGCGTCGGCGGCCAGGTCCAGGTCGGCGTCCGGCAGGATCACCGCGTGGTTCTTGGCCCCGCCGAGGGCCTGTACCCGCTTCCCGGCGGCGGTGCCGGTGCGGTAGACGTACTCGGCGATCGGGGTGGAGCCGACGAACGACACCGCCTTGATCTTCGGGTTGGTCAACAGTTCGTCGACGGCGGTCTTGTCGCCCTGCAGCACGTTGAACACCCCTGCGGGCAGGCCGGCCTCGGCCCACAGCTCGGCCAGCCAGATCGACGCCGACGGGTCCTTCTCACTCGGCTTGAGCACCACGGTGTTGCCCGCCGCGATCGCGATCGGGAAGAACCACATCGGGACCATCGCCGGGAAGTTGAACGGGCTGATGACCGCGACCGGTCCGAGCGGCTGGCGCACCGAGTGCACGTCGACGGCGGTGGAGGCGTTCTCGGTGAACCCGCCCTGCAGCAGATACGGGATGCCGCAGGCGAATTCGACGACCTCCAGACCGCGGGTCACCTCACCGAGGGCGTCGGAGAGCACCTTGCCGTGCTCGGCGGTGATGATCGCGGCCAGCTCCTCCTTGCGGGCGTTGAGCAACTCGCGGAACCGGAACAGCACCTGGGTGCGCTTGGCCAGCGACGTGTCCCGCCACTCCGAGTACGCCGCGGCCGCGGCGTCGATCACCGCGCGCGCGTCCTCAACCGAGGCCAACAGCACCTCGCCGGTCACCGCGCCGGTGGCCGGGTTGGTCACCGGAGCCGTCACCGGGGCTGTGGCGCCGGCGCCCGTGAAGGTCGCGTTGTTGAGCCAGTGGGCGATGGTCTTGGCGTCTGCCATGAAGCGTGCTCCTGCGGTCGGAACGGTTCTGTCGGATCTCATCCTGCTGCCCGCCCCTCTCTCCGGAGCGCTACGAACCGTCACCGATGAAGACGTGTGTTTTACACTTCGTTAATGCTGATGACGGTGGCCGACGTCCTCGAGCTGCCGGTGATGCAGGCCGGCGAACCGCTCGTGGTGGGCGGCCGGGCGGGCCTGTCCAAGCTGGTGCGGTGGGTGCACGTCAGCGACCTCGCCGACGTGGCCGAGCTGCTGCAGGGCGGCGAGCTGGTGCTGACCACCGGGCAGGCGCTGACCGCCCCCGACGCCGGCACATACCTGCGCAGCCTGGCCACGGTGCGGGTCGCGGGGCTGGTCGTCGAGCTGGGCACCCACCTGCGGCAGGTGCCCTCGGAGCTGGTCGCGGTGGCCGACGAGCTGGCACTGCCGCTGGTGACGCTGGCCCGCCGGACCCGGTTCGTGGAGGTCACCGAGGCAGTACACCGGGTGATCGTCGCCGACCAGTACGAGGAGCTGCAGTTCGTCCGCACCGTGCACGAGACGTTCACCGCGCTGTCGGTGAAGCGGGCGTCAATGGCCGAGATCGTGCGCACCGGCGCTGCGATGGTGGGCGCGTCGATGGTGCTCGAGGACCTCTCGCACCGGGTGCTGGCCTACGCCGCGCACGGGGTGGCGCCGTCGCTGCTGCTCGACGACTGGGAGCCGCGGTCGCGGCTGACCCCGGACGCCGGCGAGCTCAGCTGGGTTCCGGAGCGCTGGGCCGCGCTGCCCGTCGGCGCCACCCAGCCGTGGGGGCGGCTGGTGATCCGGGTGCCCGCCGCGCACCCGAACCGCACCCGCATCGTCGCCGAGCGGGTGGCGCAGACGCTGACCCTGCACCGGATGATGGAACGCGACGAGTTCGAGCTCGGCCATCAGGCGCAGGCCGGGCTGATCGACGACATCCTGTCCGGACGGCTGGCCGACGAGGCCGAGGCGATGGCGCGGGCCGCCGCGCTCGGGCTGCCCCGCCGCGGCCGCTACGTCGCGGTGTCGCTGGCCGTGGAGGTCGGCGCGGCCCGCGACGACGACCAGCTGGCCCGGCAGCGACGGATGTCGCGGATCTACGACGCGGTCACCCACGGGCTGGAGCTGTCGCGCGGGACGGGGCTGCTGTCGCGGGACCGCGACGACCAGATCGGGATGGTGATCGCGGTGGCGCCGGGCTCGCAGGACCGACTGGCCGACGCCGCCGCGGCGATCACCGGCGAGGTGCGCCGCACACCGGGGGTCACCAGGGCGGTGCTCGGGGTCGGCGAACCGTCGGCGAGCCTGCTGGACGCGGTGCACGACCTGCGCAACGCCGAGCACATCGCCTCGGCCGCGCTGTCGCTGCGCCGCGATCCGGACCGGCCCTACTACCGGGCCGGCGATGTGCGGCTGCGCGGGCTGCTGGCGCTGATCCACAACCAGCCGCGGGTGCAGCGGTTCGCCGAGACCGAGCTCGCCGCGCTGCTGCGCCACGACGCCCGCCACCACGACAACCTCACCGCGGTGCTGCGCGCCTTCCTCGACCTGGGCGGCAACAAGACCGAGCTGGCGCGGCGGCTGAACCTGAGCAGGCCGACGCTGTACAAGCGGCTGGCCCAGATCGAGCGGGTGGCCGGGGTGGATCTCGACGACGGCGAATCGCGCACGTCGCTGCACACCGCGCTGCTCATCCGCGACTTCTGACGCGATTTCGGTGTCGTTAGTTGTGATGGGCGCCACTAACGACACCGAAGTCACTCCCTAGACTCACCCCTCGTGAGCAAGAGCCCGCTGCGCCGGTTGGCCGACCAGCTCGTCCTGACCACGATGCGCCCGCCCGTGGTGCCGGAGTTGATGCAGTTTCAGCCCGGCCGCGAGGTCGTCGACCTGCGGGGTAAACGCATACTGCTGACCGGCGCGTCCTCTGGGATCGGCGAGGCGGCCGCGGAGAAGTTCGCCAGGGCCGGGGCGACGGTCGTGGTCGTCGCGCGCCGCCGCGAGCTGCTCGACGCGCTGGTGGAGCGGATCAGTGAGAACGGCGGCGACGCCTGGGCCCACGACTGCGATCTGTCCGACCTCGACGCGCTCGACGACCTGGCCGCGCGGGTGATCGACGATCTCGGCGGTGTCGACATCCTGATCAACAACGCGGGCAAGTCGATCCGCCGCCCGCTGGCCGAGTCGCTGGAGCGCTGGCACGACGTCGAGCGCACCATGACGCTGAACTACTACGCGCCGCTGCGGCTGATCCGCGCGCTGGCGCCGGGGATGCGCGAGCGCGGCGACGGCCACATCATCAACGTGTCCACCTGGGGTGTGCTCTCGGAGTCCTCCCCGCTGTTCGCGGTGTACAACGCGTCGAAGGCGGCGCTGACCGCGGTGAGCCGGGTCATCGAGACCGAGTGGAGCGGCGAGGGGGTGCACTCCACGACGCTGTTCTACCCGCTGGTGCGCACCCCGATGATCGCGCCGACCCGCGCGTACGACAACGTGCCCGGCCTGTCCGCCGACGAGGCCGCCGACTGGATGATCACCGCCGCGCGCACCCGCCCGGTGCGCATCGCGCCCCGGATGGCTGTCGGCGCCCAGATGATCAACAGCGTCGCCCCGGCGGTCGTCGACGCGGTCATGAAACGTCAACGCATTCAACCGAACACCTGATGCCACATCCCGATATCGCCACCGCCGCCGACATCGCGCGGGTGTTCGGCGCCGAGCGCCCGGATGCGACGGCGCTGGTGTGCGGCCAGCGCACGGTGACGTTCGCCGAACTCGACGAGCGCTCCAACCGGGCCGCCCAGGCGTTGCGCGCCGCCGGGGTCGGGTTCGGCGACCGGGTGGCGTTCATCGAGAAGAACGGTGTCGAGTTCTTCGAGATCGTCTGTGCGCTCTCGAAACTCGGCGCGGTCGTGGTGCCGGTCAACTGGCGGCTGGCACCGGCGGAGATGCGTCAGATCATCGACGACGCCGGCGCGCGGGTGGTGATCGTCGGCGCCGAGTTCTTCGGCCACGTCGAGGCGGTCGAGGACGGGCTGGCGGCCACCGTCGTCGCCGTCGGGGAGCACCCGCGCTGGCCCGGCTATGACGCCTGGATCACCGCCCACCCCGCCGACGACCCCTGCGTCCCAACGCAACCTGATGACCTGGCGTTCCTGATGTACACCTCGGGCACCACCGGCCTACCCAAGGGCGTGATGCTCACCAACGACAACTACTTCTGCAAGGCCACCGGGATCTCCGAGAAGTGGCGGTTCGACGCCGACAGCGTCAGCCTGGCCGTGATGCCGCTGTTCCACATGGCCGGCTCCGGCTGGGCGCTGGTGGGACTGTGCGAGGGTGCGCGCACCGTCGTGCTGCGCGACGTCGACCCGGCCGCGATCCTGGATTCGATTGCCCGACACCGGGTTACCAACATGCTGCTGGTGCCGGTGGTGATCCAGCGACTCCTCGACACCCCCGGCGTCGAGGACGTCGACTTCTCCTGCCTGCGCGCCATCGTCTACGGCGCCTCCCCCATCACCGACGACCTACTGACCCGCGCGCTGGCCCGGTTCAACTGCGACCTGCTGCAGGTGTACGGGCAGACCGAGACCACCGGGTCGATCACCCAGCTCGACCGCCACGACGGCCCGCTGCTGCGGTCCTGCGGAAAGCCGTTCGACTGGGTGCAGATCCGCGTCGTGGACGCCGACGGCCGCGACGTGCCCACCGGCGTCGTCGGCGAGCTGTGGACCCGCTCGCGGCAGAACATGGCCGGCTACTGGAACAACCCGGAGGCCACCGCCGCCACCATCACCCCCGACGGCTGGCTGCGCACCGGCGACGCCGGCTACATCGACGCCGACGGCTATCTCTTCCTGCAGGACCGGGTCAAGGACATGATCGTCACCGGCGGCGAGAACGTGTACCCGACCGAGGTGGAGAACGCGCTGATGACCCACCCGGGCGTCGCCGACGTCGCCGTCATCGGGGTGCCGGACCCCACCTGGGGTGAGGCGGTCAAGGCCATCGTCGTCGCCGCCCCCGGCGCCGCACCCACCGAGGCCGAGCTGATCGCGTTCGCCCGCGAGCGGCTGGCCGGCTTCAAACTGCCCAAGTCCGTCGAGTTCACCGACGCGCTGCCGCGCAACCCCAGCGGCAAGGTGCTCAAGCGTGCGCTGCGCGAACCGTATTGGGACGGTGTCGGACGCCGGATCGGCTGACCGGCGTGATAGACACGACAGCATGGAGATTCTGGCCAGCCGGATGCTCATCCGGCCGGCGGACTACCAGCGCTCGCTGAAGTTCTACCGCGACGAGCTGGGGCTGGCGATCGCCCGGGAGTACGGCGCGGGCACGGTGTTCTACGCCGGGCAGTCGCTGATCGAGATCGCCGGGCACGGCGGCCCGCAGGCCGGTGGATCGCTATGGCTGCAGGTGCGCGACCTCTACGCCACCGAGAGGGAACTGACCGCCCGCGGCGTGCCGATCACCCGCGAGGCCCGGCAGGAGCCGTGGGGGCTGCACGAGATGCACGTCACCGACCCCGACGGGGTGCTGCTGATCTTCGTCCAGGTGCCCGACGACCACCCGTTGCGCCGCGACACCCGTTAGCGCGCCGGGGCCAGCGGCCAGCCCACCGAGGCCAACCGCGAGGCGACCTGGTGCATCTCCTCCGGATTGGGTTCCTGCGCGGTGACCTTCTGGATGGCCGCGCGGATCTCCTCCTCGGTGACGGTGCCCCCGGCGGTGCCCTTGAGCACGGTCTGGGCGGCGCGCACCACCTCGTCCTCGGTCAGCGAGCGCTTAAGCAGAGCCAGCAGCGGCAGGTAGCCCTCCGGCGGCACCCCTTCCGGATAGCCGCTCCGCAGCCAGGCGAGCACATTCTCCAGCATCACGGGCATGGTGGTCAGTACTCATTTCATGGGCAGGAACGGGAACAGGTCCACTCCGGTGTGGTGAATGATCGTCGCGCGGGTGATCCACGCGACCGCGGTGACGATGACCCAGCCGACGAACACGAACAGCGCGATCCCGATCGTCCTGCCGACCGCGCTGCGGGTGGCGGTGCCGTCAGCCGTCTCCCCGTGGGAGAACGCCATCAGGCCCGTCGCGAACAGTGCCGGCAGGCCCGCCCCCAGCACCAGGCCCACGACCAGGACCTTGAGAATGCTGTCCAGATAGGTCATTTCGCTCTCCTCAAGCCGCCGCCGCGGCCTTCTCCGGGGTGGTGGGCGTATCGGGGGTGTCGTCCGGGTCGGCCGGGACGACGGAGTTGGTGGCGTCGTCCCAGTCGGCGTTGACGTTGCTGTGGTCGACCTTGCGCTGCTGGGCGCGCAACCACATGTAGAACGACAGCGCGACCAGCACGGCGAAGATCAGCCCGTCACCGGCGAGCGCCGAACCGGTCATCAGTTCGGTGCCGTGCGCCAGCCAGAACGACAGCGCGCCGACCAGACCCGCGGCGGGCAGCGTCACCAGCCAGGCCAGCGCCATCCGGCCGGCCACCGCCCAGCGCACCTCGGCGCCGGGCTTGCCGACACCGCTGCCCAGGATCGAGCCGGTCGCGACATGGGTGGTGGACAGCGCCATCCCGGCCGCGCTCGAGCTGAGGATGATGGCCGCTGAGGACGCTTCGGCGGCGAAGCCCTGCGGGGACTCGATCTCGACCAGGCCCTTGCCCAGCGTGCGGATGACCCGCCAGCCGCCGAGGTAGGTGCCCAGGCCGATGGCGACCGCGCAGCTGAACACGATCCAGAACGGCAGCCCGTCGGCCGCCACGTCGCCGCCGAGGTGGCCGGTGGTGATCAGCGCCAGCGCGATCACGCCCATCGTCTTCTGCGCGTCGTTGGTGCCGTGCGACAGCGCGACCAGCGAGGCGGTGGCGATCTGGCCCCAGCGGAAGCCCTGCCTGCGACGGTGTTCCACCACGTTGCGGGTGATCCGGTAGACCAGCCAGGTGCCGCAGCCGGCGACCACCGCGGCGATCAGCGGGGCGGCCACCGCGGGGATCAGCACCTTGGCGGTGATACCGCTCCAGTTGACGCCGGAGGTGCCCAGCGCGGCCAGGCCGGCGCCGATCAGCCCGCCGAACAGCGCGTGCGAGGAGCTCGACGGGATGCCGAACAGCCAGGTGAGCAGGTTCCACAGGATGCCGCCGATGAGGCCGGCGAAGATGATCGTCAGACCGGTCGAGGCGTCGATGGTCGGCAGCAGCGCGCCGGTCGAGGTGTCCTGGACCTTGAGCACCGACGTGGTGACCGTGACCGCCACCTCCACCGAGAGGAACGCGCCGACCAGGTTCAGGATGCCCGCCAGCAGGACCGCGGTCTTGGGGCGCAGCGCTCCGGTGGCGATCGAGGTTGCCATCGCGTTGCCGGTGTCGTGGAAGCCGTTCGTGAAGTCGAACGCCAGTGCGGTTGCGATCAGCAGCGCCAGAATGAGCAACTCGGCGGTCACGCGCTCATTGTGCTGCCAAACCGAGACTTTCACCTAATCCTTGCGGCCGTGTCCACCAGGGTATTTCCCTGGTCGAAGAAGCTGTTCACCAACTGTTCACCCAACGGCGGGCCGGCGTTTCCCGGATGCGCGGATACGTGCAGGTCGGACGGTCGGATTAGCATCGTGGCGTTGGGCACATTCCGGCCCGAAACCACACGCGGAGAGGTCACGGTGACGAAGTTTCTGTCCAAGATCGTCGCCTGGATCACCGCCGGGTACCCGGAGGGCGTACCGGGGCCCGACCGGGTGCCGCTGTTCGCGCTGCTGCGGCCCCGGCTCACCGACGACGAGGTGCGGACCCTGGTGCGCGAGCTCGCCCGCCTCGGCGAGTCCGGCCGCGAGATCGACGACGCCGAGATCAGCCGACTGATCACCCAGATGATCGGCACCGTGCCGACCGCCGATGAGATCGAGCGGGTGCGCACGCGGCTGGCCACGCAGGGCTGGCCCCTGGACGACCCGCGGGAGCCCGAGCCCGAGCCCGAGGACGGCCCGACGGACACCCCGGAGAACCCGTGAGCGTGCTGCGCCCCGTCGCGGTGGGTTCCGGCGCCGCCGCGCTGGCCCTGCTGCCCGTCGTCGCCGACCTGCTGGCCGGGCGCGCGCACGTGCTGCCGGTACCCGCCGACGATGAGCGGGAGGCCGCGCTGCTGACCACCGCGCTGCGGGCCGGCGAACCGATCGACGACGACGTGGCGGTGGTGGTGTCGACGTCGGGCACCACCGGGACGCCGAAGGGCGCGATGCTGACGGCTGCCGCGCTGACGGCGTCCGCGACGGCGACGTACACGCGGCTCGGCGGGCCGGGCCGGTGGCTGCTGGCGCTGGCCGCCCATCACGTGGCGGGCCTGCAGGTGCTGGTGCGCAGCGTCGTCGCGGGCACCGAACCGGTGGCGGTGTCGCCGAGTTTCTCTGCGGCGGAGCTGGTTTCGTCTGTCTCCTCGCTGGGTTCGGGACGGCGGTACGCGTCGCTGGTGGCGGTGCAGCTGGACAAGGCGCTGCGGGATCCGGAGGCGACGGCGGCGTTGGCGTCGCTGGACGCGGTGCTGATCGGGGGCGGCCCACTCCCCGCGGGTGTCGCGGAAAAGGCCGCCGCCGCGGGGATTCCGGTGGTGCGCACGTACGGAATGAGCGAGACCGCCGGCGGCTGCGTGTACGACGGCCTGCCGTTGGACGGGGTGCGGGTGCGTATCGACGACGGACGTGTCGTGCTCGGCGGGCCGACGGTCGCGAAGGGCTACCGCAACCCGGTGACCCCCGACCCGTTCGCTGAACTTGGCTGGTTCCGCACCGATGACGTTGGCACCGTGGATGATTCGGGCAGACTGACGGTACTGGGCCGCGCCGACGACGCGATCAGCACGGGTGGGCTGACCGTCATGCCGCATCTCGTCGAGTCCGCGATCGGCACGCACGAGGCGGTCGCGGAGTGCGCGGTGTTCGGCGTACCCGACGAGCGGCTCGGCCAACGGGTCGTCGCGGCCGTCGTCGTCGCACCCGGCCATGACGCACCCACGGTGGCCGACCTGCGCGCCCATGTGGGCGCCCGGATGGACACCACCGCGGCACCCCGGGAGATCCACGTCGTCGACGAGCTGCCCCGTCGCGGGATCGGCAAGCTGGACCGGCGGGCGCTGACCGCGCGGTTCACCCCGTAGCCGAAAATCGCTGGACACGATCACGCATGATGGGGGCATGCGCCGCGAAGTCAGCACCGTCGAGGAGTTGCGCGCCATCGTCGGTGAGCCGGACCCCTACGTCGCCAACAAGGTCAAGGACCGGCTGTCGCCGGTACAGCGCGACTGGCTGGCACACTCCCCGCTGTGTTTCGTGGCGACGACCGACGCCGACGGCCGCGTCGACGTCTCGCCCAAGGGAGATCCGCCGGGGTTCGTGCACGTCATCGACGACACCACGATCGCGATTCCCGAACGGCCGGGCAACAAGCGCGTCGATGGTTATCTCAACGTGCTGCAGAACCCGCACGTCGGCACGCTGTTTCTGATCCCGGGCCGCGGGGACACGCTGCGGATCAACGGCACCGCCCGAATCCTTTCCGACGCCGACTATTTCGACGCGCTCGCGGTCAAGGGCCGACGGCCGCTGCTGGCGCTGGAGATCGCGGTCGAAGAGGTGTTCTTCCACTGCGCCAAGGCGTTTCTGCGCTCGGACACCTGGGACCCGTCGACCTGGAACCCGACGGCGTTGCCCAGCGTCGCGCAGCTGATGAAAGCGCTGCGCGCCGACTGGAGCGACGCCGAACTCGAGGACTACTACGACGAGGCGAAGACCCGCGAGCGGCTGTACTGAGCCGCCGGGTCAGATCTGGTTGATGCCACCGTCGACCGGGATCTCGGCACCGGTGGTGTAGCTGCTCAGGTCCGAGGCCAGAAACAGCACCGCGTTGGCGACCTCGTCGGGTTCGCCGCGGCGGCCCATCGGGATCGCGGCGGTCAGCTGGTCGAACTCCTCGAGCGCGTCGGGCCCGGGCAGGAGCTGGTGGGCGAAGGCCTCGAGCCCCGGGGTGTCGGTGGCCCCGGGACTGACCGCGTTGACACGGATCCCCTTGTCGCGCAGCTCACTTGCCCAGGTGCGGGCCAGTGAGCGCACCGCCGCCTTGATCGCCGCGTACACCCCGTAGGCGTCGGAGCCCTTGGCGTTGGCGTTCGAGGAGTTCAGGATGACCGAGGCGCCGTCGTTGAGCAGCGGCAGCGCCTTCTGCACGGTGAACACCAGGCCCTTGAAGTCGATGTCGAGCAGATAGTCGAGGTGCTGTTCGGTGATCTCGCCGAGGCGGGCGACGTCGATCACCGCGGCGTTGGCGAACAGCACGTCGATGCCGCGGCCGTGGTCGGCCACCACGCGGTAGAGGCGGTCGAGATCCTCGGGTTCGGTGACGTCACCCCGCACCCCGACGGCGTTGTCGCCGATCTCCTTGACCGCGGCGTCGAGTTCGGCCTGCCTGCGGCCGGTGACGAAGACGAACGCCCCCTCCGCGGCGAGCCGTTTCGCGGTCGCCAGCCCGATGCCGCTGTTGCCTCCGGTGATCACCGCTGTCCTGTCGTCGAGAAGTCCCACTGCCGCTCTCCTTAGTTCTGTACCGCTTGGTCAATAACTATGGACACCGGCGGCAGGCGTTCTATTCCCAGCCGGTCAGAGAAGTTCGATGAACTCGTCGGCGGCGGCGGTGAGCTGCGCGGGCCGCGCGCCGCCCTTGTGCAGCGCCTCGAGACCGCGCAGAAAGCTCAGCACGACGGTGGCCAGGGCCTGCGGATCGCGGTCGGCGTCGATCGCCCCGTCGCGTTGGGCCTGGTCGATGCAGTCGGCCAGCAGGGTGCGCCACTCCGCGTACGCGCGCTCGACGGTGCGTTCGACGGTCTCGTCGGTGCCCGCGAGTTCGGCCGCACTCTTGGCCATCATGCAGCCGCGCAGTTCCCGGTCGCCGGTGACGGCGCGCACCTGGGCGCGGATGTGCCGGACCAGGCGGTCGTAGGCGTCGCGGCGCGGGTCCTGCAGGTCGCGGCGGATCGCACCGAGCGCGTCGGCGACAAAGGCGTCGAGCGCGCGCAGGAACAGGCCGCGTTTGTCGCCGAACGCGCCGTACAGGCTGCCCTTGCCCAAACCGGTTGCGGTGGTGAGGTCTTCGAGTGAGGTACTCGCATAGCCGCGGGTCCAGAACACATCGCGGGCCTCGGCGATCACCGCGGCCTCGTCGAACTGGCGGGGACGTGGCATACCCCCACGGTACCCCGGTTATGGACCGTTCGGTCTACTTGACCAGGATGGCGCGGGTGTAGAGCAGATGGAAGCCGCGGCGCTGGGTGTTGTGCTGCGAGGTGGACCCCGGCTGCGTCGTCACCACCGCGACGTCGCAGCCCGCCGCCACCGCGTCGGCCAGCCGCGTGGCCACCAGGGCGGCCTGCACCCCGCGCCTGCGGTGCGCGGGAAGCGTCGCCGCCCCCACCAGCTGGGCGATCCCGTCGCGCATCTGCAGCGCCGCCGCGCCTGCGACCTCCCCGTCCAGGTAGGCCAGGTACGCCGCGGCGCCGGAGGCCACCGTGTCGCGTTCGGCGTTCTCCACCACCTCGCGGGGGAAGTCCTCGTGTGAGGGCACCCCGGCGGTGTCGGGGTGGGCGCTGTCCGGGGCGGGTGTGACGTCGTCGAGCGCGCGGCCGAGCACGTTCTCGAACGACACCAGCCGGTATCCGCGGCCGGTCAGCACCGCGCCGATCTCCGGGTCGCCGAGGTTGGACAGTTCCACCTGTACGGGGGTGTCGTGCGCGGCGTACAGCCGCTCGATCTCCGTCAGCTCGGCGTCGCTGGGCACGCCACCGAAGCCGAGGCCCACCACCTTGTTCATCGGCGAGCCGGGGTCGGCGATGCAGGCCGCCCCGCCGGCCACCTCCAGCACCACGACCGGCCTGCCGGTACGCAGGCTTGCCGCCTCGGTCGCGCCCGCGATGTGCCGGGTCTCGGCGCGCTCGATCCGTTCGGCCAGCGCCACGCCGGCAAACAGCGGGTCATTCACGGGGCCTCACCTTACGGCGGGAATGGTTTCGTCCGCCTCCGGGTTTTTCAGTTGAGAGATCACTCAACTATAGGGAGGCACACATGTCGGCACGAACCGCGGACAAGGCGCTGCGCAAGTTCAAGTGGGAGCGACAGCTGGGACGGATGGTGATGAACCCGACCGTCACCCTGCTGGACCGCTTCGGCCTGCGGGCGCCGCTGATCGTCGAGTTGGAGACCGTCGGGCGCCGCAGCGGTGAGCCGCGGCGGGTGCCGCTGGTCGGACGCGCCGACGACGAGGGGGTGTGGGTGATCTCCCAGCATGGTCGCCGCGCCGGCTGGGCGTACAACATCGCGGCGAATCCCAACGTGCGGGTGCGCGTCGGCGACGAATGGCGCGACGGCATCGCGACCGTCGAGCCCGACGACGATGTGCGCGTCCGCGCCCGCAGCTTCGGCGGCCGCGGCCGGGTCGGTCGAGCGGCGACGGCGGCGACCATGCGCGCGATGGAGAGCGATCCGATCTCGGTGCGGATCACCTACCGGTGATTTGGGTGTAGTTGGTGGCGACGAGCGCCACCAACTACACCGAAATCGCTTATTCGGGGAGGGTGTTCGACAGACGCTCGGTGGCGGCGACGTAGTCCTCGATGAACTCGAGGACCACCTCGCGGGCGGGCTTGATCTTGTTCATCAGGCCGACGCCCTGGCCGACGAAGTACGTCGCGAGCTCCTTGGCGCCCTCGTGGCCCTGCGCGGCGAGCGCGTCGATGCGGCGCACCACGGGCTCGGCGAGCATCGACTGCAGCGGCAGCGGCAGCGGCTGGCGGCCACCCGGGTTCGGCGCCCACGCATTCGTCCAGTCCGAAACCAGCTGGCGCGCAGGCTTTCCGGTGCGACCCGCCGAGCGGATGGTGTCACGCGACGACGCCTTGAGGAACTTCTCCTTGGTGTGCTGCTCGGTCTCGGCCTCCTCGGTGGTCAGCCACACCGAACCGGTCCACGCACCGTCGGCGCCCATGGCGACCGCGGCGGCCATCTGCCTGCCGGTCACGATGCCGCCGGCTGCCAGCACCGGCACGGCACCGTCGATGGCCTCGATCACCTCGGGGACCAGCACCAGCGTCGACACCTCGCCGCAGTGCCCACCGGCCTCGGTGCCCTGCGCGACGATCAGGTCCACGCCGGCCGCGACCTGCTTGACCGCGTGCTCCTTGGCGCCGACCAGCGCGGCGACCGGGATACCGTTCTTCTTGCCCGCCTCGATCATGTAATCCGGCGGCACGCCAAGGGCGTTGGCGATCAGCCGGATCGGGTGGCTCATCGCCACCTCGAGCAGTTCCTTGCCGGTGTTGCCCGACAGCATGGAACGGCCGAGGCGCGGCGACCCGTCCGGTTCGATGTCGTGGGCGGCCAGCAGCTCGTTGATGTAGGTGCGGTACTCGTCGGGGATCCGGCTGGCCAGATCGCTGGAGCTCAGCTTCTCGCCCTTGCCCTCGTACTTGGCGGGCACGATGAGGTCAAGGCCGTAGGGCTTGCCGTTGACGTGCTCGTCGATCCAGGCCAACTCCTGCTCAAGCCGCTCGGGGGTGTAGGCGGTGCCGCCCAGCACCCCGAAACCGCCCGCGTTCGACACCGCGGCCACCACGTCGCGGCAATGGCTGAACGCGAACAACGGGAACTCGATGCCGAACTGTTCACAAATGGCTGGTTTCACCCGACCAGTATTACTACGTTCACTCAGTTGTCGACAGGAACCCCCGGATAGCGTCCGTCACACGCGGTCCGACCAGCAGATCCAGGTCGTTGTGATCCGCTCCGGGCACGACGACGTAGCGCTTGGGCGCGTTGGCGGCCTCGTAGAGACGACGGCTCATCGCTTCCGGGACGATGTGGTCGCGATCACCGACGATCACCAGAAGTGGCGCCCGCAACGCACCGATCCGGTCGATCGACGGGTACCGGTCACGCAGCAGCCACCGGACCGGCAGCCAGGGATAGTGCGCGGCCCCGACGTCGGGTAGCGAGGTGAACGGCGAGCGCAGGATCAGTGCGTGCGGCGGCCGTTCGGTGGCCAGCCCGACAGCGACTGCGGCGCCGAGGGATTCGCCGAAGTAGCTGATCCGGGTGATGCCGGGCCTTGCGGCCAGCCAGGCCGCGGCAGCGCGGGCGTCGGCGGCCAGACCCTCCTCCGTCGGCGAGCCCGGGTTACCGCCGTAGCCGCGGTAGTCGACCAGCAGCACCGACCGGCCCATGCGGTTGAGCGCCGCGGCGATCGGCACCCGCATCGACCGGTCGCCGGCGTTGCCGGGCAGCACCAGCACCGCGTGGTCGGCGTCGGGAACCGGGAAATACCAAGCAGCGAGCCGGATTCCGTCGTCGGCGTCGAAGTCGACATCCTGCCCGTCGGCGAGCAGGGTGTGCGCGGGCGGCAGCGGGCCCGGCGACGGGAAATAGATCAACCGCCGCTGCAGCGACCACAGCAGTGTCAACGCCACGACCGCGACGATAACGACGACGGCGAGTGCACGGCGCATCAGGCCCGCAGCGGCGCGTAGGCGAACTCGCGCAACCCGTCACGCGGGTCGACGGCCGCCCGGAATCCGAGCACCTCGGCGGCGCGGGCGGGGTCGGCGACGATATGGCGGACGTCGCCGCTGCGATACTGCCCGGTGACCACCGGCGGTGCGTCACCGCGGGCCTCGCACAGCGTGGTGGCGACCTCCATGATCGAGATCGGCCGACCGGAGCAGACATTGAACGCGGTGAACCCGTCGAGGCGGGCCTCGACAGCGGCGACGTTGGCCGCGGCCACGTCGTCGACGTGCACGAAGTCGCGCATCTGCCCGCCGTCCTCGAAAACCCGTGGAACATCGCCGGATTCGAGTTCAGAGCGGAAGATCGCCGCGACACCCGAGTACGGGGTGTCGCGCGGCATGTACGGACCGTACACGTTGTGGTAGCGCAGTGCGGTCACCGCGCCGCCGGTCGCCTCAGCCCACGCCAGCGCATAGTGCTCCTGCGCGGTCTTGGCGGCCGCATACAGGCTGCGGGGACGCAGCGGTGCGTCCTCGGACACCAGTCGCCACGCCACCGGCGCTCCGCACAGGGGGCAGCGGTGCTCGAACATCCCGGCGTCCAGATCGGCGCGGGTTCGGGGCGCGGGGTCGACGGACCCGTGCTCGGGACAGTCGTAGCGGCCCTGCCCGTAGACCACCATCGACGACGCCAGCACCAGCCGTTCACAGCCGGCGGCGAACATCTCGGCCAGCAGCACCGCGGTACCGAAGTCGTTGTGCGAGGCGTACGCCGGGGCGTCGGCGGCGTTGACCCCGGCGCCGACGACCGCCGCCTGGTGGCACACCACGTCGACGCCCCTGAGCACCGGCGCCAGCGCGGAGGCGTCACGGATGTCGAGCACCCGGCAGTCCTCCGGGGCGACGGCACCGTCACCGTGTGCGACGGGAAGCATTGCGTCGACGGCGATTACGTCGTACCCGGCATCCTGCAACGCGGCGCCGATCCGGGCTCCGATGAAGCCCGCGGCACCGGTCAGCAGAACTCTCACGGCAGTTCGAACGGAAGCTTCACGCCCTGGTGGGCCAGGCAGTGGGTGCAGGTGCGCTCGGTGTCGAGGCGATCGATGGCCTCGTGCACCAGCTTCTTGAACGTCGGCATGTTGCGCTCGAACTCGGCGAACACGTCGACCGCGCGGACCGCGGTGGCGGCGTCGATGCCCGCATCCAGGTCGGTCACCAACGCGATTGCCGCGTAACACATCTCAAGTTCGCGGGCCAGCACGGCCTCCGGGTAGCCGGTCATGTTGATCAGCGTGAAGCCCTGGCCGGCGAACCAGCGGCTCTCGGCGCGGCTGGAGAAGCGCGGCCCCTGGATCACGACCATGGTGCCGCCGTCGACGACACCTGGCAGACCCGTGGCGGTCTCCCGCAGCGACGGGCAGTAGGGGTCGGCGAACGCGACGTGGATGCCGCCGGAGTCGAAGTAGGTGTCCTCGCGGCCGCGGGTGCGGTCGACCAGCTGGTCCGGCACGACGACCGAGCCGGGCCCGAGGTCGGGGGTCAGGCTGCCGACCGCGCAGGGCCCGAAGATGCGCCGCACGCCCAGCGAGCGCAGCGCCCACATGTTGGCGCGGTACGGCACGGTGTGCGGCGAGTACTCGTGGTTGACGCCGTGGCGCGGCAGGAACGCGACCTCGTGGTCGCCGACGGCGCCGATGGTGATGGGCGCGCTCGGGGTGCCGTAGGGGGTGTCGACCTCCACGCGGCGGGCATCGGGCCCGAAGAAGCTGTAGAACCCGCTGCCCCCGATGACCCCGATCAACGGGCGGGCGGCTCGTCGCCGCCGTCGTCGTCGAGGCGCTGCGATGCCCGGCGGACGCCGTCGCGGATCTCGAAGGCGTCGGTGGCGAATCCGCCGATCGCATTGGCGACGTCCCTGACCGCGGTGGTGATGATGGTCGCCACCTCGGTGACCGTCGCCACCCCGGAGTCGAAAATCTCCTGCACGGCGTCCTTGCGGATCTCCGCCTTGCTGAGTCGCTCCTCCATGCAGGTCAGTCTGCCACGGTCAGAGCCGAGGCACTCGGGTTGCGATCGGGCCGCGTGGGAGACTGAGGCTCGTGGCCACTTTCGCGCAATGGGTCGAGGGCGCCCGCCCCCGCACGCTGCCCAACGCGATCTCCCCGGTGATCGCGGGCACCGGCGCGGCGGCCTGGCTGGACGCCGCCTCCTGGTGGAAGGCGCTGCTGGCGCTGCTGGTCGCGGTGGCGATGATCATCGGGGTCAACTTCGCCAACGACTACTCCGACGGCATCCGCGGCACCGACGACGTGCGGGCGGGCCCGCTGCGGCTGGTCGGGTCGAAGGTCGCCTCGCCGCGGGCGGTGCTGACGGCGGCGGTGGTGAGCCTGGCGGTGGCGGCGGTCGTGGGTCTGGTGCTGGCGGCGCTGAGCGCACCGTGGCTGATCGCGGTCGGCGCGTTCTGTATCGCCGGCGCGTGGCTGTACACCGGCGGGAAGAAGCCGTACGGATACCTCGGACTCGGCGAGGTCGCGGTCTTCGTGTTCTTCGGGCTGATCGCGGTGCTGGGCACGCAGTACACGCAGGCGCTGCGGATCGACTGGGTCGGTGTGGCGGTGGCCGTCGCGATGGGGTGCATGTCATCGGCGGTGCTGGTGGCCAACAACCTGCGCGACATTCCGACCGATAAGGAGTCCGGCAAGATCACGTTGGCGGTGCGACTCGGCGACGCTAAGACCCGGGTGCTGTTCTGTGCGCTGCTGGCGGTCGCGTTCGCGCTGACGCTGGTGCTCATGCTCGCGACGCCGTGGGCGGCCGCCGGCCTGGTGGCGCTGCCGCTGGCGGTGCGCGCGTCGGCTCCGGTGCGGAAGGGACTGGGCGGCAGGGAGCTGATCCCGGTGCTGCGCGACACCGGCCTGACGATGCTGGTGTGGGCGATCGCCGTCGCCCTGGCTCTGGTCCTGGCCTCTTGATGTTCCCCCCTCAACCGCGAGCGTGCGTGTCTGCGCCCCGACACGCCGCGAAATAGCAGCATTTTGCGCACGCTCGCGGCAGGCTTAGGGGCGGTCGTTGGCACACGCGTCGAAACTACGGTTGTTGACGAAAATCGGGTGAAATCGGTCAACAACCGTAGTTTCGGCGAGTCAAGAAGAGCGCCGACTCTGACGAGCGTGCGCAAACTGTCGAGAATCCCCGGCGTGTCGTGTACAGACTCGCACGCTCGCGGTTGAGGTGAGAAAGAAGAAGGGGCTAGGTGAGCTCGGTCGGGGCGTCGGTGAGCTTGACCAGTTGCACCTCCGGGCGGGCGGGGACCTGATCGGCGAGGAACCACCGGAACGCCAAGTTGCCACGCGGATAGTCCACCGTCGTAATGGAATTCGGGTGCGACGTCATCCCGCGCGAAATCACCACGGTGACCGTCCCGTCGGAGTTGGGCACCGCGCTGTAGCCGTTGACCGAGGTCCGCTCGTCGGTGATGCCGGCCATGAACTGGTTCCACACGACCAGGTTCCAGAAGCGGCAGTTCGGCGGGCGGTGGGTGACGACGAGCGCCTCGTCCTCCTCCAGCACGAAGCTGCCGTACGAGTAGCAGGCGTCGCGGGCCGACCAGCCGAAGTTGAAGTCGGGCACCTGGTAGGGCTCGGCGAAATCGTTTGCCACCTGTGCGATCTCGTGACCCAGCGTGTGATGGTCGTCGACACGCACTCCGACGGCCAGCGGCACGATCGCGAACATCGTGCGCAGCCAGGCCGCGCTGGCCCGCAGCGCCGCGGCGGTCTCGGCGTCGCCGTGGCGGATCGGGTCCGGCGGGTCCAGCGCCTCGATCTGCCAGGTCACCGGGCGGCCGGTCAGCGGGTCGGCCTGGTAGTCGCGGGTGACCAGCACGACGCCGCCGTCGGTGGGTCCGTACTCGAACGAGAAGTTGCCGTCGTCGTCGATGTCGAGCTCGTCGTCGCGGATCAGCGCCACCACCCGGTCCGACCAGGCACCCGGCGACGGCTCGTTGTAGGCGGTGACCGAGAAGTACACGCTGTCGCCCTTGTTGCCGCTGATGCGGTAGCGACGGTTGGGGTCGACGGGGCACATGTAGTAGTAGGCGTCGGTGTTGTCGCCGCCCCAGCGCCGGTCCCGGCGGTACGGGGTGTTCAGCTCCACCCACACCGGCCGGCTCGGTTCGGCGAACAGGTAGGTGTCGAACGCCACGCCGAGCGTGGTGGCCAGCATCCGGTAGCCGTCGGCGATGTGCCGGTCGTCGGTGACGGCGCGGTCGCCCTCCAGGAAGGTGCGGTCCAGCCCGCCCAGCGTGTCCAGCAGCTCACGCCACGCCGCGGTGGACTCGCGGTCCACCGCGGACGCCGATTCGTGTTCGCTCATGTACCAATCCCTCTCGTGATGAGTTCGGCGGTGCGGTCCACCCACGTGTCGTCGAGCTCGGGCCCGCGGGTGATCAGGGCCAGAAACGTCATGCCGGCGACGGCCTCGATGACCTCGTCCGCGGTGACCCCGGGCCGGACCTCGCCGCGGGCCTGCGCGGCCGCGAGCCGGTCGGTGAGCCCGCGGGTGAGCACGTCGGCGAAGCGCTCCAGCAGCGTCGCGTGCAGCGCGGGGTCGGCGGCCATCTCGGCGACGAGGCCGGGCAGCGCCGCGCGGGCGGCGGGGGTGGTCAGCACGTCGACGGTGCGGCGCACCATCTCGCGCACATCGCCGGCCAGGGTGCCGGTGTCGGGCAGCTCGGTGCCGGCGCCGAGCGGGAAGACCGCCTCGTGCACGACGTGCGCCTTGCTCGGCCAGCGGCGGTAGATGGCGGGCTTGCTCGTCTTCGCGCGACGGGCGATCGCGTCGACGGTCAGGTCGGCGTAACCGGTCTCGGCGAGCAGGTCGACGGTCGCGCGCAGCACCGCGGCATCGATGCGCCGATCGCGGGGTCGCCCGATTTCGCCACTCATTACGAAACTGACAGTAACATAACTAGCTGTGACGCACACCACTCCCGTCGTCCTCGACGACCTCGCCGAACCCCGCTTCCCCGCCGAGGTCCAGCCGATCCGCGACATGATGGCCGCGATGGCGCCGGACTGCCCCCTCGACGCCGACGTCCTGCACGCCAAGGCCCGCGCCGAGACCGGACTCGACGACTTCGGCCCCGACGACTACCGCGACCGTCTCGACGTGTATCTCGCTGCGCTGCACGAGATTCCGACGTTGCACCCGGCGGGTGTCGTCAACTTCCACGCACAGATCCTGCAGTGGCTGAAGAACCGGCTGCTGCTGACCGACTTGCTGACCCGCCACCCGGAGATCCACGACATCGAGCTGGTCGCGCCGGTGGTGATCGCGGGCCTGCCGCGTACCGGCACCACCCACCTGCACAACCTGCTGGCCGCCGGGCCGACGTTCCGCACGCTGCCGTACTGGGAGAGCAACGAGCCGTTCCCGCTGCCGTCGGAGGTCGGCGTCGAACCCGATCCCCGCCGCCTGCGGATGGACGCCGCGGTCGAGGTGATGAACGCGGTGATGCCGCACTTCGCGCTGATGCACGAGATGACGACCGACCACGTGCACGAGGAGATCCAGCTGCTGGCCAACGACTTCTCCTCGATGCTGTTCGAGACGCTCGGGCATGTCCCCCGCTGGCGCGACTACTACCTGTCCCACGACCAGACGCCGCACTACGAGAACCTGGCCACCCAGCTCAAGGCGCTGCAGTTTCTGCGCGGCGGGCGGCGGTGGCTGCTCAAGTCACCGCAGCACCTCGAGCAGCTGCCGGTGCTGAACCGGGTGTTCCCGGACGTCGTCGTGATCGTCACGCACCGCGAGCCGGTGCCGGTGGTGCTGTCGATGCTGGCGATGCTGACCTATTCGGCGCGGATGCACTGCAGCCCGGTGCCGGTCGACGAGATCGCCGCGTGCTGGATCGACCGGCTGGAGCTGATGCTGGCCGCGCTGATGCGCGACCGCGACTCGATTCCCGCCGACCGCTCCATCGACGTCCGGTTCGACGATTTCATGGCCGACGAACTCGGCACGGCGGCACGCATTTACGACCTCGCCGGGGAGACGATGACCGGCGAGACCCGCGCGGCGATCGCCGAGTACCTGGCCGGCCATCAGCGCGGCCGGCTGGGCCGGGTGGCGACGTCGGCGGAGATGTTCGGCCTCGATCCCGACGAACTGCAGCGCCGCTTCGCGCCGTACGCGGACCGCTTCCTGAACTAGGCCGCGCGGTCGAGCAGCGCGACGACGTCGGCGCGCAGTCGCGCCGGATCGACATGCGCGGTAATGAGTTCCGTCGTCGCCGAATCGCCGCCGCGCAGGATTCCGAGCAGCACATGCTCGCAGTCGATCGTCGAATCCCGGTGCGCCACCGCCTCTCGCAGCGCGAGCTGGAGCGCCTTCTTCGCCGCCCGGGTGAACGGGATATGGGTCCGTCGGCGACGCCGGGCCGGGGGCCGGGCCGTGTCCCACGCGTCCGGACCGAGGTTGCGCCGCACCGCGTCACGGATGGCGTACAGGTCGATCCCGATGCGCCGCAACGACTCCGCATCCTCCTCGAACAGATCGTCCGGGGACTCACGGGATTCGAGGTCCGCACGGACCGCCGTCACGGTCAGCCCGTGCGCGTCGAGAACCCGGGCCAGATCGCGGCCGGCCACCTGAAGGACGCCCACCAGCAGGTGCTCGGGCCGGATCTCCTCGGCCCCCAGTTCGTGCGCCTCCTCCTGGGCCAGCACCACGGCGATGCGGGCGTTGCGGGCGAAGCGCTCGAACATCGTCAACTCCTCCGGTTGTACTTCTTGTGCACCGCCTGCCGGCTGAGACCCAGCGCTGCGGCGATGTCCTGCCAGCTCCAGCCGTGCGCGCGGGCGTTGGCCACCTGAATCGCCTCCAGTTGGTCCAGCAGCCGCCGGATCGCATGCACGGCGTGCAGGCCGTCCGCGGGATCCGCGCTCGTCGCGAGCTCCCACGGGTCCGCCAACTGCTGGGTCATACGTCAACCGTAGTTGACATCATTCCTGTTGACAAGCGGTTGCGAATACCCTGACCGGGGTATCCGCAGCCGGCAGTCGGACACAGGGAGCAGCAATTGACCGCAGCACGGGCCACGCTCGACCGGAACGACCTGGCGCAGGCGCAACGGATCGTCGGCGCCATCTCCGAGGCGTTCTCGGCGAAGGTGGTCGGCCAGGAGAACCTGCGCGAATCGCTGCTGATCGGGCTGCTCACCGGCGGCCACATCCTCATCGAGAGCGTTCCCGGCCTGGCCAAGACGACCGCGGCGCGCGTCGTCGCCGACGCCATCGACGGCGGGTTCCGCCGCATCCAGTGCACGCCCGACCTGCTGCCCAGCGACATCATCGGCACCCAGATCTACGAGGCGGCGACCAACTCGTTCGTCACCCAGCTGGGCCCGGTGCACACCAACATCGTGCTGCTCGACGAGATCAACCGCTCCAGCGCCAAGACCCAGAGCGCGATGCTCGAGGCGATGGAGGAACGCCAGACCACCATCGCAGGCACCGAGTACCCGATCCCGGAGCCGTTCCTGGTCATCGCCACCCAGAACCCCGTCGACCAGGAGGGCACCTATCCGCTGTCGGAGGCGCAGACCGACCGGTTCATGCTCAAGGACATCGTCGCCTACCCCACCCCCGAGCAGGAGGTGGAGATGATGGCCCGGATGGACGCCGGGCTCTACGACAGGGCGCACCGCAGCCGCCCGGTCGCCGGCCTCGACGATGTGCGCTGGCTGCAACAGGTGGTGCGCCACGTCCACATGGACCGCGCCCTCGTGCTCTACGCCAGCCAACTGGTCACCGTCACCCGCGAACCCGACAGACACCTGCCCCGCCAACTGGCCCGGCTCATCGAGTACGGGGCCAGCCCGCGCGCCACCATCGCGTTCTGCAACGCGGCGCGGGCGCTGGCACTGCTGTCCGGCCGCGGCCACGTCATCCCCGGCGACATCGCGCATCTGGCGCACCGCGTACTGCGGCACCGGCTCATCCTCGGATTCGAGGCGGCCGGCGCCAACATCACCCCCGAGATGGTCATCGACGCGGTGCTGCAAGCGGTTCGAGTCCCGTAGCACCGCGATGGGCAAACATCTCACCGCCGCCCGGCGGTACTTCGGCACCGACACCCGCGGCATGCTCGAGGGCGGTCGCTACGCGCTGCTGCACACCCGCAGCCTGGAGTTCGACGACCTGCGACCCTACGTGCCCGGCGACGACGTCCGCGACATCGACTGGAAGGCCTCGGCCCGCTCCGGCCAGGTGCTGATCAAACGCTTCGTCTCCGAGAAGCACCACAAGGTCCTGCTGGTCGGCGACGCGGGCCGCAACATGTCCGCGCTGTCTCCCAGCGGAGAGCTGAAACATGATGTGGCGGTGCATATCCTGGGCGCGATCGGGTTGATCACACTGGGCCGCGCCGACCAGATCGGCATGGTGTTCGGCGACGCCCGCGGCAGCGTCAACATCGGCCAGCGCCGCGGTGAGACCCACATCGAGTCGATGCTGCACCGCTACTACACGCACACCACCACCGACAGCGGTCCCAGCGATATCGTGGGTCAACTGGACTATGTGGCAACGCATTACCGACATCCGATGCTGCTGGTCGTGGTCTCCGACGAGCCCGAGGTCGACGACCGGCTGACCGAGGCGGTCCGCCTGCTGCGCGCCCGCCACGACATGATGTGGGCCAGCGTGTCGGACATGCCCGCCGTCGGTGAGCAGCCCGGATACGACGTCGCCACCGGCCGGTACGTGTACGACGCCGCCACGCTGGGCCCGCGCGTACTGGCGGCGTACCGTCGTGCCGAACAGCAGCGGACTCAGCGCCTCGACGAGTTCATGGCCGTCAACGCCGTCCCGCACGTCCGGGTCGCCGCCAGCACCGAGATCCGCTCCCGGCTCGTCGAACTGACCGAGGTGTTCGCCCGTGCAGGATGATCTGTTGCGGTTCGTCAGCGGCCCGATGCCGTACTCGACGGCGTGGCTGTGGTGGGGGCTGCTGTTGCTGCTCGGCGTGTCCGCTTGGTGTGCAGGGGTTTTCGTGTGGACGCTGCCGTCGGAGCGGTTGCGTCGGCTGCCCGTCGCGCGGACGGTGCACGCCAGGCTGCTGCGCCGCCGCTTCGCCCGTGCGGTCCGCCGGATCACGGCCCGCCACCGCGCCGGTGAGCTCACCGCGGCCGAGGCCGCCGCCGCGATGAGCCGCACTCTGCGCAGCTTCCTGCACCAGGCCACCGGGATCCGCGCGCAGTACCTGCACCTCGACGCGATCGCGGCCGGTGAGCTGGCGGCGGCCGCACCGGTGCTCGCCGCGCTCGACGATGCCCAGTTCAACGCCGGCTCGCCGGTGGCGGTCACCGACGTCGGCGCCGAGACCGAGGAGCTGATCCGCTCGTGGCCCTGAGCTGGTGGCCGGTCGCGGTCGTCGGGTTCGCCTGTCTGGCAGGCGCACTCGTGCTGGCGCTGCTGCCGTCGACCCGGCAGCGGCAACGGCAGCGGCGCCCGCTGGCCAACACCGCGCGGCTCACCCGGCTGCCGGAGTACGCCAGGATCGTGCGCGCCCGCACGATGTCGATGCTGGTGACGATCGCGCTGCTGGTGCTGCTGTTCGCCGCCGCGGTGCTGGCCGGCGCCCGGCCGAGCGGGTTGTGGTGGTCGGTGCAGGCCGGCGAGCCGGCCGAGGACATCATGCTGTGCGTCGGGGCGCCGGTCACCGACCCCGTCACCGCGGAGTTTCTGACCTACTTCGCCGAGCAGGCCCGCACCTACGGGCCCGAGCGCATCGGCCTGACCTCGACCAACCGTCGCGTCATCCCGCTCACCCGCGACCACCAGTTCGCCGTCGAAAAGCTCGGCGACGCAGCCGAACTCGCCACGATCCCAGACGACGACGCCCGGCTACCCGCGAGAATGAGAGCGTTCACCGCGCCGGTGACCTACGTCGACTACGCCGCCAGCGCCGCCGACGTGCTCGCGCTGTGCCTGACCGGGTTCCCAACCGACGATCCCGCCGGGGACCGCCGCCGCTCCCTGATCTACCTCGGCCCCGGCGACCTGCGCGCCCCCGATGAGACCCGGCCCGCGCTGTTCACCGACCAGCAGGTCATCGACCTGGCCGGCGAGCGCGGCGTGCAGGTCAACGCGCTGGTGTCGTCACCCGGGTCGGTGAAGGACATCGCGCAGGCGACCTTCGGGCGCTACGCGCCGATCGGCCCGGACCTGGCCACCCAGCTCGACGGGATCCGCGCGCATCCGCCCGACGCCGAACAGACGACCACCGCCGTCGGGTTCCGCGGCGACGATCCGACTCTGCCGCTGGCGGTGGGTGTCGTCGCGGCGGTGCTGCTGTGCCTGGCACTGGTGGTGTTGCGGCGATGACGTTCTCCCCCGTCGTACCCGGAGTGCTGCTGCTGGCCGCCGCGGCCGTGGTGATCCTGCTGCGGCTGCTGACCATGTGGCGGCTGGCGGGCCGCCCGGGCCAGGGCTGGTCGACGGTCGGGCGGTGGTCGGGCCTGACGCTGGCGGTGGCGCTGCTGCTGATCGCGGCGGCCCGCCCGGCACTGGGCAGCGGCGCGGCGCCGACGACGGCCGACGAGGACGCCGCCGTGCCCAACGTCTTCCTGGTGGTCGACCGGTCGTCGGACGTCGCCGCTATCCGCGACGACGCCACCGCCCTGCTCGACCGCTACCCGCAGTCGCGCTTCGCGCTGATCACCTTCGCCGCCCGGCCGTCGCTGGACTGGCCGCTGTCACCTGACAACTGGAGCCTGCGCCCCGTGATCGCCGGGCTCACGCCGCTGCCGCCCGATCCGGCGGTCAACGCCGCCGCGGCCGCCAACGTTCTGCGCTATCAGCTGATCGCGGCTGGACAGCGCAATCCGCGCGCACAAAACCTGGTGTTCTACTTCGGGTCGGGCGCCCCCGGATCGCCTGCGCCGCAGGGCCGGTTCGACCCGGTGGCCGGTTCGGTGGACGCCGGCGCGGTGTTCGGATACGGCACCGACCGCGACGACGACCGGTTGCGGGGCGTCGCCGAACAACTCGGCCTGCCCTACCAGATCCGCGACCCGGCACAACCCCTGCAGACCCCGGAGGCCGCCGCGGCGCTGCCGGACCAACCGGCGCCGGTCAAACCCGACCGCACCGACCTGTACTGGGTGTTCACCCTGGTCGCCGCCGTGCTGCTGCTGTTCGAGATCTACCTGACCGTGCGCGAGTACCGCCGGGCGGCGCGCCGGGAGGTGGTGGCGCGATGACGCGCCGTACGCGGCTGCGCCGCCGCCTGCTGATCGCGTCCGCACCCGTCGTCCTGGTCGCGCTGCTGGCCGCGGCGAAGCTGATCTCCGTTGTGCTGGCTGGGCATTCGGCGGTGGCCGGCTTCGCCGCACGCGACAGCGACGCGCTGCGCGGCGCCGTCGCGACCATGCAGTGGCTCAACGTCGTCGAACCGGCGAAGGCCCCGTTCGCCGCGGGCACGCTGGCCGTGCTGGAAAACCGGTTAGCCGACGCCGACACGCAGTTCAGCACCGCACTGCAGCGCACCCCGCCCGCTCAGCAGTGCCCGGTGCTGGTCAACCTCGAACTCGTCCGCGAGCGGCAGGGCGACATCGACGCGTGGGAGAACCGGCCGGACGCCGCCCGCGAGCGCTACCTGCGCGCGCTGGACCTGGTGACGTCCGCGCCGCCGGGGTGCTTCGGGGGCAACGACGACTCCGACGAGCAGCGGCGCGCGGTGCGTGCCGACGCGGCGGCGCGGCTGATGGCCAAACTCGACGGGCTCGACGATCCCCCACCGCCCCCACCGGCGGCCGCACCACCACCGCCGCCTGTCGCGGCGCCGCCGCCCGCCGGGGTGGCGCCGGACGACCCGGACCCGGTCGAGCGGCGGCTGGACCCGGGTGCCGGTGACCCGCTGGAGCGGCTGCGGCAGGTGCTCGCCGACTCGGCCGCCAGCTAGCCGGTCGCGGTGCTGGTCCAGTACTCGGCGATGCGACCGTTGGCAATCCGCAGGATGTCGTTGCCGGTGAACCGTTTCGGACCGTCCTTGGCCGCGCCGGTACCGATCCAGCGGGCCGCGAGCAGGTCGCCGTCGAAGAACGGCTCGACCTCGATGACGAACTTCAGGTCGGCGAACATCTTCTGCGTCTCGCCGACGACCTCCTGCAGCTCGTTCGGTCCACGTACCTCTCGCCCCGGCCAATGGCCGACGAAGTCCTCGGTCACCAATTCGGCCGCGACGGGTTCTCCCGCCCACAGCTCGTTCAACCAGCGTCCATATAGGGTCTTGGGAGAGGTCATGACCGTTACTTACCCGGCGAAAAGTCCGGATGCAATCCACCGTCCCGACCCGCCTGCGAGGCAGCACAACCCCTGTCGGTTGCTGGAATCGCGGCCCTTTCGGAAAAGCCGCACTTCCGCACCCGTCACGCGCTGGGCGGAAAATCTGCTGGGAGCGTCAATCTCTTAGCTGACGCCGCTGCGCGTTATCCGGTAACGACTTGGTCACCCCAGTGCCGCGAGTAACGCGTCGACATCGGAGTCGTCGTTGTACAGGTGAAAGCCCACCCGCACCGCGCCCGCGCGCACCGACGCGCGCACCCCGGCGGCGGCGAGCCGGTCGGCCGCGCCGTCGATGGGCAGCGACACGATCGCCGACGGGTGCGGCGGCAGACCCAGCGCGCCGCGCACCCGGTCGACCAGCCCGACGGCGTGACGCTCGACGGCGGCACGGTCCAGCGAGGCCAGCCAGGGCAGCGTGTGGGCGGCGCCGAGCACGCTGAACCACGTCGGCGACAGGTTGAAACGGCGGGCGTCGGCGGCCAGCCGCAGCGGCAGGCCGTAGATCGACTGCCACGGGTCCTCGCCGGCGAACCAGTTGGCCGTGTGCGGGGTCATCAGCCGGCTCATCCGGTCGCTCACCGACATCATCGCGGTGCCGCGCGGCGCCAGCAGCCACTTGTACACGGCGGCGACGGTGACGTCGGCCCAATCCACGTCGAGGTTCATCCACCCTGCCGCCTGGGTGATGTCGATGACGGTCAGGGTGTCGGCGCCGTCGAGGGTGCGGCGCAACGCCGCGGTGTCCAGCACGGCGCCGGTGGCCGACTGCACCAGGCTGACCGCGACCACGTCGTAGCGGTCGGCGGTGGCGACCAGTTCGTCGGCGGGCACCTCGGTGACCGTCACACCGCGGCCGGTCTGCGCGGCGAACGGAAACGTCGTGCTGGTGAACTCACCGGGTACGACGGCGACCCGGCTGTCGTCCGGGATCGCGGCCGCCACCAACCCGAGCATCCCGGAGACCGAGCTGCCCATCGCCACCGACGCCACCGGCACCCCGGCCAGCGCCGCGTAGCCCGTCCTGGCGGCCCGGGTGTGCTCGTCGAAGGCGGGTACGTCGAGTGTCCCGGCCCGCCAGTGGGCGATGCAGTCGTGCAACGCGTCGACGACGGACTCGGGCGGCAGGCCGTAGGTGGGGCTGTTCAGAAAGCCTGCGGCGCCGGCGAACTTTGCTCCGAAGGCCTCGCGGACGTCGGCTGACGTCATGAGGAGGGCGGCTCGTCCCCGCGCAGCCGCGCCTGCAGTTGCTCGCGGTCGCGGCGGCGGCGCTCGTCGAACGCGGCGATGCTCGCGGTGGCCCGGCGCCGCAGCGGCGCGAACACCCACATACCCAGCGGCAGCGCGATCACGATCGCGAACAGCATGGCCACGACGAGCGGGAACTCCTGCACCCCGAGCACGCGGGCGGCGCCGAAGATCAGCCCCGTGAGGACCGCGACGAGGAGCAGTCGCGCCAGCACATAGGCCAGCACGTCGACGACCAGTCGAGTTGCCGGGCGAGCATCAGACACGAACCGAGCGTACCCATGGCGCGTATATTTGAGCCAAGGAGGTTTTTCGTTCGTGGCATATTTGCTCGTGACTCTCGTGCTGGCCGCACTGATCTATGTCGGCTGGCGGCTGACCCGAGACTCTTCGAGCCGTCCGAAGACCCGCGTGATCGGGCCGGACGACGACCCGGAGTTTCTGCGTCGGCTGGGCCAGGGGGACAACCCGCGGCCCTAGCGGCGCGCCCCCGGGAACCCGGCGGCGACCACGGCGGCGAGTTCGATCAGGGCCTCCCTGGTCGCAGGCTTGAGCCGGTCGAGGCTGATCTCTGCGCCCTCCTCCAGGTGCGGATCGAACGGAACCTGCACCACCGCCCGGCAGCGCCGGCTGAAGTGGTCGACCACCTTCTTCATGTCAACCTTGCCTGAGCGCGGGCGCACCGCGTTGATCACCGCGATCGAGTCGCGCACCAGTTGCTGATAGCCGTGCGCGTCGAGCCAGTCCAGCGTCGCCGAGGCACTGCGCGCGCCGTCGACCGATCCGGTGCTGACCACGACCAGCAGATCGGCCTTGGTGAGCACCGCCGACATCGCCGAGTGCATCAGACCGGTGCCGCAGTCGGTGAGCACCAGGCTGTAGAACCGTTCGAGCACCTCGAGCGTGCGCAGGTAGTCCTCGGAGCTGAACGCCTCCGACACCGCCGGGTCGCTCTCGGAGGCCAGCACCTCCAGCCGGCTGGGGCCCTGTGAGGTGTAGGCACGGACGTCGCTGTAGGCCTGGATGCCCTCGGCGTCGCGCAGCAGGTGCCGCACCGTGGCGGGGGTCTCCAGCGGCACCTTCTGGCTGAGGGTGCCCCGGTCGGGGTTGGCGTCGACCGCGATGACCCGGTCACCGCGCACCGAGGCGAGGGTGGCACCCAGCGTGGCGGTCACCGTCGTCTTGCCGACGCCGCCCTTGAGCGACAGCACCGCGATGCGGTAGCAGCCGCGCAGGGGCCGCTGCACCTGCGCGGTGAGCGCGCGGCGGCGCTGGGCCCGGGGGCCCTCCCCGAGGTTGATCAGCCTTCCCGAGCCGTAGTACAGCCATTTGCGCCAGCCCTCCGACGGCGGGCGTCTGCGTTCGCCGAGCAGCGCGACCGTCGACAGGTCGAGATACGGCGCCGGGTCGGCACCGGGCGGCGGGGACTCGTAGAAGGGCGCGGGGGCTACCGGTGCGACCGGGAAGCCGTGCGGCGGAGTCGGCGCGGTCCACTCCGGCGGCGGCGCGGCCGCAGGGTCGATGAACCGGCTCTGGGCACGGAATCCACCTGGCGCGTAAGCATTTTCGGACACAACCCCCGGAGGGGCGGCGTCGTTCGCGCGTCGATCCGCGGGCGGATGGTCTGACACGCCGAAGGTCTCCCGGGGGTTGGCTTGGCTTTCGCGGTAGAGCTTAGCGAAGACGTGCCGAATGTCACCCCGGCAAAACCACCTCAGGCGCGGCGGGGCGCCGACTCGACCCGGGTTGCGCGGGGGATCGAGCAGGCGCGCCGCACCTGGCGGGGCCGCCGGTGTCCGGCCGGCCAGGGCGTACCCCTCGGTTCGCCGTCAGCCCGACGGTCGCGGCCCGCGGTCCGCGACCTGTCGCCCCCCACTCTCGCTGCGCTGACGGCGCATCGTCACGCCCTTCTTCGGAGTATCACAGCTAACGCCGCCAAAATCCAGCAGAAAGTACGAAAAATCGGTCGACATCAAACTTCAGCAAAGCGATTAGTTATGAAAATCAGGGACTTTCCCCAGATAGAGCGCATTTGTTCAATGCTGCTGAATTACAGCAGCTATGTAAATATTGCCTGTTCAAATACCGGGCAGCCTGACCGCATTTTGACGGCTACGGTATATACAGCAACCTCAGCCGACGCCCGCGTAGGAGTGTAGGCCGACGGTGACGAGATTGATGAAGAACAGGTTGAACACCATCGCCGCGAAGCCGACGACGTTGATCCACGCCGCCTTCTTGTCGCGCCAGCCGGCGGTCGAGCGGGCGTGCAGATACGCCGCGTAGACCACCCACGCGATGAACGACACCGTCTCCTTGGGATCCCAGCCCCAGTAGCGGCCCCAGGCCTCCTCGGCCCAGATCGCCCCGAAGATCACACCGAACCCGAACACCGGGAACGCGAAAATCGTGGTGCGGTAGGCGATTCGATCCAGCGTCTGCGGATCGGGCAGGCGGTGCACGATGCGCGCGAGCACACCCTGCCGGTCCGGCTCGCCCAGCGGCGACATCTTGAGCAGGAACAGGATGCTGGCCACACCGGCGACCAGGAACACCCCGGAACCGAGGCTGACCACCGACACGTGGATCGGCAGCCAGTACGACTGCAGCGCGGGCATCACCGGGGCGGCCGAGGTGTAGAGCCAACGCCCGGAGACCGTCAGCAGGATCAGCACCGGAACCAGCACGAACACCCACAGCGAGCGGTACTGCGGCCGGCGCAGCACCACCGCGGCCGCGACCAGGCCGCAGAAGCTGGTCAGGTTGATGAACTCGTACATGTTGCCCCACGGCACGCGGCCGGTGGCCAGCCCGCGCAGCACGATGCACACCGCCAGCAGCAGGATCCCGAGGTAGGCCAGCGCCAGCCCGGCGCCCCCGACGCGCTCGTCGAAGGAGCGCTTCGGCGTCTCGGCGATCACCCCGGGCGCCGCGCTGCCCGCGGTCACCGCAGCGCCGGCACCGACGAGTTCGCGCCGCTCGACCTTGCGGCCACGCTGGTAGGCCAGTTCGACGGCCAGCAGCAGCAGCGCGCCCACCAGCACCAGCACCGACGACGTGAACGCCCAGTCCGAGTACCGGGCCAGTCCGATGTCGATCTGCGTGGTATTCATTCGACCTTCTCTCCCGCGGGCTGCGCCGCCGTCGCCTCAGGCAGCAGACGCTGGGTCAGCCGCTCGAATTCGTCGCCCCCACCCGGAGTTGTCGGTGCGGGCCAGCCCGCCCAGCTCGACGGATACGGTACCCGCACCGGCGGGCGTGATCCGAATCCAGACGCGGCGCCGCCGGACCACCAGCGACACCAGCAGACCGGCCATCATGGTCAGCGCGAACACCAGCACCCACACCTGCGCCGGATCGTGGGACACCTGCACGTTGATGAACGGGACCGCGCCGTCGAAGCGCACCACGGTGCCGTCGTCGAGGCGGGTCGACTCCCCCTCGCCGAGGTTGACCCGCGCCTTCTTCACCAACCGGTTCTGCTCGAGCAGCCGCGGGTCGAGGTCGAACAGCGACTGGGGGCGCCCGGTGTCCAGACCGGTGTCGCCCTTGTAGATGTCGACGGCGACGGCGGGGTCGTTGAGCGCCGGGAAGCTCGACGACAGCAGGGTGCCGTGCAGCATCTCGGTCGGCGCGAACAGCCCCTGGATCGCGATCTGGTTCTTCCGCCGTTCGTCGGCGTCGGGGTACGTGCCGCCGGGCGGGTCGAACCGCATCACGCCCGACGACAGCAGCGTGAGCTGGTCCTCGGGGCGGAACTGCAGCGTCTGGGTGCGGGTCTGGCCGTCCGGGAAGGTGACGGTGAACGTCGGGGCGTACCCGTGGCCCTGCAGGTAGACCCGGTCCCCCCCGACCCGCAGCGGCTCGTTGACCTTCAGCCGGTACGGCCGCCACACCCCGGTGGCCAGGTCCTCGCCCGCCTGGTACTCGATGTCCGCGGCATACGAGGTGGCCTGCCCTGATGGCAGGTAGTCGGCCTGGAAGTCGTTGACCCGCAGGCAGATCGGATACAGCGAGGTGCCGTCGACGGTGTTGCCGGCCCGGAACGAGTCGAATGCCGCCGGGGAGGCCGAGCAGAACCCGGGCCCACCGTCGGCGATGACGATGACATGGCCCTCGTAGCCGAACAGCTTGCCCGCGGCGACCGCGACGAGCAGGCCCAGCAGCGAGAAGTGGAAGACGATGTTGCCGAACTCGCGCAGGTAGCCCTTCTCGGCGGACACCTCAACGGTGTCGCCGTCGGTGCGGGTGACCGTCCGCCAGCCGCGCAACCGCTCGGTCGCCGTCGCCGCCAGGGCCCGCGCGTCGCCGGACACCTCGGCGGTGTGGTGTTTGGGCAGCCGGGCCAGGTTGCGCGGCGCGGCCACCGGGGTGGCGCGCATGCTGCGGAAGTGCTCGATCAGCCGCGGGGTCAGGCAGCCGACCAGCGACACGAACAGCAGCACGTAGATCGCGGTGAACCAGAAACTGGAGAACACGTCGAAGGCCTGCAACCGGTCCAGCCACGGCCCGACCGTCGGGTGCTCGGCGATGTACTCGGCGACCTTGGACTCGTTGAGGCTGCGCTGCGGCAACAGCGCACCCGGCACCGCGGCGAGCGCGAGCAGGAACAACAGCACCAGCGCGGTGCCCATCGAGGTCAGGGTGCGCCAGGTGTTGCGCGCGTAGGCGAGGATCCGGCTCATCTCAACTCAAATCGGTAACGTCACGTCGCTGACGAAGGCGTCGCGCACCCAGGACACGAAGTCGTTCCACACACCCGTCACCAGGGCGGCGCCGACCAGGATGAGCAGCACGCCGCCGAAGATCTGGATGGCCCGGGTGTGGCGGCGCAGCCAGGCCAGGCCCTGCACCGCGCGCGCCGAACCGAAGGCCAGCAGCACGAACGGCAGCCCCAGGCCGAGGCAGTAGGCGATGACGAGCGCGACACCGCGGATCACGTTGGCGCCGTCGGTGGCCGAGGCCACCGCGATCACACCGGTCAGCGTCGGCCCCAGGCACGGCGTCCAGCCCAGCGCGAACACCGCGCCCAGCAGCGGTGCCCCGCCGAGCGTGGACAGCTGCCGCGGGGTGAACCGGGCCTCGCGCTGCAGCGCCGGGATGAAACCGACGAACACCAGGCCCATCACGATCGTGACGATCCCACCGATGCGTTGCAGCAGAAGCTGATTGGTGATCAGCGAGGTGGTCATGCCGAGCACCGCGACGGTGCCGAGCACGAACACGACGGTGAACCCGGCGACGAACAGTGCGGCGGCTCCCGCCACCCGCAGCCGGGTCGCCTTCGTGGCGACGGACCCGGCGGCGCGCTCATCGACGACCCGGTCGTCAACGCCGACGACGGCGGCCAGATACGACAGGTAGCCGGGCACCAGCGGCACCACGCACGGTGAGGCGAACGACACCAGCCCGGCCAGCGCGGCGACCAGGAAGGCCAGCACCACCGGGCCGCCGGTCATCAGCTCGGTCACGACGCGTTCTCCGGTTGCTCCGCGGCCAGCCGCTCCACCACCGGCTGCAGGTCCTCGGCCAGCAGTTCGCGCAGGAACACCGCGGCCACCCGGTGCTCGCGGTCGAGCACCACCGTCGACGGGATCACCGTCGTCGGATAGCGGCCGCCGAAGGCGATCATGGTGCGCATCGCCGGGTCGTAGATCGACGGGAACGTGATGTCGCGGTCGATGAGGAAGTCGCGCGGTGCGTCGATGTTGTTGTCGCGCACGTCGATCCCGAGGAACGCCACCCCTTTGTCCTTGGTGGCGTCGTACACCTTCTGCAGCTGGGTGATCTCGGTGCGGCACGGCCCGCACCACTGGCCCCACACGTTGATGACGACGACGTCGCCGTCGAAGTCGTCCAGCGAGATGGTCCTGTCCAGATCCCGCAGGTCCGGTCCGGACAGCGGGCCCGGTCTCCCGCGGTCTGCGGGCGGGTCGTAGAAGATGTCGGTCTGCCCGCCGGGAGCGACGAACTCGAAGGTGCCGCCCTGGGCGACGGCGTCGTCACCGGTGGAGCAACCGGCCAGCGCGACAACCGCCGCGCAGGCCAGCACAACCCACCGTCTCACTGCCCGGCCAGCTCCGAATAACCCCAGCCGACACAGGTGTCCCCGTCGAAGTAGAACGACGTCACCGACGCCAGGTTGCACAACCGCTTCGTCGGGAAGTGGTGCAGCGGGTGACCGGTCATCGCGCGCCGCAGCGTCTCCACCGGCAGCTGGTGCGACACGCACACCGCCTCGTGGCCGACCGCCTTCTCCCGGGCCCGGTGCAGCGCCGCGGTCATCCGCGCCGCGATCTCGCGGTACGGCTCACCCCACGACGGTCGGCGCGGGTTGCGCAGGTGCCACCAGTTGCGCGGGTCGCGCAGCGCACCGTCGCCCGGGGAGACCCGTTGTCCCTGAAAGACGTTCGTCGACTCGATGAGGTCGTGGTCGGTGTCGATGGTCAGCCCGTGATGCTCGGCGATCGGTGCCGCGGTCTCCTGGGCGCGTTCCAGCGGGGACGCCACGACGTAGACGATGTCGCGGGTGGCCAGCCACCGGGCGACCGCCTCGGCCTGGGCGCGGCCCCGTTCGGACAGGTGATAGTCGGGCAGTCGGCCGTAGAGGATCTTCTCCGGGTTGTGCACCTCGCCGTGCCGCATCACATGAACGATGGTCCGATCGGCGCCTCCGGCACCGGAAGTTCGATCGGCGCCTCCGGCACCGGAAGTTCGAGTCATGCCGGCTTGACCGCCTCCGCGGCCGCGCGAGCCGCACCCGGCAGCACCTCGGCGATGCGCTCGAACGCCGCGTCGTCGAGAGCCGTTGACACGAACCATGTTTCGAATGCGCTGCACGGCGGATAGACGCCGCCGTCGAGCAGGGCGTGGAAGAACGGCGGGAACCGCCACGTCTCGGCCGCGCGGGCCTCGGCGTAGTTGCGCACCGGCTGGTCGGTGAAGAACACGCTGAACATGTTGCCCGCACGCTGAATCTGGTGTGCCACACCGGCTTCGGTCAGCGCGGAGCCCAGCAGGCCGATGAGCCGGTCGGCGTTGGCGTCCAGGGCGGCGTAGGCGGCGTCATCGGCGGCGCGCAGGGTGGCCAGACCCGCCGCCATCGCGACGGGGTTACCCGACAGCGTGCCTGCCTGGTAGACCGGCCCGAGCGGCGCGAGCCGCGACATCACCTCGGCGCGACCACCGAACGCGGCCGCGGGCAGCCCGCCGCTCATCACCTTGCCGAAGGTGAACAGGTCGGCGTCGACCGGATCCAGGCCGTACCAGCCGGCGCGGCTGACCCGGAAACCGGTCATCACCTCGTCGCTGATCAGCAGCGCGCCGTGGGCGGCGGTGATGCGGCGCAGTTCGGCGTTGAAGCCGGGCAGCGGCGGGACGGTGCCCATGTTGCCCGGGCTGGCCTCGGTGATCACGCAGGCGATCTGGTCGCCCAGCTCGGCGAACGTCTCCTCCACCGCGGCGACGTCGTTGTAGGGCAGCACGATGGTGTCGGCGGCCACGGCGCCGGTGACGCCCGGCGACGACGGCAGCCCGAGGGTGGCGACGCCGGAGCCGGCGTCGGCCAGCAGCGCGTCGCTGTGACCGTGGTAGCAGCCGGAGAACTTCACGATCTTGGGCCGGCCGGTGTAGCCGCGGGCCAGCCGCAGCGCGCTCATGGTCGCCTCGGTGCCGGAGTTGACCAGCCGGATCCGTTCCACCGGCGCGACCCGGCCGATGATCTCGGCGGCCAGTTCGCTCTCCGCCGGGGTCGGCGCGCCGAACGACAGCCCGTCGGCCGCCGCCCGCTGCACGGCCGCCACCACGTCGGGGTGGGCGTGGCCGAGGATCATCGGACCCCAGGATCCCACCAGGTCGATGTAGCGGTTGCCGTCGGCGTCGGTCAGCCAGTAGCCGTTGGCCGAGGTGATGAACCGCGGGGTGCCGCCGACGGAGGTGAATGCCCGTACCGGGGAGTTGACGCCACCGGGGATCAGATCGGACGCGTCGGCGAACAGTTTCGCGGACGCCTCGGTTCTGCTCATGCCGACCAGTGTTCCAGTTCAATCGGAAGCGTCCAACTACAGGGTGTAGTGGCTGCTCCCGGCACACCGACCGGTGGTGGCGCGGATCACACCGGGGCGCAAGGATGAAGGCATGCAGCTTCCACAGTGGCTCGCGCGGTTCAACCGCCACGTCACGAACCCGATCCAGCGGCTGTGGGCGGGGTGGGCGCCCAGCTTCGGCATCCTCGAGCACGTCGGCCGCCGATCCGGCAGGACGTACCGCACCCCGCTGACGGTGTTCCCCACCCGCGACGGGTTCGCCGTCCTGCTGACCTACGGACCCGACCGCGACTGGCTGAAGAACGTCACCGCCGCGGGCGGCGGCCGGCTGACCCGCCGCGGCCGCACCGTCGAGGTGCGCGATCCGCGGGTGGTGTCCAAGGCACAGGCCGCCCCCGAGGTCACCGGCTGGATGCGGCTGCTGTTTCCGCGGCTGCCGTTCCAGCAGGCGGTGCTGTTCACCCGGGGCTAGCGCAACAGCGCCTCCCCCAGCGTCTGCCCGGGTTGCACACCGGGCAGCACGGCGAACACCGCCGAGCCGATCGTGGTGATCCACGGATTGAGCCCGTCGGCGTCGGCCAACCGCCGCTGCACCGGCACGAACTGCGTCGCCGGGTCGCGCTGGTAGGTCGCGAACAGCAGACCGCTGTCGGTGGTCTGCCCGGGCGGCGGCGGGTCGTCGTAGTTGTAGGGCCGGCGCAGGAACCGCTCCCCGTCGTGGCGCGGACGGGCCAGCGCGACGTGGGAGTTCGGCGCGATCACCGGGATCCCGTTGACCGTGGCGGTCAGGTCGGGTTCGTCGGTCTCGCGGGTGCCGGTCAGCGGTGCCCCGGTGTCCAGGCGCCTACCGACGACGAGTTCCTTGGCCTCGCGGTCCAGTTCGTCCCAGGTGTCCAGTTCGGCGCGGATGCGGCGCAGGATCATCACGGTGCCGCCGGCGAACCACGGCGCACCCGCCCCGTCGTCCCACACCAGCCGGTCGAACTCGGCGTCGCCGCGCAGGTTCACGGTGCCGTCGATCTGGCCCATCAGGTTGCGCATCGTCGCCTCGGAGCGGTCCGCGCCGTGAGCGTTGCGGAACCCGGCCTGCCTCCACCGCTGCCGGGTCAGCGACCGGACGTTCTTGAGCATGACCCGGGCGGCGTGGGAGATGGCGACGGGGTCGTCGGCGCACAGCTGCAGCAGCAGATCGCCGCCGCACCACCGCGGTTCGAGCCGGTCGGTGCGAAACGCCGGCAGGTCGCTCAGCGTCGGCGGGCGCAGATGCGACAGCCCGGCCCGGTCGAACGCCGACCCGCCCAGCCCGACGGTGACCGTCAGGCGGGCGGGGCGTTGCGCGAGTTCGGGTTCGGTGTCGGCCAGCGCCGGCGTGCCCTGGGTCAACCGCTGGGCATCCGAGGTCCACAGCCGCAGCACCGCTTCCAGTGCGTCGCGGACGCTGCGCCCCGACTGCGGGGCCAGATCGAGCGCGACGAACAGCGCGTGCGCCTGCGGTGTGGTCGCGACGCCGGCCTGGTGCGGCCCGAAGAAGGGTTCGGTCGCGGTGCCGAACCCCTCGGCCCCTGCCGAGGAGCGGGCGGTGGCGCAGCCGGTCAGGCCCGCGCCCGCCAGGACGGCGGCGCCGCCCGCGACGAAGCGGCGCCTGCTGACCCGCTCAACCATGGTGGTGGCCACCCCCACCCTCGTCGCCGTGGTGGTGCCCGTCGGGCGCGTATTCCTCGTTACCCCCGGCGAAGTCGCGCACCTGTGCGGTGACCGGCAGCGTCGAGCCGTCCTCGAACCGCAGCGTCACCTCCACATCGGCGCCCGGCAGCAGCGGTTCGGTGAGGTCCATCAACATCAGGTGGTCACCGCCCGGGATCAGCTCGCGGGCCTCGCCTGCGGGGATGGCCAGTCCACCCTCCTTCTCCCGCATGGTCTTCGCGCCGCTGTCGTCGGCGACGACCTCGTGGATCTCGACGGTGCCTGCCTGCGGTGAGGTGCCGCCGACGATGCGGACCTCGCGGGCGCCGGTGTTGGCGATGCTGCCGAACACCGCGGCCATGCCGGTATCGGCGGCGTTGGCCCACTGGTCTTTGACCCAGACCGCCTCGGCCATCGGCCCCTTCTCCGGCTCGGAGACACATGCCGTCGTCAGCAGTGCGGTGGCGGCGGTCAGAGCGGTGATCGTGCGAATGATCTTGTGGTTCATGGTTATCGGCTTTCTGTGTGAGCGGGGCGGCGGCGGGCGATGACGGTCTCCACCGTCAGCGCGAGGAGCAGCGAGACGCCGAACGCGGGATAGATGACGCCGAGCACGGTCAGCAGGACCTTGGCGGCGCGCGGAATCGGGGGCTGGTCGGTGGGTACGGGCAGGCCGGTGCCGCCTGGCGGGCGGCGCTTCCACCACATCAGCAGCCCGGTGAGGACACTGAGCAGCACGCCGAGGCAGGCGGTGGTCGCGATGACGCGGGTCAGCACCCCGTACTGGGTGCCCATGTGCATGGCGATGCCGAAGCTCGTCGCCCGCGCCAGCGCGCCGTCGCGGGCGGCGGTGGCGTCGGCGATCGTGTTGCCGGTGAACTGGTTCAGGTACAGCGTGCGCTGTTCGGACAGCCGCTGCGGCCACGGGTTCACCACGACGTAGCTGCCGTAGGCGTCGCCGGAGTCCGACGGCGGGATGATCGCGTATCCGGGCACCATGTGTTCACCCTCGGCGATGCGGTTCACGTCGTCGAGTGACAGCCGTTGTGGCACCGCGTGATCCGATGCGTACACCGGATCCTCGGTGGCCGCCCAGGGGATCCGCCTGCCCAGCCGGTCGTAGTCGCCGAGCGTCGCCGGGGTGGACGCGGCGTCGACCGACTCCGACGGGGTGAGCGTGGACGCCAGCGCCCGCCAGTTCTCCCCCCAGTACCGCGACCAGGTCAGACCGGACAGCACATAGCCGATGAGGATCACCGCGAGCACCACGCCGGTCAGGGCGTGCACGTCGCGCCAGCGGACCCGCCCGCCGCGGCGCCACCGCACGGTCAGCAGCGGTTTGGCCGCCTCGGCGGCGCGGGGCCACCACAGGTAGATCCCGGTGGCCAGCAGCACCAGGATCCACACCGCGGTGATTTCCATCCACAGGTTGCCGATGCCGACCGGGATGGTCGCCTCCGGGTAGCCGGCCGGGTCGATCAGGTGCCCCAGCGACGGCAGCCGCACCTGCGGTCCGTCGTTGCCGAACAGCCGGTGCACCTGGTTGGCCCAGCCGATCAGGCCGGACAGCTCACTGCGCTGGCCGAGGTAGCGGCCGGTATACGGGTCGACGAAGACCTGCGTGACATTGCCTTCGGCGGCCGGGTATTCGGCCGCGTCCGGTGCCACGAAGTCGACGCGGGTGGAGCGGTCCGGCTCCGGCGGCGGGATGACGGCGTCCAGGACGTAACCGGGGCCGACGTGTTCGCGGGCCGTCGCGACCTGGTCGTCGAGCGGGACCGGGGTGCCCTGGCGCTCCACGGTGAGCAGGTCGCGGTTGAGCCAGGTGTCCAACGGCTGGCTGTAGAGGATGACCAGCCCCGAGCAGGCCAGCACGATCAGCGCGGGGGCGGTGAACAGGGCCACCCAGAAGTGGGTCCGCCAGAGCCGGCGGGTCAGGGCGGCGGGGGTGACAGGGGTTTCGGGAGTTTCGGGGGTTTCAGGACTTTCGGAAGTGACCGAGACAGCCACAGTGGCGTGTTCCTTCACATGTGAGGCAGCACGGGACGCGGGTGAACGCGCAGCGACCGCGCGGAGGACGCGCGGTGTGACAGAAGAACTTTCGATCCGCTAGGCGGGGAGCAGGGCGGCGCGGGGTGGCGCGCGCAGGCCCAGGCCGGAGGCGCGCAGCGCCGACCGCGCGACGATGTGCCGGGTGACGAAACGGCGGCGCCGCACAGTCGGCTGCCGGCGCTCGGCGGCGAACAGGCGCAGCCAGCACAGCACCGACGCGCAGACCGCGTACAGGTATTCGGCGGCGCTGATCGCGGCGCCGAGCAGGATCGCGCCGGCCAGGTGTGCGGCCGCCATCGCCCACGGCAGCGTCATGTCGTGGGCAGCGACGGTCAGGGTGAGGTGGCCGAGAAGCTGCGCGGCGAGCAGCCCGCCGCTGGTGACGGCCAGCCGTGTCCGGCGCCCGTCGACGGTGACGCCGGCCAGGCCCGCGCCGACGACCGCGCACACGAGCGCGGCCACGACCAGCGCCGCGCCCGACGGCAGATGGCCACCTGCGCCGGTGTGTGCCCCCAGGGTGACCGCCGCTGAGCACACGCCGACCAACGCCCCGCGCAACCAGCGCGCACGCGATCTCGATGTGCTCACGGTAAGCACCTTACGCCCGGCTACTACGCCTCTTAGTAGAGCTCGCGGTAGAGCACCGACCGGACGTGAGGCTGCGCACTCGGCACGACCATCCGCGCGCCCGGCCCACAAAATTCCGGGCAACTGGCTTTTTATTTTTTCTGGGGTATGGTCACGAATTGACGGGAGAAATGCTAGCAGGAGGTGAGAATGGCTAGTAAGTCTCAGGCCAACGTTCTCAAGAAGCCGAAGATGTCACTCAAGGAGCGGCGCGCACTCAAGCGCGAAAAGCTGGCTCAGGAAACGATTCCCAGGCGCAAGAGGGCCGCCGGATAACCACGGTAGCTGATCCGGCCGACCATTTTCTGCGCATTTCCGACGAATTTTCCGCATTTAATGGTCGGCCGGATTCGTACTGCCTGGAGAAATTCGAAAAGTCACGAGAAATACACAAAAAAGTAAAGGAATTGCACCCTGTGAGGACAGTGGATCTGGCAGGTGAGACCCGCACGGCGATGCTCACGACCTCGCCCGTCACGGTGAACCTGGTGCTCAAGGAGCTGCTCGACGACCTGGCCGACACCGCACCGCCGGCAGAGCAGACAGCGGACTACCGGAAGGGGTTCAGCGCGGGCATCCGGTTCGTGCGGATCTGTGTCCTCGACGAGATCGCCGCGGTTTCCGGCGGTCTGGCCCGGGTCCCGATGGCGGCGCGACGGCACCGCGAACAGCAGCGCATCCGCACCGCCCTGCAGACGATACGGCGCCGGGTCGCGGAGCAGGCCACCCCGGGCGACGACGACAGCGCCGCCGGGTACCGGGACGCCGTCGCCGTTGCGCTGGAGATGATCTCCCGCCTGATGAGGCGGGCGGCGGAGAGTGAGGAATGACAGTGGGAATGACAGTGAGTAATGACATGGTCATGCTGTACAGCGACCCGGTGAGCGACGACGTGTCGCGAGCCATCGCCGACTCGTGCCATCGGCACGGGATCACGACGCATTTCCGCCACGCCCTGTGCGGCGGACCTTCGCGCGCGTCACCGGACGACACCGCGCACCGGGAGTCCGCGGCGATCGTGGTGGCCGCCGCGGACGCCGAATCCCTGTTCGGGAAACCTCTTTCACCGGCCCGCCGCCGGTTGCGCACCTGTGCGGACACCATCCGCGACGCGGCGCTCGACGCGGCCGGATCCACCGGTGCGGGCCGCGTCCTGGTGGTCTGCGACGCTCGGCGGCTGTCGTTCGGGCAGCGGTTGCGGGCCGAAAGGTGGGCCCGCGATCTGGCCCATCGGATCGGCTACGAGGGCCGCATCAACGGGCTGCCGGATCTGACGACCGGGTATGCGGTCGTGGAGACCGAGGCCCACATCTCGCAGCTGGCCGATGCCGTCGTGCGCTGGCATCTGCGCGAACCGGACAACTCCGGGTTGGGGGCGCACAGCCCACCAGAGCGGGTCAACCGCGCGGCCGCAGCACCGCGCGGATCGGCCCCTTGGCGACGGTGGTCAGCGGCACGTCGGTCTCGAACGTGTCGTCGCACGACCGGATCTGCATCGCCCGGACGATGGTGGCCAGCGCCAGCGTCGTCTCCAGTCGCGCGAAGTGCTCCCCGATGCACGGCCGTCCGCCGCCCAGGAACGGCAGGAACTCCCAGCGGTTACGCGCCTTGACCTTGTCCGGGGTGAACCGGTCCGGGTCGAACTTCCACGGGTCCGGCCAGATCTCCGGATCATGGTGCAGCGCATACAGTCCCACCGCCACCAGCGTGCCCGCCTCGACGCGGTAGCCGTCGACGGCGATGTCGCGGGTGGCCAGCCGCGCCACCCCGGCCGCGGGCGGGCACAACCGCAGCGACTCGTGCAGCACCTGCAGCGTGTAGCCCAGCCGCGGAACGTCCTCGGGGGTGATCTCGCGGTCGCCGATCGCGGCGGCCTCCTCGGCGACCCGGTCCTGGATCTCCTGATGGTGGCCGAGCACCCACAGCGTGTGGGTGAGCGCGGTCGACGTGGTGTCGTGCCCGGCGAGCATGAAGATCAGCAGGTCGTTGGAGATGTCGTCGTCGGCGATCGGCAGCCCGGTCTCGGGGTCGCGGGCGGCCATCAGGGCGCGCACCAGCGGGGCCTCGCGGTCCGGGTCGGTGCGGCACGCCGCCACCATCTCGTCGGTGAACTTCTTCATCTCCGCGACCGCCTTGAGGGTGCGGCGACGGGCCGGGGTGGGCAGCCAGTGCGGGGCGCGCACCGGCCGGAACGCCCGGTCGGTGGTGTAGGACGACGCGAGATGCATGCAGCGCGCGATCATGTCGCCGCGCTCGTTGAGGTCGACGCCGAACACCGCCCGCCCCAGCGACTGCATCGCGACCTGGCGGCACTCGATGTCCAGGTCGACCTCGCCGCCACGCGGCCACCGGTCCACGAATGCCTGTGCCGCCCCGGACATGTGGCCACCGAAGTTGCGCACGCTCTGCTTGGTGAACACCGGTTGCACCGCGCGTTTGCGGGGCCGCCACAGGTCGTTGGGCAGCACCCACAGGCTGTCGCCGGCCACCTTGCGGACCTCGTCGTGATAGATGCAGCGCTCCGACGACGCGTCGAGCCGGCCCAGCACGTCGCGCATGCCGTTGGGCGACATCACCGCGACGATCGGCGGGTAGAGCCACTTCGGGCCGAACTGGATACGGGTGATGCGGCCACCGGCGTTGCGGATGACCTCCTGGCCGGTGTCGAGCCGACGGATGAGCTTGACCAGTTGCCACACCGGCAGCGGGTTCTTCGGCACCAGCGGCAGCGACTGAACGTCCGGCGTCGTGGTGGCGGTCGCGCTCATGTCATCGATCATCGGTCACGCGCCCAGCGAGGTCCAGGTCAGGGGCGCACCCTCGCCCTTGGTCATCACCGTGTGCGGCATGACGCGCAGCCGGTAAGGGCTCAGCCGCAGCACCGCGAACCGGTCGGAGGTCGGTCCGTCGCGCCACTCGTGGATGATCCGCGGGTCGTAACCCACCGGTTCGGGCGCGTTGGCGAACTTGTCCCACACCGCGATGCGGGTCTCGTCGTCGGAGTACCACTCGACCAGGCACTCGGCGCTGCAGGTGTCGTGGCTGGGTGCCCAGTAGCTGACCGACACGTCGGGGTGCACGGACAGGTGCCGTCTCTTGACCGGGGTGGGCACGGTGGCGATCCAGCCGAACAGGTCGGTGCCGTCCCACTCCCAGATCGGGTGCAGGATGCGGGTGCGCGGCCGGCTGTCGGCGTCGACGGTGGCGACCGTCGCCCACACGATCGAGTGCGCCATCTCGATGAAGGCCGGTGCGATCTGTTCAAGAGGGGTCACACAAGCCACCCTAGGCGGGGCTCAGCTCTGCTTGGTGTCCTTGCCGAACTTCGGATTTCCGTCGTCGTCGAGCCAGTCGTTGACCGCGGTGCCGGACACCGATCCGCCGGTGCCGGGCATGACGGTCGTCGGCCGCTTCTCCTGGTAGGCCTTGTGCATCCGGCTGGCCTGCTGCCGGTGTGCCTCGGTGATCTCCGGCTTCTCGGTCGGCGGCGCGGGCTCGGGTTCGTCGAGGACACGGTGGTGTTCGTCGGTGCGGGGTTCGGGGCTGTCGCCGGTCATATCGCTGGTCATACCTACGACTGCCCCGCGTGCGGCGCGACGAAACGCGGCACGCTCAGCGGGCGGGCGCGGCCCGCAGCGCGGCGGGCAGGCTGGGCAGGAAGTGTCGGGTGGCGAAGTCGCGGATGTCGTCCTCGCTGTCCAGCGAGCCGACGCTGGGCAGCATGAGCACCATCGCTGCGTAGCGCAGGATCGTGTCGGCCAGCTCGTTGACGGTCTGCTCGCCGATGCGTTCGGCGAAGCCGTCCGGGAAGATCACCTTCAGCGCGTCGGCCATCCGCGCCACCGCCGCACCCCAGTGCTGGTGGGCCAGCTCGAGCACCAGCGCCGGTTCGTCGGTGATCATCCGGTCCAGCACCCGGTGGTGGCGGAACTTCAGGATCGACAGCGTGAACGCCTCGACGTACGGGTTCGAGGTGGGCGCGGCCCTCTTCACCTCGGCGGCGATGTCGGCGAACAGCGTGACGTTCTCGCGCTCGACGACGGCGGCCACCAGTTCGTCCTTGTTGGCGAAGCGCCGGTAGATCGTGGTGCGGCTGACGCCGGCGCGGCGCGCGACGTCGTCGAGGGCGACCCGGCGCAGGCCGTGCCGCTCGAACTCGACGACGGCGGCGTCGAGGATCCTCTCCCGCGCGGGATCAGGCCGCCCGGGCATAGCCGCGGCGGGCGTAGCTGTTGTAGCGCACCTTCATCGGCAGATGATCCCACACCCAGTTCACCGGCCGGGACCGCCAGAACGCCGCGAACCGCTGGTAGCGCCGCTCCTGGCGGTCGCTCCACGGTAGGCCGAGCATCTCGCGGGCCTGAGGCGGCATGCCGCCGGTGGTCAGGAACGCCGCGACCGGGTTGAAGACCGGCGAGATCAGCCGCCACGCCCACGGCGGCACGTTCTTCGGGCACGGGAAGCCCTTGGTGACGTAGCCGACGCCGTACTTGGCGGTCTTGTGCGCGACGAGGACCTCGTTGAGCATGTGGTCCCAGTACTTCTCGAACTCGTCGTAGGTGGCCGGCATCGGGCGCTCGCTGACGCCGTAGCGCCGGTACCAGGTCTTGGACTCGAGGTAGATCTGTTCCTTCTCCTCGCGGGTCAACCGCTTGACGAAGGTGTCGGCGAAGTAGAGCACCTGCTCGACGAACGTGGCGTGCGCCCAGAAGTACGTCTCCGGGTCCAGGGCGTGGTAGCGCTTACCGCCGAACTCGTCGGGCATGGTGCCCTTGATCTCGGTGTGGAAGTCGCGCACCTGGGTGCCGGGGTTGTCGTCGTCGGACCCGTAGACGGTGTTGAAGATCGGCGGCATCGACCGCTTCACCCGTGCGGCGGTGTCCTTGAAGAACACCGAGTGGTCCAGCACGCCCTGCCCGAGTTCGGCGAGCATGTTCTGCAGCACCGCGGGCCGCGGGCCGATCAGGAACATCCGGTTGTCACCGAAGTACTTCCACACCAGCGACTGTGGGCCCAGCGGCAGCGCGTCCTGCAGTTCCTGGGGCTTCTCCGCCAACTCGGTCATATGCAACAGTGTTACAAATTCCGAACTTTGTACCAACCTGCTGTGAGCAGGCTCACCATCGCCCGCTCGTCCGCGAACGAGAAGCGGTGGCTGTGATCCCGCTCTCGGAGCAGCCCGGAATGCTATTTCGCGGCGTGCTCGCCCGATCGGCGCACCCGGCGCAGGCGTGCGACGCCCAGCACCGCCAGCACCCCGGCCACCGTCAGCAGCATCAGCGCCAACCCGACGTAGGGCGCGCTGTACTCGATCGACGTGGTCGGCGGCTCACCCTCCAGCACCGGGGCGACCACGACCGACCTGCCCGCCGCCAGCCAGCTCAGCACGGCGCCGACCAGCGCGGCGGCGGCGATCACCAGTTCCGAGACCGCGCGCGCTCTCATGCCGGCGGGATGCGCTCTTCGACCAGCTGGGTGAGCTGCTGGCGCAGCTTCTGATGCTTGCGGGCCCACGCCTGGGCGGTCCGGTCATTGGTGAGCTTGAGCCCGATGCCGGTGCGTCCGCGCGGCACGCCGGTCAGCTCGCCGAGCGCGCGCGCCGACTGCCACTTCGGCGCCTCGGCGCCGGTGGCCTCGGGATACACCTTCACGATCTCGGAGGTGCGGATGATCTCGGTGCCCTGACGCAGCGTGTCGGGGGTCAGCTCGACGGAGGTGTGGATCCGGGCCGCCTTGACCTGGATCGCCAGAAAACCGGTGACCAGCACGAAGAACAGGCCGGGGATGAGCCATTGGAAGCCGTAACCGGCCGACGCCTGGATCAGGCCCATCGAGATGCCCGCCAGCGGTCCGGCGATCAGCCACCACCAACTGGCGCCCTGCTCGTAGAACAGCACCTGCGGCGCGGGGTTGGTATCCGTCACGACGCGTCCCCTTCGCTCGCGCTGGACCGGGTGATCAGGATCGCGCCCGCGAACAGCGGCAGCGCCGCCACCAGCGTGGGCCAGAACAGGATGCCAACCACCGACAGCACCACCAGGTATGCGACCAGGGCCAGCGACAGCGCCAGCGCCGCCCGGCGGAACCGCTCATCGGCGCCGCGGCGGACCCGGCCGACCAGGAAGGCCATCGCCCCGCCGGCGAGGATGGTCAGCAGCCCGGCGACCCGGAACACCGGGTAGTCCACCGTCGCGGTGATCATCCCGCCGGTCATCACGATCACCGAGGCGGCCACCCAGCACCAGAACGCGGCGGTGACGACTCGGGGTCGGGGCACAGGAGCGCTCATGATCGGGTCAGCGTAACCGGTCACCGGTTGAAGAAGTCGTTGGCGTCCTTGCGGTGCAGCAGGAAGGCTCCGCCGGCGATCAGCACCACCCCGAGGATGGTGGCGACCGCGAACGTCACCGCGGCCACCGGCGGGCGTTCCACCCCGAACAGGTTCATCCCCGCGTACACCGCCGAGGCGACCCCGCCGCCGGTCAGCACGGTACGGGTCCACCGGTAGCCCTGGCGCATCAGGAACAGGAAGGTCAGCACGATCGCCGCGATGATCAGGGTGAACACCACCGACAGGCCCAGCACCGGGGCGGGCAGATGACGTTCCCGGCCGAGCACGAACACGTCGACGATCTGCCCGATCACCATCAGCGGCAGCGCGACGACCCACAACCAGAAGCCGGTCTCCACGTCCTCGGGACGCGTCCCGGGCGCGACGGGCGGGGTCACGCCAGCCAGCGGGCGGCCTCGGTCGCCCAGTACGTCAGGATGACGTCCGCGCCCGCCCGGCGGATGCCGGTCAGCGTCTCCAACGCCACGGTCTGCAGATCGATCCAGCCGTTGGCGGCGGCGGCACTGATCATCGAGTACTCGCCGGACACCTGGTAGGCGGCCACCGGCACCGGGGACAGCTCGGCGGCCGCGCGCACCACGTCGAGGTAGGCCATCGCCGGCTTGACCATCACCATGTCGGCGCCCTCGTCGATGTCGAGGGTGATCTCGTGCAGCGCCTCGCGCGCATTGCCCGGGTTCTGCTGGTAGGTGCGACGGTCCCCCTGCAGGCTTGAGGCGACCGCTTCGCGGAACGGGCCGTAGAAGCCGGACGCGAACTTCGCGGCGTAGGCCAGGATCACGGTGTCGGTGTGCCCGGCGGCGTCCAGCCCGTCGCGGATGGCGGCCACCTGACCGTCCATCATGCCGCTCGGCCCGACCACGTGTGCACCCGAATCCGCTTGCGCCACAGCGAGTTCGACATAGCGCTTGTTGGTCAGGTCGTTGTCGACGCGGCCCGCGGCGTCCAGCACGCCGCAGTGGCCGTGGTCGGTGAACTCGTCGAGGCAGGTGTCGGCCATCAGCACGATGTCGTCACCGAGGTCGGCGGACAGGTCGCGCAGCGCGACGTTGAGGATGCCGTCCTCGGCCACTCCGACCGCCCCGGTCGGATCCTTGTCCTCGTCGCGCGGCACCCCGAACAGCATCAGCCCGCCCACGCCGGCCTCGACGGCCTCGGCGGCCGCGCGGCGCAGCGAGTCGCGGGTGTGCTGGTACACACCGGGCATCGAGGCGATCGGCCGGGGTTCGGTGATGCCGTCGGCGACGAACATCGGCAGCACCAGGTGCCTTGCCTCCAGCGAGGTTTCGGCGACCAGCCGGCGCAGTGCCGGTGTCGCGCGCAACCGGCGGGGACGATGCCTGGGGAAACCCACAGCCGACTCCTCGGGTCTAGCGGCGGCGGCTCTTCTTACGCGGCGGCGGCAGTGCGCCCTCGGCACGCAAGCGGGCGGCGTGCTCGGCGAGCGCGTCGACGAGCGGGCCGACCGCCGCGACCTCCGGCTGCACATCCACCCGGAGCCCGAACTCCGCTGCGGTCTCAGCGGTTTTCGGCCCGATGCAGGCGACGATCGTGCGGGCGTGCGGCTTGCCCGCGATGCCGACCAGGTTGCGCACCGTCGAGCTCGAGGTGAAGCACACCGCGTCGAAGCCGCCGGTCTTGATCATCTCGCGGGTGTGCGCGGGCGGCGGGGCCGCGCGCACGGTGCGGTACGCCGTGACATCCTCGATCTCCCAACCGCGTTCGCGCAGCCCCTCGGCCAGCGTCTCGGTGGCGATGTCGGCGCGCGGCAGCAGCACCCGGTTCACCGGATCGAAAACGTCGTCGTAGGGCGGGAATTCGTCCAGCAGCCCCAGCGAGGACTGCTCACCGCTGGGCACCAGTTCGGGGTTGATGCCGAACGCGCGCACCCGGTCGGCGGTCTGCTGGCCGACGCAGGCGATCTTGACGCCGGAGAACGCGCGGGCGTCCAGGCCGAACTCGTTGAACTTCTCCCACACCGCACGCACCGCGTTGGTGGAGGTGAACACCACCCACTGGAACCGGCCGTCGACCAGACCCTTGACCGCGCGCTCCATCTGGGCCGGGCTGCGCGGCGGTTCGACCGCGATGGTGGGCACCTCGATCGGCAGTGCGCCGTGGCTGATCAGCCGCTCGCTCATCTCGCCCGCCTGGTCCTTGGTGCGCGGCACCAGCACGGTCCAGCCGTACAGGGCGCGGCTCTCCCACCAGTTCAGCTTGGCGCGGTTGGTCACTGTCTTGCCGATCGTCACGACCAGCGGGCCCGTCAGGGTGCCTGCCGGCTCCAGCCCGGCGGGCAGGTCCAGCACACCCTTCTCCAGCAGCCCGGACAGCGTCGTCTCGATCGAACGCTGTTGGCACGTCGTACCGTTCGCGGTCACCACCACCGGCGTGCTGTCGATCAGACCGTGGTCGATCAGCGTGCGCGCGGCATCCGGCAGGTGCGTCGCGGTGGCGTTGAGGATCAGCGGCCCGGGCGCGGCGGCCAGTGCGGCCCAATCGACTTCGGGGTCACGCACATCGGCGACGGTGTGCGTGGAACCCAGCGGCAGCCCGGCGTACGTCGGCACCGCGGTGGTGTCCGGCAGACCGGGCACGATCTCGAAGTTCACATGCGACTTGGACACCGCCAGCACCTCGGCGATCACCGCGTCGACCGACAGCGGATCGCCTGCCACCAACCGGACCACGTCGGCGCCGTTGCGCGCCTCGGCGGCCAGCATCTTGGCGACCTCGGCGGGATCGCCCACCGCGGACCGGATGTCCGGGCCGCCGGGCACCGACGGCGTCTCGTCGGCCGCGGACTTGTCGGCCTCATCGCTCTTGGCGTCGGTCTTCGCGTCGTCGGTCTTGGCGTCGCTGTTCGCGTCGTCGCTGTTGGCTTCGCTCTTGGCAGGCTCGCTCTTGGCGGGCTTCGCGGGCTCGGGACCCGAGGCCGGCGGCAGCTCGGAACCCGCCAGGGCGAGCACGGCTTCCGGCACGTCGGGATCGGTGAACACCAAAGCGGCGTTGGCGAGCACGGTGCGCGCCCGCGTCGTCAGCAGACCGGGGTCGCCCGGTCCCGAGCCGACGAACGTGATGCGGCCCGGCTTCGGCTTACGGCCTCGCCCGCTACTCTGGGCAGTCATCTCAGTCACTCCGCTCTGCAGCTTCAGGTGGCATCCGCCATGAGCTCGCGCGCCCCGAGTTCGAACAGCTCCTCGGCGACCGAGAACCCCAGTTCCCGGGCCCGGTCGGGTGTTCCGACACCGGACGCGCGGATCACGTCGGATCCGTCCAGTGCCGCCACGCAAGCGCGCAGCGACACCTCTTCGAAGACGTTGCCGTCCTCATCGATGGACTCGACCACCTCCGCGATCGCGCCCACCGGTGCGGAGCAACCCGCCTCCAGTCGGGCGAGCAGGGCGCGCTCAGCGGTGACCGCCGCGCGGGTGTCGGCGTCGTCCAACTCCGCCAGCAGCGCGGCGAGCTCGGTGTCGTCTGCGCGGCACTCCACCGCGAGCGCACCCTGAGCCGGCGCTGGCAACATCTGCACCGGCTCCAGAGTCTCGGTGGCCTCGGCCAGTCGTCCGATACGGGCCAGACCCGCCCGGGCGACGACGATGCCGTCGAGTTCACCGTTGCTTACCCTGCTCAACCTGGTATCTAGGTTGCCTCGTAGGGGGCGGATTTCCAAACCGAGACCCAGTGCTTTAAGCTGTGCGGCCCGCCGCGGGCTCGACGTGCCGATCACCGAGCCCGCTGGCAACTCTCCGAGCACCAGTCCGTCGCGGGCGACAAGCACGTCGCGAGGGTCCTCGCGCGGGGGGATCGCGGGTAGCTGCAGCCGCGGGTCCCCGGCGGTCGGCAAATCCTTGTGCGAGTGCACCGCGCAGTCCACCTCGCCGGCCGCGATCGCCTCGCGCAGCGCGGCGGTGAACACCCCGACGCCGATGTCGACGATCGGGCCCTGGTTGCGGTCGCCCTCGGTGGAGACGATGACGAGCTCGGCCTCATGCCCGCGGGCGATCAGCGCGTCTCGGACGGTACCGGCCTGGGTGGTCGCCAGCAGGCTCCCCCGGGTGCCTATGCGGATGACAGACAAGCGCTATTCGGCCCTATCGAAATCGGTTGAAAGAGGCGGTATTTCATCGGCGCGCGCGACCAGCGGCAGCTCCGGCTGGGCGACCGCGTCGACGGCGTGCTGGTCGAGCTCGAACAGTTCGCGCAGCGCCGAGGCGTAGCTGTCGCCGCCGGGCGCGCTGGCCAGCTGCTTGACCCGCACCGTCGGCGCGTGCAGCAGCTTGTCGACCACCCGGCGGACGGTCTTGGCGACCTCCTCGCGGTGGGCGGCGTCCAGGTCGGGCAGCCGGTTGTCCAGCCGCAGCAGCTCGGCCTCGACCACGTCGGCGGCGCGCTGACGCAGCGCGGTGACGGTCGGGGTGACCTCGGCCACCCGCTGGGCGGCCAGGTAGTTGGCCACCTCCGCGGCGACGATCGCGCGGGCGGCGTCGGCGTCGACCGCGGCGGCCTTGGCCGACGGTTCCCGCAGGATGCGGTCCATGTCGACGACGTGCACGCCGGGCAGGCCCGCCACCGCGGCGTCGACGTCACGCGGCATGCCCAGATCGCAGATGACCAGCTGTTTGGGCTCGGCGCCGTGGGCCAGGCCGCGGTGCACGTCGGCCAGCGACACCACCGGACGCACCGCACCGGTGGAGCTGACCACGACGTCGGCGTCGGTCAGCAGCGGCGGCAGGTGGTCGAACGGGAACGCGTCGGCCTCGATGCCCTGCTCACGGATGTTCTCGGCGAGCCGGGTGGCGCGCGGAAGGCTGCGGTTGACCACGTGGATGCGCCGCACCCCGGCGCGGATCAGGTGTTTGGCGGCCAGCGAGCCCATCGAGCCCGCGCCGACCACCACGGCCTTGCGGCCGTCGAGGGTGTCGAGCTTCCTGGTGGCGATGTCCAGGGCCACGGAGACCACCGAGGCGCCCGCGGCGTCGATCCCGGTCTCGGAGTGCACCCGCTTGCCGACCGACAGCGCGCGCTGCGCCAGGTCGTGCAGGGTGCGGCCGACGGTGCGGTTGGCCTCGGCGGTCGCGTAGGCGCGGCGCACCTGGCCCAGCACCTGCTGTTCGCCGACCACCGCGGAGTCCAGGCCGGAGGCCACCGCGAACAGGTGCTCGACGGCGGCCTCGGCGTAGCGCACATACGCGTGTTTGGTCAGCTCGGCCAGGCCCAGGCCGGAATGCTCGGAGAGCACCTGGCCGATCACCGACAACCCGCCGTGGAACGCCTCGACCACGGCGTAGACCTCGACGCGGTTGCAGGTGGACAACACCATGGCCTCGGTGACGAGCGAGGACTGCAACACCTGTTCGACGATCTTTGCCTGATCGGACTCGTCTGTGCTCAGTTGCTCGAGGACCGACACCGGCGCGCTGCGGTGCGAAACCCCGAAAAGCAGCACGCTCACGGCATCATCACCACGGCGTCCACGGTAGCCCTTGCGCAGCTGGGAAACCAAATTCACCAGCTATTTCGGGGCAACTGTAAGCGCTACCGGCAGGACCTGCCGGGACCGGCGCGGCTAGGTCGCCAGATCGGCCCGCAGCCGGGGCTCGTCGACCTCCCAGTAGCTGTGCTCGCGGCCGTCGAGCAGCACCACCGGCAGCCGGTCGCCGTACTCGGCGCGCAGCGTCGCGTCGCCGGCGGCCGCGGCCTCGTCGACGTCGGTGACGGTCAGCGCGAACCCGAGTTCCTCGGCCAACCGGGACAGCTGCTCGCCGACCGCCGTGCAGATACTGCAACCGGCCCTGGTCAACAACTCCACCTGGTGCTCCACACAGCCAGTATCAAGACCAGCGCATCAGCCGCGGTGACTTAGGGTTGACTCGTGTCTCGATCCGGTGATGCAGAAGTTGTGCAGCAGCAACTTGCCGGTGAGGCGAGCGCGGAGGTGGCTGCCGAGCAGGTGACCACGCCGCCCAAGCCGCCGCCGGACCTCACCGCGGCGGCGTTCTTCGACGTCGACAACACCCTGGTGCAGGGTTCGTCGCTGGTGCACTTCGCCCGCGGCCTGGCCGCGCGCAAGTACTTCACCTACGCCGACGTGGCGAAGTTCGTGTGGGCGCAGGCCAAGTTCCAGCTGACCGGGCGGGAGAACAGCGACGACGTCGCCGAGGGCCGGCGCAAGGCGCTGGCGTTCATCGAGGGCCGCTCGGTGGCCGAGCTGGTGGCGCTCGGCGAGGAGATCTACGACGAGATCATCGCCGACAAGATCTGGCCGGGCACCCGCGCGCTGGCGCAGATGCACCTCGACGCGGGCCAGCAGGTGTGGCTGGTCACCGCCACCCCCTACGAGCTGGCCGACATCATCGCCCGGCGGCTGGGGCTGACCGGGGCGCTGGGCACCGTCGCGGAGTCCGTCGACGGGGTGTTCACCGGCCGGCTGGTCGGCGACCTGCTGCACGGCACCGGCAAGGCGCACGCGGTGCGCTCGCTGGCCATCCGCGAGGGCTTCAACCTGCGCCGCTGCACCGCCTACTCGGACAGCTTCAACGATGTGCCGATGCTGTCGCTGGTGGGCACCGCGGTGGCGATCAACCCCGACGCCGACCTGCGGGACCTGGCCCGCGAGCGCGGCTGGGAGATCCGCGACTTCCGCACCGCGCGCAAGGCGGCCCGCATCGGGGTGCCGTCGGCGCTCGCGCTGGGCGCGGCGGGCGGGGCGCTGGCGGCCGTCGTGTCCCGTCGGCACGAAGGCCGCTGACGCTGCGCTGATAGGCTCGCGACCGCGAACTTTTTCGTGACGAGACCGGGCGAGGAAGAAGAAATCATGGCGATCGCAGAAGAGATCATCGGGACGCACTACCGGTACCCCGACTACTTCCAGGTCGACCGGGAGAAGATCCGCGAGTTCGCCCGTGCCGTGAAGAACGACCATCCTGCGCACTTCACCGAGGAGGCCGCCAAGGAGTGCGGCTACGACGGCCTGATCGCGCCCCTGACGTTCCTGGCGGTGGCCGGCCGCAAGGTGCAGGAGGAGATCTTCAACCAGTTCGACGTGCCGATCAACATGGAGCGGGTGCTGCACCGCGACCAGAAGATCGTGTTCCACCGCCCGATCGTGGCCGGGGACAAGCTGTTCTTCGACTCCTACCTGGACTCGGTCACCGAGTCGCACGGCGCGGTGGTCACCGAGATCCGCGGTGAGGTCACCGACGAGGACGGCAACCCGGTGCTGACCAGCGTGGTCACCGTGATGGGTGAGGCGCAGTCCGACACCGAGGCCGACGAGGTGACCGCCCAAATCGCCGCCGCGCGCGACGCCGCGATCAAGGGCATGATCGCCAAGCAGAACGGCTAGCCGAAGAAGGTGTTCCGGCGGGTGGCCAGCAGCTGATACAGCGTCTGCTGGATGGTCTCACGCACCTGGTCGGTGAGCTCGAAGGTGACCATCGGGTCCTCGGCGGCCGACTCGTCGTAACCGGCGGTCTCGATCGGCTCACCGAACTGGATGTGCCACTTCGACGGCAGCGGCACCATGCCCACCGGACCGGCCAGCGGGAACAACGGCGTCACCGGGAAGTACGGCAGCCCCAGCAACCGGGCCAGCAGCTTGACGTCGGCGATCATCGGATAGATCTCCTCGGAGCCGACGATCGAGCACGGCACGATGGGCGCCCCGGTGCGCAACGCGGCCGACACGAACCCGCCGCGGCCGAACCGCTGCAGCTTGTAGCGGTCCTTGAAGTGCTTGCCCAGGCCCTTGTAGCCCTCCGGGAACACCGCGGTCAGCTCGCCGGCGGCCAGCAGCCGGTGCGCGTCGGCGGTGCAGGCCATGGTGTGGCCGGCCTTGCGGGCGGCCTGGCCCACCACCGGCAGGTCGAACACCAGATCGGCGGCCAGCAGCCGCAGGTCGCGGTGCGCCGGGTGGTGGTCGTGCACCGCCACCGACGCCATCAGCCCGTCGAACGGCAGCACACCGGCGTGGTTGGCGACCACCAGCGCGGCCCCGGTCTCGGGCAGGTTCTCGATTCCGCTCACCTCGACGCGGAACCAGTTGTTGAACAGCGCCCGCAGCATCGGCAGAAAGATGGCCTCGTTGAGGTGCGGGTCGAAGCCGAACTCGTCGACGGTGTAGTCGCCGGTGATGCGCTTGCGCAGGAACTCGGCCACCGTGGCGATGCGCTGGGCCAGCTCGTTGGGGGTCTGCTCCTCAGTCGACGCGGCACCGCCGCGGCGCTCGTCGATCTCGCGGACGACGGCCGCCAGCTCCTCGGCCGCCGCGGGATCGGACAGCACCGAGGGATGGCGACGCGCGCTCTGGGCGCGGGCGGCGTTCCGGCGCGCGGCCGCAGCGCGAGTCGAGTTTCCGTGTAGCGGAATGACTTTCGCTTTGGATTCGCCCGCCACTGTCGTTACCTTCTCCCCCACCCGATTCAGATACTGCGCTTACCGACCCCACCTCTGCGCCACTGCGACAGCGCTACTCTCCACTGAGCGTACCCATCGCGGGTCAACGATCGGAGTCAATCCTCGGCCCCGGACGTAATCGTCAAAAGCCTCCAACGTGGTCCACTTCGGGGTATAGCCGAGTTCATTTCGCATCCGTGTGGTGTCCATGACGCGGCCATAACTCAAGTAGTCCAGCTGCTCGCGATCGAGTTCAGTGTAGCGAGTTGCGCGCAGAAGCGAGTCCACAGCGCGAAGCGCCGGACGCGGCACCGGCAGCGGGATCCGGCCGGCCCGCCGGATCGCCTGGCTCATCATGATGATGCCCGACGCCCCGACGTTGAACGTGCCGGGTTTGCCGGCCAGCGTGGCGCGCTCCAGGGCGCCCAGCGCGTCCTGCTCGTGCAGCAGCTGCAGCCGCGCGTCGTGGCCGACGACGGTGGGCACCACGGGGCTGGCCAGGTAGCGCGACAGCGCGGTGTCCATCGCCGGGCCGATCAGGTTGGCCAGCCGCAGGATCGTCACAGCGATGTCGGGCCGGCGCCGGCCCAGGCCGCGCGCGTAGCCCTCGATGTCGATGCTGTCGCGGGCGAACCCCTCGCCGGGTGGCCGGCGCGCGCTGCTGTCCTCGGTGAACATCACCGGGTCCCGTGAGCTCGAGCCGTACACCTCGGAGGTGGACTTGAGCACCACCCGCTTGACCGACGGCGCCTTCTGACAGGCCGCGAACAGCTGGATCGCGCCCATCACGTTGAGCTCTTTGAGCGTGGCCCGGCCGCCGGACCGCGGCGCGTAGGAGGCCGCGGCGGCGTGCACCACCGTGTCGACGTCGCCGTTGCGGATGACCTTGGCGATGAAGGGATTCCGGATGTCGGCGCGCACGAACTCGGCGCGGCCCATCCGGCGCAGGAGGTCCTTGCTCGGCGTGATCGCGTCCACCGCGATCACGTGGTCGATCAGCGGGTTCTGCGCCAGCCGGGCGGTCAGGTAACCGCCCAGGAACCGGCACGCCCCGGTGACCAGAACGACCTTCGGGTACTGCACCGCGTCGTGCGAGTCCGACCCGTTGTGTCCTCGCCCGTCGGAATCCATACCCGGTCAGCCTAGCGGCCGAACGCCGGAGTTACTTGCCGAGTTTTCTGCGCTGCACCCGCGTACGACGAAGCAGTTTGCGGTGCTTCTTCTTCGACATGCGCTTGCGACGCTTCTTGATGACTGAACCCATGGACTCCGTGACCTACTCGGACTGAAAGCATTGTTGACTGACCCGGTTACCTTACCGGGCTGCCCAGGCAACCGCGAAAACGGCCCGACCGGTACCGGAGGCCCGGCTGGGCGTCAGCCGGCGTCGAAGTACGAACTCTCCAGCATGTCGTGGACGGCCTTGGCGTGCACGCGGAAGGAGCGGCCGACCCGCACGGCGGGCAGTTCCCCGTTGTGCACCAGCCGGTACACCGTCATCTTGCTGACCCTCATCAAGCTCGCCACTTCAGCGACGGTGAGAAATTGAGCTCGCGGCTGTTGACCATCGAAAGCAGCGTCACGCGCCGACTTGCCACTGGCCGAGTCCCGCGAGGATGGCCCGTTCATAGACGTCATCGCAACCCAATCATTCAGGCACGGGCAGTCCCAGCGGCTTCCCCACCGCTGGCACCGACCCGCACTTACACGAGGAGAATAGCGTGGCGGGTGGTGTTACTGCGACGGGTGTGGGCAATTTATTGAATTACTCGGATGTAATTCTGAGCTGCTCAGAGCGGGTTTTTGCGGCTTCCACCGCGGCGGCCACCGCGGCCCGCAAACCGCCCCTCTCGAGTTCGCGCAGACCAGCCGCGGTGGTACCCCCGGGAGAGGTAACCTGCGCGCGCAGCTGGGCGGGTGAGGTGTCCATCACCACGCCGCCGCCGCTCTCCGCGGCGGCGGTCGCCTTGTCGAGCCGATCCAGCAACATCGCGGCCGAGCCCGCCATCGTTTGCACGACGAGTTCGGTGGCGACCGAGCGGCTCAGCCCGGCCTCCACGCCGGCGTCGACGAGCGCCTCGACCATCAGGAAGAAATAGGCCGGCCCGGAGCCCGACACCGCGGTGACGGCGTCCAGCTGCGACTCGGGCACCGTCAGCACCCCGCCGACGGCGTCGAAGATCGAGGCGACCTCCTTCATCTGCTCCTCGGTGGCGAACCGGCCCGCCGCGATGGCGCTGATGCCGCCGCCGACGAGCATCGGGGTGTTCGGCATCACCCGGATCACCGGCGCGCCCGCGGGCAGCTTGTTCTCGAAGAACTGCGTCGGCACGCCGGCGGCGACGGTGACGAAAACCTGCTCGGCCATGTCGCTTTCGGCGTCGGTGACGCCGGCGACGATCTCGTCGACGACGCTCTCCACGTCCCCCGGCTTGACCGCGACGATGACGTACTGCGCGTGCCCGACGGCCTCGGCCACCGACGTCACCAGCACCGAGTAGGTCTCGGCGAGGTACTTCGCACGGGCCGGGTACTTCTCGGCCACCACCAGGTCCTTGACCTGACGCCCGGCCCGCAGCAGCCCCGACAGGAGCGCCTCACCGATACTTCCGCCACCGACAATCGCGATTCTGGCCATGCCGGAAAGCATTGCAGACGAGTCTCGGGCCGGTCTCGGCACCGTCACGAAGCCGGTCTGGCGGGCGCTTTGGCGGGCAACCGGATTCGGCGTGGTTACGACGCGGCGGGCACCATCGCCAGCTGACGGCTCTGCAGCACGATCTGTCCCGTGCTGTCGACCACGATGTGATCCTCGTCGAACCAGTCCTGCCCGATCTGCATGGTGGTGCACATCACCCGCAGCCAGCCGTCGGCGGGCCTGGCCCGCAGGTAGGCGGTGAACTGGATCGTCGGCGCCCACCCGAAGCGGTTCACCCCGAACGTCACCGGTGCCGACACGTCACCGCACAGCAGCGCGAACAACACGTCGGGCGCAACGTCTTTCGGCCGCACCCAGTACTCGAAAACCGGCGGGCCGCCGTCGGCGCGGGGCTGCAGCGAGGTCATCGACGGCCGGATGTCGCAGCCACGCGCCAGGTGCACGATGTCGGCCATCGGATGGCCCTCCCCGATGGGCTCGAGCCCGGGCGGGGGCTCCGGCGTCATCACCGGCACCGCCGGGTTGGCCGACAGCAGCGGCGGCACGTGCTGTTCCGGCTCGCCCAGGGTGATCGCCGCGCGCACCGCGGTGCGGTCGCCCTGGCGCAGCTCGACGTCGATCAGGCTGACCCGGCGACCGCGCTTACGCACGTCGGTGACCACCTGCATCGGGCCCGGATCCGGCGCCCACAGGAAGTTTCCGGAGACCGCGATCGGTTCGACACCCTCACCGGCATGCTCGGCGCGGGCGGCGTTCGCGCACAACGCCAGCATCGCCCCGCCGTGCACCTTCGGTCCGATCGTCCAATTGTCGTTCAGCTCACCGTGATACACGCCGTCCCCGGCGGGGGTGAGCGCCATCGCGTCGGTGAACAGGGTGGAGCCGGGCATTGTCGGGATCCCTCTCTTGAATCAGCGCAGCAGGTGCGCGCGGGCGAACTGCAACGACTCGACCAGCAGCGCCTCGCGTTCGGCGGAGGTGCGGGCGCCGGAGGTGGTCACCTCGAGCACCACGTGCCCGCTGAAGTCGCTGGCGGCCAGCATCTCGCAGATCTCCGCTGTCGGCTGCGTGCCCCGGCCCGGCACCAGGTGCTCGTCGGTGGAGGCGCCGGTGCCGTCGGCCAGATGCAGGTGCACCAGGCCGTCGCCCATCCGCCGCGCCATGTCGATCGCGTCGGTGCCCGCGGTCGCGGTGTGCGACAGGTCGAGGGTGTAGTGGGCATGCCCGCCGTCGAGCGGGTCGTAGGACGGGGCGAACGCCGAGAACCCGGGCCCCGGCTTGCCGCCGCGTTTGCGCATCCGCTCGATCGAGCTCTGGCCCGCCCCGAAGAAGCGGTCGGCGCGGAACGGGAACATGTTCTCCACCGCGATCATCACGTCGCTGGAGGCCTCCAGCTCGGCGACCTGATCGGAGAACCCCTCGGCGTAGCGGCGCTGCCAGCGGAACGGCGGGTGCACGACGACGGTCTGGGCGCCCAGCTGTTCGGCGGCGCGCACGCTGCGCTCGAGTTTGGGGATCGGGTCCGAACCCCACACCCGTTGGGAGATCAGCAGGCACGGCGCGTGCACCGACAGCACCGGCACGTCGTAGCGGCGGGACAGCTCGGCGACGGCGTCGATGTCCTGGCTGACGCTCTCGGCCCAGACCATCAGCTCGACACCGTCGTAGCCGAGCCGGGCCGCGTACTCGAAGGCCGCCTCGGCCTTCAGCGGATAGACCGAGGCGGTCGACAGACCAACCTTGATGGCGGGACGCACGTGGGGATCGGTGCCTCAGGCCGCCTGGATCAGTGCCAGCGGACCGAAGGTGACCAGTGCGCCGACCGCCACGGCGATCAGGGTGCTGCCGATGTCCTCGGTCTTGCGCACCACGCGGACACCGACCACCAGGCCGAGGATCACCAGCACGCCGAGCACCAGCGCGACGATGCTGTTCCACTGCCAGAGCTGATCGAACGCGATGAACAGGCCGGCGCCGAACGCGACGGCGACCAGACACTGCGCGACCACCCACAGCCCGTGCAGGAACGCCGACCCCTTGTTCGCCGGGGCGTCCTCGTCGAGGTCCCCGTCGTGCTCCGCGAGGTCCTCGTCCAGATCCTCATCGAAGTCCTCGTCGCGGTCCTCGTCGAGGTTCTTGTCGCGGTCCTTCTCGAGATCCTCGGTGTCCTCATCGGCGGTTCGGGTCTCGGTGCCGGTCGGGCCGCCGAACAGGGTGTCCGCACCGGTCTCGGCCAGGTCAGAGCCCGCGTCGGTGTCGGGCCACGGGTCCGGGCTCATCTGCTCGGCGCCCACCGCGCCGGCGGCGTCGGACGTCTCGCTGCGACGCGCGAACCGCGAGCGCCGCGGCGGGGCGAAGAAGTCCAGATCCTCGTCGGCCTGGTCCTCGTCCCCGTCCTGGTCCTCGGCCGGCTGGTCCTGGTCCGTGTCCTGGTCGGTCGGCTCCGCGGGGGCGTCCTCGGCGTCGGGGGCCTCCTCGGCAGCCTCGGTGTCCGCCGCCACAGCCTCGGGCTCGGGTTTCGCCGGCTCGGACGGTTCGGGCTCGGTGGGCGGGGCCTCGTCGCGGATGACCGGGATCTCGCCGGTCAGCTCGGCCACCGTGATCGAGCCGTCTCCGCGGCGGCGACGGCGACGGCCGCCCACCGGCGGGGCACCGATGGTGCCGTTGCGCGCCAGCAACTCCGCGACCGAGATGGGTCGCGTGTTGGCGTGGTCTTCGGTTCCAGTCATCGTTGTTGCCTTCGGGCCTCGTCACTCATCGTCAAGCATTGCGCACGATCGTCTGCACCGAGGCCGGATCATCGGCAGAGCCGTCGACACCGACGAATCCGTTAGCGTCGGCTTCGCTGTCGAGTCTCCGCAGAATCAGCCCCTCCCGCAACGCCCAGGGGCAGATGTCGACGGTCTCGATGCCGAGGGCCTTCATACTTGCCTCAGCAACTAGTGCGCCTGCCACGATCTGTGGCGCCCGATCGGCACTCACCCCTTCCAACTCCGCACGGTCGGCCGCGGTCATCCTAGAGATGAAAGCTATGACTTGCCTTAATCCGGTGGCCGTCAGCGTCCGCTTGACCCGCGGGCCCGCCCCGGACGGGGCCGCACCGGTCAGCCGGGCCAGCGAACGGAACGTCTTCGAGGTTGCCACGGCCAGGTCGGGCGCGCCGGCCTTGAGGATCTCCGCGCCCGCGTCGGCCAGCTCGGTGGCCAGCCAGTCGCGCAGCATCGCCACACGGCGCCGGCCCGGCGGATCGTCGGGCAGCCACTCCCGGGTCAGCCGGCCCGCACCCAGCGGCAGCGACAGCGCCACCTCGGGTTCCTCGTCGACACCGTTGGACAGCTCCAGCGACCCGCCACCGATGTCGATGTTGATGATCCGTCCGGCGCTCCAGCCGTACCAGCGGCGCACCGCCAGAAACGTCAGCCGCGACTCGTCGACCCCGCTGAGCACCTTGAGCTCGACCCCGGTCTGTTCGCGCACCCGGGCCAGCAGCTCCTCGGAGTTCGTCGCGTCGCGCACCGCCGATGTGGCGAACGCCATAAGCTCGGCACATCCGGAACTCGTGGCGATCCTGGCGAATTCGTCGATGGTGCTGACGAGCTTGTCGGCGCCCTTGCGGGTGATCTTGCCCTCACCGTCGATGGCCTCGGCCAGCCGCAGCGAGGCCTTCGTCGAACTCATCGGCGTCGGATGGCCACCACGGCGCGCGTCCACCACCAGAAGGTGGACCGTATTGCTGCCCACATCGAGCACGCCTAATCGCACTCATCCAACTTAATCGGTCTACCGTTGTGAACCGTGACCGCATCGCACCCTGGAGAGGTTGAACTCGATTTCGCTCGCGAGTGGGTGGAGTTCTACGACCCGGAGAACCCGGAGCATCTGATCGCCGCCGATATGACGTGGCTGCTCTCCCGGTGGACGTGCGTGTTCGGCACCCCGGCCTGCAAGGGCACCGTGGAGGGCCGCCCCGACGACGGCTGCTGCTCGCACGGCGCGTTCATGTCCGACGATGACGACATCGCCCGCCTCGACGACGCGGTCAAGCAGCTCACCGACGAGGACTGGCAGTTCCGCGAGAAGGGGCTCGGGAAAAAGGGCTACCTCGAGATGGATGAGTATGACGACAAGCCCAACCTGCGCACCCGGAAGTACAAGGGCGCCTGCATCTTTCTGAACCGGCCCGGCTTCCCGGGCGGCATCGGCTGTGCGCTGCACAGCAAGGCGCTCAAGCTCGGCGTGGAACCGCTGACCATGAAACCGGAGGTGTGCTGGCAGCTGCCGATCCGCCGCGTCCAGGAGTGGGTGGAGCGGCCCGACGGCTCCGAGATCCTCAAGACGTGGATCACCGAGTACGACCGCCGCGGCTGGGGTGAGGGCGGCCTTGATCTGCACTGGTACTGCACCGGCGACCCCAACGCCCACGTCGGCGCCAAGGCGGTGTGGGAGTCCTACGCCCCCGAGCTGACCGAGCTTCTCGGCGAGAAGGCCTACGCCGAACTAGCCGCGATCTGCAAGCGGCGCAGCGCTTTAGGGCTAGTCGCCGTGCATCCGGCGACCCGGCTGGCGCAGAGCGGCGAGTAGTCCACCCCTCGACGCCGAGTGTGGGGTTAACGCACGCTTTTCGGCGCAAACCCGTGCGGGTAACCCACGTTCGTCGGGTAGGTGGTCAGCCTTCGAGCTTGTAGCCGAGCCCGCGCACGGTGATCAGGTGCACCGGGTTGGCGGGGTCCTCCTCGATCTTGGAGCGCAGCCGCTTGACGTGAACATCGAGGGTCTTGGTGTCGCCGACGTAGTCGGCGCCCCACACCCGGTCGATCAGCTGGCCGCGGGTCAGCACCCGGCCGCTGTTGCGCATCAGGTACTCGAGCAGGTCGAACTCCTTGAGCGGCAACGTGATCGGCTGACCGTTGACCGACACAACGTGGCGCTCGACGTCCATCCGGACCGGCCCGACCTCCAGCACCCCGTCATTGGCCGCGTGGTCGTCGTTGTCGGCGCCGCGGCGCAGCACCGCGCGGATCCGGGCGATCAGCTCACGCGCCGAGTACGGTTTGGTGACGTAGTCGTCGGCACCCAGTTCCAGGCCCACCACCTTGTCGATCTCACTGTCGCGGGCGGTCACCATGATCACGGGAACGCTTGAGCGCATCCGCAATTGCTTGCAGACGTCGGTGCCGCTCATCCCCGGCAGCATCAGGTCGAGCAGCACGATGTCGGCGCCGGAGCGCTCGAATTCGGCCAGTGCCGACGGTCCGTCGCCCACCACGGTGGCCTCGAAACCCTCTTTGCGCAACAGAAAGGCCAGGGGATCGGCCAAGGACTCCTCGTCCTCCACGATCAGCACACTGGTCATTTACCTTGCTCGTCCTCTCGTTCAGCCGACCCGTTGTCCTGGTCGGGGTAGGCCGGAATCGACAGTGTGAACGTCGATCCCGTTCCCGGCTGGCTCCACAGCCGGATCGATCCGTTGTGGTTGGCGGCGACGTGCTTGACGATCGCCAACCCGAGCCCGGTGCCACCGGTGGCCCGGGACCGCGCCTTGTCGACGCGGAAGAACCTCTCGAACACCCGCTCCTGGTCTTCGCGGGCGATGCCGATACCGCGGTCGGTGACGGCGATCTCGATGAAATCGCCGCGACGGCGCCTGCTGATCGACACCGACGAGCCGTGCGGCGAGTAGGCGATCGCGTTGGACACCAAGTTGGCCAACGCGGTGACCAACAGCGTCTGGTCGCCGAGCACGCGGAAACCGGTGGGCGCGTCGGTGGTGATCTCGATGTTGGCGTTGTCGGCGGCCACCTTGTACCGCGACAGCGCCTCGGCGACCACGGTGTCGACGTCGACGGCTTCGAGATCGGGCAGCGGTTCGGCGCCCTGCAGCCGCGACAGCTCGATCAGCTCGCCGACCATGTTTCCCAGCCGGGTGGCCTCGGCGACCATCTTCTCGGCGAAGTGGCGGACGGTGTCGGGGTCGTCGGCGGAGGCCAACAGCGCCTCGGCCAGCACCGCCATCGCCCCGACGGGGGTCTTGAGCTCGTGGCTGACGTTAGCCACGAAGTCGCGCCGGGTGGCCTCCATGCGGGCGTGCTCGGACTGATCGTGCATGTAGACCACCGCGAACCGGCGGTCCTCCTCGGTCAGCAGCCGCACGTACCCGCGCACCGCCAGCCGGGAGCGGCCGCGGGCGGTGCGGTGGTCGGACTCCAGGTCGACGTCGGTGGGCTGGCCGCTGATCAGGGTGCGCTCGGCGGCCTGCCAGATCCGGTCGTCGAGCAGCCGGTCGCGGACCAGGCCCAGCTCACGGGCCTGGTCGTTGGCGTAGACCACGTCACGGAACCGGTCGACCACCACGATCCCTGTCGGCGAACCCGACGCGATGTGCGCCAGCATCTGCGACACCGTGATGCCGGCCTGCTTGGTGGCTCGGCGCCGCCTGCGCGCGGCCAGCCGGGGCGCCAGCGTCGCCCCGAGCGCCGCACCGGTCGCCAGGGCGAGCAGTGCGACCACCGCTGCGAGCAGCAGTGCCGAAACGACACTCACGCCGAAAGCGTACGCATTCGGTGAACGTCATCCCAGCAGCGTGCGGCCAAATCGGCGGATTTCACACCGCAGGCCGCAGGTTTTCGACCGTTGTTCACCGAATGTTTCCCGCCGCGCGGGGCCCGGGTTACTTACCGCCCTGGGAGGCGACCGCCGCCGCCCCCGCGGCCGCGGCCTCCGGATCCAGGTAGGTGCCGCCGGCGACGACCGGCTTGAGGTTGTCGTCGAGGTCGTAGCGCAGCGGGATGCCGGTCGGGATGTTGAGGCCGACGATGTCCTCGTCGGACATGTTGTCGAGGTACTTGACCAGCGCGCGCAGCGAGTTGCCGTGCGCGGCGATCAGCACCGTCTTCCCGGCGCGCAGGTCCGGCACGATCGTCTGCTCGAAGTACGGCACGAACCGCGCCACCACATCCTTGAGGCACTCGGTGCGCGGCGGACCGCCCGGCAGGTCGGCGTAGCGCGGGTCGCCGTCCTGGCTGTAGGTGCTGCCCGGCTCGATCGGCGGCGGCGGGGTGTCGTAGCTGCGCCGCCACGCCATGAACTGCTCCTCGCCGTACTTCTCCTTGGTCTCGGCCTTGTTCAGGCCCTGCAGCGCGCCGTAGTGGCGTTCGTTGAGCCGCCAGTCGCGGTGCACCGGGATCCAGTGCCGGTCGGCCTTGTCCAGCGCGATGTTGGCGGTGGTGATCGCACGCCGCAGCAGCGAGGTGTAGAGCACGTCGGGCTGGCGATCGAGTTCCTTGATCAGCTCGCCGGCGCGCACCGCCTCGGCGCGACCCTTCTCGGTGAGGTCGACGTCCACCCAGCCGGTGAACAGGTTCTTCTCGTTCCACTCGCTCTCGCCGTGGCGGAGCAGGATCAGCGTGCTTTCACCCATGACTGGGCAGCCTATCCCGACGCGGATTCGCCCTCATCCTGGCTGTCGTCCTCGATCAGGTGCGCGAACGCCCGCAGGTTCTTCAGCGACTCGCCGCGCGAGACCCGCCACTCCCACTCCTTCTGGATCGAGGACCGGAAGCCCAGCTCCAGCAGGGTGTTGAAGTCTGTGTCGACGGCCTCGAGCACCTGGCCGAGCACCCGGTCGATCTCCTCGGGGGTCACCGATTCCAGCGACATCCGGCCGACGAGGTAGATGTCGCCCACGTTGTCGAGGGTGTAGGCGACGCCGTAGAGCCGCCGGTTGCGTTTGAGCAGAAAGCGGTAGACGCCCTCGTGGTTCTCGTCGGGCTTGCGGCAGACGAACGCCTCGATGCGCACCGAGTGCTCGCCGATCGACAACAGCGTGTTGGTCTTCAGCCGGCGCTCGCCGGGCAGCTCGACGACGATGCCGGGCAGCCCGCCGTGGGCGCCCTTGAAGTGCGAGTAGGTCAGCTCGTTCTGTTTGAGCGTGTCCTCGATGATCTGTGTGACGTCCCGTGTGGTCATGCTCGTACTCCCCTGCGCCGCGCGAACCGCCGCCCCGTGCGCCGCACCGGCTGGTGGCGGGACCGGTAGTCGGCGATGGCCCGGCCGTAGCTGGCCAGCAGCGCGTCGACGGTGTGATCCCAGGAGAACTGACCGGCGTGCGCCACCGCCGCCGCCCGCATGCCCTCGGCGCGCTGCAGCAGATCGCCGATGGCGTGCGCCCAGTCCCCGTCGTCGTGGCCGTCGACCAGGATCCCGCTGACCCCGTCGTGCACCGCGACCGGCAGCCCGCCGACCGCGGCGGCCGCGACCGGGGTGCCGCAGGCCTGCGCCTCCACGGCCACCAGCCCGAACGACTCCGAATAGCTCGGCACCGCCACCAGATCGGCGGCCCGGTACACGTTGACCAGGTTCTCCCGCGACTGCGGCGGCAGGAACGTCACCCGGTCCGACATCCCCAGGTCGGCGGCCAGCCGGATCAGCCCGTCGGGGGTGGCCAGCCCGCTGCCCGACGGTCCGCCGGCGATCACCATCCGCACCCCGGGCAGTTTGGCAACCGCCCGCATCGCCACGTCGGGCGCCTTCAGCGGCTGGATACGCCCGATGAACGCGACGATCTGCTCATCGGGATCCAGGCCCAGCGCGGCCCGCGCGGCCGCCCGGTCCCCGGGGGTGAAGGTCGCCAGGTCGACGCCCGGGTGCACGATGTCGATCCGGTCACGGTCCGCGTTGTGCAGCGAAACCAATTGCTGCGCTTCGACTTCGGTGTTGACGATGAGCCGGTCGGCCTCGTCGACCACCTGTTGCTCACCGACTGCGCGCAGCGGTGGTTCCGGGGCGTCGCCCTCGGCGAGCGAGGCGTTCTTCACCGCGGCCAGCGTGTGCGCGGTGTGCACCAGCGGCACCGCCCAGCGGTCGCGGGCCAGCCAGCCGACCTGTCCGGACAGCCAGTAGTGCGAGTGCACGATGTCGTAGTAGCCGGGCTCGTGGGTGGCTTCGGCGCGCAGCACGCCCGCGGTGAACGCACACAGCTGGGTGGGCAGGTCGTACTTGTCGAGCCCCTCGAACGGCCCGGCGACGACGTTGCGCACCGTCACCCCGGGCGCCACCCGCACCAGCGGCTGATCGGCCGACGACGTCGCGCGGGTGAAGATCTCGACCTCGACGCCGCGGCGCGCCATGTGCAGGGCGCTCTGCAGGACGTAGACGTTCATCCCGCCGGCGTCCCCGGTGCCGGGCTGGGCCAGCGGCGAGGTGTGCACCGACAACACAGCCACCCGTTTCGGGACCGGCAGGGCTTCCAAACGGGTCGGATCCGTTGCTAGGCGCACACAGTCATGTCTACACCCTGGCCGAAAGCGCCTCGTCAGGCGCTACTCGTTCAGGCGGTGGCTTCGGGCCGGCGCGGCTGCGCGCGGCGCATCGCGCCGATCGGGTCGGCGTAGATCCCGCCGAGCGACACCACGCCGGCGCCGGCCTCCTGCACCCGGTTGCCGAACGCGGTCAGCCGGATCTCGCGGGCGGGCATCACCGAGCGGCGCGCGAACGCGGCCTCGACCTCGGCCATCCCCTCCGGATACTCGGTGAACGCCTGGCCGCCGACGACGAGCTCGTCGGGGTTGAGCATGTCGCGAAGCAGCGCGACGGCCTCGCCGAGCACCCGGGCGCGCTCGGTCAGCAGCTCCTGGGCCTTCTCGTTGCCGCCGCGGGCCACCTTCAGCAGCGCCTGCAGCGTCGACCCCGGTCCCTCCACCGGGATGATGCGCGCCTTGCGGGCGGCGATCAGCACCGCCTCGTCACTCACCGTCGACTCCAATTGGCCGCTGCCGCCGAGCAATTCGGACTGGGTGGGCAGTGCGGCGATGGTGCCCGGACCGCTGGCCGGCGAGTGCACCCGCCCGCCGATCGACAGCGCGTAGCCGACGGTCTCGCGGGCGTAGACGTAGAGGCTGGTGCGCTCAGTGGCCTTGAAGGTGTCGGTGGCCGGCTGCTTGCGACCGCCGAGCAGCAGCTCGGCTCCGGCCATCGCGTCGACGTGCGAGGCCACCGACACAGGCAGCCCGAGCGCGTCGGCGAGCACCGGCCCCACCGGGGCGTCCGACCAGCCCAGGCGCGGGTGGTCGAGGTAGCCGGTGATGCTGTCGACGACACCACCGGAGGCCACGCCCACCCACAGCGGGCGGCGGCGGTGCCAGCGGCTCAGGTAGCGGCGGGCGCTGTTGGCCAGCGACGCCAGCGCGGCGGACTGGGCGCCCCGCGGCGTCGGGGTCTCGACGACGTCGAGGGTGCGGCCCAGCAGGTCGGTGGCGACGATGCTGGTGGTGCGGGCGCCGATGTGGATGCCCAGCGTCAGGAACGGCTCGTGGTTGACCTCGACCGGAACCCGGGGCCGACCGATCGCACCGGAAACCGCCAGGTCAGCGCGTTCCCGCAGCACCCCGGCCTCGAGCAGGGAGGTCACCTGACGGTTGACGGTGGCGATGCTGAGCCCGGTGCTCTGCGCGATCACGTCGCGGGCGATCGGGCCGCGCAGCCGGGCGGCGGCGAACACCTGCGCGGCGGCGGCGTCGGCGACCTTCAGCGACGGCGCGACGATGCGGGTGCGGGCCTGCGGCAGGCGGGGTGCGGCCACCAGCGGGCGCTTGGCGTGCGCGGTGCGACGGACGGCGGGCTTGGCGGAAAGGGTGCTGGTGGGAGTCGACATCTGCTTGTCCTCGATCTGAAGTTCGGCCAAGGGGGTTTGGGGGCCACACCTGGCGACTCAGTCAGGACAGCGAGATCGTCCGGGGTCTAGTCAGGCGCGGCTGGGCGTGCGGCGACAACAACAACACGCACAGCTCAGACAGGCCTGAATGGACAGCACGAGGTGAATTTAGCACGCCCTCTAGAGTTGGTCAGGTGAGTACGTCTCGAACCGACCGCCGAGTGGCGGTAGTCACCGGCGCCAGCGCTGGAATTGGTGAAGCAACCGCGAAAACCCTTGCTGCGCAGGGCTTTCACGTCGTCTGCGTGGCCCGCCGCGAGGCCCCGATCAAGGCCCTGGCCGAGGAGATCGGTGGCACCGCGATTGTGGCGGACGTCACAGACCAGCAGGCCGTGTCCCGGCTGGCCGACGCGCTGGACCGGGTTGACGTGCTGGTCAACAACGCCGGCGGCGCCCGCGGTCTGGACCCCGTAGCCGAGGCCAACCTGGAGCACTGGCGGTGGATGTGGGAGGCCAACGTGCTGGGCACGCTGATGGTCACCAAGGCCCTGCTGCCCAAGCTGATCGACTCCGGCGACGGGCTGATCGTCACGGTCACCTCGATCGCCGCGCTGGAGGTCTACGACGGCGGCGCCGGCTACACCTCCGCCAAGCACGCCCAGGGCGTGCTGCACCGCACGCTGCGCAGTGAGCTGCTCGGAAAGCCGGTGCGGCTCACCGAGGTTGCGCCCGGCATGGTGAAAACGGACTTCTCGCTGAACCGGTTCGAGGGCGACGCCGAACGCGCCGACAAGGTGTACGAGGGGGTCACCCCGCTGGTCGCCGAGGACATCGCCGAGGTGATCGGGTTCGTCGCCAGCCGCCCGTCGCACGTCGACCTGGACCTCATCGTGGTCCGCCCGCGCGACCAGGTCACCGGGGCCGCAGGCTCGCGGTTCAACCGCCGCACCTCCTGACCCCCAGGACCGACCCCCGCACCGCCGAGACTGCTGCCAGATCCAGATTTCGCGTGAGATCGCGATCTGTGCGCAGTCTCGGCGTTCTTGTTAACCCCGCCTATCTCGGCGGCTCGCCGCCGGCTGGCTGCGGGGCGTCCGACGGCGTCGCCGGAGCCGAGTCCGGAATCTCGGTGGGCCGGGCCTGCTTGGTCAGCGCCGACATCGCCACCCACTCGTCCCACGGCACCGCCCAGTCCCAGATGTCGCCGTCGGCGTAGGACAGCTGGATACGGGTTCCGGTGACCTCCACCGGATCGCCGTAGATGGCCGAGTGGAAGTACTGCTCGGCGTTCTCCAGCGACAGGTTGATGCAGCCGTTGGTGACGTTGGCGCTGCCCTGCGCACCCAGGCTGGCCGGGTTGGCGTGGATGAACTCGCCGTTGTTGGAGATCCGCACGGCGAACCGCTCCCGCAGGTTGGCGTAGCCCGCCGCGGGGTTGGTCATGTAGAAGTCCTCGTACTTCTCGGTGACGACGTGGATGCCGCTTCGGGTGACGTTGCGGTCCAGGTCGCCCTCGCCGTAGCTGCACGGGAAGTCCATGATCACGTTGCCGTCGCCGTCGAGCACCTGCATCCGGTGCGACGGCGCGTGCGCGATGACGACCTGGCGGCGCCCGATCTCGAAGTCCAGCGTCGCGTCCTGCGCACCGTAGGCGTCCTCGCCGAACGGAACCCCGTAGAGCTTCGCGTCGACGTGCACCTTGGTGCCGGCCGGGAAGTACTCGCGGCTACGCCAGTGCACACGCGAGCCCTCGGCCTCGTCGGGCAGCCACGCCCAGCTGCCCTCCACCGGCGGCTCGGTGGTCACCGTGAGCGCCTTCTCGACCTCGGCGCGGTACTCGTCGCTGATCGGGGCGTCGAACTGCAGGATGATCGGCGCGGCGACCCCGACGACCTGCCCGTCGGCGAGCTGGAACCGGCCGCTGACCTGGACGCTGGGGGCGACCGTGGTGAACGCGCCCTCCACCGGCACCGCCTTGCCGTCGCGGCCGACGACCGAGCCCGTCCACGTGTACTCGACGCCGTAGCCGAGCGGTTCGGTGACCGTGAACTCGGTGCGGTCCCGGTTGAGCGCACCGGCGACGACCCGGCCGTCCGGGTTGGTCAGCGCGACCTTCTGGAACCACCCGTCGCTGACCTTGACCGACACCGGCCCGGTCGGCACCACGTCGGTGGCGTCGGCGTCGGGGGTGAACTCCACCGTCGGCGCGGCGACCTCCTCCTGCGCCGGGCTGCCCGCCGGACCGTCGGACTTCTTGACGCACGCCGCCAGCGCCCCGGGCGCGACGACCCCGACCGCGAGCACAGCCAGGGCGCGCCGCCGGTTGATCGACGGCGAAGGGTCGCGGGTGGTCACGTAGAACCAGCGTACCTACAGCTCACAGCCGACCAGGGCGGGCTCGGGTGTGAGCTCGACTCCGAATGTCCTTCGCACACCGTCACGTACGGTCCTGGCCAGCGCGAGCACGTCGGCGGTGGTGGCGCCGCCGCGGTTGGTCAGCGCCAGCGCGTGCTTGGTGGACAGCCGCGCCGGGGCGCCCTCACCGGGATAGCCCTTGCCGAATCCGGCGTTCTCCACCAGCCAGCCGGCGGCCAGTTTCACCCCGTCGGGCGCCGGATAGCTGGGCACCGGCCGATCCACCGACGCCCTCAGCCGCTCGAACTGCTCCGCGCTGACCACCGGGTTGGTGAAGAACGAGCCGACGCTCCAGGTGTCGTGGTCGTCCTCGTCGAGCACCATGCCCTTGCCCGCCCGCAGCGCCAGCACGGCCTCCCGCACCTCCAGCGGGTCGGCGCGGTCGCCGGGCTCGGCGTCGAGCGCGGCGGCCAGTTCGCGGTAGCGCAGCGGCGCGCTGCGGCCCTCGGGGTCCAGGTCGAACTCGACCTCGAGCACGATCGCGTGCTGCGAGTGCTTGAGCACGCTGGTGCGGTACCCGAACCGCATCTCCTCGGGGCTGACCCAGCGGTCCTCGCCGGTGCGGCGGTCCAGCAGCCGCACCCGGGAGATGGTGTCGGCGACCTCGGCGCCGTACGCCCCGACGTTCTGCACCGGCGTGGCCCCCGCGGACCCCGGGATCCCGGACAGGCACTCCAGCCCGCCCAGCCCGTACGCCAGCGAGGTGACCACGACGTCGTCCCACACCGCGCCCGCCTCGGCGCGCACCCGGCTGCCGACGACGGTGATCTCGGTGTTGGCCAGGTGCAGGACGCTGAGGTCGGTCAGTTCGTCGTTGAGCACGACGTTGGATCCGCCCGCCAGCACCAGCGAGTCGTCGTCGGGTCCGAGCGCGCGCACGGCGTCGATCACCCTCTGCGTGGTGTCGCAGGTGATCAGCCGGCGCGCGACCGGTCCGATACGCAGGGTGGTCAACGGCGCCAGCGGCACGGCCTCCGTCACAGAGGCACCCCCTAACTGCGAAGTGGCCACGGCCGGTAACGGTAGCCTGACCAGCTATGCCGCGTTCATTCGACATGGTCGCCGAGTACGGCGGCACCGTCGAGCAGGTGCACCGGGCATTCCGCGAGAAGCGGTACTGGCTGGCCCGGCTGGCCGACTCCGGCGCCGACGACTACGCGCTGCAGTCCATCACGTTTCCCGACGGCGGCGTGGACGTGGTCACCCGCCAGACGCTGCGCTCCGACCGGCTACCGGGGTTGGTCAGCCAGTTCCACCGCGGCGACCTGAGCATCGTGCGCGAGGAGACCTGGAGCGCGCTGCGCGACGGGCAGGCCACCGCGACGGTCAAGGGCTCGATCCCGGGCGCACCGGCCGCCCTGACCGGCACCGCCCGGCTGATGCCCGCGGGTGCGCGCTCCCGGCTTGAGCTGACGGTGGAGGTCGAGGTGAAGGTGCCGCTGGTCGGCGGCAAGATCGAGAACTTCATCGGCGGGCAGCTCGCCGACCTGGTGACCGCCGAGCAGCGCTTCACCACCGAATGGATCACCGAGAACGGTTGATCCGCAAGTAAACTGGCCGCGTGTCGCGTCGCATGGAGTACACCCTGACGTTCGACGCGGCGCCGGAGCGGGTCTATCGCGACTTCACCAGCCGCGAGTACTGGGACGAGCTGATGGCCATGTACCGGCAGTACACCCGCTCGGAGGTGACCCGGTTCGACGCCGGTGAGCGCGGCACCGACATCGAGTTCGTCCAGGTGATTCCGCGCTCGGAGCTGCCGCCGATCGCCCGCAAGGTGATCCCGTCGGACATGGTGATCACCCGGACCCAGCACTTCGACCCGTTCGACCCGGATACCGGTCGCGCCGCAGGCACGTACGCGGCGTCGATCCCGAAGGGGCCGGGCCGGTTCGGCGGCACCTGCACGCTGACCGCGGCAGGCGCCGGCTCCCGGCTGCTGCTGGCCAGCGTCTGCAAGGTGTGGATCCCGTTGCTCGGCGGGCCGCTCGAGGACCTGATGCTGCACCACGTCACGAACCTGTTCGACATCGAACAGGACTTCACCGCGCGGTGGCTGGCACAGCACTGAGTCGGGCCGGCGGGCGCGCTTAGACTCGCCTCATGAGTGGGCCCATCGGTCAGCTGACCCGGGGCACCACCGGCTACAACCGGTTGCGCCGCAGCGACCGCTGGCTCGTGCACTCCCCGCGGGTGCGTGCCGCGCTGCAGGCCGCCGCCGACCCGCTGGTCGTCGACCTCGGCTACGGCGCGCTGCCCGTCACCACGCTGGAACTGGCGTCACGGCTGCGGGTGGTGCGTGCCGACGTGCGCGTCGTCGGCCTGGAGATCGACCCCGAACGGGTGCGCACCGCGCAGGCCGCCGCAGGCGACGGCGTCGAGTTCGCCCTCGGCGGTTTCGAACTGGCCGGGCTGCGCCCGGTGCTGGTGCGCGCGTTCAACGTGCTGCGCCAGTACCCCGTCGAGGACGTACCCGCTGCGTGGGCGACGATGCAGCGCCGGCTGGCCCCCGGCGGCCTGATCGTCGACGGCACGTGCGACGAGATCGGACGGCGCTGCTGCTGGATCCTGCTCGACGCCGGCGGCCCGATCAGCCTGACCCTGGCGTGCGATCCGTTCGCCATCGACAAACCGTCGGACCTGGCCGAACGGCTGCCCAAGGCGCTGATCCACCACAACGTCGAGGGTCAGCCCGTGCACGCCCTGCTGGCGGCCGCCGACCGGGCGTGGGCGACCGCGGCCGGGCACGGCGTGTTCGGGCCACGGGTGCGCTGGCGCGCGATGCTCGAGCTGTTGCACGACAACGGTTTTCCGGTGACACCGGCCCGTCGGCGGCTGCGCGACGGGGTGCTGACCGTACCCTGGTCGGCGGTGGCTCCGGTGTGAAACACGTTACGGCGCTTCGCTTCTCACCAACGCCGGGACGGGCTCCACACCCTCGCCGACCACGTCGAGCGCATCGTCGACATCCTTGGCCACCTGGATGTCCAGGCCGCGCAGCAGCGCAGGCGGGGTCAGCAGCGCCACGACCACATAGGTGACGATCGAGGCGGCGAACGCGATGAACGTGGGCCAGCCGTCGAAGTCCGCGGTGATCAGGTCGTTGGGGATGTAGAGGATCGTATTGTCGACCCCGTAGATCGTCGGGGTCAGCACGAACAGCACCAGGCGCACCACCAGGCCCACACCGATCGCGGTCAGCGCCGCGACGGTGGTGCCGCGACGCCAGATCAATCCGGCGATGAACGGCACCACCAGGCAGGCCAGCAGCAGGTCGAACGCCAGTGTCAGCAGGATCCCGGTCTGCTGCACGTAGATCGCCATCACGATGGACAGCAACGTCATCGGCACCATCGCGACGCGGGTGGCGCGCAGCAGTGGGTCGCGCTTGCCGGGTTCGTGCACCCGGTGTACGCCGCCGATGTTGCGCACGCAGACGTTGGAGATGGCCAGGATCGCGCCGTTGGCGGTGCTCATCGACGCACCGACCAGGCCGCTGAGCACCACCACGGTCAGGATCGTCGGCGCGTACTGGTCGAGCAGCACGAAAAGCACCGGGCCGTCCAGCTCTTCGGGCATCAGCGAATGAGCGGCCAGCGCCACCAGCGCGAACGGCACACCGATCGCGGTGGTACCTGCGGCAGCGACAAAGCAGGCCCGCCGCGCGCTGCCCGGCGACTTTGCCGAGAACACCCGCTGCATGAAGTCGATCGCGACGATGTCACCGATACCCAGCGCGATCAGCGTCGCCCAGTTGATCACCGCACCCTGCGCCGGGTCCGACAGCTGCCCCAGCGCGAACGGCCCTGTGCCCTCGGCGATCTCGAACGGCTGCGTGGTCAGCATCCAGATCAGCAGGCCGATCGCGCCGACCAGGATCAGCGCCATCTGGATGATCGCGGTGTAGGCGTCGGCGATCAGGCCGCCGGCACCGGTGTAGGCCACCGCGATCGCGGCGATCAGCACCACGCCCAGCCAGTACGGCATGCCGAGGAAGTAGTTGAACAGGAAGCCGCCTGCCACCAGGTTGCCCGCCACCAGCATGCAGAACCCGAGGGCCAGCAGCACCGAGGAGCTGACCTCGACCTGGCGGCCGAACCGCAGCCGGTAGTAGTCCGGGAACGACGTCAGCCCCATCCGGTTCATCGGTTTGGCGAAGAAGATGCCGGTGATGGTCAGGCACAGCGCCAGCCCGAGCGCGAGGCTGACACCGGCCCAGAACCCGAATTCGTATGTCAGATCGGTGTTTCCGAGCGTGGCGTTGGTGTCGACGGCGGATCCCATGAGCGCGCCGCCGACCAGCCAGAACGGCAGTAGCCGCCCGCCGACCAGGAAGTTCCTGCTGTCGCCCTCGATCTTTTTCGAGACGTAGAAGCCGACGAGGACGACCAGCACGATGCTGACCGCTACACCGAGAAGGATCATGCGGAGCTCCCTATACGAGTCGGAGTCTCCCGGGCTTTTCTCCCGCCGTGGAACGGACGCCGCAGTCCGCCTGCGCCTCTCGGACCAGACCCGTGACGGCGGAACCCTAGGCGCGCCTCACACCTGTGAGTCGGACCCAGAAAAACTCCGCAGGATTACGCGCAGCCGCGCGGATTGTTAAGGCTGTGTTTCGATTCGACTGGCGCCGTGGCGGATCCGGACATAAGAATGACGGCAGGAGCCTATCGGCTTCCCGGACGAGGTGCGTCGTACCCGGTCAGCGACAAGACGACGCATTAGGAGTACCCGTGACCGACGAGAATCCACAACCCCTTTTCAACGCCGAAGGCGCGTGGGCGCAGCAGGCCGAGGCGCGGCTGTCCGATCGTCGTGAACGTGAGGAGATCGACCGCTGCCTGACCTACGGGCTGGAGGCGGCGCCGACGATCAACGACCGTCGCATCTCGACGTTCGTGCGCGGTGAACTGCCGCACTTCGCCGGTGAACGCGGCACCTTCCTCAAGTGCCCGTTCATCGAGGACGTCAACCAGGTCGACGACGCCGAGGTGGCGATCTTCGGTGTGCCGCTGGACTCCGGGGCCACCTACCGGCCCGGCGCACGGTTCGGCCCGCAGGGAATTCGCCGCTCCACGAACCTTTTCGGCACCTACAACTACGAGACCGGTGTCGATCTGCGCGAGCAGCTCAACATGGTCGACATCGGCGACGTGTTCACCATCCCGGGTAATCTGGAGAAGTCCTTCGACCAGATCAGCCAGGCGATGGCGCACGTGGTGAGCAAGGGCGTGATGCCGGTGGTGCTCGGCGGCGACCACTCCATCGGGTTCCCGACGATCCGCGGCCTGGCGCCCTACCTGGACGGCAACGTCGGCATCATCCACTTCGACCGCCACGTCGACACCCAGGAGACCGACCTCGACGAGCGGATGCACACCACCCCGTGGTTCCACGCCACCAACATCAAGAACGCCCCGGCCACCAACCTGGTGCAGATCGGCATCGGCGGCTGGCAGGCCCCGCGGGCGGGCGTGAAGGTGGGCCGGGAACGCAAGTCGACGGTGATCACCGTCGGCGACGTGGAGCGGGTCGGCATCGAGAAGATCGCCGAGATGGCGCTGGAGATCGCGTGGAAGGACGCCAAGGCGGTCTACCTGTCGTTCGACATCGACGTGATCGACGCCGGGTTCGTCCCGGGCACGGGCTGGCCGGAGCCGGGCGGGTTGCTGCCGCGTGAGGCGCTCAACCTGGTCAAGATGATCTCCGAGCCCGGCCTGGCCGGTATCGAGGTCGTCGAGTGCTCGCCGCCCTACGACTGGGCCGAGCAGACCGCGCTGATGAGCTCGCGGGTGATCCTCGACAGCCTGGCCGCGCAGGTCCGCTCCGGCAAGCTCGGCAAGAAGCCGGCCGCGCTGCAGCGCCACGCCTGGGGCCCCTAACCCTCCACCGCGAGCAGACACAGAATCGCGTGATCGCGGTCCTCTGCGTGCGATTTTGTGTCTGCTCGCGAGGTGTCGGGGACCAGTAGGCTGGCGGTCATGCGGATTGCCCTGGCGCAGATCCTGAGCGAACCCGACCCGACGGCCAACCTCGCGCTGGTCGAGGAGTACACCAACCGGGCCGCCGACGCGGGCGCGCGGATGGTGCTGTTCCCCGAGGCCACCATGTGCCGCTTCGGGGTGCCGCTGGGTCCGGTCGCCGAACCGCTCGACGGCCCCTGGGCGACGGGGGTGCGGGCGATCGCCGAGCGCGCGGGCATCGTCGTCGTCGCGGGCATGTTCACCCCTGCCGACGACGGTCGGGTGTTCAACACGCTGCTGGCGACGGGTCCCGGTGTCGAGGCGTCCTACGACAAGATCCACCTCTACGACGCGTTCGGATTCCAGGAGTCCAAGACCGTGGCGCCCGGCCGCGAGCCGGTGCTGATCGACGTCGACGGGGTCCGGGTCGGGATCACGCTCTGCTACGACGTGCGTTTCCCCGAGCTCTACGTCGAGCTGGCCGAGGCCGGGGCGCAGCTGATCACCGTGCACGCCTCGTGGGGCAGCGGGCCGACCAAGCTCGACCAGTGGACGCTGCTGGCGCGGGCGCGGGCCATCGACACCACCGGCTACATCGCGGCCGTCGACCAGGGTTTCCCGCGGCCCGAGGTCGCGGCCCTCGGGCCCACCGGGGTGGGCGGCAGCCTGGTGGCCTCCCCGACCGGAGAAGTGCTGGTCCAGGCCGGTGGCGACCCGCAGCTGCTGGTCGCCGATCTGGACCTGGAGGCCGGGCGCAAGGCCCGCGAGACGATCGCGGTGCTGAGCAACCGTGCGCGGTTCGCCCGCCCCGATAAGGCAGAATCGCGGGCGTGACCGACCCCTGGGCCCGCCCCAACCAGCCAGTACCGCCGCAGCAGGGCGAGTTCCCGCCGCAGGCACCTCCACCGCAGGCGCCGCCTCAGGCACCCCCACCGCAGGCAGTGCCCCCGCAGCAGGCGGTGCCGCCGCAGGCTCCCCCGCCCCCGCCGCCGGACGCCCCACAGGGCCCGCCGCCGGAGCAGCCCGGTAAGGGGTCCCGGTTCAAGGAGCTGATCAGCGATCCGCTGTCGATCGTGCTGATCGTCGTCATCGTGGTGGCGCTGGCGCTGGCCGGCCTGGTCGGCGGCGAGCTGTACGCCCGCAACCGCGCCGACACCGTCGTCGCCGGCGCGGTGGCCTGCGTCGTGCAGGACGAGGCCAAAGCGTCGTTCGGGGTGATGCCGCCGTTCCTTGTGCAGCACATGAGCGGGCACTACACCAACATCACCGTCGAGACCGCGGGCAACCAGGTCCGCGACGCCAAGGGGATGAAGGTGACGCTGCACATCAACGACGTGCGGCTCGAGGACACCGCGACCTCCAGCGGTTCGATCGGCTCGATGGTCGTCGACGTCGACTGGAGCACCGACGGCATCTACCAGACCATCAGCGACGCGGTGCCGATCATCGGCGCGTTCGTCCGCGGGGTGAGCACCAACCCGTCCGCGGGCACCGTCGAGCTCAAGGGTGTGCTGGGCTCGATCACGGCGAAGCCGACCGTGGTGAACGGGGCGATCTCGCTGCAGGTGGTCGAGCTGACCGGGCTGGGCTTCTCGCTGCCGCGGGAGACCGTGCAGCCGATGCTCGACGTGTTCACCGCGAAGCTGACCAGCGACTACCCGGTGGGGATCAAGGCCGACTCGATCGAGGTCACCGACTCCGGTGTGAAGAGCCGGTTGTCGAGCAGCAACGCCGAGATCCCGAAGGGTCAGCAGGATCCCTGCTTCGCGAACCTGTGATCGTCAGTCGCTGCCGCCGCCCCAGCGGAAACTGTTGACGTACTTGCCCATATCGATCGCGAGCTGCAGGTTCGCGCCCGAGGGGTGGCCGTTGCCGAAGTCGCGGGTGAACTCGTGGTACGGGCCCACCGCCGCGGCCACCAGCGCGTAGTCGTTCTTCACGGCCACCATCACGATCAGCCGCAGCCGGGTGAAGGTGCCGTTGGCGTCCTGCGGGTAGTCGTCGGCGACGACGCCGTAGCCCGGCTCGTAGCCGACCATCGCGTTGGGGATCTCGTATTCGGTTGTGGCGTCCGGGTAGTACTCGGCGATGAGGTCCTCGGCGAGCTGTCTCGGAGTGCGCCCCTCGGCGGGCATCCCGAACAGCTCCAGGGTGCCGGTGTCACCGCCGGTGAAGTCCAGTTCGACGCCGTCGGGGTGCAGGGTGGCCTGATACGCGGTGCCCTCGCCGGGGTACTGCACGGAGAACGCGCCGTCCTCGGCGTAGAACCGCGGGTTGGATTCGATGGGCTCACCGATCGGCGGGCGCCCGCAGTCCGGCGGGCACACGATCCTGCCGAGCCGCGGGGTGGCCAGCGCCGCCGCGGTCACCCCCAGACCGATGACGACGGCGACGCCGACGGCGAACGCGGCGAACACCTTTCGCTGACTCAACGCGGCCTCACCGTGACCGGGCTCGGCGACCCGCAGGCCCACCCCGAGCGCGATCAGCGCGGCCGCCGCGATGACGATGTGCACGGCCAGCTGCACGACCTGCGGCACCGGGAGGAACTCGACCACGCCCATCGCGATCCAGAGCACCGCGACGACCAGGAACGTCGCGATGACGCGGCGGCGGGCCCACACCGCCAGACCCATCAGGCCGCCCAGCGCGGCGGCGGTGACCGGCAGTGAGACGCCCTGGATACCGGCCTGCACCAGGAACACGCTCGTCGGGCGGTCCCCGGCGGTGATACCGGTCGCGTACTGCGGGGCCAGCCGGGTCAGCGTCGCCGCGGCGGTGAACACCATCCCGCCGAGCGCGCCGAAGACGTAGCCGTCCAGCGGATCCCGCGACACCGGCGGTAGCAGTCGTGCCACCGCGCCGGGCGCCAGCATGAGCAGTGCGCTGCCGACCGGCACCCCGAGCCGGATCAGCAGCCGGCCCCGGCTCGGCGGACCCAGGCCGAGCGCGTAGTCGTACATCTCGGCGACGAGGTTCCCGGTCAACAGCACCCAGCCGATCCCCAGCCCGATCGCCAGCACCACCGTGACCAGAAGCGATCGGGTGGGCAGCGCCCGCGCCAGCCCCGTCGCCCACAGGTACAGGCCGAACACCAGGGTGAGCCCGACACTGCCCACCGAGATCATCGGTGCCTGCCAGCGCAGCAGCGCGAAGATCATCATCGCCGCGACCAGCACCGCGAGCGCGACCCCGAACGGGAGCCGGGAGCGCACCGGAAGATGCGGAAAGAGACTGCCCGGCTTGGGGATTCGTGCCAGTCGGCTGGTCACCTGCGGGCCACCCGTTGCAGCGCCAGGAAGTTCTGCGCCAGGTTGTAGGTGTTCGGGGTGCCCAGCCCGGTGGCCAGGTCGTAGCCGGGGGCGGCCAGGTCGACGGCGGTTCCGCCGCGGCGCACGTCGTGGAAGCCGGGCAGGTCGGCGCCTGCGGCGACCCGGTACAGCATCGGGTTGAGACTGCCGAGGTTACGGCCGCCGTTGGCGACCAGGTAGTCGTTCATCAGCGCGGTGAGCCCGGCCCAGATCGGCGCCGCCTGCGACGTGCCGCCGCCGACCACCGCGCGGCCGCCGAAGATGAACCGGACACCGGTGAACGGGTCGGCGACCGCGGCGACGTCGGGTGCCAGCCGGCGCCGCTCGTCGTCGCGGTCCACCCGGATCCCGGCCTGCCACGGTGGGCGGGCGTGCAGCTCGGACACCCCGCCGCTGGTGCCCTGCGTCAAAGGTGAGTCCACCCAGGCGTGTTCGCCCAACCACTGGCCGTTCTTCCCGGTCGACAGCGTGGTCCCGCCGACCGAGGTCATCGTGGGCAGCGACGCGACCGCGTCCAGACCGATGTCGTCGTCACTGGGCGGCGCCGACCACTGGTCACCGCCCTTGCACTCCAGGCCCGCGTTGTCGCCGCTGGCGTCGAACGCCGCCGTCCCGGTGCGGTGCGCGGCCCGCAGCGCCGCATCGACCGGCGCGAGATCGGCTGCGGTGACGAAGGATTCGCAGCCCCAACCGATCGACAGGCTCCACACGGCGCCGGGGTAGTCGCGCGCGGCGGCCTCGAACATCGCACCGATCTTCTCGTAGGCGCCGCCGCCCTGCACCGTGGGCCGGGCGTTGACGACGACGAGCCGGGCGTCGGGCGCGATGGCGTGGGCCACCTGCAGGTCCATCGCGGTCTCACCGTGGCGTTCCTCGGGCATCCCACCGACCACCTCGGGGGTGAACCGCGGCAGCCCCGAGGTGTCGGCGAACAGGTCGAGGTCCTCCTGGTCGACGCCGTCGAACGCGAAGAACACGATCGTCTGCCCCTTGCCGGTGTGGCCGGCCTCGAACAACGGGGTCGCGTTGTAGGCGTCGCGCAGTCCCTCCGGTGTCAGCCCGCCCCTGGGCACGTCGAGCGGCAGCATCCACGGCGATTTGATGCGGTACGGCGTGAAGCTCATGATCCGGCCGACGCCGGTGACGACGCCACCCAGTTCCGGAGGCGCGGAGGGCTGTTCGGGAGACGCGTAGAACACCTGGCCCCTGGGGGCCCGGTAGTCGCGGACCGGGACGCCGAAGGCGCGTCCGAGATCGGCGCCGGCACCCTCGACGAACGCCCAGGTATCACCCGGCCGCCACCGCACCGACAGGTTGTGGTCGCGCGCCCAGGTCATCAGCGCGTCGGGCCGGGCGGCCGACGACAGCGTGACGGTCAGCTGCGCGTGCGTGGACCGGGACGGGCCGAGATCGACCGAGTCGGCGAGCAGCGCCGCGACCGGGCCGGTGATGACCGCCCGGTCGCGCGGCGCGCACGCGACGGTCAGGCCTGCGATCAGCAGGCAGATCGCAGCGGCGAGAGCCGCGAGTCGACGTCCGTCAGTGATGGCCGGGGGTGGCCGTCGGCGCCGGCGGCGCAAGCACGCTCGGCGAGAACGGATCCGGGTGCGGATCGATGCGCGGGGCCTTCTCGGTGGGGCTGGCTTCCGGAGCCGTCGTCGAGGTGGTCTCGGTGGTCTCCGAGGTGGTCGTCGAGGTCTCCGGCGCCTTGTCTTCGTCGCTCGAGCAGGCAACGGCCCCCAGCGTCAGGACCGCAGCCACGCCGGCCACGGCCGGGATCCGACAAAGCAAGGTCGACTTGGTCATCATGATCAGATCCTATCCAGGGTGCTGACAGCGGCGGGGACGTTTGACCGTCGCCGCCGCACTGGTCGACGCCAGCCTACGGCAAATTATTGATCTTCACGTCAATTATTTGTGAACGGGAAGACCGTCGAGCACCGCCCGGGTCCCGGACAGTCCCAACCGGGTCGCGCCTGCGGTGAGCATCGCGATCGCGTCGTCGGCGGTGCGGATTCCGCCGCTGGCCTTGACCTGCGGTCCGACCGTGGCCATCAGCTCGACCGCGTGCACCGAGGCACCGCCCGCGGGGTGGAAACCGGTCGAGGTCTTCACGAAGTCCGCGCCGGCATCCGCGGCCGCGCGACAGGATTCCAGCAACGCCTGCTCGCCGCCGAGCCGCAGCAGCGCCGCCGATTCGACGATGACCTTGAGCACCGCCTGGTCCCCGATCGCGGCGCGCACCGCGGCGACGTCCGCGCTGACCGCGGCGTAGTCGCCGGCCACCGCGGCGCCCACGTCGATCACCATGTCGATCTCGGCCGCGCCGTCGGCCACCGCCCGTCGCGCCTCCTCGGCCTTGATCACCGACAGGTGCTTGCCGGACGGGAAGCCGACGACCGCGCAGAGTCTCTGTGCTGGGGAGGCCACGCCCGCGGCGACCGCGACCATCGACGGCGACACGCACACCGAGTACACGCCGAGCTCGGCGGCCTCCCGGACCAGCGCCGTGACGTCGGCGTCGGTGGCCTCGGGTTTGAGCAGCGTGTGGTCGACCAGCGCGGCCACCTCTGCGCGGGTGTAGGTCATCAGAACGGTTCTTCGGTGCCGCCGGGGTTGCAGCCGGCCTCCAGCATCTGCTGGTAGGGCACCTCCGGTCGCCACGGCTCGAGGTTCCAGCTGGTCTTACCGGGATACGCGATCTCGGCGTACTCCCAGTGGCACTGGAACTGCGGCTTCATCCCGGGAATGTCCGCGTCCGGCGACAGCGCCAGCACCTCGACCCACGCCTGCTCGAACTGGGCGGATGTGAAGATCCCGGACGCCTGCCGGCCCGCCGGGGTCGGGTAGACCCGCAGGCTGGACAGGTCCCCCACTTGGCCCATTCGACGTGGTCGACGTAGGGCGGTGGCGGGGCGGGCTGCGCGGACGCGACCGGGGCGCCCCATGCGGGCACGACGATTCCTACCGCCATCGCGATGGCGGCCACGATACGGCACACTACCGTGACTTTCCTTGAACCTCAAGAAGTTTCGGACGCACATCGACCAGGTAGACACCCGCGGCGACGGCGGCGATCGCGGCGCCGAAAACCGAGCCGGGGCCGAAAAGCAGTGCCAGCAGGCCGGCGATGCCGATGATCACCAGCCACACCGGCTTGGTCAGCTTGTCCGCGGCCGTGTAAGCGTCCTGCCGCTGCATCGCCGCATGGACGAACGCGTAGACCGTGGTCGCCAGCACGGCGACCCACAAGAGCAAAAGGATGTAACCCGCCAAGCCTTGGAGCTGCACGCTCACCAGACTAGGCGGGTTACGCCCTCTCGGTCGACTCCGGGTTGCGGAGCCGTACTTCTGGGTCCTACTTCTGGGTGACCTTCTTGGCCGCGGCCTTCTTGGCCGGCGCCTTCTTGGCCGGAGCCTTCTTGGCGGGAGCCTTGGCCGGAGCCTTCTTAGCGGCTTCCTTCACCGGCTCGGCGGCCTCCTCGGCCTTCTTCGGCAGGTCGACGCCGACCAGCTTGGCGGCGCGCTCACCGACGGCGCGGGTCTGGGCGGCGACGCTGCCCAGCGCCTCCTGGGTCAGTTCGACAGCCTGGTCGGTGTACTCCTCGACACGCTCGGCGGCCTCCGACAGCGCGGGCTGGCTGCGCAGGCGCTCCAGCGCGGCCTCGCCCCGCTCGACGAGCTTGTTGTAGGTGCTCTGGGCGGCGTCGGCGTAGGTCTCGGCGAACTTGCGCAGTTCCTCGGAGCTCAGCTTCTCGCGCAGCTCACCGAACTGCACGGGCAGCTCCTCCTGCAGCTTGGTCACGCGGGTGCGGGTCTCCTCGACGCGGCTCTCGGCGTCGGTGCGGGCCTCGCCGGCACGCTCGCGCAGGGCCGCGACGATCTCGTTGACCCGCTCAAGGGCCAGATCGGCGGCGCCGACGGCGGCCAGCAGCGGGGCCTTCAGGTCTTCGATGTTGGGCTGGGTGTTGGCCATGATGATGGTCCTTTCCTTATCTGATGTCTGTCTGTTGTCGTCGGAAGGTCGTCGGAAGTCAGTTCTGCAGCGGTCTATTCAGCGGCTGACTCCTCACCTGTCTCGCTGCCCGGGCTCGTGGCGGCGGATTTCTGCGCGGCCTCGTTCTGCTCACAGAACGACGTGTAGATCTCGAGCAGCGCCTGCTTCTGACGCTCGGTGATGGCGGTGTCGTTGATGATGGCGTCGCGGACCGGACTGGGATCGCTGGGCTCGAGGATCCCGGCCCGGACGTAGAGCACCTCCGCCGACAACCGCAGCGCCTTGGCGATCTGTGCGAGCACGTCCGCCGAGGGTTTGCGCAATCCCCGTTCGATCTGGCTCAGGTAGGGATTGCTGACGCCGGCCTTCTCGGCCAGCTGCCGCACCGACACCTGAGCGGCCTCCCGCTGCATCCGGATGAACGAGCCGATGTCCTGTGCGGCGGTCTGGGCAGCGTTGGACACGACGGCGGCAAGATTCTCATCCTGCGACATTCGTGACCCCCCTCGTGCGGTGCTTGTCCGTTCGTGGACAACTCCACCGTACGACGGGGTGCTAACAATTGCAAGCAGTAGTTAGCGCAGGTCAGAAGAGTAGCTGGGCTATCGAATAGATGGCCAGGCCCGCCAACGAGCCCACCACGGTGCCGTTGATCCGGATGAACTGCAGGTCACGGCCCACATGCAGTTCGATCCGTCGGCTGGCTTCGTCGGCGTCCCAGCGCTCGATGGTCTCGGTGATGATCGCTGTGATCTCCACCCCATACTCGGCGACGAGATGCTGGGCGGCGCGCACGATCCAGTTGTCCACCTTGTCGCGCAGATCGGCGTCGTCGCAGAGGGATTCACCGATCCGCACCACCGAGTCAGCGATGCGGGTGCGCAGCGCGGACGACGGGTCGTCGACCGACTCCAGGATGATCCGCTTGGCCGCCGACCACGCGGTCTCGGCGGCACGGGCCACCTCGTCGCGGCCCATCAGCTGTTCCTTGATGTTCTCGGTGCGCGCGATGGTGCCCGGATCGTTCTGCAGATCGTCGGCGAACTCGAACAGGAAGCGGGTGGCCGAGCGGCGCAGTTCGTGATCGGGATCGCGGCGCACCTTGTCGGTGAAGTCCATCAGCTCCCGGTGGATGCGGTCCCCGACCAGGTGGTCCACCCAGCGCGGCGACCAGGTCGGCGAGTCCCGCTCGACGACCCGCTCGATGACCGGCCCGGCGTTGAGCGACCACTGGAAGGCCCGGTCGGCGAGCAGCTGCAGCAGCGCCTCCTGGCGGCGCTCCTGCAGCAGGGTGGACAGCACCCGCCCGATCGGCGGGCCCCACTGCGGTTCGGCGATGCGCTTGACGATCATCCGGTCGATCACGTGCTGGACGTCCTCGTCGCGCAGCATCTCCACCAGCACCCGCAGCACGGTGGCGGTCTCGGCGGCGACCCGCTCGGCGTGCGCGCGCTCGGACAGCCACTTGCCCATCCGGCCGGCCACCTCGGCGTTGCGCAGCTTGGTGGCGACCACGTCCGGGGACAGGAAGTTCTCCCGCACGAACGTGCCCAGACCCTCGCCGAGCTGGTCCTTCTTGCGCTTGATGATCGCCGTGTGCGGGATCGGCAGCCCCAGCGGATACTTGAACAGCGCGGTGACGGCGAACCAGTCGGCCAGCGCGCCGACCATTCCGGCCTCGGCGGCCGCGCGCACGTAGCCGACCCAGCCCGGGGCGTCGCCGGTGGACTGGGCCCAGGTGCACAGCAGGAAGATCACGGTGGCGCCCAGCAGGAAGCCGGTCGCGACGGCCTTCATCCGCCGCAGCGTGCGGCGCCGCTCGGCGTCCGCCTCCGGGTCGGCCCCGGCGAAGGCCTCGGCAAAGCTCGGTCGCTTGGCGGTCAGCGCCGCCCGGGCGGGTCCGCCGTCGCTCGGTCTGTGTGCCACTCCCCCATCATCCGCTACCCGGCGACGGGCGCCACGGACCGACAACCCGCCCGGTCAAGATCGGGGCCGTAGTATCGAGGGGAACTAGGGAACGGATCACGGGAACAGTGGCACAGCAGACCGACGCGGTTGCCGTCAAGGCCGATGGCCGCAAACGCCGATGGCACCGGCACAAAGTCGAACGCCGCAATGAGCTGGTCGACGGCACTCTGGAAGCGATTCGGCGGCGCGGCAGCAACGTCAGCATGGACGAGATCGCGGCCGAGATCGGGGTCTCCAAGACGGTGCTGTACCGCTATTTCGTCGACAAGAACGACCTGACGACCGCGGTGATGATGCGGTTCGCGCAGACCACGCTGATCCCCAACATGGCCAGGGCGCTGTCGTCGGACCTCGACGGTTTCGAGTTGACCCGCGAGATCATCCGCGTCTACGTCGAGACCGTGGCCGCCGAGCCCGAGCCCTACCAGTTCGTGATGGCCAACAACTCGGCCAGCAAGAGCCGCGCGATCGCCACGTCGGAGGAGATCATCGCGCGGATGCTGGCGGTGATGCTGCGCCGCCGGATGGCCGCGGCCGGGATGGACACCGGCGGGGTGGAGCCGTGGGCGTACCACACCGTCGGCGGGGTTCAGCTGGCCACGCACTCGTGGATGTCGAACCCGCGGATGACCGCCGACGAGCTGATCGACTACCTGACCATGCTGTCGTGGAACGCGCTGTGCGGCATCGTCGAGGTGGGCGGGTCGCTGGAGCGGTTCCGCAACCAGCCGCATCCCCCGCCGGTGCTGCCGAGGCAGGCCGATACGTGAGCTCGCCGATCACGTCCGCCGTCCGGTTCCGCCCCGGCGACACCGTGGCCGGGCTGGATCTGACGGCGACGCCGGGGTTCGAGGGGTCGAAGACCGACGCGGCGGAGGTCCAGGCGACGCGCAGCGCCCGGCTGGCCGAGCTGCAGGAGATGCTGTACGCCGGTTGGAAGGCCGGCGGCGACCACCGCAACGTGCTGCTGGTGCTGCAGGGCATGGACGCCTCAGGCAAGGGCGGGATCGTCAAACACGTTGTGGGTGCGGTCAATCCGATGGGCGTGCGCTACACCGCGTTCGGTAAGCCGACCGAGGAGGAGCTGGCGCACCACTACCTGTGGCGGATCCGGCGGGCGCTGCCGCCTGCCGGGCACATCGGGGTGTTCGACCGGTCGCACTACGAGGACGTGCTGGTGGTGCGGGTGAACAACCTGGTGCCGCAAGAGGTGTGGGAGAAGCGCTACGACGAGATCAACGCGTTCGAGCGTGAACTCGTCGACGGCGGAACGACATTGGTGAAGGTGGCGCTGTTCATCTCGGCCGAGGAGCAGAAGAAGCAGCTGCTCGAGCGGCTCGACGACCCCACCAAGCACTGGAAGTACAACCCCGGCGACGTCGACGAGCGGCTCAAGTGGCCGGCCTACCAGCAGGCGTACCAGGCGGTGCTGGACCGCACCTCGACCGACTACGCGCCGTGGCACGTGGTGCCGGCGAATCGCCGGTGGTACAGCCGGCTGGCCGTCACCGAACTGCTGATCGAGGCGCTCGAGGGCCTCGACCTGTCCTATCCGCCCGCCGATTTCGACATCGAAGCCGAACGCAGGCGCCTGCTCGACTCCTAGCCTCCCGCCTTGTGCGCCGAAACTACGGTTGTTGACGAAATCCGCCGGTATTGCGTCAACTTCCGTAGTTTCGTTGACAAGTCACCAGCGACTCCCGCCCTTCACGCGCGCCGAAACTACGCTTGTTGACGGATTCTGCCGAAAATTCGTCATCTTCCGCAGTCTCGGTGGAACCGATGGCCGCGCGGTGCGTCTAACCGAACATGGACGGACTCATCGTGGCGAGCGAAGCGCTGGCGACAGGAGTGGTCACGCGTCAGGACCTGCGCACGCGGTACCGCAAGATCCACCGAAACATCTATGCACCCGTCGAGATGGAGCTCAACGCACGGGATCGTGCGATGGCGGCGTGGTTGTGGTCCCGCGGACAGGCGGTACTCGTCGGTCACTCAGCGGCCGCGATGTTCGGCACCCGTTGGATACCACCTGACGAACCGGCTGAGATCACCCGGGTCCGCCACGGCACACCGCGAGGGATCATCGTGCACAGCGACACGCTCGCCGACGACGAAATCTGTCTGCGCGGCAGCCTCGACTGCACCACGCCCGCACGCACCGCCTACGACATCGGCCGCCGGGTCCCGGGCGATCTCGGGATCATCCGCGTCGACGCATTACTCAACGCGACCGGCTGCACCGTCGAGGAGGTCGAGAAGATCGCTCGTCGCTACCCGGGCGCCCGTGGCATCCGGCGGCTGCGTGACGCCCTGGATCTGGCCGACGGCGGCGCCGAGTCCCCCAAGGAAACCGAACTGCGCCTGCTGCTCATCCGCGGCGGACTGCCCCGGCCGGTCACCCAGATTCGCGTCGGCAACCGCCGGGTCGACATGGGCTATCCGGAGTTCAAGGTCGGCGTCGAGTACGACGGCGAACACCACTGGTCGAACCCTGACATCCACGCCGCCGATATCGAACGACTCGAATACCTGGCCGCACAAGGCTGGATCATCGTCCGCGTCAGCGCCCGACACCTGCGCCTGCACCGCGACGACATCCTGCGGCGCGCCTACGGGGCACTCGCCGGTCGCGGCTACTCCGGACCTAGCCCTGCCAGCGCTGCGTGAAGGCAGCCACCGCGGTCGCCACCCGCGTGGTAACGGCGACCGGATCCGGGAACGCTACCGCCAGCCCCTCGACCGCGCGATCGGCCAGCGGACGCCACTTGCCCACCCAGTCCTCGATCACACCGCGATTGTCTGGGTTGGCCCCACCGCGTACTTGGCCAGCGCGACGTGCCAGTTCTGGTTCCGCACCGTGTCGACCTGCGCCTCCTGCAGCAGCGCCGCGGTCAACTGATCGCCGTGCTCGATCGCCAGGTCCGCGAATTCCTCCTTGAACAACGCGTCCAGCGCCGGCTTGAGCACCAGGTTCAGCGCGACGAACGACTCGCCCCAGTCGTAGGCCACAAGCAGCTCCTCCAGCGCCTCCCGGGCTGGCTGCCAGGCCGAGTCGTCCTCCCAGATCTGGCGTGTCGCTTCGGTGTTCGCAAGATGCGTGCCGTGCGTCAGTGACAACCACTTCGCCCGGTAGGCCACCCACTGCAGCGCCCGCAGCTCGTCGGCGCCCTGGAAGAACGCGGCGTTGGTGATGTATGCGCTCGGACCCAGCTGTCCCACGTACAGGCTGGTGATCTGCAGGACGTGCAGCAGATACCGATACGGCGTGTAGAACCGCGCAAGCGTCTGCACCCACTGCTCGTCCAGCCGGGCGTCGAGGTCCTGGGACTCGTAGCGGTCGACCACGCCCTCGGCGTAGACCTCGCGGTCGTGCTGCAGCGCGATGTAACGCCGGTAATTCAGAGCCGCCGGGTCGCGGAAGCCCTCCCAATCGGGGGCCTGCAGCGCCGAGCCCTCGCGGTACTTCACGTACCACTGGTTGATTGGCGCGTTCGGGTCCAGGTCGAACGGCGCGGGCTTGCGATTGAAGTGATAGTGGAACCTGCCGGTGACGACCTCGTATTCGGTCGGCTTGCGCCGGGTCTCACCGGCGATGCTCCAGGTCTTCAGCCGGCGCGGGGTTGCGGCGGTCACGGTCTCATTCCTCTCGGTCCAGGTAGAAGTGCAGTTCGTCGTCGCCCAGATAGCGGATCCGGCCGGCGAAGCCGACCAACGCCGGCTCCAAGGTGTGCAGTGGAAACTCCTGTCCGGCAGCGGATTCCAGGCTGGCGCGGGTAATCCTCAGGAACCGCGGCGCGTGGATTCGCACGTATCCGGCGTGATCGTCGATGGTGAGGTCGGCATCCGGGTTGTCCACGCGCGCAGCCTCGATGACCGCGTCGACGACGGCGGGGTCGAAGCCCCGCACCACCGGCCCGACGAGTTTGTCGTGTGCTGCTGCAGCGGTCATGCGGACTCTCCTTGGCTGAGCGAGATGGCGATCCGGTCACCGTCCAACCGGACCTGATGGCGGTTCAGCGTGCAGGTGCTGGGATTCACCCCGGCGCCGGACTCGAGGTCGAACTCCCAGCTGTGCGCGGGGCAGGTCAGCACCCCGTCAGTCACCTCACCGTCGACCAGCGGGAAACCGGCGTGCGGACAGAGGCCGTCGTACGCCCGGATCTCTCCACCGGGCAGGTGCGCCAACAGGATCGGGCGATCCTCGACGGCGACCTCGATGACCTCGCCCTCCCACAGGTCATCGAGTGTGGCCACCGGGATCCAGGTGTCGGCGTCAGGCATAGAACGCCTCGACGTGGTCCAAGGGCGCGACCCCGGCCGCACCGATGCGCTCCTGCGGGTCGAGCACTCTGCCGTTGTGCCGCAAGCGGATCGGCACGTCCTGCGCGGCAACCCGACGTCCGACCACATGGTGCGCGATCGCCGCGCCCACGGCCTCGACGGTGTCCTCGTCGTCGACGGGGATCAGCAGTTCCAGCACGTCGCCCTCGAACAGGGCGCTCAGCGGTAACAGCGCCATCGGTTCAGCCCTTCGTCCCGTTGTTGTCGGCCCATGCGTAGTTGTCGGCGTCCTGCCCCTGCTCCTCGGCCGAGAGCCCGAAGTACTCCAACACCGTGCCCAGGTCCGGCGGGCTGATCTCGCCCGAGAGCACCCGGTCGATCAGCGACAGGTGTCCGGCGAAGCGGTCCGGCCGCTGGGTGAAGATCCACTTGCAGGGCTCGGAGCAGAAGACGTACCTGCGGCCGTTGTGCACGTGGCTCGGCGGCGTGGCGTCGGTGTGTGCGCCGACGAGCACGCCCGCGGCCCGCACGATCGGCAGCTGGCACAGGTTGCAGGTGATCGGCAGGGTCTCCGGCAGCGTCGCGGCGATGTCGCCCTTGCGGACGTTCTCGGTGATGACGTCCCAGTGCCTGCCGAAGTGCCGGTTCCAGCCCGGGTACTTCTCCTCCAACCACAGCCGCTCGGCCTCCGACACCCCGGCGTCGGGGTTCCACCACACCGTGGGACGGTAGTTCCACACCCCGAGGTGGATGGCGTGGTGGTACCAGGTCAGCTCGTTGATGAACTCATCCCAGTACCAAGGAAATTCGAGACCGTAATCGCGGAACTGGTCGGCGAACTGCTTGACCACCCAGTCCTCGATGAACTCCTTGAAGCTCATCCGCCGGCTCTCCAGCGGGGTGTAGTAGTCCATCGACAGGCCTGTCAGCAGCGCGAAGATCCGCCAGGACCGCCAGAACATGTGGCCGATAAGGAATTGGCCCCACTCCTTCTCACCGTTGTCGATGAGCACCTTGATGGTCGGCTCACCCTGCTGGGCGTGCCGGGCCTCGTCGGTTTGGATGGAGCTGATCAGCGAACCGAACTCCAGGTCGCCGACGTCGATCGCGTCGGCGGCCATCCCGAGGAACTGCAGGTTGGTGAACCCGGTCTCCAGCGTGAAGGTCAGCTGCAGCGCGATCGACAACGCGTCGTTGGCGACGAACATGTCGTCGAACAGGTAGCGCACCGCCAGGATGATCCAGTTGTTGGTGTGGAAGGCTTTCAGCGCCCAGTCCCCGCGCGGCTCCTTGTCCAGCAGCCCGTACGGGAAGAAGGTCTGAATCTGGCCGTGCCGGATCTCGTCGAGGGTGCCGAACGTCGCGGTGTTGCGCCACGCCGCGGACCGGCCGAACCGCCCCATCCGAGCCTCGCCGATCGAGGCCAGGTACTCGGGCATCGAGATCGCGCCGTAGTGCGCGACGATCACCGACTTCCAGCCTGGGTCGAGTTGGTCGAACAGCTTGGAACGGCTGACCGCATTCTTCAGCGAGTAGGTGGTGGTGTCCTTGGTGACCTGGTTGTGCACGTACTCGCGGTAGGTGACCTTGTACGGCTCGTCCCACTTGAGCCAGGCCTCGGCCGGGACCCGGCTGGTGCCCGACAACGCCTCCGGGAACACCTCCTCCTCGTCGACGTAGCGGAAGGCCCAGTTGGTGTCCCGGGCCAGGTCGTACCAGTCACTGCGGGAAAGCTGGGGCATTCGCGCGTCCTGTCTGTCGAAATGGGCTGCTCAGCGCGTCGATCGACGTGTATGCAGCCATGATCGGAGATATCCCGAGGACTCCTAAGAATTTCGATCAGCCTGATTTCACCCCCTCCCCAAACGGCCCGGCCGGGGATACGCTCCGCGCGGATATCTCCGACCGAACGAAAGGGTGGACGTGTCAGTCACCGACGAATACCTGGCCAACAACGCCGAGTACGCCAAGACGTTCAAGGGCCCGCTGCCGCTGCCCCCGAGCAAGCACGTCGCGGTGGTGGCCTGCATGGACGCCCGCCTGGACGTCTACCGCATCCTGGGCCTCAAAGACGGTGAGGCGCATGTCATCCGCAATGCCGGCGGCGTCGTCACCGACGACGAGATCCGCTCGCTGGCCATCAGCCAGCGCCTGCTGGGCACCCGCGAGATCATCCTGATCCACCACACCGACTGCGGCATGCTGACCTTCACCGACGACGAGTTCAAGCGGCAGATCCAGGAGGAGACCGGCATCAAGCCGGAGTGGGCCGCCGAGGCGTTCCCCGATGTCGAGGAGGACGTGCGTCAGTCGCTGCGCCGCATCGAGAACAGCCCGTTCGTCACGCTGCACACCTCGCTGCGCGGGTTCGTTTTCGACGTCGCGACCGGAAAGCTCAACGAGGTCACGCTCTGAGAAGCACCGGATCCCGCCAACACGGCCTCGACGCCAAGATCGTCGCGGCCCTGGACCTGGCCGGTGGTGCGCTGCAGGTGCTGGCGCGGCGGGCCGCGACGAATCACGGCCTGTCGATCACCCAGATGCGGGTGCTCGGCTGGCTGCACGTCGGCCCGCCGCCGCTGGCGCGCAGCGGCGCCCTGGCCCGTGAACTCAACGTCGCCGACCCGACGGTCAGCGACGCCATCGCGGCACTGCTGCGCAAGGGGCTGATACAACGTCGGCCCGACCCCTCCGACGGACGCAGGCACGACCTGGTGCTCACCGCCGAAGGACGCCGCGTCGCAGGTGATCTCGCGCGCTGGACCGCGCCGGCCGAGATCGCCACCTCCAGACTCGACGACGCCACCGCCGAGTCACTGCTGACCTCGCTACTCGAGGTGCTGGCCCGACTGCACGACGCGAACCTGCTACCGGTGATCCGCGCGTGCAGCACGTGCGTGTTCCTGGGCCGCGAGGACGACGGCTACCGCTGTCTGGTCGACGGCGCCCCGATGACGACGGCCGACCTGCGGGTCGACTGTGTCGACCACGCTCTGAGTTGACGGCGCCGAGACTGCTGTCAGATCGTCTTTTCGCCGCGAATCGCGATCTGACAGCAGTCTCGAGCTCAATCAGTAGGTGTAGAAGCCCTTACCCGACTTCTTGCCGAGCTGCCCGGCCTCCACCATGCGCTGCAGCAGCGGCGGCGGCGCGTAGTTGGCGTCGCGGTACTCGTCGTACATCGCGTCGGCGATCAGCTTCATGGTGTCCAGGCCGATCAGATCGCTCAGCCGCAGCGGACCCATCGGGTGCGACAGCCCGGCCTCGACCGCGGTGTCGATGTCCTCGACGCTGGCCACCCCGTTCTCGACCATCCGGATCGCCGACAGCAGGTAGGGCACCAGCAGCGCGTTGACGATGAAACCCGAACGGTCCGAACACCGGACGACCTTCTTGCCCAGCGTCTCGGCGGCGAACTTCTCCACCCGCGCGACCGCCGCGTCGGAGGTCACCAGCGTGTTGATCAGCTCGACCAGCGGCAGCACCGGCACCGGGTTGAAGAAGTGCAGCCCCAGCACCCGGCTCGGATTCTTGGTCGCCGCAGCGATTTTCATGATCGGGATGCTGGAGGTGTTGGACGCGAGCACGGCGTCGGGATCGGTGATGATCTCGTCGAGTTCGGCGAAGATCTTGGCCTTGACGGCCTCGTCCTCGATGACGGCCTCGATCACCAGCTGCCGGTCCGCCAGGTCCGCGAGGTTCGTGGTGTAGGTCAGCCGCGCCAGCGTGGCGTCCTTGTCGGCCTCCGACAGCTTGCCCTTGGCGGCCGCGCGCTCCAGCGACGCGGTGATGCGCTTGCGGCCGGCCTCGAGGAACTGCTCGGCCGGTTCGTAGACGACGACATCGGCACCCGACTTCGCCGCGACCTCGGCGATACCGCTGCCCATCTGACCGGCGCCCACGACGCCGACACGTTGAATAGTCACTTCAGAAGTCCTTCCCATAACACCAGGCCCCGCCCAATATAAGGACGGGGCCTGATGGCAAGCCGTTGGGCCTTGTGAGCCTACTGGGCCTGTGTCTCTATCCCGAGTCGGTCTGAATCACAGCCGCTCAGCCTTTCGCGGCCCAGGGGCCGCTCATCGTCAGTGGAACTGACCCTCTTCGGTCGAGCCCTTCAGCGCGGTGGTCGAGCTGTTCGGGTCGACGGTGGTGGCGATCCGGTCGAAGTAGCCGGCGCCGACCTCGCGCTGGTGCTTGGTGGCGGTGTAACCGCGCTCCTCGGCGGCGAACTCGCGCTCCTGCAGCTCGACGTAGGCGCTCATCTGGTTGCGGGCGTAGCCGTAGGCCAGATCGAACATCGAGTAGTTCAGGGCGTGGAAGCCGGCCAGCGTGATGAACTGGAACTTGAAGCCCATCGCGCCGAGCTCCTTCTGGAAGCGGGCGATGGTGGCGTCGTCGAGGTGCTTCTTCCAGTTGAACGACGGCGAGCAGTTGTAGGCCAGCATCTGGTCCGGGAACTCGGCCTTGACCGCCTCGGCGAACTTCTTGGCGACCTCGAGATCCGGGGTGCCGGTCTCCATCCAGATCAGGTCGGCGTACGGGGCGTAGGCCTTGGCACGCGCGATGCACGGCTCGATGCCGTTCTTGACCCGGAAGAAGCCCTCCTTGGTGCGCTCACCGGTGATGAACGGACGGTCGCGCTCGTCGACGTCGGAGGTGATCAGGGTGGCGGCCTCGGCGTCGGTGCGGGCAATCACCACGGTCGGCACGTCGGCGACGTCGGCGGCCAGGCGGGCCGAGGTCAGGGTGCGGATGTGCTGCTGGGTCGGGATCAGCACCTTGCCGCCCAGGTGGCCGCACTTCTTCTCCGAGGCCAGCTGGTCCTCCCAGTGGGTGCCGGCGGCACCCGCGGCGATCATCGCCTTCTGCAGCTCGTAGACGTTGAGCGCGCCACCGAAGCCGGCCTCACCGTCGGCGACGATCGGCACCAGCCAGTTCTCCACCGAGGTGTCGCCCTCGACCTTGGCGATCTCGTCGGCGCGCAGCAGCGCGTTGTTGATGCGGCGGACGACCTGCGGCACCGAGTTGGCCGGGTACAGGCTCTGGTCCGGGTAGGTGTGGCCCGACAGGTTCGCGTCACCGGCGACCTGCCAGCCCGACAGGTAGATGGCCTTCAGGCCGGCGCGGACCTGCTGGACGGCCATGTTGCCGGTCAGCGCGCCGAGCGCGTTGACGAACTCCATGTCGTGCAACTGCTCCCACAGGATCTCCGCACCGCGCCGCGCGAGGGTGTGCTCCTCGACGACGGTGCCCTGCAGAGCGACGACATCGGCGGCGGTGTAGTCGCGCGTGATGCCCTTCCACCGCGGGTTGGTGTCCCAGTCCTTCTGGATCTCTTCGGGGCTCTTGGGCTGGCCAACGGTTGACATGGTGTTCCTCCGGGTCGGTTAACTCTGCGGCGGCTGCGAAGGGCTTGTTAACAACTCCAGCGCTTCACCGCTTTGCTAAGTCGAGGATGCACCAGGGCATCACCGCAGGTCCAGCCGTTCACAATGCCAACTTTCGCCAACGGACCACGGGAAGTTGCAAAGTTTGCGAAGAATGATCTTGCTTAACCGGTTCAGAAGTTACCGGCAGGTAACACGTTTGCGCAGGTCAGTACGCCCGTACTGCTAAAGCCGTTCGATCAGAGCGAGAAGATCGCCGCGACGGCCTTCGTCTCCTCGCCGACGACGTATGTGAGCGTTGTAACAGTGCGATCGGCGAGCTCCGGACCGAATTTGTCGGTCGATCCGGCCGGGTAAACGTGGCTGAGGATCTCCATCCGGTCGCCCAGCGCCACCGCGGCGTCGTGCTCGATGGTCACCCGCATCGGCCAGCTCGCCGCGTCCGGATGGTGGTGCAGATAATCCTCGACCACCGACCAGTACACCGAGTTGTTCATGTGGTCGAAGATGTCGATGTCGCTCACCCGGACTCCGAACTCGCGGATCTCGTCGGCGTCCTCGCGGCTGCCCGCCGACAGGTAGGGCTTCCAGCGCAACCGGTCGACGTCGGTGGTGCGCCGCAGTCCCTCGAGGAAGTCGTCGGAGATGCGGGCCGGGCCCTGCGTCTCGCGGTTGATGTTGATCCAGAACGCCTCGGACTCCACCAGCCCGCCCTTGCGGCCGTCGATGCGCACCCGCATCTCGCACCACCGGTTCGACGTCCCCGAACACCAGCGCCGCAGCCGCAGGATGTCCTGGAACTCGATGGGCCGGATCATGTCGATCATCGTGCGGCGCACGATCCACAGCGGGTGGGTGTCCTGGAAGCCCATCTCGCGCAGCTGGTCGGAGCCGATGTCCTGGATGTGGCGGGTGGCGGCGTCGAACTTGAGCCGGCCGTGCCGGTCCACGTCGGCGACCCGCAGCGGCCACTGCACGTCGAACACGTCGGGGTGAGGATCAGGGACGGGCATCATCTCCTTGAACAGGCCCTGGGCAGGCCGGGCCGCTGGACTCTGCGACGGTCCCTGATTGGTGCTCACGGGTGCCGATCCTGCCACAACGACCCCGCTGCCAAAGCTGCGAAGACGGCCTTCACAGCGTTGCTACGCTGGCTGACGTGGCGAAAACGTTCGTCGGATCCCGGGTGCGACAACTGCGTCAGGAACGCGGTTTCAGCCAGGCCGCGCTCGCCCAGATGCTGGAGATCTCCCCGAGCTACCTGAACCAGATCGAGCACGACGTCCGTCCGCTCACCGTGGCGGTGCTGCTGCGCATCACCGAGGTGTTCGGCGTCGACGCCACGTTCTTCTCCTCCCAGGACGACACCCGGCTGGTCGCCGAGCTGCGCGAGGTGACGCTGGACCGCGACGTCGACGCCGATGTCGACCTGACCGAGATCGCCGACTTCGTCGCCGCGCACCCGAACCTGGCCCGCGCGATGGTCAACCTGCACCGCCGCTACCGGCTGACCACCACCCAACTGGCGGCGGCCACCGAGGACCGGTTCTCCGACGGCGCGTCCGGCTCCGGCACCGGCGCGATCACGATGCCGCATGAGGAGGTCCGCGACTACTTCTACGAGCGGCAGAACTACCTGCACGAACTCGACACCGCCGCAGAGGATCTCACGATCCGGATGGGCCTGCACCGCGCCGAGCTGACCCGTCAGCTGTCCGACCGGTTGTCGATGGTGCACGGCGTGCGGGTGGTGCGGCGCACCGACATGGGCGAATCCGTGCTGCACCGCTACGATCCCGAGACCAAGACGCTGGAGATCAGCAACAGCCTGTCGTCGGGGCAGCGGGTGTTCAAGATGGCCGCCGAGCTGGCGTATCTGGAGTTCGGCGACCTCATCGAGAAACTCGTCGACGAGGGCCGGTTCACCAGCGACGAGTCGACGAAGCTGGCGCGGATGGGGCTGGCCAACTACTTCGCGGCCGCGGTGGTGCTGCCCTACGGGCAGTTCCACAACGTCGCCGAGAACTTCCGCTACGACGTCGAACGGCTCTCGGCGTTCTACTCGGTCAGCTACGAGACCATCGCGCACCGGCTGTCCACACTGCAGCGGCCGTCGATGCGCGGGGTGCCGCTGTCGTTCGTCCGGGTGGACCGCGCGGGCAACATGTCAAAACGGCAGTCCGCCACGGGTTTTCACTTCTCGTCCCACGGCGGCACGTGTCCGCTGTGGAACGTCTACGAGACGTTCGCCAACCCGGGCAAGATCCTGGTGCAGATCGCGCAGATGCCCGACGGGCGCAACTACCTGTGGGTGGCGCGCACCGTGGAGCGGCGCGCGCAGCGCTACGGGCAGCCCGGCAAGACGTTCGCCATCGGGCTGGGCTGCGAACTGCGCCACGCGCACCGGCTGGTCTACTCCGAGGGCCTGGACTTGTCCGGCAACGTGTCGACCCCGATCGGCGCCGGCTGCCGGGTGTGCGAACGGGACAACTGCCCGCAGCGCGCGTTCCCCGCACTGGGCCGCTCGCTGGACATCGACGAGCACCGCAGCACCGTCTCGCCGTACCTCGTCAAGTAGCCGCCCGGCTATAGACTCGGTGCGGTGAGCGATCTCGAGTCGGCGCGCATCGCGCCCGGCGGATTCAAGGAACTCGGCCCGCTCAACTGGGTCATCGCCAAGATCGGGGCCCGCGTCATCCGCGCGCCGCGGTTCAGTTTGATGAATGTGCTTGGCCAGCACCGGCTTCTGTTTCTGGCCTGGCTGCCCTACAGCGGGATGCTGCTCGGGATGCTGAGCAAGCTGCCGGTGCAGGACGCCGAGGTGGTGATCCTGCGGGTCGGCCACCTGCGCGACTGCGAGTACGAACTGCAGCAGCACCGCAGGCTGGCCCGTTCGCGTGGGCTGGGCCCGGAGGTGCAGAAGCGGATCTTCGAGGGCCCCGACGCCGAGGGGCTGACCGACCGGCAGCGCGCGCTGATCGCCGCGACCGACGAGTTCGTCGTCACCCGCGGGGTGTCGTCGGAGACGTGGGCGCGGCTGTCGCGCCACCTGACCCGGCCGCAGCTGATCGAGTTCTGCCTGCTGGCCGCTCAGTACGACGGGCTGGCCGCCACCATCACCACTCTCAAAGTGCCGCTTGACTTTCCGGACTAACGACCGGATTAGAGATAGGTGACGCCGAGCACCACCAGCGACAGCAGCACCGGGGAGAACGGCAGTCCCCACAGGAACGCCGCCCACACCTCGGACCGGCGCTGATACGCGCGCCAGCCCAGCCAGCCCGCGATACCGCCGACGAAAAACGACACCCCGGCGACCACCAGCACCCAGGTGCTGACGGTCGCCGTCGAGGTCGCCGCGGAGATCCCGGCCAGCCACAGGATGTGGCCGATCACCAGTCCCCCGACGCCGGCGACCCAGATCGCGCGCGCCGTAGTCGACGTCTGACCCACGGTCAGAAGTTGATCATGTGGCCCACCAGCCCGTGGAAGCATTCCTGCAGCGCCTCCGACAGGGTCGGGTGGGTGTGCACGTTGCGGGCCAGTTCGTTGGCGGTCAGGTCCCATTTCTGGGCCAGGGTCAGCTCGGGCAGCAGTTCGGAGACGTCGGGGCCGATCAGGTGGCCGCCGAGCAGTTCGCCGTATTTCTTGTCGGCGATCAGCTTGACGAAGCCGGTCGGGTCGGCCAGGCCGTGGGCCTTGCCGTTGGCGGTGAACGGGAACTTGGCCACCACTATTTCGGACCCTCGGCGTTGCCCCTCTTCCTTGGCCTGCTGTTCGGTGAGTCCGAAGCTGGCGACCTGCGGCTGGCAGAACGTCGCGCGCGGCATCATCCGGTAGTCACCCAGCGTCAGGGTCTCGGCACCGGCGATGGTCTCGGCGGCCACCACGGCCTGGGCCTCGGCGACGTGGGCCAGCTGCAGTTTGGCGGTGACATCGCCGATGGCGTAGATGTGGGCGACGTTGGTGCGCATGTGGTCGTCGATGGCGATGGCGCCGCGCTCGGTCAAGGCCACGCCGGTGTTCTCCAGGCCGTAGCCCTCGACGTTGGGCGCGAACCCGATGGCCTGCAGCACCCGCTCGGCCTTGAGCTGTTCGGTCTTGCCGTCCTTGCTGACGGTGACGGTGACCTCGCTGCCATTGTCGTCGATGGACTCGACCTTGGTGCCGGTCAGGATCTTCACGCCGAGCTTCTTGTACTGCTTTTCGATCTCCTTGGAGACCTCGGCGTCCTCGTTGGGCAGCGCCCGCGGGAGGAACTCGACGATGGTGACCTCGACGCCGTAGTTCTTCAGCACGTAGGCGAACTCCATGCCGATCGCCCCGGCGCCGGCGATGATGATCGAGGCCGGCAGCTCGCGCGAGAGGATCTGCTTTTCGTAGGTGACCACGTTCTCGGACAGCGAGGTGCCCGGCACCAGCCGGGTGCTGCTGCCGGTGGCGATGATGGCGTTGTCGAAGGTGACGGTCTGGCTGCCGCCCTCGTTGAGCTCGACCTGCAGGGTGTTGGGGTCGGTGAAGCGGCCGTAGCCGTGGATCTCGGTGATCTTGTTCTTCTTCATCAAGAAGTGCACACCGGCCACCCGGCCGTCGGCGACCTTGCGGCTGCGGTCGAACGCCGCGCCGTAGTCGAAGCTGGCCTCACCGGTGATGCCGAAGGTCTTGGCCTCCTTGGTGAAGATGTGGGCCAACTCCGCGTTGCGCAGCAGCGCCTTCGACGGGATACACCCGACGTTCAGACACACCCCACCCCACCACTTGGGCTCGACGATGGCGGTGTTCAGTCCAAGCTGAGCGGCACGGATCGCGGCGACGTAACCACCGGGACCGGCTCCGAGTACGACGACGTCAAAGTGGGTCACACCCCTACCCTAGTGGCCGACGGCCGGACACAGGGGGTGGGTGGCGCGGATCGGGGCAGCCGGACGACGTCGTCGCTGAGCGCGTCGACCAGCGCGGCGTCGTGGCTGACCAGGACCACCGCCGCGCGCGAGGCGAGGCCGCGCAACACCTCGACGACGTCGCGGGTGGCGATCGGGTCCAACATCGCCGTCGGCTCGTCGCACAGCACATAGGACGGCCGCTGCAGCAGCAGCCGCGCGATGGCGGCGCGCTGCAGCTGCCCGTCGCTGACCTGCCCGGGGTAGCGGTCCAGCAGCGACGCCGGCAGGCCGACCGTATCGAGCACGTCGTGCACGAGGGCCGTCTCGCCGCGGATGGCCGCGGGTTCGCCGATGATCCGGCGCAGTGTCCAGCGCGGGTTGCACACCAGCCGCGGATGCTGCGCCAGCATCGCGACCGAACCGCGCGGCGGTGTCGGCGCCCCGTCGTAGCGGATCCGCCCGGAGGCGGGCGGGTGCAGTCCGGCGAGCACCCGCAGCAGCGTGGTCTTGCCGCACCCGGAGGGACCGGTGATCCCGGTGACGGCGCCGGTCGCCGCGGTGACGTCGAGCCCGGCGAACAGGACGTGCGCGCCGTAGCCGGCGGCCAGGCCCGACGCCTCGAGGCGGCTCATACCAGCGCCCCCTCGAAGAAGCGGGCGGTGTAGTCGTCACCGGCGGCGAACATGTCGACCAGCGGCGCCTGGCGCAGCACGGCGCCGTCACGCATCAGCGCCACCTGACCGCACACCTCGGCGGCAAGCAACGAGCGCAGGTCGTGGGTGATCACCAGCACGCCCGCCCCGTCGGCGGCGGCGTCGGCGAGCAGGCGCCACACCGTCGCCGCGTTGTCCGGGTCCAGAGCCGAGGTGGGCTCGTCGGCGATGAGAAGCCGCGGGCGCCCGGCGAGGGCTGCCGCGATCGCGGCCCGCTGCGCCATTCCGCCGGACAGCTCGTGTGGGTAGCGGTCGCCGACGTCGTCGGGCAGGTGCACCGCGGCGAACAACTCGTCCGGGCCGCGGTCGGCGCCGAGCCTGCGGCAGACCTCGGCGAGCTGGGCGCCGACGGTGCGCACGGGTGTGAACGACGTGACCGCCGACTGGGGCACCAGCCCGATCCGGCTGCCGCGCAACGCGCGCCAGGTTTTCTCACCGGCGCCGGTCAGGTCGGCGTCGCCGATCATGATGCGGCCGGTGACGCTCGACGACGGCGGCAGCAGTCCGCACAGAGCCAGTGCGACAAGCGATTTGCCGCACCCGGATTCGCCGATGAGTGCGGTGACGTCACCCGCGGGTACGACGAGGTCGGTACCGTCGAGCACGCGGACGACGGGCGAGCGACGGCCGCCGCGCACCGCGATCTCGACTGTCAGGTTCTCCAGTTGCGCTGCGATCTCCATGTCACCACACCTGTCCCGTCGGAGGTGTACCGCGCCGGCGGGCGGACGAGCCGCCGAGCGCGAACGCCAGTGCCGTCACGATCAACGCGGCCGCCGGTACCGCGAGCGTCCACCACGCACCGGTGAACACGTCACCGCGGGCCTCGCCGAGCAGCGTGCCGAGGCTCGCCCGGTCCGGCGACAGGCCGACCCCGAGGAACGACAGTGTCGACTCGTGCCAGATCGCGTGGGGCAGAAGCATGATCATCGCCACCAGCGCCTGCCCGGTCACGGCGGGCACCAGGTGCCTGCGTGCGACGAACCACCGCGACGCACCCGCCAGCCGGGAGGTCTGCACCCAACCGGCGTCGGCCACGGCGAGCAGTTCGGCGCGCACCACCCGCGCCACCGCCGGCCAGTGGGTGAGCGCGATCGAGGCGATGATCGCCAGCGGCGCGCCCCGCCACATCGCGGCGATGACGATTCCGACCACCAGGTGCGGCAGCGCGTTGAAGCCGTCGACAAGACGCATCACCAACGCGTCCACCCAGCCGCCGGCCAACGCCGATGCGATGCCGATCAGCAGCCCGAGCACGGTCGCGGCCAGCGCGCACACGGCGGCGATCACCAGCGAGATGCGCAGCGCCTCCGCGCAGCGGACCAGCAGGTCGTATCCCGAATGATCGGTGCCCAGTAGGTGTTTCGCGCTTGGCGGCTGCAGTGCGGCGGAGAAGTCGGCGACCTGGTCGCCGGACAGCAGCGGGATCACCACCGCGGCGGCGGCGATGACCGCGACGACGGCCCAGGGCCACGCGATCCGAGTCCTGACCTCCGGCAGCGTGGTCATGCCGTCATCCCGATCCGCGGGTCGACGGCAACGGCTGCGGCGTCCGACAGTGCCGACCCGGCCAGCACCGCGACCGCTGAGCCGACCGTCAGCGCCGCCAGCAGCGGGAAGTCCAGTGCCGCTGCGGATTCCACCAGGACGGCGGCCATGCCTGGCCAGCCGAAGACGGTCTCGACGATCGCCGCGCCGGCGATCAGTTCAGGTAGCCGGGTGCCGAGCAGCGCCAGCGTCGGCAGCACCGACACCGGTGCGATGTGCCCCCACATCAGCGCCCAGCCGTGCACTCCCCTGGCCCGCGCGGAACGCACCGCATCCGAGGCGCACGCCTCGACCACCGCGGTGCGCGTCGTCAGCAGCAGCCACGGGATCTGCGAAAGCGCCAGGGCGATCAGCGGTAGCACGGCGTGCCGCAGCACACCGGCCGCGGTGTACGGATCGCCGGGGGCGGCGGCGCCGGACGCCGGAAACCAGCGCAGCCCCACCGCGAGAACCGCCACCAGTGCCAGCGAGACAACGAACGGCGGCACCGCGGCGAACGTCACCGCGAACGCGTTGGCCAGCCGGTCCAGCACACCGTCGCGGCGCATCCCGGCCATCACGCCGACCAGAATCGCGATCAACGAGGCCAGCAGCAGCGCGCACCCGGACAGCGCGACGGTGAACGGCATCCGTTCAGCGAGCACCGCGCTCACCGGCAGCGACTGCGTCGATGACCAGCCGAGGTCGCCGTGCAGCAACCCGTTCACCCACGTCCACCACGCCTGCCACCACGGCTGGTCGAGGTCGTAGGCGGCGCGCATCGCCTCCCGCTGCGCGGGGGTGGCGCGCTGGAAGTTGTCGCCGAGGTAGGCCACCAGCGGGTCGAACGGCGACAGCGACGCGACCGCGAACATCGCCGCCGACACCGCGACCGTCACAGGGACCGCGATGGCCAGTCGGATCGCCAAGAGCCGCAGGGCGATTCGACAGCGCCCCGAGCGGGAGCCCCCGCGCGGCGCGATGGCGGCGGGCGGCCGGGTCAGCGTCGCCATGCCGCGAGGTTCCACCACGGGCCCCACGACACGCCGTGGGAGTGCGGTTCCAGGATCGGCGCCGGATGCCGCCAGCCGCGGTCGCGGTAGCCGTAGCTGTGGTCGAGGAAAACCAGGAACACGTGCGACGGGGCGGTGACGTACGTCGACTGGATCCGGCGGTACAGCTCGTCCTTCTGCGGTCCCGTCGCCGATTCGCGGGCGCGCTCGAGCAGGTCGTCGAGCCCCGGCGCGGTGAAGTTGCCGGGGTTCGAGTAGATCGACGACTCGGGTACGCGGGTGTGCAGGGTGTCGTACACCTGGGAGTCGATGCTGTACGGCGTCGAGCCCCCGCCGAGCAGCACCGCGGAGTCACCGAACCGGGTGTCGATCTCGTCCCAGCTGGTGCCGCGGGTACGCACCTCGACTCCCAGCGGTCTCATCGCGGCGGCGAACGCCACCGCGAGGTCTCGGCGCACGGTGTCGGCGGCGTTGTACAGCAGCTCGAACGACGCTGGTACACCGTCTTTCTCGCGGCGGCCATCGGGTCCCGCGCGCCATCCCGCCTCGTCGAGGATCGCCGCTGCGCGGGCGGCGTCGAAGCCGAACTGTGCGCCGGGTTCGTAGGCGTCGCCGTAGACCGACGCGACCGGGGTGCTGGCCGGGCTGGCCTTACCCGCCAGCACGTCTCGCACCATCGCGTCCCGGTCGACGGCGAGGTTCATCGCCAGCCGGGCCTGCGGGTCGGCGGTGAACGCGTTACCCGCGGGCAGCGCGACGCCGCGCCAGTCGGCCGACTGCACGGCCACCGTCCGCACGTCGTCGCCGGCGATCGAATCGACCAGCCGGGGCGGCAGGTTCGCGCCGTCCACCTCACCGGCGACGAGACGTTGGGCGCGGGTGTTGTCGTCGGGGGTGTAGGTGTAGACGATGCGCTTGATCTCGGGCGCCTCAGCCCAGTAGTCGTCGCGGGCGACCAGCACCGCCTGGTCGGGACGCAGGCTCTCGAGCCGGTACGGCCCGGTGCCGACGGGTTCGGTGTTGACGGCCCAGTCGGCCGCGGGGCCGGATTCCACCTTCTCCGACGGCAGGATGCTCAACAGCAGGTACGGGCGCGGGTCGGCGGCCGTGGTCGTCTCGACGACGACCGCGTCGGGGCCGTCGGCCGTGACGGCGACCACGGCCTGCAGGTTGGTCGAGATCTCCGAGGCGACGGCGGGGTCCTTGACCGCCGCATATGTCGCCACGACGTCGGCGGAGTCCAGCGACGAGCCGTCGGAGAACGTGACGCCGGAGCGCAGCGGGATGCGCCAGCGGTGTGGTCCTACCGGCTCGGGCGCATCGGCGGCGAGGGCGGGCACGAGGTCCGGAACGACGTCGTCGGTGTCGGCCTGCGGCCGGTACAGCCCGTCGTACAGGGGCGAGACGCCCTGTTCGCCGTAGCCGTTGACCGGGTTGAAGGAGCCGAGTTCCTGGCCCGCGGCCAGCACGATCTGTTCGGTCGGGCCGGACCCGGACCCGGTCGCACAGCCGGCCGCGACCAGCGCGGTGACGACGGCGACGACAGACAGCCCGCGCGGCAGCGAACGCACACCCCTCGGCAACATCATCTGTCTATCTGAACATATGATCTGACGGGGTGCCACCGGAGACCGGATGGCCGCGGCTCAGCTCAGTAAGGAATCAGCCCGACCAGGCACCGGTTGGCCCATTCGCAGTAGTAGATGCCGTGCAGCACGGCCGCCCCGGCCACAGCGGCCAGCGGCGCCGACATGAACGCCAGCGCCAGTGCGGACCAGGCGGGACGGGGCGCCATCGCGGTGAGCAGGCCGCCGACCGTGGAGAAGATCACGAACAGCAGCACCACGAACACCGGGGCGGTCTTGTCCAGCGACTGGTACCACCAGTCGTAGAGGAACCAGCCGGACACCGCCGACGGCACCCACACCGCGGCGAGGACCAGCGCGAACAGCCACCGTTTGAGGTACTGGTAGTCGCCGGGGACGACGATCGGCTGCGCGTGCGGTGCCGGCAGCTCGGGGGCCGGGGCGGGTGCCTCGAACTCGCCGGTGTCGAACGTCGGCGTGTACGGCTGGGTCGGCTCGCCCGGCAGCGTCTCGGTCTCATGCATGGCTGACCGCCTCGACCGCCACCAGCACCCCGAACCAGCCGGGCGCGACGGCGAGCAGGAACGCGCCGACCGTCGTTGCCCACCGCCGCCCGGACAGCAGGATCGTCAAGATCCCGAGGATGCTCGGCACCCCGACCACCAGGCCGACGACGACGTCCGGCCGGATCGCGGCGTCGACGAGCACAGAGGTGGCGACTCCGAGGATGAGCCCCACCGCTGTGCCGACGAGAAGGGCGCTGGTCAGCAACCGCGCCTTGGGCAGCGGGATCACCTAACCGAGGCTACGCGCGCTTCGTCGTCGAATTCGTCAGCGGCGCGGCGCGTTTGGTATCGGACAGGCATCAATTGGGTCACCGACGATATGCGTCCCCGTCGCCGGCGGACGCATCCCGCGCGCGTAATCGGCCCCGGTGACCGGCGTCTGTCCCGCCAGCAGGCGGTTCTCGTCGTCGGTGAACGCGCGGCCCCGGGTGAGGAACCGCATACCCTCCGGGGCCTCCACGCTGAACCCGCTGCCGCGGCCCGGCACGACGTCGATGATCACCTGGGTGTGCTTCCACGCCTCGAACTGCGGGCCGGAGATCCACACCGGCACGCCTGGGCTGTCCCCCACATCGAGGATGGCCAGCAGCACGTCGCGGTCGCCGACGATGAACTCTCCGGCCGGATAGCACATCGGCGACGAGCCGTCGCAGCAGCCGCCGGACTGGTGGAACATCAGCGGCCCGTGCCTGTCCTGCAGCCGGGCCAGCAGTTCGGCCGCCGCCGCGGTGATCACCGCGCGCGGCGGGGACTCCGGACGTGGATCGGACACGGTGACGACGATAGGCCCGAAGCCGCCGGACCGACACCGTTCGGCGAAATCCCGCCGGGCGACCACAATGGAATCCGTGACAACCGACCCGTATCTGTGGCTCGAGGACATCACCGGCGACGACGCGCTGGAGTGGGTGCGCAAGCACAACGACCCGACGCTGGAGCGCTTCGGTGGTGAGCGGTTCGAGCGGATGCGGGCCGAGGCGCTGGAGGTGCTCGACACCGACTCCCGCATCCCGTACGTGCGCCGCCGCGGTGAGTACCTGTACAACTTCTGGCGCGACGCCGAGCATCCGCGCGGTCTGTGGCGGCGCACCACGCTGGACAGCTACCGCACCGACAACCCGGACTGGGATGTGCTGATCGACGTGGACGAGCTCGCGCGCGCCGACGACACCAACTGGGTGTGGGCGGGCGCCGAGGTGCTCGAACCGGACTACTCGCTGGCGCTGATCGAGTTGTCCCGCGGCGGCGCCGACGCCACCGTGGTGCGTGAATTCGACATGACCACACGCAAATTCGTCGCCGACGGGTTCACCCTGCCGGAGGCCAAGACCAGCGTGACGTGGCAGGACCGCGACACGGTGCTGGTCGGCACCGACTTCGGGCCCGGATCGCTGACCGACTCCGGCTATCCGCGGGTGGTCAAGCGGTGGCGGCGCGGCCAGCCGCTGCAGTACGCCGAGACGCTGTTCGAGGGTGAACCCGGCGACGTCAGCGTGGGCTGCAGCTACGACACCACGACCGGGCGGCTGCTGATCACCCGGTCGTTCGACTTCTTCAACCGCAACCGCTACGAGCTGCGCGGCGACGAGCTGATCGAGATCCCGGTGCCCACCGACGCCGGCATCTCGGTGCACCGGGAGTGGCTGCTGGTGCGGCCGCGCACCGACTGGACAGTGGGTACCACGACGTATCCCGCGGGCTCACTGGTCGCCGCGAACTACGACGAATTCCTCGCCGGCACAGCGCAACTGCAGCTCGTGTTCGCTCCGGACGCGCATTCCAGCCTGGAGAACTACGCGTGGACCCGCGACCGGCTGGTGCTGGCCACCCTGGTCGACGTGGTCAGCCACGTCGCGGTGGTGACGCCCGGCGAGTGGCGGCACACCGAGATTCCCGGGCTGCCGTCGAACACCAGCACCGTGCTCGTCGACGTCGATGAGCACGGCGACGAGATGTTCATCGACGCCAGCACGTTCGACAACCCGTCGCGGCTGCTGTGGGGTCGCGCCGGCGGCGAGGTCACCGAGATCAAGCGGGCGCCGTCGTTCTTCGACGCCTCCGACATCGAGGTCAACCAGCACTTCGTCGCCTCCGCCGACGGCACGATGATCCCGTATTTCGTTGTCGGGCATAAGGGCAGCGACGGTCCGGGCCCCACACTGCTGGGCGGATACGGGGGCTTCGAGGTCTCCAACACCCCGGGTTACAGCGGCGTGCTCGGCCGACTGTGGCTGAGCCGCGGCGGCACGTACGTGCTGGCCAACATCCGCGGCGGCGGGGAGTACGGACCGACGTGGCACACCCAGGCCATGCGGGAGAACCGCCACCTCGTCTACGAGGACTTCGCCGCGGTGGCCAAGGATCTGGTGGACCGCGGGATCACCACCGTCGCACAACTGGGCGCCCAGGGCGGCAGCAACGGCGGCCTGCTGATGGGCGTGATGCTCACCCGCTACCCGGAACTGTTCGGAGCGCTGGTGTGCTCGGTGCCGCTACTGGACATGCGGCGGTTCCACCTGCTGCTCGCCGGCGCCTCGTGGATGGCCGAGTACGGCGACCCCGACAACCCCAACGACTGGGAGTTCATCTCGAAATACTCGCCGTACCAGAACATCTCGGCCGACCGGAGGTATCCGCCGATCCTGATCACCACCTCCACCCGCGACGACCGCGTACATCCGGGCCATGCCCGCAAGATGACGGCGGCGCTGGAGGCTGCCGGCCACGAGGTGTACTACTACGAGAACATCGAGGGCGGGCACGCCGGCGCGGCCGACAACGCGCAGACCGCGTTCCGGTCGGCGCTGATCTACGAGTTCCTGTGGTCGATGCTCAGCTGAGCAACTGGTCGCCCAGGTAGCGGTCCGCACCGACGACGCCGGGCAGCATGAAGAAGAACCCGCCCCCGACGGGCAGGATGTACTCCTCGAGCGGTTCGCCCTTCAGCCGTCGCTGCACGGTCAAGAAGCCCTTCTCCAGACTGCGCTGGTAGGCGACGAACGCCAGCCCCTGGTCCAACCGGCCCGCGCCGTCGAACCCGCGCGAGTAGTTGAAACCCCGTCGCAGGATCAGGTTCTCCTCCGTCTCCGGGGTGCGCGGGTTGGCCAACCGGATGTGGGCGTCGAGCGGGATCCGCTTGCCGTCGGGATCCTCGGCGTAGTCGGGGTCGGCGAACTCGTCGGTCATCCCCAGCGGTGCGCCGCTGGACTTGACCCGACCGATCAGCTTCTCCTGTTCGGCCAGGCGCGCGCGGTCCCAGAACTCGACGAACATCCGGATGATCCGGATCGCCTGATACGACCCGCCGACCGCCCAGTCCGGTTCGCCGTCGCCGGGACCCACCCAGACGTGGCGGTCCATCAGCGCCTCGTCGCTGACGTCGAGGTTGGCGGTGCCGTCCTTGAAGCCCAACAGGTTTCGCGGTGTGGCGGTGTGCGAGACCTGGCCGGCGCCGATACCGCGGGCGTAACCGTCGATCATCCAGCGCAGCACCAGGTGCCTGCGGGTACGCCGCATCAGCTGGCGCAGCGCGAAGATCACGGTGTCGGTGTGCTCGGCCTCGATGATCAGCGACAGGTCGCCGTGCGAGAGCTTGGGGTCGAGCCTGTCGTTGGCCAGGAACGGCATGGTCTCCAGTTCCCGGGGTTTGCGGTCGGCCAGCCCGAACCGCTTGTCGAACAGCGAGGCGCCCACACCGACGACCACCGACAGGTTGTCCGGCGGCGGCGCCTCGCCGAGGATGCCGGAGTCCGCGGGCGGGTAGGTCGGGTCAAGCTGCTCGGGCGGTGTGCCGGCCATCAGCGCGCGGATCTCGTCAGAGAGCTCCCGGAACGCTTCGATCAGCGCCTTGCGGTCCGGCGAGAGCACGTTGAACGACGCGACCAGACCGCGCTCCGGGATGGGCAGCGCGGTGATGCCGGTCTGGTGCGGACCCTCGAACGGGACGAACGCGGGGGCCGGTCGGGCGGTCGCGGACTCGGGCGACGAACAGCCGGCCAGCGCCACACCGGCGCCCACAGCGGCGCCGGTGCCCAGTGCCCCCGCGATGAACCCGCGCCGGGAGAGCCCCGAACGCCGGTCGGTCACTGCAGTTTCAGGGCGCCCGCGACGTGTGCCAGGTTCTCGGACAGGCCGGCCAGTTCTGCCTTGAGCTTGTCGAGGACCTCATTCGACACGGTCACCTCGGGGCAGCGCGGTGACGGGTTGGGATCGTTGTCGGTGCAGAACAGCACCCAGCCGTCGCCGCGGCGCAGCGGGGCCAGCGTCTCGAACACCGAGTTGATGCCGGCTTCGATCTTGCCGAGCAGCGCCGGGTCGGCCTCGACGAGCGCGGGGTTCAGCTTCCCGATCGCGTCGCGGGCGCCCTGCACGTTGGCGTCGAAGTCCCACAGGTCGGTCTTGGAGTAGCGGTCCTCCTCGCCGGTGATCTTGCCCTCGGAGACCTCTTCGATCAGCTCGGCGGCACCGTTGGCGACGTCGAGCGGGGTGACCTCGACCGACGTGAACTGTTCCTTGAGGTCGGCGACGTCCTTGTCGAGCTGGTCGGCGAACTCGGCGCCGCCCTCGGTGGTGTTCTTCTCGAACAGCAGGTACTCGAGGCGGTGCCAGCCGGTGAACTCCGGATCGTCGACGGAGTCGAAGTCGTCGACGCGGGCGTCGATCTTGCCGTCGATCTCCTCGACGAGCCCGGCGATCGGCTCGATGCGCTCCCAGGGCACGCGCGACGGGGCGTAGGCGGCCTGCGCGGCGGCGAGGTCACCGGCGCGCACGGCGTCGGTGAACACCTTCACCACGCGCTGCAGCTCGTCGATGTTGCTCTCGACGTACGCCTTGTAGTCGGCGGCGGCCTTGTCGAGCACGGCCTGGTCGACGGCCGGCGCGGCGCTGGTCTCGGTGGTCGTCCCGGCGGCCGAGGTCGATGCCGACGTCTCGCTGCTCGAGGAGTTGTCGCTCGAGCATCCGGAGAGGATCAGGGCCGCGGCGGTGACGGGCGCCGCCCAGGCAAGATAACGGTTCACTTCGCACCTCGATGTGTCTCGGGAGGGGCTGAACATAACACCCCCTTAAGCCCTCAGGATAGCCATACCTAAGGTCTGTTTCGGCGGTTGGGTCCGCTGAGGGAGACGACGAAAATCGGCGTCAAATCCCCCCGCCGGGCGCCGGTAGGTTCGGTGACCATGAGGTATTCCGAGCCGTGAGCGAGGACGTGCTCTTCGCGGCCGGTGCGGCCGTGGCGGTCATCACCACGATCGTCGCCGGTTTCCTCAGCGAATCCCGATGTCGACCGGGCCCGGCGGGTCTTCTGGTTCGGCTGGCTCGCCGGCGGCGCCGTCGTCGCCCTCACCTTCCGGCCGCCCGAAGGCAAAGACGCGGTGGTGGCCATCACGTGGATGGTGTTCGCCTGGATCTACGCATACTTCCGGACACCGTTCATCAAGATCGGCGACCGGATCTACGCGTTCACACTCGCCCAACGCGGCGTCGACCCGCCACCGGATGCCTACGGGCAGTTGCTGACCGCCGCGAAGATGTGGTGGGTTGCGGCCCTCTTCAGTTCGAGCGTGGTGTTTGTCGCCGTCAACGAAGGCATGACGCACCCGGCGTCGATCGGAGGGGCGGCGCTGTCGGCGCTGCTGTTCTTCGGGCTCGGCAGGGCAGACGCGTCCGAGGGCTTTCCCGTCGCGCGCCGCCAACGCATCCCACTGGCGGTGGCCGCCATCACGTCGATTCCGCTGCTGTGTCTGCCGGCGCTGGCCTACTTCGCCGGTTTCCGCGCCGGGGGCGGTTCGTTCGCCCCGCCTCAGGATGCGGAATCGGGGGGCGCGGGTGACGGCTGAAGCCATCGCCAGGTATCCGATCCTGTTTTCATCGGTACCCGTCGCCCATCATCGAGCCCTGAGCTCGAGCAGCGCGCCGAGATCGCCGACCACCCGCAGGGTGTCGTTGAGGTGCGTGCACGTGCTGGTGCCGACGAACTCGCCGCGCACCCGGTCGCGGACCTCGCCCAGCGTCATCCCCACCAGCCGGTGTGCACTGCCGAGCGCGTTCGGGCACTCCTGCCACGGCAGCACCCGCGCGTGCGCGGTGATCGCGGCGATCCTCCGCGCCGGCACGTCCACCTGACCCTCGACGGTGTACTCGTGCACGATCGTCTCCACCCCGTCCCCGTCGACGTGGGAGTCACGGAAGTGCGCGTCGAACCGTCCCGACTCGGGATCCAGATCCAACCGGCGCAGCCGCCGCATCCCATGGGCGCCAAGCGGTTCCACCTCGTGCAGACCGTCCAGCAGCGGGGCGATGGGGCCGTGCACCGACGGGATCGTGCCCAGCTCGCGCATCTTGTGGTCCATCGACGCCCCCGGCGCGAACCCCGCGCAGATACCCAGCATCCGGTCGGTGGTGCCCGGCGGCAGCTTCTGCTCGACACCGTCGATGATCGCCTTGTGCGCCAACGCGTAGCCGGACACCAGCGCCGCACCCACCCAGTCGTCGAGCAGCAGGTTCACCAGGCTCGACCGGCGCACCTCGTCGGGCAGTAGCTCGCCGAGCGCCGACCGGAATCCCGGGCCCACCCGCCGGCCCAGCAGCGCGTCCAGCGGTGCGCCGTCGATCCGGTCGATCACCCGCGCGGCCAGATGGGCGCGCAGCCGGACCTCCGCGAACACGCCTGCCCCGTCCTCGGTGCCGACGGCGTCGCGCGCCCGCAGGTCGACGTCGGAGTCGCTGTCACCGTCCGGATGGGTGTCGATGGTGCTGGTCCGGCGCAGCACACCGATGGTCAACGGCGGCCAACCGCGCACCGGCTGCTGCGGTCCGACGATGTCCGAGACGAACGGCATGCCCCTGACGGTAGCAATACCGAGATGGGCTAAATGTCGCGGCGGCGCAGCCCGCCCAGCGCCGACACCAGCACCCCGAACACCACCAGCACCCCGCCGGCGGCCAGGGTCAGGTTCAGCCAGTGATGCAGGCTGTCCACGGCGGTGCCGACCATGACGTCGGCGACCACCCGCAGGTCGCCGGCGAGCCGGTTCAGCGCGGTGGTGATGGAACGGCCCGCGACCTCCAGCCCGGCCCAGCCGGCGGCACCGACGAGCAGCGCCGAAACCCCCAGCGCGGCAAGGGCTCTGCCCCGCGACCGGGCGGCGAGCAGGGTCAGCAGCGCGAACACCCCGGTCAGGACCGCCGCCCCGACGCTGACCCACGTCGCCCACCGGCCTGCCTCACGCAGCTGGCCCGGGCGCCAGGCGTCGTCGATCGACACCGGCACCGGCAGCGACTCCGGCGTCGCCTCCCCGAAGTTGCCCAGCGTGCGCCGGAACGACTCGTCGGCCAGCATCGGACCCAGGTCGAGGGTCCACTGGTCGGTGCCCTCGATCCGGTGCGCCGAGTCGGTGAACATCCAGTGGTGCCCGACCACGTTGGCCAGCGCGAACTGCCCGGGAAACGTCGGGTTGGCGGTGTAGGCCGACGCCACCCCGTCGATCATCACGGTGTCCACGTCGTGCCCGCGCTCGGCCATGTACGACTTGACCTCGGTGGCCAGGATCGCGGCCATCGCCTGCTGCAGCTGCGGATCCTTGGCGGCCGTGCGCGCCAGCCCCGCGTACCCGTCGGCGTCGACGACGGTGCGCTGCGCCCACATGGTGGGGACAGCGACCGCGAGCAGCGCGGTGGTGATCAGCCAGCAGAGAAGCGTCGCGAGGAACCGCACTACTTGGCGGCCCGCTTCGGGGTGATCAACGCCAGCTTGGTCATCATCTTGTTCATCCGCTTGAGCGCCTTGAGCGAGTTGTTGTAGTAGGTGCCGCCCGCACCGGCGCTGGTGCGCGGGGCCACCACGGCCTCCTGACGACAGTACTTGCGCAGCCCCTCGGCACCGCCGAACCGCGCCCCCAGCCCCGAGGACTTCCACCCGCCCATCGGCGCGGTGGTGCACATCAGGTTGGAGATCACGTCGTTGATGTTGACCGCACCGCAATCCAGCTGCACCGCAATGCGTTTGGCCCGCTCCACGTCGGCGGAGAACACTGACGCGCTCAGGCCGTACGGGCTGTCGTTGGCCAGCCGGATCGCCTCGTCGACGGTGGCGACCTTCATGATCGGCAGCGTCGGGCCGAAGGTCTCCTCGGTCATGCACAGCATCGAGTGGTCGACGTCGACCAGCACCGTCGGCGGGTAGAAGCTGCCCGGACCCTCGGGGCGCGTGCCGCCGGTCAGCGCCCGCGCCCCCTTGGCCAAGGCGTCGTCGACGTGGCGCGCGGTCACCGCGACCTGCGACTCGTCGATCAGCGAACCGAAGTCATAGCCGTCGCCGGCGCCCATCTTGAGCTTCTCGGTGGCGCGCACCACCGCGTCGACGAACCTGTCGTACACCGGTTCCAGCACGTACACCCGCTCGACGGACACGCAGGTCTGCCCGGCGTTGAAGAACGCGCCCCACACCGCGGCGTTGGCGGCCAGCTCGATGTCGGCGTCCTCGAGCACGATCATCGGGTCCTTGCCGCCCAGTTCCAGGCTGACCGGGGTGAGCCGGCGCGCGGCGCGTTCCATCACCTTCGCGCCGGTGGCCGACGAGCCGGTGAACTGGATGAAGTCGCTGTTGTCGATGACGGCCTCGGACACCTCGCGCGCGCCCTGGGCCAGCGCCAGCACCTCCGGCGCGCCGGAGTCCAGCCAACCGCGCAGCAGCAGCTCGGCGGTCAGCGGTGTGCGCTCGGACGGCTTGAGCAGCACCGCGCAGCCGGCCGCCAGCGCCCCGATGGCGTCCATCAGGGCGTTGGCCACCGGGTAGTTCCACGGCGCGATGATGCCGACCACCGGCCGCGGCCGGTAGTGCACCTCGATCTTCTTGATCGACAGGAACGGCAGCGGCGCCGGGCGTTTCTCGGGCCGCAGCGCCTTCTCCATCGTCTTGATGTAGTAGGAGGCGATCAGGATCAGCAGCGGCACCTCCTGCGCCGCGTCGACGGCCGACTTGCCGGTCTCCTGGATCAGCAGGGCCTCGATCTCGTCGCGGTGCTCACCGAGCCACACCGCGTAGCGGGCCAGCACCTTCGCGCGTCCCGCCGCGCCGCGGGCCTCCCACTGCCGCTGCGCCTCCCGCAGCCCCGCCGCGATCCGCGGGACGTCCGCGGGGTCGGTCCACGTCACCGTGCCTGCGACGGCTCCGGTGGCCGGGTTGTGGATCGTGCTGGTCGCGGGCAGGTCGACATCGCGCGTCGCAGTCATAGGCCCATGCTAGCCACCACATGTGACCTAGATCGCACCGGGGTTGACGCGTGTCAAGTTGCGGACGCGCTATTTCAGCATCCGCTCGAAGGTTTGCAGGCTGGCCGAGATGGGGTCCCACGGCAACGGGGTGCCGTGCGAGGCGCCGATCAGCACCCCCACGATCGCCGAGGCCAGCACCCGGCGTTCCAGCTCGTCGGGGGGCGCCCCCGGCCGCTTGGTCAGGCCGTCGGCGATCAGGTCGATCAGCCGCACGTACTCGGCGTAGAGCAGCCCGTAGGACTCCGGCACCGTGTACATCAGCTGCTGCCCCAGGATCGCCAGCTCGCGTTCCTCGGTGCTGAGCTCCCGGAACGTCTTGTTCACGGCGAACCGGTAGGTCTCGATGACCGACAGGTCCCTGGGTGCCGCGACGAACGCGTCGATGATCAGGGTGACGTGGTCGTAGGACAGCAGCACCGCTTCCTTGGTCGGGAAGTAGCGCGAGAAGGTGCGCGGTGAGATGTCGGCCGCCGCCGCGATCTGCTCGACGGTGGTGGCCGCAAAGCCCTGTTTCTGGATCAGCCGGAGGGCCTCGCGCCTGATCGTGGCGCGGGTGCGCAGCTTCTTACGCTCACGCAGCCCCGGTACCTGATCCGGTGGTGTCATCCGACCGATTGTTGCAGACGGCGAAGTCAGCTAACTGAGCGCACACGGATGCCTGGCTGTCTTCGGGCGGCCAGGACCCGGTCACGACGCGCGATGACCGCCGATGTACACACCACCGCCGAGCCGAGCAGCGCACCGCCGACGGTGTCGGTGAAGTAGTGAAAGCTCGCCCCCACCCCGATCATGGCCAGCGCGACCACCGTCGTCGCCAGCACCACCGCCCACCAGGCCGCACCCGCGAGCAGCACCACCAGCCCCATCACGATCGTCGTCGTGGTGATGTGCCCGCTCGGGTAGGCCAGCGCCCCCTCCTTGGTGCGCCCGAAGATCGGTTTGAGCACCCGTTCGAACGCCAGCCCGACCAGCGGCGCCACCACGGTCATGGTGGCCAGCCGCCACTTGCGCTGCACCAGCGCCACACTCAGCACGATCACCAGCGTGCCGACCAGCAGCTTGGGCCTGGTCAGCAGGTTCAGATCGGCGACCGGGGTGTTCTTGAAGCTCTGGAACCAGTCATCGATCGGGGTCGAGGACTTGCCGACCGCCCAGCCCAGCAACAGCATCGCCGCCAGCCCGATCGACGGCCACCACCGGATCACGCGATGCCGCGGATGTAGGCCGCCTGCCCCAGATGCTGGGCCGCATCGTCGATGATGCTGACCAGTCGGACGCTGGCGGTCACCGGCGGGTTCCAGCGCGTGTCGACGATGCGCCCGAGTTCCTCGGTGGTCACCGACGCGATGTACTCGAGCGTCGCCTTGTGCACCCCGTGGTAGTAGCCGGCGAGCAGATCCGCCGACGCGCGCACCCTGCCGACCTCGTCGGGGGTGTGGCCGTAACCCATCGAGTCGCGGGGCAGGTCGAGGTTGAACCGGTCCACCCAGCCCTCGCGGAACCACACCTGCTCGGTGCCGGCGATATCGGCGATCTGCAGGTCCTGCTGGCGGGCGCTGTGCCAGATCAGCCACGCGATGCTGTTGGCGGTGGCCGTCGGCCGGAAGAACGCGATCTCGTCGGTGAGCTCGTCGGTGAGGTCCTCGACGTGTTCGATCTGTCGGGTGAAGGCGTCGCGCAGCACCTCGCGCACCGCCGCGGCGTCGGAGTCAGACATACGTTGACCGTACCCAGGTCACCCCAGCGGTTGCGCGCCGTGGAAGACGGCCTCGACATTGTTGCCGTCCGGATCGCGTACGAACGCGCCGTAGTAGCCGGGGTGGTACTCCGGCCACAGCCGCGGCGCGTGCAGCGATTCGGCGCCCGCCTCCAGCGCCGCGTCGTAGAAGGCCTGCACCGCCGCGGTGTCGGCGGCCTGGAACGCGACGTGCACCTCGCGGTTGGGCCCGTTGGCGTCGCCGGCGTTCATATCGCCGATCCAGAAATCGGGCTTGCCGTCGCGGCCGTACCCGATGGCCACCCCGTAGTCCAGCTGTCGGGTGTAGCCGAGGACGCCGAGCACCTTGTCGTAGAACGCCTTCGACTTCTCGAAATCCGCACAGTTGATTCCGAAGTGATCGATCATCGCCTCATCGTAGATTCTGGGTATGACTTTTGATCTCGTGATTCGCGGCGGAACCATCGTCGACGGCCTCGGCGGCGAACCCTACGTCGGCGACGTCGCGGTCTCCGGCGGCGTGATCGCCGCGGTGGGCACGGTGACCGAACGCGGCGCGCGGGAGATCGACGCGACGGGTCTGCTGGTGACGCCCGGATTCATCGACCTGCACACCCACTACGACGGGCAGGCCATCTGGTCGGACCGGCTGATCCCGTCGTCCGCGCACGGGGTGACCACCGCGATCATGGGTAACTGCGGCGTCGGGTTCGCCCCGTGCCGCGCCGAGGACCACGAGGTGCTCGTCGACGTGATGGCCGGCGTCGAGGACATTCCGGGTGTGGTGATGGTCGACGGGCTGCCGTGGACGTGGGAGACGTTCCCGGAGTTCCTCGACGCGCTGGATTCGCGGCCCCGCGACATCGACGTGGCCGCGCTGCTGCCGCACTCGCCGCTGCGGGTGTACGTGATGGGTCAGCGCGGTGTCGACCGCGAACCCGCCACCGACGAGGACCTGGCGCTGATGCGCAAGCTCGCGACCGAGGCGGTCCAGGTGGGGGCGCTGGGCTTCGCGTCGTCACGCTTCACGCTGCACAAGACCGAGAGCGGCAGGCCCATCCCCAGCTACGACGCCGACCGCGCCGAGATCGACGCGATCGCCCGCGGGGTGCGCGACGGCGGCGGCGGGCTGATCCAGTTCGTGCCCGATCTGGTCGCCGGAGACTACGAACCGGTGCTCCGGACGGTGTTCGAGGTGGCCGAGGACGTGGGGCTGCCGGTGACGTTCACGCTGGCGATCGGCAACGCCGGCGAGCCGTTCTTCCTGGATGCGCTGACGATGGTGGAGAAGACCAACGCCACCGGCGGGGCCGACGGGCCGCGGGTCACCGCGCAGATCTTCCCGCGCCCGATCGGGCTGGTGCTGGGGCTGGAGCTGTCGGGCAACCCGTTCGTGCTGTACCCCAGCTACCGGGAGATCGCCGGGCTGCCGCTGGCCGAGAAGGTCGCCGAGATGCGCAAACCCGAAGTGCGCGAACGGATCCTCAACGACCAGCCCGCCTCCGACGGGCATCCGCTGATGTTCGCCGCACAGGCCTGGGACTACATGTTCCCGATGGCCGATCCGCCGAACTACGAACCGTCGCCGCAGGATTCGATCGGCGCCCGGGCGCGGGCCCGCGGGGTGAGCCCGCTGGAGGAGGCCTACGACCGACTGCTCGACGACGACGGTCACGCGATGCTGCTGGTCACCCTGGCCAACTTCCGCAACGGCAACCTCGACACCGTCGCCGAACTGATCCGCCGCGACGACGTGGTCCTCGGTCTGGGCGACGGCGGGGCGCACTACGGAATGATCTGCGACGCAAGCTTTCCCACGTACATGCTGGCGCACTGGTCCCGGGACCGGGCGAGCGGCCGGCTCACGGTGGCCGAGACGGTGCGGGAGCTGACGTCGGTGCCTGCGCGGGTGGCCGGGCTGGCCGACCGCGGCCGGATCGCGGTGGGCTACAAGGCCGACCTCAACGTCATCGACCACGCCGCGGTGCGCTTGCACCGGCCCGTGGTCACCCACGACCTGCCCGCCGGCGGCCGGCGTCTGGACCAGCGCGCCGACGGCTACGTCGCGACGATCGTCTCCGGGCAGATCATCGCCGAGAACGGTGTGCCGACGTCGGCACGTCCCGGCAGGCTGATCCGCGGCCGCAGGCCCGCGCCCGCCGCCTAAGCGGCAGCCTCGGCGTCATCTGGTCCGGTTTCCTCGGGATCAGTTGTCTCGGAATCGGTTTCGCTCTCGCCGTCGGCATCGTCGTGCTCCGGATCCGCGGCGGTTTCGGTCATCCCGGGGCTGAACTTGTTGCCGGACTTGACCTTGGCGCCCGAGCCGACCGGGACCGGCTCGTCGGCCGGCGGTTCCTCGCGGGTCAACTCGAACTGGTCGAGATCGACGTCGTCACGGGCGGTCACCGGCTCGTATCCGCGGCGGTCGTAGGCCGAGTCGATGACGGGCCGCAGCAGCCTGTCGACGTCGTCGACCACACGGTCGGGCACGCCGAGCTGGCGCAGCGGCATCGTCAACGGCAACTGCCTGGTGGGCATCAGCACGTACAGGTCTGTCCCGCCCTGGCTGTTGACGGCGGCGTCCACCAGCACCCCGGGTTCGGAGGTCGGGTCGACGCCGTTGTAGACGGGGTGGATGTAGACCCACCCGGCCACCGCGTTGGCCACCGCGAGCAGGTTCCACGGCCGGTCGGGGAAGTCGGCGAACAGGTCGTACTCCCGGATCAGCCACAGGCTGTCGTACGGCGTGTCCGGCGCGGGACCGGGGACGCCGAGGACGCCCTGCAGCACCGGCACCACCGCCGCCAGCCCGTTGCGGGCGTTGGACGGGTCACCGAACAGCACGAAACTCAACTGGTCCGGGTCGGGCCGCTGCTCCGCCGGCAGGCTCATCAGGAAGCTCTTGTAGGCGTTGATGACCGGGCACCCTGGCTGATCCCCTGCAAGACAATCGGTTTCGGCGCACCCATGGAGGCCTTCAGCGATTCGAGGCCGGTAGCGATCGAGCGCCGGAAGTCCAGACTGCCCGGATAGGCGATGCCCTGGTAGGTCTGCACCCACTCCGGGTGCACGTACGCCGCGATCTGGCCGGGGGTCAGCGCCCCACCGCCGGTACCGCCCAGCATCAGCGCGGTGTGGGCGCCCGCCGGCGCCACGGCGATCCCCGCGGTGATCGCACACGACGCGGCCGCGACGCAGGCCGCCCTTCTGATGGTCCCCACTGCTGCACTCCCCCGGGATTGAGAAGGCCCGGTCCCCGAGGGGACCGGGCCTTTCAGCGGATGAATCAGGCGGTTGCTCCTGCGGACTCGTTCGAGCCCGTGTCCTCGCCGGCTCCGTCACCGGCACCCTCGTCGTTCGGCTCCGGGTCGGGGGTTTCGGCTTCGGGTGCGTCGCCACCGGTGGTGTCGTCATCGACCGCGGTGGTGCCGCCGGGGACGAACTTGTTGCCGGTCTTGACCTTGGTGGTGCCCGGCAGCTTCGGCGCCACGTCGTCACCCTCGGCGTCATCGTCGGCCGTGGCCAGGTCGTCAGCGGTCTCGTCGTCGGCCGGCGCCCCGTCGTCGCCGGACTTGGCCTCGCCGCCCTCGTCGCCGTCGCCCTCGTCCTCGATGGAGGCCTGCAGTCCGGAGAACTCCTCGTCGTCCGCGGTGCGGTACACCTCGGAGTCGGACTTCTGCTGCAGCAGCGACGGGCTGGCGAACGGTGTCGGCGCGATCGGCGTCGGCAGCAGGCTCAGCAGGTTGTCGACGCCGTCGAACACCGCGTCGCGGATCTGCTCGGTGAGCGTGCTGAGCGGCCCGGGCAGCGCGATCAGCGGGTTGGTCAGGATCGTCGCGAGCGTCTGCAGCAGCCCATCCGGACCCGCCACCTCGTAGACCAGGTTGCTGAGCAGGTTCGGGATCTCGCTCGGGTCACGCAGCGCCGACTCGAAGGTGGCCTCGAGGGTGGCGGGCAGGTAGCCGAGGTAGCTGACGACGTTGTACGTCAGGTAGATCGGCACGGTCGCGGCCAGGTTCGCGGCCCACACCGTCCGGCCGATGTCCGACTGGTTCCAGAAGTAGTTGGTCGCACCGATGCCGGGCAGGGCGCTGGCCAGGTTGTCCTCGAGGAAGGCTCCGATCCCGTCGGCGATGTCGTTGAGCGCGTCGATGATCGGTGTGCTGAGCACCGGCGGCAGCGTGCTGACGATCAGCTCGAGCGAGGTCTTGAAGTCCCAGGCGTAGGTGTAGGCGGGATAGTAGTCACTGGGATTCAGGTAGCGCTGGACCAGCCAGCTGAACAGGCTCGGGGCGATCGACGGGGTGTTGAGCGCGATCAGCGTAGCGGTCGAGATGTCGAACGGCAGCGAGGTGTTCGCGTCGGAGATGACGGTGACGGCGCCGATCGTGCCGTTGACGACATCACCGAAGTTGTACAGCAGGTCGGTGACGATCGAGGTGGGCGCGACCTCGGCCGTGATGACGTGGGCGGAGCGGTCATCGGGCACGGCCACCACGGCGCCGGTCGAGACGACGCCGGCGGCCACGATGGCTGCTGCGAGTTTGGTGGGCATTGGGCGAGCGGTAGCGGTCATGTATCCCCCTTCGGAAGTGACCCGCGGTTTACACGGGCCCGGCGGTGTGACGCCGCTTACGGAGCATACGGCCGTGATCTACACATTCGTCAATATTTACTGGCAAACTTTTTCGACGTTTCAGAAAATTAAAAACCGTGTCGGACCCCGTAGCCCCGCCCGCTACGGAGAAGATCAAAGCAACCGCGGCAGCGAACCCTGCCAAGATGGAGGACATGAGCGTCAAGGTGGACCTGGCCCGGCTGGCCGACGTGCTGGCCGACTTCCCGTTCGGATACCTGATCACGGTCGGCGACGACTACCGCGCGCATACCGTCGCGGTCGAGCCGGTCCTCACCGACGGCCGCCTCGACCTCGGCACGGTCGGTAGGCACACCCGGCAGAACACCGCCGCCCACCCCGACGTGACGCTCGTGTGGCCCCCGCGCGAACCGGGCGGGTACTCGCTGATCGTCGACGGCCGCGCCCTGCCCGCCGCCGACACCCTGACCGTCGAACCCGTCAAGGCCGTGCTGCACCGCAAGGCCACCGAGGCCTCGCCCGCGACCAGCCCGGACTGCCTGCACGACTGTGTCCCGCTGAAGAAGTAGCGCGACCCACCGCCCGAGTGTGGGCTTGTTACACGCCTTTCGCGGAAAAAGCGTGCGGGTAACCCACGTTCGCGGACATAGGAAAAAGCCCGGGGCGCCGAAGCGCTCCCGGGCTTTTCCGAAAGGACTGACTTAGAAGTCCATACCGCCCATGCCACCGGTCGGGTCGCCGGCACCAGCGGCGGCCTTCTCCGGCTTGTCGGCGACGACGGCCTCGGTGGTGAGGAACAGGGCCGCGATCGAAGCCGCGTTCTGCAGCGCCGAACGGGTCACCTTCACCGGGTCGGCAACGCCGGCGGCGAGCAGGTCCTCGTACACACCGGTCGCGGCGTTCAGGCCGTGGCCGGCGGGCAGGTTCGACACCTTCTCGGCGACGACACCCGGCTCCAGACCACCGTTGAGGGCGATCTGCTTCAGCGGGGCCGACAGCGCGACGCGCACGATGTTCGCGCCGGTCGCCTCGTCACCCTCGAGCTTCAGATCGTCCAGCGCCGGAGCCGCCTGCAGCAGAGCCACGCCACCACCGGCGACGATGCCCTCCTCGACGGCCGCCTTCGCGTTGCGCACGGCGTCCTCGATGCGGTGCTTGCGCTCCTTGAGTTCGACCTCGGTGGCCGCGCCCGCCTTGATGACCGCGACGCCGCCGGCCAGCTTGGCCAGCCGCTCCTGCAGCTTCTCACGGTCGTAGTCGGAGTCGCTGTTCTCGATCTCGGCGCGGATCTGCGCGACGCGGCCCTGGATGGCCTCGGCGTCACCGGCACCCTCGACGATGGTGGTCTCGTCCTTGGTCACGACGACCTTGCGGGCACGACCCAGCAGCGAGATGTCGGCGGTCTCCAGGGACAGGCCGACCTCTTCGCTGATGACCTGGCCACCGGTCAGGATCGCCATGTCCTGCAGCATCGCCTTGCGGCGGTCACCGAAGCCCGGAGCCTTGACGGCGACCGACTTGAAGGTGCCGCGGATCTTGTTCACGACCAGGGTCGACAGGGCCTCGCCCTCGACGTCCTCGGCGATGATCAGCAGCGGCTTGCCCGACTGGATGACCTTCTCCAGCAGCGGCAGCAGGTCCTTGACGGTCGAGACCTTGCCCGACACCAGCAGGATGTACGGATCCTCGAGGACGGCTTCCTGACGCTCGGCGTCGGTCACGAAGTAACCCGAGATGTAGCCCTTGTCGAAGCGCATACCCTCGGTGAGCTCCAGCTGCAGGCCGAAGGTGTTGCTCTCCTCGACGGTGATGACACCCTCGTTGCCGACCTTGTCCATGGCCTCGGCGATCAGCTCGCCGATCTGGGTGTCGCCGGCCGAGATCGCGGCGGTCGAAGCGATCTGCTCCTTGGTCTCGACCTCCTTGGCCGACTTCAGCAGGGTCTCGGTGACCTTCTCGACGGCCTTCTCGATACCGCGCTTCAGAGCCATCGGGTTGGCGCCGGCGGCAACGTTGCGCAGACCCTCGCGCACCAGCGCCTGGGCCAGGACGGTGGCGGTGGTGGTGCCGTCACCCGCGACATCGTCGGTCTTCTTGGCGACCTCTTTGACCAGCTCGGCGCCGATCTTCTCGTACGGATCCTCGAGCTCGATCTCCTTGGCGATGGACACACCATCGTTGGTGATCGTGGGGGCGCCCCACTTCTTCTCCAGGACGACGTTGCGACCCTTGGGGCCCAGCGTCACCTTTACCGCGTCGGCGAGGCTGTTGAGGCCCCGCTCGAGGCCGCGGCGGGCCTCTTCGTCATACGCAATTGTCTTGGCCATTGCGAAGTGTTCCTCCGGATTGGGGGTGGCACGTCTTCGGCCGGGTGCAGTGCCCGCGACGGACGGCTCGGGTGTGCTCCGCTGATCTGCGGCCCGTTGCCTCACCGTCCCGACCTAGCACTCGCCGGTCGCGAGTGCCAACTGCATTCTTAGCACTCGCCCAGGGAGAGTGCAAGGTTGTTCGACCTGTGGCCGGAGGGCATCCATCGGCGTCAACTATTTGTGATCTTGCTATCAATCGCTTGAGGCAATCGATAGGTTCTACCTAAATTGCCTTACGGGAAAGTTAGTTCGATCCGATTGGAGCCACATGTCCATCCTCAACACCGAGATCAAGCCGTTCCAGGCCACCGCCTTCCGCAACGGCGAGTACGTCGAGGTCTCCGATGCCGACGTGCGCGGCAAGTGGTCGATCTTCTTCTTCTATCCGGCCGACTTCACGTTCGTCTGCCCGACCGAGCTCGGCGACATGGCCGACCTGTACGACGAGTTCCAGAAGCTCGGCGTCGAGATCTACGCGGTGTCCACCGACACCCACCACGTGCACGCCGCCTGGCACAAGGCCTCCGACACCATCGGCAAGATCCGCTACTACATGGTCGGTGACCCGTCGGGCACCATCACCCGCAACTTCGACAACATGCGCGAGGGCCAGGGCCTGGCCGACCGCGGCACCTTCCTCGTCGACCCCGACGGCATCATCCAGTACCTGGAGATCACCCCGGAGGGCGTCGGCCGCAACGCCGCCGAGCTGCTGCGCAAGGTGAAGGCCGCGCAGTACGTGCGCAACCACCCGGGCGAGGTCTGCCCCGCCAAGTGGGAAGAGGGCGAGGAGACCCTGGCTCCGTCGATCGACCTCGTGGGCAAGATCTGACGTTCTGAACTGCCGGTGAGGCCGGCTCGCCCGGCACGGTCCCGCCCACCACGGGCGGGCCGGCCCCACCATCCCACCCCTTCTTTCAGGAGACCACCATGCTCGACGCCTCGACCACCGCACAGCTGAAGACCTACCTGGAGAAGGTCACCACGCCGATCGAACTGGTGGCCTCCCTCGACGACAGCCCCAAGTCCGCGGAACTCGCCGCGCTCCTCGAGGAGACCGCGGCGCTGTCCGACAAGGTGACCTACCGCCGCGCCGACGACGACGCACGCCGTCCGTCGTTCCGCATCGAGCGGGTGGGCACCGACATCCGGGTGCAGTTCGCCGGCCTGCCGATGGGCCACGAGTTCAGCTCCTACGTCCTGGCGCTGCTGCAGGTGGGCGGGCATCCGGTCAAGGTCTCCGACGAACTGGCCGACACCATCAAGTCGCTCGACGGTGACTACCAGTTCGAGACGTACATGTCGCTGTCGTGCCAGAACTGCCCGGACGTCGTCCAGGCGCTCAACGCGATGAGCGTGCTCAACCCGCGCATCCGGGTGGTCGCCATCGACGGCGCCCTGTTCCAGGACGAGGTCGAGGCGCGCAAGGTGCTCGCGGTGCCCACCGTCTACCTCAACGGTGAACTGTTCGACTCCGGCCGGATGAGCATCGAGCAGATCGTCGCCAAGCTCGACACCGGCGCCGCCGCCCGCGACGCCGAGAAGATGAAGGGCAAGGCCCCGTTCGACGTGCTCGTCGTCGGCGCCGGCCCGGCGGGCGCCACCGCCGCCATCTACGCCGCCCGCAAGGGTCTGCGCACCGGTATGGCCGCCGAGCGGATCGGCGGTCAGGTGCTCGACACCATGGCGATCGAGAACTTCATCTCGGTGCCGCACACCGAGGGCCCCAAGCTGGCCGCCGCGCTCGAGGAGCACGTCCGCGAGTACGACGTCGACATCATGCCGATGCAGGAGGCGGTCGAGCTGATCCCCGCTCTCGAGGAGGGCGGCCTGACCGAGATCCGCTTCCGCAACGGCGCCACGCTGTCGGCCCGCTCGGTGGTGCTCGCCACCGGCGCCCGCTGGCGCAACATGAACGTCCCCGGCGAGCAGGAGTACCGCAACAAGGGCGTCACCTTCTGCCCGCACTGCGACGGCCCGCTGTTCAAGGGCAAGCGCGTCGCCGTCATCGGCGGCGGTAACTCCGGCGTCGAGGCCGCCATCGACCTGGCCGGTGTGGTCGGCCACGTCACGCTGCTGGAGTTCGACACCAAGCTGCGCGCCGACGCGGTCCTGCAGCGCAAGCTGCACAGCCTGCCCAACGTCGACGTCATCCTCAACGCCGCCACCACCGAGGTCGTCGGCGACGGCACCCAGGTGACCGGGCTGCGCTACCGGGACCGCGACACCGACGAGCAGCACGAGCTCGCGCTCGAGGGCGTCTTCGTCCAGATCGGTCTGCTGCCCAACACCGAGTGGCTCAAGGGCACGCTCGAGCTGACCGACCGCGGCGAGGTCGTCGTCAACGCCGCGGGCGCCACCTCGGCGCCGGGTGTGTTCGCGGCCGGCGACTGCACGACCACGCCGTACAAGCAGATCGTCATCGCGCTGGGTGCCGGCGCGACCGCGTCGCTGAGCGCCTTCGACCATTTGATCCGCACGTCCGCGCCGACTGCCGGTTGACGGGCGCCTACCAGCGCTAGCATCGGTCATGGCCAGTACCCCCTCGGTCGCCCAGCTCCGCGCGTTCGTCGCGGTCAGCCGGCTACAGCATTTCGGGGCGGCCGCGACTCAGCTGGGGATCTCCCAACCGACGCTGAGCCAGCTGTTGTCCAAGCTGGAGGCCAACCTCGGCCTGCAGCTCATCGAACGCACCTCCCGGCGGGTGCTCGTCACCCCGGCGGGCCAGCGGCTGCTGCCGCACGCCGAGGCCGCGGTGGAGGCGGTGCACGCCATCGTCGACGCCGCGGAACCGGCGGGGTGGCTGTTCGGTGCACTGCGCGTGGGCATCATCCCGACGATCGCCCCCTACCTGCTGCCGACGCTGCTGGGCACGCTGCACGACGAGGCACCCGATCTGCGGCTGGTGGTGCGCGAGGAGCAGACCCACCGGCTGCTCGACGCGCTGCGCCGCGACGAGATCGACGTCGCGCTGCTGGCCCTGCCCATCAGCGAGCCGGGTCTGGTCGCCCAGCCGGTCTACGAGGAGGACTTCGTGCTGGCGGTCAGTGCGGACTCCGAACTCGCCGGCGCCACCGACGTGCCGATCGAGGCGCTGCGCCGCCAGCCGCTGCTGCTGCTGGACGAGGGCCACTGCCTGCGCGACCAGGCGCTGGAGGTGTGCGCGCTGGCCAACGTCCAGGACACCGGCCACGACGCCGCCCGGGCCAGCTCACTGCCCACCGTCGTCCAGCTGGTGGCCGCCGGGATGGGCGCCACCCTGCTGCCCGCCACCGCGGTACCCGTCGAGACGCGCGGCGCCGCGCTCGGCATCGCCACCTTCGCCGACCCCGCCCCCGGCCGGCGGGTCGGCATCGTGTGGCGCGCCGCCAGCTCGCGCGGCGAACGTTTCCTCGACCTGGCCCGGGTCATCCGCCGCGCGGTGGTCGACGGCGGGCTGCCCGCCCGATCCGTGGTGGGCGTCGACTCGCTGGCCGGGTAGCGTATCCCTTCTGACACCCCCGGGAGTGCACACGAGTGCGCTGAGAGGACGGCTGAGCGGCCGTCGACCGGATGAACCTGACCGGGTAATGCCGGCGTAGGGAGAAGGGATATCCGCATGTCCAACCTGTCCTGGCGGTGGCGCGTGGTCGACATCGTCGTCGCGAGCGTTCTGGCCGTGGCCTCGGGCCTGGTGTTCCTGTTCTGGAACGTCGCGTCCAACTCGATCCAGGCGCCGCTGAGCGCCGCGCTGCCCGGGCTGCAGGCCCTGGCCGGCGGCGGCTGGCTGTTCGCCGGTGTGCTGGTGGCGCTGGTGGTGCGCAAGCCGGGCGCCGCCGTGTACGGCGAGCTGGTGGCGGCGACGGCCTCGGCGCTGGTCGGCAACGAGTGGGGGGTGCTGACCATCGAATGCGGCCTGGTGCAGGGCCTGGCCGCCGAGCTCGTGTTCGCGGCCTTCCTCTACCGGCGCTGGGGTATGCCCGTGTCGGTGCTGGCGGGCACGGTCGCGGGCGTGGCGATGGGCGTCAACGACCTGATCCTCTGGTACCCCGAGGCGACGACGGCGTTCCAGTCGATCTACGTGGTGTCCGGCGCGGTCTCGGGCGCGGTGATCGCGGGTGTGGTGCCGTTCTTCGTGGTGCGCGGGCTGGCCAGGACCGGGGCGCTGGGCCGGTTCGCCGCCGGCCGGGAGATCCCGGTCCGGCGATGACCGCGCGGCCCGTCGCGCGGGCCGGGGGCGTCGAGGTACGGGCCGAGGGTTGGGGCTGGCGGCACGCCGGTCACCAGCGCTGGGCGGTGCGCGACATCGACCTGCACATCCGCGCCGGTGAGCGCGTGCTGCTGCTGGGCGCCTCCGGCTCCGGCAAATCGACTCTGCTGCACGGACTTGCGGGCCTGCTCGGCGGGCACGACGAGGGTGAGCAGGCGGGCCGCCTGCTGGTCGACGGCGCCCCGCCCGCGGCCGGCCGCGCCCGCGTCGGCATGGTGCTGCAGGACCCCGACTCGCAGGTGATCCTGTCCCGCGTCGGCGACGACGTGGCGTTCGGACTGGAGAACCTCACCGTCCCCCGCGAGGAGATCTGGCCGCGGGTGGAGCGCGCTCTGCGGTCGGTGGGCCTGAATCTGCCGCTGGCGCAGGACACCTCGGTGCTGTCCGGCGGGCAGAAGCAGCGCCTGGCGCTGGCGGGTGTGCTGGCGATGAGCCCGGGGCTGATCATCCTCGACGAGCCGACGGCCAACCTCGACGCCGACGGCGTGGTCGAGGTGCGTGACGCGGTGCGCGCGGTGGCCGACGAGACCGGCGCCACCGTGATCGTCGTCGAGCACCGCACCCAGGTGTGGCTACCCGTGGTGGATCGCGTGGTGGTGCTCGACAGCGACGACGGTGTGCTGGCCGACGGCACACCCGATGAGGTCCTGCACCGCCAGCGCGAACATCTGATCGACGCGGGCATCTGGATCCCCGCCGCCCCCACCCCGCGGATCACCCGGAACCGGTTGCCCGCCGAGGATCCCCTGCTGGTCGCCGACGCGCTCGCGGTGGGGTACCGCACCCCGGTGCGCACCGGCCTGGACTTCACCGTCACACCGGGCCGCATCACCGCGGTGACCGGACCCAACGGCGCGGGTAAGTCGACGCTGGCGCTGACCCTCGGCGGCCTGATCCCCGCACAGGCGGGCCGGTTGCAGGCCGCCGCCGCGTTCGCACCGTCACCGAGACGACGGGAGCCGGTCCGGTGGCGGTCCAGGGAACTGCTGACCCGCATCGCCAGCGTGTTCCAGGATCCCGAGCACCAGTTCCTCTGCGGCACAGTGCTCGACGAGATCTCGCTGGGGCTGCGCGCACTCAAGCGTGACGCGCGGACGATCCGCGCGGCCGTCGACCCGGTGCTCGACCGGTTGCGCCTGGCGCATCTGGCCGACCGCAGCCCCTACACGCTGTCCGGCGGCGAGAAGCGGCGACTGTCGGTGGCCACCGTGCTGGTCACCGAACCGTCCGTCGTCGTGCTCGACGAACCCACCTTCGGCCAGGACCGGCGCACCTGGACCGAGATGCTGCACCTGCTGGCCGAACTCGCCGACCACGGCACCGCGGTGGTCACCGTCACCCACGACGACGAGTTCGTCGACCTGCTCGCCGACGATCGGATCCGGTTGTGAGACAGATCAATCCCGTCGCGAGGCTGTTGTGCGCGGCCGTGATCGCGGTCGCGCTGGTGCTGTCGGTGGACTGGGTGTCGGCGGCCACCGCACTGGCCCTGGAGCTCCCGCTGCTGCTGGCCGTGGGAGTTCGACTGCGGCCGTTGCTGATTCGCGGGTCCCTGGTGTTCATCGCCGCGGTCACCACCGCGCTGACCAACCTGTTGTACGGCCGGGTCTCCGGGGACGTGCACTGGCACTTCGGGCTGATCAACGTCAGCGACGGCTCCATCGAGCTGGCGCTGGCGATGTTCCTGCGGGTGCTGGCCATCGGCCTGCCGTCGGTGTTCCTGTTCATCGGCGTGCAGCCGATCGAGCTGGCCGACGGCCTGGGCCAGGTGCTGCGACTGCCCGCGCGGTTCGTGATCGGTGCGGTGGCCGGGATGCGCATGGTCGGCCTGCTGCGCCGCGACTGGCAGTACCTGGGCTATGCGCGCCGGGCCCGCGGCGTGGCCGACCACAACCGGGTGCGCCGGTTCGCGGGCCAGGCGTTCGCGCTGCTGGTGTTCGCGCTGCGGCGCGGTTCCAAGCTGGCCACGGCGATGGAGGCCCGCGGGTTCGGCGCCCACCCGACCCGCACGTGGGCCCGCCCGTCGGTGTTCGCAGGCCGCGAGGTGGCGCTCGTCGTCGCCGGCGTGCTCATCGCGGTGGCCGCGGTGGGCGTCTCCGTCGCCGTGGGCAGCTGGAACTTCGTCGGCGGCTGACGGGTCAGCTGCCCTCGCCCTGGAACCGGTCGTCGACGTACTCGGCGAAGTCCACCTTGCCCGGGAACTCCTTGGCCTCGGTGAACGCGTCGGCGATCTCCTGCTCGGAGGCGATGATCTTGTCGGACAGCGGCACCGGGTACTTGATCGACCGGGTCCAGGTGATGCGCGAGGCCTCCGGGCTGATCTCGGTGAGCTCGGCGTACTTGGCCGACCATTCGTCGAGGTTGTCCGCCGACCACTTGGTGGCGACGGCGTAGCGGTCCAGGAAGTCCGCGATGGCCTCCGTCACCGCCGGATCCTTCAGCGCGGCACCCGAGGCGACCCAGAAGTTGTAGCCGTTGCCGGCGGTGTCGGCCGCGGCGATGATCCGCGCCCCGACCTCCTGCTCGGCGATCGCGGTGTAGGGGTCCCACACCGCCCAGGCGTCGACCTCACCGCGGGTCAGCGCGGCGTACCCGTCGGCGGGCGAGACGTAGACCGGCTCGATGTCGGACAGCCCCAGCCCGGCCTTCTGCAGGTGCAGCAGCAGGTTGGCGTTGGCCGAGCTGCCCTTGGTGACGGCGACCTTGCGGCCCTTGAGCTCGGCCACCCCGGTGATCGGGGAGTCCTTGGCCACCAGGATCGCGTCGCCCTTGCCGGTGGCCTCCAGCGCGCCGACGACCTTGATGTCGGCTCCGGCGGCGGCGCCGAACACCGCGGGCGTGTTGCCGACCTGGGCCAGGTGGATGCCGCCGGCGCTGGCCGCCTCCACCATCGGCGGACCGGCGGTGAACGTCGAGAACTCCACCTTGTACGGGGTGTCCTTCAGCTGCCCCGAGGCGGTCATCAGCACCTCGATGGAGATGGCCCGCTGGTCGCCGACCTTCAGCGTCACGGTGGACAGGTCGACCGGGCCCTCCGAGGCGGCGGGCTCGGAGTCACCGCCGCCGCACGCCGACAGCAGCAGCGCGAACACGGCCAACAGGGCCGCGAACAGGGAGGTCTTCTTCACAGCATCGTCCTCAGGGTCGTTGGATCACGGGTTGTCAGGTCAGAATTGGCGCTGCAGTTCCTCGACGCCGAGCAGCTCCAGCAGCCGCGCGGAGTAGACGGCGGCCTCCGGGGAGGCGTGGCTGCGCGGGCGGTCCAGGTCGACATCCACCGTCGCGGCGATGCGGCCGTCCTCGAGCACCAGCACCCGGTCGGCCAGCGTGACCGCCTCGGTGACGTCGTGGGTGACCAGCAGCACGCCGAAGCCGTGCTCGGCGAACAGCCGCAGCAGCAGGTCGTGCATGGCCAGCCGGGTCAGCGCGTCGAGCGCGCCGAACGGCTCGTCGAGCAGCAGCAGGGTGGGTTCGGCGACCAGGGCACGGGCCAGCGCCGCACGCTGGGCCTCACCGCCGGACAGCGTCAACGGCCAGGCGTCGGTCCGGTGCGACAGGCCGACCTCGCCGAGCACTCGAACGGCCCTCTCCTCGGCGGCCTTCCGGCGGCGGCGCTGCGGATCGCCGAGCGCGACGTTGCGGGTCACCGACAGCCACGGCACCAGCCGCGGCTCCTGGAACACCACCGTCGGGGTGCCCTGCACCGTCACCTCGCCGGTGTGGTCGTCGGACAGCCCGGCCAGCACCCGCAGCAGCGTCGACTTGCCCGAGCCGCTGCGCCCGACCAGCGCGACGATCTCCCCGCGACCCACGGTCAGGTCGATGCCGTCGAGCACCACCCGGCCGTCGAAACTCTTTGTCAGACCACGTACTTCAGCGACGGGACCAGCGACGGGGCTCATCGCACCACCGCCCCGGGCCGCCACCGCAGCGCCCACTTCTCGAACCACCGCACGATCGCGTCGGTGACCAGGCCCAGCAGCCCGTACACCAGCAGGCCGAAGATCACGATGTCGGTGCGCAGAAACTCGCGGGCGTTGTTGACGATGTAGCCCAGCCCGGCGTTGGCGTTGATCTGCTCGGCCACGATCAGCGACAGCCAGGCGATGCCCAGGCTCTGCCGCATGCCGACCAGGATCTGCGGCAGCGCGCCCGGCAGGATCAGGTACCGCATCTGTTCGCCGCGGGACAGCCCCAGCACCTCGCCGAGTTCGACCAGCTTGGGGTCGAGGTGGCGGATCGCGGCGAAGGTGTTGAGGTACAGCGGGAATGCCACCCCCAGCGCGATCAGGTAGACCTTGGGCTCCTCGCCGATGCCGAACCAGATGATGAACAGCGGGATGAGCCCGAACAGCGGGATGGTGCGCAGCATCTGCAGCGGCGGGTCGACGGCGTACTCCCCGATCCGGCTCAGCCCGGCGATGATGCCGAACCCGATCCCGACCGACGCGCCGAGCAGGAACCCGATCAGCGCGCGCTGCCCGGACACCAGCAGCGCGTCGCCGAGCTGTCCGGACCGGTACACCTGCAGCCCGGCCTCCAGGATGACCGACGGCGCGGGCAGGATGCGCGCCGACAGCACTCCGGTCTGACTGGCGATCTGCCAGACCGCGAGCAGCACGACCGGCGCAACCGACCTCAAGAACCCCGGGCGCCGGTACCAGGGCAGTGACTTGGCTGGAAGCGGTTTCCGGGCAGCCTGAAGCGCTGGGTCCTCGGTAACCACTGGGACCTCGCTAACCATTGGACGCATGGTGCCGTCCCCGGGCCGCTCCGCCCAGGTTTGCAATCGCCGTGACTAGAAATATCGCCGTAACCCGACGCGACACGCCCGCCGGGACACGCCGCCCGCGTGCGCCCGGCGAGCCGCTTCGCGTACATTTTCATCCCGGCAGAAAGGAGGCCTCGGGTGCGGGCTGAAGCAGCGCCCAGCACCCAGGGTTTGCGGGGCTGGCAAAGAAGAGCGCTGGTCAAATACCTCGCCGAGAAGCCACGCGACTTCCTCGCCGTGGCCACTCCCGGCGCCGGTAAGACCACGTTCGCCCTGCGCCTGGCCAGCGAGCTGCTCGCCGACAACACCGTGCAGCAGGTCACGGTCGTCGTCCCGACCGAGCACCTCAAGACGCAGTGGGCGGCCGCCGCCGCGCGCATGGGCATCGCGCTGGACCCGAAGTTCTCCAACAGCAACTCCCACCACTCGTCGGAGTACCACGGCGTCGTCATCACCTACGCTCAGGTGGCCAGCCACCCGACCCGGCACCGGGTGCGCACCGAGAACTACCGCACGCTGGTCATCTTCGACGAGATCCACCACGGTGGTGACGCCAAGAGCTGGGGCGACGCGATGCGCGAGGCCTTCAGCGACGCCACCCGCCGGCTGGCGCTGACCGGTACCCCGTTCCGCAGCGACGACAGCCCCATCCCGTTCGTCACCTACGAGCCCGACAACGAGGGTGTGCTGCGCTCCAAGGCCGACTACGTCTACGGCTACTCCGACGCGCTCGCCGACGGCGTGGTGCGCCCGGTGGTGTTCATGGCCTACTCCGGCGAGGCCCGCTGGCGCACCAGCGCGGGCGAGGAGTTCGAGGCGCGCCTCGGCGAACCACTGTCGGCCGAGCAGACCGCGCGGGCCTGGCGCACCGTGCTCAACCCCAGCGGCGACTGGATCCCCGCGGTGCTCAAGGCCGCCGACAAGCGGCTCACCCAGATCCGCAACGGCGGGGTGCCCGACGCCGGCGCGATGATCATCGCCTCCGACCAGAAGGCCGCCCGCGCCTACGCCAAGCTGCTGCGCGACATCGCGGGCGAGGAGCCGACGGTCGTGCTCTCCGACGACCCGAAGGCCTCGGGCCGCATCGAGGAGTACTCCAACGACACCAGCCGCTGGCTGGTCGCGGTCCGGATGGTCTCCGAGGGTGTCGACGTGCCGCGACTGTCGGTCGGCGTGTACGCCACCAGCGCGTCGACCCCGCTGTTCTTCGCCCAGGCGATCGGACGCTTCGTGCGGTCGCGGCGCCCGGGCGAGACCGCGAGCATCTTCCTGCCGTCGGTGCCGCAGCTGCTGAACCTGGCCAGCGAGATGGAGGCCCAGCGCAACCACGTGCTGGGCAAACCGCACCGCGAATCGCTGGGCGACGGCTGGGACGACGCCGCGCTGGAGGACGCCAACAAACGCAAGGACGAGGCCGACGCGCTGGACAACGGCTTCGAGATGCTCGGCGCCGAAGCCGAACTCGACCAGGTCATCTTCGACGGCGCCTCGTTCGGCACCGCCGCGCCGGTGGGCAGCGAGGAGGAGGCCGACTACCTCGGCATCCCCGGCCTACTCGATCCGCAGCAGATGCGAGACCTGTTGAGCCGCAGGCAGGAAGAGCAGCTGACCAAGCGCACCGCCTCCGGGGAGGTGCCGCGTCCGTCCACCCACAGCCAACTGCGCGAGTTGCGCAAGGAACTGCAGACGCTGGTGTCGATCGCGCATCACCGCACCGGCAAGCCGCACGGCTGGATTCACAACGAGCTGCGCCGGATCTGCGGCGGCCCGCCGGTGGCGGCGGCGACGACGGATCAGCTGCGCGCCCGCATCGAGGCGGTGCGCAAACTGCAGGCCTAGCTTGGCTTTTCGCCGGACCGGGACTCGGCCAGCGCCGCCAGGTTCTTCAGCGAGTTGTCCAGATGCTGCGGGTCGAACGGCGGGAACTCGACGAGGTTCAGCTGCTCGGGCCCCACACCCGACCAGTCGTAGCTCAGCTCCACCTCGGTGCTTCGCGGGCCCAGCGGCCGCAGGTCGTAACGCCAGATCCAGCCGCCGAACACCCGCTCGTCGGCGGCCATCATGTTGCCGCGCTCCTGCGGTCCCTGCCCGGGCAGCCAGGCGATGGCGTGCGGCGGCTCGAACACCTCGACCCGGTTGGCCATCTCGTAGTGCCCGAGCGGATGGTTCTCGTGGTACATCGCGCAGCGGAAGATCTGGCCGACGGCGGTCAGCGGGCCGGGTTCCAGCGCTTCACGCACCCAGCCGGTGCCGTCGATCGCCTGATGCGTCGACGGGTCGGCCAGCACCGCGAACACGGTGTCGATCGCTGCGTTGACGGTCGTGGTGGCACTGATGCGTTTCTCGGTCATACCGGTACCGACCGCACACAGCCGCGAAACTCATCGCGTCAGAACAGGCCCCCTAGAACAAGCCGCAACCGGCCACACCGCACACCAGCGAGCTGATCAGCAGCACCGGCCACAGCAGCACCGCGGTCAGCAGCGCGGCGATGTTGGCGAAGATCGTGAAGTCCCCCGACAGCGCCGAGTCCAGCTGGCCGACCAGCTCCAGGTGCAGCGCCGCGTAGATGACCCCGAACACCGTGTACACCAACGCGATCCACAACCCAAGCTCGAGATAGGTGTTGATACCCAGGCGCAGCAGCGCCCGCTGCAGCCGATCCCACACGGTTACAGCCCGAGCAGCGCGGGCAGATCCGCGACCGAGTCGATCACATGGTTGGGTTGCATCGCGAATTCGTCTGCGGCCCAACGGTCCAGCGTGTCCTGCCGGAACTTGCCGGTGCGCACCAGCACACCGGTCATGCCGACCACCTGCGCGGCCAGCACGTCGTTGTTGAGGTCGTCGCCGACCATGTACATCTCGTCGGGCTCCACCCCGAGCCGGTTGGCGGCGGCCAGGAACCCCTCCGGTGCCGGTTTGCCGACGGCGGTGGCCTTGCGGCCGGAGGTCTCCTCCATCCCGATCAGGTACATCCCGGTGTCGACGCGCAGCCCGTCGGTTGTCGTCCACGCGGTGCTGCGGTGCATCGCGACCACCGGCACCCCCTGGGCCATCCAGTCGTACACCCACGACAGCGTCAGGTGGCTGTACTCCGGCCCGGCCCCGCCGAGCAGCACCACGTCCGGTTTCTCCGGGGCGCGTGGGCCCTCGAAGGCCGTGGAGTTGACCAGGTCCAGCCCGGGCATGTCCTCGGTGACGTCACCGCTGTTGACCAGGAAGCAGCGGGCGTCGGGGTATCTGTCCCGCACATACTGGGCGGTCAGCACCGCGGCGGTGATCACCTCGTCGGGCCGAACCGCCATCCCGGCCGCGGTGAGCAGATCGGCGATCTGCGCCCGCGTCTTGGTCGTCGTGTTCGTCAGATACGAGCAGGCAATCTGGTTGTCGGCCAATGCCCGCACGGTGTCGGCCGCCCCTTCGATGGGCTTCCACGAGGTCACCAGCACGCCATCGATGTCGAAGAGCACTCCACCGATCGCCATGGACTCCGACAGTAAACGCCCCGCCGGTCAGCGCAAGTCGTACCCCTCCCCGGCCCACCGCGTCCCGGCCAGCCAGGGCGTCGTCTCGGCGGCGATCGTCCACGCCAGATCCGCGGGCACGTCGAGCACCTGGTAGCGCTTGACGCCCGCCGCGGTGGCGGCCACCAGCGTGGCGACCCCGGCGCGCCGCTGGAAGAAGGTCTGGCGCACGGTCCAGCCGATGATGCCGGAGGCCTCGACGCAGTCCCGGCGCCGCTGCAGGCTGCCGGTGCGGGCGACCAGCCAGCCGTCGCCGACCCGGTGCCCCAGCGACCGCGCGCGGTCGGCGCCCAGCAGCGCGCAGCAGACGGTGACCACCACCCACAGCACCCACGCCCACACCGGTACCGTCCCCGCGACCGAGGCCACCGCCAGTGCCACCGCGGCCACCGCAGGCACGATCAGCGCCCTGGTGTAGCGCCGACGGGTGGCGGCCGGGCCGTGCCCGCGCAGCGGACCGTCCACCGCGTCGCGGCGCGCGATCAGATCGGCCAGCACCGCCTGCGCTGTCGCCCGCGGGCACGGCGGCAGCAGCAGCGAGGCCTCCCCCTGCCCGCCGACCCCGGTCATCACGGCGTCCAGCCGGGCGCCGCCGAACAGCCGCACCAGCAGCGGCTCGCGCAGGGTGCCGCCGCGCAGCCGGCGCATGTCGAAGGTGTGCTCGCGCACCCGGATCAGCCCGTACCGCAGGTGCAGCACGTCGAAGTCGCGGCGCAGCTCGAGGTTGGCGTAGCTGACCAGCGACTGCAGCACCGACAGCACCACCGAGGCGACCAGCACCACCGCGACCGCCACCGCGGCGACGACCGCGGCGCCGAACCGCTCGGCGGCCGCCGCCCCCGACTCGGCGACCGGCGACCCGCGCAGCGCCGCCTCGGCGCCGATCTCGTACAGCACGCCGATCGCCGCGGCGATCATCGCCAGCCCGGTGAGGCTCAGCGGGCTGTACCGCAACCACGACGGGGACCAGCGGGCCAGCACCCGGCCCGGCTGCGACGTCGGCGCGGGCGCCAACGACTCGGCCAGCAGCACCGCCCGCAGCCGGCCCACCTCCTCGGTGGGCACCGCGTCCAGCGCGAACACGGTGTCACCGGTGGCCTCCTGGCCGGTGCTGACCCTCAGCACGGTCAGCCCGAGCAGCCGGTGCAGCAGCCGGGCCTCCGTCGACACCGACCGAATCCTGTTGCGCGGCACCGACAGCACCTTGCGCTGCAGCACCCCCGTGCGCAGCTGCACCTCCGCGTCGCCGATCCGGTAGGCGGTGGTGAACCAGCGGGCCAGGCCGAACGCGACCGTCAGACCGATCACCAGCAGCACCACCGTGTGGTTGCCGGTCGCCGAGCCGAACACCAGCGACCCGGCGATCACCGGGATCTGGCGCAGCACCTCGTGCACCGGGTGCACGAGCAGCATCCGCGGGCTCAACCGCTGCCAGCCGTCGACCGTCGTCACGTCGCGTCCTGGTCCCCCAGCGCCGCGATGTCGGTCAACCGGGCGACGACGGCGTCGGCGACCTCGTTGTCCAGCGCGACGATCCGCACCGCGCCCGCCGACGAGGCCGTGGTCACCGTGACCGTCGCCAGCCCGAACAACCGGTCCAGCGGGCCGCGTTCGGTGTCGACGGTCTGCACCCGGGAGATCGGGGCGATGCGGCGCTCCTGGGTCAGCCAGCCGGTGCGGGTGTAGACGGCCCGCTCGTCGATGTCCCAGCGGTGCACCCGGTACCGCCACCACGGCACCACCCCGACGAACAGCACGATGCCCGCCACCGTCGCGACCGCGGCCACCGCGTGCAGCCACGGCTCGCGCGGTTGCACCGCGAACCACACCAGCTGGGCCAGCACCAGCCCGGCCCACGGAATCGCCGCGCCCAGTGCCCACACCAGCGGCGCCTTGCGGCTGGGCCGGTGCGCGGGTTCGGTCAGCTCGACCCGTTGCGACATGTGCCCAGACTAGAGAGGCCCCGCAACCGGCGCCGCTGAGTATGTTTGACGCTCATGGGCAGCAAGTGGACCGCCGCCAACGTGCCGGACCAGACCGGCCGGACCGCCGTCGTCACCGGCTCCAACACCGGACTCGGCTATGACACCGCCGCCGTGCTGGCCGCCAGGGGTGCCCACGTGGTGCTCGCGGTACGCAACCCCGACAAGGGCGCCGAGGCCGCCGAGCGGATCAGGGCCGCGCATCCCGGCGCCGCGGTGACGGTGCAGCAACTGGACCTGTCGTCGCTGGCGAGTGTGCGTAAGGCGGCCGAGGAGATCCGCGCCAACCAGCCGCGCATCGACCTGCTGATCAACAACGCGGGCCTGATGTACGTGCCGCGCCGCGAGCTCACCGAAGACGGTTTCGAGATGCATTTCGGCACCAACCATCTCGGCCACTTCGCGTTGACGGGTCTGCTAGTCGACCACCTCGGCGAGGGCTCGCGGATCGTGTCCGTCGCCAGCATCGCCCACCGGATCCTGGCGCGAATCCGCTTCGAGGACCCGCATTTCGAGTCCGGCTACAACCGCGTCGCGGCGTACGGGCAGTCGAAGCTGGCCAATCTGCTGTTCACCTACGAACTGCAGCGCAGGCTGGCCGCCGCGGGCAGGCCGACCATCGCCGTCGCCGCGCACCCGGGCATCTCCAACACCGAGCTGATGCGCTACATCCCGGTGCCCGTGCCCGACATCCTGTACCGGATCGCCACCCAGCCCGCCGAGCAGGGGGCGCTGCCGACGCTGCGCGCGGCGACCGACCCCGCCGTGCAGGACGGCCAGTACTACGGGCCCGACGGTCTCGGCGAGCTGCGCGGGCACCCGAAACTCGTTGCGTCCAGCGCACAGTCACACAACCAGGACATCGCGCGCCGGTTGTGGACGATGTCGGAGGAACTGACCGGCGTGAGCTTCCCGATCTGATGCGCACGGTCGAGGAACATCAGCGTGTCGTCGCCGGGCTGTTCGCCCGCCGGCCCGCCCAGCACGTCCCGATCGCCGACGCGCTGGGCATGGTGCTGGCCGAGGACGTCGTCGCCCCGCTCTCGCTGCCCGGGTTCGACAACTCCGCGATGGACGGGTACGCGGTGATCGCCGAGGAGGTGGCCGGCGCGTCGGAGCAGTCGCCGGTGCGGCTGCCCGTCGCCGAGGACATCCCGGCCGGGCGCACCGATCTGCTGACGCTGCGACCCGGCACCGCGCACCGGATCATGACCGGCGCGATGCTGCCCGCAGGGGCGACGGCCGTCGTCCCGGTGGAGGCCACCAACGCCGCCACCGACACCGTGGAGATCTACCGCGACGCGCGGCCCGGCCAGCACATCCGGCGCGCGGGCGAGGACGTCACCGCGGGCACGACGGTGCTGCGCGCCGGCCAGCCGGTCACCCCGGCCGCGCTGGGGCTGGCGGCGGCGCTGGGCCTGGCGGAGCTGAGCGTGGTTCCGCGGCAACGGGTGCTGGTGATGTCGACGGGCACCGAACTGGTCGCCCCCGGCACGCCGCTGGCGCCCGGTCAGATCTACGAGTCCAACGCGGTGATGCTGGCGGCGGCGATGCGTGACGCCGGGGCCGAGGTGGTCACCACCGCGATGAGCGGTGACGACGTCGACTCGTTCCGCGCCGCGCTGCGCGGCCACGCCGGCGAGGCCGACCTGATCGTCACCTCCGGCGGGGTCAGCGCGGGCGCCTACGAGGTGGTCAAGGACGCGCTGGCCGGCGACGTGGAGTTCGTCAAGGTGGCGATGCAGCCCGGGATGCCGCAGGGCTGCGGGACGGTGACGGTCGACGGGCGCGCCATCCCGATCGTGACGCTGCCCGGCAACCCGGTCAGCGCGCTGGTGTCGTTCGAGGTGTTCCTGCGCAGCCCGCTGCGCGCGGCGATGGGCCTGCCGCAGCCGGGCCGGCCGCGGCGCACCGCCGTGCTCACCGAGGACCTGACCTCACCGCGCGGTAAGCGCCAGTTCCGCCGCGGGGTGTTCGACGCCGACGCCGGGACGGTCACCAGTTACGGCCCGCCGGCGTCGCACCACCTGCGCTGGCTGGCGTCGGCGAACTGTCTGCTGGAAATCGACGAGGATGTCGACGCGCTGACCGCCGGGGCCGCCGTGACGGTGTGGGACCTGACGTAGCGCCCCAGGCCCGTAGAATCGCGACACGATGGCCAGACGCCCCGATCTTCCCTCCGGCCCCGCGCGGCTCCTGGCGCTGGCCCGTACCACGATCCCGCCGATGCACCCCGCCGGACTGCCGTTCGTCGGGGCCAGCCTCGCCGTCGCGGCGCTGGGCCACCGCAAGCGCTGGCTGCGCACCGCGGCGCTGACGTCGGCGGCCGCCAACGCGCTGTTCTTCCGGCATCCGCCGCGGGTGCCACCGACCCGGCCGAACCTGGTCGTCGCGCCCGCCGACGGGCTGATCTGCCTGATCGAGGAGGCACCGCCGCCCGCCGAACTCGGTTTGCCGTCAACCCCGTTGCCGCGGATCAGCATCTTCCTGTCGGTGTTCGACGCGCACGTGCAACGCGCCCCGATCGCCGGTGAGGTGGCCGCGGTGGTGCACCGGCCGGGCAAGTTCGGCTCCGCCGAACTCGAGGCCGCCAGTGAGGACAACGAGCGCAACAGCGTGCTGATCCGCTCCGAGACCGGTGCGGAGGTGATCGCGGTGCAGATCGCGGGCCTGGTGGCGCGGCGCATCGTGTGTGAGGCCAAGGTCGGCGACAAGCTCGAGATCGGCCAGACCTACGGGCTGATCCGGTACGGCTCGCGGCTGGACACCTATCTGCCCGCCGGGTCGAACATCCTGGTGACGACGGGCCAGCGGGCGCTGGCCGGTGAGACGGTCCTGGCGGAGCTGCCATGATCCGGCCGCGCATCAAACGCTCCGTGGTCAGCCTGCGGATCCTGCCCAGCGCGATGACGGTCGCGGCGATCTGCCTCGGGTTGTCCGCGGTGAAGATGGCGCTGGACGACCGGCCGACCGAGGCGATGGCGTTCCTGGCGATCGCGGCGATCCTCGACGCGCTCGACGGCCGCATCGCCCGCGCGCTCAACGCCACCTCCCGGATGGGCGAGGAGATCGACTCGCTGGCCGACGCGGTGAACTTCGGTGTGGCACCGGCGTTCATCGTGTACGGCACGCTGCTGTCGCAGTCGCGGCTGGGCTGGATCGTGGTGCTGCTGTACGCGGTGTGCATCGTGCTGAGGCTGGCCCGGTTCAACGCGATGCTCGACGTGGACCGGCCGGCCTACGAGAAGCAGTACTTCGTCGGGATGCCCGCACCGGCGGGGGCGATCGGCGCGATCGGTCCGCTGGCGGCCAAGATGCAGTTCGGCGAGGGCTGGTGGACGTCGGAGATCGCGGTCGTGATCTGGATGATCGGCGTCTCGCTGCTGGTGGTGAGCACGGTCCCGATGCGCAAGATCCACACGTTCGCGATCCCGCCGAACATGGTGGCGCCGCTGCTGGCGCTCGTCGCGATCGGCGTCGCCGCCGCGATCCTCTACGGCTACCTGGTGATCCTGATCATCATCGCCGCCTACGTCATCCACATCCCGTTCGCGATCCGCACCCGGCGGTTCCTGGCTGAACACCCAGAGGTGTGGGACGACAAACCGCGCCAGCAGCGCGCGGCGCGGCGGGCGATCCGGCGGGCGCAGCCGCACCGCCGGTCGATGATGCGGCTCGGACTTCGGAGGCCGGGCGCCCCCCGTGACTGAACTGCAGACCGCCGAGCAGGTGCCGCGCCGGCATCTCACGCTGATCGCCCGGCTCAACACCTCCCCGCTGGACTCGCGCCGCGGCGTGGTCCGGCTGCATCCGGAAGCCCTTGCCGCACTCGGTATCCGGGAGTGGGATGCGGTGTCGCTGACGGGCTCGCGTACAACGGCGGCGGTGGCCGCGGCGGCGGACCCGGACGTGCCCGCGGGCACCGCGCTGCTCGACGACGTCACGCTGTCCAACGCCAAGCTGGTGGAGAACGCCACCGTGCTGGTGGCGCCGGTGACGGTGCACGGCGCGAAGTCGGTGACGCTGGCCGGCTCCAAGCTCGCCACCACCTCGATCAGCCCGGCCACGCTGCGCCAGGCACTGCTGGGCAAGGTGGTGACGGTCGGCGACACGGTGGCGCTGGCGCCGCGCGACCTCGGCCCGGAGTTCCCCGCGTCGCGGGCGACCCAGGCGCTGGCGGCGTCGGTGGGCATCCTGTGGACCTCCGAACTGCTGACGGTGACCGGCACCGATCCGGCCGGACCGGTGAGCGTGCAACCGAATTCGTCGGTCAACTGGGGTGACGGCTCGACCGCCCCGCAGCCGACGGCCGCCGCCCAGGCGGTGGTGCACACCCGGCAGAAACCGGCGATCACCGTCGAGGACCTCAAGGGCTCCCAGGCGCAGGCGGAGCGCCTGACCGAATGGCTCAAGCTCGCACTCGACCAGCCGGAGCTGCTCGAAACCCTGGGCGCCACAGCCAATCTCGGCGTGCTGGTGTCAGGCCCCGCCGGGGTCGGCAAGGCCGCGCTGGTGCGGGCGGTGTGTGCGGGCCGGCGGCTGGTCGAGCTTGACGGACCCGAGGTGGGTTCGCTGCGCGCCGAGGACCGGCTGTCGAGTGTGGCCTCGGCGGTGGCGACGGTGCGCGACGGCGGCGGGGTGCTGCTGATCACCGACATCGACGCGCTGCTGCCGGATGCCGGTGAGCGCCAGCCCGACCCGGTGGCCACGCTGATCCTGGGCGAACTGCGCGACGCCGTGGCCACCAAGGGGGTGGCGTTCATCGCGACGACGCAGGCGCCCGACGGCATCGACCCGCGGCTGCGCGCGCCCGACCTGTGCGACCGTGAGCTCGGGTTGAGCCTGCCCGACGCCGCGATCCGCGCCCAGCTCCTCGAGGTGCTGCTGCGCGATGTGCCCGCCGAGAACCTCGACCTCAACGAAGTCGCCCAGCGCACACCGGGTTTCGTCGTCGCCGATCTTGCCGCGCTGGTGCGCGAGGCCGCGTTGCGGGCCGCGGCGCGGGCCAGTTCGGACGGGGCGTCACCGAAGCTGACCCAGGACGATCTGATGGGCGCGACGACGGTGATCCGGCCGCTGTCGCGCTCGGCGACCGAGGAGGTGTCGGTCGGCTCGGTCACCCTCGACGACGTCGGCGACATGGTCGCCACCAAGCAGGCGCTGACCGAGGCGGTGCTGTGGCCGCTGCAGCATCCCGACACGTTCGCCCGGCTCGGCGTCGCGCCGCCGCGCGGGGTGCTGCTGTACGGGCCGCCCGGATGCGGCAAGACGTTCGTGGTGCGGGCGCTGGCCAGTTCGGGCCGGCTGTCGGTGCACGCGGTCAAGGGCGCCGAGCTGATGGACAAGTGGGTCGGCTCGTCGGAGAAGGCGGTGCGGGAACTGTTCCGGCGGGCCCGCGACTCCGCGCCGTCGCTGGTGTTCCTCGACGAGATCGACGCGCTGGCGCCGCGGCGCGGGCAGAGCTTCGACTCCGGGGTGACCGACCGTGTGGTGGCCGCGCTGCTGACCGAGCTCGACGGCATCGACCCGCTGCGTGACGTGGTGGTGCTGGGGGCGACCAACCGCCCGGACCTGATCGATCCGGCGCTGCTGCGGCCGGGCCGGCTGGAGAAGCTGGTGTTCGTCGAACCGCCCGACGCGGAGGCCCGCCGCGACATCCTGCGCACCGCGGGCAAGTCGATCCCGCTGGCCAGCGAGGGGGACGACGCCGTCGACCTCGACGCGCTGGCCGCCGACCTGGAGGGCTACAGCGCCGCCGACTGTGTGGCGCTGCTGCGCGAGGCCGCGCTGACCGCGATGCGCCGTTCGATCGACGCGGCCGACGTCACCGCCGCCGACGTGGCCGCCGCCCGCGAGGCCGTGCGCCCGTCGCTGGATCCGGCGCAGGTCGAGGCGCTGCGCGCCTTCGCCGCCGGGCGGTAACTCCCGCGCCTTCCGCGCCGAACGTGGGTTACCCGCACGCTTTCTGGCCGAAAGGTGTGCGGGTAACCCACGTTCGCCGTCGCGGATATCCATCTTGACAGTGGCAAGATCAGTCGGCACAGTGAAACTTGTCACTGACAAGATCTAGGAGGAACGCCATGGAGATCCGCGCCGGCGACGCCGACCGGGAGGCCACCGCCCGCCTGCTCGGCCAGGCGTTCACGCAGGGCTACCTCACGATGCCCGAGTACGAGGCGCGCCTGCAGGACGCCTTCGCCGCGACCACACAGTCCCAGCTGCGTGCGCTCACCGCCGACCTGCCCCTGGCCCGCCGGATCGCCCGCCGTCAGGCCGCCCGGCGCAGCGTGCGCTACCACCTCGCCGGCTACCTGACCATGGTCGCCGTGGTGCTGACCGTGTGGCTGTCAGTCGGGTTGACCACCGGCGCCTGGTACTTCTGGCCGATCTGGCCGATCCTCGGCGCGGGCATCGGCCTGGTCGGCCACGCGCTGCCGGTCAGCCGCTACGGCTCGATGAGCCCGGCGCGAATCGCGTAGCGCGGCGGGCACCGCTTAAGCTACTGGCGATTCACCCGCTACGGCATCGTGGTGACACCAGTCAGCACGATGCTGACCGGGGTGTACTTTTGGCTCCGTTAATTCTGGGGAGTCAGGTTTCTGAGCCAGTACGAGAACGGGCAGGTTGTCGATCGCGCCATGAGCACCCTCGCGCCTGCACGCCCCGCCACCCGCACCCCGTTGATCCGCGACGATCTCGACGGGCTGCGCGGGCTGGCGATCGCCCTGGTGGTCGTCTACCACGTGTGGTTCGGCCGGGTCTCGGGCGGCGTCGACGTGTTCCTGGTGCTGTCCGGGTTCTTCCTCGGCGGCCGGCTGCTGCGCCAGGCCGCGGGCGAGCAACCCGACGAGTCGTGGCCGCGGGCGATCCTGCGGATCGTGCGCCGGCTGGTGCCCGCGCTGGTCGTCGTGCTCGCCGCGTCGACGGTGCTGACGGTGCTGGTGCAGCCGCAGACCCGGTGGGAGTCGTTCGCCGACCAGAGCCTGGCCAGCCTGCTGTACTACCAGAACTGGTATTTGGCCGCCGAGACCAGCGACTACCTGCGCGCCGGGCAGGGTGTGACCCCGCTGCAGCACATCTGGTCGATGTCGGTGCAGGGCCAGTTCTTCGTCGCGGCGATCACGATCGCCGCGCTGATCGCGCTGCTCTGCCGCATCGACGGCTGGGCCCGGCAGCGGCGCACCATGCTGGTCGCGGTGCTGGCGGTGGCCACCGCGCTGTCGTTCTGGTACGCGATCGTGGCCCATCAGCTCGACCAGGCGCACGCCTACTACGACACCGCGGCCCGCGCGTGGGAGATGCTCGCCGGCATGCTGGCCGCAGCGGTGGTCGGCGTGGTGCGCATGCCCGGCTGGCTGCGGGTGGCGACGGCGACGGTGGCGCTGGCCGCGATCGCCTGCTGCGGGTTCCTCATCGACGGCGCCGCGCAGTTCCCGGGCCCGTGGGCGCTGGTGCCCGTCGGCGCGACGGTGCTGCTGATCTTCGCGGGCGCCCCGCGGGAGGACCGCGCGCCGTGGCCCAACCGGCTGCTGGCAAGCAGGCCGCTGAGGACGCTCGGTGAGATGGCCTACTCGCTGTACCTGTGGCACTGGCCGCTGCTGATCTTCTGGATGGCCCACACCGGCCAGGAACGGGTCGGTGTCCGCGACGGTGTCGCGATCATCGCGGTGTCGCTGCTGCTGGCCTACCTGACGCTGCGGCTGGTCGAGGAGCCGCTGCGGGTTCCGAGCCGCACGCTCAGCCAGGGCGCACACCACCTCCCCCGCGGTGGCGCCCCGGCGCTGATCGGCGGGGCCGGGATTGCGCTGTTGGCGACGGCGGTGGTGATGGCGTCGCTGGGGTGGCGCGCCCACGTGGCCGAGGTGCGCGACAACGACGTCGAGCTACAGACGTTGTCGAGCCGCGACTACCCGGGGGCCCGCGCGCTGCTGGAGAACCGCCGGGTGCCGGACCTGCCGATGCGGCCCAGCGCGCTGGCCGCCGCCGACGAGGTGCCCACCACCACCGTCGACGGCTGCATCACCGACTTCGCGAGCATCGAGGTGATCCGCTGCGTGTACGGCGACGCCTCCGCCGACCGGACCATCGCGCTGGCCGGCGGCTCGCACTCGGAGCACTGGATCACCGCGCTGGACCTGCTCGGCCGCAGGCACGGCTTCCGCGTCGTCACCTACCTGAAGATGGGCTGCCCGCTGACCACCGACGAGGAGCCTCAGCTCGCCGTCGCCGAGGAGCCGTACCCGGAGTGCCGGGACTGGGTGCGCGAGGCGATGGATGCGCTGATCGCCGACCGACCGGACTACGTGTTCACCACCACCACGCGGCCCATTCAGGACGGCCCGGGTGACCAGGTGCCCGAGGGCTACGTCGGGATCTGGGACGAGCTCAACGCCCACGGGATCCCGATCCTCGGTGTCCGCGACACCCCGTGGATGTTTATCCGCAGCTACCTGTTCTCCCCCGTCGACTGCCTCTCCGACGGCGGCGATCCGGAGAGCTGCGGGCTGCCGCGCCGCGACGTGCTGTCCGACCGCAACCCCACCCTCGACTACGCCGACCGCTACCCGCTGCTGCATCCGCTGGACCTCAGCGACGCGGTCTGCCGCCCCGACCACTGCCGCGCCGTCGAGGGGAACGTGCTGGTCTACCACGACCCGCACCACCTGACGGCCACCTATGTGCGCACCATGGCCGACGAACTCGGCAGGCAGATCGCGGACGCGACGGGGTGGTGGTGATCGGCACACGCGAGGCTCGCGCAGATCACCCCACGTAGACTGTGTTTCACCGAAAGCCTTTGCTCGGCTGACACCCCGACCATTTGTCTCGGTGGCTGTACGCCGCCGACCCGACCGATCGGAGTGCCCTGCTCGTCATTCTGCTTGCGCACGCGGCCGCGACCGCGCTGGCGCCCCTGCTTGTCTACCGATGGGGCCGGATGGCGTTCTACCCGCTGGCGCTCGTCCCGCTGCTGTCGCTGATCTGGGTTGTCACGAACTGGCCCGAGCCCGGTCAGTCCACCCGCGTCGACCTGCCGTGGGTGCCCGAACTGTCGATGGACATCGCGCTGCGCTTCGACTCGCTGGCCGCGATCATGAGCGTGCTGGTGCTGGCGATCGGCGCGCTGGTGCTGTTCTACTGCGCCGACTACTTCCACCACCACGACGGCCAAATGGAGAAGCGGCTGCCGAGCTTCGCCGCCGAGATGGTCGCCTTCTCCGGTGCGATGTTCGGCCTGGTCACCGCCGACAACACGCTGCTGCTGTACGTGTTCTGGGAGATCACCACGGTGCTGTCGTTCCTGCTGGTCGGCCATTACGCCGAGCGGCTGCACAGCAGGCGGGCGGCCACCCAGGCGCTGCTGGTGACGACGTTCGGCGGCCTGGCGATGCTGGTCGGCATCATCATGCTCGGCGAGTTGTCGGGCACCTACCTGCTCTCGGAGATGATCGCCTCCCCGCCCGGCGGGCTGGTCACCCCGGTGGCGGTGACGCTGGTGCTGGTCGGCGCGCTGTCGAAGTCGGCGATCGTGCCGCTGCACTTCTGGCTGCCCGGCGCGATGGCCGCGCCCACCCCGGTGAGCGCCTACCTGCACGCCGCGGCGATGGTGAAGGCCGGCGTCTACCTGATCGCGCGCATGACCCCCGGGTTCGCCGACGTGCCGCCGTGGCGGCCGGTGGTCGTCATCCTCGGGCTGCTGACCATGCTGCTGGCCGGCTGGCGGGCGGTGCGCGAGTACGACCTGAAGCTGATCCTGGCGTTCGGCACGGTCAGCCAGCTGGGCCTGATCACCCTGATGGTCGGCACCGGCGGTGCCGACATGATGCTGGCCGGGCTGGCGATGCTGGTCGCGCACGCCATGTTCAAGGCCGCGCTGTTCATGGTGGTCGGCATCGTCGACCACTCCACCGGCACCCGTGACATCCGCCGGCTGGCCTGGCTGGGCGACCGGGCCCGGCCACTGCTGGTCATCGCGGTGTGCGCGACGGCCAGCATGGCCGCGCTGCCGCCGTTCTTCGGGTTCGTCGCCAAGGAGGCCGACTTCGAGACCGTGCTGCACAGCCCGCAGCTGGGCGGCTGGGCGCCGGTCGTGCTGGCGGGCATCGCGCTGGGCTCGGTGTTCACCACCATGTACAGCCTGCGGTTCCTGTTCGGCGCGTTCGGCCGCAAGGGTCAGTCCGAGCCGAGCCGCCGCGTCGCCGAGATGCACAGGCTGCACGTCGGGTTCCTGCTGCCGCCCGCCATCCTGGCCGTCTCGGGCCTGGGCTTCGGGCTGTATCCGAGCGGCCTCGGACACGCACTGGAGGACTACGCCGCCACCATCGCCGGCGGGCCCGACTACCACCTCGCGCTGTGGCACGGGGTGAACCTGCCGCTGCTGCTGTCGGTGCTGGTGCTGGGCACCGGTATCGCCGTGTACGTGAACCGGCAGCGGCTGCGCCGGTTCCGCACCGTGCGCGAACCGCTGGGCAACGCCGACCACGCCTACGAGGCCGTGGTGCGGTGGCTGGACCGCTGGTCGGTGGAGCTGACCGCGGTGACCCAGCGCGGGTCGATCCCGTTCACCCAGTCGGTGATCCTGTCGACGCTGGTGCTGCTGCCGACGATCGTGCTGGCGCTGGGTAACCGCGACCACCCGAACTTCGCGCTGTGGGGTTCACCGCTGCAGGTGGTGATCGGCCTGATCATCCTGGCCGCCGCGGTGGGCGCGATGGTGATGCGCAACCGGCTGGCCGCGGTGCTGCTGGTCGGCGTGACCGGGTACGGCTGCGGTGCGATCTTCGCGCTGCACGGCGCCCCGGACCTGGCGCTGACCCAGTTCCTCGTCGAGACGCTGACCCTGGTGATCTTCGTGCTGGTGCTGCGCACGCTGCCCGCCGAGGCGGACCGGGTGCACATCCGGCGCTACCGCTGGCCGCGGGCGGCGCTGGCGCTGGCGGTGGGTGCGACGGTGACCGGGCTGGCGGCGTTCGCGATGGCCGCGCGCAGCGCGACGCCGATCGCCGAGCTGATCCCCGACGCGGCCTACGAACGCGGCCACGGCGCCAACGCGGTGAACGTGCTGCTGGTGGACATCCGCGCGTGGGACACCATGGGCGAGGTCATGGTGCTGCTGGTGGCGGCGACGGGTGTGGCGTCGATGGTGTTCCGGCACCGGCGGTTCGGCGCACCGCCGCGGGTCTCCGACGTCGGGCAGCCGGACATCGGTCTGCTGCCGGCGATCCCGGCCACCAGTCCCGCGGCCGGCGAGGTGACCTGGCTGCGCGGCAGCGAGCTGCGCGACCCGCGGCACCGGTCGCTTCTGCTGGAGGTCGCGACCCGGGTCATCTTCCCGGTGATCATGGTGCTGTCGGCGTACTTCTTCTTCGCCGGCCACAACCACCCGGGCGGCGGGTTCGCCGGCGGTCTGACCGCGGGCCTGGCGCTGGTGCTGCGGTATCTCGCCGGCGGCCGCTACGAGCTGGGTGAGACGCTGCCGCTGGACGCGGGCAAGGTGCTCGGCGCCGGGCTGACGTTGTCGGCGGGTACGGCGCTGGCCTCGGTCCTGGTGGGCGCGCCCGCGCTGTCGTCGGCGCTGATCCAGGTCGACCTGCCGGTGCTGGGCAGCATCAAGATCGTGACCGCTCTGTTCTTCGACCTGGGGGTGTATCTGATCGTCGTCGGACTGGTGCTCGACGTGTTGCGCAGTCTCGGCGCCCGCATCGACGTCGAGCTGGGCCAGGATCGCAGCGCGGGGGTGACCCGGTGACCACGTCGTTCGTTCCCCTGGTGCTGCTCGGCGGGCTCACCGCCGCCGGGGTGTACCTGCTGCTCGAGCGCAACCTGACGCGAATGCTGTTGGGGCTGCTGCTGATCAGCAACGCGATCAACCTGCTGATCCTGGTGGTGGGCGGCCCGTCCGGGAACCCGCCGATCCGCGGCCGCACCAGCGGGGACACCAGCATCACCGCTGATCCGTTGGCGCAGGCCATGATTCTGACCTCGATCGTGATCACGATGGGGGTGGCGTCGTTCATCCTGGCGATGGCCTACCGGTCCTACCGGTTGACCACCGAGGAGGAGGTCGGCGACGACCCCGAGGACGCGAAGGTGTCCGAACTGGCCGCGCGGGACACCGCGGCGGTCGAGGAGGAACGTCCGAAGCCGGATCTGGGCCGCGACACCGACGCGCCCGACGAGCTCGACGCGGTCCCCGGATTCGAGGGATCGCAATGACTTTCGACAGCACGACTCTCGCGTCCGCCCTGATACCGCTGCCGGTGCTGATCCCGGCGCTGGGCGCCGCGGCCACGCTGATCGCCGGCCGTCAGCCCCGGCTGCAGCGGCTCATCACACTGGGCGGGTTGTCGGTCGTGGTGGCGGTGTGCTGTGCGCTGCTGTACCTGACCGACCGGGACGGCACGCTGGTGCTCAACGTCGGCGGCTGGGGTCAGAGCGTGCCCGGCATGGGCCCGCTGGGCATCACGCTGGTGGTGGACCGGCTCAGTGCGCTGATGCTGGTGGTGTCGTCGATCGTGCTGCTGGCGGTGGTCTTCTACGCCATCGGGCAGGGCATCCGCGACGGCGACGAACGCCAGCCGGTGTCGATCTTCATGCCCACCTACATGGTGCTGTCGGCGGGCGTGTGCATGGCGTTTCTGGCCGGCGACCTGTTCAACCTGTTCGTCGGCTTCGAGGTGCTGCTGTCGTCGAGCTACGTGCTGCTGACCATCGGGGCGAGCAAGGATCGGGTCCGCGCGGGCATCTCGTACGTGATGGTGTCGATGGTGTCGTCGCTGGTGTTCCTGTTCGGCATCGCGCTGGTCTACGCGGCGACCGGGACGCTGAACCTGGCCGAGATCGCGGTGCGCCTCGACGACGTGTCCGAGGGCACCCGCTCGGCGCTGTTCGCGGTGCTGCTGGTGGCGTTCGGCATCAAGGCGGCGGTGTTCCCGCTGTCGGCGTGGCTGCCGGACTCCTACCCGACCGCGCCCGCACCCGTCACCGCGGTGTTCGCCGGCCTGCTCACCAAGGTCGGTGTGTACGCGATCATCCGGGCGCACTCGCTGATGTTCCCGGTCGGCGGCCTGGACCGGGTGCTGATGGTGGCCGCGCTGCTGACCATGGTGGTCGGCATCATGGGTGCGATCGCGCAGAGCGACATCAAGCGTCTGCTGTCGTTCACCCTGGTCAGCCACATCGGCTACATGGTGTTCGGGGTGGCGCTGTCCAACCAGCTCGGCATGTCGGGCGCGATCTACTACGTCGCGCACCACATCCTGGTGCAGACCACACTGTTCCTCGTGGTGGGTCTGATCGAGCGGCAGGCCGGGGCGTCGACCCTGCAGCGGCTCGGCGGGCTGGCCGCGGCGAGCCCGCTGCTGGCGTTCGTGTTCGTCGTGCCCGCGCTCAATCTCGGTGGCATCCCGCCGTTCTCCGGGTTCATCGGCAAGGTGGCGCTGCTGGAGGCCGGTGCCCGGGACGGCTCGGTGCTGGCCTGGCTGCTGGTCGGCGGCGGCGTGCTGACCAGCCTGCTGACGCTGTACGTGGTGGCGCGGGTGTGGACGAAGGCGTTCTGGCGGGCCCGCGAGGACGCCCCGGAGGGGCACCTGTCGGCGGCGTCGCCCGCGGCGCTGCTCGACGAGCCCGAGGACATCAAGTTCGTCGACCGCGACCATGTGGGCCGGATGCCGTTCGGGATGGTGGCGCCGACGGGCGCGCTGATCGCGGTCGGCCTGGCGCTGACGATCTTCGCGGGCCCGGTCTTCGCCTACAGCGAGCGCGCCGCGGCCGAGGTGATCGACCGGGGCCAGTACATCACGGCGGTGGTGGGCACGCCATGAGGTCGACACTGCTGCGCATCTGGGTGCTGTGCTGGCTGATCCTGGTCTGGTGCCTGCTGTGGGGCGAGTTCACCCCGGCCAACGTCGTGTCGGGGCTGGCGGTCGCCCTGCTGATCACGCTGCTGCTGCCGCTGCCCGCGGTGCCGGTCGAGGGCAGGGTGCATCCGCTGTCGCTGGTGTGGCTCGTGCTCTCGGTCGCCTACCGTCTGGCGTTGTCGTCGGTGCAGGTGGCGCTGCTGGCGATCAAGCCGGGTCCACCACCGCTGTCGGCGGTGCTGCGCGCGCACCTGGCGGTGAAGTCGGACTTCGTGCTGGCCCTGGCGGTCACCATCTTCAACCTGATCCCCGGATCGATCGTGGTGGAGATCGACCAGACCCGCCGGATGCTGTACATGCACGTCATCGACGTCGGGTCCGAGCGCACGGTGCGGCAGTTCTACAAGCAGGTCGCGGTCGTCGAGCGGCTGCTGGTGCGCGCGTTCGAGCGTGATGAGGACTGGCGGCCGGCGAGGGAGGAGGCCCCATGAATACCGTGTGGGCCATCGCGGCGGTGATGATCGTCGCCGCGGCGGCGATCACGATGTTCCGGCTGCTGGCCGGACCGAGCACGCTGGACCGGCTGGTCGCCGTCGACACGCTGATCGCGGTGACGATGTGCGGCATCGGAATCTGGGCGGCGTTCAGCCGCGACAGCACGGTCACCTACGGGCTGACCGCGCTGGCGCTGATCAGCTTCGTCGGGTCGGTGAGCGTGGCGCGCTTCCGGGTGCCCGACGTCAAGCAACCGCACGACGATCGGGGGCCGCGATGACCGTCGTCGATGTCCTCACCGCGGTGCTGGTGCTGGGCGGCTCGACGCTGGCCCTGACCGCCGCGATCGGCGTGGTCCGCTTCCCCGACACCCTGACCCGCATGCACGCCGCCTCCAAGCCGCAGGTGCTGGGCCTGCTGCTGGTGCTGGCCGGCGCCGCCATCCAGCTGCGCGGCCAGGCCGATGTCGGCATGGTGCTGCTCACCGGCCTGTTCACCATGATCACCGCTCCTGTGATCGCGAACCGGGTTGGCCAACTCGCATACCGGGAACAGAACGTCCGAGACGATCTGCTCACGGCGGACGAGGCCGACGAGTTCGTCGAGCGCATGGAAAGCGGTGGAGATGACCGGAACTGAAGACGCCATCGGTCTGGCCTGGACCAGGGCGCAGGAGCAGGGCAGTGAATGTCCGCTGTTCTCCGATCCGTACGCGCAGCGGTTCGTCGACGCCGCGGTCGCCGGCGGCTGGCGGCCGCCCGCCGACGCGCTCAGCGGATATCAGGTCGCCCGCACCAAGTGGTTCGACGAGTTCCTGATCGCCGCGTGCGCCAACGGGGTCGTGCAGGCGGTGATCCTGGCGCCGGGGCTGGACGCGCGGGCGTGGCGGTTGCCGTGGGTCAGCGACTCGGTGCTCTACGAGATCGACGAGCCCCGGTTGCTGCCCCTCAAGACGCAGACGCTGCACGACACCACCCCGGCGGCCACCTACATCCCGGTGCCGTTGAGCGCCGACTGGCCAACGGCGCTGCCCGATGCGGGATTCGACCCCGACGAGCCGACGGCCTGGGTGGTGGAGGGTGCGGAACTGCTTGCCGCCGACCATGACTCGCTGTTCGGGCGGATCGCCGAGCTCAGTGCCCGGGACAGCCGGATCGCGGTGGAGCTGCCGGGCCGGCCGGACTGGCTGCGTGAGCACGGGTGGGAGGTCACCGTCGAGGACGTCACCGACCTGATGAACCGCTATGGCCGCTGCGCGGTCGGCGACCCCGACGCCTCGACGCCGGACACGTCGTTCGTCAGCGCGCGCCGGACCGGCTGACTACTCCCCGGACAGCTGGAACTCGACCAGCGCGGTGACCGTCTCCAGACCTTCGCGCAGCGCCTCGAGCCGCTCGGCGGGTGACGGCGCGGCCAGCACGGCGTACCGGTCGGCCTGCCCCATCGGCAGCCGGGCGGCCAACGCGTACAACCACTTCCCGGCGTCGCCGGACTCGTCGGCGCCGGCCACCACCTCGCGAGGGTCGACCTGTGCGCCGCGGGCGGCGGCGATCCGCTCGAACAGCGCGACCATCCGGTCCTCGATCTCGCGGATCGCGTCGACGGCGACGGCGGCACCGGGCTCGTCGGGCCAGACCTCGACGGCCGCGCGCGGATAGGGATCGTCGGGCTGCCATTCCAGCACCCGGATCCGTTCGCCCATCACGCATTTCAACCGGTAGCGGCCGTCACCGAAGTCGGCGACGTCGGTGATGTGGGCCATCGCGCCGACGTTGCTTCGGGTGTCGCCGCCGCCGACCTCGCGGCCGGCCTCGATCAGCACCACGCCGAACGCCGGGTCGTCGGTGGCCAGGCAGTCGCGCACCAGCGCGGTGTAGCGGGGCTCGAAGATGCGCAGCGGCAGCTCCTCACCGGGCAGCATCGCCACCTGCAGCGGGAACATCGGGATCGCGGCCATGCGTCAGATGTCGAGTTCGGCGACCAGGGCGTCGACCACGGCGAGAAGATCGCCGTCGTGTTCCTCGGCGATCCGGCGCTGCCGCTGATACGACGCGCCGTCACGCCAGATGTCGTCGACGTGGGCGAGTTCGTCGGCGCAGTGCAGTGACGCCGCAACGGGTTCCAGCCGGTTGAGCAGGTCCTCGAGGTCCTCGGTGACCAGCCGCTCGTTGCTGTCGGCGTCCTGGATGATGATCGCGTCGAGCCCGTATCGCGCTGCCCGCCACTTGTTCTCCTGCACGTGCCAGGGCGGCATGGTGGGCAGGGGCTCCCCCGCGTCGAGGCGGCGGTCCAGATCGACGACCAGGCACTGGGTCAGCGCGACCAGCGCGCTGAGCTCACGCAGGTTGGACACGCCGTCGAAGATCCGGATCTCGACGGTCCCGTTGTGCGGGGACGGCCGGATGTCCCACCGGATCTCGTTCATGTGGTCGATGATGCCGGTCTTCTTCTGGTCGTGGACGAAGTTCTCCCACTCCGTCCACGTCTGGAAGTGGAACGGCAGCCCGGCCGTCGGCAGCTGCTGGAACATCATCGCGCGGTTGGACGCGTACCCGGTGTCCTGGCCGGCCCAGAACGGCGACGACGCCGACAGAGCCAGCAGATGCGGGTAGTGGTTGAGCAGCGAGGTGATGATCGCCATCACCTTGTGCGCCGAGCGGACCCCGACGTGCACGTGCACACCCCAGATCAGCATCTGCCTGCCCCACCACTGGGTGCGCTTGATCAGTTCGGCGTACCGCGGCGCGTCGGTCAGGCTGTCGGGTGACCACGTCGCGAACGGATGGGTGCCCGCGCAGAACAACTCCATCCCACGCTCGCGCACGATGGGCCGCGTGGCCAGGAGCGTGCTGCGCAGGTCGTCCATCGCCTCGGGCACCGTTTCGCAGATGCCGGTGACGATCTCGACGGTGTTGCGCAGCAGCTCCTTGTGCACGCGCGGGTTGTCACCGAGTTCCTCGATGACAGCCGTGGCCTGATTGGTCAGGTCGCGGGTGTGTGCGTCGACAAGTGCGAACTCCCACTCGACACCGACCGTCGGCCGCGGTGAGCCGGCGAAGTCGATGTGGCGGTCAGCCTGCGGTGATGACACCGCACGCCACCCGCGCGCCGGCGTCGCCGGTCGCCAGAGTGGTCTGGTCCGGCGGCGGATCGCCGTTGATCTGGGTGTAGCGCTCCGGCGGGATGTTGGCGAAGTTGTCGGCCTTCTCGTGGATGATGATCGAGGTGCCGGCGCCGGAGGTCAGGTCCTCGGCGGTGAACGCGTCGGTCGTGGTCACCAGCTTGGCCGAACCGTCCTCACGCACCTGCAGCGAGGACAGGTCGCCGCTGGACGGGTGGCCGCTGTGGCCGGGGACCTGGAAGTGACCGCCCGCGGAGTTGAAGTTGCCCGGGTTGCCGCCGGTCGGCGCGACCGAGTTCGCCTCGCACTTGCCGACCTGGTGGATGTGCAGACCGTGGAAGCCGGGGGTGAGCTCACCCGACTTGGTGGTCTCGACGGTGACCGTCGCGTAGTCGCCGGTGAACTCGATGGTCGCCTCGGCGACCGGGGTGCCGTCGGCCAGCTTCAGCTCGGCGGTCAGGGTTTCGCCCTTGGCGGCCTGACCGTGCTCGTCACCGTGGCCGCTGTCCTCCTCGGGCGGCGCCGACGGGGCCGGCGAGCCGGTCCAGATCGACGGGGTGGTACCCGGGGCATCGCTCGGAACCTCCGGCGAGGAGCAGGCACTGAGCGCGAGCGCCGGGACTGTGAACAAGGCAGCGGCAGCGACGGTCTTGAACATGAGCAAGAGCCTAGCCGGTGACCACCACGACAACGCCCGGCGGTTGCTCGGCGAGTTCGGGGCGGCGTTCCTCGACGGGCGCCTCGAGCACCCGGCCCACCTCTTCGGCGGCCTCACGCTCGCCGGGGGCGTCGGAGAAGTACACGGTCGTGACGGGCACGTCGGCCAGCTCGAGGTTGCCGGTCTCGGTCACGTCGAAGCCGGCGTCGCGCAGCCGGTTGGCGGTGTTCTCCGCGGCGCCGGGCACCTCGGAGATGTTGTAGACCCGCACGTCCACGTCGGCCGGCTCGGGCTTCTCCGAGGTGCTGGTCGGGGTGCTGGTCGTGGTGGTGGTCGCGATCGCCGGCGTGGTGTCGTCGCCGTCGTCGGACCCCATCGCCTGGAAGCCGACCAACAGGAACACCACGCCCAAGAACAGCAGCACCATGACCATGGCGCGCAGGGGCAGACCGGACGAGTCTCGCTGATTCATTGCGACCACCTTATCGACCGGACCGCCGTCTCCGGCTGCGCCCGCCCGACGTCAGCTACTGCGATCAGGTGATCTCGAAGCCGAGCCGGCGCGCCGCGCGGGCCTTCTGCCTGCTGGCACGCAGCCGCCGCAGGCGCTTGACCAGCATCGGATCGAAGGCCAGGGCCTCCGGCCGGTCGATGAGGGCGTTGAGGATCTGGTAGTACCGCGTGGCCGACATGGAGAACAGCTCTTTGATGGCGTCTTCCTTGGAGCCCGCGTACTTCCACCACTGCCGCTCAAACGCGAGGATGTCCCGCTCGCGCCGCGTCAACCCGTCGGAGAGATCAGAGTCGTCCCCAGATTGCTCAGTCCGCGCGATCGCGCCGTCCATCTCGCTCCTGGACCCTTCCGACAAACGTGAATGACATCGATGTGGTTCGGCGCTCATTCAACCACGGCTGTCGTTGATGAGCCGGTCGACATGCCCGCGAGTCGGCGGCAAAAGGTTGCCGACCTAAGATTTTGCGCATGGCCGTCGTACCGATCCGCATCGTAGGAGATCCGGTCCTGCACACCCCCACCGAGCCGGTGCCCGTCGGCGACGACGGCAAGCTGCCCGAGGATCTCGCAGATCTGATCCAAGACATGTTCGACACGATGGACGCCGCCAACGGCGTCGGTCTGGCCGCCAACCAGATCGGCGTGTCCAAGCGGCTGTTCGTCTACGACTGCGCCGAGGAGCGCGGTAAGCCCCACTCCCGCCGGCGCGGCGTCGTCATCAACCCGGTGCTGGAGACCTCCGAGATCCCGGAGACCATGCCCGACCCGGACGAGGACGAGGAGGGCTGCCTGTCGGTGCCCGGCGAGCAGTTCCCCACCGGGCGGGCCACCTGGGCGCGGGTCACCGGGCTCGACGCCGAGGGCAACCCGGTCACGCTGGAGGGCACCGACCTGTTCGCCCGGATGCTGCAGCACGAGACCGGCCACCTCGACGGGTTCCTCTACATCGACAAGCTGATCGGCAGGCACGCCCGCAGCGCCAAGCGCGCGATCAAGGCGCACGGCTGGGGCAAGCCCGGACTGTCCTGGATGCCGGGCAAGGACCCGGATCCGTTCGGGCACTGATGCCGTTCCCCGCACCCGGGGTGCGGGTGATCATCCGCTACCGGTTGCCCGCCGGATCCGAACCGCCGCTCACCGACGTGATCGGGCTGCTCGAGCGGTCCGGGCCGACGCTGCGGGTACGCACCAAGGAGGGCGACGTCGTCGACGTCGACCCGGCCGATGTGGTGGTCCTCAAGGAACTACCGCCGCGCACGGTACGCACCTCCGACATCCGCAAGGTCGAACACGCCGCCGCGCTGGCGTGGCCGGGCACCGAACAACGCTGGGTCGACGGCTGGCTGCTGCGCGCCGGCGGCGGGAACAGCCACCGCGGCAATTCGGCGGTGCCGCTGGGATTCGAGGCCACCGCGTCGGCGCTGCCCGAGATCGTGGCGTGGTACGGCGAGCGGGGCCGCACGCCGTGGTTGTCGATCCCGGACCGGCTCTACCGGCTGGCCGACGCGCGCCCGCACCTGGAGACCCTGGTGATGGTGCGCGAGTTGACGGACGAGAAGGCCGATCCGGCAGTCACTCTCGAGTCCGTTCCGTCGGCGGAGTGGCTGCGGCTGTATCAGCGGGACCTGCCGGTGGAGGTGCTGACCGCGGTGGTCGACGGTGACGTGGTGTTCGGCATGGTGCCCGGGGCGGCGGTGGGCCGGGCCGCGGTGACCACGGCACCCGACGGGAGCCGGTTCGTGGGACTCTCGGCGGTGCGGGTCGACGAGGCCGCGCGCGGCCGCGGGCATGCCCGCCGGTTGTGTCAGACGCTGCTGCACTGGGGTTCGGGCCGGGGCGCGACGCGCGGGTATGTGCAGGTGCTGACGGACAACGCGGTGGCGATCGGGCTGTACGAGTCGATGGGTTTCACTACGCAGCACCGCAGCCGGTTCGTCGACGCTCGTAGCCTGTAGCCCATGCGTATCGCGACGTGGAACGTCAACTCGATCCGGGCCCGGGTGGACCGGGTCACCGACTGGCTGCAGCGCGCCGACATCGATGTGCTGGCGATGCAGGAGACCAAGTGCAACGACGAGCAGTTCCCGTCGATGCCGTTCCTGGCCGCCGGTTACGAGGTGGTGCACTGCGGGTTCAACCAGTGGAACGGGGTGGCGATCGCGTCGCGGGTCGGCATCGACGACGTGCAGGTCGGGTTCGACGGTCAGCCCACGTGGAGCGACAAGCCGGAGGCGGAGGGCACCGCGGAGGCCAGGGCGCTGGGGGCGACGTGCAACGGGGTGCGGGTGTGGAGCCTGTACGTGCCCAACGGCCGCACCGTCGACTCACCGCACTACGTGTACAAGCTGGAATGGCTTGCGGCGCTGCGCGACAGCGCGAACAAATGGCTCGCCGAGGACCCGTCGGCACAGATCGCACTGGTCGGCGACTGGAACATCGCACCCACCGACGAGGACGTGTGGGACATGGAGGTGTTCAAGGACAGCACCCATGTCACACCGCCGGAACGGGCCGCGTTCAACGCGATCCTCGAGGCGCAGTTCACCGACGTGGTGCGGCCGTTCACGCCCGGTCCCGGGGTGTACACCTACTGGGACTACACGCAGCTTCGGTTCCCGAAGAACCGCGGGATGCGCATCGACTTCATCCTCGGCTCACCGGCTTTCGCGCAACGGGTGACCCACGCCGAGATCGTCCGCGACGAACGCAAGAGCGGCAAGAACCGGATCGGCTCGCCCAGCGATCACGCTCCGGTGCTGGTGGAGCTGGGCTGATCCGTCGAACGTGCTTGTCTGCGAGACATCGCCGAAATCTCGCACATAACTTCACGTTCGACGCATTTGCGTGATCGCCCGACGCGATTTGTCGGACCCCGGTGGCATGATCGGGTCATGGTCGAACAGGAGTTCGAGCTCGCAGATCCGGACGGCTGCGTGGCTGTCCTCGAGGAGACGCGCCGCGACGAGTCCAGGCTGATGGCGCGCCAGATGACTGCCATCGCCGACCTGTTGGCCCATCGGACCGCCGAAGCGGAGGGCGTCGATCCCGATCCGGGCTGGTCCATGATCACCGGCTTCTCGCGCACCGTCGCCGAGGTGGGCGCCGCGCTGCACATGGCACCGAGGGAGGCGAACAAAGTGGTCGCCTGCGCGGAGGCACTCGACCTGCGGCTGCCCAGGATCCGCGATCTGCTCGCCGAGGGCCACATCGATTTCGCCAGCGTGCGCACCATCGTCACCCGCACCGAACTGGTGGAACAGGAGCTGATCGGCGCGCTCGACAGGCGACTGGCCGAACGCATCCGCCGGTGGGAGTGCTGGTCGCACAAGCGGCTGGTCAACGCGGTCGACAAGGTGATCCTCACCATCGACCCGGACGCCGCCAAGGAGCGCCGTGCCCGCGCCGACGGTGACCGCTACATGAAGATCACGCCGCAGGTCGACGGGACCGCGAAGGTCCAGGGCCGCATCTCGGCGACCGCCGCCGCCGTCTACGAGCGGCGCATGGACCAGCTCGTGAAGACGTTGTGCGCCAACGACTCCCGCACGATGGACCAGCGCCGCGCCGACGCCATGCAGGCGATCGCCGAGAACCGCACCCGGCTCGACTGCACCTGCGGCAGCGACGACTGCCCCATGCGCACCGAGGATCCCGGACCGCAGCGCGCCGTTCCCGTCGTCATCAACGTCATCGCCACTGAGGCGACCGTCAGCGGGGAGAGTGAGGAGCCGGGCTACCTCGAGGGCTTCGGGGTGATCGACGCCGACACGGTGCGCGAGCTGACCGAAGACGCGAAGCTGCGCCCGCTGGCGGAGCCGACGGTGACCGAGGAGCGGGCCCACCGCTACCAGCCCACGCCGGCGGTGGCGCGGTGGGTGCGGTACCGGGACCTGACGTGCCGTTTCCCGTTCTGTGACCGCAAGGCGGCCATCTGCGACCTCGACCACACGACACCGTTCAATCACGAGGACCCGGCGACGGGCGGGTTGACCGTGCCATCGGATCTGGCCGCCTACTGCCGTCAGCACCACCGGCTCAAGACCTTCCTCAGCGGGTTGGACGGCTGGCAGGACGAACAGCTCGCCGACGGCACGATCGTGTGGAGGACGCCGACCGGCCGGGTGTACCGCACCACCCCCGACGGGCCCGAACTGTTCCCTCAGATGCGCCCGGACTGTACGGAACCCAAGCCGCGCAGACGGAATCGGCAGCGCGAACGCAAGGCACGGATCGCGCGGATGCGCGAGACACTGCGCGCGCAGCGCCCGGTCAACGCGGCGCAGCGCAACCTGGACCGGGCACGCACGAAGGAGATTGAACTTCGCAAGTGGCGCAATGAATCTCGCCGATGGCTGCTGCTGTTCAAGGGTGAGCGCAAGAGCAGAAGTCCGTTCGCCCGCTGGATCAACGACCCCTTCGAGCCGGAGGATCTGACCCCGGACTGGCGACCACCGCCGGATCCGGAACCCCGGTTCGACGAGCCGCCGTTCTGACGGGCGGCCGGTCGGACACATCCGCGCCTCCCCCTCCCGTTCCGGCGGTTCCTGCGCTAACGTGACCGATGTCCACACACGGGAGCACGCACCCAGCGTGCTGAGAGGACGGGTGGGCCCGTCGACCGTACGAACCTGACCGGGTAATGCCGGCGTAGGGAGTTGCCATGACCGCTGTGTCCGTGAATGTCACCACCGGCCCCATCGAGGGCAGTACGAAGATCTACCGCGAGCTCGACGCGGTGCCCGGCGCCCGAGTGCCGTTCCGCCGGGTGAACCTGTCCAACGGCGAACATCTCGATCTGTACGACACGTCGGGGCCGTACACCGATCCGACCGCCACCATCGACCTGCAGGCGGGACTTCCGCCACGGCCCGGCGTCGTCCGGGACCGCGGTACGCAGCAGCAGCGCGCCCGCGCCGGTGAGATCACCGCCGAGATGGCGTTCATCGCCGCCCGTGAGGGGGTGCCCGCCGAGCTGGTTCGCGACGAGGTGGCCCGCGGACGGGCCGTCATCCCGGCCAACCACAACCACCCCGAGGCCGAGCCGATGATCATCGGCAAGGCGTTCGCCGTGAAAGTCAATGCCAATATCGGTAATTCGGCGGTCACCAGCTCGGTCGCCGAGGAGGTCGACAAGATGGTGTGGGCCACCCGCTGGGGCGCCGACACCATCATGGACCTGTCCACCGGCCGCAACATCCACGAGACCCGCGAGTGGATACTGCGCAACTCCCCGGTCCCAGTCGGCACCGTGCCGATCTACCAGGCGCTGGAGAAGGTCAACGGCGACCCCACCATGCTCAGCTGGGAGCTGTACCGCGACACCGTGATCGAGCAGTGCGAGCAGGGCGTCGACTACATGACCGTGCACGCCGGCGTGTTGCTGCGCTACGTACCGCTGACCGCCCAGCGCGTCACCGGCATCGTCAGCCGCGGCGGCTCCATCATGGCCGCGTGGTGCCTGGCGCATCACCGGGAGTCGTTCCTGTACACGCATTTCGAGGAACTCTGCGAGATCCTGCAGCGCTACGACGTCACGTTCTCCCTGGGCGACGGGCTGCGTCCCGGCTCGATCGCCGACGCCAACGACGAAGCCCAGTTCGCCGAGCTGCGCACCCTCGGTGAGCTGACGAAGATCGCGAAATCCCATGGCGTGCAGGTGATGATCGAAGGCCCGGGCCACGTGCCGATGCACAAGATCGTCGAGAACGTACGTCTGGAGGAGGAGCTGTGCGACGAGGCCCCGTTCTACACACTGGGCCCGCTCGCCACCGACATCGCACCCGCCTACGACCACATCACGTCCGCGATCGGGGCGGCGATCATCGCGCAGGCCGGCACGGCGATGCTGTGCTACGTCACCCCCAAGGAACACCTCGGACTGCCGGACCGCAAGGACGTCAAGGACGGCGTGATCGCCTACAAGATCGCCGCGCACGCCGCCGACCTCGCCAAGGGCCATCCGCGCGCGCAGGAACGCGACGACGCGCTGTCGCGCGCCCGCTTCGAGTTCCGGTGGAACGACCAGTTCGCGCTGTCGCTGGACCCGGACACCGCGCGGGCGTACCACGACGAGACACTGCCCGCCGAGCCCGCCAAGACCGCGCACTTCTGCTCGATGTGCGGGCCGAAGTTCTGTTCAATGCGCATCAGCCAGGACGTGCGCGAGTACGCCGCGATGCAGGAGGGTATGGCCGAGAAGTCCCGGGAGTTCGCCGAACACGGCAACCGCGTCTATCTTCCCTTGGCATGAGCTATCTTCCGCTGCCCGAACCCGGAGCCACCCCGGTACGGGTGATGACGATCGCGGGGTCCGACTCCGGCGGGGGCGCGGGCATCCAGGCCGACATGCGCACCTTCGCACTGCTCGGCGTGCACAGCGCGGTCACGGTGACCGCCGTGACCGTGCAGAACTCGACCGGGGTGCGCGGCTTCCACGAGATACCGCTCGACATCGTCGCCGGCCAGATCGACGCCGTGGTCACCGACATCGGCGTGCAGGCCGCCAAGACCGGCATGCTGGCGTCGTCGGAGATCATCGACACCGTCGCCACCACCTGGCGCGGGCTGGGCCTGCACGGCACGGTGCCACTCGTCGTCGACCCGGTGTGCGCGTCCATGCACGGCGACCCGCTGCTGCATCCCAGCGCGCTGGATTCGCTTCGCACCGAACTGTTCCCGCTGGCGACGCTGGTGACACCGAACCTCGACGAGGTGCGGCTGCTGGTCGGCATCGACGTCGTCGACGAAACCACCCAGAAGGAGGCGGCCCGCGCCCTGCACGCGCTGGGCCCGCAGTGGGCGCTGGTCAAGGGCGGGCATCTGCGCCGCTCGTCGCACAGCCCCGATCTGCTGTTCGACGGCACCGACTTCTACGAGTTCGACGCCACCCGCATCGACACTCCCCACGACCACGGCGCCGGGGACACGCTGGCGGCGGCCACCGCCTGCGCGCTCGCCCACGGCTACTCGGTGCCCGACGCGGTCGCGTTCGCCAAGTCGTGGGTCACCGAGTGTCTGCGCGCCGCATACCCGCTGGGCGCCGGCCACGGCCCGGTGTCCGCACTGTTCCGGCTGAGCAAATGAGCCGCACGACCGATATCGAGCAGATCGCCGGGGTGGCCCACGAGCCCGACGGCACACCGCACGGCGTCGTCGTGCTCACCCACGGCGCAGGCGGCAGCCGGGAGGCGCCGCTGCTGGTGCGGATCTGCGACGAGTGGGCGGCGCGGGGCTGGCTGGCGGTGCGCTACAACCTGCCGTACCGGCGGCGACGGCCCAAGGGGCCGCCGTCGGGTTCGGCCAAGGCCGACCAGGCGGGCGTGGTGGAGGCGATCGCACTGGCCCGCACCCTGGCCGACGGCCCGGTGATCGCCGGCGGGCACTCCTACGGCGGCCGGATGACCTCGATGGTGGCCGCCGAACACACGGCCGGCCTGGACGTGCTGACGCTGTTCTCCTATCCCCTGCACCCGCCGGGCAAGCCCGAGCGCGCCCGCACCGAGCACCTGCCCGCCATCACCGCGCCGACGGTGTTCACCCACGGCACCGCCGACCCGTTCGGCTCGATCGACGAGCTGCGTGCCGCGGCCGCGCTGGTCGGGGCGCCCACCGAGGTCGTGGAGATCACCGGTGCGCGGCACGACCTGGGCTCGAAGATGCTCGACGTGCCCGCGCTGGCCGTCGACGCGGCGCTGCGGTTGCTCGCGGGATAACCGCCCGACCGGCCGTCGCCGCGATACGGTGCCTGGGTGACCACGCCTCCTGGCCCGCCGCCGCCCCCGTACGGTGCGCAGCCGCCCTACCAGCAGCCCTACGGCCAGCAGCCCTATGGTCAGCCCGGCTACCCGCCGCCCCCGCCCATGCCGTACTCCGGCGAGCAGCCCCACTACGGGCCGCCGCCGGCCAAGTCCCGCAGGCCGATGTACCTGGCGCTGGGTGCGCTGGCGGTGCTGGCCGTCCTGGTCGTGGGCGGTGTCGTGCTGTACCTGACCGTCGGCAGGGGCACCGTGACCGCCACCAGCATCGGGGTGGGCGACTGCCTGCGCGAGATCCCCGGCGACACCCGGGTGCTGACGGTGCGCACCGTCGACTGCGGCGAGAACCACGCCGGCGAGGTGTTCGCGGTGCTGGAGATGCCCGCGGGTGATTTTCCGGGCCAGGCAGCGATCGACGCCTACGCCGAACAGTGCAGCCCGGCGCTGGCCGCCTATTCACCGCAGGCCATGACCGACGACTCGGTGCAGATGTACGTGCTCTACCCGACAGAGGAGACCTGGGCCCAGGGCGACCGGGCCGTGACCTGCATCGCGACGCTCGATCCGCCGCGGGCCGGGTCGCTGAGGGGCTGAGGCTCCCCGAACCTATCTGTAACCTGGGGTACCGTTTTCTCCATGACTTCGGGTGAGACTTCGAAGCGGACTTCGCAACCGTACGACGCCGTCATCGTGGGTGCCGGCTTCGGCGGGATCGGCGCCGCCATCCAGCTCAAGCGGCTCGGCTACGAGAACTTCGTCATCCTCGACCGCGAGGACGGCCTGGGCGGCACCTGGCACGTCAACCGCTACCCCGGCCTGGCCGTCGACGTTCCCACCACCACCTACTCGTACTTCTTCGAGCCGAACCCGAACTGGTCGCGGCTGTTCTCCACCGGCAGTGAGATCAAGCAGTACGCCGACGACGTCGCCGACAAGTACGACGTGCGCAGGCACATGCGGTTCAACACCACCGTGGAGAGCGCCCGCTGGGACGACGAGGCGAAGATGTGGCGGGTCGCGCTGGCCGGCGGCGACACGCTCACCACGCGCTACCTGATCACCGCGACCGGGTTCCTGTCGCAGCCGCACACCCCCGACATCCCGGGCATCACGGAGTTCGCGGGCAAGATCATCCACACCACCGACTGGGACGACACCTACGACCTGACCGGTAAGCGGGTGGCGATCATCGGTACCGGCGCCACCGCCGTGCAGCTGATCCCCGAACTGGCCAAGCGGGTCGCCGACCTGACCGTCTACCAGCGCACCCCGATCTGGGTGGTGCCCAAGATCGACTTCCACTTCTCCGAGCGGGCCAAGCGGCTGTTCGCGCGGTTTCCGTTGACGCAGCGCGCGATCCGCGCGATCACCGACGCGCTCTACGAGTTCTTCATCTACGTGGGCCTGCACCACCGCCAGACGCTGTTCCGGCGGCTGAACATCGCGGCGTCCGACCTGGCGAAGATCCACCGGTTCCTCTCGATCCGCGACCCCGAGCTGCGCAAGCAGCTCACCCCCGACTACGACTTCGGCTGCAAACGCCCGACCTTCTCCAACAGCTACTACAGGGTGTTCACCAAACCGAATGTGCACCTGCAGAGTTCGGGGATCGCGCGGATCGAGCCGGACGGCATCGTGGCCAACGACGGCACCAAGACCGAGATCGACACCCTGGTGCTGGCCACCGGCTTCGACCTGTGGGAGGCCAACTTCCCGGCCATCGAGGTCATCGGCCGCGAGGGCCGCAACCTCGGAAAGTGGTGGCGGGAAACCAGGTTCCAGGCCTACCAGGGCATCACGGTGCCGTATTTCCCGAACTTCCTGAGCCTGGCCAGCCCGTACGCGTTCCTCGGGTTGAACTTCTTCAACACGATGGAATACCAGATGCGGCACATGGATCGGCTGTTCACCGAGGTGAAGCGCCGCGGCGCAACGACGTTCGAGGTCACCGAGGAGGCCAACAGCCGCTACCTGGACCGGATGACCGAGTTGATCGGCGACTCGGTGTTCGCCGTCGGCAACTGCGCGTCGTCGCGCTCCTACTACTTCAACCCCAGTGGCGAGGCGACACTGCTGCGGCCGATGTCGACCCGCGCCGCCATCAAGGAAGCGTCTCAGTATCCTCTGAGCGACTACCGAATCGCGTGAAAGGAACACCTGTGTCGACTGACTCGAATGGTTCGCGTGCGGCCACTGTGGCGGGGCTGGGCCTCGCCGGCGTCGGAGTTTCGCATTTCGTGAAACCCGAACTGTTCGAATCCATCACGGCGCCGGCCTTCCCGCGCGACACCCGCAAGTTCATCTACATCAACGGCGCGCTGGAGACCGCGATCGGGCTGGGGCTGGCGGTGCGCAAGACCCGCAAGCTGGCGCTGATCGGTGCGCTCGGTTACGGCGCCTACCTGGCCGTCAACGGGGCGCGTAACCGGTAGCGGCCCAACAACGTCACATCCAGCAGACGCCGCAGAATCTCATGGTTCTGCGGCGTATTGCGATAGTCGGTCAGCCGGCCCAGGTCGATGACCAGTGACATGGCGGCGTGCACGACGAACCGCGCCTGCGCGGGCGACCACTCGGGACGCACGGCGACCACCAACTCCACCCACGCCTCGACGATCGACCGCTGCATGTTGCGCAGGATCTTCTGGTCGGTGGGCGACATGTTCAGCCGCTCGGTGTAGTACACGTAGTCGAGTTCGGGCTGGGCGAACGACCGGGCCACGTAGGCGTCGATCAGCGCGGTCAGCGCGTCCTCGGCGTCGGTGTGCGCGCTGGTGATCGCGGTCATCTCCTCGGAGAGCCGGTCGGCGGCCCGGCGGAACGCGGCAGCCAGGATGTCACTCTTGCCCGCGAAGTAGCGGTAGATCCCCGACGCGGGCATGCCGACCGCGGCGGCGATCTCCTCCATGCTCGTGTCGCGGAACCCCTTGAGGTTGAACAGCCGCATCGACTCGTTCAGCAGCGCTTCGTATTTCGAGGTCTCCGCGGGCGCGGGCGCGGCGGCAGCCTGCTGCGGTTCGGCGGCGTCGATGGTCTCGTCGATGGCGGGCAGTTCCGCCGCCATCAGCGTCTCGGCGAGATCGGCGAGCAGGCTGCGCACCTGCACTGCGGGCAGTTTGGCGCGATGGTCGACGATGCTGCCGATGACCGACAGCACCGAGATCGACAGTGTCCAGCGCTGCCGCGACGACAGTTCCGGGCGCAGCGCGCGCAACGGCCGCTGCAGCCGCTGGTTGACGGTGTGCATCTGCGCGATCAGCGACGCCTGATCGTCCCCGCGCAGATAGCGGGCCTCCCAGCGGTACAGCCCGCCGGACTCCCGGTTGGCCATCGAGGTGTCGACGAGCGCGGCCACCAGGCGGCGCAACTCATCGCGGGGATCGTCGAACTCGGTGTCCTCGACGAACGCGGTGCAGTCCACGAGCTGCTGGCCGAGGTTGAGCACCGCACCGCGGAACAGGTCGTACTTGCTGGCGTAGTGCCGGTACAGCGCGGCCGCGGAGATCCCGACCCGCGACGCGATGCCCTCCATGCTGACGCCGTGATAGCCCAGCGCGCTGAACGCCTCGGCGGATGCGCGGGCGATCTGCTCCTTGCGGTCCTTCGGCCGGCGACGGACCGTGCCACCGCTCGCCGGCCGGGTGCGCGACATGGGCACCACGATATCGGACCGCTTCCCCACATAGCGCCCGACTTCGCTTGGAAAGAATCGTCAAACGTGTCACACCCGTGTGAACAGCCATTAACATAATGCCGTGTTGGGTGCGTTGCGCAAAGTTCTGAGCTATCAGGTGACGATCGGCGAGCTGATCGTCGTCGCGCTGGTGATCGGCACGCCGTACCTGGTCGTCGGCGCCGTGTGGTCGACGACGCACACCGACCACCTGGCCCACATGTCCGGTGCTGACCTGGCCGTTTCCTACCTCGGGTCCATCGTCTCCTGGCCGGTGCTGCTGTTCTCAGACGTCTGCATGACCTGACGGGAGTGTTCGTGTCCAACCGCCATCACCGCCTGGCGTACACCGGGATCGTCGCCGCCGTGGTGCTGCTCGTGGTCCTGCTGGCAATGAGTTTCCCGGTCTTCCTGGACAGCTACGACCAGTACGGCTTCCAGATCCGATGCGGTACCGCCTACCTGACCGATCTGGCCCAGGCGTCGGCGGCCGCCGGCGACGACGACTTCGTCGGCCGGTGCGAGAACGCCCTGCTGCTGCGCCGGCTGTGGACGATTCCGCTGGCGGTGCTCGCCGGGGTGACGCTGCTCGGCGTGCTGGTGGCCGCGGCGACCACCTCGACACGCGAGTCCCTGAACTAGCATTCCGGCGGTGAGCACGCCGCAGGGCCCAGCGCTGCCCCGTCGGCTCGGCACGGTCGATGCGGTGGTGATCGGGCTGGGCTCGATGATCGGTGCGGGCATCTTCGTGGCGCTGCCGCCGGCCGCCGCGGCCGCGGGGTCGGGGCTGCTGGCCGGGTTGGCGGTCGCCGCCGTCGTCGCCTACTGCAACGCCACCTCCTCGGCGCGCCTGGCCGCCCGGTATCCGCAGTCCGGCGGCACCTACGTGTACGGCCGCGAGCGGCTCGGACCGTTCTGGGGTCACACCGCGGGCTGGAGCTTCATCGTCGGCAAGACGGCCTCGTGCGCGGCGATGGCGCTGACCGTCGGCCACTACGTGTGGCCGCAGTGGGCGCACGGGATCGCGGTGGCCACGGTGGTGGCGTTGACGGCGTTGAACTACGCGGGGATCCGAAAGTCCGCCGCGGCGACGCGGATCATCGTGGCGGTGGTGCTGGCGGTGCTGGCCGCGGTGGTGGTGACGGTGCTGGGTTTCGGCGGGCCGCAGGCCGAACGGCTGGCGCCCGGCGGCGATGTCGGCGGTGTGCTGCAGGCCGCCGGTCTGCTGTTCTTCGCGTTCGCCGGCTACGCCCGGATCGCCACGCTGGGCGAGGAGGTGCGCGATCCGGAGCGCACCATCCCCCGCGCGATCACCATCGCGCTGGTGATCACACTGCTGGTGTACGCGGTCGTCGCGGTCGCGGTGCTCGCCGAATTAGGCAGTGACACTTTGGCTTCCGCGACGGCTCCGCTGGCCGACGCCGTCGTCGCCGCCGGCTGTCCCGCGGTCGCCCCGGTGGTGCGCGCGGGTGCGGCGGTGGCCGCGGTGGGTGCGCTGCTGGCGTTGATCCTCGGGGTGTCGCGGACGACGCTGGCGATGGCGCGCGACGGGTACCTGCCGCGCACGCTGGCGACCGTGCACCCGCGGTTCGGCAGCCCACACCGCGCGGAGATCGCCGTCGGCGTCGTGGTGGCCGTGGTGGCGGCGGTGGTCGACGTGCGCGGGGCGATCGGTTTCTCGTCGTTCGCGGTACTGCTGTACTACGCGATCGCGAACGCCTCGGCGTGGACGCTCGGGCACCGGGTGATCCCCGCCGTCGGCCTCACCGGGTGCGTGGTGCTGGCGGTGCTGCTGCCACTGCCGTCGGTGATTGCGGGGAGTTGCGTGGTGCTCGTGGGCGCGCTGGCCTACCGTCTTACTCCGTGATCGAGCTGACCTGGAAGCGCGTCGACGCGAAACCGGACGACGATTTCGTCGTCGCACCCGATGAACGACTCAGCTGGGGCCGCACCATCGGCCTGGGCGCCCAGCATGTGGTCGCGATGTTCGGGGCCACGTTCCTGGTACCGGTGCTGACCGGTTTCCCACCCGCGACGACGCTGCTGTTCTCCGGCGTCGGCACGATCCTGTTCCTGCTGATCACCGGTAACCGGCTGCCGAGCTATCTGGGCTCGAGCTTCGCGGTGATCGCACCGGTGACCGCGGCGGTGGCGTCGCAGGGCACCGGCAGCGCCCTCGGCGGCCTGGTGGCCGTGGGGCTGGCGCTGATCGCGATCGGCGCGGTGGTGCACTTCGCGGGCACCCACTGGATCGACGTGACGCTGCCGCCGGTGGTGACCGGCGCCGTCGTCGCGCTGATCGGGTTCAACCTGGCGCCGGCGGCGAAGGGGAACTTCGAGAAGGGCCCGGTGGTCGCGACGGTGACCCTGGTGCTGCTGGTGGCGACGCTGGCGTTCTTCCGCGGTCTGGTCGGCCGGCTGGCGATCTTCGTGGCGGTGGTGGTCGGCTATCTGCTGGCGCTGGCGCTCGGCGAGGTCGACACGTCGGCGATCGCGGCCGCGCCGTGGGTGGGGCTGCCGGAGTTCCACACGCCGACGTTCTCGCTGGCGGTGCTGCCGATGTTCCTGCCCGCGGTGATCGCGCTGGTCGCCGAGAACATCGGGCATGTGAAGTCGGTGGGCCAGATGACCGGCGCCGATATGGATCCGGTGATGGGCCGCGCGCTGGCGGCCGACGGCGTGGCCACGACGCTGGCCGGTTTCGGCGGCGGTTCGGCGACCACGACGTACGCCGAGAACATCGGCGTGATGGCCGCGACCCGGGTCTACTCGACCGCGGCGTACTGGGTGGCGGCCGTGGTCGCGATCCTGCTGTCGTTGTGCCCCAAGGTCGGCGCGGTGATCTCGGCGATCCCCGCCGGCGTGCTGGGCGGTGCGACCGTGGTGCTCTACGGCCTGGTCGGCGTGCTGGGCATCCGCATCTGGCTGACCAACCGGGTGGACTTCTCCAAGCCGATCAACCAGATGACCGCGGCCATCCCGCTGATCATCGGTATCGCCGATTTCACCTGGAACGCGGGCAGTCTGACGTTCACCGGCATCGCGCTGGGGTCGATCGCCGCGCTGGTGGTGTACCACGGGATGCGGCTGCTGGGGTTCCGTTCGGCGTCGGAGCCGGCTAGGGGGCCGTTCGATTCCGTTGATCCCGAGCCGGAACCCCGTTGACACCGTCGATGCTCTCGGCGTAGCCGGCGACCGCGTACGCGGCGGCGGATCCGAGCACGCCCAGCGCGTCGCGGTTGATCTGGTCCAGCCGGTCGCGCTTGGTGCGGTAGTTCGGGTCGAATGCAACGTTGGCGCGCCCGCCCCAGAGCCGGGCCTGCACCTCGGTCTTGCGTTGTGACGCACCGGCGGTCAGGCCGCCGACCGGGATGCCCGCGGCCAGGAACGGGTAGTAGTCGGTGAACCGCGTCAGCGGCATGTCGGCGGGCCGCACCCCGGCGTTGTTGAGGTAGCCGGCCAGGGTCCGTTCGATACCGGCCGACCCCTCGGGCACCGACTCGAGCGGGATGTCCGGGTTGAGCTGGGCGGTCTGGTCGCCGTCGTAGGTGAAGTAGCCGGCGTTCGGCGAGCCGAGCATGTCGAAGCCGAGATACAGCGCGATGTCGGCGAGTTCCTCCCGCGACAGCTCCTGCAGGTACTTCGTCGGCCCGGCCGAACCGTTCTCCTCCGAAGCCCAGAAGGCGAAGCGCACCGCGTTGGTGATCTTCGGCTCGGCCCCGAGCGCCGCCGCGGTCTCCAGCAGCGCGGCCACACCGGTGCCGTCGTCGTTGATGCCGGGGCTGCCGCGTGAGCTGTCGAGGTGCGCACCGGCGACGACGACGTTGCGGGCGTCACCGGTCTTGGTCTGCGCCAGGATGTTTCGTGTCTTGCGCATCACCGGCCGGTTGTCGAGAACCAGCCGCACCGAGGCGTTGGTGCGACGCAGCGCGGCGTCGGTCTCGGAGTTGATGACACCGGCGGGCGCGGTCAGGCCGCGGTAGTAGCCGGGGGGGAACAGGCCGGCGGGGCTGCCGTCGGGACCCGGGTCGCTGACGACGAGCAGACCGACGGCGCCCTGGGACACGGCGGCGTTCTGTTTGTCGACGATCGAGCACCCGGTGTCGTCGACCACGGCGATCGCGTTGCGCACCGACCGCCCCGTGTAGTCGGAGGTGCGGCAGCCCGCGGGGTTGCGGGGCCTGGTCGTGATGGCGTTGAGTCCGCCGGGCGGGGTGGTGATGAGCAGCGACGCCTGGTCGACGGGGTACTCGCGGCCCGCGATGCGCAGCGACGGGCGGCCGCCCTCGGTTCGGTCGAGCATCTCGAACTCGGGTGTGCTGACGTCGAAGCCCTTGTCGCGCAGGAACTGTGCGATGTAGTCGACGGTCGCGTCGAAGCCGGCGGTGCCGTCGGCGCGGGTCCCGTCGTGGGTGTCGGCGATGTCCTGCAGCCTCTGCAGGTGGGTGACCATCGCGTCGACGGTGACCTTGTCCGCGATGTCCTGCGGGGTCACGGGGGTCTGCTGTGCGCACGACGTCAGCGCGGCGACCGCACCGAGGACACCGACCGCGGCTACCCAGCGGCTCATGCGCTCAGCTCATGCCGGACGCGCAGGTCGCGGACGGGAACACCGTTGGGGCCGCCCTGGTCCTGTGCGTAGAGGCCGACGGCGTAGGCGACGCCGGAGCCCTGGATGCCCAGTGCCGTGCGGTCGATGTGGTCGAGAGTGTCGGTGTCCTTGTGGTAGTTGGGATCGAACGGTTCGTCGGCGACGCCGCCCCATAGCTCGGCCTGCTCGGGTGTCTTCTTGTCCTCGGCGCCGGAGAAGGTGCCGCCGGAGGGGATGCCGGCGAGGGTGAACGCGTCGTAGTCGGAGCGGCCGTCGAAACCGGTGTCCTCGGCGGGTTTTCCGGCGGCGTCGAGGTAGGCAGCCAGGGTGCGCTCGATGCCGGGTGAGCCCTCGGGGACGCGGGGGTTGTATCCGTTCGGGTCGGGCGGCAGCGACATGTCGCCGTCATAGGTGAAGTAACCGGGGTTCGGCGAGGCCAGCATGTCGTAGTTGAGGTACAGCGAGATATCTTTCAGCGCTTCGATATCCAGCGACCGCACATAGTTGTTGGACCCGTACAACCCGACCTCCTCGGCACCCCAGAACCCGAACCGTACCGTGTTCTGCACATCGGGGGAACTACCGAGCTGCACGGCGGTCTCCAGGAGCGCGGCGACGCCGGAGCCGTTGTCGTTGATGCCGGGACCTTCGGGGACGCTGTCGAGATGCGCGCCGACCATCACGACGTTGTGGGTGTCGCCGGTTGTGGTCTGGGCGATGACGTTACGGGTGCGCTCCTCGCGCACCCCGGCGTTGAGTTTGAGGGTGACGGTCCCGGGCTCCTCGCGCAGCCGCTGACCGTCGGCCTTGGTGACGCTGATGACGGGGATCGTCGGTCCGTGGGTCTCGCCGAGGGTTCCGCCCATCTCGTCGCCGTCCTGGTTGTTGGCGACGATCAGCGCGAGGGCACCGCGTTCGGCGGCGGCCTTCTCCTTCTCGGCGAACGGGCACTTACCGCGGTCGACGAGCACCACGGCGCCGCGCACGGGCAGCCCGTCGTAGTCGTCGGCGGTGCAGCCCGGGGAGTCCTCGACGCGGGCGGGCACCAGCGGTCCGCTGACCCCGTCGGGCGGGGTGCCGATGGTGTAGTTCAGCGGCCGGGCGGTGACCTTCGCGCCGTCGACGGTGAGCTCGGGCTCGTCGGCGAACGGCATGCGGATCTCGAACTCGGGTGTCTGCACCTCGAAGCCGTTGTCGCGCAGGACGCCGGCGACGTAGTCGACGCTCGCGTCGTAGCCGGGGGTGCCGAGCGCCCGGTTACCGCCGTGCTGGTCGGCGATCTCCTGCAGCCGCTCGAGATGGGTGTACATCGCGTCGGCGGTGGTGCGTCGAGCCAGCGACCGGGCGAAGTCGACGGCCTCCTGGGCGACCCCCGGCTGCGTCGACGGGGGCTGGACGGTCGGATCGGGTGCGGTGCCCCGTCCGCACCCGGCGGCCACGACGACCGCGACCGTCACCAGCGCGGCACTGCGAGAGATCTTCATCGCCCACTACGTTAGCGCCGCGCCGGCGACCGCCGATTCAGCCCGTTTCGCTACAGCACGGTCATCAGCAACAGGATCGCCGCGCTCGAGGCGTTCTGTGTGTCGGTGACCTGCACGGAGAACGTCCTGGCCAGCGAGGGCAGCCCGAGAACGGCCGGGGTGTAGAAGGTCACCGACCGCAGCGCCTGCTCGTACTCGTCGACGGTGGCGGTTCCGGTCAGCGTGAGCACACCGGTGCTGGAGTTGTAGGACCCCGTGATGTTGCTGCCGGCGGGCGGGGTGAACGCCAACACGTCGCCGCTGACCCTACCCACGGTGATCGCGACCGTCGCCTTCGAGAGGAACCCGGAGTCGTCGTCCACCCACATGAGGCTGTCGAGCTTGGTGGCCGGAGTCCCACGCGTGTAGAGGAGGTCGCCGCCGATCAGTGAGGGACCGATGGTCGGGGGAAGGTTGATCGCATCGACGGTGAAGATCGTCAGGACCGGCACGCTCGTCGCGACGCCGTCGGTGACGGTGAACGTCACCGTGCGGCCCACCAGGCCGACGTTGGTCGTGGCGAAGGTGATCGACTGCAGTGCGGCCTCGTACTCCTCGACGGTGGCCGTACCGGTCAGCGTCAGGGTGTACGTGGCCGCGTTCCACGTGCCTTCGATCTTGTCGGTGTTCACGAAGTTGAGCACGTCACCGCTGACCCCACCGGCGGTGATCGCGATCGTGGCCCCTGTCAGGGTCTGGGAGTCCAGGTCGCTCACCGACAGCACGGCCGTCCCCAGTGCGGACGGGGGCTGGTTCAGCGTGTAGCCCGGCCCCAGCGGAGACGTCAGCACCACCGGGGGCAGGCTCACCGACGGGATGCCCGGCGCCACCACGAAGGCGGTGAACACCTCCAGCGACGCCTCGTTCTCGTCGTCGAACACCTTGAAGGTCAGCGTGCGGCTGAGCATCCCCGCGTCGGTGGTGGAGAACGTGATCGACCTCAACACCTGCTGATACTCGGCGGCCGTACCGGGGCCGGACAGGGTCAGGACCCCATCGGCGTAGTCACCCTCGATCGCACCGACCAGGGTGTACCCGAGTTCGTCGCCGTCCGTTCCGCCGAGACTGATCGTCACCTCCGCGCCGGACAGCATCTCGGAATCCAGGTCCGCCACGGTCAGCACCGCCGAGCCCACGTTCAACGGCGCACCGTTCTCGGTGGCAACCCCGACCACCGCCGGAACGACAACCACCACCGGAGCGATGTTGAGGCCAAGATCCGGTGCCACCAGAACAGCGGTGTACACCTCCACCGACTGCTTGTTCTCGTCGTCGAACACCTGGAAGGCCAACGTGCGGCTGAGGATTCCCGCCTCGCTGGTGGAGAACGTGATCGACTGCAGCACCTGCGTGTACTCGGCGGCCGTACCCGGGCCGTACAGGGTCAGAACCCCGTCGGCGTAATCGCCCTCGATCGCACCGACCAGGGTGTAGCCGAGCTCATCGCTGGGTTTACCGCCGGTCGTGATCGTGACCACCGCACCGGACAACATCGCCGAGTCCAGGTCGACCACACCCAGTACAGCCGAACCCACATTCGCCGGTGTCCCGTCGGCTGTGGCGACGTCGACCACCGCCGGCAGCACGGCCACCACCGGGGGCAGGTTCACGTCCAGTAGATCCGGCGCCACCAGCACCGCGGTCACCGCCTCCAGCGAGGGCGTGTTCTGTTCATCGAACACCTGGAAGATCAGGGTGCGGCTGAGGATTCCCGCATCGGTGGTGGCGAACGTGATCGACTGCAGCACCTGCGTGTACTCGGCGGCCGTGCCCGGACCGGTCAGGGTCAGGACCCCGCCGACATACTCGCCGCCGATCTGCCCGACCGGGGTGAAGTCGAGGACATCCTGGGCGGTCCCGCCCGGACCGATCGACACCACGGCTCCGGACAACATCTCGGAATCGAGGTCGACCACGCCCAGCACGGCCGAGCCCACGTTCACCGGCGTACCGTTCTCGACGGCCACCACGGTGGCCGCCGGCAGGACCGCCACCACCGGGGGCAGGCCCGTGCCCAGCAGATCCGGAGTGACCACGAGAGCGGTCACGCCGGGCAGCGACGCGGCTTCCTTGTCGTCGAAGACCTCAAAGGCGAAGGTGCGGCTCAGGATTCCCGCATTGGTGGTGGAGAAGGTGATCGACTGCAGCACCTGCTGGTACTCGGCGGCCGTGCCCGGGCCGTGCAGGGTCAGGACCCCGTCGGCGTAGTCACCCTCGATCGCACCGACCAGGGTGTACCCGAGCACATCGGCATTCGTGCCGCCGGTCATGATCGTGACCACCGCACCGGTCAGCGTCGTCGAGTCCAGATCCGCGACGGCCAGCACCGACGAACCCACGTTCACCGCAGACCCGTTCGCGGTGGCAACCGCGGCGACCGCCGGAGCGACCACCACCACCGGAGCGAGGTTCAGACCCAGATCCGGAGCCACCACGACGCCGGTGGCGCCGGGCACGGAGGTGTACTCACCGTCGGTGACGGTGAAAACAATGACGCGGCTGAGAATTCCAGCGTTCTCGGCGGTGAACGTGATCGACTTGAGAGCCGCCTCGTACTCGGCCGCGGTGGCGTCACCGGTCAGCGTCAACGTGTGACTGTCCGCATCCCAGTGGCCCTCGATCTTCGTGGTGTCGACGAAGACCAGTTTGTCCCCGGCTTCCGCGCCGGTGGTGATCTGTACGGTCGCGCCCGTGAGGATCGCCGAGTTCAGGTCGGCGACAGTCAGCACTGCCGAGCCGACCTGCACCGGGTCACCGCCGGCGGTGGCCACATCCAGGACTGCGGGCGACACGATCACCACGGGTGGGACGTTGACGCTGCTGAGATCCGGGGCCACCACCACCGTCGTCACACCCGGCAGCGACTCGGCACCGTCGTTGACGACGAAGGTGAAGGTGCGCACCAGAGAGCCCGCACCGCCGGCGGTGAACGTGATCGACTGCAGCGCAGCCTCATACTCGGCCGCGGTGCCGTCACCGGACAGCGTCAACGTGTAGCTCGACGCATCCCACGAACCCTTGATGTCACCGATGTCGGTGAAGTGCAACTCATCCCCCTCGGTGCCGACCAGGATCGACACCGTCGCACCCGTGATCGTCGAGTTGTTCAGATCCCGAACCGTCAACACCGCCGAACCGACATCCAACGGATCCCCACCGACGGTGGCCACACCCGCCACCACCGGCGACACCACCACCACCGGCGGCACGTTGAGGCCACCGAGATCCGGCGCCACCACCAGAGCGGTGAGTCCCGAGATCGACTGGTACTGGCCGTCAGAGACCGTGAACGAGATCGTGCGGCCGAGTAGTCCCGCGTCCTGCGCGCTGAACGTGACGGACTGCAGCGCGGCCTCATAGTCCGCGACGCTGGCGTTGCCGCTGAGCGTCAGCGTGTAGCTCGACGCATCCCAGGAACCCGTGATGGTGTCGGTATCGACGAAGTGCAGCTTGTCACCATTGGTCGCACCCGTCGTGATCCGCACGGTGGCACCGGCGAGGTTCGCCGAATCCAGGTCGGCGACGGCCAGGACGGCGGAGCCCACCTCCACCGGGCTTCCGCCGGCGGTCGCCACATCCAGCACGGCCGGTGATACCACCAGCACCGGCGGCACATTGACCGACGACAGGTCCGGGGCCACCGCGACGGTGGTCACGCCGGGCAGGGACTCGTCGCCGTCGGTGACGGTGAAGGTGATCGTGCGCAGCAGCAGACCGGGACCACCGGCGGTGAACGTGATCGACTGCAGCGCAGCCTCATACTCGGCCGCGGTGCCGTCACCGGACAGCGTCAACGTGTAGCTCGACGCATCCCACGAACCCTTGATGTCACCGATGTCGGTGAAGTGCAACTCATCACCCTCGGTGCCGACCAGGATCGACACCGTCGCACCCGTGATCGTCGAGTTGTTCAGATCCCGAACCGTCAACACCGCCGAACCGACATCCAACGGATCCCCACCGACGGTGGCCACACCCGCCACCACCGGCGACACCACCACCACCGGCGGGACATTGATCGCACCCAGATCCGGCGCCACCACGACACCGGTCACCCCCGGAAGGGAGGTGTACTCGCCGTCGGACACCTCGAATGACACGGTGCGGCTGAGGATTCCGGCGCTGTCGGCGGTGAACGTGATCGACTGCAACGCGGCCTGATACTCGGCGACGCTGGCGTTGCCGCTGAGCGTCAGCGTGTAGCTCGACGCATCCCAGGAACCCGTGATGGTGTCGGTATCGACGAAGTGCAGCTTGTCACCATTCGTGCCGCCCAGCACGATCCGCACTGTCGCCCCGGCCAGGTTCCCCGAGTTCAGGTCGGCCACGCTCAGCACCGCCGAACCCACCTGGACAGGGTCCCCGCCGGCGGTGGCGATATCCAGCACGGCGGGCGAGACCAGCACCACCGGAGGGAGGTTCACCGCCGCAAGGTCGGGGGCGACGACGACACCGGTGAGTCCGTGAAGCGAGGTGAGTTCGCCGTCTGTGACGGTGAACGAGATCGAACGGCTCAGCAGGAGACCGGTGCTCTCGGCGCTGAAGGTGATCGACTTCAGCGCGGCCTCGTACTCCGCCACCGAGGCGTCACCGGTCAGCGTCAGCGTGTAGCTCGACGCATCCCAGGAGCCGGTGATCTTGTCGGTGTCGACGAAGTGCAGTGTGTCGCCGGACGTACCGCCGAGAATGATCTTGACCGTCGCCCCGGCCAGTTCCTCGGAGTTCAGATCGGTGACGCTCAGCACGGCGGCGCCCAGGTTCACCGGGTCACCGCCTGCGGTCGCGAGTTCCAGCAGACCCGGCGAGACCACCACCACCGGCGCAACGTTGATCGCCGACAGGTCCGGCGTGACCACCAGCGCGGTGATCGCGGCGGGCGACTGCGCCTCCTGGTCGTCTGTCACGCTGAATGACAGAGTGCGGCTGAGGAGTCCCGCGTTCGTCGCGCTGAAGGTGATCGACTTCAGCGCGGCCTCGTACTCCGCCACCGAGGCGTCGCCGGTCAGCGTCAGCGTGTAGCTCGACGGATCCCAGGAGCCCGTGATGGTGTCGGTGTCGACGAAGTGCAGTGTGTCGCCCGATGTGCCGCCCAGCACGATCTTCACCGTCGCACCGGTCAGGGTGTCCGAGTCGATGTCCGCGACCACCAGCACCGCGGATCCGACCGCGGCCGGATCGCCACCGGCGGTGGCCACATCGAGCACGGCGGGCGAGACCACCACGACCGGAGGGGCGTTCAGGCTGCCGAGATCGGGTACCACCACGACTGCGGTGAGGCCTGGCAGCGACTGCTCTTCGCCGTCATTGACAATGAAAGACACTGTGCGGCCGAGGATCCCGGCGTCTGTTGCCGTGAACGTGATCGACTGAAGCGCGGCCTTGTACTCGTCCGCCGTGGCGTCACCGGACAGCGTCAACGTGTAGCTCGACGCATCCCAGGAGCCCGTGATCTTGTCGGTGTCGACGAAGTGCAGTGTGTCGCCCGATGTGCCGCCCAGCACGATCTGCACCGTGGCGCCGCCGAGGGTGTCCGAGTCGAGGTCACCCACCGCCAGCACCGCGGACCCCACCTGCAGGGGGTCGCCACCGACCGTGGTCAGTCCTCCGGCCGGGGAGACCACCACCGTCGGCGGAATGTTCACCGCGGGCAGGACGGCGAGGACGGTCGCGGCGGGGATGCTGAGAATCGAGCCGTCGGTGGCGGTGAAGGTGACAGTCCTACCCACCAGGCCGAGCTGGGTGGCGGTGAACGTCACCGACTGCAACGCCGCCTCATACTCCTCGACGGTCGCGTTGCCGGTGAGCGTCAGCGTGTAACTCGACGCGTCCCACGTTCCTTTGATGTTGTCGGTGTCGGTGAACAGCAGGGTGTCACCTTCGGTCGCACCCGCCCCCAGCCGAACGGTCGCGCCGCTCAGCGTCGATGAGTCGAGGTCGATCAGTGACAGCACGGCGTCACCGACGGCGGCCGGATCACGGCCCAGGGTGTACGAGGGCGCCATCGGCAGAGCGACGATGACCGGACCCACCAGAGGCGGCAGTACCGACACAGTCGTGACCGCCGGGACGCCGGTGAACGTGCCGTCGGTGGCCACGAAGTTGATCGTGCGCACCACTGTGCTGACGCTGGAGGCGGTGAACGTGATCGACTGCAGCGCAGCCTGATACTCCGCGGCGCTGGCGTAGCCGGTCAGCGTCAGGGTGTACGAGTCGGCGTCCCAGACCCCTTTGATCTTGTCGGTGTTGACGAAGTGCAGCGTGTCTCCGCTCGTCGCCCCCAGCCCGATCGCCACCGTCGCACCGGTCAGCACCGACGAGTCCGGATCCGCCACCGAGATGACGGCCTTGCCGACCTCCGACGGGTCCTGCCCCAGGGTGTAGGGGTCGGCGACCGGCAGGGCCACCACCACCGGAGCCACCAGCGACGGCACCACCTGCATCGTCACCGGCACGTCGACGAGCAGGTTGTCCCGCTGGGCGAGTCCGAAAAACCTTGCGGTGGTTTCGAATACGCCTTGGATGAGACCGAAGATCCCCGGCAGGTGCGTCGCCGCCGAGTCACTGATCCGCACGGTGAAGCTGTCCTGCTCATCGCTGAGCAGGTGGGCGGCGTCGCGCGTGTAGACGTAGGTTCCGTCGGGGTTGACGACGACGGTGCCCAACCTGGGCCCGTTGACCACCGTGTACGTCAGCGGGTCGCCGTTGGGGTCGTGGGCGTCCAGATCGCCGGTGACCAGGCCCGGCACGAGCTGGATGTTCTGCTGCGGGTAGGCGATCGGCCGCCGGTTGAAGAAGGTGTGCGTGATCTCGCGCCGCACCCAGGCCAGCACCGTCCACAGCAGCGGCATCTGCGGCGGCGCGGCAGGCCCGTTGACCAGCAGCGGCGACAGGATCGCCGTCACGGCGAAGGTCGCGGCGTCGACGATAGCGCCGGGAATCGACATCACAGCCGCCACCAGGTCGACCGGCTTCTCGGTCGACGGCACAAGCTGGACCTTGGCGAACTTGGCCGCCGAGTTCAGGCCGGCCGGTTCGGAGTCCTCGTCGAGGGCGGCGGTGAGGAAGACGTGTTCGCCCTCACCGGTTTCCTGCTCGTCACCGGTATCCGCGGCTCGGCCGGCACCGCCGGGCGCCGGCGGCTCCCCCGCGCTGGGGCTCTCATCGGACGGCACGGGGTCGACGTTCTCCGCGGCGTTCTCCGCGCCCTGGTCGGGGCCGGGCTGCTCGTCCGCCGCGGGAACCGCGGTGTCGGCGGGCGACTCCGGCTGCGCCGGCGTCGCGTCGGTGGACTCCTCTGCGCCGCTCTCCTGTTCGGTGGCCTCCTGTTCGGCGTCCTCATCGTGCTCGTCTTCGTGCTCGTCATCGTGCTTGTCGATAGGGGACCCGACCGTCCCGTAGGTGGAGTCGATGGCGCCGCCCGAGCTGCCGACGTTCATCGTCGGCACATCGGTGCCGGTTGTGTCGGTTCCGGTTCCCGACGACGCGCCACCGCCGTGGGCCTTCCCGTCGTCTTGCGTTTCCTCATTCCGCGTCGAGACGGACGTCGACGGCCCGGCGGACTCGCCGCCGGTCGAGCCCGGAGAGTTCTCGGAGGCCCCGGCGTCGCCGTCATCCGCCTTGGCGACCGTCGGTGTGCTGGCGACCGCGATGCCGACGCCGAGGGTCACAGCGAGCGCGCCGACCCGGCCGATGTATTTGCCGTAACCGGCGGAGACCTTTGCGTGCCTGGGGCCGCGGTAGTTGCCGGCCGACAGCAGGGCGGGGTCGAGGTCCGCGATCAGCTTCGCGACGTCGGTCCGGTCCTTGACCCGGCTTGTCGCCCGACCGGACACGGTGGGCGTGGAACGATCGGTACGACGACGTGCTGGATTAGCGCACACTTGACTGCCTCCGGTGGCTGACGTGATGACGGGACGGCTCCGGGGCAGGACGGACCGTCACCGTGACAGCTGCGTCAGTGACGTCCCCGCCGGTCAATGCGCACATCGCCGCGCCCTTTCGACACAAGGCCCCCGGCCTTGCTCTAGCCCCAACTGCGGGTCGTATCTCCCGGAAACGGGAATACAGTCCCATCGGAGGATTTTGCCATACCTTCGCGACCGTTTGCTATTGGATCCGGTAAGCGAACATGTTGTCGTAATTTGTCAATACCGGGTCCATGGCCCCCGATTCGGCGACAACCCTCCACACCTCCGAAAGAGCCGAGGTCACACGTGCATTCCCCGGGCAGGCGAAACATGGCGCACATTCGCGCAGCCTCACCGGCCGAGCAGGATTCGGTACGTTTCAGCAAACATCGGTTAGTAGCGAAATGCGACTCTACCTAGTTTGCTGAAATTCGCTACCGCAAGGTTTGGAAATGGTTGCTCACTACCGAACCTTCAAGATCAACTTCCGCAACGCACTGACGCGATATCGCCAAAGGCGCAGTTCAGCGCGTCGCGCCCACCGACAACGGCAATCGTGCGGAATCCGCATCGGATTTGCCGCAGAATTGACGCACCGGTAACTTACGCGGTTTGCCATACCCGCGGGTTTCCGACCGTGCCGTCGCGTCAGGAACCGTCGCGGGACGAGGCCCGCAGGTCAGCTTGGGTGACCCGTGAGCTGACCGTTGCGTTGAGCGTGCCGGCCCGCGACGTGGGTGTCGGCGCCGGGCGAGTGGACGGTCAGCGGAATGGCTACGCCGGTGTCGCCCACCTTCCGGATCTCACTGGTCGATCCGACGACCCGTGGCGGACGTCGTTCTTCGCTGCTGTCCGCGAAGATCTCCGTGGGCAGCTTCACCCGCAGCGGCACCTCGGCCGGGCGTCGCTTGGGCGGCACCGGTGCCGGAGTCTCCTCACCGTGACGCTGTCCGGTCTCACCGCCGGCGGGTGGCTTCGCTCCCGCGGGTTGACGTTTCCGGGCAGGCGACTCGTCCGCGACCTCGTCGTCCTCGTCACTGCCCGTGTCGCTGCCCATGAAACCGTCGATGAGACCCGCCTTCATCCTGAGCAGCCGCGACTGCACGCCCCTCGCGAGTGCTTCCGCGCGCTCCGGCGGGATGAACGCGAGGTAGAGGATGAACATCGCGAAGGAGAAGAACCCGACCTCCAGGAACAGGCTGATGCCAAGGTGGAGCGCCACACCACTGGCCAGAACCCAGGGCCGCCACGCACGCTTCCAGACGAGGATGGCGATGCCGAGCTCGATGATCAGCGTTCCCCACGTCAGTGTGTTGGAGATCAACAGATTCAAGGCGAACCAGTCGGGCGGGGGAACGATCAGCAGATCCCGCTGGCGCAGGGAGAAGCTGACCGCTGTGCCGTTCTGCCAGGTTTCGCCGGCCAGCTTCGCGATGACGGTCGCGGTGTAGATCAGGGTCAGTTGGATCTGGATCAGACGCAGCGGCCACGGCCGGATCTCCCGGGCGTTGAAGAAGGAGCCGGTGCGACGGCGTTGATCCAGCGACAGCGCCGCGCCGCAGGGCGACAACGAAAGATAAAGCGCGACGATGCGGATAACCGTGTCACCGGAGTTGAAGATCACCGGGTTGCGCCGCTCGAACGACAGGATCAGCAGGAATGCCAGGACGGCGGCGAGCCGGCTGTGCCAGCCGACCGCCAGCGCGACGGACGCCAACAGCAGGACGAGCCACCCGACGAGGATCGCGCTGTCGCTCGTATAGACGTGGAACAGACCCCAGGTGTACGTGCGCGACGGCGGTTGCGGCACAACACCGGTGGTGCCGAACGCGACGTTGAGATCGGAGGCCAGCAGCAGTGTCCATCCGATCATCAGGACACCGAAGGCCATTCGCACGATGCCCAGCGTGTAGGCGGGCTCGGGGGTGAACCAGAAGGACTGCCAGCCCGCGATCATCCTGTGACCACGGTCCTTAGCCACGGACATCAGTTTCACGACGACGCTCCCGGGTCGGGGGACGGTTGCGGTTGTTGGTTGGGCTGCGGCAGCCGCACGTCATAAATGATGTGCTCTGACCGCTTGACCTCGCCCTTGATCGGTAGCGTCTCGGTCTTCACCAGCATCGCCACGCGGGCCGGACGCTCACCCTTCTTCGTCATCTTCCGCAGAACCCAGGCGGCGAGTCCGTCCCGGAATTCCTTGTGTTTGATGACTTCTTCCTTGATCTTGCGCCAGTAGAGACCGGGCATGGTGTCGTCTTCGCTGATGAGCCAGACCCGGTCCTCACCGTCGGCCATCACCACATGCACTTCGAGCACAGAGAACGTCCGCGGCGGGTTGGGCGCGAACATCCCCCAGTTCTGGTCCAGTCCGGTGGCCCGGGCGACGGGTCCGAGAACCGGTGACGCCATCTGCTTGAAGACCGAGTTCGGTATCGACGCCAACACCGCCGTGCCGAGAATGCCGACGATCAGCACGCTGACGGCGATATCGCGGGCCTTCCCCAGCCTCACTCGGGAGATTCGACGGGGCTTCCCCTTCCGTGAGGTCCTGGAGTGCGAGCGCGGCCGCGTCGACTGCTCGACCCTAGGGGCTTCTGTAACGGGAGTCTTCATTCGCCATCACCCGCCTCTACAGGGACCTGTTGGGGAAGATCAGGTCGATCGCGCTGTCGACGAGGTAGAAGAAGAAGTCGAAGACGCTGCGAATCAGGCTGCCCAGCCAGTGGAAGAACTTGTACAGGGGGCTGCGTCCTCCCGATCCGCCTCCGTCGGTGGAATCGGTTGTCCCCGTCGAGGTGTCGCTGGCGCCGGCGAGACTCCCGGTGACGTCGCCCAGCGTGCTGGTGACATCGCCCAGTGTCCCGGTCACCGAGCTGGTGAGATCGCCGACGGTGCTGGTGACGTCGCCCAGGGTGCTGGTCACCGAACCCGTGACGTCGCCGAGCGTGCCGGTGACATCACCCAGCGTGCCGGTCACCGATCCCGTGACATCACCGAGCGTGTCGGTCACATCACCCAACGAGCCGGTCAGATCCGCGGTCGTCAGACCATCAACCAGACCGCCCACCGTGTCGGTCACCGAACCGGTCACATCACCGACCGTGCCGGTCACATCACCCAGCGTGCCGGTCACCGAACCCGTGACATCACCGACGGTGCCGGTCACATCACCCAGCGTGCTGGTCACCCCATCGGTGAGGCCACCCACCGTGCTGGTCACCCCGTCGGTGAGGCCACCCAGGGTGCTGGTCAACCCGCCCAGGGTCCCGTCATCACCACCCAAAGTGCTTGTCACACCGCCAGTCACGTCACCCAACGTGCCGGTCACCGAACCCGTGACATCACCCAGCGTGCCGGTCACATCACCCAGCGTGCCGGTCACCGAACCCGTGACATCACCCAGCGTGCCGGTCACATCACCGAGCGTGCCGGTCACCGAACCGGTGACATCACCGAGCGTGTCGGTCACATCACCCAACGAGCCGGTCAGATCCGCGGTCGTCAGACCATCAACCAGACCGCCCACCGTGTCGGTCACCGAACCGGTCACATCACCGACCGTGCCGGTCACATCACCCAGCGTGCCGGTCACCGAACCCGTGACATCACCGACGGTGCCGGTCACATCACCCAGCGTGCTGGTCACCCCATCGGTGAGGCCACCCACCGTGCTGGTCACCCCGTCGGTGAGGCCACCCAGGGTGCTGGTCAACCCGCCCAGGGTCCCGTCATCACCACCCAAAGTGCTTGTCACACCGCCAGTCACGTCACCCAACGTGCCGGTCACCGAACCCGTGACATCACCCAGCGTGCCGGTCACATCACCCAGCGTGCCGGTCACCGAACCCGTGACATCACCCAGCGTGCCGGTCACATCACCGAGCGTGCCGGTCACCGAACCGGTGACATCACCGAGCGTGTCGGTCACATCACCCAACGAGCCGGTCAGATCCGCGGTCGTCAGACCATCAACCAGACCGCCCACCGTGTCGGTCACCGAACCGGTCACATCACCGAGTGTGCCGGTCACATCACCCAGCGTGCCGGTCACCGAACCCGTGACATCACCGACGGTGCCGGTCACATCACCCAGCGTGCTGGTCACCCCATCGGTGAGGCCACCCACCGTGCTGGTCACCCCGTCGGTGAGGCCACCCAGGGTGCTGGTCAACCCGCCCAGGGTCCCGTCATCACCACCCAAAGTGCTTGTCACACCGCCAGTCACGCCGCCAACCGTGTCTGTCAGACCGTCGGTCAGGCCGCCGATCGTGTCGGTGACATCACCGAGCGTGCCGGTCACCGAACCGGTGACATCACCGACCGTGTCGGTCACATCACCCAACGTGCCGGTCACCGAACCCGTGACATCACCGAGCGTGTCGGTCACATCACCCAACGAGCCGGTCAGATCCGCGGTCGTCAGACCATCGACCAGACCGCCCACCGTGTCGGTCACCGAACCGGTCACATCACCGGCCGTGCCGGTCACATCGCCCAAGGTGTCGGTCAATCCGTCGGTGACGCCGCCGACGGTGTCGGTCACTCCGTCGGTGAGCCCGCCCAGTGTGCTCGTCACCCCGCTAAGGGTCCCGTCGTCACCGCCCAAAGTGCTTGTCACACCGTCGGTCAGACCGTCGAGCAGTCCGCCCACAGAGCCGGTCACGTCGCCGGTCAGGTCGCCGACCGTCCCCGTGACATCGCCCACGGTGCCGGTCACCGAACCCGTCACGTCCCCGAGCGTGTCGGTGACATCGCCCAACGTCCCGGTCAGATCCGCGGTCGTCAGACCATCGGTGACGCCTCCGACCGTGTCGGTCAAGCCATCGGTCACCCCGCCGACCGTGTCGGTCAATCCGTCGGTCAGACCGCCGACGGTGTCGGTCACTCCGTCGGTGAGCCCGCCCAGTGTGCTCGTCACCCCGCCCAGGGTCCCGTCGTCACCGCCCAAAGTGCTTGTCACACCGTCGGTCACCCCGTCGGTCAGACCGCCCACGGAGCCGGTCACGTCGCCGGTCAGGTCGCCGACCGTACCGGTGACATCGCCCAGGGTGTCGGTGACGGAACCCAACGAGCCGGTCAGATCGGCCGTCGTCAACCCGTCGGTCACCCCGCCGACCGTGTCGGTCAAGCCGTCGGTGAGACCGCCGACCGTGTCGGTCAGGCCGTCGGTGAGACCACCCACTGTGCTGGTCAAACCATCAGTCAGACCGCCCACCAATCCACCGAGAAGTGCGGTTACGCCGACCTTCTCGTCGGACTCCACGGTTCTCTTGCCGGTGCCGCGTTTGGGCTCGTCATGGTCGTCATCGCCGCCCAGGGTGGACCCCGCGGCGCTCCCCACCGTCACGCCGGCGCCCACGCTGGTCTTCGGTCCGCCGGCCCTGGGTCCACTGCCGCCGGAGTCTGTGTCCTTCGAGGCACCGCCGGCGGAGTCGTTGTCGCCGCCGGAGCTGTCACTGTCTCCGCCGTCGTCGCCACCGGCGGGAGACAGCGGCAGATGCCCTGGTTCGAGCAGGCCCCCGGACCCGTTCATCAGGTGGACGCCGACCGTCGGCGGGGCCTGCAGGTAGGTGCCGAGGGCCAGGGCCATACCTCCCGCGAACAGGCTTGCGCCGACGGTCCGCGGTTTGATCAGCGGATTCGGCGGCGCCGCCCGATGGCGACCGCCCGAATCACCTGCCTCGGTTGACCGCTCGCCGACAGGCGACTTCCTGGTGGACGCGCGATGTCTTCCGCGTGCTGGCGTCTCAGCCATCGCCCCGACCTCTCTCGCCACGAAGCCTCTAGGGCCTCGTATCCATCCCTGTCAAGGGTCAACTGTCCCAAACCTGGGAGAATTGTCCCGGTGCGCGGATTTTGCCACACCGGTTTCGGGGTTGGCTAGCAAATCGTCGAAGCGAATTTTGACCTTTCGATCTTTCAAGCTGTTTGAACAGCTCAGAGGCGCGCCAGCGATCTGAAACCCGCCTCCAGCCTCGGTCACGCCACCAGAAAACCTGGAAATGTCCTTATTCTTGGTAACTTTCGCCCATCGGTCGGGGGCTCATCGACGCTCGCCGTAGACAGCCGCACCCGGCCGGTTTCAGAAGAGACGCAATCCCCGCACCGGCTGGCTAACCCGAACGCACAATTTTTACCTAGGCCAACTAGTTTGCTAGCTGATTCGTCACCGCGTCGAACCTTCTCCCCGGTGCGCCACCTGCCGACGAGGCCCGGCCCCGGTCCGTCCGCGAAACCGCTGATAACGCGACCCGCGGTAGCGCAACAGCACACCCCCGGTTGGTGAATGACCTACGTCACACTCCCCCGCCATGCGAGTGGCAGATCACGCCACCCCTTTGCCATAAATGCAAACTTCGGAGGATTGGTGTCACTCAGACATTCTCGACCCGGCACTCACGCGTCCCGCAGCGTCACCAGTGCGACGGCGGCACCGAACACCGCGGCCACGGTGACGGCGAAGTACACCAGCGAGCCGCCGGTCCCCCAGGGCATCGCGTAGGCCGGGTACAGCCACGGCACCTCCGTGACGAGGAAGATGTTGGCGAACGGCAGGTACGGGCCGACCCTGGGTCCCACCTCGGGCAGGTTGCCCAGCACAGGTTCGACGACCAACGGCCACAGCAGCACGACCGCCACCGCGCCGGGCCCCGCCCGCAGCAGCGCCCCGACAGCGACGCCGAGGACCGCCGCCAGCGCGGCGTACAGACCCACCGCACCGGCGACCCGCCACGCCGCCGGCGAGGACACCACCGCGTCCACCCCTCCTCCGAAGTCGGAGGCCCAGCGCGCCGCCAGCATCGACACCACCGCGATAACGGCCGCGTACACCGCCGAGAACAGCGACACCACAACGGCCTTGCCCACCAGCACGACGCCGCGGTTCGGCACCGCCATGAACGTGGTGCGGATCATCCCGCTCCGGTATTCGGCGGTCATGGTCATCGACGCCAGCACCATCAGGACCGGCACCCCGAACACGGTGATCCCCAACACGGCACGCTCGGGTTCCAGCGGCGTCGACGCCAACCCTCCCTGCAGCACCGCCAACCCCACGCTCACCGCCGCGACTCCGGCCGCGATCCACAGCGACGACCGGGTGGTCGTGAGCTTGATCCGTTCGGCGTTGAGCACCGCCGCCAGGCTCATGAACCCGCCGCCCGGTATTCGACCGCCTCGTCGGTGAACCGCATGTACGCCTCCTCCAGGCTGGCCTGCTGTGCGGAGAGTTCGTGCAGTGTGATCGCGTTGCGTGCCGCGAGTTCACCGATCGCCTCCGGCGCCGCGCCTCGAACGGTCAGGCCCGCCTCGTCGCGTTGCGGAACGAAGCCGGCCTCGGTGAGCACCCGGTGCAGCAGCTCCAGTTGCGGGCTGCGCACGCGCACCGCGCCCGCCCCGGAACGCCCGACGAACTCCTCGACGGTGGTCGACGCGATCAACCGCCCGCGGCCGATCACCACCAGCCGGTCGGCGGTGTTGGCCATCTCCGCCAGCAGGTGACTGGAGACGAACACCGTCCGCCCCTCGGCGGCCAGGCCGCGCATCAGCGTGCGCACCCACCGGATACCTTCCGGATCCAGACCGTTGACCGGTTCGTCGAACAGCAGCACCGGCGGATCGCCGAGCAGCGCCGCGGCGATGCCGAGTCGCTGACCCATCCCCAGCGAGAGCGCGCCTGCCCGCTTCCCCGCCACCGCCGAGAGCCCCACGATCTCGAGCACCTCGTCGACTCGTCTGGCGGGAATCCGGTTCGACGCGGCGATCCAGCGCAGGTGGCTGCGCGCCGACCGGTTCGGGTGGGCCTGCCGCGCGTCGAGCAGCGCACCGACCGTCCGCAACGGATCGCGGATCCGCCGGTAGGGGCGCCCACCGATGGTCGCGCTCCCGGATGTGGGGTGGTCCAGCCCGAGGATCATCCGCATGGTGGTGGTCTTGCCCGCACCGTTCGGCCCCAGGAAGCCGGTCACGACTCCGGGTTCGACGGTGCAGGTCAGGTCGTCGACCGCGCGGGTTCGGCCGAACACCTTAGTCAGACCGACTAATTCGATCACCGGACCACTATGTCAGCCGGCCTGCGCCACAACCAGGTCCGCCACGGCCCGCATTCCGGCCGCGTTCGGATGCAGGGGTGCCGGACGCCAGGGCCACGGCACCCCGAACCGCGTGGTCCACGGATCGGCCGACCACGCGTGGTGTTCGCGACTCGCCTCGGCCGCGCGCACCAGACCGGCCCCGGTCGCGGCCGCGGCCTCGGCCGTGACGCGTTCCAGTTCGGCCGCGACGAATCGCCCGGTGTCGGCGTCGGTCTGCGACAGCGGCGGTGCCGGGGTGCCCTCCGGGGGTAGCAGGGTCAGGTAGTCGACGAACAGCACCTGTGCCCGCGGCGACCGCTCGCGCACCGCGGTACCCACGGCCTGCAGCGCCACCCCCACCTGCTTCAGGGCGGCCGCCCGCGCCGCCCGGTCCACCTGGTCCCGGATCACCGCCCCCAGCGCCGGCACCGACCGCACCACACGCGGCAGGCCGGCGGCCAGCAGCATCGGCACATAGCCGACATCGTTGCCGCCGATCGTGATGGTCACCAGCCTTTCGGTGCCGTCCAGCGCCGAAATCTGAGGCGGCGCACCGTTTTGCGGATCACTCAGCACGTGCGCGGTCGTCGCGCCGGAGAACGTCACGTCGACGAGATCGAGCCCCAGTCGCTGTGCCACCAGATGCGGATAGTTGCGTGCCGACCGCCCTGCCGCCACCGGTGAGCCCGCGGCCCGCGGCCGGATTCCCGGTCCCGCCGCCATCGAACTGCCCAGCGCGACATACCGGCTCATAACGTCGGGCTGGACGCCTGCGCCCAGAACCGCTTCGGGATACGCCCGGCCCGGCTGGCCAGACGGCCCGCGGTGACCGCGGCCGCCATCGCCGCCGCCATCTTCGGCGGATCGGCGGCGCGCGTCACGGCTGACGCCAGAAGCACTGCGTCACAACCGAGTTCCATCGCCAGCGCGGCGTCGCTGGCGGTTCCGATGCCGGCGTCCAGAATCACCGGCACCGATGCGGCGGCGACGATCATCTCGATGTTGTGCGGGTTGGAGATTCCCAGCCCGGTCCCGATCGGCGACCCGAGCGGCATCACCGCCGCGCATCCGATGTCCTCCAGACGGCGGGCCAGCACCGGGTCGTCGTTGGTGTAGGGCAGCACGGTGAAGCCGTCGTCGACCAGTTGTTCGGCCGCCCTGACCAGTTCCACCGCGTCCGGCAGCAGGGTGCGCTCGTCGGCGATGACCTCCAGCTTGACCCAGTCGGTGTTCAGCGCCTCGCGGGCCAACTGGGCGGTCAGCACCGCCTCGGCGGCACCACGGCATCCCGCGGTGTTCGGCAGCGGTTCGATCCCGAGCCGGTTCAGCAGGTCCAGCACCCCGGTGCCGCCGTCGGCGTCGACGCGGCGCATCGCGACCGTGGTCAGCTCGGTGCCCGACGCCACGAGCGCCTCCTCGAGCACGGCGAGGTTCGGGGCGCCGCCGGTGCCGAGGATGAGCCGCGAGCCGAACTGCCGGCCCGCGATGGTGAGCTTGTCGTCGTCAGCCACCCTGCACCGCCGTCACGACCTCCACCCGGGCCCCGTCGGCGAGTGCGGTGTCCCACTCCGACTTCGGCAGCACCGACCAGTCCACCGCGACCGCGATGCCCTTCTCCGGAAAGCCCATCCTCTCCAGCAGCGCGGCCACCGTGATCTGCGAATCCACTTCCACCGCTTCGTTGTTGACGATGACCCTCATTGTTGTACTCCTACTGTCGCATTCAGTTCGGCCGCGATCCGCTCGGCGGTCCAGGGCGCGAGCAGAAAACCGTTGCGTCCGTGGCCCACCGCCACCACCACGCGTTCGTCCACCCGCGAGACGATCGGCAACCCGTCGGGCGTCATCGGCCGCAGCCCGGCGGCGCATTCCGCCAACTCGTACTCGCCGAGCGACGGCATCACCTCGCAGGCGTCGTCGAGCAGCTCGCGCACCCCGGTCACGGTCGGCGCGGTGTCGCGGCCGTGTTCGTACTGGGTGGCGCCGACGACGACACCGTCGGCGCGGGGCACCAGGTACACCTGCCTGCCGTGCACCCGGGCGCGCACGACGCGCGTCGGCACCGGCATGCAGCCGCGGCGCCACCGCAGCCGCAGCACCTCACCCTTGACCGGCCGGACCGGCAGCCCGGGCCAAAGCGACGGCGCGTCAATGCCGTTGGCGATCACGATGGTGTCAGCGCGCACCTCGGCCAGATCGGACACCGGCGGCCGCCACACCACGCCCAGCTTCTCGCACGCGGCGGCAAGTCCCCGCACGACGGCCCGGTTGTCCACGGCGAGTTCGGTTTCCGCGCGGAACCCGTGCCGGATCCCTTGGGCCAGCAGCGGTTCGACCTCACGTGCCGACGTGGTCACGGTGACCGGATGCCCCTGGGTGGCCAGCCACTCGGCGACGGTCTTGATGTCGGCGGCGTCGGCGCGGTCCACCCCGACCACCAGCGACTCCCGGGCGGCGACCGCCTCGGCGGGCAGGCCGTCCAGAAAGCCGCTGTGCCACAGCCGCAGGGACTCCAGCCCGATCTGCAGCAGCTTCTCCTCGCCGGGCCAGCCCTCGCTGTGCGGGGCGATCATGCCGCCGGCCACCCAGGACGCCCCGAACTCCTCGGTGCGGTGCACGTGAACCGCCCAGCCGTCGAGGAGCGCACGGCGCGCGACGGCCAGGCCGATCACGCCGCCGCCGATGACGGCAAGGGTTTTCCCGGTCACTTCCCTCCCTTCGCCGGCATGACCCGGATCAGGTGTGACGGTAAGGGCTGGCGTGCCCACTCTCAGTCCCCGTCCCGGGACTCCCGTGTCGCCCCCACACGGTAGTCGCTAGCGTCGCGGTGTGCACAAACCCCGACTTCGCCTGGCCACCGCATCGCTGTACCTGTGCACCGACGCTCGCCGTGAGCGCGGTGACCTCGCCGGATTCGCCGACGCCGCGCTCGCCGGCGGCGTCGACCTGATCCAGCTGCGCGACAAGGGTTCGCCCGGTGAGCAGCGGTTCGGACCGCTGGAGGCCCGCCAGGAGCTCGAGGCCCTCGAGGTGCTCGCCGACGCCGCCCGCCGCCACGGCGCCCTGCTTGCGGTCAACGACCGCGCCGACATCGCCCGCGCCGCCGGGGCCGACGTGCTGCATCTCGGCCAGGACGACCTGCCGCTGGCCGTCGCCCGCGAGATCATCGGCGCCGACCCGGTGATCGGGCGCTCCACCCACGACACCGCCCAGGTGGACGCCGCCGTCGACGAACCCGTCGACTACTTCTGCGTCGGCCCGTGCTGGCCCACCCCCACCAAGCCGGGCCGCCCCGCGCCCGGCCTGGACCTGGTCCGCTACGCCGCCGGACTGGCCACGGACAAACCGTGGTTCGCGATCGGCGGGATCGACGCCGAACGGCTGCCGGAGGTGCTGGCCGCGGGGGCACGCCGGATCGTGGTGGTGCGCGCGATCACCGGCGCCGACGACCCGCGTGCGGCGGCCGAGCAGTTGAAGCGGGCGCTGTCTACTGCGGGTTGACCAGCAGCGGGATCGCCGCCGACTCCTGGCGCAGCAGCTCCCAGCTGGCGGCGAAGCCCGGATGCAGCGGCAGGTCCGCGACCTCGTCGACCGACACCCAGCGCAGTTCGGCGCTCTCCCGGTTCGGCACGGTCCTGAGCATCTCCGGGGCGTCGGCGATCACGGTGGTGTAGCTCCAGCACACCCCGCCGGTGCCGACGACCTCCTTGGTCACCACGACCTTGCGGACGGTGACGTACTCGACGGCCAGCCCGGCTTCCTCGCTGGCCTCCCGGATCGCGGCCTCCTCGGCGGTCTCGTGGCTGTCGCGGGCACCGCCGGGCAGCCCCCAGGTGCCGCCCTGGTGGCTCCACGGCGCGCGGTGCTGCAACAGCACCGCCGCTGTGCCGTCGTGTCCCGGCGCCCGCAGCATCAGCCCCGCCGCACCGAACCGTCCCCAGAAGGCCTGGCGGGTGTCTGACACCACCCAGCCGTCGCCGTCGCCACGCACGCGTCAAGAATAGGGCCGCTCGGCCTCCCGCAAGCTCTTAGACTTCTTTCATAGAGTGGGAGCGGTCGGAACGACGAGCCGGAAAGCGATGCTGATGAGGTCCGCGCGAACGTGACAGTGGAGTTGGCGCACCCCTCGACGGAACCGCTCGCCTCGCGGTCTCCGAGCACACCGGCGCACCCTCGCTGGTGGTTCCTGTGGACCACCCCCGGCCGCATCCTGACCATCGGCGTGGTGCTGTCCGCGCTGGTGCTCGCCAGTGCGTTCGCCACCTCGACCACGATCAACGACCGGCAGCGGGCGTTGATGACGGTGCTCAACCACACCGAGCCACTGGCCTTCGCCGCCGGTCAGCTGTACACGACGCTGTCGGTCGCCGACGCCGCCGCGGCCACCGCGTTCATCGCCGGCTCCGAACCGCGCGACGTCCGGAAGCGCTACGAGCAGGCGATCACCGACGCCTCGGTGGCGGTGACCCGCGCGTCCAGCGGCCTGACCGACGAGGAGATGGTGCGCCTGCTCGGGCGGGTCAACGCGCAGCTGTCGGTGTACACCGGGCTGGTCGAGACCGCCCGCACCAACAACCGCGCCGGTAACCCGGTCGGGTCGTCGTATCTGTCCGAGGCGTCGTCGCTGATGCAGACACAGATCCTGCCCGGCGCCCAGCGGCTCTACCAGGAGACGTCGGCGCGGGTGGACGCCGAGACCACCGCGTCGACCCGCATCCCGGGGCCCGTCATCCTGGTGGTGCTGGCGACGCTGCTGTTCGGGCTGTTCGCCAACCGCTGGCTGGCGCGGCGCACCCGCAGGCGCATCAACATCGGGTTCGTCGCCGGCGGGCTGGCGGTGCTGGTGATGCTGATCTGGGTCGGCACCGCGCTGGTCATCTCCACCGCCGACAGCCGCAGCGCCAAGGGCACCGCCGCCGAGTCGCTCAAGACCATCACCAATCTGGCGATCACCGCGCAGCAGGCCCGCGCCGACGAGACGCTGTCGCTGATCCGGCGCGGCGACGAGACGGTCCGCAAGCAGTCCTACTACCAGCGCATCGGCATGATGCAGGAGCAGCTGGCGGCCTACCTGGCCCGCGAGGACGCCATCGACAAGAGCGATCTGGCCGACGCCGAGGAGCTGCTGAAGCGGTGGCGCGCGGCCGACGACCGGATCAACGCCTACATCAGCGTCGGCAACTACCAGGCCGCCACGCAGGTGGCGCTGGGCACCGGCGACGACGACTCCACCCCGGCGTTCAACAAGCTCGACGAGGCGCTGAGCAAGGCCATCGCCGAGAGCCGGACCCAGTTGCGCAACGACATCGTCAACGCCCACCGCGTGCTGTCGGGGGCGACGATCGGCGCGGCGGTGCTGTCCGTGCTGGCCGCGATCGCGGTGGCACTGGGGTTGTGGCCGAGACTGAGCGAGTACCGATGACCGCCCGCGCACTGCTCGCCGCCCTGGCCGCCACGGTGCTGCTGGCCGGGTGCGGTGAGGCGGCGTCGACGGTCGCGACGCCCGGCATCACGCTGGCGCCGCCGTCGCCTGCCGGGATGCAGGAGCTCGCGCCCGAGCCGGCGCGGCCTCTCGAGGACGACGGCCAGGACTGCGATCTCACCGCGAGCCTGCGGCCGTTTCCCACCCGGGCCGAGGCCGACAGGGCCGTCGAGAACATCCGGACCCGCGGCCGGCTGATCGTCGGGCTGGACATCGGCAGCAACCTGTTCTCGTTCCGCGATCCGGTGACCGGGCAGATCACCGGGTTCGACGTCGACATCGCCGGGGAGATCGCCCGCGACATCTTCGGCACCCCGTCGCAGGTCGAGTACCGGATCCTGTCGTCGGCCGACCGGATCGCCGCGCTGAAGAACAACCAGGTCGACGTGGTGGTCAAGACCATGACGATCACCTGTGAGCGAAAGAAGCAGGTCGCGTTCTCGACGGTGTATCTGACCGCCAACCAGCGCATCCTGGCCCCGCGCGACTCCAACATCCAGCAGGCCTCGGACCTGTCCGGCAGGAGGGTGTGCGTGGCCAAGGGCACCACGTCGCTGCAGCGGGTCCAGCAGATCACCCCGCCGCCCATCATCGTCGGCGTGGTGACGTGGGCGGACTGTCTGGTGGCGCTGCAGCAGGGCCAGGTTGACGCGGTCAGCACCGACGACTCGATCCTGGCCGGCCTGGTGGTCCAGGATCCGTACCTGCACATCGTCGGGCCGAGCATGAACCAGGAGCCGTACGGCATCGGGATCAACAAGGACAACACCGGGCTGGTGCGGTTCGTCAACGGCACGCTGGAGCGGATCCGCCGGGACGGCACCTGGTACACCCTGTACCGCAAGTGGCTCACCGTGCTCGGCCCGGCGCCTGCTCCCCCGGTCGCGAGGTACTCGGACTGATGGCCGATCCCGAACGCGAAGCCACGGACAGCGAGCCGCTGGTCGGCACCCAGCCGGCCAGCATCGACGACATGCTGATGGACTCGGCGTCCACCGTGCGGCCGATGGCCACCCAGGCGGTGTTCCGCCCGCAGTTCGACGACGACGACGTCTCCGGCGGCACCAGCCGGACCGAACCGCAGAACCACAGCGCCCAGACCCGCGCGTTGTCGCGCACCCGGCGCCTGGGCGGCGGGCTGGTGGAGATCCCGCGGGTGCGGGCCAAGGATCCGCTCGAAGCGCTGATGACGAACCCGGTGGTGGCCGAGTCGAAGCGGTTCTGCTGGAACTGCGGCCGCCCGGTCGGCCGGGCGCGAGACGGTGCGCCCGCCCGGTCCGAGGGCTCGTGCCCGCACTGCGGCAGCGCGTATTCGTTTCTGCCCCAGCTCAATCCGGGCGACATGGTGGCCGACCAGTACGAGATCAAGGGCTGTATCGCGCACGGCGGGCTGGGCTGGGTGTACCTGGCGTTCGACCACAACGTGAACCGGCGGCCGGTGGTGCTCAAGGGCCTGGTGCACTCCGGCGATGCGGAGGCGCAGAAGATCGCGATGGCCGAGCGGCGGTTCCTCGCCGAGGTCACCCATCCGGGGATCGTGAAGATCTACAACTTCGTCGAGCACCCGGACAAGCACGGCAACCCGGTCGGCTACATCGTGATGGAGTACGTCGGCGGGACCTCGCTCAAACAGGCCAGGGGCGAGAAACTGCCGGTGGCACAGGCGATCGGCTACATGCTCGAGATCCTGCCCGCGCTGGGCTATCTGCACTCGATCGGACTGGCCTACAACGACCTCAAGCCCGAGAACATCATGATCACCGAGGAACAGCTCAAGCTGATCGACCTCGGCGCGGTGTCGACGATCAACTCATTCGGCTACCTGTACGGCACCCCGGGCTATCAGGCGCCGGAGATCGTGCGCACCGGCCCGACCGTGCAGACCGACATCTACACCGTCGGCCGCACCCTGGCCGCGCTGACGCTGAAGCTGCGCACCCACAAGGGCCGCTACGTCGACGGGCTGCCCGAGGACGATCCGGTGCTGACCGAGTACGACTCGTTCGGCCGGCTGCTGCGCCGGGCCATCGACCCGGACCCGCAGCGCCGGTTTGCCAGCGCCGAGGAGATGTCCGGTCAGCTGCTCGGCGTGCTGCGCGAGGTGGTCGCCAAGGACACCGGATCGCCGAAACCCGGTCTGTCGAACGTGTTCTCGCCGACGCGTTCGACCTTCGGGATCGATCTGCTGGTCGCGCACACCGACGTCTACCTGGACGGGCAGGTGCACTCGGAGCGGCTGACCGCACACGAGATCGTGCGGGCGCTGCCGGTGCCGCTGGTGGACCCGACCGACGTCGCCGCACCGCTGCTGTCGGCCAGCGTGGTGAGCCAGCCGGTGCAGACGCTGGATCAGCTGCGCGCGGTACGGCACGGGGCGCTGGAGTCCGAGGGCATCGACCTGACCGGCTCGGTGGAACTGCCGCTGATGGAGGTGCGCGCGCTACTCGACCTCGGCGACGTCGCCAAGGCCACCCGCAAGCTCGACGACCTCGCCGAGCGGGTGGGCTGGACGTGGCGGCTGGTGTGGTTCAAGGCGGTCTCCGAGTTGTTGACCGCCGACTATGACTCGGCGACAAAGCATTTCACCGAGGTGCTGGACACGCTGCCCGGTGAGCTGGCCCCGAAGCTGGCGTTGGCGGCGACCGCCGAGCTGGCGGGCGCCCCGGACGCGGGCAAGTTCTACAAGACGGTGTGGTCCACCGACAACGGGATCATCTCGGCGGGGTTCGGGCTGGCCCGCGCGCAGTCGGCCGCCGGGGAGCGCGAGGAGGCGGTCAAGACGCTGGACAAGGTGCCTGCGATGTCGCGGCACTTCACCACCGCCCGGTTGACGAGCGCGGTGACGCTGCTGTCCGGCCGGTCCACCAGCGAGATCACCGAGCAACACATCCGGGAGGCGGCCCGCCGGGTGGAGGCGCTGCCGGAGACCGAACCGCGGGTGCTGCAGATCCGGGCCCTGGTGCTGGGCACCGCGCTGGACTGGCTTGCCGATCACACCGCCAGCACCAACCACATCCTCGGTTTCCCGTTCACCGAGCACGGCCTGCAACTGGGGGTGGAGGCGTCACTGCGGGCGCTGGCCCGGGTGGCCCCCACCCAGGCACACCGCTATGCACTGGTCGACCTGGCCAACAGCGTCCGTCCGACGAGCACATTCTGAGGCGCGACTACTACGGATTCCGTAGATAGCGGCAGCAAATCCGGTCCTGTTGGCCGGTCGAATCGTCATATCTGTGCTTGTCATGAGAGTCATGGTCAACCCCCGGATTCCGTAGTAATCTGCGTCACAGGTTGAGGTCACAGCCGCTGCAGAATTGCCCGACCCCCAGGGAGTGCACCGTGACCGCAGTAGGCACCTGCCGGGTGTTCCGTCCGGATCCGCGCACGCTCGACCGGCGCGAGCGGCATCACCGCGGATGTTTCTCGGCCGCCCATCGGGAGAACTGGACCGTGGTGGTGACCGTCGAGGGCGAGGTCGACGCCGCCAACAGTCGCGCCCTGGCCACCTACATCGAAGGCCAGATCGCCGGCGCCCGGCGCCTGGTGATCGACCTGCGGATGACCGACTTCTTCGGCAGCGCCGGGTTCGCGGCGCTGCACTACATCAACGTGGTCTGCTCGCGCTCCGGCGTCGACTGGGTGATCCAGAGCGGCCGCCAGGTGCGCCGCCTCTTGGCGATCTGTGATCCGGCGTGCGAGCTGCCGCTGGAGCGCACCCGCTCACCCCTTGACGAGGTCCGCGCAGGCGCGGGCGATCGCAAGCTCCTCATTGGTGGGCACCACTAGCACCGCCGTCGGCGACTCGTCGGTCGAGATGCGTCGTGCGGTGCGTTCGGGGCTGGCGTTGCGTTCCTCGTCGAGTTCGATTCCGAGTCTCTGCAGACCGCGTAGCGCGTCGCGGCGGACCGCGGCGTCGTTCTCCCCCACCCCGGCGGTGAACGTGATGACGTCGGCGCCGCCCAGCAACGCCAGGTAGGCGCCGATGTACTTGCGCAGCCGGTGGATGTAGACGTCGTAGGCCAGTCGGGCGTCCTCGTCACCGGCGTCGATGCGCTTGTGCAGCAAGCGGAAATCGTTCTCCCCGCCCAGCCCGCGCACGCCCGCGCTGTGGTTGAGCATGTCCTCGATGTCCTCGACGGACATGCCCGCGGTGCGCCACAGGTAGACCAGCACGCCGGGGTCGATGTCACCGGACCGGGTGCCCATCACCAGGCCCTCCAGCGGTGTCAGCCCCATCGAGGTGTCCACGGGGCGGCCACCGACGATCGCCGACGCCGACGCCCCGTTACCCAGGTGCAGCACGACCTGGCGCAGCTCCTCCAACGGTTTTCCGAGGAACAGCGCGGCCTGTTCGCTGACGTACTGGTGTGAGGTGCCGTGGAATCCGTAGCGCCGCACATGCCACTGTTCGGCGACGTCGCGGTCGATCGCGTAGGTCGCCGCCGCGGCGGGCAGGTTGTGGAAGAACGCGGTGTCGAACACCGCGATGTGTGGCAGGTCCGGCAGCGTCCTGCGCGCCACCTCGATCCCGAGCAGTGCGGGCGGATTGTGCAGCGGCGCAAGGGGAGACAGCTTCTCGAGGCGGGCGATGAGGTCGTCGTCGATCAGCGTCGGCTGGTAGATGTCGGGTCCGCCGTGCACCACCCGGTGGCCGACGGCGACCAGGCTCCCCACCACGTGGTCCAGCCGTTCGGAGGCCACTTGCAGCGCCTCGCCGTGGTCGCGCACCTCGGCCTCACCGATGCGCTCGACGATCCCCCTGCCCACGGTCTCTCCCGAAATCGGGTCCATCACCGCGTATTTCAGCGACGACGACCCCGAGTTGAGGACCAGGACGTTCCCGCTCATCGGTCCTGCGCCTGGATCGCGGTGATGGCGACGGTGTTGACGATGTCCTCGACGAGCGCGCCGCGGGACAGGTCGTTCACCGGTTTGTTGAGTCCCTGCAGCACCGGGCCGATCGCGATCGCCCCCGCGCTGCGCTGTACGGCCTTGTAGGTGTTGTTGCCGGTGTTGAGGTCCGGGAAGATCAGCACCGTCGCGCGCCCGGCGACCGGGGAGTCGGGCATCTTCGATCTGGCCACCGAGGGTTCGACCGCGGCGTCGTACTGGATCGGTCCGTCCACCAGGATCTCGGGTGCCCGCTCGCGCACGAGTTCGGTTGCGGTGCGGACCTTGTCGACGTCGGCGCCGGAGCCGCTGGTGCCGGTCGAGTAGGACAGCATCGCCACCCGCGGCTCGATGCCGAACCGGGACGCGGTCCGCGCCGAGGAGATCGCGATGTCGGCGAGCTGTTCGGCCGTGGGGTCGGGCACGATCGCGCAGTCCCCGAAGGCGAGCACACGGTCGGCCAGGCACATCAGGAAGATGCTGGACACCGTCGAGACGTCGGGCTGGGTCCGGATGATCTCGAAGGCCGGGCGCACGGTGTGCGCGGTGGTGTGGCGGGCGCCGGAGACCATGCCGTCCACCAGGTCGTTGTGCACCAGCATGGTGCCGAAGTAGGAGACGTCGTGCATGGTCTCGCGGGCCTGTTCGAGGGTGACGCCCTTGTGCCTGCGCATCTCGGCGTACTGCTCGGCGAACTTGTCGCACAGCTCGCTGGTCTGCGGGTCGAGCACGGTCGCGCCGGCCAGATCGACCCCGAGTTCGGCTGCGCGGGAACGGACCTGGGATTCGTCACCCAGAATCGTCAGCTCGGCGACCCCGCGCTGCAGCAGCCTGCCCGCCGCGGTGAGGATGCGGTCGTCGTCCCCCTCGGGCAGCACGATGCGCTTGCGGGCGGCGCGGGCCCACTCCATCAGCTGGTAGGTGAACATCTGCGGGGTGACGACCGCGGGGATCGGGATCGCCAGCTGCTCCAACAGATCGTCGAGGTCGACGTACTGCTCCATCAGCGCGATCGCGGTATCGATCTTGCGGACCGAGTGCGCCATCACCCGGCCACGGGTCGAGGCCACCCGGCTGGCGGTCTCGAAGGTCCGGAACCGGGTGGTGATGATCGGCAGCCGCAGCTTCAGGCCCGACACCAGCGCCGCGATGGCCGGGTGCAGGTCCAGGCCACCGTTGAGGATGATGCACGACAGCGACGGAAACCCTTCGGCCGCATGGGCGCTGGCCAGCGCGAGCACGACGTCGGAGCGGTCGGCGGCCGCAACCACGGCGACGCCTTCACTGATCCGTTCCAGCACCCGCTCGGCGGTCATGCCGGCCACCATCAGATCCATCGCCTCGCGGGACAGCAGCGCGGGGTCGCCGCTGATCAGTGTGCCCTCGACGGCCTCCTGCAGTTCGGCCACCGACGGCGCCACCAGCAGCGGTTCCTCAGGTAGCGCATAGCATTTCGGGCCGGCAGCGGCGAGCGCGTCGCCCACCGCGCCCAGTTGCGCCGGGTCGCAGCGGTTGGCGACGACGGCGGCGGTGTGTGCGTGCTGGGCGGAGATCTCGGCGAGACAGATGTCGACGATGTGGGCGACCTGCTCCGGGGTTCGGTCCTTGGCCTTGACCGCCAACACCACCGGGGCGCCGAGGTTGGCGGCGATGCGGGCGTTGGTGGACAGCTCGCTGGGCGCCGCGACGTCGGTGTAGTCGCTGCCGACGATCAGCACCGCGTCACAGCGGTCGGCGACGCGGTGGAAGCGGTCGACGATATCGGCGAGCGCGGCGTCGGGGTCGTCGTGCAGTTGCTCGTAGCTGACGCCCACGCAGTCCTCGTAGGGCAGTCCGGCGGTGGCCTGGCTGAGCAGCAACTCGAGGATGTAGTCGCGGTCCTCACCGAGTCGGGTGATCGGACGGAACACGCCGACTCTGGCAACCTTCGCCCGCAGCCGGTGCAGGATGCCGAGTGCGACCGTCGATTTGCCGGTGTCCCCCTCGGGTGAGGCGACGTAGATCGTCGATGCGGCGGCTGACTCGTGCGGAGGCACGGGTTCAGCCTAGGTCACAGGGGCGGGTACTTCGACTACCTGCCACCGCGGGACGGAAAGTGGCAGCCGCTGCCAAACATACCTGTGACCTTACTCTCAGTTACCGCACATACCTTTGCGACTATCCAGATTCCGCACGTATGAACAGTTGAACGAATTGATGAATCGGTAAATTTTCTTGCCTCGCGACTCACAGCAAACTTATTTGGTTAGGTTTGCCCGGGTCGCCATCCAGGACGGTTGGAACTCATGGCTGACACCGCACTCCACGCGGCCCTAGCGGACGGTGCCGGCAGCTACCCCGGCACCTCGTGGACGGACCGCATCCGCGCGTTGTGGTCGAGCTTCGCCGGCCGCGTCGCCGTACTGATCGTGCTGTTCACCATCGCGTGCGGTTCGGACTACCTCAGAAGCCTCGCGGACGCCGTGGACGGTTCCCGGGTGCCGATGCTCGCGCTGGCACCGGCCCTGGTGATGCTGGCGGCAACCGGGTACCGCCGGGCGCCCCACGGGGTCACCGACAACGAGTCCGACTGGATCTTCGTCGCGGTGGTGTGCGGCGTCGCGCTGGCCGGGGTGTGGATGGCCGCGACCCGGTATCCGACGCTGTCCGGGTTGTGGCAACTCCACACCCAGTTCGGTGTCCTGTTCGCCGCGTCCTGCGCGATGATCCTGTTCGGGGTCCGCCACACCGCCCGGTTGTGTCCGGTGTGGGTCTTCACGATCCTGGCCTCGGCCCCGGTGTTCCACATGCTGGCCGCGGCGAAGCTGGGCGGCACCGACGCCGCCGTGGCCTACGTGTGCGTCGCGTTCGGCACCGTTGCCGCCGCTCTCGCCGGTGCGCAGGCCACCCCGGGCTGGCGCCTGCTGATCACCGCCGCGACCGCGGCGCTCGGCGTGGCGACGGTGCAGGTGCTCGTCGGGCACACCTCCGTGTTCGTCACCTCCGCGGTCGCCTCCTGCGTTGTCCCGGTGCTGGTGATCGCAGCCGCGTGGCGTCACGCCCATCCGGCATCGCGCGTGGTCGAGGGCGCGCCGTTCCCGACCCGCTCGTGGCGCTCGCTTGCCGGGCTCGTCGTCTTCGCCGTCGTCGTCGGGCTGTTGCAGTTTCCGCACTCGACACCGTCGATGTCCGCCTCGGCGACGGCGGGGTGGGCCGAACGGGCCGGCCTGACCCCCGTGGCGGACCTGCCGTTCATCACCGGCTTCCTCGGCCCACGTTCGAGCCTGGTGCGTTACGTGGCGCCCCGCAGATCCGGCTTCGGCGTCGCCGCGGTCGACGTGATCACCACCGACGACGCCGCCGTTCTCGCCGACTATCACGACGCGGTGTGGTACCCCTCCTCGCGCCCGTTGAACTACCGCGACACCGCATCGGTGAACGTCGGCCTGACGCAGATCGGCATGCGGGAGATTCAGAGCGACGCGGAGACCGCGAGCGAGGATTCACCGGAATGGTATGCCCTGACCTGGAACTGGCGCACCGCCGCCAGCTATCAACAGGTCACCGTCATCGTCAACCAGAACCCCGGCACCGACGAACCGCCGCTGCCGCAGCCGTTGGGCTGGCGCACCACCGTGCTGTACCCGCTGCTGTGGCACAGCAGGCAGCAGACCGACAACGTGTCCACCGTGCCGCCGAAGGTGGTGCAGTACGCGCGGGAGGTCACCGCCGGCGTGATCGCGTCGAGGTACGCCGCCGATGCATAAGGTCTGGCCGCGCACCGCGCTGCCCGAACACTTCTCGGCGCGGAAGACGTTCAGCCGGGCGCACTCTCGCTGGGGTCTGGTCCTGGCGACCGCGCTGATCGTGGGCGGGGTACTGCTGCCGGGCGTGGTGCTGCCCGCGGTGATCACCGCGGTCGCGCTGTTCTACCTGGTATCGGTCCTGGACCGCAGCGTGTTGCTGCTGCGGGGGTTCCAGCGGTCCTCGCTGGTCTGCGTCAGCGACGAGGAGGCGCTGGCCATTCCCGATGACGAGCTGCCCGTCTACACGATCCTGCTGCCCGTCTACAACGAGCCGTCCATCGTGCAGAACCTGATCCACGGCGTCGGAAAACTGGTCTACCCGAAGGACAAGCTGGAGACCCTGCTGCTGGTCGAGGAGGACGACCAGGCCACCAGGGACGCCGTGCGCGAACTCGACATGGAATCGGTGCGGGTCGTGATCGTGCCGCACAGCCAGCCCAAGACGAAACCCAAGGCGTGCAACTATGGGATGTCGCTGCCCGGGCTGCGCGGTGAGCTGGTGACGATCTACGACGCCGAGGACATCCCGGATCCGCTGCAGTTGCGCAAGGCCGTCGCGGCTTTTCGCCGGCTGCCGCAGGAGGTGGCGTGTCTGCAGGCCCGGCTGGGCTACTTCAACGAACGCCAGAACCTGTTGACCCGCTGGTTCTCCCTGGAGTACGACCAGTGGTTCGGTCTGGTGCTGCCCACCGTGGAGGCCGCCGGATGCGTGGTGCCGCTGGGCGGTACCTCCAACCACCTCAAGACCGCGGTGTGGCATGAGGTCGGCGGGTGGGACGAGTTCAACGTCACCGAGGACGCCGACCTCGGTGTCCGGTTGGCGCGCAACGGCTATCGCACACAGGTGCTGGACTCCACCACGCTGGAGGAAGCCAATTCCGATGTCCTGAACTGGATCCGGCAACGGTCGCGCTGGTACAAGGGCTACCTGCAGACCATGCTCGTCCACCTGCGCCACCCGCGCGCGCTTCGCCGCGAGATCGGCACGGTGCCCATGCTGCGGCTGATCAACATGACCGGTGCGGTGCCGTTCACCGGGGTCGTCAACCTGATGCTGTGGGCCCTGCTGGCCCTGTGGATCAACGGCCGCGCACCGTTCATCGCCATGATGTTCCAACCGGTCCCGTACTACGTCTGCCTGAGCCTGTTCCTCGTCGCCGGGCCCGCGTCGGTCTACATGAGCCTGATGAGCATCAGCGTGCTCGGCAAACCGCACCTGTGGTGGCCCGCGCTGCTGGCGCCGGTCTACTGGTTCCTGCAGTCGGTCGCCGCACTCAAGGCCTTCTATCAGTTGCTGTTCCGCCCGCACTTCTGGGAGAAGACCGTTCACGGTCTTGCCACCCACCCCGTGGCCCAACCCACTTAGGATCTCGATGTTCACCAGAATGCGCTCTGTCGCATGGCTTTTCGCGGCAGTGAGCCTCGTCCTGCCGGTCATCTGTGCTCCCGCCGCAGCGGCGCAGCCGGCGCCCCGCGCCACCACTGTCGACTGGCGGCAGCTGGGCCTGACCGATCGACTGAATCTGATCGGCGCCGACCAGCCCCACGACGTCTCGGTGCCGATGCCCGCCGGCGTTACCCGCGTACTGGTCAAGGGACTGGTCGGTGCGGCCAACAATATCCGCCGCGGCCATATCGACGTCCGCGACGCCGACGGCAACCTGGTCGGCACCGTCCCGCTGCCGGTCGACCGCGATGCCGCCCCGTTCAGCGTCGACACCGGCCGTGCGCGCGTCACCGACGGCGCGATCAAGTTGAGTTTCATTCTGCGCGACGAGAATCCGCCGCTGAACACCTGTTCGCCGGTGCCGTCGGTGGCGCTGTGGCAGCTGACGTCGACCTTTCTCGGGCAATCGCCGCTGCCCGAGACCATCGCCGACTACCTGCCCGGCTACCTCGACCGCGTCACGATCCGGGTCGGCCCCGAACCCGGCCCCGACACCCAGCAGGCCGCGCTCAACCTGGTCGCGGCGCTGACACACCGGTACCGGCCGCTGCCGGTACGCATCGACGTCGACACCGGCCCGATGGACGCACCGGTGAAGAACACCGGGACCGAACGGACCATCGAGATCCGCTCCTCGGCCGTCGCCGGTGTCGCGGTGCGCAACGGCGGCACACCCGCCGCGGTGCTCGCGGTGTCGGGCAGCGGAGACGAACTGCAGCACCAGGTCGAGCTGTTCGCCGACCGCCGTTCCGAGCTGACCCAGACGGCGCAGACACGGGTGCTCGGGGCGATGACACAGGCACCGGTCTCCACCGAGACGCTGACCCTCGCGGAGTTGGGCGCGGACCGGCAGGTGTCGGTCCTGCACTCCGAGACGATGTACGCCGGGTTCGACGCCGCCGCGTTCGGAGTCGGATCCATCCAGCGCGCCCGGGTGAAGCTGCGGGCCCGCTACACCCCGGTCACCGACGACTCGGCGACGGTGGTGATCCGGTCCGGCGACAGCGTGCTCGCGACCGAGCGCCTCAACGAAAGCGGCACGATCGACACGGTTCTCGACATTCCCGCCGAGGCGATCTCCTCGAACGTCGGGCTCGTGTTCGACCTGCGCTACTTCCCGAAGATGGAGTGCAGCCCGCTGACGGACCGGTTGTTCTTCGCCATCGACGGCACCTCGACGGTCACCGTCGAGCGCGGCACCCACAACCGCGGCGGTTTCCCCGTGCTGCCGATGGCGTTCACCCCGGTCTTCGACGTCTCCGTCGACCAACCGGCCGACATCCGCTACGCCGCCCGGGTGATCAACCTGCTCGGACGGGAGACCACGGTGCTGCTGCGCCCCCAGGTACGTCCGGCCGAGGAGGCCGCGGCGTCCGGCAACGGCTGGCTGGCGGTGACATCCGGTGAGGCGCTGGACGGTTTCGGATTGAACCCGCCGCTGAAACCCGGCGCGCGCAACGACCTGACGGTCGACAGCCTGCTGCGCTCCACCAACGTCGATCCCAACGGACCGCTCGGCTTCCTGCAGGCCTTCACGCAGGACGGCCGGGTGATCCTCGACATCCAGACCACCGGGGAGAGCGATCTGCTGGACCGCGGCCTGGACTACATCGCGGGCCTGGAACGCCAGTGGGGTTCGCTCTACGGCGACGTCGTCGCCACCACGCCTGCCGGTGAGACCGTCAATCTGTCTCTGCGCGAGGGCGACTGGATCGAACCGCAGGTGATCCCCAACGAGGTGTGGAAATGGTGGCTGTGGCTCACGATCGCGGTGGGCGTCGTCGCGGCGGTCGCGGTGACGGTGCTGCTGACGATCCGCCGACGGCGCAGCCGGGGGTGACGCCCGGGGTGAGGTACCCGCGGCGCCGGGGCGTGGCCCTGTTCACGGCGCTCGCCGTCGGGTACTTCACGCTCGGCGCGGTGCTGATCATCCGCTACGACATCTTCGACTGGGATGCCCTCAGCCGGGTTGCCAATGCCGGTTTCACGCTGATGAGCCGGGACCCGCACCTGGCCGCCGTGGGGTTCGTGTGGAACCCGTTGCCCAGCCTGGTGCAGATTCCCTTTCTGCCGCTGAGCTATTGGTGGCCGGGCATCAAGACCTACGGGTTGACCGGCAACCTGCAGAGCGCGTTGTTCATGGCCGGCAGTGCGCTGGTGGTGCGGCGGATCGCGCTGGACCGCGGCGTCGGCGACGGCTGGCGACGGGTCGCGGTCGCCTGCTATGCGCTCAACCCGATGATCGTGCTGTACGGCGCATCCGGGATGAGCGAGGCCGCCCTGCTGTTCTGCTCGCTGTGGTGCGTTCTGTACCTGCTGCGCTGGACGGAGTCCGCGCGGGTGGTGGACCTGGCGGGCGCCGGCGTCGCGCTGGGCGTCGGCTATCTCACCCGCTACGAGTTGATTCCGGCCGCGTGCGGGGCGGCCGCGTTCGTGGTGCTGGTGTCGCTGCTGCGCTCCCCGCCGGGCTCGCGGCTGCAGCAGACCGCGCTGAACCTGGTGCTCGCGCTGTTTCCGTTCGTCACGGCGGTGATCGGCTGGGCGGTCACCGGGTGGGTGGTCACCGGCGAGGTGTTCGGCAGCGTCCAGTCGCAGTACGGCAACGCGGCTCAGGTCGCCACGGCGCTGGCGCGCGGTGGGCTCGATCTGAACTCCGATGCGATGGTCGTCGTGGAGCGGCTGTTCGGTATGCAACCGTTCGTGGGTCTGGCCGTCATCCTGGCGGCGTGCCTGGTCGTGGTGCGTCGCTCGCTGGCGGCGCTGGCCCCGGTCGCGGTGTTCGGTGCGATGCTGACGTTCTCGGCCTGGGGGCACTACAGCGCATCGACCTTCGGCTGGTTCCGGTTCTACCTCGTGGCGATCCCGCTGGTCATCGTCGTGGCGCTGGTCTGCTGGGCGCCCCGGCCGACCCCGCCGCCCCCGCCGGCCCGCCGGTGGCTGGGCACACCGGAAAGCCGTTGGGGTGCAGCCCTGTTGGCAGCATCGCTGCTGATCGGCACACCGGTGACCGCCGTGTCGATGTTCACCGACGGCAACAGCGTCAACCAGCCGCTGCAACTCGGGCTGCAGTCGCTGTTGTCCCCGGACCGATATCCGCTCGAGGAGCGGTGGTTCCGGCAGATGAGCGCCGCCGACCGGTTCGTCGCCGACTACCTCGACCAGCAGCACCTGCCCGACGGTTCGGTGCTCTACGACACGTTCACCAGTCCGGTGGTCTGGCTGACATCGGAGCGACCACGGCAGTTCGTGGTGACCAGCGACCAGGACTTCAAGGCGGCGCTGAACCGGCCGCGGCTTCACGGGGTGCGTTACGTGCTGATCTCCAACCCGGCCATCAGCGCCGCGCAGGACGCGGTCACCCGCCGGTATCCGTCGTTCTGGTACGACGGCGCGGGCATCGCGACCCTGCTGCTGTCCGTGGACGGCCCGGACGGCATCCAGCGCTGGCGGCTGTTCCGGGTCAACGAGCCCGACGAGCGCGACCGCTGAGAGTCACTGCACCGGAACCTCGATGACGGTCGCCAGCCCGCGGTGGTCGGATCCGGGGACGTCGACTGTGTAGGCCGAGGTGGCCACGGCGTTGTGCACCAGCACGTGGTCGATACCGACCACCGGAGGACGCCAGCGCCGGCTCGGGTAGCTGCGGGTCAGGCCCGCACCGGCCTGCTCGGCGGCGTCGCGGTAGCCCGCATCGAGCAGCCTGCGGAACGGGCGCATGTCGTAGGTGGCGTTGAGGTCGCCGGCGACGATCACCGCGCCCGGGCCGTCGGCCGCGGCGCGCAACGTCTCGGGCAGCCGGGCGATGTCATCGGTGAACCAGCGCAGCGGCTGCACCCACGGCGCGGCGAGATGCACGGCGAGCACCGTCGTCTCCGTGCGCACCTCAGGTACCCGGATCCGGGTGCTCAGCATCGGCATCTGGTAGCCGGGCACCGCCGTCGCCGCCACGATGGGGTGGCGGCTCCACACCCCGATGCCCGCGGCCATCGGCTTCGGGTCGATCGCGCGGTGCGGGAAACCACGGTCCAGCCCCGCCGCCGAGAGCCCGGCCGCCGCTTCGGGTGTCATCTCCTGCAGCACCAGGACATCGGCGGTGGCGTCGGCCAGCGCGACCACCGCCTGCGGATCCGCCCGCCCCATCCCGAGGTTCGCGCTGACCACGCGCAGCGGGACCGACGGCGCCGCGGGTTCCTCCGGTCCGAGGTAGCGCGGGATCAGCACGGCCAGCATGACGATGCACAGCAGCGCGGCCGCGATCGTCGGCACCGGTTGCCGCGACAGCGCGAACGCGACCATCGACACGACGGCCGCGACGGTCAGGTACGGCGACGCGGCGGCGAGCACCAGCACGACCTCGTTGCTGATCGGCAGGTAGCGCGCCACCGCGCCGGCCAGCCCCAGTACGAAGGCGACCGCACCGACCACCGTCGCCAACACTCGAATCATGATGTGCTGGTGCGGTTTTCGTCAGGTCAGCCCAGACGGCGCAGTCGCGGCTCCAGATCACGCTTGAACAGTTCGAGGAACCGGCGCTGATCGTGGCCGGGGGCGTGGAACACCAGGTGGTTCAGGCCCCAGTCGACGTACTGCTTGACCTTCTCGACGGCCTCGTCGGGATCGGAGGCGACGATCCAGCGCTTGGCCACCTGCTCGATCGGCAGCGCGTCGGCGGCCTTCTCCATCTCGATGGGGTCGTCGATGGAGTGCTTCTGCTCGGCGGTCAGCGACAGCGGCGCCCAGAACCGGGTGTTCTCCAGCGCGAGTTCGGGATCGGTGTCGTAGGAGATCTTGATCTCGATCATCCGGTCGACGTCGTCGGGGTTGCGGCCGGCGGCCTCGGCGCCCTCCTTCACGGCGGGGATGAGCTTGTCCTTGTAGAGCTCCTCACCCTTGCCGGACGTGCAGATGAACCCGTCGCCGGCGCGGCCCGCGTACTTGGCCACCACCGGACCGCCCGCGGCGATGTAGACCGGGATGCCGCCCTCGGGCACGTCGTAGATGGAGGCGCCCTTGGTGCGGTAGTACTCGCCCTCGAAGTCGACGCGGTCGCCGAGCCACAGTTCGCGCATCAGCTTCACCGACTCGCGCAGCCGGGCGAAGCGCTCCTTGAACTCCGGCCACTCGCCGATGTAGCCGGTGGCGATCTCGTTGAGCGCCTCCCCGGTGCCGACGCCGAGGAAGACGCGGCCCGGATACAGACAGCCCATGGTGGCGAACGCCTGCGCGATCACCGCGGGGTTGTAGCGGAACGTCGGGGTGAGCACCGACGTGCCGAGGATGAGTCGCTTGGTCCGTTCCCCGACCGCGGTCATCCACGCCAGCGAGAACGGTGCGTGCCCACCCTCATGCCGCCACGGCTGGAAGTGGTCGCTGACCGTCGCGCTGTCCATGCCGTGTTCTTCGGCCGCGACCGCCAGCTCGACGAGCTCTCGCGGGGCGAACTGTTCCGCCGACGCCTTGTATCCGAGTTTGAGTTCAGCCACGCCTACTTTCTACTCCGCTCCCTACACTCGCGGGTATGGCACCGGTACTGAGTTCTGTCACCGATACCGTGCACTTCGCCTACACCGACCTCGTCAACTGGACCCTGGTCGCCGATCAGACCGGTGTCGTGCTGATCGACGCGGGGTTTCCCGGCCACCGCGACGACGTGCTGGCCTCGCTGCGCCAGCTCGGTTTCGGCCCCGACGATCTGCGCGCGATCCTGCTGACCCACGCCCACGTCGACCATCTCGGGTCGGCCATCTGGTTTGCGAAAAACCATGGCACGCCGGTGTATTGCCACGCCGCGGAGGTGGGCCACGCGAAGCGGGAGTACCTGGAGCAGGTGTCGCCGCTCGACGTCGCCAAGCACATCTGGCAGCCGCGGTTCGCGACGTGGACGGCGACGATCGTGCGCAAGGGCGGGCTGGTGCGCGACGGGATCCCCACCGCACAGCCCTACACCGAGCAGGTGGCGGCGTCGCTGCCGGGCACGCCGCGGGCGGTGCCGACCCCGGGGCACACCGGCGGGCACTGCTCGTTCGTCGTCGACGGCGTGCTGGTCAGCGGCGACGCACTGGTGACCGGGCATCCGGTGTCGACGCGCAGCGGGCCGCAGCTGCTGCCCGGGCTGTTCAACCACGACCAGCGCAGCTGCGTGCGCAGCCTGTCGGCGCTGGGTCTGCTCGACACCGAGGTGCTGCTGCCCGGGCACGGGCCGGTCTGGCGCGGGTCCATCCGCGAGGCCGCCGAACGCGCCGCCCGCTGACCAGCCGGCACTGCGGTCCTCGGTCAGGCCAGCCCCTGGATTCCGATGAGAAACGCCGCGGTCAGTGCCAGGCCACCCGCCACCACGATCGTCGGCATCAGGATCATCGTGTCGAGCTCGTCGTCGTCGAGGACGTCGTCGCGGAACCGGCCGAACAGTACCCACGCGACCCCGGTGCGCCGGAACAGGTGCACCACCGCGCGCACCGGCCGGGTGCCGCGGCGGCGGCCGATCACCGACCGCGAGACCGCTCCGAGGAGCACGGTCAACGCGGACGCCACGACCAGCAGCCAGCCGACGATCATCTGCGAGAGCACCACTGAAACCATCCTCCGGGTCTACAGACCCCAGCGTTTGGCGATCAGCTCGTGGGAGCGCAGCCGGTCGCAGTGACGGTGCGTGACCGAGGTGATCACCAGCTCGTCGGCGCCGGTGACCCGCTGCAGCGTCGCCAACCGGTCGGCGACCTCGTCCGCGTCACCGACGAATTGCGTTGCGGTGCGGTCTTTCACGACGGCCAACTGGTCCTCGGTCAGCGGCTCTACGGTGTCGGGATCCGGATACGGGACCGCGCCGCCGCGGGCGCGGATCGAGTACACCCAGTGCCCGTAGCTCGACGCCAGATGCCGCGCGGTCTCGGAGTCGTCGGCCACCACCACGTCGGCGGAGACCACCACGTAGGGCTCGGACAGCAGCCGCGACGGCCGGAACGCGGCGCGGTAGGCCTCGATCGCGTCCAGCGCGGTGGCGGGGGTGATGTGGTAGCTCGCGACGAACGGCAGCCCGTGCGCCCCGGCCACCCGGGCGCTCTGCCCCTTGCTGCTGCCGAACACCCAGGGCGTCAGCGCGGCACCGTCTCCCGGGACGACGTGGGTCTCGTAGCCGTCGACGGTGTAGGTGCCCTCCAGCATGGCCAGGATGTCGGCGACCTGCTCACCGAAGTCGGGCGACTCCGCACCGGGCTGCTGCAGCACCGCCATCCGGGCCCGCAGCGCCGGGTTGCGCATCAGCGCGCCGATGTCGAACGGCGGCGGCACCACGACGCCGTCGACGTCGCGCCACTGTTGCGGCGGTCTGGGTTTCGCGGGCCTGGGTTCGGTCAGGGCCTCGCGGCGCCGCTGACCCGAGCGGCCGACCCCGAGATCGATGCGACCGGGATGGAAGGCCTCCAGCATGCCGAAGCTCTCCACCACCGCGACGGCGGTGGTCTGGCCCAGCTGCACGGCGGCGGCGCCGACACGGATGCGCTCGGTGGCCGCCGCGATCTGCCCGATCAGCACCGCGGGCTGCGAGCTGGCGACCGCGACGAAGTGATGCTCGGCCACCCAGTACCGCTTGTAGCCCCACTGTTCGGCGTGCCGGGCCAGATCGATGGTGTTGTGCAGCGCGGTGGCGGCGTCGGCGCCCTCGCTGATGGGCGCCAGGTCCAGGATCGACAGCGGGACCGTCATCGCAGGTCCTTGGTGAACGCGATCGGGTAGACCTCGCCCTCGGCGGGCAGCGGCTCGGCCAGCCGGGTGTAGCCGGCGGACTCGTAGAGCCGCTCGGCCTCGGGCTGGCGGTCGCCGGTGGTCAGGTAGACCCGGGTGTAACCGCGGGCGGCGATCTCGGACTCCAGCGCGGCCAGCAGCAGCTTGCCGTAGCCGCGCCGGCGGTGTGCGCTGTCGGTCCAGATGCGTTTGAGCTCGGCGGTGTCGGCGTCGAAGCGGCGGAACGCGCCGCCGGTCACGGGCCGGCCTTCGCACAGCCCGATCAGCAGTCCGCCCGCAGGCGGGGTGAACTCGGCGGCCGGGTAGCTGTCCAGCCAGCGGCGCACCCGGTCGGGTTCGCCGCCGTAGCGGGTGGCGTACTCGACGGCCAGTTCGGCCAGCAGCGGCTCGGCCAGGGGGTCGTCCTGGCCGACCGCCATGAACTGCAGCTCGTCGACGCTGGGCACGGTCATCACCTAACTCTCTAACGCGGCGCGCCGCCAAGCATTCCACCGGCCCGGATTCGCTCGCCGCGATCGGAAATAACCGCATGTCGCGGGGTTCTCAAAGAGCCTTCCACGACAAACTTGACACGTGTAAAGTCCGGCGTCATGGACAACATCAGGGGTAAGACCATCGCCATCACCGGCGCCGCCCGCGGCATCGGGTTCGCCACCGCGAAGGCGCTGCTGGCCCGCGGCGCGCGCGTGGTGATCGGCGACCGCGACGTCGCGCTGCAGGAGTCGGCCGTCGCCCAGCTGACCAAACTGGGCCCGGTGTCGGGCTACCCCCTCGACGTCACCGACCGCGAGTCGTTCGCCACGTTCCTGGACAAGGCTCGCACCGACGGCGGCGGGCACATCGACGTGCTCATCAACAACGCCGGGGTGATGCCGATCGGACCGTTCGTCGACGAGACCGAGAAGTCCATCCGGTCGACGATCGAGGTCAACCTCTACGGCGTGATCACCGGCTGCCAGCTGGTCGCCCCGGACATGATCGCGCGGCGCAGCGGCCACATCATCAACATCTCGTCGCTGTCGGGTCTGATCCCGGTGCCCGGCCAGGTCGTCTACAACGCCTCGAAGTTCGGTGTCGTCGGGATGTCGGCCGCGCTGGCCGACGAGCTCGCGCCCTACGGCGTCGAGGTGTCGGTGATCATGCCGCCATTCACCAACACCGAGCTGATCTCGGGCACCAAGGGCAGCGGCGCGATCAAGCCGGTCGAACCCGAGGACATCGCCAACGCCGTGGTCAAGACCCTCGACAAGCCGAAAACCCATGTGTCGGTGCCGACTCCGCTGCGGTTCACCGCGCAGGCAGCCCAGATGCTGGGCCCCCGCGGCCGTCGCTGGCTGAACAAGAAGCTCGGCCTGGACACCGTGTTCCTCGACTTCGACGCCGACGCCCGCAAGGCCTACGAGGACCGGGCCCGGGCCGCACAGGGCGTCGTCGAGAGCTGACCCGTGAACCCGCCGCGTCGGGGCTAGGAGAAGCTGGGCGCCGGGTCACCGAGGCGGTAGGCCTCGATGGTGTCCAGCGCGTCGAACAGCTCCTCGAAGGCGAACTGGTAGTCGTCGGCGGTGCCGACGAACACCACATGCGCGATGTCGGTGGTGTCCTCGGCGGTCAGCACGATCGTGGTGGCGTTCACCAGATCCTCGTCGGGCACCTCGGCGTAAGAGCCCGGGAAGTACCACAGCGCCGACTCGTCATCGGAGAGCTCGTCGTCGAACACCCAGCCGCGCTCGGTGATCCGCTCATCGAAGGCCTCCAGCACGGCGGCCGCGGCGGTCTGCTCCTGGAGCGCCTCGACGACCTCGGTGGGCAGCCAGCGCTCGTTGCGGGCGGCCAGCCGCTTGCGGCGGCGGGCCTTCTTCTTGTCGCTGTTGCGGGACACCGCGGCAGGCCTACGCGAGCGCCTGGTCGAGGTCGTTGAGCAGGTCGTCGGTGCCCTCCAACCCGACCGAGATGCGCACCACACCGTCGCCCAGACCGATCGCCGCGCGGCCCTCCGGGCCCATCGCCCGGTGGGTGGTGGTGGCCGGGTGGGTGATCAGCGACTTGGCGTCGCCCAGGTTGTTGGAGATGTCGACGATGCGCAGCTTGTCGAGCACCTCGAACGCGCGCTGCTTCGCCGCGTCTGGATTGCCGGCTCCGCCGGGGGTGGCCAGCTCGAACGTGACAACCGTTCCGCCGCCGGACATCTGGCGCTTGGCCAGGTCGTACTGCGGGTGCGACTCCAGGTACGGGTAGCGCACCCAGCTGACCGCGGGATGCTCCTGCAGGAACTCAGCGATCCGCTGCGCCGACGCGTTCTGGTGCTGCACCCGGATGGCCAGTGTCTCCAGGCCTTTCAGCAGCGTCCAGGCGTTGAACGGGCTCAGCGAGGGACCGGTGTGGCGCATCAGCTTCTGCACCGACTCGTCGATGTAGTCCTTGGGCCCCAGGATCGCGCCGCCGAGCACCCGGCCCTGGCCGTCGATGTGCTTGGTGCCCGAGTACACCACGATGTCGACGCCCAGCGGGATGCCCTGCTGCAGGATCGGGGTGGCGAAAACGTTGTCCAGCACCACTTTCGCGCCCGCGGCGTGCGCCATCTCGGAGACCGCCGCGATATCGACCAGCGTCTGCATCGGGTTCGACGGCGTCTCGAAGAACACCGCCTGGGTGGGCTTGCTCAGCGCCTGCTCCCACTGCGAGAGGTCGTCGCCGTCGACGAAGACCGTCTCCACGCCCCAGCGCGGCAGGATCTCGTTGCAGACCACGAAACAGGACCCGAACAGGCTGCGCGCGGCCACCAACCGGTCACCGGCACCCAGCAGCGCACCCAGCGCGGTGAACACCGCGGACATGCCGCTGGCGGTCGCGAAGCAGGCCTGGGCGCCCTCGATCAGGCGCAGCCGCTCCTCGAACATCGAGACGGTCGGATTGCCGTAGCGGGAGTACACGTACCGGTCGACCTCGCCGGTGAACGCCCGCTCGGCCTCGGCCGCAGACGAATAGACATAGCCGGAGGTGAGGTACATCGCCTCCGCGGTCTCCTCGAACCCGGACCGCAGAAGCCCGCCGCGCACCCCGATGGTGGCCTGGCTGACTCCGTCGGGCAGTTCGGCGGGCTGCCGCACGGATGGTGTGTCGCTCATGACTGCTTCCAGGGGAGTCCGACGGCCTTCCAGCCGGTCTTACCGCGGTGGTTGTTCTCGTCGAGGTTGCCCTCGAACCCGTCGAGCACGTTGTAGGACGGGGTGATGCCGGCGGCGGTGGCCGCCTCGGCCGCCCCGATCGACCGGTTGCCCGACCGGCACAGGAACACCACCGGCCGGTCGCCGGGGGTGACGCCCGCGGCCTTGAGCTCCTCGACGAACGCGTCGTTATGGGTGCCGTCGACGCGGTTCCACTCGATGAACAGCACCTCGCGCTGCAGCGACGACAGATCCGGTACACCCACGAAGCGCCACTCGGCGTCGGTGCGACAGTCCACCAACACCGCGTCGGGGTTGTCGGTCAGCAGCCGCCAGGCCTCCTCGGGGGTGATGTCTCCGGCGTACGTCATATCTCGACTCTCGCTCGTCTTCCGGTGCTCGCGCTCGGCAACTTCCAGCCGTTGAGTCTCCCACAGCTAGCCGGTCGCGGGCGAGCAGACCTTCCAGCCGCCGTCGATGCGCACGAACGTCATCTCGACCGGGATCTTGGTGTCCGGAGTCTTGCCGAAGTGGTAGGTGACGGTGGCCGTCGCACGGTCGCCGTCGATCTTGATGTCGGTGACGTCGTCGACGTACCGCTCGCCCTGCTCCTCGACCGATTCCCGTTGTGCGCCAAGCACATCGTCCTCGGAGTCCTGCTGCTCGGGGCAGGTGTAGAGCAGGAAGTCGGGGTAGTTCTGCCGTTGCAGCGCGTCGTTCTGGCCGACGGCGGCGCGGGCCACCTCCACCTCCGGGGTGGGCGGGTCGTCACCGGAGAACAGGTTCACCAACCCGGTTGCGATCACCACGATCACAGCTATTGTCAGCGCCGCCATGAACGGCCATGCGGTCGGACGATCGACCGGTTCGGAATCGGACACGACTACCGGAGCCTACTCAGGGCCCGGTCTCGGGGCCTAATCCCAGCGCCCCGGTGACCCGGCGGGCCCGGTCCCGCGCGACGATCACGTCGGGTGCGGTGGCCAGCGCGAGCGCCAGCCGCCTGCGCGCCTCGGTCTCGTCGGGCCGGTCGAACAGCCGCACGTCGCTCTCGGCGACCGCCAGCGCCTCGGCCAGCACCGTCAGCCGGTCCGCGGCGGCCGGTTTCATCTCCGCGCCCGCGTAGGTCACCTCGGCGGCGGCCGGCGAGATCATGATCGTGTCGACGGGCAGCCCGAGGATCGCGCGGGCGTGCAGCTCGAACTCCGAGAGTCGCTGCGAGCGCAGGGTGACCAGCCCGCTGTCGTGCGGCCGGGGCCGCACCGTGTCGAAGTACACCTCGTCGCCGCGGACCAGCAGTTCGACGCCGAACACCCCGCGCCCGCCGAGCGAGTTGACGATGCGCGCGGCGATCGACTTCGCCGAGTCCAGCGCCACCGGCGCCAGCGGCTGCGGCTGCCAGGTCTCGAGCACGTCGCCGTCGCGCAGCCGGTGCCCGATCGGTTCGCAGAAGTGCACCGCCGGGCCCGTCGGCCCCACGGTGCGCACCGTCAGCAGCGTGACCTCGACGTCGACCTCCACCACCGACTCGACCATCACCCGGTTGTGCGGGATGCGGCCCGCGACGATGGCGCGCTGCCAGGCCGGCTCGATTTCCTCGTCGCGCACCAGCACCGACTCCCCCTCCCCGGGGGCCGACGCGATCGGCTTGACCACCAGCGGGAATCCGGCGTGCGCGGCGACGGCGGCCAGTTCCTCCGGCGACGAGGCGAACCAGAACGGCGCGGTCGGCAGGCCCAGCTCGTCGGAGGCCAGCCGGCGCAGGCCCTCACGGTCCAGCGACAGCCGGGTGCTGCGCGGTGTCGGGAACACCTCGGTCTCACCGCGCTCGGCGACCGCGATCAGCGCGTCGGCGGCGACGACGCCGGCCTCGGTCACCACGTAGCGCGGGTTCTCCGTCTCGATCAGCGCGATCAGCGCCTCGGAGTCGTTCATCCTGGCGACGATCGCGCGGTCGGCGACGCCGTGGGCGGGGGCGTCGGCGTAGCGGTCGACGGCGATCACCTGCGCACCCAGCCGCTGAAACGCCAGCGCCAGTTCGCGGCTCAGTTCACTGGCGCCGAGCAGCATCACCGCGGGCTTGTCAGTCATCGCGGATCCAGCCTGCCAGACATCGGTTGCATTGGAGGTCAGGTCAGCCCTCGGCGTCGTCGAGTTCCTCGCGGAACTCGCGCATCGCGGCGATCAGCGCGGCGAAGGTGCGGTGGGCGGTCTGCAGGTCGGCGTCGGAGAAACCGTGCAGCGCATCGCGGGTGCGGTCGGCCAGCGGTGTGAAAAAGGCGCGCCCGACCGCCATTCCGTGATCGGCGACACGCAGGATCACCTTCCGGCGGTCGCGCGGGTCGGATTCGCGGCGGAAGTGCCCGGAGTTGATCATCCGTTCGACGAGGTAGGTGATCGCCGCACCGGACATCCCCATGCGTCTGCGCAGTTCACCGGCGGTCAGCGGGGCGCCCTCGGTCTCGGCCACCATCACGTAGAGCAGGGCGCGAAAGTCGTTGGCGGCCACGTCATGTCGGCTGGCGAACAGCCGGCCGATCTCCTCGGACTCGACGTTGAGCGCCCGCACATCGGCGGCGATGGCCGCCTCCAGTGCGTCGCGCTGATCGGTCACGCCGAAAGCATAGGCGGACAAAGGATAGTCCGCCTAACCAGATTGAAAATTTATTAAGAATCTGAAATAATTGGCCTCATGTCCCGCCGCTTATCGTGGGTGCTCGCCGTGCTCGTCGTGCTGGTCTCCGGCGCCCTGATGGGGCTGATCGGCAGCGACGACTCCAGCGCACAGTCCCCTGTTCCCGTTCCCGACACCGCCGAATCCGCGCGGGTCGACGCGCTGCGCGCCGAGTTCCCGGGCGGCGACCAGGCACCCGCGATCGTGGTGCTCACCCGCGAGGACGGCGCCCCGTTGGACGCCGCCGACCTCGACGCCGCCCGCGCCAAGTGGCCCGGGGTGCAGGTCTCCGAGGACGGCGCGGCGGCGCTGGCCGTGGTGCCGCTGAGCAGCGACCTGTCCGGCTTCGCGCTGACCGACGAGATCAAGGAGGTGCGCGCCGAGGCGACCGAGGGGCTGCCCGGCGACCTGCGCGCCGAGGTGACCGGCGGGCCGGCGTTCGGCGCCGACATCGCCGACTCGTTCTCCGGGGCCAACATCACGCTGCTCGCGGTGACCGCCGCCGTCGTCGCCGTGCTGCTGATCGTCACCTACCGCTCCCCGGTGCTGTGGCTGGTTCCGCTGCTGGTGATCGGGTTCGCCGACCGGGTCGCGGCGGTACTGGGCAGCGCGGTCGCCCAGGCCGTCGGCATGACCCCGGACGGGTCGACCGCGGGCATCACCAGCGTGCTGGTGTTCGGCGCCGGCACCAACTACGCCCTGCTGCTCATCTCGCGGTACCGGGAAGAGTTGAGCGTCAAGGAGAATCACCACGACGCGCTGGACACCGCGGTGCGCAGGGCCGCGCCCGCGATCATCGCCAGCAACGCCACCGTGGTGCTGGCACTGCTGACGCTGGTGTTCGCGTCGGCGCCGAGCGTGCGCAGCCTCGGCGTGCAGGCCGCCGCGGGACTGGTGGTGGCGGCGGTGTTCGTGCTGCTGGTGCTGCCCCCGCTGCTCGGACTGTTCGGCAAGAGGCTGTTCTGGCCGTTCATCCCGGCCGTCGGTGACCGCGCGCTGACCGAGGGCGGGGTGTGGCACCGCATCGCCGAGTGGGTGGCACACCGGCCCGGCCGCGTCGCCGCCGTGGCGATCACCGCGCTGGCCCTGCTGTGCGTCGGGGTGGTGACCACGCCGGTCGGGCTGTCGCAGACCGAGCAGTTCCGGGTGCAGGCCGAGTCCGTCAGCGGCTACGAACACCTGTCCGAGCACTTCCCCAGCGGCCTGACCGACCCGGCCACCGTCATCGCGTCGACCGACCGGACCGCCGAGGTGCAGCGCGCGATCACCGACACCCCGGGTGTGGTGTCGGCGTTCCCGGCGGGCGAGAGCCCGGACGGGCTCACCCAGTGGTCGGTCGTGCTCGACGCAGAACCCGCCTCCGAGGAGGCCTTCGACATCGTCGACGCGCTGCGTGACTCGGTGCGCCAGGCCGATCCGGACGCGCTGGTCGGCGGGTCCGACGCCACCGCACGCGACGCCAGCACCGCGGCGTCGCGGGACCGCGCGGTGGTGATCCCGGCGATCCTGATCGTGGTGCTCGCGGTGCTGTACATCCTGCTGCGGGCGGCGCTGGCGCCGCTGGTCCTGGTCGCGGCGACGGTGCTGTCCGCGCTGGCCGCGCTGGGGCTGGGCGGCTGGGCCAGCGTGCACCTGTTCGGCTTCCCCGCGCTGGACAACACCGCGCCGCTGTTCGCGTTCCTGTTCCTGGTGGCCCTGGGCGTGGACTACACGATCTTCCTGGTCACCCGGGCGCGGGAGGAGACCCCCGACCACGGCACCCGCGACGGGATCGTGCGCGCGGTGTCGGCCACCGGTGCGGTGATCACCAGCGCGGGCATCGTGCTGGCCGCGGTGTTCTGTGTGCTCGGTGTGCTGCCGCTGATCGTGCTGACGCAGGTCGGCATCATCGTGGGCCTGGGCATCCTGCTCGACACGTTCGTGGTGCGCACGGTGATCATCCCGGCGCTGTTCACGCTGATCGGCGACCGGATCTGGTGGCCGGCGCTACAGGGCTCGCACGCCGCCGAGCACGGGCGGCACCGGCTCCGGTAGCGCTCAGGGCTGGCCGGCCAGCAGCTGGATCATCAGGCCGTTGGACTCGGCGAGCAGGTTGTCGTCGCCGTCGCGCAGTTCGGCGTTGATGAACGCCTTGCGGCCCTGGGCCTCCCGCAGCCAGCCGCGGGCGTACAACTCGACGTTGATCGGGGTCACCCGGCGGTAGTCGACGTGCAGGTAGGCGGTGCGGCTGATGGGCCGTCCGGTGGCGTGCACGACCATGCCGAACAACGAGTCGAACAGCATCGGCAGCACCCCGCCGTGCACCGCGGAGTTACCGCCCACGTGGTAGCGGCTGAACGTCACGCGCAGCCGGACCTCGTCGGCCTCGAACTTGTCGACCGTCCACGGCGGCGCCAGCAGACTGCCCGCCCCCGGCAGGTCGGGCACCCGGTGGGCCGGGCCCTCACCCTCGGGGGCCTCGTACGGGGCGAGATCGGCGACCAGCGCCTCCACCCGGTCGGCGACGACGTCCCACGTCTCGGGTGCCGGGTTCGCCGACACCGCCAGGTCCTGCAGGCGGCGCATGGCGGTCAGGAACCGGCCGAAGCCGGGACCCGGCTGGGCGGCCTCGAAGACCGGGAATCCGCCGTGGCGGTTGTACTCCGGATCCACCCGACGCGGATCCAGACCGTAGTCGTGGGTCACTACCCGTCCGCCAGGATGTCTCGCCGCACGATCGTCTGGTCGCGGCCCGGACCCACGCCGATGCACGAAACATGGGCTCCGGCAAGCTCTTCCACCCGCAGCACATAGTCGCGCGCCTTGACCGGCAGGTCCTCGAACTCGCGGGCGCCGGAGATGTCCTCCCACCAGCCGGGCAGTTCCTCGTAGATCGGCTCGGCCTTGGCGATGTCGCTCTGGGTCATCGGCATGTCGTCGACGCGCTTGCCGTCGACCTTGTAGCCCACGCAGACCGGTACGGTCTCCAGGCTGGACAGCACGTCGAGCTTGGTCAGGAAGTAGTCGGTGATCCCGTTGACCCGGGTGGCGTAGCGGGCGATCACCGCGTCGAACCAGCCGCACCGGCGGGCCCGGCCGGTCGTCACGCCGACCTCGCCACCGGTCTTGGACAGGTATTCGCCCTTCTCGTCGAACAGTTCGGTGGGGAACGGTCCGGAGCCGACGCGGGTGGTGTAGGCCTTGAGGATGCCGAGCACCGTGGTGATCCGGGTGGGTCCGATGCCCGAGCCCACCGCGGCGCCGCCTGCCGTCGGATTCGAGGACGTCACAAAGGGATACGTGCCGTGGTCGACGTCGAGCCGGGTGCCCTGCGACCCCTCCAGCAGCACCGTCTCACCCTTCTCCAGGGCCTCGTTGAGCAGGTACCGGGTGTCGGCGATGCGGTGCTTGAACCCCTCGGCCTGGGCCAGCAGGTTCTCCACCACCTCGGCGGGCTCCAGCGCCTTGCGGTTGTAGATCTTGACCAGCACCTGGTTCTTGAATTCCAGTGCGGCGGCGATCTTCTCGGCCAGCAGGTCCGGATCGAGCACGTCGGCGACCCGGATGCCGATGCGGGCGATCTTGTCCTGGTAGCAGGGACCGATCCCACGTCCGGTGGTGCCGATCTTCTTGCTGCCCGCGTAGCGCTCCACGACCTTGTCGATCGCGACGTGATACGGCATGAGCAGATGGGCGTCGGCCGAGATCAGCAGACGCTCGGTGTCGACTCCGCGCTCCTCGAGGCCCTTCAGCTCGGTGAGCAGCACCCCTGGGTCGACGACGACGCCGTTGCCGATGACGTTGGTCACCCCCGGGGTGAGGATCCCGGAGGGGATCAGGTGCAGGGCGAAGTTCTCACCCGTCGGCAGTACGACGGTGTGGCCCGCGTTGTTGCCGCCCTGGTACCGAACCACCCACTGAACACGGCCGCCGAGTAGGTCGGTGGCCTTTCCTTTGCCCTCGTCACCCCATTGGGCGCCGATGAGCACGATTGCCGGCATGGCGTAGTCTCCCGCTAGATCTGCATCGACGCGCGCGTGCGTCGACTCTGTGCAGCCGGTGAGCTACCTTATCCCAGCCACGTACCAGGAGTTGTCATGAGCACCGCTGAAGGCACAGTGGTGTTGCCGTTCTCCCAGCGCCGGGTGCCCCGGCCGTTGCGGGATCTGCCCGTCGTCGACAGCCCCGATGCCGAGTGCCGCCGGCTGATCGTGGTCGGCTCCGACGCCGATCTGGCCGGGGTGCTGACCCGGCTGATGCGCACCGAACGGCTCGATGTGGAGGTCGCGCACGTCAAGCGACCCTGGCAGGCGCGACGGGCCCGGACCGGCACCGCGACCAGGGTGCCGCTGATCCGCGACGAGACCGGCCGCGTCATCGTCGGAGCCGCCTACTGGCTCGGCGAGAGCGGGCTGGAGAAGGGCTCCCCGCCCGCCAAGCTGGTCGGCGAGGCGGTCGTCGACGACGAGGTGCTGTTCGACGGCGAGGTCACCGGGGTGCGCATCGAACCGACCGGGACCATGCCGGGCCTGCGCGCGACGGTGCTGTCGCGGCGCATGCGGCCGGTCCGCTGGGTGGCCGGGCGCGCCGCGCAGCTGGGCACCACCGGCGCATTCGTCGTCCGTGACGGCGAGCTGACCCCCCGCCCGGTGCGGCGCTCCACCTTCTACCGACACATCCAGGGTTGGCTGCAGGTGCGCTGACCTGCGGTAGCGTCGTAGCCCGTGAACGTTCGCCCGCTGCACCAGTCGGTGCGGCCCAGCCCGGTGTTCCTGGTGATCGTCGCGGTCACGGTCGCCGGCGGCGCGCTGGCGTGGTGGTGCGCGTCCGACACCGACCGGCCGCTGTCCTACGTCGCGGTGTTCACGTTCGTCATCGCGGGCTGGGTGGTGTCGCTGTGTGTGCATGAGTTCGCGCACGCCTACACCGCGTGGCGGTTCGGTGACCGCGACGTCGAGGTCCGCGGCTATCTGACGCTCAACCCGCTGCGGTACTCCAACCCGATGCTGTCGATCGGGCTGCCGGTGCTGGTGATCGCCATCGGCGGGGTCGGGTTGCCGGGCGGGGCGGTGTACGTGCGCACCGGGTGGATGACGCCGCGGCAGCGGTCGCTGGTCAGCCTGGCCGGCCCGGCGACCAACCTGGTGTTCGCGGCGCTGCTGCTGGTGCTGGCCAACCTGCTGTACGACCCCGCGCACGGGGTGTTCTGGGCCGGCGTGGCGTTCCTGGGGTTCCTGCAGGTGACGGCCGTCGTGCTGAACATGCTGCCGGTGCCCGGTCTGGACGGGTACGGCGCGCTGGAGCCGCACCTGAGCCCGCAGACGCAGCGCGCGCTGGCCCCGGCCAAGCAGTGGGGTCTGCTGGTGCTGTTGCTGCTGTTGTTCACCCCCAACCTGAACCGGTGGTTCTGGTCGGTGGTGCTGTGGTTCTTCGACTTCTCCGGGGTGCCCCGGCCGCTGGTGTGGGCCGGTGGCGCGCTGACCCGGTTCTGGTCGGCCTGGTTCTAGGGCGCGTGACCCTTGCTACATATGCACACTTACGCATAGATTGCTGCCATGGGGGCCGGTCACGATCACAGCCACGGTGACACCCGGGTCAGCCGGATGGTCATCGCCGCGGCGATCCTCAGCACCTTCTTCGTCATCGAGCTGGTCACCGCGCTTTTGATCAACTCCATCGCCCTGCTGGCCGACGCCGGCCACATGCTCACCGACCTGGTGGCGATGTTCATGGGGTTGACCGCGGTGCTGCTGGCCCGCCGCGGGTCGACGTCACCGGCCCGCACGTACGGCTGGCACCGCGCCGAGGTGTTCACCGCGGTGGCCAACGCCGCGCTGCTGCTGGGGGTGGCGGTGTTCATCCTCTACGAGGCGGTCGAGCGGTTCGGCCACGCGCCCGAGGTGCCCGGTGTGCCGATGATCGTGGTCGCGCTGGCGGGGCTGGCGGCCAACGCCGCGGTGGTGCTGATGCTGCGGTCGCACTCGGAGAAGAGCCTGGCGGTCCGCGGTGCCTACATGGAGGTCGTCGCGGACACGGTGGGCAGCATCGGGGTGCTGATCGCCGGCATCGTCACCGTCACCACCGGCTGGCCGTACGCCGACGTGGTGGTCGCGGTGCTCGTCGCGCTGTGGGTGCTGCCGCGGGCGTTCTCGCTGGCCCGCGCGGCGCTGCGGATCCTGTCGGAGACCTCGCCCGCGCACATCGACGTCGAGGAGCTGCGCGCCGCGCTGTGCGCCGTGGAGGGTGTCACCGACGTGCACGACCTGCACGTGTGGACGCTGGTGCCCGGCAAGGACATGGTCACCGCGCACCTGACCAGCAACCGGGACTCCGCGCTGGTGCTCGATGACGCCCGCGCGGTGCTGACCGCCCGCGGCCTGGAGCACGCCACCGTTCAGGTGGAGCGCGCCGACAGCGCCGGCGACTGCAACTGCGAGGCCGAGTAACTCAGGCCAGGCCGAGCTCGGCGCGCGCCGCCGGATCGCAGTCGTCGAGCAGGTCCAGGCAGCGCTGGTACTCGTCGGTCTCGCCGATCGCGTCGGCCGCCCGCGCCAGGGCCGCCACGCAGCGCAGGAAGCCGCGGTTGGGCTCGTGGCTGTAGGGCACCGGGCCGAAGCCCTTCCAGCCGTTACGGCGCAGCTGGTCCAGACCGCGGTGGTAGCCGGTGCGGGCGTAGGCGTAGGCCGTGATCGCCTGCTCCCCGGCCAGCGCCTGCTCGGCCAGCGCGGCCCAGGCCACCGACGCCGACGGGTGCGCCGCGGCGACGATCGCCGGGTTCTCACCGCCGGCGAGTTCGTCCTCGGCTTCGCTGTCGCCCGGCAGCAGCACCGGATCCGGCCCCAGGAGATCACCCATCCGTGTCATGGTCCCATTGTGCCGTGCGCACCGGTGACTAAGCTTTGCGGCCGTAGCGTCGTAAGGAGGACAGCAGCAGGCATGTCGAACCCATCTGGGCCTGACCAGCCCGAAGACACCTCGGGTGTCCCCGACGACTCCGACGCGCCCGAGGAGTCCACGCAGGACAGCCAACCTCAGGACCAGGACCACGAACCGGCGACCGAGGTGATCGAGCCCAGCGCCGACCACGAGCCGGCCACCGAGATCATCTCCGCGCAGCCGCAGCCCGAGCAGGCCGGCGAGGGTGAGCAGGGCGAGCGTCGGTTCACCGCGCCGTCGACGTTCGACGCGACGACGACGCAGAAGATCGACACCCCCGCCGACCCGGCCACCGAGGTGTTCGCCCCGGTCGGCGGCGGCGCCAAACCCGCTGCCCCGCAGGAGATCCCGCCACGTGACCCGCCACGTGCCAGCGCCCCGAAGCCGCCGGCACCGGCGCAGGTGACGCGCAGCTGGGGCTGGGTGGTGGCGGTGGTGCTGGTGATCGCCGCGCTGGTCGCGATCGCGGTGCTGGGCACCGTGCTGCTCACCCGCGACTCGAAACCCAAGGTGTCGCAGGAGGATCTGGTCCGCCGGACCATCCAGGAGTTCGACGCGGCGATCCAGAGCGGCGACCTGGCCAAGCTGCGCAGCATCACCTGCGGCAGCACCCGCGACAACTACGTCAACTACACCGACAAGTCGTGGGCCGAGACGCACGAGCGGGTGGCCGCGGCCAAGCAGTACCCGGTGGTGGCCAGCATCGACCAGGTCGTCGTCAACGGCGACCACGCCGAGGCCAACGTCACCGCGTTCATGGCGTACGCGCCGCAGACCCGGTCGACGCGCAGCTTCGACCTGGAGTTCCGCGACGACCAGTGGAAGATTTGCCAGGCGCCCGCCTCCTGACCCGTCTGGCACGCGCCGCGCTGGTCAACCGGCGGTCACCGAACGGCCCGCGCTCTTGAGATCCTCGCACGCCTCGACGACACGCTCGCTCATCGACGCCTCCGCCTTCTTCAGGTAGCTGCGCGGGTCGTAGACCTTCTTGTTGCCGACCTCGCCGTCGACCTTGAGCACCCCGTCGTAGTTGGTGAACATGTGCGCCGCGATGGGCCGGGTGAACGCATACTGGGTGTCGGTGTCGACGTTCATCTTCACCACGCCGTAGCGCAGCGAGTCCTCGATCTCGGACTTCAGCGACCCCGATCCGCCGTGGAACACGAAGTCGAACGGCTTTGCGTCCGAAGGCAATCCAAGCTTGGCGGCGGCGACCTTCTGGCCCACGTCGAGGATGTCGGGGCGCAGTTTGACGTTGCCCGGCTTGTACACGCCGTGCACGTTGCCGAACGTCGCCGCCAGCAGGTAGCGCCCGTTCTCCCCCGCCCCCAGCGCCTCGACGGTCTTCTCGAAGTCCTCCGGGGTGGTGTAGAGCTTGTCGTTGATCTCGTGGGCGACGCCGTCCTCCTCGCCGCCGACCACCCCGATCTCGATCTCCAGGATGATCTTCGCCGCGGCGGCCTCGGCGAGCAGGTCCCGCGCGATCGCCAGGTTCTCGTCCAGCGGCACCGCCGACCCGTCCCACATGTGCGACTGGAACAGCGGGTTGCCGCCGTCGGCCACCCGTTGCCTGGAGATCGCCAGCAACGGCCGCACGTAGGTGTCGAGCTTGTCCTTCGGGCAGTGATCGGTGTGCAACGCCACGGTGACCGGATACCTCTCGGCGATCACATGCGCGAACTCCGCCAGTGCCACCGCGCCGGTCACCATCTCCTTGACCCCCAGACCGGAAGCGAATTCCGCTCCGCCCGTGGAGAATTGGATGATGCCGTCACTGCCGGCGTCGGCGAAGCCCTTGATCGCGGCGTTGATGGTCTCCGACGATGTGCAGTTGATCGCGGGAAACGCGAAGCCGTGCTCCTTGGCCCTGTCGAGCATCTCCGCGTACACCTCGGGTGTTGCGATCGGCATGAGAGGTCCTTCCCGCAGTGGCTTTGACCCCAATTCTCGCAGGAATCGGCCTGTCTCACATTTCGGCGAACTACATCGTCAGGACCATCCGGTAGCGCGCCCGGCCCTCCTCCATCGCCGCGTACGCCTCGGCGGCCTCGGCCAGCGGCCGTTCCTCGATGCGCGCCCGCACCCCGGTCAGCACCGCGAACCGCATCGTCTCCTCGACGTCACGCGAGGTGCCCGACGGATGTCCGCTCACGCTGAGCCCCTGACTGATCAACTGCATCGGCGAGATGGGCAACGTATCGGCGCTCACCCCGACGATCACCAGCTGACCCTCCGGCGCCAGCCCGCCCACCGTGTCGCCCATCGCCTGCGAGTTGGCCGCGGTGGCCAGCACCGCCGCCGCCCCGCCGAGGTCGCGCAGCGCCGAGGCCACGTCGACGGCCCGCGAGTCGATGTAGTGGTGGGCGCCCAGCGCGCGGGCGTCGGCCTCCTTGTCCGCACCGCGCGCGATGGCCACGGTCTCGAACCCCATCGCCCGGGCGAACTGCACGCCGAGGTGCCCCAGCCCGCCGATGCCCAGCACGGCGACCAGGTCGCCGGGCTTCGCGCGGGTGTGCCGCAGTGCGTTGTAGGTGGTCACCCCGGCGCAGCCCAGCGGCGCGGCCTCGGCGAACGTCAGGCCCTCGGGGATGCGGGCCAGTGCGGTGGCGGGTGCGACGACGGACTCGGCGTAGCCGCCCGGATAGTGCCAGCTGGGCACCTGCATCCGCTCGCACTGCATGAACTGTCCCTTGCGGCAGGGCACGCAGTGGTTGCAGTTGCCGCCGAACCAGCCGACCGCCACCCGGTCGCCGACGGCGAATCCCTCCACACCGTCGCCCAACTCGGCGACGGTGCCCGCGATCTCGTGTCCCGGGGTCAGCGGCCAGTTCAGCCCCGGGAATCCGCCGGACACGAAACCGTGGTCGGTGCCGCACACCCCGCACGCGGCCACCGCGATGCGCACGTGACCGGGCGGCGGGGACGTCGTCTCGACGTCGACGAGCGTGAGCGGGGCGCCGGCGGACGCCACCTGAACGGCCTTGTGAGTGGTCATACCAAACTCTAGGGCGATCTCTACGACAGTGCGGGGGCGATGGCGCACCCGATTGCGCCGGTATCTTGGGTACCCATGACCACGACAGCCCTGGCCGCAGCCGACCAGCTGGCACTGATGCCGGACTTCCTCGATCCCATGGTGTTGCTGGGGTACTTCGGCGCCTGGGCGCTGGCCGGCCTGCTGCTGGTGGTCTTCGTCGAGTCCGGGGTGTTGTTCCCGGTGCTGCCGGGCGATTCGCTGCTGTTCGTGGCCGGAATGCTGGCCGCGGGCACCGCACAGCTGGCCAAGGACGGCGAGCAGGTCAACTTCCAGTTGTGGCAGTTGCTGGTGTTCATCCCGATCGCGGCCGTGCTGGGCGGTCAGGTCGGCTACTGGGTGGGCCGCAACGTCGGCACCGCGATGTTCAAGCCCGACGCCCGCTTCCTCAAGCAGAAGTACCTCGACGAGGCGCATGTGTTCTTCGAGGAGCGCGGGCCGTTCGCGATCGTGATCGCCCGGTTCGTGCCGATCGTGCGCACGCTGGCGCCGATCACCGCCGGCGCCGCGCGGATGAGCTATCCGCTGTTCACGCTGTACAACGTGATCGGCGCGGTGGTGTGGGGTGTCGGGCTGACCCTGCTCGGCTACTGGCTCGGCCAGTTCCAGGTGATCCAGGACCTGCTCGAGCCGATCGTCATCGCGATCGTGGTGATCTCGGTACTGCCGATGTTCATCGAGTGGTACAAGCGGCGCCGCGCCGCCAAGCGCGCCGCCGGCGAGTCCGCCTAACGGCGGCGGCCCGCCTCCAGCGCCCGGATCAGGCTGGCCGCATCCCACGGCCCGGTGTGCCGCCTGCCGTTGACGAAGAACGTCGGCGTGGAGTTCAGATCCATCACCTCGGCGTCCTGCGCGTCGTCGGCAACCCGGTGCAGCACCTTCGACGGGTGCACCCGCACGTCCTGGTCGAACCGCTCGATATCGCATCCGGCGGCCACGGCGTAGCGGTACATGTCCGACCACTCCAGGTCGTCCTGGTGGCTGAACAGTTCGCGCGCCATCTCCCAGAACCGGCCCTGCAGCGCGGCGGCCTCGCTGGCGCGGGCGGCGTCGAACGCGCGCGGATGGGCCCGTTCCAGCGGTAGGTGGCGCCACACGTAGCGCAGGTCGTTGCCGAAGTGCGTCCGCACCTCCTCGATGGCGCCGGTGGTGACGCTGCAGAACGGGCACTCGAAGTCGCCGTACTCCACCAACGTCAGCGGGGCGTCCGGGTTGCCCTTGATGTGGTCGCGGTCGGGGTCGACGGGCCGCACCAGTTTCATGCCGACCGGCTCGGGCGGGCTGATCCAGTCGGTGATCCGGAAGATCGCCCAGCCGCTGACGAAGGCCACCACCGAGGCGATCAGCACGCCGATGATCGCCTGCTCCCGGCGGACGGGATCGTCGATGGCGATGTCGACGATGAACAGCGAGATCGTGAACCCGATTCCGGACAGCGCCGCTCCGCCGGCCACCCGGCGCAGCGACAGCCCGGGCGCCAGCTCGCCGGCCCCGCTGCGCTGCATCAGCCAGGTCGCGGCCGTGATGCCGACGAACTTGCCGATCACCAGACCGGCGACGATGCCCCACGTCAGCGGTGAGCGCAGCGCCGCGACCACGCTCTCGGCGTCCAGCATCACCCCGGCGTTGACCAACGCGAACAGCGGCACCACCACGAACGACACGTACGGCCCGACGGTCATCTGCAGCCGCTCGTTGATGGAGATCGAGTCGCGCAGGCCGCGGGTCACCTCGCGGGCGTAGTGCGAGTTCGGCGACTGCCGGAACGCCCGGATGCGGGCGACGACCTCCTCGACCTGGGTGCGTTCCGGGGAGAACACCGGGATCAGCAGGGCCACCGCGACACCGGCGAGGGTGGGATGCATCCCGGACAGGTACAGCGCCACCCACAGCGCGAACCCCAGCACTGCGTAGGCGGGGCCGCGACCGGCGGGCAGCAGCCGAACGGCAGCGATAGCGGCCACCAGGAACACCGAAATCACAAGCGGGACAACACTGATGCGCTCGGTGTAGAAGAGCGCGATCACCCCGAGCGCGCCGATGTCGTCGACGACGGCCAGGGTGAGCAGGAAGATCCGCAACCGGCCGGGGAACTTCGGTTTGATGATCGCCAGCGCGCCGAGCAGGAACGCGGTGTCGGTGGAGATCACCACGCCCCAGGCCTGGGCGTTCTCCCCGGAGGGGTTGAACAGCAGGAAGATCGCGGCGGGCAGGGCGAGCCCCGCGATCGCGGCGGCCACCGGCACCGCGGCGCGGGCCCGTTCGGTGAGCTCGCCGATCGCGAACTCGTGCTTGACCTCCAGGCCGACGATGAAGAAGAAGAACGCCATCAGCCCGTCGTTGACGAGGTGTTTGACGGTCAGCTCGAAGCGGGCGTCGCCGAAGGTGAAGCCAACATGGGTGTCGAGCAGCGTCCAATAGCTCTGCGCCCAGGGCGAATTGGCCCAGAGAACGGCGGCGACGGTGGCCAGCAGCAACAGCACGGCGGCGGTGTTCTCGCCGGTCCTGGTGACCTTGGCCTCCCGGCTGAACCGCGGCGGCAGCAACCGGACGATGCGGGGCGTCGTCGAGTCGGTCACGTGGCGGCGGGGTCGGCCACGGTGTCGGCGGCTTCCATCAGCATCCAGCCGGCCAACTGTACGGACAGGTCCCGCTCGGGTATCGCCGAGGAGTTCACCGCACCCGCCACGAACTGCGCCTGTGCGCCTGTGGCCGAGGGGATTTCGGCGACACGGTCCCAGAACGCGCCGAACAGCGGCAGCCCGTCGACGCTCTGCCGGTTCTCCCAGGCCGCCTCGGCGGAGGCCAGCACCAGCCGGCGCGCGGTGTCGCGGGCGGCGTCGTCCTCGGGGGTGCGCGGCGGCAGGTCGGTGGCCACCAGCGCGAGGTAGCGGGCCAGGATTCCGTGGAACAGGCCGCCGTCCCCGCCGCCGGCGCCGGTGATGACGCCGTCGGGGGCCATGTGCTCGGCGACCGCGGCGACCAGGCGGTGTACCCGCGCGGCGTGGTCGGGGTCGTCGGTGCGCACCGCCAGTTCGGTCTCCAGCCCGAGCACCACGCCCTGGCAGTACGTGTACTGGGCGCGCACCAGCGAGCCGCCCTTGATGCCGTCGAACACCAGGTGGGTCTCCGGGTCGATCAGCGTCTCGTCGATCCAGTCGGACATCTGCTGGGCGCGGCGCAGCCGGCCGTAGCGGGCCAGGAAGATCGCGGCCGGACCGTTGGCCGGGGCGTTGAAGAACTGGTCCTGTTTGCGCCAGGGGATGCCGCCGCCGTCCTCGGGCACCCACGCGTTGAGCAGCTGTTCGGCGAGCTTGTGCAGCGCCTTGGGCCGCGCCACCCCGACCAGCCGTCCGGCCCGCTCCAGCGCCAGCGCCAGCCACGCCATGTCGTCGTAGTAGTCGTTGACCCAGGACAGGTTGTTGCGCAGCCGGTGGCCCCGGATCTGGCGGGCGATGGCGACGACCCGCTCCGGCCGCGGGTCGCGCAGCTGCGCGTCGACCAGGTTGTCCAGCAGGTGCGCCTGCCACCAGTAGTGCCACGTGCCGAACAGCCGGTGCCTGCGGGTGGCGGGCCAGGCGACCACGCCCAGCTGGGTGCCGGGCAGCCCCCAGAGCCGCCGCAGGTGTCGCGCCGTGATCGCGGACTCGGCGCTGGCAGCGCGGTTGGCCCAGAGCTGACTCACATCTTCGATCCTGCCCCACCGGATCACCCATGAGACAGTTTTGTCTCACGTGCACTATTCTCGTCTCATGACGGTGGAGCGGGAGCAGCTGCTGCGAGCGGCCGCCGAGTACCTCGGCCGACGACCGAACGCCACCCAGGACGAGATCGCCACCGCCGCCGGCGTCAGCCGCGCCACCCTGCACCGCCACTTCTCCGGGAAGTCCGCACTGCTCACCGCCCTCGAGGAGCTCGCGATCAGCGAGATGCGCCGGGCGCTGGAGCACGCCGAACTGGACCGCGGCCCGGCCGCCGAGGCGCTGCACCGGCTGATCACCGCCTGCGAGCCGGTGTCGCCGTACCTGGCGCTGCTGTACACCCAGACCCAGGACCTCGACACCGACCAGTCGCTGGCGGCCTGGGCCGAGATCGACGCCGCGATCAGCGCGCTGTTCGAGCGCGGACAGCGCAGCGGCGAGTTCCGGCCGGACCTGTCGTCGGCGTGGCTGACCGAGGCGCTGTACAACCTGGTCGCCGGGGCCGCGTGGGCCATCCAGAACGGCCGGGTCGCCGGCCGCGACTTCCACCACAACATCGTCGAACTGCTTCTGAACGGAGTGCAATCCTCATGACCCGCCGCTGGTTCGCGCTGGGCATCGTCACGCTGGCCGTGCTGGTGGTCGGCATCGACGGCACCGTGCTGGCCCTGGCTACCCCGTTCATCAGCCGCGACCTGCACACCACCGGTACCGAGATCCTCTGGATCGCCGACATCTACTCGTTCGTGCTGGCCGGCCTGCTCATCTCGATGGGCGGCCTGGGCGACCGCATCGGGCACCGCCGCCTGCTGTTGTTCGGCGCGCTGGCCTTCGCCGGCGTCTCGGCGATGAACGCCTACGCTCCCAGCCCCGAGCTGCTCATCGCCGGCCGCGCCCTGCAGGGCGTCGCGGGCGCCGTGCTGGCCCCCTCCACGCTGGCGCTGATCCGCGGCATGTTCGACGACCAACGGGAACGCTCGCTGGCCGTCGGGATCTGGGCGGCGGCGTTCTCCGCCGGGGCCGCGCTGGGCCCGCTGCTCGGTGGGGCGCTGCTGGAGCACTTCTGGTGGGGCTCGGTGTTTCTGATCAACGTGCCGGTGATGGCGGCGCTGCTCGTCGGCGGCTGGTTCCTGCTGCCCGAGCACCGCGACCCGGATCCGGGACCGCGCGATGTGCCGTCGGTGCTGGCCAGCATCACCGGCATGATCGCGGTGGTCTACGCGATAAAGCACGCTGCCACAGGCGATTTCACGATCATGACCTGGGCCGCCGCGGTCGTCGGGGTGGTCGCGCTGACCGGTTTCGTGATGCGCCAGCTGCGCCTGCCCAAACCGCTGATCGACGTGCGACTGTTCGCCAACCGCGCGTTCTCCGGGGTGATCGCCACCAATCTGCTGTCGGTGATGGGGCTGACCGGCCTGATGTTCTTCCTGGCCCAGTACTTCCAGCTGGTCAAGGGTTTCGGCCCGCTGACCGCCGGGCTGGCCGAACTGCCCACCGCGGTGACCGCGACGGTCGTCGGGGTGCTGGCCGGGCTGGCGATGCGCTGGTTCACCCCGCGGGTGGTGCTGACCGCCGGCCTGGCGCTGGTCGGAGTGGCGATGGCGGCCCTGACCCCGATCCAGCCGGACTCGTCGTACCTGCCGCTGGGTGCCGCGCTGTTCGTCCTGGGTTTCGGTCTGGGACTGGCGTTCACCGCCGCCAGCGACATCATCCTCAACATCGTGCCCAAGGAGCGGGCCGGGGCGGCGGCCGCGGTGTCGGAGACCGCCTACGAGCTGGGCGCGGCGCTGGGCATCGCGCTGCTCGGCAGCATCGTCACCGCGGTGTACCGCCACTTCCCGGCCCCCGAGGCGATTCCCGCGGTGGCGGCGCGCCGGGCCCGCGACTCGCTGGGGGTCGCGGTCGAGACGGCGGCGAAACTGCCCGAGGCGCAGGCCGAGGCGCTGCTCGTGGCCGCCCGTGACGCGTTCACCGCGGGCCTGGCGATCGCGGCCGGAGTCGGCGCGGCGCTGCTGCTGGTCTCCACGGCGGTGGTATGGATCCTGTTGCGCGACATGCGCTTCGCCGATCTACCAGGCGAGCCCGAGGTCGGCGTGCTGGCGGATCCAGACGTGCATGGCGATGCCGGCGGCGACGCCGGCGTTGATGCTGCGGGTCGACCCGAACTGTGCGATCGACACCACTAGCGCCGCACCGTTTCTCGCGTCCTCGGTGATACCGGGCCCCTCCTGGCCGAAGATCATCAGGCAGTCGCGCGGCAGCTCGGTGGTCTCGATGCGTTCGGCGCCGGGGACGTTGTCGACGGCGACGACGGTGAGTCCGGCCCCGGCCGCGAAGGCGAGCAGGTCGGCGGTGGTGTCGTGGTGGCGCAGCCGCTGGTAGCGGTCGGTGACCATGGCGCCGCGCCGGTTCCAGCGGCGCCTGCCGACGATGTGCACGGTGTCGACGGCGAACGCGTTGGCGGTGCGCACCACCGCGCCGATGTTGGCGTCGTTGACGAAGTTCTCGATCGCGATGTGCAGCGGGTGACGCCGGGTGTCGATGTCGGCGATGATCGCCTCCCGCGTCCAATACCGGTACGCGTCAACGACATTGCGGGTATCGCCGTCGCGAAGCAGCTCGGGGTCGTAGCGGGGGTCGTCGGGCGGCGGTCCCTGCCAGGGGCCGACGCCCGGCCCCTGGCCCCACTCGGTGGGTCCCGGCGCGTCGGTCATCTGGTCCATAGCGCGGCGTGGGTTCCGATGAGCGAGACGGTCGCGTACAGCAGCGCGCTGTTGATCTCGCCCTGCGTACACAGCGACACCTTCACCTGCACGGTGTCGCGGGACGCGTCGGGCAGCACCAGCACCGAGGCGCCGTAGGTGTCGCAGGCGTGGCTGAGTCCCGGCGGGGGCAGCGTCGGCGCCACCACCACCATCGTCGGGCCGCCGCGCTGGTCGGACACCTCGCGGTACTGCGCTGCCAGACCGTCGATCTGGAGCCCGATCAGCATGTAGCCGTTGCCGGTGAACGCCTCCGGATCGCCCAGCGCCAGCGGGTCGAGCATCGCGCCGTCGGCGTCGAAGGCGTCGAGGCTGGTGGTGCGCAGCGTCAGCCCGGTGTCGGTGTCGCGGTTCTCGGGCAGCCCGACCGGGAACGCGGCGGGCCGCGCGGTGGTGGTGCCGGGGATCCGCTCGCGCGGCGAGTACACGTAGACCCCGCGGACCTGCACCTGATCGCGGGCCGGACCGATGCACACGGTGCCGGTGAGCCGGTCCGGTGTCGCCGAAAGCGGTTGGATACCAAGGTCGACGACGTCTTTGCAGCTGCCGATGCCGGTGGCCTCGATCGGGTGCGCGAGCGCCCCGTACAGGCCGAACCGGATGTCCTCGGGTTTGGCGCGGGGGCCGTCGGGTTCCGCCGGGGCGGCGTCGACGTCGAACAGCGCGTAGTTGCCGTCGAAGCGCAGGTTGGACACCGACATGTTCCAGCCCAGCACCGCGAGGGACTCACCGAAGACGGCGGTCGGCGCGGCGTACGTCGTCGCCGGTTTGTCGTCGGCCCCGCAGGCCGCCGCCACCAGGACGACGACCAGCGCCGCGATCAGTGCGCGCATGTACGGGAGAGATCAGGTCCGGCCACGGCCCCTGCCCATGACCTTGGTCAAGGCGCGCACCAGCTTTCGCGGCACGATCCGCCCGCCGGTGGTCAGCGCCTTGTACTGCAGACCCGGGATGATCACGACCCTTCCCTTGGCGACGTCGGCCAGCGTCTCGCTCACCACGTCGTCGACCTCGAGCCAGAACCACGACGGGGTGCCGGACATGTCGATGCCGGCGCGCTGGTGGAACTCGGTGCGCACGAACCCCGGGCACAGCGCGTGCACGCCGACGCCGGTGCCGGTGAGCCCGTTGGCCAGCCCCTCGGAGAACGCGATCACCCAGGCCTTGGACGCCGAGTACGTCGAGCCGCGCCCGGGCAGCAGCCCCGCCACGCTGGCGACGTTGATCACGGTGCCGCGGCCGGCGTCGAGCATGGGTGGCAGCGCCGCGTGGGTGAGCTGCATGACCGCGGTGACGTTGACGTCGAGCTGTTTCTGCAGCAGGCCGTAATCGGCGGTCCAGAACTCGCCGGAGGTGCCGAACCCGGCGTTGTTGACCAGCACCTGCACGCCGGCGGCCAGCCGGTCGGCGACCCGCGCGCGGTCGGCGGCGTCGGCGAGGTCGGCGACCAGCACCTCGGCGGCGGCACCGGCCTCGTCGTGCAGTTCGGCGGCCAGCGTCTCCAGCCGGGCCCTGTCGCGGGCGACGAGGACCAGGTCGTAGCCGTCGCGGGCGAATCGGCGGGCGAATCCGGCGCCGATTCCCGACGTCGGACCGGTGATCAGGGCGACGGGTCGGGCCATGCGGTCAAGATTACTTACCGCTGATAGTGCGGTGACTGCCGTCCGTTCTGCGGCTGCGGCGGGAAACGGCCGGGCTCCTGGCGCGGCGGTGCGTCCGGACGCGCCGGCGCCGGGGTGAGCGGACGGCTGGGTGAGCCGCTGCGGCGGGCCAGGCCCTGGCCGGCCATCGCCTGCGGGGTCGGCGGCAGCACGCGCAGCAGGTCGTTGAACTGGCGCACGGTGCGCAGCCCCTCGTCCCACTGCGCGCGGGTGGACGTGATCGGCATCGCCACCAGCGTCCAGTGCTCCTCGTTCCACATGATCTCGGCGCAGTCGGGCGCGGTGTGGGCGAACGTCACCATCCGCCGGTCACAGGCGCGCCGGGCGGCGTCGAGGTTGGTGGAGTAGACCATGCGCGGGCCGATCGCGCCGAGCAGCCAAATGTCGTTCTCCCGCGGCTCCTTGAGGCCCTTGAGGCGCATGTCGACGACGACGTTGGTGCCGACCTTGCGGTGCAGCGCGATGACGGTGGCGACATCGTCGAGGTCGAAGATGTACACCGCCTCGCCGCGGATCTGGCCGAGGACGACGTTGCGGGCCGTGACGTCGCCGACCGTCGACATCACGCCGCGGTGCCAGCGGCTGACGATCTCGGCGTTCTCGTACTCGTAGTCGAAACCATGCGACTTCGCCCACGACTTGCGGCGACGCCCGAGGCCGCGTCGACGGTCGATGTCGACATAGAGCAGCACCGCCGCACCCACGAAACAGAGTGCGGACAGCGTGAACCAAAGCGGGACCATTGCGCCTAGCCTACTTGCTGGTACCCCGTTCGCCCGAACTCGAGCGGGTCACAAGGCCGTATACACACGTTGACCCTGCACCCGGGGTCCGGGTGCAGGGTCAACGAGGCTCCGATCAGCCCAGGACCAGGGACTGGCCGTCGGGGCTGACGTTCACCGGCACGATGTCGCCGTCGTGCACGGTGCCGGCCAGCAGCATCTTGGCCAGCTGGTCGCCGATCGACTGCTGGATCAGCCTGCGCAGCGGGCGGGCGCCGTACTGCGGGTCGAACCCACGCTGGGCCAGCCACTTCTTCGCGGGCAACGACACCTCCAGGGTGAGCCGGCGCTGCTCCAGACGCTTCTGCAGCTGCTGCAGCTGGATGTCGACGATCGACACCAGATCCTCCGGGTTGAGCCCGTCGAAGATGATGATGTCGTCGAGCCGGTTGATGAACTCCGGCTTGAACGCGCTGCGCACCGCCGCCATCACCTGTTCCTCGGTGCCGCCGGCACCCAGGTTCGACGTCAGGATCAGGATCGTGTTGCGGAAGTCGACCGTGCGGCCCTGGCCGTCGGTCAACCGGCCGTCGTCGAGGACCTGCAGCAGGATGTCGAACACGTCCGGGTGAGCCTTCTCGATCTCGTCGAACAGGATCACCGTGTACGGCCGGCGCCGCACCGCCTCGGTCAGCTGACCGCCCTGGTCGTAGCCGACGTAGCCCGGGGGCGCACCGACCAGACGGGCCACCGAGTGCTTCTCGGCGTACTCGCTCATGTCGATGCGGACCATCGCGCGTTCGTCGTCGAACAGGAACTCCGCCAGCGCCTTGGCCAGCTCGGTCTTACCGACACCGGTCGGGCCGAGGAACATGAACGACCCGGTGGGCCGGTTCGGGTCCGCGACCCCGGCGCGGCTGCGGCGCACCGCATCCGACACCGCGGTGACGGCCTTGCGCTGGCCGACGACGCGCTTGGCCAGCTCGTCCTCCATCCGCAGCAGCTTGGCCTGCTCGCCCTCGAGCATCCGGCCCGCGGGGATGCCGGTCCACGACTCCACCACCTCGGCGATGTCGTCGGGGCCCACCTCCTCCTTGAGCATCAGGTTCTCGCGGGCCTCGGCGGCCGGCAGCGCGGCCTCGAGCTTCTTCTCGATCTCGGGGATCCGGCCGTAGCGCAGTTCGGCGACCCGTTCGTAGTTGCCTTCACGCTCGGCCCGGTCGGCCTCGATCTTGAGTTCCTCGAGCTGTTCCTTGAGCTCACGGACCACGTCGATGGCGTTCTTCTCGTTCTGCCAGCGGGTGGTCAGCTCGGCCAGCTTCTCCTTGTGGTCGGCCAACTCGGCACGCAGCTTCTCGAGCCGTTCCTTGGAGGCGGCGTCCTCCTCCTTGGACAGCGCCATCTCCTCGATCTCCAGCCTGCGCACCAGCCGCTCGACCTCGTCGATCTCGACGGGCCGCGAGTCGATCTCCATCCGCAGCCGGGAGGCGGCCTCGTCGACCAGGTCGATGGCCTTGTCCGGCAGGAAGCGGCTGGTGATGTAGCGGTCCGACAAGGTGGCCGCGGCCACCAGGGCCGAGTCGGTGATGCGCACACCGTGGTGCACCTCGTAGCGGTCCTTGAGGCCGCGCAGGATGCCGACGGTGTCCTCCACCGACGGCTCGCCAACGTACACCTGCTGGAAGCGGCGCTCCAGCGCGGCGTCCTTCTCGATGTACTTGCGGTACTCGTCGAGCGTGGTCGCACCGACCAGCCGCAGTTCGCCGCGCGCCAGCATCGGCTTGATCATGTTGCCTGCGTCCATCGAGCCCTCGCCGGTGGCGCCCGCACCCACGATGGTGTGCAGCTCGTCGATGAACGTGATGATCTGGCCCGCGCTGTTCTTGATGTCGTCGAGCACGGCCTTGAGCCGCTCCTCGAACTCGCCGCGGTACTTCGACCCGGCCACCATCGACCCCAGGTCGAGGCTGATGACGGTCTTGTCGCGCAGGCTTTCCGGCACGTCACCGGCGACGATGCGCTGGGCCAGGCCCTCCACGATCGCCGTCTTGCCGACACCGGGCTCACCGATGAGCACCGGGTTGTTCTTGGTGCGCCGGCTCAGCACCTGGATGACCCGCCGGATCTCGGCGTCACGACCGATCACCGGGTCGAGCTTGCCCTCGCGGGCGCGGGCGGTCAGGTCGGTGGAGTACTTCTCCAGCGCCTGGTAGGTGCCCTCCGGATCCGGGCTGGTGACCCGGGCGCTGCCGCGCACCTTGACGAACGCGTCCCGCAGGGCCTGCGGGGACGCGCCGTGGCCGGTGAGCAGCTTGGCGACGTCGCTGTCGCCTGCGGTGGCCGAGCCGCCCAGGCCTCCAGCGAGGCCGACCATGAGATGTTCGGTCGAGACGTACTCGTCGTCCATCTCGGTGGCCAGGTTCTGGGCAGCGGTGATCGCCGCGAGTGCCTCGCGGTCGAGCTGCGGCTGCGCGGTGGCACCGGACACGCTGGGGAGCCGGTCCAGCAGCCGCTGGGTTTCACTGCGGATGGTCGCGGGCTCGACGCCGACGGCCTCCAGCAGGGGGGCGGCGATCCCGTCGTTCTGCGTCAGCAGCGCCATCAGCAGGTGGGCGGGCACGATCTGCGGATTGCCCGCCGAGCTCGCCGCCTGCAATGCCGCGGTCAACGCCGCCTGAGTCTTGGTCGTCGGATTAAAAGAGTCCACGACACCCCCTCCTATCGTCTAAAAAGAGCCTTCTCGCGTACTACAACGTCGTCAAGGTTGAGTCTGTTCCGCTCAAGTTCAAGAAAATTTACCAGGCCGTCCAACGCGGCATTCGCGGTTCGGCCGAGCAAAGTCGCCCGACACGCACCCCGCGCCGCGCGAGCTCCCGGGATCGGGCGCGTGACGGGCTATTTTCGGAGTCATGTCCGACCACACCGGGGAAGACATCGGGGCCGACGACTTCGAGTTCGAGCGCAAGTTCTTCGTCCCCGAGCTACCGGCCGTCGCCGCCGCGGATCCCACGCCGAACCTGATCGTGCAGGCGTACCTGTTCGCCGCCGACGGCTACGCGGTGCGCATCCGGGTGCAGCGCCGCGCCCCCGAGGACCTCGGAATCGGTATCGACGCGATCCTGGCGCAGCCGCACGACGAGTCGATCGGCACCATGACCGCGAAGGGTCCCGCCGTCGGCGGCACCCGGTACGAGGCCGAACGCCAGCTCGACCCGCTGGTCGCCGCCGAGATCGTGCGCCGCGCCGACCATGTCATCGCCAAGGTCCGGTACTCGGTCTGGCTGGGCGAGGACGGCTGGGTGCTCGACCGGTTCCTCGGCGCCAACGCGCCGCTGGTGCTCGCCGAGGTCGAGCGCGGCGGTCCCGTCGTGGATCTGACGATCCCGGCGTTCTGCGCCTCGGAGGTCTCCGAGGACGACCGGTTCCGCAACGAGTACCTGGCGTTCCACCCGTTCGGCACGTGGGCCGACGCGTACCGCGGCGAGCTGGCCACCGAAGGGCCGCGGTTCCTCGACAGCCTGGGGCACAACCAGTTCGAGTGCTAGGCGGCGGACTACCCAGGCTCCGCCAGGCCGAGCACTGCGCGCGTACGCGCCGCGTCCATCAGGTCGTGCTGGCCGATCCTGGCCACCTCCGCGGCGCGTTCGACGAGCTGGACGTTGCTCGACACCAGCTCGGTCGCCGAGAACCGCAGCACGTCCTCCATGCCGACCCGCACGTTGCCGCCCAGTGCCATGGCGGTCAGCAGCACCGGCAGCGCGGTGCGGCCGATACCGGTCGCCGACCACGAACACCCTTGGGGCAGTTGCGATTGCGCGGCCACCAGGGTGCGCGGGTCACCGGGCATCCCGCCGGGCACGCCCATCACCAGGTTGCAGTGCACGACGCCCTGCGCGGGCGGGCCGTAGCGGTCCAGCAGGCGATGCAGCGTCGCGATGTGACCGAAGTCGAACAGCTCGAACTCCGGTAGCACCCTGCGCTCCAGCGCCGCCTGATACAGCTCCTCGATGAAGGGCAGCGGGTTACTGAACACGTCGGCGCCGAAGTTGACCGTGCCGCACGTCAACGAGCACGACTCCGGCTGCAGTTCCAGCACGCGCAGCCGGTCGGCGAACGGGTCGTGGACGCTGCCGCCGGTGGACAGCTGGACGATCAGGTTCGTCTGTTCCCGGACGCCGGCGACGATCTCGCCGAGGATCCCGAGGTCGAGGGTGGGGGCGCCGGAGCGGTCGCGGCCGTGGATGTGGATCAGCGCCGCCCCGGCCCGCTCGCAGGCCACCGCCTCGGCCACGATCTCCTCGGGCTGCAGCGGGATGTGGGGGTTGTCGTCTTTGCCCGACTCGGCACCGGTCGGTGCGACGGTGATGAAGACTCCGCTCACTTGTCCGCTCACTTTTCCCTGTCCGGCACCACCAGGACGGCGACGGCGCTGGTCACCAGCATCTTCTCCGCCAGCGCCACCGCGCCGGACTCCCGCTCGGAGTTGTCCGAGCGCGCGGTGACGTAGGCCTCCAGCTCCAGCCGCCGGCTGCGCCTGCCGACGGAGGCGATCCGGCCGGTGACCTCCAGCAGGTCGCCGGCCAGCACCGGCGCGTGGAAGTCCACCGCCTCGTAGCCGGCGAGCAGCCCCTCGTCGCCCTCGGTGAGGATGCTGAGCTCGGTCGCCACCTCCCCGAAGATTCGCAGGACGTACGCGCCGTCGACGAGTCCGCCCGCGTAGTGGGCGTCTCCGTATGAGACGTAGCGGCGATGCACAACCTCGGTCATGTGATTCCTTCTGTCAGATCTCGGGCTGTCAGATCTCGGGGTCGAAGAAGCGGCGGACCTGTGGGTCGGTGCGCACGATGTCGAGCGCGAGGGTGGCGTGGCCCGGCACGTAGCCCGATCCGAAGTAGAGGTCGAAGTCCAGACACAGCGCCTCGGCGCCCAACGCCACCGCGGTGAAGCTGGTGGCCATCGAGAAGTACAGGATGGCCCCGCCCTGCCGGGTGGCCAGCAGCGCGGCGTGTTCGCAGCCGGCGGCGTTGACACACACGAACGTGACGTCCGCCAGGTCCGGGAACCGCTGTTCCACGGCGCGGCGCACGCCCAGCGGGTCGGTGGCGTCGCCGACCACCACGGCGTCGAACAGTCCCAACTCGCGCAGCCGGTCCGCCTCGCCCGCGGTGGGGACGACGGAGACCGTCTGCACCCCGTGCCTGCGTGCGACCGCCGCGCTGAGGACCGCGCTCTTGCCGCCGCCGAGCAGCAGCATGTGGCGCGCGGTGCCGGACAGCAGGGACCGGGTCAGGATCCGTTCGGCCTGGGCGGGCGCACCGCAGACGTCGAGCACGGTCAGCGCCACCGGTGTGGGCAGATCGTCGGGCAGCGCGGTGATCATCCGCGGCGCGGGCACGATGGCGCGCGCGTCGACGGGCACCACCTCGGAGTCGGCGGCCCAGCGCCGCAGGCCGTCGCGGATCTGAAGCGGGGTCGCGGTCAGCGAGATCAGCGTCGCCACCCGGTCACCGACAGCGAAAGGGGCGCAAGCCTTCTCCGACGCGAGCCGGCTGATCCGCCCGACCAGCATCCCGCCCGATCCGGTGCGCGGATTGACCATCTTGCCGCGGGTGGCCACGATGTCGAGCACCTCGGCGCGGATCCGGGCCGCGTCGTGCCCGTGGTGCTCGGCGAGATCCCGGTAGCTGGCCGCGTCAAGGTTCAGGTACTCCACCTCGATCTCGATCTCGCTGCCGGTGAGCGGTTCGGCCGTGGACAGCCTCTCGGCGGCCTGGGGCAGCGCCCCGGCGGGTGCCAGCACCCGCTCGACGCCGGTGGCCTCATCGGTTGGCGCGGTCACAGGTTCTTCCTCTTGGCCTTCGGGACGCCGAGCGCGTTGAGGCAGAGCTCGATGTAGATGTCGGTCAGGCTGGCCAGATCGAGCCTGCCGTCCGGCCGGTACCAGTGCGCGACACCCGTGCACATCTCCAGCAGCGACTTGGTGGCGATGGCGACATCGCTGACGACGGCGCTGCCGTCCTGCACGGCGGAGTCGATGGCGTTGCGCCACAAGGCTTCATAGTCGTCGCGGTACTTGACGATCGAGGCGCGCCGCTCACCGGCCAGCGCGCGCAGCTCGGTGTCGCTGACGATGCACTGCAGCCGCTGCTCGGTGTGGATGCGGACATGGACCTCCACCAGCGCGACGAGCCGGTCCACACCACTGACCTTGCCCTGCAACGCGATCTCCGCCTCGCGCAGCAACGTCAGGATGTTCTCCATGAGGATCTCGACAAGCAGATCCTCCTTGGTCTTCATGTAGTGGTAGAGCGTCGCCAGTGAGACGCCCGCCTCCTCGGCGATCCGGCGGATACCGGTGCCGTGGAACCCCACCGTGCTGAACAGATGGAGAGCCGCCGTCCGGATCTCCTGGCGTGCCGAATCCGACTGACTCGTGCTCATCCGATTCCTCGATCGCCCGCGGTCCTGCCCTTCACGTCGTACCCGCGCCGGGCCAGCCAACGGCGCAAAGCGTATTCGTCCCAGAAGTCGCGCGCGGTGGGATGGCCGAAGGGTGAGGTGGCGCCGTCGAGCACCTCGGCGGGCAGTTCCCCGGCGGCGACGGCGGCGCGCACGGCCTCGAACAGTTCGTCGGTGCGGGTGATGCTGGCGCGCACCTGCACCGGCAACTCGTCGGCGGGCACCGCCGCCCGGTCCGCCTCGGCGTAGCGGTCGGTGACCGTCGCGACGCCGAAGTAGCGGTCGGCGGTGGTGTCGGTCCTGGGCAGGCTGCGCACCGCCGTGGTCGCGGCGACGTCGACCCTCGGTCTGCCGTCCACGAACTCGACCACCACGCCGTACTGTTCGCACGCGTCCTCCGGGGACACCAGCCCGTCCTCCACATCGATGCGGACGGCCTCGGGGTCGCGTTCGAAGGGATCACCGTAGCCGCCGCCACCGCCCTGCCGCAGCCGCAGCACCGTGCCCTCCGGCAGCTCGATGTTGGCGAACTTCGACGGGCTCGTCGTGCCGAATCGTTCTGTGAACGGCAGGAAATCGTCGTCGCCGGGCAACTTGACCTCGATGCTCGACGGCGCTCCGGGCTGTCCGCCGAACAGCCCCCACGGCCGCAGCAGGTGCCGCTCCGCCAGCGCGCTGAGCACGACGCCGCCGGTGTTGATCCGGAAGGTCCGCACGGTGCCGAAGCCCCCGCGGAAGGTGCCCGCACCGCCGGAGCCCTCGTACAGGGAGACGCCCAGATACTCGACGGGAAGCGTCTGCTCCAGGATCTCCACCGGGTAGTCCTGGAAGTTGCTGGAGGCGTTGGGGGTGCAGTTCCACCCGTCGCGCCACGCCGTCGCGCCCCAGCCGCCCTCCAGGAAGATGTAGAACCCGATGTCCTTGCCCTGCCGCGGGTCGTAGCCGCCGCCGGTGAGGTTCTGGGTGGTCCCGTACCCGGCGGCGCTGACGGCGCGCGCACCACTCTGGGCCAGCGCCCCGGTCACCACGTCGATGATGCGCAGCGAGGTCTCGGCGACGCCGCCCATCACCGGTGCGGGGGCCACCGGGTTGACCAGGCTGCCGCGCGGCGCGATCAGCGTGACCGGCCGGAAGCACCCGTGGTTGAACGTCACCTCGGGCCCGATGATCTGCAGGAAGGCGTTCATGCACGCCGAGACGGTGTTGGTGTAGGAGGAATTGATCGGGCCCGGCGCCTGCGGACTGGTGCCGGTGAAGTCCACCACCGCGTCGCTGCCCCGGATCGTCACCTCGACCGCGATCCGGTACGGCCGGCCGGTGGCCCCGTCGTCCTCGATGAAGTCGACGAAACGGTATGTGCCGTCTTCGATCTCACCGATGATCGCCCGCATCAGCTGCTCGGAGTGCTCCTGGGTGAGCCGCATCGCCGCGGTGACGGTGTCGCGACCGAACTTCTCGCACAGCTCGAGGACGCGTTGTTCGCCGCGCAGGGTGGCGGCGAGCTGGGCGCGGTAGTCGCCGAGCTGGTCCTTGGGGAAGCGGACATTGAGCAGGATCAGGTCCATCACGTCGGACTGCTCGACCCCGGCGCGGAACCAGTGCACCGGCGGGATCCGGATGCCCTCCTGGTACACGCTGACCGCGGTTCCGGCGAAGCCGCCGACCGCCATACCGCCGACGTCGATGTGGTGGGCCCGCACGATCGCGGTGCCGATCAGCTCCTCGCCGAAGAAGATCGGCCGGATCACGCACATGTCGGGCAGATGCCCGCCGGCCCGGTAGGGGTCGTTGACCACGATGACGTCACCGGGGCGCAGGTTCTCCCTGCCGAAGTCCATGTAGGCGTACTCGGTGGTGAACGCCATGGCGGACAGGTGGCTGGGGTCGAAGTTGGCCGAGGCCACCAGGCGGCAGTCGGCGTCGAGCAGCGCGCAGGAGAAGTCGCGCCCGTCGACGAGGACCGACGAGTTCCCGGTCTGGATCGTGACGTCGCCCATCTCCGCGCAGATCGCGACGAACGCGCCTTCGAGGACCTGCTGGGTCACCGGGTCCGGTGCCACACCGAGTTCCGTTGTCATGAGGTGCTCCCCTGCTTGATCACGTTGATCTCCCCGAGCTTTCCGACCTCCACGCCCCAGCCCGCCGGGACGACGAGCGTGGAGGTGGCGTCCTCGACCACCGCCGGCCCCGCAACGGTGTGGCCGGGCCGCATCGCGTCGCGCGAGACCACCGGCCAGTCGGCGACCTGGCGCGGGTGCCGGTACACCCGACGCGCGGCGGCGGGCCGCAGCTCGCCGGTCCCGTCGCCGGCGGGTGCGGCCAGCAGCCGGCTCTCGTCGGCCAGCAGCGGCCGGTGTGCGTGCAGGCGCAGTGCGGCGATCTCCACCCGGTCCTCGGGCCTGATGTGGCCGTAGTGGTGCTGGTGCAGGCGGGTGAACTCGTCGGCGGCCGCGCGCAGCGTCTCGGCGGTCACCGGAACTCCGCCCGGCACGGTCAGCTCGTGCGACTGACCCTCGTATCTCAGGTCGAACAGGAAGTCGGCCTCGAACTCGTCGGAGCCGAAGTCGACACGGGCCTGGTCGAGCATGCCGCGAGCCAGCGTGTCCAGGTGTGCGAAGTCGACGTCGCCGATGGCGCACAGCACGGTGCGCGCATAGTCGTGTTCCTCGTCGGCCAGCAGGCCGCCCCACGCGGACAGCACCGAGGAGTTCGGCGGCAGCACCACCCGCCCGACGCCGAGGCTGTCGGCCACGTCGGCGCCGAACAGACCACCCGCTCCCCCGTACACGAACAACGCGTAATCGCGGGGATCCTCACCGTGTTTGACGGTCAGCGCACGGATCTTCTCGGCGATCGCGTTGGCGGCGAGCGCCAGCACCGCGGCGCCGGCCTCACCGTCGGTGGCCGCCCCGAGGGCGGGCGACAGGCCTCCGGAGCGCACCGCCTCCGACGACAACGACGCGTCCAGCGGGATCTCGCCGCCTGCGAAGTTGCCGCCGTTGAGCCAACCGGCGAGCAGCGCCGCGTCGGTGACCGTGGTCTGGGTGCCGCCGCGGCCGAGGCACGCCGGCCCCGGGCGCGAACCCGCCGAACCGGGCCCCAGCCGGGGCCGTCCCGCAGCGTCCACCCAGGCGATCGAACCGCCACCGGCGCCGACCGAATGGATGTCGACCAGCGAAACCCGCACCGGGACATCCCATTCCAGTTCCATCCGGCGCGCCATCGTGGCCTTACCGGCCCGGATCAGGCTGACGTCGGCGGTGGTGCCGCCCACGTCGAGGGTGATGAGGTTGGGCAGATCCAGGGCCGCGCCCCAGCGCCGCGCCGCGGCCACGCCACCGGCCGGGCCGCTCTGCACCAGTTCGTGGGGTTTGCGCTGCGCGGCCGCGATGCTCATCACGCCGCCGTTGGACTTCATCACGTGGATGTCGCCGCGCATCCCCTGCCGCCGCAACGCGTCCTCGAGTGTGGACAACTCCTGCGCCAGAAGCGGTTTGAGCGCGGCGGCCACCACGGTGGTGCTCATCCGCTCGTACTCGCCGATCTCCGGGCTCTCCTCCGAGGAGATCGCCACGCACAGGTCGGGGAACTCCGCGGCCAGCAGATCGCGGGCCTGCCGCTCGTGGACATCGTTGAGATGGGAGTGCAGGAAGCTGATCGCGATCGACTGCACACCGTTGTCGACCAGGAACCGCGCCTGCGCCAGCAACCCCTCGGTGTCCAGCGGCTGGGTCTCCTCACCGGCCACGTTGATGCGGCACGCGACCTCGCGGCGCAGCCGGCGCGGCACCATGGCGGCCGGGCGCTGCCAGAAGCTGCCGAACAGGTGCTCACGCCAGATCCGGCGCAGCTCAAGGACATCGCGGAAGCCGACGTTGGAGATCGTGCCGACCGGCGCGGCCTTGTTCTCCACCAGGGCGTTGATCGCGATGGTGGAGCCGAACACCAGGGTGGTCACCGCCGACAGGTCGACCTCACCCTTGCTCAGCGCGGTCAGGATGCCGTCGGCGGGGCTGGACGTCGACAGCGTCTTGACGGCCGTGGTGTTCGAGCCGTCCTCCTCGGCCATGATGAGGTCGGTGAAGGTGCCGCCGACATCGATACCAATACGCATGCTGACCTGTGCTCCTTACGAGTTCCGTGATTTCCCGCCGACCAGCTGGTGCAGTTCCCGTCCGCTCGTCAGTCCGTTGGGGCGCAGCAGAAGTACGCACAGCAGGATGAGAGCCACGGCGATCTGGCGCAGGCCCGGCAGCTCGGGGATCACGAGCGAACCGAGTTGGAAGCCGGCCTCCAGCCTGCGCACCACCTCCGCGACCACCGACAGCACCACCACACCGAAGACCGCTCCGGTCAGTGACCGCATCCCGCCCACGACGAGCATCGCGATGGTCAGGAACGTGACGTCGAGGTAGACCGCGTCGGGGCTGAGCACACTGACCCGCAGGGCGAACAGCGCGCCGCCCGCGCCGACGATCACCGCGCTGAGCACGAACGCGACCAGTCGCAGCCGGTAGATCCGCACCCCGCTGGCCCTGGCGGCGAGTTCGTCCTCGCGTGACGCGCGGAGTTTGAGCCCGGTCGAGGACTGCTGGAACGCATACACCACGAGGATCGCCAGCACCGCGGTCAGCCACGCCACCGCCGCCGTCGTCCACACCGGCACGCCCACAAGCGATCCCGGTCCCGCGGTGACCGCGGTCCACTGCCCGACCACCACGTGCACCACGACCATCAGGGCCAGTGTCGCGATGCCGGCTGCCAGGCCGTTGAGCCGCATCATCACCGCACCGCTGACGGCGGCGACGAGCAGCGCGGCCAGCGCCGCGCACAACAGCGCGGTGGTCAGGGTGAACTGGCTGCCCGAGATCACCTGCGGCAGACCGGGCAGCCGGGTCTGTTTGGGGCCGGCGGGCATCGCCAGGAGCGCGGCGGTGTATGCGCCGACCGCCATGAACCCGGTGTGCCCGAAGGACATGATGCCGCTGGGCCCGACGAAGCTGTACAGCCCGACCACCAGCACGACGTGGATGAGCAGCAGTACCGCGGCGTTGGTGGTGGCCACCGAGCCGCTGATGCTCGCAACGCCGAAAACCACGGTGACGACGGCGATCAGGCCGACCGGGGTCAGCGCCGGTGCACGGAACCGGTCGAGAAGAGCACGGCCGGCCATCACACTCGCTCCTTGTTCCCTCGGGCGGCGATGAGTCCCTGCGGCCGGATCAGGAGCACCACGATCACCAGGACGAACAGGAAGGCGTCCCGGAACTGCACGATCTGGGCGGGCAGCAGTGTCTGCAGGGCCCCGGAGATCATGCCCAGCAGCAGCCCGCCGAGCGCGGCGCCGACCAGGCTGCCCATCCCGCCGACGACGACGGCCACGAACGCGATGAGGATCAGGTCGTTGCCGATCGTCGGGGTGACCAGCGCCCCCTTGGCGAGGTAGAACAGCGACGCCACCCCGGCCAGCGCGCCGCTGAGCGCGAAGGCGAGCATGAGCACCGGGCCCGGCCGGATCCCGAGCAGCTGCGTCATCGTCGAGTCCTCGGCGACCGCGCGGATGCGCAGACCCAGCACGGTCTTTTGGATGACCACGGTGACGACGGCCAGCGCCACGCCGGCGGCGAGAATCGTTGCGAGATCGGCCTTGTTGATGCTGACGCCGAGCACCGAGACCGAACCGGTGAGGAAGTCCGGCATGGCCAGTGCCCTCGGGCGGGACCCGACGGTGGTGAACAGGATGTTCTGCACCAGGTAGCTGATCGCGAACGAGGTGATCAGCAGCGTGTTGCCGTCGGCGTCCCGGATGGGCCCGAACGCGACCCGCTCCATGAGCACCGAAAGCAGTGCGGTGCCTGCGATCACCAGGACGGCCTGGCCGATCCAGGGCACCCCGGCGGTGAGGTACATGATGTAGCCGCCGGCGGTGATCAGCACACCGTAGGCGAAGTTGATCAGCCGCATCACGCTGAACAGCAGCGCCAGCCCGAGGGTCACCAGGGCGTAGGTGCCGCCGATGGCCAACCCGTTGACGAGGAACTGGAGAACCTCCTGCACTAGGCCTCCCCGAAGTAGTGGCTGCTGATGTCTTCGCGCTCCATCACCTCGGATGCGGTGCCCGCCAGCGTCACCACGCCGCGGGCCATCACGTAGGCGCGGTCGGCGATCGCCAGCGTGCGGCCCACGTTCTGCTCGACGATGAGGATGGTGGTGCCCTCCGCCCGCAGCTCGGCGATCGTCTCGAACAGCCGGTCGGTGATGCTGGGGGCCAGGCCCAACGACGGCTCGTCGAGGATCAGCAGGCGCGGATCGGTCAGCAGCGCGCGGGCGATCGCGAGTTGCTGTTGTTCGCCGCCGGACAGCAGCCCCGCGGGACGGTCCATCAGCGAGGTGAGGGCGGGATAACGGTCCAGCGCGCTGGCCAGTTTCGCGGCGGCGTCCGGGCGACCCCGGTCGGTGGTCGCCGCCAACCGCAGGTTCTCGGCGACCGTCATGCGGGGGAAGATGTGCCGTCCCTCCGGCACCAACGCGATACCGCGCCGGGCGATCGAGGTCATCGACGCCCGGGTGATGTCCTCACCCAGGAACGTGATCCGGCCCCGTTTGGGCCGCACCCGCCCCACGATGGCCTGCAGCAGGGTGGTCTTGCCGGCGCCGTTGAGCCCGAGGACGGTGACGATCTCGCCCTCGTCGACGCGTAGTGAGACGCCGCGGACCGCCTCGACATGCCGGTACGCGACATGAAGGTCGGAGACCTCGATCATGGCCGTCATGCCGTGCTGCCCAGGTAGGCCTCGATGACCTCGGGGTTGCGCCGCGCGTCCTGCGGAGCCCCGCTGAACAGCGTCCGACCGGAGTTCAGCACGTGCAGCCGGTCGCACAGCCCCATGATCAGGCTCATGTCGTGCTCGATGATGAGAACCCCAATGTCACTGTCCCGAGCCAGGTTTCGAAGCAGTTGCGAGAGCTCGGCGCTCTCGTCGTCGTTCAGGCCCGCCGCGGGCTCGTCCAGCAGCAGCAGCCGCGGTTCGGCGGCCAGCGCCCGCGCCAGGCCCAGGAGCCGCTGCACACCGGCGGGCTGGTCCTGGGCCGGTTCACCGGCACGTCCGGCGAGGCCCAGCTGTTCCAGGATCTGTTCGGCCAACCGGGTCGCCGCCCGGCCGCGCCGGCGGATCAGCGCGGGCACGCGCACGTTCTCCAGGACAGTCAGCTGTCCGAACAGCCGGGCCCCCTGGAAGGTGCGTGCGATGCCCGCGCGCACCAACCGTTCCGGGGCCCAACCGGTGATGTCGGATCCGTCGAGTGTCACCCGCCCACTGGTGGGCCGCAGGTATCCGCTGATGGCGTTGACCGCGGTGGTCTTACCGGCCCCGTTGGGGCCGATCAGCCCGAGGATCTCGCCCTGCGACACTGCGAACGAGACATCGTCGACCGCGGTGACCCCACCGAGGACCACACGCAGTCCGGACACCTGAAAGTCCATGTGGTGTGCAGCCTTTGATCAGGACTCGGGCGTGGGAACGTTCTTGGGGGTGACGTGGTCGACCAGCCGCAGCTGCCCGTCGGAGACCTCGACCACCGCCATCTCCCGCTCCAGCGCGAGGTTGGTACCCTCCGAGAAGGTGATGGGACCCAGCACCGTGTCGACGTCCTTGAGTTCGTTGAGCGCCTTGGCCAGGGCCGCACCGGAGGTGTCGCCGCCGTTGTGCTCCAGCGCCGCGGCCAGGACCTGGATCGCCGCGTAACCGACCAGCGCATCCGAGTGTTCGGGGTTCTTGCCGAACTTCTCCCGGTACTCGGCAAGGAAGTTGGTGACCTCCTCGTTCTCACCCGGTCCGTGGATGAAGCGTGCGGGAGTGAAGTAGAAGTCGGTCAGGTTCGGCACCGAGGCGAGCCATTCGGTGCCCTCCATGGCGGCACCGGAGACGATCGGCAGATCGACACCGGCCGCGCGGATCTGGCGCACCGCCGACGCACCGCCGGGCAGGTAGGAGCCGAGGTAGATGAAGTCGGCGTCGGCCTTCTGCAGCTGGTTCACCTGCTGGGCGATCGAGGCGTCCTCCTGCTGGAAGTTCTCCTTGGCGACCACGGTGCCGCCGGCGTCGGTGAACGACTCCTCGAAGTAGTCGCACAGCGAGCTGGAGTACTCCACCGAGATGTCGCACAGCGCAGCGGCTTTGGTCCAGCCCTTGCCGTAGGCCCACTCGGCCCCGGCCGCGGCCAGCGTCGGGGTGGGGGTGCCCAGCGTGAACGCGAGGTCACCGATGCCGAGGGTGCCGAAGCTCGGCGACGCCGCGCCGAGCGAGATCGTCACCACCCCGTCGGCCTGAGCCGCCAGCGCGGTCGGGCTGCCGTAGTCGAAATCCGAACTGGCCAGGATGATCTCGGCACCGTCGGCGATCAGCTGCTGGGCGGCGGTGGCCGCGATCTGCTGATCCGTCTGGGTGTCGACGACCTTGGTCTCGAACTTGCGGCCCGCCACGCCGCCCTTGGCGTTGTAGTCATCGACGGCCAGTTGCGCGGCCTGTTCGGCGGGTACGTCATAGGCGGCCATCCAGCCGCTGCGGGAGATCGCCAGGCCCAGCACGATCGGGCCGTCGCTCGAGGCGCTCGAACCCGTGGAGTCCTTCGACTCGGTGGACTCCTCAGACACCGTGCATCCGCTCAACGCGATCGCGCCCACAGTCATCAGTGCCAGGGCCGCTCTCCGCACTCGCATCTCCCGCCTTCCGCCGATGGATTTGATTTGCGACGAATTTAAGTGATCGATCGATCGATCGCAATAGCTACGAGAAATCCGTTTTCCCAGGAAATGTGGCGTTTTCTGCCATCAAACCGGCCACCCGCGCCATCGAGAGGTGATCATCCGATTACACGATCGGCCGGTTCGCACCTCGAGCGCGGCGCGCCGTCCGGGCAGACCGCCCGTCACCGGCGATCCTGAACTCATGCGGATCAACGCCGCCGTCGGCGGCATACTGCTCGCGGTCGCCGTCGGCACCCTGGCGCCCGCCCCTGCCGCGGCCGACTCCGCCGACCATGAGATCCGCGCCGTACTCGACGGGATGAACCGCTCCTACAACAGCGCCGACTTCGCCGCGTTCGCCGCCCACGTGTGCGCCGACATGCTGCGCGCCGACGGGTTCCGGGCCGGCTGGCTGGAGAGCAGGCGGGTCGACGGGCCGACGCGGATCTCCGTGAAGGCGGTGCGGATCCACGGCGACGACGCGGTCGCCACCGTCCGGTTCGAGGCCGAGCGTCACACCAGTACGGTGGAGGTCGACTTCGTCCGGGAAGGTGGGTGGAAGGTATGCCGGTACCGCCCTGGGGTGACCATCTGACGTGCTGACCGAACTGATTCCGCTCGCGCTCGTGATCGCGCTGTCGCCGTTGACGGTCATCCCCGCGGTGCTGACGCTGCACACACCGCGCCCGCGCCCGACCAGCCTGGCCTTCCTGGTGGGCTGGGTGGCCGGGCTGGCGGTGATGACCATCGCGTTCCTGCAACTGTCCTCGCTGGCCGGCGGGCGCCAGGACCACCCGCCCGGCTGGGCGTCCTGGCTGCGCGTCGTCGTGGGCGCCGCGCTGATCGTGTTCGGCCTCTACCGCTGGTTCAGCCGTCACCGGTCGGCGCACATGCCGCGCTGGATGCAGGGCATCAGCAACCTCACGCCGCCGCGGGCCGCCGTCACCGGGGCCGCGCTGACCGTGGTGAATCCCAAGGTGCTGTTCATCTGTGTCGCAGCGGGTTTGGCGATCGGCAGCGCCGGCACCCACTCCCTGGTGTGGCTGGGTGTGGTGTGGTTCGTCGCCGTCGCGTCAGCCACGGTGGCGGTGCCGATCCTGGCATACGCCGTGTCCGGCGACCGGCTGGATCCCGCCCTGGCCCGGCTCAAGGAGTGGATGGAGCGCCAGCATGCGGTGCTGATCGCCGTAATCCTGGTGCTGATCGGTCTGATGGTGCTCTACAAGGGAATTCACGGGCTCCTCGGCGTGTGACCCGAGGGGCTCATCCGTCGTTGAGGTTCACCCACACAGCGACCGCGGGCTCGGTCCCGGCGTTGACGATCGAATGCGACTGATCCGACGAGTAGGCGATCCCGTCACCCGGCTCCAGAACATGGCGCTGCCCGTCGAGTTCCACCGTGAGCTGACCGGAGATCAGCAGACCGAACTCCCGGCCGCTGCGATCGGCCACCGAGGGACCACTGGCCGCGCCGGCCTCGTACTCGTTGACGGCGAGCTCCAGGCCGGCGTCGTCGTGGTGGACGACTCGGCGCGTGACCCCGTCCCCGACCCGGACCACGGTCTGCTCGGCCAGCCTGGTCACCGGCGATCCGTCACCAGTCGCGTTGCGCACGAACAGGTCGTACATGTGCACGCCCAGGGCGGAGGACACGGCCACCAGCGTTCCCACCGAGGCGGTGGACACCCCGCGCTCCAGCATGCTGAGCATCGACACGCTGACCCCGGTGCGTTCTGCGACGTCACGCAGAGTCAACTGCTGGCGCAGCCGGATCGCGCGGATCCGCGCTCCCACAAGCAACATCGTCTGCTCGACGGGGTCCGGCTCGCGAACGGCCCCGGCCTTCGCGATCTTCGCCTTCGGGCTTTTCGCCGCCCTCCCCCCATTGGAGGCAGCACTGTTCCGCGGGGTAGTCGACGGGCCTGGCCGCCCCCCGGATCGCGATGTGGCCATGCCTGGCTCCGACCTAGTGAAACGAACGTACCTGTTTCAGCGTAGTCAAGTACGCCAAGGCATGTCGCATCCGACACCGAGCCCGAGCTCGGCCGCGTCGGCGGTCAGATACCGGGTGATCGTCGGGGCGAGCAGCCGCACCAGATCGTCGTCGGGCAGCGACGCCATCGGCTCGATCCTCATGACGTAGCGCAGTACCGCGACCCCGATCAGCTGCCCGGCCGCCAGCAGCGCGCGCACCTGCGCCTCCTGTCCACCACCGATCACCCCGGCCACCGCGGTCAGCACGTAGCTCTGCATGAAGGCCCGGAACGCCTCGTGCGCATCGGAGTTCGTCGTCGCCGAGTGCAGGGCGGTGATCATCGTCGCGCCGGACTCCGGTGAGGACCAGATGCGCAGGTACGCGCGCACCATGCGGGTACCGACGTCGGGCTCGTCGTCATCCTCACCCGCGATGGCGGCCGCGAGCTCCTGCGGATCGACGAGCAGTCGCAGCGACTCCCGGAACAGGTCGGCCTTCGACCCGAACAGGTAGATCACCATCGAGGGGTCGACGTTGGCGTCGGCGGCGATCGCGCGCAGCGTCGCCTTCTCATAGCCCTCGGCGGCGAACCGCCGGCGGGCGGCCGCCAGCACCGCATCCCGGGACACGGGACCGCCCTGGCGACGGCCACGACGCTTTGTCTTCGCAGGTGAAGGCACCTGTCGACCCTACCATTTCAATAGCTGTTGAAATACGACGCGGGCGGGGATACGCTGCGGATACCCGAATTCAACAACTGATGAAAAAGGCAGCGCCGCCATGACCACCACCCCGACCAAGCCCCACCATCACTCGGCCGAACACCATGAACCGCCCGCCGTCGTGCGCGCCACCGGCATCGTCGTCATGATGACCGTCGTCGTCGCGATCCTCGCGCTGGCGTTCGCGCTGCCCGCCGCGCGCAGCGCACCGCACGAGGTCCCGATCGGCGCCGCGGGTCCGCAGGCGGCAGGCGGGCAGATCGCGGGCATCCTCGAGCAGCAGTCCCCGGGTGCGTTCGCGCTCACCTACTACCCCAGCCCGGACGCGCTGCGCGCGGCGATCGAAAACCGGGATGTGTACGGCGGTTTCGCGCTCGGTCCGGACGGGCCGACGCTGATGATCGCCACCGGGGGCAGCCCGATGGTCGCGCAGATGCTCACCCAGATCGGAACCGGGATCGCCCAGAAGACCGGCACCCAACTGCGGATCGAGGATCTGGCACCGCCGACCACCGGTGACCCTCGCGGGATCGGGCTGGCCGCCTCCGCGCTGCCGATCACCCTGGCCGGGCTGCTGCCGGCGATCGCGCTGCTGCTGGCCCTCAGAGACGCGCCGTGGACGCGGCTGGTGGCCGTCGTCGCGTTCTCCGGGGTCGCCGGGGTGACGATCGCCGCACTGCTGCGCTACGTGCTGGGCTCGATCGAGTCGAACTTCTGGGGTGTGACCGGCGCGCTGGCCCTGGGCGTGGCGGCGATGGGCGTGGCGCTACTCGGGCTCGGCACGCTGTTCGGCCGCGCCGGCCTGGCGACCGGTGTGGTGCTGGCGATGCTGCTGGGCAATCCGCTGTCCGGGCTGAACAGCGCCCCGGAACTGCTGCCCAGCGGCTGGGGTCAGCTGGGCCAGTTCCTGCCCCAGGGCGCCACCGCCACGCTGCTGCGGTCCGCGGCGTTCTTCGACGGCGCCGGCGGTGCGTTGCCGGCCGCGGTGCTGGCCGTCTGGGCGCTGGCCGGACTGGCGCTGGTGGTGATCGCCGCCCTCCGCCGCGGCGGCTCCACAGCTAACTGACTTACACTCGGGCCGCGTGGGACTCGACGACCGTGACGCGATGCAGGTGCTGCGTGACGCGGTCGATCCCGCGCGCAGCGCCGACGGACTGATCCGCGACTTCTACATCCACTGGTTCACGATCGACACCTCCGCGCGCGACCTGTTCCCGCCGGACATGCACACCCAGCGCCGCCGCTTCGCGCACGCGGTGCACTGGGTGTTCGGCGAGCTCGTCGCCCAGCGCGCCCATGAGCCGGTGGCGTTCCTGGCCCAGCTGGGCCGCGACCACCGCAAGTACGGTGTGACGCAACGGCATTACGACACGATGCAGAGCGCGCTGTACACCACGCTGCGCACCCACCTGGCCGACCGCTGGACCGACCGGGTCGCCGAGGCCGCGCACGACGCGGTCGCCCTGATGGTCGGTCTGATGCGCGGCGCCGCGGACGCCGAGCAGGGCCCCGCGTACTGCGACGGCACGGTGATCGAGCACATGCGGGTCACCCGCGACGTGTCGGTGGTGCGGCTGCAGCTGGACCGGCCGCTGTTCTACCACCCGGGCCAGTACGTCACGGTGCAGGTGCCGCAGTGGCCGCGGCGGTGGCGCTACCTGAGCCCGTCGATCCCGGCCGACCGCGGCGGCGGGATCGAGTTCCACATCCGGTCGGTGACCGGCGGCATGGTCAGCACCGCGATCGTCAACGAGACCGCCGTCGGCGACCGGTGGCGGATCTCCAGCCCGCACGGCGGGCTGCACGTCGACCGCGGCGCCGGCGATGTGCTGATGATCGCGGGCAGCACCGGCCTGGCGCCGCTGCGGGCGCTGATCATGGATCTGTGCCGCTGGGGCGCCAATCCTCGGGTGCACCTGTTCTTCGGCGGCCGCTTCCCCTGCGACCTGTACGACCTGCCCACGCTGTGGCAGGTCGCCGCGCACAACCCGTGGCTGTCGGTGACCCCGGTGTCGGAGTTCAGTGTCGACCCGCCGTGGGCCGGCGACTACCCGGATCCGACGCCGCCGCGCGGGCTGCACGTCCGCCAGACCGGCACGCTGGCCGAGGTGGTCACCCGATACGGCAACTGGGGGGACCGCCAGATCCTGATCTGCGGCAACCCGTCGATGGTGCGCGCGACCAAGGAGGCGCTGATCGCCAAGGGCACGCCGCCGGAACGCATCCAACACGATCCACTGGAGTCCTGATGACTGACCTCGAGCCGATCACGCTGACAGATCCGGCGTCGCCGATGACCGCGACGTTCGTGCCGCGCGCGGGGATGGTCGGCACCTCGCTGCGCGACGGCGACGACGAGTTCCTCGGCCAGCGCCGCGGGCTGGAGGGCTATCTGCGCGACGGTAAGACGACGGGCATCCCGATCCTCTACCCGTGGGCGAACCGGTTGAGCGCCAACACCTATCGCGTCGACGGCACCGTCGTCACGCTCACCGCCGGGGTGGGCGGGGTCCGGACCGACGCCAACGGCGCGCCCATCCACGGTGTGCTCACCGCGTACCCGCGGTGGGTGGTGACCGAGCACACCGGCGACAGCCTGACCGCGGTCGTCGACTTCGACACCCCGGATCTGCTCGCGTCGTTCCCGTTCCCGCACACGCTGATCCAGCGGGTGAGCCTGCGGGAGCGGACCCTGACGGTCGAGACCACGGTGCGGCCGACCACGGCGGCGGTACCGCTGTGCTTCGGCTATCACCCGTATCTCACGATCCCGGGGGTGCCGCGCTCACAGTGGACGCTGACCACTCCGGCGATGCGTCACCTGCCGGTCGACGAGCGCGGAATCCCCACCGGAGAGGCGCATCCGTGGGAGGGCTCAACCGCCGAGCTGGCGGACCGCACCTACGACGACGGCTTCGACCAGGTCCCCGACGGCGCGGTGTTCACCATCGCCGCCGGCGCCCGCCGAATCGACGTCACCTTCGAAACCGGTTATCCCGCAGCGCAACTGTTCGCCCCGCCCGGGGAGAACCTGATCGCGATCGAACCGATGGCCGCGCCCACCGACGCGCTGCGCCGGGGCACATACCGCGAAGCGGCCCCCGGCATGCCGGAGACCGCCCGGTTCTCGATCGCGGTGAGTTAGCGCTTGTTGCGCGGCTGCCAGAGCACGACCGCGGTGCTCTTCGGCAGCACCGCCAGATCGCGGCGCTGGGCGGCGCGCAGCGCCTCCACCTCCTCGGTGAGCTCGCGCACCCGCGACTGCAGTGCCTCGACCTGATTGGTCAACTCGATGATGCGCTTGATGCCGGCCAGGTTGACGCCCTCGTCCTGCGACAGCCGCTGCACCTCGCGCAGCAGCTCGACGTCATGCCACGAGTAGCGCCGTCCGCCACCGGCGGTGCGCTGCGGCCGGACCAGGCCGAGCCGGTCGTAGGTGCGCAGTGTCTGCGCATGCATCCCCGCCAGCTCGGCCGCGACCGAGATCATGAAGGTCCGTGCCTCGTCCTTGGGCTGCTTGGCCATCACGCACCTGCCCATCCGGCCCGCGGGTCGAACCCGCTGGCCCGCTCCGCTTTCGCGTACGCCTCCAACGCCTCGACCGCCTCGGGCGGAAGGTTCGGCGGCACCGCCACCTTCACGGTGACCAGCAGGTCACCGTGGCCGCCCGAGCGTTTCGGGATCCCCCGTCCGCGCACCCGCAGGATGCGGCCGTCCGAGGTGCCCTTGGGCACCCGCACACCGACCTTGCCTTCCAGCGTCGGCACCGAAAGCGTTGTGCCCAGGGCGAGTTCGTGGAAGCTGACCGGGACGGTGACGGTCAGGTCGTCGCCGTCGCGGCCGAACACCTTGTCCGGGCGCACGTGCACGGTGACATACAGGTCACCCGACGGCGCACCGCGCAGCCCGGCCTCACCCTGTCCGGCCAGCCGGATCCGCTGACCGTCCTCGACACCCGGCGGGATCCGCACGTTGATCGTGCGGGTGCGGGTGGCCACCCCGGTGCCCTTGCACTCCTGGCAGGGGTGCTCGATGATCGAGCCGCTGCCACGACATTCGGTGCACGGTTCGGAGAACCCGAATGCGCCCTGGTTGCGGCTGATCACGCCGGCACCGTTGCAGCTGCGGCACACCTTCGGGCTGGTGCCCGGGCGGGCGCCGCTGCCATGGCAGTTCGTACACGGGGCCGGGCTGGTGAGCCGCAGCGGCATCATCACGCCCTTGGCGGCCTCGACGAACGACAGCTCCGTCTCGGTCTCGAGGTCATTGCCCCGGCGCGGCCTGCTGGGCCGCGGCTGCTGGGCGCCGCGCCCGAACAGCCCCCCGAACAGGTCGCCGATGTTCGCGCCGCCGGTCTGGCCGGCCGCGTCGAACAGGTCGTTGAGATTGAATTCGACGCCATCGCCAAACCCGCCGAAGCCACCGCCGCCACCGCCGAATCTGCGGCCGAAACCGCCGTTGGCGAAAAGCCGCCGGGTTTCGTCGTATTGCTTGCGCTTCTGCGGGTCGGTGAGCACCTCCTTGGCCTCGGACACCGCCTTGTAGCGTTCCTCGGCCGCCGGGTTGCCCGGGTTTCGGTCGGGATGGTTCTCCGCGAGCAGCTTGCGGGCCGCCCGCTTGATCTCTTGTTCGCTGGCGTCAGAGGAGACGCCGAGCTCCTTGTAGAAGTCCTTTTCGACCCACTCACGCTGAGCCATGTCGCGTCACCTCCTTCCGCACGTTTCTCGTTCTGTCTCTGCTCTGTCTCTGATTCTGCTGGTTGCCGGGCGATCCCGTGGGATTGCCGGGCAGTTGCGCCGAGTAGAAGGTGGCGCGGGAGTAGTCCCACGCCACCTTCGCCGCCTCGGCCGTCAACCGGCCTCGCCGGCCGGCGGTTGCTGTTCGGGCTGCTCGGGTGCCTCCTCCTGCTGGGCGTCCGCACCGGCGCCGCTGTCGTCGTCGGGAACGGTGTCGACCACCCCGACGAGCGCGTGGCGCACCACGGTCTCCCCGACCCGGTAGCCCCGGCGCATCACGGTGCCGATCACCGGGTGGGTGCCGTCGCCCTCGTGCTGCACGGCCTCGTGAAGCGCGGGGTCGAAGTCCTCACCCTCGGCGCCGAATGCCGAAAGCCCAAGGCCCTCAAGAATTCCGGTGAGCTTGTCGGCGACCGCCTTGAACGGACCGCTCTCCAGGTCCCCGTGACTACGGGCCCGGTCGAGGTCGTCGAGAACCGGCAGCAGCTCGGTGAGCACCGAGGCCTTCGACCGGTCCGCGGCCGCCTGCTGCTCGCGCAGCGCCCGCTTGCGGTAGTTGGCGAACTCGGCCTGGACCCGCTGCAGGTCGGCGAGCAGTTCGGCGGCCTTGTCGGCCGCCTCCCCACCCTCGGCCTGCCCGGCGGGCGCCGCCGGAGCCGGATCGCCGGACTCCGACGGGCCCGATGCCGTACCCGATGACTGAGCGTTCGGGTCTCGAACCTCACCGGTGACCGGGTCGATCCGCCGTTTGTCGGTGACGGTCACCGGCTCGTGCGAATCGTTGTCGGTCACTTGTTCTCCTTACCCGCGTCGTCCTCGACAACCTCGGCGTCCACCACGTTGTCGTCGGCCGGGGCACCCGCGTCGGCACCGCCGCCGGCGGCCTGGGTGGCCTCGTAGATCGCCTGGCCCAGGGCCTGCGACTCGACGCCGAGCTTCTCCATCGCGGACTTGATCGCACCGATGTCGGTGCCCTCCAGGGCCTTCTTGGCGTCGGCGATCGCGGCGTCGACCTTGCTCAGCGTCTCCTCGGGCACCTTCGAGCCGCCCTCGGCCTCACGCTGCTCCTTGACGAACTTCTCCGTCTGGTAGACCAGTGACTCGGCCTGGTTGCGGACGTCGGCCTCCTCGCGACGCTTGCGGTCCTCCTCGGCGTGGGCCTCGGCGTCCTTGATCATCCGGTCGATCTCCTCCTTGGACAGGCCGGAGCCCTCCTGGATGCGGATCGTGTTCTCCTTGCCGGTGCCCTTATCCTTGGCCGTCACGTGGACGATGCCGTTGGCGTCGATGTCGAAGGTGACCTCGATCTGCGGGACACCGCGCGGAGCCGGCGGGATACCGGTCAGCTCGAAGCTGCCGAGCAGCTTGTTGTGCGCGGCGATCTCACGCTCACCCTGATACACCTGGATCTGCACCGACGGCTGGTTGTCGTCGGCGGTGGTGAAGACCTCCGACCGCTTGGTCGGGATCGTGGTGTTGCGCTCGATCAGCTTGGTCATCACGCCGCCCTTGGTCTCGATACCGAGCGACAGCGGGGTGACGTCGAGCAGCAGGACGTCCTTGACCTCGCCCTTGAGCACACCGGCCTGCAGCGCGGCGCCGACGGCGACGACCTCGTCGGGGTTGACGCCCTTGTTCGGCTCCTTGCCACCGGTGAGCTCCTTGACCAGGTCGGTCACCGCGGGCATCCGGGTCGAACCGCCGACCAGCACGACGTGGTCGATGTCGGACACCGAGATGCCGGCGTCGGCGATCACCTGCTGGAACGGCTTACGGGTGCGGTCCAGCAGATCCTGGGTGATGCGCTGGAACTCGGCCCGGCTGATCGTCTCGTCCAGGAACAGCGGGTTCTTGTCCGCGTCGACGGTGATGTAGGGCAGGTTGATCGTGGACTGCTGGCTCGAGCTCAGCTCGATCTTGGCCTTCTCAGCGGCCTCGCGGATCCGCTGCATGGCCATCTTGTCCTTGGTCAGGTCGATGCCGGTGTTCTGCTTGAACCGGTCGACCAGCCAGTCGACGATTCGCTGGTCCCAGTCGTCGCCGCCGAGGTGGTTGTCACCGCTGGTGGCGCGAACCTCGACGACACCCTCGCCGATCTCCAGCAGCGAGACGTCGAACGTGCCGCCACCGAGGTCGAAGACCAGGATGGTCTGTTCCTTCTCGCCCTTGTCCAGACCGTAGGCGAGCGCTGCCGCGGTCGGTTCGTTGACGATGCGCAGCACGTTGAGCCCGGCGATCTGGCCGGCGTCCTTGGTGGCCTGCCGCTGGGCGTCGTTGAAGTAGGCCGGCACCGTGATGACCGCGTCGGTGATGTCCTCACCGAGGTAGGCCTCCGCGTCCCGCTTGAGCTTCATCAGAATGCGCGCGCTGATTTCCTGCGGCGTGTACTTCTTGCCGTCGACCTCGATGGTCCAGTCGGTGCCGATGTGGCGCTTGACCGAACGGATGGTGCGGTCGACGTTGGTCACCGCCTGGTTCTTGGCGGGCTGGCCGACGAGCACCTCACCGTTGCGCGCGAACGCGACGACGGACGGCGTGGTGCGTGAGCCCTCGGAGTTCGCGACGACGACGGGGTCGCCACCCTCCAGCACTGCGACACACGAGTTGGTGGTCCCGAGGTCGATACCGACCGCACGAGCCATTGTGGTTCCTCCTGAGTAGTCCTTAGTACGGGTCTGAGTGCACCGCACTCAAGACTGCGCTGACCGACTCTACCGTGTCAACTCAGACTTGAGTGTAGTGCGCTCAAGTTGTTCGATGGCTTCAACGGACCCGTGCGTCAATTTGTTCCCCGAGTTGTTCCCCGAGCCGCCCGGTATCTCCGCACCACCGCTTTCTCCAGCTCAACGGCACCGAAGACCACCGCGCCGACGCCCGCGGCCTTCACCCAGTCCAGGAGTCCGAGCGGCGTGGTGTCGAAGGTGGCGTTCATCACCGGGGCGTAGGTGAACAGGGCGGTCAGCAGCACGCAGGCCACCACGGTCGCGAACGCGACCCGGTTGCCGAACAGTCCCGACCAGTTCAGCACCGGTTTGAGCAGGAACCGGTTGTTGAGCAGATAGAACATCTCGGCCACCACGATCGCGTTGACCGCCATCGTGCGGGCGGTCTGCACGCTGGTGCCGTTGCGCAGCTCCCACAGGAACATCAGCAGCGCGCCGGCGGCCATCAGCACCGACACCAGCGCCACCCGCCAGACGAAGTAGCCGGACAGCAGGCTCTCGCCCGGCGGGCGCGGGCGACGCTCCATCACGTCGGGCTCGGTGGGCTCGAAGGCCAGCGCCACCCCGAGCGTCGCCGAGGTGACCAGGTTGATCCACAGCAGCTGCGCCGGTGTCATCGGCAGGGTCAGCTGGAACAGGATCGCCGCGATCACCACCAGCGCCTCACCGCCATTGGTGGGCAGCATGAACAGGATGAACTTGCGGATGTTGTCGTAGACGCCGCGACCCTCCGACACCGCGGCGGCGATGGTGGCGAAGTTGTCGTCGGCCAGCACGATGTCCGCGGCCTCCTTGGCGGCCTCGGTGCCCCGCCTGCCCATCGCCACCCCGATGTCGGAGCGTTTCAGTGCGGGCGCGTCGTTGACGCCGTCACCGGTCATCGCGACGACCTCACCCTCGGCCTGCAGCGCGCGGACCAGCCGCAGCTTGTGCTCCGGGCTGGCACGGGCGAACACGTCACGGTCGCAGGCGATGTCGCGCAGCTGCGTCTCGTCCATCGCCGCGATCTCCTGGCCGGTGACCGCGGGCTTGCCGACGCCGACGCCGAGCTGGGCCCCGATCTCGCGGGCGGTGTCGGCGTGGTCGCCGGTGATCATCTTGACCTTGATCCCGGCGCGGTGGCAGTCCCGCACGGCCGCAACGGCTTCCGGCCGCAGCGGATCGATGATCCCGACCAGCCCGAGCATGGTGAAGCCGCCGTCGGTCAGATCCTCGAGCACCAGTTGGCCGGGCGTGCGCGGATCACCGTGCCGCTGCGCCATGGCCAGCACCCGCAGCCCCTGCGCGGCGATGCCCGCGGCGACGTCGTGCCAGTAGTCGCGGTCGATCGGCCGCGCGCCGTGCCGGTCGAGTTGGTGCTCGCACAACGCGATCACCCGCTCGGGGGCGCCCTTGATCACCACCAGGGACCGGCCGTCGGTGTCGCGGTGCAGCGTGCCCATCATCCGGATCTCGGACTCGAACGGCACCGAGTCCAGCCGCGGCGCCGCCGCCACCGCCGCCGCGTACGACAGCCCGATCTTCTCGCCGAGCACCAGCAGCGCGGCCTCGGTCGGGTCGCCGGTGATGCTCCAGGCGCCGTCGTCCTCCTGCTGCAGGGTGGAGTCGTTGCACAGCACCGCGGCGCGAATCGTGCTCTGCAGCACCGGATAGTGGACGGACTCGATGACCTTGCCGTCGACGGTGAGGTCGCCGACCGGCGTATAGCCGACGCCGCCGACGTCGAATTCGTGGCCGCCGCAGACGATTCGCTGCACGGTCATCTCGTTGCTGGTCAACGTGCCGGTCTTGTCGGAGCAGATGACCGTCACCGAGCCCAGCGCCTCGACGGCGGGCAGCCGCCGCACGATCGCGTGGCGGCGCGACATCTTCTGCACCCCGATGGCCAGGGTGACGGTGAGGATGGCGGGCAGCCCCTCCGGGATCGCCGAGGCGATCAGCGCCACCACCATCATGAACATCAGCGCCACGTCGTGGCCGCGGACCAGCACGCCGAGCGCGAACGTGCCCGCCGCGAACAGCAGGATCACCAGGGCCAGCCACCGGCCGAACCGGTCGATCTGGCGCAGCATCGGCGTGCTGGTCACCGAGATCCCGGCCAGCATGCGGTTGATCCGGCCCAGTTCGGTGTCGCTGCCGGTGCCGACGACGACTCCGGTCGCCTGACCGTGCACCACCAGCGTGCCCGAATAGGCCATCCCGGCCCGGTCCCCGATCGGCGCGTCGGCGGCCACCGCCTCGGTCGACTTCTCCACCGGCACGGACTCACCGGTGAGCGCGGACTCGTCGATCAGCAGGCCGTCGGCGCTCAGCAGTCGGACATCGGCGGGAACCCGGTCGCCGGAGGCGATCCGGACGATGTCGCCGGGCACCAGGTCGGCGGCGTCGATGTCGGCGACCCGGCCGTTGCGGATGACGGTGGCGTGCGGGGACAGCATCCTGCGGATGGCGTCCATCGCCGCCTCGGCCCTGCCCTCCTGCAGGAACGCGATGATCACGTTGACCACGACCGCGGCGGCCAGCACGACGGTGTCCACCCAGTGCGCCAGCACCGCGGTGACCACCGCGGCGGCCATCATCACGTACAGCAGGATGTTGTGGAACTGACGGAAGAACCGCACCACCGGGTGCTGGCGCTTGGCCTGCGGCAGCCGGTTTGCACCGTACCGGCGCCGCCGGGCGTCGACCTCACGGTCGGTCAGCCCGTCGGCCGAACACCCCAGTTCGGCGAGCACCTCGTCAGGTGTCAGGACATGCCACTGAGACTCCGCGCTCACGTACCCCCATCCCCTCACAGTGTCTGAATTCATTGTCGAGAGGTCAGGGCCCGGGAACTAGGGCCGCAGGTCACTTCACGTTGGCGGCGAGCCGCCTATGGTGGCGATATGACCGCCGCCCAGCGTGAACGCGCCGCCCTTGTCCAGACGATGCGCGAGGCCGGGCCGGACGCGCCGACCCTGTGCGGGGACTGGACCACCCGCGACCTGGCCGCGCACCTGGTGGTGCGGGAACGCCGGCTCGACGCCGCCCCGGGCATCATGGTGCCGGCGCTGGCCGGCTACACCGACAAGGTGCAGCGCAGCACCGCGCACGGCGGTTCGTACGAGGATCTGCTCGACAAGGTGGCCTCCGGGCCGCCGCTGTGGTCGCCGTTCAAGCTGATCGACCCGATCGCCAACATGGGCGAGATGTTCATCCACCACGAGGATGTCCGTCGCGCACAACCGGATTGGGAGCCCCGCCCGCTCGACGACCAGACCGTGGCCGCGCTGGGCCGGTCGCTGCCGTTCATGGCGCGGATGACGCTGGCCAAGGCGCCGGCGCGGCTGGTGCTGCGCACCCCGCAGGGCAGGACGCTGGCCACCGTCGGCCGCGGCCCCGAGGTCACGATCACCGGGGAGGCGCAGGAGATCGTGCTGTTCGTCTCCGGCCGCGACCAGGTGCGGCTGGAGTTCGACGGCCCGGCTGAGACCGTCGCCGCTGTGAAGTCCAACCGCCAGGGGCTGTAACCCGGCGCGAGCGCGCCTAAGCTGGCCGCCGTGAGTTCTTCTGTCGATTTCCGGGTCTTCGTCGAACCCCAGCAGGGGGCAACCTACGCCGACCAGCTCGCGGTCGCCCGCGCCGCCGAGGAGCTCGGCTACTCGGCGTTCTTCCGCTCCGACCACTACCTGGCGATGAGCGGCGACGGCGGCCCCGGCCCCACCGACTCCTGGGTCACGCTGGCCGGCATCGCGCGGGAGACCTCGACGATCCGGCTGGGCACCATGGTCACCTCCGCGACGTTCCGCTATCCGGGACCGCTGGCCATCTCGGTCGCCCAGGTCGACGAGATGAGCGGCGGCCGAGTCGAATTCGGTATCGGAGCGGGTTGGTTCGAGGAGGAGCACAAGGCCTACGCGATCCCGTTCCCGCCGCTGCGCGAACGCTTCGACCGGCTCACCGAACAGCTGGAGATCATCACCGGGCTGTGGAGCACCCCGAAGGGCGAGACCTTCGACTACTCCGGCACCCACTACAGCGTGTCGGACTCCCCGGGCCTGCCCAAGCCCGCGCAGTCGCCGTATCCGCCGATCATCATCGGCGGGCAGGGCGCCAAGCGGACCCCGGCGCTGGCGGCCAGGTACGCCGCGGAGTTCAACGTGCCGTTCGTCCCGCTGGAGACGGTCAAGACGCAGTTCGCGCGGGTGGCCGCGGCGGTGGCCGAGGCCGGCCGGGAGCCGGACTCGATGACCTACTCGGCGGCGTTCGTGGTGTGCGCCGGCCGCGACGAGGCCGAGATCGCGCGCCGTGCCGCCGCGATCCGGCGCGAGGTCGACGAACTGCGCAGCAACTCCCCCACCGTCGGCACCGCCGGCGAGATCGCCGACCGGCTGGGCCCATTCATCGAGGCCGGTGTGCAGCGCGTCTACCTGCAGGTCCTGGACATGTCCGATCTGGACCACCTGGACTTCTTCGCGCGTGAGGTGATCCCGCAACTGCGCTGAACAGGCGGAACCGAGCGGGCCGTGGTTACTATCGGTGGCCGTGGCCAGGGGCGAGTACCGCGACGAGGACGGCGGGCATGAGCAGCCCTGGTACAACCGCACCCCAACGGTCGTCGGCGCCAGCCTGGCGGCGCTGATCGCGATCGGGCTGCTGGTGCTGGCGGTGACGTGGGCGATGCGCCAGTTCAGCGAACCGACGCAGGCCCCGATGCACTTCGTCGAGCCGTCGTTCTCGTCGGCGCCGGACACCACGACCGCGACCACCACGTCGACCATCACTTCGACCAGCCCGCCGGAGACCACCGAGATCAACGACCCGACGGAGTCCTCGGAGACTTCAGAGACCTCGGAGACCTCGGAGACCTCCGAGTCCGAGACACCCGAATCGGAGACCGAATCCCGGCAGCGGACCACCCGACCGCGCCGTGACGATGACGACGAGGAGACCACGCGCACGACACGCCGCACACCGCGGACGAATGTGACGCGCACCCTCAATCCGTTCGGCTGAGCGCCTACTATCGGCGCGTGGCGCGATACGGATCCGACGGCCCGGAGTACCCCGACCCGGAATATCCCGGTGATGAGCCCACCGTCTACGCCAACTACGGCACCGGCGGTTACGACACCGGCGGCTATGACCAGCAGCCCCCGGGCGGCGAGACCCCGTGGTACCGCAAGCCCGCCGCCCTGGTCGGGTTCGGCGCGGCCGGGGCGCTGCTGCTCGCGCTGATCGTGTGGGGGCTGGCCAGCCTGATCACCGGCGACGACGCGCCCACCCCGTCGCCCACCCTGACGCCGCTGACCACCACCTCGCGCGCGGCCACCAACGCACCGGCGCCCAGCACGACCGTCGTGCCCACCGAGACCGTCACCGTGACCCCGGAGACGACGAGTACCGAACCGACCACGACGACAACCACCACGACCACGACGACCGAGCCCACCACGACGACGACCACCGAGCCGTCCACCACGACGGAGACGACGGTCACCACCGAGACCGAGACCGTCACCGAGACGGTGACCGAGACCCCCGACGAACCTGAGTGATTCGGCTCTAGTAGGTGCGGCCCTGCGCCGCGTACGCGGCCACCAGGGCCTCCGCGCTGCGCACCGCCGCCCGGCACGCCCTGGTGGTGAACGGATCGTTGAGCGGATGCTCGGCACGGCGGCGCCACCGCTGCGCCGCGGCGAACGCGGCGCGCGGCCCGTCGTAGGGGTTGTCCGGTGTCAGGCCGAGCCTGCTGGCCGCGTCGGTACCGGACCCGCCGATGATCCGGCGCAGCGACGCCATCTCGTCGTCGTTGAGTGTCGTTGGCCGCGAACGTAGTTGGCTGAGCAGCCGCAGCTCCTCGAAGGCGTGGGTGTCGGCGAGCAGCGGGTCGATGTCGGCGAGGATGTACGGCGTCGCGTAGATCGGGTTGTTCTGCACGAACCGGCGCAGCGACAGCAGCGCGGTGTGCGCCTTGAGCAGATCCGAGCGCTGCGCGAACTGCTGGTCGATCACCTCCCGCAACGCCACCAGCCCGCTGCGCTCGAGCAGTTCGTCGGCCAGCGCCACCGAGTCGCTGACCCCGGCGCGCAGCACCGCGATCGAGATGCGCAGGCCGAACATCCCGAACCGCTCCAGCAGCGCCGCCCGGGTGGCCGCGTCCACCGGCAGCGAGCTGTCCTCGCGCACGAACCGGTCCACCGACAGCATCGCCTTGTTGAGTTCGACGGCGTCCACCCCGGCCAGCTTCTCCAGCGCGACGAACTCGCTCTGCCGCAGGGTGCGGGCGGTCAGCGCCAGCAGCCCCGACACCGGAACCACCGCCTGGCAGATGCCGGTGCGGTCCATCTCGGCGGTGAACCGCTTGGCGACGTCGGCCGCCGACAGCATCGCGTCGATGCGGCCCGCACCGATCTCGTCGGCGCGCGAGGCCACCCCGATCACCCCGAGTGCCCCGTTGGAGCCGCCGACAAGCTCGCCGATCTGTTTGAGCAGCGCGATGTCGGCGGCGTTGAGCGTGCGCAGCAGGAACACCACCGCGTCCACCCGCGGCACCCCGTCCTCGGGCACCAGCAGCCGCAGCGTGCGCCGGGAGACGTCCTGGTTCAGCGACGACGTGCCCGGGGTGTCGACGATCGTGGTGTCGATCAGCTCGGCGGCCGGCCACTCCACGTCGAGGTCGACGATGTCCTCGGGGTCCAGGCCGCCCAGGTCGAACGTCAGCCCGCCCTCGTGCGGGTCGCGCCCGATGGGCACGTTGGTGCGGCGGCCGCCGACGTGGTTGGCGGTCACCTTCGGGGTGGGGCCGTGCCGGAACCACGTCACGATCCGGGTGGCCTCGGTCGCGTCGGTCGGCGCGATGTCCTCGCCCACAAGCGCGTTCACCAACGTCGACTTGCCCGCCTTGAGCGTGCCCGCCAGTGCGATGCGCATCGGCTGGTTGAGCCGCTGACCGATGCGTTCGAGCTCGTTGTGCACGTCGGGGCGATGACGGTACGCGGGATCGTCCCGGTAGGCCTTGATGACCCCGGCCAGGATCGCACGCACCTGGTCGCTCGTGCTCATCTCGCGCTCTTCACTCCGATCGGACCTGCCGGGCGTCCAGCTTATGCAGGAATGCCGGTCAGGTGTCCGGCGTGGACTCGGGCATCAGCTTGACCGCGTGCTCGGTGACCTGGTTGAGGATGTTCAGCGCCCGCTCGAGTTCCTTGATCCGGTTGTTGCGCTCGGCCTCCTGCACCTGGGCGGCCGCGATCATGGCCTGCAGCGACTCGTTGAGCGAACGGGTGGTCTGGTTGGCGATCTCGCGATAGTGGTCGCGCAGTTGCCGCTGAATCGCCTTCAACCGGTCGCGGGACTCCTTGGCGACGGCGAACTGGGTGTCGTCGATGAAGCGGCGGGTGTTGAGCTTGGCCTCGTTGCGCACCCGCGCCATCCGGTTCTCCACGCCCTCCTTGTAGGCGGTGCGCCCCATCAGCAGGCCGGCGCCCAGCGAGATCGGGTTGAACATGCCCAGCCCGGCGAACGAGGTCATCATGCCGAACATCAGCACCCCGCCGTAGGAGCCCTGCATGCCCATGGTCAGCTTGCGGCCCTTGGTGAGCCGCTTGGCCTCCAGGTTGGCCAGCGGTTTGAGCTCACCGAGGCTGGCGCCCATCCGGCTGGGATCCAACTGCGGCATGCTCACCGACTCCAGGCCCGCCTCGACGAACGTGCGCGCCACCTCGGCGGCCAGTGCCTCGGCGCGCTGGTATGCCCATACGAAGTTGTCGCCCACCGCGGTGGCGACCGCCTCCTCCAGTTCGGCGCCGATCTCGGCCCAGTGCTGTGTCGGGTCGCAGGAGTCGATCACCTGCTCGATGTGCTGGGTGATGACCCGGAACCGGCCGCGCAGGTCGTGGTCGACGTCGGCGGTCAGATCGGAGATCCCGTCGTTGAGTACCTGCTGCCACAACGCGGTCTGCTGCAACGCCTCCTGGGCCTCCTGCTTGCGCCGCTCCAGGTCCTGCTTGAGCCGCTCCCGGGTGCCGGGATCGTTGAGCGCCGACAACTCGGCCTGCACCTTGAGCGTGAGATGCTCTGCCGCCGAATAGATCTCATTGACGACGTGGTTGCGGATGCGTTCCTTCTGCTGCGCCAGCACCTGCTCGCTGAGGAACTTCACGATGGCCGGGAAGTTGGACTCCTCGTTGAGCTCCTTGTCGTTGAGCTGGATCGCGTGGCTGCGCAGCAGCGCCGACGCCGGGATGATCGGCACCGACAGCCCGGCGCGCTGCAGATGTCCCCTGTTGACCTCGACGATCTGGCGCCAGTGCGGGTACAGGTCGATCTTGGTGGCGACGATCGTTGCGACAGGGCAGATTTCGAATGCCTGCCGCATGAACGTCATCTCGGGTTCGGTGAACTCCTGGCTGGTGTCGCTGCACATCAGCACCGCGTCGGCGTCGGGCAGCAGACCCAGCGTCGCCGACAGGTGCGGCTGGCCGTGCCCGCCGACGCCGGGGGTGTCGACGAACGCCAGACCGTTCTTCAGCAGCGGGCTGTTGGCGGTGACCTCCACCCGCAGCACCTCGCGGCCGCCGGCCAGCGGGTGGCGCCGCAGGTCGGTGCCGATGTCGGTCATCGGGATCTCGATCGCCTCGGGCTCCTCGCCCTCGCCGCGCTTGACGATGATCTTCGCGCTCGGCGTCTCGCCGTAGGTGACCACGGTGGCCAGCACCGTGCTCTCGTCGTCGCCGACGCGTGCGACCGGGACGTTGAGCAGCGAGTTGAGCAGTTGGCTCTTGCCCTGTTTGAGCTGCCCGGCGACGACGACCCGGATCTGCGGGTCGGTGATGCGGGCCTTGGCCCTGGCCAGCCGATCCACCAGGTCGCCGCGGTCGTAGGTTTCGGCGATCCGGCTGGTGTGGTCGATCAGCTCGACGATCACCTTCAGCGGATTCGGTTTGTCGGTCATGGAGTCCTCTTGTCGCTGCCCGGGTTTCAACGGTAGACGCGCCGGCCGGCGGGGATCGGACTTTGATCCCCGCCGGCCGCGGTTGACGTCAGAGCAGGCCGACGTCCGTCGTGACGTCGGTGTCGACGGAGACCGAGTTGTCCACCGAGTTGTCGTTGAAGCTGTCGTTGGTGGAGTTGTCGGTGTTGAAGCTGTCGTCGATGTCGATGGAGTTGTCGGTGCTGGCGTCGATGCCGAGCGCGTCGCCGCCCACGTCGACCTGGGTGACGTCGCCGCCGGCCGTGGTGGACTGGTCGGTCGGGACGTTGATGATCACCCCGCCGCCGGCACCGCCGGTCGCGTTGCCGCCGTCGCCGCCACCGCCGGTCAGGATGCCGCCGCCGCGGCCGCCGTCACCGCCGACCGCGCCGCCGCCGCTGGTGTCGATGTCGCCGGTCTTGACCACCGGGCCGTCGTTGCCGGAGATGATGTCGCCACCGGCCTGGGTGCTGGTGTTGTCCAGGTCGTTGTCCTCGCCGATGACGACCGGGGAGCCGTCGCCGGTGCGGATGTCGCCGGTGTTGACGTTGTCGTTGTTGTCGCCGACCACGTTGCCGTCACCCTCGACGTTGGTGGTGTCGATGTCGCCGGCGGTGCCGGTGTTCACGACGCCGCCGTCGGTGGCGGTGTTGGTGGTCTTGTTGCCGAAGGTGATGTCACCGAAGTCCAGGCTGACGTTGCCGACGCCCTGCTGCTGGTCCTGGCCGGCGACGTTGGCGGTGTTGGTCTCCGGGCTCAGCAGCCGGGTGTCGTTGTGGCTGAGCGTGTCGTTGTTGGACCACAGGTCGGTCTGGCGCTGCGGGGCGAACGCGATGCCGTGGGTCTGCGCGACGGCCTGCTGCAGGCCGACGACCGGGTTGCCGCCGCCCTGCACCACCGCGGCCGGTGCGACGGTGGCGGCCATCTGCTGCAGCTGGGCGGCCGGCACGTTGCCGAAGCCCGCGTTCTGCAGCTCCGTCTCGGGGTCGCCGACGAACGCGCGGGCGGCGACCGGGTCGCGGAACAGGTTCAGAAGCCAGTCGATGAGGTTCATTGTCGTGTCCTTTCAAGAGGTGCTGTTCGGGTGTCTGTCACCGGCTCTCCGGCGATCTGGACACCACGGTATGGAGTCCGCGGCCCCGCAGAAACGGGGCGAAAACCCCTCTCCCGCGACCCGGCCCCCGGGGTTTACCTGAGGGGTGCGTTAGGGGATTAGGGGGATCGACTGGGGGTGGGTGGGGATTCGGATGTTCACGCTGGTCAGACACCAAAAAAGCGCGGCCCCGGAATGGGGCCGCGCTTAATGAGGAGGGCGGATCAGTCGAAGATGTCGAACCCGCCGTTGTCGTCGACGTCGAGCGTCAGATCGGCGTCGGCGAGGGTGTCGGAGAGGGTGTCGGCCACCCCGGGCAGCTCGTCGATCGGCAGGTCCTCGATGACCGGCGAGTCGAGCGCGAGTCCGGTGTCGGCGGCCACCGACGGCACGCCGGCGGGATCGGGGCCGGGGTCCGGGCCCGGGTCGGTGATCAGGCCGCCGCCGATGTCGTCGAGCACGTCCTGACCGGGAAGCTGGTCACCGAACGCGTCGAAGGCGGCGGTGGCCGCACCGCTGGCCCAGACGTTGCCGCTGTCGACCGTCGGGACCGCTGTCGGTAGAACCGACAGCGACTCGGAGACCACCGGGATCAGGGCGTTGACGTCGGCGCTGGTCACGTTGGTCAGGTTGGCCTCGAGCAGGGCCTGCTCGGGGTTGGCCGCGAACCGCGCCGCGACCTCCGGGTCGCGCACGATCGACATGACGAAGTCCAGCAGTTCGTTGGCCATGACGTCGATGCTAGAGACGGCACGGGTTTCGCAGATCGGTGCCGATCCCACCTCTGACAACACCCCATTAGGGGATCGCCCATTAGGGGATTGCGGCGCACTAGGGGCAGCTCCCGTGTTCGGGGCCGCGGAGCCGCTATCGTGAGGGACGGCCGAACGCAGAAGGAAGAGATGAGCGACTCACTCGGATTGTCGATCGGGTCCACCAACCTGGTGGCGGCCCGTGTCGGCCATCCCCCAGTCATCCGCCGGTCCGTCCTGACCCTGTTCGACAACCGTCCGCCCGAGGTGGGTGTCCCCGGGGAGAACCCGAACCTCAACCAGCCCGGCCTCGTGCTCAGCGGGTTCGTCGAACGCGTCGGCGACCCGGTCCCGTTGGTGGCCGCCGACGGCTCACCGCACCGCGGCGAGCAGGTGCTCGCCGAAGCGCTGGCGGCGATGGCCCGCGCGGTCGGCGGTGGCGCCCCGATCACCATCGCGTTCCCCGCGCACTGGGGTCCGGCCGCGGTGGGCGCGCTGCGCGGAGCCCTGCGCGCGGTGCCGGCCCTGTCGCCCGACGGCATCCCGCCCGCGCTGGTGCCGGACTCCCTGGCCGCGCTGGCGGCGCTGCGCAACTCCCCCGGCCTGCCGTCCGCCGGCGTCGTGGTGCTGTGCGACTTCGGCGGCTCCGGGACCAGCATCACGCTGGCCGACGCGGCGGCGAACTTCGCGCCGATCGGCGAGACGATCCGCTACCCCGACTTCTCCGGCGACCAGATCGACCAGCTGCTGCTCAACCATGTGCTGGCCGGGCTCGCCGACGCCGGCGGCGCCGACCCCGCGGGTACCGCCGCGGTCAGCTCGCTGGCCCGGCTGCGCGCCGAGGCCCGACTGGCCAAGGAGCGGCTGTCCGCCGAGACCGCGACGGTGGTGCGCGCGGAACTGCCGAACGCCACCACCGATGTGCGCGTCACCCGCACCGAGCTCGAGCAGCTGATCGCCGCTCCGCTCGACGGTGTGCTGACCGCGATCGAAGAAGCCCTGCACCGCAACAACATCCCGCCGGCGAACATCGCGGCGGTCGCCACGGTCGGGGGCGGTGCGAACATCCCGCTGGTCACCCAGCAGCTGTCGACGCGGCTGCGGGCCCCGGTGGTCACCACGCAGCAGTCGCAGCTTCTGGCCGCGACCGGCGCGGCGTTGATGGCCGACGCGGCGGGCGAGGCCGACGCGCCGACGGGCCTGGCGCCCGCTGCCGCCGACGCCCCGACCGGGCTCGCGCCCGCCGCCGATGCGCCGACGAGCATGTCGGCCGCGGCGTGGGCCGCCGGTGCGGCGGGTGCGGCGGCCACCGAATCCGCTTCCGACGGAGCGGATTCAGCGACGTTCCGGGCGCTGGCCTGGTCCCAGGACGAGTCCACCGGCGCCGAGCCGGTGCCGTATGCGGGTGAGGACTACACGTTCGAGCAGGGCGCGACGGGTGCGCGGCCCGCGATGGACTTCGCGCACGAGGAGGAGCAGTACCAGCAGGAGCTGCCGCCGCTGCCGTGGTACCGCCGTCCGGCCACGCTGTTCGGGGTGGCCGCCGCCGCGGCGCTGCTGGCGATCGGCGGGCTGGCGGTGACGCTGACCGGCAACAGCGCCGACACCACCCCGGTCACCGAGACCTCCACCACCTACTCCGGGGTGCCTGGCGAGGAGCCGACGAATGCTCCTGCACCGCAGACGATTACGGTCACCGGCGACGACGGTCAGCCGAGCACCACCGTGGTTCCGCCGCCGCCGCAGCCCACGACCACCACGGAGACCACGTCGCCGACGTCGTCGACGACGACCACCACCACGACGACGACCACCACCACGACGACAACGACCACGACCACCACCCCGACGACCACGACGACGCGCACGACCACGACGACGCAGCCGCCGGAGCCGACGGTCGAACCGACCCAGGACACGCCCACCGTCGAACCCGAACCGCAGCCCGACGACGACATCCCGGACGAGCCCTGAGGCCATGACCGCGTCGGACTCGCCGCCCGACCTGCCTTCCGCGGCGCGTGAGCTGCTCGCGCGTCTGACCGCCGCGCCGACCGAGCCGGTGCAGGTGCTGGTGTCCGGCGGGGTCGGCACCGGCAAGAGTTCGGTGCTGGCGGCGGTGCGCGAGGTGCTGCGCTCGGCGGGGACACCGCCGCTGGCGCGCCCGCCGCGCCCCGGCGAGAACGACGCCGTGGTCATCGACGACGCGCACCTGCTCGACGACGCCGACCTGGCGCTGCTCACCGAACGGGCCGCGGACGCGACCACGATCGTGGTGGCCGCCGAACCGCTGGCGCACCGAAATGCGCTGCGCGCGTTGACCACCGCGCTGGAACGGGCCAACCCGGCCATCCGGCTGGGTCCGCTGCCGCCGGCCGAGGTCGCCCGGATGGTGGGCGAAACCCTGGGCACACCGGTGCCTTCGGATGTGGTGCGGTCGCTGTTGGTGGCCACCGCCGGGCTGCCGTTCCTGGTGCGGCCCGCGCTGGCCGCTGCCCGCTCGGCCGACGGGGAGTCACCCGCCACGGCGATGCTCAACGCGGCGAGGTTCGCGCTCAACGAGCGGCTGCGCCGCCTCGACGACACCACCCTCGACACACTGCTGGTGTCCTCACTGAGCCTCGACCTGGGACCCGACGATGTCGCCGCCGCCCTGCGTCTGGACCCGGAGCAGGCGCACGCGGCGGTGGACCGCGCCCGCGCGACCGGACTGATCGAGCCGTCCCACAGCCGCACGTTCCTACGCACCCTGCACCGCTGCCTGGCCCAGCTGCTGGGCGCCGCGCGCCACCACGACACCGAGATCGCGCTGCTGCTGACCCAGCTCGAATCCGGCACGCTGACAACGGATCTGGCGCTACAGTTGGCCGAACACGGCCTGCGCGACGACCGGCTGGCCGACGCGCTGGCCGAGCTGGCGACCCGTCACCGCGGCCAACCGGCAAGGGCGGCACGGCTTTACCGCGCGGCGGTGGATGCCGGGGCGACGACACTGAACTCCCGGCTGGCCGATGCGTTGGCGCTCACCGGCGACTGTGCGACCGCGGCGCGGCTGACCGACGAGTTGCTGGCCTCCACCGACCCGGCCGAGCGGGCGGCCGCGGTGCGGATCGCGGCGAGCATCGCACTGCACGACGGCAGCGCCGCCCAGGCCGCCGACCTGTACCGGTGGCTGGGCCCGCACCCGGACGCGGTCGTCGGCGCCGCAGGCACGGTGGTCGCCCTGGCCGCAGGCGATCCGGCCACCGCCCGCGCCGCGCTCAGCGACGAGGGCAGCGCACCGCCGACGTCGACCGCGCGGGCCGCCCGCAGCCTCGCCGACGGGCTGCTGATGTCGGTGCGGGCGCCGTACCCGGCGACCATGGCCCGGCTCGGCCAGGCGATCGCCGCCGACCTGCCCGCCGCGGCCGTCACCCCCGACACCCCCGCGGCGCTGGTGACCCTGGCCGCCCTGCACGGCGGCGACCCGGTGCGGGCGCGCAGCGTGATCGCCCGCGCGGTACGCACCGGCGACGACGACGGCGCGGTGTTCGTCACCCGCAGACACCGCCTGCTGCAGGGCTGGGTGCGGATGCTGGACGGGCAGCTGCCCGCCGCGGCGGCCGACGTCGCGGCGGCGACCGCCGCGGGCACCGAGGCGCTGCACCGCCGCGACGCGCTGTGGGCGGCGGCGCTGCAGACCGCGATCGCCCGGCGCAGCGGGGACAGCGGGGCGATGCAGCAGCACTGGTACGCGGCGATGGAGGTGCTCGCCGAGTACTCCGTCGACCTCTTCTCCCTGCTGCCGCTCGGCGAGCTGTGGGTCGCCGCGGCGCGCATGCAGCAGATGGACCGGCTGCGCCACACCATCGACGACGCGTTCGCGCTGTTGCGGGGGCTCGGCGACCCGGTGCTGTGGTCGGTGCCGCTGCACTGGGCCGGGGTGCACGCCGGGATCCTGGCCAACTCGCCGGACGCGGTCGCCCCGCACGGGCAGGCGCTGACCGCGGCGGCGCCGCACAGCGAGTTCGCCAGGGCCCTGGCCACCGCGGGCCGGACCTGGCTGCGGGTGCTGGCCAACCACGTCGACGTCGCCGAGGTCACCGAGGCGACGCGGCTGCTCGCCCGGTTCGGGCTCACCTGGGACGCCACCCGGCTGGCCGGACAGGCCGCACTGCAGACGCCCGACGGCCGGGTGTCCGGCGCGATGCTGCAGCTGGCCCGCGACCTCAAGCAGACGGTCGCGCTGGACGACGCACCCGCCCCGGCCACCGCCGAGGCGCCCCGGCCGGACCGGTCCCGGCCGATGCCGGCCCGGCTGTCGGACCGCGAGCGGGAGGTCGCCGAGCTCCTGCTGCTCGGGATGCCGTACCGCGACATCGGCGCGCAGCTGTTCATCTCGGCGAAGACGGTGGAGCACCACGTCGCCCGGATCCGCCGCCGGCTGGGCGCCGAGTCGCGCTCGGAGATGCTGTCGATGTTGCGGGCGATGCTCGCCCCGCAGTCGTGATGCTGCGCCGAAACCGGAAGTGACACACCGCCGGTCGGGCGTCGCGCCGGTCCCGCCGGCGGCCCCGCGACCACCGTCAACGCCTAGTTAGGTAAGCCTTCGTAGCGTTGTTTCCGGTAGGGGTGCGACTATGGCCCGTGGGCTGAGCAGGCCCTGAGCGAAGCTACCAGCCAGTAACATCGGCTAAGTTACCCCTCAGTAACTTCCAACGGGAGGCATGCGGTGGACACGATTAACATCGTCAGGCTCGTCATCGGCCTAGTGATGACGGCCATTGTGCTGGTCTTCGCCGCCAAACGTGTGCTGTGGCTGGTGAAGCTGATCCGCTCGGGCGCCAAGACCAGCGAGGCGAACAACCGCAAGGACAACCTGCCCGACCGCTTCCTGAACCAGTTCAAAGAGGTCTTCGCGCAGACCAAGCTGCTGAAGTGGTCGCTGCCCGGCCTCGCCCACTTCTTCACCATGTGGGGCTTCTTCATCCTCGCGTCGGTGTACCTCGAAGCCTACGGCGTGCTGTTCGATCCGAAGTTCCACATTCCGCTGATCGGACGCTGGCCGGTCCTGGGCTTCCTGCAGGACTTCTTCGCCGTGGCGGTGCTCGCCGGCATCATCGTGTTCGCGATCATCCGCATCGTCCGCGAGCCCAAGAAGGTCGGCCGCAGCTCGCGCTTCTACGGCTCGCACACCGGTGGCGCCTGGGAGATCCTGTTCATGATCTTCCTGGTCATCGCGACGTACGCGATCTTCCGCGGCGCCGCGGTCAACACCCTGGGCAAGGACTTCCCGTACCAGAGCGGCGCGTTCTTCTCCGACCTGGTCGCCAAGCCGCTGGCCCCGCTGGGCGAGCACGCCAACCACATCATCGAGACCGTCGCGCTGCTCGGCCACATCGGCGTCATGCTGGTGTTCCTGCTGATCGTGCTGCACTCCAAGCACCTGCACATCGGCCTGGCCCCGATCAACGTCACGTTCAAGCGGCTGCCCGACGCCCTGGGCCCGCTGCTGCCGGTCGAGCACAACGGCGAGCTGATCGACTTCGAGGATCCCGCCGAGGACGCCGTGCTGGGCAAGGGCAAGATCGAGGACTTCACCTGGAAGGGCTACCTCGACTTCGCGACCTGCACCGAGTGCGGCCGCTGCCAGTCGCAGTGCCCGGCGTGGAACACCGGCAAGCCGCTGTCGCCGAAGCTCGTGATCATGAACCTGCGCGACCACCTGTTCGCGAAGGCGCCGTACATCATCGAGGGCAAGCCGCGGCCGGAGGAGGGGTCGGTCGACTTCGCCGCGCTGGGTGACAAGCTGCACGGCCACGGGGTGCCCGAGGACGGCTTCGCCCGCATCGAGGGCTCCGGCCCCGAGCAGGCGCTGCGTCCGCTGGTCGGCACCGCCGAGCAGGGCGGCGTGATCGATCCCGACGTGCTGTGGTCCTGCACCACCTGTGGTGCGTGCGTCGAGCAGTGCCCGGTCGACATCGAGCACATCGACCACATCGTCGACATGCGCCGCTACCAGGTGATGATGGAGTCCGAGTTCCCGGGTGAGCTCGGCGTGCTGTTCAAGAACCTGGAGACCAAGGGCAACCCCTGGGGCCAGAACGCCAAGGACCGCACCAACTGGATCGACGAGGTCGACTTCGACGTGCCGGTCTTCGGCAAGGACGTCGACTCGTTCGAGGGCTTCGAGTACCTGTTCTGGGTCGGCTGCGCCGGCGCCTACGAGGACCGCGCCAAGAAGACCACCAAGGCGGTCGCGGAACTGCTGGCCGCCGCGGGCGTGAAGTTCCTGGTGCTCGGCGAGGGCGAGACCTGCACCGGCGACTCCGCGCGCCGCTCGGGCAACGAGTTCCTCTTCCAGCAGCTGGCCGCGCAGAACGTCGAGACCCTCAACGACCTGTTCGAGGGCGTCGAGCGGGTGGACCGCAAGGTCGTCGTCACCTGCCCGCACTGCTTCAACACGCTGAGCCGGGAGTACCCGCAGGTCGGCGGCAACTACACGGTGCTGCACCACACCCAGCTGCTCAACCGGCTGGTGCGGGACAAGAAGCTGATCCCGGTCAAGCCGGCGGGCGGCGGCCTGGACATCACCTACCACGACCCGTGCTACCTGGGCCGGCACAACAAGGAGTACACCGCTCCGCGTGAGCTGATCGGCGCCGCCGGCGCGAAGCTGACCGAGATGCCCCGCCACGCCGACCGCGGCCTGTGCTGCGGCGCCGGTGGTGCGCGGATGTGGATGGAAGAGCACATCGGCAAGCGCGTCAACACCGAGCGCACCGAGGAGGCGATGGACACCGCCTCGACGATCGCCACCGGCTGCCCGTTCTGCCGCGTGATGATCACCGACGGTGTCGACGAGGTGTCGGCGGCCCGCAACGTGGACAAGGCCGAGGTCCTCGATGTCGCTCAGCTGCTGCTGAACTCGCTGGACAAGAACGCGGTGACGCTGCCGGAGAAGGGCACCGCGGCCAAGGAGGCCGAGGAGCGCGCCGCCAAGAAGGCCGCCGAGCCGCCCGCCAAGGAGGAGCCGGTCAAGGCGGAGGCCGCCGAACCCGAGGCCAAGCCCGCCGCCACCGCGGCTCCGGCCTCGACCGAGACCAAGCCCGTCACGGGTCTGGGCATCGCCGGTGGCGCGAAGCGGCCGGGCGCCAAGAAGGCCGCCCCGGCCGCCGCCGAGGCCGGCGATGAGAAGCCCGCTGCCGCACCGGCTCCCGCGAAGGGGCTGGGTCTCGCCGCGGGTGCCAAGCGTCCGGGTGCCAAGAAGGCCGCTCCCGCGGCCCCGGCCGCGTCGGCCGCACCGGCCGCCGAGGCGCCGGCCGAGGCCGCCAAGCCCGCACCCGAGGTCAAGGGCCTCGGTCTCGCGGCGGGTGCGCGTCGTCCTGGCGCCAAGAAGGCTGCCCCCGCGGCTCCGGCCGCCCCGTCTGCTGCCGCGGCTCCCACCGCTGCTCCTGCTGCGGAAGCCAAGCCGGAGCCCGAGGTCAAGGGTCTGGGCATCGCCCCCGGCGCACGCCGCCCGGGCGCGAAGAAGGCCCCCGCCGCTGCTCCGACCGCTCCCGCGAATCCCGCTGCGGCGCAACCGGAACCGGCGCCCGCCGCGGAACCGGCAGCCGAATCCGCTCCTGCCCCCGCACCTTCCGCGGGTGACAGCGCGCCGGCAGCCAAGGATGACCGCATCGTCGGCGACGAGCCGCCGGTGAAGGGGCTGGGCATCGCCAAGGGTGCCCGCCGCCCCGGTAAGCGCTGACAAGCGGTTTTGGTTATTCGCTGGACAGCAGTGCGACCATGGAGGGCGTGACGACCCAACACGTGCCCAGCCAGGCCGCGGGACACCACCCGCGGCCTCGCACGTTCACGCAGTCTTCGAAGCTGCAGGACGTGCTCTACGAGATCCGCGGCCCGGTACACGAGCACGCGGCCCGGCTGGAGGCCGAGGGTCATCGGATCCTCAAGCTGAACATCGGCAACCCCGCCCCGTTCGGCTTCGAGGCGCCCGACGTGATCATGCGCGACATCATCCAGGCGCTGCCGTACGCGCAGGGGTACTCCGACTCCAAGGGCATCCTGTCGGCACGGCGCGCGGTGTTCACCCGCTACGAGCTGGTGGAGGGGTTCCCGAAGTTCGACGTCGACGACGTCTATCTCGGCAACGGGGTCTCCGAGCTGATCCAGATGGTGCTGCAGGCCCTGCTGGACAACGGCGATCAGGTGCTGATCCCCGCCCCCGACTACCCGCTGTGGACCGCGTGCACGTCGCTGGCCGGCGGCACCCCGGTGCACTACCTGTGCGACGAGACGCAGGGCTGGCAGCCGGATCTGGCGGATCTGGAGTCCAAGATCACCGAGCGCACCAAGGCGATCGTGGTGATCAACCCGAACAACCCGACCGGCGCCGTCTACACCCGCGAGGTTCTCGAGCAGATCGCGAACCTCGCGCGCAAGCACCAGCTGATGCTGCTGGCCGACGAGATCTACGACAAGATCCTCTACGACGACGCCAAGCACATCTCGATGGCGGCGGTGGCCCCGGACGTGCTGACCCTGACGTTCAACGGCCTGTCGAAGACCTACCGGGTCGCCGGCTACCGCTCGGGGTGGCTGGTGATCACCGGCCCGAAGGACCACGCGACCAGTTTCATCGAGGGCATCAGCCTGCTGGCCAACATGCGGCTGTGCCCGAATGTGCCTGCGCAGCACGCGATTCAGGTCGCACTCGGCGGTCACCAGAGCATCGACGACCTGGTGTTACCCGGCGGCAGGCTGCGTGAGCAGCGGGACGTCGCCTGGGAGAAGCTCAACGAGATCCCCGGGGTGTCGTGCGTGAAACCGCAGGGCGCGCTGTACGCGTTCCCGCGGCTGGACCCCGAGGTCTACGACATCGTCGACGACGAGCAGCTGGTGCTGGATCTGCTTCTGCAGGAGAAGATCCTGGTCACCCAGGGCACCGGGTTCAACTGGCCCACCCCCGACCACCTGCGCATCGTGACGCTGCCGTGGGCCCGCGACCTGGCCGCCGCGATCGAACGGCTCGGCAACTTCCTGGTGTCCTACCGCCAGTAACTACCCTGGCCGGGTGACGCACTCGCACGGACACTCGCACTCGCCGCAGGGCCCCGCCCCGCTCGGCCCGATCGCGGCCCGGATCGTCGTCGGCCTGCTGGTGGTGATCGGTGTCGCCGTGCTGGCGGGCGCGGTGTGGCTGTGGCCGGACCAGCAGAAGGTCGACATCCCGCTGCCGTACCAGAACGCCGAGGGCGGTGCGGTGACCACCGAGGCCGGTCAGGTGCGCTCCACCACCGCCGCGCCCTGCGGCAGCCCGTCGGTCGGCCGGGTGCTCACGTCGGCGCCGCTGCCCGCCGAGGACGCCGCCACCGAGTGTGTGCAGGTGCTGGTCGCCATCGAGTCCGGGCCCAACGCCGGGGCCGACACGCTGCTGGAGTTCAGCGGCGCACCGGGGCAGCCGACCCTGGCCGTCGGCGACGACATCCGCATCGTCCGCCAGGTCGACGCCGCGGGCACCACCACCTACGACTTCTACGACTACGAGCGCACCTGGCCGCTGATCGGGCTGGCCGCGGTGTTCGCGGTCGTCGTGGTGGCGGTGGCCCGGTGGCGCGGGCTGCGCGCGCTGATCGGCATCGTGGTGGCGTTCGCGGTGCTGGTCGTGTTCCTGCTGCCCGCCCTGCGCGACGGGGCGCCCGCGGTGCCCGTCGCGCTGGTGGCCTCGGCGCTGATCCTCTACGCGGTGCTCTACCTGGCGCACGGGGTGAGCCTGCGCACCAGCGCCGCACTGCTGGGCACCCTGACGTCGCTGCTGTTGGCGGCCGGACTGTCGTGGGCGGCAATCGAATTGGCGCACCTGACCGGGCTGGCCGAGGACCAGAACAACGAGGTCGCGGCCTACATGGACAACGTGTCGATCACCGGGCTGGTGCTGGCCGGGTTCATCATCGGCTCGCTGGGTGTGCTCAACGACGTGACCGTCACCCAGGCCTCGGCGGTGTTCGAGCTGGCCGCGCTGGAGGGCGCCACCCGGCGGGCGGTGTTCGTCGGCGGCATGCGGGTGGGCCGCGACCACATCGCCAGCACGGTGTACACCCTGGTGCTGGCGTACGCGGGCAGCGCGCTGCCGCTGCTGCTGTTGTTCAGCGTCGCGAGCCGCTCGCTGGGCGACGTGCTCACCGGCGAGCTGGTGGCCACCGAGATCGCCCGCTCGGCGGTCGGCGGGATCGCGCTGGCGCTGTCGGTGCCGTTGACCACCGCGATCGCCGCGGTGCTGGCTACCCCGAACGCTCCAGCAGCTGCAGCAGATAGGCGCCGTAGCCGGACTTGAGCAGTGCCCGTCCCCTGGCCGCGAGCTGGTCGTCGTCGATGAAGCCGACGCGCCAGGCCACCTCCTCGGGCACGCTGATCTTCAGGCCCTGTCTGCGCTCGATGGTGCGCACGTAGTCGGCGGCGTCGAGCAGCGAGTCGAAGGTGCCGGTGTCCAGCCACGCGGTCCCGCGGGCCAGCACCTCGACGCGCAGCCGCCCCTGCTCGAGGTAGGTCTGGTTGATCTCGGTGATCTCGTATTCACCGCGCGCGGACGGTTTCAGTGACCGCGCGATCTCGATGACGTCGTTGTCGTAGAAGTACAGCCCGGGCACCGCGTAGTTCGACTTCGGTTTCGCCGGTTTCTCCTCCAGCGACAGCGCGGTGCCGTCCGGGCCGAACTCGACCACCCCGTACGCCGACGGGTTGGACACCCAGTACGCGAAGATCGCTCCGCCGCTGACATCCTGGAACCGGCTCAAGCTGGTGCCCAGGCCGGGGCCGTAGAAGATGTTGTCGCCCAACACGAGTGCGACGGATTCGGTGCCGATGTGGTCGGCGCCGATGACGAACGCCTGCGCCAGCCCCTCCGGGCGCGGCTGCACGGCGTAGCTGAGGTTGATGCCGAAATCCGAACCGTCGCCGAGCAACCGGTGGAACGCGGGTGCGTCGTCGGGTTTGGTGATGATCTGGATGTCGCGGATCCCCGCCATCATCAGCGTCGACAGCGGGTAGTAGATCATCGGCTTGTCGTACACGGGCACCAGCTGCTTGCTGACGCCCATCGTGATCGGGTACAGCCGGGTGCCCTCACCGCCGGCGAGGATGATGCCGCGCATGGGGTCAGCCTAGAAGTCCGTGCGCTCCAGCCACTCGTCCCACACGGCGGCGTCGCCGAGCACCTCGATGCCCAGGTCGGCGGCCGCGCGCCTGCGGGTGATCGCCAGCAGCAGGTCGGTGGCGGTGCCGCGCAGCGCGGCGTCGGCCTTGGCGTGGTTGTGCGACCACCACACGCCTTCCTCGTCGTGCACGATGGTCCACTCTCCCGTCGGCCCCAGCCCCTCGTCGGTGGCGTGCATGTGCAGGCTGCGGCCGCGGTCCAGCGCGGGCCGGGAGGTGTTGGAGGCGTGCAGCTCGATCCACTCGCTGATCGCGTCGGCGGCCAGTTCGGCCGCCGGACCGTAGGACGCACCGAGCGCCAGCGCGGCGTCGGCGCGGTGCACCTCGACCTCGTGCAGTCGCCGCCGGATCCACCAGCCGGCCGGGCGCGGGCCGCGGAAGGTCCACACCCGGGTGGCGGAGCCGACGCGGTCGACGGCGTCGATGATCAGCTGCGCCCCCTCCTGCAACCACTCGATGGCGCCGTCCTCGTCGTCCGGCGGTCTGCCGTCGCGGACGTCGCGCGGATCCAGCGCGCTCTGCCGCTGTTCGACGATGATCTGTGCGGCCCAGCGGTTTCCACGACCGACGTGTCGGAACAGCTGTTTGAGCGTCCAGTCCGGACAGGTCGGGACGGGTGTTGTCGGGTCTGCACCGCGAATCAGATCACCGAAGGCCCGGGTCTGGTCGAGCAGTGCCGCTCGGAAATCCACGATTGCGAACCTACTCACTTCTCGGCGCCGAGGAGCGCGTTAACAGGGATATGCGTCGACGGAAGTCCGGTCACGGCCGCACCACCGCCGGCTTGCGGCTGCCCAGTTCGATCGGCAGCGACGCCCACCCGCGCAGCACCCGGGTCGGTCGCCTGCTGCCGTCCCCGGCCAGCCGGGCGTTCGGGAAATGCTCGAAGAAGGCGCGCAGACCGGCCTCGCCCTCGGCGCGGGCCAACGCCGCGCCCAGACAGAAGTGCCTGCCGCCGGAGAACGACAGGTGCCTGCCCGCGTTGGCCCGGTGCAGGTCCAGTCGGTGGGGGTCGGCGAACACCTTGGGGTCGCGGTTGGCGCCCGCGATGTAGCAGATCACCACCTCGCCGGCGCGCACCGGCCGGCCGGCGAGCTCGACGTCGCGCAGCGCCATCCGCGCGGTCAGCTGCACGGGCGGGTCCAGGCGCAGGATCTCCTCGACGGCGGTGGGCCACAGCTCGGGATGCTCGGCGAGCGTCTCGAGGTGCTCGGGATGGTCGAGCAGCATCCGGATTCCGTTGCCCAGCAGGTTGACCGTCGTCTCGAAGCCCGCCGCCAGCACCAGCCCGGCGGTGGCCATCAGTTCGCGGTGGTTGAGCCGAACCCCGTTGTCGGAGGCGACGATCAGCTGGCTCATCAGGTCGTCGCCGGGGTGGCGGCGCAGGTGGTCGAGGTGGCCGGCGAGCCAGTCGTTGAAGCCCTCGATGCCGCGGTAGACGGAGCGGTACTGCGACCAGCTCAGCCCGATGTCGAGGCTGGGGGCGCCGAGTTCGCCGAACTCGAGCACCCGTGGCCGGTCCTGTTCGGGGACGCCGAGGATGTCGCTGATGATCGCGACCGGCAGCTGCGAACAGTAGCGCTCGACGATGTCGACGGTGCCTTCGCCGTCGAGCCGCTCGAGCAGCCCGTCGGCGGTCTCCTGCACCCGATCCTTCAGCGCCGCAACGGCTCTGGAGGTGAACACCGACGACACCGTCTTGCGGTACCGGGTGTGCTCGGGCGGTTCGACCGACAGCATCGACGGCGGCTCCAGCGGATGCAGCAGTCCGGTCTGGGTGTGGTTGACGATCCACTGCAGCGGCTTGGGCAGGTTGGAACCCATAGCCAGGACGCGGAAGTCGTCGGAACGCAGCACCTCGCCGGCGATCCCGTGGTCGACGGTGATGTGCACGGCCGCGCACCGCACGAGCGGTCCGCGCGCCCGCAGCTCCTCGGTGAACGACACCGGGTCGGCGCGCACCGCCGGGTCGGCGATCAACCGGCCCTGGGGATCGCCGCGGCGCGCCAGCAGCCGCGACACCGCGCGCACAAAACCGTGCATGGCCAGCCACCGGACCCGGTGGCGCATGGGTCCTGCCCGCCGATCCGTCTCCTCCACGACCGCGAGCCTACCGAGCGCCGCTACGAGTGGGTGCTGCAGAAGATGAGGAAGCAGTTCGTCTGCGGGCCGCGCGGCGACGGGCCGCTCGGGTTGTGGCCCGGACCGCTGCCCGACGATCCGCCGGCGCCGGGATATCCGCCGCGGCCGTTCTGCACCGGCGGCACCTGCGGTGGCTCGGGCTTGGGCGCCTCGGGCTGCTGATGCAACGGCGGACGCCACGGCGGCGGTGTCCAGGTGGGTTTGGGCGGTGTCCACGTCGGTTTCGGGGGTGTCCAGGTGGGCCGGGGCGGCGACCACGGCGGCACCCACGGGTTCTGCGGCCGCGGGTTGTACGGGTTGTAATACGGCGGCGGCGCCACCACGGGCGGCACGAAGACCGGCACCGGGGCGGGTGCGACGGGCACCGGCGCGGGGGCCGGTGCGGGAGCCGCCGGCGCGGGCGGGGGCGCCTCGGGTGGCGGGGCGGGTACGGGAGCCTCGACGTAGACGGTGCGCGGCGGCGCCTGCGGCGCGGGTTGCTGCTGCACGACGGGCACCGGCGCCTTGATGGTCTCGGCGGTGGTCGGGGGCGGCGGGGCCACGGGCTGGGCCTGTTCGACCGGTTTGGGCGACGGGGCCGGCGGCGCGGGCACGACGCGGCTCGGCGCGATCGCGCTCTGACCGGGGGCGGGCCGCTGGTCGGCGGTCGGCCGGATGCTGACCGCCAGCGAGATCACCAGTGCCACAACGCCGACGACGAAGATCGAGGCCATCGCGCTGCCGACGAGCAGGAACGGCTTGCGGTCCTCGCCGGGTGCGGGGGTCAGGTCGGTCAGCGGTTCGGAGTCGGCGTTGTCGAGGGGGCCGTCGGCGATCTCGGAGTAGGCCAGCGGGGCGTCGACGGGCGCGAGCTGGGTGTCGGCCGCGGCGAGCCCGAGCGCGTACGGGGATCCGGCGGTCGGGCCGTCGGGGTCCTGCGAGTAGGCCAGCCCGACGGTGGAGGCCTCGAAGGCGGGCGCCTGGGCGGCGGCCAGCGCGGCACCGCGGGCCAGCGCCATCGCCGCGTCGTCGGGAGCCCGCACCGGGATGTTGACCAGGTGTTCGAGGTGGTTCTTGACGGCGCTGACGTCGACGCCGGAGCCGACGACGAATATGGCGTCCGGCGCGGCCTCCTGGGCGGCGACGGCCGCGGCCATGTCGGCGAGCACCGCCATGGCGTCGCTGCTGTGCAGGGTGCGGCTGAGCACCTTGACCACCGAGCCGTCGTCGGTCTGCACCACCGACAGGGTGGCGGTGTCACGGTCGATGAACAGCAGCGCGGTGGTGGTGTAGTCCATGGCGCGGCCGACGGCCTGCGCGAGGGCGGCCGCGGCGAGGCCGTCGGAGACCAGCAGGACATCGTCGATCCCGCGGGCGGCGAGTGCGTCGCGTAACTGGGCGGCTTCGGCGTGGTCACTCCAGGTGACACCGATGGCCCTGAGGTTGTGGCCGCCGGCCAGGGCGCTCTCCTTGGTGCCCAGCACCGCGTCGACGACCGCAGCGGCGGCCGAGGTTGCCGAATCGTCGCCTCCGGTGACATCGAAGACGTCGTGATCGACGGTAGCGCCGTCCGCCCGCTCCCCTTCGACCAGCACCATGCGGACCGTCGTGGGTGTCATCGACACCCCGAGAACGATGTCCACCGACTCCTCCAAGTTGTTTGCTGCAGCGCCTGGGTCGCCGGTGCGCAGCGCGCTCTACACACGTCGGCGACTAGTGGTTAATCGTCCTCACCAGCACGAGCGTTACGTCTGAACCAGAATTTGCTGGGACGATTCACCTCAGCTCGCCCTTCCGAGGCTACCCACGCGACGCCGGCCATGCCAGGCGGCAGTTCAGGACTTGATGAAGTTCTCGTACGAACGCGACGGGGTCGGGCCGCGCTGGCCCTGGTACTTCGAGCCGACGCTCGCGCTGCCGTAGGGATGCTCGGCCGGACTGGTCAGGCGCAGCAGGCAGAGCTGGCCGATCTTCATACCGGGCCACAGCGTGATCGGCAGGTTGGCCACATTGGACAGCTCGAGGGTGATGTGGCCGGAGAAGCCGGGGTCGATGAACCCGGCGGTGGAGTGGGTCAGCAGGCCGAGCCTGCCGAGCGAGGACTTGCCCTCCAGGCGCCCGGCCAGGTCGTCGGGAAGGGTGCACACCTCCAGCGTGGAGCCGAGCACGAACTCGCCGGGATGCAGCACGAACGGCTCCCCCTCGGCGGGCTCCACCAGCGTGGTCAGGTCGTCCTGGCGCTGGGCCGGGTCGATGTGGGTGTAGCGGGTGTTGTTGAAGACCCGGAACAGGCTGTCGAGGCGGACGTCGATGCTCGACGGCTGGATCAGACTGTCGTCGAACGGTTCCAGCTTCAGCCGTTCGGCGGCGATCTCGGCGCGGATGTCGCGGTCGGAGAGCAGCACGCGACGAGCGTAACCGTCGCCGAACGCCGAAGTCCCCCGGAGCGGGGCAGGTGCTCCGGGGGACTTCACCGCTCGGACGGGCCTACTTGCCGCCGAGAAGCTTGCCGATGGCGCCGAGGCCGCCCTGGACGGCCTTGCCGGTCTCGCCGGCGCCGAACTTGGTCAGGTCACCGAGGCCGCCGATGGTGTGCTTGGTGAGATCACCGGTGCCGCCGATGCTGTGCTTGGTCAGGTCGCCGGTGCCGCCGATGCCGAACTGCACCAGATCACCGGTGCTGCCGACGACCCACTTGCCGAGGTCGCCGAACGGATCCTCGTCGGCGTGAGCGGCGGGAGCCAGGACGCCGATCAGGGCTGCGCCGGCGATCGCGATGCCACCGGCCATGGTTGCGCGGAATGCGAGTTTCATGGGTCCTCCAGAATCAGTTGCCCCGACTTAGCAAAGACCATAACCCGGCACAACAGGGAACAGAAGAGGGTTGCTTGTGAGGAATTCAACTTTTCGGCAGGTTTATCCTACGGCGACAGGGGTACGGATTGCGCGATTCGCTGGTCCTACCTAATGCAATAACCTGATCAACCCGATATCGCTACCAGCTGACACGATTACGCTGTTTAGCGCGCACAGACGCGTTTCACGCCCATACCCTCCGGCATGTTATGTCGCGATTGCCGATGATTGTCGTAGCGCCTCTTACTACGGATCGGGCGGCAGCTATTCGGGCATTGCTCAGCAATTGACAGAACTGTGAATATTTCCGCCTATAGCAAATACATGACCGGCGGGGCTCCGCCGCCGGTACCGAAAATGGACGACGTCGGACGCAGCGGACGGCCGGCAGATGTTAGCCTTCGTGATCGAACTGGCCGGTGTAGTTCAATGGCAGAACATCAGCTTCCCAAGCTGAGAACGCGGGTTCGATTCCCGTCACCGGCTCCAAAGACGCTGGCCGATCGCCAGCGCGCGCCAGCCGGCACAAACGAGCTGGCCCCAACTCCCCTTTGGTCGAGGATGTCGCGCGCCAGGAGCCGTGAGGCGGACCGAGCGCAACTGCTTGTGGAGTGCCGAGCTTCCCGCGGTGACGACCGACTATTCGACAGGCTCATAATCCGCAGACACCGGGAGTGCGACCGTGAGCCGGCGCGTGACCCTCGCGGTCAATCTGCGCTGATCAACGGCAGAGATCATCCCGCGTAGGTCTCCGTTGACGTGTGTGCCTATCGGGCGCACAATGTGTGCATGGCTGCAACCAAGACGGAGCGTTTCGCCGTGCGCCTGACTTCTGAGCAGGACGCGCTGATTCGTCGTGCAGCGGAGGTCAAAGGAATTGATCTCACCAGCTTCACCCTGAGCGCGACGCTGGCCCATGCTCGTGACGTCCTTGCGGACCGCACGTACTTCGCGTTGGGCACGTCCGCTTGGGAGGAGTTCCTGGAAGTTCTGGATCGGCCTGTCACGCATAAGCCGCAACTGGAGAAACTTTTCTCTGAACGGTCGATCTTCGACTCCGAGGCGTGAGCTACAGCCAGCCCCGGCCAATCCGCGAGGACGACGAGGTAGGCCACTTCGACTGCGGAGACGACCCTCTTAACACCTACCTGATCAAGAAGGCTGTCTCCAATCACCGAAGCGGTGCCTCACGTTGCTTCGTCACGTGCCGCGAGGGCCGGGTCGTGGGGTACTACGCACTGGCGGCGGGCTCCGTGGAACGCAAGGCGGTGTCGGGCAGGTTTCGGCGGAATATGCCCGATCCGATACCCGTGATTCTGCTAACCCGTCTGGCGGTCGACCGCAGGGAGCAGGGCAAGGGTCTGGGCAGACATCTCCTGCGTGATGCGATTACGCGGACTGTCTACGTTGCCGACCATATTGGCGCACGGGCGATGCTTGTACACGCCATCGATGAAGACGCCCGCAACTTCTATTCGCGTTTCGACTTCGAGCAATCACCGACCGATCCGCTGCACCTGCTGCTGTCCATCAAGGATGCCCGAATCTTGATCACTCCGCACTAAGGCAGCGTCCTGCGCCAGCGGACCATCGTGCCCCGAGGGCACGTCAGCTCTCCCGAAATATCCCCGGCGCCAACGCCGTTGGCATAAGTGATCCGACGAATAGGGAATGTTTCGGAGAGTGATCGACGATGATGACTCGAATTGTCCCCGCAGTCGGCGCCGCCCTGGCCGCCGCGGGCCTGGGCATGGCGTCCGCCACCGCAGCGCTCGCCGCCCCGACCGGCGGCGAACCGGCAGATCAGGTCCTCGACAGGCTCCGTAACGAGGGCTACACCGTCGTGGTGAGCAGGACCGGCACCGGTTCGATCGACAAGTGCACGGTCACCGAGGTCCGGCCCGGCCAGACGTACATGAGAACCGACTCGGGCGTCCCCGGACACCTGCTCGGCACTCCGGGTCCCAACATCGCGACCATCGTGACGGGCAAGACCGCTCACGTGACACTGAAGTGCTGACGGCCCGGGACGATCGACACACGGCCCCTGCGCTCCCGGCGTGGGGGCCCCTGCGTTTCAGCGCGTGATTTCAGCGCAGGTAGATCTCGTTGCCGGTGGGATAGCCACCGCCGTAGGTCGTGATGTGCACGTGGTCGTAGTGGCCGTAGCCACCGCCCTGCGCGCCGGCGGGCGTGTAGTAGACGCCCCGCCAGATCGCGTCCTGAAGACCGAACCGCTTGGCGTTGCGCAGGACGTACGACACGATCTCGTTGCCCAGCGCGATACCCGAGGCGCTGTAGGGGTTCGGGATCATCACGTCGAGCGCCAGGCCGTTGGGATGCCAGCGCAGCCCATCCGGCCGCACCCCGCCGATGCTCGAGATCTCGGGGAAGGCGTCGGTGATCGCGCGCGACACCAGGATGGTCTTCACCTGCAGTCCGCTCTCGGGCGCCAGCCCCGCCGGAAGCGTGCGGTCGACGGCCCGGTACCGCGACGCCGTGACCATGCGCTCGGGAGCCGCGTTGAACGCGGCCTGCCCGATCGACGCGACGGCCGCGTCCGCCGCCACGACCTCGACACAGCAGGGCGTGGTGCCCACTTCCTCGACGACGACCGGTTCGGTCTCCGGCGCGGGCCGCGCGGTCAGAGGTGCCTCGGAACCCACCGCTAAGAACAAGGCGATGGGGCCGATCAGCGCAGCCACACCGATCGGCGACGTCCGTCGCTTGTTGGCTAAGCAGTGCCGTCCCACGAATGGGGATCGTATATCAATTCGTTATCTTTGCTCCACCACCTTGAGATATTGCCCCGGACACTTCCTTCGACGCGGCCACATCACGCCGAAGACACCCGCGCAGCAAAGTTGCTTTTCCGCGAAATCCGACGCCTGGGCGTTGTGTCCCAGATTTGGGCAACTCATCCCGACTGGCGGTATTTGCTGACTGGCCACCATCCCAAACGCCCCAGCCGCGACACCGAGTTGCCGACTCGTTTTGTTCCACCCCTCTGAAAACCCTGTGTACCAGCACAAACACCGTACCAGTATTTATCGTTAGCGTTAGAAATAAATTTGCTAACTCAGCTAAACGATGACACTGAACTTTCCGCAAGAATTCGCTCGACGCCCATACCCTCTGTTACGGTGCGCTTACGTTCGGCGCGGCTGAAGGGGCTGGGCATATGACGAAAAGACTCGCCAGAAGGGTCACCGTCGTTAAGAAGGCGACCGTTATCGGAGTTGCCACCATCAGCACTGCCGCCGTGACCGCCGGCCTGGTCTCGGCCCCCACCGAGGAGATGCTCAACCCCGACGTGGAGCTGACCGCGGCGGTCAAGGTCTTCCCCGAGCCGGACAAGATCCCCGACCTCACCGGCGGCCTCGGCAGCGCCGGTTACGACCTGTCCCAGTCGATCGCCGCGGCGATCCTGGAGGCGATCACCACCAACATCAACCTGATGGCACTGGCGCGTGCCGCCGGAATGGATCCCGAGACCCTGCTGGCCTCGCTGCCGCGCCACCTGCTGCAGGGGGTGCTGGACACCGCGCAGGTCAACCTGCTGCCCGTCCTGACCGAGATGCTCGGCATCGACCTCGCCGACGGGGTGCTGCTGCCGGTGCTGCAGACGCTCGGCATCACCGACGGGCTCGGCATCACCACGGTCAGCAAGCTGCTGGACCTGCTCGGCATCGACCTCTCCGATCCGCTCAACCTGGCCGACCTCGACGTCCCCGGGCTCAACCTGATCACCGCCGGTCCGCCCTTCACCCTGCTGAAACTTCTGGGCTTCGACCTCGGCTGGACCCCGGGTCTGCCGAATTCGGTTGCCGCCGAGGTTAACAACACCGAGTACCTGCCGATCGGGGTCAACGGCCTGCTCACCACGCTGCTGGACCGGCTCAGGACACTCGAGGGCCAGAACCCGCTGCTCGAGCTCGGCGGGATCCTGGGCCCTGACGGGCTTCTCGAGCTCGGCGGGATCGTCAACCTCGGCGGCCTCGTCGACCTGCTCGAGTCCGTCGTGCGGACCGCCCCGGAGAACCTCGACGTGATCGACCTGCGGGTGCCGATCGTGATCGGGTTCGGGATGGGCGCGTTCGCCGCGGGTGCGGCCTACCCGCAGATCGTCGAGGACCTGAAGTTTCAGCCGGGCGGGGAGAAGTCGCCCACCGCGGCCACCGATCCACTGCTCGGCAGCCTCACGATCCTGCCGATGTTGTTGCTGCGCAACCCCGGTCGCGCGAACGGCGGCCTGTTCGCACGGGCCTACCCGCTGGCCCGGCTGTTCGGCATCGACACGGTCACACCGGACACCGAGGTCACCCACAGCGGTGGCATCCCGATCCTCAACACCGGCCTGGCCCTGGGCGGGGCGAACCTGATCCCGGTCAAGGTCGACGCCACCGTCCAGTACGACCTGCTCTCCGATTTCGCGGCGTGGCCCAATCCGTTCTCGATCGCCAACAGCCTCGTCGGGTTCCTGCTGCCGACCTACATCCTGCGTGGCGTCGACCTGTCGAACCTCACCCCGCAACTGGAGGCGCAGCTCAAGGAGATCCTCACCAGCCTCGGCGCGGATCCGTTGGCGCTCAACCTCTATCTCACGCTGCCCACCACCAGCCTGCCGCTGCTCGAACCGCTGTACCTGCTGACCGACCTGACCAACCTGATGACCGCGGGTGCGTTCCCGAATCCGTTGGGTGCCTTGGCCAACGCCCTGGCCCCGGCGCTGACCAGCCTGGTCAACCTGGGCTACACCGACGTGGTCCGGATGCCCGACGGCACCTATGTCCGCACGCTCGACCAGGCCGGCGACCCGACCGCGTTCATGTCGTTCCCGGATGTGGACTGGAGCCGCGTGCCCGCCGACATCTTCAACCTGATGGTCAAGGGCATCGAGAAGGAGTTCTTCAGCGGCAACCCCACGCCGAGCACTCCGAACGCGATCACCGGGGTCTTCAAGCTGCTGACGAAGATCCTGTCGGGTGGCGGCCTGGATCTCGGCGGCATCGGCGACGTCATCTCCGCCGCGGTCGGCGGACTCAACCCGCTGCCCACTCCGGCGGCGACCACGGTGTCCGCCACCTCCGCACCCGCGCCGGTGCAGGCGGCGACCACCGCGGTGACGACGGGCGGCTCCGCGCCGGTGGTCGTCGAGCAGACCGCCCCCAAGGCCGCCAAGAGCGAGACCAAGACCGACATCGTCGAGGAGTCGGAGGAGGCCAAGCCGACCACCAGGCCGACGGGCCCGCGTTCGGCCGGTCCGTCGGCCGCGCCGGGTAAGCCGACCAGCCCGGCAGGCAGCGTCGTCGGCGGAGTGACCGGCGCCGTCGGCGGCGTCACCGGCACGGTCGGCGGTGTGACCAGCGGCGTGACCGGCACCGTCGGCGGTGTCGTCGGCGGGGTGACGGGCACCGTCGGCGGCGTCACCGGTGCGGTCGGCGGCCTGCTCGGCGGCCTCGGCAAGAAGCCGTCGAGCGGCGGCGGCGCGGGCGCCTCCCAGGACGCCGCCTGATCCGCCCGGCCACCCCTCCCCGCGTTCGCGGTACCCTCGGAGGCTGAATTCTGTCGACCGGATCGGGAGCGCATATGGACCTCGTGCTCGGCCTGTCGATGACATCCAGCACAGTCCGGTGGGTGCTCGTCGAGGGCCTGACCGGCGAAGGCGCGACGGTCGACCGCGGGTCGTTCGACGTCGCCGCTGACGAGCTGGGTGACACCGTTGCCCTCGACGAGCTGCTCAACGTCGTGCTCGCCGACGTCGCCGACCAACCGCTGCACGCCATCGGCGTGACCTGGACCCCCGAGGCCGGGAACGCCGCCTCCGAGGTGCTGGCGGCGCTCGCCGCGCGGGGCCACGGCAACGCGGTCGGGGTGCCCGACGTCGAGGCCGGCGAGCTGCTGGCCACCGGGATCGCCGAGATCACCGACCACGACGACGTCGCCGTCTGCATCGTGGAGCCCGACGCCGCGGTGGTCGCGATGGTCACGCCGGACGGCACGACGGTCGACCGGATCACCCGGCCCGCCGACGGCGACGACCCGGTCGAACTGCCGAGCGCGGTGATCAGCATGCTCGAACTCAACGAGTGGCGGCCGCAGGCCGTCTTCGTCGTCGGCTCCGCCCCCGACGTCGATCTGGTCACCGGCACGCTCGACGAGGTCACCGAGGCCCCGGTGTTCTCGGCCGCCGAGGCCGACCTCGCGCTGGCCCGCGGCGCCGCGCTGGCCTCCGCACGCGCGGTGAACCCCCTCGTCGCGCCGAAGGCGAGCCGGATCCCGGCCCGCGTCGGGGCGCTGACCGGGGTGCTGGCCGCGGCGTCGGTCACGTTCGTGGCGTCCGCGTCGGCGGCCATCGGCATCACCCTGGCCGGCTCCGACGACGCCGACACGACGGCGGTCGCCAGAGGCGAACCCTCCGCGGCGGCCGAGGAGACCACCCCCGCCCCGGCCCCGGTGAGGAAGCTCAGCGTGGCCGAGGCCAAGCCGATCGTCGCGCAGACGATCGCGGTCGCGGCGCCCCCGCCGCCACCCGCCGCACCGGTCTACCAGCCGCCGGCGTACGCGCCGCCGCCCGCCCCGGAGTACACACCGCCGGCCCCGGCCGTCACGGCGCCCGAACCGGCCTACACCCCGCCGGCGCCCCCGGTGTACGTCCCGCCGCCGCCTCCACCGGCCTACGTGCCGCCGGCCCCGCAGCCGCGACTGCGGGACCGGATCCTGGAGAAGATTCCGATCATCAACCGGTTCCACACTCCGGATTACTCGTACGGCCCCTAGTCCCGGCCCGGGATTGCCCACACGCGCTTCGGCGCGTTCACCGCGGATTGCCCACGACCGCGCAGCCTCACCTGTCGTGCCTGCGACCGGTTTGCCTCCGGTGTCCCGCGCTATCCCACCGACTGTTGCTCCACCGGAATATTGACGGCTAGAGCAATACCTGGCCGGAAGTTTTCTGTGAGATTCGGGATGCAGACCCGACAAATTGCCCCCAAGATGCCATGCAGTCCGGAAAAAGTGACGGACGGCAGTCGGTCGCCGCCGCGAGCGGTGAAGGGAGCGAGATGAGATTTAAGGCCGCGATCATCGCGTGCGTCTTGGCCGTGATGTGTGCAGCGACGGCGTGTGGAGGCGGTGAGTCGACGGGATCGGGCGGTGGCGACGTCCAGGTCACGATGACGTCGTTCCCCGACTACGTCGACCCGCAGTTGTCCTACACCGTCGAGGGCTGGGAGGTGCTGTGGAACGTCTACACCCCACTGCTGACCTACCGGCACGCCGCGGGCAAGGAGGGCACCGAGGTCGTCCCGGCCCTGGCCGAGGATCTGCCCGAGATCTCCGATGACGGAACGACGTACAAGCTCAAGCTGCGCCCGAACATGAAGTACTCCGACGGAACGCCGATCAAGGCATCCGATTTCACCTACGCCATCCAGCGGCTGTTCAAGGCCAATTCGGGTGGTTCGGTGTTCTTCACCGTGATCGAGGGAGCCGACGACTACGCCGAGGGCCGCGCCGACACCATCCGCGGCATCACCACCGACGACGAGACCGGTGACATCACGATCCAATTGACCTCTCCGAACGGCACTTTCGAGAACGTGCTGGCCTTGATGTTCGCCGCCCCGGTGCCGCCCAGCACCCCGCTGGACAAGGACGCCACCAACGACCCGCCCGCCGCGAGCGGACCGTTCATGATCACCTCGGTCGACGCACCGCGGACGCTGACGCTGGAGCGCAACCCCAACTTCGGCACGGTCAAGGACGCCGGCGCCGACGAGGTGGCCGACGCCAACGTCGACCGGATCGTGATCACCGAGAACAAGAACAACAGCGCCCAGGTCACCGACATCGAGCAGAACCGCGTGGACTTCATGGCCGACCCACCGGCCTCGGATCGCCTGCAGGAGGTCAAGACCCGCTACGGCGACCGGTTCCGGTTCGAGGAGTCGATCAACACCTACTACTTCTTCATGAACACCCAGAAGCCGCCGTTCAACGACGTGCGGGTGCGCCAGGCGGTGAACTACGCGATCGACCCGGAGGCGCTGAACCGCATCTTCGGCGGACGCCTGCACCCCACCCAGCAGATCCTGCCGCCCGGTATGCCCGGCTACCAGGAGTACACGCTGTATCCAGGACCGGATCTGGAGAAGGCCAAACAGCTGATCGCCGAGGCCAATCCGGCTGACCGCGACATCACCGTGTGGACCGACGACGAACCGGACCGCAAGCGCATCGGTGAGTACTACCACGACCTGCTCACCCAGCTCGGGTTCAACGCGACGCTGAAAGTGATTGCCGGCGATGTGTACTGGGCGACGATCGGTAACCAGTCCACCCCCGACCTGGACACCGGGTTCGCCGACTGGTTCCAGGACTTCCCGCATCCCGACGACTTCTTCCGGCCGCTGCTGCACGGCTCGAGCATCCTGCCCACCAACGGCAACAACTTCTCCCGTGCCGACATCCCGGAGCTCAGCGCCAAGATGGACGAGTTGCTGACCAAGCAGATCACCGACGAGGGTGTGGAGGACGAGTACGCCGCCCTGGACCGCGCCTACATGGAGCAGGCGGTGTGGGCGCCCTACGGCAACGAGCAGTTCACCACGTTCCTGTCGGAGCGGATGGACTTCGACAAGTCCTACCACCATCTGCTGTTCCATCAGGACTTCACGTCCTTCGCGCTGAAGTAGCCGTGGCCACCGTCATCGACACCGGGCCAGACACCGGGCCAGAGTCCGGGGCGCCGCCGGCCCGGGTGCAGGGCCGCAGCCCGTGGTACCTGGCGTGGCTGAGGTTGCGCCGCAACAGGGTTGCGCTCGGGTTCGGCGCGCTGTTCGTGCTGATCGTGCTGTTCTGCCTGGCGGCGCCGCTGTGGGCGGAGCACGTCGCGCACACCGGTCCCAACGACAACCACATCACCGACACGGTGCTGATCGACGGGGTGGCGACCGATGTGGTCGCCGCCGACGGCACCCCGCTGGGGCCCGGGCTGCGCAGTCAGTATCTGCTGGGCGCCGACCAGAACGGCCGCGACGTGATGGTGCGGTTGATGTACGGCGGGCGGACGTCGATCTACGTCGGGCTGGCGGCCGCGGCGATCACCACCGTGCTCGGGGTGGTCGTCGGGTTGCTGGCCGGGTTCTACCGCGGCTGGATCGACGCGGTGCTGACCCGCATCCTCGACGTGATCTGGGCGTTCCCGGTGCTGCTGCTGGGCATCGCACTGGGCACCGCGCTGGCGATCGGCGGCCTGAAGGTCGGTTTCATCGCCATCGCCGGGGACTCGATCTGGATTCCGATCCTGATCATCGGGCTGGTGTACGTGCCGTACATGGCCCGGCCGATCCGCGGGGAGATCCTCGCGCTGCGGGAGAAGGAGTTCGTCGAGGCCGCCGTCGCGCAGGGTATGGGCCCGCTGCGGATCATGTTCGCCGAGCTGCTGCCCAACGTGGTGTCGACGATCATCGTGTTCTTCACGCTCAACATCGCCAACGACATGCTGCTGGAGTCGGCCCTGTCTTTCCTGGGCGCCGGCGTGCGGCCACCCAACGCGTCGTGGGGCACGATGATCGCCGACGGCTACGAGATGATCTACACCGCACCGCATCTGACGGTGGTGCCGGGTCTGTTGATCATCGTGACGGTGTTGTCGCTGAACGTGTTCGGTGACGGTCTGCGCGACGCGCTCGACCCCCGCGCCAAGATCCGATTGGAGCACTAGGTGACCCGGTTCATCGTTCGACGGCTCATCGGCATGATCGCGGTGCTGTTCGCGATCTCGGTGATCGTCTTCCTGATCTTCAACGTGATCCCGAACTCCGATCCGGCCGCCCGGATCGCGGGCAAGAACGCCGATCCCGCGCTGATCGCCCGTGTCAGCGCCGACCTCGGCCTCGACCAGCCGCTGCCGGTGCAGTACCTGACCATGATGCGGCAGATCCTGACCGGCCAGCTGATGTCCTACGCCAAGGACCGCAATGTGCTGGAACAGATCTGGGACGGTCTGCCCGCGACGTTCTCGCTGTGCATCGGGGCCGGTGTGCTGTGGATGGCGGTGGCCGTGGTGTTCGGTTACCTGTCGGCGGTGCACGCGGGCCGGTTCACCGACCGCACGCTGACGATCCTGTCGCTGGTCGGCATCTCGATGCCGGTGTTCTGGCTGGCGGCGGTGCTGCTGTACCTGCTCACCTACAAGGTTCAGCTGTTCCCCACCGGCAGCTATGTCCCGCTCAGCCGCAACCCCGTCGAGTGGGCGTATCACCTTGTGTTGCCGTGGATTACGCTTGCGATACTGTATATCGGCTTCTACAGCCGGGTGCTGCGCTCGAACATGCTCGACACCATGAACGAGGACTTCGTGCGCACCGCCCGGGCCAAGGGCCTCAGTGAGCGGCAGGTGCGGATCCGGCATGTGCTGCGCAATTCCATGATTCCGGTGGTGACGCTGTTCGGCCTGGACTTCGGGATGGTCGTCGGCGGCGGCGCCATCCTGACCGAGACGGTCTACAACCTCGACGGCGTGGGTCTGTACGCGGGTGAGGCGATCCGCTCTCTGGACCTGCCGCCGCTGATCGGAGTGACAATGTTCGGCGCGTTCTTCATCGTGCTGCTCAACACGGTCGTCGACATCGTCTACGCCGTGCTCGACCCCCGTATCCGGCTCGGACAGGCGGCGGCGGTATGAGCGCGCTGCTGACGGTGCGCGACCTGCGCGTCGGGTTCCGCACCGACGACGGTCTGGTCCGCGCGGTCGACGGGGTGTCCTTCGACGTCCGCGCCGGCGAGGTGCTGGCGATCGTCGGCGAGTCCGGATCCGGGAAAAGCGTGACGGCGCAGACGATCACAGGCCTGACCCAGGCGCCGAACGCGACGATCACCGGGTCGGTGCGCTATCGCGGGCAGGAGCTCGTCGACCTCCACGACGCGGGACTGCGCGCGGTGCGCGGCGAGCAGATCGCGATGGTGTTCCAGGATCCGATGTCGTCGCTGAACCCGGTCTACCGCGTCGGTGACCAGATCGTCGAGATGATCCGCGCGCACCGCGACGTGTCCCGCGCCGAGGCCCGTGAGCGCGCCGTGGAGCTGCTGCGGTCGGTGGGAATCGCCCAGCCGGAAAGCAGGATTCGCGACTATCCGCACCAGTTCTCCGGCGGGATGCGGCAGCGGGTGATGATCGCGATGGCGCTGGCACTGGAACCCGCGGTGCTGATCGCCGACGAGCCGACGACCGCGCTCGACGTCACGGTGCAGGCCCAGATCCTGCGGCTGCTCGCCCGGCTCAACCGGGAGCGGGATCTGGCGGTCATCATGATCACCCACGATCTGGGGGTGGTCGCCGAACTGGCCGACCGGGTGCTGGTGATGTACGCCGGGCAGGTGGTGGAGAACGGCACCCTCGACGACATCTTCTACCGGCCGCAACACCCGTACACGGCGGGGCTGCTGGGCTCGCTGACCCGGCTCGACGAACCGCGGGGCCGCCGGCTGCCGCAGATCCCGGGGCAGCCGCCGTTGCTGCTGACCCCGCCGCAGGGCTGCCGGTTCGCCCCGCGCTGCGCGCACCGGTTCGACCGGTGCGCCGAGCTGCCTGAGCTCGACGACCGCGGCGGCACAGGTCATCTGGACCGCTGCTGGCTGGACTCCGAACACAAGCAGCGACTGCGCGAACCGGTGGTGGTGTCATGAGCAAGGGTGATCCGCTGCTCGAGGTCACCGACCTCGTCAAGCATTTCCCGGTGAAGGCCGGTGCGGTGGTCGACCGCGAGGTGGCGCGGGTGCGCGCCGTCGACGGCGTGAGTTTCACCATCCGTGAGGGCGAAACCCTGGGACTGGTCGGCGAATCCGGGTGCGGTAAGTCGACGCTGTGCCGGGCGCTGCTGCAGCTGACAGCGCCGACGTCGGGATCGGTGAAGTTCCTCGGCGAGGAGCTCGTCGGCCGGTCGGCGCGCGAGCTGCGCCCGGTGCGCCGCCAGATGCAGATGATCTTCCAGGATCCGTTCGCGTCGTTGAACCCGCGCAAGCGGGTCGGCCAGATCATCGGGGATCCGTTGCGGCTGCACGGTATCGCCGACGGCGCCGGGTTGCGGCGGCGGGTGCAGGAACTGCTCGAGCGGGTGGGGTTGAGCCCGGAGCACTACAACCGGTTCCCGCACGAGTTCTCCGGCGGGCAGCGCCAACGCATCGGCATCGCCCGTGCGCTCGCGCTGCGGCCGAAGTTCATCATCGCCGACGAGCCGGTGTCGGCGCTGGACGTGTCGGTGCAGGCCCAGATCATCAACCTGCTGCGCGATGTGCAGGAGGAGTTCGGCCTGTCGTTTCTGTTCGTGGCGCACGATCTCGGTGTGGTGCGCCACGTCTCGGACCGGGTGGCGGTGATGTACCTGGGCCGCATCGTCGAGGAGGCGGACAGCGACGCGTTGTTCGCCCGGCCGGTGCACCCGTACACCAACGCACTGCTGTCGGCGATACCGATCCCCGATCCCGAACGTAACGCCGCCCGTGAGCGGTTGGTGCTCGAGGGTGACGTGCCCAGCCCGATCGATCCGCCGTCAGGCTGCCGCTTCCACACCCGCTGCCCGTGGGCCACCGAGGTGTGCGCGCGTGAGGATCCGCCGCTGGTGGCTCACCTGCCGGGACACCTGGCGGCCTGCCATCACCCGCGCCATGTGCCCGCTACGGCATCGGCGCCGGTGGTGGCGGCGGCTGAATCGGGTTCTGCGGCACCTCGATCGGGATAGGCGGCAGGAACGGGATATTCAGGTGCGTCGTGCGCATCGCCGGGGTGGTCGGCGTGGTGGTCACGGACGTCGTTTCGGAGGATGTCGCTGAGGATGTCCCTGAGGATGTGGTCTCCGTCGGCGCCGTGGTGGACGTCGTCGTGGTGGACGTCGTGGTGGTTGTGGTGGTCGTCGTCGGGGACGGCGTCGTCGTCTCGGTGATGGTGACCGTGGAGGGCGGAGCCGGCGGCGGCGGTTCGACGGTCACCGGCGGCGGTGGCGGCTCGCTGGGCACGGTCTCCAGCACCGGCGGCGGCGGGGGCGCCTCGGGCGGCATCGACGGGGCGACCGAGGCCGGCGCGGGAGCGGGCGGTGAGGCGGTGGTGCGCGGCACCTCGGTGACCGACGGCGGTGCGCTGACGCTGGTCAGCGCGATCGCGACGCCACCCACCGCCAGCACCGCGACGGCGGCGGCCAGCCCGAACACCAGCCCGGGAATCCGCTGCCACGCGGCGCGGGGTTCGTCGACGGGTTCGCTCGCGGGCACGTACTGCACCGGTGGGCGCAGCGCGCCGGTGTCGTACACCGGTTCGTAGGGCGCGCCGCGGTAGGGCACGGGGTCTTCGGAACCGGCGTCGTCCTGCGACCAGGCCAGCGCGGGTGCCGACGCTGTGGCCTCCGCGGGGGCCACCGGCGCGTACGCGGTGGGCGCCTCGGCGCCGCCCTCGGGCGGCACCGGTGCCAGGCCGGTCGGCGCCTCGGCCTCCACCGCCATCGCCGCCAGCGCGGCCGCTCCGGCGGCGGCGTCGAGCCCGGGCCGCGTCGTGACCACCACGGGCACCCCGGACAGCGCGGTGAACCGGTGCGCCACCAGCGGTGCACCGCCGCCGACGACGGCCAGCGCGGACAGGGCGGAACGTCCGATTCCGTTGCGCTGCAACGTCGAATCCAGCGCGGCGACCACCACGTCGAACGGGTCGTCCAACAGCGCGTCCAGATCGGCGCGGCTGACGCTGACCACCGCCGGCTGCTGCGGCAGTTCGGCGGCCACGTCGACGACCGGCTCCGCCGATAGACGTTCCTTGGCCGCGCGGCACTCGTCACGCAGCCGCGACAGCGACACCACCGCCACGGTGCCCGCCTCGTCGAGGTCGCTCTGGCCGGTGGCGGCGAGCCGGTTGAGCACATGGTCCAGCAGCAGTTGATCGACCAGGTCGCCGGAGAACGCGGTGTGCCGGGTGGTCTCGTCGATGGGTTCACCGGCGTCCAGCAGCGTGATACCGGTGCCGCCGGCGCCGACATCCACCAGGGCCACCAGCCCCTGCAGGTCCCGGTCGGTGCGCAGCGCGGTCAGGGCGGCGACCGCGTCGGACACCAGTCGCGCGGAACCCAGCACCGGGTGGCCGCGCAGCGCGGTGCGCAGCGCCCGTTGCGGGACCGGGCCCCAGTGCGCGGGGTAGGCGATCGCGACGGGACCGGCGTCGGCGATCTCGGCCAGGGCGCTCACCAGCAGTTGTTCGGCCGGGTGCGTCGTACCGTCCGGCAACGTGAGTACCGGACGCCGGATCACAGGTTGATTGCCGACTCGTACCGCGACCAAGTTCGTCGTCCCGATCGACAACCCCATCGGGTCGCTCATATGGGTCCACACCCTAGCCGCCGGACCGCTGCCGGTCGTCTCCGACACTCCGGTCCAACCCCGTTCGCAGATCACGGTTTTGGCACCGTCGTGCGTGCCGGTTTCGGCGGGTCGTGAACGGGTACCTGCAACGTCATGACATCTCTGTGGTTGGCAAACCGCGACGGCGAGCAGGCGACGCCGCAGCCGCCGGCCGAATCCGAGCGATCCGCCGACGTCGTGGTGGTCGGCGCGGGCATCACCGGTCTGGTCACCGCGACGCTGCTCGCGCGCGCCGGCAAGGACGTGCTGGTGTTGGAGGCGTTCCGGGTCGGCGCGGGCGCGACCGGCAACACGACCGCCAAGATCAGCCTGCTGCAGGGCACCAAGCTGTCGCGGATCATCGCCAAACACGGCGCCGCGACCGCGCGGCAGTATGTCGAGGGCAACCGCGAGGGCCAGGAGTGGCTGCTCCGGCACTGCGCGTCCAACGGTCTGTCGGTGCAGCGCGAGGACGCCTACACCTACGCGCAGTCCGAGGACGGTGTGCCGATGGCACGCGAGGAGCTCGCGGCGTGTGAGGCCGCGGGCCTGGACGTGGACTGGGTCGACGACGCCGACGTGCCGTTCCCGTTCCACGGTGCCGTCCGGCTGGGCGAGCAGGCGCAGTTCGACCCGATGCCGTTGCTCGACAGCCTCGTCACCGAACTCGGGCAGCGCGGCGGCCGGCTGGCGCAAGACGTTCGGGTGCAGAAGGTTTCGACCGACAGCGCCGGCCTGACGCTGTCGGTGCGCACCAGCGACGGAACCGAGTTCGACGTGCACGCCGGCCAGTGCGTGCTGGCCACCGGCATCCCGATCCTGGACCGCGGCGGGTTCTTCGCCCGGCTCAAACCGCAGCGGTCGTACTGCATGGCGTACAAGGTGCCCGGCAACATCACCCGCGGCATGTACCTGTCGGTCGACTCACCGACTCGGTCGCTGCGCTACGCGCCGACCCCGGACGGGGACTACCTGATCGCGGGCGGCGCCGGCCATCCCGTCGGCCACGAGAAGAGCCCGTCGTCGTCGGTGCAGGAACTCGACCACTGGACCAAACTGCACTTCCCGGGCGCGATGCAGACGCACTACTGGTCGGCGCAGGACTACTCGCCGATCGACGAGCTTCCCTACGTCGGGCCGATCCTGCCGGGCAACGAGAAGATCTTCGTGGCAACGGGTTTCGACAAGTGGGGGATGACGAACGGCACCGCGGCGGCGCTGGCGCTGGCCGGCCGGATCCTGGGTGGGCGGATAGACTGGGCCGAGGCGTTCGCCAGCTGGAGCCCACACGAGCTGTCCGGTATCCCGAAGGCCCTGCAGACCAACGCGCAGGTCGCGCTCTACCTGGCGCGCGGGTGGATCACCCCGGTGACGCGGATCGGCAACCGCACCCCCGACGAGGGTGGTGTGGTCAGCGGACCGCCGTGGGATCTGGAGGCCCGCAGTGTGGTCGACGGGTGCGAGCACCGGGTCTCGCCGGTGTGCCCGCACCTGGGTGGCATCGTCAACTGGAACGACGCCGATCAAGCCTGGGAGTGCCCGCTGCACGGGTCGCGGTTCGCGCCCGACGGCACGCTGCTGGAGGGACCGGCGACGCGCAACCTCACTCGCGCCCGGTAGCGACCGGATCCTCGGGCAGGAACTTGCGCACGGCCGCCGACGCGACGATGCCGACGACGATCAAGGTGATCCCCACGGTGTCGCTGGTCGCGTCGCTGACCCAGCCGACGATGCCGGTGATCAGGACGAACGGCGGGAACCAGTCCACCGCGCCGGCCCACGACGACGTCTCCCCCGTCGCGTAGTCCGGGTAGAACTCGGTGAACGCGGCTGCGAACACCAGCGCGCCGATCGGGATGATCCACGCGGTCCAGAAGTTGTCGTGGTCGTGCATGACGCCGTTGCCGATGGCCCCGGCGACCGCCGACACGGTGAACGCGAACGCCCAGGCCCCGCTGATCGCGTAGTTGATTTTGCGGAACGGCGCGGTGTCCCAGTACTCCCTCGGCGTGGTGTCCTTGGCGTAGGCCATGGTGAAAGGCCGTCGCACGATCAGTGAGCCGACGGCGAACACCGCCAGCACGATGTTGCTGAGCTCGCCGGACCAGATCTGCAACCAGTCGATCACCGGGTCCGGGGCGGCCAGGCCCAGCACGGCCAGCACCACGAAGTAGGCGATGGTCACCACTTCCAGCGAGTGCACGCGCACCCCGCGGCGGGATCCGATCCACAGCGTCAGCAGTGCGAGGCCGAGTGCGGCGCCGACGGCCTCCTCGAAGCGGCCCGGGCCGGCGATGACCGCCATCAGGATCCACGGCGCCAGCCCCGCGAACGGCGATTTGACGTAGCCGTCGACGAACTTCATGCCGGGACTGTAACGCGTTCCAGTTCGGGTGTGCTGCAATTGCGGGTATGGGTGACATCGACGAGATCAAGCGAGTCAAGTACCGGTACCTGCGCGCGCTCGACACCAAGCACTGGGAGGACTTCGCGGCCACTCTGACCGAGGATGTCGTCGGCAAGTACGGCGAGTCCATCGGCGAGCAGCACCACTTCACCAACCGCGAGGACCTGGTGGCGTTCATGCGCAACTCGCTGGGCCCGGAGATCATCACCGAGCACCGCGTCACCCACCCGGAGATCACCGTCGACGGCGACGAGGCGACCGGAACCTGGTATCTGCAGGATCGGGTCATCGCCCCGGACTTCAACTTCATGCTGATCGGCGCGGGCTTCTACCACGACCGCTACCGCCGCACCCCGGACGGTTGGAAGATCAGCGAGACGGGCTACGACCGCACCTACGACGCGTCGATGTCGTTGGAGGGCTTGAACTTCCAGCTTAAGCGGGGACGCGCGCTCAACATCTGAGAGACGTCACTGCGCGATCGCGATCAGCGCCCCCGGTCGCAGCCACCGGATGATGTCGACGAGGGTGCTGTCGTCGATCGCCACACAGCCGGCGGTGGGCCCGCCGTCGGTGGCGTGCAGGAAGAACGCGCCGCCGTTGCCGGGCACCCGCGCCTTGTTGACGCCCATCACGACCGCGTGCACGTACTGCGGGATGTTCAGGTTCTCGGTGCCGCTGGCGGGGTCGGTGTCGAACGGGCACTTCGACTTCTCGCAGACCTGCATGGTGTTGTAGGTCGGGCTCTTCATGTCGCCGTCCCACCAGTGGTTGGGACCGACCTGGACATACGGCAGCCCGCCACCGGGATTGGGTGCGGTGCCGAACGCGAAGTCGAGCGTGAACACGCCCATCGGGGTCTTCATCTCGCCGTCGTGGGTCTGCGGCGCCATGCCGTTGGCGCCGATCCAGGCGGGGATTCCGGCCGCCACGGGTTGCCAGCCGCGTGCGGTGCGCTGGTAGACGTCCATCTTGGCCTTCGAACCGCCCACGCCGACAACGGAAATCACCTGGGTGGCGCGGCCAACCAGCTGGGCGAACCACGGCGTCACCTGCGCGTGCGCGACCGGCGCCCCGCCCACCGCCAGCAACGTCACGCTCAGAAGGGTCAGCAGCCGTCGCACCGGCCCATGCTAAGTGGCCGCACCCGGCATACCGCGCAGCCATGCCGACCAGTGCGACACCCTCGACAAGATTTGACAAGATTATTTGTCACGCGTCGTGGGCAATTAACGGGCATGCAGTTGCTATCCAGAGCGCGCGGACGCGGTATCCGCCAGATCGGCGCCGGCCTCGGCACCCTCGACCGCGAGGTGTTCGAGGCGATCGCCGAGTCACCGAGCCCGCTGCTCGACGCGGTGATGCCGCCGCTGACCCGCGCCGCCGACCACTCCAAACTGTGGATCGCGATCGCGGCGGGGCTGGCGGCGTTCGGCGGTCCGTCGGCCAAGCGCGGCGCCACCCGGGGCCTGTTCACGCTCGCGCTGACCAGCCTGGTCACCAACCAGGGCGCCAAGCGGGTGTGGAAGCGGCAGCGGCCCAGCCTGCTGCTGGTGCCGCTGGCCCGGCGCACTCGGCGCACGAAGACGTCGAACTCGCTGCCGTCCGGGCACTCGGCCAGCGCGGCGGCCTTCGCCGTGGGCGTCGGGTTGGAGAGCCCGCTGTTGGGACTGGGGCTCGGACTGCTGGCCGGGATGGTCGGGATGTCGCGGATCGCGACCGGCGCGCACTATCCGGGCGACGTGCTGGCGGGTTTCGGCCTGGGCGCGACGATCGCGGTGATCGGCGGCCGGGTGGTGCCCCCGGTGGTCCCGACGCAGGTGCCCGCCGCCGACCCACTGTGGGTGGCGCAGCCGAAGCGGCCCGACGGTGCGGGCGTGGTGCTCGTCGTCAACCCGGCCTCGGGCAGCGGCACCGGCGCGCGGGTCATCGACGAGGTCCGGGATGCGTTGCCGCGCACCGAGATCGTGGAGCTCTCGGAGAGCGACGACGTCGAGGACGCCCTGCGCTCGGCGGCCGTGCGGGCCGAGGTGCTGGCGGTCGCGGGCGGCGACGGAACGGTGTCGTGCGCGGCGGCGGTCGCGGTGGAGTCCGGCCTGCCGCTGGCGGTGTTCCCGGGCGGCACCTTCAACCATTTCGCCAAGGACATCGGTTGCGACACCGTGCAGGCCACGGTCGAGGCGATCCGCTCCGGCAGCGTGGCGTGCGTGGACCTGGTGTGCCTGAACGAGAAGAAGATGGTGCTCAACACCGCGAGCATCGGCGCGTACCCGGCGTTCGTGCAGACGCGGGAACGCTACGAGCACCGCATTGGCAAGCCGCTGGCCGGGTTGTACGCGATGTGGCACACGCTGCGCACCGGTGAACCGGTGCGGATCCGCTACGACAACAAGACCCTTCAGACGTCGCTGTTCTTCCTCGGCAACAGCGCCTACCTGCCGTCGGGGTTCGCGCCGTCACGGCGCACCCGGATGGACGACGGGCTGATGGACGTGCGGATCCTGGAGACCGGCCGCCGGTTCAGCCGGCTGCGGATCCTGGGCGCGCTGGCGCTGGGCCGACTCGAGCGCAGCCCGCTGTACCACGAGATGCGGGTCCCGGAGTTCGCGTTCACCGCGACGGACGGGCCGACTGTGCTCGCCCACGACGGCGAGGTCGGCGAGGAGGTCACCGAGGCCAGCTTCAGCGTGCGGTATCGAGCGCTTCCGGTGTTTCGTCCGGCGCCGTGAGGGGCCGGGTCGGTGGCGCGACGAGCAGGCAGAACACGAAGTACGCCCACCCCAGCGCCCAGCCGGCGACGACGTCGGAGGGGTGGTGCACGTTGAGCACGACACGGCCCACCCCGATGGCGACGACGACGAGGGCGCCCAGCGCGATCAACCAGACCCGCCGGGAGGGCCGGATGAGAGGGAGGACCAGGGTGAGCAGCGCGAGCACCGAGACCAGCACACCGAGGGCGTGGCCGGACGGAAACGACGTGCTCAGCGCCGACACCATCGCCGTCGCCGGCCGCGGCCGGTCGGCGATCAGCTTGGCGGTCTCGGTGACCAGCGCCGAGCCCTCGACGGTGAGCAGCAGGAACACCGCCAGCCGGGTGTTGCGCCGGATGAAGGCCGCCACGATCACCACGCCCGCGCCGATCCGGAAGGCGCCGGGTCCCAGAACGAGGCAGAACAGGTCCCAGCCGCGCACCCAGCCCGGATGTTCGACGCCGTGGCGGTGGAAGAACTCCAGCGCGGTGTCGTCGACGCCGGTCAGCCAGCCCCACTGCCGGGTGAAGCCGATCCACAGCGCCGCGTACAGCGCGACGGCGAGCACGGCCGATCCGGTCAGCCAGCGGGTTCTGTTCGGCACGCCTACACCCCTACCACGCGCCCGGCGCCGCGGTTATCGTGGCAGGTCATGGCGGTGATTCTGCGCAAACTGGCTCGCATCGGCGGGCTGCCCGCCGACCTGCGCGCCGAGGTGGACGCCGAGGATGTGTTCTTCCTGGCCGAGTACCTCGCGGTGACGCGGCGGTTCAGCGGCAAGATCCCGGGCCGACGCGCCAGCGGCAACGTCGCGAGCTACGCCGGCTCGCTGGTGCTGACCGACCAACGTGTGCTGGCCACCCTGTCGACCGTGCCGAAGATCGCCGGCCGCACCATCGACCACCGGTGGGACCAGGCGCAGTCGGGGGCGGTGACCGCCGAGCTGTCGGCGACGGGGCTGACGCTCGACGTGGACCTGCCCGCGGTGGACCGACGGTTCAGCGGCGAGCTGTCGATGCACTACAAGGTGGCGATCCCCGACGACGTCCTGGCACGGCTGCCGCGCCGCACTCTGGCCTTCGACGTACCCCCGGAGTACGTGTTCCGCGCCGTCGGTGTGCCCTACCACCCCTGACCTACCACCCCCGACCTACTGGTGCTGCAGTTCCAGCACCGGCGTCGGCTGGCGGAACCCGCGCGTCACACCCAGCAGCCAGATGAAGCCGACGGCCAGCCAGCACATCCCGATCACCAGCGTCAGACCCGACAGGCTGGTCCACAGCCACACCGTCAGCGCGAAGCCGATCAGCGGCAGCACCAGGTTCAGCGCCACGTTGCGACGGTCCCGAAGATCGACGAAGAAGTGCTTGATCACCGACAGGTTGACCACCGAGAACGCCGCCAGCGCACCGAAACTGATCACCGACGCCAGCGTCGCCAGGTCGATCACGATCGCCAGCAGCGACACCACGCTGACCACCACGATCGCGTACACCGGTGTGCTGAACCGCGGTGACACGTAGCCGAACAACCGCCGCGGCAGCACCCCGTCGCGGCCCATCGAGTACAGGATGCGCGCCACCGAGGCCTGCGACGTCAGCGCCGACCCGAACGCGCCCGCGACGTAGGCGGCGGTGAAGAACGCGTTCATGAACTGCCCGCCCGCGGCCGTCATCACGTCCAGCGAACCCGACTCCGGGTCGGCGAAGTCGTTGGACGGGAACACCAGCTGCGCCACATACGACAGCAGGATGAAGATCAGGCCGGCCGAGACGGTGGCGATCATGATCGCCCGCGGCACATCGCGTTTGGCGTCCTTGGACTCCTCGGCCAGCGTCGACACCGCGTCGAAGCCCAAAAACGACAGGCACAGGATGGCCGCGCCCGCCAGCACCGGACTCAGCCCGGGCGCGGTCCCGTCACCGGCGAACGGCGCCGTGAAATCGACCGAGCCGCCGAAGATCTTGGCCGAGGACAGCACGACGAACACCACGATGAACACGGCCTGCACCGCGATGATGACGAAGTTGGCGCGGGCCACCGACACGATGCCGACGACGTTGAGCACGGTGACGATCGCGATGGTGATCAGCACGATCACCCACTCGGGCAGTGCGGGCACCGCCGCGTTGAGGTAGATGCCGATCACCAGGTAGTTGATCATCGGCAGGAACAGGTAGTCCAGCAGCAGCGACCAGCCCGACAGGAAACCGACCGGTGCGCCGAAGGCCTTCTGCGAGTAGGTGTATGCCGATCCGGCGACCGGGTAGGCCGCCGACATCCGGGCGTACGACAGCGCGGTGAACACCATGGTCACCAGCGTCACGACGTAGGCCAGCGGCACCCGGCCGCCGGAGGTCTCGGTGACGATGCCGTAGGTGGTGAACACCGTCAGCGGCACCATGTACACCAGGCCGAACAGCACCAGCGACGGCAGGCCCAGGGCCCGCTTCAGATGGCCCTCGACGGGGGAATGCACTGTCATGGTCCGCCTTTCAGTCCTCGGCCCGGTAGACGGGCTCGCCGCGGAGATAGGTTGCGCGCACGGCCAGCGACGGCAGCCGTGCGGGGTCGGTGGTGCGGGGGTCGCGTTCCAGCCACACCAGATCGGCGCTGGCGCCGGGCGTGATGCGACCCCACTCGTCCTCGGCGAACGCCTGCCTGGCCACGCCCGCCGTGTAGGCCGACAGCGCGGCTTCGATCGGCAGGATCTCGTGTGGCGTCCAGCCGCCGGGTGGTTCCCCCTCGGCGGTGCGCCGTGAGGCCGCGATCGCGATGCCGTCCAGCGGGGCGCCCGAGGACACCGGCCAGTCCGAGCCGAATCCCAGTGGCGCACCGGAGCTTTCCAGGGTGCGGATGGGGTACTGACGTTCGGCGCGCTCGGGTCCCAGCCGCGGGATGGTGAGCACCGTCATCAGCGCGTCGAGCTGCGCCCACAGCGGCTGCATGTTGGGGGTGACGCCCAGTTCGGCGAACCGGTTCAGGTCGGCCTCGTCGACCAGCTGGCAGTGCGCGATCACCGGCCGGCGGTCCCGCGGCGGGTTCGTCTTCGTCACGTACTCGATCGCGTCCAGCGCCTGACGCACCGCGGCGTCGCCGATGGCGTGGATGTGGATCTGCAGCCCGAGCTCGTCGACGCGTCGTGCGGCCTCGGCCAGGGTCTGGCCCGCCCAGTTCTGCTGGCCGTGGCTGTGCAGGCCCGAGCAGTACGGTGCCAGCAGCGCACCGGTCTCGTTCTCCACCACACCGTCGGCGAAGAACTTCACGGTGTTGGCGGTCAGCAGCGGCGAGCCGGCCTCCTGCACCGCGCGGCGCTGTGCGGCGAACTCCGTGACCTGGTGGTCGAAGTGGCGCGGATCGGCGTAGAGCGCGAGGTTGAAGCGCATGCGCAGCACACCGCGGCGGGCGGCCTCGACGTAGGTGGCGACGTCGGCGGGCTCCACCCAGGCGTCCTGCACCCAGGTGACGCCGCGGGCCAGGTAGTAGTCGGCCGCGGTGCCCAGCGCGTCGATGCGCACCTGTTCGTCGCGCGGCGGCATCACGTTCATCACCAGATCCGTGGCACCCCATTCGCGCAGCGTGCCCAGCACGGAACCGTCGGGGCGGTGCGGGATCTCACCGAGCACCGGATCGGGGGTGTCGGGGGTGATGCCTGCGCGTTCGAGCGCGACGGTGTTGACCCACATCGTGTGGTAGTCCCAGGCGCGCAGCACCACGGGCCGGTCGGGCACGGCGGCGTCGAGCCAGCGGGCGTCGAACAGCCCGCCCGGGGCCAGGCTGCCGTTGTAGGACGCGCCGAAGATCCACTCCTGTTCGGGGTGGTCCTCGGCGTACTTCTTCACCGCGGCGACGATCTCGTCGACGGACTGACATGGACGCACCTGCGGCCCGACGGCTTCCAGTCCGCCGTAGAGGGGGTGGGCGTGGCCGTCGGCGAACGAGGGCATCAGGAAGCCGCCGTCGAGGTCCACCTGGCGGGCCCCGGATCCGCGGGCGAGCGCCTCGTCACCGACGGCGACGACGACGCCGTCGTCGACCAGCACGGCGTGGGTGTCCGCGGCGCCGGTCCAGATGACGCCGCCGCAGAACAGCGTGGCGGTCATTTCACCACCGCCGTCGGGGCGTGACCGACGCCGTAGGGCTGTTGCGGGTCAACGGGTTTCACGAGATCTCCGTAGGTGTCGGGGCGTCGGGTGAGCAGGAACGGGAACAGCTCCAGCCAGTCACGGCGCTGATCGAGGTCTAGGTCGGCGACCAGCACGGCCTCCTCGTCCCGCGGCGCCTGCACCAGCACCCGCCCGTAGGGGTCGGAGATGAACGAGGAGCCGTAGAAGTTCAGGGCGCCCTCGTCGCCGACGCGGTTGGGCACCACCATGAACAGCCCGCTGCTGATGCCGTTGGCGACGATCACCTGCTGCCACAGCGGCTGGGTGTCGAAGTCGGGGAAAACCGGTTCGGAGCCGATGGCCGTCGGGTAGACGACGATCTCGGCGCCGCCGAGCGAGTAGGCGCGGGCGACCTCCGGGAACCACTCGTCCCAGCAGGTCGGCATGCCCAGGCGCGCGCCCAGCCCCTCGGGCTCGTACACCGGGTACGGGTCGTCGGCCGGTCCGGGCCGGAAGTAGGTGTCCTCGTAGTAGCCGGCCGAGATCGGGATGTGCAGCTTGTGGGTGCGGCCGACCAGTTCGCCCTGCGGAGAGACCAGGATCGCGGTGTTGAGTCCCAGGCCGTCGTCGCCGGGCGCCCGCTGGTACAGCGAGGCGTGCACGAAGATGCCGTGCTCGCGGGCGGCGGCCGAGGCCAGCGCGAACGTCGGCCCGCCGGTGAGGTCCTCGGCCAGGTCCGCGGCGTCGGGGCCGCCGGGCCGGTCGGCGGGGTAGCGCAGCAGCGTGAGCTCGGGCAGGAACACCGCGCGGGCACCCTCGGCGGCGGCGGCCGCGATGCCGTCGCGCAGCACCCGGGTCAGCTCGTCGAGATCGGGGCGCCACCGGTGCTGCACCAGACCGACGCGCAGCGGCGGTCGGGCCGACTCCGTGGATCGGGACAACGGCGGCGGCGCGGGCGCGGTCAGGGTGATCAATCCGGCTCCTAAACGAATCAAGTTCGTTTATTCTGGGATCGCCTTCACCCGCTCGCAACAGGAATGGCGAAATTGGGACGTCCCCGCACCCCGCTGCTGTCGACCGAGCGCATCACCAAGGCCGCCCTGGACCTGGTGTGCAGCGCCGGGGACTTCACCATGCCGGGCATCGCGCAGAAGCTGAAGGTGCGCCCGTCGTCGCTGTACAACCACGTCCGCGGCCGCGACGAGGTGGTGGAACTGCTGCGCGAGCACGCCATGTCCGGGGTGGCGCTGCCGCCCGACGATCCGGACCGGCCGTGGCGCGACGTGGTGGCCGACATCATGCGGGCCTACCGGCACGGCTTCGCGCGCTATCCGCGGCTGATCCCGTTGCTGACCCTGCACGCCGTCAACAGCACCCAGGCGTTCCGGATGTACAACGCGCTGGCCGTGACCCTCAAGCGCGCCGGTTTCGATCCCGCCGACACCATGCGGGTGATCTCGCTGATCGACTCGTTCGTGCTGGGCGCCGCACTCGACGTCGCCGCACCCGACGAACCCTGGAAGCCCGGCACCCACGTCGGCCCGGAGCTGGCCGAGGCGCTGGCGGCCGGCGCCACCCGGCCCGACCGCGCCGACGACGCCTTCGAGTACGGCCTGGCCGTGCTGCTGCGCGGCCTGCCGAACTGAGTTCCGTTACAGCAGCTGACGATCCAGATCCACCGGCATCGGCCACACGTTCCAGATCTGCTCGCAGTACTCGGCGATCGCGCGGTCCGATGAGAACTTTCCACTGCGCGCGGTGTTGAGGATCGACATGCGGGTCCACGTGTCGCGGTCCCGCCACGTCGCGTCGACGCGGGCCTGGGTGTCGACGTAGGAGCGGAAGTCGGCCAGCACCAGGAACGGATCATGGTGAATCAGGTTGTCCACTAACGGACGCAGCACCTCGGTGTCGCCGTTGGTGAAGGTGCCCTCGGCGATGAGTTCCAGCACCGCCGCCAGTTCCGGATCGCGTTCGAGGTAGCTCGCGGGGTGGTAGCCGTCGCGTTTGACCGCCTCCACCTGGTCCTCGGTCAGGCCGAACAGGAAGAAGTTCTCCGGGCCCGCCTCCTGGCGGATCTCGACGTTGGCGCCGTCGAGGGTGCCGATCGTCAGCGCCCCGTTGATCATGAACTTCATGTTCCCGGTGCCCGAGGCCTCCTTGCCCGCCGTGGAGATCTGCTCGGACAGGTTGGCCGCCGGGTAGACCAGGTGGGCGTTCTTGACGTTGAAGTTCGGCAGGAACACCACTTTCAGGAAACGGTTGACCTGCGGGTCGGAGTTGACGGTCTCGGCGACGGCGTTGATCAGCTTGATGATCCGCTTGGCGATGAAGTATCCCGGTGCGGCCTTGCCGCCGAAGATGAACACCCGCGGCGGAATGCTCAGCCCCGGATTGACTTTCAGCCGCCGGTACAGCGCGATGATGTGCAACACCATCAGATGCTGGCGTTTGTACTCGTGGATGCGCTTGACCTGCACGTCGAACATCCACGACGGGTCCAACTCGATGCCGGTGGTGGCGTGCACGTACTCGGCGAGCCGGGCCTTGTTGGCGCGCTTGACTTCTCGCCACCGCTGCCGGAACTCCGGGTCGTCGACGTAGGGCTCCAGCTCACGCAGCCTCTCCAGGTCGGTCAGCCAGCCCTCGCCGATGGTCTCGTCGAGCAGGCCGCGCAGCCCCGGGTTGGACAGTGCCAGGAAGCGGCGCGGTGTCACACCGTTGGTGACGTTGCCGAACTTCTCCGGCCACATCTCGTAGAAGTCTTTGAGCACACTGGATTTCAGCAGTTCCGAGTGCAGTGCGGCGACACCGTTGACGGTGTGGCTGCCGACGGTGGCCAGATGTGCCATGCGCACGCACTTTCCGCCCTCCTCACCGATCAGCGACATGCGCCGGACGCGCTCGTCGTCGCCGGGAAACCTCGCCCGCACCTCCTCGAGGAACCGGTGGTTGATCTCGTAGATGATCTCCAGGTGGCGGGGCAGGGCGTCCCCGAACATGCCCAGCGGCCACGTCTCCAGCGCCTCGGGCAGCAGGGTGTGGTTGGTGTAGGCGAAGGTGCGCACCGTGATGGACCAGGCCGCGTCCCACGACAACTGGTGCTCGTCGATGAGCAGCCGCATGAGCTCGGCGACGGCGATCGACGGGTGGGTGTCGTTGAGCTGGATGGCCCACTTGTCGGGCAGCGCCTCCAGCGGCAGGCCCACCCGGTTGAGGTGGATGTGCAGGATGTCCTGCAGCGAGCACGACACGAAGAAGTACTGCTGCAGCAGGCGCAGCCGCTTACCCGCCTCGGGTTCGTCGTTGGGGTAGAGCACCTTGGAGACGGTCTCGGAGACCACCTCCTCGTCGACGGCCTTGTAGTAGTCGCCGGTGTTGAAGTGCTCGAGCGCGAACGACTCCACCGCGCGGGCGCTCCACAGCGTCAGCGTGTTGCACGTGTTGACGCCGTAGCCCTGCACGGGGGTGTCGTAGGACAGGCCCTTGAGCACACGCTGCGGGACCCAGCGGATGCGCAGCCTGCCGGTCACATCCTCGTACTGTTCGGTGTGGCCGCCCCAGTTGACCAGGTAGCTGGCGTCGGGTTTCTCGATCTCCCAGGGGTTTCCGTGGGCCAGCCAGTTGTCGGTCTTCTCCACCTGCCAGCCGTCCTGGATCTCCTGTTTGAAGATCCCGAACTCGTAGCGGATGCCGTAGCCGATCGACGGGCGCTCCAGGGTGGCCAGCGAGTCCAGGAAGCAGGCCGCCAGCCGGCCCAGCCCGCCGTTGCCCAGGCCGGGCTCCTCCTCGCAGGCGAGGATCTCGTCGAGGTCCTGGCCCAGTGCGGCCAGCGCCTCGCGCGCCTGCTCCTCGATCTGCAGGTTGATCAGGTTGTTGCCCAGCTGCGGGCCCATCAGGAACTCGGCCGACAGGTAGCAGGTGACCTTGTTGGACAGGTCCAGCCAGTCCTGGGTGGTGGCCATCCAGCGCTTCTGCATGCGGTCGCGCACCGCCAGCGACAGCGCCCGGTAGTAGTGCTCGGGGGTCAGTGCCACCGGCGGGCGCGCGATGGAGTACAGCAGGTGGTCGCGCACCGCCGCGCACAGCGCCTCGGCGGTCATGCCGGAGCGGGTCTGACCGGTCGGGGCCGGCTCCGAGGCGGAGCCGGGGGCGGCGGCGAGGTCGGCCGGTTCGTCGATCTGCCGTCGACTCTGTAGTTCGGTCATGAGGCGTCAGTGTGGCACCCGCGTGTTACCGGGGGATTTACGCCCGGAGGCGCGAGGTCACACAAACTGCGTGATCCGAAGGGTTGCCCGCCGCGGCGGCGGGCGGTGAGAGTGGAGCCCGACAGCGACGAAAGGATGCGTAGTGAGCGACCCGCGGCGAGACAACGTGCTGATCGTGCACTGGCACGATCTGGGCCGCTACCTGGGCGTTTACGGCCACCCCGACGTCGTGAGCCCGCGGATGGACCAGCTGGCGGCCGAGGGTGTGCTGTTCACCCGCGCGCACGCCACCGCGCCGCTGTGCTCACCGTCACGCGGTTCGCTGTTCACCGGCCGCTACCCGCAGAGCAACGGCCTGATCGGTCTGGCCCACCACGGCTGGGAGTACCGCGCCGGTGTCCGGACCCTGGCCCATCTGCTGTCGGACGCGGGCTGGCACACCGCGCTGTTCGGCATGCAACACGAGACCTCCTACCCGGCCAAGCTGGGCTTCGACGAGTTCGACGTCTCCAACTCCTACTGCGAGTACGTCGTGGAGCGGGCCACCGGCTGGCTCGCCGACCCGCCGGACAGACCGTTCCTGCTCACCGCCGGGTTCTTCGAGACCCACCGGCCCTACGACCGTTACGAACCCGCCGACGCCTCGGCGGTCGAGGTGCCCGACTACCTGCCCGACACCCCGGAGGTGCGCCAGGACCTCGCCGACTTCTACGGCTCGATCACCGTCGCCGACGCCGCCGTCGGCCGGCTGCTCGACACGCTCGCCGAGACCGGCCTGGACCGCACCACCTGGGTGGTGTTCCTGACCGACCACGGCCCGGCGCTGCCCCGCGCGAAGTCGACGCTCTACGACGCGGGCACCGGTATCGCGATGATCGTGCGCCCGCCCCGCGACCGGAACCTGCCCCCGAAGGTCTACGACGAGCTGTTCAGCGGTGTCGACCTGCTGCCCACCCTGCTCGACCTGCTCGGGGGTCGACATCCCGGCCGAGGTCGAGGGGCTCTCGCACGCTCAGGCCCTGCTGGCCGGGCCGCCGCCGCAGCCGGTGCGCACCGAGGTCTACACGGCCAAGACCTACCACGACTCGTTCGACCCGATCCGCGCGGTCCGTACCAAGGAGTACAGCTACATCGAGAACTACGCGGCGCGGCCGCTGCTGGACCTGCCGTGGGACATCGCCGACAGCGCACCGGGCAAGACCGTCGAACCGCTGATCGCGGCGCCGCGGCCGTCGCGCGAGCTCTACGACCTGACCCGCGACCCCACCGAATCGCACAACCTGCTCACCGACGACGGGGCCCGCGACAAGGCGGAGGCCATCGCCGGCGACCTGGCCCTGCTGCTCAACGAGTGGCGCGTCAAGACCAACGACGTGATCCCCAGCGAGTTCGCGGGCACCCGGATCGCCGAGCGCTACACCGAGACCTACGCCCGGATCCTGGGCCTGCCGCTGCCCAGCCGCTCGGGTATCGCATCCGCGCGCGGCATCGACGGCGAGCACTCTCAATGATTTCGCTCACCGTGATCGAAACCGCCGGGCGCGCATAAGGTTTCACTCCCAGTTAAGCTGCGCGCATGTCAGGTCATCCGACGGCGTACCTCGTCATCGCCTCGCAGCGCAGCGGCAGCACCCTGCTGGTGGAGTCGCTGCGCGCGACCGGTGTCGCAGGCGAGCCCGGCGAGTTCTTCCAGTACCTGCCGGAGACGAGCATGTCGCCGCAGCCGCGGGAGTGGTTCGCCGGCGTCGACGACGAGTCGATCCTGCGGTTGCTCGACCCGCTGATCGAGGGCAAACCCGATCTGGCACCGCCGGAGATCTGGCGCGACTACATCCGCACCGTCGGACGCACCCCCAACGGCATCTGGGGCGGCAAGCTGATGTGGAACCAGACTCCGCTGCTGCTGCAGCGCGCCGCCGGTCTGCCCGACCGCTCCGGCACCGGCCTGCTCTCGGCCATCCGCGATGTGATCGGCAGCGACCCGCTGCTCATCCACGTCTACCGTCCTGACGTTGTGTCCCAGGCGGTTTCGTTCTGGCGCGCGGTGCAGACCCGGGTCTGGCGGGGCAGGCCCGACCCGATCCGCGACGCCCGCGCCGAGTACCACGCCGGCGCCATCGCCCACGTCGTGAGGATGCTGCGCGGCCAGGAGCAGGGCTGGCGCACCTGGTTCGCAGAGGAGGCAGAGGAGAACGTCACGCCGATGGACGTGCCCTACCCGGTGCTGTGGCGCAATCTCACCCAGATCGTCGGCGACATCCTCGAGGCGCTGGGCCAGGACCGCCGGCTGGCGCCCCCGCCGGTGCTGGAGCGCCAGGCCGACCAGCGCTCCGACGAGTGGGTGGACCGCTATCGTGAGGACGCGGAGAAACTCGGTCTGCCAACGCGATTCACTGAACCTGCGCGACGAGGAAGATCCGCCGGAACGGGAAGAACGTGCGGCCGTCCGGCCGCCGTGGGTACGCCGCGTCCAGCAGCGGGATCAACTCGGACCGGAACCGGTCCCACTGCGCGTCGTTGAGCCGGCTGCGCACCGGCCGCAACGCGGTTCCGCTGATCCACTCCAGCACCGGGTTCTGTCCGGTCAGCTCGTGGATGTAGGTCGTCTCCCAGGCGTCCACCGTGCAGCCGGCGTCGGTGAGCAGTGCCGCGTACTCCTGCGGACTGCGCACCTGCCCCTCCCGGGTCGGGAAGTCCCGCAGCGGTTCCGCCCAGCGGTCGCTGCCCGCCAGTTCGCGCACCGCCCGGTGCGACGGCGCGTCGAAGTTGCCCGGCATCTGCACCGCGAGCCACGTCCCCGGCGTCAGTCGGCGGGCCCACCGCTGCAGCAGTTCCGCGTGTTCGGGCACCCACTGCAGCGTCGCGTTGCTCACCACGACGTCGGTGTCGTCGGCAGGCACCCAGTCGCGCACGTCACCGATCCGCGCGTCCAGGCCGCGGTCGCGCGCGGCGGCCACCATCTCCGGTGAGCTGTCCCAGGCCTCGATCACCGCGTCCGGCCATCGTTGCCCCAGTGTGACGGTCAGATTTCCCGGTCCGCAGCCCAGATCGACCACCCGCCGCGGTGCGGCGGCGTCGACCCGTGACAGCAGGTCGTAAAACGGCCTGCCGCGCTGGTCCGCGAACGCCAGGTACGTCTGCGGGTTCCACATGACTCCAGTCTGCACGGCTACCATGCGCACGTGACCGATACGGACGCCTACCCGGTGGACCCGCCCATTCCGGTGCCGGATGTCCCCGGTGGGGACGCCGACGCCCGCGGCCTGCCCCGCCGCGTCGACCTCACCCTGCGGCAGCGCCTGGTCGTGGACGCCTCGGCCGTCGCGGACCTCGCGCTGCGCACCGGGATCGCCTCGCTGGTGGCCACCACGATGGTGCCCAGCCTGTTCGGCAGCCTGGGCGACCGCCGGTCCGGCGCCGAACGCGAACACCTGGAGTTCTACGCCGAACTCGCCGGCGCCCGGGATCCGGCCCGGTCGTTTCCGACGCCGACGGAGGCGCCGCGGGTCACCACCCGCACCGCGAATCCGGTGGCCGAGTTGGTGGCCAGGGGCCGGGTCGAGAACCTGCGGTTCAACAGCAGTTTCGTCGCGGTCAATCCGGCGCTGCGCGAGCAGTGCCGCGGGTTCACCCGCAACAACGTCGTGCACGCCCAGCACTGGCGCCACGACGACGGCCCGCGACCGACGCTGTGCTTCATCCACGGCTTCATGGGTTCGCCGTATCTGCTCAACGGCGTGTTCTTCTCGCTGCCCTGGTTCTTCCGCTCCGGTTATGACGTGCTGTTGTACACCCTGCCGTTCCACGGCCCGCGCGCCGAGAAGGGTTCCCCGTTCAGCGGTCACGGGTTCTTCGCGCACGGCTTCTCCGGGTTCGCCGAGGCGATGGCGCAGGCCGTGCACGACTTCCGGTCCGTCATCGACTATCTGGAGTTCACCGGGGTGGACCGCATCGCGCTCACCGGCATGTCGCTGGGTGGTTACACCGCCGCGCTGATCGCCAGCGTCGACCACCGCATCCAGGCCGTCATCCCCAACGTCCCGGTGGTGGCGCCCGATCAGACCGTCGACGAGTGGTTTCCGGCCAACAAGGTGGTCGGGCTGCGAAACCTGTTGGCCGGAACCGATTCCGAGCTCACCAAGGCCGCCACCCGGTACTCGTCACCGCTGAACTACAGGCCGCTGGTGCCCAAGAAGCGCCGGCTGATCATCGCCGGCCTCGGCGACAAGCTGGCCCCGCCGCAGCAGGCCGAGATGCTGTGGCGGCACTGGGACCGCTGCGCCTTCCACTGGTTCCCGGGCAACCATGTGCTGCACGTCAGCCAACCGGACTACCTGCGCCGCATGACCCGTTTCATGAACGAGTTCATGTTCGACTGAGCACTCCCGCGGGCCAGCCGATCTGCTCCAGCAGACCGTCGGGCAGGGGGCGTGCGGGCACCCCGAGCCGCAGGTCGGCGGCGGGGTCCAGGGCGGTCAGCAGCGGGCCCTGCAACCCACCCTGGGGCACCAGACCGTCGAACGGTACCCCGCGCTCGGGTTCGTACGTGCGCACCGCGACAACCGCCGCGACGTCGACATCGGCTGCGGTTCCGCTGAGTTCGAGCGCGGTCCAGGTCTCGCGGGGATCGGCCCACGCCTGCGCCAGCCGCTCCCCCAGCCGCTCGTCGACGGTGATCGCGTATCCGGTCAGGACGCCCCGCTCGTCGGCGAGGTGGTGCCAGGTCTCGCGGTCCCAGCCCGCCAGCGGCGCGGGTGCGGTGTCGCTGACGGCGGCCTCCAGCCCGGTCTCACGCAGGTGGTCCGCCAGCCTGCGGCCGGCGATCGCCGCGGCCTCCTGCAGCGGCAGCTCCTTCGAACGCGCCTGCAGGGCAGCCAGATTCGTACGGGCGTCGAAGGTGAGGCTGACCCACGTGTCGGTCACCCCGGCGCGGGCCCGGTTGGTGATGCGGACCTTGTCGCCGCGCAGCCCGAACCGCTCGAGGTAGCCGGCCAGCAGCGGCAGCGACACCCCGAGCCCCGCCGGGTCGTCGACCCTGACCACCACGGTGGTGCGGTACGGGTCGCTCGGTTCGGGGGTGCGGCGGTTACGCCGCCACACCGCCACGCGCCGGGCCAGCATCGTCGTGAGGAACTGGCCGCGCCACCACGCGAGAGCGACGATCACGACGACGGCGCCGACGCCGACGATCCACCAGTCCGTGGCGGTCTGCCACGGGTACGCCAGCGCGGCCAGGGTTACGGCCAACGTCGCCAGGGTGATTCGTAGGGTCACGATTCCTCCGTGTCTTGGGTTTTCCTGCGCCGCTGCACCGCGACCGCGGCCGCCGCGACCAGCACCGCCAGCAGGCCGGTGCCGACGAACGCGACGATGCGTCCGGTGGTGTCCGGCGCCTCGGGTTCCGGTGGTGCGGCAACGGGTTTCGGTCCGGGCGCGGTGTCGTCCCCGACGGCGGCGCTGACGTCCCACGTCAGCGCGGCGACCGGGTCGACGAGCCCGTATCCGGTCAGGTTGGACGGGGCCCGCGCGGCGCCCTGCGCCCCGGCGATCAACCGGTCGCGGACCTGCTCGGCGGTCAGTTCCGGGAAGCGGGCCCGGACCAGCGCCGCGACACCGGAGACGTAGGCCGCCGCGAAACTCGAACTGTTCAGTGGATACAGCCGGCCCTGCTGGTCGGGCACCGCGTTGGCCAGCCCGCCGCCGTCGGCGTTGCCCACCGACATGATGTCCTGTCCGGGTGCGGCGATGCTCACCCACGGGCCCGCCATCGTGAAGTCCGAGGGGCGCCCGGTGGGCGTCAGCGATCCGACCGACAGCACGTAGGGCTGCCACGCCGACGGGATCGACACCGCGGTCACCCCGGCCCAGTTGCGCGGATCCTCGGGCCTGCCCGGATCCGACAGCGGGTTCGACGGGCATGCCGAGCCCGGGTTCAGGCCCGGTTTGTTGTTGCCCGCCGCGGCGACGATCACCGCGTCCTTCTCGACGGCGGCGTACCGCAGTGCCGCGCCGAGCTCGCTCTGGTCGACGGTCTCGCCGGCGGGCAGGCAGGTCACCGCGGAGATGTTGATGACACGGGCACCCATGTCCGCGGCGCGCACCACCGCGCGCGCCAGGATCGCCACGTCGAGCGCGACCCGCGCCGTCGCGGAGTTCTGCTGGCCCGCCACCCGCGGCGCGTAGTGCGCCGAGGTGGAGCGGATCGACAGGATGCGCGCGTCGGGCGCGACCCCGGAGAACCCGTCGGGGCCGGGTTTCCCGGCGATCAGCCCGGCGACCAGGGTGCCGTGGCCGTCGCAGTCGGTCAGCCCGTTGGTGGCCTCGACGTAGTCACCGCCGCCCTCGACGTCGGGCAGCCGCGGGCCGGGCCGCACCCCGGTGTCGATGACGGCGACCAGTTGTCCGGCGCCGCGGCTGTACTTCCACGCCCCTGCCAGGTCGAGCAGCTTGTCGTTGGGGCTGGGCGCGGCGGGGTCGGTGCCGGGCAGCACCCCGGTCGTCACGCAGGCCCCGCTCTGCGCCATCGGCTGCAGCGGACCGGTGGTGCCCGGTGGGGGCGGCACCGCGGGGTCCACCTCGAACGGGGTGATCGCCTGCGCGACAGGTGAACTCACCGCCAGTACGGTCACCGCCGCAGCGGCGAACACGCTGCGCAGCCGCATCAACGGTGCCTCATCGGTTGAGGACCCACTCGAACAGTCCGACCAGGTAGGCCAGCACCGGGATCACCGAGGCGTCCACCGCCGAGGCCAGGAAACCGGTCAGCCGGCGCATCGGCAGCGAGTAGGTGTCCGGGGCGGCGACCCGCGGGAACAGCGCCGCGATCACCCACACCGCGGTCAGCCCGACCAGCACCGCCAGCGCCCACCAGGCCGCGGTGTAGCGGCCGTCGACGGCGAACAGCACCAAGAACGCGACCGCCAGCAGGAACGGCTGGCCCAGCAGCCACGCCTTGCACTGCGCGGAGTCCCAGACCCGCGCGCGCAGCGCCGAGCCCAGCGCGACGGCGACCACCACAAACCACACCCAGTTCGAAACGCCCTGCGGGCCCGCCAGGGTCAGCACACCGGCGGTGGACAACAGCACACCGCCTGCGATGAAACCGGTCTGGTGCGAGTCGCTGACCCGGACCCGGCGCGGCAGATCCTCGAGCACCTTGCGCGGCGGCGGTGCCGGGGTCGGGTCGCCGGGGGCCGGAATCACCGGCATGGGCAGTCGCGCCCACACCGCCGACAGCTGGGCGGCCTGCACGATGACCAGCAGCGCGGTCACGATCAGGATCGAGCCGATGACCAGCGGGCTCAGCGTCCAGATCGCCGCGGCCCCGGCGGTGATCAGCGCGCCGACCCCGATCACGGTGGTCGCGGTGAACAACGCGATGGCCCGTTGCGCCACCACGATGCTCATGATCGACCAGGCGGTGACGCCCGCGGCGGCCAGCAGCACCTGGGCCGGACCGAAGTCGCCGGGCACCGCGAGACCGAGCGCCGCGCCGACGGGTGCCAGCGCGGTCACCGCCAGCGCGGTGCCCAGCCGCGGGGTGCGGGCCCAGGTCAGCAGCGCCGCCAGCACCGTGGCCACCGCGATGGCGGTGGTGGCGATCAGCCCGGCGAAGCCGCCGGTGAGGGCGCGGTGCACGGTCCCGAACGCGGTGCCCGCCAGGATCAGGCCGATCAGCGCGGCGACCGCGCCGCGCTGGATGTGCCCGGCGCCCCAGGGCTTCTCCCGTGCGACGGAGAACAGCACCGCCGCGTCGGCGATGTCCTCGACGATCCGCGGGGCAGGCGGACCCGCGGGCAGCGGTTGCAGTGTGAGCAGGTCACCGTCGACCACGCCGACGGTGTCCAGGGTGGCGTCGAGGCTGAACGGCGCACCGCCGATCGGTGCCAGCGACAGCGCCACCGGCGCGTCGGTGTCGCTGTCCTGCTGGGCCATCCGCCGCACCGCGGGCATGATCTCGCGCAGCGGAAGCTCGGTCGGCAACGCCATATCCGTGATCCGGCCGCCGGATTCGCCGTGGGCGAGGACAGCGACCCGCACGATCGGCATCGACGGCGCCGGCCCGGCCAGGGAGGTGGCGCCGGTCATGGGACTGTCTGCCATTGGTATTCCGTTCTGTGTTCGGGGGTTTCGGCCCCGGTGGTGAAGTCGCGGGTCAGGGGCTGGTCCGGGAACCAGGGTCCGTCGGGCAACGTCGCGGTGAGCCGTTCCACCGCGGTGGCGATGGCCAGCGGCGTGCCGGGGGTGAAGGTCGACACCCACTCGCCGTCGAACGCCTTGGACGGGTGGACCAGCACGCGGCCCTCGCGGGTGTCGACGACGCTGACGCCGACCTCGCTGCCGATGCGGTGCCCGTCGCGGTGGTCGCCCGCGACGATCTCCACGTAGCTGCGGTCGGTGCCGTAGGCGGCCTCCACGACCGGGCGCGCGCTGGGCGGGACGCCGAGGAACTCCAGCACCTCGGCGAGATCCGCGCCGCCGCGCAGTTTCTCGTCGGCGCGGGCACCGGCTCGCAGCGGGATCGTGAACTCGTCGAACCGCGCGGGCGCCTGCCCGGACAGGCCCGCGGTCAGCACCGGGACCAGCGCCTGCGGGTGGTCCAGCGGCAGCGCGGTCAGCGTGACCAGCCCGTCGCTGCGCAGCGCGACCACGGTGTCGTCGTCGCGGCGCCCGACGTGGCCGCGCAGCATCCGGCCCGCGCCCCGCACGAACCGCAGCTCCAGCCACCGCCGGGCCCGGCACGTCGTGGTGACCCACTGCCGCACAGCGCCGTTGACCACCCCGTCGGGGGTCATCACCTTCAGCTCGACCAGCTCCGCGGTCAGCCGGGCCTCGACCAGGCGGCGGGTGGCGTGGTCGCTGTAGGGCGGGGTGATCGCGAGCACCCAGGGGAAGCTCCCGGCGCCCACCCGGTCGGCGACGAACCAGGCCTGCTCCGCGGTGAGCTCGACGGCGTTAGCGGCCAACGCGGATCAGGCGCCCCACTTGGCGCCCTCGGCCTGGTCGCGGGCGCTCATCGCGAGCGTGTTCTGCTCGTGGGTGGACGCCATCGCCCGGTAGGCGCGGACCAGTTCCTCCAGCGCGGTGTTCCACTGCGCCTGCCACGCCTGGTAGGTCATCCCGGTGTCGCCCTGCCAGGCGCTGGCCAGCGCGGCCTGCTCGCTGGCGATGTCGGCGCCGACGGCGTGCAGCGCGCCCGCGTAGCCGGCCATCTCCGACGCGTGCGCCAGCATGGCCGGGTAGTTGTACATGATCTGAGACATGGTGTGCTCCTGAGAGTTCGGCCGGATCAGATGGCGGTGTAGGTGCTGGCGGCGGCGGCGTCCTGCGCGACGTAGGTGTTGGCCGCGTCGCCGAGGTTGACCTGGGCGATGTCGAGCAGCGCGTTGATCTTCGCCGACACCTCGAGGAAGCGGGCGTGGGCGGCCTGGAACGCGGCAGAGGCCTCGCCCATGTGGAACGCCTGCGCGGACTGGGCGGCGCCCTCGGCCTGCGCCATGGTGCTGCGCATCAGCGCGGCCTTGGCCGCGAACGTGGCCTCGGAGGAGACCAGCTGCGGGATGTGTGCGTCGAGAAGGCTCATGGCATGTCCTTTCTGATGGTGGTTCGTGGGATGCGGTTGCGGTCAGGTCGTCTCAGTCGCGTCCTCCCCCCGTGTCGTCCCAGTCGCTGGGCAGCATGGGTTCGGTGGGTCCGTCGCTGAACGCGTCGCCGGCCAGTTCGGTCAGACCGGTGGCCTGTTCGGTCTCGGATCGCTGTGCGGCGCCGACGAATCCGACCGTGCCGGCACCGCGTTCGGATGCCGAGACCGTCGGCCGTCGCGCCGGTTCGGGCGGCGGGGTGTCGTCTTCGGGCTCGTAGTCCATGTACGCGTCGGCGTACTGGCGCTGCACGACCTGCTGTGGTTTGCGCCGCCGCGCTTTGCGTTTGGCCAGCGACGACGCGAGCGCCGACGCCGCGGCCGAGGCCGCGATGTCCGAGGCGGGCGCCTTGGCGGCGGTGCTGTCGCGCAGTGTCGGGGTGAAGCCCTCGCCGGGATCGGAGCCCGCGACCGCGTAGGGCACCGCGGCGCCGACGCCGGGGGCGGGGGCGGCGCCCGCCGGGACGGCACCGGCGTTGACGGCCATGCCGCCCGGTGCGCCCGGGGTGGCGGGCACGGTCGGGGCGACCGCGGTGGCCAGCGGCATCGGGTCCGCGCGCTGCGGGGTGGCGGCCACCGCGGGTTCGGGTGCCGGTTCGGCGGCCGGTTCCGGCGGCGGGGCCTGGTTGATGAACCCGAGTGCGATCAGTCCGAGCGCCAGCAGCGGCGGCGCCCACAGCGGCGAGGTGGCGACGACGGTCCAGAAGGTCCAGCCGACCGGCTGGAAGAACGCCTGGTAGCCGATCGCGAACAGCAGCGGACCGTAACTGACAAGCGCCGCAGACGGATTGGTCGCGAACGCGATCATCATCTGCTCGAGGTTGCCGAACGGGTCCTGCAGGAAGTCCCAGATCAGGTCGCCACCGACCAGCGACCTGATGTACGTCTCCAGCAGGTCGGTGATGGCGTTCGACTGGTTCAGCGCCGACCCCGAGTCGGCGGCGGTGGCCTGGGCGAGCATCTGCTGGGCGCCTGCCCCGGCGGCGCCGGCCTCACCGACGCCGGGCGCCAGCAGCAGCGGTGCGGGGGTGGTGACCGGGGTGGCTGCCACCGCCGCACCGGACACCGCCTGGTAGGTGCTCATCGTGGTGGCGGCCTGGATCCACATCCGGACGTAGTCGGCCTCATTGAGGGCGATCGGAATCGTGTTGATCCCCAGGAAGTTCGTCGCCACCAGCACCGCGTGGGTGGCGTGGTTGGCGGCCAGCTCCCCCAGCGTCGGCATGGTCGCCAGCGCGGTCGAGTAGGCGGCGGCCGCCGTCTCGTGCTGGGCCGCCGTCGCGGCGCTGTTCGCACTGGCCTGGGCCAGCCACTCCAGGTACGGGGTGTGCGCGGCGACGTACTGTTCGGCGCTGGGCCCCTCCCACGCACCGCCCCGCACGCTGCCCAGGATGGCGGTCAGTTCCGCGGCGGCGGCCGAGTATTCGGTCGCCAGCGCCTGCCACGCGGCGGCCGCGGCCAGCAGCGGTCCCGGGCCGGGCCCGCTGCTCAGCATCGCCGAATGCACCTCCGGCGGCAGTGCCATCCAGATGGGGGCGGTCATGTCAGCTTCCGGCCACCAGGTAGCTCGAGGCAGCGGCCATGTCGCCGGTGGCGTAGCTGACGCCGGACTGGGCGACGCCCTCACCGGAGCGGCCGAGTTCCTCGATACCGGTGGCGGCCATCGCGTTGTGCCGCTGGGCGTGTGCGCTCAGCATCGCCGCGGTCTGCAGCGACACCGCGTCCGCGGCGGGCGGCACGACGGCGGTGATGGCCGGGGCGGCCGCGGCGTGGGCGGCGGCCAGGCGGGCGGTCAGTGCCTCGACCGCGGCACCCGCCGCGGCGAGACCCTCCGGAACGACGCGCAGAGTCATCAGCTGTACTCCCTTCCTCTGTTGCCCGGCGTGCCGGGAACAGCGTCGGCGATCGGATTGACCAGTTGCAGGAACGTCGGGGCGTCGCCGTCGTCGAGCAGCATCGCCCGGCCCGGCGGCAGCCGCAGGAAGCGTTGTCCGCGGATCTTGCCGCTGTCCTGCAGGTTACCCGAGAGCATCAGGATGTTGGCCTGCAGCTCGTTGAGCCGGCGCAGCAGCGGCGCGGTCATCAGCGCGTGCGCCGAGCCCATCGCACGCGCGGTCACGATGACCCGCAGGCCGAGTTCGCCTGCCTGCGACAGCAATCCGATGATCCCGGTCCACGGCCGCTGCCCGGCGAACGGTCCGCTGACTGCGGGGGCGTCCGGTATCTGGTCGACGTCGTCGATGATCAGGTAGTGGATGTGGCCGCTCTCGGGGCTGCGGTAGTTCCAGCCGGCCAGCTCCTGCGGGCTCAATCCGGCCGGCGGGCGGCGCTTCTCGAGCAGCGCGGTCAACCCCATCATCGCCGGGGTGATCCGGTCGATGTTCGGGGTGTACTCGTTGTCGTCGAACAACGGCTCGTCGACCAGGTGCAGCCGGCGGTCGATCACGGTGAACGCCACCTGATCCGGGGTGGAGTGCTCGCGGATGGTGCGGATGAGATGACGCAGCAGCGTGGTCTTGCCGGACTTGTTGTCGCCGAACACCATCAGCAGCGGGTTGTCGGCGAAACTCAGCGGCACCGGAGCCAGATCCTGTTCGCGCTGGCCGATGACGACGGTCTCGGGCGCCGGGTACAGCGGCGCGACCGTGTCGGGGGCCAGGTCGCGTGGCAGCAGCCGCACCGGCGGTGCGGTGACGCCGGGATGGCGCGCGTTGATCGCCTCGACGGCGCGCGACGACGGCTCGGCGAACAGGAAGTGCTCGGCGGCCATGGTCAGGCCGCGTCCGGGCTGGTCGGCGGGCACCGACTCGGCGGGCCTGCGCAGCGCGCCGGTGATCCGCACGTTGCTCTCGCGGGCGTCGGGCAGCCGCAGTTCCAGGCGCAGGCCCAGCCCGTCGCGCATGGCCAGCGGCACCTCGAGCCAGTTCGGGGTGGTGACCACGACGTGGATGCCGTAGGCCATGCCGGTGTTGACCAGTTCGGTCACCTTGGCCAGCAACGGGTTGCGGGTGTTGAACGTGTCGGTGTTGTCGCGGCTGAAGGCGTACAGGTTGTCGATGACCAGAAACACCTCGCCGTACTCATCGCGCTGGCCGTTGCGGTCATTGCCGCCGCGGGCCTGGCGGGCGCGCAGCAGCTGCTCGAGTTCACCGAAGGTGCGCCGGATCCGCTCGGGCTCCAGCGGCGAGGCGACGCTGCCCACGTGGGCCAGGTCGGCCAGCTCGGCGAGCTGACCGCCGCCGTAGTCCAGGCAGTAGAACGTCACGTCGCGCGGGGAGTGCAGGGCGGCCGCGGACAGGATGAACGTCTTGAGCGCGGTGGTCTTACCGGACTTCGGGCCGCCGTGGATCAGCACGTTGGAGGCGGCCGAGGTGGCGTCGTAGACCAGCGGGTCGCGGCGCATCGCGAACGGGCGGTCGATCTCGCCGAGCGGCCAGCGCCACTGCCGCTGCGGGATCTGCGTGCGGGCCAGCAGCTCGTCGAGCGGGATCGGTTCGTCCAGCGGCGGCAGCCACAGCGCGGGCGCCTTGGGGCCGTAGTGCTTGAGCTGCTCGCCGATGGTGGCGATCAGCTTGCGCGGCGGCCGGTCCTCCTGGGCGGCGGGGTCGGAGACCACAACGGTGTCGGCGGGCGCCTCCACGTGCCCGGCGGTGAACCGCTGCGGGACCGGGACCGACTGCACGACAATCGATTTCTCGGCGCGCGGCGGATCGTAGATGCCGTCGACGTAGGTGCTGCGGAACTTGATCGGCATCGCACCGGGGGCGGGCACCAGGTACCCCTCGCCCTTGTGGTCGGGCCCGGACTCGATGTGGAAGGCGTCCTCGACGCCGATGATCTGGCGACTGACCGCGGGGCTGGCCACCTTCAGGCCGATGCGGTACGAGGTGTTCTTGTCGATGTCCTTGATGCGGCCCACGTCGAGCGTCTGCGACGCGAACAGCAGGTGGATGCGGAACGACCGGCCCTTGCGCGCGACATAGTCGAACAGGTCGGCGTACTCGGGGTGATCGGCCAGCATCAGCGAGAACTCGTCGGCGACGACCAGCAGCGTGGGGATCGGCGGCAGGTCGTGGCCGGCGGCGATCGCCTCCTCGTACTCGCGCACCGAGGAGAACGCGCTGCCCTGGACCCGGCGGCCGGCCTCCATCAGCAGTTGCTCGCGGCGGGCCACCTCACCGCGCAGCGTGTCGGCGAACCGGTCGGCCAACGACTTCTTCTCGGCCATGTTCGAGATGACCGCGACGACCTGCGGGAAGTCGCGGAAGATGTCGGCGCCCGCCTCGCCCTTGAAGTCGGCGTAGATGACGATCAGCCGATCGGCCGGGTGGGTTGTCAACAGCGACAACAGGATCGACATCAGGGTCTGCGACTTGCCGGAGCCGGTCATGCCGATCATCAGGCCGTGCGGGCCCATGCCGCCCTCGGCCTCGTCCTTGAGGTCGAAGATCAGCGGCTCACCGGTGGCGGTCACGCCGATCGGCACCCGCAGTTCCTCGGCGCGCGACCGCGGCGCCCACAGGCTGGCCACGTCGAGCGCGGCGGCGTCGGGGATGCCGAGCAGGGTGCTGAACGTCGCCACCCCGGAACTGCTGGTGCGGGCGTGGCTGGGGTTGGAGTCCCACCTCGACAACCGGCGCGCGATGTGCCGGGTGGTCGCCACGTCGAGGCTGTCGGCCTGGTCGACGTGGGGCTGCCAGCCGCCGGTCTGCCAGCGTTCCAGCCGGCCGTCGGCGACCTTGAGGATCGGCCGCTCCGGGTCGGCGTACTGCTCGCGGTGCGGGGCCTCCTCGGTGCGGTGGATCAGCGTGACGCCTGCCAGCCCACCGCGCGGCAGCACGGTCTCGGGGTCGACGTCGGGATCGTCGATGACGATCAGCAGGTGCCTGGCGCCGGTCTCGTCGGTGACACCGAACGGCTGGCGGCCCTCCAGCGCGGGTGCCAGCAGGTTGCGCAGTTCGGCCACATCGCGGGCCAGGTAGCGGGCCGGGCCCGCGCCGTCGACCGCACCGGGAACGTCGTTGTGCGGCAACCACTTCAGCCAGGACCAGTCGTCGCCCTCGATGGCGGGTGACAGCAGCGCGACGCCGAGCACGGCGGGGTCGTGCCAGGTGACCGCCTGGGCCAGCCACGCCCGCAGCGCGCCGCGGATGTCGTCGGCCTCGCCGTAGAGGGTGACCCGGGAGACCTTGCCCAGGTCCAGGCCCGCGGGCACCGCGCGCACCGTGCGCTGCACGTCGAGCAGGCTGCGCAGGGCGCTGTGCGACACCGGCTCCAGGTCGACCTCGTCGACGGTGTCCTTCACCCGCAGGGTGGCGTTGAGCGGGGCGTCGTGCAGCCCGGTGCGCACCACCAGGAAGTCGGGATCGTGCGGGTCGCGCTCCCACTGCCGGCGGGTGTCGGGCACGTCGACCAGCAGCTGCGGGTCCGGGTGCGACCATTCCAGCGCGGCCCGCTGTTCGGCGGCGTGCGCGCGGATGTTGTCGCGCACCACCGACAGATAGCGCAGGTAGTCGGCGCGCTCGGCGTCGATCTCCTCGGTGCGCATCTTGTTGTCGGTGCCGCGGTACAGCGCGGTGGCGGCCAGCAGCAGCACGAACGGGAAGAACAGCGTCGTCGGCGAGATCAGCCGCATGCCGGTGGCGACCAGCGCCACGATCATGCCGACGATCAGGATGACGATCAGGTACGGCAGCGCCCGGCGCAGCAGCGACGGCGGCACCGCGCGCGGCAGCTCCGGCGGCGGCTCGATGGTGATGGTGCCCTTGCGCGTCGTCGGCACCGGAATCCGGCGGCGCGCCTCGAAGATCAACCGGCTCACGCTCCGACCTCGCAGGCTCGGTCGGTGCGTGCTGTGCCCAATGTTCGCTCGCTCACGGGTTCTCCCTAATGACAGCGGGGCGCGGATCGGCAGCCAGGCCGTCATGGGCCAGCAGCGCGTCGGCGCGCGAGAGGGTCGGGCCGGGCGCGAACTGGCTCAGCAGCGACCACGGGATGGGGACCGCCGGCTCGGTCAGGCCGAGCGCGGAGATGGCCTTGTCGTCGGCGTCCTCGTCGAGGCCGTAGCGGACGCCGGTGTCGCTGAGCCAGAAGTACGCTCCCCCGGAGCTCTGCACCAGGTAGCCCAGACCCGGTGTCAGCACCACCTGGTCGGCGGTGGAACCCGCGCCGGCGCTGACCAGCGGGACGGGGCGCAGCCCGTCGGCCACCGGCAGCGTGACCCCGGAGCGCAGTTCGATGTCGGCGCCGGTGGCGTCGGCGGGCCGGACCCACCGGGCGCAGGTCAGCGGCGCCCGGTCGGCGTCGATCAGCGAAACCGGTTCGGCCGGATAGGCATCGGCGTCGATCTCGGTGGACACCGGCAGGCTGGCGATGTCGTCGGCGCCCAGCCGCGGCACCTGGTCCAGCCCGTAGGACTCGGTGTTGCGCATGATCGCCGCCAGCACCGGGGAGATCGGCTGCAGCCCGTCGGCGAGCACCGCGTAGTGGCGCAGCGTGCCGTCGGCGGCGTAGGCGGCGACGACGGCGCCCAGCGGCGCGGCCACCGGCAGCGGATAACGCGGCGGCTCACCGGCGTTCGCGACGGCAGGCGGGTTCAGCGCGGGGGCCTCGGGGATCACGTTGAACAGCCCGGGCGCGATGGGCCGGGCAGGCGGCGGCACCGCGCCCAGCCCGAGCGCGGTGGTGACCGCGCGGTTGTTCAGGTCGATGCGGCTGCGGCGGCCGTCCCACAGCAGCCAGGTGCCCGCACTCGGACCGGTCGGGGTGGTGACCAGCACGGCGTCGTTGGCGCCCAACGGTTTCGCCCGCTCGCCGCCGTCGGTCAGCGCGCCGGCGATCAGCGTGACTCCGGACGCCGGCCCGGACACCCCGTCGCAGACGGTCCAGTCGGCGTCGCGGGTGGTGTTCTGCACCATGCGCTCCGGGGCACCGGGGATGCCGAGCAGGTTGCCGCGCGGGAACTGGTCGATCTCGCTGGTCTTGACCTGGGTCGGGTTGTCGGGCCGCCCGGCGATCAGCCGCGCCGAGGTCAGGTTGAGCACCGGGTGGACGGCGTCACCGAGGCGGACGTACAGCGCGGAGGTGGTGCGGTCGGCCAGGATCGCGTCGTTGCCCGCCACCCCGCCGGGACGGATCAGCGAGAACACGAAGCAGCCGGCCAGGCCGGTGATCAGCACCAGCGCGCCGACCAGCACCGAACGGCTCTGGGTGCGCAGCGGGTCGACCAGCATCCGGGTGTCGTGCAGGGCGACGCCGGATGCGATGCGGCGCATGACGAATCGCCACCCGGAGACCTGGTGGCGGGTGACGAACCCGCGGCGGTACTGCACCCGCTCGGGGTTCTCGTTGGCCGGGGTCCGCGACGCGAAGGCGCGGCGGTCGTTGTCGGGGGTGCTCATTGCGGCACCGTCAGACCCAGGCCGCGCAGCAGCGGTTCGGCGGACTTGGTGACGTCCTCGTCGGTGATGGTCATCAGTTCTTCATCGGTGAATTCGTGGTCCTCGCCGAACTCGGGCGAGTGGTCGAGCCGGTACTCGCGCTCCTCCTCGGAGCGCTCGACCAGGTTGCGGACGAAGCGGCCGTTACCGGCGATGTCGAGGCAGCGGCGCTGTACGCCGTTCGCGTCAGCCGTTGTGGCCGAGGCCAATTGGGTGAACAGCCGCTCCATGTGCGCCAGCGCGGCCGGCTCGAAGGTGCTGTCGCGCTTCTCGGCCATCCGCACCGCGATCTCGACGAGCTCGGCCGGGGTGTACGACGGGAAGTCGATGCTGCGGGTGAAGCGCGAGCGCAGACCCTCGTTGGTGTCGAGGAACGCGTCGAGGTCCTTGCGGTAGCCGGCGATGATCACCACCAGGCGTTCGCGGTCGTTCTCCATGCGGGCCAGCAGGGTGTCGATGGCGACCAGACCGAAGTCGTTCTTGGCGCCGGTGGACACCAGGGCGTAGGCCTCGTCGAGGAACAGCACGCCGTCCAGGGCGCTGTCGATGATCGCGTTGGTCTTGGCCTCGGTCTCGCCGATGTGCTGGCCGATCAGGTCGGCGCGGTGCACCTCGCGGACCGTCTCCTTCTTCAGGATGCCCAGCCCGCAGTAGATCTTGGCGACGACGCGGGCGATGGTGGTCTTACCGGTGCCGGGCGGGCCCGCGAACACCAGGTGGTTGGTGCGGGTGGCCACGGCGAGCCCGCGCTCCTGGCGGCGCAGCGCCATCGCGACCGAGCTCTTCAGCCGCGCGACCTGGTACTTGACCTCTTCCAGGCCGATGAACTCGGCGAGTTCGGCCTCGGCCTCCACCAACAGGTGGGCCTTGCGCTCCTTGGCGCCGGGGTCGACGAACTCGGCCTCGGTGGGTTCGGTGGCCGGGTCCCACGGGTCGGTGCGGCCCTCGATGCGCGCGGCCGTCGTCGGCACGATGCCGTAGGAGCTGTCCGACAGCGCCAGCTCGACCTGCTCGTTTCCCGGGTTGGCGGCGTACAGCTCGGCCAGCACGTCGTTGGCCTCGAGCTCCTCGCCCTGCGCGCGCAGGCACAGCGCCTTGACCAGGGTGCCGTCCACGGTGGCGACGTCGACGGGGCCGGCGGGCTCCTCGAGATAGGACAGTGCGGGCGCGTACATGCCCAGCCGCGCCAGCGAGGTGCCCAGCGCGACCTTCACCGCGTGCGCGGTGGTCTCGTCGAGCGTCTCGTCGGTGACGACCGGGGTGAGCAGCCGCACCACGTCCGACCAGCGTTCGGTGCGGTAGTACATCGCCACCCGCACCCACCGCGCGGGCAGCCAGTCGGGACGGCGCGCGATCAGCGGTTCGACGAGGGTGTCGGCGCCCGCGTAGTCGCCGGCGTCGCACAGCGTGACCGCGTAGGCCAGGCAGAAGTCGTCGGGGGTGGACGCCGGCAGCCGCAGGTACAGACCGGTGTCGTAGGTGAACGCGAGATCGCCGTCGGCGAGTTCGACGGCGCGTTGCAGCACACCGGCGGTGGCGACGGTCGTCCAGATAGCCTCGAGCACGCGGGGGCTGGTGTCGCCCGCGGCGGCCAGTCCGGTCCACGCATCGCACTGGTCACGGGCGATCCGGGTCAGTTCAGCAAAGCCCGCCCGGGCCGCAGCCGGATCTGCGGGTCGGCGGCGGTCATGCACCGACAGACCCAGGGCCCGGCAAGACGTCGCGAACCGACTGACCACGTCGTGGTCGACGCGCGAGGTCGCAGCAAATTCGGTTGGTAGCGGCACGCGCCGGTCTCCCCTTAAGTTATGACAGGCTAACCTTCCTGGCAGAAGTTAGCATTGCATAACTTAACTGTCGAGACGCACCCGGCGCCCGCCTCAGACCAGCGGACGGCCCGTGCGCACGCGCCAGTCGAGGTCCTTGAGGAGCACGTTGAACGGGAACTGCTTCACGAACCGCGGCATCCGGTGGTAGACGGCGCCGACGGCGCTCATGATCCGGTTGAACTTCCGCTGCTTGTCCTCGTCCCAGGGCAGCCCCATCTCGTCGCGGAACCGCTGCGGCAGGAAACCGGTCGTGATGAACAGGAACACGGCGTCGGCGCGCTTCTGCAGCCAGGACGGCAGCCTGGCCTCGCCGAGCCGGCCCGCGCAGATCGGCCAGAGGTAGTCGCGCACCGCGTCGTCGATGTGCACCTTCTCCAGCGACTGCTGCCAGTACTCGTCGAAGGCCTTGCGGTCGGCGGGCCACATCTCGGCGGGCACCTGCAGGGTGGTGCCCAGTGCCGCGCCGTCGCGGTAGTGCCGGTCGGCGGACTCGTCGTCCATCTCGCCGATGAAGACGCGGTAGACGTCGACGAAGCCCTTGTACAGGCAGGCCGCCACCCACAGCTGCAGTTCCTTGTCGAAGGCGTTGTACTCGACCGGATCGCCCGGCAGCGAGTGCACCTGCGCGTGTGACCGGTTGACCGCGCGCCGGTAGGTGGCCTTCTGCTCGTCGGTGCCCATGAGCGCGACGGCCAGGTAGGTGAAGGTGGTCCTGGCCCGCTTGATCGGGTGCTTGTCGGCGCGTCCGCTCTCCACCCGGCTGTCCTTGACGCCGTAGCCGACACCCGGGCGGGCGAGTTCCATGACGATGTTGGCCGGTCCGGACAGCAGCCCGATCCCGAGGACCGCGTCCTCCGGCGCCACGTCGCGCCGCTGTGGGCGGCCCGGCAGCGGTGCGTCGTTGACCGGCCGTCCGACGTGGTCGATCGGTGCGGATGCCATGCGATCCCCTGTTCGCCGAAATGTGAGAACGAATGTTTCCTGATATTGCACTCCGTTCGCGAACGGGTGTCAAGGACGACGGGTGCCAAGATGGCGGCATGGCTCAGGTCCGGCCCTACCGCGGTGTCGACGCCGCCGAACGCGTCGCCCAGCGCCGCCACCGGCTGCTGGAGGCCGGCCTGGACCTGCTCGGCGACGGCGAGGGTGACCCCGCGGAGCTGACCGTGCGCGCGATCTGCGCGCGCGCCGGGCTCGGGGTGCGCTACTTCTACGAGAGCTTCACCGACAAGGACGACTTCGTCACCCAGGTCTACGACTGGGTGATCGCCGACATCGCGACGACCACGCAGGCCGCGGTCGCGGCCGCTCCGCGGCGCGAGGCACCGCGCGCGGCAATGGCCAACATCGTGCGGATCATCGCCGCCGACCCGCGGGTGGGCCGGCTGGTGTTCAGCGTCCAGTTGTCCAACACCGTGATCGTGCGCAAGCGCGCGGAGTCGACGGCGTTGTTCGCCGGGCTGCTGCTGCAGCACTCCGACGCCGTCGGCCTCGACGAGGCGACCGCGCATTTCGCCGTCGGCGGGGCGGGACAGACGCTCAGCGCGTGGCTGGCGGGCACCCTCGATTTGGACGCCGACGAACTGGTGGACCGGCTGGCGGCGAACATCAACGCGCTGGTGGGCAGGCCGCCCGCCGGCTAGACCGTCGTCCTCGGCCTGCGGTCGGCCGCCGTCCTGGGCGTGGTCACCGTGTCATCGTCGGTGAATTCCTTGGTCCAGCAGGCGAATTCAAGGGTGATGCCGTCCGGGTCGTGGAAGTAGAAGGAGCGCACGTACACCCCCGGATGCACCGTCGGTGACACCTGTGACGGGCTCTCGTCGTGGTTGAGCACCGGGCCCACCCGCACCCCCTTGGCCTTGAGGCGCTGACGGTACTCGTCGAACTTCTCGGCGGGCACGTAGAACGCCAGGTGGTTCATCGAGCCGACCGAGCTGACGATGTCGCCGATACCGGGCAGCGCCTGCGGCGAGGAGACCCCCGGCACCCGGTCCGGTGCGTCGGCGAACCAGAAGAACGCCACACAGTCGCCGTTGCCCGCGTCGAAGAAGAAGTGCTGCCCCATCCCGCCCGGCAGGTCCAGGGACTTGACCAGCGGCATGCCGAGCACGTTGCTGTAGAAGTCGACGGTGCGGGCCATGTCGGAGCAGACCAGCGCGACATGGTTGATGCCGCCGAGTTCGAACTCCGGGTTAGGTTTGGCAGGCCTGATCATCGGCGCCTCCTCGCGACCTGAAACACCTTACCGCATCGGGAATTTCCCGATTTCGCTCCGGACCCAACTTACTCGCCAGTACCATTGAGCAGTTCGACAATCAAAGATCTTTCCGCCCAACGCTTTTTAAACAACCGACCTAACCGCCGGGTGGCCGCGCATGTCCAGAACGTCTCTGAGCTCGGGAGCCCCGGGCGTCACCCGGGAGTTCGTCGGCCTGGATTCACCCACCGCGCGGCGGGCCGGGGCCGGCGGCCATCCGTGCCAGGGCATCTATTACCGCGGTGTCGGCCGTAAACCCAAGGTGGCGGTGATCGCCACGCACTATCAGATCGACTTCTCCGAGCACTATCTCGCCGACTACATCGCCACCCGCGGCATCGGCTTCCTCGGCTGGAACACCCGCTTCCGCGGGTTCGAGAGCAGCTTCCTGCTCGACCACGCCCTCGTCGACATCGGCGTCGGGGTCCGGTGGCTGCGCGAGGTGCAGAACATCGAAACCGTGGTGCTGCTCGGCAACTCCGGCGGCGGTTCGCTGATGGCGGCCTACCAGGCACAGGCGGTCCACCACCACGTGACGCCGATGCCCGGGATGCGCCCGGCCGCCGGACTCAACGACCTCCCGCCCGCCGACGGCTTCGTCGTCACCGCCGCCCACCTGGGCAGGCCGGACGTGCTGACCGCCTGGATGGACGCCGCCGTCGTCGACGAGAACGACCCGGTGGCAACCGATCCGGAGCTCGACCTGTTCAGCGAGGCCAACGGCCCGCCCTACGCACCGGAGTTCGTCGAGCGATACCGGGCCGCGCAGGTCGCGCGCAACCACGCGATCACCGACTGGGTGGAGGCCGAGCTGGCCCGGGTGCGCGCCGCCGGCTTCTCCGACCGGCCGTTCTCGGTGATGCGGACCTGGGCCGACCCCCGCATGGTCGATCCCACCCTGGAGCCCACCAACCGGCCCGCCAACATGTGCTACGCCGGAGTTCCGGTGCAGGCCAACCGGTCCGCGCGGGGCATCGCCGCGCACACCACGCTGCGCAACTGGCTGGCCATGTGGAGCCTGCGGCACGCGCAGACCCGCGCCGAACCTCATCTGCAGCTGATCACCTGCCCGGCGCTGGTGATCAACGCCGAACAGGACACCGGGGTGTTCCCGTCGGACGCGCAACGCATCCACGACGCGCTCGCCAGCACCGACAACACCCGGTGCTCGATCAACACCGACCACTACTTCACCACCCCCGGCGCCCGCAGCGAACAGGCCGATACGATCGCCAGGTGGATCGCCAAACGGTGGCGGTGACGGGTGCGCCGCTGAGAGTCCTCGCCCACTACCAGCCCGGCCCGAAAGCACTGGAAGCCGTTGCCGCCGAATCGGATTGGCTGGACATCCGCTACTGCGCGGAGGACGACGACGCCACCTTCTACCGCGAGCTGCCCGAGGCGCAGGTGATCTGGCACGTGCTGCGCCCGCTGTCCGCCGACGACCTCGCCAGGGCGCGACACTGCCTGCTGGTACACAAGCTGGGCGCGGGCGTCAACACCATCGACGTGGCCGCGGCGACCAGCCTCGGCATCGCGGTGGCGAACATGCCCGGCGCCAACGCGCCGTCGGTCGCCGAGGGCACCGTCCTGCTGATGCTGGCCGCACTGCGCCGGCTGATCGAACTGGACCGCGCCACCCGGGCGGGCCGCGGCTGGCCGTCGGACCCGACACTCGGCGAGACGGTCCGCGACATCGGCGGCTGCACCGTCGGGCTGGTCGGCTACGGCAACGTCGCCAAGGCGGTGGAGCGCATCGTCGCCGCGATGGGTGCCACCGTGCTGCACACCAGCACCCGCGACGACGGGCACCCGGCGTGGCGGCCGCTGCCGGACCTGTTGGCCGGCAGCGACATCGTGTCCCTGCACCTGCCGCTGACCGACCGGACCGGCGGCCTGCTCGACGCCGCCGCGCTGGCCCGGATGAAACCGGGTGCGGTGCTGGTCAACACCAGCCGCGGGGCGATCGTCGACGAGGCCGCGCTGGTCGCCGCGCTGCGCAGCGGTCAGCTGGCCGCGGCGGGCCTGGACGTGTTCGCGACCGAACCCGTCGCCCCTGACAACCCGCTGCTGGCGCTGGACAACGTGGTGCTCACCCCGCACGTCACCTGGTACACCGCCGACACCATGCGGCGCTACCTCGTGCAGGCGGTGGACAACTGCCGTCGACTGCGGGACGGACGTGACCTGGCCAATACCGTGAACGGTATTGTGACCCCCAACCGACCGGTTAATAGGGACACTCCGTCACAGTGAGGTGCACGTAATGCCCATCGCGATCAACCCCGAGCACAACGACCTCGCCGACTCCGTGCGCTCTTTCGTCGCACGGGTGGCCCCGTCGGAGGTGCTGCACGAGGCGCTGGAAACGCCACTCGGCAATCCCCCGCCGTACTGGAAGAGCGCCGCCGAGCAGGGGCTGCAGGGCGTGCACCTGGCCGAGAGCGTCGGCGGACAGGGCTTCGGGATTCTCGAGCTGGCCATCGTCGCCGCCGAGTTCGGCTACGGCGCGGTGCCCGGGCCGTTCGTCCCGTCGGCGATCGCCGGCGCGCTGATCGCCGCGCACGACCCGGACGCCGAGGTGCTGGGCGGGCTGGCCTCCGGTGAGACGATCGCCGCCTACGCCATCGACTCCGGACTGACCGCCACCCGGCAGGGCGACAACCTGGTCATCCGCGGTGAGGTGCGCGCGGTGTCCGGCGCGGCGCAGGCGTCGGTGCTGGTGCTGCCGGTGTCCATCGACAGCGGCGAGGCGTGGGTGGTCTTCGACGCCGACCAGCTCGAGATCGAGCCGGTCACCTCGCTGGATCCGGCGCGGCCGGTGGCGCACGTGCGGGCCAACGCCATCGAGATCGGCGACGAGCGGGTGCTGAGCACGCTGACCCGGCCGGTGGCCCGGGCGCTGATCTCCACGGTGCTGTCCGCCGAGTGCATCGGCGTGGCCCGCTGGGCCACCGACGCCGCCGCGGAGTACGCCAAGATCCGCGAGCAGTTCGGCCGCCCGATCGGCCAGTTCCAGGCCATCAAGCACAAGTGCGCCAACATGATCGCCGAGACCGAGCGGGCCACCGCCGCGGTGTGGGACGCCGCCCGCGCGATCGACGAGATGCTGGCCAACCGCGGCTCCGCCGACGACGACAGCCACTTCGAGTTCGCCGCGGCCGTCGCCGCCACCCTGGCCCCCGAGGCCGCCCAGCACTGCACCCAGGACTGCATCCAGGTGCACGGCGGCATCGGCTTCACCTGGGAGCACGACACCAACGTCTACTACCGGCGTGCGCTGGTGCTGGCCGCCAGCTTCGGCCGCTACGACGACTACCCGCAGCAGGTCGTCGACACCGCGACCACGACCGGGATGCGCAGGCTCGACATCGACCTGGACCCGGACACCGAGAAGCTGCGTGACGAGATCCGCGCGGAAGTCGCTGCGCTCAAAGCGATTCCGAGCGGACCGGAGCGCGACACCGCGATCGCCGAGGGCGGCTGGGTGCAGCCGCACCTGCCCAAGCCGTGGGGCCGTGCGGCCAGCCCGGTCGAGCAGATCATCATCGCCCAGGAGTTCGAGGCCGGCCGGGTCAAGCGCCCGCAGATGGGCATCGCCGCCTGGATCATCCCGTCGATCGTCGCGTACGGCACCGACGCGCAGAAGCAGCGCTTCCTGCCGCCCACGTTCCGCGGCGAGATGATCTGGTGCCAGCTGTTCTCCGAGCCTGGCGCCGGGTCCGACCTGGCCAGCCTGACCACCAAGGCCACCAAGGTCGACGGCGGCTGGCGCATCACCGGCCAGAAGATCTGGACCACCGGCGCGCAGTACTCCGAGTGGGGCGCGCTGCTGGCCCGCACCGACTCGGACGCGCCGAAGCACAACGGCATCACCTACTTCCTTCTCGATATGAAGAGCGAGGGAGTCGAGGTCAAGCCGCTGCGTGAGCTGACCGGCAACGCGATGTTCAACACCGTGTTCATCGACGACGTGTTCGTGCCCGACGACATGGTGCTCGGCGAGGTCAACCGCGGCTGGGAGGTCAGCCGCAACACCCTGGCCAACGAGCGGGTGTCGATCGGCTCCAGCGAGCCGCCGATGCTGGCCAGCCTGAACGGGTTCGTGGAGTTCATCCGCGACGGCCAGTTCGACCAGATCGAGCAGCACCACGCCGGCCGGCTCATCGCCGAGGGGCATGCGGCCAAGATCCTCAACATGCGCTCGACGCTGCTGACGCTGGCCGGTGGCGATCCGATGCCGGCCGCGGCGATCTCCAAGCTGCTGTCGATGAAGACCGGGCAGGGGTACGCGGAGTTCGCGGTGCGCTCGTTCGGCACCGACGCGGTGCTCGGCGACACCGGCCAGGAGCCGGGCCGCTGGTCGGAGTACCTTCTGGCCAGCCGGGCCACCACCATCTACGGCGGTACCTCCGAGGTGCAGCTCAACATCATCGCCGAACGCCTGCTGGGGCTGCCGCGCGATCCGTAAATCACCCTTGCCACCCGGCGTAGCCTGGAATCAACGGGCCCGGCAGGGCGTTGGGTGGTTGGTGATGAGCAACAGACGTGTCCTTAAAACGGTCGTCGGGTCAGCGGCGGCGGTGGCGGCGCTGGTCGCGCCGTCGCTGCTGACCACCCAGCCGGTCACCCAGCCGGAGGCGCAGGGCTGCTACAACGGCGTCGTCGTCGGTAATCCGTGGGCGGACTCCTGCAACTTCGGGCCGCGACCGCCGCGGGTGCGCGGCGGAGCCCCTGACCAGACCGCGATCATCGCCTGCCGCGGCATTCCGGGCTGCCTGGCCTGGTACGTCAACGGCCCCTGGTGACCAGAGGTTTCCAGAGGTTTGGTGTCCAGCCTCTCGGTAACCCCCTAACCATGACCAACGACGTCGAAAAGCGCTGGGACCGGCCTGCGGCGTTCCGCGCCGCGGCCGGCTACACCGGCATCGTCGTGGTGGCCGCAGCGGTGGTGTTCGTCGCCTACCTGCTGTTCTCGAAGACCTCGGTGATCGCGGCCTCCACCGTGCCCGCCGTGCTGTTCGTCGGCGGGGTCGGCGCGTTCGTGCGGACCTACCGGCTGTGGAAGGCCGAACAGCAGTGGGTGCCCTGGCAGGGCGCCGGCTGGTTCCTGATGAGCCTGATGCTGCTGTCGCTGGGAATCCCCGGCGCCGCCATCATGGCGGGCTGAGCTACTTCTTCTCGGCGTTCTCGTCGACGACCATCTCCCGCAGCTCGCGCTTGAGGATCTTGCCCGTCGGGTTGCGCGGCAGCTCGTCGACGAAGATCACCTCGCGCGGCACCTTGTAGCGGGCCAGGTGGTCGCGCACGTACTTCTTGATGTCGTCCTCGGTGAGGTCAGAGCCCTCGGCCTTGACGACGAACGCCCGCAGCCGCTGACCCCACTCCTTGTCGTCGACGCCGATCGCGGTGGCCTCGATGACCTCCGGATGCCCGCTGATCAGGTCCTCGACCTCGGCGGGGAACACGTTCTCGCCGCCGGAGACGATCATCTCGTCGTCGCGACCGCTGACGTAGAGCAGCCCGTTCTCGTCGAAGTAGCCGACGTCGCCCGACGACATCAGCCCGTCGATGATCTGCTTGCCCCCGCCGCCGGTGTAGCCCTCGAACGGGAAGAAGTTGCCGACGAAGATGCGGCCCACCTGGCCCGTCGGCACCTCGTTGCCGTTGTCGTCGAAGATCTTGACCCTCACACCCTTGACGACGGGCCCCACGGTGGCCGGGTTCTTCTTCAGATCCTCGGGCCGCGCGATGGTGGCGAACGCGATCTCGGTGGAGCCGTACAGGTTGTAGACCACCGGCCCCAGCGTGTCGAGCGCCCGGGTCGCCAGCTCGGCGCCGAGCTGGGAACCGGACACGAACACGATCCGCAGCGACGACAGGTCCGGTTTGGCCTCCAGCCCGTCGTAGTAGTCCAGCATGCGCGACAGCATCACCGGCACCACCACGATGCCGGTCACCCGGTGCTGCTCGATGTCGGCAAGTACGGTGGCGGGCTTGAACTTTCGCCGCAGCACCAGGGTGTTGCCGAGCATCATCGCGATGGTGGCGTGCAGGAAGCCCAGCGCGTGGAACATCGGCGCGGGCAGGCTCGTGACCTCCCCGCCCTTGAACGGTACGTGCGACAGCACCCCGCCGATCGGCGCCAGCGTCGGCGGTGTGCTCCTGTTGGCGCCCTTGGGGGTTCCGGTGGTGCCGCTGGTCAGGATGATCACCGACGAGTGCCTGCCTGCCTTCGGCGCGCTCTTGCCGGAGTGCCGCTTGACGAAGTCCTCCAGCGTCTCGTCGGTGCTGCCCGACGGGCCGTCCTTCTCCGGGGTGACGCCCAGCGCGCGCAGCTTGCCCAGCGGCGGCTCGGCCTTGCTGACCGCCTCGTAGTACTCGTCGTCGTAGATGATCAGCTGGGCGCCCTCGCGTTCGGACACCTCTTTGATCTGCGGTCCGGAGAACTCGCTGTTGAGCAGGATGATCCGGGCCCCGACCCGGGCGGCGCCGTAGAACGCGACCAGGAACCAGCGGTGGTTGCGGGCCAGCAGCGCGACCCCGTCACCGCCCTTGACGCCCTTCTCGATCAGCCCGTTGGCCACCGAGTGCGCGGCGTCGTTGAGTTCGCCGAACGTCATCTCGCCGAAGTCGTCGATGACCGCGGTGCGGTTCGGGTGGCGGCGCGCGTTGAGCGCCGGGATCATGCCGAACTCGCCCCACTTCACGATGTCGGCCACCATCGCGGCAATGTGCTGCGGGGGCTCGAGCCGGAACGCGCCGGCACCGAACATCTTCTGGGCGTAGTGCAGCTCGGCCGAGCCGCGCTCGACGAGCTGTTGTGCCTTGGCGATCGCCTGCCACGGCAGTTCGGTGAGCTTGACCATGTCACCACCCTATGTGACGCAGGTCGCACTCCGGCCGGGAAACTAGCATGACGATATGGCCGCACCCCAGTTCCTGGAGGTCGACGGTCAGCGGGTGCCCATCACCCACCCCGATAAGGTCGTGTTCCCTGCTCTCGGGGTCACCAAGGGCGATCTGATGCGGTACTACCTGGCGGTCGCCGACGGTGCGCTGCGCGGGGTGCGCGACCGCCCGATGATCCTCAAACGGTTCGTCAAGGGCATCACCGAGGAGGCGGTGTTCCAGAAGCGGGCGCCCAAGAAGCGCCCCGATTTCGTCGACGTCGCCGAGCTGAAGTACGCGTCGGGCACCTCCGCCGAGGAGGCGGTCATCCACGACGCCGCCGGCCTGGTCTGGGCGGTCAACACCGGCTGCGTCGACCTCAACCCCCACCCGGTGCGCGCCGACGACCTGGCCCACCCCGACGAGCTGCGCGTCGACCTGGACCCGATGCCCGGGGTGAGCTGGCCGCAGATCCTCGACGTGGCGATGGTCGCCAAGGAGGTGCTCGAGGACCACGGCCTGACCGCGTGGCCCAAGACCTCCGGCTCGCGCGGCTTCCACATCTACGCCCGCATCGAGCGGCGCTGGCCGTTCAAGCAGGTCCGGCTGGCCGCCCAGGCGGTGGCCCGCGAGGTGGAGCGCCGCGCCCCCGATATCGCCACCGCGCGCTGGTGGAAGGAGGAACGCCAGGGGGTGTTCGTCGACTTCAACCAGAACGCGTTCGACCGCACGGTGGCGTCGGCGTACTCGGTGCGCGCGACGCCGGACGCCCGGGTGTCCACCCCGCTGCACTGGGGCGAGGTGCCGGGCTGCCGGCCCGAGGAGTTCACCATCGCCACCGTGCCCGCCCGATTCGCCGAACAGGGCGACCCGTGGGAGGGGATCGACGACGCGGCGGGTTCGCTGCAGCCGCTGCTGGAGTTGGCCGAGCGGCTCGGCCCGGCGGAGAGGGCGCCGCGCGGCGCCAAGCGCGGGGACGGCAGGCGGGCGTCGTCGAAGCCGCTGATCGAGATCGCCCGCACGAAGACCAGGGACGAGGCGTTGGCGGCGCTCGACGAGTGGCGCCGACGTTACCCGTCGGTAGCCGAAAAGCTGGAACCCGCAGACATTCTCGTCGACGGGATGCGCGGGCCCAGCTCGATCTGGTACCGCATCCGGATCAACCTGCAGCACGTGCCCGAAGACGAGCGCCCGCCGCAGCAGGAGTTGCTCGCCGACTACAGCCCGTGGACCAACTACTCCGGGCCACAATGGATGCGCCGTGGCTGACGGGTTTGCTGACCACCCCGTCCGAGGCTTCTTACCAAAGTATTAGCGACTGCTCCCGGTTGCCTTAGATTGGCGCCCTAACTTGGGTTTCACGTTGAGGTGCTTCGAGGGGAGGCAGTGATGTACGGGAATCCGTCATTTGACTGCGCAGGCGCCCAGATTCATGCGGTGTGTCGTCAGCTCGCGACGGTGGTCACCGTCGACGGGGTCATCGACGACACCAACATTGATCGGGTCACTGCGCTGGCACGTCGTTTCGTGTTGGCCGAGAAGCCGTTCATCCTCGATCTCAGTGGCGTGACTTCGGCTGCGGCACAGGTGATCTCCCTGTGCTACGACATCGACGAGAGCTGCTACCACGCGGACGTGTCGTGGGCGGTGATCGGCAGCGACGCCGTCAGGCGCGTGCTGAACACCTCCGGTGCGTCGTTCCCGCTCGCCGAGTCGGTACCCGACGCCATGCATCAGTTCCATGAGTCTCTGGACCAGCGTCGCCGGTTGCTGCCGCTGTTGACCAAGAAGACCGCGTAGCGGAAGGCGAAAACGTGTTACTTGATATTCGTTGGCTCGGATACCTGCTGGGCCGTCGGCATCCGGCCAAGCGCCCGGCCGCGGCGCTCTGACGCGCGGCCGCACCGCCGGCTGATCCGTGACCCACTGGATCGTCGACGGCATGAACGTGATCGGTTCCCGCCCCGATGGCTGGTGGCGGGACCGGCACCGGGCGATGACCACGCTGGTCTCGCGTCTGGAGGCATGGAAACCCGCCGGTGACACCGTCACCGTGGTGTTCGAACGCCCACCGGACCCGCCGATCGAGTCGTCCGTCGTCACCGTGCGCCACGCACCGCGGGCGGCACCCGACTCCGCCGACGACGAGATCGTGCGGCTGCTGCGGGCCGACGCACATCCCGCCGACATCCGGGTCGCCACCTCCGACCGGACCCTGGCCGACCGGGTGCGCGCCGCCGGTGCCGCCGTCTGCCCGGCCGAGCGGCTGCGGGACCTCATCGACCCGCGGACGGGTGTCGACGGCGCCCAATAGGCCCGAACCCCATAAGGTCTGAGGAATGAATCGCCTCGACCGCTTCTTCGAGATCTCCGCGCGGGGATCGTCCGTGGGCGCCGAACTGCGCGGCGGCCTCGTCACGTTCATCGCGATGGCCTACATCATCGTGCTGAACCCGATCATCCTGTCGGGGTCCGCCGACGTGGACGGCAACCGCCTGGAGTTCGCGCAGGTCTCGGCGGTCACCGCGCTGGCGGCCGGCGTGATGACGATCCTGTTCGGGCTCATCGCGCGGCTGCCGTTCGCGTTCGCCGCGGGCCTGGGCATCAACTCGTTCGTGGCGACGACGCTGGTCGGCGACCTCACCTGGGCCGAGGCGATGGGCCTGGTGGTGATCAACGGCCTGATCATCGTGCTGCTGGCGGTGACCGGGCTGCGCCGCCTGGTGTTCGACGCGGTGCCGATGCAGCTCAAGCTCGCGATCACCGCGGGCATCGGCCTGTTCATCCTGTTCATCGGCCTGGTCGACGCCGGCTTCATCGGCTCCACCGGCGCGCCGTCCCCGCCGGTCGGGCTGGGCACCGGCGGTAACGGGTCGATCGGCACGGTGCCCGCAGTCGTCTTCGCGTTCACACTGCTGCTGACCGGCATCCTGGTCGCCCGCAAGATCCGCGGCGGCATCCTGATCGGGTTGATCGCGGGCACCGTCGTCGCCGTGGTGGTCGAGGCGATCTGGCACCTGGGCTCGGCGGTCGACAATCCCGGCGGGTGGAGCCTGTCAGTGCCGACCCTGTCCGGGTCGCCGTTCGCGGTGCCGGACCTGTCGCTGGTCGGGGCGTTCTCCATGGACAGCTTCGGCCGCATCGGGGCGATCGCCGCGGTGATGTTCGTGTTCACGCTGGTGTTCGCGAACTTCTTCGACGCCATGGGGACGATGACCGGGCTGTCCCGGGAGGCCGGGCTGTCCGACGAGCACGGCAACTTCCCGCGGTTGCGGGCGGCGCTGGTCGTCGAGGGCGCGGGCGCCGTCGTCGGCGGTGCGTCGTCGGCGTCGTCGAACACGGTGTTCATCGAGTCCGGCGCCGGTATCGGCGAGGGCGCCCGCACCGGCCTGGCCAACATGGTCACCGGCGCGTTGTTCCTGGCGGCGATGTTCGTCTCGCCGCTGGCGTCGATCGTGCCCACCGAGGTGGCCGCGGCCGCGCTGGTGGTCGTCGGCGCGATGATGGTGTCGCACCTGCGCCACATCGACATCTCCGAGTTCTCGGTCGCGCTGCCGGTGGTGCTGACCGTGGCGACGATGCCGTTCTCCTACTCGATCGCCAACGGCATCGGCATCGGCTTCATCTCGTGGGTGGTGCTGCGGTCGGCCGCCGGCAAGGCCCGTGAGATCAGCCCGCTGCTGTGGATCGTCGCCGCCGGCTTCCTGATCTACTTCGCCCGCGGCTGGATCGAGTCGCTGCTCGGGATCTAGCCGACGCGGCTGATCAGCACTTCCTGCGCGGTGCTGGCCACGTGCCTGCCGGCCTCGTCGACGATGGTGCCCTGTACCAGGCCGCGCCGCCCGGTGACCGACACCGTGCGCAGGGTGTGGCCCAGCCAGCGGTCGAAGTGCACGGGCCGGTGCAGCCACAGCGAGTGGTTGACGGTCACGCCGCGGTACGTCCCGATGGCGACCGGCTCGGGGTGGTTGCGGAACGCCTGGTCCACCAGCAGGTAGTCGCTGGCGTAGGTGAGCAGCAGTTCGTGCAGGCCGGGCCGGTCGTCGACCGGGCGGGGCAACCGCATCCAGTGGGTCCGCTCACCCGGCTTCTGGTCCCCGCCCATCAGCATGGGCGGTTCGCCGATGCGCATCTCGACCGGCGGCGGCACGGTGGCCCAGACGTCCGCCAGCCCGCGGGCCTCAGCAGGCGTGTTGGGGATCCAATCCTGAAGCAGCGGAAGCGATTCGGGATCGACCTCGGGGTCGTCACCGAGGTCTGTCCCGGTCTCGGGGTCGGGGTGCGCGAAGGACACCATCGCCGACAGCACGGGGCGGCCGGCCTGCTCGACGCTGACCTGGCGGGTGGAGATGCTGCGTCCGTCGCGGATGCGCTGCACGACGAGGTCGATCGGTACGGTCTCGTCGCCGCCGCGCACGAACAGCGCGTGGATGGCGCTCGGCGGCTGCCCCTCGACGGTCGCCGCGGCCGCGGCCATCGCCTGGGCCAGCAACTGGCCACCGAAGACCCGACCGAACCGGTCCGGCTCGCTGCCGACCCGGAATCGGTCGGGTCCGGTGGGCTGCAGGTCAAGGACCGCCTCAAGATGCGCCAGTGAGCGCAGAATCGCGGTCTCCAGCGGCGAACCGGTCCCACGCAGCGGTCCGCTGTGTTCGTCCTGGGTCACCCCGGGAGATTAACTGAGCCGCTTACTCTTCTCCGCTTCGGCCAGATCCTCGAGCGTCTCGGCCTGGCCACGGGCGGTGGCGGCCTGCGAGCGTTTCTCGGCTGCGTCGTCCAGCTTGGCGGCCGCGGCACGGGTCTGGGCCCGCTCGGCGGCGTCGATCTGCGCCTCTTCGTGCTTCTCGACGGCCTCGACGCTCTTCTTGCGCTGGGCGGCGAGATCATCAGCGCGCTTTTTCTCGGCGGCGATCCGCTTCTCGGTGTTCTCGACGGCGGCGCGCTTGCGCTGCTGAGCCCGCTGGCGTGCCTGTTGTTTGTCGGCGTCGGCCTCGGCGCGGGCCTCGCGCTGGTCCTGGTAGGCCTTCTCGCGGGTGGCCTCGAGGTCGGCCTCGGACTGTTTGAGGTTGTCCTCGGCTGCGGCGTCGAGCCGGGCGGCCCGGCGCAGCGCATCGCTGCGGTCGACCAGCGTCATGCCCTGCTTGCGCAGGACGGGGTCACCGAGGGCGCTGCCGACGGTGGCGTCGAGCATGCCCAGCGAGCGTTCGAAGAACAACCGGGCGGGCGCCTCCTCGTTCAACCGGGTGAGGACGCGATCGTCGATCAGCTGCAACGGAATCCGTGCCACCTGGTACTGCAGGCGCAGCACGGCTCTGGGGATGGCGGTCAGGCTCATGGGGTCTGCCTCTCAGTCGGTGTTGAGGTTGTCGGCCTGGCGCCGGATGCGCGCGGCCTCGGCGCGCGCGGCATCGGACTGCTCGACCGCCTCACGGTGGTCCTCGAGCGCGTCGGCGAGCTGGCGGTCGGCGTCGCGGACCTCGGCACGTTTCTCGGCCTCGGCCTCGGCGACCTTGCGCTGCGCGTCGATCTCGGCCTGGGCGCGCTCCTGTTCGAGCTTGCGGTGGGCGGCCTGGTCGGCGGCGCGTTTCTGCGCGGCGCGCTGGTTGTCCACCACCCCCTTCTCGGCGGCGGCCTCGGTGCGCACCTCGGCGCGCTCCGCGGCTCCGAGTCGCTGCGCGGCGGCGGCCTGGTCGCGGGCCTCCCGGGCCTCGGCGTCGGCGAGCGCCTCGGCGGTGCCCGCCTGCTTGCGCTTGGCGGCCTCGGCCTGCTGGAGCTGTCCCTCGGCGGTCAGCGAGTCGTTGCCGGTGACGGCACCCCAGACCTCCTTGGCCTTGCCTTTCACCGTGTCGACCAGGCCTTCGCGTGCCTGGCCGGCCTTATCGTGGTCCGTCATTCGGGCCTCCCTTCGACCCGCCGTGTTCCACGTGGGCGGAGGTGCGAAACCCGATGTGTCACGATCCACTGCCATCATGTGTGCCGTGGCAGCCACCATTCCCGTCATCGCGCTCACCGGATACCTCGGCGCGGGCAAGACGACGCTGCTCAACCACGTGCTGCGGCAGCCCGGCGCCCGCGTCGGCGTGGTCATCAACGACTTCGGCGAACTCAACGTCGACGCCGCCCTGGTCACCGGCCAGGTCGACGAGCCGGCCTCCATCGCCGGCGGCTGCATCTGCTGTCTGCCCGACGACGGCGGGCTCGACGAGGCGCTGGCCAAGCTCGCCGACCCGAAGCTCGGGCTGGACGCGATCATCGTCGAGGCCAGCGGCCTGGCCGACCCGATCGCGGTGTCGCGGCTGATCCGCTACAGCGGGGTGGACCGGGTGCGGCCCGGCGGTGTCGTCGACATCATCGACGCCGCAGCACATTTCGGCACCGTCGACGACGGGCAGACACCACCGGCCCGGTACGCGGCGGCGTCGCTGGTGGTGGTCAACAAGCTCGACCAGATCCCCGAGGCCGACCGCGACAGGGCGTTGAAGACCATCGGCGACCGGGTCCGGGAGCGCAACCCGCAGGCGCATGTGGTCGGCGCGATCGCGGGGCGCATCGATCCCGCGCTGCTCTACGACGTCACCGACGCAGGGACCGACGACGGGCAGCTGTCGCTGCGCGAGCTGCTGGTCGAGGAGGCCCACGGGGCCGACGAGCATCCGCATGTGCACGCCGACGCGGTGACGGTGGTTTCGGACGGGTGCGTCGACGCCGACGCGGTGCTCAACGTGCTCGAGGAGCCGCCCGCCGGGGTGTACCGGCTCAAGGGCACCATCGCGGTCCGCTACCGCGACCGGGAACGCCGGTACGCGGTGAACGTGGTGGGGCCGACGCTGCACGTGGCCGCCGCGCCCGCGAAGGCGCGGGCCAACAGCCTGGTGGCGATCGGGACCCACCTCGACACCGAGGCGGTGCGGGCCCGGCTCACCGAGGCGCTGCGCCCGGTGCAGGGGCCGGCCCCGGCGACCGGCGTGCGCCGGCTGCAGCGGTACCGCCGGCTCAGTATCTAGGGTGACAGGATGGCGACCGACGAGGTGCGCGCGGGCGTCGAGCTGACCAACCTCGACGAACCGCTCGGCCCGGACGCCGGTGCCACCAAGCGTGACCTGGTCGACTACCTGGACGCGGTGTCCGACCGGATCCTGCCAGTGCTGGCCGACCGGCCGCTGACCGTGCTGCGGGCGCTGCGCGGGCGCGAACCGTTCATGCAGAAGAACGTGCCCAAGTACACGCCCGACTGGGTTCGGACGGTGACGATGTGGGCGGAGTCCTCGCAGCGGCAGGTCCGCTACGCGGTGTGCGACGACCGCCGCACGCTGCTGTGGCTGGCCAACCAGCGCGCGGTCGAGTTCCACGTGACGCTGGGGCTGGCCGGACAGGTGTACCGGCCCACCCACCTGGTGCTCGACCTGGACCCGCCGCCGGGCAGCGACTTCGCCGCCGTCGTCGCCGCGGCCGCACTGGTGCGCCGCGCGCTGACCGACTGCGGGCTGTCGGGTGCGGTGAAGAGCAGCGGCGCCAAGGGCGTGCACGTGTTCGTCCCGGTGGACGACAGCGCTCCCGTCGACGATGTGGCCGCGGCCACCAGGGCGCTGGCGGCACGGGCCGAGGCGCTCGATCCGTCAGTCGCCACAACGGCTTTCATCGTCGAGGACCGTGCGGGCAAGGTGTTCATCGACTCGACGCGGGCCGGCGGCGCGACCGTCGTCGCCGCCTACAGTCCCCGGCTGCGCGCGGGCACCCCGGTGTCGTTCCCGCTGGACTGGTCCGACCTCGACCGGGTCACCCCGGCCGACTTCACCGTGCACACGGCGCTCGACGTGCTGGGGGGCCGGGATCCGTGGGCGGCCAACATGCCTGCCCCACAGCGGCTTCCGCAGGATCTGATCGAGCAGGGCCGCACCATCCCGGTGGCCCGCGTCGCCGCGATGCACGAGGGAAAACGCCGGGCCAGGGCGCGGCGTACTATACGCTGATATCCGAAATTGAGAATGACTATTCTCACGGACCGACCCTGGGGAGCCCGCGGATGAGTGATCGGCAGTCCAGCATCGAGGGGATGCGCATGCTCGCGGTCGGGGCGTCCTCCGGGATCGGCCAGGCGCTGGCCGTGGCGGCGCACGACCGCGGCGCCTCGGTGGCGCTGGCCGCGCGGCGCATCGACCTGCTGACCCAGCTGGCCGACAAGCTCGACGGCTCGGCGCACGAGCTCGACGTGGCCAATCCGCGCAACATCGAGTCGGTGGTCGGCGAGGTCGTCGACCGGTTCGGCCAGCTCGACGCCGTGGTGTTCACCAGCGCCGTGGTGCCGTTCGCGCTGATCGAGGACACCGACGTCACCACCTGGATGCACGCGTACGCGGTCAACGCGGTCGGCGCCACCCACGTGCTGCGCGCCGCCCTGCCGCACCTGGCGCCCGGCGCCGTGGCGATGGTGGCGTCCGCCCACGACGTGGGCCGTCCCCGCGCGGGGGTCGCGGCCTACAACGCCAGCAAGGCCGCGCTCGACGAGATCCTGCGGTCGTGGCGCACCGAGCATCCGGAGCTGCCGGTGATCCGGGTCAGCATCGGCCCCACCGAGGGCACCGAGATCCTGCGCGGCGCCGACCGGGACATGCTCGCCGAGCTGTACCGGTCCTGGGCGCAGGAGGGGCAGATCCCGAAGAAGATGTCGGCGGTCGACGACGTGGCCAACGCGATGCTGTCGTTCATCGCGGTGGCCCGCGCCAACCCCTCCGTCGTCAGCGAGATCGTGCACCTCGCGCCGCGCGGCTGAAAGCCCTAGCGGCTCTTGGCGATCTCCTCGGTGGTGTCCGCCCATCCGGTCTGGTGGCGGCCCATCGTCATCGCACCGTTCCAGCCGCCGTCGGTCCACAGCACCTCACCGCCGACGTAGCTGAACCGCGGGCTGCCCAGGCACACCAGCGGCCACGCCTGCTCCTCCGGCGTCGAGTACCGGCCCACCGGGCCCACCGACGAGTCGATGACCTCCTTGCCCATCAGGTCCTGGAACGCCGGCATCATCGCGGTCTGCGTGGGACCGGGGTTGATGCAGTTGATCCGGATTCCCCGCTTGGCCAGTTCCGGATACCACCAGCCCACCCAGGCGTCGATGATGTACTTCGAGTAGGCGTAGCCGCTCCACGACCACTTGCGCTCGTGTTCGCGCAGCCACTCGACCGCCTCGTCGAACCCGTTGGTCTGCAACAGCTCGGTGATCACCGGGATGTGGTCCTGCCAGCCGATCGCCGCCGAGGACGAGATCACGCTGATCGCCGACCCCTCCGACATCTTCGGCACCAGCGCCTCGGCGAGATGACGGGCGCCGACGAAGTTCACCAGGATGGTGTCCCACTCCGCGAACGGCGGCCCGGGCAGGCCTGCGCAGCTGAACAGCCCGTCGACCGGACCCTCGATCGCAGCGGCCACCTCCTCGATACTGGCCCGGTCGCGCAGATCGATGTGGTGGCTGGCCGCGACGTCCACCGTCGTCGGTTTGATGTCGAGCGCGGTGACCTTCGCCCCGAGATCGACGAGGATCCGCGCGGTCGCCTCCCCCATGCCCGACGCGGCGCCGGTGACCACCACCGACTTTCCGGCGTATCCCAGCACGTCTTCCATATCTGTCGTCCTCTCGGTCAGTCCCACACGACGTCCAGTCGCGGTGGGGAGCGGAACATCATCCCGCTGATGTACGGCGCCGGAGCGTCGGGATCCAGGCGAAGATCGGGCAGTTCGTCGAACAGCGCGTTGAAGATCTTGGTGGTCTCCAGCCGGGCCAGGTGCATACCCAGGCAGACGTGGGCACCGTGCGCGAAACCGATGTGCGACTTGCGCTCCCGGAAGATGTTGAACGACTCGGGGTCGTCCCAGCGGGTCTCGTCGTGGTTGGCGCTGCCCAGCGACAACATCATCGTCGCCCCCTTGGGCACCTTGACCCCGCCGATCTCGGTGTCGGCGGTGACCTCACGCATGAAGTTCAGCAGCGGCGTCTCCCACCGGATGCCCTCCTCGATGGCCTGGGGCAGCAGGCTGCGGTCGGCGCGCACCGCGTCGAGCTGGTCCGGGTGGGTCAACAGGGCGAACGCCAGGCTCGCGGTGGACCGCGACGTGGTCTCGGCGCCGGCGGGCAGCAGATTGCGCATGAAGCCGTAGATCTGCTCGTCGGACATCTTGACGCCGTTGACCTCCGCGGCCGCCAGGATCGACACCATGTCGTCACGCGGGTTGCGCCGCTTGTCGGCCAGGATCTCGACGAAGTACTCCTTCATCTCCGCCGAGGCCCGCATGGCGCGGTCCATGTCCGCGCGGAAGCCGAGCAGATCGATGGCCAGCCGGTGAAAGTGCGGTACATCGGACTGCGGCAACCCGAGCAGCGCGGCGATCACCCGCACCGGGATCGGCATGAACACCGCGTCCACCAGGTCGATCTTCTTGGCGTCCTTGAACTTTCGGACCGTGGCATCCACCAGCGGGCCGACCAGCTCAGCGTCCCACCGCTTCATCGACGACCGCGCGAACGCGAACTCGTGCAGCTTGCGGTAGACGGCGTGCTCGGGTTCCTGCATCTCCAGGATCGTCGGACCCTGCAGCGGGCGCACCACGTCCTCGTAGCAGCGGGTGCTGAACGTGATGTTGTCGGTGAAGATCGCCTTGACCGTGTCGAAGGTGTAGGCGGTGAAGGTCGGCGGACCGTCACCGGTGTTGCCGACCATGCCCATCTCCGGCCAGCCCTCGTGAACCGGGCCCTGGGCGCGCAGTTCACGCAACAAGGGGTAGGGCGAGGCGTCCCCGTCGGCGCCCATCCCCTCGTTGAACCTGGCCTGCGCCTCCCGGATGCTCTGCTCGAGGTCGTCGACCGCGGCGGGATCCGTCATTGCCGACCTCCACTCAACCTACAGACTGTTGGTTGGGATCGTACATAGTGTAGGTTGACCCGAACAAGTGCCAGCCGTGCACGAAACCGCAATCAGGAGCGTCAGATTGGCAGTTCGGGTGGTGCAGTGGGCGACGGGCGCCGTCGGGCGCGCAGCACTGCGGGAGTTGATCGAGAACCCCGATTTCCAGTTGGCGGGCGTTTTGGTCTACGACCCCGCCAAGGACGGCGTCGACGCGGCCGAACTGTGCGGGCTGCCGACACCGGCGGGCGTGGCCGCCACCACCGACAAGGACGCGATCGTGGCGCTGGGCGCCGACGTCGTCGTCCATGCCGCGAGCAAGGCACACGCGGTGGAGACCAACGCCGAGGACATCTGCCGGTTGCTGGCCGCCGGCACCAACGTCATCACCACCACCTCGTACAACCATCTGCCGACCTACGGCGCCGACCTCGAGGCCGAGTTCGCCGACGCCTGCCGGCGCGGCGGAACCCGGTTCCACGCCGCGGGCGAGAACCCGGGCTTCATGTTCGAGCGACTGGTCACCACCGTCACCGGCCTCAGCAAGGACATCGACCGCATCGATCTCTACGAGGCGGTCGACGTCTCAGGCATCGACAGCCGTCCCATGCTGGTCGACCTGATGGGCATGGCCCGCCCGCCGTCCGACGTCAGCGCCGACTCGCCGATCATCGCCAAGCTGGACATGGCCTACCGACAGGCGCTGGGTGCCACCGCCGATGTTCTCGGGGTCACGCTCGACGAGATCGCCGTCTCGGTGGACTGCATCACCATCGACCGGCCGATCGAGATCCCGATCGGCACTGTCGAACCGGGACTCGTTGTCGGCCAGAGGTTCTCGTGGACAGGGCGCTACGCCGGCCGGGATCTGCTGGCGATCCACGAGGAGTGGGTGCTGACCCGGGACCTGCCGGAGTGGGGGCAGAGCCCGCTGGCCGAGGGCCAGAAGGCGCCGCTGATCCGCGCGGTGATCAAGGGGACGCCGAGCTTCGAGCTGCAGCTCGACGTCGGCTGGGACGGCGCCGCCCCACCCGGGTTCGAGGGCGCCAATCCGGGTCACCTGATGATCGCGATGAGCGCCGTGCGCGCGATCCCGTACGTGCTGGCGGCCCCGCCGGGCATCGTCACCGCTCCGGTGTTCGGCGCGATCCGCCTAGGCCCCTGAGATGGCTCCTGAGATCCGCGACAGGTGCTCGCTGGGCGCCGCGTGGAAGACGTGCGCCGAGGCGTCCGGCAGCACCCGGCGCGCCACCAGGTAGTCCACCCCCATCCAGCCCTGCCGGATGTAGCGGCCGAACCGCAGGCAGGTGCCGGGTGCCCCGCTGGCGCTGGGCACGAACTTGATGTCCTCGATCGCGGACTTCACCCCCTCGCCCGTCAACGGCCGGGCACCCGCCAGTCCGCGCACGATCACCGTCGCCACGTCGTGGCACAGACAGGGCATGAAGTACGCGGGCCGGCGGCCGTAGCGGGCCTCGAACCGGTCGAGAAAGGCCTGGCCGACCGGGTTGCGCTCGTCGTAGCTGTCCAGGCCGACCCAGCCGGCGAGCTGCGCCATCCACTCGTCGTTGATGTGGGCCATCTCGAAGGCCGTGGTGGTGTAGCGAGGCGGATCCCAGTCCGCCAGGGCCAGCGCGGCGTTGAAGCCCCACAGCCCGTGCCCGAAACCGACGTGCACCACGGCGTCGGGCTTCGCGTCGCGCAGTGCGCTGACCGCCTCGACCTTGTCGGCCTCCACCTGCGGGATGGCCACGCTGGCCACGATCTGCAGCCCGGCGTCGGCGTAGGCGCGTTCGGCGAAGCCGAGGTACTCCTTGCCGATCAGCGAGGCCTCCCACGCGATCGCGATGCGCCGGTGCCCATCCCCGCGCAGCACCGCGGCGAGCATGCGCGGCTCCTCGGGCATCGAGCCGTTGTTCAGCGCGAAGCACCATTCACCCAGCGCCCCTTCGGAACCCGACAGCACGATGATCGGCACCTTGGCGGTGCGCTCCACGTGCGCGCTGAGCGGGACCGCGTTGTCAGAGACATAGGGCCCGAAGATCACCAGGCAGCCCTCGTCGACGAGTTCGTCGAACGCGCGCTCGACGGCGTGATAGGTGCCGTTGGGCAGCCCCACCACGTCGCGGCTGACGAACTCGACCGGGCGGTCCAGCACGCCCGCCTCCACCGCCTCGTCGACGACGAGCCGCAGCGCGTCGAGGGTGTTGTCCTCACTGTCCGCCCGGGTCGGATAGTCGTTGAGCAGCCCCACTTTGAGGGGGGCGACGGATCCGTAGGCACGTGTCTGACCGCTCGCCATAGCAGCAACCTACATCATGCAGGTTGGTATCCTCGCCACATGGCGGCGCGCGGCGGACGGGACGAGGATCGACGCGCCCGTGGCGAGGCCACCCGCCGGGACCTGATCGACGCCGGCCGCGCCCTCTTCGTCGACCCCGGCTACTTCCACACCAGCATCGGCGATCTCGTCGAACGCTCAGGGGTCGGCACCCGCGGCGCCTTCTACCACCACTTCAGCGACAAGGCCGCCCTGTTCCGAGCCGTCTTCGAAGACGTCGAGCGCGATCTGATGCTGCGGGCGCTCGCCGCTCCCCCCGCCGGTGCGGACACCTGGGAGAGCCTGCAGCGCGGCCTGCACGACTTCCTCGAGGCCGCGATGGAACCCGAGGTGCAGCGCATCATCCTGATCGACGGCCCGGTGGTGCTGGGCTGGCACACCCTGCGCTCGATCGAGGAGCGCAGCAGCATCGCGATGATCGAGCAGATCGTGCGAAATGCCATGGCCGACGGAACGATCGAGAAACAGCCCGTCTCTGAGCTGACCCACATGCTGGTCGCCGCCGTCGAGGAGGGCTCGCTGCTGGTGGTACACTCCGACAACCCCGAGCGCGCGCGCAAGAACGCCGCGGCGGTGCTCGACCGCATGCTGCGCAGCCTCGCGCCCGCCAAACGACGCCTGCGGAAATGATGATTTTCAAAACTGAGTACCGATATTTCGCAATCTGCTAATCTGCCCTTCCATGGGCGACCGACATGACGCCGCGCCGGTACGGCTCGCCGTGGTCGGTGCCTCAGCCGGACTGGGCCGAAGCATCGGGGTCAGCCTCGCACAGCAGGGGTACCACGTCGCACTGCTCGCCCGCAGGTACGACCGGCTGGTCGAGGCCGCCAAGGAGGCCGGCAACGGTGCGACCGCGGTGGTGTGCGACGTCACCGACGGCGACACCTGCCGTCGGGCGATGGACGAGGTGGTCGCCGCGCTGGGCGGACTGGACGCACTCGTCTACGCCAGCGGGATGGCCACCCTGGGCCCGCTGCGCGACATCACCGCCGAGCAGTGGGGCCAACTGTTCGCCACGAACGTCACCGGCGCCGCGTTGGTCACCGCCGCCGCGGTGCCGCACCTGGCGGCGACGAACGGCTCCGCGGTGTACCTGTCGTCGCTGAGCGCGTCCTACACCGAACCGTGGCCGCTGCTGGGCTCCTACGCGGTCACCAAGGCCGCGCTGGACAAGCTCGTCGAGGCGTGGCGGGTCGAACATCCCGAGGTCGGCTTCACCCGACTGGCGATCGGCGACAGCCTGGGCGGATCCGGTGACTCGCAGACCGAGATGAACAAGAACTGGGACCCCCAGGCGTTCACCGACGCGGTCACGCTGTGGATGGATCGCGGCTACATGCGGGGCGGACTCATCGACGTGGACCACCTCGTCGAGGTCGTCGACTCCGTGATCCGTTGCGGAAAGAGCAGTTTCATTCCCTACCTGACCCTGGCGCCGCGGCCGTCGAACGCCGTGGCCGACCTGAGGTGACCCGAGGAGAGCAGATGAAGACAATGGCCGCAGTGCTGCGCGGAGTCGGGGTGGACTGGGAGGTCACCGAGATCGAACTCGACCCGCCGCGCACCGGCGAGGTGCTGGTCAAGATGGCCTACGCCGGTATCTGCCACTCCGACGAGCACTTCTACACCGGCGACAGCGTGCCGCCTCCCGACATGGAGGAGATGATGCGGGCCGCCGGGGTGGATGTGCCCGACTGGTTCCCCATGCTCGGCGGACACGAGGGCTCCGGCATCGTCGAGGAGGTCGGACCCGGCGTGACCTCGCTGAAACCCGGTGACCACGTCGCGATCTCGTTCCTGCCCGCCTGCGGCAGCTGTCGCTGGTGCGCCACCGGCTACACCTACCTGTGCGACGTCGGCGCCAACCTCTACAGCAAGGACATGACCACCGACGGCACCCGGCGCCGCCATGTGGCCGGCCCGGACGGCCCCGAGGACCTGATGGCGATGATGCAGGTCGGCACGTTCTCCGAATACGTGGTGGCCTCGGAGCGGTCGCTGGTCAAGATCCACGACTGGATCCCGCTGGAGGCGGCGTCGCTGGTGTCCTGCGGTGTGACAACGGGTTTCGGTTCGGGATCGGTGGCCGCGGGCACGCAGGTCGGCGACACCGTGGTGGTAATCGGCGTCGGCGGCATCGGCATGAACGCGGTCCAGGGCGCCCGGATCGCCGGGGCCAAGCACATCGTCGCCGTCGACCCCAACGAGTTCAAACGCGAGATCGCCCCGTCGTTCGGCGCCACCCACACCGCCGTCGACGCCGGCTCCGCGATCGAGTTGGTCAAGGAGATCACCTGGGGCGTGATGGCCGACCGCGTCATCCTGACCCCCGGTGTGGTCCCGCCCGATTTGGTGCTGACCGCGATGATGCTGCTGCGCAAGGGCGGAACGTGTGTGCTGACCGGCATGGCGAAGGTGACCGATTTGATGGTGCCGATGTCGCTGCCGGACATGGTGAGCTCGTGCAAGACGCTCAAGGGCGTGCTCTACGGGGAGATGAACCCGCGCGAGGCGATGCCGCGGCTGCTGTCGATGTACGAGACGGGCACGCTCAAGCTCGACGAGCTGGTCACCCAGCGCTACAAGCTCGACGACATCAACGAGGCGATGAGGGACCTGCGCGCAGGCCGCAACATCCGCGGCGTCATCGAGTTCTGAGCCAGGGCCGATCCCACCGGTCGACCGCGGTCACCGCCTCGACCGGTTGGCGGCGCACCCGGTGGTGTCCGCCCTTCGGCCAGCCGGCGGTCACCAGCGTCGCGATCCGCCAGTCCTCGGGAATGCCGATGAGCTCGCGCAGTTGCGGCTCGCACTGGTCGTGCCACAGCGTGATCGCCGCGCCGAGTCCCTGGGCGCGGGCGGCCAGCAGGAAGTTCTGCACGGCGGGGAAGATCGACCCGCCCTGCTGCAGGTCAGAGGCACCGCGCTGCGGCCGCAGGCAGAACAGCACGCACACCGGGGCGCCGCCGCCTCCAGGCAGCGTTCCAGGACGGCGTCGTCGACGGGTTCGTCGCGGTAGCGCCGTACCGCGGTGGCGGTGGCCGCGACGCTGAAGAAGTCGCGCGTCATCGCCGCACCAGTGCGTCGGCGGTGGCGGGCAGTGTGCCCGTCCAGTGCCCGCCGCGCACCGGCCCGGTGACCAGCGGCAGATCCAGCGTCGACAGCAGCCCGGGCGGGGCGGCGATCACCGCGGGGATGGCGTTGAGCTCGCGCATCACGGTCGCATATGTCAAACCGCGCATGTTGTTTCCACGGCCGTGCATCTCGATGTCGACGGTCTAGGTGGGCAGCCCGTCGACGATCACCCGGTAGCCGCCGTGCGGCGACGGATGCCGCGGCCAGTCCGGCGCCGCCTGCTCGCCCATCCGCGTGACGTGTTCGAGCACCACGCGTTCCTCCCCGTCGGCGATGCCGGCGAGGCGGAACCGCATACCGCCCATCGTCCCGGGTTCGATCCAGCCCGACGCCACCTCGTAACGCTCGGTGGCCAGCCACTTCTCGATCGCGGTGTCCACCCGGTCCAGCGGCAGCCCGACCCCGTCGGCCACCAGGTGCACGATCGGCGCCCACAGCGCGGCCAGCCGGGTGGTGTCGAACAGCGGCGCGGGATGGTCCGGCGGATGCCCGAAACCCATGAAGTCGAACATGATCTCGGGCTGGTTGATCGGACCGTAGTCGAGCAGCTCCAGCATGGTGATGGTGTCGACGCGGCTGGCGAAGCCGGTCATCGTCAGCGCGATGACGTCGTTGGCCCAGCCCGGGTCGACGCCGCTGTTGAACAGGCTGGTCTGGCCCTCCTCGCAGGCGCGCTCGAGCAGTTCGACGGTCTCGCGGTCGGCCGCGGGCGGGTAGCACATCGGCACCAGCGACGTGCAGACGACGTTCTTGCCCGCCCGCAGGCAGCGCGCGATGTCCTGTGCGGCTTCGGCGTAGCGGTAGTCGCCGGAGGCGAAGTAGGCGACGACGTCGGCGTCGAGCGCCAGCGCCGCGTCGATGTCGCGGGTGGCGATGACGCCGGTCTCCGGCATCCCGCACAGTGCGCCGGCGTCCTTACCGTCCTTGGCGGCACTGTGCACGACGACGCCGACCAGGTCCAGGCCCGGATGTGCGATCACCGCGCGCAGCGCACCGACACCGACCTGGCCGGGCCCCCACAGGATGACGCGGGGGTTGCGGTCACCGGCCACCGGGCACCGCCGTGAGCAGCTCGCGCAGGTTCTTACCCATGACCGCCTCGATCACCGGCTCGGGCAGCTCGGCGATCTCGGGGGTCAGCTTCGCCGGTTCGGCCAGACCCTCCGGATGCGGGAAGTCCGAGCCGAACAGCACCCGGTCGGCGCCGATCAGATCGATCAGCCCCGACAGGTCCTCCTCGTGGAACGGGTTGACCCACACGTGTTCCCGGAACTGTTCGACCGGGTGCGCGCCGAACTCGTTCGGCATCTTCTTGTAGACCCGCTCGAACAGGTCGATCAGGCGTGGCACCCAGGCACCGCCGTTCTCGACGACGCCGACCCGCACACCGGGATGGCGGGTGAACACGCCGTGGGCGACCAGCGCGGCGCAGGTGTCGAGGATCGAGCGGGCGTCCTCGTAGACGATGGTGCGGAAGGCGTCCGGTTTGAACGGGGTGTACTCGCCGCCCTTGCCCTCCCAGTCGCGGCTGTAGCGGTCGTAGCCGGAGTCGCAGGCGTGCATGAGCACCGGGATGCCGAGCTGTTCGACGCGGTGCCAGAACGGGTCGAAGTAGGGTTGGCCCATCGACGTGGTGTGGCCGGTGATGGTGGCCACCGGGCGCGGGTTGACCAGCACCGCGCGGGCGCCGTTCTCCACGCACCAGTTCAGTTCGGCGACGGCCTTGTCGACGTCGGGCAGGGTGATCACCGGGGTGGCGAAGATGCGGCCCGCGTAGTCGAATGACCACTCCTCGAGCAGCCACTCGTTGTAGGCGTGCACGACGGCGTGGGTGAGCTCGATGTCGTCGAGCATGCGCTCCTCGAGCATTCCGCCGGTGGTTGGGAACATTACGCAGGCGTGGATGCCCTGGGAGTCCAGCAGCCGCAGCCGCTGTTCGGCGTGGCGGAACTCCTCCGGGCAGCGGATCGGGTTGGCCAGCTCGCGCAGGCTCTTACCCTCGGGGTTGATGCCGCGGAAGTAGTCGGCCCAGGCGCCCGGCGAGGCCACCACCTCGTAGGTCGGGTTGGGGATGGTGTCGGTCAACCTGCCCTTGATCATCAGCTTGGTCAACCCGTCCACCTGAATCCACTGGATGGCACCGCGGTACTGCTTGGGCAGGTGGCGGGTGTAGGCGTCCGTGGGTTCGTACAGGTGGTTGTCGGCGTCCCAGATCTCAAGCGCTGGTGTTGTCACGTCGTGTCTCCTCAGGCCGGGCCCTATGAGAATATAGCTTCTCACATTAGGACAACGTTGTTATCGGGACCGGAGGCCTCATGAGCGACTACAAGTTTCTGAAGTGGGAGAGCCACGACGACGGCACGATCGTGCGGATCCTGCTGAACCGGCCCGAGGCCCGCAACGCGCAGAACCGCGGCATGCTCGTCGAACTCGACGACGCGTTCGGCCGCGCCGAGGCCGACGACAAGGTGCGGGTGGTGATCCTGGCCGGCGAGGGCAAGATGTTCTCCTCCGGCCACGACATCGGCTCCGAGGTGGCCAAGGCCGAGTACCGGCCGGGGCCGGACCAGCATCCGACGATGAAGATCAACGGCGGCACCCGCGACGGCGCGGAGAACCGGATGCTGCAGGAGTGGCACTACTTCTTCCAGAACACGCTGCGGTGGCGCAATCTGCGCAAGATCACGATCGCGCAGGTGCACGGCGACGTGTTCTCGGCGGGGCTGATGCTGATGTGGGCGTGCGACTTGATCGTCGGCAGCGAGGAGGTCCGCTTCGCCGACGTCGTCGGCACCCGGCTGGGCATGTGCGGGATGGAATACTTCGGTCACCCTTGGGAATTCGGTCCGCGTAAGACCAAGGAACTGATGCTGACCGGCGACGCGATCGACATCCACGAGGCGTATCAGCTCGGGATGGTCAGCAAGGTGTTCAAGCGCGAGGAGCTGGCCGAGCGGACCCTGGAGATGGCACGGCGGATCGCCCAGGTCCCGACGATGGCCGCGCTGCTGATCAAGGAGTCGGTCAACCAGACCATGGACAACATGGGGTTCTACAACTCGCTGCAGGCGTGCTTCTCGCTGCACCAGCTCAACCACTCGCACTGGGCTGAGGTGCGCGAGGACAAGGTGCCGCGCGCGGGCGAGGAGCACGGCGTCCCGAACTGGCGCACCGCTCCGCCGATCGTGACCTCGGTCAAAGACAAAGTCCGTGCCGACGCATAGTCTTCCGTCGTGACCGACCACTCCGAGCTGGCCGAACCCCGGCCGATGACCACCACCAGAGAGCACCTGTTCGGCAGCATGCCGTTCTACGACGTGGTCGACAACGACGAGACGGTGGTTGTCGACCTGCACAACCGCCCGGATCTGACCAACATCCGCGGCGCCCTGCAGGGCGGGCTGGTGGCGACGCTGATCGACATCGCGGCCGGCCGGCTGGCGGTCAAGTACGCGGGCGACCTCGCCGGGGCCGCCACCGCCGACATGACGATCCACTACCTGGCGCCCATCATGGAGGGCCCGGCACGGGCCACCGCCACCCTGGTGCGGGCCGGGCGGCGCTCGATCGTGGTGGCCGTCGACGTCGTCGACGTCGCCGCCGACCGGCACGCGGCCAGGGCCACCGTGAGCTTCGCGGTGCTGAACGCGCGCTAGGTCCGCTGCGCCGGCGCACCGTAGCGGGCGTCGGCGACGCGGTCCAGCACGGCGGCCGGCTCGGCGTAGACCATCGCCCACCCGCGGGCCCGCCGGTAGTACAGCTGGATGTCGCCCTCCATCCCGAAGCCGTACCCGCCGTGCACATGCAGGCTGCGTCCGGTCGCGTCGCGCGCGGTCTCGTAGGCGAACACGAACGCCATCGCGGCCAGTTCCGCGGCCCGGTCCGGTTCGTCGACGACGGCACACGCGGCCTTGTAGCCCAGCAGCCGGGCGCCGTCGACCGCGGTGGCGGAATCGGCCAGCGGATGCGACACCGCCTGGAAGGTGCCGATCGGAGTGCCGAACGCATGGCGCTGCTTGGCGTAGTCGACGCCGATCTCCACCGCGCGCGCCGCGATCCCCGTCAGCGCCAGCGCGCTGAGCCGCAGCCAGCGGTCCAGCGCCGCCGCGTACAACTCCAGCGCCGCCGTCCCGTCGGCGATCACGGTGGCGTCGTCGCCGATCACGATGTCCGCCAACGGCATCGATGCCAGGTTCGTGACCGGCCGGGTATCGGCGGGCACCGGAACGGCGAGCAGCCGGCCGTCGTCGAGCACGAGCGCCACGTCGGCGACCGCACCCGCGGGCACCAGCGCCGCGACCCCGCCGCGGGCCGGCCGCGGCGCGAACGTCACCAGCCTCTCCCCGGCCAGTGCGGCGCCCAGCAGGTCGGAGTCCGTATTGGCGAGAATCGTTGCCGCCGACTGTGTTTCGATCAGCGGGGCGGGCGCGATCGCCCGGCCGTGCTGCTCGGCGACCAGCGCCAGATCCAACTCGCCGGCACCCCAGCCGCCGTCGTCCTCACCGACCGCCATCTCGACCACACCGGTCTCCACCATCGCACGCCAGAGGCCGCGGTCGAACCCGAGCGGTTCGGCGGCGCGCACCTTCTCCGGGCCGCCCATCCTGGCGTACAACGTCGTGAAGGCCTCGACGAGTTGCTGCTGCTCATCGGTCAAGCTCAGATCCATGGGGGCCGCCGATCCTGGTGAATATGTACACTCTCAGATCTGAGATTAACATTTCCGCCAGGCGGTCCGGTGCGTGAGGAGCAGTGAGAGCCGTGCACTTTCAACTCGACGACGAGGCGCGGGCGTTCCGCGACGATGTGCGGGCGCACCTGGACGAGGTGCTGACCCCGGAGTTCGAGGAGCGCATCTACCGCAGCGGGGTCGCCCACGACGACGACTTCACCCGCGGCCTGGTGGAAAAGGATCTTTTCGCCCCGGACCGCAGGCTGCTCGAGCGCCAGCTGCTGCAGGACGAGCTGATGTACTCCGATGCGCCGGTCTATCTCTCCGAGACCACCCGGATGGTGGCCGGCGTGATCGACAAGGCAGGCAGCGAGGAGCTCAAGCGCCGGATCATCCCGAAGGCGATGGCGGCCGAGCTGACGATCGCGCTCGGCTTCACCGAGCCCGAGTGCGGTTCGGACGTCGCCGCGGCCAGCACCCGCGCGGTGCGCTCCGGTGACGACTGGATCATCAACGGCTCCAAGATGTTCACCACCAACGGCCACATCGCCGACTACGTCTTCCTGCTGGCCCGCACCAACCCGGACAAGCCGAAACACAAGGGCCTGACGATGTTCCTGGTGCCGCTGGACAGCCCGGGCGTGGAGGCGCAGGCGGTGTGGACGCTGTCCGGCGAACGCACCAACATCACCTTCTACACCGATGTCCGGGTCAGCGACGAGTACCGCATCGGGGGCGTGGACGAGGGCTGGTCGGTGCTCAGCCTGGCGCTGGAGGACGAGCACGCCTCCGGGTGGGGTCCGCACCTCAAGCGGCTGCTCGAGCACGCCGAGCAGTGGGCCCGCGAGGCCACCGACGCCGACGGCGCGGCGCGCATCTCCGATCCCGATGTGCGCAGGCGGTTGTCGCGGATCGCGATCGAGTTCGAGGTCGCCACGCTGCTGCAGCGGCGCTGCGTGTGGATGGCCGAACAGGGTCAGTCCCCGGTCGCCGAGGGGCCGATGTCGAAGCTGTTCAGCACCGAGGCGCTGGTCCGCGCGGCACAGGACGTCAACGAGTTCGTCGGCCCCGACGCGCTGCGCAGCCGCTACGAGCCCACGGCCCCCGAGGACGGCCGCTTCGAGTACCTGATGCGGTTCTCGCTGGGCACCACGATCTACGCGGGCACCAGCGAGGTGCAGCGCACGATCATCGCGCAGCGCGGACTCGGGCTGCCGCGCTAACCGGTCGTCTTCCTGGTCCGCCGCGTCGCGGTCTTGGCCTGCGGCTTCTCGTCGGCCGGCGGGCTGACGGCCTGACGGCACCACGCCCACATGTCGTCCTCGGTGAGGTCGGCGCCGCGGGAGCCCACGCTCAACACCCCGATCTGCGCCAGCGAGGTCAGCGTCGAGTTCAGCAGCGTGGTCAGCTGGGCCGGTGTCAGGTCCGTGCGCACCAGGCCGGCCTTCGCGCAGTCGGTGAGGATCCTGGTCAGCAGCTTCTGCTGCGGCTCCCACACCTTGGCGAACTCGTCGGGCCGCTCGATCTCCAGGCTCAGGTTGTAGATGGTGGCCACCCGCCCGCCGAGGTTCTGCGAGGACTCCGCTCGGGACAGGAAGCCACGGCAGAACGCCTCCAACTGCTCCATCGGACCGTCGGCGGCGGCGACCTCCTGGCGGATGTCCTCGGTGAACTGGCTGGTGATGTTCTCGTAGAGGGCCAGCAGCAGTTCCTCTTTACCGGCGAAGTGCTGGTAGAAGGCGCGCAGGCTGAGGTTGGACCGGTCGATCAGCGTCTGAATCGTGAAGTCCGCGCGACCCGACTCCTGGACCAGCTCCAGCGCGGTGGCCAGGAACCTGCTGCTGCGTGCCAGCGCCCGGGCGCGGGCGTTGCTGAGCCGGCGCTCGAGGGTGCGCTCCTGCCACTTGGGCGACAGCTCAACGGCCGGCCCCTCGCCGTCGTCCACCGGTTCCCCGACGACCTCCAGCGCCTTCTCGTCAGTCTTGCGTCCCGCCATGATGCCTCTCAGACTACGCCCCGCCGTAAACCGATATTCTCACAAGCTGACTTGTGACGCCGGTCGCTCCCCTGCCGGCCGTCGATGCGGTAGGCTCGGAAACGCGTATTCTCAATTTCGGGAATCGTCCTACCCACACGCGACCGCCGAAGGAGCGCAGCGTGACCGCTGACATCCGAATCGTCTCCCCCGACGATCATCTCGTCGAACCCGCCGATCTGTGGACCAGCCGGCTGCCCGCGAAGTACCGCGAGGTCGGCCCGCACATCGTCCGGCACCGCGGCCGCATGTATCCGTCGGTCACCTCCGATGTCGCGTTCATCGACGACGAGGAGGGCCGCGACGCCGACATCTGGCACTTCGAGGATTCGCTCATCCCGATCCCGCTGATCAGCGCGGCCGCCGGCTACGAGATCGACGAGCTGACCACCGACCCGATCACCTACGACGAGATGCGGCCGGGTTGCTACCGGCCCGCGGATCGGTTGGCCGACATGGACATCGCCGGGATCGAGGCATCGGCGTGCTTCCCGAACACCCTGGTGCGGTTCTGCGGCCAGCGCTTCCTGTACGCCAAGGACAAGGAGCTGGCGCTGCTGTGTGTGCAGGCGTACAACGATTTTCAGATCGACGAGTGGGCGGCCGGCTCCAACGGACGGCTGATCCCGCTGGGCATCATCCCACTGTGGGACGTCGAGCTGGCGGCCGCGGAGGTGGAACGCGTCGCGGCCAAGGGCATGCACGCGGTGTGCTTCTCGGAGCTGCCGTCGCGGCTGGACCTGCCGTCGATCCACAGCGGCTACTGGGACCCGTTCTTCGCCGCCTGTGAGCGCAACGAGGTCGGCATCATGCTGCACATCGGGTCCAGCTCGTCGCTGACGAAGTCGTCGCCGGACTCACCGCACGTGGTGACCAGCGCGCTGATGGCGGTGAACTGCACGATCTCCCTGGTGGACTGGCTGTTCTCGGGCAAGCTCAAGCAGTTCCCCAACCTCAAGCTCGCGTTCGCCGAGGCGCAGGCCGGCTGGATCCCGTACTACCTGCAGCGGGTCGACGAGGTGTGGGAGGACCGCCGGGCGTGGGGCGGCATCCACCCGCTGCTGACCGAGCCGCCCAGCACCCAGGTGCCGGGCCGGGTGTGGTTCTCGACGTTCGGCGACCCGGTGGCGTTCCGCATTCTCGACCTGGTCGGCGAGGACCAGCTGATGTTCGAGACCGACTACCCGCACAACGACACCAACTGGCCGCACAGCATGGACGTCGCCAACAAGGCGACCGCCGGGCTGGACGAGGAGACCAAGCGGAAGGTGTTGTCCACCAACGCCAAGAACTTCTTCGGCCTGGTGTAGACCCCGCTTCGTGAGCGGCCTTGAGGATCAGCGGCACTGCCAGTTCGGGGCGCGCTTCTCCAGGAACGCGCGCGGCCCCTCGATCGCGTCCTTGGTCAGCGCGACCTTCATCCGGTACTTCTCGGCGAGCAGTTCGGCCTCGTAGATGGGCAGCGTCAGACCCTTGCGCACCGCCATCCGCGAACCCCTAACCGCCAGCGGCGCATTGGAGTTCACCACCTCGGCGATCTCCCACGCCCGGTCCATCAGCGCCTCGGGCGCGACGAGCTCGGTGAAGATGCCCAGATCGTAGGCGCGCTTGGCGTCCAGGCGTTCGTGCTTGCCCATCAGGATCACCCGCATCGCGACCGGCAGCGGCAGGATGCGGGCCAGCCGCACCCCCTCCCGCCCGGAGGTCACGCCGATGCTGACGTGCGGATCCATTAGCGAGGCGGTCTCCGAGGCGATCGTGATGTCCGCGGTGGTGATGAGGTCCAGCCCTGCGCCGCAGGCGATTCCGTTGACCGCGCAGATGATCGGCTTGGTCATCGCCAGCCACGGTGGCGTCGCCTCCTGCGGGGCGTCCCACTGCCGCATCGAGCTCAGGATCGGATCGCCCTGGTTGTCGACGGCACGAACGTCCACGCCGCCACCTCGAGCACCCGGACTCCGCGCAGCACCCCGTCAGTGTTGATGGTCATCTCCTCATCGCCCGATGGTCGGTAGGTGGCTGAAGTCTAAAGCTCAGCGCCACATTTGAGAATAGCGATTCTCTTCAAACGGGAAAGGCATTATCATCGGCGCGTGCCCTTCCCGGCGGTTCACCCCACCATCCCCGCACTGCTGCGTTCGGCGGCCGCCGACCACGGCGACGTCCCCTATGTGATCGCCGACGGTCGGACCGTGACCTACGCCGAGACCGAACGGCGCTCAGCGGCACTGGCGTTGCGGCTGCTGGCGGCCGGCATCGGCAAGGGCGATCACGTCGGGATCCTGATGCCCAACAGCGTCGACTGGGCGGTCACCTGGTTCGCCGTCACCCGCATCGGCGCGGTGGCCGTGCCGATCAACACGTTCCACAAGGCCGCCGAGCTGGCCTGGCTGATCCGGCACGCCGACCTGCGGGCGATCCTTGCCTGGCAGCGGTTCGGCAACCACGACTACCTGAGCCGGCTTGAGGAGGCACTGCCCGGGCTGGCGAATCAGACTGTGCCGGGCCGGATTACCGTGCCCGGCGCGCCGTTCCTGCGGACGGTGGCGGTCAGCGGTGAGTGCGACCGGGCGTGGGCGTCATCGCTGGACGAATCCATGGACGTCGAATCCATGGGCGAGGACTTCCTCGGGGAGGCCGAGTCCTGCGTCACGCCCGCCGACGACGTGATGATCATCTACACCTCGGGCAGCACCGGAGAACCCAAGGCCCCGGTGCACACCCACGGCACCCTGGTGCGGCACAGCTACAACCTCACCAGCGTCTACGTCGTCACCGCGGACGACGTGCTGTTCACCTCGATGCCGTTCTTCTGGGTGGGCGGGCTCATCACCGGCCTGCACGCGGTGATCCACCACGGCGCCACGCTGGTCACCCAGTCGGCGTTCGATCCCGCCGAGGCGTTACGCCTGATCGAGGAGCACCGCGCCACGATCACGCTGGGCTGGCCGCAGCAGGGCAAGACGCTGGCCGAGCACCCCGACTTCACCACCCGGGACCTGAGCAGCGTGCGACGCACCAGCATGCCGGCGATGGTGCCGCCGGACCGCCGCCCGACCGGCGCGGACTCGCTCGGCATGACCGAGCTGTGCGGCAACCACCTCGGGGTGGACCCGTACCAGCCCCAGCCCGAGCAGCGCAGGCGCACCGTGGGCCCGTCCATCGACGGGCTGACCCACCGCATCGTCGACCCGCAGACCGGGCGGCCGCTCGGGCCGGGCGAGCAGGGCGAGATCTGGGTGCGCGGCTACTCGCTGATGCAGCGGCTGTACAAGCGGGAGCGCGAGGACGTCTTCACCCCCGACGGGTTCTACCGGACCGGCGACTGCGGATCGGCCGACGCCGACGGCTGGGTCACCTTCACCGGCCGGCTGGGCGACATGATCAAGACCAGCGGCGGCACCAACGTCACCCCCGGCGAGGTCGAGGCCGCGCTCACCGCGTGCGACGGGGTGCTGGAGGCCTATGTCGTCGGCGCGCGTGACGCCGACGACGCCACCGTCGTCGCCGCCGCCGTCGTCCCCGGCAGGGTCACACCCTGGACCCGGAAGAGCTGCGCACCCGGCTGCGGGCCAGCCTGTCGGCGTACAAGGTGCCCAAACACGTATGGATCACCGACAAGGCGTCGCTGCCGTTCACCGACACCGGCAAGCTCGTCAAAGCGGAACTGGCCCGCCTGCTCAGCGAACGGCTGAAACTGCCGGTCTGAACTGTGCTGACTGGCCCGTCCCCTCCTGGTGGGCGGGGTATCGTCGGCACAGAGTGAAGGCTCAGCCCACGCCTTCGCCAGCGAGCAACCGTGTCGCAGGAGAAGCCATCATGCGCAGCGAGGACGTCGTCTTCGAGAGCGACGACCTGGGGGAGACCGAGGAGTTCCTGGTCAAGAACTACGCCAGGATGTCGCTCGGTGCCGACGCCCCGCATGCCGGCCTGCGCATCACCCGCCGGTTCCTCGGCGATATCAGCTTCGACGAGGTCCGGTTCGGGTTCGAGATGTCCTTCGACTCCGAACCGATGGGCCGGGTCACTCTGTGCCGCGTCCGGTCCGGACACATCGAGCAGACGGTCGCGGGCCAGCCTCTCGACGTCGTCTGCCCCGGGGACATCGCGCTGGTGTCCCTGCCCGACCTGCCCTACTCGGGGCGGATGGAGCCGGCGCGCTACGACCTGATCATGTTCGACCCTGACTTGCTGGACCGGGTGGCGACGCCGGAGTCCCGCAGGCCCGGTGACCGGGTCCGGCTGACCGGGGTCCGGCCGATCTCGGCGGCGGCGGCACGCCAACTCGACCACACGATGACCTACATCCGCGAGACCATGCTCAACCAGGACGCGCCGACGCCGCTGCTGACGTCGTCGCTGGCCAACCTGCTGGCCTCGGTGATGGTCGCGACGATGCCCACCAACGCGGCGCTGGACCCCGACGGCACCGACCGCGCCGACGCCCGGCCCGCCGTGCTGCGCAAGGCGATAGCGTTCATCGAGGAGAACGCGCAGAGCGACATCTCACTGACCGACGTCGCGGCGGCCGTGCACGTCACCGCCCGCACGCTGCAGTACATGTTCCGGCGCCACCTCGACCTGACCCCGATGGAGTACCTGCGCCGGGTCCGCCTCGACCACGCCCACCACGATCTGCAGCACGCCGACCCGGCGGCCACCACGGTGTCGACGATCGCCGCCCGGTGGGGCTTCGGCCACGTGGGCCGGTTCTCCGGCATGTACCGTCGGGTGTACGGGTGTACGCCGTCAGCCACTCTGCGCGCCTGACCAGACCAGCGAGATTTCCGCGTCACCCCGGTTGAGGAGGCCCCCAGTGCGTGAGAAGGCCTCCCTCGGCGATGCCGTGTGGCAGGCGGTTCCGCACCCCGTCGTGGTGGTCGACCAGGACGGACTCATCCGGGAGGTCAACGCCGCCGCCCGGACGCTGCTCCCCGCCGCCACCCCCGGTGCCCACTGGTCGACCGAGGTGATCGAGGCCCACCCGACGCCGCTGCCCGACGGGTCCACGGCCTGGTGGCTGAGCGCCGACACCGACCGCGAGCTGCGCGACACCCGCGAGGCCCTGGCCCGGGAGCGGGCCCGCGCCGCCTTCCTCGACGACGCCTCCGCGGTGCTGATGTCGTCGCTGAACGTCGAGCGCTGTATGGAGGCCACCGCGCAGATGGCGGCCCGCAACCTGGCCGACGCGGCGGTCGTCGTCGCACCCGAGACCGGCCGGGAGCTGCATCTCGTGCACAGCGGGCCCGGCGGCTCCGCGCACCGGCTCAACGTCGACGAGGACCCCGCCGACGTGCCCGGACTGCCGGAGGCGCTGCGCGGTTTCCCGCCGGTGCCGTCGCGACCGCTCGACCCCGCACTGCTGCCCGAGTGGCTGGTGCCGCGTCACCTCGCCGGGCTGGTGGGATCGGTGCTGATCACCCCGCTGCCGGGCCACGGCGTCGCGGCGGGCGCGCTGGTGCTGCTGCGCCACGAGTCGCAGCCGCGGTTCAGTGAGAGCGACGACCTGTACGCACGGTTGTTCGCGGCGCGCGCCGGTGCCGCGCTGTCGGCCGCGCGGCTCTACGCCGAACAGGCCTCGATCACCCGCACCCTGATGCGCGACCTGATGCCGCCGCGGCTGGAACGGCTCGACGACTTCGAACTGGCCGGCGGCTACCGCGCCTCGGCGGACCACGAGCTGGTCGGCGGCGACTTCTACGACGTGCACCCGGCCGCCACCCCGGACGGCGAGACGCTGGTGGTGCTCGGCGACGTCTGCGGTAAGGGCCTGGACGCGGCGGTGCTGACCGGCAAGATCCGTAACACCCTGCAGGCGCTGGCCCCACTGGCCGACCAGCACGAGTGGGTGCTGCGGCTGCTCAACAGCGCGCTGCTGTCACCCGAGAACGCCCGCTTCGCGACCGTGGTGCTGGCCTCGATCGCCCGCCGCGACGGGCAGGTCGCGCTGCGGCTGACCTGCGCCGGGCATCCGGCGCCGCTGATCGCGCGCAATGACGGCACCGTCGAGGAGGCTGACACCCGCGGCATGCTGGTCGGCGCGCTACCGCAGTTCCGGGCGCGCTCGTTCGAGACGACGCTGGCGCCCGGCGAGACGTGCCTGCTGTACACCGACGGGCTCACCGAGGCGCGGGGCGGTCCGCTCGGCGGGGAGGTGTTCGGCGACGAACGGCTGGCGGCGGCGATGGCGCAGTGCGCGGGTCTGCCCGCCGAAGCGGTGGTCGAGCGGATGATGATGTTGGCCTCGGAATGGGTATCCGATCGCGAACATGACGACATGGCGGTCGTAGCGATCACCGCTCCGCGACGGACGCACCTGAGCGCGGGCGACGGCCACACCCCGGGTAGGTACATCGCGTGAGGAGTCAGGGCGCCGCGTCGGCACCGGATGCCGGTGCGGTACGTGCGCGGCTGTGGTCGGCGGTGCTCGACGCCGACGAGGACACCGCGGTGGACGTGGTGTTCGAGGCCGTCGACGCCGGAATGGCACCGGAGGACGCCCTGCTCGACGTCATCGCATCGGTCCAGCAGCGGATCGGCAGCGAGTGGGCGGCCAACCGCATCACCGTCGCCCAGGAACACGCGGCCACCGCGATCAACGACCGGGTGATCGCGGCGCTGTCGCGGCACCCGGCGGCGGCGCGGCCCGACAGCGCCGGGCATGTGACCGTGGCCTGCGTCGACGGCGAGTGGCACGCGCTGCCGGCCCGACTGCTCGCCGAGACGCTGCGGCTGCGCGGCTGGCGGGTTGACTTCCTCGGCGCGCAGGTGCCCACCCCGCACCTGATCGCCCACCTGCACCAGCACGCCCCCGACGCGGCCCTGCTGTCGTGCTCGATCGCGACCCGGCTGCCGACCGCGCACGCCGCGATCACCGCCTGCCAGGCGGCCGGAGTGTCGGTGCTGGTGGGCGGCGCGGCGTTCGGCCCCGACGGCCGGTACGCGCGCATGCTCGGCGCGGACGCGTGGGCACCCGACGCCCGCACCGCCGAGGCGCGCCTGCGCGAAGGTCTGCCGCGGCTGCGGCTGGCGTCCACCCATCAGGCGATCGACGACCTGCCGCACCTGGCCGACCAGGAGTACTCGACGGTGAACGCCTCCAAGGGTGCCCTGGTCGCCGCAACGATGGCCGAGCTGGAGAACCGGTTCCCGGCGATGGCCGGCTACAGCGACGAGCAGCGCCACCACACTCGCGCGGACATCGCGCACATCGTCGACTTCCTCACGACCGCCCTCTATGTCGACGACGACGACCTGTTCGCCGGCTTCATCACCTGGACCGCCGGCGTGCTGACCGCCCGCGGGGTGCCCGCGGCGTCGCTGCGGCCCGCGCTGGAACTGCTGGCGGCGCAACTGTCCCAGCTTCCGCGCGCGCAGCGGTTGATCGCCGCCGCGCGCCAGGCCCTGGACTCCGAGACCTCATGAAGATCACCGAGACCCGCGACGCCACCACCGCACGGCTCGAGGTCGCAGGCGACCTCGAGTACGGCAGCACCACCGACCTGGTGGATGCGGTTGCGGCACAACTGCGTTCCGGTGTTCAGACGGTGCGCCTGGACTTGGCGGGGCTGACGTTCTGCGATTCGGTGGGGCTGTCGGCGCTGCTGCAGATGCACCGGCTGACAACGGCCGCGGGGGCGCGACTGCACCTGGACAACCGGCCCGCGCACCTGGACCGGGTGCTCGAGTTGACCGGACTGCTGGACTACCTGACCGCCGAGTCCCCGGAACAGTCCGGACTCGGTTGACCGCCCCACGATGAGCACCATCTCCGCCGTCGGCCGGGTGGCCGAACTACGGCGTTACCCGGTGAAGTCGATGCTCGGCGAACGGTGCGACACGCTGCGGGTGGGCCCGGTGGGCGTCGAGGGCGACCGGCGGTACGCGTTCGTCGACGACGAGACCGGACACATCGCCACCGCGAAGCATCCCCGGAGGTGGAGCGCACTTCTGCGGTGCGCGGCGGCGACGCGCGACGGCGGGGTGACGGTGACGCTGCCGGACGGGCGCGAGCTACCGGTGAGCGAGGCGGCCGGTCCGCTGTCGGAGCTGCTGGGGCGCTCCGTGTCGCTGGCCGGCGAACGGGCCGCGGGTGTCGTGCTGGAACGCTCGGATCCGCTGGATGTGCTCGAGCGCGGGATCGAGGCCGCGTCCGACCCGGTGCTGCTGGAACTGGGGCAGGGCGCACCGGGCGGGGCGTTCGTTGACCACTCGCCGGTGCACGTGATCACGACCGCGACGCTGGACGCGATCGGCGTCGGCCTCGGCGAGGCGCTGCGGTACCGGCCGAACATCATCGTCGAGACCGCACAGTCTCCGTTCATCGAGAATGACTGGTTAGGAACCGAATTCAGCGTCGGCGGGGTGGTGTTGCGCGGCACCCTGCCGACCCCGCGATGCGCGGTTCCGACGCTCCGGCACGGGGACACCGAACGCTCCCCGGATGCGGTGCGGTATCTGCTCGAGCACAACCGGGTGGACGTGCTGGGGGTGCCGCTGCCATGTGCGGGCATGTACGCCGAGGTGGTCTCGGTGGGGCTGATCAGCGTCGGCGACGAGGTGCGATTGCGGTAGCCGCCTCGGTGACCACGGCGGTGACCCGGTCAACGATCGGGCTGTCGAGTTTCCAGCACTGCCAGTACAGCGGGACGTCCAGGTGCGCGGTGGAGATCCGCACGAACGAACCGTCGGCCAGCCCGGGCGCGGCCAGCGTCTCCGGGAACATACCCCAGCCCAGGCCGGCCCGCACCGCGGCGCCGAACCCCTCGGCGGTCGGGATGAAATGTTGCGGCCGGGTGATGTCACGGCGAAAGACCTTGCGGACCAACATGTCCTGTAGCGCGTCGTCGCGATTCCAGGCCAGCGACGGCGCCTGGGCACACGCGGTGGCGGTGAACCCGTCGGGCAGGTAGCGGTCGCGGTACTCCGGTGCGGCGACGGGCAGATAACGCATGACGCCGAGCGGTTGCACCCGGCACCCGGTGACCGGGGTGCGTTCGGTGGTCACCGCGCCCATCACGACGCCCTCGCGCAGCAGGCGTGCGGAGTGGTCCTGATCCTCGATGCGCAGATCGAACAGCACGTCGGGCAGCGCGTCGAACACCGCGGTGAACCAGGTGGCCATCGAATCCGCGTTGACCGCCATCGCGATGCGGGGCGGACCGCCGGCGGCGCTGCCGATCTCGGCGAGCGCCTCGGCCTCCAGCAGTGCGGTCTGGGTGGCCAGGCGCAGCAGCGGCGCACCGGCCGGTGTTGCGGTGCAGGGCTTCTCGCGGACCACGAGGACCTGACCGACCCGCTGTTCGAGCGCCTTGATGCGCTGGCTGATCGCCGAGGGGGTCACGTGCAGGCGCGCGGCCGCGGCGTCGAAGGACCCGTGCTCGATCACCGCGGCGAACGCGGCGAGCTGCTGAGCGTCGATCCTCACATCAGCGATGCTAGAACCGCACCTCCAGGTTGTTGGTGACGAGCCTGCGCACACCCCAGAAGTAGGTGAGCAACGGCATGGTGCACCACAGCACGTTGATCAGGACGAACTTCACCCACATCTCCAGCGGCGACGACATGCTCTCCAGGCTGTTGGCGATCTCGGTGCCGAAGTACACCGCGGGCAGCGTGACCTCGACGATCATGCCCGCCATGATCAGCGACAGCTGGGTACTGGTGAAGCGCCGCCCGTTGCGGAAGAACTGAAACAGCGCGTAGGCCTCGAAGATCCCGACGAACAGCGCGATCCACTCCATACACACGATCAGCGGATCACCGTTGAGATAGCGCGCGTCGCCGCCGAGCAGGATGGGCGACCACATGTAGGTCCACAGCGACCCGTTCTTGACGCCCTCCACGATCTGGTCGAAGAACAGCAGCCAGGGCAGCTCCCAGATGAACCGCGGGATCAGCGCGATGAAGACCCACACGATCACCATCGCACCGAGCCGGTCGGCCCGCGTCCAGTCCCTGCGGTCGCCGACCCGCAGCCACGGCAGGATCAGCGCGGTCGCGAAGCAGCCGACCACGACGACGGTCATCACCGACGAGGCGATGGGCTGCGGCACCCCGGCACGGGTTTCGAGGTACCAGAACACCGGGTGGATCGCGAAGAAGAAGAACAGCACCGCGAAGAGGGACTTCTGCAGTGAGGAGAAGCCGCGGCGCGCGCGGGACTCCTGGATCGTCAGCGTCATCGGGTGACCTCCGGATATTTATATCGGGTGTGATGTTATAACGGTTGTTAGTTTTCAGTGGCGAATTAGGATCGCCGCGTGCGAGGACGCAAGCCGCCGCGGCGCAAACGGCAGACCACCCAGGAGCGCGCCGACCGCACCCGCGAACTGGTGATCGAGGAGACCATCAGGTGCATCCGCGAGGAGGGCTTCTCCGCGGCCAGCACCCGGCACATCATCGAGCGCGCAGGCGTCAGCACCGGGGTGGTTCAGTACCACTTCGGCGACCGCGACGGCCTGCTCAGCGCCGTCATCGAGCACGCCGTCACCACACTGGCCACGTCGATCGACGACCTCGTCGACCAGGTCGAGGCCATCGCGGACGCCGAGGAGCGTATGCGGGCGCTCACCGAGGCCGCCTGGCGGGTCTTCCTCAACCCCGCGAGCCTGTCGGCGATGGAGATCCTCATCGCGACCCGGTCACTGCGCGCCAAACTCGGCCTGGATCAGTTGACCCGCCTGCAGCCGGGGCTCGAGCGCATCGCGGCGCTCATCGACGCGAAGTCCCCGCACGCCGCCGCGCTCACCGACCTGCTGTGGGCCGCACCGCTGGGTCTCATGGTCGGCCAGATGGTCACCGAGGTGCCCCTGCCGACGGAACCGCAGCGGCAGGCCATGGCGCAGTTGCTGATCGACCACCTGCGCGCTCAGCGCAGCTGAACACCCTCCTTCAACGCGGCGGGCGCCAACCCGAACATCTCGTGGAAGGCCTTGTTGGCGTGTGAGCTGTCGGCGAATCCGGCGGCGTGCGCGGCGTCGGTGAGATTGCCTCCGCTGCGGGCGGTTTCGAGCGCGCGCATGAGCCTGGCCCAGCGCACGCAGGCGGGAAACGACAACCCGACGTCCCTGGCGAACAGCCTGCCGAGGCGGTCCGCCGACAGACCGACAACGCGGGCGACGTCACCGATGCGCACCGGGCCGTCCAGCATCCCGGGGATCACCTCCAGTGCCCGCACAACGCTCGGGTGCCAGTCCGTTCTGGCCGCCGGGCGCGCGTCGCCCACCAGCGCCCCGAGGACGGCATCGGCGGCGACGGAGAGGTCGTCGAGATCCGATGGTGCGGCGAGCGCCGCGGCGGCACCCGTCCAGCTCGTGGCCCGGTGCCTGTCGGTGAACAGTGCGGTCAACGAACGACCCACGACACTCGACGGGTCGACGTAGATCATCAGGCCCCTGGCCGCGCCCGCGTCGAATGCGTGGGTGACGCCGGCGGGGATCACCGCGGCGGTGCCCTGCGCGGTGCCGTCACCGCCATCCGAGAAGCGCAGCACGCCGTCGACGGCGACCGCGATCTGCACCGCGGCGTGCGTGTGGGCGTGCGCCGCGCCCAGGGCGCCCGCGTAGACCAGCCGCCCGGGTTCGATGACCGCCGTGCCCGTCCACGCCACGGCTGCCAGTATCCACGTCAACGGATCCGTACATGCGGCGGATCCTTCCGGTTCCCGAGACTGGGGCCATGATCGCCGCACTGACGCGCTACGGCTATGTGCCGCTGATGCTGCTCGGAATCTGCGGAGCCGCTGTCGCGGTCGCGCACACGGCCTGGGCCGAACTGTGGATGGGTCTGCTGGTGCTCACCGCCGTCGGCCTGTCGTTCCTCGCCGAGCGGATCATCCCGTACGCGCCGGCCTGGAATATGCCGATGGGCGACGGCGGCCGGGATGTCGCCCACGCGGTGGTCAACGAGCTCGGGCTGCTGGCCACCGTGCTGGTGGTGATCCCGGCATCGGCCGCGCTCAGTCCGTTTCATCTGTGGTGGCCGTCGTCGCTGCCGTTCGTCGCCCAGGTGCTGTTCGCCGTGGTGGTCACCGACCTGGGCGTCACCCTCGTCCACCTCGCCAGCCACAAGGTGAGCTGGCTCTGGCGCTTTCACGCCGTACACCACAGCGTGAAGAGGTTCTACGGGTTCAACGGGCTGATGAAGCATCCCGTGCACGGGGCGATCGAACTTCTCGCGGGCGTCACGCCGCTGGTGCTCCTCGGCCTGCCGGTCGCCGTCGCCGAGGTCCTCGCCGTGTGCATCACGGTGCAGCTCCTGCTCCAGCACTCCAACGCCGACTACCGCATCGGACCGTTGCGATCGGTGTTGGCGTTCAACGAAGGTCACCGTTTCCACCACCTCAAGTGGGCAGGCGTCGGCGACGTCAACTTCGGTCTGTTCACCCTGCTCTGGGACCATCTGCTGCGCACGTACTCGTTCGATCCGGGACGCCGGTTCACCAGTGACGACCTGGGCATGGCGGCCAAACCGGACTACCCGGTGGCCTATCTGCCGCAGCTCGCGGCCCCGTTCCGCACCACCTAGCATTAGTGTTGCTAATCCATATTCAGAATCATTAGCTGTACTGATGACAGTGCGGGCCCTACGTTTCAGGGCGTGAGTTCTCCCCTGATCGTCGGATTCCTGACCGCGTTCACGTTGATCGCCGCCATCGGCGCGCAGAACGCATTTGTGCTGCGCCAGGGCATTCGCGGGGAGCACGTGCTGGCGGTGGTGGCGCTGTGCACGGTGTCGGACATGGTGCTCATCGGCGCCGGCATCGCCGGGTTCGGCGTGCTGATCAGTTCGCACCCGGGCGCGCTGGCCGTCGCCAAGTTCGGCGGCGCGGCGTTCCTGATCACCTACGGGCTGCTGGCCGCCCGCCGCGCATGCCAACCGTCGACCCTCACCCCGTCCGAGAAGGCCCCCGCCCGCCTGCTTGAGGTCCTCGTCACCTGCCTGGCACTGACCTGGCTCAACCCGCACGTCTACCTCGACACCGTCGTGCTGCTCGGGGCGCTGGCCAACGAACACCGCGAGGGCCGCTGGCTGTTCGGCGTCGGCGCCGTGACCGCCAGCGCGGTGTGGTTCTTCGGCCTCGGTTTCGGGGCCAGGCGGCTGGCCGGGTTGTTCGCCACGCCGACGACGTGGCGTGTGCTCGACGGCATCATCGCCGCGACGATGATCGGCCTCGGGGTGTGGATGGCGGTCGGCTGACTGCTCGTTACTGTGGCCCGGTGACCACGAACCCCTTCGACCTTCACGGACACGTCGCGGTCGTCACCGGCGGCGGCTCGGGCATCGGGCTCGGGCTGGCCACCGGTCTGGCGCAGGCCGGCGCATCGGTCGCGATCATCGGCCGCTCCGCCGAGCGGCTCGCGGCAGGCCGCGACGCCCTGGAGCGGTTCGGCACCCCCGTGCTGGCGCTGACCGCCGACGTCAGCGACGAGGAACAGATCACCGACGCGATGGCCCGGGTGTACCGCGAGTGGGGACGGCTGGACTCGTGCTTCGCCAACGCCGGCACCGGCGGATACGTCACTGGCCTGCTGGACACCTCGCTGGCGGAGTTCCGTGCGGTCACCGCGGTCAATCTCGACGGCGTGTTCCTGACGCTGCGCGAGGCCGCCCGGCACATGATCGCCGCGGGCAACGGCGGCAGCCTGGTCGGCGTCTCGAGCATGGGTGCGCGTCAGGGCATGCCCCGCCAGCACGCCTACGCCGCCTCCAAGGCCGGCGTCGTCGGGATCGTCAACAGCCTCGCCGTCGAGCTCGCGCGCTACGGGATCCGGGCCAACACGCTGCAGCCCGGCTGGGTGGAGACCGAGATGATCGAGGGACTGCTCGCCAACGAGACCTTCAACTCCCAGGTCCTCAAACGGATCCCGCAGCGCCGGTGGGGTGAACCCGCCGACTTCGCCGGCGTGGCCGTGTATCTCGCAGGCGGTGCCAGCGCCTACCACACCGGCGACGTCATCCTGATCGACGGCGGCTACCGGACCTTCTGACGCTCCGCTACGGCTCGAATTTCGGTGGCGCCAACCGGTATTGCGGCGGGGTGCGCGACAGCGAGATCGGGTTGGCGACCTGTGGGGCGGCGCTGCCCGGCACGCTCACGACGGCCTCGATACCCAGGCGCTCGGCGAACGCGAACGCCTCGGCGAGGTTGTTGATGGGCCCGGCGGGCACCCCCGCCGCGGTCAGCACCTCGTACCAGTGGTCGGCGCCCCGCGCCTTCAACGCGACCTCGATCCGCGCGCACAGTTCGTCGCGGTGGGCCACGCGGGCCGAGTTGGTCGCGAACCGCTCGTCGTCGGCCAGTTCGGACAGGCCGATCGCGTGCATCGCCGCGACGAACTGCTTGTCGTTACCCACCGCGACCGCGATCGGCCGGTCCGCCGTCGCGAACGTCTGGTACGGCACGACGCTCGGATGCCGGTTACCCATGATGTCCGGCACCACCCCGGCGCCGAGATATCCGGACGCCTGATTGACCATGGAGGACAACAGCACCGACAGCAGGTTGGTGTCGACGCGCTGCCCCTCGCCGGTCCGGTCGCGGTGCGCCAACGCCAGCAGGATTCCGCTGAGCGCGTGCATGCCTGCCAGCACGTCGACCAGCGCCACCCCGGCCTTGGTGGGAACGCCCGGTTCCGGCCCGGTCACGCTCATCAGACCGCCGACCGCCTGTACCAGCAGGTCGTAGCCGGGCAGCGCCGCGCCGCCGTCGCGGCCGAATCCGGTGATGGCGCAGTAGATCAGGTCCGGGCGGAGCTGGCGGAGATCCTCGTAACCGAGGCCAAGTCGCTCCATGGTGCCCGGCCGGAAGTTCTCCACCACGATGTCCGCGCCGGCCACCAGCTCCCGCGCCCGCGCCACGTCGCCGGGGTCGGTGAGATCCAGTACCACCGACCGCTTGTTGCGGTTGACGGCGTTGAAATACGTTGCCACACCGTCGGAGTCGAAGGGCGGTCCCCACGACCGGGTGTCGTCACCGGTGCCCGGCCGCTCGACCTTGATGACCTCGGCGCCGAAGTCGCCCAGCATCATCGTCGCGTACGGGCCGGCCAGCACGCGGCTGAAGTCGACGACGACGATGCCGTCGAGCGCGCTACCGCTCATGCGCCCGCCCGCCCGCCGCGCAGGTAGACCGTGGTGGTGTGCGTGTAGAAGTCGCGGGCGGCGCGGCCCTGTTCCCTGGGGCCCAGCCCGCTGCTCCTCGACCCGCCGAACGGAACGTGCGGGTCGGCGCCCGCGGTCTCCGAGTTGATGTGCAGCACACCGACATCGAGGTGTGCGACGACGTCGAGGGCGCGGGTCAGGTCCTGGGTGAACACCGCCGCCGACAACCCGTACTCGCTGTCGGCGGCCAGCGCGAGCGCCTGCTCCGCGTCATTCGCGCGGCGCACCGCCAGCACCGGGCCGAACAGTTCGTCGGTCCAGACGGCGGCGGGGCCGGTGACCTCGACAACCGTCGGGGCGACGAAGTACCCCCGGGCCCGCAGGTCGTCGGTGTAGGGCGCACCGCCGGCGACGACGGTGCCGTCCAGCGCGGCCAGCGCCGCGGTGATCCGCTGCCGGGCGGCCTCGCTGATCACCGGCCCCATCTCGGTGCGGTCGTCGGCGGGGTCACCGACCACCAGCGTGCGCGCCCTGTCCGCGACGGCCTCGAGGAAGCGGTCGGCGATGCCCCTGGTGAGGATCAATCGCGACGTCGCGGTGCACTTCTGGCCGGTGGACCGGAACGCGCCCAGCATCACCTGCTCGACGGCCAGATCGAAGTCCGCGTCGTCGAGCACCACGGCCGCGTTCTTACCACCCATCTCGGCCTGCACCGGCACCCCGCGGGCGGCGGCGGTGGCCGCGATCGCGCGGCCGACAGCGGTGGAGCCGGTGAACGAGATCGCCTCGACACCCGGGTGTTCGACGATCGCCGAGCCCACCTCGCCGTCGCCGTGGACCAGGTTGAGCACCCCGGCCGGCAGACCCGCGGACTCCAGCGCCTGCGCCAGCCGCATCGCCAGCAGCGGCACGGTACCGGCCGGCTTCCACACCACGGTGTTGCCGTGCACCAGGGCCGGGGCGATCTTCCACGCCGGGATGGCGATCGGGAAGTTGAACGGGGTGATCACCCCGACCACGCCGACGGGGCGGCGCGTCACCAGGATCTGCTCGCCGGCCCGCGGCGATGCGTACAGCTCGCCGCTCTCCCGATCGGCCTCCGCGCCGTAGTAGCGCAGCACCTGCGCGGCGCGCCTGACCTCGCCGACTCCCTCCGCCCTGGTCTTGCCCTCCTCGACGGCCAGCTCCAGACCCCACTCGTCGGCGTGCTGCTCGACGACGGCCGCGGCGGCCGTGAGCACCGCACCGCGCTGATGCATCGGGGTGCGCGCCCACCGGCGGCCTGCCTCCGCCGCGGCGGTGACCGCGGCGTCGACGTCGGACACCGTCGAGGCCACCCCCTCGGCGACCACGACATCCGGCCGGGCGGGGCTGACGCTGCGCAACGGTTCACCCGCGCCGGTCGCCCACCGGCCACCGACGAAGTGCTGCAACATGATCGGCGCAGTCATCGCTTCAGCCTCAGCGGAAGGCGGACTGGCCGGTGAGGGCCTTGCCGATCGACAGCAGATGCATCTCGGAGGTGCCCTCGTAGGTCAGCACCGATTCCAGGTTGTTGGCGTGCCGCAGCGGCGAGTACTCCAGGGTGATACCGCTGCCGCCGAGGATGGTTCGGCACTCGCGGGCGATCGCGAGTGCGGCCCGCACGTTGTTGAGCTTGCCGAGACTGATCTGTTCGGGCCGCACCTCGCCGGCGTCCTTGATGCGGCCGAGGTGGATCGCCAGCAGCATGCCCTTGCCGAGCTCGAGCGTCATGTTCGCCAACTTCTCCTGGGTGAGCTGGAAACTCGACAGCGGCCGGTCGAAGACCTCACGGGTGCGGGCGTAGTCGATCGCGGTGTGCAGGCAGTCGCGCGCGGCACCGATCGCGCCGAACACGATGCCGAACCGCGCCTCGTTCAGGCACGACAGCGGGGCTTTCAGCCCCTCCGCCAGCGGAAGCTGCGCCGACGCCGGCAGCCGCACGCCGTCGAGCACCAGCTCCGAGGTCACCGACGCGCGCAGGGACAGCTTGCGGTGGATCACGTTGGCGGTGAAACCCGGTGTGTCGGTGGGCACCAGGAAGCCGCGGATGCCGTCGTCGGTCTGCGCCCACACCGTGGCGACGTCGGCGAGGTTGCCGTTGGTGATCCACATCTTGGTGCCGTCAAGGATCCAGTCGGAGCCGTCCCGGCGGGCCCTGGTGCGCATCCCCGCGGGGTTGGAGCCGAAATCGGGCTCGGTCAGCCCGAAACAGCCGATCGCGTCGCCGGCGGCCAGCCGGGGCAGCCACTCGTTCTTCTGCTCCTCGGAGCCGTAACGGTAGATCGAGTACATCGACAGCGAACCCTGCACCGACACGAAGCTGCGGAACCCGCTGTCGCCGGCCTCGAGCTCCATGCAGGCCAGGCCGTAGCTGACGGCGTTGGTGCCCGCACACCCGTAGCCCTTCAGATGCATCCCCAGCACGCCGAGATTGCCGAACTCCCTTGCCAGTTCCCTCGGCAGCGTGGCGGATTCGAACCAGTCGCCGATGTTGGGCCGCAACCGGGAGTCGACGAACGACCGCACGGTGGCGGCGATGTCACGCTCGTCCTGGTCGAGCAGCCGGTCGGTGTCGAACAGCTCCAGCGGGGTGTCAGTCATGGGCGGGCCTCTCGGTAAGGGAAACGGTCAGTCGGCGAATTCGCCGGTAGCCAACAGGAATTCAGCGCCGCTGACGATGTCGCGGACGGTGGCCGCGCGGGCCGCCGGACCGTCGCCGGCGGCCAGCGCAGCCACGATGGCGTCGTACTGGTCGGTGCCGCTCTGTTCGCGGACACCGGCGCCGTAGAAGTGCAGGAACGGCGCGATCTGCAGCCACACCCGCTCGATGAGGTCCACCAGCACCGCCGAGCCGGACAGCCGGTACACGGTGAACTTGAACTCCCGGTTCAGCAGCAGGTACGCGGCGCTGTCGTCGGTCTGCGCCGCCTCGGCCAGCCGCTGCGCCAGCGACCGGAGCGCGACGATGTCGGCGGCCCCCGCGCGCCCGGCCGCGGCCTCGGCGGCCTGCCCCTCGAGCAGGGTGCGCATCTCCACCAGCTCGGTGAACCGGCGCCGCGACATCCGCGGGATCCGCACCGTGCCCGATGAGCTGGCCTCGACGACGCGCTCGGCCACCAGCCGGTCGAACGCCGAGCGGACCGGCATCGGGCTGACACCCATGGCCTCGGCGGTGGCGCGCACCGTCAGCGCGGTGCCCGGCGGGTACATGGCGGCCACGATCGCATCCCGCAGCTCGCGGTAGACCACCTCCTTGAGGGGTTCCCACCGCACCTGACCGACGGGCTGCTTCACGGCCGTCGATTCTGGCATCTGTGATCACAGATCACAATTTCCGAGTGTCCCCGACCGGGGCGGTGGAGCTGACACAATCGGCGGCGTGACCGAGAAGTCGCTCGGGTTGCGCGACCGCAAGAAGCTCCGGACCCGTGACGCGATCCGCCGGGCCGCGCTGCGGCTCATCGAGGCCAACGGGTACGCCGACACCACGGTGGAGCAGATCGCCGAGGCCGCCGAGATCTCCCCGAGCACCTTCTTCCGGTACTTCCCCAGCAAGGAGGCGGTGTTCCTCTCCGACGACCTCGACGAACTCTTCCTCAGGCTGCTCGCCGAGCAGCCGCCGGACGTGCCCTCGCTGACCGCCTTCCGCCGGGCCATCGCACTCACCGCCGCCACCATCTCCCGGGACGACTGGGCCTTCGAACGGTCCCGCCAGCGGCTGGTGTTCTCGGTGCCCGAACTGAAGGCCGCGCAGTTCGACGCGTTCCGGCGTTCGGTCGCGCGCTGCGCGGACGTGGAGAGCCGGCGGCTGGGCCGCGAACTCGACTGGGTCGAGTCGCTGGCGTTCTACGGCGCGCTCAGCGGGGCGCTGACGGCCGTCATCGACGGCAGCGAGGGCGACGCGACGCGCAACATGCTGCGTGCGCTGGAGTTCCTCGAGTCGGGTATGAGTTGGGGATGACCACATCGAGGGCTGTCTTCATCACCGGCGCCGCCGCCGGCATCGGCCGGGCCACCGCGCTGACATTCGCCCGCAAGGGGTACGTCGTCGGCGGCTACGACATCGACGAGACCGGGCTCAAAGCGCTGGCCGATGAGATCGACGCACTCGGCGGGCGCAGCCGGGTCGGGCATCTCGACGTCACCGACGCCGACGAAATGTCGACCCGGATAGGCGAATTCGCGGCGTTCGCGGGCGACCGGCTGGATGTGCTGGTCAACAACGCGGGCATCCTGCGGTCCGGCCGCTTCGAGGAGCTGGATCTGGCCGGCCACCACCGCGAGATCGACATCAATGTCAAGGGTGTGGTCAACGGCCTGCACGCGGCGTTCCCCTACCTGCGGCGGACCCCGGATGCGCTGGTGGTGAACCTGTCGTCGGCGTCGGCGATCTACGGCCAGGCCGAACTGGCCACCTACAGCGCCACCAAGTTCTTCATCCGCGGAATCACCGAGGCGCTCGACATCGAGTGGAGCCGGCACGGCATCCGGGTGATCGCGATGTGGCCGCTGTTCGTGCAGACCGCGATGACCGACGACCTGCACACCGGCACCACCGACTCGCTGGGCATCCGGCTGTCCGCCCAGGACGTCGCCGACGCGATCCTGGCCGCCGCCGAACCGTCGTGGCTGCGCCGCGCCCTGCACCAGGTGCACTTCCCGGTCGGCGCCCAGACCAAGGCCCTCGTGCTGGGCTCGCGGTTCTCCCCGGGCTGGCTGACCCGGCTGATCAACAAGAAACTCGCGCACTTCTGATTTCGGTGATCGCAAGGGGTGACGACCGGCGCCACGGCTCGTACCCTTCCGCCCCATGAATGAGGACTGGCTCGCCGTCATCGTCGGCCTGGCACTGCTCGCGCTGGTGCTGGTCGGCGCGATCCCGAGCGGAGTGATCCCGTGACCGAACAGGACACCCGAACCCCCGAACAGACCCGCGACTACGGCATCGGCTACGCCGTGGCCGGTGTCACCGTCGTCGTCGTGCTGGGCGCCCTCACCCGGTTCCTGGAGGCCCAGGTACCCAACTGGGCCGAGGGCACCTCGCTCGAGAACATCGCGGGAGCGATCGAATTCCCGGTCTACGCGATCGCGCTGGGCCTGCTCGGCAACTTCGTGCTGTCGAAGCTGGCGCTGCGCGACGCACTGGCGAAGGGCTTCCGCACCGAGTTCTTCATCAAGACCGGTCTGGTGCTGCTCGGCGCGTCGATCAACCTCAAGGTGCTCGTCACCGCCGCCGGCCCGTCCATCATCCAGGCGCTGCTGCTGATCTCGATCGTGTTCGGCTTCACCTGGTGGCTGGGCGGGGTGCTCAAACTCGAGGACAAGCTGCGCGCGCTGCTGGCGTCGGCGGTGTCGATCTGCGGTGTCAGCGCGGCGATCGCCGCCGCGGGCGCGGTGCAGGCCAAGAAGGAGCAGCTCGCCTACGCCGCCTCCCTGGTGATCGCGTTCGCGCTGCCGTCAATCTTCCTGCTGCCCTGGCTCGCCGACGTCTTCGGGCTGTCCGACCCGGTGGCCGGCGCCTGGATCGGCGGCAACATCGACACCACCGCGGCCGTCGCCGCGTCCGGCGCCATCGCGGGCGAGGAGGCGCTGCAGATCGCCACCATCGTCAAGACCACCCAGAACGCGCTGATCGGCATCGTCGCGATCGCGCTGACCGCCTACTTCGCGCTGAAGGTGGAACGCAAGTCCGCCGAGGAGGCCCGGCCCACGCTCGGCCAGTTCTGGGAGCGGTTCCCGAAGTTCGTGCTCGGGTTCATCGCGGCGTCGATCATCGGCACGCTGTACCTGGCCTGGGGCGGGGACAAGGCCGCGATCAGCACCGTCAACGACCTGCGCACCTGGTTCCTGATCTTCGCGTTCGTGGCGATCGGCCTGGAGTTCTCGCTCAAGGGCCTCAAGGAGGCGGGCTGGCGCCCGGTCGCGGTGTTCGCCTCGGCAACCGTGGTGAACATCGTCGTCGCACTCGGCCTCGCGACGATCCTGTTCGGGAACTTCACCGTCAGTTAGCTAGTCTCAGCCGCGTGGTGGTGACTCGCCGTGGCTTCCTGGCAGCGGCCGCGGCCGGCGCGGCGTTCGTCGCGACCGGCTGCGGCTCGGACAAACCCGGCGCGGTGGCCAGGGACGGATCCGTCACCGTCAAGCACGTCTTCGGCGAGACGCGGATCCCGGCGCCGCCGACCCGCGTCGTCAGCGCGGGCCTGACCGGCCAGGACGATCTGCTGGCGCTGGGGGTGGTGCCGATCGCGGTCACCGAGTGGTTCGGCGACGAGCCGTTCGCCGTGTGGCCGTGGGCGCGGGACCGGCTCGGCGACGCACAGCCCGCGGTGCTCAGCCTCGCCGACGGCATCCCCGTCGAGCAGATCGCGGCGCTGAGCCCGGATCTGATCGTCGCGACCAACGCCGGCCTGGACGCCGACACCTACGCCCGGCTGTCGGAGATCGCGCCGACCGTCGCGCAGTCCGGCCCCGACGCGTTCTTCGAGCCGTGGCGCGACCAGGCCACCACCATCGGGCAGGCCGTGTTCAAGCACGACGAGATGCAGCGGCTCATCGCCGCCGTCAACGACCGGTTCATCAAGGCCAGCGAGGACAACCCGGACTTCGCGGGCCGAACCGTGGCGCTGCTGCACGGCCGCCTCGACGACGGGGAAGCCGAACCGCTCACCCCGCCGTGGCGCACCGAGTTCCTCACCGCGATGGGGCTGGCGGTCACCGACGACCCGGCCTCGGCCGACGTGGCGATCTGGGCGACCGAAAGCGACGAGGACCAGGCCGCGCTGCTGGCCGACCCGGCGATCGCCGAGCGCGGCCCGGCCAACATCTTCACCGGTAAGGAGCTCGCCGGGGCCATCGCGTTCGCGTCGGTGCTGTCCTACCCGGTGGTGGCCGACCGGCTCCCGGCGCTGATCGCCGGTGCGCTGAACTGACCGCCGGCTGAGAAGATGACCGGGTGACCGCCCACCCCACCGACACCAACCTCGAGCACCGCGGCTTCGCCCTCACCGGATCGGCCTACTATCCGACGCTGGTCGCGGTGTTCACCGGCCTGGTGCTGATCTCCAACGTGGCGGCCACCAAGGGCATCGCGTTCGGCCCGATCATCGGGGACTGGTCGCTGATCACCGACGGCGGGTTCGTGGTGTTCCCGCTGACCTACGTGATCGGCGACGTGCTGTCGGAGGTGTACGGGTTCCGCGCCACCCGCCGCGCGATCTACATCGCGTTCGTGATGGAGGCCATCGCGGCGGTCACGTTCTGGCTCACCGCGGTGCTGCCCCCGGCGGACTTCTACACCAACCAGGCGGCGTTCGAGGCGGTCGTCAAACCGTTCGCCCAGCTGGTCATCGCGGGGCTGGCCGGGTTCATCGTCGGCCAGACCCTCAACGCGTGGGTCGTGGTGAAGATCAAGGAGCGGTTCGGCGAGCGGCACCTGTGGGCGCGGCTGATCGGGTCCACCGTCATCGGCGAGTTCGCTGACACGCTGATGTTCTGCGCCATCGCCGCGGCCGCGATCGGCATCTCGACGTGGGACGACTTCCTCACCTACGTCGCGCTGGGCTGGATCTACAAGACCGCCGTGGAGGTGGTGGTCCTGCCCGTGACCTACCGGGTGATCGCGATCGTCAAGCGCCGCGAACCGACGTATCAGCCCGCTGTTTGAGGCTTCGTTAAGGCTCCTCTGGCAAGGCTCAAAGACCGTGCATATCGATTGCTACTCGTGGGTAAGTTCGGGTCATGAGTGTGACAGCAGATGTGGTGGACCGACGAGTGCTCGGCACCGTGCATGACTACGGGGACCTGGCGCTGCTGCTCGAGTTCGACAGCACGGCCCAGGTCCTGGCGTGGACCGACGCGATCCGGAGGGCCGAGCTGCCCGGGGTGGTGGACATCGTGCCCGCCGCCCGGACCGTTCTGCTCAAACTGGCCGGACCGCGGTACCAGGCCCCGACCCGGCAGCGCCTCGCCGCGCTGCGGATCGACGTCGATCCCGAGGCGGAGCTGACCCCGCCCGGCCGCGCCGACGTGACCCTCGGCGTCGTCTACGACGGACCCGATCTCGACGAGGTCTCCCGGCTGACCGGGCTGACCCGCGACGAGATCGTCGCCGCCCACACCGGCAGGTTGTGGCGGGTCGGATTCGGCGGTTTCGCACCGGGTTTCGCCTACCTGGTCGGCGGCGACCCGCGGCTGGAGGTGCCGCGCCGCGCCGAACCGCGGACCCGGGTGCCCGCCGGCGCCGTCGGCCTGGCCGGCGAGTTCACCGGCGTCTACCCGCGGGAGTCCCCCGGCGGCTGGCAGCTGATCGGCCGACTGGCCGACGGCCAGGAGTCACTGTGGGACATCAACCGGGACAAGCCCGCGCTGCTGACCGCGGGCATGTGGGTGCAGTTCCGTGAGGAGGGGTCATGACCGTCACGCTGGAGATCCTGCGCTCCGGGCCGCTGTCGCTGATCGAGGACCTGGGCCGGCCCGGCCTGGCACACATGGGTGTCGGCCGGTCCGGGGCCGCCGACCGTCGCGCACACACCCTGGCCAACCGCCTGGTGGCCAACCCGGGTGACCGGGCCACCATCGAGGTGACGTTCGGCGGGCTCGTTGCCCGGGTCCGCGGCGCGGGTAAGGAAGGGGTGGCGATCGCCGTCACCGGCGCCGACACCGATCCCGCGGTCAGTGGAATCCCGTTCGGCACCAACAGTGTTCACTACGCCCGCGACGGCGAGGTGATCGAACTCGGCGCCCCGCACAGCGGGCTGCGCACCTACCTGGCGGTGCGCGGCGGCATCGCCGTCGAGCCCGTGCTCGGGTCGCGGTCCTACGACGTGATGGCCGGCATCGGCCCGGCGCCGCTGCGGCCCGGCGACGTGCTGCCGATCGGCGAGCACACCGAGGAGTTCCCCGAGGTCGACCAGGCGCCGGTCGCGGCCATCGAGGACGACGTCGTCGAGCTGCGGGTGGTGCCCGGTCCGCGTGACGACTGGTTCGTCGACCCCGATGTGCTGATCCGCACCAACTGGAAGGCCACCAACAAGGGCGACCGGGTGGGCATGCGGCTGATCGGGATGCCGCTGGAGTACCGCAGACCCGACCTGCAGTTGGCCAGCGAGGGTGTTATCCGCGGCGCAATCCAGGTGCCGCCGAACGGATTTCCGGTGATTCTGGGGCCCGACCACCCGGTCACCGGCGGCTATCCGGTGATCGGCGTCATCGTCGAGGAGGACATCGACAAGGTGGCGCAGATCCGGCCCGGCCAGACCGTGCGGATGCACTGGAGCCGGCCGCGCCGTCCGTTCGAGCACGGATAGCGTTTGGGGCAGACAGCGGCGGGCCGCGCTGGTAGAAAAGCGGTGTGCACGTTGCCGAGCCTCACGCTCCCGTGGCGCGCGTCCACACGGCGCGCCTGATCCACACGTCCGACCTCGACAACGAGACCCGCGAGAACGCCCGCCGCATGGTGATGACGGCGTTCGGCGGGGACTTCACCGACGCCGACTGGGAGCACTCGCTGGGCGGGATGCACGCGGTGATCTCCCACCGCGGCGACGTGATCGCCCACGCGGCGGTGGTGCAGCGCCGCCTGATCTACCGCAACAGCCCGCTGCGCTGCGGCTACATCGAGGCGTTCGCGGTGCGCGAGGACTGGCGCGGCCAGGGCCTGGCCCGCGCGGTGATGGACGCCGTCGAGCAGGTGCTGCGCGGCGCCTACCAACTCGGTGCGCTCAGCGCCACCGAGGAGGGCCGCCGCATCTACGTCGCCCGCGGCTGGCTGCCCTGGCAGGGGCCCACCTCGGTGCTGGCACCCGAGGGGCTGACCCGCACCCCCGACGACGACAACACGCTGTTCGTGCTGCCGGTCCGGCTGCCCGACGGCCTCGAGCTCGACACCACCGACGAGATCACCTGCGACTGGCGCGACGGCGACGTCTGGTGACCCTCACAGCCGTCCCGCGGCGGGGGTGAGGGGAAGTTCACGGGGCAGTCACGGCGTGGCACATCCGGGCAATAATGCCTGCTTAACGTCGGTGCCATGAGTGGCCGAGAATCATCGACACGCTCACGCAACCATTGGTTAACCGCGTGGAAACACGCGCTGCCTACACAGGGCTCATGAACGCGCCCGACTGGGCACCGCTGACCGGATTCCGGGTGGCCGTGACCTCCGCACGCCGCGCCGACGAGCTCAGCGCGCTGCTGACCCGGCGCGGCGCCACCGTGACCAGCGCCGCGGCCATCCAGATGGTGCCGCTGCCCGACGACGACGCCCTGCGCGAGCACACCGAGCAGCTGATCGCCGCACCGCCCGACATCGTCGTCGCGACGACCGGCATCGGGTTCCGCGGCTGGATCGCGGCCGCCGACGGCTGGGGGCTGGCCGGCGACCTGATCGACGCGCTGAGCAAGGCGCGGATCGTGTCGCGCGGTCCGAAGGCCACCGGCGCACTGCGGGCGGCGGGCCTGCCCGAGGAGTGGTCCCCCGATTCGGAGTCCTCCCGCGAGGTGCTGGGCTACCTGCGCGCCGGCGGGATCTCCGGGCAGCGGATCGCGGTGCAACTGCACGGGGCGACCGAGGAATGGGATCCGTTCCCCGAGTTCCTCGACGAGCTGCGCGCGGCGGGCGCCGAGGTGGTGCCGATCCGGGTGTACCGCTGGCATCCGGCGCCCCGCAACGGTGAGTTCGACCAGCTGGTCGCCGACATCGCCGACTCAAAGTTCGACGCGGTCAGCTTCACCTCCGCCCCGGCGGTGGCGTCGGTGCTGCTGCGGGCCACCGAGATGGGTATCGAGAACCGGGTGCTGGCCGCGTTCCGCGGCGACGTGCACGCGATGTGTGTGGGCCCGGTGACCGCCCGCCCGCTGGTGCGACTCGGCGTTCCGACGTCGTCTCCGGAACGAATGCGGTTGGGCGCGTTGGCCCGTCACATCACCGACGAGTTGCCGCTGTTGTGTTCGCGGACGGTGCGGGTGGCCGGACACGTGCTGGAGATCCGCGGCACCTGCGTGCTGGTGGACGGCGAGGTCAAGGCGGTCTCCCCCGCCGGGATGGCGACCATCCGCGCGCTGGCCCACCGACCGGGCGCGGTGGTGTCGCGCACCGACCTGCTGCGGGCGCTGCCCGGCACCGGGACCGACACCCATGCCGTCGAGACGGCGGTGCTGAGGCTGCGGACCGCGCTGGGCGACAGGAACATCGTGTCGACGGTGGTCAAGCGCGGATACCGGCTCGCGGTCGAGGACAACCTGGCGTACGCGCAATGAGCCTGCTGCTGGTGGCGCACGGCACCCGCAAGCGCAGCGGCGTCGCGCTGATCGGATCACTGGCCGAACAGGTTTCGGCCGCGCTGGACCAGACGGTGCACGTCGCGTTCGTCGACGTGCTCGGCCCCACCCCGAGCGAGGTGCTGGCGAGCACACCCGACCGCACGGTCCTGGTGCCTGCGTTCCTGTCTCGCGGCTATCACGTCAAGGCGGACATCCCCGCGCACGTCGCGGTCAGCGGACACCGCGACGTGACGGTGACCGCGGCGTTGGGACCCAGCCCGGAGCTGGCCCGGATTCTCATGGACCGGCTGCTCGAATGTGGTTGGCGCCCCGGTGATTCCGTTGTGCTGGCGGCGGCGGGCACGTCGGACCCCGGCGCGCTGTCGGATCTGCGGCACACGGCGGCGCTGTTGTCGGCGACGCTCGGTGACCGCGTCGAGCTGGCCTACGCCGCCACCGGTGAGCCGCGGGTGGCCGACGCGGTCGCCCGACTGCGCCGGCGCGGCGCCCGCCGGGTGGTGGTCGCGTCGTATCTGCTCGCCGAGGGCCTGTTCCAGGACCGGCTGCGGGCCAGCGGCGCCGACGCGGTGGCCGACCCGCTGGGCACTCACCCGGCGATGGTGCAGCTGATCGCCAACCGGTTCCGCCGCGCCCACGTCGCGCTGGCGGCCTGCCCCCCTCTCCTGCCGAGCAGACGCAGAATCGCACGAATTCGGCGATTTTCGTGCGATTCTGCGTCTGCTCGCGGGAAAAAGGTGAGATCTAGCCGATCTCGACGGTGCCGTCGTCGGCGAGGCGGGTGTGGTAGACCGGCACCGACACCGCCGGATCGTCCAGACAGACCCCGTCGTCGAGGGCGAAGGCCTGCTTCTTGATCGGCGACTGCACCACCATCCGGCCGGCGCGGTCGCCGACGATGCCGCGGGACATCACCGCGGCCCCGGAGAACGGGTCGATGTTGCCGATCGCGTGCAGCGATCCGTCGTCGAGCCGGAACAGCGCCGCCTGAGCGCCGCCGGGCAACAGCACCCCGACACCCCGGTTCGGGATCAGGAAGTCGTAGCGGCAGGCGACCGTCCAGACGTTGACGTCGTTGAGCAGAGTCATGATTGGGGCACCTTCGGCATTCCGATGGACACGGGAACCTTGCGTCCCGACTTGTGGGTGAACTCGACCGTCGGGTCGGGCACACCGGGTGCGTTGACGAACGACACGAACCGCGACAGCTTGTCCGGATCCTCCAGCACGCCCTTCCACTCGCAGCGGTAGCCGTCGACGTGACGCTGCATCGCGGCCTCGAACTCCTCCGCCAGTCCGAGGGAGTCGTGGCACACGACGTCGCGCAGGTGCTCCAGCCCGGTCTTTCCGGGGAAGTCCATGGCCTCCAGCCACGGCGCGGTGCGCTGCAACCGGTCGGCGGTGCGGATGTAGAACATCAGGAACCGGTCGATGTAGCGGATCAGTGTCTCGTCGTCGAGGTCGCTCGCCAGCAGTTGCGCGTGCCGTGGCGACATGCCGCCGTTGCCGCACACGTACAGGTTCCAGCCCTGCTCGGTGGCGATGACGCCGACGTCCTTACTCTGCGCCTCAGCGCATTCGCGGGCGCACCCGGACACCGCCATCTTGATCTTGTGCGGCGCGCGCAGGCCGCGGTAGCGCTTCTCGAGCCTTACCGCCATGTCGACGGAGTCCTGCTGACCGTAACGGCACCAGGTGCTGCCCACACAGCTCTTGACCGTGCGCAACGCCTTGCCGTACGCGTGCCCGGACTCCATGCCGCCCTCGACCAGCCTGCGCCAGATCTCAGGCAGCTGGTCGACACGCGCACCGAACATGTCGATGCGCTGGCCGCCGGTGATCTTCGTGTACAGCCCGAAATCCCTTGCGATCTCGCCGATCAGGATCAGCTGCTCGGGGGTGATCTCCCCGCCGGGCGAGCGCGGCACCACCGAATAGCTGCCGTTGCGCTGGATGTTGGCCAGAAAGTGGTCGTTGGTGTCCTGCAACGACGCCTGCTCGCCGTCGAGGATGTGGTCGGAGCTGGTGGAGGCCAGGATCGAGGCCACCACGGGTTTGCAGATGTCGCAGCCCTTTCCGGTACCGAAGCGCTCGATCAGCCCGGAGAAGGTGCGGATCCCGGTGGCGGTGACGATCTCGAACAGCTCCGCCCGCGACTGCGGGAAGTGTTCGCACAGCGCCTTGGACTGCTCGACGCCCTCGGCCTCGAGCAGCTGCTTGAGCAGCGGCACGCACGACCCGCAGGAGGTGCCGGCCAGCGTGCACTTCTTCAGCCCGGGCACATCGGTGCAGCCGGCGCCGATGGCCTCCTTCAGATCGCCCTTGGTGACGTTGTTGCAGGAGCAGATCTGCGCGATGTCGGGCAGCGCACCGATGCCCAATCCCGTTGCGCCGCCGTCGGAGGCGGGGGCGATCAGCGACAGCGGGTCGCCGGGAAGCTCGCTGGCGACCATCGGTCGCAGGATGCCGTAGGCCGACGCGTCACCGACCAGGATGCCGCCCAGCAGGGTCTTGGCGTCGTCGGAGAGCACCAGCTTGGCGTAGGTCTGTTTGACCGGGTCGTTGACCACGACCTCGAGGCAGTTGGGCGTGCGGCCCTGCGCGTCACCGAAGCTGGCCACGTCGACACCGAGCAGCTTGAGCTTGGTCGACATGTCGGCCTCCGGGAACTCGGCGGAGCCGCCCAGCAGCCGGTCGGCCACCACCTCGGCGCTGGTGTAGCCGGGGCCGACGAGGCCGTAGCAGCGACCCTCGATGGCGGCGACCTCACCGATCGCGTAGATGTCGGGATCGCTTGTGACACAACCCAGGTCGGTCAACACGCCGCCGCGCTGGGCGATGTCGAGGCCGGCCTGTCGGCCGAGTTCGTCGCGGGGGCGCACGCCTGCGGCGAACACGATCACGCCGGTGTCGATGTGGGTGCCGTCGTCGAGCGACACCCGGACCGCGTCGTCGCGGTCGGACCTGCGCAGCGGCTCGCTGCGCTGCACCGGCACGATGCTCTCGGTGCCGACGCCGGTGTGCACCTCGATGCCGAGGTTCCTGATCATCCGCTTCAGCAGGGCGCCACCCGCCTCGTCGAGCTGGGCGGCCATCAGGTGCGGCGACTTCTCGATGACGTGGGTGGTCAATCCGAACGCGCGCAACGCATTAGCGGCCTCCAGGCCGAGCAGGCCGCCGCCGATCACGACACCGACCGGGGTCTTGGAGTTCAGTGCCGCGTCCGCGCTGGCCCGGATCGCGTCGAGGTCGTCGAGGGTGCGGTAGACATGGCAGACCGGCAGGTCGCGGCCCGGCACGGGCGGCACGAACGCATAGGAGCCGGTCGCAAGCACCAGCGCGTCGTAGGGCACCGACCGCCCGTCGGCGGTCTGGACCGCCTTGGCGGCCCGGTCGATGCCGATGACCCGGCTGTTGAGCCGCAGATCGACGAGATCGTCACCGGCGTAGTCGTTGCCGGGCAGCGCGAGCCGGCCGCGGTCCCAGTGCTCGGTGTAGCCGGTCAGCCCGACCCGGTCGTATGCGGGCTCGGCCTCCTCCGCCAGCACGGTGATCCGCCAGGTTCCCGCGGCGTCGCGGGCCCGCAACGCCTCGACGAACCGGTGGCCGACCATGCCGTGGCCGACGACCACCACATTTCTCGTTACCTGCATGGTGCCGACGCTAAGCAGCCGATATTGCCGCGATGTCGCCATGTGTGAAGGGCCAGTCACGGTGTGCTCACTCGCCGGGGCCCGGCGGTGTGAAGGCGTTCGCCCACAGCGAACACATCATCGGGAACATGAGCGTGGTCCGCTCAAGTTTTAGAGGGTGACGGACCGGTGAGAGCCGGCCGGATGAGCGAAGGAGATGAGACTGATGAACACTCTGGCACTGCGTACTCGTCCCGCCTGGGACATCGATCGTTGGGTTCGCGACTTCTTCGGCCCGGCGACCGCCGACGACTGGTTCGCCGGCGCGTTCACCCCCGCCGCCGAGATCGTCCGCGACGGTGACGACGCGCTGGTCCGCGTGGAACTGCCCGGCGTCGACGTCGAGAAGGACGTCACCGTCGAGGTGGACCGCGGCTACCTGGTGATCCGCGGTGAGCGCCGCGACGAGCGGGCCGAGGACAAGGACGGCCGCAGCCTCCGCGAGATGCGGTACGGATCGTTCCGCCGCGCGTTCAAGCTCCCGGCCCACGTCACCAACGACGCGCTCTCGGCGACGTACGAGGCGGGCGTGCTGACGGTACGGGTAGCCGGCGCGCACAAGGGCGCCGAGACCCATCGGGTCGCGATCGAAAGCAAGTAGCGCCGCACGAGCGAACCGGTGGAACCCACGGGGTTCCACCGGTTTTTCATGTCAACCGTCCTCGTCGGCGCTTGTGGTCGTCGTCTCCGTCGTCGTGGTAGTCGTGGTAGTCGTAGTCGTCGTGGTCGTGGACTCGGTCGTCGTCGTTGTCGTTGTGGTGGTCGGCTCTGTGGTGCTGGTCAGGTCGCCTTCGGTGGTCTGCACGCGCGGGGTGGTGTAGCGGGTGGTGGTCGTCGACGGGGTGGTGTAGGTCGACGGGGTCGACGACGGTGCCGGCGGCGGGATGACCACCGGCGTCTTCGAGGAGTCCGAGACGCGGGCCACCGCGTAGATCAGGATCACCACCAGCAGCGCCGCGGCGACCCCGGCGGCGATGACCAGCGGCCGCTGCTCATGCCACGGCACCTCCTCGGACTCGCCACCGGTCTCGACGTCGTCGTCATCGCGGGCCACGTCCCGCACCTTAGCGCCAGCGCTGCAACAGCTCCTTGGCCCGTTCCGCCAGGGCGGCCTGCAGGAAGGGGCCGAAGCTGATCCGCGCCACCCCCAGCGGACCGAACGACGCGGGATCGTCGCGTTCCGGGAACGCGATCGCGTTGATCGGCAGCGGAAGCTCGGAGGCCAAGCGCCGCAGGGTGTCCGGATCGTGGAAACCGACCGGGTAGAGGACGTCGGCGCCGGCGGAGGCGGCCTCGGTGAGCCGGGCGATCGCCCGGTCGACGCGGTCGGCGTCGTCGCCGTCCTTACGCAGGAACAGGTCGGTGCGCGCGTTGATCACCACGTGCACCCCGGCGGCGTCGGCGGCCTGGCGCAGCGCGCCGACGAACTCGGCGTGCTCGGTCGACGACCGCAGCCGCCCGCCCTCGCTGTGCACGGTGTCCTCGATGTTGAGCCCGACGGCGCCCGCCTCGAGCAGGCCGTCGATGAGCCGCGCCGGCGCCTGGCCGTAACCGCCCTCGATGTCGACCGACACCGGGACGTCGACCGCCGCGGTGATCTGCTTGACGCGGGCCACCACGTCGTCGAAATCCATGCCCTCCGCGTCACCCTTGCCCACGGAGTCGGCCAGCGGGTGGCTGCCCACCGTCAGGCCGGCGAAGCCCGCGTCGACGGCCAGCGTCGCCGACCAGGCGTCCCAGACGGTCGGCAGGATTACAGGGTTACCGGGTTGGTGTAACGCCAGCAGAGTCTCGGCGCGTTGCTGGGCGGACGGGTCCGTCATGGCGACTCCTCCTCGTAGAAACGTGATCTGTCTCACTCTTCACTGCGTGATGCGGTTAGCATCGGTTGTCGTACTGTGATTCACGACACCTTCAGCCCAAGGAGGTCACATGTCCAGCACTACCGAACTCGCCGAGCTGCATGAGCTGATCGGGAACCTGCGGCGGTGCGTGACATCGTTGGCGTCGAGGTACGGGGACACCCCCGCCACCCGCCGCATCGTCAACGACGCGGAACGCCTCCTCAACGACGTCGACCGTCTCGACATCGACGCCGAAGAGCTGGAGTTGGCCCGCGGCGTGGTCCACCACCACGCCGGTGACCGAATCCCGGTCCCGGACACCCAGTACGACACCGATTTCTGGCGCGGTGTCGACGACGAAGGGCTCGGTGGCCTCCGCTAACCAGCGCGCCACCGGGTCCGGGGCCCTCGACACCGAAAGGCAATAGTGAGCGCACCCACCGCCGACCGCAGAGCGACCGGCGTCTTTTCGCCGGGCCGTGCCCAGATTCCACAGCGCACATTACGAACCGATCGGTGGTGGCAGTCGCCGCTACTCGTGGACCTCGGCTTCGCCGCGTTCATCATCTACGCGACGGTACGTGCGTTCATGCAGAACCACTACTACGTCGCGGAGTACCACTACCTGACGCCGTTCTACTCACCGTGCGTGGTGAAGTGGAACGAGGCGACCCAGAGCGGCTGCATTCCGGAGGCCAGCCACTTCGGGCAGTTCCTGCCCGACGTGTGGTGGCTGCCGTACGCGGCGGTGTCGCTGCCGTTCCTGCTGCTGTTCCGGCTCACCTGCTACTACTACCGCGGCGCCTACTACCGCTCGGTGTGGCAGGCACCGACGGCGTGCGCGGTGGCCGAACCGCACGCCAAATACACTGGCGAGACCCGTTTTCCGCTGATCATCCAGAACACCCACCGCTACTTCTTCTACGTGGCGGTGCTCATCTCGCTGATCAACACCTACGACGCCATTCTGCCGCTGCGCTACGGACTCGGCCTGGGCAACGTGATCCTCATCGTCAACGTGCTGCTGCTGTGGACCTACACGTTGTCCTGCCACTCCTGCCGCCACGTCACCGGCGGTCGTCTCAAGCACTTCTCCAAACACCCTGTCCGCTACTGGATGTGGACGCAGGTGAGCAAGATCAACACCCGGCACAAGCTGTACGCCTGGATCACGCTGGGCACGCTGATGCTCACCGACTTCTACATCATGCTGGTCGCCAGCGGCACCATCTCCGACCTGAGATTCATTGGCTGACAGGCTTTAACCACGTAGTGAGGTTTATTTAATGGTGGATATCGAACGGCACTCCTACGACGTCGTCGTGATCGGTGCCGGCGGAGCCGGCTTGCGTGCGGTCATCGAGGCGCGCGAACGCGGCCTGAAGGTCGCGGTGGTCACCAAGTCGCTGTTCGGCAAGGCGCACACCGTGATGGCCGAGGGCGGCTGCGCCGCGGCGATGGGCAACGCCAACCCGAAGGACAACTGGCAGGTCCACTTCAAGGACACCATGCGGGGCGGCAAGTTCCTCAACAACTGGCGGATGGCCGAACTGCACGCCAAGGAAGCGCCGGACCGGGTGTGGGAGCTGGAGACCTACGGTGCGCTGTTCGACCGCACCAAGGACGGCAAGATCAGCCAGCGCAACTTCGGCGGCCACACCTACCCGCGGCTGGCCCACGTCGGTGACCGCACCGGTCTGGAGATCATCCGCACCCTGCAGCAGAAGATCGTCTCGCTGCAGCAGGAGGACAAGGCCGAGTTCGGCGACTACGAGGCCCGCATCAAGGTCTTCCACGAGACGACGATCACCGACCTGATCAAGGACGGGGACCGGATCGCCGGGGCGTTCGGCTACTACCGCGAGGGCGGCAACTTCGTGTTGTTCGAGGCCCCCGCGGTGGTGCTGGCCACCGGCGGGATCGGCAAGTCCTACAAGGTCACCTCGAACTCGTGGGAGTACACCGGCGACGGGCACGCGCTGGCGCTGCGGGCCGGCGCGACGCTGATCAACATGGAGTTCGTCCAGTTCCACCCGACCGGGATGGTCTGGCCGCCCAGCGTGAAGGGCATCCTGGTCACCGAGGGTGTCCGCGGCGACGGCGGTGTGCTGAAGAACTCCGACGGCAAGCGGTTCATGTTCGACTACATCCCCGCGGTGTTCAAGGGCCAGTACGCCGAGAGCATCGAGGAAGCCGACCAGTGGCTCAAGGACAACGACTCCGCGCGCCGCACCCCCGACCTGCTGCCCCGCGACGAAGTGGCCCGCGCGATCAACTCCGAGGTGAAGGCCGGCCGCGGCTCACCGCACGGCGGGGTGTACCTCGACATCGCGTCCCGGCTGCCCGCCGAGGAGATCAAGCGGCGGCTGCCCTCGATGTACCACCAGTTCAAGGAACTCGCCGAGGTGGACATCACCAAGGAGCCCATGGAAGTGGGACCGACGTGCCACTACGTGATGGGCGGCATCGAGGTCGACCCGGACACCGCCGCCGCCAAGACCCCGGGCCTGTTCGCCGCCGGTGAGTGCTCGGGCGGTATGCACGGCTCCAACCGGCTGGGCGGCAACTCGCTGAGCGATCTGCTGGTGTTCGGCCGCCGCGCCGGGATGGGCGCCGCCGACTACGTCACCGCGCTGCAGAACCGGCCCGCGGTCAGCCAGGCTGCGGTCGAGGCCGCGGCGAAGCTGGCGCTGTCCCCGTTCGAGGGCCCGGCCGGTGGGGAGGCCACGGAGAACCCGTACAGCCTGCAGTCCGATCTGCAGGAGACGATGAACAGCCTGGTCGGCATCATCCGCAAGGCCGACGAGGTCGCCGAGGCGATCGAACGCCTCAAGGAGCTGCGCGAGCGCTACAAGCGGGTACGGGTGGAGGGCGACCGGCACTTCAACCCCGGCTGGCACCTGGCGATCGACTTGCGCAACATGCTGATGGTCAGCGAGTGCATCGCCAAGGCGGCGCTGGAGCGCACCGAGAGCCGCGGCGGACACACCCGCGACGACTACCCGTCGATGGACCCGAAGTGGCGCAAGACCCTGCTGGTGTGCCGCGCCGAGGGTGACGGGCCGGTGCCGCAGATCAGCATCACCCGCCAGGAGCAGGTGCCGATGCGTGACGACCTGCTCGAGCTCATCGACATCGAAGAGCTGGAAAAGTACTTCACCCCAGAGGAACTCGCCAATCACTCGTCGAGGAGAGGTGCATGAGCTACCAGGCAAGGCTGCGGGTGTGGCGCGGGGACCAGGACGGCGGCGCGCTGCAGGACTACACGGTCGAGGTCAACGAGGGCGAGGTGGTCCTCGACATCATCCACCGGTTGCAGCAGACCCAGACCGGCGATCTTGCGGTGCGGTGGAACTGCAAGGCCGGCAAGTGCGGATCGTGTTCGGCGGAGATCAACGGCCGGCCGCGGCTGATGTGCATGACGCGGATGTCGACGTTCGCCCAGGACGAGGTCGTCACGGTGACCCCGCTGCGGACGTTCCCGGTGATCCGCGATCTGGTCACCGACGTGTCGTTCAACTACCAGAAGGCACGGGAGATCCCGGCCTTCCAGCCGCCGAAGGATCTGCAGCCCGGCGAGTACCGGATGGCGCAGGAGGACGTGAACCGGTCGCAGGAGTTCCGCAAGTGCATCGAGTGCTTCCTGTGCCAGAACGTCTGCCACGTGGTGCGCGACCACGAGGAGAACAAGCAGGCGTTCGCCGGCCCGCGGTTCCTGATGCGCCAGGCCGAGCTCGACATGCATCCGCTCGACGTGCACCCGCAGCGCGCGGTGGACGCCCAGGAGCAGCATGGTCTGGGCTTCTGCAACATCACCAAGTGCTGCACCGAGGTCTGCCCGGAGAGCATCAAGATCACCGACAACGCGCTGATTCCGATGAAGGAACGCGCGGCGGACCGCAAGTACGACCCGGTGGTGTGGCTGGGCAGCAAGCTGTTCCGGCGCAAATAGCGGCGTCCTAACCGGGTACGGTGCGCGAAAAATTCGTGCACGGAGGGGTGTCCACAGCTTGGTAGTGTCGGCGCATCGCCATCGCCGACCCGCCAGGAGCGCCCCATGCAGCTGTCCGGACCTCAACTGTCACAAGAGGATCTGCGGCGTGCCGGCGAGGCGCTCGGCCACCTCAAGAGCGCCTTGTCGGCCAAGATCGTCGGCCAGACGACCCTGCAGCAGAGCCTGCTGATCGGGCTGCTCACCTCCGGCCACATCCTGCTGGAAAGCGTTCCGGGACTGGCGAAGACGACCGCGGCCAAGACCCTCGCCGACAGCATCGACGCCCGGTTCCAACGAATCCAGTGCACCCCCGACCTGCTGCCCTCCGACATCACCGGAGGACAGATCTGGGACCAGAAGAACGGGGAGTTCAAGGTCTCCTTCGGCCCGGTGCACGCCAACATCGTGCTGCTCGACGAGATCAACCGGTCCTCGGCCAAGACGCAGAGCGCGATGCTGGAGGCCATGGAGGAGCGCCAGACCACGATCGGTGGTGAGGTGTATCCGCTGCCGGATCCGTTCCTGGTGCTGGCCACCCAGAACCCGATCGACCAGGAGGGCACCTACCAGCTGTCCGAAGCGCAGATGGACCGCTTCATGCTCAAGGACATCCTCACCTACCCCACACCGGAGGAGGAAGAGGAGGTCGTCGTCCGGGTCGCCGCCGGCGTGTTCGACACAGACTCCCGCCCGGCCACCAACGGGGTGCTCGACACCAGACAGGTGCTGTGGCTGCAGAACACCCTCAAGCAGGTCTTCATCGACCGGTCGATCGTCAAGTACGCGACCTACCTCGTGAACACGACCCGCAATCCCCGCCTGGTCCTCGAGCCGAGGCTGGCCGATCTCGTCCAGTACGGCGCCAGCCCACGCGCCACCATCGCCCTGTGCAAGGCGGCCTGCGCGCACGCGTTCCTCAACGGCCGGCCCTACACCGTGCCCGACGACGTGAAAAGCGTTGCTGTACGGGTACTTCGGCACCGAATCCTGTTGAAGTTCCAGGCCTCCGCCGAAGGCGTCACACCCGAATACCTCATCGAAGGCATCCTGCACCGTGTGCCCACGCCGTAGCGGTTGACCGATGGGAGAGATTCTCGACCAGGTCCGTACGCGGCTCGGCTTCGATCCGCGTTCCCTCGGGATGCGGCTGCGGTCACACCGCCTCCTGGAGGGCGGTCACACCTCGCTTCAGTTCGGCCGCAGCAACGACTTCGTCGATCTGCGCGAGTACGTCGTCGGCGACGACGTCCGCGACATCGACTGGCGGGCCTCGGCACGCAGCCCGCACCTGGTGGTCCGCCGGTACGTCGCCGAGAGATCCCAGGAGTTCCTGCTGATCGCCGACACCGGGGCCAACCTGCTGGCGACGGCGCCCAGCGGCGAACGCAAACGCGACCTCGCGGTCCTCGCACTGGGCGCGGTCGGGCTCATCGCCTGCGCTCAGGCCGACAAGATCGGGTTGGTCTACGGCGACGACCGCGGTTCCTCACTGGAGCGCGGCAAGACCGGTGAGGACCACCTCGAACAGATGCTCACGCTTGTCAACGAGACCGACATCCGGATCGGCAACCCGTCGAACATCGTGCGGCAACTGCAGTTCGTCGCGGAGCATCTCGACAACCGGTACTCCATCTTCGTGGTGTGCGACCAGCCCGCGGTCACACCGGAACTCGTCTCGACCGCGATGGCGCTGCGCGCACGCTCAGCCATCCACTGGATCATCATCGACGACCTCGACATCCTCGGGCAGCCCGATGCCGCGGACGAGGTGCTCGACGTCGCGACCGGCCGCGCCCTGCTCTCTCCGTCGGTGCTCGGCACCAGGGTGCTCGAGGCGTACCGTCGCGCCGAAGCCGCGCGGTGGGCCCAGTGGCAGGCGTTCACCGGTCAGCTGCAGAGCCCGTGCGTCCGGATCGCCGGCACCGCCGACATCGGGCCCGCCCTCGCCAGCCTCGCGCAGGGGCGGATCCATGCCTAGAAACGCCGACATCGTCGACTTCCTGTTCGCGCCCATGCCGTACTCGGTGTGGTGGATGATGGGCGCCGTCCTGGTTGTGGTCCTGGTCGTGGCGTGGATCGCCGCGGTGGTGGTGTGGACACTGCCCTTCGAGGTGCTGCGCGGGATTCCGGTGATCCGGACGCTGGCGTTCAAGGTGTTGCGCTTCAAGTTCACCCGGGCACTGGACCGGGTCGACAGGCGGCACCGCGACGGCGAACTCGAGACCCGGGCCGCCTACCACGAGCTCAGCCGGATCTTCCGCAGGTACCTCGCGTTTCGGACCGGAGTCGCCACGCGCGGAATGACGTTCGCCGATATCGGGAACAGCCCGCTGCACCCGGCGCTGCCCGCGATGCGGTTGATCTACCCGGGGCAGTTCGACACCGCGGACCCGTACGCGGTGTCCGCGGCGGTACAGGCGGCCAAGACGGCGGTGGCCACATGGAACTGAAGTGGCCGATCCTGCTGCTGCCGATCCTGATCGGCGTCGCCGTCGCGGTATGGGCCGCGCGGCGCCGGTCGCACCACGGGTGGCAGGGCGAACTGCCCTATCTCGCACGGTCGTTCCGCCTCACCGAGCTGCCGGAGTACCGCCGGGCACTGCGCCTGCACGAGCGGCTGTCGGTCGCGGCGCTGGTGTTCGCGATCGTGCTGGTCGCCACCATGACCATCGCGACACTGCGTCCCACCCGCACCTACGAGAACAAACCGCCCGGATCGGACACCCCGTTCGTCGACATCATGCTCTGCTTCGGCCCCGGCACCGACTTCTTCGGCTCCGCCGAGGTCGGGCTGGCTTCGGTGCTGACCTCATTGCGGGACAAGGTCGATTCATTCGGCAATCAGCGGATCGGGATGACGCACGAACTGTACCGGGTCTTCCCGGTGACCGGAGATCACCAGTGGGTCTCCGACCGGATGTCGGAGATCATCGAGATCGCCGAGAAACTCCAGAAGGACGGCAACAGCTTCGCTGCGCGACTGTCGATGAACACCGATGTCTACGAGCGCCGTTGGTCGAGCGTGTCGGTCGTGGACACGCTCGCGATGTGCACGATCGGGTTACCGGCGGCGGGCACCGACAACGGACGCGCGCGCCAGATCGTCTTCATCGGTGACACCCGGCTTCCGGACGATCCCGACTGGTCGAACCCGAGCAGCGAGAAGAGGATCTACGCCAAGGAGACCCTCACCGAGGTCGTGAAGGCCGCCCGGGTGCAGGTCAACGCGATCGTCCCCCGGCAGGTCACCGGGCCGATGGGGTTCGTGGAGAACCTGATCAACGAAACCGGTGGACAGCAGATCATGTACTCGAAGGTCGGCGGGTTCCTCGGCGAGAACGCGTCGCCGGAACACCTGGCCAACCAGGAAGAGGAACTGTCCAAGGCCGTAACCGTCATCCTGGACAAGCCGCCGTCGTCGACTCTGGACGAGGCCCGTCAGCAGACTGCGGCCCCATTCCAGTGGGATGTTCCGGGCGTCTTCCTCACCATCGCTCTTCTCGCGGCGACCGGCCTGGCGGCGTGCAGGTGGGGGATGCGGTTGTGAAACTCAGTATCGCTCCGGTGATCCCGCTGTGGCTGATCGTCGTTCTCATGGTGATCGCGGTCGGCTTCCGTTGTGCTTCACTGGTTTCCACGTACCGCCGGCGGGGTGGGGGTCCGGACCGTTGGACGTGGATCCGGTTCGGCGCCGCCACGCTGGCGATCCTGTTTCTGGGGTTGGCGGCCACCCGGGTCGGCGACGAGTCCCGCGCCGAGAACCCGCCGCGGCTCACCGCCACCGCGGCCGAGGACAACATCAACGTGTTCCTGGTGATCGACCGGTCGTTGGGCATGACGGCCTCGGACTTCGACGAACAGGACGAGCGCGCGATCGGCGAGGAACGCCTGGACGGAGCACGGAACGACCTTCAGGTCATCCTGCGCAAGTACCAGGGGGCGCGGTTCTCGGTGCTGTCCTACGCGGATTCGTCGCGGGTGGAGTGGCCGCTGTCGCCGGACGTGTGGAGCCTGGTTCCGTTCCTGTGGAACTTCACCCCGTACGGGGGTGACGACGCGGGCAAGGAAGCCCCTGTCGAGGCCGACGTGGCCGCGTCCAGTTCACTGCTGAGGGCCGAACTCGACAAGGCGTCACGCGAGTATCCCGGCTCGGCGAACCTGGTCTACATCCTCGGGGCGGGCAGCGGCCCGGGTGATTGGGCCTTCGCCATTCCGGAGGGCCAGGTGTCCGGAGGGGCGGTGTACGGATACGGCACCAAGGACGGCTACGTGTTCCTGCGCCCGGGCCATCCGGATTACATCTCGTACGACCCGGTGAAGGTCCCGCTGAACGAGGCGGCGCTGCGCACGGCCGCCGACAGCCTCGGCATCCCGTACGTGCACCGCGCCGAGGGCGTCATCGAGGAGGATTCGCTGGTCACGACACCGCCGCAGGCCGTGCCCGTCGATCCGGTCATCCCCGACGTGCCCCATCCCAACCGGATCGAGTTCTACTGGCTGTTCGCGGCGATCGGCGCGGGGCTGTCCGGGATCGAGCTCTACGCGCTGGCCCGGCACTGGCTGCGGCGCAGAGGCGGGGTGGCCGCGTGATCGGCGACCGGTTTTTCAGAAGCGACCTGCCCGGGCGGCTGGTGCTGCGGCGCAGGCTGCTGCTGTGGTCGACCCCCGTGCTCGTGCTGATGCTGCTGTTCGCGGCCAAGCTGGCCAGCGTCGGCGTCCTCGGCAACCGGCTGCCGGAGCAGTTCGCCGACCGGGATCGGGCCGGCATGGAGTCGACGCTGTCGAAGCTCGGCATCGGCAGCATCGGACCCGGCTACCGGGAACTGCTCGCCCTCGGCGACGCGACGATGCTCGGCGGGCAGCTGCAGACCGCACACGATCACTTCCGCGCCGCCCACGGCAAGGAGCCCGGCGCGTGTCCGCCGCGCGGCAACTTCGCGATCACCTCCGAGGTGATCAGCGACTCTTATGTGAAGGAGGGCAAGTTCTTTCAGGCGCGCACGCTGCTGGAGGAGGCCGTCGCCGCCGCCGAGGGTGACACCGGCTGCTTCGCCACGTTCAGCTCCCCCAACGTCGAGATCCAGGCGCACGTGGCGGACACCCCCGAGCGGCTGTCCGACAAGCTCACAGCGCTCAAGGGCGGATTCCTGACCGAGACGGCCGACGGGTTCGACTACCTGCGCACCCCCGGCGGTGGCATCGACTTCGGCGACCCCGGTGCCGACCCGCCGTGCCCGTTGGACAGCGACGACGACGCGGCCCTGGCCGACTGCGTCCGGGACCAGGACGCCGAACGCGCGGCGAAGGTCGCCGAGGCCGAGCGAGCCGCGGCCGCCGAGCGTGACGCCGCACCGCCTCCGCCGACCGCACCGCCGGCGCCCGGGGCGGCCCCACCGCCACCGCCGCCCGCGCCGGGGCAACCGGTGATCGCGCCCGAACCGGCACCGGGCGAACAGACCGTCGAGTTCCCCGGTGAACTCGAAGAGGTACAGAAAGGCGAGCCCTGGTTCTGCACCCCCGACGGCCAACCGCTGGGAGACCTCAGCGCTGAGATGTGCAAGACGGCTGGACCACTGCCATGACTCAACCAACGAACACCTGGTCGTATCAGGAGACCACAGTCCCGGTGCGGCGCCGGCGCCGCACCGTCGTCGTCGCCGCCGTCGTGCTCGCGCTGACCGCCGGGCTGGTCGCCTGGTTGGCGTGGCCGGCGCAGCGTGCCGACGAGGACCGCGCCGAGACCCCGGTGATCAAGGAGCTCCTCAACGACAAACCGCCGACGATGATCCTCAACGCGCTGAACTACCGGACGCTCTACCCGCCGGGTTACGTCGACTACGACTGGTCGAAGCGCGAATCCAAACCGGCCGACTACGACCGCGACCGCGAATACGAGTCCACCTCCGCACCGCCGGACTGCGAGGGCAACCCGCTGTTCGACGCGGAGTTCGACCTCTTCCTCGGCAGGTTCGCCGACGACGCCTACGAGTATCCGATCCACCTGTGGATGTTCCCGGTCGACGATCCGGGCGGCAACGCCGACGACGCTCGCGGCTTCTCCGTGTCGATCTTCCCCGCGCCGAACCCGGCGAGTCTGTCAGAGTTCAAGGAGTGGTTCGACCGCTGCCGGGGGGCGACGATCACGACGACGGTGACCAAGTTCGGCCAGGTCGTCGACCGCACGACCAGAACCCAGGAACTGGGTTACACCGACGCTCCGGCCTCGGTCGCAGACGACTCGCTGGCACTGACGAGAGAGGGTCGGGAGCTCTGCCACTTCTACGGGCTGACCAGGGGGATGATCGTCAGCGTCGAATGCCCGCCCACCCAGGCTGACGCCGGTGCGCAGCTGTTCCGCACGGTGGTTCAGCGCATCCGGGACATCTGAAATCAACGGGCTCGTCGTTATCAGGTTTCGTCGGTACCCTGCAGAAGTAGAAGCGGCCAATCAACGACGAAAGGTTGCACCGTGACACTTCGACAGCGACACAGCATCAACGAGATTCGTACCGCGATCCGTGAGCTCAGCGCCCGCGCGAGGCTGGCGCGCCGAGAGGGACGCATCGCTGACGCCGAGGAGTTGGAACGGCGCATCGCCGGCTACCGGGAAGAGCTCGCGACCCTTCCCTGATCCCCGGCCGGTCCCCCTCAGGCGGTGCCGAGGCGGCGGAATGTGCTGCGGTGGAACACGATCGGCGCCACCTCGGGGTTCATCGTGATGTCGAGAACCCGCAGGATCACGATCGTGTGATCGCCGGCGGGCACCAGCTGCTCGACTGAGCTCTCCAGCCAGACGCTGGTGCCCTCGATGAACAGCGCACCCGAATCGCGGGACACCGTCTCCAGACCGGCGAAGCGGTCCCCGGTCTTGGCGGCCAGCGTGCGCGCGGCCACGTCGTGCGCCTCGCCGAGCACACTGATCCCCAGCGCGGGCAGGTCCCGCAGCTTCGGCCACGTCTCCGAGGTGTTCTGCACACAGAACGACACCAGCGGAGGGTCCAGCGAGACCGGTACGAATGTGCTCGCCGCCAGGCCGACCCGGACACCGTCGACCTCCGCGGCGATGGCGATCACGCCGGACGGGAAGTGCCCGAACGCCTCGCGCAGCGTGGAGGGGCTCAAATCGATTGCGCTCATAACCGGTCCATCTTCACACGGGCCCCGACGCCCGCGCCACGACCAGACTCCTCAGTGGGACACTGCCACCGCTGGATACGGGGTCGGAATCGTCGTGAGCAAAACCGGTAGCCTGACGCCCAGACCCCGAGGCTGAGGACCGCCGAAACGAATGTGGATCACGCTGCTGGTGATGGCGCTGGCGGTCAGCCTGGAGCCGTTCCGCGTCGGGATGACCGTCGTGATGCTCAACCGCCCTCACCCGCGCCGTCAGCTGCTGGCGTTTCTGGCCGGCGGGTTCGCGATGGGCCTGGCCGTCGGGCTGGTCGTGCTGTTCCTGCTGCGCCCCGCGCTGAACTCGACGCACTTCACGCTGCCCCGGGTGCAGCTGGTCGTCGGGGCGCTGCTGCTGATCAGCGCCGTGGTGATGGCCGTCGGCCGGGTACCCGACCCCGCGGGTCTGGCCGACGGCCGCTTCGGACCGCTGGCCGCCCGCACCCGGCGACTGTTCACGGGCGCATCGCTGTGGACGGCCGGGATCGCCGGCCTGGGCATCGCGCTGCCGTCGGTGGACTACCTCGCGGCGCTGGCGCTGATCGCGGCCTCCGGCGCGGCGGGCACGGTCCAGTTGGGCGCGCTGATCGCGTTCAACGCGGTGGCGTTCGCGCTCGTCGAGATCCCGCTGCTGTGCTACCTGGTCGCGCCGGAGCGCACCCGCGCGGCGCTGCAGGCCCTCTACGACTGGCTGCGGGCGCAGGGCCGCCGCGGGGTGGCGCTGCTGCTGGCCGTGGTCGGCGGGGTGCTCGTGGTGGTCGGGCTGGTCAACCTCTAGCCGCCCTGGTTGTTCAGCACGTACTGCAGCCCGGCGAGCAGCTGAGACACCGGGTCGGTGCCGCCGCCGAACGCGGCCTGGGTGGCCGGGGCGGTGACCTCCGCCGGGTCGTAGCCGTTGACCGGGTCGACGGTGATCGGCGCGGTGAGCGGATCGTCGTTGCGGGAGTACCCGGCGTCGACGTACGGCTTGAGCACCGCGTCGAGCTTGATCAGCGTCTCCTTGTCCACGCCGAGGTACTTGAACGGCATCACCAGCGGCAGATGCTCCTCGGGGATCAGGTAGGTGGTGGTCTTGGCGCCGCGCGAGTTCACGGTGGTGCGGATGTTCTGCGGCGGCACCATGCTCGGGTTGGTGAACGCGACCGCGGTGTGCCCGGTGGCCAGGCCGACGACGGCGTTGAGCACCGACAGCCAGTTGTCGGGCCGGTCCGGCCAGTCGGCGATGCTGTCGTAGGCGGAGATGAACTGATAGGTGTCGTACTGGCTCTCGAACGGCGGCGGGATCCGGTAGTCCAGCGACGGCACCATCGCGCCGACCGGGAACATCTGGGTCAGGAAGCTCTCCCCGAACGGGTGGCGCGCCACCGGGCTGCCGTAGGTGGCGAAGCTCAACTGGTCCGGCGGCGGTGCGGCCGGGTCGTAGGCCAGCCGCAGCTGCACCTCCTCGAGCACCGACGCGCCCTCGGACAACCCGATCGCGGTGCCGGGACCGCCGGCCTTGATCGCGTTGATCAGGTTGGGCGCGCCGACGTCGATCGACTCGCCGTAGCTGGGGCCGTCGAGGCCGAGGCCGGGCATGATGCTGTCGCCCCATGCGCCGATACCCGGGAACCACCGCTCCAGGGTGTGGCCCTGCACCTGACCGGCCGGATAGTCCACGATCTCGCGGTCCAGGCCCGGGAACCAGTCGGCGCCGGTGCGCATGATGTATTCGTCGTACGGGATGCCCAGCACGTGGGCGCCGCCCAGCGCGTACCCCTTGCCCGGGGTGCCGATCGGCGGGCCGTCGGCGCGCTGCCCCGGATTCGGGGGCGGTTCGTCGGCGACGGCGGTACCGAAACCGAAACCGGCTGCGACACCGAGGGTTAACAGTGCGGTGCCGAACCTGAGAAGTCTCCTGCTGAACACTGCCATCCGACCCTACTCCGCGACCGTCTCGACGGGGGCGTCCACGCGGGTGAACCCGCCCCGCCGGTAGAGCTCGGCGCAGGCGGCGCGGCGGATCTTGCCGCTGGTCGTGGTGGGCAGCGCGCCGGGCTCGACCAGCACGATGTCCTCGACGCTGACCCCGTGCTCGGTGGAGATCGCCCCGGTGACGTCGCTCTTGATCTTCGCCAGCGCCGCCGGGTCGGTCGCCGTCTTCACCTCGACGATGGTGACCAGCTGCTCGGTGCCGGCGACCGGCACCGCGATGGCCGCCACCCGGCCCCGGGTGATCTCCCCGACCGTCGCCTCGATGTCCTCGGGATAGTGGTTGCGGCCGCGGATGATCAGCAGGTCCTTGATCCGGCCGACGATGAACAGTTCACCGCCGGAGACGAACCCGAGGTCGCCGGTGCGCAGCCACGGCCCCGCCGGGGTGCCCGGCGACGGGTCCACGATCGTCGCACCGAAGCAGCCCTGCTGCTCCGGGGGCCGGCGCCAGTAGCCCTCGGCGACGTTGTCGCCGTGCACCCAGATCTCCCCGATCAGGTCCGGTGCGCACTCCCGGCAGGTCTCGGCGTCCACGATGCGCAGCAGCGGCGACTGCGGCACTTCGTATTTCACCAGCGCGGTGCCATTGCCCGCCGGCACCGGCCGCACCCGGCCCGCGCCGAGCTCGTCGGCGTCGAAGTAGCCGGCCGGGTCGTTCTCGTCCCAGACCGACGACGTCACGAACACCGTCGCCTCGGCCAGCCCGTACGACGGCCGCATCATGTGGTCGCGCAGGTTGAAGTGCGCGAACCGGTCCACGAACCGGTGCAGGGTGGCCGGCTCGACGCGCTCGGCGCCGCTGATGATGCCGACGACACCGCCGAGGTCCAGGCCGGCGAGATCCTCGTCGCTGGTCTTGCGGGCGGCGAGGTCGAACGCGAAGTTCGGCGCCGACGACCACGCGTGCGGGTTCTCGGCCAGTGCGCGCACCCACCGGGACGGCTTCTCCAGGAACGCGATCGGACTCAACAGCGACGCGCGCCTGCCGGTCAGGATCGGTGCGCACACCCCCAGCACCAGGCCCATGTCGTGGTAGAAGGGCAGCCACGACACGAAGGTGGCGTCCGGCGGCAGCGGCGAGCGGGCGAAGAAGCTGCGCATCAACTGGTCGAAGTTCGACGTCAGGTTGCGGTGGGTCAGCATCGCGCCGGTCGGCACCCGGGTGGAACCCGAGCTGTACTGCAGGTAGGCGAGTGTGGGCAGTTCGGCGGGCGCCAGTTCGGGCCCGGTGGCGGTGTCGAGGTCCAGGGTGTCGACGGACAGGATCGTCGGCGCGGAGTCCAGCGCCGCGGCGGCGACGAACTCGGCGACGTCGGCCGCGGCGTCGGAGGTGGTGAGCACCACCGACGGTTCGGTGTCGGCCAGCACCGCGCTCACCCGCTCGTGGCCGGAGCCGCGCATCGGCAGCGGCAGCGGCACCGCGATGAAGCCGGCCTGCATGGCGCCCAGGAACGCCAGGATGTACGGAAGCCCCTGCGGCGCCAGGATCGTCGCGCGGTCCCCGACCGCGCCGTGGCCGCGGATCTCCCGGGCCAGGTTCACCGTGCGGCGCGCGAGCTGTGACCAGGTGAGGTTCTCGGCGATACCGTTCGGATCGGCGGTGTAGTCGGTGAACGTGAACGCGACGTCGTCGGGCCGCATGGTGGCGCGGCCGTGCAGCATCGACAGGATCGACGACGAGTCAGACGGTGTGGTCACGATGGTTCCGTATCAGCCTGGGTGGACGTGGCGGCGGCGACCGGCTGCCGTGACGGTCGCTCGGGGACGCGGGACGGCCACCAGTTGGCCTTGCCGACCAGCGCCGCGATGGCGGGCACCGTGATCGTACGGACCACGAAGGTGTCCAGCAGGATGCCCACACCGATCACGAAGCCGCCCTGGATGACGATGCCGATGCTGGAGAACAGCAGTCCGGCCATCGAGGCCGCGAAGATCAGGCCCGCCGCGGTGATGACGCCGCCGGTCGACCCCAGGGTGCGGATCACCCCGTAGCGCACGCTCTGCGGCGACTCGTCGCGCAGCCGCGACACGAACAGCATGTTGTAGTCCGCGCCGACGGCGACCAGCACCACGAACGCCAGCGGCGGCACGCTCCAGTGCAGCTGCTGACCGAGCAGGAACTGGAACACCCCGACACCGATGCCGATCGCGGCGAAGAACGACACCACCACCGAGCCGACCATGTACAGCGGCGCGATGACCGAGCGCAGCAGCACCATCAGCGTCAGCAGCACGACGATCAGCGTCGCGGCGATGATGAACCGGATGTCCTGCTGGTAGTAGTCGCGGGTGTCGCGCAGCGCGGCCGGGTAGCCGCCGATCGAGATCGTCGCGTCGGCCAGCGTGGTGTTGGGCTGGGCGCTGCGGGCGGTGTCGAGGATCTGGTTGACCTGATCCATCGCCTCCGGGGAGAACGGGTTGAGCTTGGTCTGCACCAGGTACCGCACCGCGTGGCCGTCCGGCGAGATGTAGGCCGCCGCGGCCTTCTTGAAGTCCGGCAGCTCGAGCACCTCGGCGGGGATGTTGAAGCCCGCCTGTGCCGGGTCGGTGGCGGTGTTGCGCATGGTCAGCAGGAAGTTCGCCGCCTCGGTGAGCCCGGCGGCGATCACCTTGACCTGTTTGACCAGTTCGTCGACGCCGCCCGCGACCTCCTGGCTGCCGCTGGCCAGCCGGTTGGCGCCCTGCTGCAGCTCCTTGATGGACCGCTGCGCCCCGCTGGGCGAGTCGACGCCGAGCGTGTCGACGGCCTTGGTCAGGTTGGTCATCGCGTTGTTGAGCTTCTTGACCGCCTGGTTGAGCGTCTGGGTGTCCTGGACGTCCTGCAGTTCCCCGGCCAGGCCGTTGATCTCGTCGAGGCTGCCGTTCTCGCGGGCGGCCATGAGCTTCTGGAACTGCGCGCGGGTGTCCACGCAGGACGGGTTGGCGTCGCACACGGCGTTGCCGTTGAGCGCCATCAGCACCGGGCCGACCCAGCCGAAGAAGTCGCGCACCGCGCGGAAGTTCAGGCCCATCGAGTTGCCGAGCGCGTTGACCGAGGCCACCAGCTTGGCCGCGATCTCGACGTCGCGCACCAGCTTGTCGCCGCCGTACTCGGTGCGCACCGAGGAGAACGTGTCGACCAGTTCCTGCAGGCTCGGCGCGATCGTGTTGATCTGGCTGCGCACGTCGGCGAGGCTCTCGGCCAGCGTGTTGGCGCCGTCGGTCAGCCGGTTCAGGTCGCCGGCGCGCTCCCCGATCAGCGCGGAGCCGTCGGCCAGCCGGTCGCCGACGATGCCGGCCTGGAAGGTGGCGCGGAACTCGCGCGGCACCTCGCCCAGCGGGCGGGTGGGTCCGCTGACCAGCCCGATGTCGGGCAGCTGCGCGATGCGCGACGCCATCTGCTCGAGGTCGGCCAGCGCGCGGGTGTTGCGCAGGTCGTGCGGCGACTGCACCAGGATGTACTCGGGGATGGACTGGCTGATCGGGAAGTGCTTCTCCAGTGCCGCGTAGCCGATCGAGCTCGGCGCCGACGCCGACACCACCTTGCGGTCGTCGTAGTTGTACGTGCCGAACAGCGCCAGCCCGGCCAGCAGCGCGAGCACCAGCAGGCTGGCGACCAGGTGCGGCACCGGCCTGCGCACGATCCGGGCCCCGGAGCGGCGCCAGAACCGCGACGTCAGCTCGCGGCGCGGTTTGATCCAGCCGCGCGGCCCGGCCAGCGTGAGGATCGCGGGCAGCAGCGTCACGCCGGCCAGGAACGCGACGCCGATCCCGATGGCCGCGGAGACGCCGACGGTCTTGAAGACGCCCATCTTGGCGAAGCTCAGCAGCAGGAAGGTCAGGCCGACCGTCAGCGCGGAGGCGGTGATGACCTTGCCGATCGACATCATCGCGTGCTTGACGGCGGTGTCGGAGTCCTCGCCGCGGCGCAGGTAGTCGTGGTAGCGGCTGATCAGGAACACCGCGTAGTCGGTGCCGGCGCCGGCCATGATCGCGCTGAGGAACACGATCGACTGGTTGGACACCCCCCAGCCGGTGAGCTGGGAGAACCCGGCGACCACGCCCTGGGCGATCATCAGCGACGAGCCGATGGTCACCAGCGGCAGCATCATCGTGACGACGTTGCGGTACACCAGCAGCAGCACGCCGAGCACCAGCACCGCGATCGCGATCTCGATCGGCAGCCGGTCGTGCTCGCCGGCGACGGTGAGGTCGGCGACGGTGGCAGCGGGCCCGGTCAGGTGCACGTCGACCTCGGCGCCCGCGGTGGCCAGCCGCACCAGTTCGGCGACCCGGTTGAACGACTCGTAGGCCCGCGGCGTGCCCAGCTCCCCCTCGAGGTTGACCGGCAGCACCCAGGTGGTCTTGTCCTCGCTGGTCAAGAACGGCCGCAGCTGCGGGGTGGCGATGAAGTCCTGCACCGACACCACGTCGGTGACGTTGTCGTGCAGCGCGTCGACGAGCTTGCGGTAGGTGTCCTCGTCCTCGCGGGTCAGCCCGTCCTCGTTGATCAGCGCGATGACCAGCAGGTCGTCGTTGGCGGACTCCTGGAAGGCCTCCGACATCCGCTGCGCGGCCACGCTGGAGGGGGCGTCGGCGGGCAGGATCGCCAGCGGGTGGCGCTGGGCCATCTCCCCGAGCGACGGGAACGACAGCGGCAACGCGACCGCCATGGCGACCCACAGCCCGATCACCAGCCAGGGCCACCGCACGACGAGGTCGGCTAGTTTGCGCATGTCACCCGCGTTCCGCTTCCACCATCGCGTGCCAGGCTATGCGACCCGCCCCCAGTTGCCGGTGTCGGCGACCGCGGCGGCCACCGACTTCATCGTGGTCATGTACCGGGTGACCGACTTGCGGGCGACCGGATTGTCCGGGTGCATGATCGCCATGACGGTGCCCTCGCCGTACCGGAAGATGTAGATCGTCAGCTGGTAGGAGAACCGGCCGTCGGGATAGATGCCGATGTTGTCGGCCAGCCCCATGTCGGCGGCGGCGAGCACCGCGTTCAGCGGCGCGGCGCCGGCGTGGAAGAAGTTCGACACCGGGAAGTTCGGCCGCGGCCAGCGCAGCTGCGGCGCCAGCTCCAGCACCCGGTAGTACGGCACCTTGGCCATCTTCAGGTTGGAGTCGAACGCGGTCTGCGCCGACCACGCGGCGTCGGTGAACGACATACCGCCGATGGGCACGGTGATCGGGATCAGCCCGGTGAACCAGCCCTGGGTCATGAAGTTGTCGGTGGCCGAGCGGGAGTCGCGCGGGGTCAGCCCGTAGTAGGTCAGCGCCCCGGTGAGCTCGTGCTCGACCTGCGCCAGGCAGGCGAACAGACCGCCGACGAAGCGGGCGCCCGCCGCCGAGCAGGCCTCCTCGAACCGTTCGGTCTGCGCGACGTCCAGCAGCACCTCGGTGGTCATGTCGCTGCGGACCGCCTCGTTCGGGTTGCCCAGCGGCAGCGGGAACTCGGGGAACCCGCCGCCGTTGGCCTCGGCGAAGTCGATCCACGCGCGCACCTCGGGGGTGTCGACGGTCAGGTCCGCGGTGCGCTCCCGCTCGGCGATGCAGAACTCGTCGAAGCTGCCCGCCTCGGGCAGCGCCAGCGCCTCACCGCCGCTGCTGAGCGCCGAGTACATGCCGTTGGCCTCCAGCATCGTGGTGCCGATCAGCGTCGCGTCGCCGTGCACGTGGTCCATCGCGGCGAAGAACGTGAAGTGCCCGTCGTTCTGGATGATCCCGAACGTGAAGCAGCCCCACTCCAGCGGGCTCGGGATGGAGATGACGTGCTCGCGGATCTGCTCGACGGTCATGTGGCCGTGGTCGACGGGCACGAACTCGATGTCGTCCGGGTCGGTCAGCGCGTGCCGGACGAACTTGCCGTCGCCTGCGTGCTCGAACCAGCTGCGGAACGTGTCGTGGCGGCGCAGGTAGTTGTTGACGGCGTGGTCCATCGCGGCGATGTCGCACTCGCCCTTGACCTCGCAGCCCGCGATGATCTGGCGGGAGAAGTTCAGCCCCGCCGCGGTGCGCTCACAGTAGTTCTTGAGGTGCTGACGCTGCATGTAGCTGACCGGCACCGTGCTGACGGGGGCCTGGCGCGCCTTCTCCATCGACGCGGGCGTCGGATGCCAGGAGGTGACGTTGCCCGGTTTAAGCGACCACTCGTCGAGCGCCCCAATCGTGATCTTGCCGATCCGCAATACCGTCGTCCTCCCGCATGGTCGGCGCCCACCGCCGGCACCCCTGTCGCCGGCCCAACATACTCTGTGTCATCCGGCCCGCCCGGCAGGTGGCCTGCGCCACAAGGTGCGGACAAGGCGACCCAGCTCTCCATGCCATAGTGTGCGACGGGGAAGTCTTCCTCTTCAGGCTCGTGTGGTGTCCCGCAGGGTCTTCTTCCAACTGCCGATGTAAAGGAAGGACGGCAACGGCATGGAATCCGCGGCACATCCTCAAGCGACGGCGCGATTCGCGATCGTCGGCTACGCGGCGCGCTTTCCCGGCGCGCGCGACGCGGCCGAGTACTGGGAACTGCTCCGCGACGGCCGCGACGCCATCTCCGAGGTGCCCGCCGACCGCTGGAACGCCGACGAGTTCTTCGACCCGGAAGCCGGAACGCCCGGCAAGGTGGTGACCCGGCGGGCGGGTTTCGTCGAGGACAGCACCGGGTTCGACGCGCCGTTCTTCGGCATGTCCACCCGCGAGGCCCGGCTGATGGATCCGCAGCACCGGCTGCTGCTGGAGACCGCGTGGCAGGCCCTCGAGCACGCCGGGATCGCCCCGACCAGCCTGGCCGACTCCAACACCGGTGTGTTCGTCGGTCTGGCCACCCACGACTACCTCGGCATGGTGTCCGACCAGCTGACGTATCCCGAGATCGAGGCCTACATGGCGATCGGGACGTCGAACGCGGCGGCGGCGGGCCGGATCAGCTACCGGCTGGGCCTGCAGGGCCCGGCGGTCGCGGTCGACACCGCGTGCAGCTCGTCGCTGGTGGCTATCCACCAGGCCTGCCAGGCGCTGCAGCTGGGTGAGAGCGATCTGGTGCTGGCCGGCGGGGCCAACGTGCTGCTCAGCCCGGCCACGATGATCACGTTCTCCAGCGCGCACATGCTGGCCCCGGACGGGCGGTGCAAGACGTTCGACGCGGCGGCCGACGGCTACGTGCGCGGCGAGGGCTGCGGCGTCGTCGTCATCAAGCGGCTCGAGGACGCGATCCGCGACGGTGACCGGATCCGCGCGGTGATCCGCGGCAGCGCGGTCAACCAGGACGGCGCGTCCGGCGGGCTGACGGTGCCCAACGGGGTGGCCCAGCAGCGGGTGATCGGGGAGGCGCTCAAACGCGCCGGGCTGCGGCCCGCCGACGTCGGCTACCTGGAGGCGCACGGCACCGGCACGTCGCTGGGCGACCCGATCGAGGCGCAGGCCGCCGGTGCGGCGCTGGGCGAGGGCCGCGCACCCGACCAGCCGCTGCTGATCGGCTCGGCCAAGACCAACATCGGTCACCTGGAGGCCGCCGCCGGTATCGCCGGCGTCATCAAGGTCATCCTGGCGCTGGAGAACGAGGCGCTGCCCAAGCACCTGAACTTCCAGAACCCCTCGCCGCACATCCCGTGGGACCGGCTGCCGGTCGAGGTGGTCACCGAGACCATCCCGTGGCGGCGCGGGGAGCGGCCCCGCATCGCCGGGGTCAGCTCGTTCGGCTTCGCGGGCACCAACGCGCACGTGATCCTCGAGGAGGCTCCGCTGCCCGCCGAGGCGCCGGTGGCCGAGGAGCGGCCCGACGACCGGCGGGTCAGCATCCTGCCGCTGTCGGCGCGCACCCCGAGCGCGCTGGTGCGGCTGGCCGACCGCTACCGCACCTGGCTGCTGGAGAACCCCGACGCGACGCTGGCCGACGTGTGCTTCACCGCGGGAACCGCGCGGGCGCACCTGGAGCAGCGGGCGGCGCTGGTGGTCAACTCCCGGGAGTCGGCCGTCGACCTGCTCGGTGCGCTCGCGGACGACCGGCCCGCACCGGGCCTGGTGCGGGGCGAATCCCATGAGCCGCCGAAGACGGCGTGGCTGTTCACCGGGCAGGGCAGCCAGTACCCGGGCATGGCCCGGGAGCTCTACGCCACCGAACCGGTGTTCGCCGAGACCGTGGACCGGTGCGCCGCCGCGGTCGCCGACATCCTCGAAAAGCCGTTGCTGGAGCTGATTTTCGGCGACGACGAGGCCGCGCTGCGCGACACCACGTATGCGCAGCCCGCGCTGTTCGCCGTGGAGATGGGCCTGGCTCGGCTGTGGCAGTCGTGGGGTTTCGAACCCGACGTGGTGCTGGGCCACAGCGTCGGCCAGTACGCCGCGGCGTGCGTGGCCGAGGTGTTCAGCCTCGAGGACGGTGCCCGGCTGATGGCCGAACGCGGCCGGTTGTTCGGCAGCCTGCCCGAGGGCGGGCGGATGGTCGCGGTGTTCGCCCCGGCCGATCGGGTCGAGGCCGTCACCGACCAGTACCCCAGCCTGTCGGTGGCCGCCTACAACGGCGCCAACACCGTGCTGTCCGGTCCCGCCGCGGATCTGGAGCAAGCGGTGGCCGGGCTCAGCGGGGTGCGCTGCGACTGGCTGGAGACCAGCCACGCGTTCCACTCGGCGCTGCTGGACCCGATCCTCGACGAGTTCGAGGCGTTCGCGTCGCAGTTCGAATACCGCACGCCGCAACGGATTCTGATCGACAACCGCACCGGCGCGGCGCTGGGCCGCAGCGTCAGGCTCGACGGCGCGTACTGGCGCAGGCACGCCCGCCAGCCCGTGGAGTTCGCCAAGAGCGTGCGCACGCTGGCCGAGCTGAACTGCAAGGCGCTGCTGGAGATCGGCCCGCGGCCGGTGCTGACCGCCGCGGCGCTGGCCGCATGGCCCGACCCGGCGACCGCGCCGCGCGCGCTGTCGTCGCTGCGCCCGAAGACCGCCGACCACCGGCAGATCACCGAGGCCGTCGCCGAGGCGTACGTGATGGGGCACCAGCCGGACTTCGCCGCGTTGCGCCGCCCGCACGCCCGCCGGGTCGACCTGCCTACCTACCCGTTCGAACACCGTCAGTACTGGTTCTCCGACAACTTCGGCGACGACCGCGCCGACACCCAGGACGCGACCGGGGCGGCTTCGGACCAGTCCTCGACGGCGCCCACCGAGGCGCTGCGCCTGCTGGAGGACGGCCAGGTCGCCGAACTGGCCGAACTGCTCGGCGATTCCGACCCGCAGACCATCAGCGTGCTGAGTCGGCTTGCCGCCCAGCACAATCAGCAGCGCACCACGCAGTCGATCGTCGAGGACCGCTACGAGTTCCGCTGGCACAAGACCAGCACGGCCACGCGCGAGGACGGCGACGGTTCGACGTGGGTGATCGTCGGCGAGGACGGCGCCGCGACACGGCCGCTGGTGGAGGTGCTCACCGCCCGCGGCGAGGAGTACCGCTTCGTGGGGCTGCCGGCCTCCGCCGCCGAGGAAGCCGCGCTGGCTGAGACGTTCCGTGTGCTGGCACAGCAGGATTCGCTGCTGCGGATCGTGAACGTCGCCGCCGCCGACGCGGATACGGACACCTTGATGCGCTCGCTGCTGCGGGTCCAGCACCGGGTGCTCAGCGGCACCCGCCGGCTGCTGCGCGCCGCGACCGCCGCCGAACTGCGCGCCCCGATCTGGCTGGTGACCCGCGGTGCGCAGCGGGTCACCGACACCGACACCGTCGCGCCGGAGCAGAGTGCCCTGTGGGGCTTCGGCCGGGCCGCGGCGCTGGAACTGCCCCAGCTGTGGGGCGGGCTGGCCGACCTGGGCAAGGGCAGCGGCGACGAGTGGACCCGGCTGGTGCAGCGGATCACCGCACCGGTCGACGCCGGCCCGCGCGAGGACCAGATCGCGCTGCGTGACCGCGCGATCTACGCACCGCGGCTGGTGCGCCGCACCGACTCGCCGAACGTCGCCGCGCTGCCGCTGCGCGCGAACGCCACCTACCTGGTGACCGGCGGGCTGGGCGCGATCGGGCTGGAGATCGCCTCGTATCTGGCCGCCAACGGCGCCGAGCACGTGGTGCTGACCAGCAGGCGTGAGCCCGGTGACGCTGTCGCACAACGGATCTCCGCGCTGAGTCAGGCGCACGGCTGCGACATCCGAGTGGTCAACGCCGATGTCGCCGACGCGCACGCCGTCACCCGGCTGCTGACCCAACTGCAGGCCGAACTGCCGCCACTGGCGGGCATCGTGCACGCCGCGGGCGAGATCGGCACCACCCCACTGAACGCACTCGACGACAGCGAGATCGACCGGGTGTTCGCCGGAAAGGTCTGGGGCGCCTGGAATCTCACCGAGGCGCTGGCCGACGCCGGGCTGTCGCTGGACTTCTTCGTCAGCACCTCCTCGATCGCCTCGGTGTGGGGCGGGTACGGCCAGACCGCGTACGCCGCGGCCAACGCCTTCCTCGACGGGCTGGCCTGGCGGCTGCGCGAGCAGGGCATCCCCGGTGTCAGCGTGAACTTCGGGCCGTGGTCAGCGGGTATGGCCGACACCGAGTCGCGCGCACGCCTCGACGAGCGGGGCGTGCGGACACTCGGCCCCGCCGACGCGCTGGCTGGACTGTCGGATGTGGTGGCGTCGTCGGCCGCCCAGGGCGTGGTGGCACGCATCGACTGGACCCGGTTCCTGCCGCTGTACCAGCAGGCCGGTCGGCGGGCGTTCCTCGCCGACCTGGAACGCGAGGTCCCCGCGGAAACCGCCACGGCCGCTGGGCCTTCCGGGACGACGGCGCTGGTGGAACAGCTCACCAGCGCGCCGGTGCAGCAGCGCAAGAAGCTGCTGGTCGACTATCTGCGCAACGCGGTCGCCGAGGTGACCCGCGTCGACGTCGCCGAGATCCGGGAGGACGCCGGGTTCTTCGACCTCGGGATGGACTCGCTGATGGCCGTCGAACTGCGCCGCCGGCTGGAGGCGGGCGTCGGCAAGGACATCCCCGTCACGCTGGTGATGGACTACCCGCGCATCGAGGACGTCGCCGATTACCTGCTCGGCGAGGTGCTCGAGCTCAACGAGCCCAAGGCCGCCCCGCAGCCGGTGGCCGCGGCCACGGCCCGCACCGACGATCCGATCGCGATCGTCGCGGTGTCGTGCCGGTTCCCCGGCGCCCCGAACCCGGAGGCGTTCTGGGAACTTTTGTCCGGCGGCATCGACGCGATCCGGGAGATCCCGGAGGACCGCTTCGACATCGACGAGTTCTACGACCCGGATCCCGACGCCCCCGGCAAGACCTACACCCGCTACGGCGGATTCCTGGACGGCATCGACGGATTCGACCCCGAGTTCTTCGGCATCTCCCCGCGTGAGGCGGTGTGGATCGAACCGCAGCAGCGGCTGATCCTGGAGACGGTGTGGGAGGGCCTGGAGCGGGCCGGGTACTCCCCGGCGGCGCTGCGCGGCAGCCGCACCGGCATCTTCACCGGCGTCGCGGCCAACGAGTACGCCCACCTGCTGTCGGCCGAGTCGATCGAGAAGATCGAGCCGCACTTCATCACCGGCAACGCGCTCAACGCGATCTCCGGCCGGGTGGCGTTCGCGCTCGGCTTCGAGGGCCCGGCCGTCGCGGTGGACACCGCCTGCAGCTCGGCGCTGGTCGCGGTACACCAGGCGTGCCTGGCGCTGCACAACGGCGACTGCGACCTGGCGCTGGCCGGCGGGGTGAACGTACTGCTGAGCCCGGTCACCACCGTGGCGGCGTCGCGGGCCCGGATGCTGTCGCCGGTCGGCCGCTGCAAGACGTTCGACGCCTCGGCCGACGGGTACGTGCGCAGCGAGGGCTGCGGCATCCTGGTGCTCAAGCGGCTGTCGGACGCCCAGCGCGACGGCGACCGGGTGCTGGCGGTCATCCCCGCCAGCGCGGTCAACCAGGACGGTGCGTCCAGCGGCCTGACGGTGCCCAACGGCGGTGCGCAGCAACGGCTGATCGAGTCGGTGCTGGACCGCGCCGGGCTGTCCGGCGGCGACGTCGACTACCTGGAGGCGCACGGCACCGGCACCCCGCTCGGCGATCCGATCGAGGTGCAGGCCGCCGCCGCGGTGTACGGCGCGTCCCGTGACCCGCAGAAGCCGCTGCTGATGGGGTCGGTGAAGACCAACATCGGGCACACCGAGTCGGCGTCCGGTGCGGCGGGACTGATCAAGGTGGTGCTGTCGCTGCAGCACGGAATGCTGCCGCAGAGCCTGCATTTCGACACCCCGTCGCCGCACATCCCGTGGGACTCGCTGCCGGTGAAGGTGGTCGACAAGCCGGTGCCGTGGCAGACCAACGGCCGGCCGCGCCGCGCCGGTGTCAGCTCGTTCGGCTTCACCGGAACCAACGCCCATGTGCTGGTCGAGGAGGCACCGCAGCCGCCGGCCGTCGAATCCGGCGCCGACGACCCGTCGGTGAATGTGCTTCCGCTCTCCGCGCGTTCGCCGGAGGCGCTGGTGGAGCTCGCGCAGCGCTACGACGCATGGCTGGCCGCCAACCCGGACGTCGACCTGGCCGACGTGTGCCTGACCGCCGGGACCGGCCGCTCGCACTTCGAGCACCGCGCCGCACTGGTCGTCGACTCGATCGACAGCGCGCGGCACGCGCTGGCCGACCTGGCCGCCAACCGCACCCGCCCCGGCGTGGTGCGCGGTGAGCACACCCACCGTCCGACGACGGCGTGGCTGTTCACCGGGCAGGGCAGCCAGTACACCGGGATGGCTCGCGAACTGTTCGACAGCGAACCGGTTTTCGCCGACACCGTGCGCGCCTGCGCGGACGCGGTGGCCGACATCCTGCCGCGTCCGCTGCTGGAGGTGCTGTTCGATCCCACCGCCGCCGACGAGCTGCGGCACACCTCCTACGCACAGCCGGCGCTGTTCGCCGTGGAGATGGGCCTGGCCCGGTTGTGGCAGTCGTGGGGTGTACAGCCCGACGTGGTGCTGGGCCACAGCGTCGGCCAGTACGCCGCGGCCTGTGTGGCCGGGGTGTTCAGTCTCGAGGACGGCGCCCGGCTGATGGCCGAACGCGGCCGGATGTTCGGCAGCCTGCCCGAGGGCGGGCGGATGGTCGCGATCTTCGACGACCCCAAGCGGGTCGAGGAGGTCGTCGGCGAGTTCCCGCGGGTGTCGGTGGCGGCCTACAACGGGCCCAACACCGTGGCCTCGGGCCCGGGTGAGGACCTGGAGCGTCTGGTGGCCCGCTTCGAGGAGGACGGGATCCGCTGCACGTGGCTGGAGACCAGCCACGCGTTCCACTCCGAGCTGCTGGAACCGGTGCTCGACGAATTCGAGGCGTTCGCAGGGCAGTTCGAGTTCAAGGCGCCGACGCTGCCGCTGGTGTGCAACCGCACCGGCACGGTGCTGACCGCGCAGACCCCGCTCGACGCGCAGTACTGGCGCAAGCACTCGCGTCAGCCGGTGCAGTTCTCCGAGAGCGTGCGCACGGTCGCGGCGCTGGGCGCGTCGATCCTGATGGAGGTCGGCCCGCAGCCGGTGCTGATCGGTGCGGCGGTGCAGGTGTGGCCCGAGCATGTGCCCGCGCCGCGGGCGGTGGCCTCGCTGCGCAAAGGGGTGCCCGACCGCAGGCAGATCGCCGATGCGCTGGCCGCCGCCTATGTCGGCGGGCACCGGCCGGATTTCGCTGCGCTGCACCGCGGTCCGCGCCGCATCGTGGAGCTGCCGACCTACCCGTTCCAGCGCCGCCGGTTCTGGCCGAAGACGTCGAGCATCACCGTCGACGGGCCGTCGGCCTCCGGGCTGCTGGGCAGCGCCAAGGATCTGGCGTCCGGCGACACGGTCTACACCAGCCGGTTGTCGGTGCGGTCGCAGCCGTGGCTGGCCGACCACGTCATCTACGGCACCGTGGTGGTGCCGGGTGCGACGTACGCGGCGATGGCGCTGGCCGCCGTCGGGGCGCCTGCGCGGGTGCGCGACGTGTTCTTCTACGAGCCGATCATCCTGCCGGAGAAGGACTCCCGCGAGGTGCAGCTGACCCTGCATCCGCAGCAGGCCGACGGCGAGTTCAAGTTCGAGGTGCACAGCAGGCCCTACGGTGACCGCACCGCGGACTGGTCGCTGAACGCCGACGGCACGGTGGTGTCCGGAATCGAGGAGACCGCGCCCGCCGAGGACCCGGTCGACGAGGCCATCGAGCGGCTGGAGCGGATGCGCCCGCAGGATCTGTTCGACACGTTCGCCGACATGGAGCTGGCCTGGGGCCCGACCTGGTCGGGTTCGCTGAAGTCGCTGTGGCTCGGCGAGGGTGAGGCGATCGGCGACGTGATGGTCGGCGACGAGCTGACCGAACAGCTCGGCGGTGAGCCGATGCACCCGGTGCTGATGGACCTGTGCACCGGGGTGGCGTTCCCGGCGTTCCCCGCGCTGCGCGCGGCCGAGCAGGGCGTCAGCGACCTGTTCCTGCCGCTGCGGTACGGGCAGGCGTGGCTGCGGGAGAAGATGCCGCGCCGGTTCTACTGCCGGGCCCGCTGGCATGACAGCGAACTCGACAGCGAGACACAGGTTTTCGATCTGGAATTCCTGGGCCGCGACGGTCGCCCGCTGGGCGGTATCCGCGAGTTCACGGTCAAGCGGGCGCCGCGCGAGGCGCTGCTGCGCGGCCTCGGCGGGGACCCGACCCGGCTGCTGTACACGCTGGGCTGGCACGAGGTGCCGCTGCCCGAGCAGGCCGAGACGCCCGCCGAACCGGCAGGCACCTGGCTCGTCGCCGGGTTCGACGAGCTCACCGCCCGGGTGCCCGGCTGCATCCCGTTCGACCGGACCGCCGACGCCGAACCGCTCGGTGAGGTGCTCAAGGCGGCCGCCGAGAAGGGCGTCCCGTTCGCGGGCGTGGTGTGGCGCAGCGCGTCCAGCGGCCACGAGGAGACCGGAGCGGACGCGCAGGCCCGCATCGAGGCCGAGATCGCGAACCTGCTGGGCGCGGTGCACGCGGTGCAGGGCGGGTTGAAGCTGCCGGGCGGGATGTGGATCGTCACCGAACGCGCGGTGGCCACCGAGTCCGGTGAGCCGGTCGACGCGGTGCAGTCGGCGCTGTGGGGCTTCGCCCGCACGACGATCAACGAGGAGCCCGCAGTGGGCTGCCGGCTGGTCGACTGCGACGGGTCGCCGGAGGCGGTGGCGCTGCTGGCCGGGCTGCTGGCCGCGCCGGTTCCCGAACCGGAACTCGCACTGCGCCAGGGCAAGCTGCTGGCGTCGCGGCTGCTGCCGTGGGCGCGCAGCGGGCACCTGACGGTGCCCCGCTCGGGTGACTACGTGCTGGCGCCGACCGAGCGCGGGGCGATCGACAACCTGCGGATCACCGAGACCGACGTACCGCCGCCCGCCGAGGGGTACGTGCAGGTGCGGGTGGAGGCCGCCGGCCTGAACTTCCGCGACGTGCTCAACGTGCTCGGCCTGTACCCGGGTGACCCGGGCCCGATCGGCGGCGACTTCGCCGGCATCGTCACCCAGCTGGGTGAGGGCGTGACCGGGCTCGAGGTGGGCCAGCGGGTGTACGGCTTCATGCAGGGCGCGTTCTCCAGCCGGTTCAACGTGCCCGCGCAGCTGGTGGCGCCCGTACCCGACGGGGTGACTCCGGTGGAGGCCGCGACGATCCCGGCGGCCGCGCTCACCACACGGCTGGCGTTCGACTGGGCGCAGCTGCAGCCCGGCGACAAGGTGCTGATCCACGCCGCCAGCGGCGGTGTCGGTCTGGCCGCGATCCAGATGGCGCAGCAGCACGGCGCCGAGGTGTTCGCGACCGCCAGCACGTTCAAGCGCGCCACCCTGCAGCGAATGGGCGTCAAGTACGTCTATGACTCGCGGACAACGGATTTCGCGGACCAGATCCTCGCCGACACGGACGGCCAGGGCGTCGACGTGGTGCTCAACAGCCTGACCAACGAGGGCTTCATCGAGGCCACCGTCCGGGCCACCGCGCAGGGCGGCCGGTTCGCCGAGATCGCCAAGCGCGACATCTGGACACCCGAGCAGATGGCCGCGGCCCGACCGGACATCAACTACGAGATCGTCGCGCTGGACACGGTGACGATCCAGGATCCCGAGCGCATTCGCGGTCTGCTGACCGAGGTGTCACAGGGGCTGGCCACCGGGGTGTGGCGGCCGCTGCCCGCGGAGATCTACCCGCTGACCGAGGCGCGTACCGCGTTCCGTCGCATGCAGCAGGCCCGGCACATCGGCAAGATCGTGGTGCAGATGCCGAATCCGTTGCAGCCCAGGGCCGATCGCAGCTACCTGATCACCGGCGGCCTAGGTGCGATCGGTCTGCACACCGCGGCGTACCTGGCGCAGCTGGGCGCCGGCGACATCGTGCTGACCAGTCGGCGTGCACCCGACGAGGCGGCGCAGCAGACGATCGACGAGCTCGTCGAGCGCTACAAGTGCAGGGTGCACACCTTCGCCGCCGACGTCGGCGACGAGGCCGCGGTCACCGCGCTACTGAAGCGCATCCGCGCCGAGCTGCCGCCGCTGGCGGGTGTGGTGCATCTGGCCGGTGTGCTCGACGATGCGCTGCTGGCCCAGCAGAGCGTGGAGCGGTTCCGAACCACGTTGGGGCCCAAGGCGGTCGGCGCCATCCATCTGGACCGGCTCACCCGCGACGACGCGCTGGACTTCTTCATCGTGTCCTCGTCGGTGTCCAGCGTGTTCGGCTCACCGGGCCAGGCGAACTACTCGACGGCCAACGCGCTGCTCGACGGTCTGGTCGCGCGGCGCCGGGCGCAGGGTCTGCCCGCCACCGGCGTGAACTTCGGGCCGTGGGCCGACGGCGGCATGGCGTCGTCGGAGGCCGCACAGGCGAACCTCAACGCGCAGGGCCTGGTGCCGCTGGATCCGTCGGCGGCGCTGAGCGCACTGTCGGAGGTCGTGGCCAACGGCACCGGGCAGGCGACCATCGTCAAGGCCAACTGGCAGCGCGCCGCCAAGCTGCTGGGTGCGGCCCGGCCGCCGATCCTGGACCTGGTGCTGCCGCGGCCGGAGGGCGAGGTCGCCGAGGACAGTGAGCTGCTGCGCCAGCTGCAGGAGATCCCGGTGCCGCAGCGCGCCGCGTTCGTCACCGAGTTCCTGCAGCGCGAGGTGCAGAACTTCCTGCGCCTGGCTCAGCCGCCGGCGGCCAGCAGCCGGTTCCTGGATCTGGGCACCGACTCGCTGATGGCGATCGAGTTGCGCAACCGGCTGCACAGCCAGTTCGGCGGCGCGTTCACGATCAACGCCACCGCGGTGTTCGACTACCCGACGATCGGCGGGTTGGCCGAGTACCTGGTCAGCCAGCTGCCGGACGCCGAGGCACCCGCACCCTCGGCACAGGCCGAGGACACCGGGCCGCAGGCCACCGAGTAGTCAGGCCCAGCGCTGGGCCTCGATGTGCGGCGGCAGCGTCGGCTGCAGCGGCACGTCGAGGCCGTCGTAGATACCGGGTGGCTGCTCGGCCAGCCAGTGCAGCGCGCCGAGCAGTCGGTTGGCGGCGGTGGTGTTGCCGCCGTCGGCGCGGGTGCCGCCGGGCACGTCGGCGCGGGTGGTGATGGTCAGCTGCGGGTCGCCGTCGATGATGACCCGGTGGTCGCCGTCGCCCTGGTCGGGGTAGGGCCAGTCCGGTGCGCACGACGCGTGGATGCGGGTGATGTGGTCGATGACGATGCGTTCCCGACCGCCGGACCTGCCGATGACCTTGAGACGGAACGCGCCCTGGGTGCCCTTCTCGAAGCGGCCCAGCACGGTGTCGACCGACTGCTCGAGCGGGCGGCGCTCGACCTCCTCGGTGATCTCGTCGATGTCGAGGCCCAGGCCGCGGCCGACCAAGCGGATGTTGCCGCCCCACACCATCGTCGGCACCGACGGCAGCAGCATCATCGGCGTCTCGTCCATCGGGCCGCCGAAGCCACAGGACACCCGGACCGCGAACGGCTGGTTGTAGGTGGAGTAGTCGAAGATCTCCTGGCAGTGGATCGTGCGGATCCGGGTGCACAGCCCGGCGGCGATGACGGCCAGCGCGTCGTTGCCCCAGCCCGGGTCGACGCCGGAGACCAGCAGGGTGGCGCCGCCCGCCTCGGCGGCGCCGGTCAGCCGGTCGCGCCACTCCGGCGGCGCCGACCGCGGGTCGTACAGCGAATACAGCGACGGCGTCACCACATGCCTGCCGGCCCGCAGGCAGCGTTCGATGTCGGCGACCGCCTCCTCGGGCCGTATGTCGCCCGACGCCATGTAGGCCACCGCGTCGCAGCGGGCCAGGGCGGCGTCGACGTCGGTGGTGGCGGTGATGCCGGTGGGATCGGGCAGCCCGGCGAACACGGCGGCGTCGGTGCCCGCCTTCTGCTCCGACGAGGTGATCACCCCGGCCAGCCGCAGTCCCGGGAACGCCACCGTCGACCGGATGGCGGTGGACCCCATGTTCCCGGTCCCCCAGACCGTCACGCGCAACACCGACACACCCTATTCGAGCGGACCGTGACGATTTTCACAATCGGTTGAAACCCCCGGTCAGACACGTGTCAACTGGGGTTTTGGGTGCCCAACCAACCGGACGGTTACCACCCCGGTGGGAATCACCCGAAGAGGGTTTGAGTTGAAGTTACCGGCGGGTATAGTTCCGGGCAGTTACTGGTGGGTAACTTAATCCCGAGTACCCAACCGCGAGTGGTTATCTCACCGAGGAGGAACCGTGAGCCACTACAAGAGCAACGTACGTGACCAGGAGTTCAACCTGTTCGAGGTGCTTGGCCTCGACCGGGCGCTGGGCACGGGTGAGTACAGCGATCTCGACGCCGACACCGCTCGCGAGATGCTGCACGAGATGGCCCGTCTGGCCGAGGGCCCGATCGCTGAGTCGTTCGCTGAGGGCGACCGCAATCCCCCGGTCTTCGATCCCGAGACGCACTCGGTGACCCTGCCGGAGAACTTCAAGAAGTCGGTGCGCGCCTGCATCGAGGGCGGCTGGGACAAGGTCGGCCTCGACGAGGAGCTCGGCGGCGTGCCCGCCCCCAAGGCTCTGCTGTGGGCCCTCAACGAGCACATCCTCGGCGCCAACCCGGCCGTGTGGATGTACGCCGGCGGTGCCGCGTTCGCGCAGATCTTCGCGCACAACGCCACCGAGGAGCAGAAGAAGTGGGCCGTCATCGCCTGTGAGCGCGGCTGGGGCGCCACCATGGTGCTGACCGAGCCCGACGCCGGCTCCGACGTGGGCGCGGGCCGCACCAAGGCCATCCAGCAGCCCGACGGCTCCTGGCACATCGAGGGCGTCAAGCGGTTCATCACCTCGGCCGACTCCGACGACCTGTTCGAGAACATCTTCCACCTGGTGCTGGCCCGCCCCGAGGGCGCAGGCCCGGGCACCAAGGGTCTGTCGCTGTTCTTCGTGCCGAAGTTCCTCTTCGACTTCGAGACCGGCGAGCTGGGCGAGCGCAACGGCGTCTTCGTCACCAACGTCGAGCACAAGATGGGCCTGAAGGTCTCGGCCACCTGTGAGCTGACCTTCGGCCAGCACGGCGTCCCGGCCAAGGGCTGGCTGGTCGGCGAGGTCCACAACGGCATCGCGCAGATGTTCGACGTGATCGAGCAGGCCCGAATGATGGTGGGCACCAAGGCGATCGCCACCCTGTCGACCGGTTACCTGAACGCGCTCGAGTACGCCAAGGAGCGCGTGCAGGGTGCCGACATGACTCAGATGACCGACAAGACCGCGCCGCGCGTGACCATCACGCACCACCCGGACGTGCGCCGCTCGCTGATGACCCAGAAGAGCTACGCCGAGGGTCTGCGCGCGCTGTACATGTACACCGCGACCTTCCAGGACGCGGCGGTCGCCAAGGCCGTGCACGACGTCGACGCCGATCTGGCGGTGCGCGTCAACGACCTGATGCTCCCGATCGTCAAAGGTGTGGGTTCCGAGCAGGCCTACGCCAGGCTGACCGAGTCGCTGCAGACCTTCGGTGGTTCGGGCTTCCTGCAGGACTACCCGATCGAGCAGTACATCCGCGACAGCAAGATCGACTCGCTGTACGAGGGCACCACCGCCATCCAGGCGCAGGACTTCTTCTTCCGCAAGATCGTCCGCGACAAGGGTGTGGCGCTCAACTACGTCTCCGAGCAGATCGAGCAGTTCGTCAAGAGCGAGTCGGGCAACGGCCGCCTGAAGGCCGAGCGCGCCCTGCTGGCCACCGCGCTGGAGGACGTCAAGGCCATGGGCGCCACGCTCATGGGCTACCTGATGGCCGCGCAGGAGAACCCGACCGAGCTGTACAAGGTCGGCCTGGGCTCGGTGCGCTTCCTGATGAGCGTCGGTGACCTGGTCATCGGTTGGCTGCTGCAGCGTCAGGCCGCGGTCGCCATCGAGAAGCTGGACAACGGTGCCTCGGGTGCGGACCGCTCGTTCTACGAGGGCAAGGTCGCGGCCGCGTCGTTCTTCGCGAAGAACTTCCTGCCGCTGCTCACCAGCACCCGCCAGGTCATCGAGAACCTCGACAACGACGTGATGGAACTGGACGAAGCGGCCTTCTAAGCCTTCTGCCGCTTCCCAAAACGCCCCCGGCTTCTCTTCCCGGGGGCGTTTTGCGTTGGCGGGTCAGGAATTCAGATAGGTCACCACCGCCAGCACCCGGCGGTGATGCGCCTGCGACGACGGCAGGTCGAGCTTGTTGAAGATGGCCGACACGTGCTTCTCGACGGCCCGCTCGGTGATCGACAGGTGTTGGGCCAGCGCGCTGTTCGAGTGCCCCTCGGCCATCAACGCCAGGACCTCGCGCTCGCGCGGGGTGAGCCGGTCCAGCGCGGTGCGGCGGCTGCCGAGCAGCTGCCGCACCACCTCCGGGTCCAGCGCCGTGCCGCCGGCGGCCACCCGGCGCAGCGCCGCGTCGAACTCGGCGATGTCGGTGACCCGGTCCTTGAGCAGGTAGCCCACCCCCTCCGGGGTGCCGCCCAGAAGTTCGGTGGCGTAGCGGGTTTCGACCCACTGGGAGAACACCAGCACCCCGACCTCTGGGTGGGAGCGGCGCAGTGACACCGCGGCGATCAGCCCCTCGTCGGTGAACGACGGCGGCATGCGGATGTCGACGACGGCGACGTCGGGCGGGTCCTGCGTGACCGCGGTCAGCAGTTCCTCGGCGGTGCCGACGCGCGCGGCGACGTCGTAGCCGCGCTCGATGAGCAGTTGCGCCAGACCCTCTCTCAGGATCGCGTTGTCCTCGGCGATCGCGACCCGGATCACTGCGCGACTCCCGTCGGAACGGTGACGGTGACCACCGTCGGGCCGCCCTCGGGACTGTCGACGGTCAGCGTGCCGTCGAGCATGGCCAGCCGGTCGCGCAGCCCGGTCAGGCCGGAACCGGCGCCGAGCCTGACCCCGCCGGAGCCGTTGTCCCGCACGGTGATCCGCAGTTCGTTCGGGTCGCTGCGCAGGGTCACGGTGGCGCGGTCGGCGCCGGAGTGCCGCGACACGTTAGCCAACAGTTCGGCGACGCAGAAATACGCCATCGTCTCCACCCCGATCGACGGCCGCACCGGCAGGTCGACCGACAGGTCAACCGGAATCGGGTTACGTGCCGCGAGCGTCTCGACCGCCGGGCCGAGCCCGAGATCCAGTGCCGGCGGCCGGATTCCGCGCACGATGTCGCGCAGCTCGGTCAGTGTGTCCTTGGTGTTGGCCAGGGCATCGGACACCAGGGCGCGTGCCCGCTCGATGTCCGACGCGGCGAAGTGTTCCTCGGCGCGGGCCAGCGCCATCGCCACGGTGATGAGCCGCGCCTGGGTTCCGTCGTGCAGATCGCGTTCCACCCGCTGCAGGGTGGCGGCGGAGGCGTCGACGACGTCGGCGCGGGCCCGTTCGAGCCGGCCGACGCGGCGGTCGCTGTCGGTGGCGCCGAGCAGCGACCGGGCCAGCCACACGTCGAACCGGCTGACCCCGATCATCGCCCACGCCGCCGGGTACAACGCGACCACTCCGGCGACCGACAGCAGCAGGTAGACCGGCAGCGAGTCGACCGGTTGGCCGAGCGTCACGAACGGCTCACCCATGACCAGGTAGATCAGCGGGGAGGCGATCAGCGCCGCGCACACCCCGACGCCCGTCACCAGCGCGAAGCCGGCCGGTGTCATGAGCAGCGAGTGCAGCACGACGAACCCGAGGCTGCGCCACCCGACCCCGTCGGTGAGCGCCGCGGCGACCGTCCGCAAGAACCCGTCGCGGCGGGTGAACGCTGGCGGCGCCTCGACGTCGACACCGATGAGGCGGGCCAGCCCCCGGAACAGCCGGTTCCACGCCCGCCCGCTGAGCACGATGAGCGCCAGCAGCGGGATGCCGATCACCGTGACCATCAGCAGGCAGGCAGCCATGCCCGCGCCGAACAGGAACACCACCCCAGCGACGGCCAGCAGGGCGGAGAGCAGGAAGTACAGGTAGGTGCGCCAGGCCTCGCGGTGGAAGGGTTCGAAAAGGGTTCGTGTCCAGTCGGTTCGCGTCAACTCAGCGGTGATCGTCACAGAACCCATCGTGTCCGGGATTGGCGGCGGAATCGATCGTGCCAGCCGGTCTGTTCGGGGTGTGGCCAGCCGTACCCCGATGACAAGCACCCCACTGACTAAAAGGGCGGGTTCGGGAGGACACTAGGTGCGCTAGATCAGTTCGCGCGGCCGGCTTTCATCCCTTGCCGACTCTTCGGATAAGTCACTCCCGAACCCGTCGTGAGACCGATCGTATGACGGTGATCTAGATCACACAAGGGCCAATTTCGCGAGCAGCCCGCGGGTGCGGGCGCGCGCCTCGGGATCGGGGTCGAACGGGCTGGCCACAAACTCGTCGACCCCGGCCGCCCGCAGCTCGGCGAGCCGGTCGGACACCGTCGCCTCGTCGCCGATGATCGCCGCGTCCGCCGGGCCCGCGTAGCCCTCCCGGTCCAGCATGGCCCGGTACGACGGCAGCTGGCCGTAGACCGCGAACTCCTCGGCGGCACGGGCCCGGGCGCCGTCGACGTCGTCGGTGACCGAGATCGGCAGCGACGCCACCACCCGCACCGCACCGGGTTCCCGGCCCGCCTCCTCGGCGGCCCCGCGCAGCGTCGGCCCGATGTGGCCGGCCAGCGTCTTGGGGCCGGTCATCCACGTCATCGTGCCCGCGGTGCGCCGCCCCGCCAGCCGCAGCATCTGCGGGCCCAGCGCGGCGAGGTAGACGTCGGGCCGCGGCGCGGAGGTGAAGCGCAGCCCGCCGCGCGTCGTCCAGAACTCGCCCGCGTTGTCGGCGGGTCGCCCGTCGAGCAGCGGCAGCAGCGCGTCGAGGTACTCGCGCATCTGGCGCACCGGCCGGTCGTACGAGATGCCCCACATGCCCTCGGTCACCAGCCGGTGGCTCATCCCGATACCGAGCGTGAACCGGCCGCCGGCGATCGCGTTGAGCGTCAGCGCGCGCTGCGCCAGCTGGGTCGGGTGCTGGACTTGGATCGGCAGCACCCCGGACCCGATCTCCAGGGTGTCGATCTCCCGGAACGCGACCGCCAGGATCGTCAGAAGGTCGGGATCGTAAGGCAATTGGGCCATCCAGACGCGACGGAAGCCGTCGTCGCGCAGCACGGTGAGCCGGGCCAGGGTGGTGTCCACGGGGGAGCCGCCGCCGGTGTCGTCGAGCAGCCCGATGAGGGAAACGCTGATCCGCATGCTCCCCATCGAAGCACGCACGGCTGATACTTCACCCCGTGACGACTCCTCCCGCCGGTGAGATGGCCCGGCTGGCGCACCTGGGTCCCAACTGGTTCGCCTCGGTGATGGGCACCGGCATCGTGGCGACGGCGGGTGCGACGCTGCCGCTGCATGTGCCCGGGCTGACGGTGTTCACCCGGGCGGTGTGGGTGGTCGCCGCGGTGCTGCTGGTGGTGCTGACCGTCGCGGTGATCGTGCAGCGGGTCCGCCATCCGGTGGCCGCCCGCGGCTACGCGCGTAACCCGCAGATGACGCACTTCTACGGTGCCGCGCCGATGGCGCTGATGACGGTCGCGGCCGGCGCGGTGCTGACCGGCAAGGATCTGATCGGCGAGCGGCCCGCGGTGGACCTGGCCTGGGTGCTGTGGACGGCGGGCACGCTGGGCGGGCTGTTCACCGCCGCGACCATCCCGTTCCTGATGTTCACCCAGCTCGACGTCGAACCCGACGCCGCGTTCGGCGGCTGGCTGATGCCGGTGGTGCCGCCGATGGTGTCGGCCGCCTCGGGTGCGCTGCTCCTGCCACACATGGCGCCGGGCACCGGGCGCGCGACGATGCTCTACGGCTGCTACGCGATGTTCGGGCTGTCGCTGATCGCGGGGCTGATCATCATCACGATGATCTGGAGCCGGCTGGCGCTGTACGGCACGTCGGGCACGGCGCGGGTGCCGACGCTGTGGATCGTGCTGGGCCCACTCGGGCAGGGCATCACCGCGGCGGGGCTGCTGGGCTCACACGCCGGGCTGGCGGTGGCCCCCGAGCTGGCCGGCGCGATGAACGTCTTCGCGGTGGTGTTCGGGGTGCCGGTATGGGGTTTCGCGGTGCTGTGGATCGTGCTGGCCACCGAGCTGACCGTGCGCACGATGCGCCGCGGGATGCCGTTCGCGTTGACCTGGTGGAGCCTGACCTTCCCGGTCGGCACGTTCGTCACCGGGACCGCGCAGCTGGCGGTGCACACCGGGTTGCCGGCGTTCGAGGTCGCCGCCGTCGTCGCCTATGTCGCGCTGCTGGGCACGTGGGCACTGGTGGCGGTGCGCACCGCGCGCGGCGGGCTGGCCGGCACGCTGTTCACCCCGCCGCCCGCCGACCCGGTCAAGGCCCGGAAAGGATAAGAGCCCCGCACTGCCGCCGGGTCGGGGGTCTGACGGCAGTACGGAGCTATCCCGTCTATCGGGGCCGTTACGGCGGGTGTTACACCGCCGCGGAAAATTTTTCCGCGGCGGCGTCGCGCGGTCAGGCCTCGAGGATCGCGGCGACGCCCTGGCCGCCCGCGGCGCAGATTGAGATCAGACCGCGCACCGGCTGGCCGGTCTCCTTCTTCTTCTCCGCGAGCTGCTTGGCCAACTGGGCGATGATGCGCCCGCCGGTCGCGGCGAACGGATGCCCGGCCGCCAGCGAGGAACCGTTGACGTTGAGCTTGGACCGGTCGATCGAGCCGAGCGCCTTGTCCAGGCCGAGCCGCTCCTTGCAGTACTCCTCGGACTCCCACGCCGCCAGCGTCGCCAGCACCACCGACGCGAACGCCTCGTGGATCTCGTAGAGGTCGAAGTCCTGCAGGGTCAGCCCGTTGCGGGCCAGCAGCCGCGGCACCGCGTAGGTGGGCGCCATCAGCAGGCCGTCGCGGCCGTTGACGTAGTCCACGGCGGCGGTCTCGGCGTCGACGAAGTACGCCAGCGGCTCGATGCCGTGCGCGGCCGCCCACTCGTCGGTGGCCAGCAGCGCCACCGACGCACCGTCGGTCAGCGGGGTGGAGTTGCCGGCGGTCATCGTGGCGTCGCCGAGCTTGACGCCGAACACCGGCTTGAGCTTGGCGAGTTTCTCCACCGACGAGTCGGGCCGCAGGTTGTTGTCGCGGTAGAGCCCGAGGAACGGGGTGATCAGGTCGTCGAAGAAGCCGCGGTCATAGGCGGCGGCCATGTTGCGGTGGCTGGCGGCGGCCAGTTCGTCCTGGTCGACGCGCTTGATGCCCATCTCCTTAGCGGTGACGGCGGCGTGCTCGCCCATCGACATGCCGGTCCGGGGTTCGCTGTTGACCGGGATCTGCACGCCCAGCGAGGCGGGCAGCTTGCCGACCAACTTGAGCCGTTCGAGGTTGGACTTCGACCGGCGCAGGCCCAGCAGGACGCGGCGCAGATCGTCGCCGAAGGCGATGGGCGCGTCGGAGGCGGTGTCCACACCACCGGCTGCCGCCACCTCGTAGCGGCCCGCGGCGATCCCGTCGGCGGCGGCGATGGCCGCCTGCAGGCCGGTGCCGCAAGCCTGCTGGATGTCGAAGGCCGGGGTGTCCGGGGACAGCGCGCTGCCCAGCACGCATTCGCGGATCAGGTTGAAGTCGCGGCTGTGCTTGAGCACCGCGCCGCCGATGACCGCGCCCAGCCGTTCACCGGCGAGGTTGAACCGGTCGACGAGGCCGCCGAGGGCGGCGGTGAACATGTCCTGGTTCGACGCATTGGCGTAGGCGCCGTCGGAGCGGGCGAACGGGATCCGGTTGCCGCCCAGAACGGCGACGCGTCGGCGGGTATCACTGGCCATGCCGCCCATCGTACCGAGTCTTATTACTCTGGAGTAAGTTCGTGTCATGGCTACCGATCTGTACTCGCAAATCGTTCATTCGGCGCCCGGATCGTTCCTCGCCAAGCAGCTCGGTATCCCGCAGCCGGAGACGCTGCGGCGGTACAAGCCGGGCCAGCCGCCGCTGGCCGGCAGCCTGCTCATCGGTGGCGAGGGCCGGGTGGCCGAACCACTGCGCGCGGCGCTGGCCGAGGACTACGACATCGTCGCCAACAACCTGGGCGGGCGCTGGGCCGACTCGTTCGGCGGGCTGGTGTACGACGCCACCGGCATCACCGAGCCGGAGGGCCTCAAGGGGCTGTACCAGTTCTTCACCCCGCTGCTGCGCAACCTGGGGCCGTCGGGGCGCATCGTCGTCATCGGCACCACCCCGGAGGAGGTCAGCGGCCACGAGCGGATCGTGCAGCGCGGGCTGGAGGGCTTCACCCGCTCGCTGGGTAAGGAGCTGCGCCGCGGCGCGACCGTCAACCTGGTGTACCTGTCCCCGAACGCCAAGACCGCGGCCACCGGCCTGGAGTCGACGCTGCGGTTCCTGCTGTCGGGCAAGTCGGCCTACGTCGACGGGCAGGTGTTCCGCATCGGCGCCGACGACGCCGCTCCCCCGGCCGACTGGGACAAGCCGCTGGACGGCAAGGTCGCGGTCGTCACGGGTGCGGCGCGCGGCATCGGCGCGACGATCGCCGAGGTGTTCTCGCGCGACGGCGCCAAGGTGGTGTGCATCGACGTAGAACCCGCCTCGGAGGCACTGCAGCAGACCGCCTCGAAGGTCGGCGGTACGGCGCTGACGCTGGACGTGACCGCCGCCGACGCCGTCGACAAGATCGCCGAGCACCTGCGCGAGCACTACGACGGCAAGGCCGACATCCTGGTCAACAACGCGGGCATCACCCGCGACAAGCTGCTGGCCAACATGGACGAGGCCCGCTGGGACGCCGTCATCGCGGTGAATCTCGTTGCGCCGCTCAACCTCGCCGAGGGTCTGGTGGAGAAGGGTGTCATCGGTGAGGGTGGCCGCATCATCGGGCTGTCGTCGATGGCCGGTATCGCGGGCAACCGCGGGCAGACCAACTACGCCACCACCAAGGCCGGGATGATCGGGCTGACCGACACGCTGGCCGAGGCGTACGCCGACAAGAAGATCACCGTCAACGCGGTGGCGCCGGGCTTCATCGAGACGAAGATGACCGAGGCGATCCCGCTGGTCACCCGCGAGGTGGGGCGGCGACTGAACTCGCTGTACCAGGGCGGTAAGCCGGTCGACGTCGCCGAGACCATCGCCTACTTCGCCAGCCCCGCGTCCAACGCCGTCACCGGCAACACGGTGCGGGTGTGCGGCCAGGCGTGGCTGGGGGCCTGACGTGTCGCAACCGTCCGGTCTGTTGAACCTGGCGCGGGCGGCGGCGGGTGCGCTGCCGTTCGTGCAGCGCCCGTCGACGCTGCCGAATCGGCGGGTGACCGCCGACGACGTGGCGATCGACCCGGCCAACGTGGCGGCCTACGCCGCGGTGACGGGGCTGCGGTTCGGTGACCACGTGCCGCTGACGTATCCGTTCGCACTGACGTTCCCGTCGGTGATGTCGCTGGTCACCGGGTTCGACTTCCCGTTCGCCGCAATGGGTTCGGTGCACATCGAGAACCACATCACCCAGTACCGGCCGATCGCGGTGACCGACACGGTGTCGGTGAAGGTGCACGCGGAGAACCTGCGTGAGCACCGGCGCGGTCTCCTGGTCGACATCATCACCGATGTGAGCGTGGGCACCGAGCAGGCGTGGCATCAGGTGACGACGTTCCTGCACCAGCAGCGCACCAGCCTGTCGGACGAGCCGAAGCCGCCGCCGCAGAAGCAGCCCAAGCTCGGCCCGCCTAACGCGGTGCTGCGCATCACGCCCGGCCAGATCCGGCACTACGCGTCGGTGGGTGGGGACCACAACCCGATCCACACCAACCCGGTCGCGGCCAAGCTGTTCGGCTTCCCGACCGTGATCGCGCACGGAATGTTCAGCGCCGCAGCGGTTCTGGCGAACATCGAGGGACAGCTGCCGGATGCGGTGAAGTACTCGGTGAGGTTCGCCAAGCCGGTGGTGCTGCCCGCCAGCGCCGGGCTGTACGTCGACCGTGTGGCCGACGGCTGGGACCTGACGCTGCGCAACCTCAAGAAGGGCGACCCGCACCTGTTCGGGACGGTGCGCGCCCTGTAGCTCTGCCCCGCCGAGACTGCGCACAGATCGCGATCCCACGCGATTTCGCGATCTGTGTGCAGTCTCGCGTGGGTGGGCGGGCCCTCACCACCACGGCCTAGGCTTCGGCCGTCGCCTGGGCGCGGTCGTGCTCGAGATGCTCGCTGTGCTCGGCGTGTTCGGCGGGGGTGCCCTTCAGGCCGCGCCAGAACAGGTTGATCAGCAGCTCGGCGGCCTCGTTGACGTCGGCATCGCCGGTGGACACCCGCGACGCCACCGCCTCGCCCGCGCCCACCAGAGCGACCGCCATCATGTCGAAGTCGGTGTCCGGCTCCGGGTTTCGCGTGCCCGCCCGCAGCAGCCGAGACACCAGGTCGATGATCCGCTCGCGGCCCTCGCGCACCGTGTGGGCGAACGCCTGCGAACTGGTCGCCTGGCTGTAGAGCACCATCCACGACGCCCGGTTGGCGTCGATGTAGTTCAGGAACGCCAGAACGGCGGTGCGCAGCAGCTCTTTCGGGCTCTGCTTGAAGTCGATCTGGCTGCGCACCTCGTCGACGAAACGGCCCAACTCGCGGTCCAGGCACGCCCCGAACAGCTCCTCCTTGGAGCCGTAGTACAGGTACAGCATGGGTTTGGAGATCTGGGCCTGCGCGGCGATCGCATCCATCGACGTCTCGTGATAGCCGTTGACAGAGAAGATCTGCACCGCCGCGTCCAGCATCTGCTGCTCACGCACGGCGCGTGGCAACCGCTTGGTACCTCCGGCCATTCCACAAGGGTAAGCAATGCGCCGGGGAGACCCGCTCAGCAGCGCGGGTTCGGGCCCTTGAGGGCGGCGACGCGCAGCACCGAGGCGTCGACGCTGGACATCGACAACTCGCCGGCGGCCACCGCGTCCTCGAGGCGGTCGAGCACCTCGGGCACCTCCGCCGTCGACACCCACAACGCGATGTCGGCGCCGGCCTGCAGCCCGCGCAGCGCGGCCTCGGCCACCCCGAACCGGTCGGAGATCGCCTGCATCGAGGAGATGTCGTCGGTGAACACCGGCCCGTTGAACGGGGGTCCGCCGTAGTTGCCGGACCGCAGCAGCGCGTAGGCGTCCGGGCTCAGGCTGGCCGGGACGTTGCCGGTGAGTCCGGGCACCTGCATGTGGCCGACCATCACCCCGACCGGTGCCTGGGCGGCCAGCGTGCGGTACGGCACCAGGTCGGTGGCCTGCAGCTCGTCCAGCGGCGGTGTGGTCACCGAGCCGGTGTGGGAGTCGCCGGAGCCGCGGCCGTGGCCCGGGAAGTGCTTGAGCACCGGCAGCACCCCGGCATCGCGCAGCCCGCGGGCGTAGGCGCCTGCGTAGTCGGTGACCACCGCGGGGTCCGATCCGAACGAGCGGTCCCCGATCACGGTGTCGGCGGGGGCGTCGGTGACGTCGACGACGGGGGCGAAGTCGATCGTGATGCCGAGGTCGCGCATCGCCTGACCGCGCTGCCGCGCGATCGCGTACACCTCCTCGACGGAGTCGGTGGCGGCCAGCACCCGCGGGGCGGGCTGGGTCCCGATCAGCGACGCCAGCCGCGACACCCGGCCGCCCTCCTCGTCGACGCTGACGGCCAGCGGCAGCGGGTCCGTCGAGGCCGCGATCTCGGCGAGCGTGCCGTCCCGCAGCATCGACAGGTCCGTCCAGCTGCCGATCATGATGCCGCCGACGTGGTGGTCGGTCGCGACGGCGCGGGCGTCGGCGGCGTCGGCGACCCCGACCATCAGCAGCTGCGCGAGCTTGTCGCGGGTCGACATGGATGCCAGCAGGTCGGCGCCGCTGCCGCAGGCCGGCGCCGTGGGCACGGGCGGTGCGGGCGCCTCGGAGGCGTGTTTGGTCAGCGGGGCGGCCGTGACGTCCGACGGGGCCGTCTCCGGCGCGGCCGGCGAACAAGCCAGCACCAGACCGGACAGCGCGACCAGTGCGCAGAGCGCTCGGTTCTTGGCCATGGGCCTCGACCCTAGTAGGAGCGGAAGCTTCGTTCTATCCCATGCTGGTCCAGCCGGGTGCGCTCAGCGCGCATCGCGATGGTCTCGGCGTGTCGGCACACCAGCGTGAGCGCGTCGCGCAGATCGTGCAGGTCGGCGTCCGCCAGAACACGCGTTCATCTGCGGACACGGCCCGCATGCTACTTTTGCCGACATGGATCGGTTCCTCGTGCCTGCCGCAGCCAGCATCGTGGTCGGCCTGCTGCTGGGCGCGGCGGCCGTATTCGGTGTGACGCTGATGGTGCAGCAGGACACGCGGCCTCCGCTGCAGGCGGGCGACCCAGCGTCCTCGGTGCTCAACAGGGTCGAGTACGGCGACCGGACCTGACATCGCGCCGCTCTCGCGGCGCTGGCTGTGGGTGGTCGCTGCGGCGGCACTGGTCCTGACGTTCGCCCAGTCTCCCGGACAGATCTCGCCCGACACCAAGCTCGACCTCACCGCCAACCCGGCACGCTTCCTGGCGCGCGCCTTCAACCTGTGGAACAGCGAGCTGCCGTTCGGGCAGGCGCAGAACCAGGCCTACGGCTATCTGTTCCCGCACGGCACGTTCTTCCTGCTCGGCGACGTGCTCGGGCTGCCCGGCTGGGTGACGCAGCGGTTGTGGTGGGCGCTGCTGCTGGTGGTCGGGTTCTGGGGGGTGCTGCGGGTCGCCGAGTCACTGGGCATCGGCACGACGTCCTCGCGGGTGGTCGCGGCCGCGGCGTACGCGCTGTCCCCGCGGGCGCTGACGACGCTGGGCGCGATCTCCTCGGAGACGCTGCCGATGATGCTGGCGCCGTGGGTGCTGCTGCCGCTCATCCTCGCGTTGCGGGGTGATCCGCGGGTGCGGGTGCTGGCGGCGCGGTCGGCGGTGGCGATCGCGCTGATGGGCGCGGTCAACGCGGTGGCCACCCTGACCGCGTGCCTGCCGGCGGCGATCTGGCTGCTGTGTCACCGGCCCACCCGCACGTGGTGGCGGTTCGTCGGCTGGTGGGCGGTCAGCATCGCGCTGGCGGTGACGTGGTGGGTGATCGCGCTGCTGCTGCTGGGCCGCATCAGCCCGCCGTTCCTGGACTACATCGAGTCATCGGGCGTCACCACCCAGTGGATGTCGCTGACCGAGATGCTGCGCGGCACCCACGCGTGGACGCCGTTCGTCGCGCCCAGCGCCACCGCCGGCTCCTCCCTGGTGACCAGCACGTTCGCGGTGCTGGCGACGACGCTGATGGCGGCGGCCGGGCTGGTTGGGCTGGCGCTGCGCACCATGCCCGCCAGGGGACGGCTGATCACGGTGCTGCTGGTCGGTGTGACGCTGCTGGCCGCCGGCTACTCCGGCGGGCTGGGCTCGCCGGTGGCGCAGCAGGTTCAGGAGTTCCTCGACGCGGCGGGCACCCCGCTGCGCAACCTGCACAAGCTCGATCCGCTGCTGCGGCTGCCGCTGGTGCTGGGCATCGCGCACCTGCTGGGCCGGATCCCGCTGCCGGGCAGCGCGCCGCGCACGGTGTGGGTGTCGGCGCTGGCGCATCCGGAGCGCGACAAGCGGGTCGCCGTCGGCATCGTGGTGCTGGCCGCGCTGACCGCCAGCACGTCGCTGGCGTGGAGCGGGCGGCTCACCCCGCCGGGGGCGTTCGACGCGATCCCGCAGTACTGGCATGACGCCGCCGCCTGGCTCGACGAGCACAACACCGAGGGCCGGGTGCTGGTCGCGCCGGGCGCCCCGTTCGCCACCCAGGTGTGGGGCAACAGCCACGACGAGCCGCTGCAGGCGCTGGCCCACACCCCGTGGGGGGTGCGCGACTCGATCCCGCTGACCCCGCCGCAGACCATCCGCGCACTGGACTCGGTGCAGAGGCTGTTCGCCGCGGGCAGGCCCTCCCCCGGTCTGGCCGACACGCTTGCCCGCCAGGGCATCTCGTATGTCGTGGTGCGCAACGACCTGGATCCGGAGACGTCGCGGTCGGCGCGGCCGCTGCTGGTGCACCGGGCGATCGACAACTCGCCGGGCCTGCGCAAGGTCGCCGAGTTCGGTGATCCCGTCGGCCCCGGCACGCTGGAGGGGTTCGTCACCGACGGCGGGCTGCGGCCCCGCTACCCGGCCGTCGAGATCTACCAGGTGGACACGACGATGCCGGTGTCGCCGTACCTGGTCGACACCGACGCGATGGCGCGGGTCGACGGGGCGCCGGAGGCGCTGCTGCGCATCGACGAGCGCCGCCGGCTGCGCGGTCAGCCGCCGCTGGGCCCGATGCTGCTGACCGGCGACGCCGAACGCGCCGGGGTGCCCGCCCCGCTGGTCACCGTCACCGACACCCCGACCGCCCGTGAGACCGACTACGGCCGCGTCGACGACCACTCCTCGGCGATCCGCACCCCCGACGACCCACGGCACACCCACAACCGGGTGCCCGACTATCCCGCTCCCGGAACGGATCTGGTGTACGGGCAGTGGAACGGCGGCCGGGTGTCGGTGTCGAGTTCGTCGGCGGACTCCACCGCGCTGCCCAACGTCGCGCCCGCCACCGGGCCCGCCGCGGCGTTCGACTCCGACCCGTCGACGAGCTGGGTGTCCAACGCGCTGCAACCGGCCGTGGGCCAGTGGCTGCAGGTGGACTTCGACCATCCGGTGACCAACGCGACGCTGACCATCACCCCGAGCGCGACCGCGGTGGGCGCGCAGGTGCGCCGCATCGAGATCGAAACCGTCAACGGCACGTCGACGCTGCGTTTCGACGAGGCGGGCAAACCGCTGTCCGCGGCGCTGCCGTACGGCGAGTCACCGTGGGTGCGGATCACCGCGGTGGCCACCGACGACGGGTCCTCCGGTGTGCAGTTCGGCATCACCGACCTGGCGATCACCCAGTACGACGCCAACGGTTTCGCCCATCCCGTCACGCTGCGGCACACCGTGGCGGTGCCCGGCCCGCCACCGGATTCCGCAGTGGCGCAATGGGATCTGGGTTCCGAGCTGCTCGGAAAGCCGGGCTGTGCGGAGAGCCCGAGCGGGGTGCGGTGCGCGGCGGCGATGGCGTTGTCGCCCGAGGAGCCGGTCAGCTTCAGCCGGACGCTGACGGTGCCCGAGCCGATCGCGGTGACCCCGACGGTGTGGGTGCGCTCCCGGCAGGGTCCCAAACTCGCCGACCTGATCGCCGAGCCGGGTGCGGCGCGGGCGTTCGGTGACGCCGACCCGATCGACGTGCTCGGCTCGGCGTACGCCGCCGCCGACGGCGACCCCGACACCTCGTGGATCGCCCCGCAGCGGCTGGTGCAGCACAGGACACCGCCGACGCTGACGCTGAAGCTGCCCCGGCCCGCCGAGGTGGCCGGGATCGAGCTGACGCCCAGCATCACGGACCTGCCCGCCCACCCGGCGATGGTGACCGTCGACCTCGGCGACGGGCCGCAGACCCGGCGCATCGCCCCCGACGGCGGACCGCAGTCGTTCGACCTCAAACCGCGGGTCACCGACACCATCACGGTGTCGATCCTGGCCTGGCAGGACGTCATCGACCGCACGTCGCTGGGGTTCGACCAGCTCAAGCCGCCGGGTCTGGCGGAGGTGGTCGCGCTGGACCGCGCCGGGCAGCCGATCGCGGCCGCCGACGCCGAGCGCAACCGCGAGCGCCGTATCGACCTGCCGTGCGGCCGTGGACCGGTCATCGGGATCGCCGGCGAGTTCATCCAGACGTCGCTGACCACGACGGTCGGTGCGCTGCTCGACGGTGACCCGGTGCCCGCCCGGCCGTGCCGCACCGCGCCGATCCAGTTGCCGGCCGGTCAGCAGGAGCTGGTGATCAGCCCCGGCGACACGTTCGTCGTGGACGGCGCGCAGCTGGTCGGCCCGCTGGCCGGCGAGATCACCCCGGCGCCGACGGAGCCCGCGCGGACCGGGACGTGGGGCCCGGACCGGCGCGAGGTGACGGTGGACGCGGCGGCGACGTCGCGGGTGCTCGTCGTTCCCGAGAGCATCAACCCCGGCTGGGTCGCGCACGCCGGTGACGGGACCGAGTTGACGCCGATCACCGTCAACGGCTGGCAGCAGGGCTGGCTGCTGCCGCCGGGCACGGAGGGCACGGTCACGCTGACGTTCCCGCTGAACCGGCCGTACCGCGCGGGGCTGTTCGGCGGGCTGGCGCTGCTGCCGGTGCTGGCGCTGCTGGCGTTCGTGCCGGTGCGCGGTCGGCGGGACCCGAACGATCCCGCGCCGGTGTGGCAGCCGCGCCCCGTCGTCGTCGGCGCTGCGGTGGTGGCCGTGGCCACGGTGATCTCCGGGCTGGTCGGTGCCGTCGTCGCCGGTGCCGGTCTGGTGGCGCGGTGGGCGCTGCGTAACCGCGAGAAGCTCAGCGACGCTTTGACTCTCGGCACCGCGGCGGGCGGGCTGGTCCTGGCGGGCATGGTGCTCAGCCAGAATCCGTGGCGTTCTCCGAACGGTTATGTGGGCCATTCGTGGGGGGTGCAACTGCTGGCGCTGATCTCCGTCGTCGCAGTCGCGGTCTCAGCCGTGCCGGTGCGGCGCCGGCCGGATTGACCGCGATCAGGTGCTGCAGCGTCGGCTCGCCGACGACGTACTTCTCGACGGCCTGTTCGGCGAGCAGGTCCTGGCCGGTCTGCCGGGTGACGTGCTGGTGCAGATGCTCCTCCCAGGACCGCACCATGAACGCCTCGACGAACGTGTTGGCGTACTCGCCGCTGCGGAACAACCCCCACTGGGCCGCGCCGGTGCGCTGCCGTGACCGGCCGACCCGCTGCATGGCCTCGATGAAGGCCGCCTCGTCGGCCGGGTCGACCTGGTAGGACCGCAGCACCACGACCGGTCCGTCTGGCGGTTCGGGTTGGAACACCAGCGCCGGTTCGCCCCAGTGCGCCGAGGGTTCGACGTCGAGGTCGCCGGTGCCCGGGTGCAGCGGCCACCACAGCAGGGTCAGCGCGCAGACCGCGAGCAGACCCGCGCTGGCGACCAGCGCGGTGACGCTGCCGGTGGCCCCGGCGACCACACCCCACACCAGCGAGCCGACCGCCTGGCCGCCCATGAACACCAGCTGATAGACCGACAGCCCGCGGGCCCGCACCCAGGCGGGCAGGCTCAGCTGCATCGCGGCGTTCAGCGTCGACAGCGTCAGCAGCCACGACAGCCCGCCGAGCACCAGCACCACGATCGCGACCGCGAACACCGGCACCAGCGCCAGCACCGCGGCCGCGACCGCAAACCCGATCGCCCCCACCGCCAGCAGCGCGTTGCGGCCGAACGCCAACTGCAGCCGCGACAGCACCGTGGCCCCGCACACCGCGCCGAAGCCCAGTGCGCCCAGCAGCACGCCGTATCCGGCCGACGACAGGTGCAGCTGACGGTCGGCGATCACCGGCAGCAACGCCCACAGCGCACTGGCCGGGGCGATGAACAGCACCGCGCGCAACAGGATCCGGCGCACCACCGGCGAGCTGCGGATGTAGCGTCGGCCGGCGCTGAGCGCCGACAGCGGCCGCTCGGTCGGCAGCAGCCGCTCCTCGGACGGCCGTTGCCACCACGCCAGCACCGCCACGATGCCGATGAACGACACGGCGTTGAGCGCGAACACCACCGTCGGCCCGGACACCGCCACCAGCGCGCCTGCCACCGCGGGACCGATCGCGCGCGCACTGTTCATGCTCAGGCTGGTCAGCGCCGCCGCCGCCGGAATCTGTTCACGCGGAACGAGTTCGGGCTGGATCGCCTGCCACGCCGGTGCGGTCAGCGCCTGACCGCAGCCGATCAGGAACAGCAGGATCAACAGCACCGCGGGGGTGGCCAGGCCCACCCCGGTGAGCACCGCCAGCATGCCCACCCCGGCTGCCATCGCCGACTGGGTGGCGATCAGCAGGCGGCGCCTGTCGGTGAGGTCGGCGAGCACCCCCGACGGCAGCGCCAGCAGCATCACCGGCAGCGTGGTGGCGGTCTGCACCAGCGGCACCAGCACCGCGGCGCCGGGGTCGCTGACCAGCATCCACTGCGCTCCGACCGTCTGCATCCAGGTGCCGAGGTTGGACACCAGCTGCGCGATCCACAGGGCGCGGTAGACCGGTGAGGCCAGCGGCGCCCACGCGCCGGTGCTCGCTGCCGCCATGGTGTTCGACCTTTCCGAATCGGATCGTCTGCCGGGTACCCGTTGGACCGCTCCGGGGATCCTCCCCAATCCTCGGACGCCTGGCGGCGTCGAGTCCTAGCATCGGCCGGGATGACCGAGACGACCCCGCCGATCAGCACCCAGGTGTCGCGTCTGGCCGCGGCCGCCCCCGACGCACCGGCGATCACCTGCTGCGACGTCACGATGACCCGCGCCGAACTCGACGCCGCCAGCAACCGGCTGGCCCGGGCCTACGCCGAACTCGGTGTCCGACAAGGCGATTACGTGACCATCGTGCTGCCCAACGGGCTCGAGTGGGCGCAGGCGGTGCTGGCGACGTGGAAGCTGGGCGCGATCCCGCAGCCGCTGTCACCCCGGCTGCCCGACGCCGAGCTCGCCGCGCTGCTGGAGCTCAAACCCCGCGCCCTGCTGGTCGGCCGCGACGATCCGTCCGGCCGGATCCGCAGTGTCCCAGCGGGTTTCACACCCGATGCCGGCCTGTCGGACGGACCGCTGCCGGAGCGGGTGTCGCCGGTGCTCAAGGCGATGGCCTCGGGCGGCAGCACCGGCAGGCCGAAGCTGATCGAGTCCGGTGGCGACAGCCGGTTTCCGCCGCTGGCCGGCTACCCGCTGGGCGCGCAGGAGGGTGACGTCAACCTGCTGTCGGTGCCGTTGAGCCACAACACCGGGTTCACCACGTTCGCGATCGGGTTGGTGCAGGGCCACCACCTGGTGGTGATGCCGCGGTTCGACGCGCACGAGTTCCTGCGGCTGATCACCGACTACCGGGTGACGTTCCTGACGACGGTGCCGACGATCATGCAGCGGCTACTGCCGGTGTACCGGGCCGACCCGGACGCCTACGATCTGTCCTCGATCCGGCGGTTCTGGCATGTGGCCGCGCCGTGTCCGCCCGCCGTCAAACGGGCGTGGATCGAACTGGTGGGCCCGGATGCGTTGTGGGAGATGTACGGCGGCACCGAACTGCAGGCGCTGACGTTCATCTCGGGACGGCAGTGGCTGGAGCATCCCGGGTCGGTGGGCGTCGTGGTCGCCGGGGAGATGAAGGTGCTCGACGACGACGGCAACGAGTGCCCGCCGGGTGTGGTGGGCGAGATCTACATGCGTCCGGCGCCGGGCAGCGCGCCGACGTACCGCTACGTCGGGGCGTCGGCGAAGACCCGCGACGGCTGGGACTCGCTGGGCGACCTCGGCTACTTCGACGCCGACGGGTTCCTCTACCTCAGCGACCGGCGGGTGGACATGTTCACCTCCGGCGGGCGCAACGTGTATCCCGCCGAAATCGAGTCGGCGCTCTCGGAGCACCCGGCGGTGCTGTCGTGTCTGGTGGTCGGGGTGCCCGACGAGGACGGTGACCTGGGCCAGGTGCCGCACGCCCTGGTGCAGGCCGAGGGCCTCGACGAGGCGGGCGTCGTCGAGTTCCTGTCCGAGCGGCTCGAGCACTACAAGGTGCCGCGCTCGGTGGAGTTCGTCGACGAGCCGCTGCGCGACGACGCCGGCAAGGCACGCCGGTCGGCGGTGCGCGACGCGGTGATCAGACGGCGGGCCGCTACCGCGCGATGACCGGTTCCGGGTCGCCGGTGACCGACGAGTCCAGCGGCGGGATGGGCCGCTGGTGGCGGTACTCCCAGCGGCGCAGCGCCTGCCGGCACGGCTCCTCGATCAGCCCATAGCTGACCGCGGCGATCGCGAACCCGAACAGCAGCGTCAGCGCCAGCACCACCGGCATGTTCCCGTTGAACGCGAAGTGCCCGATCATCGGGAACACCATCGCCAGCGCGGCCAGGTGCCAGACGAACAGCCCGTAGGACCAGCGGCCCAGCGTGACCATCGGGGTGCTGCCCAGGATCCGGTGCGGGGTGTCGGGGGTGTCGAGCACCAGCGGCGCCAGCAGCGCACCGGCCACCACGGCGCCCATCACGGTCTTGGTGGTGACCTGGGAGACGCTGCCGAACGTCAGGCCCTCGTTGCCGCCCAGCGGGGACGCCGCGATCAGGAACGCCCCCAGCGCGAGCAGCGCCATCAGGATGCGGTGGCGGGCCAGCCGGTGCGGCCAGCCGACCTTGGAGACCGTCAGCTCGGCGATCACCATGCCGGCGGCGAACCAGGAGAAGAACGCCGGCGGCCAGTTCCACAGGTTGTGCCCGGAGTTCGGGTCGAACGGGATGCGCACCCAGAACAGGCTGGCCACCGCGACGGCGATGATCGCCGGGATCCGCGCGCGCACCGGCAGCCACCGGGCCAGCAGCGCCAGCAGCGGCAGCGCCAGGTAGAACGCCATCTCCACCGACAGGCTCCACATCTGGGTGAGCCCGGAGGTCAGGGTCAGCGGCACGTAGATCTGGGTCAGGGTCAGGTTGGTCAGCCACACGGTCAGGTCGGCGCGGGCGTCGACGGCGCCGGGCAGCAGCGACAGGATGATGACGACGGCGACCAGGTAGCCGGGCATGATGCGCACGATCCGGGAGCGCAGGTAGTGGCCGGTGCGGGGGCGGGGCCGCAGACCGCGGGCGGCGGCGGCGTGTCCGCGCCACAGCAGGAAGCCCGACAGCGCGAAGAACACCGCGACGGCCAGGTCGAAGCGGCCCAGCAGCCGGCCGGTGATCCCGGCGGAGTGCCCGGTCTGGAACGCCACGTGGGTGACGACGACGCCGATGGCCGCGCAGGCGCGCATGCCCTCGACGGCCGGCAGGAAGCTGCGCGTCCCGCCGATCTCGTCCTCGCGATCCGACACCACGGGACCAGTGTGCCGGGAGGACGGGAAAGCGCCGAACAGGGGGCGCCCGGGTCGGTACGGCGCGGGTGGCCAGGCAACTAAGCGCCGGCCTTAACTTGGGCTGTTAGTGTCAACAGGGTTTTTGGGGTCCGCAGCAGAAGGAGGCACGGTTTGAACCGCGCAGTGGCGCTGCGTATTGCGGCGTGCGGGATCTTGGGGCTGGGAGCGGCCCTGTTGATCGCCGCGCTGTTGCTGTCGACGTATACCGAGAGCAGGATCGCCAAGATTCCGCTGGACATCGACGCCACCCTCGTCGCCGACGGCACCGGCACCGCGTTCAACCCGGAGTCGCTCAACGAGGAGACGTTCGTCATCGACCGCGACGTGCCCCTGGTGCTGCAGGAACAGATGACGGTGGAGGCGCCGTCGAACGCCGACGTGGTCACCCTGCAGGTCGGCAGCTCGTTGCGGCGCACCGACAAGCAGCAGGACAACGGCCTGCTGCTGGCGATGGTCGACACCGTGACCGTCAACCGCAGCACCGCCGAGGCGGTGTCCAGCGAGAGCAACCCGGGCGGGGCGGTGCAGAAGCCGCGGGCCATCGAGGACGAGAAGCCGCCGACGAACATCGCGCTGCCGCACGAGGGCCTGGCCTACCGGTTCCCGTTCTTCACCGAGAAGAAGACGTACTCGGTGTTCGACCCGATCGCGCAGAAGCCCTACGACGCCAACTACGAGGGTGAAGAGGACGTCAACGGCCTGACCGCCTACCGGTTCACCCAGAACGTCGGCTACGACTCTGACGGCAAGCTGGTCGAGCCGGTCAAGTACGCGTCGCTGTACGAGGACGACGCCGACGCCGAGGTCACCGCCCGCGCCGCGATGTGGGGTGTGCCGGGTGATCCGGAGGAGTCGATCACGATGAGCCGCTACTACGCGGCGCAGCGCACCTTCTGGGTCGACCCGGTGTCCGGGACGATCGTCAAGAAGGAAGAGCACGGCTACCACTACTACGCACGCGAGGCGCTCAAGCCCGAGGTGACGTTCGTCGACTACACGGTGACGTTCAACGACGAGACCGTCGAGGCGCAGGTGGCCGCCGCCAGCGACGAGCGCGACCGGGTCGCACTGTGGGGCCGCATCCTGCCGATCACGTTCACCGCGATGGGTCTGGTGTTCCTGGTGGGTGGCGCGCTGCTCGGCTCGTTCAGCCTGCGGGCGGAGTCGACGCTGATCGATCCCGGGCTCGACGAGGCCGAGCACGGTTTCTTCGACACCCAGGGCATCAAGGTGCCCGGCGCCGAGGCCAAGACCGAGAAGCTGCCGACGCAGCGGCCGCCGGACCTGCCCCCGGACCGTCCGGTCTGATTCGGCGGGTGCTGACGCGCGCGCCGCTGATCCCGGCGTATGCGCTGCTGCTCGCCGTCGCGGTGACGGCACCGCTGCTGGCGCCGGGGTATCTGCTGCTGCGCGATGCGGTGTCGACGCCGCGCTCCTACCTGACCGACGCCGCGCTCGGGTTGTCCGAGGCGGCGCCGCGGGCGTTGCCGCAGGACTTCTTCGTGGCGGTGCTGTCGCCGGTGATCGACGGCGGCGTGCTGGTCAAGGGCCTGCTGGTGGTCGGGCTGTGGCTGGCCGGCTGGGGTGCCGCACGGCTGGCGGCGACAGTGCTGCCGGAGTCAGGCCTGGCGGGGCGGTTCGTGGCGGCGACGCTGACGGTGTGGAACCCCTATGTCGCCGAGCGGCTGCTGCAGGGGCACTGGAGTCTGCTGGTCGGCTACGGGTGCCTGCCGTGGGTGGCGGTGGCGATGCTGCGGCTGAGGACCTCGGGGGCCGCGCTCGGCGCCTTGGGCTTCTGGGTCGCGGCGGCGGGCCTGACGCCGACGGGTCTGATGCTGGCGGCGACGGTGGCGCTGGTGTGCGTGGCGGCGCCCGGCGGCGGGTGGCCGCGGTGGCGCTGCGCGGTGGCCGGTCTGAGCGCGGCGGTGGTGGCCGCGCTGCCGTGGCTGGTGGCCGCGGCGGTGGCGCGGTCTCTGGCGTCGTCGCAGGCGGAGGGGGTGGCGGCGTTCGCGGCGCGTGCCGAGCCGGGGCTGGGCACACTGCTGAGCCTGGCCGGGCTGGGCGGCATTTGGAACGGTGAGGCGGTACCGGCTTCGCGGACAACGCTTTTCGCTGTGGTGGCGACGGTGGTGCTGCTGGGCGTGGTCGCCCTGGGGCTGCCGGTGGCGGTGCGACGGCCGGCTGCGGTGCCGCTGCTGGTGCTCGCCGCCGTCGCGGTGGTGGTGCCGGCGCTGATGGCTACCGGGCCCGGCCTGGCGGCGACCGAGGCCGTGATCCGCACGCTGCCGGGGCTCGGGGTGCTGCGTGACGCGCAGAAGTGGGTGGCGCTCGCGGTGCCCGGCTACGCGGTGGCCGGGGCGGGTGCGGTGCTGGCGCTGCGGCGGGTGCCCGCGGCGGCGACGGCCGCGGTGTGCTGCGCGGCCGTGGTGGCGGTGCTGCCCGATCTGGCGTGGGGGGTGGGCGGCAAGGTCGTCCCGGTGCACTACCCGCGCGGGTGGGCCGAGGTCGCGGCGAGCATCAACGCCGAGCCGGCGCCGGTGGCGGTGCTGCCGCCGGACAGCATGCGGCGGTTCTCGTGGACGGGTGCGGCGCCGGTGCTGGACCCGTTGCCGCGCTGGGTGCGGGCCGAGGTGTTGAGCACCGGGGATCTGGTGGTCGGTGGTCGCACGGTTCCCGGCGAGGGGCGGCGGGCGCGTGAGATTCAGGAGATGGTGTTGGCGGGCGCCTCCGCAGAGGAGTTGGCCGACGCCGGTGTTGGCTGGATTGTTGTCGAAAGTCCTCTTGCCACACGGCGATTGGATCTTCCGGCGACATATGCGGATGACGACATCGCGCTGTACCGGGTGGGTGGATCCGGCGCCGGCGCTGAGGGACGGGCCGTCGTGGTGGCCGCTCATCTGGCGTGGCTGGCGCTGCTGATCGGGGGCGGCCTGGCGGCGGTGTGGGGTCGGTTGCGGTCCGCCCAGCGGGATCGATGCGCAGAGCAGCGACAATTAATACTTTCTAAAATCAACTACTTTTTAACGCATACGTAGATACTCTGCGGGCCCATCGGCGAACGTTCACCCAGTTCAGGGGGTTTGTCATGGGCCCAGCCAGGTATATCGGCCGGGTGGGTGCGCTGGCGGTCGCACTCGGTATCGGCACCGCGGTGGCTACCGGTCACGGGATCGCCGTCGCGGACACCGACGACGACGCCTCGCCGACGACATCGGAATCCGAACCTGCCCCCTCGCCCGACGAGGCACCCGATTCGGCGCCCGAGGACACGGATACCAGCGGTGCCGAGGAGCCTTCCGAGGACTTCGACGATCTCGACGAGGACCTCGAGGAGATACTCGACGACGATTTCGAACCCGACGACCCGGCCCCGGTCGATACCGACGATGCTCCCGCAGACGCCGACGGGGTGCCCGTCGACGACGAGCCACCGGCGGCACGGATCACCGCGCGGATCGTCGAGGCGGCGGCAGAGTCGGAACGCGCCGCCACAACCCAGCTACCGGAGCTGGTCGACCCCGCAGGTGTGGATGAGGCTCCGGATGCCGAAAAGCCTTTCACGACACCCGAACCCACGCTGACCACGGCGGCGCTGACCACGGCCGCGGTCTCGACGACGGCCGTCAACCCGGCACGCGCACTGACGGCACTTCCGGGCACGTTCCTCCGGGTGGCGTCCACCCTGATCACGACGGTGCTGCGACCGTTCATCGGTCCACTGCCCGCCGCACCCGCCCAGGCGCCGACACTGTGGGCGGTGCTGGCGTGGGTCCGCCGGGAGTTCGAGCGCACCTTCTTCAACAGCACCCCGAAGATCGGTTACGACGCCACACTCAACCACCAGGATCCCACCGGTGAGGTCACCGGCGACCTGAACGTCACCGACCGCGACGGCGATCCGGTGTCGATCACGATCGTGGACGGACCGCAGGCCGGCACGGTCGAGATCAACGCCGACGGCACCTTTCGCTACATCCCGAGCGCCGAGCTGGCGGCGTCCGGGGGCACCGACCGGTTCGTGATCCGCGCCGGTGACAGCGGGCCGCACTTCCACGGCCTACTGGGGCTGTTCGGTCGTGGCCACACGACCACCAGGACCATCGAGGTCACCGTCGCACCGGTGAACTCGCCCCCGGATACCTGGCACGCCAGCATCATCGCCTACGACTACACGACCGGCGCGGTGATCGGGAAGGTCGTCGAGATCGACCCCGACGGCACCTTCACCTACACACCCACCGCCGAAATCCGCCATGCCGCAACGTCGAACACCGGTCCGTTCACCGTGGACAGCATCACCGTCGTCGCCGACGACGGTCGCGGCGGACAGATCACCATCGAGGCGCCGGTGCCGATCCTCGGCCACAACAGCGCCCCGGACTTCTCCATCGAGGTCATCCGGACGGCGAATCACACCTCGCTCATCACGATCACCGTGAATGACGCCGACGGTGACTCGGTCCGGATCACGGTCAGCACACCGCAACACGGCCAACTCACCGGTCTGCCCGAGGACGGCGTGATCACCGTCGACGGCGCGGGGACCGTGACCCTGCACTATGTGCCGACCGGCGATCTCGGTTCGGAGACGCTGACGTTCACGTTCGACGACGGCCATCAGGGCGGCCAGGCCACGGTGCTGGTGCCGCTCCCCGAGAGCAACCTGCCACCCGCCGGCGGCGAGGTCATCGACGTCGTCACCAACCCGGGCACCGGCGTGGTGAGCGGCCGCGTCGTCGCCACCGATCCCGACGGTGACACGGTCACGTACAGCGGTCCGACGACTTCCACTCTCGGCGGCACCGTCGTGCTGAACTCCGACGGAACCTTTACCTACACACCGACTTCCGCGATCCGGCACGCCGCGGCGGCCAACACCGATCCGCGGTTCGGTTCATCATCACCATCACCGTGCAGGACCCCGACAACGACACGGTGCGGATTGCCGTCGACACCGAACTCCCATTTGAGGGCCTGCCCGCGGACGGTGTGCTCATTGCCAACGGCTACCGCGTCGTGACGCTGGCCTACACATCACAGTTGGCCGACTTCCTCGAGCCGTTGAGGTTCACGTTCGATGACGGTCATCAGGGCGGCCAGGTCACCCGAGAGATCAATCTCCTCGACGCACTCCCCTGGATATTGATTTAGTTTTCGCTACCTACCGCACCGCCTTGGATGCGAATCTGGTTTACGTGCCCTGATCGATCAACGTGTCCAGGTCGGCACGGAACCGCCGATGATCGACGCGCACGGCAGCCGAGGCCAACCGTGCGATCTCGTCACGCGGGACGAAGGTAGCCGACCGCTTTGAATCGGCCGTCGTCCTGCGTAATCGTCGCGCCATACAGGCCAGCGTAGCGCCGAAAAGCTAGACGACGCCGCTGACGTACCTGCCGGCGTGCACGGACTCCAGCACCGTGCGCATGGCCTCGGCGCTCTGCCGCCAGGAGAACTCGCCGCACCGGCTGTGCGCCTTGGAGCCGAGCTCCTCGCGCAGCACCGAATCCGAGAGCAGTCGACCCAAACCGTCGACCAGACCGTCGAAGTCGTCGACCAGCAGCCCGGTGACCCCGTCGACGATCGAGTCGGTCAGCCCGCCCGAGGACCGGTAGCCGATCGTCGGCACCGCGTGCTGGCCCGCCTCGATGACCGCCAGCGCCCAGCCCTCCTTGCGCGACGGCAGGACGTGCACCCAGGCCTGCTGCAGCACACGGTGTTTCGTCTCGTCGTCGACATGACCGTGGAACGTCACCGCGTCGGAGATGCCGAGCAGCTCGGCGTGCTGCACCAGGCGCTCCTCCCACCAGCCGCCGCCCACGACGTCGAGCTGCATGTCCGGGAACCGGGGCCGAAGCGCGGCGACCGCCTCCAGCGCGTCCTCGATCTGCTTGTGCGGCACCAGCCGCGACAGCACCACCACCCGCGGTGTCTGCGCCCGCGGGATCCGCAGCGTGTCGGCGGGGGCCTCGTCCAGGCCGTTGCGCACCACCGCGATCTGCGACGGCCGCACGCCCAGCGCGGTGAGATCGCGCGCCGACGGCAGCGACACCGTCACGTACTGGTTGCGCCGGTGCGCCCGCGGCGACAGCTTGGACTCCACGAACCAGCCCAGCCGCCCGACCACCGCGCCCGCCACCGGCCACTGCTCGCGGTGGCAGTGGTGCACGAGCAGCGCCACCCGCCGGCCGTACGCCAGCCGGGCCATGAACGGGATGCCGTTCTGGGTGTCGATCACCACGTCGGGCCGGGCGTGCCGCAGCGGCCCCAGCCCGAACCGGGCCAGCACCATCGCCAGGCCGGCCCAGATGTAGACGGTGTAGCGGCCACCGCCGCGGCTGACCTTCACGCCGTCGATCACGTCGCGGCGCGGTGCGCCCGGGTAGCTGGCGGTGCGCAGCGTGACGTCGATCCCGTCCGCGGCCAGCTGCGCGCCGATGCGCTGCAGGTAGGCCTCGCTGCCCCCACCCTGCGGGTGACCGGTGTCGCGCCAGCACAGCAGCAACACCGATTTGAGGGGACGGGCAGACATCACCGGCCAGCCTAGTCCCTGCGTAGGGTTCGGTCCCATGGCAGTCACAGACCGGTTCGCCAAGCGGGCGACCCTGCGCCGGTCGGTGCGCCTGCTCTCGGAGTTCCGGTTCGAGCAGAGCGACCCGGCCCGCTTCTACGGTGCACTGGCCGACGACACCGCGGCGCTGGTCGCCGACCTGTGGCAGGGCGCGCACGGCACCGCGCCGTCGGGCCAGACCGTGCTCGACGTCGGCGGCGGCCCTGGATACTTCTCGGATGCGTTCGCCGCCAAGGGGTTTCACTATATCGGCGTGGAACCGGACCCGGCCGAGATGCACGCCGGGCCGGCCGTCGAGGCCAAGGCCACCTACCTGCGGGCGTCCGGGATGGCGCTGCCCATCGCCGACGGCAGCGTCGACGTCTGCCTGTCGAGCAACGTCGCCGAGCACGTCGCGCAACCCTGGCGGTTGGGCGCCGAGATGCTGCGGGTCACCCGCCCCGGCGGCCTGGTGGTGCTGTCCTACACCGTATGGCTGGGCCCGTTCGGCGGTCACGAGACCGGGCTGTGGCACTATCTCGGCGGCGCTCGCGCGGCCCGCCGCTACACCCGCAGGCACGGTCATCCACCCAAGAACAACTACGGCTCGTCACTGTTCGCGGTGTCGGCGGCCGACGGGCTTTCCTGGGCCGCCAGCACCGGCGCCCTGGTGGCCGCATTTCCCCGCTACCACCCGCGATGGGCCTGGTGGATGACGGCGGTGCCGGTGTTTCGCGAGTTCGCGGTGAGCAACCTGGTGCTGGTCCTGCGGCCGCCGATTGGAACAAGTTCTAATCCGAGACGAACCTAGGTAGTGTGACGGCTATGACACAGACCGTGGGTTACAAGACGGAATGGGACAAGCTGTTCATCGGCGGCAAGTGGGTCGAGCCGTCCTCGTCGGAGGTCATCGAGGTCCACTCGCCGGCCACCGGTGAGCTGGTCGGCAAGGCGCCGCTGGCCAAGGCCGCCGACGTCGACGCGGCCTGCGCGGCGGCCCGCAAGGCGTTCGACGAGGGCCCGTGGCCCCGGATGACCCCGCACGAGCGCCAGGCCGTGCTGGCCAAGGCGGTCGAGCTGATCGAGGCCAGCGCCGATGAATTCAAGGCGCTGCTGAAGCTGGAGACCGGCCAGCCGCAGACCATCGTCGACATGATGCAGTACGGCGCGGCCATGGCCACGCTGCAGTACTACGCGTCGGCGGCCGACAAGTTCGCGTGGAAGGACATCCGCGACGGCATCTACGGCCAGACGCTGGTGCTCAAGGAGCCCGTCGGCGTGGTCGGCGCCGTGGTGGCCTGGAACGTGCCGTTCTTCCTGGCCGCCAACAAGCTGGGTCCGGCGCTGCTGGCGGGCTGCACCATCGTGCTCAAGCCGGCCGCCGAGACGCCGCTGACCACCAACCTGCTGGCCGAGAAGTTCGCCGAGGCGGGCCTGCCCGAGGGTGTGCTGTCGGTGGTGCCCGGCGGTCCGGAGACCGGTCGTGCGCTGACCAACAACCCCGAGCTCGACAAGTTCACGTTCACCGGCTCCAGCGCGGTGGGCAAGGAGATCGGCAAGATCGCCGCCGAGAAGCTCAAGCCGTGCACGCTGGAGCTGGGCGGCAAGTCCGCGGCCATCATCCTCGAGGACGCCGACCTGGACTCGACGCTGCCGATGCTGCTGTTCTCGGGCCTGATGAACTCCGGCCAGGCCTGCGTGGGCCAGACCCGCATCCTGGCGCCGCGGTCGCGGTACGAGGAGATCGTCGAGAAGATCGCCAACGGTGTGGCCGCCATGCCGGTGGGCCTGCCCGACGATCCGGCCGCCGCGATCGGTCCGCTGATCAGCGAGAAGCAGCGTGAGCGCGTCGAGGGCTACATCAAGAAGGGCATCGAGGAGGGTGCGCGCCTGGTCACCGGCGGCGGCCGTCCCGAGGGTCTGGACAGCGGCTGGTTCGTGCAGCCCACGGTGTTCGCCGACGTCGACAACAAGATGACGATCGCCCAGGAGGAGATCTTCGGGCCCGTCCTGTCGGTGATCCCCTACGAGGACGAGGACGACGCCGTGCGCATCGCCAACGACTCGGTCTACGGCCTGGCGGGTTCGGTGTACACCACCAACATCCCCAAGGGCGTGGAGATCGCGTCGAAGATCCGCACCGGCACGTACGGCATCAACATGTACGCCTTCGATCCGGGCGCCCCGTTCGGCGGCTACAAGAACTCCGGCATCGGCCGCGAGTGCGGGCCCGAGGGCATCGCGGGCTACTGCGAGTCCAAGAGCGTGCTGCTGCCGTTCGGGTACACCCCCGAGGACTGACCGGTCGTAACCGAGAGCCGGGCCCACGCCGCGAGGCGGGGCCCGGCTTTCGTCTTGTCAGAAGGCGCTCTCGGCCAGGTCCATCACGGCCAGGTCGACGTTCTCGATGATGCGGCGTTCGGCGCTCAGCCGCGGTAGCACGTTCTTGGCGAAGAACTTCGCGGCGGCGACCTTGCCCTGGTAGAACAACCGGTCCGCTTCGCCGGGGCCGCCGTCGAGCGCGGCCAGCGCCACCTCGGCCTGCACCAGCAGCAGCCAGCCGATCACCAGGTCGCCGAAGGCCAGCAGGAACGGCACCGACTCCAGCCCGAGCCGGTACAGCTCGCGGGCGTCCTTCTGCGCCGACAGCAGATAGCCGGTCAGCGTCGTCACCATCGCCTGCGCGTCGGCCAGCGCGGCGGCCAGTGCCGCACGGGCCTCGGCGAGTTCGGGACGGGCGCCGTCGCTGTCGAGGAACTTCTGGATCTGCCCGGCCAGATGCCCCAGCGCGACACCCTGGTCGCGGGCGATCTTGCGGAAGAAGAAGTCCTGCGCCTGGATGGCCGTGGTGCCCTCGTAGAGCGAGTCGATCTTGGCGTCGCGGATGTACTGCTCGATCGGGTAGTCCTGCAGGAAGCCCGAACCGCCGAAGGTCTGCAGCGACTCGGTCAGGCACTGGTAGGCCCGCTCGGACCCCACGCCCTTGACGATCGGCAGCAGCAGGTCGTTGATCCGCTCGGCCAGATCCGCGTCCGCACCCGAAACCAGTTGCGCCGCAGCGGGATCCTGATGGGCAGCGGTGTAGAGGTACAGCGCCCGCAGACCTTCGGCGTAGGACTTCTGCACCATCAGCGCCCGGCGCACGTCCGGGTGGTGGATGATCGTCACCCGCGGCGCGGTCTTGTCGGTCATCTGCGTCATGTCCGCGCCCTGCACCCGGGTCTTGGCGTACTCCAGCGCGTTCAGATACCCGGTGGACAGCGTCGCGATCGCCTTGGTGCCCACCATCATCCGGGCGTACTCGATGACCCGGAACATCTGGGCGATGCCGTTGTGGGTGTCGTTGACCAGCCAGCCGACCGCCGGGATGCCGTGCTGACCGAAGGTCAGCTCGCACGTCGCCGACACCTTCAGGCCCATCTTGTGCTCGACGTTGGTGACGAAAACGCCGTTGCGTTCCCCGATCTCACCGGTCTGCGGATCGAAGTGGTACTTCGGCACCAGGAACAGGCTCAGGCCCTTGGTGCCCGGTCCGGCGCCCTCGGGGCGGGCCAGCACCACATGCATGATGTTCTCGAACAGGTCGTCGGTGTCACCGTTGGTGATGAACCGCTTCACCCCGTCGATGTGCCAGGTGCCGTCGGGCTGCTGGATGGCCTTGGTGCGGCCGGCGCCGACGTCGGAACCCGCGTCGGGCTCGGTGAGCACCATCGTGGCGCCCCAGTTGCGTTCCATCATCAGCCCGGCCCAGTGGCGCTGCTGTTCGTTGCCGATGCCGTAGATGATCTCGGCCATCTTGGAGCCGGCCTGGTACATGAACGCCGCCGGGTTCGCGCCGAGCGCGAGCTCGTTGATCGCCCACTCGACGGCGGCAGGCACCTCCACCCCGCCGATCTCCTCGGGCACGCCGACGCGGTACCACTCCCCCGCGTGCCAGGCGCGGAACGACTTCTTGAACGCCTCGGGCAGCCGCACCGTGTGGGTCTCGGGGTCGAACACCGGCGGATTGCGGTCCCCGTCGGCGAACGACTCGGCCAGCGGCCCCTCCGCCTGGCGTGCCGCCTCCTCGAGCATCTGCCGGACCGAGTCGGCGTCCAGGTCACCGAACTCGCCGGTGGTCAGCACCTTCTCCAGTTGGAGCACTTCGAAGAGGTTGAACTCGAGATCGCGGACATTGCTCTTGTAGTGGCCCATGACCAGCGTCCTTCCCTCGCGCGGATGGCCCGAGCGTAGCCGTCGCGGCGTTGCTGAAAGGTGAGTTCTCCGCGAGCCGCGACATACCGGGCCGGAATACGTGCGCAACCATAATCGCGCCGCGGCCCGCCGCCCGAGCCACATCGGCACCTGCGGGAGCCGTGTGAGCGGGAATACAACCGCCGGTGGGTTGTGTTTCCGGTTCTATGCTGACCGTCCTGTCCGGGGAGGCACCCGATGTGGGTCGTTGAGCTCAACATCGCCGGCCACCAGTTCACCCACCGGGTGCGCCACCGCCGGGTTCGCCGCCCGCTGCGGCTGGGGGTGCGGACCCTCAGCTGGCGACCGGCGTCGCTGCGCTGACCCGGCGCCAGCGTGCACACAGGAACTCCCCGTTGACCCCCGACTCGGTGAGCACCCATTCTGAGCGCACCGGCAGCACCGGCGCGCCCGCGCCCAGTGTGCACGGGGCATAGCTGACGATCATCTCGTCGACCAGGCCCGCGGCCACGAACTGCGCGGCCACATCACCGCCGCCGAGCACCCACACATCCCTGCCTGCCGCGGCGGCGACCAGCTGCGGATGCAGGTCGGCCACGTCACCGGCGAAAGTCTTTACCGGATGGTTGTTTTCGATGATGTTGCGGCGACGGGTGAGTACCCACGACGGCTGCTCGTACATCCAGTCGCCGGGCTGGTTGCGCACGATCCACTCGTAGGTCGTCGACCCCATCACGATCGCGCCGATCGTCGTGTTGAACGCGTCGTAGCCGAACGGGCCGTCCGGATCGATGTTCCGGGTGATCAGCCAGTCCAGGCTGTCGTCGGCGTCGACGATGTAACCGTCGATGCTGGACGCGGTGTAGTACACGGTCGCCAATTCAGTTGCCTCTCATCCATTCCAACGGATCGCCGAAGTCGGTCTGCACGCCGTGCCTGGCGAGCATGCCGCGGACCAGTAAGCGCCGGTGCGCCGCGTAGGTGAGCACGTGCGCGATGATCCCGTACAGCTGAAACGACTCCGGCGGGTCGCACAGCGCGTCGATCACGATGTCGCCAAGGCGACCGTCGGCGGAGTACTGCGCCACCATCTGCGTCCACCGCGCGCCGATCTCGTCGTGGTGGGCGGCCAACCGCGCCGGGGTGCTCACCGCCGCGCGGGTGGGCGTGCGGTCCGGGAAGTCGCGGCCCTCGATCGTGGCCAGCCACACCTGTTTGGTCCACACGATCGCGCCGAGGACGTCACCGACGCTGGTCTCCGGCCCGTCCCAGGGCAACACCACCCGGCCGGGTGAGATCTCTTGTCGCCATTGCTCGTCGGTGAGCGCGCGGGCCTGCTCGAGGAGGTGGCCGGTGTCGGCGACGTCGTGCGCCACCATCAACTGGGACACGTCGGGCTGTTTCATGTCGCCTGCGCCGTCGAGCCACAGCGACGCGGGTGGATGGAAGTGCAGGCCGTTGGGCGCCGGAACACGGAACGCGACGTCGGCGGCGCGTGACGGCGGCACTCCGAAGGTGCGCCGGAACGCGCGGGAGAACACCTCCGTCGAGGACCAGCCCTCGTCGGCGGCGACGGCGCTGACCTTCTCGCCGCGCTGCAGTCGCCAGGCGGCGCGTTCGAGCATGATGCGCCGGCGCAGCGCCGCTGGCGGCTCACCGGCCAGCCGACGGACCTCGCGGGAGAAATGGAACTCGGAGGCGTGGCTGCGGCGCGCCATGTCCCCGACGCCGGCGCTGCCGGCGGCGACGACGGCGTCGAGCAGTTCACGCAGGCGGTCGCGCCGCGGTCCGGGGGTCACGTCCACCGAGTATGGCCGCGCACCGCGCCGCAGAACATGACTTTTTCTGCTGTATCCCGGGGGTCAGGGCTCGCCGTGTGTGACGCCGGGGGCGCTGGCCGGGTCGCCGGGCGAGGGCTCGGCGCCGTGGGTGAGTTCCCTGAGCCGGGCGTTGATCAGTTCGAGCACCGGAATCCGGTTACCGCGCTCGGTCTCATGGTCGAAGACGGCCCGCAGCTGTGATTCGTCGAGACCACGGATGCGGTGCCGCAGTTCGGTCAGCGGCTGCTGGTCGTAGTCGGGTATCGGCAGATCGCTCTGCGCCATGCGCTCTCCTCACAGGTGCGGTTCACCGTCGACCCTGGGGAGCGGTCGCGAAGCTGTGCGCGCCGCGCCCGGGGCCGACGTGTCCACACGATTGCCCCGGGCGGCGGCGCTCAAACCCGGGTGTCTAGGTGCCGGTCCACTTCGGCGCGCGCTTCTCGGCGAACGCGATCGCGCCCTCCTTGGCGTCGTTGGAGGCGAAGACCGGGATGAAGATCTCGGCCTGCTTCTTCCACATCTCCTCGGAGCTCCAGTCGCGCGACTCGGTGATGATCTTCTTGGTCGCGGCGACCGCCAGCGGGCCGTTGGCGGTGATCTTCTGGGCGAACTCGATGGCCGCCTCCAGCGCCTTGCCCGGCTCGGCGAGCACGTTGACCATGCCGAGCTCGTGGGCGCGCACCGCGGTGATGCTCTCGCCGGTCAGCGCCAGCTCCATCGCCAGGTTGTAGGGGATCCGCTGCGGCAGGCGCAGCAGACCGCCGCCGCCGGCCACCAGGCCGCGCTTGACCTCGGGGATGCCGAACGCCGACTCCTTGGACGCCACGATGAGGTCGGTGGCCAGGGCCAGCTCGCACCCGCCCGCCAGGCAGTAGCCCTCGACGGCCGCGATCAGCGGCTTGGCCGGCGGCTTCTCGGTGAAGCCCAGGCCGCGGCCCTTGATGGCGACGTTCTCACCGCGCGCGAACGCCTTGAGGTCCATACCGGCGCTGAACGAGCCGCCGGCACCGGTGAGGATGCCGACCGACAGGTCCTTGTCCTCGTCGAGGCGGTCCATCGCGTCGGCGAGCCCCTGGCTCACCTCGGCGTTGACCGCGTTCTTGGCCTGCGGCCGGTTGATGGTGATGATCAGGATCCGGTCGCGCTGCTCGACCAGAACTGACTGTTCGTTGTTATCACTCACGCGGCTGATCGTAACGGTCCGGACCCGTCGGACTAGTTGCGCTTCTTGTTTCCGGGGCCCTCGCCGTGACCAGGGCCGTTCCCGCGTCCATTGCCGGGGCCGGGCTCGCGTTTCCTCGGGGGCTTGGGCGCCTCGACCACCGGTGGTGGCGGCGGTGCCGGTGGGGCTGACGTCGGGGGCGGCGGCAGCGCTGACGTCGGTGTCGGGGACGTCGGCGTCGACGACGGGTCCGTCGCCAGCGCGAGCACCCCCACCACCAGGGCGACGACACCCGCCGCGGCGACCAGGAGTTTGCGTTCGCGAGACATCCTGCGGCGCAGCGCTTTTCGGGGAACGAACGGCGACTCCGACGGCGGCACCGGTGCGGCCAACACCTTGGTGGCCGGACGGGTCAGGGCCGCGCGCATCTCGTCGGCGCCGCCGAACCGTGCCCCGGGGTCGTGGGCGGTGGCCCGCTCGATCGCGGCGGCCAGCGCCGGGTCGGTGTCGGGTCGGACCGCCCGAACCGACCCGGTCACCAGCGGGAACGGTGGCCGGCCGGTCAGCGCCTCGTAGCCCAGCACGCCGACGGCGTAGAGATCGTCGGCCACGGTCGCCGGGGCGCCCGCCACCCGCTGCGGGCTCAGGTACCCCACCGTGCCGAGCACCAGACCGGTGGCGGTGTGCGCGACTCCGGCGGTCTTGGCGATGCCGAAGTCGGCCAGCTTCACCGTCCCGCCGGCGACCAGGATGTTGCCGGGTTTGATGTCGCGGTGCAGGATGCCGACCTCGTGCGCGACGGCCAGCGCCGCGAGCACGTCGTGCAGAACGCCACGCACCCGCGGCACGGGCATCGGGCCTGCGGCGAGTTCGTCGGCCAGGGTGCGGCCGGGCAACCGCTCCATCACGATGTACGGGATCGCGTCGTGGTGACCGAAGTCGTGGACGGCGACGATGTTGGGGTGGTTGAGCGCGGCGGCGGCGCGGGCCTCGTCCTCGAATCGGCGCCGCATCGCCGGGTCGGCGGCGACCGCCGGGTGCGACAGCTTGACCGCGACCGGGCGGTGCAGCCGGGTGTCCCAGCCGTCGCGCACCTCGGCCATCCCGCCGCGGCCGAGCACGCCACGCAGTTCGTAGCGGCCCGCCAGCAGATCGCGGCGCTTCATACCCGTCAAGGTATCCGGGCGCTGACGAGGGCAAACCCCGCGAATTGTTCAGCAACGGAGCAGCTCGGCTAAACTAGAACACGTTCCAATTTCTAGGAGGGGTCCCGTGACCACAGATCAGCTGACCAAGTGGGATCCGTCGCTGACCGAACAGGTCATGAACGTCACCCGCCCCTTCCTCAAGCGCTACTTCCGCGCCGAGGTCCGCGGCCTGGACCACATCCCGCCCGGCGGCGCGCTGCTGGTGTCCAACCACTCCGGCGGACTGTTCCCGATGGACGTGCCGATCCTGGCGGCCGAGTACTACGCCGAGCACGGCTATGACCGCCCGCTGTACACGCTCAGCCACGACATGCTGATGGTCGGGCCCACCGGCGAGTTCTTCCGCAAGATCGGCTACATCAAGGCCAGCCACCAGAACGCCGACGCCGCGCTGCGCTCGGGCGGGCTGGTCGTGGTGTTCCCCGGCGGCGACTACGACGTGTACCGGCCCACGTTCAGCGAGAACAAGATCGATTTCGGCGGCCGCACCGGTTATGTGAAGGCCGCGCTGAACGCCGGGGTGCCAATCGTGCCGACGGTGGGCATCGGCGGGCAGGAGACGCAGATCTTCCTGTCCCGCGGGACGTGGCTGGCCAAGCGACTGGGCCCGATCGCCAAGCTGGCCCGCACCAAGATCGTGCCGATCTCGTTCGGATTCCCGTTCGGGCTGTCGCTGGTGGTGCCGCCGAACATCCCGCTACCGGCGAAGATCGTCATGAAGGTGCTGCCCCCGATCGACATCGTCGCCGAATTCGGGGAAGATCCCGACATCGACGAGGTCGACGCGCACGTGCGCCGGGTGATGCAGCGTGCGCTCGACGAACTGGCCGCCGAACGTCGGCTGCCGGTGCTGGGCTGACGAGTTCTGGAGGGCTCCGATACGACGATGACGGTGCCCGGAATGAGTAGATCCCCGCGCAGATCGCTGTTGAGGCGACGCCCCAGGCGCCGCTTTCCCCTGCTGCGCGCCACCGCCGAGCTGCTCAACGCCGCCAACGGCGTGCAGCCGCTGGGCCGCGAAGGCTACATCACGCTGCCGGTGTTCGCGTTCGGCTGGCCGACCACCGAGGCCGCTCCGCTGTATCTGATCGGGTCGGTGCTCGACGCGATCCGGCGCGGGCTGCGCGGCGACTTCCGCGGTGCGCGGGGCCGAATCGCGTTGGTGCTCACCGTGATCGCGTGGGGGCTGTTGGCGCTGATCAGCTACCGCAACGCGAAGTCGAGGCCGTACTTCGAGGAGCCGCTGCGCGAGGTGCTCGGCGACGACTACAAGCAGGTCGCGGCGACCTCGCAGCCGATGCGGCGGCGCCGCCCGCGCATCGGGGCGCCGCCCAACGAGCTGATCCGCCGGCGCTACGTCGAGAAGACCAACACCGTGCAGTACGGCCCGCACGGGCGGGCCAACCGCGCCGACATCTGGCGCCGCGCGGACCTGCCGCGCGACGCGAAGGCTCCGGTGCTGCTGCAGGTGCCGGGCGGGGCGTGGGCGATCGGCATGCGTCGCCCGCAGGCCTATCCGCTGATGAGCCACATGGCCGAGCGCGGATGGGTGTGCGTGTCGATCAGCTACCGGGTCAGCCCGCGCAACACGTGGCCGGCGCACATTGTCGACGTCAAGCAGGCGCTGGCGTGGATCAAGGAGAACATCGCCGACTACGGCGGGGATCCGGACTTCGTCGCGATCACCGGCGGCTCGGCGGGTGGGCACCTGTCGTCGCTGGCGGCGCTGACACCCGACGATCCGCAGTGGCAGCCGGGTTTCGAGGACGCCGACACGTCGGTGGTGGCGGCGGTGCCGATCTACGGCCGCTACGACTGGGTGTCCGGCCGGGGCCCGGGACGCCGAGAGTTCATCGCGTTCCTGCAGAAGTTCGTGGTCAAGAAGAAGATCACCGAACACCACCAGGTCTTCGTGGACGCCTCGTCGATCATGCGGTTACGCCCTGATGCGCCACCGTTTTTCATCCTGCACGGCCAGGACGACTCGATCATCCCGGTGCCGGAGGGCCGCGAGTTCGCCGAGAAGCTCAAGGCGGTCTCGGAGTCGACGGTCATCTACGCCGAGATCCCGCACGCCCAGCACGCGTTCGACTTCTACGGTTCACCGCGCGCGCACTACACCGCCGAGGCGGTGGAGAAGTTCCTGTCCTGGGTGCACGCGAAGTACCAGCAGGGCAAGCCAGCCGAGCCCGTCGGCTGAGCCGACTAGTGAGCCCGCTATTGAGCCATAGCTGATTCGACGACGGTCAGTTCCTCGGAAAGCCCGGCGGCACGGCGGATCTCGACGAACGCGTCGATCATCGCGTCGGTAAGCTCGTGCGGATCCTCCAGCGTTGAGCCGTCGGAGAGCACCGAGATGTTGAGCTGGTCGACGTAGCTCCACACCGTGATGTTGAGTCCGCTGCCCGTGGTGAGCGGGCCGACGGAGTAGATCTCGGTGACAAGCGCACCACCCACCCGGCCCGGCTCGCGGGGTCCGGGCACGTTGGAGATCGGCAGGTTCAGGATCTTGTTCTGCCCGTCCTTTTCGGCCAGCCAGCGGAACAGCTTCTCCGTCGGCGCCTGCGGCATGTACGCCGACCACCGGCTGACCAGCTCGGGCCCCATCAGATGATGGGTGTCCTTGGCGTCGGAGGCGGCCTCGTGCACGGCACGGACCCGCTCGAGCGGATCGGCCAGCTGGATCGGCACCGTCATCATCACACCGCTGAAGTAGTTGCCGGAGATGCGGTCCGGCGAGAAGTCGAAACTGACCGGCACAGAGGCCAACAGCGGATGGTCGGCGTGACCGTCGTACTTCACCGACAGCTCCCGCAGCGCACCCGCGGAGATCGCCAGCACCATGTCGTTGATCGTCACGCCGAGATGCTTGGCGGTCTGCTTGATGTCGGCCAGCGCCAGGGTCGCGGTCGCGAACTTGCGCTGCCCGTCGATGCGGTGGTTCATGAACGACGGCGGCGGGGTGAACGGCCGCGTCAGCTCCGGTGACAGCTTCTTGGGGCTGCGCCGCACCCGCTGGAGACCCTTCGCGGTGTAGCTCATGACGCTCGGAATCCGGCCGATCTGGCGCATGTGGTCGGCGAACGCCGTGCGCACCAGCTCCGCCTTCGACGGCGGCGGATCGGTGGGATACGAGTCGCGCTCATCCGGGCCGGCCTGCAGATCCATCCCGCGCGCAAGCAGATTCGCCGAGGCCACCCCGTCGGCCAGGGCGTGGTGGATCTTGCCGAGCACCGCGATACGCCCGCCGGCCAGGCCCTCGATGAAGTACATCTCCCACAGCGGCCGGCTGCGGTCCAGCGGGGTGCTGGCGATCCGGCCGACCGCCTTGTCGAGCTCGCGCCGCCCGCCCGGCGGGTCGACCCGCCACGGCCGGACGTGGTACTCGATGTCGACCTCGCAGTTCTCCCGCCACATCGGATGGTGGAACTTGAACGGGATGTCGACGAGCTCGTACCGGAACGGTTCGAGTTTGTAGAGCCGGCGGTGGATCACCTGCCGGAACTCGTCGATACCGAACTTGCGGCCCTCCTCAAGCCCGGACAGGTCGATGACCGCGAGCTTGAGGGTGTGCATGTGCACCGTCGGTGTCTCGGTGTAAAGCAGGATCGCGTCCCACCCGCTGAGCCTTTTCACCACGCACCCACTTTCCGCAGGCGCCTAGATAACCTCTTTGGCGCCGATCAACGCACGCCTCCGGTGAATCTGGTTGAGGAACAACCCGATTCCCATCGACGCCGAACCGGTCCTGGCGCCGTCGGTCATGTCGAACGCATGACCGGCGCCCGGTAGTTCAACGTAGCTGACGGCCGACCGTGACACAGCACGAAGGCGCTCCACGAACGCACGGGCCTGTTCGACCGGGATGACGCTGTCGCCGGTGCCGTGCACCACCAGGAACGGCGGTGCGTCCGGGTGCACCCGCGCGATCGGGGACGCATCGCGGAACACCTCGGGGCGGTCATCGATCTTGTGGCCCACCACGAACCGCTCCAGGAAGTCGACGAAGCGCATCCGCTCCTCGGTGGAGCGGTCCTCCCAGTCGTAGCGACCGTAGATGCCGACGACCGCGTCCACCGACGTGTCCGAGCCCTCCGGCAGTTCCTCCTGGAACTCCGGAGCGTTGCCGGTGAGCCCGGCCAGCGAGGCGAGATGCCCACCGGCCGAGGCACCGGCGATCGCGACGAAATCGCGGTCGCCGCCGAACTTGTCGACGTTCGCCCGTGCCCACGCGATCGCGGTCTTGACGTCGACCAGGTGCGCGGGCCACTTGTGCTGCGGTGCGACCCGGTAGTCGATGGACAGACACACCCAGCCGCGCTCGGCCAGGTGCGACATCAGCGCGTAGCCCTGCAGCATGCGGCTGCCGTGCACCCACGCCCCGCCCGGCACGAAGATCAGCACCGGCGCCGGCTCGGCGGGCAGCTCCTTGGGGCGCCAGACGTCGAGCAGCTGCGTCGGCCGCGGCCCGTACCGCACCGAGCTGCGGTACACGTAGCGGCGGTGCTCGTGCATCCGCCACAGCGGCGGCAGCGGATCCGGTGCCGGCCACTCGACGTCGAGGTCGGCGGGGTCGACGACGCTGCGCAGCGCGGCCTGGGTGACGGCGTTGGTGGCGTCGCGTTCGGCGCGGCGCGCCTCGACGGCCCCGGGCCGCAGCCAGGACTTTGCCGTGCCCTCCATGAAGGCCGGCAGGTTGCGGGTGCCCCAGACGGTCATCGCGGCCGCGGTGCTCAGCGGTTCCAGATGCTTGCCGACGACGGGCAGCGAAGCCGACGCCGCACCCAGCGCGAGCATGTAGTCCGAGGGGCCGGCGGTCAGCAACCGCGTCGCACGTGTCAGCCAGGTCGGGGCCGAGGGACGGACCCCAGGTCGCACGGTCATGGCGCGACTGTACCCCCAGCGACGTCGCTGGGACGGAGGCATTGGCCGAAGTGTCTACCGTTGAGTTTTCGACAGAAGTGTGGGCCAGGTCACGCAGCCGTCTGACCTGCAGCTAAGGTCATGGCTGCGCAAACCCCGACGAAGAGGACTTTGACTGTGGGCAAGTCGGCACTCGCCATCACCGAAGAGCACATCGACCTGGCCGACTCCGTGTTCGGCCAGCTCAACCGGGTTGACAGCCGCGCCGCCGCGCGGGCCACGCTGGACGGCGGACCGTCGCACCCGGCCGAGATCTGGTCGGCCGCCGCGGACCTGGGGTGGACGGGGCTGGCTATCTCCGAGGATCACGGCGGCTCGGGCTTCGGGCTGGCCGAGTTGGCGGTGGTGCTGGAGGCGCAGGGCCACGAGCTGACCCCCGGGCCGTTCCTGCCGACGGTTTCCGCGGCGGTGGTCATCGACCGCTGTGGATCGGATTCGCTTCGCGCCGCGCTTCTTCCGGGCCTGGCCGACGGCAGCACCGTCGCCGCGCTGGCGGCCTCGGGCACGGTGAGCGTCGGCGCCGACCTGGTGGTGACCGGGGAGAGCCCGGCCGTGCTCGGCGCACCCGACGCCGCGCTGCTGGTCGCGATCGCCGGCGACGACGTCGTGGTGGTCGACGCGGGTGCCGACGGCGTGACGGTCACCCCGCTGGAGTCGATCGACACCACGCGCAGTCTGGGCGCGGTGGCCTTCGACGGTGTCACGGTCACCGAGGACCGGGTAATGCGCGGCGCGGCCCGCAAGGCGCGCACCGTGTTTCGGATCCTGACCTCGGCCGAGGCGGTCGGTGTGAGCTGGGCGGCGATGGAGATGGCCGTCGACTACGCCAAGGTGCGCGAGCAGTTCGGCCGCACGATCGGCACGTTCCAGGCGGTCAAGCACCACGCCGCCAACATGCTCGTCAACGCCGAGGCCACCACCGCCGCGGCGTGGGACGCCGCCCGCGGCGACGATCTCGACGGCGTCTGGTTCGCCGCCGCCGTCGCCGCCTCCAACGCGATCCGCACACAGATCCTCAACGCGCAGACCAACATTCAGCTGCACGGCGGCATCGGGTTCACGTGGGAGCACGATGCGCACCTGTACCTGCGGCGGGCACGCACGCTGGCCGCGCTGATGGCCGAGGCGGGCGACCCGCTGGTCGACGTGGTCGAGGGCCAGCGCAGCGGGCAGGCGCACGGTGCGACGTTCACGCTGCCGCCGGAGGCCGAGGAGTTCCGCGCGCAGGCCCGCGATGCCGTCGCCAAGCTGAAGTCGCTGCCCGCCGACCAGCAGCGCGATTTCCTGGTCGACTCCGGATATCTCGTGCCGCACTGGCCGAAACCGTGGGGTCGCGCCGCGGGGGTGCTCGAGCAGTTGGTGATCGAGGAGGAGTTCGCCGGTATCGAGCGCCCGGACATGGGCATCACCGGGTGGGTGACGTTGACGATCGCCCAGGCCGGCACCGACGAGCAGCGGGAACGCTGGGTGGAGCCGGTACTGCGCGGTGAGGTGATGTGGTGCCAGCTGTTCAGCGAGCCCAACGCCGGGTCGGACGCCGCCGCGGTGCGCACGTCGGCGAAGAAGGTTGACGGCGGCTGGCGGGTGACCGGGCAGAAGGTGTGGACCAGCCTGGCGCACATGTGCCAGTGGGGCCTGGCGACCGTGCGCACCGATCCCGACGCACCCAAGCACGCGGGCGTGACGATGATGGCGATCGACATGAACGCCCCTGGCGTGACGGTGAATCCGCTGCGCGGGCTGACCGGGCACGCACACTTCAACGAGGTGTTCTTCGACGACGTGTTCGTGCCGGACTCCGACGTCGTCGGCGACGTGAACAAGGGGTGGCTGGTGGCCCGCGCGACACTGGGCAACGAGCGCATCTCGATCGGCGGCGGCTCCGGTGGCGCAACGGGTTTCACCGCCGACGATCTGATCAAGCTGCTCGACGGCGCCCCCACCGACGTCCGCGCGCAGTACGTGCGGCGCGCCGGTGAGGTGCTGGCCGAGACGCACACGCTGCGGCTGCTGAACCTGCGCCGGATCAGCAGGGCGATCGCCGGTTCCGAACCGGGCCCCGAGGGCAATGTCACCAAGCTGCTGCTGGCCGAGGCGGGGCAGCGGATGACCGAGCTGGCGATGGAGCTGGCGGGGTCGGCCGCGGTCTCCGGGCAGACGCCGACGCTGACGCAGTCCTACCTGGGCAACCGCGCGATGACGATCGCCGGCGGCACGTCGGAGATCACCCGCAACACCATCGCCGAGCGGATCCTGGGGCTGCCGCGCGATCCCCTGCTGAAGTAGTCAGGCGAGCAGCGTGATCCCGCCGACGATCAGCGCGGCGACCTTGACCAGCTCCAGGCCGACGTAGACGTAGTGGGCGCGGGAGCGTCCGCCCGGGTCGGTGCCGTTGGGTGCCGCCAGCACCGCGTCGGAGCGGCGGGTCAGCGCGGGCCGCACCCCCACCAGCTGGGCGATCAGCGTGACGATCGCGACGCCGACGGCCACCATCGCGGTCGTCGTCGGCGGGTCGATCACCAAGGCGGCGACCAGGATCAGCGCCAGCACCACCTCGACCGTATTGAGGGCGCGGAACACCAGTCGGCCGATGCCGAGGCCGATCTGCAGGGTGACGTGCGGGGCGCGGAACTTCAGCGGCGCCTCGATGAACGAGATGGCCAGCACCATGCCCAGCCAGACGAAGATGACGGCGACGGCGGTCGCGTGGGCGGTACTCATGCTTCCTCCCTCGACGTGAGTGTGGCGATGCACAGTCCGGGTTCGGCGAACGGGATCAGCCCGTCCACGGTGATCGGAGCCCGCCACGCGGCCAGCGCCTCCTGCATGAGGCCGAGGTGGACGGGGCAGACGACATCACGGTGGCTGGCGGCGAGTTCGAGGAACGGGCAGTTGCGCAGCGCGATGTCGCCGAGTTGCCCGCGGTGCGGGCGGTACTCGGGGGCGAACCCGAGCCCGTCGAGCAGGTCGGTGAGCCGGGTGACGGCGGCACCGCTGGTGGAGGCCTTCGCGGTGTCGACGCTGGCGGTGGCCCAGGCCCGGCCGGCCTCGACGGCCCGGCGGCGGGAGTCACGCTGACGGGTCAGCGCGTCGGCGAGCACACCGGCGAGCATGCGGTAGTCGCGAGGTCCGTCGGGATCCATCCCCGAGGTGGCGCGGAACATCATCGGGGGTCGCCCGGGTTTGGTGCGGTTGGGCGGCAGCATCTCGGCGCGGCCCCGCTTGACCAGCGTCTCCAGGTGGAAGCGCGCGGTATTCGGGTGAATCGACAGCCGGTCGGCGACGTCGGCGATGCTCAGCGACGCGTCGGCGGACCGCAGCACCGCGAGCACGTCCTCGCGTCGTCCTCCCTCGCGGGCGGGCACGGCTACTCGTCCAGGGTGAGGGCCGCACGCGGACACTCGGCGACGGCCTTTCTGCCGTTCTCCCACTCGGCTTGCGGCACCGGGTCGAGTTTCACGACGGAGTAGTCGTCGTCATCGAGTTCGAACACCGCGGGCGCGTACTTCACGCAGATCGCGTTGCCCTCGCACCGGTCGCGGTCGACGCTGACTCGCATGGCATGCCCTCCCGAGTTTCTACAAGAGCACTTTGTATAAACAATACGCCCTGCCGAGGCAGTTGGTTCGACTTGGGTACTCGCGGGCACGGTTGCGGCAATACTTGGCGCATGCCTGCCAGCGACGTCCATCCCGACCTGCGCCGCGCCGCGCGGTTCATCCCCAAGCAGCTCGTCTCCCCGGTGACGCTGCCCATGCTGCGGATCGCCACGCGCCGGCTGGGCAGGCACGTTCCCCGCGACGTCGAGGTGCTCACCCTGCCCTCCGGCGTCGGCGTGCGGCTGCACCGGCCGCCGACGGCCGCCGGGCCCGGGCCTGCGCTGCTGTGGATCCACGGCGGCGGCTACGTGATCGGCCACCCGGCCCAGGATGACGAGTTCTGCCGCCGCTACGCGCGACGGCTGGGCGCCACGGTGGCGGCGGTGAATTACCGGCTGGCTCCCGAGAATCCGTATCCGGCGTCGCTGGAGGACTGCTATACGGCGCTGAAGTGGTTGGCCGCGCTGCCGGGGGTGGATCGGTCCCGGGTGGCGATCGGCGGCGGCAGCGCAGGCGGCGGTCTGGCCGCGGCCCTGGCGCTGCTGGCCCGCGACCGCGGCGAAATCCCGCTGGCCGCACAGCTGCTGGTGTACCCGATGCTCGACGACCGCACCGTCGCGGACAAACCGGGCGTGCGGCTGTGGAACGGGTCCAGCAACAGGTTCGGCTGGCGGGCCTATCTCGGCAACGCCGACCCCGACATCGCGGTGCCCGCCCGGCGCACCGATCTCAGCGGTCTGCCACCGGCCTGGATCGGGGTCGGCACCCTGGATCTGTTCCACGACGAGGACCTCGCCTACGCCGAGCGGCTGCGCGCCGCCGGGGTGCCCTGCGAGGTGGAGGTCGTCGAGGGCGCGTTCCACGGGTTCGACGCCGTCGCGCAGAAAGCGCCGGTCTCCCAACGGTTCTTCGACAGCCAGTGCGCGTGGTTGCAGCGCGCGCTGTCCCCCGCGGCGGCCTAGCGGACGAACACCGGGCGCCCCGCCACCAGGGTGGCCGCCACCAGGCCGGCATCCAGCGCGTCGAGCACCTCTGCGGGGGATCCGTCGAGCAGCACGAGGTCGGCCGGTGCCCCGGGGGCGATGACGCGGGGCCGGGCGGGGTGCTCGGCCGTGCCGAGGAACATCGTCAGCGCCGCGCGCGGCGACACCCGCTCGTCGGCGCCGAGCACCGGGCCGCTCGCGGTGGTGCGTGCCACCGCCGCCCGCATCGCCGCCCACGGGTCGCCGTCGCCGAACGGGGTGTCCGTCGACAATGCCACCGGCACACCGGCTTTCAGAAGGGAGGCGACCCGCCAGAGTTCGCGGTGCTCGGCGGCGGGCACGTCGACGAGGTACTGGTCGCCGCGTTCGGTGACGAAGTTGGGTTGCGTCACCACCGTCGCGCCGGAGGCGGCCAGCGCCGCGAGGCTGTCGTCGGGCACGATGGCGGCGTGTTCGATGCGGTCGCCGGGCCGGGTTCCGGCGGCCTGTAGCGCCGCGAGCGTGACGACGAGCTGTGCGGCGGTCACGCAGTGCACCGCGACCGGGATGTCCTCGGCGTGACGGGCGGTGATCCACCCGCTCAGCGCGTCGAGGTCGAGGTCGGTGTCGTGCAGGATCCGCTTGCCCGGGGCCAGGCAGTGCACCCGTTGCAGCACAGCGGAGTTCGCGGTCAGCGCGGCGACGTCGGCGGGCGCGAGGTCCGGGGTGGCGTCGGTGACGCCGGTGACGCCGAACGCCGCGAGCCGGCGGCTGACGTCACCGATCGGGATCTCGTTGCGCGGCAGCGTGTCCGACCAGCCGTGGTCATCGCTGCGCAGGCGCCCGTCGGGGTGGTCCGCCAGCCCGAGCCTGGCCAGGCCGGCGGTGTTGACGGTCCACAGCACGCCGCTGCGGTGCTGGACCCGCACCGGCACCGGCGGCGACAGCTCGTCGAGCAGGGCGCGGTCCAGCGGCCCGGCGACCGCCTCGTGGTAGCCCACGGCGCGGATCCACCCGTCGCCGCCGATCGGGGCGCGAGCCAGCGCCTCGGCGAGCCCGGTCCGGTCCCGCACCTCGCCCGGCCCGACCCGCACCGAGGTCAGCGCCGCCGCGGCCGCGTGCAGGTGCACGTGGTGGTCGTGCAGGCCGGGGATGACGGTGCGCCCGTGCGCGTCGAAAACCTGTTCGCCGGGCCGGGTTTCGAGGTCCGCACCGACGGCGGCGATGGTCCCGTCGACACGGATGTCGACCACGGTGCCGTCGAGCAGCGTGGCTCCCCGGATCAGCACGCCGCGCGCAATCGTCGCTGGACCAGGTCGTCGACCTCATCGTTGTCCGCGCCCAGTGCGGCGGCCTGGCCCGGAATGTCCGGGGCGGTGGCGCAGTCGGTTTCACCGGCGTCGTCGTGGTCGGCGTAGGTCGCTGCGACGGCGGCCATCGACATCTCGATCAGCTCGCCACCGCCGTTGCGCAGCGACTGAGCGACCGCCAGTGCGGCTTCCAACCCGGTGAGCGGATCGGCGATCGCGTCGCCGCAGAACGTCGGGGCGTCGTGGTCGCCGCCCACCAGCCCGCCGGCGACGGCGGCGTCGTCGCCGAACGCCACCCAGTTGGCTCGCTCACCGTCGGTGCCGTGCCCGGTGATGCGCAACCACACCCGCCCGTCGCGGGCGGCCACGTCGGTGGGGCCGAGGCCGCGGCGGGTCAGCGCTGCCGGCCGGGACGACTCGATCACAACGTCGGCCGCGCCCAGCAGTGCCCGCAGCCCGTCGGGTTTCGCGAAATCCGCGAGGTACGAGAGTTTTCCGGCATTCATCCAGTCGAAGAACTGCTGCGGTCCACCGCGCGACCCGTCCGGGCGGGCCGCGCTCTCCACCTTGACGACGGTGGCGCCGGCACGCGCCAGCAGATGTCCGCACAGCGGGCCGGCCCACATCGCCGACAGGTCGGCGACCAGCAGCCCGGCCGGGTCACGCGCGACGGTCGCCGCGCCGAACGGATAGCTGCGCGGCGACTCGGCGGGCGCCTCGGCGAGGGCGGCGGCCGGCAACCCCAGCAGCCGGGCCCGGTCGGTGACCTCGACCGCGTCGAGCCCGGCGGCCCATGACTGCACCGCGGTCCAGGGGTCGTCCACCCGGTCGGCCTCGACGAGGGCAGGCACGGTGTCGATGTCGTCGTCACGGGACAGGGTGAGCGCGCACCAGCCGTCGCGGCTGGGCATCAGCCTGGTCGCGCCGCCGGCCGACACGCGTCCGCGCGGGGCGTGGCCGAGCAGCGCGGCGCGCCCGCCGATCAGCTCGGCGGCGTCCACGTCTGCGCCGGTCAGGGCCGCGAATGCGGCGGCGGTGCGCCGTGCCCGGTCGAGCACGGCGGTCGGGACGACCAACGACGTCACAGCCCCATTGTGCGGGCCGCGCTCAGAAGTGCAGCGCGGTGTACCGCCAGTCGAGCACCTCACGGTCCGGTTCGCCGACCGCGTGCACCACCGAACGCAGGGACAACAGGCCGCCGCGACCGTCGGGCAAGCGGCGTCGCCTGCTCGATGTGCAGCTCGCTGTAGAGCGTGTCGCCCTCGTGCACCGGGCCGGTGTGATCGCATGACTGCCAGCCCAGCACCGTCACCAGGTTCGGCAACAGCCGGGTGGCCTGGGCGAACGCCAACCCGATGGTGTGCCCGCCGTAGACCAGGCGTTGCCCGCCGACCCGCCAATCGTGGTGGGTGGCAGCGATGTTCAGCGACAGCCGGGCCAACTCGGGGGCGCTGCTGACCACGTCGGCGCTGCTGTGCAGCACGGTGCCCGCCCAGTCCGGGTCGAACCGGGGGCCGGGGACCCGGGCACGGAAGGCCTCGGCGTCCCAGTCCGCGGTGGGATCGGGGGCGGGTGCGATGTCGGCGCCGACGGTGGACAGGTCGTCGGCGCGGCCGGTGTCGCCGGCGCCGTCGCTCAGCGGCAGCATGGCGCACCGGTAGAAGTCGAGCACCAGGCGTTCGTGCTGGTCGACGGTCGTCATCCGCAACGCCGCCAGACCCGTGGGAGCCCGGCCGGGCTTGGCCGAGTTCTGTTTGAGCCCAACAACTTCGGTGCGTGTGAACAGGGTGTCGCCGATCTTGGGGAAGCGGTGGAACGTCAGCCCGCGGTAGAACAGGTTGGCCTTGACCCGCTGGGTGACCAGCGTGGTCTGGCCGATCGCCACGTCGCACACCAGCGCCGGGTGGGCCAGCGCGCCGGGCGACCCGGTCACCGCCGCCGCCAGCTCGGCATCCAGGGACAGGCGCAGGCGGTCACCGAGGATCGACTGGTGCACCGCGGCGGCACCGTCGGTCAGCGTCATCGCCGGGGCGGTGTCGAAGACCTGCCCGACCTCGAGTTCGTCGAAAAAAGGCCCGCTCACGGCTGCTCACTCTGGCATTGGGCCGGACAAAGTGTCAATATGGCCGTACATATGAGCACACTCACCGATGAAGAGACCATGCTCGTCGCCACCGTGCGGGAGTTCATCGACCGCGAGGTCAAGCCGCGGGTGCGCGAGGTCGAGCACGCCAACGAGTACCCCGAGGCGTGGATCGAGCAGATGAAGCAGATCGGCATCTACGGCCTGGCCGTGCCCGAGGAGTACGGCGGCAACCCGGTGTCGATGCCCTGCTACGTCGAGGTCACCCAGGAGTTGTCCCGCGGCTGGATGAGCCTGGCCGGGGCGATGGGCGGGCACACCGTCGTCGCCAAGATCCTCACGCTGTTCGGCACCGAGGAACAGAAGCGCAGGTACCTGCCGGCGATGGCCACCGGCGAGATCCGCGCGACCATGGCGCTGACCGAACCCGGCGGCGGGTCGGACCTGCAGAACATGACGACCACCGCGCTGCCGTCCGAGGGCGGCGGGCTGACCATCAACGGTGCCAAGACGTGGATCTCCAACGCCCGCCGCTCGGGGCTGATCGCGTTGCTGTGCAAGACCGATCCGGCCGCCCAGCCGCGGCACAAGGGCATATCGGTGGTCCTCGTCGAACAGGGCACGACGGGACTGTCGGTGTCACGCGATCTGCCCAAACTCGGCTACAAGGGCGTGGAGTCGTGCGAGCTGGTCTTCGACGACTGCCGGGTGCCCGCGTCGGCGATCCTCGGCGGCGAACCCGGCAAGGGCTTCGCGCAGATGATGAAAGGCCTTGAGACGGGTCGCATTCAGGTGGCCTCGCGGGCGCTGGGGGTGGCCACCGCGGCGCTGGAGGATGCGCTGCGCTACGCCCAGGAGCGGGAGAGCTTCGGCCAGCCGATCTGGAAGCACCAGTCGGTGGGCAACTACCTGGCCGACATGGCGACCAAGCTGACCGCCGCCCGACAGCTGACCCGCTACGCCGCCGAACGCTACGACAGCGGTGAGCGCTGCGACATGGAGGCCGGGATGGCCAAGCTGTTCGCCTCCGAGGTGGCCATGGAGATCGCGCTGAACGCGGTGCGCATCCACGGCGGCTACGGCTACTCCACCGAGTACGACGTGGAGCGCTACTTCCGCGACGCCCCGCTGATGATCGTCGGCGAGGGCACCAACGAGATCCAGCGCAACGTCATCGCCTCGCAACTGGTGGCCCGGGGCGGCCTGTAACCGGATGAAACCCGCCTACCAGGTGCTGCGGGACCGGCTGCGCGACGAGATCGCCGCCGGCCGCTACCGCGACGGGGCCCGGCTCCCGACCGAGTCGGAACTCGTTGCCTCACACGGGGTGTCGCGGCAGACGGTGCGACGGGCGTTCCAGGACCTGGTCGCCGAGGGAGTGGTGTACCGGATACCGGGGCGAGGCACCTACGCGCGCGAACCCGATCACCGCTACCTGCGTCAGTTCGGGTCGATCGAGGACCTGATGAGCTTCTCGGTCGACACCACGATGGAGGTGCTGACCGGACTGCGGCGGCGGGTCGACGTGGACGCGGCCGCCCGGCTGCGGCTGGTCGACGACGTCGTCCACACGGTGGAGTTCCGCCGCCTGCACGACGGGATTCCGTTCGTGCGCACCGTCGTTCATCTGGTGCCCGCGGTGGCGTCGAAGGTGTCGGCGGCACCTGAACTGGCCGACGGGGCGGTCGGCAGACAGACCGTCATCGGGGTGATCGAGCCGCACCTGGACCAGCCGATCACCGAAGCGGCGCAGTCAATCACGGTCGCACCCGCCGACGCGGCGGTGGCCGACGCGGTGGGCTGCGCGGTCGGACACCCGATGCTGCGGGTCGACCGACTCTACTCCGACGCCGACGGCCGGCCGGTCGAGTTCTCGGTCAGCCACTTCCTGCCCGAGCAGTACACCTACCGCGTCACCCTGCGCCGGTCGCGCTAACCCCGGGGGGCGATTTGGGTGTAGATAGTCGCGCCCAGCGCAACTAACTACACCGAAATCGCTTAGAGGATGGCGTCGATCAGACCCCAGCGCAGCGCGGTCTGCGGGTCGATCGTGCGACCGGACAGCACCAGATACGCGGTGCGCCAGCGGCCGATGCGCCTGGTGACGCTGACGGTGCCGCCCGCCCCGGGGATCAGGCCGAGGGTGAGCTCCGGAAGCCCGAACACCGCGTCGGCCGTCGACTCCACGCGGCCGCAGAACGACGCCATCTCCAGCCCGCTGCCCAGCACCTGGCCGTGCACCCTGGCTCGGCATTTATCGCCCAGGCGCGCAGCCAGTTCCGCCAACACCAGCGCCGGGCTGTAGCGGGTGCGGGCGAAGTGGGCGCTGGCCGGATCGTCGAAGCTGCCGAACTCGCCGAGATCACCGCCGCTGCAGAACGACGGGCCGTTGCCGGACAGCACCACCTCGGTGACCGACGGGTCCACCCGCGCCACCTCCAGCGCCTCCAGCAGCGCGGCGCGCGCATCGGTGGAGAACGCGTTGTGCCGCTGCGGGCGGTTGAACCGCACATGCAGGGTGTCGCCGTCGCGTTCGGCCACAACGGGATCCGGTAGCAGCGGCGCTTCGGCGGGGCCGCGTTCGTCGAGCCAGCGCGCGAACTCCGGACCCGACTGCAGCGTCGAGTACGCCAGCGACTCGGTGATGACGCCGTTGAACACCGGCGCCGCCGGGTCGAAGGCACGCAGCACGTCGTCGCAGATACCCGCCGCATGCGGCCAGCGCTCACAGCGTTCCCGCAGTTCGTCGAGGGCGTCGGACACCGACGGCACCGTCACCGCCCGGGGATCGTCGAGATCGTCCGCTGTCAGCGTGAAAGTTGCTCTGTCCGTGGGCGATCCGATCGCGACCAGTATGCCCCCGGCCAGTTCGACCGTCGTTGTCACGAGTACTTCTTGATCAGCTCCTGCTTGTACAGCTTGCCGGCGTCGGTGCGCGGCAGCTGCGCCTCGAACGCGATGGAGCGCGGGCACTTGTAGTGCGCCAGGCGATCCCGGATCCAGGCGATCAGCTCCTCACCGAACTCCGGTGTGGCGTCGGCGGGATCGACGGTCTGCACGACGGCGTGCACCTTCTGGCCCATCTCCTCGTCGGGGATGCCGAACACCGCCGCGTCGGCCACCTTCGGGTGGGTGACGAGCAGGTTCTCGGCCTCCTGCGGGTAGATGTTCACGCCGCCGGAGATGATCATGTGGTGCCTGCGGTCGGTCAGGTAGAGGAAGCCCTCCTCGTCGACGTAGCCGACGTCGCCGACGGTCATCCAGCCGTGCTCGTTGCGCGACTTGGCGGTCTTCTCCGGGTCGTTGAGGTACTCGAACGTGTTACCGCCCTCGAAGTAGATCTCGCCGGGTTCGCCCGGGGGCAGTTCGTTGCCGTTCTCGTCGAGGATGTGCACCTTGCCCGTCATCGGCTTGCCGACCGACCCCGGATGCTTGAGCCAGTCCTCGGCGCTGATCAGCGTCGAACCGTGGGCCTCCGAGGACGCGTAGTACTCGTCGACGATCGGACCCCACCAGTCGATCATCGCCTTCTTGACCTCGACCGGGCACGGCGCCGCCGCGTGGATGACCCGCTTGAGGCTGGACACGTCGTACTTGGCGCGGACCTCCTCGGGCAGCTTGAGCATCCGGGTGAACATCACCGGGACGAACTGTCCGTGGGTGACGCCGTAGCGCTGGATGGCGTCCAGGGTGCCCTCGGCGTCGAACTTCTCCATCACCACCGTGGTGTGGCCCGCGGCCTGCACCGTCATCGACCACACCAGCGGCGCCGTGTGGTACAGCGGTGCGGGGCTCAGGTACACCGAGTTCGGCTCCATCCACACCGCCACGAGCATCGTCATCAGGCCCGGGGCCTCCGACGGCGGCAGGTGCGGCAGGGCGCGCTTGATGCCCTTGGGCCGGCCGGTGGTGCCCGACGAGTACTGCAGCACGTCACCCTCGATCTCGTCGGCGATCGGGGTGTCCGGGTAGCCGGCGACGCACTCGGGGTAACGCTCCCAGCCGTCCAGGTCGCTGGCGGCGCTTGTCGCCGACCCGTCGGCTCCGTCGGCGATGAGCAGGAACTCCGGCAGCCCGTTGGGCAGCTCGGCCGCCAGGCCCTCGAGGACGGGGCGCATCGCCTTCGAGCCGATGATGCCCTTGGCGTTGCTGTTGTCGATGATGTAGGCCGCCTCGGCCGCGGTCAGGTGCGTGTTGATCGGCACGTAGTACAGCCCGCTGCGCCGCGCCGCCCACATCACGGCGTGCATGTGCTCGTTGTTCTCCATGACGACGGCAACGGTGTCGCCCTCGACGAACCCGTGCTTGCGGAAGTGGTGGGCCAGACGGTTGGCGCGGGCCTCCAGCTCGGCGAACGTCACGACTGTGCCGCTCGGATACATGATGATGGCGGGCTTGTCCGGCGTCGCCTCGGCATGTTCGCGGATCTGCATGAACTGACTTTACGACGCCGCTAATTGACACGTGTCAAGAGGGGTGAACTGCGGTGTCCCACACGCCCGGAGCACCCCCTGAACAGCACTATGCGCACGCTCACCGAGCGGTGAACGTGCGCATAGTGTCGAAATTCAGCGGCGTGTCGTGTGCAGACCCGCACGCTCGCGGCCGGAGAGGGGTCAGCCCTCGGCGTCGATGCGGTGCTTGAGGGCGTCGAACTCGTCCTTGATACCCGTCGGGAGCTTCTCGCCGACGAACTCGAACCACTCCTCGATCAGCGGGATCTCCTGACGCCACTCGTCGACGTTGACCGCCAGCGCGGCGTCCACGTCGGACTTGTCGACGTCCAGGCCGCTCAGGTCGAGGTCGTCGGCGGTCGGCACGATGCCGATCGGGGTGGTGCGGCCGTTGGCCTTGCCCTCGATCCGCTCGATGACCCACTTCATCACGCGGCTGTTCTCACCGAAGCCCGGCCACAGGAAGCGACCGTCGTCGCCGCGACGGAACCAGTTGACGAAGAAGATCTTCGGCATCTTCGCCTCGTCGGACTGCTTGCCGATGTCGATCCAGTGCGCGAAGTAGTCGCCGACGTTGTAGCCCAGGAACGGCAGCATGGCCATCGGGTCGCGGCGCACGGTGCCGACCTTGCCCTCGGCGGCGGCCGTCTGCTCGGAGCCCATGGTGGCACCCAGGAACACGCCGTGCTTCCAGTCGCGGGCCTGGGTCACCAGCGGCACCGTGGTCTTGCGGCGGGCGCCGAACAGGATCGCCGAGATCGGCACACCCTGCGGATCGTCCCACTCCGGCGCCAGCGTCGGGCACTGCGACATCGGAGTGCAGTAGCGCGAGTTCGGGTGCGCGGCCGGGGTGCCCGACTCGGGCGTCCAGTCCTGGCCCTTCCAGTCGATCAGGTGCTGCGGGTCGCCCTCGAGGCCCTCCCACCAGACGTCGCCGTCGTCGGTCAGCGCGACGTTGGTGAACACCGTGTTGCCGGCCGAGATGGTCTTCATGGCGTTCGGGTTCGACGACCAGTTGGTGCCCGGCGCGACGCCGAAGAACCCGAACTCGGGGTTCACCGCGTACAGGCGGCCGTCCTTGCCGAACCGCATCCAGGCGATGTCGTCGCCGATGGTCTCGGCGCGCCAGCCCGGGATGGTCGGCTGCAGCATTGCGAGGTTGGTCTTACCGCACGCCGACGGGAACGCCGCGGCGATGAAGTACGCCTTGTTCTCCGGGCTGATCAGCTTGAGGATCAGCATGTGCTCGGCGAGCCAGCCCTCGTCGTGGGCCATCGCCGAGGCGATGCGCAGCGAGTAGCACTTCTTGCCCAGCAGCGCGTTGCCGCCGTAACCCGAGCCGTAGCTCCAGATCTCGCGGGTCTCCGGGAAGTGGGTGATGTACTTCGTCTCGTTGCAGGGCCACGGCACGTCCTTCTGGCCCGGCTCCAGCGGCGCGCCGATCGAGTGCAGCGCCTTGACGAAGAAGCCGTCGGTGCCCATCTTGTCGAGCGCGGCCTTGCCCATGCGGGTCATCGTGCGCATCGAGACGACGACGTACTCGGAGTCGGTGATCTCGACGCCCAGCTTGGGATCCTCGGCGCCGAGCGGACCCATGCAGAACGGGACGACGTACATGGTGCGGCCGCGCATCGAGCCGCGGTACAGGTCGGTCATGATCCGACGCATCTCGGTCGGATCCATCCAGTTGTTGGTGGGGCCGGCGTCGATCTCACGCTCCGAACAGATGAAGGTGCGGGATTCGACGCGCGCCACGTCGGACGGATCGGAGAGCGCCAGGTAGGAGTTGGGCTTCTTCTCGTCGTTGAGCTTCTTGAAGGTGCCCGCCGCGACCAGCTTCTCGCAGAGCCGCGCGTTCTCCTCCTCGGAGCCGTCGCAGAACACCACGCGATCGGGCTGCGTCAGCTCGGCGACCTCCCGCACCCAAGCGAGCAGACCCTCGTGGTTCGTCGGTGCGCTGTCCAACCCTGGGATGGTCGCTGCGGTCATGAAATTCTCCTGTGTCTGTTGCTGCCAGGACCTGAGGCTTCCGTATGCGCCAACCAGACAAAAGGAAGGGCGGCGCTGCGGGTTCCTACCAGAGAGGTTAACGCGGTGACACATGCCTCGGGGAACCGGATGTGTGTCCGAATACTCACAAGAACGATTCAGAAACTACGATCACCGGCGTTTTGACGGCTGTCAGCTGTCGCGGGCTGCCGACAACTCGTTCCGCACCGCCTCCAGCGCCCGCGTCAGCGCAGGTAGCCGGCGCTCCCGGGCCGCCGCGGCGCGGGCGGTGCGCAGGGTGTGGTCACGTAATTCGTCGTCGATCGCGGTCAGCCGCGCCCGCGCCGCCGCGCTTTCCTCCTGTTCCACCGATCGCAGGGCCGCGCCCAGCGCGCTCTCGGCGGTCAGCATGCGGGTGGCGACCCGCTCCTCGGCCGCGGTGCGCACCCGCGCGGTGACGTCGGTGAGCCAGCGGTCCAGCACCGCACGGTCGTGCAGCAGCCCGCGGATGCCGACCACCCACACGGTCAGCGCCAGCCCCGCCGCACCGCCGACGGCCAGGCCCGCCGCCGTCAGTCCCGGCGCCAGGCCGGTGATCAGCCGCGTCACCATCAGCGCCACACCGAGCCCGAACCCGGCGCCGAGCAACATGCCCAGCTGCGTCTCCAACCGGCGCGCGGTCAGCGGCGGCGCGCCGAGCTGCGGGTTCGGCGGCGGCGACGGCGCCGGCGGTGCGGCCAGCCCGAGCCGGGCCGCGACCTCGTCGAGGCGCGCGGTGGTCTCGGTGTCCAGCTCGGCGACCAGCCTCTCCATCCGCTCCCGCACCCGGGCCTGAAAAGTGCCGCTCTGCCCTCGTCCCAGTGCGGCCGCCTGCTCGGCGAGTTCGGCGCGTTCCACCGTGCACCGGTTGCGGGCCAGGTAGCCGAGCTGCACCCGGGCCTGCTGGATCTCGCGGCGCAGCGCGGCCTGCCGGTCGGCCCGCCCGGCCCGCCGGCCGCTGAGCACGTCGTCACGGGCCCGGTGCAGCTCGGCCACCCGCACCCGCCGGCCCGCGCCCGCGGGCCGTCCGATGGTGTCCTGCAGGCGGGTTTCCCACGCCCGCAACCGGTTTCGTCGCACCAGATCCGGTGCGGCGAGGGTCTCGCGCAGCACCGTGACCAGCTCGTCGACCTGCGGCGGACCCAGGTCCGGCGCCGCGGCCACCCCGACCCACGGCGTCTGCGCGAAGCGTGCCGACCGGCGTGCGAGCTCGTCGCGGGCGGCGGCCAGCACGTCGCGCCACTGCCGGTGCGCGTCGGTCTTGGTCACCGCCGCGATCAGGGCGTCGGTGTGGCGGGCGGCGCGCTCGATGAGGGCGGCGTCGGAGGCGGTCATCGGCGCGGCCGCCGACACCACGGCCACCACCGCCGCGGGTGCCTCGTCGGCGGCGAGGTCGGCGGCCTCGACGACGGTGTGGTCGGGCATCCGGTCCCGCAGGGCGGCGACGACGCCGGTGGTGCCTGCCAGCGGCGGTCCGGTCACCGCCACGACGTCGCGGGCGCGCACCGCGGGGGCGGCCAGGCCGGGGTCGACGGCGGCGACGACGGCGTCGGCGGAGCGGATCGGGTCGGTCATTCCGCCTCCGCGAGCAGGCGCAGCGATCCGCGGGTGATGTCGGCGGCGCACGCCCGGTGCAGCGCGGTGACCGGGCCGCGACCGTAGCGGCGCCAGTGCCGGGCCCGGCGCAGGTGGGCCTGCGGATCGTCGCCGCGGTCGACGCGCGCACCGGCGGCCTGCACCACGTCCACGGCGGCGGTCATCACGGTCAGCACCGCGTCATCGGTGCCGAGGAGATCCGCGAGCTCATCGGAATCCGTTGCCAGCGAATGTAATTCGTCGAACACACCACGCAGTCGCCGGTAGCGCAGCGGCGCGGCGGCCGCGTGCACCGCCGCGACCACCCGGTCCAGCCCGCTGAGCCGGCGCAGCCGTCCCGGCAGCTCCCCGGGGTCCGTCCCCTCCGCCAGCGCGAGCACGGCGTGCGCGACACCGAACCGGTCGAGGGTCGCCAGCAGCCGGCTCCGCACCTCGGTGGGCAGCGGGTGCGCGGCGCCGACGAACGCGTCGGGCGAGCTCAGGTCGGCGGGTTCGGCGACCAGGGTGCGCAGCGCCCGCAGCAGCGGGTCGGTCAGCCGGACGTCGGCGAGCAGCGCGACCATCGGCACCGTCACCAGCCCGGTCGCCACGCGCACCCGGGTGGCGCGCCGCTCGGCGACCGCGAGCGGCCCACCCGGCCCGCGGCCGCTGCAGTCCGCCTTGTTGAGCACGACGACCACCGGCCGCGCCGCGGCGTCCACCAGGCCCAGATCCTCGGGTTTGGGCGCCTCGGTGAGCACCAACACATCGACCTCCCCGGCGGTGGTCACCGTCACCCCGGCGGAGGCCAGCGCGGCGGCCACCGTCGTGCGCCCGACACCGGGCCTGCCGTGCACCGCGACCCGCGTCGGCGCCTGCAGCCGGCGCAGCAGAGGCCGCACCCGCGGATCGCGCTCGTCGGCGTAGCGCCGCAGCTCATCGAGGAAAATCGTGGCTCCTCCCCCACCGTCGTCCGGAATCCGGGCGTTGCCCGGCCCCTCTCCCGATCGTGGCAGCTCTACCGCCGGGCGGCGAGGGCCCGGACGGGCGGCTGGGGATAGCTCGCATACCAGCAAAAGGCAACTGTTGGGTATCAATCTGCACCGCGATGCGGGTACTCGGGCATCGATGGGCCACCATGGATGGATGCACCAACAGGGACCCGATGTCGTCGACGTGTCGGCTTCGGGCCCCCACAGCCCTATGAACCAACACCGATACCCCCGCGTCACCAGCTTCCGGACGCGCCGCACCACGTTGTCGCCCGCCCAGCAGGCGACATGGGACCGGCTCTGGCCGCAGATCGGCATGCAGGCCCGTGACGGTGACGTCCCGGCCTCCCGGTTGGACACCGAGGCGTGGTTCGGCCGGTCGGCGCCCGTGGTGCTGGAGATCGGCTGCGGTTCGGGCACCTCGACGCTGGCCATGGCCCAGGCCGAACCGCACCTGGACGTGGTGGCGGTCGAGGTCTACAAGCGCGGGCTGGCGCAGCTGCTGTCGGGTATCGACCGCGAGGGCGTCACCAACATCCGGCTGGTCCGCGGCGACGGCGTCGACGTGCTGCAGCACATGTTCGGCCCAGACTCGCTGACCGGGGTGCGGGTGTTCTTCCCGGATCCGTGGCCCAAGGCCCGCCACCACAAGCGCCGGCTCCTGCAGACGGCGACCGTCGCGCTGATCGCCGACCGGCTGCGGCCCGGCGGCATCCTGCACGTCGCGACCGACCACGCCGGCTACGCCGAGCACATCGCCGAGGTCGGGGACGCCGAGCCGCGGCTGCGCCGGGTCGATCCCGGACAGCCGCTGCCGATCTCCGTCGAGCGGCCGGTCACCAAGTACGAGAACAAGGCGCAGGACGCCGAGCGCGCCGTCGCCGAACTGCTCTGGGAGAAGACGTCATGAGCGTCACGGAAGACCTCGGGCATATAGAAGAAGGTCACGTAGAGGGTCACCTCGAGGACGAGCTCGAGGATGACCTCGAGGATGAAGTGGTCCCGCCGGACCTCGAAGCGGGCACCGAGCCCGGATCGGCGCCCGCGGCCGGCACGGCCCGGGTGCTGCTGGTGTGGGACGCCCCCAACCTGGACATGGGGCTCGGATCGATCCTGGGCGGCCGGCCGACCGCGGCCCACCGGCCCCGGTTCGACGCGCTGGGCCGCTGGCTGCTGGCCCGCACCGCCGAGCTCGCCGCGACACGGCCCAACGTCTCGCTGGAGCCGGAGGCCACGGTCTTCACCAACATCGCGCCCGGCAGCGCCGAGGTCGTCCGGCCCTGGGTGGAGGCGCTGCGTAACGTGGGCTTCGCGGTCTTCGCCAAACCGAAGATCGATGAGGACAGCGACGTCGACAGCGACATGCTCGACCACATCGCGCTGCGTCGCAGCGAGGGTCTGGCCAGCGTGTTGGTGGCTTCCGCCGACGGTCAGGCCTTCAAACAGCCGCTCGAGGACATCGCCCGCGACGGCATTCCGGTCCAGGTGCTCGGATTTCGCGAACATGCGAGCTGGGCGCTAGCGTCGGATACCTTGGAATTCGTCGACCTGGAGGACATCCCTGGTGTGTTCCGGGAGCCGCTACCGCGAATCGGCCTCGATTCGCTGCCCGAGCAGGGGGGCATGGTTGCAGCCGTTCCGGCCGCTGTCCTCGCTACTGACCTCGCGCGTCAACAACTGAAACCGCGCGGCGGGGTCGTCACTGACTTCGAGAAAATCGAGTAAGGAGCTTACGTGTTCGCCTGGTGGGGTCGAACGGTGTACCGGTACCGATACATCGTCATCGGCGTCATGGTCGCACTCTGCCTGGGTGGCGGTATCTACGGCATTTCGCTCGGTAATCACGTCACCCAGAGCGGCTTCTATGACGAGGGAAGCCAGTCGGTGCACGCCTCGGTGATCGGTGACGAGGTGTACGGCCGCGACCGCACCAGCCACGTCGTCGCGATCCTGACGCCGCCCGACGGCAAGAAGGTCGACAACCCGCAGTGGCAGAAGGATGTCACCGTGGAGCTGGACAAGTTCGTCGAGGACCACCCGGATCAGGTGGTCGGCTGGGTCGGCTGGCTCAAGGCGCCCGACGCCGCCAGCGAGACCGTCCAGCAGATGAAGACCGAGGACCTGTCCAAGACGTTCGTCTCCATCCCGCTCAAGGGCGAGACCGACGACGAGATCCTCATCAACTACCAGGCCGTCGAACCCGACCTGGAGCAGATCAACGACGGCAACATCAAGCTGGCCGGCCTCAACCCGCTGGCCAGCGAGCTGACCGGCAGCATCGGTGAGGACCAGCGCCGCGCCGAGGTGGCGGCCATCCCGCTGGTCTGCGTCGTGCTGTTCTTCGTGTTCGGCGGTGTGGTCGCCGCCGCGCTGCCGGGCATCACCGGTGGTCTGACCATCGCGGGCGCGCTGGGCATCATGCGGCTGCTCGCCGAGTTCATGCCGGTGCACTTCTTCGCCCAGCCGGTGGTGACGCTGATGGGCCTGGGCATCGCCGTCGACTACGGCCTGTTCATGGTGAGCCGGTTCCGCGAGGAGATCGCCGAGGGCTACGACACCGAGGCCGCGGTGCGCCGCACCGTGATGACCTCGGGCCGCACCATCATGTTCTCCGCGGTGATCCTGGTGGCCTCGTCGGTGCCGCTGCTGCTGTTCCCGCAGGGCTTCCTGAAGTCGATCACCTACGCGATCATCGCCTCGGTCATGCTGGCCGCGATCCTGTCGGTCACCGTGCTGGCCGCGGTGCTCGGCATCCTCGGCCCCAACGTCGACGCGCTCGGTGTGCGCACGCTGCTGCGGGTCCCGTTCTTCCGCAACTGGCGGCCGATGCGGATCTGGCTGGAGTGGCTGGCCGAGAAGACGCAGAAGACCAAGACCCGCGCCGAGGTCGAGCAGGGCTTCTGGGGCAAGCTGGTCAACCGCGTGATGAAGCGGCCGGTGGCGTTCGCCGCGCCGATCGTCGTCGGGATGATCCTGCTGATCATTCCGCTGGGCAGCCTGTCGCTGGGCGGCATCAGCGAGAAGTACCTGCCGCCGGACAACTCGGTGCGCCAGGCGCAGGAGGAGTTCGACCGGTCCTTCCCGGGTTTCCGCACCGAACCGCTGACCATCGTGATGGAACGCGAGGACGGCGAGCCGATCACCGACGCGCAGATCGCCGAGGTGCGCAACAAGGCGCTGACGGTGTCCGGGTTCATCGCCCCCGACGACGACCAGTCCAAGATGTGGCAGGAGCGCGCCGTCCAGGAGGGCGGGTCGAAGGACCCGTCGGTGCGGGTGATCCAGAACGGTCTGGAGAACCGCAACGACGCCGCCAAGAAGATCGACGAGCTGCGGGCGCTGACACCGCCGCGCGGGGTCACCGTGAGTGTCGGCGGCACGCCTGCGCTGGAGCAGGACAGTATTCACAGCCTGTTCGAGAAGCTGCCGCTGATGGTGACGCTGCTGATCGTCACGACGACGGTGCTGATGTTCCTGGCGTTCGGGTCGGTGGTGCTGCCGATCAAGGCGGCGGTGATGAGCGCGCTGACGCTCGGCTCGACGATGGGTGTGCTCACCTGGATGTTCGTCGACGGCCACGGGTCGGGCGTGATGAACTACACGCCGCAGCCGCTGATGGCGCCGATGATCGGCCTGATCATCGCGGTGATCTGGGGTCTGTCCACCGACTACGAGGTGTTCCTGGTGTCCCGGATGGTCGAGGCCCGCGAGCGTGGGCTGTCGACCGCCGAGGCGATCCGCATCGGCACCGCCACGACCGGCCGGTTGATCACCGGTGCGGCGCTGGTGCTGGCGGTGGTCGCGGGCGCGTTCGTGTTCAGCGACCTGGTGATGATGAAGTACCTGGCGTTCGGCCTGCTGATCGCGCTGCTGCTGGACGCGACGATCATCCGTATGTTCCTGGTGCCCGCGGTGATGAAGCTGCTCGGCGACGACTGCTGGTGGGCGCCGCGCTGGATGAAGCGGATCCAGGAGAAGCTGGGTCTGGGCGAGACCGAGCTGCCCGACGAGCGCAAGCGGCCCGCCGTCCGCGAGACGGTCGACGAGCCCGAGGCGCTGGTCGGTGCGGGTGCCCCGGTGCCGCCGCGGCCGCGGCCGCCGCACGATCCGACCCATCCGGGTGCCGAACGGGTCGCGCCACCGCGCGGTGCCGCGCCGTCGGCCGTGGGCACCACCCGGATTCCGACCGGCACCCCGCCGCCACCCCCGGCCCAGCCGGGCCAGCCCGCTCCGCCCGCCCCACCGGCACCGCCGGCACCGCCGGCGCCGCCGGCACCGGCCGATGAGGAGCCGGCGACCACCAAGTTCGCGGTAGCCAAGAACGCGGTCCGCAACGTGGTGAGCAACGCCGCCGCGGTGACCCGGCAGGCCGCGCGTCCGCCCGCTCCGCCAGCCCCGCCGGCGCGGGAGGAGCGCGAGATCGAGTCGTGGCTCGGGGAGCTGCGCGGTTCGGGCGCCAACCGGCCCGCCGGCGGTGAGCCGCCGCGGCCGCCGCAGCGCCCGGTCCCGCCGCCGCAGCCCGGCAACGAGCCGACCACCGCGATCCCGACGGTCCGGCCGCCGCAGGCTCAGCAGGAGGACAGCGAGGCGGCGACGACGGCGATCCCGGCCCAGCCGGACGCCAACGCCGACGCCGAGGCGGCGACGCAGAAGCTGAACACCCCCGACGAGGAGCGCCAGCAGCGCCGCGGCGGCGGGGTCAGCGCCCAGGATCTGCTGCGCCGCGAGGGCCGGCTGTAGCCGGCGTCAGAGATCGTCGGATTCGGCCCTGATCATCGGGCCGCCGTCGTCGGCCTCCAGCGCGGCGGCTTCGGCGTCGGGGTCGGGGGCCAGCAGCACCCGCACCGCGCTGTTGAGGAACGCCAGGGCGGGCACGGCCAGCAGCGCGCCGACGATCCCGGCCAGCACACCGCCGCCGGCGATCACCAGCACGATCGCCAGCGGGTGGATGGACACCGCGCGGCCCATCACCAGCGGCTGCAGCACGTGGCCCTCCAGCTGCTGCACGGCGATGATCAGCCCGAGCGTGATCAGCGCGTAGATCATGCCCTTGGCGATCAGCGCGACGATGACCGCCAGGAAGCCGGTGATGACGGCGCCGACCAGCGGGATGAACGCGCCGAGGAACACCAGCGACGCCAGCGGCAGCGCCAGCGGCACCCCCATGATCGCCAGGCCGGTGCCGATGCCGACCGCGTCGACCAGCGCGACCAGGAACGTGGCCCGGATGTAGCCGATCAGCGAGTGGAAGCCGGCGCGCCCGGCGTCGCGTACCCGCTCGCGCACGTCCTCCGGGAAGATCTGGGTGACGAACGTGTAGATGTTGCGGCCGCCCTGCAGCAGGAAGATCAGCGTGAACAGCACCAGCAGGGCGCCGGTGACGATCTCGGTGACCGTCGTCGCGGTGGACAGCGCACCGCTGGTCAGGCGTTCCTGGTTGTCGCGCAGCGCCTGGATAACGGCGTCGCCGGACTTCTCGATCTGTTCGCGGCTCAGCCCCAGCGGGCCCTCGATCAGCCAGGTGCGCACGCCGTCGATGCTGCGGCTGACCTGCTCGGTCAGCTCCGGGGCGCCCTTGATGAACTGGCTGACCACGAACGAGAGGATCCCGCCGACCACGGCGAACCCGCTGAGCAGCATCAGCGCCACCGCGCCGGCGCGCGGGGCGCCGCGGCGGTCGAGGAAGTCGACGGCGGGCATGAGCAGCGCGGCCAGCATCGTCGCCAGCGCCACCGGCACGACGATGATCTCGAGATGTTTGATCGTCCACAGCAGGACCAGGACGGCGGCGAAGATGACCAGCAGGCGCCAGGACCAGGCAGCCGCCTTACGCACGAGAGGCGTGACCGCCGCGTCACCGACCGGGTCGAACGAAGGGCCCTCGGGCATCCCGATAGCGTAACGGCCGCGCTGTCAGAATCCCGGAATACGCGAGGGCACGCTTTACTCTTACGACGTGGCCCACGACGCACCTGCGAGTGCAGCTCAGGGGTGGCCCGGTACGGGCGCCCCCGCTCGCGGCAAGTACTGGTGGCTGCGATGGACGATCCTGGCCGTCGCCGTCGTCGTGCTGGCCGTCGAACTGGGCCTGGTGTGGGATCAGCTGGCCAAGGCGTGGCAGAGCCTGTGGTCCGCCGAGTGGTGGTGGGTGGCGGCCGCGGTCGGCACGGCACTGGCCTCGATGCACTTCTTCGGCGACATCCAGCGCAAGCTGCTGCGGTCGGCGGATGTGCCGGTGCGGCAGTGGCGTTCGCAGGCGGCGTTCTACGCCGGTAACTCGCTGTCCACGACGCTGCCGGGCGGGCCGGTGCTGTCGGCGACGTTCATCTACCGCCAGCAGCGGATGTGGGGCGCCAGCCCGGTGGTGGCGTCCTGGCAGCTGGTGATGTCGGGGGCGCTGCAGGTGATCAGCCTGACGCTGCTGGGCCTGGGCAGCGCGTTCTTCCTGGGCGCCAAGAACAACCCGTTCTCGCTGATCTTCACGCTGACCGGGTTCCTGTTGCTGATCGTGCTGGCGCAGGCGGTCGCGTCGCGGCCGGATCTGCTCGACGGCATCGGGGTGCGGGTGCTGTCGTGGGTGAACTACGTGCGCGCCAAACCGCCGGACACCGGGGTGGCGAAGTGGCGGGAGACGCTGGCGCAACTGGAGGCGGTGAAGCTGAGCCGCGGCCAGCTCGCGGTCGCGTTCGTGTGGTCGATGTTCACGCTGGTGACCGGGGTGGGCACGCTGCTGTTCGCCTGCTACGCCGCCGGTGAGCGGCCGTCGTTGCTGGGGGTCGTGGTGGCGTTCGTCGCCGCCCGCGCGGTCGGGGCGGTTCCGCTGATGCCGGGCGGGCTGCTGGTGGTCGAGGCGGTGCTGGTGCCGGGTCTGGTGTCGAGCGGGATGACGCTGGCGTCGGCGATCTCGGCGATGCTGATATACCGGTTGATCAGCTGGATCTTCATCGCGGCGATCGGCTGGGTGGTGTTCTTCTTCATGTTCCGCAGCACGACGGCCATCAGTCACCTCAGCGACGAGGATCCTGACCCGAACACCGTGTGACAGCCCCGCCTCGAGCGCTGCACACACCACCGACACCACTTCGCGGACGCCCGGGTTTGCGCGGCGATCCCGCGGGTTCCGGGCGCCGGGTCCGCGTGACCGCCTCCGGACATATGCTGTCCGAGATAGTTTCTGTTCCAACGGAATCGGATGTGGTGATCGATGTCTACAGCTAGCCCGGAGCTGACCCGTGCCGCGGCGACGGCGCTGGCCACCGACCTGGTGCTGGTGGTGGTCTTCGCGACGATCGGCCGGCGCAGCCACGCCGAGGGGCTGACGGTGGCCGGGATCGCCGGCACCGCGTGGCCGTTCCTGGTCGGCGCGCTGGTCGGCTGGCTGCTGTCGCTGGGCTGGCGCCGTCCGTACGCGCTGCTGCCGACGGGGGTGACGGTGTGGGTCGCCACCATCGTCGTCGGCATGCTGCTGCGCAGGCTCACCTCGGCCGGGACGGCGCCCAGCTTCATCGTGGTGGCCTCGATCGCCACCGCAGTGCTGCTACTGGGCTGGCGCGCCGCGATCCGCCTGCTGGCCGCTCGCTGACACCGTCAGCGTCGCGCGCAGCCCGCCCAGCGGGCTGTCGGACAGTTCGATGCTGCCGCCGTGCAGGGTGGCCTGCTGCGCGACCAGCGCCAGGCCCAGGCCCGAGCCGCCGGGCGCGGCGGTGCTGCCGCGGGAGAACCGGCCCAGCACCGCGACGTGTTCGTCGGCGGGCAGCCCGCAACCGTTGTCGTCGACGGTGATCGTCATCCGATCGCCCTGCCGGTGCGCAGCCAGCACGATGCGGCTGGCCTTGCCGTGGGTGATCGCGTTGCGCACCAGGTTGTCCACCGCCAGCCGCAACCCGCCGGGCCAGCCCCAGATGGTGCCGAGGTTCTCGTCGGCGTCGACCACGATCTCCACTTCGCCTTCGACGCGGGCGTTCTCCCGCGCCACCCGGTCCAGCATGTCGGTGACGTCGATGATGTCGCGGTCCTCGGCCTGCGCGAGCTGACCCGAGGCCAACTGGCCGAGCGCGGTGATGATCGCCTCCACGCGGCGCTGCGCGCGGGACAGGTCGGCGACCACCTCGGCGCGCTCCTCGGCGGGCAGGTCGTGGATGCGCAGGGTGTCGAGGTCGGCGCGCATCGCGGTCAGCGGGGTGCGCAGCTCGTGGGCGGCGTTGGCCGCGAAGTCCTGCGCGGCCTGCAGCGAGTTGGTGGTGGCCTGCTGGGCGGCGGCGAGCCGGGCCAGCATCGCCGACATCGCCTCGGAGAGCTCCTCGGCCTCGCGCACCCCGTGTACCTCGGGCATCTCGTTGGCGCCCTCGTGCAGGGTGCGGGTGTGTTCGGTGAGCCTGCGCAGCGGCCGGATCGCCGGACCGGCCAGCAGCCAACCGAGGCCCGCCGCCACCAGTACGGTCAGCACGCCGATGGCGGTGTAGATCGGAATTCGCTTGGGGCTCAACAGGATACTGTCGGCGCGGATGCCCACCGACATGATCAGCCCGCCGTTGCGCTGCACCTCGATGGTGCGCACCCGGTACTCCACGCCGTTGACCTCGACGGTCGCGGTGCCGGGCGGCAGCGGCGGCAACTGGAAGCCGCGCTGGAACACCACCTCACCGGTGGACAGCGACCGCCCCGTGGTCAGCACCTCGCGGCGCGGGTCCTGGGCCCGGTCGGGGAACATGCTGGCGTCGATGATCGAGTCCAGCCGCCGGTCCAGCTGCGCCTCGTCGTTGCTCGCCAGCACGAACGAGGCCAGCGCGAGGAAGCCGGCGACGACGGCGGCCGCGGCCAGCGCCGCGGCGAGCGCCACCCGGGTGCGCAGCGACGCGGAGCGCACCGCCCGCAGTGCGCGCACTCAGGACTCCTCGCGCAGCACGTACCCGATCCCGCGAACCGTGTGAATCACCCGCGGCAGGCCGTCGCGCTCCAGCTTGCGCCGCAAATATGAGATGAAGACGTCGGCGACGTTGGTGTCGACGTCGAAGTCGTAGCCCCAAACCAGTTCGAGCAGACGCTGACGGCTGAGCACCACACCCGCGTTCTCGACAAGCACGGCCAGCAGGTCGAATTCGCGCTTGGTGAGGTCGACCCTCTCCCCCTCGACGAACACCAGTCGGCGGGCGGTGTCGATGGTCAGCGGCCCGACGGTCATGGTGTCGGACTGCTGCTCGTGATGGCTGGCGCGGCGCAGCAGCGCGTGCAGCCGGGCCACCAGTTCGCCGAGGTCGAACGGTTTGGTCAGGTAGTCGTCTGCACCGGCTTCCAGTCCGGCGATCCGGTCGTTGACGGTGTCGCGGGCCGACAGCACGCAGATCGGGATGTCGTTGCCCAGCGCGCGCAGCGCGGTGACCACCGCGACACCGTCGAGTTCGGGCATCTGCACGTCCAACACGAGCGCGTCGTGCTGCTCGGTGGACAGCAGACGCAGTGCCTCCTTGCCGGACGCCGCGACCCGGACGTCGAACCCCGAGTGGCGCAGTCCACGCGCGACTGAGGTCCGTACGTCCGGGTCGTCGTCGACCATCAGCACGGTGCGGCCGGCACCGTCGTGGTGCGCGGCCCGCTCGGGTACCAACCGAACGCTGGCCTAGCTGTCGGTGTCGGCGATGCCGTCGCCGTCGATGTCGCCGCAGCGGTTCTTGATGTCGACGAGCGGCTGACGGATCGAGGTCAGCTCAGCCTTCACCTGCGGGTTGTTGTTCAGGTACTCCTGGACCTCCACGCGGACGTCCTCGCGGTGCTTCCCCTCGAGGCCGGTGAAGAACGCGTTCACGTCCGGGTGGGTGAACAGGTAGGCGGACGTCGCGGCCGAGACACCGGAGGCAACACCCGCGAGGTCAGCTGCAGTGCAGTTGGGCGGCTGCGCGGCCGCGAGGGGCGTCGCACCAAAGAACATGGCACCGGCAATCGCGCCGCTGCCGACAGCGCCAGCTACCGCACGTCGCGCAGTACGGGCCGAGAGCAACATGGACAAGCTCCTTCTTCGGAAGTGGTGTGGCCGTAACCGTGAGCGGTTATCGCCAAAGCAAAGCTAAGCAGAATCTCCGCAGACTTTCTTGCCTTGCCGTTAACGAATCTTCCACATTTCCGAATCCGCAGCTCAGCGGGGTCGTCGATTTCCCCGCCGCGTCGCTTGCGATCAGGGCAGACCGGCCAGCGCGGACCCCGGAAGCAGGCCACCACCCTGCGGATTCGATGTGACCGCCGGGGTCTGCGCGGTCGCCGCGGTCCCCGGCAGGCCCACGTTCTGCGCCGTCTGCAACTGTCCTGGCAAACTCGCCGCCGGCCCGCCGGGCTGCTGCGCGGCCTGCAGCAGACCGATCAGCTGGGGGAAGGTCAGCGGCAGGCTGCACTTGCCGGACAGGCTCGTCAGCGGCTGCTGCAGCTGCTGCATCTCCTTGGCCACCTGTGGGTTGGCGTCGAAGTAGGCCTTCAGCGTCGCCATCGACTGCGGGCCGGTCTGCTGCTTGGAGATCGTCGTCAGCACCTGGTTGGTCTGCGGGTGGTCCTCGAGGTAGTCGGCGGTGGAGTCGGCCACCGAGCCGATCGTCCTGGCGATCTCGCTGGCCGCGCACGGGTCCTGGGCGGCGGTCGCCGACGGCGTCGACGGGGCCACCAGTGCTGCCGTGACAGCCCCGCCAGCGGCGGTGACAGCGAAGACGGCAAGGATGCTTCGGCGGACCAGCCCGGTGCTCGTGGTCATGGACAACTCCTCACGGTGCGCGGATATGTGACGAACTCCGCAAACACCTTCAAGTTAACGGCAATGGGTCCCCGAACCGAGTGTTCATCCTGCCATCACCGGTGTGACGCACGCCAATCCAGCCAGGAAACCCACAGCGCAATCCCAGGTCAGGCCGATTACCGGTAACGCGGGAGAGCCGATTTACGAGAACCTGATTGCAGCAGTGTGAGGCTTTGCTGGCAGCTTACGCGGACGCTGATAAGGGCCCGGCAGCTTACCCCACACTGCGGTACGCTTCGGTCACGCAACGCCGGTAGAAAGCGGGGAGCTCCGATCCAGCAGTTCATGATGCGCTTGAGCAGCAACCTGCGCAGGTTCCGCTGGGCGGTGTTCGCCGTGTGGTTGCTTCTCCTGGGCCCGTCGATCTGGCTCGCGCTCAACCAGTCCGGTCATCTCACCGGCGGCGGCTTCGAGGTCGAGGGCTCCCAGTCGCTGCGCGTGCAACGGGTGCTCGAGGACTACTTCCCCGATCAGGGTGCCTCGCCGCTCGCGCTGGTCGCGGCGCCGCGCGCCGACGCGTCGTTCGAGGACATGAACGTCGCGGTCGCCGAACTCGAACGCATCGCCGCCGAGGTGCCCAGCGTCAAGGTGGTGCCCAACCCGCAGCAGCCGCCACCGCAGCCGGACCGGCCCTACGTGCTGACCCTGCAGCTGGACTTCAACAACACCGGCGCGGTCGACGTCGCCAGGCAGCTGCGCCAGAAGGTCGGGATCACCGGCGAGGATCCCGGCGAGATCCAGGACGGCCGGGTCAAGCTCTACGTCATCGGCCAGGGCGCGCTGGGCGCGGCGGCCACCCAGGCCACCAAGCACGACGTTGCCCAGGCCGAGAAGTGGAACCTGCCGATCGTGCTGATCGTGCTGCTGGCGGTGTTCGGGTCGCTGGCCGCCGCGGCGATGCCGCTGATCCTGGGCGTGTGCACGGTCGTGGTGACCATGGGCGTGGTCTATCTGCTGTCGATGTTCACCTCGATGTCGGTGTTCGTGACGTCGACGGTGTCGATGTTCGGTATCGCGCTGGCGGTCGACTACTCGCTGTTCATCCTGATGCGGTTCCGGGAGGAGCTGCGGGCCGGCCGCGACGAACAACAGGCCGCCGACGCCGCGATGGCGACGTCGGGCCTGGCGGTGGTGCTGTCCGGGGCGACGGTGATCGCCTCGGTCACCGGGATCTACCTGATCCAGACGCCGGTGCTGGTGTCGATGGCCACCGGCGCGATCCTGGCCGTCGCGGTCGCCGTGCTGACGTCGACGACCCTGACCCCGGCGGTGCTGGCGACGTTCGGCCGGGCCGCGGCCAAGCGGTCGTCGTACCTGCACTGGTCGCGGCGCCCGGATTCCAGCCAGTCGCCGTTCTGGACCCGCTGGACCGGCCGGGTGATGCGCTGGCCCTGGGTGTCGGCGCTGACCGCCTCGGCGCTGCTGCTGATCATGGCCGCGCCGGCGTTCTCGATGATGCTCGGCAACAGCATGCAGCGGCAGTTCGAGCCGACGCACGAGATCCGCGGCGGTGTCAACGCCGCGGCCGAGGCGCTGGGCCCGGGTGCGCTCGGCCCGGTGCGGGTGCTGGTGTCGTTCCCGGAGGGCAACGCGGCGTCGGCGCCGGCCAAGGAGCCGCTGCTCGAGGAGATCCGGCAGAAGATGGCGCAGGGGCCGAACGTGGTGTCGGTCAGCCCGCCGGTGTTCGGTGAGGACTACCGGCACGCGCTGCTGTCGGCGGTGCTGTCGGTGGACCCCGAGGACATGGCGGCCCGCGAGGCCGTCGACTGGCTGCGCGCGGAGCTGCCGACAGTGCCCGGTCTGGACGGCGCACAGATCGACGTCGGCGGCCCGACCGCGCTGATCAAGGACTTCGACGACCGGGTGTCGGCGACGCAGCCGTGGGTGTTCGTGTTCGTCTCGGTCATCGCGTTCCTGATGCTGCTGGTCGCGATCCGCTCGGTGGTGCTGGCGCTCAAGGGAGTGCTGATGACCGTGCTGTCGGTCGCCGCCGCCTACGGCAGCCTGGTCGTGGTCTTCCAGTGGGGCTGGCTGGAAGCGCTGGGCTTCGAACCGATCTCGTCGCTGGACAGCACGATCCCGCCGCTGGTGCTGGCGATGACGTTCGGCCTGTCGATGGACTACGAGATCTTTTTGCTCACCCGGATCCGGGAGCGGTTCCTGCTGACCGGCAACACCCGCGACGCGGTGGCCTACGGCGTGAGCACCAGCGCGCGCACCATCACCAGCGCCGCGCTGATCATGATCGCGGTGTTCATCGGGTTCGCGTTCGCGGGCATGCCGCTGGTGGCGCAGCTCGGGGTGGCCTGCGCGGTGGCGATCGCGGTGGACGCGACCGTGGTGCGGCTGGTGCTGGTGCCGGCGCTGATGGCGATGTTCGACCGGTGGAACTGGTGGCTGCCGCGGTGGCTGGACCGCATCCTGCCGTCGGTGGACTTCGAGAAGCCGTTGCCCATGGTCGACAGCCCGGACCTGATCATCATTCCCGACGACCTGTCCTCGCTGCGGCCCAGCGGCGCGGAGATCCGGGCCGCGGTCAGGTCCGCCGCGAAGCTGAAAAACCTGGCCCCGCAGGCGGTTACCGTCGCCGATCCGCTGGCGTTCAGTGGCTGTAAGCCGCGCGCGGTGCGGCAGGCGGGCGGTGTCGGCCTCGCGGAGGCCGAGGGCGGGCTCAGCACCGCGGTCACCACCCGCACGACGCTGCCGGTGCACCCGGTGACGGTGTGGAACAGCCGCCTGGCGGTTGCGCTCGACGCCCTGTCCACCGAGGCGGATTACCCGCGCGCGCCGATCGAGCGGCGCAGCCCGATGGAGACCACCAACGTGCAGCTGCCGACCGGGGATCGTCTGCAGATCCCGACGGGCGCCGAGACACTGCGACTGAAGAGCTACCTGATCATGTGCCGCAACACCACCCGCGACTACGCCGAGTTCGCCGACCTCGCCGACTCCATGGAGACTCACACCGCGGCCGAGGTCCTGACCGGGATAGACCGGTACTACTGTGGACAGGAGTCGCGGAAGCAGTGGGTGGCCACCCAGTTGGTTCGCCGCCTGGCGGACCCGCAGCCTTCCGACGAGCACGACGTGAGGATGTCGGGCCCCGAAGCGGAGGCGGAGTGGGCCAAGGTCAAGGAACGCTGCCTGTCGGTGGCGGTCGCGATGCTGGAGGAGGCGAGGTGACGGTGACATCGGACATTCGCCGCCGGGAGCCGTCGCCGGGTGATCAGCGGCCCGATCGGCAGGCGCCGCCGCAGACCGCCCAGATGCCGGTCGATGACCGGCCCGTCGAGTTCTGGCCCACCGCCGCGATCCGCTCGGCGCTGGAGAACGACGACCTCGAGGTGTGGCAGAAGATCGTCGCGGCGATCAAGCGGGACCCGTTCGGCCGCACCGCCCGCCAGGTCGAGGAGGTGCTGGAGACCGCGCGGCCGTACGGCGTGTCCAAGGCGCTGACCGAGGTGCTGACCCGCACCCGCGAGCATCTGGAGGCCAACGAGCGCGAGGAGGTGGCCCGCCATGTACGCCGCCTGCTCGAGTTCTCGGGGCTGGGCCTGGCGGAGTTCGCCTCGCGGATCGGGGTGCCCGCCGACGAGTTCCAGCGTTATCTCAACGCGCAGAGCAGCCCGCCGGCGACGCTGATGGTGCGGATGAAGCGGCTCTCGGAGCGTTTCGGCCGGATGCGTGCCGGTCGCCCGCCGGCCGCGAACTGAGCGCCGGATGGATCTCGAGCGGATTCTGCGGCAGACCCGCACGATCGCGATCGTCGGCGCGTCGCCCAACCCCGCCCGCGCCAGTCACGACATCTGGACCTATCTGAAGCGGACCGGGCAGTACGAGATCTACCTGGTGAACCCGACGGTCAGCGAGATCGAGGGCACCCCGGTCTACCCGACGCTGGCCGACCTGCCGGTGGTACCGGATCTGGTGGACGTGTTCCGCCGCCGCGAGCATCTGCGTGAGGTGCTCGACGAGTCCATCGCCGTCGGCGCCAAGGTGCTGTGGCTGCAACTGGGGCTGTGGGATCCGCAGATCGCCGCCGACGGTGAAGCGGCCGGGCTGCAGGTGGTGATGGACCGCTGCATCAAGGTCGACCACGCCCGCCTGCTCGGCTGACTCCCCTCCTCTCTCCGCTCACCGGGGTGTGACCGTGTCAGGATGGCGGCCATGACTGTCGTTTTGGTGCATGGCAATCCGGAGACCGCCGCGATCTGGGGACCGCTGGTCAACGCGCTCGGACGCGACGACGTGGTGCGGTTGTCCCCGCCCGGGTTCGGCGCACCGCTGCCCGACGACTTCCCCGCGACCTATCTGGCCTACCGGGACTGGCTGGCCGACGAGCTGGCGGCCATCGAGGGACCGATCGACCTGGTCGGGCATGACTGGGGCGGCGGCCATGTGGTGAACCTGGTGCTGTACCGGCCCGATCTGGTCCGCAGCTGGGCCACCGACGTGATCGGGCTGTACGACCCCGACTACGTCTGGCACGACCTGGCCCAGATCTGGCAGACCCCCGGCGAGGGTGAGCAGAACGTCGAGGCGATGTTCGGCGGCACCGTCGAGGATCGCACCAACCTGCTTGCCGCGCTGGGCATTCCGGCCGACATCGCGGCGTCGATCGCCGCCGACCAGGGACCGGAGATGGGCCGGGCGGTGCTGGCGCTGTACCGGTCGGCGGCGCAACCGGAGATGGCCACCGTCGCACAGCATCTGGATAAGGCCGCGGCCCGCCCCGGCCTGGCGATCCTGGCCACCGAGGACCCCTACGTGGGATCCGACGAGATGCGGCGCCGCGCGGCCGCCTGGGCCGGCGCCCGGGTCGAGGTGCTCGACGGGTTGGGGCACTGGTGGATGGTCGAGGATCCGGCGCGCGGCGCGGCCGCGCTCACCCGCTTCTGGGACAGCCTGCCGTAACTCAGCGCGAGTGGATCGGCGACACGTCGTCGACCAGCCAGCGGCCGTCGCTCTTGGACAGCAGCACCCGCAGCGCCAGCACCGCGGTGTCGGCCGGCTTGCCCTGCGAGGTCTGGGTGGCGTGCAGCACCACCGCGACGCTGGCCGCCTCCGGACCGATCGCCTCGATGCCCGCCGACACGGCGCTGGACTGCGCTGACACGTTTCGGCTCGTCAGATCCTTTGCCACCGCGGCGAATTCGTTCTTGAACGCCTCGGCGCGCTCGGGTGCCATGGCGGCGGCGGCGCGGTCGATAGCCGCGGTGGGGTTCTGCGGGGTGAACGTCGCGGACGCCTCGGCGACGCTGCTGGCGATGCCGACCACCTCCGCGCTGTCGTCGCGCAGGGTGCGGTCGGGCACCGACCACTGGAAGTACCCGACGAGCACCGCGGCGGCCAGTGCGGCCATCGCCACCGCCGTCACCGCCAGCCGCAGGCCGGGTCCGTCGTCGTCGGTGCCCATGGTCACCGCGTCGCGGCGGGCCAGCACGACGTTGACGATGACACCCTCGACGATCAGCAGGATCAGGATCGAGCACACCGACACCCACCACAGCGGCCACGCCAGCGCGACGCCGATGTAGACCAGTGCGGCGATCGCGGCCAGCGGGGCGGCGATGTCGAAGGCGACGACGCGCCAGATGTTCCTCATCGGATCGTCTCCAGCCGGGAGATCATCAGCTTGCCGTCGACGTCGGAGACGTCCAGGCGCAGGTTCCAACGCACCGTCTTGGGTTTCTCGTCGCCGACGTTCTCGCTGACCGACGTCGCGATCACCAGCACGGTGTCGGTGCGCGACGCGAACTCCGAGATCTCCGGCGACCGCTGTGGGCGCGCCCCGTCCGGGCCGGGCGGCGGGTGGTAGATCGACTCGACGGAGACGGAGTCGATCTGGCCGGTGGTGCGCGACTTCAGGGTCTGCACCAGCTTGCGGTAGGGCTCGACGGCGGACTCGAACTCGGCGTTGAGCTGGCCGACGGTGCCCTCGTGCAGTTTGACCATGTCGGTGGACACGGTGTCGGCGTTCATGTTGATCAGCACGGTGGTCCAGTCGGCGGCGGTCTGCATCACCCGGGCCCGGTACTGCAGCTCGTCGGTGTCCTGGCGGTGCTGGACGAAGATGACGGCGGCCAGCGCGACGGCGATCACCGCGACCACGCCCAACGCGGCCGATGCGATGCCGTAGCTGGAGAAGACGGGACCGTCCTCGATGGTGGTGGGCTCGTCCTCGGGCATGCGCGTGAGGGTACCGGGGAGGGCAAACTCACAGTGGAACCCGTCGTGAACTGGGTATCAGCCCGGTCGTGGGCGACTACCTGATTGCTGCCAGCCCGATCCCCGGCCATGTCCTGCCGTTGCTGCATGTCGGCGCCGACCTGGCGGCCCGCGGGCACCGGGTCACAATGCTCACCGGCGCCGAACACCGCGCCGCGGTGACGTCGCGGGGCCTGGAGTACCTGCCGCTGCCGTGGCGGGCGCACCCGCAGCGTTCCGCGAAACAACCGCCCCTGCTTCCGCCGCTGGTCGACCGTTGGTACCGCGGCCGCGCCGAGATGCGGTCGGTGTTCATCGACCCGCTGCCCGCCCAGTACCGAGCGCTGCGGAAGGCGTTGCGGGGCAACCAGTTCGACGCGGTGCTGTGCGACATGGCGTTCACCGGCGCGCTGCCGCTGCTGACCGGGAACGGGCCGCGGCCGTGGGTGCTGGTCGCCGGCGTCGGTCCGCTGACGTTGTCCAGCGCCGACACACCCCCGTTCGGGGCGGCGTTCACCCCGCGCCCGGAGCTCAACTACGGGCCGATGACGTGGGTGACGCACCGGGTGATGTTCGGCGACGTGCATTCCGCGCTGAACGCGGCGCTGGCCGGGGTGGGGGCGGCGCCGTCGCCGGTGTTCCTCACCGACTGGCCGGTGCTGGCGGACCGGCTGCTGCAGTTCACGGTGCCGTCGCTGGAGTACCCGCGCGGGGATCTGCCGCCGACGGTGTCCTTCACCGGTCCGGTGCTGCCGCCACCCGGACGGCGGCGGGGGCTGCCGTGGGATCCGGCCGGCGACCGGCGCGCCGTCGTGCACGTCACCCAGGGCACCTGGGACAACGACGACCCGGACGCGCTGCTGCGCCCGACGATCGAGGCGCTGGCCGACCGCGACGACGTGCTGGTGGTCGCGACCACCGGCCGCGCGGACCGTCCGTCGCTGGCCGGCCGGCTGCCGGCGAACTGTCACGTCACCGACTTCCTGCCGTACGCCGAGCTGCTGCCGCATGTCGACGTGATGGTCACCAACGGCGGGTACGGCGGGGTGCACCAGGCGCTGGCGCACGGGGTACCGCTGGTGGTCGCCGGCGGCAGCGCCGACAAACCCGAGGTGGCCGCCCGCGTCGCGCACGCCGGGGCGGGCATGAACCTCGGCACCGCACGCCCGGACCGGCGGACGATCGCCAGGGCGGTCGACACGGTGCTGACGACGGGGTCCTACCGGAGTACGGCGCAGCGGCTGGGCCGCGAGATCCGCGCGGTCGACGCGTTCGACCGGATCGCCGGGATCCTGGAAGCGCCGGCCGTGTCCGGCCCGCGTTCTGGCACTCTGGTTGGGTGACCGTTGAAGCTATCCGATCCGGTATCGACCTGAGCTACGTCGACGCCGACGCCCGCCCGCAAGACGACCTGTTCGGCCATGTGAACGGTCGCTGGCTGACCGAATACGAGATGCCCGCCGACCGGGCCACCGACGGGGCGTTCCGGTCGCTGTACGACCGCGCCGAGGAGCACGTCCGCGACCTGATCACCGAGGCCGCCGCCTCGGGCGCCGCGCCGGGCACCGACGAGCAGCGCATCGGCGACCTGTACGCGAGCTTCATGGACGAGGAGACCATCGCACGGCGCGGGGTGGCCCCGCTGCTCGACGAGCTGGCCGCGATCGACGCCGCCGACAGCCCGGCCGCGCTGGCCCGGGTGCTGGGGTCGCTGCAGCGCACCGGGGTGGGCGGCGGCACCGGCCTCTACGTCGACACCGACTCCAAGAACTCCACGCGCTACCTGCTGCACTTCACGCAGTCCGGGCTGGGGCTGCCCGACGAGTCGTACTACCGCGACGAGCAGCACGCCGAGATCCTGGCCGCCTATCCGAAGCACATCGCGGCGATGTTCGCGCTGGTGTACGGCGACGGCGACCACGGGGACACCGCCGCGCGGATCGTGGCGCTGGAGACCAAGCTCGCGTCGGCGCACTGGGACGTCGTCAAGCGCCGCGACGCCGACCTGACCTACAACCTGCGCCGGTTCACCGACCTGCCCGAGGAGGCGCCGGGCTTCGACTGGGCCGGCTGGCTCACCGAACTGGGCACCACCCCGGAGAAGGCGTCCGAAGTCGTTGTGCGCCAACCTGACTACCTGACCGCGTTCGCGTCGGCGTGGAGCAGCGAGGCACTGGACGACTGGAAGGCCTGGCTGAAGTGGCGGGTCATCCACGCCCGGGCGTTCCTGCTGACCGACGACCTGGTCGCCGAGGACTTCGAGTTCTACGGCCGCAGGCTCTCGGGCACCGAGCAGATCCGCGACCGCTGGAAGCGCGGCGTGTCGGTGGTGGAGAGCCTGCTGGGCTTCGCGGTCGGAAAGCTGTATGTGGCAAAGCATTTCCCGCCGCGGGCCAAGGAGCGGATGGATGAGCTGGTGGCCAACATCCGGGAGGCCTACCGGGTCAGCATCAACTCGCTGGAGTGGATGACCCCGGCCACCCGGGAGAAGGCGCTGGCCAAGCTGGACAAGTTCACCCCGAAGATCGGGTATCCGGCCAAGTGGCGGGACTACTCCGGGCTGGAGATCACCCGCGACGACCTGTACGGCAACTACCGGCGCGGTTACGCGTTCGAGTACGACCGCGAGCTGGGCAAGCTGGGCGGGCCGGTGGACCGCGACGAGTGGTTCATGACCCCGCAGACGGTCAACGCCTACTACAACCCGGGGATGAACGAGATCGTGTTCCCCGCGGCGATTCTGCAACCGCCGTTCTTCGACGCCGACGCCGACGACGCCGCCAACTACGGCGGGATCGGCGCGGTGATCGGCCACGAGATCGGGCACGGTTTCGACGACCAGGGCGCCAAGTACGACGGCGACGGCAACCTGGTGGACTGGTGGACCGACGAGGACCGCACCGAGTTCGCCGCGCGCACGAAGAAGCTCATCGAGCAGTACGACGAGTACGTGCCGCGTCAGCTCAGCGACGGCCACCACGTCAACGGTGCGTTCACCGTCGGCGAGAACATCGGCGACCTCGGCGGCCTGTCGATCGCGCTGCTGGCATACCGGCTGTCGCTGAAGGGCAAGGAGGCCCCGGTGATCGACGGGCTGACCGGCGAGCAGCGGGTGTTCTTCGGCTGGGCGCAGGTGTGGCGAACGAAATCGCGTGACGCCGAGGCGATCCGGCGGCTGGCGATCGATCCGCACTCGCCGCCGGAGTTCCGCTGCAACGGTGTGGTGCGCAACATGGACGCGTTCTACGAGGCGTTCGGCGTCACCGAGAACGACGCGCTGTACCTGGAGCCGGACCGCCGGGTCCGCATCTGGAACTAGCGCGACCCCTCGATACGCCGCGAAACTGCGGTTGTTGACGAATTTTCCGCGATTTTCGTCAACAACCGCAGTTTCAGCGCACGGTCAAGAGCCGTCAGAACATCTGCCAATCGGACGCGCCGTCGGGCTGGTTGTACAACCCACCCTTGGTGTTCTTGATGACGATCGCGTCCCCGGAGCCGAAGTTGTCGTAGAACCACTTCGCATTCTCCGGGCTGAGGTTGATGCAGCCGTGGCTGACGTTGGAATTGCCCTGCGCGCCAACCGACCACGGGGCGCTGTGCACGAAGATGCCCTGGTTGTCGATGCGGACGGCGTCCTTGACCTTGAGCTTGTAGCCGTCGGGTGAGTCGACGGGCACCCCGTAGGTCGACGAGTCCATCACGATCTCGGGGAACTTCTCCAGCACGTAGTAGGTGCCGTTGCGGGTCTCGTTGCCCTTCTTGCCCATCGACACCGGGAACGTCTTCTCCAGCTTGCCGTTGCGGTGCACCTGCATCTGCTTGGTGTTGTCGTCGATGGTGGCGACGAGCTGCTCGGGCACCGAGAAGCTGGACTTGGTGCCGGAGGCGTCGATGTGCACGACGGTGCCCGCGGGCCAGAAGTCCAGTGGACGCCACCGCACCTGGGTGTCGCTGGTCCAGTAGAACCGGCCGGGCACCGGCGGGTCCGAGGTGATGTGGATCGCGTCCTCGGCCATCTTGCGGTTGGCGATCGGCCGCTGGAAGTTGATGTAGATCGGCTTGGCGGCGCCCACGATCGAACCGTTGACCGGGTTGAACGTCGGCGGCGCGAACACCGGCGGCCCGACGTACGGGTTCGGGTTCTGCCCCTCCGGGGTGTCCTCCGGGATGGGCAGTTGCTGCGCCAGCGGGTCGTTGGCCGACGGGAAGAACGGGTTCGGCGGCGGGGGCGGCGGGGCGTCCTCCTCGGCGAGCGCCGGTTCGGGCGCCGGCGCGGCGGCAGGATCGGCCGGACCCGGCAGCGGTCCCGGAGCCGGGGCGGCGAACGGGTCGACCGGCGCCGGCGGTGGCGGCGGAACGTCGGGCTGGGCCAGGGCGGACGGGCTGGTCAACACCATCCCGCCGAGCAACCCGGCCGTCATCAACACGGTGAGCAGTCGGCTGCGCATCGGCCTCCGCATACAGGACCTCCCAGTCACAGATCTTTCTCCAGTGTGGCACAGCGGCAGGACCGCTCCCGGGCCTCGCGGCCCGGCCGCCCCCTGGTCGAACACCCCGGTCAGCGCCCTGACCTGCACTGTTCATCGCTGTCGGCGAGCAGTTGTTACGGACCGGCCCGGCCAGGGATGCTCGAAGGGTCCGCACAACCCCCGAAAGGATGCTCATGGTCGCTGTTCCGGACGGATACGAACACCTGCTGGACCTGCCGCTCTACGGCCATCTCGCCACCGTCCGCCCCGACGGGACCCCCCAGGTCAACGCCATGTGGTTCCACTGGGACGGTGAGGTGCTGCGGTTCACCCACACCACCAAGCGGCAGAAGTACCGCAACATCCAGCACAACCCGAACGTCGCGATGTCGGTGATCGACCCGGAGAACCCGTACCGCTACCTGGAGGTGCGCGGTGTCGTCGAGCGGATCGAGCCCGACCCGACGGGCGCGTTCTACCTGCAGCTCAACGACCGTTATGACGGTCCGCTGACCGAGCCGCCGGCCGACAAGGCCGACCGGGTGATCCTGGTCGTTCGGCCGACCGGCTTCAGCAAGCAGTAGCCGTGCTGGTGGCGTTCAGCGTCAGCCCGACCGGTGTCGGCGACGACGGCAGCGTGGGGGACGCCGTCGCCGCCGCGGTGCGCGTCGTGCGCGAGTCCGGGCTGCCCAACGAGACCAACGCGATGTTCACCAACATCGAGGGCGAATGGGACGAGGTGATGGACGTGGTCAAGCGGGCCGTCGACGCCGTCGCGGCGGTGTCACCGCGGGTCAGCCTGGTCCTCAAGGCCGACATCCGGCCGGGGCACACGGGTCAGCTGACCGCGAAGGTCCGGCGCGTCGAGGAGGCGCTGGGCGGTTAGGACCGCACCAGCCGGGCGATCGCGGCTGAGGCCTCGGCGATCTTGGTCTCGGCCGCGGCGCCGCCCTCGGCGACCGCCTCGGCCACACAGTGGTTGAGGTGTTCGTCGAGCAGGCCGAGCGCGACGGACTGCAGCGCGCTGTTGACCGCGCTGATCTGGGTCAGCACATCGATGCAGTACTTGTCGTCCTCGATCATCTTCGCGATGCCGCGGACCTGACCCTCGATGCGGCGCAGCCGTTTGGTGTAGTTCTCCTTCTGCTGCGAATAGCCGTGCGCCCCGGTCACTTTCAGCCCCCCAGCATCTGGTTCATCTGGTCGATCTCGGCCTGTTGGGTGTCGATGATGGTCTGGGCCAGCCGCTTGGCGTCGACGTTCTCGCCGTGGGCGATCTCGGCCTTGGCCATCTCGATGGCGCCCTGGTGGTGGCCGATCATCGACTGCAGCCACAGCGTCTCGAACTCGGGTCCGTTCAGCGTCGCCAACCGGGCCATTGTCGCGTCGTCGACCATGCCCTGCATGTCGGCGCCGTGGCCCTCGTGACCGGTGTCGGCGTCGGGGTTCTCGTTCCACTGGACGAGCAGCACGCGCATGGCTTGGATCTCGGGGGCCTGGGCGTTGGAGATCTGCTCGGCCAGTGCCAGCAGTTCGGGGTTGGTGGAGCGCTCGGGCACCAGGGCGGCCAGGTCGACGGCCTGCTGGTGGTGCGGAATCATGCTGGTCGCGAAGGCGACGTCGTCGGCGTTGAATCCGGCGGGCTCACCGGTGATCACTGGCTCGTCGTCGTGGGAGTGATCGGTGTGGCCGTCGGAGGCCTGCTGGCTGGTGCACGACGTGAACAGCAGTGCGGCAGCGGCGGCGATCAGGACAGCGGCGATGCGGGTGATCAGGGACTGCATAGACCCAGCGTACCGAATACCCCTCCGGGGTATTCATATTGCCGTGGGGACGCGCCCGGTGGCCACATAATCAGCTATGGACCGGAATCCCGATATCAAGCCCCGCAGCCGCGACGTCACCGACGGTCTGGAGAAGGCCGCCGCCCGGGGGATGCTGCGCGCGGTCGGCATGGGTGACGACGACTGGGGCAAGCCCCAGATCGGGGTCGGCTCGTCGTGGAACGAGATCACCCCGTGCAACCTGTCGCTGCAGCGGCTGGCCCAGCAGGTCAAGGCGGGGGTGCACGCCGGCGGCGGCTACCCGTTGGAGTTCGGCACCATCTCGGTGTCGGACGGCATCTCGATGGGCCATGAGGGCATGCACTTCTCGCTGGTGTCGCGGGAGGTGATCGCCGACAGCGTGGAGACCGTGGTGCAGGCCGAACGCCTCGACGGCACGGTGTTGCTGGCCGGCTGCGACAAGTCGATCCCGGGGATGCTGATGGCCGCGGCGCGGCTGGATCTGGCGTCGGTGTTCCTCTACAACGGCTCGATCATGCCGGGCCTGGCGCGGCTGACCGACGGCACCGAGAAGGAGGTCACGATCATCGACGCCTTCGAGGCGGTCGGGGCGTGCGTGCGCGGGCTGATGCCGCGGGAGGACGTGGACCGCATCGAGCGGGCGATCTGCCCCGGCGAGGGCGCCTGCGGCGGGATGTACACCGCGAACACGATGGCCAGCGCCGCCGAGGCGCTCGGGATGTCGCTGCCGGGCAGCGCGTCACCGCTGGCGATCGACAAGCGCCGCGAGGAGTACGCTCGCCGGTCCGGGGACGCGGTGGTGGAGTTGCTGCGCCGCGGCATCACCGCGCGCGACATCCTGACCCGGGAGGCGTTCGAGAACGCGATCGCGGTGGTGATGGCGTTCGGCGGATCGACGAACGCGGTGCTGCACCTGCTGGCGATCGCCCGCGAGGCCGGGGTGGAACTGACGCTGGAGGACTTCACCCGGGTCAGCAGGAAGGTGCCGCACATCGCGGACGTGAAACCGTTCGGCCGGTTCGTGATGAAGCACGTCGACGAGATCGGTGGCGCGCCGGTGGTGATGAAGGCGCTGCTGGACGCCGGGCTGCTGCACGGTGACTGCCTGACGGTGACGGGTAAGACGATGGCGGAGAACCTGATTGAGCTCGACCCACCGGCGCCGGACGGCACGGTGCTGCGCACGCTGGACAACCCGATCCACCCGACGGGCGGGATCACGATCCTGCACGGTTCGCTGGCGCCGGAGGGTGCGGTGGTGAAGTCGGCGGGTTTCGACTCGTCGGTGTTCGAGGGCACGGCAAGGGTTTTCGACCGGGAGCGGGCGGCGATGGATGCGTTGGAGGACGGCACGATTCAGGCCGGCGACGTCGTCGTGATCCGCTACGAGGGCCCCAAGGGCGGCCCGGGGATGCGGGAGATGTTGGCGATCACCGGGGCCATCAAGGGTGCCGGGCTGGGCAAGGATGTCCTGCTGATGACCGACGGCCGGTTCTCGGGTGGGACGACGGGGCTGTGCGTGGGGCATGTCGCACCGGAGGCGGTCGACGGCGGGCCGATCGCGTTCGTGCGTGACGGTGACCGGATTCGGCTGGACGTCGCCAACGGAACGCTGGACATCCTCGTCGACGAAAGCGAATTCGAGTCCCGCAAAAAGGGTTTCGAGCCGCTGCCGCCGCGCTACACGACCGGGGTGCTGGGCAAGTACACGAAGCTGGTCGGCTCAGCGGCGATCGGCGCGGTCTGCGGGTAGCGGAGAGCGTGCGTCTTTCAGACACGACAAAGGGCACCCGCGACGGATGCCCCTTGCGTTGAGATGCTCGCTCAGCGACCGTTGCCGAACCGCGGAGTCGAGTCGACGTTCACGGTCTGCTGGTTGTCCAGCACCCAACCGCGGTGCGTGGAGTCGGCCTGCGCCGGGCCGGCCAATCCGACAACCGCCGCGGTCAGTCCACTGGCAACGATGGTGGCAATTCCGAACTTCTTCATTTCAAACCCCTTCTTCCGGTCTTTCCGTAGTGCCCGGTTTGTGTTCCTTCGCACCGGCATAGCCCCAGAAACAGCGAGGTCAGGCGAATAATTCCGGTGGCAGGAATTGATGCGTCGTTGGCAGAAATCAATCGGAATCCGGCACCGACAGAGGGCCACCATGCGGCCGCGGCAGCAATCCAGCGGCGACCGGCGCGCCTGCGGTTAGTCCTCGGCGCGGCCGGCGACCGCCGGGTGGATGTAGTCGGCGGGCAGGTCGAGTCGGCGCATGGCCAGTCCGGTGAGCGCCTCGAAGATCGCGCGACGAGCGTTCATCGTCGTGGTGTAGCCCGGATCCAGATGCGGGGCGACCTCGACGATCTCCAGTCCCACCACGGGGGTTTCGTGGCAGATGCGCCGGATCGCCGGCAGCAGCTCGCGGTTGGTGAGCCCGGGCGGTTCGGGGGTGCCCGTGCCCGGCGCGTAGGCGGGGTCGAGCACGTCGATGTCGAGCGACAGATACAGGTACTCGGGCCCGTCGAGCGCCTCGTCGATGGCGTCCTGCAGCACGGTGCGGAACCCGCGCCGGTCGATCTCGGCCATGAAGTGGGTGCGCAGCCCGTTACGCTGCATCCACTCGAAGAGTTCGTCGTCGGGGGCGATGGCGCTGCGCAGCCCGATCTGCACGAAGTTGCGGCCCGGAATGTGCTCGTCGTCGATGAGGCGCCGGATCGGGGTGCCGTGCGAGGCGTGGTGGCCGAGCACCTCGTTCGCGCAGTCCGGGTGGGCGTCGAAGTGCACCACCCCGACCTTGCCTGCGCCGTACACGTCGGCGAGGGCCGCGCAGTTGGGCCACAGGATGGAGTGGTCGCCGCCGAGCACCAGAGGCACGGCGCCCACCTCGGCGATCTCGCGGACCAGGGTGCGGATGGGTTCCATCGAGTTCTCGATGCTCAGCGGGTCGACCGCGGCGTCCCCGTAGTCGACGACGTTGAGCACCTCGAACGGTCGGACCCGGGTGCTGTCGTTGACCAGCATCTCCGGGGAGTGCGGCAGCACCCGTTCGTCGGCGCGAATCGCGCGTGGCCCGTAGGCCGCGCCGCGGTGGCCCAGCGAGACGTCGACCGGGGCGCCGACGACGGCGACGTCGACGTCGCCGGCACGCAGGTCGTCCTGGTTGAGGCACAGCGGCACCCCGAACAGGGTGGCGATGCCGCCGTAGGCCGGAGTGAACCGGTAGCGGCGCAGGTCGATCGGGCCAGGTTCGCGTTTCGGATCAGCCGACCGGTCGATGGGCTGCTTCCACACGGGCCCCGGGGCGTCCACGTATCCTCCTCACCGTCGTGGCTCGGTACGCAATCGCCTGCACCATAGGCGATTTCGGACACGATGTCCCGGATTTGGGACACTTGTACCGGTCTCAGCGCACGACGGCGACGGCGAAGCCGTCCCAGCCCTTGGCGCCGACGGTCTGGATGGCGGCGGCCTCCAGGCGGGGGTGTTGTCCCATCATCTCGATCATGTCGCGCACGGCGCGGGCCTGGAGGTCGTCGGGGGCTGGGTCCAGGACGCGGCCGAAGCGGGCGATGTTGTCGACGATGATGACGGTGCCGGTCCTGCCCAGCTTGATGGCCCACTCGACGTAGGCGACGTTGTTCTCCTTGTCGGCGTCGATGAAGGCCAGGTCGAAGGTCTCGCCGCGGTCGGCGAGGGTGGGCAGGGTGTCCAGGGCGGCGCCGACGAGAATCTCGACGCGGCCGCCGACACCGGCATGTTCGAGGTTCTGGCGGGCGATCTCGGCGTGGCGGGGTTCGTACTCGAGGGTGACGACACGTCCGTCGGGGCCGACGCCGCGGGCGAGGTTGATGGTGCTGTAACCGGCCAGAGTGCCGATCTCGAGGACGCGTTTGGCCTGGGCGATGGTGGTGAGCAGGTAGAGCAGCCGGCCGTGCTGAGCAGAGACCTCGATGGGCGGCATACCGGCGAAGGCGGCGGACTCGCGGGCGGCGCGCAGGGCGTCGTCCTCGGTGTGCAGCAGGTCGGTGAACAGGGCGTCGAGAGCCTCGGGTTCGGGGTCAGCCACGGTGTCTACGGTAACGGGCTGAGGCGCTAACGGGGTTGCGTTGCATGGAGATTTCACTAGCCTGGGCGGCTGACCCGACGTCGCTCAGGAAGGTTGCTCGATGAGCTACCCGCCGCAGCAGTACTGGCCGGCGCCGCGTAAGCGGCGAAACGGATGGATGTGGGCGCTCGGGGCGGCGGTGGTGATCGCCGTTGTCGCAACGGTTTTAGTGGTGGTGAAAGGCGATGACGCGCCGGCGTCGGATGAGTCGTTCGGCGTAGCGAGCGCGGACGACACCGCACCCGCCGGTGTCATCACCGACGATCCCAGTTGTGCCGCGTGGATACCGGTCCAGACGACGCTGAGCAAGTCGTTGACAGACGAGTGGCGTAACAGGGATCTGTCGATTCCGGCGAACACGTGGTCACCGAAGCAGCGAGGGCAGTACGAAGCGGCGGCGACGGTGTTTGAGGAGGCGGCCGAACGGACGGTGCCGTTAGCGAAGCTGACGCCGCACCGGGTGGTGCGCGAGTTGTACGAACAGTTCATCGCGTACTCGCGGGCGTTCGCCGACGCGCTGCCGGATTACAAACCGGTGGACAACAATCGCGTGGCCGCGGCGACGATGAGCTCGGAGGCCCTCGGGTACGTCTGCAGTGCGATCACGTACGACTCGGCGCAGGCGCGCGGGCCGTTCCTGCCGACGCTAGAGGCGCCGGAGCGCCGGGCACCGGTTTCTGATCCCGCTGGCGCCGAGCCGTTGATGGAGGCTCAGGACGCGGCGTGTGATGAGTGGGACGAGCTGCTCAGCGACTTCAACGAGGACACCCGGGACTATCAGACGCTGGACACGAGCAAGGCGGCCACGGAGCGGACGCGCGAGGAACGCCGCATCGTGGACGCGGCGATCCCGGTGATGCGCGAGTACGCGGACAAGATCGAGGAGCTGAGGCGGCGCAGCGAGGACCCACGGATCGAGGACCTGGCAACGCTGGCCGCGCAGTACCGGCGGGCGTATGCGGATGCGTTGCCGACGTACATGACGGCGGATTCGTACCTGCCGCGGGCGTCGCAGCGGACGACGTCGGTGATCTACTACGCGTGCAAGGCGGCGGCAAAATAAGCCTGTGACCTGCTGCTTCTTCTGCTCTACTCGGTTGGACGGGCCGGTCGCTCAGGGACAGTCACGCTGAAAATTGCCGCCTCGGGGGGTGTTGCTGCTCCGGTAGCATTTCGGCGTGACGCCCGAGAGGTGGGTGACTTATCGGCGGAAATAGTCGCGGTGCGGGGAGACAATGACTGAGACCTTGCGAGTCGACACCGAGCTCGTCCAGCAGGCCGGTGCACGACTGCAGTCGATCGCGCAGGGCATCCCCGAGCCGCCGACGCCGTATCGGCCGGCCTTCTGTACCGACGCGCTTTCGGCTGCCATCGCGGCGAAGGTCTCCGAAGTCGTCGACCCGGTGATCGCCCAGATGCCTCTCACCAAGGAGGCGTTGGTGCGCTATGCGCATAACGTCGTGAACGCGGCGAACACCTACGACGCGGTGGACCGTCAGCTCGCCGAAGCGATCCTCAAGCGGTTGGAGCAGTTCGACGGGGCGGCTGATCGGGATCGAGGCAGCGCGGCCGGCGGTGGTGGCGCCGCCGCGATACCCGCAGCGTCTGGTTCCGGAAGCGGGGCGTACACCGCAAGTCCCGAACCCACGACAGCCTCTGCTCAGCCGGCGCTGGGTGCGCCGTCGGCGGGACAGGGAATGCCGATGCCGATGGGGCTCGCACAGCAGGCGGCCCAGGCGCCGATGCAGATCGGTGGAATGCTCGGGGCGGTGCCGCAAGCGGCCCACCAGGCCGCGCAACAGGCGATGCAGCAGGCCGGTCAGCTGTCGTCGATGATCGGCGATAGCGCCGAGAAGGATTCCAGCGAGGACGAAACAGCCGCGCGGGAACCGGGAGACGAACCCGGAGAGGACCAAGCCGCGGCTGGCGAGGCACGAGAACACGTACCTGACGAACTGGCTCAATACCCAGCGGAGCGGAAGCAAGACGAGGCGGGACCGGAGATCGCACTGTGAATTACCCACCGCAAGGTCCACCTCCGCAGGGTCCGCCTCCGGGGAATTACGGTCCACCACAGGGGAACCCGGGACAGTGGGGGCCGCCGCCGCAACAACCGCCGTGGCCTCAACACCAGTGGTCGCCTGGTCCGCCGCCCAAGAAACGCAACGGCTGGAAGTGGGCACTCGGCGGAGTCGCACTGCTAGCAGTCATCGGAGTCACCGCAGCAGTGACGATTTCAGTCACATCAGGCAACAACGGAGAAGGTTCGGATCCGCCAAGAGACACCTACGGCCTCGCGAGTGCAGATGACACCGGACCCGTTGAAATAATTACCGAAGATCCGACATGCGCGGCCTGGAGCCCCATCAATGACACCCTCGCCGCGGTTCTGAAAAAGGGCTGGAACAAGCGGGATCCGGCAATACCGGCTTCGGAGTGGACTCCCGAATTGCGTTCGCAGTACGAAGAAGTTGGCCAGGCTCTGGTGCGGGCCTCTGACCAGACCGTACGTCTCGCAAAACAAACCCCTCATCGCGCGATGCGCGAAATTTTCGAACAGTTCATCGCCTACAGTCGCGCATTCGCCGCAGTCATTCCCTCGTATGCCAGAGATGACAACCACATGGTACTCGCGGCACTGAGCGCAACACACGTCCTTGTATATGTCTGTTCGGCCATTCGCTACGGGTCTGCCGCTTCTCGCGCTCCATTAGTAGACCCTCCTCCAGCTCCTTCCGAACCTGTTCCGCTTCATGACCCAAACGATCCTCAGATATTTCTCGAAGCCAGTGACCCTACATGTTCGGAATGGATCCGGGTTCTTCATCAGTTCAATGAGGACACCAAGGCCTGGCAAGGTATCGATCCGAATCTGTCTGCGACCCAGTGGACTCCCGATCAGCGCGCCATCATCGATGAAACGGTACCGCTGATGCAGCAGTTCGCCGACTCGTTCGAGCAGCTAAGCATGGAGACAAAAAACCCCGTGTTACGCGATTTCGGGATGTTCGCAGCGCAGTATCGGCGTGCCCATGCGGAAGCACTGCCAACCTACACACCAGCGGACAATTACCTCGATCTGACCGCTTGGCGTACAACATCGATAATTTTCGAGGCATGTAGAGCAGTCGGGGCTTGAGATGGGCAAGTCTCGACCAGATGACCCATATAACTTGACCGCTGCTCCAGCATGGCCCGAAGTTGACGAGGACGCTCTTCACAATTATGCGTCGGCTTTTGAATCCGCTGCCAATGCGGTGGGAGAGAAGATCGCTTCCACCCGGAAAGAGCACAGCGAACTGTTTGGTGGCGTCCCACTGTGGACTGGAGGAGCCAGCGATGCAGCTAATACGTTGTTGGCAAGCCGGATCGACGAACTCGAATCCCTGAAGCAACAGTTGGATTCGGTAACCAATCTGTACCGAAATGGCGCCTTACTCACGTCAAATGCTAAAGACGAAGTCTCAGCCCGGACTGAACTAGCCACGACAATCCTGAACTGGATTCGCGACCACGACGACATTCCGCAAGATGCCAAAGACCGTGCAATTGAGGAAGGCATCACTGCCATCCGCTCAGAAAACCTGGAGACCGTCGCGGACGCCGCCATGCGACTGGCTCCGCCTCCAAACGACAGATCAGATCACGACATTGACTCCGAGCATGCCACGGGAGGATCGGGCGATTCTGGCGTAAGGCGCCAGGGTCAGTCCGAGAACCCTCGGACCTTCTTGTCGATACGTAACACCCGACATCCGGAGGGGTTCGGCGACGCGGTTTCGGAGGCGCCTCCCCAAAGCATCCAACCCCCGCTGGAAACATCTCGTGATCCCAATGGCCCCGCTGACGGGCTCAATAGTCCCCCGCCCTCGCCCGAGGCGGGCCCACCAAAGCAGGAAGAAGTGCCGCGCACCCCTGAGGGGCCGAAAGACCCGATCGAGGCTCCTCCTCCCCCTGGGCCTACACCGGGTCCAGGAGTTCCGATGGCCCCACCTACCGGCTCAGGTTCGCAAGCACCGTCCCCCTCACGCGCTGCACCAAGCCCGCTGACTTCCAGTCCGAGCCCCTCGACGACACCGTCGGCTCCTGCACCCTCGCTGGCGTCCGCGGGCGGTCCGAGCACGGCGCCCAGCGCTCCCGCTGCACCGACGGCCCCGGCGACGCCCCTATCCCAGGCGCAGGAGTTCCAGAAGTCGTTCCTGGAGTCGGCTGCCAAATCCGCTTCCCAGCAACCGCTTCCGCCACCGCTGCCGCAGACGACCGCCCCGACCGGTTCGGCCTCGACTGCTCAGCCACCGGCGCCACCAGTTGCGCCGAATGTTCCACCGCTCAACCAGATCCAGACGGCGCCCGGTCCGTCGACCGGTGCTGGCCCCGCCCCCGTCGCTCCACCGTCGACCGCGGCGCCCGCACCGCCGTCCGCGATGCCGCTCGGGCCGCCGCCCACTCCCCCACCGGCGGCCCCTGTCGCACCGGCCGCCACCGGCGGCGCCGGCGTGCCCGCTCCACCACCTGCAGCGGCCGGCTCAGGCGTGGGTGCCCCTGCGCCCGTTCCGGTTTCGGCTGCCCGCGCCCAACGCGAAGCCGTCGCCGCCAGCATGCGCCGCTCCACCAACGACATGACCCCGATCGCTCAGCGCATCGCTGCCGCCCTCAACGTCGGCATCACCGACATCGGCTTCTACTGGCTCACCGGCCTGACCAGAGACAACACCATCATCGTCGCCAACAACTACGCTCTCGGCTACATCCCCGAGAACATCCACCTGCCCGACCAGGTCAAGTTCGCCACCGCCGACGAGTCCATCGCACCCAACATCCGCGCCAGCTGGGCTACGTATCCCATCCTCGCCCTTCATGGTTGGTGCCAACACCACGGCACCGAACTCCGCGCCGTCATCGCCACCGAAGACCAGTTCAAGGGCTTCGACCCCGGCGCCCCCAAGATCATCCTGCGCCCCGACGACATCCCCGACACCGGCACCATGAACGGCCGCCACCGCCTGCAGGTGATCGCCCCCGGCGCCGCAACACAACTGGCCGCCGTCGCACCCAACGGGCTCACCGACCTGCTGCCGACACGCCCCGCCGACGACACACCCCCCAAGGACAACCGCGCCGACCTCTGGTTCGAAGTGTTCCGCCCCCTGCTCAGCAGCGCCTCCGACCGCGCCAGGATCCAACTCCAAGCCTTCATCACCTACGCCGAACACGCCCAGGAACTCGCCCTGCACCGCGCCCACACCGCGACCGAGGCCGCCGACCAGCGCGCCGCCATCGCCGACTGGATCTACTGGCAGCACCTCGCCGTACTGGTCTCCGACGCCGTCGCCGCCGACGCCGCCGTCTGAACCTCACGTTTGACCCCGCCCGAAACGGGTACGCCTCCCCCTAGAACAGCCGGAGACAGGAGGCGCCCATGCGTGCAGTCACGTGGCAAGGCAAGCGGAAAGTGTCCGTCGACACCGTGCCCGACCCGGCGATCAAGGAACCCACCGACGCGATCATCAAGGTCACCAGCACCAACATCTGCGGATCCGACCTGCACCTCTACGAGGTCCTCGGCGCGTTCATGAATCCCGGCGACATCCTCGGACACGAGGCCATGGGCATCGTCGAGGAGGTCGGCCCCGAGGTCGACAACCTCACACCCGGTGACCGCGTTGTCATCCCCTTCAACATCTCCTGCGGCCACTGCTTCATGTGCGGCCACGGCCTGCAGAGCCAGTGCGAAACCACCCAGAACCGCGACCAGGGCACCGGCGCGGCCCTCTTCGGCTACTCCACCCTCTACGGTGAGGTCGCCGGCGGGCAGGCCGAGTACCTGCGCGTCCCGCAGGCCCAGTACACCCACATCAAGGTCCCCGACGACGGGCCCGACGACCGCTACGTGTACCTGTCCGACGTGCTGCCCACCGCCTGGCAGGCCGTCGAGTACGCCAACATCCCCGACGGCGGCACGCTTGTCGTCCTCGGCCTCGGGCCGATCGGCTCGATGGCCTGCCGCATCGCTGCACATCGCAAGGGCTGCAAGGTGATCGGCGTCGACCTCGTCGACGAACGGCTCGCCCGCGCCCAGGCCTACTGCGACCAGGTCATCGATCTGCGCACCGAGGACGCCGCCGAGATCGTCAAGGCCCACACCGACGGCCGTGGCGCCGACTCCGTCATCGACGCCGTCGGCATGGAAGCCCACGGCTCCCCCGTCGCCGAGACCCTGCAGACCGCGAGCGGCTTCCTGCCCTCGCCCGTCGGCCGCGTCGTCATGAAGAACGCCGGTGTCGACCGCCTGGCCGCCTTCAACTCCGCGATCGCGCTGGTCCGCCGCGGCGGCACCATCTCGCTGTCCGGCGTGTACGGCGGCGCCGCCGACCCGATCAACCTGATGACGTTGTTCGACAAGCAGATTCAGCTGCACATGGGCCAGGCCAACGTCAAGCGCTGGGTGCCAGACATCATGCCGCTGCTCACCGCCGAGGATCCACTCGGCGTCGAGACCTTCGCCACCCACCGGCTGCCCCTGGACGCCGCCCCGCACGCCTACGAGACGTTCCAGAAGAAGCAGGACGGCATGGTCAAGGTCATCCTGCACCCCTGATGGACCAGTCGAAAGCGCCTCTCCTCGACGCCCTCGTCGACTACCGCACGCGTAACCGCTACGGGTTCACCCCGCCCGGTCACCGCCAGGGCCGCGGCGTGGATCCCCGCGTCCTCGACGTCCTCGGTCCACAGGCCTTCGCCGACGACCTGCTCGCCAACGGCGGCCTCGACGACCGCCGCAGCGGTAACCGCTACCTGCAGCGCGCCGAGGAACTCATGGCCGACGCCGTCGGCGCCGACACCGCCTGGTTCACCACCTGCGGCAGTTCCCTGTCGGTCAAGGCCGCCATGATGGCCGTCGCCGGGGGTGAGGGGGACCTGCTCGTACCGCGCGACGCCCACAAATCCATCGTCGCCGGGCTGATCTTCTCCGGCGTCCAGCCCCGCTGGGTCACCCCACGCTGGGACGCCGAGCGCCACTTCAGCCACCCGCCGTCACCCGACGACTTCCGCGCCGCCTGGGACGACCACCCCGACGCCGCAGGCGCCCTGGTCGTCTGTCCCAGCCCCTACGGCACCTGCACCGACCTCGCCGCGCTCGCCGACATCTGCCACGACCGCGGCAAGCCGCTGATCGTCGACGAGGCCTGGGGTGCGCACCTGCCCTTCCACGAGGACCTGCCCACCTGGGCGATGGACGCCGGCGCCGACGTCTGCGTGGTCAGCGTCCACAAGATGGGCGCCGGGTTCGAGCAGTTATCTGGGGTCAGATTCTGATGTTCACTGTTGTTCCCGCTGAGGCGAGCTGGCCTGGCTTGGCGTGATGAGTAACAGGCTGGGCTGCCGGTGTTTCCGGTTAGGGGTTGGTTGGTGCGGTCTGGCTGGTGGTTGTTGGGCGGCGGGTGGCTCGTTGGGGCCACCAGCTGGCTTCGCGTAGGAGTGTGGCGATGGCGGGGACGGTGAGGGTGCGTACGAGGAAGGTGTCGAGTAGGAGTCCGCAGCCGATGATGAGGCCGGCTTGGATCATGATGGCCACTGAGCCGACCATGAGGCCGAACATGCTGGCGGCGAAGATGAGGCCGGCTGAGGTGATGACGGAGCCGGTGTTGGCGACGGTGCGCAGTACGCCGACGCGGATGTTGTGTCCTGATTCTTCGCGTAGTCGTGAGACGAGCAGCATGTTGTAGTCGGCGCCGACTGCGACCAGGATGATGAACGCGAGTAGTGGTACTGGCCAGGCGATCTCGTGTCCGAGTCCCCATTGGAAGATGAGGACGCCGATGCCCAGTGAGGCCAGGTAGTTGAGCACGACGGTGCCGAGCAGGTAGAGCGGGGCGAGCAGGGCGCGCAGCAGTAGTACGAGGATGAGTCCGACGATGAGCAGTGTGGCGAGGGCGAGTTGGGCGAAGTCGGCTCGCAGCAGTCGTTGGATGTCGGAGTTGACGGCGGGGAACCCGGCAACGGAGACGGTGGCTTGGTGCAGTGAGGTGTTGGGGCGTGCGGCGTTGGCGACGTCGGTGATTTCGTGTGCGAGGCGGGTTGCTTCGGCGCTGTAGGGGTCGTGGCTGGTTTCGATGGCAAAGCGTGCTGTTTTTCCGTCTGGGGAGAGGAATTGTTTTGCCATATCGGCGAATTGGCGGTTTTGGAAGGTGTTGGCGGGCAGGTAGAAGCCGCTGGAGGAGTCCGAGTTGGCGGTGGCTCGGGCGGCGTTTTGGAGTTGGGTGGCGATCTGGCTCATCCCGGACAGCATTTCGATGTTGCTGTCGGCCAGTGCGTGGACGCCGGTGGCCAGTGCTTGGGCGCCTGAGGCGAGTTGGCTGATGCCGTCTTGGAGGCGTCGGATGTTGCCGGCCAGGTCGGCGGGGTCTCCGAGGGTTGCGAAGGCTTTGTCGAGGGAGGTGACCGCGGTGTGGACGGTGGCCAGGGTGCCGGCGACGGTGGCGTTGGTGTCGGGGTTGTAGCGATCGCCGAGTTCGGCGATCTGGGTGAACAATCCGCTGTCACGCAAGCGCACCAGTGTCTGGACTTGGTCGCGGATCTGGGCGCATTGGGGTGTGGTGGCACACCACGGGGAGGTGTTGAGGGCACCGGTGAGGGGGTCGAGGACGGCGATGGCGTGTTGGGCTTGTTCGGCCAGGGGTCGCAGTCCGGGACCGGATTGGATGGCGCGGTCGACGCCGGGGGCGGTGGCCGAAAGTTGTTGCAGCAGGGGCCGGAACTGTTGAATCTGGGTGCCGGCGGACTGGACTTGGGTGAGTGTCGCGGTGAGGGGGGTCAGGGCGGTTCGCAGGGTGGTGTCGAGTTGGGCAAGGCCGCCGGCGAGTTGGTCGGCGCCGGCGGTGAGCTTGGTGAGGTCGTCTTTCCTGGCGTTGCCGTCGGCGACGGCGCCGGCCATCTTGTCGCCGATCTGGCCGTTCTGCCAGGAGAGTTGGGCTTGTTCGAGGCGGGCTCCGGTGGGGCGGGTGACGCCGGACACTGTGGTGACGCCGGGGATCTGGGAGACGCGGGAGGCCATTTCGTCGAGGTCGGCGAGCCCTTTTGCGGTGCGCATGTCGGTGGGGTTTTCCACGACGAGGAATTCGGTGATGACGATGTCTTTGGGGAAGTGGCGGTCGAGGAGTTGGTAGCCCTGGTTGCTGGCGGTGGTGGCGGGCTGGCCTTTGCGGTCGTCGTAGCTGATCTTCATCGTGGTGGTGGCTGCGGCCAGGGTCAGCAGGATGACCAGGCTGGCGATCAGCAGGGGCACGGGTCGGCGGACGACCGCGACCGCGACGCGGTTCCAGTAGCGGCGGGTGCGGTCGGGTTTGGGGTCGCCGATGCCGCGTCGGGCGGCCAGCGCCAGCACCGGTGGCAGCAGCGTCACGGTGGCCAGGAATCCGAACATGACGGCAACCGCGCAGGCCGGGCCGAGGGCGGCGAACACGCTCAGTTGAGCGAACACCATGGCCAGGAAGGCGAAGGCGACGGTGGCCGCCGAGGCCAGGATGACCCGGCCGATGCTGGCAGTGGCGTGCACGATGGCCTGATCGGGCGGCACCTGTGCGCGGCGCTGCTCGTGGTAGCGGCTGATCAGAAACACCGTGTAGTCGGTGCCGGCTCCCAGCAGGATCGCGGTCATGAACGCCACGGTGAATTGCGAGACCGGCATTCCCAGCTGGCCCAGGGCCGAGAGCGCACCGCGCCCGACGACCAGGCTCACCGCGATCACCAGCAGCGGCAGCAGCGCGGTGAACACCGAGCGGTACACGATGAGCAGGATCACCGCGATCAGGCCGGCGGTGGCGATCGAAATCAGCACCAGGTCGTGTTCGGCGGCCGCGATCTGGTCGCTGAACGTGGCGGGCGGGCCGGTGACGTACGCGGTGGTCGACGAGTCGGCGAACACGTCGGCGGCGATGTCGCGCACGGCTTGCACGGATTCGGCGGCGGTGGGATCGCCCAGGGTGCCGGCCACCCCGACCGGCAGAAACCAGGCCTTGCGGTCGGCGCTGACCGCCTGCGCCGCGGTGATCGGGTCGGCCAGCAGATCCTGCACCAGCAAGACGTGGGCGGTGTCGCCGCGTAGCCGCGCCACCAGGTCGTCGTAGCGCTCCCGCGTCGCGGGGGTCAGCCCGGCGGGGTCTTCCATCGCGACGAACACCATGGTCTTGGAACCTTGTTCGCCGAACGCCGCGCTCATCCGGTCCACCGTCTGAAACGACGGCACATCATGGGGGAGCAGCTCCGCCGATTGCTGGCGCACCACGGTTTCCAATTGGGGAAACAGCAGTGCCAGCACCACCGCGACGCCGAGCCAGGCTCCGATCACCAGCGCCTTGTGCCTCACCGTGAACCTCGCCAGCGCCGCCAACCGCGCGCTGTACTCGCTGGAATCCGCCGGTTCGGCCGAACGGCGGTATCGCCGCCTAGCATTCATCGCGGTGCCCGAACCATCCGGATCGCTGTCGGTCACAACCCCTCCACCCAAGCAAAGGAACTATCGGTATCGCTACGCTACTAGCAGTACCACAGTGGTTGGCGCTGCGCGTCCGCCGGGGCCGCGCCGCGCGTCCTGGGCCGCTAATGACCTGCGCCGACGCCGGCGTCGGTGTCGTCGGCGTCGGGGATGTCGTGGCGGACCACCCGGACCCGGCCACGCGGCAGGCAGGCCATGTATCCGTGGCGTTTGCCGTAGAGCTCCCAGGCGGTGGCGTGCGCGTCGGCCTCCACATCGATGCGGTGCCCGCGGGAAAAACCCAGGTGCAACGCGCCGTCATCGCCGTACCGGGCGTGCGTGCACACCGCGCCGGCCAGGTCGAGCAGCGGGCGTTCGTGCACCGCGACCCGGTTGGGGTCGATGAGCACTTGTTCGGCCGGAAAGTCCCCGACGGGCGGCAGCGTCAGCCGCAGGGGACGCGAAATCACCAGCTCGCTGTAACCATCGAGGTCCAACACCAACCCGTCGCGCAGCGACACGCGTTGCACGACGCAGTCTTCGATCCATTGGGTGAACATGGCGCCTCCTTCGACACGTCTTTGGGTCGCATCTGAAGGGTACGGTAAGTATCGCTGCGATACTATTAGTATCGTTAACTGTCGGGGGTGAGGGAGGCCAGGCGATCCACGATGCGCCGGCTGGCCCGATCGATGCGGTCGCGGGTCTGGGCCGCCGAGGCCCGCCGGCCGATGAAGGCGGTCAGGTTCGCCAGCCAGATGTCGGCGAGGAGCTCGGCGACCGGCTGATCGAACGGCCCGGGCGTGCCGCCGCCCAGGGTGTGGGCGAGCAGGCGCTGGATGACGGCGGCGGCCTCGTCGAGGGCGGCGGCCGCGGTGCTGTCGGCGGCGACGAATGCCCGTGTCATGGCCTCGGTGAGATGAAGGTCGCGCTGCCAGCGGTCGTGCAGATACCCGGTCAGCCGATCCAGGCGCTGCTGAGGTGTCGTGCCGGTGGCGGCCCAGTCCTGGGCGGCCTGCAGCCGCCCGAATTCTCGGGCCAGCGCCGAGACCAGCAGGTGGGACTTGGACGGGAAGTAGCGGTAGAGCGTGCCGACCGCGATACCGGCCCGCTCGGCTACCGTGCGCATCCGCACGGCCTCATACCCGCCCGCGGCGGCCACCACCAGCGCCGCATCCAGAATCGCCTCTCGGTGCCGCGTCGGCGTGCGCGGACGCGGCGGCGCGGTCGGATGTAGCGCCGCCGGCGGCGAATCCGCCTGGGCGTGTTGGCATTCGGGGTGGGCGCCGGTGTCGGTCGCGGTCACGATGCCGGGTCGTGCGGATCGGCGTGGGCCCGGCTGCTGCGGGTGAACCGTTCCAGCAGGCTATCGAACGCCGCCAGATCACCGTGGGCGGCGAAGTGCTCGGTGCTCACCACGACGAACACCGCGCTCGCGGTGAACCGGGTGACGCCGTCGGTGCCGGTGCCCGTCGCGCGGACATGCAGGGCGCGGCCGTTGCGCTCGGTGATGTGCGCGGTGATCCGGTGCGGTTGGTGCAGTGGCACCGGCAGCAGATACTCGACGGTCAGGCTGCGCGTCACCGCCGGTGTGCCGGCGATCCACAACGTGAAGCCCAGCACGTCATCGCAGGCGGCGGCCACCGCGCCGCCGTGCGCCAATCCCGGCGCCCCGATGTGGCGTTCGTCGAAGGTCGCATCGGCATACACCTGCTCGCCGCAGCGATACACCACCAGCTGCAGGCCGTGGGGGTTGTCCGGGCCGCAGCCCATACAGGTCGGGGTGTGGGCGGGCAACCGTTCCGCGGGTAGCCCCACCCCACGGTCACCGTCGGGTACCTCATCCCGACACCGCACATGCTCGGACACCCGATACCTCCAGTACGAGCAGTTTCGCTACGCTACTGTTTGGTACCATAAGTGTCGGGCGGGCGGGGAACCGTTGGCCATAAAGGGGGAAGCGGCGAGGAGAGTGAGTGTGAGCAGCAGCCAGCCGGATCGAGTCCACCACGAAGACGACGACGATATCGACCCCCGCCGCACCCGGTCCCGCAATCGCTTACTGGACGCCGCGGCCGCGCTGCTCAGCACCGGTGGTGTCGAGGCCGTCACCGTCGAGGCGGTCACCAAAGCCTCCAAGGTGGCCCGAACCACCCTCTACCGCCACTTCGGCAGTTCGTCGCACCTGCTGGCGGCCACCTTCGAACGGCTGCTACCCCAAGTCACCCCGCCGGCACCGGCCAGCGGGACGGTGCGCGAACGCCTCATCGAACTGCTCACCCGCCAGGCGGCGCTGTTCGCCGACGCCCCGCTACACGTCACCATGCTGGCCTGGCTGTCCCTCGGCCCTACCGCAACCACCGACCACGCCGGCGCTGAACACGCGGCCGGCACGCTGCGCGCACGCGTCGTCGACCAATACCGACAACCCTTCGACGCCATCCTGCAAAGCGCCGACGCCCGCGCCGAACTCGACGACTTCGACCTGAACCTCGCGCTGTGTCAACTCATCGGGCCGCTCGCCTTCGCCCGCATGACCGGTCTACACACCATGACCCCCCACGACACCACCCGCATCGTCGACGACTTCCTCACCACGCATCAACGCAAAACCACCCCCACCGCACCCACACGACCCGGCGACAACGCCGTGCCGGTCACCGCCGACTAACGCCGGTCCGCCGCCGGTTCAGCGACCAACCGATCGGCAGACACCGACACGCCCTGAAAAGATCTCTCCCCACCACAGCCCGCCAGCCAAATCTTGTCGATGACCTGGCAATCGGGCCGACGGGCACGTGAAACGCCCTGGAAATCCCGGAGGCTCCTGACCTTGGAAACGAGGATGCAGGTATGCCGAAGGAACAGTCGCCCGGGAAGCCGACGACACGTCGATACAGTGCCGAGTGGGCTTGACCCCGTTTGGTGGACACTGGGTCAGGCGGCTTGTGCCGTCTGAGTGATCCGGTTCTCGAACTGAACCGGGCTGATCATGCCGATCGCTGAGTGGCGCCGGCGGCGGTTGTAGACCCGTTCGATCCAGTCGCCGACGGCGAGCTTAGCGGCCGCCTTGGTGCGCCACAAGTAACGGTCATAGAACTCGACTTTCAATGTGCCCCAGAATGATTCCTGCTGGGCATTGTCCCAGCACACCCCGGTGCGGCCCACTGATCGGGCCAGGTTGTGGGCGTGGGCGAACCGGGCCATCTGCGCGGAGGTGTACTGACAGCCGCGGTCAGCGTGCAAGACCACCTTTTCGGCGAGCGTTCCTCGCATTGTCACCGCCATCGCCACCGCAGCTTCGACGAGGTCGGTGTGCAGGTGCTCATCAATGGCCCAGCCGATCACCCGCCGGCTGCATCCGTCGCGGACCGCACACAGATACAGCCAGCCCTCACCGGTGCGCAGATAGGTGATGTCCGAAGTCCACACCACATCTAGGCGCCCAGCATCGAAACATCGTTTCACCAGGTCCTTGGGCATCATGTCGTCGAGGTCGACGAGCGTGGTCGCGGGGGCGAACGTGCGTGGGCTGATCCCGGCCAGACCCTGGCGGCGCAGCGAGGCTGCCACCGTTTTGCGTGACACCGTCTCGCCGTCCTCACGCAGGTCGGCCAGGATCCGCGGGGCCCCGTACACCCGGTCAGAGGCCTTGTGGAACGCCGCGACCTTCCTATCGAGTTCGGCACGCCGGCGAGCCGCCGGCGACGGTCCCGCCGCCTGGGTCGTGCGCCACTTGTAGAACCCCGAGCGAGAGACTTCCAGCAGCTCGCACATCCGGGTGATCGCGTAAGTGGCCTTCTCCGCTTCGATCAGAACGTAGGCGTCTACTGGTTCTGTTCGGAGGCGAAGAAGGCCGCGGCTTTTTTCAAAAACTGCCGGTCCAAACGTAACTCGGCGTTCTCCTTGCGTAGCCGCTCCAACTCGGCACGCTCATCGTCATCAAGCACCGCACCATTATCGTCGCCGTTGGCGCGGGTCTGGCGCACCCAGCGCCCGAGCAACTGCTCACCTACACCGATCTCAGCAGCCACATGAGCAATCGGACGACCCGTCTCGATCACCAGGCGGGCAGCCTGCTCCCGAAACTCCGGGGTGTACTTCTTGCGCTTGCCCGACATACGGACATCCTTCCCGCAGGACCAGCAGTCCCACCAGTCAGGTGTCCACCATCAGGGGGCAACCCCACGAGGAGAAGGCCGCCGCGGTGCGGATGGTCCGCACCTTGCGCGCGGAGCTGGGCACCGAGCAGGGCACAGTGCAGCGGGTCGCTCGCCAGCTCGGCTACGGAGTGGAATCGGTGCGCACCTGGGTCCGTCAGGTCGACATCGACGAAGGCCTGGCTCCTGGGGTGACGACCTCGGAGTCGAAGAAGGTGAAGGAACTCGAACAGGAGATCCGAGAACTCAAGCGTGCCAACGAGATTCTGAAGCGAGCGGCAAGTTTCTTCGGGGCGGAGCTCGACCGCCAACACAAGAAATAGTCGATTTCATCGACGACAATCGCGGGGAGTTCGGGGTCGAGCCCATCTGCACGGTCCTGCGCAGCGCAGGCTTGCAGGTGGCCCTGAGCACCTACTACGACGCCAAAGCCCGGGTCCCATCGGCGCGGGCCCTGCGCGACGCCGTCCTCGGGCCGGCGTTGTGCCAGCTCTGGAAAGACAACTACTGCGTCTATGGGGCCCGCAAACTCTGGAAAACGGCTCGTCGCGATGGTCATGACGTCGGTCGCGATCAGGTGGCCCGGCTGATGCGGGCCGCAGGCATTGAGGGGGTCCGGCGCGGCAAACGGGTGCGGACCACCAAAGCTGACCCAGCCGCGGCGCGGCACCCGGACTTGGTGCACCGCAACTTCGCCGCGGCTGCCCCGAACCAGCTCTGGGTGACCGACCTGACATTCGTGCCGACCTGGGCCGGGGTGGCCTACGTGTGCTTCATCATTGACGCACACTCGCGGATGATCGTGGGGTGGCGGGTGGCTTCGCACATGCGGACCTCGATGGTTCTCGACGCGTTGGAGATGGCGCGTTGGTCACGCGGAACTACATTGCAGGACTTGATATGTCACTCAGATGCCGGGTCGCAATTCACGTCCATTCGCTACGGCGAGCGGCTCGCTGAGATCGGCGCAGTCCCGTCAATTGGGACCGTTGGAGATAGTTTCGATAACGCTCTCGCGGAGACAGTCAACGGTTACTACAAAGCCGAGCTGATCTACGGGCCGGCTCGAAGCGGACCGTGGAAGACCGTCGAGGACGTAGAACTCGCCACCCTCAGTTGGGTCCACTGGCACAACACCAGCCGCCTGCACAGCTACCTCGGCGACATCCCACCCACGGAGTTCGAAGCCGCGTTCTACGATGCATACCGGACCGACCAACCCTTGATCGGAATCCAATAGCCCGAGCCTCCGGGAAACCCAGGGCGCTTCAGGTGTAGCGCGGTTGCTGGGTTCGTCATCGTGTCGGTGATGGACGTAAAGCGGCCACCGCGTGATCCTTCGAGTCAACCTTCCACAGAATCCTCGAGGAGCATCACGATGACCGCACCCCACATTGTCGACCCTGCGGGCCTTCTTGGCGAGGCCCTGTCCGAGGCATCCCCAGATCTGATGCGCTCGCTGCTGCAGACCGTGATCAACGCCTTGCTGTCGGCGGATGCCGATGCGGTGGTGGGTGCCGAATGGGGCCAGCCCACACCGGGACGGCGGGCACAGCGCAACGGGTACCGCCACCGCGGTCTGGACACCCGGGTCGGCACCATCGACGTCGCGGTTCCCAAGCTGCGCAAGGGAACCTACTTTCCCGACTGGCTGCTCGAACGCCGCAAGCGGGCCGAATCCGCGCTGATCACCGTGGTCGCCGACTGCTACCTGGCCGGGGTGAGCACGCGGCGGATGGACAAGTTGGTCAAAACCCTGGGCATCGACTCGCTAAGCAAATCGCAGGTCAGCCGCATGGCCACCGACCTCGACGAGCACGTCGAGCAATTCCGCCACCGCCCACTCGATGCGGCTGGTCCGTTCACCTTCGTCGCCGCCGATGCGTTGACGATGAAGGTCCGCGAAGGCGGCCGGGTGGTCAACGGGGTCGTGCTACTGGCCACCGGCGTCAACGGCGACGGACACCGCGAAGTCCTGGGCATGCGCGTGGTCACCAGCGAGACCGGCCCAGCCTGGAACGAGTTCTTCGCCGACCTGGTCGCCCGCGGGCTGGCCGGGGTTCGCCTGGTCACCAGCGACGCCCACGCCGGCCTGCGCGAAGCGATCGCAGCCAACCTGCCCGGAGCCAGCTGGCAACGGTGTCGCACCCACTACGCGGCCAACCTGATGAGCATCTGCCCCAAGAGCATGTGGCCGGCGGTCAAAGCGATGCTGCACAGCGTCTATGACCAACCCGATGCCCCCGCGGTAGCCGCGCAGTTCGACCGGCTCATCGACTACGTCACCGACAAACTGCCCGCCGTGGCCGAACACCTCAGCGCTGCACGCGAAGACATCCTGGCCTTCACTGCATTCCCCAAAGACGTCTGGACCCAGATCTGGTCCAACAACCCCGCCGAACGACTCAACAAAGAGATCCGCCGCCGCACCGACGCCGTCGGGATCTTCCCCAACCGCGACGCCATCGTCCGATTGGTCGGTGCGGTCCTGGCCGAACAGAACGACGAATGGGCCGAAGGGCGCCGCTACCTCGGCCTCGACATCCTCACCCGCTGCCGCCTGACCACCGTCACCGACGACAACCCTGAAATAGGAGCCGATGACATGCCCGCCCTAACTGTCTAACCCATCGGATCACGCAGCACTACACCACTTCCCGGGACTTGACCGTCACAAATGCACACACCTCTTCGCTGATCGGATTTCCACCAGAAACCGAATCGACACAGGAGATCGGGCTGTGAACTACCCACCGCAGGGGCCACCACCGCAGGGTCCTCCCCCGAGAAGCTTCGGTGCGCCTCAAGGCCATCCAGGGCCATGGGGCCCACCACCGCAGCAACCACCGTGGCCCCAGCAGTTCCTCGTCTAGAGCATTTCGATCGCGAGATCTCCCGCTTGGGGCAGGAGAGCTCAAATCCCGTGGTGCGAGACTTTGCCGCGTTGTCAGCTATTTACGACCGCGCTTACACCGCGGCACTACCGAGCTATCGGAAGACCGACGCCTACCTATCCGGTGTTGCCGCACGCAACTCAGCGATGATCTACCAGGCCTGCAAAGCGGCGGAGCGCTGAGATGGGGCTCAGCCGGCCACCCGATCCCCACGGAATGACGTAGCCGACCACATGGCCTGAAGCCGACGAAGATGCGTTCGAATCGTGCAGGCTCGCCGGGCTACCGGTGGGCGGCAGTGATGGACGCCGGCATCACAGGCCCTCCGTCCGACCGCGGCTGCGCAAGGCTCAGGCCGCCGCCAACGCGCCGTTCTGAACCCCACGTTTGACCCCGCCCGAAACGGGCACGCCTCCCCCAACCAATCAGGAGGTGCTCATGCGCGCAGTGACATGGCAAGGCAAGCGGAAAGTGTCCGTCGACACCGTACCCGACCCGGCGATCAAGGAACCCACCGACGCGATCATCAAGGTCACCAGCACCAACATCTGCGGCTCCGACCTGCACCTCTACGAGGTCCTCGGCGCGTTCATGAACCCCGGCGACATCCTCGGACACGAGGCCATGGGCATCGTCGAGGAGGTCGGCCCCGAGGTCGACAACCTCACACCCGGTGACCGCGTCGTCATCCCCTTCAACATCTCCTGCGGCCACTGCTTCATGTGCGGCCACGGCCTGCAGAGCCAGTGCGAAACCACCCAGAACCGCGACCAGGGCACCGGCGCGGCCCTGTTCGGCTACTCCACCCTCTACGGCGAGGTCGCCGGCGGCCAGGCCGAGTACCTGCGCGTCCCGCAGGCCCAGTACACCCACATCAAGGTCCCCGACGACGGCCCCGACGACCGCTACGTCTACCTGTCCGACGTGCTGCCCACCGCCTGGCAGGCCGTCGAGTACGCCAACATCCCCGACGGCGGCACCCTCGTCGTCCTCGGCCTCGGCCCGATCGGCTCCATGGCCTGCCGCATCGCCGCACATCGCAAGCACTGCAAGGTGATCGGCGTCGACCTCGTCGACGAACGGCTCGCCCGCGCCCAGGCCTACTGCGACCTTCTCATCGACCTGCGCACCGAGGACGCCGAGGAGATCGTCAAGTCCCACACAGATGGGCGCGGTGCCGACTCCGTCATCGACGCCGTCGGCATGGAAGCCCACGGCTCCCCCGTCGCCGAGACCCTGCAGACCGCCAGCGGCTTCCTGCCCTCCCCCGTCGGCCGCGTCGTCATGAAGAACGCCGGGGTCGACCGCCTGGCCGCCTTCAACGCGGCGATCGCGCTGGTCCGCCGCGGTGGGACCATCTCGCTGTCCGGCGTCTACGGCGGCACCGCCGACCCGGTCAACATGATGACGTTGTTCGACAAGCAGATTCAGCTGCACATGGGCCAGGCCAACGTCAAACGCTGGGTGCCCGACATCATGCCCCTGCTCACCGCCGAGGACCCGCTCGGCGTGGAGACCTTCGCCACCCACCGGCTACCGCTGGACGCCGCCCCGCACGCCTACCAGACGTTCCAGAAGAAGGCCGACGGCATGGTCAAGGTCATCCTGCAGCCCTGATCCGGCCGGTTACCTGATACTCCTGGTTTCGGGTCGCCCGATTCTGGCAACATGACCGTCGAGTAAGGACGAGCCAGAAGATCCTCCGAGCCTAGGCGGACACATGACGGATCCATCCGAGATCTCCATACTCGCGCAGAGCGAAGGCGGAGGCGCCGCGCTCAACGAGGTGATCGGCCTGTCGGCGGCGGCGGTCGTCGTCACCATCGTGCTGCTGCTGATCGGCTGGCTGCACCGCACCCGCAAGATCACCTGGCTGACCAGCCTCGCCGAGTGGTCCGGGCGCCGGTTCAAACGCCCGCCCTGGGTGGCGCTGCCGATCGCGCTGTTCATCACCTCGATCATCTGCGCGCTGTTCGGCTTCATCTGGGACGTCAGCCTGCACATCGGCAACGGCCGCGACGACGGCGCCCTGGCCAACCCCGCGCACTATTTCATCCTCATCGGCCTGTTCGGCATCTTCGTCGCCGGCTGCACCGCCATCGTGCTGCCCTACGACAAGCCCGGTCCCGCCGCCGTCCGCCTCACCGACCACTGGTACGCCCCCGTCGGCGGGCTGGTGATGGCCGGCTGCGGACTCTACGCCCTGATGGGCTTCCCGCTCGACGACATCTGGCACCGCATCTTCGGCCAGGACGTCACCCTCTGGGGCCCAACACATCTCATGATGATCGGCGGTGCCGGGTTCTCCACCCTGGCCGCCGCCTACCTCGAGGTCGAGGGCAAGCGCACCCAGGTCTCCGACGCCCCGCGCGACGGCATCTTCCTCAAGTTCATCCAGTACCTGGCGTTCGCCGGGGTGCTGATCGGCATGTCGGTCTATCAGATCGAGTTCGACTTCGGCGTCGCGCAGTTCCGCCAGGTCTTCCAGCCGATGCTGATCGCCGCCGCGGCGGGCCTCGCCCTGGTCGCCGCCCGGGTGTTCCTCGGCCGCGGTGCCGCCCTGCTGGCCGCGCTCATCGCCATCGGCCTGCGCGGCATCGTCGCCGGGCTCGTCGCCCCCGTGCTCGACGCGCCCAGCAACTGGTTCCCGCTCTACCTCGGCACCGCGCTCGTCGTCGAGATCGTCGCCCTCACACCGCTGATCAAACGTCCGGTGCTGTTCGGCGCCGTCGCCGGCCTGGGCGTCGGCACCGTCGGGCTGTGGCTCGAATCGCTGTGGATCAATACCGTCTACGCCTACCCCTGGCCGGCCAGCATCTGGCCCGAGGCGCTCGCGATGGCGGTCCCCGTCGCGATCCTCACCGGCGCCTGCGGCGCCATGATCGGCATGGTGCTCTCCGGTGAGGCGCTGCCCCGCAAGGCCATCGGCGTCGGACTCGTTGCGCTCACCGTCGTCGCGATCGGCGGCGCCGCCGCCAACGGTCTGCGCTACGAGGTGCCCGAGAACGCTGTCGCCACGATCACTCTCACCGAGGCGCCGAGCAACGACGGTGAACGCCGGGCCACCGCCGACGTGCGATTCACCCCCGCCGACCTGGTCAGCGACGACCCGAACTGGGTGTCGGTGCTCGGCTGGCAGGGCGGCATCGACAACGACTCCGGCATCTTCGTCGACCATCTCGAGAAGGTCGGGCCGGGGCAGTTCCGCTCCACCGCGCCGATGCCGGTGTCGGGCACCTGGAAGACACTGATCCGGGTGCACGACGGCCGGACCCTCACCGCGGTGCCCGTCTACCTGGCCGGTGACCCGGGCATCGGCGCCGAGGAGGTGCCCGCCGAGGCAACGATGACGCGGCCGTTCGTCGCCGAGATCACCATCCTGCAGCGCGAACGCAGCCCCGACATCCCCGAGTCGCTGTGGCTGATCGGCTGCCTGGTGGTGCTGGCCTGCACACTCGCGATGGTCGCCGGTGTGACCTGGGGCGCCGGCCGCATCAACGGTGGCGAAACCCGCGGCACCGCGGACCGTCTGCAGCCGAGCGCCCAGGCATGATGGAAGGGCCGGACGGCGCCGACGTCCAGTTCCTCGCCGATCACTCGGTGTGGATCGCGGTTCCCGCCTTCGCCCCGGCGATCGTCGTCGCAGGGGTGGTGGTCTACATCGCGATGAAGAACCGGCGCCGCGGCGACGCTGATCAGGAAGCCGACGAAAGGACACCGTGACACCCACCCTCCGCCGTACCACCGCCCTCCTGGCCGCCGTGCTCCTCGCCGCGGGGTGCAGCAGCTCCCAGGACACCGCCGAGGAGAGTGCGGCGCCCGAGTCGTCGACCATCAGCCCGTCGGATCTGCCTGACCTGCAGGCCCCACCGGACCGCACGACGATCGACATCTCCATCGAGAACGGCACGGTCACCCCCACCAACGAGCAGGTGCAGGCCAAGGTCAACGAGCCGATCGTGCTGCGGGTCAACAGCGACGCCGCCGACGAGCTGCACGTGCACTCGACCCCGGAGCACACCTTCACCGTGGAGCCCAACAACGGCCAGCAGTTCCAGTTCACCGTCGACGTGCCCGGCCGGGTCGACATCGAGCTGCATGAGCTCGGCCAGGTCGTGGCCACCGTCGAAGTCCAGCCGTGACGATGGAGCCGTCGGTGACTGTGCTCGCGCACGGTCTCGGCGGCTCCACCGACCTGCCGATCCCGTACACCTACGCGTTGATCGGCGCCGCCTGGGCGCTGACCGCCACGTTCGCCGTCGTCGCCCTGGCCTGGCGGAAGCCGCGCTTCGACCCCGCCAATCCCGTTCGGCCGCTGCAGAACTGGGTGACGACGTGCATCGACGCCCCTGTCGTCCGCTGGGCCGCGGCGCTGGCCGGGCTGGCGTTCGCGGTGTGGGTGGGTATCGCCTCGGTGCTCGCCCCGCCGGTGGCCAACCCGCTGCCCGGCGTGTTCTACGTGCTGCTGTGGGTCGGGCTGGTGACGGTGTCCCTGCTGTTCGGGCCGGTGTGGCGGGCGGTGTCCCCGGTGCGCGCTGTGCTGCGGTTCCTCGGGGGACGCTCGCTGGGCCTGGCCTATCCGCCGGCCCTGGGCTACTGGCCGGCGGCGCTGGGCCTGTTCGCGTTCGTGTGGCTGGAGCTGGCCAGCCCGGATCCCGGTTCCCTCACCGTGATTCAGCTGTGGCTGGTGGTGTACCTGGTGGTCACGCTGGCCGGTGCGCTGTGCTTCGGGCCCCGCTGGTGCGCCCGCGCCGACCCCTTCGAGGTGTACAGCGTCGTCGCGTCGCGCCTGTCACCGTGGCGGCGCGACCCGGCCACCGGCAGGGTGGCCGTCGGTAACCCGTTCGACCATCTGCCGTCGCTGCCGGTGCGGCCCGGCACCGTCGCGGTACTGGCCGTGCTGCTGGGATCCACTGCGTTCGACAGCTTTTCAGCGATGCCGGGGTGGCGGCGCTTCGTCTACGACACCGCCGACTCCGCCCCCGCCGCGGTGCTGCTCAACACCGCGGGCCTGCTGGCGTTCACCGGGATCGTCGCCGCCACCTTCTGCCTGGCCGCGATGGCCACCGGCGGCGTCGACCGTACCCGCCGCCGCGCGCTGCCCGGGCTGATGGCGCACTCCCTGGTCCCGATCGTGCTGGGCTACGTGTTCGCCCACTACCTGACCTACCTGGTCGAACGCGGTCAGCAGACGCTGATCCTGCTGTTCGGCCTGGACGCCGAGCCCAGCTATCTGCTGTCGATGCACCCGACGCTGCTGGCCACCCTCAAGGTCGGGTTCGTGGTCGCCGGCCACGTCGGCGGCGTCATCGCCGCCCACGACCGCGCGCTGCGGGTGCTGCCCGCCGGCCATCAGCTCACCGGGCAGCTGGCGATGATGCTGGTGATGGTGGGCTACACGTTCACCGGGCTGTACCTGCTTTTCGGCGGGTAGCGTTGGAGCCATGAAGGCGCTGATCATCGTCGACGTCCAGAACGACTTCTGCGAGGGCGGCTCGCTCGCTGTCGCTGGCGGCACCGCCGTCGCCCGCAAGATCACCGAATTGCTCTCCGGCCCACACGAATACGCACATGTCGTGGCGACCAAGGACTATCACATCGACCCCGGCGACCACTTCTCCGACAACCCGGATTTCGTCGCCTCCTGGCCGCGGCACTGCCAGGCCGGCACCCCCGGCGCCGACTTCCACCCGCAGTTCCGTCCGGACGCGGTGGAGGCGGTGTTCACCAAGGGGGAGCACTCCGCCGCCTACAGCGGTTTCGAGGGCGCCGACGAGAACGGCACCCCGCTGGCCGACTGGCTGCGCGCCCGCGGGGTCGACGAGGTCGACGTCGTCGGCATCGCCACCGACTACTGCGTGAAGGCCACCGCCGCCGACGCCGCAGCCAACGGCTTCCGCACCCGCGTGCTGCTGGACCTGACCGCCGGTGTCGCCCCCGAGAGCACCGCGCAGGCCGTCGACTCGCTGCGCGAGGCCGGCGTCCTCATCGCTTAGTGGGGTCCACCGGCCATGGTCATGTGATCCTGGTCTGAGCCTGGTTGCGATGGCGCGGATCGGGCACTCCAAGTCTCATCTGTCTTACCTGTCGTCGACTGGAGTGATCTTGACCCAACCATCTGCCCCGCACACCTCGTCCGTCGAGGTCTGGCCCGGTAAGGCGTACCCGCTCGGCGCCACCTACGACGGCATGGGCACGAACTTCGCGGTGTTCAGTGAGGCTGCCGAGAAGGTGGAACTGTGCCTGTTCGACCCCGACGGCTCCGGCGGCTTCCGGGAGACGCGGATCGCGCTGCCCGAGGTCGACGCGTTCGTCTGGCACGGCTATGTGCCCAACATCGAGCCCGGCCAGCGCTACGGCTTCCGGGTGCACGGCGTCTACGACCCGCCGACCGGGCAGCGTTGCAACCCGAACAAGCTGCTGCTGGACCCGTACGCGAAGGCCATCGACGGCATCTTCGACTGGAACCAGTCGCTGTTCGGCTACAACTTCGGCGACCCGGACAGCCGCAACGACGACGACTCCGCGGCCAGCATGCCCAAGTCGGTGGTGATCAACCCGTACTTCGACTGGGGTAACGACCGGCCGCCGGACTACGAGTACGCCGACTCGGTCATCTACGAGGCCCACGTCAAGGGACTGACCCAGACGCATCCGGACATCCCGGACAACATCCGCGGCACCTACTCGGCCGTCGCGCACCCGGTGATCATCGAGCACCTCAAATCGCTGGGGGTGACGGCGATCGAGCTGATGCCGGTGCACCACTTCGCCAACGACTCGACGCTCATCGACAAGGGGCTGTCGAACTACTGGGGCTACAACACGATCGGCTTCTTCGCGCCGGACTCCAAGTACGCCTCGAGCCCCAACCCGGGCGGGCAGGTGCAGGAGTTCAAGGCGATGGTGCGCGCCCTGCACGAGGCGGGCATCGAGGTGATCCTCGACGTGGTCTACAACCACACCGCCGAGGGCAATCACATGGGCCCGACGCTGAGCTTCCGCGGTATCGACAACGGCGCCTACTACCGGCTCGTCGAGGACGACAAGCGGTACTACATGGACTACACCGGCACCGGTAACAGCCTCAACGTCGGCCATCCGCACTCGTTGCAGCTGATCATGGACTCGCTGCGGTACTGGGTGACCGAGATGCACGTCGACGGTTTCCGGTTCGACCTGGCCTCGACGCTGGCCCGCGAGTTCTACGACGTGGACAAGCTGTCGACGTTCTTCGAGCTGGTGCAGCAGGACCCGACGGTCAGCCAGGTCAAGCTGATCGCCGAGCCGTGGGACGTCGGACCCGGCGGCTACCAGGTCGGCGGGTTCCCGCCGCAGTGGACCGAGTGGAACGGCAAGTACCGCGACACGGTGCGTGACTACTGGCGCGGCGAGTCCGCGACGCTCGACGAGTTCGCCTCCCGGCTCACCGGATCGTCGGACCTCTACGAGCGGACCGGCCGCCGGCCCGTCGCCTCGATCAACTTCGTCATCGCCCACGACGGGTTCACGCTGCGGGATCTGGTGTCCTACAACGAGAAACACAACGAGGCCAACGGCGAGGACAACAACGACGGCGAGAGCCACAACCGGTCGTGGAACTGCGGGGTCGAAGGTCCCACCGACGACCCGGAGATCAACGCGCTGCGCGCCCGTCAGCAGCGCAACTTCCTGACCACGCTGCTGCTGTCGCAGGGGGTGCCGATGATCGCCCACGGCGATGAGCTCGGCCGCACCCAGCAGGGCAACAACAACGTGTACTGCCAGGACAACGAGCTGGCCTGGATCGACTGGTCCGCCGCCGACACCGAGCTGATGGAGTTCACCCGCACGGTGTCGCAGCTGCGCGCCGACCATCCGGTGTTACGTCGCCGCCGGTTCTTCTCCGGCCGGCCGGTGCGCCAGCGCGGCGGCCAGAACCTGCCGGACATCGCGTGGCTGTCCCCGGACGGCACGGAGATGGGCGACGACGACTGGGAGAGCGGGTTCGCCAAGTCGATCGCGGTGTGGCTGAACGGGCACGGCATCCCGGATCTGGACGTGCGCGGGCAGCGGGTGGTCGACGACTCGTTCCTGCTGTGCTTCAACGCCCACTACGAGCCGATCGACTTCGTGGTGCCCGACGAGCGCTACGGCGGGTCGTGGCGCGTGGTCGTCGACACCGCCGCCGGCCTCGGTGACGGGCACGCCCCTGGCGAGAAGGTCACCGCCCCCGGCGAGAAGGTCACCGCCCCCGGCGAGAAGATCACCGTCGACGCCCGCGCCGTGGTGGTGCTGCAGGTGCAGACCCCCTAGCCGTGAGCCGTCGAACGTGAGCTTGTGGTCGAGAAATCGCCGTTTCTTCGACCACAAGCTCACGTTCGGCACACGGTTTGGTCTCGAAAGTTATTCGACGGCGGGGTAAATCACGTCCGGCTCCTCGGCCGCGAGTTTGTCGTCGAGGGTCTCGTCGACCTCGCCGTCGGCGGTGATCTTGTCGGCGCCGGACCAGCGCTCCGGCGGGTCAACGGTGTCGTCACCGTCGTGATTGCGCACGTCATCGGCATCGGTGGCCTCCATCGGCCGCAGGGTGTCGCCGACGCCGCCGTCGTCGTTGGCGGAGGACTCAGAATCCGGGTGTGTACTCATGACAACCGGGTGCCCGGCCGTCAAGCCGGTAAACGCGATCCGAAAGCCACTGTGCGACACCACGCTTGACCACCGGAACAGCAGGAACCGCGGGCCGTAGTGTGCTACGGTCCGGTGGCACAGCAACCGTGGCCGCCGCGAACGACACACAGATGTCACCGGCTGGGCGGGCCGGCGTAGGGGCCGAGAGCGGCGGCGCCTACTCACCGGCGGCCACGGTTGCGTGCCTTATTCTGTGGATCCGCGACGGATCCGGTCTGGAATTCCCCCTCGTTCACACGATCCGCACCGGACACCCTCCCCTGTGTCCACATAGCGGGATAATTTTCGCGAGTGTAAGTATTTTGCGTCAATTCGCCGTATGCTGCCAATCATGACGGCCCCGCCCAGTACTGGCCGCCGCGTGACGGCTGACGACTGGATTCAGGCTGGGTTCGACGTGCTGGCCGAAGGCGGCCCCAACGCGCTGCGAATCGGCCGACTCTGTGAACGCCTCGACGTGACCAAGGGCAGCTTCTACTGGCACTTCACCGACATGGGTGCCTACCGGACAGCTCTGGCCCGCGCCTGGGGGAATCTGCACGACGAACGCCGCCGCCAGTTCGAGGACATGCGCCACGCCGATCCGCGCCAGCGCCTCACGGTGATGATGCAGACCCTGGTGAGTCCCGACCACTGGGCCCTGGAGCGGTCCATGCGGTTGTGGGCGCTGACCGACGAGTCCGTGCTGGCCAGTGTCCAGCAGAGCGACAGTCGCGTCCTCGAGGCGGTGCGCGAGGCACTGGTCGACTACGGTTTCGACCCGATCGAGGCCGACCTGCGGGCGTCGGTGCTGTGGGCCACCGGCGTCGGGTTGCTGCACGAGGCCAGCGCCCCCGTCGCACAGGCCGCTCCCCTGGCCGAGCGGGTGCTCGACCTGGTGCTGCACCGCTGACCGAACTCTGGCACAGTCCCGCCGGACACCGGGTTTGTTAACTTCTTGAATGGCGATCCCGATACACCGAATGATTCGGCTGTAATCCGGCTCCGAGATAGGGGAACTGTGCCCAGATTCATGAAGCTGTTCGGTGCGTTGACCGCCGTCGTGCTGGTCGCCGCCGCGCTGACGAACATGCTCACCCCGGACACGAAGACCCGCAGTTACCCGGTCACCGAGACCGCAGCCGTCGGCTCGCTCGGGTTCGCCGACTCGTGGCTGTGGTTCCTGTCCCCCGGCGACATCAACCGCCAACTCGACCTGATGGTCGAAACCGGTGTGCGCAGCGCCCGAATCATGCTGCCGTGGGCCGGTATTCAGCCCGCACCCGACGCGTGGGAGTGGGGCCAGGCCGACACCATCATCAACGCCGCCAACGCGCGGGGCATCGCGGTGGTCGCGCTGCTGAACTCCAGCCCCGGCTGGGCCACCGGCGGCGCCCCGGCCATCACCGGTCCGCCCGCGGACCCGCAGACCTACGCCGCCTTCGCCGGCGCCTTCGCGGCCCGCTACGCCGGGCGCGTCGCGGCCTACGAGATCTGGAACGAGCAGAACGCGGCGCAGTTCTGGTCGGTGCAGCAGGGCCCGCAGCCGGCCCGGTTCGCCGAACTCCTCAAGGCCGCGTACCCCGCGATCAAGGCGGCCGACCCGGGTGCGACGGTCATCGCCGGTGGGCTCGCCCCGACGATCAACTTCTTCGCGATCACCATGAACCCGGTCACCTACCTCGAGCAGCTGTACGCCGCGGGCGCCCGCGGCTCCTTCGACGCGGTGGCCTTCCACCCGTACCTGTTCAACTCCGACCCCAAGGTGCGGTTCTCCGCCAGCCGCGGCGTCGGCCCCCTCGGCCTGTACGACCAGCTGCGCACGACGATGAACAACAACGGCGACGGCGGCAAGAAGATCTGGGCCACCGAGTTCGGCGAGTCCACCACCGACGTCGACGAGTCGGTCCAGGCCGAACGCATCCGCGACTTCATCGTCACCTGGCGCTCGCTGCCGGGGTCGGGACCGGCGTTCATCTACACCACCCGCGACCGCGCCACCGGCAGCTCCAACCCGCAGGACACCTTCGGCGTCTACCGCACCGACTGGACCCCGAAGCCGGCCGCCGAGGTCATCAAGAGCCTCAGCTGACCAGCCGCGCGATCGACTTCATCGGGATCGGCAGCCAGCCGGGCCGGAACCGGGCCTCGTAGGCCGCCTCGTACACCGCCTTGTCGAGCTCGTATGCGGCCAGCAGTTCCCCCGAGTCGCGCGGGTCGAGCGCGGCGACCGCGGCGTAGCCGTCGCAGAACGCCGCGGCGTTACGGTCCACCCACTCGCGGGCGCGGGCGGCCAGCTGGCGGTCCCGGTCCTCGTCGGAGGCCTGCTCCATCAACCGCTGATAGGCGGCGTACTCGAAGGACCGCAGCACCCCGGCGACGTCGCGCAGCGGTGAGTCGGGGCGGCGCCGCTCGTCGAGCGGCTGGCCGGGTTCGCCCTCGAAGTCGATCAGCAGCCAGCCCTCCGGGGTGCGCAGCACCTGCCCGAGGTGCAGGTCGCCGTGGATGCGCTGCACCGTGACGGTCTGTTCGGCCAGCTTGCGGTAGCGCTCCTCGATCAGCGGCGCGTAGGGCTGCAGGTCGGGCACCGTCACAGCGGCCGCGGTGAGCCGCTCCAGCACGCTGTCCACCGGGAACGGCACGGTCTCGGTGCCGAGCTCGTCGGCCAGCGTCGCGTGCACCGACGCCACCGCCTCACCGAGCCGGTACGACTCCCCGGCGAAGTCCCCGCCGACCTCGTCGGCGTACAGGTCGCCCTCGGCGAACAGGTCGCGGGTGCTGGCCATCGCCATGTCCCAGCCCTCGGCCGACGTCGCGGCGAACTCGGCGACCATGCCCAGCGCGCAGGGCTGCTCCTCGTCACCCGGCCAGCCGGTCTCGAACGAGCCGAGCAGCCGCGCCACATGCGGGTTGCCCGCCCGGGCCAGCACCCGGTTGAGCTCGATGTCGGGGTTGATCCCGGGGGTGAGACGGCGGAACAGCTTGAGGATCGCGGTCTCCTCGAACACCACGCTGGTGTTGCTCTGCTCGGCCGAAGACACCCGCGGCACCGCGGTCAGCGGCAGCTCCACGTCGGGCTCCTTGACGAACCGCACCCCGGCCACCGGCGTCGACGAATCCACACGCGACAGCAGGAATTGCGCCGACTCCGGGTCGTACAGCGCGTCGTAGGCGACGCGTCCGCCGTCCTCGCCGATGCGGGCCAGCGCGGTGTACTCCTCGGGGACCGGGGCGTCCTCGTCGGTGTCGGGCACCCACCGGATCAGCACCTGGTAGCGCTCCCCGGAGCCGTCGGTGTAGGCGGCGTCGAGCAGCACGAGATCGAGGTCGTCACGCAGCCGGTGCTGCGCCGCCCAGCTGACCTGGGCCAGCTCCCGGCTGCGGCCGGCGTACCACCGCTGCTGTGGTAGCCACTCGTCGAACGGCAGGCTCATGGATGCTCTCCCGGCTCGGGTTCGGGCGGTCGCAACTGGAACCAGTAGAAGCCGTGCCCCGGCAGCGTGAGCAGGTACGGCAACTGGCCGATGCGCGGGAACTCAACGTACCCGGTCATCTCGATCGGGGTGTACCCGTTGTAGGCCTGCAGGTTCAGCTCGATCGGCTGCGGGAACCGCGACAGGTTGTTCACGCACAGCACGATGTCCTTCTCGCCGTTGTCCTTCACCGCCTCCCGCACGTACGTCAGCACCGACGGGTTCGAGCCGCCGAGTTCCTGGAACGTGCCGACGGCGAACGCATCGTGGCGGCGGCGCACCGCGAGCATGGTGCGCGTCCAGTTCAGCAGCGAATTGGACACGTCGCGCTGCGCCTCGACGTTGACGGCCTGATAGCCGTAGATCGCGTCCTGGTTCGGCGGCAGGTACAGCCGACCCGGATTCGCCTTGGAGAACCCGGCGTTGCGGTCCGGGGTCCACTGCATCGGGGTGCGCACCGCGTCGCGGTCGCCGAGCCAGATGATGTCGCCCATGCCGATCTCGTCGCCGTAGTACAGCACCGGGGAGCCGGGCAGGCTCAGCAGCAGCGCGGTGAACAGCTCCATCTGGTTGCGGTCGTTCTCCAGCAGCGGTGCCAGCCGGCGGCGGATCCCGACGTTGGCCTTCATCCGAGGATCCTTGGCGTACTCGGCGTACATGTAGTCACGCTCTTCGTCGGTGACCATCTCCAGCGTCAGCTCGTCGTGGTTGCGCAGGAAGATGCCCCACTGCGCCATCTCCGGGATGTCCGGCGTCTGCGCCAGGATCTCGCTGATCGGGAACCGCGACTCGCGGCGCACCGCCATGAAGATCCGCGGCATCAGCGGGAAGTGGAACGCCATGTGGCATTCGTCGCCGCCGGTCTTGGGATCGCCGAAGTACTCGACGACGTCGGCGGGCCACTGGTTGGCCTCGGCGAGCAGCACCCGGCCCGGGTACTCATCGTCGATGACCTTGCGGCAGTGCTTGAGGAACGCGTGGGTCTCGGGCAGGTTCTCGCAGTTGGTGCCCTCCCGCTCGAACAGGTAGGGCACCGCGTCGAGCCGGAACCCGTCGATGCCGAGGTCCAGCCAGAACCGCAGGACGTCGAGCATCGCCTCCTGCACGGCCGGGTTGTCGTAGTTCAGGTCCGGCTGGTGGCTGAAGAACCGGTGCCAGTAGAACTGGCGGCGCACCGGGTCGAACGTCCAGTTCGACTCCTCGGTGTCGACGAAGATGATCCGCGCGTCGGAGTACTTCTCGGCGGTGTCGCTCCACACGTAGAAGTCGCCGTAGGGGCCGTCGGGGTCGCGGCGCGACTCCTGGAACCACGGATGCTGGTCGGAGGTGTGGTTCATCACCAGGTCGGTGATCACCCGGATGCCGCGGCGGTGCGCGGCGTCGAGCAGGTTCACGAAGTCGTCGACGGTGCCGAACTCCGGCAGCACCTTGTAGAAGTCGCGGATGTCGTAGCCGCCGTCGCGCAGCGGCGAGTCGTAGAAGGGCGGCAGCCAGATGCAGTCCACCCCAAGCCATTTGATGTAGTCCAGCTGTTCGGTCAGGCCACGCAGGTCGCCGACGCCGTCGGCGTTGGAGTCGTAGAAGGCGCGGACCAGCACTTCGTAGAACACGGCGCGCTTGAACCAGATGCGGTCCTCGGGCAGCACCCGGGCGTGGCCGAAGTCCTCGGCGCTCGGATGTTCGACGACACCGTCCTCGACGTGGCTGCCCGCCGCCGGGTCGGGGGCGTCGGGAACTGGGGCACCGCTGCGTTGGTCCATACGGTTTTCACCTACCCACGGAAGCGATGATTGAACCGTTCGAATTCTCCGCTCGCCCGGCCCGCGACGCCAACCGATTTCGGTAGGGTTTCGCCGTGACGACTCGCGACCACGGCGACCCCGGTGACGCCCCGACGATTCCGCCGCCGCTGACCGAGGTGGTCAACCCGGCCCGTCCGTCGGCGGCCGAGGAGGCACGCACCATCGCCGCCTCCACCAACACCGGCACCCTGGCCACGCTCACCGCCGACGGCGCCCCGTGGGCGTCGTTCGTGACCTACGGACTGCTCGACGGCGCACCGGTGCTGTGCGTGTCCAACCTGGCCGAGCACGGCCGCAACCTGGCCGGGGATCCGCGGGCCTCGATCGCGGTCGTCGCGCCGACACGCGAATCCGATCCGCTGGCCAGCGGACGGATCACACTGGCCGGGCTGGTCGAGCGGCCGGCCGGCGACGAGGCGGCCGCCGCGCGGGAGGCGCACCTGGCCGCCGTCGCCGCCGCCAAGTACTACATCGACTACAGCGACTTCACCCTGTGGGTGCTGCGGGTGCAGCGGGTGCGCTGGGTCGGCGGGTACGGCCGGATGGACTCGACGACGGGTGAGGCCTACACCGCCGCCCAACCCGATCCCGTCGTGCCGCGGGCCGCCGGGGCGATCGAACACCTCAACGCCGATCACGCCGACGCCCTGCTGGACATGGCCAGAACGCTGGGCGGCTACCCCGACGCCACCGCGGCGACCTGCACCGGCGCCGACCGTTACGGCCTGGACCTGCGGCTGGAGACCGAACGCGGGATGGCCTACACCCGCATCGGCTACCGCACGCCACTGAATTCGTTCGACGAATTACGTTCGGCCACCGTGGAGCTGGCACGGCTGGCACGGCAGGGCTGACATACGATCCCGGTATGTCTGACGCTGCTTCTTCCGTGAAACGCCCAGCCCACTGGCAGGAGGCGTTCGATCTGATCGCCACCCGCGGCCACGAGCGCCGCGAGGAGCCGTTCCGGCTGGCCAGCGGACAGCTCAGCCATGACTACATCGACGGCAAGTTCGCCATCGACACCGGCGAGCGGCTGACCGTGGTGAGCAGGGCGGTCGCCGAGCTCGCCGAGCTGCACGGTATCGACTACGACGCGGTCGGCGGACTGACCATGGGCGCCGACCCGCTCGCGCATGGTGTCGCGATGGTCACCGGCAAGGCGTGGTTCTCGGTGCGCAAAGAGCAGAAGAAGCGCGGCCGCGAGCAGTGGATCGAGGGCACCCGGCTGGAGCCGGGCACCCGGGTGCTGCTGGTCGACGACGTGATCAGCACCGGCGGCTCCACCGAGATCGCGTTCGACCGGGTGACCGCGGTGGGCGCGGTGGTGGCCGGGGTGATCCCGATGGTCGACCGCGGTGACATCGCGGCCAAGCGGTTCGCGGCGCGCGGGGTGCCGTTCGTGCCGCTGGTTACCTACCGCGATCTGGGCATCGAGCCCGTCCAGGACGTCTAGGCGGGCATCACCAGCACGCCGTCGGTCTCCACGCCGATGCGCACCCGGTCGCCGGGTGCGAACGCGCGGGCGGCCGAGCTGGTCAGCTGGGCGCCGACGACGGTGCCGTCGGGCAGCGTCACGTACACCCGCGACACCGGGCCCAGGAACGCCACCGAGCTGACCGTCGCGCTGCCCGCCGGGTCGGGCGTCACCGTCACCGACTCCGGGCGCACCATCGCCAGCCCGCGCCCGGAGGCGACCGACCCGGGCAGCACCGGCACCGACGTGCCCAGCAGCTGCACCCGTCCGCCCGAAACCTCGCCCGGCACTTTGTTGTTCAGGCCGACGAACTCGGCGACGAACGGTGTCGCCGGGTGTGCGTACACCTCGGCGGGCGGGGCCAGTTGCTCGAGCCGGCCCTGGCTCATCACGCCGACCCGGTCGGCGACCGCCAACGCCTCCTCCTGGTCGTGGGTGACGAACAGCGTCGTCGTCCCCACCTCCAGCTGCACGCGGCGGATCTCGTCGCGCAGCTGGGTGCGTACCTTGGCGTCCAGCGCCGACAGCGGCTCGTCGAGCAGCAGTACCCGCGGCTGGATCGCCAGGGCCCTGGCCAGCGCCACCCGCTGCTGCTGCCCGCCGGACAGCTCGCTGGCGTACTTGTGCCTGTGCTCGGACAGGCCGACCATCTCCAGCATCTCGGCTGCCCGGGATAAGCGCTGCGCCTTGGCTTTTCCGCGCATCTTCAGCCCGAACGCCACGTTGTCGAGCACGGTCAGGTGCGGGAACAGGCTGTAGGCCTGAAACACCATGCCCATATCGCGCTTGTTGGCGGGCACGTTGCTGATGTCGCGGCCGCCGACGCGCACCGTGCCCGAGGTGGCGGTGTCCAGGCCGGCCAGGATGCGCAGCGCGGTGGTCTTCCCGCAGCCCGACGGGCCCAGCAGCGCAACCAGTTCCCCGGGTTCGATGTGCAGCGTCAGCCCGTCGAGCGCCTTCACCTGCCCGTAGACCCGGGTCAGATCGTTGAGTTCGACGGCGACTCCGTCGGTCATACGGTCACTCCTTGAACCTTGCGGCGCCCGCGAGTGACGAGCGACAGCACCAGCAGAAGCACGAACGCCAACAGCAACACCGCCAGCGACGCCGCCACCGATGTCGGGCCGTCGGACTTGCCGATCAGCACGATCTGCACCTGCAGCGTCTCGTACCCGATCAGCGACGCGATCGTGTACTCGCCGAGCACCACGGCGATCGAGATGAACGCCGCCGACAGGATGCCCGACCAGATGTTGGGCACCACCACCCGCACGATCGTGGTGATCCAGCCGGCACCCAGCGACCGCGCCGCCTCGGTCAGCGTCTGCAGGTCGATCGACGACAGCGCGGCATCCAGCGCCCGGTACGCGAACGGCAGCACCAGCACGATGTAGACGAACGTCAGCGTCAGCGCCGACTCGCCGAAGAAGTACGTCACCCACAGGTACACGTTGCGCAGGCCGACGACGATCACCAGCGCGGGAATCGTCAACGGCAGCAAGCACAGAAACTCCACCAGACCCCTGGCCCACGGCGCGCGCAGCCGCACCCAGATCATGGTGGGCAGCAGCAGGACCAGCATCGCCAGCACGGTCAGCACCGCCAGCATCAGCGACACCAGGATGGCGTGGTACAGCGCGTCGTCGGCGACGAGGTTGGCCCACGCCTGCAGCGTGCGCCCGCCGGAGATCAGGTTGCGGGTGGAGAAGTCGGCCATCGCGTAGAGCGGGAACAGGAAGAAGAACCCGAACAGCACCCACAGCAGGCCGCGAATCACCTTGTTGCCGACACTCATTTGAGCCACCTCGCGGTGCGGCGCACCAGGGCGTTGTAGGCCACCATCACCACCGCGACGACGACGATCATCTCCAGCGCCAGCGCGTAGGCGAACCCGGACTGGCCGAGCACCACCTCACTGGTCAGCGCGGCCCGGATCAGCAGCGGCACGATCGGGCTGCCCTGACTGACCAGTGCGGCCGCCGTCGCGTAGGCGGCGAACGCGTTGGCGAACAGCAACAGTGCCGAGCCGAGAAACGCCGGGGTCAGCAGCGGCACCGCCACCTCGCGGAAGTACTGCCAGCGTGTCGCACCCAGGCTGACCGCCGCCTCCCGCCACTGCTCGCGCAGGCCTTCCAGCGCGGGCACGAACACGATCACCATCAGCGGGATCTGGAAGTACGTGTACACCAGGATCAGCCCGGTCAGCCCGTACAGCCAGCCCGACCCGGCGAGGTTGAACCCGAACAACTGCTGGATCCACAGCGTCAGCACACCGTTGAGGCCGATCGTCGCGAGGAACGCGAAAGCCAGTGCCACACCGCCGAACTGGGCCAGCACACTGCACAGTGACAGCACCGCGCGGCGCACCATCGACGTCGGCGGGCTGGACACGATGAGCCAGGACAACACCGCGCCGAACACCGCGCCGATCAGCGCGGTGCTGCCCGACAGGATCACGCTCTTGGCCAGTGCCGACAGCGCCGCCCCGCTGAACAGCGCCTCGATGCGCGCCAGCGAGAACGCGCCGTCGACGATGAACGCGTTGACGATCACCGTGACCGTGGGCACGACGAGGAAGATCACCACCACGGCCAGGAACGGCAGCAGCGGCAACGACGACAACGTCGTCGCGCGCAGCCTTTTGCGGTCCATCGGCCGGGCCGATCAGCCTACGGCCGCGGCCCAGTGCTCGGCCAGGTACTGCTGCGCCTTCTCGGTCTGCTCCGGGGTGGGCACCGTCACCGGGCCGTCGATCACCGGGATCGCGTCCTTGACCGCCGGGTCCAGGGTGCCGTCCTCGGCCATCACGTCGGCGCGCACCGGGCGCACCCCACCGGCGGCGAACAGGTTCTGGCCCTCGTCGCTGTAGAGGAACTCCTGCCACAGTCGCGCGGCCGCCGGATGCGGGGCGTCCTTGTTGATCGCCTGGTAGTAGTAGCCGGCCACCGCGGGCGACGGCGGCACGATCACCTCCCAGGTGGGCAGCTTCTTGGTCTCGGCGGCGTTGGTGTAGTTCCAGTCGATGACCACCGGGGTCTGACCGGACTCGATGGTGGCCGGCGTCGGGTCGACCGGCAGGAAGTTGCCCGCGTCGGCGAGCTTGCGGAAGAACTCCACACCGGGCGCGATGTCGTCGGCCGAACCGCCCTGGGCCAGCGCGACCATCATCACGCCGGAGAACGCCGCACCGGCCTGGGTCGGGTCACCGTTGAGCGCGACCTTGCCGCGGTACTCGGGCTTGAGCAGGTCGTCGACGGAGGTCACCGGCGGCACCTTGGCCGAGTCGAAGCCGATCGACATGTAGCCGCCGTAGTCGTTGACCCACCGGCCCTCGGGATCCTTGTACGCCTGCGGGATGTCGTCGAAGTTGGCGACCTTGTACGGGGCGAACATGTCGACGTTGGCCAGCGCGACGGACTGGCCCAGGTCGAACACGTCGGGTGCGCTGCTGCGGCCCTTCTGCTGGTTGGCGGCGTTGATCTCGTCCTGGCTGGAGGCGTCGGGCTGCGCCGAGTTCACCTTGATGCCGTACTTGTCCGAGAACGCCTTGATGATCTCGCCGTAGTTGGCCCAATCGGGCGGCAGCGCAATCACATTGAGCTCGCCCTCGGCCTTGGCGGCCTCGATCAGGCCGTCCATGCCACCGAAGTCCTCGGCGGAGGTGGCCTCGGCGGCCTTCACCCCGGATGCCGTCTCACCGCCGCCGTCGTTCTTCTCGGGTGGCGCGCAGGCGATCGAACCCGCAAGCAGCAGAGCGGATGCGGCGGACGCCGCGGCGAGACGGTTGAGTTTCATGACCGTACCTTCCGATGGTCAAGTGGCGGTGCGGTGGCGCTCTGGTGACGGCCACCGGTCGCCGCGATGAATGAATCCATACGAGGCGTCCGAAACCCTATCGTGCCCGCGATCCGACCGCGCCGCTTCGCCCGAGTTTTCCCGACCCGACGTTAACGCAGGTCCCGGCGTTAGCATGCTCGTGTGGCGGAACGCGAAGCCTCGGGGGACTTCGACTACCTGTTCGACGACATCACCGATGCCGACGAGTCGGATGCCGCCGACGACTACGAGGCGCTGGACGTCATCCAGCCGGAGGTGTCGTTCGACGCGTTCAACGCCGAGACCTGGTATTTCGAGCCCGCACCGGTGCCCTGGTACCGCACGCGGCAGGCGATGAGCCTGCTGGTGGCGACGTCGGTCGCGGCGGCGGCGCTCGTCGTGTCGGGGGTGCTGCTGGCGTTCCGCGGCACCGGCGCCCCGGACGTCGAGCACGTCACCTCCGAGACACCCAGCGCGCAGACGTCGGTGGCGCCGCGACCGTCGTCGAGCCCGAGCAAGCCCCCGCCTCCGCCGCCGCCACCGCCGGAGACCTCGGAGGCGGCCCCGCCTCCGCCGCCGCCGGTTCAGACGCAGCGCCCGCGCAGCCCGTCGACGCGGCAGAGCCGCGCGCCCGAGCACAACGTCACCCGCACGCCGGTGACCCGGTCCCCGATCAGCGTCGCCCCGAACCGGCCCGCGCAGCGCTGAGGTCTCCCCGGCACTAGGGCAGCTCCCGGAATAGGCTGGCCGCATGCCCGAGTTCGATCCGGCCGCCGCGTTCGCCGCCGCGCCGGTCGCACGGCTGGCCACGGTCGGACCGCAGGGCGCCCCGCATCTGGTGCCGGTGGTGTTCGCCGCGCACGGCGACGTGGTCTACACCGCCGTCGACGCCAAGCGCAAGACCACCCAGCGACTGCGCAGGCTGGCCAACATCGAGGCCAACCCGCAGGTGAGCCTGCTGGTCGACCACTACGACGACGACTGGTCCCGGCTGTGGTGGGTACGCGCCGACGGGTACGCCGAGATCCACCACCGCGGTGAGGAATTGGCGACCGGATACACGCTGCTGCGGCAGAAGTACCCGCAGTACCAGCGCGTCGCGCTGGACGGCCCGGTGGTCACCGTCGCGGTCGCCCGCTGGTCGTCCTGGCGCGCCTGAACCGATTTCGCCGTCCGCCCCTTGTGCTCGCCGCCGGGGAGGAGAATTGTGGTGTAGCACACACTGCGGCGGCAGGGTGGCCGCCGCGGGGAGGGAACGTCATGGCCGACAAGACGACAACTGCCCAGGGCGCCGGAGCCGTCCCCACCGCGGACAGTCCGGCCGCCATCCGCAATGTGGCTCTGGTGGGGCCGTCGGGTGGCGGGAAGACCACACTTGTCGAGGCGCTGCTCGTCGCGGCCGGCGTGCTCAGCAGGCCCGGATCGGTGGCCGAGGGCACCACGGTCTGTGACTGCGACGAGGCTGAGATCGCCCAGCAGCGGTCGGTGGGGCTGGCGCTGGCGTCGCTGAAACACCAGGGCGTCAAGGTGAACCTGATCGACACCCCCGGGTACGCCGACTTCGTCGGGGAGCTGCGGGCCGGGCTGCGGGCGGCGGACTGCGCGCTGTTCGTCGTCGCCGCCAACGAGGGCGTCGACGAACCGACCCGGTCGCTGTGGGCGGAGTGCGACCAGGTCGGCATGCCGCGCGCGGTGGTGATCACCAAGCTCGACCACGCCCGCGCCAGCTACGACAACGCGCTGGCCGAGGCGCAGCGGGCGTTCGGGGACAAGGTGCTGCCGCTGTACGTGCCCGCCGACACCCCGTGCAGCGGGCTGATCGGGCTGCTCACGCAGAGCCACTACGAGTACGCCGACGGCCGGCGCGTGGCCACCCACGCACCGGACGGCTCCTACGCGGACATGATCGCCGAGCATCGCGGCAGCCTGATCGAGGGCATCATCGAGGAGTCCGAGGACGAGACGCTGATGGACCGCTACCTCGCCGGTGAGCAGATCGACGAGGCCGCGCTGATCGCCGATCTCGAGAAGGCCGTCGTGCGCGCCTCGTTCTTCCCGGTGATCCCCGTCTGCAGCGCCACCGGCGTCGGCACCATGGAGCTGCTCGAGATCATCACCGCCGGTTTCCCGCCGCCGTCGGAACATCCGCTGCCCGAGGTGTTCACCCCGCAGGGCAAGGCGCACGAGAAGCCGCCGTGCGACCCGGGGGCGCCGCTGCTGGCGGAGGTCGTCAAGACCACCTCCGACCCGTACGTGGGCCGGCTCTCGCTGGTGCGGGTGTTCTCCGGCACCATCACCCCGGACTCGACTCTGCATGTGTCCGGGCACTTCTCGTCGTTCTTCGGCACCAATGGTGGCTCGCACGCCGACCACGACGAGGACGAGCGGATCGGGTCGCTGAGCTTCCCGCTCGGCAAGCAGCAACGGCCGGCGCCGTCGGTGATCGCCGGGGACATCGCCGCGATCGGCCGGCTCAGCCACGCCGAGACCGGTGACACCCTGTCGGACCGGGCCGAGCCGCTGGTGCTCAAACCGTGGACCATGCCGGAACCGTTGCTGCCCATCGCGGTTGCGCCGCGGGCGAAGTCCGACGAGGACAAGCTGTCGGTCGGTCTGCAGCGACTGGCGGCCGAGGACCCGACGCTGCGCATCGAGCAGAACCCGGAGACCCACCAGATCGTGCTGTGGACGATGGGTGAGGCGCACGCCAACGTCGTGCTCGACGCGCTGTCCCGGCGCTACGGGGTGGCGGTGGACACCGTCGACGTGCGCATCCCGCTGCGGGAGACGTTCGGCGGCAAGGCCCGCGGTCACGGCCGCCACGTCAAGCAGTCCGGTGGGCACGGCCAGTACGCGGTGTGCGACATCGAGGTGGAACCGCTGCCGGAGGGATCCGGGTTCGAGTTCGTCGACAAGGTGGTCGGCGGGGCGGTTCCGCGCCAGTTCATCCCGAGCGTCGAGAAGGGGGTGCGGGCGCAGATGGAGAAGGGCGTGGCGGCCGGCTATCCCGTCGTCGACATCCGCGTCACGCTGGTCGACGGCAAGGCGCACAGCGTCGACTCGTCGGACTTCGCGTTCCAGACGGCGGGTGCGCTGGCGCTGCGGGATGCGGCCGCGGCCGCCACGATCAGCCTGCTCGAACCCGTCGACGAGGTGACGGTGCTGGTGCCGGAGGACTTCGTGGGCGCGGTGATGGGCGACCTGGCAGCCCGGCGCGGCCGGGTGCTGGGCACCGACATGGTCGACGGCGGCCGCACGGCGATCAGGGCGGAGATCCCGCAGGTCGAACTCACCCGCTACGCCATCGATCTGCGGTCGCTGGCGCACGGTGCGGGGACGTTCACCCGCAGGTTCGCCCGCTACGATCCGATGCCCGACCACGCGGCGGCGAAGGTGCTCGCACCGGCCTGACGGGTGCCTGGCCCCGGCGCCCTGCTGTTCCAGTCACCTCGACGGGTCGCCGCGCCAACTGAAACTGTTGACGTATTTGCCCATGTCCAAAGCGATCTGCAGATTCGCCCCGGACGGTTTGCCGAACCCGAAGTCGGGGCCGAACGCGTGGTAGGGGCCGACGGCGGCGGCCACCAGGGCCAGATCGTTCTTCACCGCGGCCATCACGATCACCCGCATGCGCAGATAGCTGGCGTTGGCGCCCTGCGGCCAGCAGTCGGCGACCTCACCGTAGCCGGGCTGGTAGCCGACCATCGCGTTGGGGATCTCGTACGCGGTGCGGGTGTCGGGAAACGTGCTGCGCACCAACTCCTTCGCGATCTCCTCCGGCGACCGTCCGGCCGCGGGCTCGCTGAACAGCTGAAGGGTGCCGCCGTCGCCGGCGAGGAAGTCCGCGGTCACCCCGTTCGGCTTCGTGGTCACCCGGTAGGCCGAGCCGGGCGCCGGATACGACACCGAGAACGAGCCGTCGGGGGCGGTGAACCGCGGATTGATCGACACCGGGGCGGCGCTCGGCGGGTGCCCGCAGTCCGGCGGGCAGATGTAGCGCACCGGCGGTTTGGCCATCCGCGCCGAAAGCCACAGCAGCGAGCCGGCGATCACCGCGATCACCACGAACCACGTCAGCACCAGCCCGGTGCGCGACGTGTGGCGGGGTTGCGGTGCCGCGTAGTCGCCCGCCGGCACCGCGTAACCGGGAAAGAACGTCGTCGGCGCGCTCATGCGGTCCCCGGGTCACCGCGCACCGGACGCGCGCGCCGCCGCCACGTGCGCGACGTTCGCGACGACGCCCGCGTCGCCACCCCGCAGGCCGGACAGAATGCCATGTCGGGGACGACGTGACCGCAGTGGGTGCACAACAACGGTTCGTCGGAGCGGATCTCGTCGTGCGCCTCGTGCAGCAGCGCCAGATGAATCCCGATGCGCAACAACAACAGTGCGACGATCGCCAGCGCCAGGTACAGCACCAGCATCAGCACCTGTGGGAAGTGCGCGACGTCGATCAGCCCCAGCCCGAGGTACACGGCCAGCACCGCCACCGCGAAACCGACCAGCATCGCCCGGACCACGCCGGGGTGCTGGTCGCGCTTGCTCGGCGGGCGGGTGAACCACAGTGCGGCGCCGATCAGCCCGCCCGTCGCGGCGGCGATCAGCGGCACCGCCAGCCCGCGGATCCCGGCCTCGACCAGCAGGCTCTCCATCGGCCGCCGGCTCACCACCCCAGTCCCGAACTGCGGAGCCAGCCGCGTCAACGTCGCCGCCGCGGTGAACGTCAACGCCCCCACCACACCGATCATGAAGCCGTCCAACGACTCCCGCGTCACCGGCCGCGTCACCCGCACGATCACCGCGGGCAGCAGCATCAGCAGCACCCCGCCCAGCGGGATGCCGATCCCGTCGCGCAGCAGCCGCGCACCGACGATCCCGGAGCCCAGCGCGATCTGATACGACCGCGCCACCATCGCACCGGTCAGCAGCACCCAGCCCACCCCGAGCACAACACCCAGCCCCACGGTCAGCGCGATCACGCCGACGGGGAAGTCGCGGAACGCATCCGACTCGCGCAGATAGAGCAGGTACAGCAGCGGCAGCCCGAGCGCGGCGACCGTAACCAGGGCGGCGGGCAGCCGCAGCAGTGTGCACGCCACCAGCGCGACGACCAGCACCAGCAGCCCGAGCCGGAACGCGGTGCGCGACCTCTGCGGCAGATGCGGGAACAGCGAACTGGCCAGCGACGGCTGCAGCAGGTGTTCCTCGGGTGCGGCACCGAAGTCCCGCAGCCGCAACCAGTCCGGGCCCTCCCGCTTGCGCGGCGTCAGGTGGCACCCGCACAGCCCGCAGTAGTTGCCCGCGGGCACATCGACCTTGCAGACCCGGCATTCGGCGGTCGGCACGCGGTCGTCCTCGGTGCTCATGCGGCCCCCTTCTGCAGGACGAGCAGGTTGCGGACCAGGTTGTCGACGTCGGGGGTGCCCAGCCCGGTCACCAGGTCGTAGCCGGGTGCGGCGTCGGCGACGGCGTTACCGCCCAGCGTGACGTCACGGAACGCGGGCAGCGGCGCGCCCTGCGCCATCCGGTACAGCAACGGGTTGAGCGCACCGATCAGCCGGCCCCCGTTGGCGAGCAGGTACTGGTTCATCACCGCCGCGATGCCCGCCCAGATCGGCGCCGACTGCGAGGTTCCGCCGCCGACCAGCGGCGTCCGGTCGAACACGATGCGCACCCCGGTGAACGGATCGGCGACCGCGGCGACATCGGGGGTGAGCCGCTTGTCGGTGTCGCTGTCGCGCATCACCGCCCGCTGCCAGGACGGCCGCTCGAACAGCGCGGAGACCCCGCCGCCGGTGCCCACCGACAACGGCACGTCGAACCAGGACTGTTCGGATACCCAGCGGCCGGCCGCATCGGTCGACAGTGTGGTGCCGCCGACGTCGGTCATCTCCGGCAGCGACGCGATGGAGTCCAGTCCGATGTCGGATTCCCCTGGGGGAGAAGACCAGTCGTTGCCGCCTTTGCACTCCAGCCCGGCCAGGTCGCCGCTGGCGTTGAACGCCGTCGTACCGTTGTCCTGCGCGGCGGCCAGCGCCGAGCGCACCGGAGCCAGGTCGGCGGCGGTGATCAGCTTGTCGCAGCCCCACCCGATCGAAAAGCTCCACACCGCACCGGGATAGCGGCGATCGGCCTCGGCGAGCATCTCGCCGATCTTCTCGAAGGCACCGTCCCCGGTGATGGTGGGCTGGGCGCTGAACACGACCTTGCGGGCCTCGGGTGCGACGGCGTGGGCCACCTGCAGATCCATCGTGGTCTCACCGCGCGGCTCGTCGAGTTCGCCGTAGACCACCTCGGGGGTGAACCGGGGCAGCCCGTAGGTGTCGGCGAAGGTGTCGAGGTCGGTCTGGTCGAAGCCGTCGAACGCGAAGAACACGATCGTGGTGTCCCTGCCGGTGTACCCCGCCTCGGTCAACGGGGTGATGTTGTAGGTGTTGCGCAACTGCTCGGGGGTCAGACCGCGGTCGGGCACATCCAGCGGCAGCATCCAGGTGTGCGACGTGTGATGCGGCACGTAGCCGAGGATGCGGCCGAGTTCGCGCACCTCGGCGCCGAGTCCGGCCGGGATCGCGGGCTGCATCGGGGACGCGTAGAACACCTGCCCGCGGCGGCCGCGGTAGTCGTGCACCACGACGTCGAACGCGTCGGCCACGGCCTGGGCCGGGCCCTCCACGACGGCCCAGTCCCGCCCCGGTCGCCAGCGCACCGCCAGGTCGCGGCCGGCGGCCCAGTCCAACAGGGCGGCGGGCCGCCGCGAGTCATGCAATGCCACCGTCACCTGCACGTCGCCGGTGCGCGACGGTCCCAGATCGGCCGAATCGGCCAGCAGATACGAGTAGGGACCGGCGATCGGCGTGCCGCCACGGCGCGCGGTGTCCGGACGCAGGTCGCCGGCGAACATCAACACACCCGCAGCGACCAGCGCCAGCACACCGAGATGCCGGGCACCCACGAACGTCAGCGTACGTCCGAAACCCGCCGCGGCGGGTCAGTGCCTAGTTGTCGCCCGGGATCGCCGTCGGCGCGGGCGGAGCGAACACCGTGGGCGAGAACGGGTTCGGGCCCGGGTCGATGCGCGGGGCCTTCTCCGTCGGCTCGACCTCGGCTGCCGTCGTCGTGGCGGCCTCAGACGTGGTGGTCTCGGTGGTCTCCGAGGTGGTGGTCGTGGTCTCCTCCGGCGCCTTCTCCTCCTCGCTGGAGCACGACGCGGTGATCAGCACCATCGACAGTACGGCGGTTCCCCCGGCCACCAGTGCGATACGGCGACCCAACTGAGCTGACCTCATGTGCAGTCCCTTTTCTGTTCGACCGAAAGGCCCGGCTGTTCAAGATCATCCCGGCGTGCCCGCACTCTAACCGAGCCTGCGGGTCAGCGCAGGGTTAAGCGGACCGCCGAAAATCAGGAACCGGCGTTGAGCGCGGCCAGCGCTTCCTCGAGCGTCGGGTACAACGCGAAGACCTGGTCCAGACCGGTCAGGCGGATGGGCCGGCTGGTGGCCGGCCCCTCGGCGACGACCACGAAGCGGGCCGACTTGCTGACCTTCTCATGGGTGGCGACCAGCGCCTGCAGCCCGGCGGAGGCGAGGAAGTCCACCGCGGTCAGGTCGATGACCAACGCGGTGGGTTCCGGTGCCAGGGCCTCAGCGATCGCCGCTTCGAACGTCGGCACGGTGGCGAGATCGACGTCGCCACCGACTGTCAGCACCGCGATGCCACCCTCGTGGGAAACCGAGGTGGTGATCGGATCGATACGAGACAACAGCCGCCCTCCGGTCAGCGCCGCCACCTCAGGCGGCAATGCGCCGAGCTTATCGCGTGGGGCACCTCCGCAATCCAGGATGATGTCTCAATCCGCAATCCCATCCCCATTCCAGGTGTCATCGTTTTCGTCAATCTCCGGGGACGAGGCGTGTGATATGACAACTACGGGACGTCTGTCGGCGAGAGGCAGCGATGCGGACTGTGGAACATGCCCCGAGGCGGTGGCGCCTCTAAACAGCTAGGGAGGTGCCGTGATCGCCCATGTTCACACCGTCACTGTCACGGCGGTGGAGGTCTGAACAGCCATGACGGCCAACCAGTTCCAGCTGACCAGCGGTAGCGGTGAGACGTCCGCGGTGGTCACCGCGACCGGCGAGATCGACCTGGCCAATGTCGGCGAGTTCGCGAAGCTGCTCACGCAGGCGGCCGAGAGCGGCTCGGACGTCACCGTCGACCTCACCGAGGTGAGCTACTGCGACAGCGCAGCCCTGCGCGAGTTGTTCTCGGTCGCGGCAACCGCCAAACTCAACCTCGTGGTCCCCGCGACGGGTTCGGTCCCGACCCTGCTCAGAATCTCCGGCCTGGACAAGGTCGCGACGGTCACCATCGTCGACTGAGCGGATTTCAGAGCGGATCACCTGTGCCAGCACCCAACTTCCAGCCCCGGCATCACCCCGAGCTGATCACGCTGCTGCACCGCATCCTGGAGCGGTTGCGCGCGGAGCTGCCGTCGGCGCTGGGGATCACCGTGACCGTGCACGACAGGCAGCTGCGGGAGGATCCCGCGCCGCTGGCGGCGCTGGGCATCGGGGCCGAACTGGTGTCGGCGCAGCTGTCCGGACTCGGCGGCCCGGTCGCCGACGCGCTGACGTACCAGGTGCCGGTGCTCAGCCTCGATGTGTGGTCCGACGACCGGTGGCCGCAGCTCACCCGCGAGGCGGTGGCCGCGTTGACGCCGATCCCGGAACTGGAGTCGGTGCACGGTGTCGCCGCGGTGCCCGGGTTCTGGCGTGAGGACGCCGCGATCGTGCTGTCGGCCACGCTCAGTGAGCCGGCGTCGGCGGCCACCGTCACCGCGCTGATCAGCTACGAGCAGTTGGTGTCGGCGGCGCTGGTCACGACGGCGGCGCAGAACGAGGCGGCGTTCGAGGACCTGCTCACCGCGCTGCAGTCCCGCGGGGCGATCGAGCAGGCCAAGGGGGCGCTGATGGGCCTGCTCGGCTGCGACGCCGAACAGGCGTGGAGCGTGCTGCGGCGGGCCAGCCAGGAGTTCAACGTCAAACTGCGCGAGCTGGCGGTGGCGCTGATCGAGCACATCAGCGGCGCACCGGCCGAACAGCCCGGGGTGTCGGAGCCGATCGCCCCGAACCAGCCGGCCCGCGACGCCGCGCGGCTGATGTGGACGGCGATATCGAAGGAGCGCTAACCCCGGCCGCGGGCCTTTTCGGCGGCCAGGGCCTCGATCTCCTCCTCCAGGGCCCCCTCCTCGCGGCCCAGCGCGATCGTCGCCGCCGCCATCGCGACCACCGCGACGCCGATCGCCACCACCTTGACCCCGTTGACCGTGAGGTGCTCGCCGAGCACCAGCGCACCGAGCACGACCGCGATCACCGGTTCGAGCACCAGCATGGTCGGCACCGAGGTCTGCAGCGAGCCGGCGTGGAACGCCGACTGCTGCAGGAACACCGCGAGCACCCCGAGGACCAGCAGCAGATACAGCGCGGGTGCGGTCACCACGGACAGCGGCCCGTCGTAGGCCAGCAGGTGCACGACGATCTTGGTCAGCACCGCCACCACCCCGAACAGCAGGCCGACGGCGACGGCCAGCAGCACGGCCCGCTTCCAGTCACCGCACCGCAGTGCGATCACCACGCACGCCGTGACCGCGACCGCGCAGATCACCGCCACCATCGCCGACATCGGCGCGGACGCCTCGTAGTCACCGGGCCGGGCCTTGGCCAGCACGACGAACACCGCCAGTGCGACGGTCAGCAGCAGCGCCCACAGCCATTCGGCACGGGTGACCCGGCGGTTGGCCAGCCGCGCGCTCAGCGGCAGCGCGAACAGCAGCGCCGAGACCAGGATCGGCTGCACCAGCAGCAGGGAACCCTTCATCAACGCCAGGGCCTGGAACAAGTATCCGGCGACGGCGGCGCCGGTGCCAGCCCACCACAGCGGTCGGCGCAGCAGGGTCATCAGCATCACCCCGCTGACCCCGTGCTCCGGCGGGACGTCCAGCGTCGCACGCTGCCGGACCACGATGCCGATGGCGAGAAATACCGCAGCGAACAGGGCGAACAGGATGGTCAAACCCTGGTCTAGCACCGCGGGCCCTCCAACGCGTCGCGCTCCTTTCGACTACGGCCGGACACCGGACAAGAGAAGCACATCCTGCGCACCGCCGCGAAGTCGACCACGGGTTTGAGCGGCAGCCGAACCGGGCACAGAACCGATCATGAATCTACGACGGTTGGTTTTGCTGGCGGGCGCGCTCGTGCTGCTCGTGGGAATCATCGGACTGCTGATGCCGGTGTCTATCGCGGGTCCCGACAACCAGAAGATCGGGTGCGGTAACGCGATTGCTGCCGACAACTCGTCGGCCGCCCGGGCCGACAACAACAACCCGGTGAACCTGCCGATCATCAACGAAGTGATTCCGCACACGGACTACGTGGCGCAGTGCGACACCGCGGTGTCCGACCGTCGGATGTGGAGCATCCCCGTCGCGGTGATCGGTGTGCTGGTGCTGGCAGGAAGCTTCCTGGTCGGCGGCCGCACCGTCCGCGCCGGCTAACCCCCTCCCTCACCCCGCGAGCGCTCATCCTGGTACGGGATTGTCCGAATCCGTACGAGGGTGAGCGCTCGCTAGTGCTTACTGGCTTGCTTGCTTGCTGGCTTGCTTGCTGGCTTTGAGCGCCGCCCGGCCCTGCGGGCTGGCCGCCGAGTTGCCCGGCGTCTTGGCGGTCGCGACCGGCGCGTTGCAGTTGAGGTCCAGCAGCACGGTGTCGGTGACGTGACTGAAGTCGTCGCCCTTGAGCCACGACGCCTTCTGGGCGTGCGTGACGACGCACTCGTCCTCGGGCAGCGCGTCGCCGGTGCGACTGGAGATGATCGCGGTCTCGCCCGCCTCGCTGAGCTGGGCCACCGCGTCGCCGTAGGTTTCGCCGGTGTAGCCGTCGGCGGCGGCGACGCCCGCCGAGGCCACGACCGCGGCCGCGGTCAGCACCGCGACGGTGAGTAGCCGATATCTGGTCATGGCGGCGACGGTAGGCCACCGAACTGGCTCGCAACTGGCTCCGGCCTGCGCGGTCGCTGAGAACTCCCCGCGAGCCGAGCAGCGCACCCCGGCCCCGCAGGCATCAGATTGGACTGCACAGTCCAATTCATGGAGCAGAGCTAGATGTTTTCCCTGTTGACTAGTCTGATTTTTGGACGATACAGTTCAGTCCAGCTACAGATTGGACTGCATCATGAATGCTCAGTTGGGTCGTCGCATCGCGCTGCTGGCCGGAGGTACCGCCGCACTGTCGATGGTCCTGATCACCGCGTCGTGCTCCAACGAGGAGAAGGCCCCCGAGACCAGCACCGAAACCAGCACGGAGACCACCACGACGACGACCACCGCCGCCGAGGTGGAGCCGACGGAGAAGGCCCCGCGCATCGACCCGGGCCCCAACCCGTTCTCCCCGACGGTGTTCGCCCCGCCCGCGCCGACGGCGATCCCGGGCGACAACTAGGACGTCGCGGCTGTCGCGAACGACGCCACGTGGCCGATGGCCATGTCGAGCGCCGACTGCATCAGCCGTGGATCCCGGCCGGTCTGCGACAGCAGGTAGCCGCCCTCCACCGCGGCGAGTAAACCCGTTGCGAGCGTAGAGATATCGGCGTCAGCACGCAGGATGCCGTTGTCACGCATGCGCTCCAGCGCCCCCGCCAGCAGGGCCTTCCACTCGGCGAAGTGCTCGGCCAGCGAGGCGCGGGCGCGGTCGTCGGTGTCGGACAATTCCGCTGCCAGAGAACCGAGTTCGCAGCCCCACAACCCGCGCCGCAGCACACAGCGCTGCACCATCGCGTCGCGCCACTGGTACAGGCCCTTGAAGGAGTCGACCTTCTCCAGCCGCAGCCGCTGCCAGGACAGCACGTCGTCGGCGCGCTGGTTGATGACCTCGTAGACCAGCTCGGTCTTGTCGTCAAAGTGTTGGTAGAACTGTGATTTGCTGGTGGCGCTGGCGGCCAGCACGTCGTCGATGGTGGTCGCCGCGACACCCTGTGCGTGCATGAGTTCCGCGGCGGCAAGCACGATCCGGTTGCGGGTGGCGGCGCCTCGTGACGTCAGCCGAGGCCGCGGTGCGGGACTTCGTTGCGGCGGCACACCGTCACTGTATCGCTGCCGCCTGCCGGCGATCAGTGGTCTGCGCCAACGGACGTCCCGCGGACTCCCGCAGCGTCAGCACGGTGGCGAGCGAGATGACGGCCGCCGCGATGAGGTACCACGACGGCGCCAGGGTGTCACCGGTGCGCGCGGTCAACCAGGTGACGACGTAGGGGGTGGTGCCTCCGAACGCGGCGACGCAGACGTTGTAGCCGATCGAGAAGCCGCTGTAGCGCACCCGGGTGGCGAACAGTTCGACGCCCGCCGACACCGCGACCGAGATGTAGATCGACTCGATGACGGCCAACCCGCAGTGCGCGGCGATCGCACCGGCCAGCGATCCGGAGTTCAACAGCAGGAACAGCGGATACCCGAACACGATGAACCCGACCGCCCCGGCGATCAGCATCGGGCGCCGGCCGATCCGGTCCGACAGCGCCGCGAACGGCAGGATCAGGACCAGCGCGACCACACATGCGAGCGTGATCGAGATGAATGAGTCGGTCTTGGAGAACTCCAGCGTCTTGTTCATATACGTCGGCAGGAACGTGAACACCACGTAGTAGCCGATGTTGAAGACGATGAACAGGCCGATGACCTGCAGGATGGGCCGCCATGATGTCGTGACCGCTTCCCGCAGTGGCGATTCGGCGACCTGCTCGGAGCGGCTCAGTTCGGCGAACTGCGGGGTGTCGTCGAGTCGCAACCGGATGTAGAGGCCGACGAGCCCCAGCGGCCCGGCGATCAGGAACGGGATACGCCAGCCGTAGGAGTCCATCGCCGCGGCTGGCAGCAGCGCCTGCAGCAGGGTGACCGTCACCGAGCCGAGCAGGAATCCGACCACCCCGGACCACGCCATGAACGTGATCGTCATACCGCGGCGGCGCTGGTCGGCATACTCCGCGAGATACACTGCACCGCCGCCGTATTCGCCGCCCGCCGAGAAACCCTGCAGGCAGCGCAGCAACAGCAGCAGCAGCGGCGCGGCGACGCCGATGGTGGCGTATGTCGGCAGCAGGCCGATCAGCACCGTGGCCGCCGACATCAGCAGGATCACCAGGGCCAGCACGCGCTGGCGGCCGATCCGGTCGCCCAGCGGCCCGAAGACGAACCCGCCGAGCGGGCGCATGAAGAAGGCGGCGGCGAAGATCGCGAACGTGTTCAGCAGCGCGGCCATGTCGTTGCCCGCCGGGAAGAACTTGGCGGCGATGAAGGTTGCCAGGAACCCGTAGATCGCGAAGTCGAACCACTCGACGACGTTGCCGATCGAGGCTCCGGTGACCGCCCTACGCACATCGCTTGACACGCCGAACCTCCGAATTTAAGCGTCCCGCTTAGCATTTCGCTTACCGGCGGTAAGCGACCCTAGAAACATAACGGGTCGTCGGCGACACCGGAACGGGTTGATCCGCGCGCTCACTCTGAAACGCCCTGGAAATCCCGGAGGCTCCTGACCTTGGAAACGAGGATGCAGGTATGCCGAAGGAACAGTCGCCCGGGAAGCCGACGACACGTCGATACAGTGCCGAGGAGAAGGCCGCCGCGGTGCGGATGGTCCGCACCTTGCGCGCGGAGCTGGGCACCGAGCAGGGCACAGTGCAGCGGGTCGCTCGCCAGCTCGGCTACGGAGTGGAATCGGTGCGCACCTGGGTCCGTCAGGTCGACATCGACGAAGGCCTGGCTCCTGGGGTGACGACCTCGGAGTCGAAGAAGGTGAAGGAACTCGAACAGGAGATCCGAGAACTCAAGCGTGCCAACGAGATTCTGAAGCGAGCGGCAAGTTTCTTCGGGGCGGAGCTCGACCGCCAACACAAGAAATAGTCGATTTCATCGACGACAATCGCGGGGAGTTCGGGGTCGAGCCCATCTGCACGGTCCTGCGCAGCGCAGGCTTGCAGGTGGCCCTGAGCACCTACTACGACGCCAAAGCCCGGGTCCCATCGGCGCGGGCCCTGCGCGACGCCGTCCTCGGGCCGGCGTTGTGCCAGCTCTGGAAAGACAACTACTGCGTCTATGGGGCCCGCAAACTCTGGAAAACGGCTCGTCGCGATGGTCATGACGTCGGTCGCGATCAGGTGGCCCGGCTGATGCGGGCCGCAGGCATTGAGGGGGTCCGGCGCGGCAAACGGGTGCGGACCACCAAAGCTGACCCAGCCGCGGCGCGGCACCCGGACTTGGTGCACCGCAACTTCGCCGCGGCTGCCCCGAACCAGCTCTGGGTGACCGACCTGACATTCGTGCCGACCTGGGCCGGGGTGGCCTACGTGTGCTTCATCATTGACGCACACTCGCGGATGATCGTGGGGTGGCGGGTGGCTTCGCACATGCGGACCTCGATGGTTCTCGACGCGTTGGAGATGGCACGTTGGCCACGCGGAACTACATTGCAGGACTTGATATGTCACTCAGATGCCGGGTCGCAATTCACGTCCATTCGCTACGGCGAGCGGCTCGCTGAGATCGGCGCAGTCCCGTCAATTGGGACCGTTGGAGATAGTTTCGATAACGCTCTCGCGGAGACAGTCAACGGTTACTACAAAGCCGAGCTGATCTACGGGCCGGCTCGAAGCGGACCGTGGAAGACCGTCGAGGACGTAGAACTCGCCACCCTCAGTTGGGTCCACTGGCACAACACCAGCCGCCTGCACAGCTACCTCGGCGACATCCCACCCACGGAGTTCGAAGCCGCGTTCTACGATGCATACCGGACCGACCAACCCTTGATCGGAATCCAATAGCCCGAGCCTCCGGGAAACCCAGGGCGCTTCACTCCACAGCGCGCAGCCGCTTGTTGGCCTCCCGGACCCGGGCGGCGGCGTCGCGGGTGTCCTGTTTGGCGGCGCTGTAGGCCTGCTCGGCCTCGGCCAGTGCGCGTTCGGCTTCCTCGAGCCGCCGCTGGGCGTCCTGGTGGCGCAACCGTGCGGCAGCCAGATCGGACTGTCGTTCGGTGAGGGTGTGGTCCGCCTCGGTTCGGGCGTGTTCGGCGGCGGCGAGCTCCTCGCGGGCCCGGCGGCGTTCCTCGACGGCCGCGCGGTCGTCCTCGGGCTCGGGTTCCGGTTCGGGCTCGGGCTTCTGGGCCGCGGTGCGGCGCTTGGCGCTGGGGCTGACGACGATCGCGGTGTCCCCGAATTCGCCGAAGCCCGACCATCGTTCGGCCTTGGTCAGCCGGCCGAGCCGGTTCGCGACGTCGGGGTCGGCGACGGCGGCCTGCAGGGTGGCGGTGACGTCGTCGCGCAGCGCAGCGGTCTCCGTGACGCCGGCCTCCTCGAACGCGGCCCTGGTATAGGCGTCGACGAGCCGTCGCTGTTCGGCGGTGAGCTCACGGATGCGGGCGCCGTCCATGGCGGCGTGTGCGTCGCGTAACCGCTCCCCGAGCTCACGCAGCCGCCGGGCCGTGTCCTCGTCGGCCAGCGCGAGCCGGTTCACCACCCAGGCGGCGGTGGTGGGTTTACGCGCCGACGAGATCCGTTTGGCCGCCTCGGTGTCGCCGCGTTTCTTCGCCGCCCGCGCGAGTTCGGTGCGCAGCGCGGTGAAGTCCTCGAGGCTCGCGGCGTAGAGCGCGTCGAGCGGATCGTCGGCCATGTCTGCCTCTCTACCACCGCCCCTATGGCGCCTGGCCGTGTTCGCGCAGCCAGCGTTCGGTCAACTGGCGGTAGGCCTGCTCGCCGATGCTGCCGGGCCGGGCGTCGAACACGTGGTCGGCGAACGGGACCGCCACCAGGTCGACCTCGACGCCCGCGGCGCGGGCCTGCTCGACGAACCGGTAGGTGTCGGCGGGCGGGACCAGGTGGTCGTCCTCGGGCAGCAGGATCAGCGTGGGCGGGGCGGCGGGGCTGATGTGGGTGGCCGACGCGATGGCCGCGTAGCGGTCCGGGTACTGCTGCGGGGTGCCGCCGGTGTAGGTCGAGGCCATCGCGCGGCCCTGCGGTCCGGTGACCGGGTAGTCGTTGTCGAACATGCCCGCGGGGTTGACCGCCGGATAGAGCGCCGACACCGCGGAGACCGCCGGGATGTCGCCGCCACACGACGAGCGCAGCGTTCCGGTGGCCCGCTGGTAGGCGGCGTTGATCGCGAGGTTGCCGCCCGCCGAGTCACCCGTGATCGACAGCCGCCGCGGGTCGCCGCCGTAGCGGTGGGCCTCGCGGCCGATCCAGGCCAGCGCACAGCCGATCTGGCTCTGAACGACGTCCCAGCGGGGCTGCTCCGGGGTGGACAGGCTGTAGCCGACGGTGATGGTCAGCCACCCGCGGTCGGCGAACCAGCGCAGGTCGTCGCTGTGCGCCAGCCGGTGGCCTGCCACCCATCCGCCGCCGTGCACGAACACCAGCACCGGGGCCTGGGCCGCCGCGATGGGTGGGCGATAGATGCTCAGCTCCAACGGTTTTCCGTCGAACTCGGTGTAGACCACCTCGGCGTCGGGCGGCTCCTGCTGCGGGCGGGCCAGGCTGAACAGCGCGGCGACGTCGACGTCGGCCCCGGCGCGGCGCACCGCGTCGGCCATGCGCACGGTGATCACCGACGCGCCGACGACGGTGAGCACCCCGGCCACCGCGACGACCACGGTGACCCGGCCCCGCCGGACGAGCCACCCCGCGGCGGCCAGCACCGTGCCCGCCGCCGCGGCCACGACGACCCAGGCGATGTACCACGGGGCGAACGCGGTGGCCAGCCCGAGATACGGGATCCGCGGCGCGAACATGCCGACGACCGCGACCGCGGGCACCCCGACCAGCAGCACGGCCAACCCCGTCACGATGGGGGTGCAGGCGGCGCTGCCGCCGGACCGCACGGTCAGACGCCCAGCGCCGACCACAGGGCTGCGGTGCGGTACCAGATCAGCACCGCGAAGAGCACCAGGGCGGCGACCGTCGCCGCGATCTGCACGACGTCGCGGGAGTTACGCGGGGCGTAGGTGTAGGCGGCGGCCACCGCCGCGCCGGTGAACAGCCCGCCGAGGTGGCCCTGCCAGCTGATGGCCTGACCGCTGATCAGCGGGAAGACGAACGTGAACACCAGGTTGATGACGATGATCGCGGCCACCCACCGCACGTCCATGTTGAGCCGTTTGCCCACCACGAACGTCGCGCCGAACAGCCCGAAGATCGCCCCGGACGCGCCGGCGGTCGCGGCGTTCGGCGCCGACAACAGGTAGACGAGTACCGAGCCGCCCAGCGCGCTGAGCGCGTACAGGCCGACGAACCGCAACCGGCCCAGCGCCGCCTCCAGGGCTGGTCCGACGACGTAGAGCGCCCACATGTTGAACAGGATGTGGGTCAGGCCGTAGTGCAGGAACGCCGAGGTCAGCAGCCGGTAGAACTCGCCGTCGGCCACCGCGTAGGGCTGCAGCACGAACTCGCGGGTGAACCCGGGCAGCACCGCCTGCAGCAGGAAGACCAGCACGTTGACGGCGATCAGCGTGTAGGTGACCGTCGGCTTGGCCTGCGGCACCCCGCCGAACTGGGTGCGGGGCTGACGCACGCTGCGGGCGCCCTCGTTGACGCAGTCCACGCACTGGTGCCCGACGGCGGCGGCACGCATGCACTCGGGGCAGATGAAGCGGTTGCAGCGCGCACAACGCACATAGGTGACGCGGTCGGGGTGGCGGTAACAGGTGGGCGTCACCGGCGGGGGCGGGCTGGGCCAGGGCTGTGTCACGGCCACCACCTTAGATTCCGCGGTCCCGCCGGCGGCAGCGCGAATAACAATTCGGTCACGTCCGGTATCACGATCATTTAAGAGCCGCGCGGCAATTGTGAGGGAAATCAAGATCTCTGTCCGCCGGCTTAGCCGAATCGGCAGAAATTGCAACATAGATCACCCCGAAATGGTGTAACACCAGCGTGATCATGGTTTTTCGCATATGCGCGCCCGATTGAGCACTGATCGCTGTGGGTACTTTGGGTTACGGGTTCGGGGGACGTAAGCAACGAACCAAATCAAAGGAAATGACTATGAATTCTCGTGGTATTGCCGTGCGTATCGCCGGTGTCTGTGCTGCCGGCCTGTTCGGCGGTCTGGTCACCGCAACCGCACCGTCGGCCGTGGCCGCTCCGGACTGCAGCGCCGCTGCGGTGTCGGGCACCGTCAGCTCGGTCACCGGGGAGGCACGCGCCTACCTGGACGCCCATCCGGGCGCCAACCAGGCGGTGACGGCCGCGTTCGGTCAGCCGCGGCCGCAGGCCGCCGCCACCCTGCGCGGTTACTTCACCGGCAACCCGCAGGAGTACTACGCGCTGCGCGGCATCCTGGCACCGATCGGTGCGGTGCAGCAGAGCTGCAACATCACCGCGCTGCCGCCGGAGCTGGCGTCGGCCTATGCCGAGTTCATGGCCGGCTGAGCCGGCCAAATGGGCTGGGCCGGCTGAGCCGGCCAAATGGGCTGGGCCGGCTGAGCCGGCCAAATGGGCTGGGCCGGCTGAGCCGGCCAAATGGGCTGGGCCGGCTGAGCCGGCCAAATGGGCTGGGCCGGCTGAGCCGGCCAAACGGACTCGGCCGGCTGAGCCGGCTGAGCCGGGACGATCCGCCGCCACGGTCCGCCGTGGCGGCGGTGTCCAGGCTTTTCGCCACCACCCCCGAAATCACTTAGACTATCTTTCTATGAGCCTGACGCGACCCGTGATCGTCGCCGCGGCGACGATCCTCGCCCTCGGCGGGGCGGGTGTCGCGCACGCCGAGCCGACCCCGGCGCCCGCGCCGCCGCCCGCACCCAAGACCTCGATCGACGCCGACGGCACGTACAAGGTCGGTGTGGACATCGTCCCCGGTGTGTACGCCTCGGCCGGGCCGATCGAGAACGGCGCCTGCTACTGGAAGCGCACCGGCGCGGACAACAAGATGCTGGACAACGCGCTGACCAAGAAGCCGCAGGTCGTCAAGATCGAAGCCACCGACGCGTCGTTCACCACCAACGACTGCCAGCAGTGGCAGCTGACCAACCAGCCGCTGCCACCCCCGCCCGCCGCGGGTGACGTGCTGGGCCAGCTCGGCACGTTCATCGGCAAGGGCATCCTGACCGGGCCGCCCCGCTAATCTGGCCGCGTGGCCGACCTGCACCCCGATCTCACCGCGCTCGCGCCGCTGCTCGGCACCTGGGCCGGGCGGGGCTCCGGTGAGTACCCGACGATCACCCCGTTCGCCTACACCGAGCAGATCACCTTCGGGCACGTCGGCAAACCGTTCCTGACCTACCAGCAGCGCACCGCGGCCGCCGACGACGGCCGCCCCCTGCACGCCGAGGTCGGCTACCTGCGGGTGCCCGCGCCGGGCCGCGCCGAGTGGGTGCTGGCGCATCCGACCGGCATCACCGAGATCGAGGAGGGCACGCTGACGGTCACCGAAGCCGGGCTGCGACTGGAGCTGACGTCGACGTCCGTGGGGCGCACCGCCTCTGCGAAAGACGTTGTGACACTGACCCGTTCGATCACCGTCAGCGGCGACGAGCTGACCTACACGGTGCAGATGGCGGCCGTCGGCCAGCCGCTGCAGCACCACCTCGGCGCCACCCTGCACCGCACGGAGTCCCCGTGACGCCGGGCGGCCGGATCGTCGTGCCCGACGACCTCGACGCGGTCACCACCGTCGGCGAGGAGGACCACTCCGGGATCGACCCGGCCGCCGTCGACCGGATCTGGCAGGCCGCCCGGCACTGGTACCGCGCCGGCATGCACCCGGCGATCCAGCTGTGCCTGCGCCACAACGGCCGGGTGGTGCTCAACCGCGCCATCGGGCACGCCTGGGGCAACGGACCGTCGGACCCGCCGGACGCCGAAAAGATACCTGTCACAACCGAAACCCCGTTCTGCACGTACTCGGCGGCCAAGGCGATCACATCGACGGTGGTGCACATGCTCGTCGAGCGCGGGGTGTTCTCGCTCGATGACCGGGTGTGCGAGTACCTGCCGACCTACACCAGCCACGGCAAGCACCGCACCACGATCCGGCATGTGATGACCCACAGCGCGGGTATCCCGATCCACACCGGTCCGCGGCCGGATCTGAGCAGGATGGACGACAGCGAGTACACCCGTGAACAACTCGGGAAGCTCAAACCGCTGTACCGGCCCGGGTTGGTGCACATCTACCACGGGCTGACGTGGGGGCCGCTGATCCGCGAGATCGTCGGCGCCGCCGCCGGCCGCAACATCCGCGACATCCTGGCCACCGAGATCCTCGAACCGCTCGGCTTCCGGTGGACGAATTACGGCGTTGCGCCGCAGGATGTTCCGCTGGTCGCGCCCAGCCACGCGACGGGCCGGGAGCTGCCGCAGCCGGCGCGGACGATCTTCCAGCTGGCGGTGGGCGGGTCGCTGTACAAGATCATCCCGTTCACCAACAGCCCGCAGTACCTGACCAGCGTGCTGCCGTCGTCGAACACGGTGTCCACGGCGTTCGAGCTGTCCCGGTTCGCCGAACTGCTGCGCCGCGGAGGTGAACTCGACGGGGTGCGGATCATAAGACCGGAGACGCTGGCGGCCGCGACGGCCCAGGCCCGGCGGCTGCGCCCCGACGTGGCGGTCGGGCTGGCGCCGCTGCGCTGGGGCACCGGATACATGCTGGGCTCCAAGCGGTTCGGGCCGTTCGGGCGCAACGCTCCCGCCGCGTTCGGGCACACCGGGCTGACCAACATCGCGGTGTGGGCGGACCCGCAGCGGCGGCTGGCGGCCGGGCTGATCAGCAGCGGTAAACCCGGCCCGCACCGGGAGGCCGACCGCTACACCGCGCTGCTGGACCGCATCGCGGCCGAGATCCCGGTCGCCTAGCGCAGCTTCTCGCCGTAGACCCGCTGCACCGTCATCGTCATCAGCACCCGCCGGTCGGACACCATGACGGTGCGGTACTCCTGCCAGTCCGGGTGCTCGCCCGCGGCGCGGCGGTAGTAGTCGACGAGGGCCTCGACCTCCGGGCCGAACGGGTCGGTACCCGGGCCGGTCAGCGTCACCGGCCCCTCCGCGGTGGCCCACGCCCAGCCGTCGGCGCTGGTGACCTCCAGCGCGGCGCGCGGGTCGCGGCGCAGGTTGGCGGTCTTGGCGCGGCCCTCGGTCATCGACACCAGGATCTGGCCGGCGTCGCGGTCGTAGTACGGGGTGACCGGCGACAGCTGCGGCATCCCGTTGGCCTTGATGGTGGCGAGCACACCGAGGCGGGCCTCGGCGAGCAGCGCGTGCGGATCGAATGAGCTCATATGCTGCCCAACCGCCGGCGCCGGTCGTGCATTCCGCTACTCCGGCACGTCCAGCCGGACCCGGTACATCGACGGCCAGAACTTGCCGGTGAGCAGGTACTCGTCACCGTCGATGTGCGCAATGCCGTTGAGCACCTTCTCCCGGTTGCCGTCCTGCTCGGGCCACAGCCCGGTGGCGTCGACGATGGTGTCGACGCCGCCGGTGCCCGGGTCGATCCGCACGATCGCGTCGGTCTGCCAGACGTTGGCCCACACCTTGCCGTCGACGCACTCGAGTTCGTTGAGCATCGGCACCGGCTGCCCGTTGCGGGTGACCCGCACGGAGCCGGTCTCGGCGAACGTCGCCGGGTCGTGGAAGTGCAGCAGGTCGGTGCCGTCGCTGCGGATCAGCCGCGCACCGTCGTGGCAAAGGCCCCAGCCCTCGCCGTCGACCGGGGCCTCGCGCACCGGGGTCAGCGTGGCCTTGTCCCACTGCACGGCGACGCCGTCGCGCCAGGTCAGCTCCCAGATGTGGTCGCCGACGACGGTGATGCCCTCGCCGTAGTAGTCGTTGGGTGCCGGGGCGGCCCGCAGAACCTCGCCGGTGTCCGGGTCGAGCCGGCGGACCTGGGCCTTCCCGGCGATGCCGGTGCCCTCGTACAGGGTGGGCCCGTCGAACTCCAGGCCCTGGGTCCACGCCGTCGTGTCGTGCGGGATCTCCTTCAGCACAACGGGTTTGATCACCGGAACCGGGCCGGGTGTCTCGGCGGGCGAGCTCTCGGCGGTGGGGGTGGACCCGCCGCACGCCACCGCGGCGGCGAACACCAGCAGGCCCGCGGCGGCGATCTGAACGGCACGCATACCGTCATGCCTACCCGATCAGGGCGTCACCGCGTCGATGGCCCGGTAAATTCGCTGCTCACTGACGGGGCGGGGGGTGCCGAGCTGCTGCGCCCACAGGCTGACCCGCAGTTCCTCGATCTGACGGGCGATGTCGCGGACGTCGGGCGCGGCGGCCCGCTGCGGCGACAACGCCCGCACCAGCGCCTCGTACTCCTCCTGCACGGCGTGCACCCGCGCCATCCGCTCCCGGTCGGCGGCCGGGGCCTGCGGCAGCCGTTCCAGCCGCCTGCTGATCGCCATCAGGTAGCGGGTCAGGTCGGCCAGGTGGGTGGCGCCGGTGGCGGTGACGAAACCCCTCGGCAGCAGCCGGGCCAGCTGGGCGCGGATGTCGGCGATCGCGTCGGCCTGGGTCGGCGACGGGTTGGTGGGCAGGGCGACCTGCACGTCGGTGGCGGCGGCCAGCACCTTCTCGACGCGGCCCACCACGCCGGCGGTGTTGGCGACGAGTCCGGCGGCGACCTTGTCGCGCAGCGCGGCGAACTCCGCGCGGGTCCACACCGGCTTCGGGGCCAACAGATCGGTCGCCGCGTCGGCGCAGTCCTCGATCAGCTCCCGCAGCGACCCGTCCGGGTTGGCGTTGAGCACCAGCTTGGCGCGTGGCTGTAGTTGCCGTTCAACGGCTTTCACCGGCGACGGCACGGAGAGCCGCAGCAGCCGCCGGATGCCCGGTGCCATCGCCGCGGCCTGCTCGGCCGCGGTCGGGAAGACGCGGATGGCGACGGCGGACCCGGTGTCGACGAACGCCGGGTAGCCGCGCACCGCGTTCTCTCCGAAGTGACCGCTGACCGTGCGCTCCACCGTGCGGGGCAGCTCCTCGAGGTCGTCGGGCCACGCCGTGAGCCCGGTGCGCTCCAGGTCGCTGGAGACCGCGTCGGCGACCGCCTTGCGCATCGGCGCGGCGAGGTCGTGCTGCAGCGCCTCGAGATCCTTGCCGCGGGCGATGACCTCCCCGTCGGCGTTCTCGACGGCGAACGTGACCCGCAGGTGCGACGGCAGCTTGTCCAGGTCGAACGCGTCCAGCGGCACCAGCACCCCGGTGCGCCGCTGCAGCGCCCGCTGCAACGACTCCAGCAGCGGCGCCTCGCCCGGCGTCATCGTCGCCAGCACCGCCCGCGCGGTGTCCGGGGCGGGTACGAAGTTGCGGCGCAGGTCCTTGGGCAGCGACTTGATCAGCGCGGTGACCAGTTCCTCCCGCAATGCCGGTACCTGCCAGGCGAACTCGTCGCCGCCGAGCCGGGCCAGCACCTCGACCGGGATGTGCACGGTGACGCCGTCGTCCTCGGCGCCGGGTTCGAAGCGGTAGCTCAGCGGCAGCGACAGGTCCCCGGCCTGCCACGCGTCGGGCTGGTCGTCGCCGGCGTCCTCGGTGCGCAGCAGATCGTCGCGGGTAAAGGTCAGCAGGTCCGGGGTGCGGTGGCGCTGCTTCTTCCACCACGCGTCGAAGTGCCGCGCCGACACCACCTCCGGTGGAATGCGGGCGTCGTAGAACGCGAAGATCTCCTCGTCGCCGACGATCAGGTCACGGCGGCGGGCCTTCTCCTCGAGTTCCTCGAGCTCCTCACGCAGCCGCGCGTTGTCGCGGAAGAAGTGGTGGCGGGTCTGCCAGTCGCCCTCCACCAGCGCGTGCCGGATGAACAGCTCGCGCGACAGCTGCGGGTCGACCCGCGAGTACCCGACGCGGCGGCGCGGTACCAGCGGCAGCCCGTACAGCGTCACCCGCTCGAAGGCCATCACCGCGCCGCGCTGTGAATCCCAGTGCGGCTCACTGTAGGTGCGCTGCACCAGATCCCCGGCGATGCGTTCCACCACCTCCGGCTGGATCCGGGCGGCGATGCGGCCGTAGAGCCGGCTGGTCTCGACCAGGTCGGCGACGACGATCCAGCGCGGCGGACGCTTGGTGAGCACCGATCCCGGCGCCAGCACGAACTTCGAGTTCCGCGCGCCGGCGTACTCGCGGCTGTCGCCCTCGCGTAACCCGATGTGCGACAACAACCCCGCCAGCAGCGCGGCGTGGATCCGGTCCGGGTCGGCGGGCTCAGCGTCGTCCTGGGGGTCTTCCCGGATCCCGAGGTCGCGGGCGATCGAGCGCAGCTGCCCGACCAGGTCCTGCCACTCCCGGATCCGCAGGTAGTGCAGGAACTCGTCGCGGCACATCCGGCGGAACGCGTTGCCGGACAGCTCTTCCCGCTGTTCGCGCAGGTAGCGCCACAGGTTGAGGTAGGAGATGAAGTCGGAGTGCTCGTCGGCGAAGCGGGCGTGTTTCTGCCGGGCCGCCTCCTCCTTGTCGACGGGTCGCTCCCGCGGATCGGGGATCGACAGCGCCGCCGCCAGCACCAGCACCTCGCGCACGCAGCCCTCGGCGTCGGCCTGCAGGATCATCCGGCCCAGCCGCGGGTCGACCGGCAGCTGCGCCAGCCGCCTGCCGATGTCGGTGATGCGGCCCTCGGCGTCGAACGCGCCTAGTTCCTGCAGCAGCTGCACACCGTCGCGGATCGACCGCCGCTCCGGCGGGTCGAGGAACGGGAACGTCTCGATGTCACCGAGATTCAGCGCCGCCATCTGCAGGATGACCGCGGCCAGGTTGGTGCGCAGGATCTCCGGATCGGTGTAGCGCGGCCGGGATTCGAAGTCCTCCTGGCTGTACAGCCGGATACACACACCGGGCGCGGTGCGGCCCGACCGGCCGGCCCGCTGGTTGGCCGACGCCTGGGAGATCGGCTCGATCGGCAGCCGCTGCACCTTGGTGCGGCGGCTGTACCGGGAGATCCGCGCGGTGCCGGGGTCGACGACGTAGCGGATGCCGGGCACCGTCAGCGACGTCTCGGCGACGTTGGTGGCCAGCACGACGCGGCGGCGCGCGCGGCTGGGTGTGAACACCTTCTGCTGTTCGGCGGTAGACAGCCGCGCGTACAGCGGCAGCACCTCGAGGTTGTCGTCCAGCCCGCGCAAGGCGTCCGCGGTGTCGCGGATCTCGCGTTCCCCGGACAGGAACACCAGCACGTCGCCGGGCGGTTCGCTCTCCAGCTCGCCGATGGCGTCGATGATCGCCTCGATCTGGTCGCGCGGTTCGACCCGGACGATCTCGTGGTCGGGGTCGTCCGGGTCTTCAGAATCCGGGGAGTCCCCCGAATCGTTCACGGCCACCGGCACTTCCAGCGGCCGGTACCGGATCTCCACCGGGTAGGTACGCCCGGACACCTCGACGATCGGCGCCCCACCGAAATGAGCGGCGAAGCGCTCCGGCTCGATGGTCGCGGAGGTGACGATCACCTTGAGGTCGGGCCGGCGCGGCAAGAGCTCGCGCAGATAGCCGAGCAGGAAGTCGATGTTGAGGCTGCGCTCGTGGGCCTCGTCGAGGATCAGCGTGTCGTAGCGCAGCAGCCGGCGGTCGCGCTGGATCTCGGCCAGCAGGATGCCGTCGGTCATCAGCTTGACCAGGGTGCGGTCACTGGCCTGGTCGGTGAACCGCACCGTGTAACCGATGACGTCACCCAGCGGGGTGCCGACCTCGTCGGCGATGCGCTGGGCCACGGTGCGGGCCGCGAGCCGGCGGGGCTGGGTGTGGCCGATGGTGCCGCGCACGCCGCGGCCGAGCTCCAGGCAGATCTTGGGCAGCTGGGTGGTCTTCCCGGAGCCGGTCTCACCGGCGACGATCACCACCTGGTTCTCGGTGATGGCCTTGGCGATCTCGTCGCGGCGCTCGCTGACCGGCAGGTCGGGGTAGGTGATCGCGGGAACGGCGGCGGCGCGGGTGGCCACCAGGGCCTCGGCGGCGGTGATCTGCTCGGCGAGCTTGGCGAGCTTGTCCGGGCCGGCTCCGCGCAGCTGGCGCAGTCGCCTGCCGAACCGGGCCGCGTCGCGAATGATCAACCCGTCGAGGCGCTTGCGCAGATCAGCGACGGACGGTCCGGACACTGAACAGAGGATAGGCGGCGGGTCAGGGGGTGTGCAGCGCCGCATCCGCCGCCGGGGCGCCGGTCCAGTTCGCGAGCAGCCGCATCGCGGTCTCCGACGGCGATCCCGGCTCGGTGGTGTAGATGCACAGCGTCTGGTCCGGGTCCCCGGCCACGGGGACGGCCTCGTAGTTGACGGTGAGGTCGCCGACGAGCGGGTGGTGATAGTGCTTGGTGCCGTGGGTGCGCTCGCGCACGTTGTGGTCGGCCCACCAGCGGCGGAACTCCTCGCTCTTGACGGCGAGCTCGCCGACGAGTTCGGCCAGCAGTGGGTCGTCTGGGTGGCGGCCGGCGTCCAGCCGCAGCACCGCGACGTTGTCGCGTGCGATCTGTTCCCAGTCGGCGAACAGTTCGCGCGCGGTCTCGTCGAGGAACGTGAACCGCATCAGGTTGCGCTCCCGCGGCGGCAGCGCGTCGAAGTCCCCCATCAGCGCCTTGGCCAGGAAGTCCCCCATCAGCGCCTTGGCCAGCCGGTTGGCGGCGAGCAGATCCATCCGGCGGCCGAACACGAAGGCCGGCGTGATGTCGTCGAGCGTCTCCAGGATCCGGCGCACCCCGGGCCGCACCCGCTGCACGGGCGCCGGGCGGCGGCGCGCCCGCCGGGTCCTGCGGCGGGCGATCTCGAACAGGTAGGCGCGCTCGACGTCGTCGAGACGCAGCGCCCGCGCCACCGCGTCGAGTACCTCGTCGGAGACGTTGAGGTGCCGGCCCTGTTCGAGCCGGGTGTAGTAGTCCACGCTCACCCCGGCCAGCTGGGCGACCTCCTCGCGGCGCAGCCCGGGCACCCGGCGCACCCGCCCGGACCCGCCGAGCTCGACGTCGTCGACCCGCAGCCGGGCGCGGCGCGTCCGGAGGAACTCCTTGAGCTCGGCGTTGTGGTCCATCACCACAGTGTGGGCGCCCGAGGACCGTCGCAGCGGCTCAAACGTGGGTCTGCCAGACCCAGGCAGACCCATCCCAGGCCCAGCGAGGCAGGTTTTGGCCGGTCAGAGCCCTGTCGGCGGTTGTTGAGTCGAGTGTGCGGGAAGCACCCGCCGACCACCCGACGAGAGGAACCCCCATGAGCACCACCCAGAACCTGTCCGACCGCGTCGCCGTCATCACCGGCGCCTCCAGCGGCATCGGCGAGGCCACGGCCAAGCGACTCGCCGCCGCCGGCGCCAAGGTCGCCCTGCTGGCCCGCCGCGCCGACCGGCTCGAGAAGCTGTCCGCCGAGATCGCCGAGGCCGGCGGCACCGCGTTGGCCATTCGGGTCGACGTCGCCGACGCCGGCGCGGTCCGCGCCGCCGCCGAACGCGTCGCCGCCGAGTGGGGCCCGGCCGACCTGGTGTTCAACAACGCCGGCGTGATGCTGCCCGGTCCCATCGACGAGCAGCGCTACGACCAGTGGGGTCGGCAGATCGACGTCAACATCGTCGGCCTGATGAACGTCATCGGCGCGTTCGTCCCGCAGCTGACCGCCGCGCCGACCCGCCAGGTGTAATCACCGGTGCTGCGGCCCGTCCCGGTCGGGGCGGGTCGCACGCCTGTCTAGACGCGGTCGGGGGCCCAGTAGTCGAGCATCTCGGCGAACGTCTCGAACGCCGGGACGGACACCCCGTAGGTGGCCTCGAGGTGGATGCTGAGCGGGAAACCGAGGTCGGCGACGCCGTCGATCACCCGCTTGTACAGGTCGAGCATCAGCTTGCGTTTCTCCCCCGGTTCGGAGGCGGCGAGCTGTTTGACGAACTCCTGCTCCTCGGCGACCGCCGGGTTGCCGGGGTCCTGGATAAGCCAGTGGATCAGCCCGACCTTGCTCTCCAGCTTCGGGACGAAGCCGAACGACAGCAGGATCTCGGGCCGGTGGTCGGTGGTCTCGGCGAGCTCGCGCAAGAAGCCGACGATGGTGTCGGAGTACAGCAGCTGCGTCATGCCGTAGGTGGCGCCGCGGTCCAGCTTGAACCGGAACCGGCCCTGCTCGCCGTCGCGGGTGGGGATCAGGATCGCGCCGCGGTTGGGTACCAGGTCGGAGAACATCGACAGCGCGTCGGTCGGTGCGACACCGGAGCCCTCGCCGTCGTTCATGGTGCGCGGCACGCCGACGAACGCGATGCCGTCGAACCCGGCGCCGGACAGGTCGGTCAGCCGCTGTCGCAGCGCCTGCTCGTCGAGGAACGCGGTGACCTGGGTGCACAGCCCGTTCATTCCGGGCAGCTCGGGCTTGATGATCTTCCAGAAGTCGAGGACGTCCATCTTCGGCTTCATCTCGATCGGCCGGTCGTCGTCCTCTTCGATCATTCCGGGGATCATCACGTGCCGGATGCGCCCGTCCAGGCCGGTCTCGGTGGAGCAGCGCACCACCTTCTGTGCATCCTCCAGCGCCTGCTCACGGCCGCGCTCCACGTTGGGCGGCACAAGCTCCAGCGCGATGGTGTTCAGCGTCACCGGGCTGCTCCTCAAATAGCCGATTGTCTCCCTCAGCGCGGCAGGTCGCCGATGACCACGGTCCGCACTCTCCCCGGGAGCCTCACCATACAGACTGCCGTTCGCTGACCGGCCAGCCACAGTGGCCCGGCTGTGACGCGGGTAACGACTCGGGGTTCACGGAAGCCGTGTGCTCCGTACTGTGGAGCATGTGAGCCTCGCCCCCGCCGCCGTCACGTTCGGCACCCTGTTCGCCCGCGAACTGCCCGAGCTGGCCGTGCCGTGGCGCGCCGAGGCGGCCCCCGACCCGCACCTGCTGGTGCTCAACGAGCCGCTGGCCGCGCGACTGGGCCTCGACGCCGAGTGGCTGCGCAGCCCCGACGGGGTGCGGCTGCTGGTCGGCGCGCAGGTGCCCGACGGCGCCCAGCCGGTCGCGCAGGCCTACGCCGGGCATCAGTTCGGCGGGTTCGTGCCGCGGCTGGGGGACGGCCGGGCGCTGTTGCTGGGCGAGCTGACCGACGCCGACGGCAACCTGCGCGACGTGCATTTGAAGGGCTCGGGTGCGACGCCGTTCGCGCGCGGCGGCGACGGGCTGGCGGCGGTGGGCCCGATGCTGCGCGAGTACATCGTCAGCGAGGCGATGCACGCGATGGGCATCCCGACCACCCGCTCACTGGCGGTGGTGGCGACCGGACGCGACGTGTACCGCGAGACGCCGCTGCCGGGCGCGGTGCTGACCCGGGTGGCCGCCAGCCACCTGCGAGTGGGGACGTTCCAGTACGCGGCGGCCACCGGCAACGCCGACCTGCTCAGGCGGCTGGCCGACCACGCGATCGCCCGGCACCATCCGGACGCCGCCGCGGCGGGCAACCCGTACATCGCGCTGTTCCAGGCGGTGGTCGGGGTGCAGGCCGAGTTGGTCGCCAAGTGGATGCTGGTCGGGTTCGTGCACGGGGTGATGAACACCGACAACATGACGATCTCCGGGGAGACCATCGACTACGGCCCGTGCGCGTTCATGGAGGCCTACGACCCGGACACGGTGTTCAGCTCGATCGACTCGTGGGGCCGCTACGCCTACGGCAACCAGCCGTCGATCGCGATGTGGAACCTGGCCCGGCTGGCCGAGGCGCTGCTGCCGCTGTTCGCCGACGACCAGGACCAGGCGATCCAGATAGCCGAGGCCGCGCTCAACGCGTTCGGGGAGCGGTTCCAGGGCGCGCTCGCGGCGGGGATGCGCGCCAAGCTCGGGGTGCCCGAGGCCGACGACGAGACCGCGGTGCCGCTGATGAATGACGTCATCGCGCAGCTCAAGCAGAGCCGGGTGGACTTCACGTCGTTCTTCCGGGCGCTGGCCCACGCCGCGCGCGGCGACGCCGAACCGGTTCGCGGGCTGTTCATCGACCTGGCGGCGTTCGATGAGTGGCTGGCGCGCTGGCGGGCGCTGAACCCGGACCCGGCGCTGATGGACCGGGTCAACCCGGTGTACATCCCGCGCAACCACCTCGTCGAGGAGGCGCTGACCGCGGCGACGGCCGGGGATCTGCAGCCGCTGCACCGGCTGCTGGAGGCGGTCACCGCGCCGTACCAGGAGCGCCCCGGTTTCGAGCGGTACGCCGAGCCGGCGCCGGAGGACTTCGGGAACTACCGGACCTTCTGCGGCACCTGACTCATACACTGCCCACATGACTTTGCGACGGGCATTGTTCGCGGGGCTGTTCGCGGCCGCACTGTCGGCCGCACCGGTATCCCCCACCATCGCCGCGGCCCAGCCCGGCAACTGCTGCTGTCCGCCGGGACAGACCGGGGTCATCTACGGCTGCGCATCGTTCTGCGTCGACGGCAAGGCGCTCGACGTCAACACCGGGCTGTGTGTGCCGGCGCCGCCGCCGTATCCGCACCCGCCGATCGGCTGAGCTAGCTGTAGCTCCTTGACAGGTTGTGAACGGCGTGGTGAGTGCTAACAGGTGAGGACCTCCGGTATCGGTGTGGTTACCACACGCACATCGATCACCGAGAGGTCCTCATGGTCCACGCTAATGCCTGTTTGACTCCGAAGGGCCGGTTGCGGCTGGCGCGTTGTGTCGTCGATGACGGATGGACCTACGCCCGGGCCGCAGACCGATTCCAGTGCTCGCCTGCCACAGCCAAGAAGTGGGCCGACCGCTACCGTGCCGGCGGCCCTGAGGCGATGAACGACAAGTCCAGCCGACCGCATCGCAGTCCACGGCGGACCGACCGGCGTCGGGAACGCCGGATCATTAAGGTGCGTTTCACACGCCGCTGGGGTCCGCACCGCATCGCCGCTTACCTGCACCTGCCACGCTCGACGGTGGAGGCGGTGCTGCGCCGCTACCAGATGCCGCTGCTGCGGGATCTGGACCAGGCCAGCGGCCTGCCGGTGCGCCGAACCAGGGCACATCGGTATGAACACCCCGCGCCGGGGGATCTGATCCATGTCGACATCAAAAAACTCGGCCGTATCCCCGACGGGGGTGGGCATCGCATGCTGGGGCGCACGGTCGGTAACCGCAACAACAAAAAGCAGGGCCGCGGTTACGCCTATCTGCACCACGCGGTCGATGACCACTCTCGGCTGGCCTACTCAGAGATCCTCGCCGATGAACGCAAAGAGACCGCGGCAGCGTTTTGGGTCCGCGCCAAAGCGTTCTTCAACGCGCATGGCATCGAGGTCAAAAGGGTGCTCACCGACAACGGATCGTGTTACCGGTCAAAGCTGTTCGCCCAGACCCTGGGAGCTGGCATCGCCCACAAGAAGACCCGCCCCTACCGCCCGCAAACCAACGGCAAGGTCGAGCGATTCAACCGCACCCTCAACCAGGAATGGGCCTACGCCCAGACCTACTGCTCCGATGAAGCCCGCGCAGCGACCTACCAGAGCTGGCTGCATCACTACAATCACCACAGACCCCACACCGGCATCAAGAGCAAGACGCCGATCGACCGCCTACGCGTTCACAACCTACCCGTGAAGAACAGCTAGCCGTCGAGCTCGCCGGCGATGCCGCGTTCCAACGCGGCGCGCACGGGTGCGGGTAACACGATGAGTCCGTCGAGTTCCCTCATGGCCAGTTCGTAGCCGCGTTCGCGTTCCTGCGGGGTGGCCGCGGCGTCGACGGCGATGCGCAGCGCGCTCTTGGCGCGGGCGATGCGCTGTTTGTCCTCGGCGGTGAAGTCGGATCGGCCGCGCCGCACCGCCTCGGTCTCGGCGGCCTCGAACGCGGTGGCGTATTCGGTGACGGCGTCGATGTACTCGCGGGCGGCGTCCGGGTCGTTCACGAGGTCCTCGGCCTGGGCCGGCCGCAGCAGGTCGGCGCGCAGCTTGGCCCTGTGGAACCGCTCGGTGAGCGGGTTGCGCATGTCGGTCATCGCCGGGTAGTCGAGCAGCTTGCCGACGTCGAGTTCGTACTCCAGCCAGCGGGTGTCGGTACGGTCGTGCGTCTTGACCGCCCGGGTGATCGCCTGCCACGGCACGGTGGCGGTGGCCCGCGGCTCGTCGAGCGGTTGGGGTTGGGGTTCGCGACGCGCGCGGGCGGCCTCCACCGCCCGCCAGCCGCCGTAGAGCACGCCGATCAGCGGGACGAGCACGATCAGCAGCTCGAGCAGGCGGATGATCAGGAGGGCCATGCGAACTCCATGCAGCCAGGATGCCACCGCCCGGGCCGAGGGGCGGGGTCAGGCGCCGGGGCCGTACAGCCGCGCGATGTCGGGTGAGTCCAGCCAGCCCGAGTAGGTGGGCCGCTGCGGCCAGCCCTCCGGCGAGTCCTGCCACTCCTCCTGCCGGCCCCAGGGCAGCAGGTCGATCAGCGCGAACGTGTGGCTGAGCTGTTCGGTGCCGCGGCCGGTGGTGTGCCAGGTGCGGTAGACGGTGTCACCGTCGCGCAGAAAGACATTCACCGCGAAGCCGCCGCCGGGCGGGGCGTCGACGTCGGCGCCGAACGAACTGCGGGCCGACGAGTACCACTCCATCCGGTTGCCGACCTTGGCGCGATAGGCCAGCGCCTCGTCGATGGGACCGTTGGTGACGACGACGAACCTGGCGTCGTAGTTGTCGAGGAAGTCCAGCCGGGTGAACTGCGCGGTGAAGCTGGTGCAGCCGCCACACTGCCATTCGGCGCCGTCCTCCCACATGTGGTGGTAGGTGATCAGCTGGGACCGGCCCTTGAAGACATCGGCCAGCCGCACCGGGCCGTCGGCGCTGTCGAGGGTGTAGTCGGGCAGCTTGACCATCGGCAGTCGGCGCCGCTGGGCGGCGATCGCGTCGAGTTCACGCGTCACGGCCTTCTCGCGGCGGCGCAGGTCGTCGAGCGCGGAGCGCCACGTCGCCTCGTCGACGACGGACGGTAGGGCGGTCGGACGGATGGGAACGGACATCGGCGGTACCTCCTGTAGGTGGTTCTGCAGGGGTAGACCCGGTCAGCCCGCCCGATTCATCGCGTTCCGGCGCGAGCGTGCGTGTCTGTCCACGACACGCCGGGAAATCTCGACATTTTGCGCACGCTCGTCACCGCATGACGTGCGGGTACTGCTGTACCGGGTGCACGTCGAACAGCTCCCGGTACGACGGCGGCTGCCGGTCACCCTCGTCCTTGATGCCGTACTCGCGGGCCAGTTCGGCGCCGATGAGCGTCCGGCCGCTGCGGTCCATCAGCTTCGGGTCGTTGTACAGCGCCCAGATGACGTGGCCGGTGAGTTCGGGGGTCTCGGCGGTCTCGAGGATGTGGCCGAACTTCTCCGGGTTGGACGCGATGATGCCGCGCACCCGCTCGGTCAGCAGCGAACCCATCCAGATGGAGACCGCGGCGATCCCGTGGTCGCGGAAGTCGTAGGCCATGTCGGCGGCCATCTTGTCGGTGCCCGCCTTGGGCACCCCGTAGGCGGGCCCGAACGCGTAGTGCACCGCACCCGACGACGACGTGAACACCACCAGTCCGCGGTTGTGCGGCACCATCAGCGGGGCGGCGTAGACGGTCGCGACGTAGCTGCTGCGCAGGCCGACGTTGAGGGTGTCGATGACGTTGATCGGCTCTTCCCAGAACCTGGTGCGACCCATCATCTCGTCGCGGATCAGCGCGGCGTTGTTGACCAGGATGTCGATGCGGCCCTGTTCGCGGCCGACCCGCTCGAAGAACTCCCTGACCTGCTCGTCGTCGCCGTGGTCGACGCGCACCGCGATTCCGCGCCCACCGGCGTCGGTGACGGCCTGCGCCGTCTCGTCGATGGTGCCCGACAGACCGGATTCTGCTGCAGCGCCACCCTTTTGAGTGCGGCCGGTGACGTACACGGTGCAGCCGTGGCTGCCCAGCGCCCGCGCGATGCCCGCACCGGCACCTCGGCTGGCCCCGGTCACCACTGCGACGGTCGTCTCACTCAACTGGTCACTCTCCTCGATTACGACTCACCCCCGCCGGAGGTACTGTACGCTCGTACAGCGTCGCGCTCAATGGAGAGGACGCCAGCATGACCACCTTCGACTACATCGTCGCCGGCGCCGGATCGGCCGGATGCGTTCTGGCCAACCGGTTGTCCGCCGATCCGCGGGTATCGGTGCTGTTGCTGGAGGCCGGTGGCGTCGACCGGCATCCGCTGCTGCGGATCCCCAAGGGCTCGGGGATGCTGTTCGAGAACGAGAAGTACATGTGGCACTACGCCACCACGCCGTTCGGCCCGGACCAGCACAGCGAACAGTGGATGCGCGGCAAGGTGCTCGGCGGCTCCAGTTCGGTCAACGGCCTGATCTACAACCGGGGCCACCGCCCCGACTACGACGGACTCGAACAGCTCGGCAACAAGGGCTGGGGCTGGGACGATCTGCTGCCGATCTTCAAATCGTTCGAGGACAACGAGTTCGGTGCCTCGCCCACCCGCGGAATCGGCGGGCCGCTGCACATCTCGGTGCCCAAGGATCCCGAGCCGCTGTGCGAGGAGATGCTCGACGCCGCCACCCGTGCCGGGCTCACCCGGGTCCAGGACATCAACGAGTCCGACGACGAACGGGTGGGCTACGCGACGTCGACGATCCGCGACGGCCGCCGGGTCAGCGCCGCCACCGCGTTCCTCAAACCCGCACTGGGCAGGCCGAATCTGACCGTCGCCACCCGCACGGTGGTGCACCGGATCCTCATCGAGAACGGCCGCGCGACCGGCCTGCGGGTGCACGGCCCCCGCGGCGCGGCCGACGTGCACGGACGCAACATCATCGTCTCGCTGGGCAGTCTGAACAGCCCGCGGCTGCTGCAGTTGTCGGGCATCGGCCCGCGTGAGGTGTTGCGCGCCGCCGGCGTTCCCGTCGTGCTGGAACGTGAGAACGTCGGCCGCCGGATGCGGGAACACCGCTGCGCCACAGTGCGCTACCGGCTCAACGCGGACCTCGGCTACAACAAGATGATCTCGACCAGCCTCGGACAGGCGCTGACCGGCATGAAGTACCTGGCCACCAGACGCGGTCCGCTGGGCGCACCGTCGTTCGACATCGTCGGGTTCGCCAAGGTGCGGGCCGAGTCCGATCGGGTCGACGGGCAGATCATGATGGGGCCGTACTCGCTGCCTCCGTACAACAAGGACGGCGAACCGGTGCGCATCGAACGCGAGCCGGGCCTGTCCTGCCTGGGGATGGCGCTGCGGCCGACGTCGGAGGGCAGCGTGGAGATCACCGGCAGTAGCCCCGACGCCGCGCTGCGGATCGAGCCGAACTATCTGACCTCCCCGGAGGACAGGGCGACCACGGCGGCCCTGCTGCGCCGCATGCGCGCCATCTTCGAGCAGTCCCCGATCGCCGAGCGCATCAGCCACGAGACCTATCCGGGCCCGGACGTGCACAGCGACTCCGACCTGGTCGACTCGGCGCTGCTCGGCGGCTACTGCGGCTACCACGCGATCGGCACGTGCGCGATGGGTCCCGGTGACGACGACGTCGTCGACGACCGGATGCGCGTGCGGGGTATCGAGAACCTGCAGGTCATCGACTGTTCGGTGTTGCCGGTCATGGTGGCGGGCAATCTGAACGGCCCGATCATGGCGATCGCCGCGCGGGCCGCCGAGCTGATCCTCGGCGACTGACCCCCACCGTCGTGCGGGTGCGAGAATTGAGCGTCAGCCAACCTGAGAGGTGACGATGGCAGCATCGCCCCGCCGCGTCGGCGCGGAGACGTCCAAGACGCGCGACACCCTGCTCGACTGCGTCGAGAAGATGATGCTCGAGGAGGGCTACGCGAGCGTCAGCTACCGGGCGCTGGCCGCCAAGGCCGGCGTCACCGCCAGCCTGGTGCAGTACTACTTCCCGTCCCTCGACGACATCTTCCTGGCCGCGATCCGGCGCTACTCCCAGCGCAACCTCGAGGTGCTGGCCAAGATGCTGGAGAGCCGGCCGGACGATCCGCTGCACGCGCTGTGGGATTTCAGCTGGGATGAGGCCACCGGCGCGCTGATCACCGAGTTCATGGCGCTGGGCAACCACCGCAAGTCGATCGCCTCCGAGATCGCGGAGGTCACCAACAAGGTGCGCCAGATCCAGGTCGACGCGCTCAAGCAGAAGTACGGAGCACGCACCAAGATCGGCGGTGAGTTGTCGCTCGACGCGGCCGTGCTGCTGATCACCGGTATCCCGAAGTTCCTCAACCTCGAGGAGGGCGTCGGGGTCGACGCCGCCCACACCGAGGTGGTCAAGGCCGTCGAGAAGTACCTCGACAACATCGAGCCACGGCCCGCCCGCCGGAAACCGAAGAAGGGCGCCGCTTCTCGCAGCTGACCTTGCTATACACCCGCACAGGCTGTACGTTCGTACAGCGAATGCAGCGTGCGAGCGAGGGGAACGTGTGTGAACCGCGTAGCAGTGGTCACCGGCGGTGGCTCCGGATTGGGCGAGGTGATCGCCGAACACCTTGCCGGTGAGGGACATTCCGTAGCGGTACTGGACATCGACGGAGATGCCGCGGAGCAGGTGGCGACGAAGCTGCAGGACCGGGGCGCCCGCGCGATAGCCATCGCCGCCGACGTCGCCGATCCCGATGCCGTGACAGAGTCGTTTCAGCAGACGCGGGACCTGCTGGGGCCCACCGGAATTCTGGTGACCAGCGCCGCGGTGGCGGGATTCACCAGGTTCGACGAGATCAGCCTCGAAGAGTGGAACCGTTACCTCGCGGTCAACCTCACCGGCACCTTCCTGTGCATGCAGGCCGCGCTCACCGACATGGTCGAGGCGCAGTGGGGCCGGATCGTGACGATCTCGTCGGCCGCGGGGCAGACCGGTGCGGTGCGCCAGGGGCACTACGCGGCGACCAAGGGCGGAGTGATCGCGCTGACCAAGACGGTCGCGGCCGAGTACGCGGCGAAAGGCATCACCGCCAACACGATCCCGCCGTTCGTCATCGACACCCCGATGCTGCGCGAGCAGCAGGCCGCGAAGAAACTGCCGCCGGCGGAGATGCTGATGCACGCGATTCCCGCAAGACGGCTGGGCTCCCCCGACGATGTGGCGGCCATGTGCGCGTTCCTGTGCTCGGAGTTGGCCGGCTACGTCACCGGCCAGGTCATCGGCGTCAACGGCGGCGCCGTGCTCTGACCCCTAGCCTGCGGGCGGAACCGGTCGGAACTTGTTGTGCACCAGTTCGATCAGCTGACCCTCCGGGTCTCGCGCCATGCACGCGAACCCGCCGCCCGGGTCGGCGATGATCGTGCCACCCGCTGACGTGACCGCCGCCTGCGCGGCCGCCATATCGTCGACGGCGAGCGAGATGTGCGTCAGGCCCGCACCCACCATGGAGCGCTCCGGCTCCTCGGGCGCGGGATGACCGGCGAAGGTCAGTAACTGCAGGATGAACCCGTCGTTCTCCAGATAGACCGCCTCGAACCCGATCGAGCGTGAGGCGTTTGACCTCGGTGAAGCCGAGGGCCTCGTAGAAACGCTTCTCGGTGTCGAGGTCGCGGACCCGCAGGCCGACATGGCTGACCCCCATGTCACACCCCCGCCGGGCCGGGTGCACCGTGCATGTACAGCGTCTGCCCGGAGCAGAAACTCGACGCGTCGGAGGCGAAGAACAGCACCCCGTACCCGATCTCGTCAGGCTCGCCGATGCGGCCGGCGCCGTTGCTCTGGCCGATCATGTCGATGTCGAAGCCCTGCCGCTTCACATCGGACTCCAGACCGGGTGTGCGGATGGCCCCGCAGGCGATCCCGTTGACCCGCACCCCCTTACGGGTCCAGGCGGCCGCCATCGACCCGGTCAGGTTGTTCAGACCGGCCTTGGCCGCGGCGTACGCGACCGCCTGGGGCATCGCCAGCAGGCTGGCGCCCGAGGAGATGTTGACGATCGCGCCCTTGCCCTGGTTGATCATCGGCTCGACGGCCGCGCGGGACAGGTACCACACGCTCGAGAGGTTGAGGTCAAGGACCTGCTGCCACTCCTCGTCGGTCCACTTCATGATCGGCTTCGTCACCCCGCCGCCGGCGTTGTTCACCAGCACGTCGAGGTGACCGAACTCGTCGAGTGTGGTGGCGACGAGCGCACGGCAGGCGTCGGGCTCGGTGACATCGGTGGGCACCGCCAGCGCGCGCCGGCCGAGCGCCTCGACCTCCGCCGCGGTGGACTTCAGCGGCTCCGCCCGCCGGCCGGCGAGCACGATGTCGGCGCCCCGCTCGGCAAGCGTCAACGCCGTCCCGCGCCCGATACCGGTGCCTCCGCCGGTGATGACGGCGACGCGGCCCTCCATGGTGAATCTGTCCTGCACGTGTACGTCCTTTCCTGTTGGGTCGTCACCGCAGTTCGTCGATGACGGCGGCGTAGCGATCGAGGTAGCTCAGCGTGGTCGAGGGGTCGTCGCCGTCGCGGCGGCCGCCGCCCAGCACGACGCGGGTGATACCGAGTTCCCGGTACCGGTGCAGGCGTTCGGGTTTCGGGTCACCCCACGCCATGACGGTGATGTCGAGCTTGTCGGGGTCACGGCCCAACTCTTCGGCGGTACGCCGGTAGTCGGTCAGCGCGCCGCCCAGGTCTCGGAACGCGGCGTCGCCCGGAAGCCACCCGTCGGCCCAGGCGAGGCAGTCCCGTGTCGCCTTGGGTCCGGTGGTGGCCGCGAGCAGCGGCGGATGCGGCTGCTGGTGGGGCTTCGGATCGCTCCACACCGGCGCGAAACCGTAGAACTCACCGTGATGTTCGGCTTCGTCGTCGGCCCACAGCGTCTTGAGCGCGGCCACCATGTCGGCCAGCGCGCGGTAGCGGTCCCGCCAGGCGATCGCGCTGCCGACTTCCAGTTCGGCGCGCATCCCGACACCGACGCCGAGCACGAGCCGGCCGTCGCTCAGTTGGTCGAGGGTTGCGACTTCCTTTGCGAAGGTGAAGATTTCGCGCTCCAGCGGCAGCACCACTGAGGTGCCGACCCGCAGCGTCGTCGTCGCCTGGGCCGCGGCGAGCAGCGACAGCATCGGATCCCACATCTGTTTCTGGGACTTCAGCAGACCGCCGGGCACCTGGTCGCCGGCGGCGACGGGGATCTGCGGATGCTCACCGACCCACAGCGACTCGAAACCCCGGTCTTCCAGTTCGCGCGCGAGCACATCGGGACGCAGATCTCGCGGTGTGTTCAGCGAGACGAAACCGAGATCCACCACCGGCCTCCTTGCCGATCTTTACCGCGCCGGAATCGTGCCATACGATCGTACAATGCCATACGTTCGTACAACAGCTTCTCCCGAGGATCTCTACTACGACCCGTACGACGTGGCGATCGACGTCGACCCGTACCCCGTCTACCGCCGCCTGCGGGACGAATCCCCGGTGTACTACAACGAGAAATTCGACTTCTGGGGGCTCAGCCGCTTCGCCGACGTCGAGTCCGCGCTGCGCGACGTCGAGAACCTCAGCTCGGCCAAGGGCGACATCCTCGAGGTGGTCAAGGCCGAGCCGGTGATGCCGCTCGGCGTGTTCATCAACGAGGACCCGCCGCTGCACACCGTGCACCGGCTGCTGGTGTCGCGGGCGTTCACCCCGCGCAAGATGGCGGCCATCGAGGACCAGGTGCGTGCGTTCTGCGCGGCCTGCCTGGACCCGCTGCGCGACGGCGACCGTTTCGACTTCACCACCGATCTGGGCGCCGAGATGCCGATGCGGGTCATCGGAATGCTGGTCGGGATGCCCGACTCGCTGCAGCGCTCGGTCCGCAGTGTCGCCAACCGGCGGCTGCGCAACAAACCCGGTGAACCGCTGCCGGTGAGCAAGGACAACTACTTCAACGGCAACATGTTCCGCGACTACGTCGCCTGGCGGAAGAACAATCCGTCCGACGACCTCGTCACCGAGCTGTTGAACGTGGAGTTCACCGACGTCGACGGCAGCGAGCGCAAGCTGAGGACCGACGAGCTGCTGGTGTTCCTCGGCGTGATCGCCAATGCCGGCACCGAGACCGTGGGCCGGCTCTTCGGGTGGCTGGGCAAGACGCTCGGCGAGCACCCGGATCAGCGCCGCGAGTTGGCCCGCGACCCGTCACTGATCCCCGGCGCCGTCGAGGAGGTCATGCGGTTCGAACCGCCGGTGCACCACATCGCCCGTTACGTCGCCCAAGACGTGGAGTACCACGGTCAGACGATCCCGAAGGGGAGCGCGCTGCTGCTGATGTCCGGGGCGGCCAACCGCGACGAACGCCGGTTCGAGAACCCGGACACCTTCGACATCCACCGCACCGGCGCGAACAGCCATCTGTCGTTCGGCCGCGGCACGCACTTCTGCCTGGGCGCGTCGCTGGCACGGGTGGAGGCGCGCGTCGCGCTCGAGGAGATCCTCAAGCGCTGGCCGGACTGGACCCTCGACATGGAGAACGCACGGCGCGCGCCGACGGCCACGGTACGGGGCTGGGACTCGATGCCCGCGGTGCTCGGCTGACTCCTCGCCGGAATCAGGAACGCACTACCGGCGCGTTGAGCCGGTTGTCGGGTGTGGACAGTTCGGGAAACTCCATCGGCCAGGCCGGTTTCCCGTGCTGCACCACCCAGACCGTGCCGGACCGCTCCAACGGCGCTGCCACCGCGGTGAGCACGGCGTCGGCGATCGCGTCGGGTTCCATCACCGGCACCCCGATGCTCTCGACGAGGCGACGGCGGTCGCCGAGCACACCGGTCTCGGTGATTCCAGGACAGATGGTGTGCACGGCAATCCGCTCGGCTGCCAGACTCGGCGCCACCGATCGCATCAGCCCGACGACGGCGTGCTTTCCGAGCGAGTACACCGGATCGGGATGCCAGGGCATCAGGCCCGCCAGCGACGCCGTGGCCAGGATCGCGCGCTCACCCGGCGCGAGGGTGCGCATCGTCCGCACCGCCGCACGGGCACCGAACACCACCCCGTCGAGGTTGACCCCGACCGACCGGCGGTAGTCCGCCAGGTCGAGGGACCCGATATCGCCGGACCAGTGAACCGTGATGCCCGCGTTGAGAAATGCGAGGTCCAGACCGCCGAGCTCGTCGGCGCACCGGGAGAACGTCGCGTCCACCTGGGCAGGGTCGGAGACGTCGCAGGACACCGCCAGCCCGCCGAGTTCGTCGGCCACCGTAGCTGCGGCGTCGGCGTCGATGTCGACGATGCACACCCGCATCCCCTCCGCGGCGAACCGGTGCGCGGTGGCCCGCCCGATCCCCGATCCGCCGCCGGTGATGAGCGCGACGCGACCGGCCCGCTCCATCAGAAGGTCACCAGCGCTCAGCGTCGGTGTCGAGTTGCAGTGGCCGCGCGTACGACAGGTCGGTGCGGTCCCACTTGCCCTTGACGAAGCCCTTCACCGCACCGGAGGCCAGCACCGACGAGTCGCCCTGCATCATCCACTCGATGGTGCAGCGCCGCAGTGCGATCTTCCAGACGCCGTCACGCCGTTCCAGGCGGTCGATGTAGCGGCCGCCCATCAGCGCCACCACCTTGCCGCCCTTGGCGCGCATCGACCCCATCACGTAACTCTCGGCGTGGGCGACGTCGCCGTCGATCTCACAGGTGTGGGTGGTGATGTTGTGCAGATGGTCCTCGAACACCGCGGAGTGGGCGTCGTTGGCGTACTGGGCGTATTCGGCGCCGACCTTCACCACCGGGCCGTGTTCGTCGACGCCGTCCTCGAAGTAGACGCTCGTCATCAGGTCGGCGTCGTGGCGGTCGTGGCCGCGGGCCTGGTTCATGATGCAGTCGAGGATCGCGATCCGGTCCTCGACGTACTGCAGCCGGCTGCGCAACTGTTCGAGCTCGTCAGTCATGGCGTGGGCCCCTTTCCGTGACGTCTATACGGCCGTATAGCACGTTATACGATCGTATAGCATCCCCTCAACGGGCACGGCTTTCGCTAAGGTCACGGGCAGCAGCACCGCCGAACGGAGGAACATGCGGCAACCGACCAACGACGTGTGGGAAACGCTGGCCACCGCGCGGGCCATCCGCCGGTTCACCGACGAACCCGTCGACGACGCCGTGCTCGACCGCTGCCTGGAGGCCGCGACGTGGGCCCCCAACGGCGCCAACGCGCAGCTGTGGCGCTTCATCGTGCTGGACTCACCCGAGCAGCGCGCCGTGGTGGCGCAGGCGGCGCAGTTGGCGCTGCAGGCCATCGAGAAGATCTACGGGATGAGCCGGCCGGCCGACAACGACACCAGCCGCGCCGCCCGCAACAACCGGGCCACCTACGAACTACACGACCGCGCAGGCGAACTCACCTCAGTGCTGTTTACCGCCTACCGCAACGAGTTCGCCTCGGAGTTCCTTCAGGGCGGGTCGATCTTCCCGGCCATGCAGAACTTCTATCTGGCCGCCCGGGCCCAGGGTCTCGGCGCGTGCTTCACCAGTTGGACGTCCTACGGTGGGGAGAAGCTGATCCGTGAGGCTGTCGGCGTGCCCGACGAGTGGGTGCTCGCCGGCCACATCGTGGTCGGCTGGCCGCGTGGTCAGCACGGTCCGGTGCGCCGTCGCCCGATCTCGGAGGTGGTGTTCCGCAACCATTGGGATCCCGAGCGTGCCGACATCATCTACGGGGCCGGCGCCCGCAAGCGTTAACTCGGCGCGAGCGTGCGCAAACTGTCGAGATTTGACGGCGTGGCGTGTGCAGACACGCACGCTCGCGGTTGGAGGGGGTGTAGCCAGTCGGCGAGGTTGCGGACGTAGTCTCGGAACACCTCGAGTCGCGACGGGTCGTCCTTGATCTGCGAGCCGGGCGGCTCGGAGACGAATGACGGTGCGCCGCAGTCGATATCCCAGTTGTAGTCGGCGAAGTGGTGGAAGGTGGACTGCGCGACGGCGCGGCCCAGACGCCGACCGTCGGCGTCGGTCTCGCCGTCCAGCACCACCGCGAGGTTGAACACCCGCCCGGTGGTGGTGCTGCGGCCCCGCGCCAGCACACGTGCGTGCGGCACACCGGTCGCCGACACCAGACCCTCGTGTGGGTGCGCCGGGAACCACTCGATGCGCCCACCGGCGGTCCTGCCGGTGCGCAGCAGCTCGTGCAGCGGTCCGTCGGCCGACACCGGCTGGTAGTCGCCGTTGGCGCCGGAGTGGTAGTTGGGCCAGGAGATGTCGGGGGTGTCGAGGTCGTCGCACATGGTCGCGGGATCGACTGCGGGATCGTGAAACTCGTTCACCACCCCCAGCGAGCCGAGCCGGTTGAGGCAGCAGCCGAGGTCCTGGTGGTCGCGGGCGGTCAACACCCCTCCCCCGGCGCGGCGGAACCGCACGATCGCCGCCGCGTCCACATCGGTGAGCCCGTCGCCGACGTCGACGGCCATCAGCCAGAGCTGGTCGAAACCGAGAACATCGACTCGGCTCAGCACCGGGTCGTCACCGACTGCCCGGTCCCGGGCCACGACCTCGTGCCCGGCGGCGCGCAGCTCGTCGGCGAGCATCGAGAACCGCGACACGTTCCAGTCGTCGGGGTCAGGGGGTATCGTCGTCTGCAGCAGAATTCTGGACATGAAACTCACTCCTGCTCAATAGATTTTCGTAGGTGGCTGCGGGCCGCGAGCTCGTCGTCGTCGACGAGCACCAGCATCGGCCGGCCGGGCGCGCAGAGCATGGTGACGGTGAACCGGCATCGCATGTCGTCGCGGTTGTTGGCGTCGGAGTAGTGGATGACGTCGCCGCCGGGTTCCCAGAACGCCTCGCCCGCGCGCACCACCCGCGGCGGTTCGCCCTCGAGTTCGAACAGCATCTCCCCCTCCAGCACGTAGCCGAAGGCGGGTCCGCCGGGATGGCGGTGCGGCGGGGCGCCCGCGCTGCCGGGCGGGTAGTCGATGACGACGGTCATCGCGTGTGCGCCTTGGGGAATGCTGGGCGGTTGCACCTCCTGCAGCACGGTCAGGGCGTCCTCCCAGGACGGGTCGTGGCTGGTGGTCATCGACATCTCCCCTCAGACCGCGGATCCGCCGCCGTCGACATGCAACACCGTGCCGGTGATGAAACTCGCCCGCGGTGAGGCGAGGAACACCACCGCCTCGGCGATCTCCTCCGGCCGTGCGGTCCGCCCCAACGGAAGCGACCGGCCGAGTTCCTCATTGGTCTCGCCCCACTCCGCCTGCACCCCTTCGGTTCTCGTCGGCCCGGGGGCGACGCTGTTGACACGCACACCGGCGGCACCGAACTCGGCCGCCCAGGTGCGGGTCAGGGATTCGACGGCGGCCTTCGACGCGCTGTACACGCCGGCCCCCGGAACGCCCTTGCCCGCCACCATCGTCGTCACGTTGACGACCGCGCCGTGGCCGCGCTCGGCCATCCCGGACACCAGGCCTGCGGTCAGGAAGTACAACCCCCGCACGTTGGTGTCGAAGGTGCGCTCGAACGCTCCCATCTCCTGGTCGACGGTCAGCGCGGCGGGGAAGCTCGCGGCGTTGTTGACCAGAACGTCGATGTCACCGACCTCGTCGAGCAGGTCCTGCACCGAATCCGCGAGGTCCGTCTGCACGAAGCGCACCGACCCGCCGACTCCGGCGGCGGCCGTCCTTCCCCGTTCGGCGTCACGGCCGGTGATCACGACCGACGCGCCCTCACGCGCGAACAACCGCGCGCAGGCCAACCCGATTCCGGCCGTCCCGCCGGTGACCAGGACATTCTGATGAGCCAGTTCCATTGTGTGAACTCCTAAGCGATCGCTGATTCGGATGAGTCGGTGCCGTGGTCGAGGTGGGCCAGGGCGACGCGCAGCCGCTGGCGGGCGCGCGCGACGCGCGACATCGCGGTGCCCATCGGGATGCCGAGGATCACGGCGGTCTCGGCGTAGGTGTAACCCTCGATGTCGGCGTAGAACAGTGCCTCGCGGAAGCCGTCGGGCATGGCGGCCAGCGCTGCGCGGACGTCGTCGCGGGGCAGCACGTCGACGATCGCCGTCTCGGCGGAGCACATCGCGGCGCGCCCCTCGACCAGGTCGCTGACCGCGTCGGCCGACACCTCGGCGACCCGCCGCTGCTTGGCGCGGTGGCCGCTGACCCACCGGTTGTAGAGGATGCGGAACAGCCAGGCCTTGAGGTTGCTGCCCTCCTGGAAGGACGCGAAGCCGGCGTAGGCGTACAGCAGGGTGTCCTGCAACAGGTCCTCGGCGTCGGCGGCGTTGCGGGTGAGCCGGCGCGCCCCGCGGGCCAGCACCTCGAACAGGGGCTCAGCCTCCTCGGCGAACCGGCAGGCCAGCTCGCGGTCCTGCGGAGGTCGGACTGCGGTGATCATGGTGTTCCTCCCGTGTCGGATGTCTGATTCCACCCTCGCCGTCTGAACCGGTGACCGAACCCTTGAAACCCCGTAGTCTGCGTGGCCCCGGGCCGGATCAGGCGATGTAGGTGACGGTCTCGGCGAGCGGGGCGCGCCCGGTGCGCGCGTAGGCGACGTCGGGGTCCTCGTAGCCGATGGACAGCCCGCAGAACAGCATCAGCTCGTCCGGGGGCCGCACGGTGTCATCGACGGTGGTGCGGACCTGCGACCAGGCCATCTGCGGGCAGCTGTGCAGTCCTTCGGCGCGCAGCAGCAGCATCACGGTCTGCAGGTACATCCCGACGTCGGACCACTGCGGGCGGCCCAGCGAGCGGTCGATGTAGCAGAACAGCGCGGCGGGCGCGCCGAAGCAGTCCCAGTTCGCGATCGCCGCGCGCTGCCGCGCCTCCCAGTCCTCGCGTTCGATGCCCAGCGCGCGGTAGCGTTCCCGGCCGAAGGCGGACCGCCGTTCGGCGTACGGGGTTTTCAGCTGGCGCGGGTACATCTCGAATTCCCGGTCGTCCCAGGGCTCTCCGGCGGCGACGCGGTCGGTGGCGAGTTTCTTGAGCCGCTCCAGCGGTTCACCGGTGACCACGTAGACGTGCCACGGCTGCAGGTTCGAGCCGGACGGCGTCCACGCCGCCGCGGCCAGCACCCGCTGCAGAGCGTCCTTCGGGACGGGCCTGTCGGTGAAGCCGCGCACCGATCGTCTGCTTGCCACTGCCCGGTAGACATCCATGCCTCCAGGCTGGCGGCCCACCCCCGGCGGCGGACCCTTGACCGCCCGTGGCGAGCGGAGGCTACGAACTCCAGGCCATCGTGCGCAGTTGCCTGCGGGAGGTGATGGCGAGCTTGACGAACACCTTGCGCAGATGCCATTCGACGGTGTGGGTGCTGATGAACAGCTGCGCGCCGATCTCCTGATTGGTCAGGCCGTCGGCGGCCAGCCGGGCGATCTGCGTCTCCTGCGCGGTCAGCTCACCGCCGGTGCTGCTCTGCGGTGCCCTGGTCTTCTCGCCGACGGCGACGAGTTCGCGACGGGCGCGTTCGGCGAATGCCCGCGCGCCCATCCTGGTGAAGGCGTCGTGCGCCTCGGTGAGGTGTGTGCGGGCGTCGGTTCGGCGGTTGGCCCGGCGCAGCCACTCGCCGTACAGCAGCCGGGCGCGCGCCAGATGCACGGCGACCCGGGTGCGGCTCAGCCGGTCGATCGCCTCGGTGAACAGGTCGTCGGCCGCCGCGTCGTCGGCTACGAGTGCCCGCGCGTTGGCCAAAGCGCCGAGTCCCCAGTCGGTTCCGCTGGCGCCGGCGCGTTCGGCGAGTTGCGCGACGGCGCGCCTGGCGGCGGTGTCGTCGCCGATGCGGGTGGCGGCCTCCGCCAGTTCGAAGGAGCACCAGCCGAAGATCCCGAAGTCCTCGTATTCGCATGTCCGGCCGGCCGCGTCGAACGCCTCCCGGTAGCGGCCGAGCCCGTTGTTGAGCACCGCGGTCGCGTACCCGGTCAGGCCGAGCAGCCGGCCTTCTCCCCTGGCTGTCCCGTCGGCGGTGGCACCCTCGAGCAGCCGGGCCGCCTCGTCGGCGTCGCCGCGCCACGCCGCCAGCAGCAGCCCGTGGTACCGCACCGGCGCCATGTGCTCGGTGGCCGCGGTGATCGATTCCGCCTCGTCGAGAAGCATTGCTGCGCTGTCGAATTCACCGGACATCAGGTGCACTCCGGCGCGGTAGACCAGTGCGCGAGGCAGTCCGGCCAGCGCCCCGGTGGTGCGGGCGTGGCGCACCGCCGCCTCGGACAGGGTCCGCAGGCTGTCCTCGTCCCACAGCTCGTGGGCGAAGGTCTCCTGCATGACGGGGAAGCCGGGCACCTTCAGCCAGCGGCCGATCGCTCCGTCGTCGCTGGTGGCCTGCCGGCTCATCGCGGCCAGGGCGGTGCGCAGTCCGGTGGCGCCGTCGCGCACGTCACCGGCGATCCGTTCGGCCACGCCGCGCAGCAGATGGTCGACGGGCCGGGGCAGGTCGGCCACGTCGCGCAGGGCGGTGCGCGCCGCCGCGGCGATCGTCCCCAGCGCATCGGGGTCGGCGAGCCGGCCCGCGTAGATCAGCGCGGCCAGCGCCTCGAGGTAGCTCTCCCGCGACGAGTAGTCGTCGACGCCGTCGAGTTGGCGGGCCGCGTCGAGCAGTGTGGCCGCGGTGTCGGCCAGCCGCGGTGCGCCGGGTTCGCCCGCGCGGCTGCGCACGAAGTCCATCTGGGCGCGCAGCCGGGCGATCACGGCGCGCTGGTGGTCGGTGGGTCTGCCGAGTTCGGCGATGGCCAGCAGTTCGTGCGCGGCGTCGGGTGCAGCGATGTCGTGTTTGGCCTGTGCCGCGGCCAGCGCCCGCGACACCCGCAGCGACGGATCCGCCGTCAACGCCGTCGCGCGCTCCAGAAATGTTGCCGCCGCCGCGATTCCGCCACGGCGCTGGGCGCGCGCCGCCGAGTGTTCCAGTTCCTCGGCGACGGTCTCGTCCGGGCCGGCCGCGGCGTTGGCGGCGTGCCAGGCGCGACGGTCGGGGTCGACCGACGGGTCCGTCGCCCCGGCCAGCGCCCGGTGCACCGCGCGGCGGTCGCCGAGGTCGGCCGCGCGGTAGGCCGCCGAACGGATCAGGGGGTGGTGGAACCGCATTCGCGGCCCGAACTCGATGAGCCCGTCCGCCTCGGCGGGGGCGAGGTCATCGACGGGAACGCCGAGTTCCGCTGCGGCCCGCAGGAACAGCGCGGCGTCGCCGACCGGTTCGGCCGCGGCGGTGAGCAGCAGCAGCCGGGTGGTCCGCGGCAACGCCTGGATGCGACGGACGAACCCGCGCTCGACCGCGGCCGCCGATGACCGCTTCCCGGAGATCCAGAACCCGCCGGACAGTTCGGTCGCCGACACGCTGCGCGGCACCTCGAGGATCGCCAGCGGTACTCCGCGGGTCTCGGCGACGATGCGGTCCCGCACCCGCGGGTCGATCGCCCCGACCATGACCGTTTCCAACAGCTCCCGCGCGTCGGTGTCGGACAGGCCGTCGACGACGAGTTCGGGCAGGCCGGCCAGCACCTCGGGCTGGTCGCGCACGGCGAAGACCAGGGCGACGGGTTCGGCCAGCAGCCGTCGCGCGATGAAGCCGAGCGTCTGCACCGACACCTGGTCGAGCCACTGCGCGTCGTCGACCACGCAGAGCACCGGCTCGTCCTCGGCGGCCACCGCCAGCAGGCTCAGCACCGCGAGCCCGACCAGGAACCGGTCCGGAGTCTCCCCCACGCCGCGGCCGAACGCGACGATGAGCGCCCGCCGCTGCGGCTCGGGGATCGCGTCGAGGTGTCCCATCAGCGGCGCGCACAGTTGCTGCAGTCCCGCGAACGCCAGTTCCATGTCTGATTCGACGCCGGCGACCGCGACCGTGCGGAATCCGGTCGCCTGGTCGCAGACGAAGTCGAGCAGGGCGGTCTTGCCGACCCCGGCCTCGCCGCGCAGCACCAGTACCTGGCTGGTGCCGGAGCGCGCGGTCGAGATCAGGGCCTGCAGGGTCTGGCATTCCCGGGCGCGACCCCGGAGGGGGCGCTGCGCGTGCAGACCGGACATATCCACCACCGGGTGTTCAGACGTCGAACCCCGGGCTGCCGGCTCGGAGCCGATTCCGAGCCTAGTGCGTCTGGGGGGCTTTGGCGGAGGTCGCGAGCAACCAGTCCTCGAAGCGGGCGTCGGCCAGTAGGGCGCCGGGTCCGGGAACGAGGGTGCGTTCGTCGAGGTCGACACCCCAGTAGCGGGCGGACGGGTCGGCGACGACGGCGCGGGGGTCGCCGTGGGCGGCCAGCGCCGTGCGCAGCAGGTCGGGCAGCAGCACCGCGGTCGGGCCGCCGATCTCGGTGACGCCGTTGACCGGGGGCTCGACCGCGATAACGGCCAGGGCTTTCGCGACGTCGGCGGCCGCCATCGGCTGGAAGTACGCGGGCGGCACCCGCACCGTGTCCCCGTCGGTAGCCGAGTCGGCCAGTGTGGCGAGGAACTCGTAGAACTGGGTGGCGTGCACGATCGTGTACGGGACGGGCCCGTCGCCGATCAGTTGTTCCTGCAGCAGCTTGGCCTGGAAGTAGCCGCTCTGGGCGGCCATCTCGGCGGTGCCGACCACCGACAGCGCGACGTGGTGGCGCACTTCGGCGCGCACCTCGGCGGCGATGAGATTCGTTGTGGCGGTTCGGAAGAACTCTTTGGCCGTGTCGTCGAGGGTCGGGGAGTTCGATACGTCGACGACGACCTCGGCGCCGGTCAGCACCTCGGCCAGGCCTTCGCCGGTCAACGTGTTCACCCCGGTCGACGGCGCCGCGGGTACCGCGTCATGGCCGTTCTCGGTGAGGGCCTGCACCAGCTTGGAGCCGATGCGCCCGGTTCCTCCGATGACGACGATCTTCATGATGGGCCTTCCGTTCAGTCTGACAGGTTCCTGCCCGCCAGAACGGATGGCACCGGCTCAACTCATCCCGTCAGACCGCGGCGGCGGTGCGCTCAGCCGCCCGGGCGGTGTGCACATCGCCGAGGAAGCGGCCGACCTCGACGGCCAGCCGCCGCGCGTGTGAGCTGTCCACCAGGTCGAACGCGTGCCCGGCGCGGGGGATCTCGCGGTATTCCACCGGGTTCCGGGACACCGAGCGCAGCGCGTCGGCGAACACCCGTGCTTCCCCGACCGGGATGATCGTGCCCTGCTCACCGTGGATCAGCAGGAACGGCGGCGCGTCGGCGTGCATCCTGGCCAGCGGCGAGGCCGCCTCGTAGATCTCCGGGTGACGGGACTGCTTGTGCCCCACCACGATCCGTTCCAGAAACCCCTGGAAGTTGCGCCGGGTGGGCGTGGAGCGGTCCTGCCAGTCGTAGCGGCCGTAGATGCCGACGACGGCGTCCACGCGGGTGTCGGCGTCGTCGGTGAGCTCACCGCGGAACGCCGGGTCACCCGGGGTCAGCCCGGCCAGTGCGGCCAGGTGTCCGCCGGCCGAGCAGCCCGCCACCGCGACGAAATCGCGGTCGCCGCCGTACTTGTCGACGTTGGCGCGGGCCCATGCGATCGCGGCGTTGACATCGGCGATCTGGCGCGGCCAGCGGTGCACCGGGGACACCCGGTAGTCCATCGTCAGGCACACCCAACCCTGGTTGACCAGGTGGTGCAGCATCGTGTGCCCCTGCAGCACCCGTGACCCCTGCACCCAGGCGCCGCCGGGCACGAACAGCAGCACCGGCGCGTCGGGCGGCAGGTCGGGCAGCCGCCACACGTCCAGCAGCTGTGCCGGGTGGTCGCCGTAGCGCACCGAACTGCGGTACAGGCAGCGCTGGCGTTGCGCCCGGAAGCTCAGGTAGGGCGGCACCCGGCGACCCTGCTCGACGGGCTCGACGGGTTCGGGCCGCGCGCCGAGGCGGCGGCTGATCATGCCGCGCACCGCCGCGGGGGCGTAGTGGTGGCCGTACAGCGCCATCGCGGTCAGCCCGGCGAACGGTTCGAGATGGCGGCCGACCACGGGCAGCGACGAGTAGACCTTGGTCGACGCGACCACCAGGTCGAGCGGGTGCAGGGAGAGGTTCACGGGGTCAGCTGGCCAGGGCGATGTCGGAGCTGCAGGACTCGCACACGGCGTCTTCCAGATTGAATTGCCCACACGTCGGGCAGATGAACTCGAGCATGCGTTGACCTCCTCGTTCCGGTCCACACCCGCTGATCGCGGCTCGCCTCACATACCCCCGGCGGGAACCGGCGAAACACGAAAGATCAGTACCGTGGGCACCATGAGATACCTCGACGTCGAAGGAGTTGGGCGGGTCAGCCGTATCGGGCTGGGGACCTGGCAGTTCGGCTCCCGCGAGTGGGGGTACGGCGACAGCTACGCCTCCGGTCCGGCCCGCGACATCGTGCGGCGCTCCCTTGAGCTGGGTGTGACGCTGTTCGACACCGCCGAGGTGTACGGCCTCGGCAAGAGCGAACGCATCCTCGGCGAGGCGCTCGGCGACCGGCGCGAGGACGTCGTCGTGGCGAGCAAGGTCTTCCCGGTCGCGCCGTTTCCACCCATCGTCAAGCAGCGCGCACGCGCCAGCGCGCAGCGGCTCGGGCTGCGCACCATCCCGCTGTACCAGGTCCACCAGCCGAACCCGGTGGTGCCGGACTCGGTAATCATGCCCGGCATGCGCGACCTGCTGCGCGAGGGCGTGATCGGCGCGGCCGGTGTCTCCAACTACTCGCTGGAGCGCTGGCGCAAGGCCGACGCCGCGCTCGGGCGCCCGGTGATCAGCAACCAGGTGCACTTCTCGCTGGCGCATCCGCAGGCGCTCGACGACCTGGTGCCGTTCGCCGAACGGGAGGACCGCATCGTGATCGCCTACAGCCCGCTGGCGCAGGGGCTGCTCGGCGGAAAGTACGGGGTGAACAACCGGCCCGGCGGTGTGCGCACGTGGAATCCGTTGTTCGGCACCGAGAATCTGCGTCGCATCGAACCGCTGCTGAACACGCTGCGCGACGTCGCCGCCGACGTCGGCGCCCAGCCCGCGCAGGTGGCGCTGGCATGGCTGATCCATCTGCCCAACGTCGTCGCCATTCCCGGTGCCTCCAGCGTCGAGCAGCTCGAATTCAACGTTGCCGCAGCCGATATCGAGCTCAGCGCGGAGGCGCAGCAAGCGCTCACCGACGCGGCCCGCGCGTTCCGGCCGGTGCCGGCCGTCCGGTTCATGGCCGACACGCTCCGCGAGCGCATCGGCCGCTAGCCGAACACCCCGTCGACGTACTCGGTTCGGCAGGCGCCGCGCGCGAGCTTGCCGCTGGTGGTGCGCGGAATCGCACCGGCCGCGACGAACCGGACGTCGGCGGGGGTGACGCCGTGCCGGTCCCGCACGGCGTCCCGGATCGCCTCGACGGCGGGTGCCGGGTCCATTCGCGCGGTGCCGCTGGCCCGTTCGGCGACGATCACCAGATCGGCGTCGACGGCGAACGCGGTGACATGGCCGGGACGCACCATCGGGGAGGCCGCCGCGACGGTGGCCTCGATGTCCTGCGGGTAGTGCTGGCGGCCGTCGAGGGCGATCAGGTCGGCGCGCCGCCCGGTGACATACAGCGCCCCGTCGACGTAACAGCCCAGATCGCCGGTGCGCAGCCAATCCGCCTCGGTAGCAACGCCTTCGGCGTGGCTGCCGTCCACCAGCCGGGATGCCATCCGGGCATGGAACGCGTGGCGCGTCTGCTCGGGCTGCCCCCAGTAGCCGCGGCCGATGTTCTCGCCGTGCAACCAGATCTCGCCGATCCGGCCATCCGGGAGTTCGTCGCCGGTGTCGGGGTCGACGATGACGGCCCACTGGCTGCGCGCCACCTGCCCGCAGGACACGTGCGCGACGGCGCCGGGCGCGTCGGGTGCGGTGGGCACGGCCCGGCCCTGCGCCAGGTGGTCGCGGTCGAAGTACACCGCGCCGGCGTGGGCGTCGGGGGCGATGGTCGCGACGAACAGCGTGGCCTCGGCGATGCCGTAGGACGGGCGAAACGCGTTGGGCGGCAGACCGTACGGGGTGAACGCCTCGTTGAACGCGGTGATCGCGTCGATGCTGACCGGCTCGGAGCCGATGATCAGCACCGCCTTGCTCAGGTCGAGGTTCTCACCGGGCGCCGGCCTGCCGCGCTGGGCGGTGTACTCGTAGGCGAAGTTCGGCGCCGCGGTGACGACGCGGCCCTCCCGCGCCCCGTCGGAGAGCGCCCTGATCCAGCGCTGCGGGCGCCGGATGAACGCCGTCGGCGACATCAGCGTCGAGTGCCCGCCGTAGACGGCCGGGAAGCCCAGCATCGACAGCCCCATGTCGTGGAACAGCGGTAACCAGCTGACGCCGTGGACTTTCCGGTCCAGCAGGTCGATCGACAGGATCATCTGGATCAGGTTGGTGCCGACGGCGCGGTGGGTGATCTCCACACCGGCGGGCGGCCGCGTCGCCCCGGAGGTGTACTGCAGGTGTGACACGTCGTCGAGGCTCAACGGGACCGGTTCGAAGTTCTCGTCCTCGGTGATCTCGTCGAGCACCACCACGCGCGGCGTCGGCACCCCGGAGAGGTCGGCGAGGAAACGCGCCACCTCGGTGGCGGCCACCGCGGTGGTCAGCACCACCGCCGGCTGGGAGTCGCGCAGCGCGGTGTTCAGCCGCTGCGCATGGCCCTGCAGTTCGGGGGCGAACAACGGCACCGCGATGGCGCCCGCCTTGATCGCGCCGAAGAAGCCGACCACGTAGTCCAGGCCCTGCGGCGCGAGGATCGCCACCCGGTCGCCGCGGGTGATGAGGCGCTGCAGCCGGGCGGCCACGGTGCGCAGCCGCTCGCCGAGCTGGGTCCAGGTGAGCTCGGTGGCCGCACCCTCGTGGGCGCCGGTGAAGTCCAGGTACCGGTAGGCGACGGCGTCGCCGACGGCGGCGATGTTGCGGTCGATCAACGAGATCAGGTTCACCCCCGCCGGCACGACCACCCGGCCGTCGTCGTCGAGACAGTCCTCGATCCGCAACAAGCCGTCGCTCGGCGGCACCGACCTCCCCGTTGTGGCCATATCCGCGAGTCTAGGGACCGCGCGCAGCCCACCGGATCGTCCGTGGCGGGACTCACTCCAGGGTCAGGATCGTGATGTCCGGTCGGGCGCCGACGCGCACCGGCGGACCCCAGAATCCGGCGCCGCGCGTGACGTACAGCTGGGTCTCCTGGACCGTCGACAACCCGGCCAGCGACGGCTGAACCGCCTCGACGACGTAGTGGAACGGCCACATCTGGCCACCGTGGGTGTGCCCGGACAGCTGCAGGTCGACACCGCGGGCGGCGGCCTGCCCGACCATCACGGGCTGGTGGGCCATCAGCACCGTCGGTGCATCGGGGTTCAGGCCGTCCAGCGCGCGGTCGAGGTCGGGGCCGTCGTCGCGGCGAGCCCCGGAGAGATCGTTGACCCCGGCCAGGTTGAGCACCGCGCCACCGCGGCGCACCACGGTGTTCTCGTTGCGCAGCGGGGTCATGCCGAGCCGCTGCAGTTCGCGCAGCCAGTCCGCGGTGTCGTCGACGAAGTACTCGTGGTTGCCGGTCACGAAGAACGCGCCGTCGCGGGCCACCAGATCACGCAACGGCGCTGCGGCCGAACCGAGTTCGGCGACGGTGTCGTCCACCAGGTCGCCCACCATGGCGACCAGGTCGGGTTCGGCGGCGTTGATCATCTCGACGATCCGCTCGGTGTGGCCGCGCCCCAGCAGCGGACCGAGGTGGATGTCGGCCACCACCGCGATCCGGTAGCCGCGCAACGCGGGGTCGAGCCGGCGCAGCCGCACCGGGACGCGGAGCAGGTCGGGTGGGCCGAGCGCAGTGGCCGCCCCGTACCCGACCAGACCGACCGACGCCGCGCCCGCGACGGCGGCACCGGTGCGGGCCAGGAACAGCCTGCGGCTGATCGCCTGTTCGTCGGTTTCCTCTGCGCCGGAGTCCTTTTCGCGTCTGGCGATGCGGCGTCGCGCGATGAACCGGATCGGTTCGAGCACCAGCAGCGCCAGCACCAGGTAGACCGCCAGCCCCAGCCACAGGTACCCGGGCCAGGCCACCCACTGGTCGGGACCCGGCACCCGCGCGAGCACGTTGGCCGCGAGCACAAGCAGCGCCAACGCGATCAGCACACCGGTCAGCGCCCGGCGCGGCCGTCCCGTGCGGGTGGTGTCGCGGACCAGTCGCACCCACAGGTACAGGTGCATCGCCACCAGCACGGACACGGCGACAACGAAGAACATGGGGTGACTGTCCTGAAGTCCCGGCGGACCGGGACTAGAGCGAGACCACCTCGTAGTCGCCGATACGGGCGGTGAGCGTGCGTAACTGGTCGTCGGCGGTGCCGAGCGTGTTGTCGATGGCGGTCAGGCGCGCGGCGTAGTGCGCGACGGGATACTCGGCGGTGATCCCGATGCCGCCGTGCATCTGGATCGCCTCCTGGGCGATGTGCCTGCCCGACCGGCCGATCTGCAGTTTGGCGCGCGCAGCGATCAGCGGGTCGTAGCGGCCGTCGGCGATCGACATCGCGGCGTAGAAGTTCATGCTGCGCGCCAACTCCAGTGACACGTACATGTCTGCGGCGCGTTGGGTCAGGGTCTGGAAGGTGCTCAGCGGAACCCCGAACTGCTTTCTGCTGCCCAGGTATTCGGTGGTCAGCCGCAGCGCCTCGTCCATCGCGCCGACCGCCTCCGCGCACAGCGCCGAGGACAGCCGGATCACCGCGCGGGCGATGTGCTCGCCGGCGTCGCCGCCGTCACCGAGCGGTTCGGCGGGGGTGTTGTCGAAGACGAGCTGGGCACCGCGGCGGCCGTCGAAGGTGCGGTAGGACGTCCGCTGCACCGTGGCGGCGTCGACGAGGAACAGCCCGGTGCCGCCGTCGGGCAGGGCGGCACTGACGACCACGAGGTCAGCGGAATCCCCGGCCAGCACCGGGTTCTTGCGTCCGGTCAGGGTCCAGCCGTCACCGCTGTCGCGCGCCTGGGTGGCGACCGCGACGTCCGGAGTGCGCGCGCCGGGCTCGGTGTGGGCGAACGCCAGCAGGGTCTGACCGCCCGCCACCGCGGCGAGGATCTCCTTCTGCGCGTCGCTGCCGAGTTCGGCGATCAGACCGCCGGGCACCAGCGCGGCCTGCGCGACGGGTTCGGGGGCGAGGTGGCGGCCGATCTCGGTCTGCACCACCATGATCTCGATCTGGCCCGCCTCGTCGGGCTCGAAACCCAGGCCCAGGATGCCGATCTCGGCGAGCTGGCCCCAGACGTCGCGGCGCCAGCCGGGGTCACCGGAGGTCACCTCGTTGAGCTTGGTGATGTCGTCGCGGGAGAACACATCCTTGGCGACGTCTCGCAGCAGTTGCTGTTCCTCGGTCAGGTCGAAGTCCATGTTCTGCTCACAATCCCAGGATGGTCGAGGCGATGATGCTGCGCTGGATCTCGTTGGTGCCGCCGTAGATCGACGTCTTGCGGTAGTTCAGGTAGCGGGGTGCGGCGTCCTGCGCCCAGGACGGGCTGTCGAGGTCGGCGTCGAAGGGCAGCGCGTCCGGCCCGGCCACCTCGACGAACAGCTCGGTGGCGGCCTGCTGCAGCTGGCTGCCGCGCAGCTTCAGGATCGACGACGCCGGGTTGGGTTTACCGTCGGTATCCGAGCCCGTCACCCGCATCTGCGTGAGTTCCAGTGCCAGCAGCCCGTTTTCGATCTCGGCGACACGGGCGGCGAACAGCGGATCCGCCAGCAGCGGCTTGCCGTTGACCGTCACCTGGGCGGCGCGCTCCTTGATCTGGGCCATCCAGAGCTTGGTGACGCCGATGCGGGCGATGCCGGTGCGTTCGTTGCCGAGCAGGAACTTGGCGTAGGTCCAGCCCTGGTTCTCCTGGCCGACGAGCTGGTCGGCGGGGATGCGGACGTCCTCGAAGAAGACCTCGTTGACCTCGTAGCCGCCGTCGATCAGCTTGATCGGCCGCAGCGTGATGCCGGGGGTGGACATCTCGGCGAGCAGGAACGAGATGCCGGCCTGCCGCTTCGGCGCGTTGGGGTCGGTGCGGGCCAGCAGGAAGATCCAGTCGGCGTGCTGGCCCAGCGTCGTCCAGGTCTTCTGGCCGTTGACGACGTAGGTGTCGCCGTCGCGGACGGCGGTGGTGCGCAGGGAGGCCAGGTCGGAGCCGGCCTCTGGTTCGGAGAAGCCCTGGCACCACCAGATGTCGAGGTTGGCGGTCGGCGGCAGGAAGCGCTGCTTGAGTTCCTGGGAGCCGAACTGCGCGATCACCGGTCCGACCATCTTGGCGTTGAACGCCAGCGGTTCGGGAACCCCGGCCAGCTGCATCTCGTCGAGCCAGATCTGCTGCTGCAGCGGGGTCCAGTCCTTGCCACCCCACTCGACCGGCCAGTTCGGGACGGCCAGCCCGGCGGCGTTGAGGATGCGCTGACTGGTGATGATGTCGTCGGGGAAGATCGGGTGCCCGGCCTTCATGCGTTCGCGCAGGTCGGCGGGGATCTCGGTGGTGAAGAACCGCCGCAGTTCGTCGCGGAACGCGGCGTCGGACTCGCTCAGCGCTAGCTTCACGGCTACCCCGTTTCTGTCGTCCGGCTGTTCTACCAGTGTGCCGTGTGCGCTCGAGTGCTTTCCTACCGGCCGGTAGGAAACGTCACCGCCAGGCGAAGACCGGCTGCTCGAGGCCGTCGACCGGATCCGGGCGGCCCTCCAGGCCGAGCCAGCGCAGCTGCAGCAGCACCGCACCCGTCGGCGCGTGGATCAGATCGCCGCCGAGCGGGATCTGCACGACGGGCCGCGGGCTCTCCGGGATCGTGACGAACCGCGGCGAGTCCTCGCGCTGCAGTTGGTGCAGGCCGACCCGGTACACCGCGACCACCTCGTCGGGCGCGGGATCGGGCTCCAGCCGGCCGCCGCCCCAGATCACGACCGGTGTGATGACGTAGCCCGACCGGGTCGGGTAGTCGTCGAGCAGGCCCAGCACCGAGGACTCCGGCAGCTGGACCCGCACCTCCTCCTCCAGTTCCCGCAGCGCCGCCTCGACCACCGTCTCGCCCGGGTCGAGGCGTCCTCCGGGCAGCGCCCACTGCGCCGAGTGCGAGCTCAGCCGGGCGGCGCGTCGGCACAGCAGGAACGCCGCGCCGCCGGAGACGTCGACCATGCGGCCGTCGAGACCCGGTTCGGGCATCGGCCGGCCGCCGATCCAGTCGTCGACGTTCGCCGGATCCACCCGGTCCTCCCCGACCTCGGAGTCGACCAGCACGACGGCCACCGCGGCGTGCCGTTTGGTCGGGTCACTGACGGCGCGACGCTCGTGGTTGGCGAGGTTGGTCCTGATCCGCTCGCGCAGCGCCTCGTCATAGGAGATCGTCACGGCTCGACGATAGTGAGCGACGGTCTAGGTCGCGCGGAGTGCGGGCCGGATCAGGGTGTCGATCACCTCGCGGACGAAGGCGGCGTCGATGCGCTGGCCGTTGACGATCCGCATCAGGCTCATCGCGGTGATCACGTCGGCGACCATCGACCAGTCACGATCAGCGGCGATCTCGCCGCGCTCCGCGGCCCGCCGCAGAATGGTCGTCATCACCCGCCTGCCGCGCAGTACCAGCAGATCGTCGAGGGCCGAACTCAATTCGCGGTCGTGAACGGCCTCCAGCGCGACCCGCAGGATCAGTTCGTAGGTGATGACCCCGTCCGCGTTGTGTCTCGCCCGCTCGACGATCGCGTCGAGGTCACCCTCCAGGCTGCCGGTGTCTGGGGTGTTGTCGACGAGCAGTTCGGGCCGCCAGTACACGAGCGCGTCGGTGATCAGCGCCGCCTTCGACGACCATCGCCGGTAGATCGCGGCCTTGCCGACGCCGGCGCGCGCGGCGATGTCGTTCATGTTGGTCGCGTCGTAACCGTGCTCCTTGAGCGCGGCCAGCGCCGCGTCGAGGATGGCGGGATCACGCGAGCGGTCCAGTCGCCCGTCGGTGCGCTGGCGAAGCTTCGACTCCGGTCGTGCCATCGCCGATCAGCCTAGAGGCTACGACGACACGGGTTGCAGAACCGGTTCGGTGTCCGCCGGGTCCGGCTGTCGGCGCCTTGTGTACCGGTCGAGGATCGTGAACGTGTTCAGCGGCCACCAGAACCACCGCCCCAGCGCCGCCGCGATCGACGGGGTCATGAAGGACCGCACGATCAGCGTGTCGACCAGCAGACCGATGCCGATCGTGGTGCCGAGCTGGCCGACCACCCGCAGGTCGCTGACGATCATCGACAGCATGGTGAACGCGAAGACCAGGCCCGCGGCGGTGACGACTCGCCCGGTGGCCCCCATGCCGCGGATGATCCCGGTGTTCAGGCCGGCGTGGATCTCCTCGCGCAGCCGCGACACCAGCAGCAGGTTGTAGTCCGAACCGACCGCCAGCAGGATCACCATCGACAGCGGGATCACCACCCACTGCACCCCGAGCCCGAGGATGTCCTGCCACAGCAGCACCGACAGACCGCAGGCGGTGCCCAGGGACGCCGCGACGGTCCCCACGATCACCAGCGCCGCCACCACACTCCGGGTGATCAGCAGCATGATCGAGAAGATCAGGACCATCGAGGCGATCACCGCGATCAGCAGGTCGACCCTCACACCGTTCTGCATGTCGTTGTACAGCGACGCGGTTCCGGCCAGTGACACCTTCGCGTTCTGCAGCGGGGTGCCCTTGACCGCGTCGGCGACGGTGTCGCGGATCCCGGCGACGTGCTCAATGCCGTCCACCGACGCGGGGTCACCCTGGTGGGTGATGATGAACCGCACCGCCTTTCCGTCAGGCGAGACGAACATCTTCAGGCCGCGCTGGAAGTCGGGGTTGTCGAACACCTCTGGCGGCAGGTAGAACGAGTCGTCGTTCTTGGCCTGGTCGAAGTGCAGACCCATCTCGGTGGCGCCCTGCGCGAGTTCCTGTGACTGCGCCTGGATTCCGGCCATCGTGCTGTGGGTGGCCAGCATGAAGTCACGCATGGTCCGCATCGTCTCGATGGTCGGCGGGATGGTCTCCAGCATCTGGGGCATCAGCACGTCGATCTGGTCCATGTCTCCGGTGAGCCCGGACATCTGGTCGGCGAGCCGGTCGATCCCGTCGAGCGAGTCGAAGATCGACCGCATCGACCAGCAGATCGGGATGTCGTAGCAGTGCGGCTCCCAGTAGAAGTAGTTGCGCATCGGGCGGAAGAAGTCGTCGAAGTTCGCGATGCTGTCCCGCAGTTCGTTGGTGACGTCCACCATGTCGTGGGTCTTGCCGACCATGTCGTGGGTGGTGGACGTGACCTGTCGCATCAGGCTGTACATCCGCTCCAGGTTGGCGATCGTCGCACCGATCTCGTCGGCCTGTTCGAGCATGCGAGCGCTGTTGTCGTTCATCATCTTCGCCGTCTGCAGCGTGCCCGAACTCTGCATGGCGATCTGGAACGGGATCGAGCTGTGCTCGATGGGCGCACCGAGCGGCCGGGTGATCGTCTGCACCCGTTCCACACCGCGGGTGTGGAACACCGCCTTGGCGACACGGTCGATGACGAGCATGTCGGCCGGGTTGCGCAGATCGTGGTCGGCCTCCAGCATCAACAGCTCGGGGTTCATCCGCGCCTTGGAGAAGTGCCGCTGGGCCGCGGCCATCGACACGTTGGCGGGCATGTCGGCGGGCGTGAACTTGTCGTCGTTGTACTGCGGCACATAGGTCAGCAGGCTGACGAAACCGATGACCGCCACCAGGGAGGTGGCCGCGATGATCGGCTTGGGCCAGCGGACCACCGCGGTGCCGACCTTGCGCCACCCGCGGGTGGACAACTCGCGCTTCGGGTCGAGCAGCCCGAACCGAGAGGCCACCACCAGGATCGCCGGCGCCAGGGTGACCGCTGCGGCCACGATTGCCAGCATTGACAGGGCGCACGGCAGCGCCATGGTGTGGAAGTAGGGCAGCGTGGTGGCCGACAGGCACATGCAGGCACCCGCGATTGTCAGACCTGATCCCAGGATCACATGTGCGACACCGTGATACGCGGTGTAGTAGGCGTCTTCGCGGTTCTGGCCGGTGGCGCGGGCCTCGTGGTAGCGACCGAACAGGAAGATCACGTAGTCGGTGCCCGCCGCGATCGCCAGCATCGTCACCATGCTCACCGCATACGGGGTGAGGCCGATGATCTCCAGATTGCCCGCGGTGGCGGTGATGCCCTGGGCGGCGAACAACTCGATGCCGACGATCAGCAGCGCGATGACCGTGGTGACGATCGAGCGGTAGACGATCAGCAGCATCACCAGGATGACGCCGATCGAGACCAGTGCCATGAGCGCCATGCTCTGGTGGCCCGCGATGGACGTGTCGGCGTTGAGCACGGTGTTACCGGCCACGTACGCCTTCACCCCTGCCGGCGGCGGCACCGAGTTGACGATGTCGCGCACGGCGGCGACCGACTCGTGGCTCGGGGTGGTGCCCTGGGCGCCGACGAGAAACAGTTGCACGTAAGCGGATTTCCCGTCGGGGCTCTGGGATCCCGCCGCGGTCAGCGGGTCACTCCAGAAGTCCTGGACGAACTGGACGTGCTCGTGGTCGGCCTTGAGCTTGGCGACGATCTCGTCGTAGAACCGGTGGGCGTCGTCGCCGAGTTTGTCGTCACCCTCGAGCACCACCATCGCGGTGGAGTCGGAGTCGAACTCGTGGAACGTCGCGCCGATGTTCATCATCGACTCGTAGGCGGCCGAGTGTTCCGGCGCCAGCGACACCGAGCGCTGATCGGCCACGTCGTCCAGTGACGGCGACAGGATGCCCAACCCGACGGCGATGGCCACCCAGAACAGGATGATGGGCACCGACAATACCCGTACGAGGCGGGCGATGACCGGGCGTTTCGGTGTCACATGCGGTGCGCTCATACGGATTTCACCAGGCAGTAGATGAAGGGCTGATACTCGTCGCTGCTGCTGCGGTCGTCTCGCACCTGGCCGTCGACGACGACCCGGCAGCGCAGGCCGTGCACGGTGGCGTCGCCCTGGGCGACGATGTTCGCCGACATCGACGGCAACGTGGTGACGATGGTGAACGTCCACGGCAGCGGTGCGGCGTCGACGCGGTGCGGTTGGCCGTTCTCGTCGAGGTAGTCGATGTCCGCGGTACCGCCGGATCCGGTCACTTCGAAGGTGATGCGCTTGGGGTGGAAGGGATCGGTGACAGCGGAGTTGGGGTCGATCTCCGCGTTCGCCGGCACCGCGATGGTGTCGCGGATGCGCATCACCGCATAGGCGCCCAACGCCACGACGACCACCAGCAGCAGCGGCATCCAGAACCGCTGAAGTAGGCGGAACAAACCTGACCCTCCTTGACCGATACCCGAGTGACTGGCAGACGGAACTCGAGTTCCGTTATGATCGAGGGACCTTACACCCCCGAATCTGTGATGTCCCTGTGGGCGGTGAGCCATCCCACAGCGATGGGCGTTTCGACGGAACCGGTCGGGGGTACAACGGCGCCGTCCGCTGGGTCAACGAAGCCGAAATGCGGAGACGATAGCTCTCAGACGAAGGCGATCAGATGACACGTGTTAATTGGTTTGCTGGATTTGCTTGCGCCGCAATGACGGTCGCGGGGTTGACGACGGTGGCATCGCCGGCCTCCGCCGCGCCCTGCCCCGATGTCCAGGTGGTGTTCGCCCGGGGAACGTTCGAGGCACCGGGCGTCGGCGCCACCGGGCAGGCGTTCGTCGACGCCTTGCGCGCCAAGGCGCCGGACAAGCATGTCGACGTGTACGCGGTGAATTACCCTGCGTCACTTGACTTTGCCACCGCGGCCGACGGCGTGATCGACGCGAGCAACAAGATCACCGCAACCGCCGCGCAGTGCCCGGACACCGACATCGTGATCGGCGGCTACTCCCAGGGCGCAGCCGTTGCCGCCTACATCACCGAGGACGACATCCCCGAGGGCTACACCCCGCCGCCGGGGATGACGGGCCCCATGCCGCCGTCCGTGGCGAACCACGTCGCCGCGGTGGCACTGTTCGGCAAACCATCGAGCGGTTTCCTGCAGATGATCTACACGGGCGCACCGCCGATCACCGTGGGTTCCCGCTACGTCGACAAGACGCTGGATCTGTGCATCCCCACCGATCCGGTGTGCGCACCGGGCGGTAACGACAACGCCTCCCACGGCGGCTACATCTTCAACGGGATGGCCGAACAGGCCGCGCAGTTCGCCGCCGACCGGATCGTCAGCGCCAGAACAGGTGATGCGTGACGCCGCTCGGGCTGGGCACCACCTCGTGGTGGTAGCGGTCGTCGAGTTCGTCCGGCGACTCCCACAGCCGTGACCCGCCGCCGAGTTCCACGTCAGACACCGCGACGTGCAGCGTGTCGACCAGCCCGGCGTCGAGGAACTCACGGATGACGGTCGCCCCGCCGCCGAGCCGCACGTCGCGCCCGTTCGCAGCCTCCCTGGCCATCGCCAGCACCGTGTGCGGGTCGGCGTTGACGAAATGGAATGTGGTGTCCGACAGCGTGAATGACGGCCGGACGTGGTGGGTCATCACGAACACCGGCGTGTGAAATGGCGGTTCGTCACCCCACCAGCCCTGCCATTCGAGGTCCTGCCAGGGTCCGCGCTGGGGACCGAACTTGTTGCGGCCCATGATCTCGGCGCCGATGTTGTGGTGGAAGTCGCGGGTGAAGTAGTCGTCGAGCCCGCGGCTGCCACCGGGTTCGGTGCGGTTGGGCCAGCTGGCGGTCGCGAAGGCCCAGGCGGCCAGGGTCGCCGGGTCGGCGTGGCCGAACGGCCGCTCGAAGCTCTGGTTCTCGCCGGCGCCGTAGCCGTCGCGTGAGACGTTGAAGTTCTGTACCCGCAGCAGCTGTGTCACCCGTGCCTCCTGTCGTCATGGTTTCCCATGTAGACCGGGGCGGGCGGGAAAACTCAGCGCGATCAGGCCTCGCCGGGGGCCACCAGGGCGACAGCACGGGGCTTGACCGGGGCGCCCGCCCTGCTGCGGAACCCGACGGCGACCGGTTCACCGGTCTTGGTGTCGACGAACCGGTACTCGCTGCTGTCGCTGCGGGCCAGGTGTTTGTGGCCCCACTGCCCGATCGCGGCGAGCACCGGCGCGAGGTCGCGGCCGGCATCGGTCAGCACGTAGCGGCGCCGGGTCCGCTCGCCGGGCTGCTGGTAGTCGGTCACCTCGAGGATCCCGGCGTCGACCAGCTCGGACAGTCGGGCGCTGAGCACGTCGGACGCGATGCCCAGCCGCTCCCGGAACTCGGAGAACTTGGTGCGCCCGAGCAGCGCCTCGCGGACGATCAGGATCGCCCAGCGCTGCCCAAGGACCGACATCGTCCGCGCGATCGGGCAGGCGGCGTCGGTCCACGGGTCTTTACGCATGGGTTCATCTTATCTGGGTTGGCACATCCAACTTAGGGGTGTACCGTCGATGGCACCGACGACGACGGGAGACACGTCATGACAGGCACGGTGCGGGGAGCGACAGCGGTGGTCACCGGTGGCCACCGGGGGCTGGGCAGAGCGATCGTCGACGAGCTGCTGGCCCGCGGCGCCGCGCGGGTCTACGCCACCAGCAGACGCGGCGGCACCAGCGACGACGCCCGCGTCGTCGCCGTCGAAGCCGACGTCACCGACGAACGTTCGGTGGCCCATCTGGCCGAGCAGGCACACGACGCCACCATCGTCGTCAACAACGCCGGCCTGCTGGGCGGCCAGTCGCTGCTGACCAGCGACCTGACCGAGATCCGCGGCGTTTTCGAGACCAACCTGTTCGGAACACTCGCCGTGACAAGGTTTTTCGCCCCGATTCTGGCCGCCGGCGGCGGGGGCACGATCGTCAACGTCGCCTCGGTGCTGTCCTGGCTGCCCGGCTCCGGCGCCTACGGGGCGTCGAAGGCCGCGCTGTGGTCGGCGACCAACTCGCTGCGCGACGAACTGCGGAGTCAGGGCGTACACATGATCGGCGTGTACCTCGGCTACACCGACACCGATATGACCGCCGCGCTCGACGTACCGAAGAACGATCCCGCCGACGTCGCCCGCCAGATCGTCGGCGCCATCGAGTCCGGCGCCGACGAGGTGCTCGCCGACGAGACCACCCGCCGGGCCAGGGAGACCGTCTTCAGCGGCTAGCCGCGGCCGAAGTACAGCTCCTGAGTGGCGATGCACACCAGCTCACCCGAGCGGTTGTACATGGTCGACGTCGTCAGGCCGCGCCCGGCGATACCGCTGGGCGAAAACTGGTCGGAGAGCACCCAATCCGACATGTTCACCGGCCGGTGGAACCACAGCGCGTGGTCGATCAGCGCGTTGAACGTGCTGATCGGGGTCTCCCGCCGCATCGCCAGCGCCGCCTCGGTCATCGTCGTACCCGACAGGTAGGCGAGCAGGCCGGCGTGCAGCACCGGGTCGTCGGGCACCGTGTCGGCGGGCCGCCACCACATCCGCATGTGCGACGGCGGTTCCGGCTTCTCCTGCGCGAGCCGCGGCGGGGTGTCGATGTAGCGCTTCTCGAACGGCCCGGGCCGCACCCAGTGCCCGCCGTGCTCGTCGGCGTAGTCGGCCAGCTGTTCCTGAACGGGCACAAGCGAATCCGGATCCGGCACGTCGGGCATCGCCACCTGGTGTTCGACCGAGTCGAAGGCCACGGTGAGCGAGACCAGCGCCTCGAGCAGGATCTGGCCGTCCTGGCGCGCGGTGACCTGTCGCGTCGACAGCGTGCCGCCGTCGCGGGCCACGTCGACGTGCAACTCCACCGGGTAGCGCGCGTCCCCGGCACGGATGTAGTAGACGTGCGCGCTGTGCGGGGTGCGGCCGGGGGCGGTGCGGCTGGCCGCCATCAGCGCCTGACCAGCGATGTGTCCGCCCACGATGTGGTGGGCCGGGTTGTCGAGCTGGGTGGCGAGGAACTCGTGCTCGCCGCGGCGCTCCACATCGAGGGTGGCGATGATGTCGGCGAGGGTGGGCGGGCGATAGATCACCCGGGCATCATGCCAGCGCGTGCGCCTGCAGTTCCTCGGTGATCACCCGGACGAAGGCGTCGACGTCGGCCTCGGTGGTGTCCCATGCGGTCATCCACCGCACTTCACCGCGGGCGCGGTCCCAGTCGTAGAAGCGCACCCGCTCGCGGATGCGGTCGGCGACCGCCACCGGAAGTGTGGCGAAGATCGCATTGGCCGGGCTGTCCTGGGTGAACGCCAGACCGGGCAGGCGGCCCTCACGGATGCCGGCCTCCAGCGCCGCGCGAAGCCGGGCGGTCATCGCGTTGGCGTGTGCCGCGGCCCGCAGCCCGAGCCCGTCGTCGAACAGCGCCAGCAGCTGCGCCGACGCGAACCGCATCTTGCTGGCCAGCTGCATGGTCAGCTTGCGCAGGTACGTCAGCCCGGTGGCGCGGTCGGGATCGAGCACGACGACGGCTTCCACGCCGAGCAGCCCGTTCTTGGTGCCGCCCAGGCTGAGCACGTCCACACCGGCGTCGGTGGTGAACTCGCGGAACGAAACCCCCAGTGCCGCTGCGGCATTCCACAGCCGCGAGCCGTCCATATGCACCGCCATGCCGCGCTCGTGGGCGAAGTCGGCGACGGCGCGCACCTCGTCGGGGCTGTACACGGTGCCCATCTCGGTGGTCTGGGTGATGCTCACCGCCAGCGGCTGGGCGCGGTGCTCGTCGCCCCAGCCCCAGGCCTCCCGGGCGACGAGGTCGGGGGTCAGCTTGCCGTCCGGGGTGGGCACGGTGAGCAGCTTGAGTCCCGTCATCCGTTCGGGGGCGCCGGCCTCGTCGGTGTGGATGTGCGCGGTGTCCGCGGCGACGACGGCGCCCCAGCGCGGCAGAACACTGGTCAGCGCAACGACATTCGCGCCGGTGCCGTTGAAGACCGGATACGTCTCGGCGCGCGGCCCGAACTGCTCGCGGATCACCTCCTGCAGCCGCGCGGTGTAGACGTCCTGCCCGTAGGCGGGCTGATGCCCGCCGTTGGCGGCGGCGATCGCCGCGAGCACCTCCGGATGCACACCGGCGTAGTTGTCGCTGGCGAAACCGCGCCAGCCGGGATCGTGCAGAGTCGTCACCCCTCCATCCTGGCTCAGCGCGGCGGCAGGCCGGCGGCCGCCAGGATCAGCTCGGCCACCCGCCGCGGTTCGGTGATCAGCGAGACGTGCGAGGTGTCCAACTCGATCGTGTGCGCGCCCATCCGGCGGGCCAGGAAGCGTTCCAGATCCGGGTCGATCGTGCGGTCGCGCGACGACACCTGGTACCAGGACGGCTTGTCCCGCCAGGCCGCGACCGTGGTGCGCTCCGACGGCAGCGTGACGCGGTTGCGGCCCTGCACCGCGTACAGCGCCCGCGCCCGCTCGGCCGGCACGAACTCGGCGAAATCAGCGAGGAACGCCTGCTCGCTGAGCTGGGCGTAGCCGTCGGACTCCACCACCACACCGGCCGAGGCCGGCGGGGTCGGGAACTGCTTGGCCAGCGCCGGGAAGTCCTCGCCGGCGTCGGGGGCGCGGGCGGCGATGTAGACCAGCGCGCTGACGGCCGGGTCCACGCCGACCTCGCTGACCAAGGTTCCGGACCAGGAGTGCCCGGCCAGCACCACCGGCCCCGGCTGCAGGGCCAGCACCCGGCGGGTCTCGGCGACCGCATCCGCCAGCGTGGTCAGCGGATTCTGCACGACGGCCACCGCCAGGCCGGCGTTCTGCAGGTGCGGGACGACGTCGATCCACGACGACCCGTCGGCATAGAGGCCGTGGACCAGCACGACGCTGCGCGCCCGCGTCGCCGCGACCGGAGTGTCGAGCGGGGTGTCCGCCCGCGCCGGGCTCTGCGGGGCCAGCATCACCCCGGCGAGGCCGGCCGCGGTGGCCGCGAAGGCCCGTCGCGTCATCACCATCTGCGTCTCCGATCGCCGGCCCCGTACCGCCAGCATGCCCCAGCACTCGATTGGGAGCCGGATATATGTATGTGCTATGCATATTTAGTGCCGTCCCGCTACGACCACCTCGACGAGCTGCTGAGCCGCATCGCGATCGCCCGGCAGCGGCCGAAGTGGCGGGACCGCATCCTGGACCGCACCGGCCCGGTGTCCAGCGCGGCCACCCTGCGTGTGCTGCGCGCCGTCGAACAGTGCGCTCAGCAGGCCGGTGGTGCGTCAATCCGCGACGTCGCCGAGTTCCTCGCCGTCGAGCATTCGACCGCGAGCCGCTCGGTCGCGGCGGTGGTGTCGGCGGGCCTGGTCACCAAGGCCAACGACGCCGACGATCAGCGGCGCTGCACGCTGGTGCTGACCGACGCCGGCCGCGAGGCACTCGAGACGGTGACCGGACGGCGCAGCGCGATGGTCGCCGAGATGATCGCCGACTGGGACGAGGACACCGTCGACACCCTCGTCGACCTCCTGGACCGGCTGACCGAACGCTTCGAGAGCGCGGTGGCGCGGTGACAGCGGAAGCCACCACCCCGGCCCCGGCTCCGGCCCGCCCCCGCGGCGCGCTCGGCCTGATCGTCGACCCGGTCTTCGGGGCGCTGTTCTGGGGCAAGATGTTCTCCGTCGTCGCGGTGTGGACGCACGGCCTGGTCGCGGCGATCGTCATGTGGGAGGCGACGCGCTCGGCGCTGATGGTCGGCATGGTCGGCGTCGCGCAGTTCCTTCCGCAGCTGATCCTCAGCCCCACCAGCGGTAAGTGGGCCGACACGGGCGATCCGGCGCGCCAGATCCTGCTCGGCCGGGTGCTGTGCGTGCTGGGCTCCGGATTCATCGCGACGTGGCTGTTCGCCGCGGGCGAGCAACGCAGCATGGCCGCGGCCAGCGCCGTGCTGGCGGGCACCCTGCTGGTGGGCTTCGGTTTCGTCGTCGGCGGGCCCGCGATGCAGTCGATCGTGCCGAACCTGATCCGCGACGGCGAACTGTCGACGGCCATGGCGCTCAACAGTTTTCCGATGACCATCGGCCGCATCGTCGGCCCCGCGGCGGGTGCCTACATCGTCGCGCACAGCTCGGCGGCGGTGGCCTTCGCCGTCGCCACCGGACTGCACTTCGTGTTCCTCGCCTGCATCGTCGCCGTGCGGTTCCCCAAGCCGCCGGTGCGCGACGCCGACGGCGACTACCGGGTGCGGGTCGCGCTGAAGTACGTGTGGCGCGACCGGCCGCTGCTGATGGCGCTGGTCGCGGTGGCGGTCATGGGTATCGCGTCGGACTCGTCAATCACGTTGGCCCCGTCCATCGTCGACGAACTCGGCGGCGACGCCCGCCTGGTCGGCATCCTGTCGGCGGTGTTCGGGGTGGGTGCCGCGCTGGGCATGGCGGCGCTGGCGCTGCTGCGGGGCCGCGTGGCATCGGCTCGGGTGTCGGCCGTCGGCCTGGCCGGGCTGGGTCTGGGCTGCGCGCTGCTCACCGTCGCGGTGACGCCGGTGCTGGCGCTGATCGGTTTCGCGCTGGGCGGGCTCGGATTCGGCTGGGCGATGACCGGGCTGAGCACCGTCGTCCAGGAGCGCGCCCCCGGTGAGCTGCGCGGCCGCATCATGGCGCTGTGGCTCGTCGGGTTCCTCGGCTCACGCCCGATCGCGGCGGCCCTGCTGGGCGGCACCGCGGACATGACCAACGTGTACGTCGCGTTCGGCGTCGCCGCGACACTGTGCCTGCTGATGGTGCTGTGGTGCCGGCCGTCGAAGCTGCGCGGCCCCCTGCCCGCCTAACTCCTTCCTTCCTTTCGGCGCGAGTGTGCGTGTTTGTACACGACACGCCGGGGTTTTCTCGGCATTTGCGCACGCTCGCGAGATCGACAGCAGGGCTGTGGTTTTCGCGTCGATCACGACCCTGGTGTCGATCTCGACGATCCCCAGAAAAAACCTTGAGAAATTCGCGCTCGGAACCCTGATTTGTCAGAGGTCGAATGTATGTTCGAGTTATGTCAGGTACGGGTCTGCAGGCAGCCATCAAGGGGCTGCGGGCGGCCGTCGACGCGGTCGCCGGCTGCGACCTGACCCTCGCCACTGACACCGAGCTTCTTGGCGCCCTCGATGACTTGGAGATGGTGGCCTGCCAACTACCCGCGCTACAGCAGAAGATGCTGGCGCGGCTGCAGACCGAAACCACCCCGCACAAACTCGGGGCGCATAACTGGAAAGAGGTGCTCAAGGCCCGCTACCGGATCACCGGCAGTGAGGCCAACCGCCGCCTGGCCGACACCGAGATGCTGGCACCCCGACAGGCACTCACCGGACAACCACTGCCACCGGCGCTGGCGATCACCGCCGACACCCAGGCGTTGGGGGTGCTCACCCCGGGTCATGTCGAGGTGATCCGCAAAACGGTCGACAAGTTGCCTGGCTGGGTCGACGGTGCGACCCGGGAGCGTGTCGAGGCCGACCTGGTACGCGCCGCCCTGGGGGTGGACTGTGACCAGCTGGCCTCCAAGGCCAAAGAACTGCTGTACCGGCTCGATCAGGACGGCCCAGCCCCCGATGACACCGAACGCGCCCGCCGCCGTAGCGCCACCCACGGAAAACAGGGTGAAGACGGCATGACCACCTGGCGTCTGACCCTGACCCCGGAGTGCCACGCGACCTTTGAGGCACTGCTGGCCAAACTGGCCGCCCCCGGCATGTGCAATCCGGACGATCCGCAACCGTGTGTGTCCGGCACCCCGACTCAGGCCCAGATCGACAACGACCACCGCACCCTGGCCCAACGCCAGCACGATGCCCTGTTGGCGATCGGGCGGATCGCGTTGATGGGCGGCGATCTAGGCACGCTGAACGGTCTGCCGGTCTCGGTGATCATTCGGGTCACCCTCGACCAACTCGAGACGCGGGCCGGGTTGGCCACCACCGGTGGTGGCACCAAACTGCCCATCTCTGATGTGCTGCGCATGGCCGCACACGCCCACCACCATCTAGCGGTGTTCGACGGCGCCACCGGCTCCGCCCTCGCCCACTACCGGGGTAAACGGGTGGCCACACCCGCACAGCGGATCATGCTCATCGCCCGCGACGGGGGCTGCACCAAACCCGGCTGCACCGTCGGCGCCTACGGCTGCCAAGCCCACCACGCCGAACGCGATTGGATCGACGGGGGTAACACCAACGTCGACGAAATGGGATTAGCGTGCCCGCCGCACAACCGCCTCGTCGACACCGACAACCCCACCGCCTGGACCACCCACATGACCGACAAGCATCACGTCGAATGGATCCCACCCGACGGGTTGGACAACGGGCAACCCCGTATCAACACCATCCACCAACCCGAACTCCTGCTCGCCGACCTCACCGACAGGGACGACGAACCTGACAGCACACAAACCGAAGACCCCCGAACCGAACCCGGCGGACCCGCACCACCCACAAACGGCGCGGCCTAACCGGCCGCCTGATCTACGAGTTCGCGGCAGCCTGCCGCGCGCGTTCGTTAACGGAGGCGACGACGCCGCCGTCGTTGAGGATGTCGGTGCCGGTGAGGTAGCCCGCCTTGGAACTGACGCAGAACGCCAGCAGTTCGGCCATCTCCTCGGGCTTACCCCAGCGCGGGACCGCCGCATCGGTCACCAGCGCGCCCGCGCCGGCGTTCTCCTCCAGGCGACCCATCTCGGTGTCCGTCGAACCCGGCGACACCGACACGATCCGCAACCCCTTGGTGTTGAACCGTTCCGCCTGGGCGCTGCTGAACCACCGCACGAAGCTCTTGCTCAGCCCGTAGGCGATGCCGGACCGCAGTTCCTCCGGGTACGCGTCGCATGCGGCCAGCATGTCCGCCATGAATGCCGCTTGGTCCTGAAGTGCCTGGGGGAAATGGTTTTTCGGAATCAACTCGTCAGGCAGCAGATAGGCCGCCATGGACGCGACGTTGACGATCGCGGCCCCCTCGTCGGCCGTCGCGAAGAACGCCTCGTTGACGTTCACAGTGCCGATCGCATTGGTGCGCATGACGTATTCGGCGCTGCCCATGCTCGGGCTCACGCCCGCGGTGTGCACCACCGACACCAGTTCGCCGAGCCCGACCGCGGTGGCGAACACCTCGTCCACCGCGGCACGGTCGGTGACGTCGGCGTGCACGGCGGTGGCGGCGATGCCGTCGGCGGCCAAATTCTCGACGGCGCCGTCGAGGCGGTCCTTGCGGACGTCGCACAGCACAAGGGCATGGTCGGCGCCGAGGATTCTGGCTGTGGCCACGCCCATCCCGCCCGCGCCGCCGGTGATCACTGAGACTCGCGTCATGGCCACACCGTATACCGCAAGGCTTACCGTCGGTGCGACGATTCAGTCGATCGCCAGCACCAGCAGCTCGCCGCTGAGGGTGCCGTCGCCCAGCAGATCGCCGATCCGCCCGCTGGACTCCTCGGCCAGCCGCCAGGCCTCGGTGTGGCCGTACCGCCCGGCCAGCGCCTCCTCGACGGCGTCGGCACGCTCGGTCCACTGCTCCGGAATCGCCGGCAGGTCCGCGGTGCACAGCCGTTGCCGCACGGTCAGCCCGGCGCGCTGCAGCAGATCGTCGAGCCGGTCCGGGGTCGGGAAGTTGTTGTCGGGCAGGTATCCGTCGGGCAGGTCGCGGTGCGCGACGAACACCAGCAGCCCGATCCGCCCGCCCGGCCGCACGACGCGGCGCAGCTCGCGCAGCAGGCCGAGCTGATCCGGCGTCGTGCACAGCACCCCCAGCGACCACGCCGCATCCACGCTCGCGTCGGCGACCGGCAACGCGGAGCCCAGCGCGCACATCACCGGGTAGCCGAACAGCCGTCGCGCGGCCCGGCAGGCACCGGGTTCCGGTTCCACCAGCAGCGGTTTCACCGAGCGGGCCTGCGCCGCGTACGCCGCCGGGCCGCCGACGCCCGCCCCGCAGTCGAGCAGTTCGTCGCCGCCGGACAGATCCATGCGTTCGAGCAGCCAGTCCAGCGCCGCCGGGCTGCCGCTGCCCCGACACCCCGCGGGCACGTGGTACTCGGGACCGAGTGCGGTCGCCACCGTCGCGGTCCACTCCGCCACGGTGCCGAACTCCGCTTCCATCGCCTCGCTCATGCGGCCTCCGGATAGATTCTGCGGCCGACCTCGGCCTTGATCTCCGCGCCGACCCGCGTGCCGGACGCCGACGCCGACCCGGACAGGTTGACCCCCGCGATCCCCTCGATCGCCAGCAGCGCGCGGGCCTCGCGGACCGCCGCCTCAATCCCCGCCGCGACCGGATCACGGTCTGTCAGAACCTGTTCGACGACCGCCTGGTCGAGTTCGAGACCCGGCAGACCCTGCAGCACCGCGGCCGAGACGCTGTCGGTGAACACCGCGACCGCCGCGATCACCGGAATCGTCAGCCCCGCCGCCCGCGCCGCCGCCATGAACTCGGCGACCATCTCCGGCGTGCGGACGTGGTTGAGCACCGCGACACCGGCGCCCGCCCGCTGCTTCTCCACCAACCGCAGGGGCCGGGCGCGCACCGGCGGTGCGGTCGGCGTCTCCGGCACCGCCGCGGTCATCCCGAGCGACGCCGCCAACGCCACCAGCCGTGGACCGTCCAGGTCGAAGGTCTGCGTGACGTCGGGACGTACGTCGTAACCGCGGCCGTCGCCGGTCACACACATCGCGGTGCGCACACCGGTGCTGTGCAGGCCGCGCAGCTCCTGCTCCAACACGACGCGGTTGCGGTCCCGGCAGGACAGCGTGATCCACGGTGTGGCACCGGCATCGAGCAGCAGCCGCCCCATCAGCGTCGGCGGGAAGTCGGGTCGGTTCTGGTGCTCGCCGACCAGCACCGCGTCACACGACGGCGCCAGGATGCGTGCCGTCGCCGCGACGTCATCGGGGTCGAACGGTGCGCAGCTGAAATCGGTGACCACCAGCGGCGGTGCCACCGGCGGCGCGGCCACGGGCGTACCGGTCCAGGGCACCACGTCGTCGAAGGAGCACGCGCCGGGCCGCATCTCGCACTGTCCGTCGGGCCGCACCCCGCCGCACGGCCCGAACGTCATCCGTTTGGGGCAGTCGTCCGGCACGAGCAGCCCTATACCCACTTTCGGCCCGCGCTAGAGAACGGCGCGCTCGAGGTCCTTCAGCGACGTCTCCAGATGGCCGAGCAACCGCTGCAGATGCGGGACGTTGCGGCGGTCGCCGACGAGCCCGAAGTCGAGGTTGTCCGCGTTGTTGGCCAGCGTGATGTTGAGCGCCTGCCCGTCGAGGGGGATCGAGAACGGGTAGCTGCCGGTGAGCCGGGCGCCCTTCCAGTACAGCGGCTCCCGCCCGCCGGGCACGTTGGAGATCACGATGTTGAACGGCGGCGGCGTGCTGCGCACCACCCCGGGCAGCAGTCCGAAGGCCACCCCGCCGATCAGGAACGCCGACACCGCGAGCTGCTGCATCCGCGGCAGTCCGGAGTACACCTTCTTGTTGGCGGTCATCGACTTGGCGATGGTCTCCAGCCGGCGCACCGGATCGTCGGTGTTGGTGGCCAGATCGCACAGGATCGCGCCGACGAGGTTGCCGCCGGCGTCGGCCTCACTCTCCGAACGCAAACTCACCGGCACCATCGCCACCAGCGGCGTGTCCGGCAGCGCATGCTGTTCGTCCAGGTAGGCGCGCAGCGCACCGGAGCACATCGCCAGCACCACGTCGTTGACCGTGACCCCGGCGGCCTCCTTGACCGCCCTGATCCGCTCCAGCGGCCACGACTGCGCCGCGACCCGGCGGGCACCGCCGATCCGCACGTTGAACATCGTCTTCGGCGCCCGGTACGGCAGCGTCAGCTCCTGCTCCAGCAGCGCCGCGCGGGCCAGCGACAGCGTGCTCGGCGCCAGGCCCGCGACCGATCCCGCCAGCTGGCCCACCGTCTGCAGCAGCGACGGGCCCGAGGACTGCCCGTCGGAGCGGCGGCGCTGCGGCAGGCTCCACGGCGCCCGGTTCGCGGTGTCGGCGGGATCGGTGGACAGCACCCGCTGCAGCAGCTTCATCGCCGACACCCCGTCGATCAGCGAGTGGTGCACCTTCGTGTACAGGGCGAACCGGCCGTCGCCGAGCCCCTCGATGAGGTGCGCCTCCCACAGCGGCCGGTGCCGGTCGAGCAGCACGCCGTGCAGCCGGGAGATCAGCTCGAGCAGCTCGCGCACCCGGCCCGGCGACGGCACCGCCGAGCGCCGCATGTGGTAGTCGAGCTCGACCTCCTTGGCCTGCGACCACACCAGGTTGGTCACCCCGCCGAAGAACGCCGGGTGCTTGCGGAATGTCGGCTGCACGTCGGTCTGGGCGATCAGCCCCTCATAAAGCTCGCGCAGGAAGTCCGGCCCGGCGCCCTCGGGCGGCTCGAACAACTGCAGACCCCCGACGTGCATGGGATGCTCCCGCGACTCGCCGAGGAGGAAGATCGCATCGGTCGGGGAAATGGGCTGCATCAGACCTCCGTTGTCCGTGTGCTGCTCAGTCTCGTCCCCTGCGGCATCCCCCGTCGAGGGAACGGACAAACGTCACACCGCTCTCACTCGCGGTCGAGGGCGCGCAGTCCGTGCAGATAGGTGGTCAGGTAGACGTCGATGACCGGCCGCCGGATCTCCCACGACTCGGGCATGGTGATGAGCAGCGCGTAGAGCCCGACCAGGAACGACACCCCGTTGAGCATCACGTCGACGCCCGGCGGGATCTGTCCGCGGGCCTGCGCGCGCCGCAACTCCTCGACCACGGCCACGATCACCGGGTGCGACGTCCACTCCTCCGACGGTGGACGTGTGGTCGAGAAGTGCAGTGCCAGAAAGTCTTTGAACAGCCGTGCGCCTAGCCGGTGCTCGAGGCCCTTGAGCACGTCGACCGTTTTCGACAGGGTGGCGCGCACGTCGTGATCGGTCCGGAAGAACCGGATGAGTTCGGCGGCCATCCGCTCCTGCTCCCGGCGCTCGAGCTCGAGCAGGACGTGCTCCTTGGTGGGGAAGTGGAAGTAGAAGGTCGCGTGGGCGACGCCGGCGGCCGCGACGATCGCGCCGACGTCGGCGGCGGCCATGCCGGTGCGTTTGAACTCGGCGATCGCCGCGCCGAGCAGCCGCTCGCGGGTCTGCAGGCCCTTGCGCACGCGCTCGGGCTTGAGTGTCTTTGACACGGGGGCAGCCTAGCGCGGTTTTACTGACTTGAATCAGAAATAAGTCTTCCGCTCCCCCGCGCCGACCGCTAACCTCCATCGCAGACTGAGTGACGTTCCAGCGCTTTTCGCGTGCGTCAAGAACGGAGCGACGGTCGAACTATCTGACTTGAGTCATCACGGAGGCGGACGTGCAGATCCTCGAACAGGTGCAGGACCTGCCGAAGGCGGGCAACATCAAGGCCCAGTGGGTGAGCCTGTGGACCGGACCCGCGGTGGGCGCCGTGCTGTTGGTTGCCCTGCTGGCGTTTCCGGGGTTCTGGCCGCCGATGTCGCCGCAGCTGCCCGCCGAGCAGGTGGCCGCGTTCTACGCCGAGAACACCGCGTGGATCCGGTTCAGCCAGGTGACGTTCAACCTGTGCGGGATCATGATCCTGCCGTTCTTCATGGTGATCGTCGTACAGATGAAGCGGATGAAGACGCAGAGCCACGTGTTCGCGTACTGCTATCTGACCGCGGTCGTCAGCGGCGCAACGATTTTCGCGCTGTCCAATATCTTCTTCCTGGTCGCGGCGTTCCGTCCGGACCGCAGCCCGGAACTGGTGATGCTGCTCAATGACCTGGCGTGGATCGTGTTCATCGCGCCGGTCGGGATGGTGCTCACCCAGTTCGTGCTGCTGGCGCTGGCCGTCTACTTCGACGACGGCCCGGACCCGGTGTTCCCCCGCTGGGTCGGCCACTACTCGCTGGCCACCGGCATCGCGATGATCCCCGCCGTCGGTGCGGCGGTGTTCCAGACCGGCCCGCTGGCCTGGGACGGGCTGCTGGCGTTCTGGCTGCGCAACGGGGCGTTCGCGGCGTTCGTCGTGGTGATGTTCTTCGTGCTGCGCCGCGCGGTGCTGCGCCAGGCGCAGGAAGAAGGGGTCATCGCGTGAGCCTGCTGACCGCACGCGGGTCGGCCGACCCCACCGAGGCCCCGGGCGGGAAACGCGATGTGCGGTGGGTCTGCTGGTTCTTCCCCACCTGGTACGCCGCGTTCGGCGTGATCATCTGCGTGCTGACGCGGGTGACGCCGCCGCCGCGGCCCGACGTCAGCGCCGCCGACAAGGTCGACTTCTTCGCCCAGCACGGGCTGACCATCCAGATCGGGTTCGCCGTGCTGCTGATCCTGCTCGGCGGTGCGGCGGTCACCAACGGGCTGGTGGCCTACCACATGATGCGGATGTCGGTGGGGCACGTGTTCGCGTACGGCTACATCGGCGGGATGGGGGTCGGGGCGCTGCCCGGGTTCCTGCTGGTGGCGGTGTGCTTCCTGACCGCCACCTTCCGCGCCGACCGCGATCCGGAACTCGTCAGCCTGCTCTACGACCTGGGCATGCTGTCCTACAACGGGTCGCTGGGCTGCTTCTCGGCGGCCTACCTGGTGTTCGCGATCGCGATCCTCTACGACAAGAACGACATCTTCCCGAAATGGTTTGCCTACGTGACGATCTGGCAGATCATCACCGAGGTCATCGCGACCCAGATGTACGTGTTCTACTCGGGGCCGTTCGCCTGGAACGGGTCGATCTCGTTCTGGTGGGCGGTGGTGATCTTCACCGTGTGGCTGGGGGCGCTGATCATGCTGCTGCGACGGGCCACCCTCCGCGAGCCCGTCGACTCGCCGGGCCTGGACTGACGGGATCACCGATGACACAGTTGGACTCACTGCACAAGACCCGCAAGACCGCCCTGCCCGGCGACCTCGACATGTGGGTGATGGTCCTCGGCGACCTGATCATCTTCGGCGGCTACTTCGTCGTCTACATGATCTACCGGGCCATGAACCCGGCGGAGTTCCTGGCCGCCCAACAGCACCTGTCGATCAACCTCGGCGTGCTCAACACCGTGATCCTGCTGACCAGTTCGTGGTTCGTCGCGCGCAGCGTCCTGACCGCGCGATCCGGCGACCACACCGGTGCGATCCGGCTGATCTACGCCGGCGGGGTCTGCGGCGCGCTGTTCATGCTCGTCAAGGGGTACGAGTGGTACGCGAAGATCTCTGCGGGCCACACGAACTCGGAGATGTTCTACTCGTTCTACTACGTGCTGACCGGGGTGCACCTGGTGCACGTGCTGATCGGGCTGATCGTGCTCGGCGTGCTGATCCGGGAGCTGCGCAACCCGGGACGCCGGCGCACCAGAATCGTCGAGTCCGGTGCGGTGTACTGGCACATGGTGGACCTGCTGTGGGTCGTCATCTTCGGCCTGCTCTACGTGATGAGGTGACATGACCACGCATACGACCACCCGTTCGGCCCGCGTCATGACGTGGACGTGGCTGGCGCTCACCGCGATCACCGTCGGCTCGTGGTGGCTGGCGCCCGCCCACTTCACCGACACGGTGCAGCCCAGCACGCCGATCACAGCGCTGGTGCTGGCGCTGACCGTGATCAAGGTCCGGCTGATCCTGCGCAACTTCATGGAGGTGCGCACAGCACCCCGGTGGCTGAGATATGGCACCGACGCCTGGCTGGCCGTGCTGTTCCTCACGGTTTTCGCCATCTACCTGGTCTGATCGCGAAATTCGGTAGGTTCGGTGTGGTGGACCGAGCCGACGACAACCGCATCGACGCCAGCGCCCTGACCGGGGTGTCCGAGACCGCCCTGCTGACTCTGAACGGTCGCGCCGCGCAGGCCCGCGGCCCGCACCCGGTCATCGAGGATCCGATGGCGATCAAGCTGGTGGACTCCATCGACTTCGACTTCGACAAGTTCGGCCGCCGGGGCCAGGAGATGGCGGTGCGCGCGCTGGCGTTCGACCGCGCCAGCATCGGCTATCTCACCGACCATCCGCGCGCCACCGTCGTCGCCCTCGCCGAGGGGCTGCAGACCACGTTCTGGCGGCTCGACGCCCAGCTCCCCGACGCGCAGTTCCGCTGGCTCACCATCGACTTCGAGCCGATCATCGAGCTGCGCCGCAAGCTGCTGCCGTCCTCGCCGCGGATCACGATGCTGGCGCAGTCCGCGCTGGACTACTCGTGGATGGACCGGGTCGACACCGAGCACGGCGTGCTGATCACCGCCGAGGGCCTGCTGATGTATCTGCAACCCGAGGAGGCGATGGACCTGATCGCCAACTGCGCGAAACGGTTTCCGGGCAGCCAGATGATCTTCGACCTGCCGCCGGTGCTGGTGAAGCGGTTCGCGCCGAAGGGCATGCGTTCCACCCGCCGCTACCGGGTGCCGCCGATGCCGTTCAGCCTGTCGGCCTCCGAGCTCGCCGACCTGCCCCGCACGGTTCCCGGGATCAAGGCGGTGCACGACCTGCCGATGCCGAAGGGCCGCGGGTTCTTCTTCGAGAAGGTGTTCCCGGCGGTATGGGCGTTCAAGCCGATCCGCGACTACCGCGGCGCCTACACGCTGCTGGAATTCGGCTGACGGTAGAGTGGTTGCGGCCCGAAAAGCGCTCACGCACAGGAGGAATCAGTGAGTGACAAAGAAGTCAAGATGGTCATTCTGTCGACGGACAACCTCGACGAGTCGATCAAGTTCTACACCGAGACGCTCGGGTTCTCGCTGAAGTTCCGCGACGGCACCCACTTCGCGGCGCTCGACGGCGGCCCGGTGACGCTGGCGCTGGCCACCGAGGTGGACCACCCGATTCCGGGCCAGGTCGTGGTCGGGGTCAAGACCGCCGACGTCGACGCCGCGGCCAAGGCCATCGAGGAGAGCGGCGGCGGCATCGTCAAGGGCCCGTACGACGATGCGCACGAGCGCCGCGCCGTGGTCTACGACAACAAGGGCAACGGCATCGTCTTCTACAAGCCGCTGCAGCGCTGATCCGCACCCACAGCTGACGCACCAGACCGCGGCGGGGCATGATGAGCGCCATGAGCGCAGCCGGTGACCCCGCCGCGGTTTTCGGTGTCCGCGACCTGCGGCGCGACGCGTCCTCCGTCGCGCTGCACCAGCGGGTCGACGCGCGTGTGCTCGATCACCGCGGACGCGTCGAGATGCCGGCGTACGCCGCCATGGCCGAGTCGGTGAGCAGCGGCATCTACTGGTACTCGTTCGACGAACCCGTCGCCACCGTGCAGGCCTGGCTGGCGATGACCGCCGGGGCGCCCGCCCGGGTCGGCGACGATCTGCGCGCGGTCTCCGAGCTGTCGCACCGCGACGACACCTACGGCACCGCGGCCCTGACCGTCACCAACGCCGCCGGGGCCGCCGTGTGCACCGGCGTCGCCCGCGATGTCCGGGTCGGCCGCACCACCGAGGCGCTGCTGGCGCTGGACAAGGACACGGTCGCGCCCAGGCCGGTGGTGCCGCCACCGCCGTCCGCCGCACCCGACGCCATCGACCCCGGCTGGGACGGTGGCCGCATCCTGGCGGCGATCGCGCACGGCGACATCGCCCCCGGACCGCTGTCGGAGCTGCTGTCGCTGCGGCTGACCCTCAGCGAGGCCGGCCCTGTGCTCGAGGTGACACCGCCGCCGTGGATGGCCAACCCGCTGGGCGCCGTGCAGGGCGGGGTGATCGCCTCGCTGATCGGGCAGGCCTGTTCGCTGGCCGGCCAGCTGCACACCGGCCCCGGCGACGACTACACGATGGCGGACCTGTCGATCCACTACTTCCGCTCCCCCACGGTCGACGGCCGGCCGCTGACCATGACGACGCACGCCGAGCGGGTCGGCCGCCGGCTGGCGACGGTGTCGGCCACCATGAGTGATCCGGCGGGCACGGTGTACGCCCGCGCCGTCGCCGACATCGCCTACCGGCGCGCCTCCTGACCCTTTCCGCAGGTCATCCCCGGCTGTCGGGGAATAACAACACCGGTGCGCGTCGTTGTCCGCCTGCCCCAACCAGCACCCCGCGAACGGGTGCACCATGGACTCAGGAGGCAGGAGTGATGGACAGCAGAGAGCTCGGTGAGGAGACGCAGTTCACCATCGGACTTCCGCACTGGGCGGTGCTGCAACGCCTGCGCGGCGGGCACCCGCTGGTGCGGGTGACCGACCGCGTCGAGGCGGTGGTGCACGTGCTGGCCGTCGTGGCGTCTGTGTTGACGATCCCCGTCGCGCTGGCGGTGGCGACCGTCGTCGGCGATCAGAGCGGCGCGTTGCCCGCGGTGCTGGCGGGCGGTCTGCTGTGGCTGGGCGTGACCGGATCGGCCGCGGGGGTCTTCCTGATCACCCGGGCGGTGTGCAACGGCATTCGCTCGGCGAGCTGGGAGGCCGAGCTTGACGACCTGGCCGACCACGGCGGTCCGGGACGGGGTCTGCTCAGTTAGGCGTCAGTTAGCCGCGCCGCAGGGTGGCCGCGCGGATCGTGAGGTGGTTGCGCTCGGCGACGTTGTCCGCCTCGGCGGCCGCCTGCACGTAAAGCGTTGCCGCCGTGTCGATATCACCGGCCTTCTCATGCAGGTAGGCGGCCGCGGCGGTGTAGCGCGGCAGCCTCGGGTCCAGTTCGGCGAGCGCGGCCAGCCCGGCGTGCGGCCCGTCGGCCTCCCCCACCGCCACCGCGCGGTTGAGCCGCACCACCGGGCTGCCGTTGAGCGCGACGAGCTCGTCGTACCACTCCACGATCTGCGGCCAGTCCGTCTCGTCGGCCGTCGGCGCGTCGGCGTGCAGCGCGGCGATCGCGGCCTGCGCCTGGTACTCGCCGAGCCGGTCGCGGGCCAGCGCGGCCTGCAGGACGGCGGTCCCCTCGGCGATCAGGTCGCGCCGCCACAGTGTGCGGTCCTGCTCTGCCAGCGGCACCAGGCTGCCGTCGCCGCGGGTGCGGGCGGGCCGGCGGGCGTGGTGCAGCAGGAACAGCGCGAGTAACCCGGCGACCTCCGGATCGTCGATGAGCGCGGCGAGTCGGCGGGCCAGCCGGATGGCCTCCTCGGCGAGATCGACCTCGCCGGTGTAGCCCTCGTTGAAGACCAGGTAGAGCACGCGCAGCACGGTGCGCAGGTCGCCGGGCTGGTCCAGCCGCACGCCGGCAACAGCGCGTTTGGCGCGGCTGATCCGTTGTGCCATCGTGGATTCCGGCACCAGGTAGGCCTGCGCGATCTGGCGGGTGGTCAGTCCGCCGACCGCACGCAGGGTCAGCGCGACCGCCGACGCCGGGCTCAGCCGCGGGTGCGCGCACAGGAAGTACAGCGCCAGCGTGTCATCGACGACGGTCGTGGGCCCGGGCGGCGGTTGCGCCGCGACGAGTTCCTCGCGGCGACGACGGGCGGTGTCCGAGCGGGCGGCGTCGACGAAACAGCGCCACGCGGTCGTGATCAGCCACCCCTTCGGATCCTGCGGCGGCTGCCGGGGCCAGGTGGTGAGCGCTTTGACCAGGGCTTCCTGGGTGGCGTCCTCGGCGGAGGCGAAATCGGCGCCGCGACGGACGAGCACACCCAGCACGCCGGGCATCAGGTCGCGCAGCCGCCGTTCGTCGATCACTGGTCGAAGACCGTCGGCCCTGTGGTCAGGAACGGCCGCAGCTCCAGCCACTCGTGGATCGGTCGGCCGCCGGCGCCGGGGGCCGCGGAGAGTTCACCGGCAAGCTCGACGGCACGGTCGTAGGAGTCCACGTCGATGATCATGAACCCCGCGATGAGGTCCTTGGTCTCGGCGAACGGGCCGTCGGTGACCGGCGGCCGACCGTCGCCGTCGTAGCGCACCCAGGCGCCGTCGGGGGCCAGCGCGCTCTCGCCGACGAACTCGCCGGTCTCCTTGAGCCGGTCGGCGAAGTCGGCCATGTACTTGATGTGCGCCGCGATCTCCTCGGGCGTCCACCGGTCCATCGGCACGTCGTTGACCGCCGCCGGAGCGCCGCGGTAGTGCTTGAGCAGCAGGTACTTGGCCATGGGGGTTCTCCTTCGTCTCGGTTGGTTCACCCCTGGGACGGAGCCGTGGCGTCGTTCTCGACACCATCGTGCTGGTGCGCCGGGTTCGACACCAGGCTCGTGATCCGGCGGAGTTTGCCGCCCGGGCCTGGAAAACGGCGTCTAGCTGCGATGACGCGCGTCCATCCGATCGGAGACCTTTGTCACTTTTGTAACGGGAGTAACTTGGGTAACAGTTTGGTTACACCGAGCGATACCCCGATTGAAAGAGGCGAATGGACCACCACGATGAACACCGTCCTGTATCTGAGCGTCGACGGCGCGGTCTACGAGACCCGCGCCTACACCCCCGCTGACATTGACCGCCTGATCCACGACCACCAGCTGGAGTGCCTCTCCAGCGCCGACCGGCAGTTCGACTTCTGGTTCAGTCCCGCGGCCGCGGGCTGCCAGCGCCGGGTCAACCGCACCGCCACCGAACTGCTGCTCGCGACGACGTCGTTCACCCCGAAGGACGTCCCGCTGCTGCGCGGCTGCGTCGTGATCGCCACCCACGACCACGACGGTGACCTCGACGGGCTGAGCTGGCAGCAGCTCGACCTGCTCAGCGAAGCCGAGCGGTCCCTTCCCGAACGCGAGGCGCGCCGGCTGCGCCGCCGCATCGACCGCGACGACCGTCGCCACGGCCTGGCGCCACGTACGTCCCCGTCGGCGCAGACCCGCAACGTACGGTCGAACCGTGGACTACGAGGACTATCGCACCCATGACGCCGTCGGTCTGGCCCAACTGGTCGCCGACCGGCAGGTAACCGCCGCCGAACTGCTCGAGGCCGCGAAAGCCCGGGCAGCCGAGGTCAATCCACGCATCAACGCGATCATCCGCGATATTCCCGTCACCGCCCCCGAGCGACCCGAGGGCCCGTTCGCCGGGGTGCCGTTCCTCATCAAGGACCTCTCCCAGGATTACGCCGGCCAGCCGACCTCCAGCGGGTCGCGGGCCTTCAGGAACCTGCCCGCCCGCGAACACGCCACCGTCGTGCGGCGCTGGCTCGACGCCGGGCTGACCATCTTCGGCAAAACCAACACCCCCGAATTCGGCGCGAAGGGCATCACCGAACCCGAGGCCTTCGGCCCGAGCCGTAACCCGTGGGATCTCACCCGCAGCCCCGGCGGCTCGTCGGGCGGCTCCGCGGCCGCGGTCGCGGCGGGCATCGTGCCGTGCGCGGGTGCCAGCGACGGCGGCGGCTCGATCCGCATCCCGGCGGCGTGCTGCGGGCTGGTCGGCCTCAAACCGGGCCGCGGCCTGACCCCGTCGGGACCCGCCGTCGCCGAGTCGATGCACGGCGCGGCCGTGCAGGGTGTGGTGTCGCGGACGGTGCGCGACACCGCCGCGATGCTCGACGTGCTGCGCGGCGGCGAGCCGTTCGGACCGTATGCTCCTGCGATTCCGCAGGATTCGTTCCTCTCGGCGGTCGGCGCCGATCCGGGCCGGCTGCGCATCGGGTTCCGGGTGCCGTCGGCGATCAACCCCGATCCGCACCCCGAGGCGTACCGGGCGGTCGAGGCGACGGTCACCGCGCTGACCGATCTCGGTCACCACGTCGACGAGCTGCCGCAGGCACCGTTCGACGACGCCGCGCTGGCCCGCGACTTCCTGCTGGCGTGGTTCGTCTACACCGCCTGGGAGCTCGCCGAGGCCAAACAGCTGACCGGTGCGGGCGACGACCAGTTCGAGCGCGACACCCTGATCCTGGCCGCCATCGGGCGCGCCACCAGCAGCGTGGACTACCTCGACGCGGTGCACCGGCGGCACGCCCACACCCGGCGGCTGACCGAGTATTTCGACTCCTACGACCTGCTGCTGACCCCGACGCTGGCCACCCCGCCGCCGCGGATCGGCGAGTTCGAACTTCCCGCCGCCCTGCAGAAGGGCGCCGACCTGCTGATCAAGACCCGCACCGCGCGGCTGCTGAAGTACACCAAGATCGTCGACGACATGGTGGACAAGAACCTCGCCTGGGTGCCGTACACGCAGCTGGCGAATCTCACCGGGCGCCCGGCGATCTCGCTGCCTCTGCACTGGACGGCCGACGGGCTGCCACTCGGCGTGCAGTTCGTGGCCCCGCTCGGCGGGGAGTCACGGCTGATCAGCCTGGCCGCTCAGCTGGAGCAGGCGGTGCCGTGGGCCGACCGGATCCCGCCGCTGTAGCCGACGGTTACTGCTTGACGAGGTCGTGGCGCACCAGCCAGTCGCGCACCAGGCTGGCCGCGGTCCGCAAGTGTGACTTCTGGTCCAGCCCACTGAAGTAGTGGTTCGCGCCGGGCAGGTCGACAAGTTCCTTGTCGTCGTGGGTGATCGCGTCGTAGACCTGTTGCGGATGGCTCGTCGGAACCGCGTCGTCGCAGCCGTTGACCAGGATGAACACCGGCTTCGACACCCGGGGGGCGGCCTTGGCCGCGTCGACCTGAGCGGTGTCGAAGCTCCACTGCGACAGCCAACTGCGGGTGGTCGTGAACCGCATCAGTGCGCCCGGGCTGGTGTTGGCGATCGCCGGATCGCCGAGGTAGCTCCAGCCTGGGCGACGCCCGTTCGGCTCGATCGTCGGATCGAGCCACCGCGGATCCGCCATGGTCCCGTGGACGACGAACCCGTACTCGGCGTCGGGCCGTCCGGCCCTGCGCAACTCGGCGAGCTTCTCCTGAGCGAACTCGGTGATGCGCCGGCTGCGTTCCTTCTGCCGCGCCCGGTAGGCCGTCAGGAAGTCCTCCGAGTACGGCGGCTGGTTGGGGTTCGCCGGGTCGTAGAGGTCGAACTCCCTGTCCCGATTCTTGTCCGGCTCAAGCTCGTTGGTGATCGAGGCGTCCAGGAAGTCGGTCAGCAGGTAGTGGCGGCTGCGGGGCGCGGCCAGCAGCATCACCGCGTCGGCCTCCGGCAACCGGGTGTCGGCCAACGGCGTGGGTTCCCCGGCGGCGGTCTGCGTGATGACAGGCTGTTCGGCCTCCGCCTGGTAGCCCATCATCGGCGAACCGCCGCCACTCCAGCCGGCCAGCACGACGTTCTTGTATCCGAGCCGTTCGCGCGCATCCTTGACGCAGGCGCCGAGATCGAGCAGGACGTTCTCCATCTGCAGTGCCGAGTCGCCGTTGGCGTAGCGGTTCGCACACCCGATGACGTGCAGCCCGTGCCGCGCGAGCTCCGGGAAGAGCGGAAGGTACGCGGGCGAACCGATCGGGTGCATCGCGACGATGACGGTGTCGGAGTCCGCCTCGCCCCGAAGCAGTTGCGCCTGCCGGACGACGTGGTCCCCGATGGTCCCGTAGACGTCCTTACGAGCGCTCTTCTCCTGCGACACGACCAGGTAGGGAATGCGCCGGTATTTCGTTGGGGTGGTTGACGACTGCTCGCTTGACATGGCTTTCTCCGCTCGGCTCGGGCTGGGGTGGCAACGAATGACTACATCGACATGCCGCCGTCGACCGGAAGAACCGTTCCGGTGATGTAGGCGGCCTCTTCGGCGGCGAGGAAAGCCACCGCGGGCGCGATCTCAGACGGATCGGCGAAACGGCCCTGCGGGATGGCCTGGGTCAGTTCCGCCAGTTTGTCCTCCGGCACACCCGCCACCATCGCGGTAGCGGCGTTGGGCGAGATCGCGTTTACGGTGATACCGAATCGCGCGACCTCCTTCGCCACGGTCTTCGTCAAGCCGATGATCCCCGCCTTCGCGGCCGCGTAGTTGGCCTGCCCGATGTTTCCGTGCATGCCGGTGTAGGACGTCACGTTCACGATGCGGCCGTACTTGGCGTTGCGCATGTGCGGCACCACCGCCCGGGTGACGTGGAACGTGCCGTCCAGGTGCACGCCGATGACCTGGCGCCACTGTTCGGAAGTCAGTTTCCAGACCACCGAATCGCGGGTGATACCCGCGTTGTTCACGGCGATGTCGACGGACCCGGACCAGCCGGCGACCTCGTCGACGGCAGCCGAGACGGCATCGGCGTCGGACACGTCCACCGCGATCGGCTTGATGGTGTCACTCGCCGGTCCCCAGGTCTCCGACAGCGCGCTTTCGCTGAGGTCGAAGACCGCGACGCGCGCGCCGGAGTTGGCGAAGAGTTTGGCGATCTCTGCGCCGATACCCCGGGCCGCCCCGGTGACGATGGCGGTCCGGCCGGTGAAATCAAATGTCAGTGTCATGAGCGAGGTACGTCTTTCCAGGGGATGTCACGGTCAAATCGGTGTTCTGCGGGGAGGCCGAGGACGCGCTCACCCAGAATGTTGCGGAGAACCTCGGATGTGCCGCCCTCGATGGAGTTCGCCAGGGAGCGCAGGTAGGCCACTCGAACGTCGGCACCGCCGTGCACGGCCGCCTCGGTCGGCGCGGTGTCGTCGTAGCCGGGCACCTCCAGCGCGCTCGGTCCGGAGAGGTCGACGCAGAACTCGTAGATGGCCTTGTTCAACTCCGCCATCTGGAGTTTCGCGATCGAACCTTCGGGGCCGGGCTCCGAACCACGCGCCGAGGCACGGATATTCGTGAGACGTGCGGCCTCCGCCCTGGCCCACAGAAGCATCAGGCGCTCGGTCACAGCGGCGTCGGTCCGCCCGTCGGCGACGGCTTGGCGGTACACCTCGACCGCCTGCCCGATCGGACCCGACCCACGCGGCGGCGTCCGTTGCCCAAGCGCCACACGCTCGTTCGCGAGTGTCGTCAGCGCGACCTTCCAGCCCTCACCTTCGGCGCCGAGGACGTTCTCGGCCGGGATCCTGACGTCGGTCAGGTACACCTCGTTGAACTCGGCTTCACCGGTGATCTGGCGCAGCGGGCGCACGTCGACACCCGGGGAACGCATGTCCAGCAGGAAGTAGGTCAGCCCCTTGTGCTTGGGAACGTCGGGGTTGGTCCGTGCGACGAGAAGTCCCCAGTCCGCCACGTGGCCGAGCGATGTCCAGACCTTCTGGCCGTTGATCACGTACTCGTCGCCGTCTCGGACGGCGCGGGTGGCCAGGCCGGCGAGATCGGAGCCGGCGCCCGGTTCCGAGAACAGCTGACACCAGATGTACTCACCGGAGAAGGTCGGACGGAGGAACTTCTTCCTCTGCTCGGGGGTGCCGTGCGCGTGGATGGTCGGCAACGCCATACCGAGGCCGATGATATTGCGCGCCATGTGCTCCGCTGCGCCGGCCCGAGCGAAGAACTCGTCGACGACGGCCTGCTGGGAGCTGGGCAGTCCCCGCCCGCCGAATCCCTCATCGAAAGCGACGATCGCGAGCCCGGCATCAAAGCGCTTCTCCCGATGGCGGCGGTCGTTGTCGCGGTCATCGGCAGGTGGAACCGGATTCTCGGCGTTGAAGGCCTCGAGCTCCGCGAGCAGGCCGCTGTCCGCGAGGGCATCCTGGGAGGCACCGGGAATCTCAGTGCCCCAGTCATTCTCGCGGGCCATGACTTCCTGCGCCAGTCGCGCCCGGTGCGTCCGGGGGGAACCGAGAAGCAGCTGGCTGCTCTTCGCCCGCTTCAGATAGAGGTGTGCGGAGTGCTCCCAGGTGAAGCCGATGCCGCCGTGGATCTGGATGTTGTCCGCGGCGACCCGCTGGTACGCATCGGAGGCCACCGAGCGCGCCAACGCGGCGCCGGCGGACAGGTTCGACGGCTCGTGCACCGCCGTCCACAACCCGTGGTAGACGACCGAACGCGCCGATTCGACGTCGATCAGCATGTCCGCGCAACGGTGCTTGATCGCCTGGAACGTTCCGATCGGTCGGCCGAACTGGATCCGGTTCTTCGCGTACTCGACCGAGGTCTCGAGGACGAACGACGCGCCACCGAGCTGTTCGGCCGCGAGGTAGAGTGCCCCGACGTCGTCGGTGTGCCGGCGCACCCGGTCTGCCTCCTCGCCGACCGCGAGCAGTTCGGCCGCGGTGTCGTTGAAGGTCAGCCGCGCGAGCTTCCGGGTGCTGTCCATCGGTGTCAGCGGCTCTCGCTTCACCGAGCCGTCCGCGTTGACCAGCAACAGCACCGATCCGTCGAAGGTCTGCGCATGGACGACCACCACGGACGCGAGCGCACCGTCGATCACGGTGTCGGCGACACCGGACACCGTCCAGCCGGCGTCGGTCTGCTCGGCCCGCACCGGATGCGGCAGGCTCTGCGGAGTCGCCCAGGACACGGTCGCGACGACCTCACCCGCCGCGATGCCCTGCAGCGTCTTCGCGGCGATCTCGTTGTCCGCGACCTGTGTCAGCGCGGTGGCGGCCAGGCCGACCGTGGACAGGAACGGTCCGCAGAACAGGGCGCGCCCCATCTCCTCGAAGACGACGCCCAGCTCGACGGGTGTCGTACCGCTGCCGCCCAGTTCCTCGGGAATCGCCAGGCCGTGCAGGCCGAGTTCACCCGCCGCCCGTGTCCACACGGCCGGGTCATACCCGTCCGGCGTCTCCATCAGGCGGCGGACATCCGCCTCCGCGGAGTGCTGCGCCAGAAAGGCGCGCACCACCTTGCGTAGTTCCTCGCCGTCCTCGCCCGGCATATACGTCATCGAAGCCTCCTAGTCTGGCTAGACTAAACCATATGCTGTTTGATTAGTGCCGTCCGAGTCAACCTTCACAGCTAGGAGATAGTGGTGCCGCACCAGGTCGAGGATTTCGCTGGACGAGTCGTTTTGGTGACCGGCGCGAGTCGTGGCATCGGCGCCGCAATCGCCCGGAGGTTCGCGGGTTTCGGTGCCGACGTCATCCTGGCCGCGCGCGGCTACGACCAGATCCAGCGCATCGCGCAGGAACTGGCGGAGCAGGGTTCGCGCGCGCTCGCCGTCAAGACCGACATGACCAACCGCGATGATCTACAGGCCTTGACCGACAAGGTCCGCGAAGAGTTCGGCCGCCTCGACGTCCTGATCAACAACGCGGGCGTCCTTCCGGCCGCCGCCCGCGCCGAGAACGTCACGTGGGACGACTGGGATTCCACCCTCCAGGTCAATCTTTCGGCGCCGTGGTATCTGGCTTGCCGGGCAAAGGAATTGATGTCGGACGGTGGTGTGATCATCAACGTCGCCAGCACCGCCGCCTTCTTCCCGTCCCGGGGCCTGTCCAGCTACAACGTCAGCAAGGCCGGCCTGGTCGCGCTTACCCGTGTGCTCGCTCTGGAATGGGCCCGCGAAGGCGTTCGGGTCCTCGGCATCGCTCCCGGCAAGGTTCAGACGGACATGGTGGCGCCGATCCTGCGCTGGACCGAAAAGCACAGCCTTGACGTCAATCCCATGCAGCGGGTCGGCACCGATGACGAGATCGCGGATCTGGTGACGTTCCTCGCCTCCGAGCGCGCGGCGTACATGACCGGTGTGACGGTACCGATCGACGGCGGTGAGCTGCTCACCGTCGGGGCCGAGCCGGGCCGCTGAGCCGGTAGGGCTCGGGGCTGTTCGGGTTGACAATGATGTGATGGCTCTCATAGATTGAGAAATCAAACGTAGATTGGTTTACCTCGGTCGATGATCCTTCCGCCGACCTCATCGATCCGACAATCGGAGGAATCTTGAAGCTGCGCCTCGATTCAAGCAAGTGCCAGGGCCACGCCATGTGCAACGCGATCTCGGAGGAGCTGTTCCCGATCGACGAGCACGGCTATGCGTCCTTCGACGTCATCGACGTGCCCGAGGACGCCATCGAGCTGGCACGGGCAGGTGTCGACACCTGCCCCGAGGGCGCAATCAGCATCATCGATGATTAACCGGCCTCCGACCCCAGCATTCACAGACGGCCGGGCGCCCCTTCCCGGAGGGGCCGGCCGCGGCCACTACCCGCACACAGCGGACATGGGGTCCGGTTACCACGCCCGGCCTGCCACCCTCGTTCTTCGGCTGATCCTCATCGTGATTCTGGCGATCTCGCTCTGGTTCATGATCACGTCGCCCTAAGTGCTCGCCGGCGGCGCCTGTCCCCATATACGCCGAGCGGGCCTGCACCCGAACTCACTGGTCCGGGGAGGCCCACTCGGCGATCCCGGTTATGTCAGTCCCTGATCTTGGCGACCAGCCGGCCGTCCACCTTGCCCTCTTCGAGTTTCTGAAGCCCGTCGGGGATCTCATCGAAGGAGATCTCGGTCAGGGTGAACTCGACCTTGCCCTGGTCGACATATTCGAGGACGCGCTTCACGTCCTCACGCTCTCCACCCAGGGTGCCGAGAAGGCGGATGGTCCGAACCACGAGCGTCAGCGTCGGGAACGTGGTCTCCGGCGCACCCAGCCCGGCGAGAACGACGGTGCCCCCCGCTTTGACGGCGTTGAGCGCGCCGGCCGTCGTCGTGCTGAACCCGGCGAAGTCGACGACGACATCGAGTTCCTCACCCGCAAGCTCGGATACGTCGGCAACGCACTTCTCGACCCCGTACTTCTGCGCAACCTGTCGCGCGGATTCCCGCGGTTCTGCGACATAGACCTTCGCGCCGGCTGCCTGAGCGATCTGCAGGCCGATCATGCCCAGACCCCCGGCACCCACGATGCCCACGCGGTCACCCGCCTTGACGCCACCCGTACCGATCACGGCGTGGTGCGACGTCATGCCCGCGTCGGTTGCCGCCGCGCCGACGGTGAAAGGGATGCTGTCGGGGAGCTTGACGACGAAATCCGCCTTGGAGACTGTCTTCTCCGCATATCCACCGTCGGTCGCGGCACCAGGCGAGTCGGCGCCGGCCCGCACGCAGACCCGGTCACCGACCGCGAAGTCAGTCACGCCCTCGCCCACGGCATTGACCACACCGGCGATCTCATGCCCCAGGATGATCGGGATCTTCCCCAGCGAAGCGGTCGTGACACCTTCGAGGACACCGACATCGCTGTGGCACAGGCCGACGGCGTGCACATCGATGCCGACCTCGCCCGGACCGGGGACGGGATCCTCGATCTCGATGAGTTTCAACGGTTCCCGAATGCCGGTGAACTGCCATGCCTTCATCTGCCAAACCTCCACATTCGTCGTGACGCAACCTGTCCCGGGTGCGGGTGATTTAGGGCGGGACTCAGTTCTGCACAGGCGGCAGGCCGCTGGCATGCCGGGCCGCGACATAGGCCCCGGCCAGTCCACGGGCGATCAGGCCGCCACTGACGTACGAGGGCCCGAAGTCCTGGTGTGCCGCCGCATTGCTGACCGCGTACAGGCCAGGGATCGGCCGGCCTCGCACATGCATGACCCGGCCGTCGACGTCGGTGGTCAGCCCGATCAGGTTGGAGCCCAGACCGCCGAGCTGCAGGGGCAGCGCATAGAACGGCCCGCGCTCGATGGGTCCGAGAACCGGGTTGACTTCCCCCTCAACGGGATTCAGGAACCGGGTGAGTCCCTTGTCGCCGCGTCCGAAGTCCTCGTCGACACCGGCGGCGCAGAACTTGTTGAACCGGTTGATCGTGTTCTGCAGTCCGTCCGCGGAGATACCGAGCGCCTCGGCGAGTTCCGGCACCGAGTCGGCACGGACGAAGGGGGAATCCGGGAGTTCCACACCCGCCGCGAACGGGCCGAACCTCGTCTTGTCGCGGTGGTTCTGGTCGAAGATGACGTAGGCGGGAAGGTTCCGGTACCGCCGCTGGACAGGATCGAAGTCGAGTAGGCGCGACTGCTCCTGGAAGAAGAAGGCCTCGTCGCAGAATCGTTCCCCCTGGTCGTTGACGATGATCGCGTGCGGGGCGCCGACCTCGTTGATCGCCCAGCGCCACAACGGTTTCCCCTCGAACTCCTCCCCTTCGAGGACATACCCGTACTGGGTGTGCATACCGAGCGGCGGAAGGGCCGTGGTCGCGGCGCCGATCTCGCACGCCATGACCAGGTGGTCGCCCGTCACTGTCGGCGGGGTGGCGGTTCCGTAACCGGGCACCGACTCCAGGCGCCCCTGCAGATTCCAGTCGTAACCGCCGGTGGCGAGGATGACACCGCGCCGTGCCCGGATCGCCGCACCATCGGCCGTCTGCACTCCCACCACGGCGCCGTCTTCGACGATGAGCGCATCGGCCCGCGTCGACAGGAGTACGGGAATCTTGCGCTCCACCAGAGCGGCCTTGACCAGATACGCACTCAGGCCCTCACCGCACGCCCGCATGTCCTGGCTCACGCGCTGCGCCAGCAGCTTGCTCAGCGGCATCTCGAGCTTGCTCGTGTCCCGCATCTCGCTGAACATGAGGCCCGGGGGAACAGTTGCGAGCGGATGGTGCGACTCTGCCACTCACCCAGTTCCGCGCCGGGGATCGGCTCGACCTCGAGCATCCGGGAATTCACCACCGTGCCCGGCGCCCACGGATGGAAGTTATCGACGTGCCCCTCGACCGCGCGCCATTTCACGCCGGCCTGGTCGGCGAGGTAGTGCGCCACCGCCGGCGACGCATCCGCGAAGCGCTCGCGGTGGGCGCGGGTCCCGTATCCGGCGGCGAGGAAGTCCAGATACGCCAGGACCTGCTCCCGGGTGTCGGGCGCCGCGCCGAAGCGCGTCAGGGGGAGCCAGACCGCCCCGCCGGACACACCTGCCACGCCGCCGACCTTGTCCGCGCGCTCGAGGATCAGGACATCGAGTCCCGCGTCCGCGGCGGTGACGGCGGCAGTCAGACCCGGTGCGCCGGCGCCGACGACTACGAGGTCGACCTCACGCACGTCGTTTGTCATCTTTGTTCCTCCCTAACTCTTCCAGCCCGTGCCCGGACCGGGTCTACGTCGGTGGCCGTTGCGCGCTCGTCCGTTACCACGTTAAACCAATCGCTGTTCGATTTTCTAGCCCCTGGAGCCGACGAGCCGGATAAGCGACGGACGAAGAGAATTCGGACGCTAGCCGCAGAGCGCCCGAACGGCGTAGAGAGTGTCGAGATACTCGCGCACGGAGATGATCCTGCCGTCACGGACGGTCATGACGAAGGCGTAGTTGTTCAGGTACTCGCCGCCGTCGTCGAGCCGCGCCTCCATGTGGGCGACAACAGCGACCTTCTCGCCGGCACCGATCAGGTCGTCGATGGTGAGTCTGGCCGTCCCCGGGACGAAGCGTCTCATCACCGGAATCAGGAAGTCGCCCATGACCGAATCGAGACCTCTGAAGGACTCCCCCTCCGGCGTGGGGATGCCGGTCACCTTCTCCAGGTCCGCGCGGAACGCCCGGGGGATCCACCAGTCGATCTCGGGTGACAGGAGCGAGCGAAAGGTCCGCACATCACCGGTCGTCGCCGCCTCGAGAAAGCGTGACACCACCTCTTCGTTGCCATTCATGGAGTTCTTCCTTTCGGGGTGACCGCGCGGGGGCTGAAACCCACTCCAGCGGAGCCGGTTTCAGCCCCCTCCGATCCGGACGGATGACGGCAGCCGGCGCTATCCGACCTGCGGAGGCAGCAGCATGTCGCGCAAAGACAACTTCTGGCGCGCCGTCGCGGCGATATCGGCCTGGTTGTACATCCTGCCGTCCGGCCCGAAGTAGTTGCCTGTCGCCGGGTCGTACTGGGCCACGACAAGCGGCGTTATCTCCGGCTCGGGGCTCTGCCCCGGCCGCAACTGCGGAATGTCCTGACCGGACAGGGTGGCGTTCGGATCACCCTTCCAGCTGTCCCCGTTGTTGAGGGGCACGTACTCCTCGTCGCTCTCACACATCTTCACGGTGGGCGCCCTCTTGCCCGGCCGGGTCAGGCAGGGGTAGTTGCGGGCGCCTCGGACCGCGACCGGGGCGTCCTGCGGTACGCGGCAGTACAGGTCGCCCGGCGGGCGATCCGGGAAGTCCACCTCGACCGGTGTGCGCTGCTGCCGTGCTGGCAGGAAGCCCGTGGTGCACGGCTGCGGCGTGTTCAGCATGAGGTGGAAGTCCAGGTTCACACCCTTGTAGTCGGACTTCGAGTGCCGGTTCATGACACCACCGGCCTGCATCGCCGCGGTGCCCTGCGGGATCAGCACCAGCAGCTGCTCGATGGCCGGCTGGTAGACAACCGCGACCTCTGCGACGGAAACCAGATTCGCCAGCAGTACCGGCATGGTGGGCGACAGCCGGTCGAACATCTGCCGTCCCTCGTCGGCGGCCGCGGCCCCGTTGTCGAAGAGCTCCGACAGGGCCGTATCCCGAGCCTTGAGCTGATTCGTGATGTCCGCCAGATTGCTCGCCCACCGCTGAATGGAGCCCGCTGTGTTCGACTGTGAGTCCAGCACGGCCGGTCCCTTGTCGATCAGCGACATCCACGGGTCGAGGTTCTCTTTGGCGTCGATGGCCAGTGCGGTCGACCCCTTGACGATCCGGGAGATCTCCGGCCCGAGACCGCCGAACGCAATGTAGCTCTCGTCGATCGCCGTGCGCAGGCTGTCCCGCGGGATCGCCTGCAACCCCCGGTCTGCCGCATCGAGCAGACCGTTGATGTCCGGGGGAACCGAGGTGCGGTCGGCGCTGATCACGTCGCCGTCTTTCAGCGGCGCCGAGTTGCCGTCCTCCGGGATCAGAGCGATGTACTGTTCGCCGATCGCCGACTGGCTGTGCACCTCGGCGCGTAGATTCGACGGGATCGGGATGGAGCGATTCAACGACAGCACCGCCCTCACACCGTTGTCGGTGAGATCGACCTTCTCGATGCGCCCCACCTCGGTGCCGCGGTAGGTCACGTTGCCGCTGGGATAGATACCGCCTGCGCGGTCCAGCTCCACGACGACCTTGTAGCGGTTGACGCCGAACAGCATTGCGGGCGCCTTGATGTAGCCGATCACCATGATCCCGCCTGCGATAAGGGCGATCAGCGTGAACAGCGCCAACTGAATCTTGATACGACGGTCGAGGATCACTTACGGCCCCTGGTCGAAGATGTAGGGAGCGACGAGCGGGTTTCGCGCTGTGTACGGACTCGGCAGCTGCCCGATCGTGCGGCCCCACTGCATTTCCAGTTCGGTCAAGGCACCTTCGAAGCGTGTGCCGGTCAGCAGCGTCGCGTCGAGACGGCTCAACGTCAGGTCGATGACCGCGGTCAGGTTCACATAGTCACCGCGGACCCAGTTCGGGATGGTCTCCTTGGCCCACGGGTAGACGGAGAAGAAGCTCAGCGACCGCGTCATCGCCGGTCCGGCATCGGCCAGGGCTTTGAAGACCGGGGCGATGTCCTTGAGTTCCTTCACCAGATCCGCCTTGATCGCGTCGACGGTTTCGACGGTGACAGCGCTGAAATCCCCGACCCTGTCGTAGGCCTCGATCAGCTGGTCGCGCTTGTCCTTCAGCACCGTCAGGGCATCGGGGATCGTCCGCAGCGCCTCATCGACCACCGGCTTCTGCTCGGCGAACTCACCCGCCAGCGTGTTCAGGCTCTCCGTGGCGGCGATGATGTCGTCCTTCTGCTCGTCGGCCCTCGCGATGAACACGTCGAGCTGGTCGATGAGGCTGCGCAGATCCTGACTCCGGCCGTTGAAGGCCGTGCTGAACGCCTCGGTGATGTCCTGGATCTGACCGAGCCCACCGCCGTTCAGAAGCATCGACACCGCGGACAACGTCTGCTCGGTGGTGGGATACGTGCCGCCGTCCTTGAGCGGGATCACCGAGCCGTCTCGCAACTTCCCCTCCGGGGGAATATCTTTCGGTGGTGCGAGTTCCACGTGCAGGCTGCCCAGCAGGCTGGTCTGTCCGACGGTCGCCGTCGCGTTGGCGGGCAGATCCACATCACCGTTGAGGCGCATCGTGACGAGAGCGTGCCAGCCCTGCAGTTCGATGTCCGACACGTGGCCGACCGTCACGTCGCCGACACGGACCCGCGAGTTGCGCTCGAGGTTCGTCACCTGGGGCAGCTGAGCCTTGATCTCGAACGACCCCGGTCCCTTGCCCTCCGTTCCGGGTAGCGGAAGGGAGTTCGGCCCACGCCACCCGCAGCCCGAAACCGCGACGGCGACGGCGAGCAGGCAACCCGCGATGAGACGCCAACGCGCCTTACCGCAATACCCTTTCCTGCCAGGCCTCATGATCCCGCTCCAGGAGGTGTCATCAGTCCTTCCAGACCTTCCGCCGGGTCGACGTGGTGTGGTTCGGCTGCCGGCGGTTCTGGCTGCGGGGCCTCCGCCGCCAGCGGTTCTCCGGCTGCGGGAGGTGCGGCCTCGGCCGGTGCCTGCGGCTGCGGCTGCTGCTGTGCCGCCCGGTAGTTGTAGTCCGGCCGCAACCAGTCCTCGCTGTAGGTGATCTCGTTGGGTCGTGCGCCGACGCCGACGACCGGGTTGATGCCGAGCGGCAGGAAGTTGTACTGGCGGTTCTTGAAGATCGGCGCCAGATACTGCACGCACAGCTTCGCCGACTGCTCTGCCCCCAGTCGTGATGCCGCCTGGATCGCGCTGCAGATGAACTGCAGCGGATTGTTGAAGTTCGTCATTGCGATCGCCCCGGTGATCGCACCTTGAGTCGGCTGGAAGATGTTGACGAAGTTCTGGAATGCGTTGGGCGTCACATGCAGGGCCTGCTTGATGTCGTCCATGCTTTCCGTCACCGCGGTGGAGATCGACGCCAGCTTGTCGGTGGAGGTGCCCAACGCCTCCCGGTTGTCGGCGACGAACTGACGAACCTTCGCCGCTGCGGTGTTGATGTCGTTGACCACCCGGTCCACTTCGTCGGGGTCGTTGGCGAGCAGAGTGGTCACGTTCGCCATGTTGACGTTGAACCGCGACAACAACTCGGTGCTGGAATGCAGGGCTGAGACCAGGGTCGACAGGTTCTTCATCGTCGAGAACATGTCGTCACTGCGATCGCCGAGGGCGGAAATCGCCTCGGACAGCGCGATCACGGTTTCCCTGATGTCGGGCCCCTGGCCTCTCAGGTTGTCGGCAACGGTCTCGATGTAGGAACCGAGTGGGCTGAGTCCGCCCGGCTCTGTGGGCTGCAGACTCTCGGTCAACTTCTCCAGCTGCTGACGGAAGTCATCCCACTCGACCGGTACGGCGGTGCGCTCCTTCGGGATTACCGAATTCTCCTGCAGTTCAGGGCCACCCTCGTAAACAGGGGTGAGCTGGATCGCGCGCGCCGTGACCAGTTGGGGCGAGATGATCAGGGCCTTAGCGTCCGCTGGAATCTTGTACTGGTCGTCGACCCAGAACTCGATCTTCGCGCCATCCGGCCGAGGCTCGATCGATTCGATCTCGCCGACGGGGACGCCGAGGATGAGCACCTCGTCACCGGCGAAGATGCCGTTGCTGTTGTCGAAGATCGCGACGTAGTGCTTCTTACCGATGCCGCCGCCGAGCGACACCGCGGTGATGAACCCGGCCACGAGTGTGCCGACCAGAACCACACTCAGGCTGAGCCGCTTAGCGCGGGTCGTCATTCCTGGTCTCCCTGTGGTGTCTGTGACGCTTCATTCGGGTTGGTCCCCTGGTCCTCCGCACGTGCCGGGGGTCCCGGCGGCGGTCCGCCCGGTTCGGGCGCCGGTTGATGGTCCTCCCGCAACGGGTAGCAGCCCGGGCCGGGCAGTGGTGCCTCCGGCGAGCCGCAGACGTGGTCGCCCGGGTTCCCGGTGATCGCATCCGGAATCGTGAGCCGGGGTTCGCCGGCCTGGCCGGTCCGCGGATAGGGCACGGGCAGAGCGGGAGTCGCCTTCTGTCCGGTCGGGGGATCGGTCAACTCCGAGGGCAACAGCACATTGGGATCGAGCCCCAGATCCGAGAAGGCCGCGTCGATGAACGGTTGGACGAACTGCCCCGGCAGCAGGTTGTACAGGTACGCCTTGAAGAACGGGCCGGATGCCACCGACTCACCCAGCGACATCGCGTAGCTGTTCAACAGCTTGATGGTCTGCTGAATCTCCGTCTTGCGGTTGTCGACGATCGTCAGAACGCCGTTGAGCTTGTCCAGTGACGGCTTCAGGGTCTCGTTGTTCTCGTCGATGAACGCTGAGACCTGTTGTGCCAGTGCGGACACATTGCCCGAGATGCGGTCGAGCGCGGCGCTCTGGGTCTGGAGTTGCTCGAGCAGGGCATTCGTGTTGACGATCAGGCTGACAACCTGATCGCTGCGCTCGGCGAGCACCGCGCTCACCGTGTTGGCATCCTTGAGCAGGTTCCGCAGTTCCTCATCGCGCTCACCCAGGACCCGCGAGAACCGACCCACACCATCAAGTGCCTCTTTGAGATCGGGCGCGGTGTCTTTGAAGGTCTCGGCCAGGGTCGACAGCGATGCGTTCAGTTCGTCGGTATCGAGATCGTTGATGGTGCTCGCGAGGTCGCCGAGCGCATCCGGCAGTTGGTAGGCGGGGGTGGTGCGGTCCAGGGGAATCGGACCCTGCAGACCGGCCTCCCCGCGGGGTGTCACCTCGAGCACCTTGGCGCCGAGGAGGCTCTTGGTCTTCACGGCCGCTTCGGTCCGGTCGCCCAGGTGGACGCTCCGTTTCACCTTGAAGGTGACGGCGATCTTGTTGCCGTCGAGGGCGACCCGGGTGACCTCGCCGACCTTGAAGCCGGAGACCTGAACGTCGCTGCCCGACTTGAGCCCGCCGGCTTCACTGAAGTAGGCCTGGTACTGGCGGTCGTTGTTGAGCAGCGGCAGGCGATGGTACTGGAGTGCCCCGACCACCAGGGCGAGCACGATCGCCACACCGATCACGCCCAGTTTGACGTGGTTTCGCTCTGAGAACGGTTTCACCTGGCCGCACACCTTCCGTTGTTCTGGCCAGCGACCTTGACGTACACCGGTTGACCACCCTTGCCGTTCAGTTTCAGAACCGCGTCGCACAGGTAGTAGCTGAAGTAGTCGCCGTACATTCCTTGGCGGGCAAGCATTCTGTAGGTGGCCGGCAGCGTCGCGAGCAGATCGTCGACGTACTTGTGGTCCGCGATGACGATGGAGTTCGCACGGTCTGACTCGTGGACGACCCGGGTGAACGGTTCCCGCGCCTGGGCGAGCAGATCGGTGACCGACGCCGCTGCCGCATTGGCGTTGGCGACCGCGTCGCTGATGTCCTTCTTGCGCTCGGACAGACCGGCCACGAGCTCCGACAGCGAGTCGATGGCCTTCTTGAACTGGCCGTTCTGCTCACTCAACGAGCCGACGACGGTGTTGAGGTTGGTGATGACCTGTCCGATCAGCACGTCTCGATCAGCCAGCGTGCTGGTGAGAGCAGCCGTGTGCGAGAGGACGGAGTTGATGGTCGGCCCCTGTCCTTGGAACGCGTCGATGAGCTGGCGTGACAACGCGTTTACCTGGTCCGGGCTGAGCGCGCGGAAGAGCGGCCGGAATCCGCCGATGAGCGCGTCGAGGTCCAGCGCGGGCTGGGTCTGAACGAGCGGGATCGTCTCGCCCGGCTTGAGCCGCTCTGTCCCGCCCGCACCTTCCAGCAGTTCCAGGAAGCGGCCGCCGATCGGGTTGTCGTACCGAATCGCAGCCTGCGTCCCTCGGGTCAGCACCACCGCGTTGTCCGCCGAGAACTCGACGAGCGCGGTGTCACCGAGCAGGTCGATCTTCTTGACCTTCCCGACCTCGACCCCGGCGACGCGGACGAAGTTGCCCTCCTCCAGTCCGCTGACGTTGCTGAACTCCGCCTTGTACACGGATTGCTTTTCGAATCGCAACTCTGCGAACAGCGTCAGGAGCGCGAACATACCCAGCGAACAGACGACCGTGAAGATGCTCAGGGGCCAAACGACACTGGCAAGTCTCGCCTTCACTGCTTCACCTCCTCAAAGTTGCGATCGTCATGGCTGCGGCGCCGGCGGTTGAGCCGGCTGCGGCCCCGTACCGGTTCCGTACGGCGGTGGGGGATTCGGCACCCCGGGGACCGGTGGCGGCGGCGCTCCCGGGGGCGGGCCGGCCCACAGGGGCTGGCCGTCGGGTCCGTACAGCGGTGCGCCGTACGGCGGAGCTCCCGGGTAAGGCACCGGGCCGATGGCCGGACCGGGCAGGTGGTGCTCGTGCGGTGCCTCCGGTACTGCGCGGGTGGTCGGGAAGAAGTTGGTGAACCACGGGTTCCCGATGCCCGGGTTCGGGCGGATGTCAAGCCCTGTGCCCCAACCCGTGTTCGTGACGAGCTGGCGGACGGGCCACTTCTCGGCGACGTCGGGAAGCGATCCGCAGCTCGGCTTGCCCCCCGGTCCGCCCTTGGCGGCGACCTTGGGTAGATGGTCCGGATACCGGTACGGGTCCTCGCCCAACAACAGGCCGATGTCTGCGACCTCGGTACGACCGTTGCCGCCGAAGCCGTCATAGGCGCCGTTGTCGAGGTGGATCTTGCCGCCCACCAGGGTGCAGGTGTAGGTGGGGCTGTAGTACAGGAGCAGACCCGTGGTCGGCTCGAGCTGGTCGATCGCGGAGATCAGGTTGGCCTTGTTATCCGTGGTGAATGTGGTTCCCACGTTGGCGAACCCGATGACGTTGAGGAGCAGGTTGTCCAGCGCATCAGCGCGATCGGTGATCGTCTTGGACGTCGTGCTCGCCGCGCCGAGGGTGGAGACGATGTCCTGCGACGCGGCCGTATACGTGTCGCTGTAGCGTTCCAGGGCCCGCCAGTCCTCCCGGACCGTGTCCATCCGCGGGTTGATGGCGAGCAGCACCTCGTTGGCGGCGGTGGTCGCCTCCCCGATGCGCTCACCCTGTCCCCTGACGCCGTCCGCGATCGCGGTCAGCACCGCATTCAGCTTCGGCGGATCGACCTGGTGCAGGACCGACACCAGGCTCTGGAAAACGGTGTTGACCTCCGTGCTGACATTCCGGGTCCGCACCACGGCCCCGGCCTGGAGGGGCTGCGCGCTCGGATCGCTCGGAGGAATCAGCTCAACGTATTTGGCGCCGAACGCGGTGGTCGCCCGAATCTCGGCGTCGACGTTGGCCGGGATCTCGGAGATGTACTGCGGAAAGATCTCGAGTCGCAGACTCGACGAGTCACGGCCGGGCTTGATGTCGCCCACGCGGCCGACGGGGACGCCACGCATCTTGACCTTGGCACCCGTCTCCATCACCAGACCCGACCGTTCCGAGACGAGGGTGACCGGAACGAACCTACGGAAGGTCCCCGCGAAGAGGGCCAGGCACAGCAGGATGCCGACCACACTGACGGTGACCAGGCCGAGCGCCCACCAACCGGGGTGCACCCGGTGTTCTCCGTGTCTTTGAGCCATTCCTTATCCCGCGAGATTGAAGTTTCCGGACTGGCCGTAGATCGCCATCGAGAGGAACAACACGACGACCGCGGATGCCACCAGGGAGGTGCGGACCGCACGCCCCACGGCCTCGCCCACCCCGGCCGGGCCGCCTGCGGCGTTGAACCCGTAGTAGGTGTGGACCAGCATGATCACGGTTGCCATTGCGATGGCGAGGACGAAGGACCAGATCAGATCGATCGGATTCAGAAACGTGTTGAAGTAGTGGTCGTAGACGCCTGTCGACTGCCCGTACACCGCGGTCGTCCCGAAGCGGGCCGCGAAAAAGGACATCAGCATCGCGACGCAGTAGAGCGGGATGACGACGATGACACCGGCCACCACCCGCGTCGAGGCCAGGTACGCGATGGAACGGATGCCCATCACCTCCAGGGCATCGACCTCTTCGTTGATCCGCATGGCGCCCAGTTGAGCCGTCGCACCGGCGCCGATGGTCGCCGCGAGCGCGATCCCCGCTGTCATGGGCGCGATCAGTCGCACGTTGAAATACGCTGAGGCGAAACCGGTTAGCGCTTCGGTTCCGACTTGCGAGAACTGGTTGTAACCCTGAACGGCGACCAGCGCACCTGTGGTCAAGGTGAGAAAGCCGACGATGACGACGGTGCCACCGACCACGGCGAGAGCCCCGGTACCCAGACCCATCTGTGCGATGAGACGCACGATCTCGATGCGGTAGTGCGCGAACGCGTCACCGATCGATTTGACGGTCTGGCCGTAGAACTGGGCCTGCGTACCGATCCGGTTCCAACTCCGCGCGAACGCGCCGGCAGTCCTGCGCAGGCGCGGAAAGCGGGCACCCGCGACGACGCTCATATCGTCACCTGCACTGCGACGGCACTGGCGACGATGTTGATCGCGAAGAGCGCGACGAAGGTGTAGACGACGGTCTCGTTGACCGCGTTGCCCACGCCTGCCGGCCCGCCTTTCACGGTGATGCCCTTGAAACACGCGATCAGCCCCGCGGTCAGGCCGAAGAGCCCGGCCTTGATGAGGGAGATGATCACGTCGGCGATACCCGTGATGAGTGTCATCCCGCCCGCGAAGGCGCCGGGCGTGACGTCCTGCACGAACACCGAGAAGAAGAAGCCGCCGGTGATACCGACCAGGATCACCACCGGGCTCAGGAGCACCGCGACGAATGTGGCCGCCAAGACCCGGGGAACGACCAGTGCCTGGATCGGGTCGATACCCATCACCCGCATGGCGTCCAGTTCCTCGCGGATCGTTCGGGCACCGAGATCGGCGCACATGGACGTGGCACCGGCACCCGCCACCACGAGCACGGTCACGACCGGGCCCAGCTGGGTCACGGTGCCGTAGGCGGCCCCCGTGCCCGAGTAGTCGGCCGCGCCGAATTCCACCAACAGGATGTTGAAGGTGAACATCATGAGCACACAGAACGGCAGCGCCAGCATCAGGGTGGGCAGCAGCGAGACCTTGGCGACGAACCAGGACTGGTGGAGAAACTCACGCCACGCGAACGGCTTCTTCGGTATCGCCACAAGAGTGTCGAGTGCCATACCGACGAATCCGCCGACGCCACGCATCGGCTTGGCGATCGCCTCCGATGTGATCATGAGCAGCCTTCTGTTGTGGGGGTGCGGATGAGTTCCGGTCTCCTACGCTGCGACCCGCGCTCTTCTGTCCGCCGGCGTCAAGGTGCCGAACGTAGCTCCGAAGAACCCAACTGGATTTGGTTTCGGCAAAATGTATCAGCTGTGACCCAGCCCTGCCAAGAGGATCGATAAAGGGAGGATCACACCCTTCGTCGCTGTCGGCCCCTGACGCAGAACGCAAGTTGCTCTAATCAAGTTAGTGCGGCGTTCAGGGCATTTACCCATACCATGCGGTACAGGGCGAGCCGCGGGTGTGACGACATCGGGCAGGGTTCGACCGATTGCGCCAATGGCCTGAGCAAATGGACGGGAATCCTGCCAACGATGTTTGATTACTGCGAGCGGTTGGCCGCAGTCGCTACAGCACGTCGAGAGCGCTGCGCACGATGCTGTCGGTGTCGATGCCGTGATACCGATACACATCGGCAAGATCGCCCGACTGCCCGAAATCGGCCACCCCCAGGAAGTCCGCCCGGACCCGGTTGATTCCCGCGAGGAACGCGAGCGTGTGCGGGTGACCGTCCAGCACGGTGACGATCGGGGTGGCCCGGTCGGCTGGAAACAGCTGGTCCAGGATCCAGCTTGGTGCGTCGGCACGGCCGTGCCTGGCCTGTACGGCGTCGAAAAGCAACCGCGGGCTCGTCACACAGACGACGTCGGCGACCACGCCGAGTGCATCGAGCCGTTCCGCGGCCTCGATCGCCTCGACCACAGCCGCTCCCATCGCCGCGATGGTCACCCGGGCACCGTCTCGACGGATCAGGGGATAACCTCCGGCCACCACCTGACGCCGACGGCGCTCACGCGCCGCGCTGTCCGTCGGTACCCCGGCCAACGCCTGGTCGATGGGTCGAGTGGAGAGCCGAAGGTATGCCGAGGTACCGCCCGGCCTACCCAGCCGCGCCAGACAGGCCAGCAGGACCCATTCGGTATCGAGGGCGAAGGCGGGTTCGTACCCGATGCAACCCGGCTGCTGAAGGCCAATCGCAGGTGTCTTCACGGACTGGTGCGCACCACCCTCTGGGGCGAGGGTCACCCCGGACGGCGTACCGACCAGGATGGACTGCCCACCCGCATAGATCCCGAAGGACCACGGTTCGAGTGCGCGTTCGACGAACGGGTCGTACACCACGCCAATCGGGAAAAGCGGTTCGCCCCAACGACTCCAGGTAGCGCCGAGTTCACTGATCAACCCGACGAGGTTCGTCTCGGCGATCCCGAGCTCGATGTGCTGCCCGGTGGGCTTCTCCCGCCAGTGAACGAGCGTCTCCGAATCGTCGGCGAACCAGTCGCGCCGTTCGGCGGGCGACCACACGCCGACCTTGTTCACCCATCCGCCGAGGTTCGTGGTGGTCGAGACGTCGGGACTGACCGTCACTACCCGCCCTGCGGCACCGGGTGATTCGCGGGTGAGATCGAGCAGGACGCGTCCGAGGGCGGCCTGCGTCGTCGTCCTGCCCTTCGGGGTCCGGCCGAAATCGTCGGGAATGTCCGGCGGCGCCGCCACCGGAACCTCGCGCCGGGTCAGGCGGTCCGCGGTTTCGGCGCAGAGTCGGCCGGCGTCGCTGGTCGGGGGAAAGCGCTGCCACGGATCGGCCGGATCCAGACCCATCCGGGCTGCCAGTTCGGCGAACTGCTCGTCGGTCAACAGTGCCGAGTGATTCTGGGGATGCCCCTCGACGGGAAGACCGAATCCTTTGATGGTGTAGGCCAGGATCACCGTGGGGCGGGTGTCGTCGATCGCGGCGAACGCCTCGCGCAGCACCGACAGGTCGTGGCCGCCCAGATTGCGAACCGCGCGAACAAGTGTCGTGTCGTCCAGCGAGGAGATCAGCTCTGCGATGGCCCCCGCAGACGGTCCGGTGCCGGGGAGCCTGCGCCGCACTTCAGCCGCCTCGCAACGAAGTAGACGCTGGTACTCGGCGTTGGGCATGTCGATTATCCGGGTGCGCAACGCCTCGCCGCCCGGTTGCTCGAACAGCGACGTGAGCAGTTTCCCGAAGGGAACGGTGATGACCTGCCATCCGGCGGCGGCGAACATCGTCTCCATACGCCTGGCCGCGATGGCCGGCACGACCCGGTCGAGGGACTGCCGGTTCAGATCGACGATCCAGACCACCTCGCCGAGGTCGGCGACGGCCGGGTCGAGGATCGCCTCCCACACCGCGCCCTCGTCGAGTTCAGCGTCCCCGACCAGGGAGTACTGCCGGCCTTCTGCACCTCGTCCCGTGTGGGCACTGACGTAACGCCGCGAGATCGCCCCCCACAGAGGCGCGGTCGCCCCGATGCCGACCGAACCGGTCGAGTAGTCGACCAGGTGCGGGCTCTTCGTCCTGCTGGGGTAGGCCTGTAGTCCGCCGAACTGCCGGAGAGTGGTCAACTCCCGCTCGGCGAGATCACCCAATAGGTAGTTGATCGCGTACAGGACCGGGGACGCATGGGGTTTCACCGAAACCCGGTCTTCGGGCCGCAGGTGCTCGAACCACAACGACGTCATGATCGACACCATCGACGCCGAAGACGCCTGGTGTCCCCCGACTTTGAGTCCGGAGTTGTTCGGCCGCACGCGATTCGCGTGGTGCACGATGGCGGTCGCCAGCCAGAGCACCCGGTCATGCACGGCCGTCAGGACTCGATCCCGATCAGACCCACCATCCGGACTCGAGGAAATCCGCAGCGTCTCTTGTGACATCAGGTCCTCCGGTCGAACGCCGTGCGGCGCGCGCGGATCGTTACACAATTGGTTTCGGCGGCCGACCGGTAGCGGGGGTTCATACCGGCCGGCCGCCGACGTCTGGTACAGCCGGCCCGAGACAGGGCAGCCTGAGACGGGGCTACATAGACGGGGTTACGAGGACGGGGCTTCGATCACGCGCCCGTCCGGGAAGTAGAGCGTGCCGGCGTAATCGGGCAGGGTCGCAGGCGTGTCGTCGACCAGCAGGGCCTCGGCCTCATCGATGTCCTGCTGATTCAGCGGCCGCTTGTCGTAGGTGAACTCGACCATGTTGCCGTCGGGGTCCTTGGTGTAGACCGACTCGATGAACTCGTGATCGACCTGGCTGACGGTGCAGCCGTAGGCGAGCAGACGCTGCTTGCGCTCCTCCAACTCCTCCTGGTTCTCCACCGAGAAGGCGATGTGGTTGATCCACCAGGGCAGGCCGAGGCCGGTGGAGATGGCCGGATCCCAGTCGTCTCCGGGGTTCACACCGGTCAGGTGCAGGTCCCAGAGGACGAACAGTCCGCTGCCGGTGCTGTAGAAGACGTGCTTGGTCCAACCCGCCTCCGCGCCGCCCATGGCCTGGCGCTTCACGATCTTGACGAGCTTGAAGCCCATCGCCTGCGTGTAGAACTCGTGTGAGACCTTGAAGTTCTTGGGGGTGATCGCCAGATGGTGGATCATCGGAATCCAACTCCTATTCCTGTGGATGAGGCGCCCGCACCGGACTCACCTCGAATGTCTTGACTTGATCGGTGGCCGATCGGGCTAGCTAGTGCGTCATCTCGATGACAGGACGGATGACCGTTCCGGCCTCGACATCCTCGTATGCCTCATTCACCTGATCCAGGGAGTACGTACGAGTGACAAGCTCATCGAGCTTCAGTTGGCCGTCCTTGTACATCTGCAGCAGTCGCGGCACGGCCAGTGCCGGGGCCTGCGCACCGAACAGCGAGCCCTGGATACGCTTCTGGTACAGCGCGTACATCATCAGGTCAGCGGGAATCCCGGCGTCGCCGCCGCGTCCGAGTGAGGTGATCACCAGAGTGCCGGCCTTACGCACCGAATCCAGTGCCTTACCGGCGATTTTCGATGTCAGCAGGCCCACCGAGACCAGGGTGGCGTCCGCTCCCTGACCGTTCGTGAGGTGAGCGATCCGCTCCGCGGCGTCGTCAAGACTCGCGAACGTCTCGGTGGCGCCGAACTTCACCGCCTGCTCGCGCTTGAACGGTGAGGGGTCAACGGCGATCACGTGGCTCGCGCCGGCGTGACGGGCACCCTGGACCGAGTTCATCCCGATGCCGCCGGTGCCCAGGACGACAACCACATCGCCCGGCTGCACGGCGCCGGCATTGACGGCCGCACCCCAGCCGGTCGGCACACCGCAGGCCACCAGACACGCCGAGGTGAACGGGATGTCCTTGTCGATCTTGATGACGCTCTGCTCCGGAACGCACGTGTACTGAGAGAAGGTTCCGAGCAGTGCGGTCTGACCGACGCCCTGTCCGCTGGTGGTGTGGATACGGAACTGCTCCTCGCCCGCACCGAGCGCCATGATCCGGGCGCCCTCATCGCAGAGGTTGCCCTGGCCCGAAGCGCACCACCGGCACCGGCCGCAGCTCGGGATGAAGATCGTGACCACGTGGTCGCCGACCTCGACCGATTTCACATCCGAACCGACCGCGGTGACCACGCCGGCGCCCTCGTGCCCGCCGATCCATGGGAAGTACTGCACCGGGGAGTCGCCGGTGGCGAACGCGTAGTCGGAGTGGCACAGGCCGGCGGCCTCGATTCGGATCTGCACGTCACCCGGACCCGGATCGCGGACCTCAACCTCTTCGATCTGCCACTTACCCGGCTGCTCCCAGAGCACGGCTGCGTGTGACTTCATCTGGATCTCCTCAACTCAGTTGGCAGGACCTTGTCCGCGCGCCAAGGCCGAAATCCTGCAGATAAGTTCCGGGCCGCGACAGTGCCCAACAAAACCAATCAGTGATTGATAATCTATGTTCGGCGTCACGCGGTGTCAAGGGGGTCACACCTTCTCGCACCCCGCGGTCGACCGGGTCCGCGTTCGGTCTGTCAGCTGATAACCCACGGAAACGCACTGGCTTTCGAGCGCGCGCCCTGCACCGACTTCGCACGCATGGGCTCGCCCAACTCCCCGAGAAGTCGCTCCGACAAGGCGATCAGCTCGTGCAGAGCGGACGGCGTGAACCACGCCGGCCGTAGCGCGAACAGGATGTCCTCCGTCGCGGTGTTGCCGCTGGCGCCGGGAGCGAACGGACAGCCGCCGAGACCACCGAGGCACCCGTCGACCATCGCCGCGCCGGCGTCAATGGCCGCCAACGTGTTCGCGACACCCATGCCCCACGTGTCGTGTCCGTGGAACACGATGCGGCGCTCCGGGGTCTCGTGACTGACTCGCTCGATCAGGTTCGAGACTTCGGCAGGCACGGCTTGTCCGAGCGTGTCGCACAGGACGATGTCGTCCATCCCCGCCGTCCGCTCATCGCCAGCGATCGCGACGACCCGATCCGCGGCCACCGGGCCGTCGAACGGGCAGGTGAACGCCGTGGCGAGGCACAACTCGATGCGCCCGCCGACGCTCGCGGCGATCGCCACGGCCTCGGGCACGGTGTCCAGGCTCGTCTCGGTCGAGCGGCCGACATTGGCCTTATTGTGGGCGTCCGATGCTGACAGGCAGTACTGGAAGTTGCGCACCCCCGCCGCGGCCGCCTTCTCCACGTGCCGGGGTGTAGCGGTCCACACCCAACAGCGGGCGAGTTCCTCCTCGGTGAGTTCACCCACCAGATCAAGGGTGTTCGCCAGCGTCGGCACCAGATCCGGGCGGGCCATGGAGCCGATCTCGAGTTCCGGAACACCGAGATCGAGCAGTGCCCGGACGATCTCGGCCTTCCGCTCGACGCTCAGCGGCTTCTTCGTCAGTTGCAGGCCGTCGCGCAGCGTGACGTCACGAAACGTCGCGGTACTCATAGCCGAACTCATGGCCGACCTGTCACTCCGAAACCACGGCCTTGTGCAGAAGATCCCGGAACACCTGCTCGGTGTGCTCTCCGAGATCGGGGCCCACCGACCGGATCGGCAGCGACCGCCCGCCGATGACCGGTACGACGCCGGTGAACCCGACTTCCCGCACCTCGCCGTCGCCGATGTCGACGGGCAGATACTGGATCATGTCGCGTGCGCGGTACTGCTCGTCGGCCACGATGTCCGCCGCCCGGTAGATCGGCCCCGACGGCACAGCGGCCTCCTCGAGCCGCTTCAGCGCCTCGTCCCGGGACAGCGTCATGGTCCAGGCCTCGATCGCACCGTCGAGTTCGTCGCGCCGGAGCCAGCGACCGTCGTTGGCCGCCAAATCCGGATCCGCCGCGAGGTCGGCACGTCCGATCGTCTCCATCAGACGCGGGAAGATCCCGTCGCTGTTGCCGGCGATGACGATGGTGCCGTCCTTGCACCGGTAGGCATTCGAGGGAGCGATACCCTCCACCCTTCCGCCGATCCGCTTGCGTTCGACGCCATACGCCACATAGTCGGGAATGAGCGATTCCATCATCGCCAGAACGGATTCGCTCAACGCCACGTCGACGACACGGCTCTTTAGGGGCAGCGTCTGGGGACGAACCTTGTCCCGCTGGTGCAGGGCCATCACCGCGCCGTACGCCGCGAACAGCCCCGCGATGGAGTCACCGATCGAGACACCGACCCGGACCGGCGGGCGGTCCTCTTCTCCCACCAGCTCCCGCAGGCCACCGACCGCCTCGGCCACCGCCGCGAATCCGGGACGCTCGGCCAACGGCCCGGTCTGCCCGAAGGCAGAGATGCGCACGACGATCAGATCGGGCTTGTCGGCACTCAGCTCGTCAGGACCGATTCCCCACTTCTCCAGGGTGCCCGGCCGAAAGTTCTCGAGCACGATATCGCATTGCGCGGCAAGCCTTTTGACATCCCGACGACCCTCTTCGGTGCGCAGATCGATCACAACCGACTTCTTGTTGCGGTTGATCGTGCGGTACAGCAGGGAGGTGTCGCCCCGGTGTAGCCGCCACCGTCGCAACTCGTCGCCGGTGCCCGGTCGTTCCACCTTGATGACCTCGGCCCCGAAGTCGGCCAGCAGTCGGCCGGCGGTCGGAGCGGCAATGTAGTTGCCGAGCTCCAGAACCCGCACGCCCTGCAGCGGAAGGGTCACGTCAGATCTGGCTTCTGACGGTGTGTTCACGCGTTGGTCCTTGATCGAGATCCCGACTCAGTAGGGGCGCAGAACGAGATGGTCGATCCCCCACGCACCTGCGGTGTGCTCGGTGGGCTCGTTGGCCAGCCGGTAGTTCGGGATGCGCTTGTGCCACTCCTGCAGGGCGACCTTGAGCTCGACGCGGGCCAGGTGCGCACCGAGGCACCGGTGCGGGCCGACACCGAATGCCACGTGCCGGGTCACCTTGCGATCGAAGTCGACCGTCTCCGGATCGGCGTACTGCTCGGGATCGCGGCCCGCCGCCTGCAGCGGCAGCATCACGGTCTGCCCGGCCTTGACCGGAACACCGGCGATCTCGGTGTCGGTGGTGGCCTTACGGCCGGTGACGACGATGGGGAAGGCCCGCAGGTACTCCTCCACCGCGGCGGACGCGCACTCGGGGTCGTCGACCAGCCGCTGCCGATGGCCGTCATGCGTCGCCAGGTGGTTGAAGGTCCACGCCAGCTGCGCCGCCACGGTGTCCAGACCCGCGATGAACATGAACAGGCAGAAGGTCAGCAGTTCCGCGTCCGGAATCGGCTCGCCGTCGATCTCCCAACCGAGCGCGGCCGACAGGACATCCTCGCCCTGCAGCGACGGATCCTGGCGACGGGTTGCGATGAGGGTGGCGAAATACCCGATGACCTCGTCCATCGCGGCCTTCATCTTGCTGCGGTCCGGGTCGCTCTCGCTGGTGCGGTGGATGATGAGGTCTTCCCAGTGCAGGAACTGCTCGAGATCCGACTCGGGAAGGCCGAAGATCTCCAGGAAGATCTGGGTCGGGAAGATCCGGGCGAAATCGTTGGTGAAGTCGATCGTCTCCTTGCCGACCAGGCCGTCGATCAGGGACGCACAGTACGACCGGACCCGGTCCTCGTAGGCCTTCGCCGCCTGGGGGGTGAAGTGGGGCGCCAGCAGCCTGCGCCAGTTGGTGTGCACGGGCGGATCGAGCATCTCCGGAATCCACTGGTAGTCCGGTTCCGGCTCAAGCGCCACGACCGAGTGGCTGCTCCACGTCTCGGGGTCCTGCAGGATCTCGGTGATGACGTCGTACCGGGTCGCCATCAGATAGCCCGGGTAACCGCCGGCGGCCTCCACCTGGAGAACCGGCCCCACCTTCTGGATCTCCGCCATCCGGCCGTAGGACGACAGGGCGGGGCAGCCGCCCAGCTCGTAATCCCAGCTGATGACGGGACACTTGGCATTCTCGGTGGATGTCATCGGACTCCTTCGACATTCGTAGACAGTCGCCGGCGGCAGTCGTCCTCCGCGGTGCGCATGGTCAACATGAACCAACCAGCGTTAGGTTAACGTGATGGCGATCACGCGTCAACCGTCACAGGACGTGCGGGGCACCGGGCGCGCCACAGCGGCGGTCGCAGCCCCGGCACAGCCGTTCGATCCTGGTCGTGCGGGCCGGCGTTGTAGCACGTTAGGCCTGAAAATCGCGCTGGGGCATACCGGATCGTACATGGCCGGTTTTTCATTCCATTAATGAGCCGTTGACGAGTCGCTTACGCCGTGCGTACGGTGTGCAGCGAAAACCGAACGATGTATGCCTGACATTGTTCCGGTCATGACCACGTAGGGAGTTATGCACGTGCACGTCTACGACAAGCTGTTCATCGGTGGCCAGTGGTGCGCTCCGTCGGGCACGGACGTCATCGAGGTTCGCTCGCCGTACGATCTGAAGCCGGTCGGCAGCGTTCCGCAGGCCACGAACGCCGACGTAGACGCCGCGGTCTCGGCGGCGCGCAGCGCCTTCGATTCCGGGGTCTGGAGTCAGATGCCCGCAGCGGATCGCATCGCCGCACTCGAGCGACTGCTCGGCCTGCTCACCGCGCGCAGCGACGAGCTCGCCGACCTGCAGACCGCCGAGATGGGGGCTCCCACGTCGTTCTCGCGTGCGGTCTACGGTCCCGCCCCTGTCGGCGTGCTCGCCGCGACCATCGCCACTGCCAAGTCCACCGAGTGGGAGGAGCGCCGGCCCGGCATCAGCGGCCTCGACATCGTCGTGCGCCGCGAACCGGTCGGCGTCGTCGGCGCGATCGTGCCGTGGAACTCCCCGCTGTTCAGCCTCATGGGCAAGCTTGCCCCGGCGCTGGCGGCCGGCTGCTCGGTGGTCGCCAAGCCGTCACCGGAGACGCCGCTCGACGCCAATGTGTTCGCCGAGCTGACCGTCGAGGCGGGGATTCCGGAAGGCGTCATCTCGGTGCTGCCCGGAGGTCGCGACCTGGGCCGACACCTCGTCGGCCACCCCGGGATCGACAAGGTCGCCTTCACCGGGTCGACGGCCGCGGGCCGGGAGATCGCCGCGACCTGCGGTCAGCACCTCAAGCGGGTCAGCCTCGAACTCGGCGGCAAGTCGGCCGCGATCATTCTCGATGACGCCGACCTCGACCTCGTGACACCCGGGTTGAAATTCGGGTCACTGGCCAACAGCGGGCAGGCGTGCATCGCGCAGACCCGAATACTTGCCCCCGATCCCGATACGACGAGGTCGTCGACGCCATCGGCACGATGATGGCGGGTCTGGTTGTCGGGGATCCCTTCGATCCGGCCACCGAGGTGGGCCCGCTGGTGTCGCAGCGGCAACAGGAGCGGGTCAAGTCCTACATCCAGGTCGGCATCGATGAGGGCGCCCGGCTGGTGACGGGCGGCCTGGACCCCTACTCCGACAAGCCGGCCGGCTGGTTCGTGCGTCCCACGCTGTTCGCCGACGTCGACAACAGCATGCGCATCGCCCGTGAGGAGATCTTCGGGCCGGTGCTGGTGGTGATCCCCTACGAGGATGAAGCCGACGCCGTCCGCATCGCCAACGACAGTGACTACGGGCTCGCGGGGTCGGTGTGGACCTCGGATGCCGAACGCGGCATCGACATCGGCCGTCGCATCCGGACCGGCACGTTCGGCGTCAACCACTACCTGATGGACTTCAACGCCCCGTTCGGCGGCATGAAGGCCTCGGGTCTCGGGCGGGAGATGGGTCCCGAAGGGCTTTCGGAGTACTTCGAGTACAAGTCGATCACGCCGCCGCCGACCGCCTAGGCAGGAGGGGTCTGCCAGGCCGTGCGGCACCTACAGCTGCGCGGCCTGGCGCCCGTCAGGCGGATACCGCTGCCGTTCAACATGATCCGCTGGCAAGACCGCCACAACATCACGTGCGTGCTTGTTGGTCAACCTTTTTCACACGCAGCAGGCGCCGGCCCCGGGGCCGGCGAGCATCAGCTGTGCTCGAGCTGCGGCCGCTCGATTCCGTGCCGTGTGACGCGATACCCGTTCGCCACGGAGTCCCAGGTGGCCTCGCTGTTTCCCATCTCCCTGAGCAGGTACTTCTGCGGCTTGTCCGTCGTCGTTTTCGGCAGGGCGTCGATGAACTCGAAGTACCGGGGCACCATGTGGTAGGGCAGACGCTCGTACACATGCTCGAGCAGTTCGGCCGGTGTGCACTGCCCGCCGGGAGTCTTCACGACGAAGACCTTGACCTCGTCTTCGACGCCCGTGTCCGACGGATGTGCCACACAGGCAACCTCCGCCACCGACGGGTGTGAATAGAACGCCCGCTCGACCTCGTACGCGGAGATGTTCTCTCCCCGCCGCCGCACAACGTCCTTGATCCGGTCGACGAAGTAGTACCGACCGTGTTCATCCGCCCGCAGCAGATCACCCGTGTGGAACCATCCGTTGCGCCACGCCCTGGCTGTGGCCGACTCGTCACCGACGTAGCCCGGGCTCATCATGAACGGCCGCGCGGCCCTCACGATGGCCTCACCGCTGGCGCCGACGGGTACCTCCTGATCGTTGGCATCGACGAGCCGGACCTCGAATCCCGGTACGACTTCGCCGCAATACGAAGTGTCGACACCCTGTTCGCCGACGCCGCGGAACGGCGTCGACGCCTCGGTACTTCCACATGCGGTCAGCAGAACCGGTATTCCGAATCGCGCCTTGAAGTCATCGATGTCCGGCGGCAGGGGCGCGACCATGAGGAACCTCACCCGGTGGTCGCGGTCCGCATCCCTGGGAGGCTGGCTCATCAGCACCGGAACCATCGAGCTGATCAGGATCCCCGCGCTCACGTCGGCGTCGCGGGCGATCTCCCAGTACCTGTCCAGGGCCGGCTTGCTGCGGACATAGATCCCCGCGCCGGTGGCCAGCGCCCCGTTCACATAGCCGAGCGCCGCCGTGTGGAAGAGCGGAATGTCGATCTGGAACACGTCACCAGGCCTGAACCCCTGCGCGATAAGGATTGCCGAATATCCGCAGTAGCCATAGAGATACGGCACCCGGACCAGCTTCGACGGCCCGGTGGTTCCGGAGGTCATCAACAACTTCTCGTCGTCCCACAGGCCGATCTCGCGCTTGAGCTCCGGAATTGATCGATCCGAAGCGGTCACCTCGCGTGCCGGCATCACCGGCGTGCCGGGGAATGCGTCTCGCAGCTCGTCGCGCAGTTCTGCGACCTCGGTGAAGATCGCCGACGGTCCCGCGATCTTCAACGGTCGGGTGAGGAGCTCATCCTTGAGCGCAGGATTGAGGGGCACGATGGTGGCGCCCAGCAACGCGGCACCGAACCACAGTCGCAGGAAGTCCGGACCATTGGACATGATGAGCGCAACCCGGTCACCCTGATCAACCCCGAGCTCTCGCAGGGCGTTGCCGGCGGCGGCGGCCTCATCCAGGGTCCTGGCGTAGGACCACTCCGTGCCGTCCTCGAACAGGACGAATCGCCGCTGCGGCCGCTCCGACGCGTTGGCGATCAACAGTGATCGGGTGACGACATGGTCGGATGTCAGTGACTGGAGGTGCCGCAAACTCAACGAAACCTGGGACAGCGCGGTCATGCTAGGTGTCCTTCGTGGCGACGGTGGGCAGATGCCATGGCTGGTAGGAACGGTAGGTCATACACGCGGTCGGATCGAATCGGTCACCTGGTCGGCTATCGTCCGGGTGATCGAGGCGTAGGCGTCGATCTCATCAACAGTCATCCGGGCCGGTAACCCGAACAGATGCAGAACGAGCACCACCTGGCCGCTCGGATCGAACACCGGCGCACCGATGTGCCGCACCCGCAGTTCGGTTCCCCTGTCCGGCAGAACCGGTTCGTAGCTGGCGTACAGCTTGGGAATCAGATCGTCCGGTCCCGCGCTCGCGGCGAAACTGCCGGACACCGGGTTCGGAAGCGAGTTCTCGAACGCCTTCTGCTCCTCAGTGGCCAGGGCGATGGACCACCCCCGCTCGCGGACGCGCTGCAGCGCCGCCTCGTAATGGCCTCGCTGTGCATCGTCCAGCGGCGCGGAGGAGCGGCGCAGCCAGTTCTCGAACGCCTCCGGACGCCGGTCCCAGGCCACGAACATCGCGCCAAGGGGCGGCCGCCACGCCACGCGCTGCCCGACCGCGGCAGGCACCAGGTGATTCTGGGGGTCGCTGGTGCTGGCCAGGGTCATGATGTGGTTGTCCACCACCGCCGCCGCGAGACAGCCGGTCTCCAGGCGGTCCGACAACTTGTCCATCAGCGGACGCGCGATGTCCACGTACCGCAGCAGGGTTTGAAGTTGCTGACTCGGCGCAAGCGCCAGCGTCCGCGGCAGGAACGAACCGTAGCCGCCGCGGAAGAACAACAACGGCATCCGATCACGTTGCGCCTCAAAGCAACGCACAGCCCCGGTGACGATGAAATGGTCACCTGCCTCGGCGATGGCGTGGAAGGAACACTCCAGCCATGCGATGGCGCCCTCGAGGATGGGAGCGCCCGCCGGCGACGTCTGCCACCGGACGCCTGAGAACTTGTCTCCCGACCGGGAGGCGAAGTTCCGGCAGCCATCCTCCTGGTCGTCGGCCAGGAAGTTGATGCAGAAGACGTCGGCCTGCCGCAGGCGGGCGAAGCTCCCGCTCTCCCTCTGGGGGTAGAACGCCACCAACGGGGGATCCAGCGATACCGAGGAGAACGATCCGATCGTCAACCCGACCGGCTCACCGTCCGAATCGATCGCCGTCACGACGGTGACGCCGGTCGGGTAGTGACCCATGATGCTGCGGAACTCCGAGGAGTCGAAGGCAGCAGCGTCACCGTCGTGCGATCGCCGCGTCTCTGGGGCTGTCATGAAATTCGGTCGCTGCCTCGCGCTTACACCGAGGAGGGCATGAGCAGACCGGGATTCTCGACGAAGATCCGGTCGACGACTCCCTTGCCGTGGCGCTCCAGCTTCGCGTAGGTGCGACGGAACACGTCCTTGCCGCCCTCCACATGCGGATAGTCGGTCGAGAACGACAGCACCCGGTCGATACCCGGGTAACGATCCACGTAGACGTCGATCGGTTCGAAGTGGAAGAACGACACGCGGATGTTGTTCTTGATGTAGGTGGACGGAAGCTCCTTGAGCTTGTGGGGATTCTTGTTGAAGTGCCCCATCGCCTTCCACCACATGTCCATGTTCTCCATCAGCGGCCCGACCCAGTGGGCGCCGACCTCGATGACGCCGAAGCGGAGGTTGGGATGACGGTCGAAGACCCCGCCGAGCACCATCACCGCGGTGAAGTTCTGGAACGGAACATGCAGGCTCGAGGTGGAGTACGGGTCGACGCTGAACTCGCCGAGTGAACGGAAGCCCTCGAACGCCTCGGCCTGCTCCCATGCCCTGCTGGCCAGCAGGCGTCCGTCACCGCCGATGTGCAGGGTGACGGCGACGTCAGCCTCCGCGCACATCGCCCACAGGGGATCAAGGCTCAGGCTGGCCGGCGACACGCCCCCGACGGGAAGCCCCGCAGGCAGCCAGATCGCCTTGATCCCGCTGTCGATGAGACGGCGGGCCGTCGCGATCACCGATTCGACATCATCCTCGATGATCGGCGCGACCGGCAGGATCCGGTCCGAGAACTTCGCGATGTCCAGCAGGTAGTCCTGATACATGCGGATGCACTTGTCCGCGAACTCGACACGGCCCGAAGTGATGCTCGGGAAGAGTTCGAGATCGTCGTGGTTGGCGCGCAGCACCGTGCCGTACAGCCCGATGCTCCCCGGGAACATCAACTGGGCGCGGACACCCATCGCGTCCATGACCTGCAGGCGGCGCTCGTAGTCAGCCGCACCCGGAGCGGTCGACCCCTTCACGATGAGCACCTCTTCGTCGATCGGCGCGACATCGCCGGCGTAGTCGGGCACGTTGGGGTGGTTCTTGTCGGTCTCGGCCGTCTCTCCATTGTTCCGCCAGGCCTCGACGAGCGGCCTGACCTCCGGACCGAAGGTCTCCTCCCAGACCTGCAGCGGCATCATCTCGTGGCTGTCGACGTCGAGGATGTGGCCATCGAGATGGGCCAGGTCGGCGGGAAGGAGAGTAGACATGGGCTCGCTCCTAGGAGTTGTCTCAATCGCGACCGGAGTCGCAGGTCGGGCGGTTAACCAAATAATGTTTGGTTAAAAACTAACGCGGGGGCGCGGCGGTGTCAAGGGTCGGGGGCCGGCACTGCCCAGACCAAATGTGGAACGTCTACCTTTTCGCCCAGCTAGCTGGCCGTTCTGCCACCTCGGCAGCGGGACGCTTGCCTTACCATACGTTGTTCGATTAATGTCGGCGCGATCACTCGGACGTCTTCCCGCGTCCGACGCCGAGTTTCGTGCGCACTACTCCAGCCGCCAAGGAGCGTTCCATGGACAAGATCGATGAGCTATACGCGCGAGAGTCGATCAGGGACCTGATCAACCGGTACTGCATCGAGGCCGACCGCGGGCGCCTCGACGCTGTCCAGAATCTGTTCGCCGACAACGGCGTTTACGTGTTCAGCGGACGGGAGTACACCGGCAGGCAGGGCATCGTCGAACTGTTCACCGAAAGCGGCAGGCGCGTGCAGGCCGCGGGTCTGAAGGCCCGAGCATGGCACAACGTGACCTCGAGCGCCGTCGACGTCACCGGCGACACCGCGACCGCGCGTACCTACGTCGTGGTGCTGGTCGCCGGCGCCGCCGACCACTGGGGGTACTACGACGATGAGTTCCGCTGTGTGGACGGTCGTTGGTTCATCGCTCGGCGTGAGTTCAAGCTGCAGGGCTTCGTCCCCGGCGGGATTGGTGAGGTGCTGAAGTGAAACCTGGTCCCCTCAACGGAATCCGAATCCTCGACGTCTCGTGGGTCGGCGTCGGATGCATCGCGACCTGGCTCCTTGCCGACCTGGGCGCGGAAGTGATCAAGATCGAGCCGGTCAACGGCTCAGACAATCTGCGGACGCTGGCCCCGCACGTCGACGGGGTCGGCATCAATCACCTGGTGTTCGACCGGTACAAGAAGAGCCTGCCGCTCGATCTGCGCACCGAGGCCGGCCGGGAGGCCTTCCGCGCCGTGGCCGACACCGCGGATGCGGTCATCGAGGGCATGCGAACGGGCGTCGCCGACCGGCTCGAAATCGGTGCCAGTGCACTGCGCGCGCGCAATCCGCGCCTCACATACATCACCCTGCCCGGGTACGGCTCGGGCGGACCGTTGTCCTCGGTCGCGGGCCACGACATCAACTTCGACGCCGTCGCCGGGCTCCTGTCCCTGACCTGGCCCGGTCCCGCAGGGCCGCCCATGGTGCAGGCCTCCGACTACTTCGGTGCGACACTGGCCGCGCTTGCCACGATCACCGGCGTCCTTCAGGCCCGCCAGTCCGGCGAGGGCCTCGCGGCCGAATCCAGTCTGTTCGACGGGGCGCTGTTCTCGATGGTGATTCCCCAGGCACAGCGCCTGATGCTCGGAGTCGATTTCGGGCCGACCGTCCACCCCCTCATCGGCATGTGGGCCTGCTACAGCGTGTACGAGTGCGCCGACGGCAAGAGCGTCGCGGTCGGCGCGCTGGAGCCGCACTTCTGGAAGCGCTTCTGCGAGGTCACCGGGTTGGATGACCAAGGGGCACAGTACGATCCGAAGCGGCAGGATTGGCTGCGGGAGCAGATCGCGAACCTGATGCGTACCCGCACCCGGGACGAGTGGGTGGAGGTCTTCGGCACAGAGGACGTGTGCGCCTCTCCCGTCCTGACGATCGCCGAGGCGCTCGACCATCCGCATGTGCGGGCACGCGGCAACATCACCAAGGTATCTCATCCCTCGGGTGCCGTCCTGGAGGCGCCCGCAGGCCCGCTGCGTTTCGATTCCCCCTCTGCCGCAGCAGAACCCGCGCAGGTGCCGCATCTAGGCGAGGGGGCGCGCGAGCTTCTTGCCGAGGTGGGTTACACGGATGAGCGGATCGATCAGTTGATCGACGAGGGTGCGGTGTATGCGCCGCGCCGGGGCGACGGCGAATAGCCATGGGGAATGAAGAAGTGAGCCCGCTTCTCAAGGACCGAGCCGTGGTCGTCACCGGTGCCGGCCGCGGCTTGGGCGCCGCATATGCCAAGGCTGCGGCGTCCGAAGGCGCACTGGTGGTCGTCAACGACGTCGACGCCCGGCAGGCGCAAGACGTAGCGTCCGGCCTGCCCTCCGCGGTGGCCGACTCCTCGGACATCTCCACCTGGGCCGGCGCGCAGTCGGTGATCGACCGGTGCCTGGAGACGTTCGGCCGGATCGACGGTCTGGTCAACAACGCCGGGATCGTGCGTGTCTCCTGGCCCGAGGAGGCCTCGCCGGAGGATCTCAAGGCGGTCGTCGACGTCAACCTGCTCGGTACCGCGTACTGCGGTGTGCTGGCGCTGAAAGCGATGTCCGCCAACGGTGGAGGCGCGATCGTCAACGTCACCTCGGGAGCGCAGTTCGGCATGCCGGCGGTCGCGGGATACGCGGCCACCAAGGCCGGCATCACCGCACTGACCTACTCCTGGGCCGCGGCCTACGAGCGGACGAACGTCCGGGTCAACGCGGTCTCTCCGGACGCCATGACACCACTGGCGCAGACTCTCGCGCAGGAGTTCCCCGAGGTGCAGGCGGGAACACATTCGCCCGAGAGCAACGCGCCGGCGGTTGTCTTCCTGCTGTCGGACCTCGCCCGCGAGGTGAACGGCGAAGTCGTCTTCACCGGCGGTAATCGGCTGGCGCTCATGCAGAGACCACGGATCGGCCGGGGCGTGAAGACGGAGGGCGAGTGGACACCGGCCGCGGTCGCAGAGCTTTTCGCCACTAACCAGCCGGGCAACAGCTAGGCGCCGATGACCCTCTCGCGCGATGGAGCTGCTCAGGTCGATGACGCGTTCGACGGGTTGGTGCTGTCTCTGCGGCGGTTTCAGGCTGCGCTCGCGGCCTCACGACCTCCGATAGCGTTGGCGGCCGAGATCTCCGACCGCCTCGAAGCCGACGCCGCAACACTTCTGGCCTTCTCCGTTGCTGAGCACGAACGCCCGTTCGGCAACCTCTTCGATCGCACCGGGCGGGCGCAGGCGATGTCTCCTCCGTTCAAGTACGAGAGTTTCAGCCGCGACTCTGCCACCGGCACAGTGACATTCAGCGACTTCTATCTAGGCGGTAACGGCGCTGTGCACGGGGGCGCCGTCCCGTTGATCTTCGACGAGATTCTCGGGTTACTCGCCAACACAGATCGCCCTCGCTCTCGAACTGCGTACCTCCACGTCGACTACCGGCAGATCACCCCGGTGAACCGGCCATTGAGGATCGACGCCTGGGTCGACCGGGAGGAAGGTCGCAAGCTCTACCTGAAGGGCGTTCTCCGTGACGACCAACAGCTACTTGCAGAGGCCGAAGGGCTGTTCGTCACGCTCCGGCCCGGGCAACCGTAGAACGGCTACTGGGCGACTTCCCCGGCCGGTTGCGGGGTCCAGCGAGCGACCTGCTCGGCGATGGCGTTCTCCACGCCCTCGATGATGCTGTCGATGACGAGATCGAATACCTCTTCCGCGCTGAGACCCGCGTCCTTCAGCACCTTCGTCATCACCGGACCGGTCGGAACTTCCTTCCGCGCGATCAGGCTCTTGCTCAGGCTCTCGTGCAGCGCGCTACCGACGATGAAGTTCTCGATCGCGTCCAACAGTGGCACGATCGCAGCGCTGGGGAGGCCGCCCTGCAGGAGTCGGGTGGCGGCCGCCTCGAATTCCTGAGTGCCCATGCCGACTTCCTGACGCCGGATCGCTATGGGCACGATCCCGGGATGCGCGGCGAGTGCGTCGCGGTACCGGTTCGCCATGCCCTTCAGCCACTCGCGCCACGGGAGATCGGGATCAGGGTCGTCGGCCACATCGACGAGCGCCAACTGGGCGGCGCCGATGAGAATCTCGTCCTTGCCGCCGGGGAAGTGGTGGTACAGCGAGGCCCCGTTGACACCCAGTTCGTCCGCCAGGCGTCGAATGCTGACGCTGTCCAGCCCACCTTCGTCGATGATCCGTAGGGCAGCCTCCAGCACCCCGCGGCGCGAGATCAAAGGTTTACGTGGACGCGCCATACCGTAATTCGATTCCTAACTCGGTCCCGCCCCATGTTCCCACGTCACGGGAGCAATCCATTAACCAAACACCATTCTAGCGGGCTGGGTCCCAGATACCAGTCCTACCGAATTCTCGGGCCTTACCCACCCACGTGGGGCGGCCAGACAGCGTCACCCTACCGGCTAGCCCCCCACCCGGGAGTCGCGGTAGCGCACCCGCGGGTTGGTGGTCAGCGTGGGCGACGTGCGCCGTCTGCTTCGAGAGGCTGAGTGACATACGCCAGCCGCCGAAGGAGATCCGATGTCCACGCCCACCACCGCACCCAGTTCCGGACTCGCACCCGCCGCGGTCGAGCGGTTCACCGCCGTCGCCGAGGTCGTCACCGACACCGCCGTGCTCACCGAGCGCGGCCGCGACTTCTGGGGAGTCGGCGGGGTCGCCGAACTCATGCTGCGCCCGCACAGTCGCGACGAGATTGCCGAGATCATGCGCATCGCAACGGAGTTCAACGTTGCGATGGTGCCGCGCGGCGGTGCCTCGAACTGCTCCGGCGGGATGATGGCCGACGGCGGCCGCGTTCTGCTCGACCTGTCCGGCCTCAACCGCATTCTCGAAGTCGACGTCAAGCGCCGGCGCGCCCGTGTCGAGCCCGGCGTCGTCAACTCCGCCCTGCAGGACCACCTGGCACCGTACGGGCTGTGCTTCTCCCCCGACCCGGTGTCGGCACACCTGGCCACCGTCGGCGGCAATCTCATTGAAAACGCCGGTGGGCCACACGCTTTGAAGTACGGCGTGACCTACAACCACATCCTCGCCGCCGACGTGGTGCTGCCCGACGGCACGACGGTGAGCCTCAGCGCCGACGACACCGGGCCCGATCTACTCGGCGTCATCATCGGGTCGGAGGGCACACTGGGCATCGTCACCGAGGTCACCGTCGCGCTGCGCCCGATCGCCCCGGTCACGCACAGCCTGATGGGTGCGTTCGCCACCGCCCGCGAGGCCGCCGACACCATCGCCGCGGTGATCGCCACCGGGGTGGTGCCCGCCGCAGTCGAATGGCTGGACCGCGACGGCATCAACGGGCTGCAGCAGTTCTACGACACCGGCTATCCGTTCGACGCCGACTCCATCGTGCTGATCGACGTCGACGGCACCGCCGAGGAGGTCGCCCGCGACCAGTCCATCGTCGAACGGGTGCTGCGTGAGCACGCCACCGAGGTGCGGGTGGCCGAGGACGAAACCGACCGTGCCGCACTGTGGTACGGCCGCCTGCACGCCCCCCGACTCGGTGGTGCAGAGCGGTAAGGGGTTCTTCATCGGCGATGTCACCGTGCCGCGCGACCGGATCCCGGAGATGCAGGCGGCCATCCAGGCGACCGCCGAACGCCACCGCGACGGGCTGCTGTTCATCGCGGTGTGCGGCCACGCCGGCGACGGCGACCTACACCCGACGACGTTCTACGACAAGGACAATCCGCTCGCGGCCTCGGCACTGGAAGCCGCCAACGACGAGATCATCGAAGCCGCACTGCGTCTCGGTGGAACGATCACCGGTGAGCACGGCGTCGGCACCGAGAAGATCCCGTTCATGACCAAGCGGTTCAGCCCGGTGGAGATCGCCGCCCAGCGCGCGATCAAGCAGGTCTTCGATCCGGCCGGGCTGCTCAACCCCGGGGTGATGCTGCCGGAACGGTCACCCGGGGAGCCGCCCGTCGACGGGTTCGCCGCCGCGGTCCGCGACGCCCTCGCGGGCACCACCCGGCCGGCCGCACCGCTGACCTCCGGTGCCGACACCACGATTTCGGCCAGCTTCGGCAATCTCAGCCTGACCGTCGGCGCCGACGCCACCCTCGACGCGATCAGCGGCTACCTCGACGCGAACGGCATCACCTGCGCCGCGATCCCCGGCAGCGGGGGTGACCGCACGATCGGCGAACTGGTCGCCACCGCGACCGGCGAGGAGCGGCTCGCGGTGCGGCACGCGCTGCTCGGCGCCGACGTCACCGTCGTCGACGGGCAGACCCCGGCGCGGTTCGGCGGGCAGACCATGAAGGACGTCGCCGGCTACGACACCAAGCGGCTCTACCTCGGCGGCCACGGCGCGTTCGGCGCGCTGCGCACCCTGACCTTCAAGATCGACGTGCGCACCTAAACCCTCGCGAGCAGACGCAGAATCGCACGGATTCACTGAGAAAAGTGCGATTCTGCGTCTGCTCGCGGTCAGAGGAGTTTGAAGTAGGGGATGGCCTCGGCGTCGTCGCCCTCGCCGAGGGTCTTGAACGCCACCTGCACGCGGGCGCCGTACAGGTCGGCCTCGGGGTCGGCCTTCGGGAACGACGTCCACCACCACGGGCCCTCGTCGAGCTCGACGATGCCGACCGGCAGCTTGAACACGTCGCCGCCCGGCAGCTTCTGGTGCACCACCGACCAGCTGATGATCGTGCCGGTGCCCGCCGCCGGGAACCGGGTGTAGCGCTCGGGGTCGATGGAGGTGTCGAACTGCGGGTGCAGCACCTCGCCGGTCTGGTTGTCGCGCACCAGCAGGAACTCGCCGCGCTTGGTGCCGTCGAGGAACTCCGCGGACTGCGGATCGCGTTGAATCGGGAAGATAGGCATCGGAAGTCGCGCTCCTAGTTGTCGGTGCCGAGCACCAGCGTCGAGTGGTAGTCGAGGATGCCGCCGTTGCCGGACACCAGCACCCGATCGTGGTTTTCGACCTGGCGTTCGCCGCCCTGGCCGCGGGCCTGCACGACCGCCTCGTGCAGCGGCGTCATGCCCCACATGTAGAACGCGGACAGCTCACCGCCGCCGGTGTTGAGCTTCAGCTTGCCGTTCGGGCCGATCATGCCGGGCTCCGACAGCGCCGGACCGCCCTCACCCTTCGGGACGAAGCCGTAGTCCTCCAGCGTCAGCAGCGCGGTGAACGTGTAGCAGTCGTAGATCTGGGCGACGCCGATCTCGTCGAGCGAGGTCTGCGCCATCTTCAACGCCGCGGGGCCGGACTGCGCGGCGCCGCTGACCAGACCGAAGTCGTCGTTGCGGATCCCCGACCGGCCGGGATGTGCCTGCGCCCAACCGAGTACGCGCACCGGCGGCTGGCGCAGGGTGCGGGCCCGCTCCAGCGACGTGACGATCAGCGCGACACCGCCGTTGCTGACCAGACAGCAGTCGTAGAGGTGGAACGGCTCGGCGATGTAGCGGCTGGCGTGGTACTCCTCCAGCGTCAGCGGGGTGCCGTAGAACTGGGCGATCGGGTTCATCTGCGCCCACTCGCGCTGCGCCACCGCGATGGCCCCGAAGTGGTCGTTGGTGGTGCCGTACTTCTTCATGTGCCGGCGCGCGGCCAGGGCGTACATCGTCGTCGGCGACATGATCCCGTTGGAGGCGGTGATGCCGTCGAACCCGCGCGGCATCCGCCGCGAACCCGAGTACGCCGCCGACGAGCTGCCCTTCTCTTTGAGCGGGGCGTCGGCCCACACGATCGCGACGGTGTCGACCATCCCGGACTGCACCGCCATCGACGCGTACTGCACCATCTGCCCGGCCGTCGAACCGTAGCCCTGCATCTGGGTCAGCAGCCTCAGGTCGGTCAGGCCCAGCTGCTGCTGCAGCTCGATGCCGACGCGGCCCTTCAGCCCGCCGGAGACCAGCAGACCGTCGATGTCGGAGAGCTCGAGGCCGGCGTCGGCCGCGGCCAGTCGCACCGCCTGCGCGGCGAACTGCTGTGCGGTCTTGCCGTAGACCTTGCCCTGTTCGGTGATGCCGAGGCCGGCGATGGCCGCCGTGGGTTGACTCATGGCGTCGATTGTTTGCGGCCCGATCGGCGCCTGTAAACGACCTAACGGCTCACCGGCACGTGCTCGGTTCGGAAATCTGTCCCGTCCTCAGGCATGTCCCAATCGGAAACCCGCCGGTGATCCGATTCGTGATTTACAGCGCACCATCTAAGCCCAACGATGAGACCAGCGAAAGGCGGTAGAGATGACGATCAGTGTTGCCGAACGCGCAGAGCTGCGCACGGCGGTCGGCGAGTTGCTGGCCGACAAGTGCACCGAGGCCGATGTGCGCCGGGTGATGGAGACCGAGGACGGCTACGACGCCGACCTGTGGCGGGCGCTGGCCGACCAGGGTGTGCTCGGCATGCTCGTCGACGCCGACCACGGCGGTATGGGCTTCGGGGCACTCGAGCTGGAGGCCGTCGCCGAGGAGACCGGCGCCGCCCTGCAGCCCGCCCCGTTCATCTCCAGCGCCGTGCTGACCGTGGCGCTGGTCAACGCCGCCGGCTCGGCCGAGGACTCGGCGCGGCTGCTGCCCGGGCTGGCCGACGGCACCTCGATCGGCACCGTCGCGATCACCGGTAAGAAGGGCACCTGGACCCCCGAGGGTGTCGAGGTGCGCGCCGACGCCGACGGAAAGCTCACCGGCGAGGCGCATTACGTGACCTGGGGTCAGGCCGCGAACGTGATCCTGGTGGTCGCCAGCACCGGCGACGGTGTCGGCGTCTTCGAGGTCGCCCCCGACGCCGAGGGCTTCACCCGCACGGCGGCAACGGTTTTCGACCCGTCGGTGCGGCTGTCCACCTTCACCTTCGCCGGCACCCCGGCCCGCCGGCTCGGCACCGCCGGCTGGGAGGCCGTCGCCGAGGCGCTGGACTACGCGGTGATCGCCTCGGCCGGTGAGCAGGCCGGCGGCACCCGCAGGATCTTCGACATGACGATCGAGTACCTCAAGACCCGGGTGCAGTTCGGTCGTCAGATCGGCTCCTTCCAGGCCCTCAAGCACATGGCCGCCGATCTGCTGATCGAGGTCGAGAACGCCACGTCGGCCGCGCAGCATGCCGCCGCCGAGAAGGCCGCGGGCAGCGCGGATGCCGCGGGTGCCATCGCGCTGGCGGGCTTCGCCTGCGCCGAGGCCTACGAGACCGTGTCGATGAACGCCATCCAGATGCACGGCGGCATCGGCTTCACCTGGGAGCACCCGGCGCACCTGTTCGTGCGCCGCGCCCGCACCGGCCTGCAACTGTTCGGCGGCACCCGCCTGCACCGCGAACGCTACCTCGTCTCGAAAGGCGCCTGACCATGACCAACACCGAGCTGCCCAGCGCCGAACAGCTGGCCGAGGAAGTCCGTAACTGGTTGCGCGACAACTACACTCCGCTGCCGAAGAACCCGGATCCGTGGACCACCACCCCGGAGCGCATCGAGTGGCTGGAGAAGGTGCTCGAGGCCGGTTACGCGGTGCCGACGTACCCGGTCGAGTGGTTCGGCCGCGGCTACCCCAACAAGCTGGCCAAGGTCATCGCCCAGGAGTTCGCGGCGGTCAAGGCGCCGGGCGCCTGCCAGGACCGCTACAACATCCCCGCCAACACCACGCTGGCGCTGGGCACCGAGCAGCTCAAGAAGGATCTTCTGCGCGACTTCCTCGTCGAGCGCAGCCGCACCTGCCTGCTCTACAGCGAGCCGGGCGCCGGTTCCGACCTGGCCAGCGTGCGCACCACCGCGACCCGCGACGGCGACGAGTGGGTGGTGACCGGCCAGAAGGTGTGGACCTCGGGCGCCCAGACCGCCGACTACGCACTGCTTCTCGCGCGCACCGACTGGGATGTGCCCAAGCACAAGGGCCTGAGCCTGTTCATCATGCCGATGAAGCAGCCCGGCATCGAGGTGCGCCCGCTGGTGCAGATCACCGGTGAGTCGCACTTCAACGAGGTGTTCATCAACGACGCCAAGGTCCCGCACGCCTACCTGCTCGGCGAGGAGGGCAACGGTTGGCGCGCACTGCAGGTGGCGCTGGCCTACGAGCGCTCGATCATGGGCGACACCGCCCGCACCTCGCGCAGCAAGAAGGCCAACACGCTGATCGACCTGGCCCGTGAGCACGGCAAGCTCGACGACGCCGCGATCCGCGACCAGCTCGCCACGGTGCTGGCGATGCGGGAGCTCAACCGGCTCAACAACGCTCGCGCGAAGGCCTCGACGTCGACCGGCACCTCGAGCTCGATCATGTCGCTGGGCAAGCTGGCGATGTCGAAGATCCTGCACACCGAGGCCGCGCTGAAGACCAAGATCATCGGTGCGCAGGCGCTGCTGTCCGGTCCGGAGAACCCGGTCGGTGACGACGTGAACTTCCAGACGCTCAACGCGTTCTTCACCTCGATCGGCGGTGGCACCGACCAGATCCAGCGCAACATCATCGGCGAACGCGTCCTGGGCCTGCCCAAGGAGCCCGAGACCGATCGCGACATCCCGTTCCGCCAGGCCCGCCGGAGCTGACAACCCATGACTGACGCCTACGATCCCCCACTGCTCGGTACCCGGGTCCTCGACCTGACGTCGGGTCCGATGACGGCCGTCGGCCGGCTGTTCGCCGACCTCGGTGCGACGGTCACCGCGCTGAACCTGCGCGGTGTCACCGGCGACGACACCGTCGGCCCGACCGTCGACGGCGTGCCGGTGCAGACCGCGATCAACCGGCACGGGATGGCGTCGGTGGAGCTCGACTCCGCCACGGACGCAGCCGAATTCGAGCGGTTGCTGGCGGAATCGGACATCCTGATCGAGAACACCCAGCCCGGGTCGTCGGCCGAGGCGACGCTGGCGGTGCGCGAGATCCGCCGGCGACACCCGTCGCTGGTGATCCTGTCGATCAGCGACTTCGGCCGCGACAACGACTACAAGCGCTGGCAGGCCACCACCCCGGTGCTGCACGCGCTGACCAGCGAGCTGTCCCGGTCCGGCATCCCGGGCCGCGAACCGCTGGTGCCGCCCGCCGACCTGCCGTACCAGGTGGCCGCCGCGCAGGCCGCGGTGATGACGATGGCGATCTACCTGGACCGGCTGCGCACCGGCGAGGGCGACCTGATCGACTTCTCGGTGCTCGACGGGGCGATGCAGACCCTGGATCCGCCGTTCGGTTCGGCGGGCACCGGCTCGGCCGGTGTGGCGGTCAGCGCGCAGGCCCGCGACTGGAACTCCGAGCAGCTGCGCTACCCGATCATCCCGTGCAAGGACGGCCACGTCCGCATCTGCATCCTGGCCAAGCGGCAGTGGCGCGGCATGTTCACCTGGATGGGTGAGCCGGAGGAGTTCTCCGACCCGTCCTACGACAAGCTCGGCAAGCGGTTCCACTCCCCCGCCCTGTTCGAGGCGATCAAGAAGTTCTGCTCGGACAAGACCCGCGCCGAACTCGAGGCGCAGGGCCAGCAGCACGGTGTGCCGACGGCGGCGGTGCTCACCCTGTCCGAGGCGCTCACCGCCGAGCACTTCCAGGAGCGCGGCTTCTTCCGCGACGTCGAGCTGACCCCCGGGGTGACCGCCCCGGTTCCCGTCGGCGTCAGCGTGATCGACGGCCAGCGCGCCAGCGCACTCAACATCGACGGCCAGGCGGCCAGCCCGACCGGGGCACCGAAGCTGGCCGCCCGCAACCGCGGCGGCCAGGGCCTGCCGCTGGAGGGCATCCGGGTGCTCGACCTCGGCGTGATCGTGGTCGGCGCCGACACCGGGCGGCTGTTCGGCGACCTGGGCGCCGACGTCGTCAAGATCGAGCACTCCGCCTACCCGGACGGGCTGCGCGTCGGCCGCTTCGGCTCGATGACCCAGCCGTTCGCCGCCGGGCACCGCAACAAGCGCTCGATCGGCATCGACCTGCGCTCGGAGGAGGGCCGCGCGCTGGCGCACCGACTCGTCGAGGTGTCCGACGTCGTGCTGACCAACTTCAAACCCGGTGTGGCCGAGTCGCTCGGGATGGACTACGCCACGCTCAAGGACGTCAACCCGGGCGTCGTCGTCGTGGACAGCTCGGCGTACGGGCCGACCGGGCCGTGGGCCAAGCGCCTCGGCTACGGGCCGCTGGTGCGCGCCGCCGTCGGGTTCACCAACCTGTGGACCTATCCCGGTGAGTCCGAGACGTTCTGCGACACCGTGACCGTCTATCCCGACCACGTCGCCGCCCGCATCGGCGCGGTGTCGGCGCTGGCGGCGCTGCTGCGCCGGGAGCGCACCGGCCGCGGCGGCTCGGTGAGCATCTCGCAGGCCGAGGTGATGCTCAGCCACCTGGCCGCCGACATCGCCGCCGACGCGCTGCAGCGGTCCGGGCGCACCCGCACCGACGAGGGCCACGACTACCCGTGGGGCATGTTCTCGACCAGCGAGGACGACGGCTGGATCGCGGTGACCGTGCGCGACGACGCCGACCTGCAGGCGCTGCGCTGGGTGCTGGGCGTGCCCGGCGACGGACCGGTGGGTGCCGAGCAGGTCCGGGAGTGGACGAGCCGGCACACGCGGCTGGAGGCGATGGAGCGGCTGCAGTCGGCGGGTGTGCCCGCCGGTGCGGTGCTGCACGCCCACGAGCTGCCCGCCTGGAACTACTACGAGCAGCGCCGCGCGTTCCGCGAGGAGCTTCATCCTTACGGCGGCTCGACCCCGTACATGATGGAGAACGTGCAGGTCCACGCCGATCACGTGGCCGACCCGCCGCTCGGGCAGGCGCCGCTGATCGGCGAGCAGACCGCCGAGATCGCCGCCGAGCTGCTCGGCCTGGACGCCGACCAGATCGCCGCGCTGCACGAGAAGGGTGTCCTGGAGACCATCCAGCCGGACCCCGTCCCGCAGGGCTGACGGGGCCGCAGGGCTGATCTCGTAGCATTCGAGGGGGTCCGCGCGGACTGCGCGACCATCGTTCGAATGCGGCAGGAATGGACATCGACTTCACCAGGCTCCGGTACTTCGTCGCGGTCGCCGACGAGCTGCACTTCAAGCGGGCCGCCGACAAGTTGATGATCACGCCGCCGCCGCTGAGCAAGCAGATCAAGCTGCTGGAGAAGGAGCTCGGTGGGCCGCTGTTCGAACGCGGCTACCACGAGGTGCGGCTGACCGCACTCGGCGAGCGGCTGCTGGGCCCGGCCCGGGAGATCCTGCGCCAGGTCGAGGACTTCAAGTCGCTGGCCGCCCAGGAGGTGGCGGGACTGGCCCCGCTGCGGGTGAGCGCGACGGCGTACGCCCCGTCGGATCTGCTGGCCCAGCTGGAGTCGGTGCTGGCCGGGCTGCCGGAGCCGACGGAGTTCAACGTGCCCGGCTCGGCGGCCGAGGTGACCGCCAAGCTGATCGCCGGGCACGCCGAGCTGGGCCTGATCCACCTGCCCGCCAGCGACAAACGGCTGCGCTACAAGGTGGTGGCCGCCTACCAGGGTGCGATCGCGGTGCGCTACGACGATCCGCTGGCCGAACGGGACCTGGTCGCCATCGAGGATCTGCGCGACCGCGAGGTGGCCATCGACATCGCGCGGCCCAACCCGGTGGTGATGGCGAGCATGACCCGCCAGCTCAACAACCGCGGCGTGAACAACATCGTGCGGACGACGAATCAGCGCGGCGGCGAGGTCGAGATGGCCACGCAGGTCTTCAACCGTCATCTGGTCGCGGTGATCAGCTACGCGCCGGAGTCGTTCATCGGCAAGATGTTCTCCCCGCCGGAGTTCAAGATGATCCCGATCGACGAAACCACCTGGCCGCCAGCGCAGATCGCGTTGGCGTGGGTGCCGGAGCGGCTGCGGTCGCGGTTGTCGGAGATCGAGTTCGCGGTGGATCAGATCGCGGATAAGCTCGGCCCGGTGCACCGCGGTGCGTGATCTCAGTGCGTGAACTCCTGTCGGCCGAGAACCTGCGGGACGCCGATCCCGACGACCTGTTCACGGCGTTCGCCGAGTGGGCCGAGGCCAACGGCACCACGCTGTACCCGGCGCAGGAGGAGGCGCTGATCGAACTGGTCAGCGGCGCCAACGTGATCCTGTCGACGCCGACCGGGTCGGGCAAGTCGCTGGTGGCCACCGGCGCGCTGTTCGCGGCGCTGGCCGGCGGGCGGCGCAGCTTCTACACCGCGCCGATCAAGGCACTGGTGAGTGAGAAGTTCTTCGCGATGTGCGACGTGTTCGGCGCCGCCAACGTCGGCATGCTCACCGGCGACGCCGCGGTCAACTCCGAGGCGCCGATCATCGTGTGCACCGCCGAGGTGCTGGCCAACGTCGCACTGCGGGAGGGCGGGCTGCAAGGTCCGCTCGGCGGTGAGCCGGTCATGGTGGTGATGGACGAGTTCCACTTCTACGGCGACCCCGACCGCGGCTGGGCCTGGCAGGTGCCACTGCTGGAGCTGCCGAAGGCCCAGTTCCTGTTGATGTCGGCCACACTCGGTGACGTCACGTTCCTGCGGGAGGACCTGACCCGGCGCACCGGGCGCCCGACTGCGCTGGTCGCAAACGCGGAACGCCCTGTGCCGCTGTTCTTCTCGTATGCGACGACACCGATGCACGAGACGATCGGCGATCTGCTCGACACCAGACAGGCCCCGATCTACGTCGTGCACTTCACCCAGGCGTCGGCGCTGGAGCGGGCGCAGGCGTTGATGAGTGTCAACGTGTGCACCAAGGAGGAGAAGGCCGCGATCGCCGAGCACATCGGTGCGTTCCGGTTCTCCACCTCGTTCGGTTCTACGCTGTCGCGGTTGGTGCGCCACGGCATCGGGGTGCACCACGCCGGGATGCTGCCGAAGTACCGCCGGCTGGTCGAACAGCTGGCGCAGGCCGGTCTGCTCAAGGTCATCTGCGGCACCGACACTCTCGGCGTCGGCATCAACGTGCCGATCCGCACCGTGGTGTTCTCGGCGCTGTCCAAGTACGACGGGGTGCGCACCCGGTTGCTCAACGCCCGCGAGTTCCACCAGATCGCGGGCCGCGCCGGGCGCGCCGGTTTCGACACCGCGGGCACCGTCGTCGTGCAGGCACCCGACCACGAGGTGGAGAACCTCAAACAGTTCGCCAAGGTCGCCGACGATCCGAAGAAGCGACGGAAGCTGGTGCGCCGTAAGGCACCCGAGGGCATGGTGCCGTGGAGCGAGTCGACGATGAAGCGGCTGGTCGACGCGAGCCCCGAACCGCTGGTCAGCAACATGCGGGTGTCGACGGCGATGATCCTGGACGTGGTCGCCCGCCCCGGCGACCCGTTCGCGGCGATGCGCCGGCTGCTCACCGACAACCACGAACCGCGCAAGCGCCAGCTACGCCACATCCGCGAGGCGGTGGGCATCGCGCGGTCACTGCTGCAGGCGGGGGTGATCGAGCGCCTACCCGAGCCCGAGCCCGACGGCCGCCGCTATCGGCTGACCGTCGATCTACCACCGAACTTTGCGCTGTATCAGCCGTTGTCGACGTTCGCGCTGGCCGCCGTCGAGGTGCTCGACCCGGAGTCGGACACCTTCGCGCTGGACGTGGTGTCGGTGATCGAGGCGACGCTGGAGGATCCGCGCCAGATCCTGGCCGCGCAGCTGAGCAAGGCCCGCGGCGAGGCGGTCGCGGCGATGAAGGCCGAGGGCATCGAGTACGAGGAGCGCATCGAGCTGCTCGACGAGGTGACCTACCCGAAACCGCTCGACGAGCTGCTCACCCACACCTTCGAGGTGTATCTGCGTTCCAACCCGTGGGCCGCCGACGGTCACCTGTCGCCGAAGTCGGTGGTGCGCGAGATGTGGGAGCGCGCCATGACGTTCCGCGAGTACGTCAGCCACTACGGGCTGACCCGCTCGGAGGGCGCGGTGCTGCGCTACCTGTCGGACGCGTACAAGGCGCTGCGATCGGGGGTGCCGGCCGCGGCGCGCACCGAGGAGCTCGCCGACATCGTCGAGTGGCTCGGTGAGCTTGTCCGCCAAGTGGATTCGAGTCTGCTCGACGAGTGGGAGCAGCTGACCAGCCCGGATCAGCCGCACGATGTGCCGGTCGCGGTGCCCGCGAAGCCCCGCCCGCTGACCGGCAACGAGCGGGCGTTCACCGCGATGGTGCGCAACGCGCTGTTCCGCCGCGTGGAGCTGTTCGCCCGGCAGCGCTGGGCCGAGCTCGGCGAGCTGGACCGCGGGTCGGGGTGGAACGCGCAGCGGTGGGCCGAGGTCGGCGAGGAGTACTTCGCCGAGCACGCCGACGTCGGCACCGGTCCCGACGCGCGGGGGCCGGCGATGCTGATCATCGAGCGCGAGTCCGACGTGTGGCGGGTGCGCCAGATCCTCGACGACCCGGCGGGCGATCACGACTGGGGGTTCACCGTGGAGGTGGACCTGGCGGCCTCCGACGAGGAGGGCGCGGCGGTGCTGCGGGTGGTCGACGCGGGACGGCTGGACTGACGCAAGAGTTCCAACCACCGCGAGTAAAAACCGTGACCCACGGTCACATTCCGGCGAACATCCGTTGAACCATCCCCCAACTGTCTGGCTGGAGTCCCCGTATGTCCGCGAGTACCCCGGTCGTGCAGGCGCGCGTCGGGAACCAGGCGTTCGCGGTCTCCTTCGACCGGCTCGGGCGCGCGTTCAACGGTCGACCCGTCCTGCGTGATCTGACGCTGGACGTCGAGCCCGGAGAGATCATCGGGATCCTCGGCGCCAGCGGCTGCGGCAAGTCGACCCTGCTGCGCATCACCGCGGGTCTGGACGCCCCGACCGGCGGTGCCGTGCGCATCGACGGCGCTCCGGTGCGCTCCTACGACCCGCGCTGCGCGGTCGCGTTCCAGGAACCGCGGCTGCTGCCGTGGCGGACCGTCGCGCAGAACGTCGCGCTCGGCCTGCCGAAGGGCACACCCGCCGCGGAGGCCCGCCGGACCGTCGCCACCCTGCTGGAGCTCGTCGGGCTCACCGAGTTCGCCGGCCACCGGCCGCGCGAGGTGTCCGGCGGGATGGCGCAGCGCACGTCGTTGGCGCGGGCGCTGGCCCGCAATCCGGGCGTGCTGCTGCTCGACGAACCGTTCGGCGCACTCGACGCGCTGACCCGGCTGAAGATGCAGGACCTGCTGCTCGACGTGCACGCGGCGGCGCCGACGACGGTGCTGCTGGTCACCCACGACGTCGACGAGGCCCTGCAGTTGGCGGACCGGGTGATTCTGCTCGGCCGCGACGACACTGTGCCCGGCGCGACGATCCGCCAGACCGTCGTCGTTCCCGGCCTGCGACCGCGCGACCGCGGATCGGCCGAGCTCGCCGAGCTGCGCGGACAACTGCTCGACGGCCTCGGCGTCGACCGCCACGACCAGACCGCCCTCGTGAATCAGGAAAGCAGAGTATGAGATTCAGAACACTTCGTGCCGCGCTCCTCGCGCTTCTCGCTGCCGTCGCCCTGGTTCTCAGCGGGTGCGTGAAGGGTGAGAACTCCGGCTCCGAGCCGTCCGGCGGAGACAGCGGCGGCGACGGGCTGGCGGGGCAGACCCTCAACATAGACTTCGCCACCTACAACCCGCTGAGCCTGATCATCAAGGATCAGGGCTGGCTTGAAGACCTTGGGCTGCAGGTGAACTGGGTACAATCGGCCGGGTCGAACAAGGCCAACGAGGCGCTGCGTGCCGGCGCGATCGATGTCGGGTCGACGGCAGGGTCCGCGGCGCTGCTCGCCCGGTCCAACGGTTCGCCGATCCAGGTGATCGCGATCTACTCGCAGCCCGAGTGGGCGGCGCTGGTGGCGCCGGCGGGCAGCGACATCACCAGCGTCGAACAACTCCGAGGCAAGAACGTCGCGGCCACCAAGGGCACCGATCCGTACTTCTTCCTGCTGCAGGCACTGGAGGCCAACGGGCTGACCCCCGAGGACATCACGGTGCAGAACCTGCAGCACGCCGACGGCTGGGCCGCGTTGCAGAACGGCTCGGTCGACGCGTGGGCCGGGCTGGACCCGATCATGGCCGGCGCGGAGGAGACGGGGGCGACGCTGTTCTTCCGCAACGTCGACTTCAACACCTACGGCTTCCTCAACGCGCGGGAGGACTTCCTCGAGGAGAAGCCGGAGGTGGCGCAGGCCGTCGTCGATGCCTATGCCGCCGCCGCGGTGTGGGCCGCCGAGAACCCCGATAAAACCGTGGAGATCCTCGCCGACGTGGCGGGCATCGATATTCCGTTGGCGGAGAAGGTGATTCGTGAGCGCTCGAATCTCGACGTCGATCAGGTGCCGGGTGATGCACAGATTGCGGTGCTGGAGAGGATCGGGCCGATCTTCGTCGACCTCGGTGACGTGCCGAACCAGCAGCAGGTCGACGCGGCGCTGGCGAGCCTGGTCAACGACTCGTTCGCCAAGCAGGCCGACCCGGCGCGCCTGAAATCTTGACCGAGACCGTGCCGGCCGCGCCGGGCACCACCGCATCGCGCACCCGCCGGCTGCACGTCGTCGGCGGGGCGATCCTTCCGCTGCTGATTCTGGGTGTGTGGCAGTGGATTTCGACCAGCGGCCTGGTTCCGGTGTCGATGCTGCCGTCGCCGGCGATGGTGCTGTCGGCGGCCGTCGACCTGACCGAGCGAGGCCTCTACGGGCAGTACATCGCGATCTCCAGCCAGCGGGTGCTGCTCGGCTTCGCGTTCGGGGCGGCGATCGGGCTGGCGCTGGGCGCGGTCGTCGGGCTGTCGAAGCTGGCGAACATCCTGCTGGCGCCGACCTTCGGCGGCATCCGCGCGGTGCCGTCGCTGGCGTGGGTGCCGCTGCTGATCCTGTGGTTCGGGATCGGCGAGGAGTCCAAGATCATCCTGATCGCTATCGGTGCCTTCTTCCCGGTGTACACAATCGTGGGGTCGGCGCTGCGGCACGTCGACGCCCATCTGCTGGAGGCGGGGCGGGCGTTCGGGCTGCACGGGATCCGGTTGTTCACCACCGTGCAACTGCCGGCGGTGGTGCCGTCGGCGGTGTCGGCACTGCGGCTGGCGCTGGCCCAGTCGTGGCTGTTCCTGGTCGCCGCCGAGTTGATCGCGAGCTCGATGGGACTGGGCTTCCTGTTGCTGGACTCCGGCCAGAACGGCCGCATCGACCGGATCTTCCTGGCGATCATCTCGCTGGCGCTGCTGGGCAAGCTGACGGACTCCGTCCTCGGCGTGTTCGAGAAGTGGGCGATCGCGAAATGGGCGTGATTACAGCGTGGCGCCGCAGGGTACGCGGCGGTCATGACACAATCAGAGCCCGCTGTAACGGCCGAGACCGCGACCAAGGACGAGGACGTGCTGGCGCCCGCAACTCCGGGAGCCGAGGCGTTACCGCTACCCGACGAGCAGGTCGATAAGCCGTCCGGGGGTTGACCTGCGGATATTTTCTAACTCGCCCGATAATTCTAAATGAATATCGGTATTGTGGTCTGCCATGAGCAACGTCCGCGGTACCGACGACGCCGTCCTGGCCAAGGCCGGGATCTTTCAGGGGGTGGACCCCGATGCGGTCGCCTCGCTGATCGCCCAGCTGCGGCCCGTCGAGTTCCGTCGCGGTCAGGAGATCTTCCACCAGGGCGATCCGGGCGACACCCTGTTCATCATCGCCTCAGGCAAAGTGAAGATCGGACATCACAACACCGACGGCCGTTCGAGTCTGCTGGCGCTGCTGGGCCCGTCGGACATGTTCGGGGAGCTGGCGATCTTCGACCCGGGCCCGCGCACGTCGACCGCTACGGCCGTGACGCCGGTGCGGGCGATGTTCATGGACCGCGTCGCGCTGCGGACATGGATCAGCGACTACCCCGGTATCGGCGAGCAGCTGCTGCGGGTGGTGGCCCGCAGGCTGCGGCGCACGCAGGACACGTACTCGGACATGATCTTCACCGACGTGCCCGGTCGCGTCGCCCGGCAGCTGCTGGAGTTGGCGAGGCGGTTCGGCGAGTCGGAGGGCTCGGGGCTGCGGGTGGCTCACGACCTCACCCAGGAGGAGCTGGCCCAGCTGGTGGGGTCGTCGCGGGAGACGGTCAACAAGGCGCTGTCGGATTTCGCGCACCGCGGGTGGCTGCGGCTGGACAGCCGCAGCGTCCTGATCCGCGACGTCGAGAAGTTGGCCCGGCGTGCGGGCGACCGGACGGTCGTGCCGCTCGAGGCGCCGGTGGTCGCCGCCGCCTCATAGCGGCGGCGGTCCGTACGTCCCCCTCACCCGCACGGACCGGCACGCCGCCCTGCCTAATGAAGATAGGGACGGCGGCGCGCAGGCGGTATCCGCCGAACGCATGATTTCTGCACCAGCCAGATGTGGGTTAGCTCACATTCGAATTCGTTGGTGGACACCCGTTCTCGGATGCGGTCAGGGCGACACTGACGCACGCAGCGCGCCACGCACGGGCGCAGCCAGGACCGAGGCGGCCGAATCGAGGCCTACGGGATCGGCCACCAGCGACGCCCATGGATAGATGTCGACGGTTCGCTGCAGGAATTCTACGGCCTCCATCAGATGACGCGGCTCGTAGTTGTGCACCCCGGTGATCGTCCACCAGTTGCGCACCACGCTTTCCGGGTCGACCGACAACGGTGGGCCGGGCAGCACCGCGCCGGCGAGCACCAGCCTGCCGCCGATCTCGAGGCGGTGCAGGGCGGCGGCGGACGCGAGCGTCGAGCCCGAGACGTCGATCGCGATGTCCACGGGACCGCCGGTATCACCTACCGCGCCGAACTTCTCGGCCAACCGGACCCGCTCCTGATCGAGGTCGACGACTGCGACCTGGGCACCCACCTCCGCGCACGCGGCGACCGCGGTGACCCCGAGCATGCCCGCGCCGACGACGAGCACCCGCCGGCCGCGCAGCGGGCCCGCCGCCTCCAGTGTGGCCATCACCGTCGCCGTCGCGCAGGCCGCGGGTGCGGCCACCCGGTCCTCGAGGTCATCCGGCACCGGCTGCACCGCAACGCCGTCCGGCAGCACGATGTGCTGCGCGTACCCGCCGGACAGCGGCCAGTCGCCGTCGAACGGCTCGTGTCCGATTTTGCGGACCCGGTGGCACTTCGCGGTCCGGCCCGCCGTGCACCGCGCGCAGGTGCCGCAGCTCGCGGTGACCGACCAGACGATCCGCTTACCGACAAGCCGCTCGCGGCCCGGGCCTGCCGCCACCACGTCACCGACGGCCTCGTGGCCGAGCACGCTCGGACAGGCGCCACGCCGGCGTCCCGCGACGGTGTGCAGGTCGGAACCGCACACGGTGGCGAGCCGGATCCGCACCACCGTCGCGTCCCCCGGCACGGGCACCTCGCGCAGCTCCACGCCGTCGCCGGTCCAGACGGCTGCGCGGGTCAGACCAGTTGCGACCGAATCCATCCCGACAACCTCTCGATGGTGTAGACGATGACGAAGATGACAAGCACGATCGCACCGGCGATGTCGAAGTTCAGTGTGCGGATCGACTCGAACAGCAGGTAGCCGATGCCGCCCGCGCCGACGATGCCGAGGATCGTCGACGTCCGCACGTTGACGTCCAGCAGATAGAGGCTGGATCCGATCATCGCCGGCATCGCCTGCGGGATCACCGCGGCGGTCAGGGTTTTCCACCAGCCGCCACCGACCGACCGGACGGCCTCCATCGGGCCGGGGTCGATCTCCTCCACGGCGTCGGCCACCAGCTTGGCCAGGAATCCGATCGAGCCGATCGCCAGCGCACACGTGCCCGCGATCGGCCCCAGGCCGAGCGCCGCGACGAAAACCACCGCCAGGATGAGTTCGGGGATTGCGCGCACCACGAGGATCCAGCCGCGGGCGATCCAGTAGCACAACGCATTCGGGGTGACATTGCGCGCGGCGAGGATCCCGACCGGAATCGACAGCACGACGCCGATCGCGGTCGACACCACCCCGATCGCCACGGTCTGCAACGCCGCCTCGAACAAGGCACCGCCCAGCGCGTCGAAGTTCGGCGGGACCATCCTGGCGAACACCTCGATCGATGGCCCCACCCAGGTCAGCAGGTCGACCGGGTTGATCTTCAGCACGACCAACGCTGCGATCGTGGTGCCTGCCAGCGCCGCCGACGCCACGGCACGGGCAGCACGGTCGCGGCGCGGGTGGGAAGCGGTCGGGGTCAGCAGGATTCGCCGGATCCCGATCGCGACGAGCTCCATCGCGACGATGATCGCCAGGATCACCAGGACGATGCCGAGCGCACGGGGGTAGATCAGACCGCGCAGCGCGTCCTGCAGGGCGAAACCGATCCCACCGGCGCCGACGAAGCCGAGCACCACCGACATGCGCAGATTGATGTCAATGCGGTAGACGAACGCCGCGACCCAGGCGGGCACCACCTGCGGCACGACGGCGTTGAGCATTTCGCGCAGGTAGCCGACACCGGTGCTGCGCACCGCTTCGCGTGGGCCGGCGTCGGTGGCCTCGATGGCGTCGGCGAACAGCTTGCCGAGCATGCCAATCGAGTGCAGCGCCAGCGCGAGGATTCCCGGAAGCACCCCGATGCCCAGCGCGCGGACGAACAACACCGCGAACAACAGATCCGGCATGGCACGGCAAAACGTGATCACCGCCCGCGCGACGGTGTGCACCGCGGGGTGCGGGGTGGTGTTGCGGGCAGCCAGGAATGCCAACGGGATTGACGCAACGGTGGCCAAAACGGTGCCGAGCACCGCCATCAGCAGTGTCTCGACGGCGAGCACACCGATGCGTGCGGGACCGTCGAGCCGGGGCGGCAGCATCCGCGCGACGAGCGCCGCGACCTCGTCGACGCCGCCGAGCAGTTCGGTGGGGACGAAGTCGATGAACCACGCCGAAGCCACCGTCGTGACGACGGCGACGACGGTGACCGTGTGCAGGCGCCCGGGCAGGCCCGCACGCCGGGGCGCGGCCTCGGGTGCGCGCTCGGCCAGCGGTGTGCTCAAGCGGTCGTCGACGCGCTGGTAGATGCCCATCACCTCGTCGCGGCTCAGTCCCACGGCGGGCCGGTCGAGTACCTTGCGGCCGCTGCGCAGGCCGATGAGGCGGTGCGCCCAGCCGAGTGCGAGGTCGACCTGGTGCAGGGTGCACACCACGGTCAGCTTCTCCTCGATGCAGATCCGGAACAGCAGATCCATGACGACCCCCGCGTTCTCGGGGTCGAGCGAGGCGACCGGTTCGTCGGCGAGCAGCAGCGCGGGCCGCTGCATGAGCGTGCGAGCGACAGCGACGCGCTGCTGCTGCCCGCCCGAGAGCGTGTCGGCACGCCGGGAGGCGAAGTCCGCCAGCCCGACTCGGTCGAGGTGCATCAGCGCCTCCGCTCGCATGCTGCGCGGGTAGGTCAAAGCGCCGTAGCGGGGCAGTCGCAGCCGGCCCAGTCCGCCGATGAGGACGTTTTCCAGACAGCTCAGCCGTCCGACGAGGTTGAACTGCTGGAAGACGAACCCGACACGGCGGCGCAACGCCCGCACCTCGGCCGCCGACGCGGTGTCGACCCGGGTACCGCAGACGTTGACCTGTCCGGTGGTGACGGGCTGTAACCCGTTGAGGCACCGGAGCAGTGTCGACTTACCCGACCCGGACAGCCCGAGCAGCACCAGCAGTTCGCTGCGGTGCACGTCGAACGAGACGTCGTCGAGGGCGAGTGTGTCGCCGAACCGCTTGGTCAGGTTGCGTACCGCGACGACGACATCATCGCCTGCGACGGTACGCCCGTCCTGGTCGACGACGTCCACGGCGGTCAGCCCTTGCACTTCTCGGACCCAGTGATATCGCAGACTTTGCGCACCCCGTCGTAGGCGGTGTCGTCGACCGGCACCACACCCCAGACCCGTTCGTCGGCGATCAGGCAGGCATCACCGGTGCAGAAGCCCTCGGCCTCGAAGGTTTTCACGTTCGCCTTCTCGGCGAAGATCGTCTTCAGCTTGTCGATCACCTCGGGCCCCAGCGACTCGTTGGCCGCGAAGACCGAGCCGGCGATCATCTCCGACTTCCACACCGTCTTCAACTCACCTGGCGCCAGATCGCCCTTGGCGACCATGGTTTCGTCGACCATGCTGTCGAACGCGAACCCCGCGTCACAGTCGCCGTTCTTGATGGCCAGCGCCGAAGCGTCGTGCCCGCCGGCGAAGATCGGGGTCATCGCCGCGGAGATGTCGGCCTCGGACCCCGACGTGATCACGCCCGCCTCGATGAGACCCGCCGTGGGGTACAGGAAGCCGGACGTCGAGACCGGATCCACGAAACACACCTTCTTACCGGCGAAGTCGGGCAGTCCGTTGACCGCCTCGTTGTCGGCGCGGGCCAGCCCGTAGGACCGGTAGCCCGGGTCGGCGCCCTCCTCGGCGATCACCGCACCGAGCGGGGTGATCCTGGCTCCGTTGAGCTTGGCGACGACGTAGGCGAACGGGCCGAAGAACGCGAGATCGACGTTGTCGGCGATCATGCCCTCGACCACGCCCGCGTAGTCGGAGGCCTGGACGAACTCGACCTTCGAGCCGGTTTCCTTCTCGAGCAGTTTGATCAGCGGTTCGTAGCTGGCCCGCATGTCGGTGGAGTTCTCGGCGGGGATGGCGGCGAGGGTGATGGTGTCCGGGAAGCCCTCGGCGTTGGGGCCGTCGGACCCGGAGTCGCCGCTGGAGCAACCGACGAGGGTGAGCGCCGCACAGGCGGCGACGGCCATCAGTCGGGCGACGGGGTGGGAACGCATCAGCTGTTGAATCCTTCGAATCAGTCGGTCAGGACGATGGCGGGCAGCTCGGCGACAGAGCCGATGATGTGGGTGGCGCCGGCCGCCTTGAGCGTGGCGGTGTCGTGCGCGCCGGTGAGGACGCCGGCGACGACGGAGGACCCCGCGCGCAACCCGGCGGCGATATCGCTGACGGTGTCACCGACGACGGCGACCTTGCGGACATCGTCGACACCCGTGCGCATCAGCGCGGTCAGCACGAGGTCCGGGTACGGGCGTCCCCGCACACCCGGGCCGGGCGCGAGCACCACGTCGGCGATGTCGTCCCAGCCGAGCGCGTCGAGGATCCGCTGCTGGGTGGACGGGCTGAAGCCGGTGGTCAGCGCGACCCGCACACCCGCGCCCCGTAGCGCCGAAATCGTCTCAGCAGCACCGGGTATCGGGCTGGCTCCGGTTTCGATGAAGCGTTCGTAGGTCTTCTCGAAGGCGATGTTGGCCTCCTCGGCGCGGCCCTCGCCGAACAGATGCGTGAAGACCGCGATCTTCGACTGCCCCATGGTGTCGAGGACGTAGCGGCGGGCGGCGTCGCGCTCCGGACCGTCGGCGGGAACTCCCACGGCGGTGGCGGCCTCCTCGAAGGCGCGCACCACCAGCCCGTCGTCGCTGACGACGGTTCCGGCCATGTCGAGGACGGCTAGTTCGATTTGCATGCGGCCACTTTCGGGTGTCGGGCGGACGAGTGGGTGCCGGTGAACAGAACTTCAGGTGAACAACGGGAGATCATTTGGTCTAGGCCGATCAGGTCACAACCCGATCAGCTCAGCGGTCTGTTCCGCGATCGCCGGGCCGAGGGTCATCCCCCGTCCGCCCGGGCCGGTGACGATGTGAATGCCGTCCACGGGTGTGCGGCGGCAGACGACGGCGTCGGGATCGGTGCACTGGCTGTAGACCCCGGCCCACCGGCGCTCGACCGGCGGCAGCGCGCGGCCGAGGAGTTCCTCGACGAGTCCGACGAGGTAGTCGTACGGGCCCTCGGTGACGTCGAACGGGAAGGGTTCCCGGTACTCGTGTGTGTCGCCGATGGTGAGCCCGCCGTCGAGGCGCTGCACGCAGAGCAACTGCATGTGGTGGAGTTCGGCGACGACGTCCTGGGGCTGGATTCGGTTCAGCGAGTCGAGAGCCGTCCCGGCGTATCCCGGGTAGTAGCGCAGACTGTCGCCGTCGGCGATCGACGTGGTCAGCGGTTCGTCCAGCGGGGCGGTCTGCATCATCTGCAACCGCACGCGCCGCACCGGTAGCTCACCGACGAGTTCGCGAACCAGGCCGCCGTGGGCGGCGCCGGGACAGATGATGACCTGGTCTCCCTCGTAGTGGCGACCACGGTCGTCGCGGATGCCTGCGGTGGTCACGGCGCGGGCCTCGACGCCGGGGACGAACTCGTAGCGACCACTGGCCGCCAGGTGGGCGCGCAGCGCGGGCATCGCCTGCCGCGACTCGACCGCGGCGTCCCGTGCACAGTGCAGTGCGGCGAGGAACTTGCCCCGCAGCGCCGGGTTGAGGGCGCGGGCCTGTTCCGCATCGAGCAGGGCGAAACCGCGCGTGGTTGCGTCCGCCCGCCCGACGGTCTCCTCGGCCACCGCGACCTCGGCGGGCGTCCTCAACAGGGTCAGCGATCCGTTGGCGCGGAAACCCACGCCCGGTACAGTCTCGCCGATCTCCTCCCAGAGTTCCCGCGCACGCAGGGCGATGTCGAGTTCACCGGCGGTTCGCCCCGACACCCAGACCAGACCGAAGTTGCGTACGGTCGCGCCGCGCGCCTCAGCCTCGCGCTCCAGATGAACTACCTGATGGCCTCTCCGGATCGCCTCGAAAGCGTGTGCTGTACCGAGGATTCCGCCACCGATGATGATGATTCGCACGAACGGACTCTGCCGCCTCCGCGCGACACCGCGACGACACATCCGGTACAGCGGCGTGAACGCAAGATGAACAATTGGTATAGACCAATTTCTGCTACCGTGCGCCCGTGACCGTATGCGAAGAGATGGTTACCGTTCTCGAATCGCTGCGCGGCGTCTGGGATGAGGACGCTGTCGACGATTTCGACCACGCCTGCCAGTCCGCGGCTCTGGCACTGGCGGACGGGGCCGACGATGAACTGGTGCTGGCCGCCGCACTGCACGACATCGGACACAGTCCGCTGTTGGCCGGCACGTCGGCGGCGCACGATGTGATCGCCCGCGATTGGCTGACACCGCGTTTCGGCACTCGTGTGGGATGGCTGGCCGGTGCGCACGTCGCGGCCAAGCGTTACCTTGTCGCCACCCGGCCCGGGTACGGACAGATGCTGTCGGCGGTGTCGGCGACGTCGCTGGCGCACCAGGGCGGTGCCACGGCGGATATCGCGTTCACGGACCATCCCTGGTGGCCGGATGCGCTGCGCCTTCGGGAATACGACGATGCCGCTAAAGTTCCTGGAGTACAGGGAATCTCGCTTGAGGAGCTGGTCGTGATCGCTGACCGGGTCGCGAGGCGATGACGATCTCCAAGGCTCACCGCGTCCGCACCGCATTGGACACACTGCTCGCGGGTCTCGACGTCGGCGACCCGGTGCCCGCGGAACGTGACCTGGCGGCCCGCTTCAACGTCGCACGCGAGACGGTGCGCCAGGCGTTGCACGAGCTGCTGGTCGAGGGGCGCATCGAACGCCGTGGTCGGGGCACAGTGGTGTCACACCCGAAGTTGGTACAGCCGCTGTCGTTACGCTCCTACACCGAGGGTGCGGAACGGATGGGGCACATCGCGGGCCGCCGCCTGGTCAGCTGGGAGGACATCAGGGCCGACGCGAACGCCGCGCGTGCGCTCGGGATCCGCGCGGGTACCAAGGTGATGCGACTGGAGCGGGTGCTGCTGGCCGACGCGCAGCCGATCGGGTTGGAGACCACGTACCTCGCGGCGTCCCGATTCGGGTGGTTGCGAACGCGATTCGATCCGGAGACGTCTCTGTATGCGGCGCTCCGGGACGCGGGTGTGGAGTTCGCTGCCGCACTTGAGCGGATCGAGACGGTGCTGCCGTCGCCGCGGGAGGCCGAACTGCTGGGCACCACCACGGCGATGCCTGCGCTGCTGTTGAACCGGCGCACTGTCGACTCCGCCGACGAACCGATCGAACTGGTGCGCGCACTGTATCGCGGGGACCGGGTCGCCTTCGAGGCGATGCTCGTAGACCGTTGACGGCGGGCCGTTTGGATTCAAGACCAGCGATCGTGGGAATGCCTTCGCGGTACCGCATGCGAAGGAGCCTCCATGACCAGCACCACCGTCAGCCGTCCCACCTCCGCCCTGCTGTGGCCCGCGGCGGCCGCGGTGGCCACGGCGGTGACGCTGGTCGTCAACTACCTGTCCAACGGTCTGCCGATCAACGGCCAGACCACCGGCGACGTCACCCGCCCGTTCGAGGTGTTCTTCTCCCCCGCCCCCTACGTGTTCTCCATCTGGGGAGTCATCTACCTCGGCCTGATCGGCTACAGCGGTTACCTGATCTCGGCGGCGGTGACCGGCCGGTTCGACGACGGCGCCGCCCGCCGCATCGCCCCCTGGTACGTGCTGACCGCCGCCGCCAACTGCTGCTGGCTGTTCGCGTGGCACTACAACCAGTTCCCGCTGAGCATGCTGCTGATGGTGGTGCTGCTGGGCACGCTGATCGTCATCTACCGCCTGCAGGCGGCCCACCCGGCCGAGTCGGCGCTGGAACTGTGGACGGTGCACATCCCGTTCCGGATCTACCTGGGCTGGATCTCGGTCGCCACCATCGCCAACGCCACCATCACCCTCGACGACGCGGGCTGGTCCGGTTTCGGGCTCTCCGAGCCGACGTGGGGGGTGATCATGGCTCTCGTCGCAGCCGCGCTCGGTGTGCTGATGCTGCTGCGGCACAACAACATCGCCTACCCAGACATCGCCTACGCCCTGGTGATCGTCTGGGCGCTGGTCGGGGTCGCGGTGCGGTTGAGCGACACCACGTCGGTGTTCGTCGCGAGCCTGGTCGGCGCCGCGGCGGTCGCGATCGCGGCGAGTGTGGGATTGACACACGCGTTTCGCCGATCCGCGTGACATAACCCCACACTCGGCGGCCACACTGAGGGCATGCCCACGGCGTTCCGGTACCCGCAGCTGAGTCCGCGCCGCGCCCGGCTGCGCGCCCTCGCGAAACGTCTCGGCATCGACCCGTACCCCTCCGACGAGGTGGCCCGCGCCTTCATCGCGGGTCTCACCGAGGGTGACCCGATCGCCGAGCGGTTCGTCGCGGAGACCTACCACGGCGAACTCGGCGCCAAGAAGGCCCGCGAGCTCGTCGAACGCGCCCAGCGCGACGGCATCGACGCCGTCCCGGAGGCCCCCGAGTCGATGCGGGCGCTGTTCGAGGACTTCGAGCAGATCCCCGACTGGGTGGACCCGGACCTCGTCGAGGAGGGCGCGGCGGTGTGGCGGCGCTGGGCCTACGCCCTCGGCGCGCTGGGCAACGCCGGCACCAACGACACCTACACTGAGGGTTGGCTGGCGGTCCCGCTGTCGCTGTCCGGCGGCTACGCCGGCCAGCGCGCCCTGCACCGCTACCTGGAGACCTCCCGCTGGTGGATCGAGGTGTGCAGGCCCGGCGCGATCCTGACCCCCGGCTCGGTGGGCCGCGCCATCTCGCTGCACGTGCGGATCATGCACGTCAGCGTCCGCGACCGGGTCCGCAACCACCCCGAGTGGGACGCCGAGCGGTGGGGTCTGCCGATCAGCCAGTCGGCGATGCTGCTCACCCTGCTCGGCGGCAGCGTCGCCCCCGCCCTCGGGCTGTTCGCGCTCGGCCACCTCACCTCACCCCGCGAGATGCGGGCGGTGCTGCACTTCAACCGCTACTGCGGGCACCTGGTCGGGGTGCGCTGCGACGGCTACTTCCCGGAGACGGTCGCCGACGCCTGGCGCATCCTGCTGATGGCCGACGCCGCCCGCAGCTACGACAGCGGCGCCGACGGCGCCGAGCTCGTGGAGTCGTTCGTCCCGTCGTTCGCACCGACGGCCGCGCACCGCGGCCTGGCCCGGCTGCGCGCCGAGTACCACTATCGGCTGCAGGCCGGCTACCTCGGGCTGTACATGCTGCCGTGGAACCGGCGCCGCTACCGGCTGCCGTCGGCGCTGCCGGGGATCGCGCTGCTGCTGGGCCGCGCCCCGGTGATCGCGGCGCTGGAGGTCGCGCGCCGGGTGTCGCCGCGCATCGATCGGCGCTGGCAGGAGGCCAACCTGCGGCGCTGGGAGAACTGGCTGGTCTGGCAGTCCGGCGGCCGGGCGGCCCGGTTCGAGGCGGCCTCGCCACTGCGGCGGTGACGCGACACACGTGCCCGGCGGGCGCCGCGGCGTCGGAGGCGGACGGTAGAGTCGCCGCGTGCCACAGAGCCTGACCCTGAAGTCCGTAAACGCCCGTCTTGCTGAGGAATTGGGAATCGCGGAGGCGCAGGTCGCGGCCGCGGTGCGCCTGCTCGACGAGGGTGCGACCGTGCCGTTCATCGCGCGCTACCGCAAGGAGGCGACCGGCAGCCTCGACGACGGCCAGCTGCGCACCCTCGAGGAGCGGCTGCAGTACCTGCGCGAGCTCGACGACCGCCGCAACGCGGTGATGGCCTCCATCGAGGAGCAGGGCAAGCTCACCGACGAGCTGAAGGCCGCGCTGCTGGCCGCCGACACCAAGGCCCGCGTCGAGGACATCTACCTGCCGTACAAGCCCAAGCGGCGGACCAAGGCGCAGATCGCCCGCGAGGCCGGCCTGGAGCCGCTGGCCGACCGGCTGCTGGCCGACCCGACGCTGGTGCCCGAGGAGGTGGCCGCCGAGTTCATCACCGAGGGGGTGGCCGACGCCGCCGCCGCGCTCGACGGTGCTCGCCACATCCTGGCCGAGCGGGCCGCCGAGGACGCCGAACTGGTCGGTGCCATCCGCGAGAAGTTCTGGGCGTCCGGCACGCTGCGCACCGCGCCCTGGTCCGAGGAGGCCGCGAAAAAGCCTGAGGCGCAGAAGTTCCGGGACTACTTCGAGTTCAGCGAGCCGCTGGAGGACATGCCGTCGCACCGGGTGCTGGCGGTGATGCGCGGGGAGAAGGAAGAGGCACTGGCGCTGACCTTCGACGGCGGCGACGACGCCGTTTACCACGCGATGATCGCGCAGACGCTGGGCATCGACATGGCGGGCAAGGGCGCGGCGACGCCGTGGCTGGTGAACACCGTCGAGTGGGCGTGGCGCACCAAACTGATGATCTCCGCGCGCGTCGACGCCCGCATCAAGCTGCGCAAACGCGCCGAGGACGAGGCCGTCGCGGTGTTCGCCAAGAACCTCAAGGACCTGCTGCTGGCCGCACCGGCCGGCAACCGCACCACGCTGGGTCTGGACCCCGGCTACCGCACCGGGGTGAAGGTGGCCGTCGTCGACGGCACCGGCAAGGTGCTCGAGACCGCCACCATCTACCCGCACCAGCCGCAGCGGCAGTGGGACACTGCCAAGGCGACGCTGGCGGCGCTGGTCGCCCGGCACGGGGTGGAGCTGATCGCGGTCGGCAACGGCACCGCTTCACGTGAAACCGACGCGCTGGCGGCCGAGCTGATCGCCGACATCAAGGCCGCCGGGGCCAAGCCGCCGGTCAAGGCGATGGTCAGCGAGGCGGGGGCCTCGGTGTACTCGGCGTCGGCGTACGCGGCCCGTGAGCTGCCCGAGCTGGACGTGACGCTGCGCGGCGCGGTGTCGATCGCGCGGCGACTGCAGGACCCGCTGGCCGAGTTGGTCAAGATCGACCCGAAGTCGATCGGCGTCGGCCAGTACCAGCACGACGTGACGCCGGGGACGCTGGCCCGCAGCCTGGACGCGGTCGTCGAGGACGCCGTGAACGCCGTCGGCGTGGAGCTCAACACCGCGTCGGTACCGCTGCTGGCGCGGGTGTCGGGGGTGACCGAGTCGCTGGCCGAGGCGATCGTCGCGCACCGCGACAAGAACGGGCCGTTCCGCAACCGAAAGGCACTGCTCGAGGTTCCGCGGCTGGGCGCCAAGGCTTTTGAGCAGTGCGCCGGCTTCCTGCGGATCCGCGACGGCGAGGATCCGATCGACGCGTCGGGCGTGCACCCGGAGGCCTACCCGGTGGTGCACAAGATCCTGGACCGTGCCGGGGTGACGCTGGCCGAGCTGATCGGCAACGACCGGATGCTGCGCTCGCTGAAGCCCGCGGAATTCGCCGACGACCGGTTCGGCATCCCGACCGTCACCGACATCCTGGCCGAGCTGGAGAAGCCCGGACGCGACCCGCGGCCCGCGTTCACCACCGCGACGTTCGCCGACGGGGTGGAGAAGGTGGCCGATCTGAAGGTCGGCATGGTGCTCGAGGGGGTGGTGACGAACGTCGCGGCGTTCGGCGCGTTCGTCGACATCGGTGTGCACCAGGACGGGCTGGTGCACGTCTCGGCGATGTCGGACCGGTTCGTCTCCGATCCGCACGAGGTGGTGCGGTCCGGTCAGGTGGTGCGGGTGAAGGTCGTCGACGTCGACGTCGAGCGCCAGCGCATCGGGCTGAGCCTGCGGCTCAACGACGAGCCGCAGAAGGACCGCGGCAGGCGCGGCGACCGGCCGGCCCCGCGGCGCGACAACCGGGACAACAGGAGCGGCGGCAACCAGCGGAATCCGCGCCGGGACCGCGACGGTGGACGCCGGGCGCCGCAGCCCACCGGTGCGATGGCCGAGGCGCTGCGCAAAGCCGGCTTCGGTAACTGAGCCGACGTCAGTCGAGGTTCAGGCTGTCCGCCAGATGCCGCAGCACCCGCAGACCGCCGATGCTGTTGCCGAACCGGTCCAGTGACGGGCCGTACACGCCGACCCCCATGCGCCGGCTGACGACTCCCAGGGTCGCCCCGGAGACCCCGCACTTGGCCGGGATCCCGACGTCGCACGCGTAACGGCCGGACTCCTCATACATTCCGGCGAACAGCATCAGCCGCCGCACCCGGCGCAGGTGCTCGACCCGCAGCGCGTATTCACCGACCGTGGTGTCCGTGGTCTGCGCCAGCACCCGCGCCGCGCGGGCCAGGTCGACGACGTCCACCTCGATCGCGCACATCTGGCAGTAGGCCCACAACAGGTCCTCGACGTCGGTGCTGATCATCCGGTGACTGCGCAGGAAGTAGCCCAGCGCCCGGTTGCGGTCCGCCAGCCGCAGTTCCGAGCGCGCGACGGCGGAGTTCACCGCGATCGTGGGATTCCCCGTCAGCGCACGCATGAACTCGACGACGCCGCGGGCGCGTTCGTCCGGGTCGTCTCCCGGCAGCATGTCCGCGATGACGAGTGCGCCCGCATTCACGAACGGATTGACCGGCACCCCCGAGCCCCGGATGAACGTCTCCAGCGAGTTGTAGGAGCCGATCCCCTGCTCGCACCCGACGCGCTCGAACACGTACTCCTCGCCGCGGTGGTGCAGGGCGAGCAGGAGGGTGAACACCTTCACGACGCTCTGCACGCTGAAGGTCAAATCACATTGTCCGGCAGTCGCGATGCCATCGGCACCGTAGTCGATGGCGATGGCCAGATCGTCGATACGGGCGGCCCGCAGTTCGGGGAGGTAACCGGAGACCGCACCCTCGTCCAGGCACGGCCTGACCTCGTCGACCAGCTCCGCCAGCCAGTTCTCGGCAGTCACGGTCATGGCGTCACTCCAGGGAACCCGGCCGGGCCCGGTATCGGGGGTGGGGGGATCCAGGCACCCGGGCCCGGCCGGAGGTCTCGAGGGGTTAGAAGTACACCAGGTTGTCGGTCCGCTCGCGGTCGCTGACGGGTAGGTGATCCCTCTCCCACTCGTCACGTTTGGTGTTGGTGTAGTCCTTGATGAAGTCCTCGCCGAACACGTCGTAGGTCAGCTCGTCCTCCTCGAAGGCCTCGATCGCCTCCAGCAACGTGCGTGGCAGGCGCGGAATCTCGTCACGCTCGGAGGCGAGTTCGGTCATTGCCGGTCCGGGATCGATCTCGTTGGCGATCCCGTCCAGGCCCGCCGCGAGCAGGAAGGCGCCTGCGAGATACACGTTCGCCGATGCGTCGGGGTTGCGCACCTCGATGGCTGGCCGGTTCTCCGGAAGCCGAATCATGCAGGAGCGATTGTTCGGCCCGTAGGCGATCTTGATCGGCGCCCACGACACCGAGCCGTCCACCAGTCGGGGGGTAAGACGCTTGTAGGAGTTGACCAGCGGGTTGGTGATCGCAGTCAGGGCACGGGCATGCTTGAGCAGGCCGCCGACGAAGTACTTCGACTCCTTCGACCACTCGTCCTCACCGCAGACGCTGGAGCCGCCGATGCGCAGGACGCTCTCCTCCGGCTTGCCGTGCTCATAGAGACCGATATTGAAGTGCGCACCCGAGCCCCACAGGTTCGCGAACGGTTTCGGCATGAAGCTGACGGCCAGACCGTGCTTCTTGGCGACCTGGTGCATCATCAGCCGGAACAGCGTTACGCGGTCGGCCATTTCGAGTAGATCCTTGTAAAAGAAGTCGATCTCGAACTGGTTGACCCCGCCCTCGGCCCCCATCGCGAAGGCGTTGAGGCCGATCTCCTTCATCGTCGTGACGGCGTCGTCGAGGAAGGCTGAGACGTCATACAGCGTCTCGACGTCATAGGCGGGGCTCGGTTCGACCGCTCCGGTGGCGGTGAGCTCTCCGAAGCCCTCGGCTGACAGGTTCTCCGGCCGGTAGACGTAGAACTCGGGCTCGATGCCCAGGGTGGCCTGATAGCCCTGTTCGGCGGCCTTCGCGATCTGCCGTTTCAGAATCGACCTGGGGCACAGGGAGAACGGCTCGCCGCGGTCGGACCACATGTCGGCCGCCATCCAGGCGAAGCGCTTGTCCCACGGTAGGACGGTAAGCGTGTCGAGGTCGGGCAGCGCGGTGACCTCCTCCTCGACTGGGTCCATCGCGCCGATGCCGTTGATGCCACGTGGGGTGTATCGCGCGAACCCCGCCATCAACTGGGGGAGATACTCGACGGGGTGGCTCTTCGCCCGGTTCCTGCCGAGGATGTCCACCCAGGACGCGGTGACGTAGCGGACTCCGGCGGCCTCCAGTTCCTTGACCGTCTGCGAGTGTGCGGGATCGAGCGCTCTGAGCGTATCCATTTTGCCTCTTGTCTTTTCGTTGTTGTGAACGGGTCTGGTGTCAGAGATGCGTTGGTAGGTCAGCCGATTCGCCACCGGGCCTTGCTCATGTCCATCGGCTGGATCGGCATGAAGTCGCCGTAGCGTTCCGGCGGTGCGCTGGCGATGCGCGCACCGCGTGGACCGAAGACGTATGCGGGTTCCGGATTCCACTTCAGGAAGGCGATGTACACGGTGGCCGAGATGACGGTGCTGACTACGAAGCCGACGTCGGCGCCGTTGAACAGATGCGTACCAGGTCCGACGTACCAGCCGGTGTTGACGAAGAGCATGCCGACGCTGACGCCGGCCAGCCAGGCGATGACGGCGCGGTGGTTGATGCCGAGCGACGACCAGTACCGGCCGCCCATCTGGCCGCGGTTGTACACCTGTAGCGAGTCGGGATCGTAGAACCCTCGGTTGTTGAAGTACCCGATCAGGTTGATGATGCTCCAGGGGGCGCCCAGGACAATCAGGATCGCCAGATACGAGCTGAGGATCGCCGAGAGTTGCTGATAGAAGGCGCCGATGAACACGAGCGCGGTCGCGACGATCGACAGGTAGACGGTGGCTCGCACCCGTGTCAGGCCGGGCACGATCGACGAGAAGTCCAGCCCCATGTTGTAGATGTTGATGACAGCCTGTGCGGTGCCGGGAATGAACGCGAGGTAGAGCGCGAAGAACAGGAACCAGAAGGGCACATTATTCGCGAACTCGGTGGCATAGGCGTTGATCGGGTCCTTGAACGTCACCGCCGTGTACGCGCCGAACATAAAGGCGCCACCCATTCCGAAGAAGCCGCCGATCCAGGCCGCGATGACCGAGTCGCGGGGCTTGTACTTCTTAGTGGAGATGTGCCGGGTCCAGTCACCGACGTACGGGCCGTAGGAGTTGATCGTGCCCGCGCAGGCCAGCATGCCGAGGAACCATGTCGGCCAGAAGCTTCCGAGGGCGTAGTCCCCGCCGGCGTAGTTGGGGTCGAAGTTCGGTGCGGCGATGAAGCAGTACGCGATCATCATCGTGCCCGCCGTCGGCACCATCCACTTGGTGAAAGACACCATGTTGGCATGCCCCATGACGGCGATGATCGTCATGACGATCGCGACCAGGGTATAGGCGATGATCAGGAGCGCCACCGTGACTGTCTGGCTCTCAATGCCGAAGATCCGCACCACGCTGCGCGCGAGGACCTCACCGGCGGCCCAGATACACAGGGCGGCGAAGACGATATCGGCGGTGATGCCCAGTGCCGAACCGATCATCCGCCCGAGCGCACCGAAATGCGCGCCACTGGCCACCGGGTTGTTGCTGCCGCTTCGCAACCCGAGCAGGCCCATCGGCGCCATCAGCGTCGCACCGATCGCCGAGCCGACCACGATCGCACTGGCCGATGCCCACCATCCCAGGCCCAGCGAGACGGGCACCCAACCGATAACGATGATCCCGAAGGTCATGCTGCCGCCGAACAGGATCCACAGCAGGTTGCGTGGTCGGGAATGCCGGTCCTCGTCGGGGATGTATTCGATGCCGTAGCTTTCGACCTTGCCGACGGCGTCGACCTTCGGCGCCGGTTCGGCAGGTTTGTCGTGTGCGAGTTGATCCATGGTGCGTTTCCTTCGGTTCACCAGGTTTAAGGGTCTAGTAATCCACCGGCAGGACTGCCCGGTGTACGCCACGCCGGTGCACGGCCGTCGTGACCGAGTCGCAGGTTCGTTGATCGTCAGGCGTTCAGGGCATCCCAGGCCTTCTTGAAGGGTTCCAACGGGGCCCGCGCGACACCGCCGCCGATCTGGCGGCGGGACCGTCCGGCGATCCCGATGTCGAGGAACGGTGTCGGACCGCCGTCACGGACGATCTTGGCCACATCAATGCCGAGCGGCGCGCCCCGGTAGTTCAGTACGGGGATCAGGAAGTCCGGACTTTCCACTACCGTGATCCGGTACATCGCCTCGGTACGGGCGATCATGCGCGCGACATCGCGTCCGCTGGACCGCAGCAACGGAAGGGCCGCGGCTTGGGACAGCCCGCCGAGTCCGATGACTTCGGTGATGATGCTCTCACCGCCCATGAACTCGATGTCGTCGCTGTCGAAGCCTTCATCGATCCGGTAGTCCTCGAAGACGGGCAGTGGCCCGGTGAACCATGTGTCGCCGGTGCCGGATGTTTGGATGCCGAACTGGCTGCAGGAGAAGGCCATCGCGGTCACCACGCTCGAACCCTCGTAGCCGCGCATGGCATTGGCCATGACCTTGGCCGCGGCCATAGACAGCCGGAGGAAGAAGTAGTCGTCGCACAGCGATTCGAGCGCCGCGGTCAGATCGGGGCCAAGTTCCTTGGCGCCGACGAGCAATCGGCGCAGGAACAACAGCGTCGCGGCGGCATTGCGGCTGTGCAGTTCATCACCCATCGTGAGTGCTCGCGACATGATCGGCTTGAGCCGCAACGGCTCCGACTGTGCCTTGACCAGAGCGTCCAGTGCCGGAGCCACGCGCAGCCGAAGGTCCTCGAGATTGCGTCGGGTGGCCTCGGTGTAGGTGCCGTAGTTCAGCCGATCGGCGCTGTCACCTTCGTACAGCGTGCAGAACGCGCGGTCGCCCGTGGCGGCGTCGGTGACCACGACGACCGGCATCGACGCTGTCGTCACCCCGGCCAGCGATCCGACACAGCCGAACTCCTGGCATCCGCGGACGACGATATCGCCTCGCTCGAATGCTGCGACCGCGGACTGCTCGTCGGGTGCGAGGCCCTCGTACAGTGCTCCACCTATGACGGCCGCGCGCTGACCGCCGGTGTAGCACGCAAACGGCATCGTGGGCCCGGACGTCAGGATCGTCGTCGCGGGCAGTCCCATCGCGGTCGCCGCGCTCTCGACCCCGGTGAGTACCGGGTCAACGGCGAGGAGCGCGTCGATCGCGGCACGGTTGGCGCGGTCACGGGCTTCGGCACCGGTACGCATCGTCACCTTCCTCTGCAAAAACGTTTTGGCATATGCAATTCGCGTCCCCGCCCAGACTTCCACGAGGGCTCAGCCGACAGTGCAGCTGCCGTTGCCAAAGGGTTTTGGCAACTTGGCGTGTGACGGTAGTCACGTAGTCGTGAAGGTGTCAAGCACTTCCGGGAAAACGTTCGCGCGGTGTCTTCAGGTCCGCTGTGCCCTCAGCGCCGGCCCGCCGACGGTCGAACCACGCGCAACGAATTCGGTCTCGATCATCCGCGTTCCGTCGGCCTTGACGCCGTCCTCGAGGCACTCGATCAGCAGACGCGCCGCGGTCGCGCCGGTCTGGAACGGGAACAGGTTAGTCGCCGAGATCTGTGGCGAGGTCAGGGTGAGCGATCTGCTGTCGACCGCCGAGGCGACCGCCAGATCCCGGGGAATCGCCAACCCAGCACGGGAGGCGGCATCGAGGAGAGCGAGTGCCAGATCATCGGAACTGGCGTATACGGCATCGACCTTGGCCTGCAACAGTTTTACGATAACGCCGTCAGCGGCGTCCTTGTCCACCGAGCGCATCGTCACCACCGTCTCCTCGAGCCCCCGTTCGGTGACCCACGAGCGGTATCCGGACAGCACGTCATCAACGTACGAACGCCGCGAGTTATCGGCGACCAGAGCGGGACGCTGAAATCCGAGCGCGGCGAAATGTTCCATCACGATCCGCGCGGCACCGGCGTGGTCGTTGTCGACGGCAAGCGTGTGACGGGTGGAGCTGGGCGGTATCCCGACGGTCGCGACGGGTGCGTCGGTGCTGAAAACGGCTTCGTCGCCCTGTGGGTCCACAACGATCGCACCGTCGATGGAGAAGCTGTTGAGAATGCTGGCTTTACCGCCGGACGGGGTGATCACCAGGGCGTATCCGGCGTCATCGGACGCAGCTGCGGCACCATTGATGAGCTCGAGAAAATACGCCGACAACGGAAGCGCGGGGCCAGGCTTGTCACCAAGATCGGGCACCTGGATCGCGAGAATACGGCTCCGCCTGGTGACAAGCTGCTGGGCGTGAGCGTTGGCCTGGTACCCGAGGCGGGTCGCCGCTTCGAGGACCTTGAGACGGGTCTCCTCGGCGATGCGACCGCGGTTGTTCAGGGCGTGCGAGACCGTCGTCGGCGACACCCCCGCCGCCGCGGCCACGTCCTTGATGCTCGCCACCAGTTCACCTCACGCCGTCGCAACGCTAACGATAGCGAAGGGTTCAGTCCCCGGCGTCTGGTCGCAGGCCCACAACACCTGCGGCCACCCGGCGGGAAGCAAATGGGGCCGTACCGCGTTCATGTGCGGCATGGAACTGATGACTGCTGTGGGCTCCTTCGCGGGCCACCCCATCGACGATGACAGGGCACTCGAAGACGTCAAGGTCGAGGTGCCGCAGCTTCGGCCACACGACGTGCTGGTGCGCGTTCACGCCGTCTCGGTGAACCCGGTCGACATCAAGCGACGGGCGGCGCTGCCCGCGTCAGAGACACCGGTCATCCTCGGCCACGACGCCGCGGGCGTTGTGGAAGCCGTTGGCTCGCAGGTGACTTCGCTGCGTGTCGGCGACGAGGTCTGGTACGCCGGCGATGTCACCCGCCAGGGCAGCAACGCCGAGCTGCAGGCCGTCGACGAACGCATCGTCTCCCGTAAACCGGCGTCGCTGTCGTTCGCGGACGCCGCGGCGCTGCCGCTGACCACGATCACCGCGTGGGAGACCCTGTTCGACCGGTTCGGCCTGACGAAGGACTCGACCGGGGATCTGCTCGTGCTCGGCGCCGCCGGTGGCGTCGGCTCGGTGATGATCCAGCTGGCCAAGGCGCTGACCGGGGTCCGGGTCATCGCGACCGCCAGCCGCGACGAGTCCCGCGAATTCGCCGAGCGGATGGGCGCCGACGTGGTGATCGACCACCGCCGGCTGCGCGACGAGGCGCTGCGGGTGGCCCCGGGCGGCGTCGACTACCTGTTCACACCGTTCACGGCGGGCAACATCGACACCTTCGCCGACATCGTGCGGCCGTTCGGCCACATCACCGCCATCGACGAGCCGCCGGGCCTGGACCTGCTGCCGCTCAAGCCCAAGAGCATCGCCTGGCACTGGGAGCTGATGTTCACCCGCTCGATGTACGAGACGCCCGACATGATCGAGCAGCAGCGGCTACTCGCCGAGACCGCTCGACTGGTCGACGACGGCACCCTGCGCACCACGGTCACCAAGACCATCGCCGACTTCTCCGCAGCCGGGCTGCGCGAGGCTCACCGCGACGTCGAGTCCGGCCGGATGATCGGCAAGGTCGTCGTCACCCGCTGACGGATCAGGCGGGCAGACCGTCCGCGACCCTGGGTTCCCGCTCGGCGACCGCGTCGTCGAGCACCATGGCCGCGATCCGGTCCCGGTGCTGCTCAGGGCTGCCCAGCAGAGCGGCGTCGGTAGCGGCGCGCTTGAAGTACAGGTGCGCCCGGTGCTCCCAGGTGAACCCGATGCCGCCGTGCACCTGGATGGTGTCCGCCGCGACATGCGTCAGCGCCGCCGAGCACACCGCCTGCGCGATGCTGGTCGCCAGCGCCGGATCGTCGGAGCCGTCGCTGAGTGCCCAAACCGCGTGATACGCCGTCGATCTCGCGTGCTCGACATCGACGAGCAGGTTGGCCAGCCGGTGCTTGACCGCCTGGAAGGAGCCGATCGGCCGGCCGAACTGCAGCCGCGACTTGGCGTACTCCACCGACAGGTCGAGCAGATGCTGTGCGGCGCCGACCTGTTCGACGGCCAGCAGCGCCGCACCCACCTGCAGGGCGTGTTCGAGCACCCGCGCGCTCTCCTGCGGCCCGGCGATCAGCCGCGCGGGCGCCTCAGTGAACGCGACGTTGGCCTCCGACCGGGTGAGGTCCAGTGTGGCCAGCGGCGTGCGCTGCACACCGGCCCCGGCCGCGTCGACGGCGTAGAACCCGACCCCGTCACCACCGCGGGCGGCGACCAGCAGGACGTCGGCGATACCACCGTCGACCACCTGGGTTGCGGTGCCCGACAGGGTATCTCCCGATGCGGTGATGGTGACCGCGTCGGCGTCGAACACCCCGGCCCGGTCCGGAACGACGACCGCGGCGGTGTGACGGCCCTCGACCAGGTCGCCGAGCAGTTCGTCACGGGCGGTCCCGGCCGACGCGGCGACCAGCGCCGGAATCGCCAGATACACGGTGCCGAACAGCGGTCCGCAGGCCAGCCGGGCGCCGAGCTCCTCGATCGCCACGGCCTGGTCGACCAGCGTACCGCCGACTCCGCCGTCGGCCTCGGGCACCGACAAGCCGAGCACCCCGAGCTCCGCGCCCAACCGGCCCCACACGGCCGGATCGAACGGCGGGTCGGACTGCATCAGCCGGCGCACGTTCTCCTCCGAGAAGTGCTCGGCGCTGAATTTCCGTACCGTCTCCCGTAATTGGTTCTGCTCGTCGGTAAACCGGAACTCACGGCCCACAGGCTCAGCCAGATTGTCGGGCTGATCCGCAAGCTTCTCAGCCAGATTGTTGGGCTGATCCGCAAGCTTCTCAGCCAGATTGTTGGGCTGATCCGCAAGCTTCTCAGCCAGATTGTTGGGCTGATCCGCAAGCTTCTCAGCCACGGGGCACCTCCTTCCAGGGAATGCCTGCGTCAGCTCTCAGATCGCCGGGCAGGCCGAGGATCCGCTCGCCGAGGATGTTGCGCATCACCTCGGAGGTACCGCCCTCGATGGTGTTGGCGCGGCTGCGCAGATAACGCTGCTGGATGGGACCCTGCCAGTCCTTCTCGCCGACGCCCCGACCCTCCTCATACCCGTGGTACAGCAGCCCTTCGGGGCCGAGGAAGTCCATGCACCACTGGTAGATCTCCTGATTGAGCTCGGCGCCGACCAGCTTGCCGATCGAGCCCTCGGGACCCGGGCCGCCGACACCAGCCGACGCCCGCGACCGCTCGGCGGTCAGACGCTGCGCCTCCGAGCGCAGCCACAGCTGGGTGAGCCGGTCGCGCAGCACGGGGGTGCGCCGCTGCGGGCGCGACGCCCACAGCGCGGTGGCGTCGGCGATCGTGCCCGCACCGCGCCGGCTGCCGCTGCCGCCGAGCGCGGTGCGCTCGTTCATCAACGTGGTCATCGCGACGGCCCAGCCGTTGCCGACCTCGCCGAGCCGGTGTTTGTCCGGGACGCGGGCGTCGGTGAAGTACACCTCGTTGAACTCGGCCTGGCCCGTCATCTGGCGCAGCGGCCTGGTCTCCACCCCGGGCCCGTGCATGTCGATGACAAAGTAGGTCAGGCCCTTGTGTTTGGGCACATCAGGATTGGTGCGGGCCAGCAGCAGACCCCAGCGCGCCTTGTGCGCCAGGCTGGTCCACACCTTCTGCCCGTTGATCACCCAGTCGTCGCCGTCGCGCACCGCGCTGGTGGCCAGCCCCGCCAGGTCCGATCCGGCACCGGGCTCGGAGAACAGCTGGCACCAGATGTGCTCGGTGGTGGCCAGCGGCCGCAGCCACTGCCGCTTGACCTCCTCGGTCTGGGCGTGCTCGCGGATGGTCGGTGCCGCCATGCCGTAACCCATCGGGTTGAGCCCGAGCGGCACCGGCCCGCCGGCGCCCTGCAGGATCCGGTCGGCGACGGCCTGCAGGCCGCGCGACACCCCGAGCCCGCCCAGCCCCTCCGGGAAGTGCACCCAGGACAGGCCGGCGTCGTAGCAGGCGCCGAGGAACTCCGGGATGGGCACCACCTTCGGGTCGTGCTTGGCGACGACCTCGCGGGCCAGCGCAGCTACCCGTTCGGCATCAGCGTCGTTGCTCATGCCGGTCAGAATAGACACCTGTCCAGCGGGCGGGTAGTCAGGCCGTGCCGCGGCGCGCGATGTTGTAGAACCGCACCTCCTGGTACTCCTCGAGTCCCTCGCCGCTGCCCTCGCGCCCGACACCGGACTGTTTGACCCCGCCGAACGGGGCGGCCGCATTCGACGGCACGCCCTGGTTGATGCCGACCAGCCCGGTCTCCAGGCGGTCGGCGACGTTCAGCGCGCGGTCCAGGTTCTGGGTGAAAACGTAACCGGCCAACCCGAATTCGGTCGCGTTGGCGCGGGCGATCGCCTCGTCCTCGGTGGAGAACCGCTGCACCGCGGCGACCGGTCCGAAGATCTCGGTGGCCGCCACCAGGGCGTCGGCGGGCACATCGGTGAGCACGGTGGGTTCGAAGAAGTAGCCGCCGCCGGGCAGCGGCGCTCCCCCGGTCCGTACCTCGGCGCCGCGTTCGTAGGCGTCGGCGACCAGGCGCACCATCGAGTCGACGGCGCGGTCATCGATCAGCGGGCCGAGCCCGACACCGGGCGCGAACCCGTTGCCCACCACCACCGAGGCCATCGCGTCGGTGAGCCGTTCGACGAAGGCGTCGTGGATGGTGTCCTGCACGAAGATGCGGTTCGCCGCGATACACGACTGACCGCCGTTGCGCATCTTGGCCTGGAACGTGCCCGCCACCGCCCTGTCCAGGTCGGCGTCGTCGAACACCAGCACCGCCGCGTTGCCGCCCAACTCCATCGAGGTCCGTAACACGTTGTGCGAAGCCAGGTTCAGCAGGACGCGACCGACCTCGGTGGACCCGGTGAACGACACCTTGCGCACCCGCGGATCACGCAGCACCGCCTCGCTGAACGACGACGGCGACGACGTGGTCACGACGTTGATGAGCCCCTCCGGAACGCCGATCTGCTCGGCCAGCATGACGGCGTACATCGTGGTCAGCGGGGTCAGCTCGGCGGGTTTGATCACCACCGGGCAGCCGGCCGCCAGCGCCGGGGCGATCTTGCGGGTCGCCATCGCCAGCGGGAAGTTCCACGGCGTGATCAGCACCGACAGCCCGACGGGGGCGCGCCGGACCAGCACGTCGGCGCCGCCCGCGGGCAGCTCGCGGTACGTCCCGCCCGGTCGGCTCGCCTCCTCGGAGTACCACCGGACGAAATCGGTGCCGTAGCGCACCTCGGTGAGCGACTCGGCCAGCGGCTTGCCCATCTCGCGGGTGATCAGCGCCGCGAGATCGTCGGTGTGCGCGGTCAACTGGTCGTACCACGCCAGCAGCACGTCGGCGCGGGTGCGGGCCGACGTCCTCGCCCACGCCCGACCCGCGGCCTCGGCGCGTTCGACGGCCGCCAGCGCGGCGTCGACGTCGTGGTCTGCCACCTCGGCGATGAGCTCCCCCGTCGCCGGATCATGCACCGGGAACGTGGGCCCGCTCGGCGGGGCGATCCCCGCGATCACCTCGTCGGCGCGCGCCACCTCCGCCGGGTCGGCGGAACGCACGGGTGTTGTCATGAGGCGAGCTCGGTGACCGTGGTCTCGATGGCGGCCAGGAACGCGTCCAGCTCGTCGTCGGTGGTGATGTAGGGCGGGCTGATCTGCAAGGTGTTGCCGCGCAGGGGCCGTGACACGAACCCGGCGTCGATGAGCCGGTCGGCCACCTGTACCGCGTCGAGGTCGTCGGTGAGCGCGACGCCGCCGAGGAACCCGGCGAAGCGGACCTCCGCCACACCCGGGCAGCGCTGCGCCAGCGCGGTCAGGCCGTCGCCGAGCCGCACCGCGAGGTGCTTGACCCGGTCCAGCAGCGCCTCCTGTTCGAGGATGTCGAGGTTGCGCATCGCGACGGCGCACGCCGTGGCGTGACCCGAGTAGGTGGCGCCGTGCCGGAAGATCGGGGTGTCCGGACCGTCGGCGAAGAACGGCTCCCAGATCGGCCGCGCGATCAGCACTCCGCCCAGCGGCGCGTACCCCGACGTCACCCCCTTGGCGAAGGTGATGAGATCCGGTGTGACGCCGTAGCGTTCGGCGGCGAACATGGTTCCGGTGCGGCCGAAGCCGGTGATCACCTCGTCGAGGATCAGCAGGATGTCGTTGGCGCGGCACAGGTCGGCGATCCGGCGCAGGTAGTCCTCGCGCGGTGGGTGCACCCCGCCCGTGCCCTGGACGGGTTCGGTGACCAGCGCCGCGATGTTGTCGGCCCCGATCTCGTCGATCAGCGCCGCGGTGGCGGCCACGTCGTGCAGCGGTATCCGCGCCGTCTCCGGGACCAGGGACTCGGTGCCGTAACCCTCGCGGTTGAAGTCCAGGCCGCCGATGCTGGTCCCGTACGCGTGCAGACCGTGATAGGCGTACTCGCGGCTGAGGATCATCGTCTTCGACCGGCGACCCGCCCGCTGCCAGTGCCGGCGGGCGAGCTTGCACGCCAGATCGATGGCGTCACCGCCGCCCGAGTTCAGGATCACCTTGCTGTCGGGGATCGGCGACATCGCCGCCAACCGCTCGGCCAGCGCCACCGCCTGATCGTTCACGAACCGCCCGAAGACGTGGTAGGTCTCCAGCCGGCGCATCTGTTCGGCCGCGGCGTCGGCGAGCTCCGGCCTGCCGTGCCCGACGTTGGCGTGCCACAGCCCCGCGGTGCCGTCGAAAAGCCTTCTGCCGTCCGCGGTCACGATGTAGGAACCCTCACCGCGCTCGACCACGATCTGCCTGCCGAGCACCGACGGCACATGCGCCTGCGCCGGCCACAGTGCCGGTGTGGATGCGGCTGCGGTCACTTCGCGGCGGCCTTCACACCGAAGATGCTGATCAGTTCGTAGATCAGCGAGGAGGCGGCCAGCCCGGTCAGCTGCGCCCAGTCGTAGCTCGGCGCCACCTCGACCACGTCGGCGCCGACGATGTTGAGATCGGAGATGCCGCGCAGCATCTGGATCATCTCCCGCGACGTCAGGCCGCCGGCCTCCGGGGTTCCAGTGCCCGGGGCGTGCGAGGGGTCGAGCACGTCGATGTCGATCGAGATGTAGACCGGGGTGTCGCCGATGCGCTCCTTCATCGCCGAGATGATCTCCCCGACACCGCGTTCGGCGATATCCATGGTGGAGATGATGCCGAAGCCGATCGCCGCGTCCCGGTCGAGATCGTGCTTGTGGTGCAGGTTCGCCCGGATCCCCACATGCGTCAGGTGATCCCGGGACAGCAGCCCCTCCTCGTGGGCGCGCAGGAACGGGGTGCCGTGGGTGTAAGGCTGGCCGAAGTAGGTGTCCCAGGTGTCGAGGTGGGCGTCGAAGTGAAGCAGCGCCACCGGGCCGTGCGCGTCGGCGGCGGCGCGTAGCAGTGGCAGCGCGATGGTGTGGTCACCGCCGATCGTGACGATCTTCGTGCCCGCCGCGGTCAGTTCCTTGGCCCGCCGCTCGATCGCCGTCAGCGCCTCCTCGATGTTGAACGGGTTGGCGTTGACGTCACCGAGGTCGGCCACCTGTTGCACCTGGAACGGTGCCACATCCTGAAACTGGTTGTAGCCCTGCAGGAGTCGGCTGGCCTCCCGGACCGCTGAGGGGCCGAACCGGGCACCCGGCCGGTACGAGACACCGGAGTCGAACGGCACGCCCAGCACCCCGACGTCGACGTGGCCGACGTCCTCGGCGCGCGGCAGGCGCGCGAACGTCGTCAGGCCCGCGTAGCGCGGCATCTGCTCGGAGTCCGGTGGCCCGACGTACGGAGACGGTGCTGGGGTGTTCATCTGGCTGTGCTCACTCTCTGAATCAACTTCTGGATCAACTTCTGGATCAACTTCTGCATCGACTTGTGAATTGACACGGAAACGGTGTGGGCCCCGGTCAGGCCACGCGTCCGCCCGCGGCGTGCCGGGCCAGAAAGGCACGGGTCCGCGGTTCCTGTGGGTCGTCGATCACCTGCTGCGCGGGACCGGACTCGACGATGAGCCCGTCATCCATGAACACCACGCGGTCGGAGATCTCGCGGGCGAACGCCACCTCGTGGGTCACCACGATCATGGTCATGCCGTCGTCGGCGAGTCTGCGTATCGCCGTGAGGACTTCACCGACCAGCTCCGGGTCCAGGGCGCTGGTGGGTTCGTCGAAGAGCATCAGCGACGGGTCCATCGCCAGTGCCCGGGCGATGGCGACGCGCTGCTGCTGTCCGCCGGACAGCTGGCCCGGATAGTTCGCCATCCGGTCGGCCAGTCCGACGCGGGTCAGCGCCTCGCGGGCCCGGTCCTCGGCGGCGCGACGGCCGCGGCCGAGCACCACCCGCTGCGCGGAGGTCACGTTCTCCAGCGCGGTCATGTGCGGGAAGAGATTGAACTGCTGGAACACCATGCCGGTGCCGACGCGTTGGCGGGCGATCGCCTTGGCGCCGAGTTCGTGCAGCTTCCCGTTGCGTTCCTCCCAGCCCTGCAGCACACCGTCGATGTAGATGAGCCCGCTGGTGGGCGTCTCCAGCTGGTTGATGCAGCGCAACAGGGTGCTCTTGCCGCTGCCGGAGCGCCCGAGCAGGGTGACGACCTCGCCCTCGGCGATGTCGAGGTTGATCCCCTTGAGCACCTCGACCGCGCCGAACGACTTGTGCAGATCCACGATCTCGACCTTGGGCGCCATCAGCGTTCACCGCCCCGCAGCAGCCGCGCGGCCACCGAGGGCCGCGCCGCCGGGACCGCGGCCAGCGAGCGGCTCATCCGCCGTTCGAGTGCCCCCTGTGCGAGGGTGAGCAGGGTGGTCAGCGCCACGTACCAGATGCTGGCCACGATCAGCAGCTCCAGTGTCCGCAGGTTCACCGAGTAGATCAGCTGCACCGAGGTCAGCAGGTCCTGATAGGTGATCACGCTGGCCAGCGCCGAGATCTTCAGCATGATGATCGTCTGGTTGCTCGTCGGCGGGATGATCATCCGGACCGCCTGCGGCAGAACGACTTTGCGCAGCGTCTGCAGCGGTGTCATCCCCAGCGACGCCGCGGCCTCCCGCTGGCCGGCCGGGACACCCAGCAGGCCGCCGCGGATGATCTCGGCCATGTAGGCCATCTCGTTGAGTCCGAGGCCGAGCAGTACCGCGACGAACGGGGTGATCGCCGTGTTCGCGGGCACCGAGAACAGTTCGAGCGAGGTGCCCGGGAGGCCCAGCGACAGATGCGGGAAGACCAGGCCGAGGTTGAACCAGAAGATCAGCTGCACCAGCACCGGCACGCCGCGGAAGAACCAGATGTAGCCGCCGGCGCCGTAGCGCAGCACCGGGTTCCGCGACAGCCGGGCCAGCGCCAGGAACAATCCGCCGACGATGCCGATGGTCTGGGACAGCGCCGTGATGACGATGGTGTTCTTGACCCCGGTGAGCACGGTCGGGTCGAACAGGTACCTGCCGACCACACCCCAGTCGAGGTTCTCGTTGGTGGCCATGGTGCGGATGAACAGCCCCAGCAGGACCAGCACCAGCAGGCTGACCACCCACCGGCCGAGGTGGCGGGGACGGGCGCGCGGCAGCGCGGCGTCGCGCTCACTGCGCCCGGATTCGCGCGCGCCCGGCCGGACCGGTGGCGCCTCGGTCGTCGTCACGGCATTCTCCTCACCCTCGGTTCCCTCGGTCGGGGGCACGACTATCCCTGGGCGCGGCTGATTTTCGCCTCGTCGAGGGCGATGTCGGGGACGTGGTACTTGTCCAGGATCTCCTTGTAGGTGCCGTCCTCCATGAGCTCGTCGATGGCGTTCTTGAGCGCCTCGGCGAGCTGGTCGTTGCCCTTGAGCACCATCACCCCGTGCGGCCGCACCTCATAGCGCTCGCCGGGAACCACCTCGAACTCGTCGCCCTGCGAGGCGCTGTAGGCGGCCACCGGGGAGTCCAGCAGGTCGACGTCGATGCGGCCGCTGCGCAGCAGCATCTGCACCTCGGAGTCCTTGCCCTGCTGCTTGATGTCGATCGGCGGCTTGCCGGCGGCGACGCAGTCGGCGCTGGCCTTCTCGGCGATCGGGACCTGCACGGCCCCGGACTGCAGACCCACCGACTTGCCGCAGAGGTCGGCCAGGGTCTTGATGTTCTCCGGGTTGCCCTTGCGCACCATCATCGCGGTGCCGCTCTGGCTGTACTCGACGAAGTCGACGACCTCCATGCGTTCGTCGGTGACCGTGGCGAAGGACAGCACCATGTCGAGGCGCTTGGCCTGCAGCTGCGGGATCAGGGTGCCGAACGCGGCGTTGGAGTGCTCGATGCGCACCCCGAGCTTCTCGCCGATCGCCTCGGCGAGGTCGTAGTCGACGCCGGTGAAGGTGGTGCCGTCGGCCTCGACGTACTCCAGCGGCGGATAGGTGAAGTCGGCGCCGTTGCGGATTACGCCGGACTCCTGGATCTCGGCCGGGAGGGAGGCGAACAGGGCCGGTTTGTCAGCGGCACTGGTCTGCTCCCCCGCCGAGTCGGTACCGCCCGATCCGCATGCGGTGGCCAACAGCAGCGGCGCCGCCACCGCCATCGCCGCGCCCCAGCGCCGGAATACCCTGCCCCGTCGTTCCATCGCCGACCTCGTTTCGTTAATCGTTTACGATTTACGAGGAGGCTAACAACGGTGAGTAGACCCCTCAACCGGAACGACAAAATCGCCGCCGGCCGTACGGCTCGGCGGCGACGGGTGACCCGATGGGTCTACTTGGCGAGATAGCCACCGTCGACCGGCAGCGAGACTCCGGTGATATAGGCGGCCCCGGGCGAGGCCAGGAACGACACCGCGGCGGCGACGTCGGCGGGCTCGGCGATCCGCCCCAGCGGGATGGCCTCGGCCTGGGCCCTGGCCACCTCCTCGGGGTCGGGCAGCCCGGCCATCCACTCCTCGTAGAGCGGGGTGCGGGTCAGCCCCGGGGCGACGGCGTTGACGCGGACGTTGTGCTCGGCCAGCTCGATGGCGGCGGTCCGGGTCAGTGACAGCAGTGCGCCCTTGCTCGCCGAGTAGATGCCCATGGTCGGGACACCGGCGCTGGCCAGGCGGGACGTCACGTTGATGATCGCGCCGCCGCGACCGGCGTCGACCATCGCCCGCGCGGCGGCCTGCAGCAGCAGCACCGCGGCCACGGTGTTGGTCTCCAGCGTGGTGCGGATCTCGGCGGCGGGCACCGCCAGCAGCGGACCGGTGTGGTCGATGGCCGCGTTGTTGACCAGCACGTCGAGCCGGCCGAACCGCTCGACCGCGGCGGCCACCAGGCGATCGCAGGCGCCGTCGGCGGTCAGATCGGCGGCGACGAAGTGCGCGCGCTCGCCCAGCTCCGACTGCACCTGGGCCCCGCGCTCGGCCGACCGCCCGGAGATGACCACGTTCAGCCCGTCGGCCACCAGCCGGCGGGCGACCTCGACGCCGATTCCGGAGGTCGACCCGCTGACGAGCGCCACCCGGGTTTCGGTCATCGTCATTGCGGGTCCCTTCGTTCGTCGGCACGGCCCGACGGGTCGGGCGTGTAAATTGTAAGCGATTAACGATCAAGGTCTGGGGGTGCGGATGGCATCGAAGGCGTCGCTCTCCGACGTCGCTCCGATCGAGCCCGTCGACATCGCGCTGACGGTGGCCAACCGGTTGCGCGACATGTTGGCCCAGGGCCGGTTCCAACCGGGCGAGCAGATCACCGAACCCTCGATCGCCGCGGCGTTCCACGTCGGGCGGGGGCCGGTGCGCGAGGCCCTCAAGCGCCTCACCGAACAGGGGCTGCTGGTCTCCGAACGCAACCGCGGGGTGTTCGTCCCCGTCCTGTCCACCGAGGATGTCGAGGACATCTACCGGCTGCGCGAGGCGGTGGAGCTCGCCGCGATCAAACATCTGGTGCAGAACCCCGACCCCCGGGTCTTCGCCCGGTTGTGGGACATCCTGCGGCAGTACCGGGAGAACCTGGCGATCCAGGACTGGGACAGCGCCGACGAGCTGGATATGGCCTTCCACCGCGAACTCGTGTACGCCACCGGCAGCCGTCGACTCATCCAGGCGTTCGACACGGTGTCGGTCGAGACGCGGATGTGCCTGCGCGCATTGGTCTTTCACCATCCGGACCACCCGGACATGGAGAGCTGGCACACCGACATCCTGCGGGCCGCCGAACAGGGCGACCTGCAGGCCGCCCAGCGCGCGCTGGAGTTTCACAACTCCACGGTGATCGCCGACATCAAGCGCGGCAACGAGGCCGGCGACTCCTAGGTGGCGGGCGCGATCAGCGTGATACCGCCGTCGTAGCGCGGGTACAACAGCCGGCCGCGACCGCTGTCGGGGTCGGTGTAGAACAGGAAGCCCAAGCTGTGCTCACACAGCCTGGCCAGCGCGTCGTCGTCGCTGAGAACCGGTGTGGGACGCGGGTTTACCACCAGCGGCTGCGGCGGCGGGATCGGCGCGCGGGATCCTCCGGGCGGGTGTACGTGGCGCTGGCGGTTCAACCGCAAACCGGACGGGCCGGCCCGGTACACCACCGCCTCCTCACCGGTCTCGGCGTCGGTGAACAGGTGCACGTCGTAGTCCATCGCGTCCATCGCCGCCGCGGCGTCCAGCGGGGTGGCGCGCGCCAGCGGCACCAGCTTGCGGCGCGCGATGACCGCCAGTTCCGGGGCGGACAGGATGCAGCGGCTGCGATCCGGCCAGCGCCGCGGCCGCCACGGCCTGCGGGTCCGCACGATCTGTTCGACCAGTCGCGTCTGCACCGGGACCAGATCCTCGACGTCGCGGATGACGGTCTGCATGCGCAGCGCGGTGTCACCCTCACCGAGATTGACCTGGACCACCAGCGGATTGCCCGGCAGCGCCGCCGCGCTCAGCCGGACCCGGACCTCACCGCCCAGGCCGCGGTTGCGCAGCACCTCGCCCACCGCCCGCGCGACCCGTTGCGCGTCGTAGGTCAGGACGTCGCCGACCACGGTGATGTTCGGGAAGTCCGGGTCGCGGAAGGGCTCGACCGCGGAACTCACCAGGCCATGCACCGCTCGAAGCCTCCTCGCCGTCTGCAGGCTTCGAGTGTTGCTGGCTAACCCAGCCCGGCACAGGGCCGAAAGTCCCTACCCGGGAAGCGATCCGGTGTGATCAGGGCCACACTAGCCGCGGTATGCCGCGACCTTCTCGGCGTATTCGTCGAGCAGTCGCAACGATTCGTCGCGCGGCCGGGTGGGCAGAATGAGATTCGCCTGCCGATACCCCAACTGCTGCAGCGCATCCCAGTAGCCCGGGTCGATCGGCGTGCCGAACGTGCTGAGCGGGACGTCGTGGCCTGCGCCGTCGCGGATCTGGTCGATACGCATCCGCAGCCGGTCCACCGGCAACGGGTTGGACATCCAGCCGGCCCCGTGGCGGATCACCCGCTTGACGGTGGCGTTGGAGTCGCCGCCCACCAGGATCGGCGGGTGCGGCTTCTGCACGGGTTTGGGCCGCAGGTAGGAGGCGTCGAAATCGACGTAGGTGCCGTGGTATTCGGCGGGCTCGGTGGTCCACAGCGCCTTGATCGCCTCGATGCGTTCGTCGAGCAGCGCGCCGCGGGTCTTCGGGTCGGTGCCGTGGTGGCGCATCTCCTCGAGGTTCCAGCCGGCGCCGACCCCGAACACGAACCGGCCGCCGGAGATGAGGTCGATGCTGGCCGTCTCCTTGGCCGTGATGATCGGGTCGCGCTGGATGAGCAGCGCGATGCCGGTGATCAGCTCGATACGCGAGGTGACGGCCGCGGCCGCGGCCAGCGTCACGAACGGATCGAGTGTCCGGTAGTAGTAGTCGGGCAGTTCACCGCCGCCCGGGTAGGCCGATTCGCGGCTCGCCGGGATGTGGGTGTGCTCGGCGATCGCCAGCGCGTGGAAACCGCGCTCCTCGATGGCCCGGGCCAGGGTGACCGTGTCGATGGTGTCGTCGTTGACGAACGTCGAAATACCGAATTCCATAGTGCACCCCTTGCTGACGTCTGCCGTCGGCAACGCGGCCGGGCGCGCGGCTATTCCGGTCGGCGGTCGGCGTCAGGCGACGCCCGCGTTGGCCGCCAGCTCGTAGACGTATTGATTGACGAAGGTTCCGACGGGCGGATCACCCTTGCCGCAGGTGCCGTCGGACTCCCCGACACGCTTGATCCACAGGTAGGCGTCGGCGTGCGGGGCGGCGGTGGCGGTGGTGGGCCGCACGCCCAGGGCACGTCCGCTCGGGTTGCACCAGTACATCTCGCCGTCGGCGGGGCCGTTGCCGTTGCGCGAGGTGTCGATGACGTAGTGCGAGCCGCCGGTCAGTCCGGAGATCGCCTCGCCATATCCGATCTCCTCCTCGGTGGTGAAGAAGTTCGCGGTGTTGAGGCTGAAGCCGCGCGCCTTGGTGACGCCGACCTGGTTGAGCCGGTTGGCCATCTCCTCGACGGGCGTCCAGCGCGAGTGCCCGGCGTCGACGTAGACGGCGGTGGCCGGGTTGGCGGTCAGCCGGTCGACGGCGTAGGCGATCAGGTCGAAGCGTTCCTGGCGCTGCGCGCCGGACAGGCAGTCGGCCATCGCGAGCGCGTCGGGTTCGAGGATGACCGCCGCGCGGGCCCCGCCGATGTCGGCGGCGATGCCGTCGATCCACGCCCGGTAGGCGTCGCCGGAGCCGTGCCCGCCCGCGGCGAAGCTGCCGCAGTCGCGGTGCGGGATGCCGTAGATCGCGAACACCGGTATGGCCCCGACGGCTTGGGCATCGGCGGTGTACTTGGCCACCGTCGACGCCGACGGGCCGGGTGTCAGCCAGTAGGCCTGTGGGGTGTTGGCGACGTAGTCCAGGGCCGCGTTCGGCGGGTCGGCCTTCTGGGCGGCCCGCATCGCCACCGAGTTCGGGTTGACGTAGAACGGGGCACCGTCGAGCGGGTTTCCCTCGCTGGTCAGCCGGACTGACAGATCGGTCTCGGGCTGCACCGTTGTGGCGACGAAACCGGCGGTGACCGCGGCGGTCAGGACGGGGGCGATCCAGCGCGCGACTGCTCTGGCAGCGGAGGACATCACGCAGGCAAGTTATCGGGTGCCCTCAGTGCGCGCCAACTTGCGACGGCTTCTACGATCGGTAGTAATTAGCTTCTCTATCCATTGGGTGAGTGATATGGCGTTTGACTTCGACCGCAGGGACCGCACGGCGTTCGACCTGACCGGCAAGGTCGTGGTGGTGGTGGGCGCGGGACAGAGCCCGGGCCCCGGCACGGGCAACGGACGGGCCATCTCGATCCTGGCGGCCCGGCACGGCGCCGAGGTGGTGGCCGTCGACCTGAACCCCGACGCGGTCAACGAGACGGTCGAGATGATCCTCGCCGAGGGCGGCCGCGGCTACGCCGTGGTGGCCGACGTCGCCGAGGAGGACGACTGCCGACGAATCTTCGACACCGCGATGCAGACCAGCGGCCGGGTGGACGGGATGGTCTACAGCGTGGCGACCAACCCGCCGTTCGACTTCGAGACCAACTCGATGACGACCGAGAACTTCAACTACGGCATCAACGTCAACATGCTGGGCTGCTACTACTGCAATCTCTATGCGGCCCAGTGCATGGAGCGCAACGACGGCGACACCACCGGCAGCATCGTCAACATCTCGTCGATCGCCAGCGTGAAGAACGAACTCGGGCTCAACATCGGGATCATGCCGTACGCGCTGGGCAAGTGCGGACTCAACCAGATCACCGAGCTGACCGCGGTGCAGTTCGCCGAGGCCGGCATCCGCGCCAACACGCTGATGCTGGGTCCGATCAACTCGGTGCTGGCGAACCGGGACTCGCAGGCGCTCTTCGGCATGGACGAACAGGAGGCGACCGCGAAACACCGGGAGGTCGTCAAGCTCAAGATGGGCCGCGCCACGGTGTGGGAGTCGGCTTACGCCGCACTGTATCTGCTGTCCGACGAGTCGCGGTTCATGACCGGCCAGCAGATCCGGCTCGACGGCGGGGCGACGCTGGTGCGCTAGTCGTCCGGAAACAGCAGCCGCAGAACGGTTTCCACGTGCGCGATCATGTCACGATAGGTGAGCAGGCCGGCGCCGACCTGCAGCAGCGCGCCGCAGATCACGGTCTCAACCGTGTTGTGGATCTCGGGCCAGGCACCGGTGTCGAGCGAGGCGGCGATGCGACGGCGGATCTCCTCGGAGATCGCCTCGCGGATCGGGACGATCGCGGGATCGTCGTTGCGCATCAGCGCGATGTTGCAGGCCGCACCCAGGTCCGGGGCGTCGGCGAAGATGTTCGCCACCACGCACAGCTGGGTGATCAGGCGCTCGACGACACCGGCGTTACGGTCGATCTCCAGCGGCAGGGCCTGCAGGCGGCGCAGGTAGACGCTGGCGATCAACGCGTCCTTGGTGGGGTACCGCGACATCAGGGCGGCCACCGACGTGCCGCAACGGGTCGCGACGGCCGGTAGCGTCACCCCCGGATAGGACTCCTCGGCCAGCAGTGCGCTGGTGACGTCGAGGACCGCGTCGGAGGGATCCCGCCGCAGCCGCTGAGCCCTCCGCACGTCGAGCGAGGTGACCGTCGCGGCATCACCGTCGATGCTGGACACGTGTCCAGTCTAGCGGCGGTCCGGAACCACCTGGCGCGGATGCGTGGCGCCGCCACGCTACTGTGCTTGGGTCGGCCCTCCAGCGAACCAGCCGATCGGAAGAGTTGAGCAACCCATGACCGCAGCATCAGACACGCCGGAGCTCGAGGCCCGGGTCGGCCACTACTACCAGATGGACGGCACCTATCTGGTGGGCCGGGAGAAGTTGCGCGAGTACGCCCGCGCCGTGCAGGACTACCACCCCGCGCACTGGGACGTCGAGGCCGCCCGCGCGCTCGGCTACAACGATGTCATCGCGCCGCTGACCTTCACCTCCGCCCCCGGTATGCAGTGCAACCGGCGGATGTTCGAGGAGATCGTGGTCGGCTACGACACCTATCTGCAGACCGAGGAGGTCTTCGAGCAGCACCGCCCGATCGTCGCCGGTGACGAGCTGGTCATCGACGTCGAGCTGACCTCGGTGCGCCGGACCGCCGGACGCGACTTCATCACCGTCACCAACACGTTCACCGACATCGCCTCCGGCGAGCGGGTGCACACCCTGCACACCACGGTCGTGGGGGTGACCGCCGACGACATCGACGCCGGGGTCAAGGAAGCCGTGCAGAACGCGATGATGCACGACATGAACATCCTCGACATCGGCGCCAACCCGGAGGCCTACGAGAAGACGGTGCGGCCCGAGGGCGAGGTCAAGATCTCCGACGGCGGGCTGACCCGCACTCCCGGGACGCGGCCGTTCGACCAGGTGCAGGCCGGCGACGAGCTGCCGGCGCACCACACCCGGCTGTCGCGCGGCGACCTGGTGAACTACGCGGGCGTCGCCGGTGACGCCAACCCGATCCATTGGGACGAGGAGATCGCCAAGCTCGCCGGCCTGCCCGACGTGATCGCGCACGGCATGCTGACGATGGGGCTGGGCGCCGGCTTCGTGTCGTCGTGGTCGGGCGATCCCGGTGCGGTGACCAAGTACTCGGTGCGGCTGTCACAGCCGGCGGTGGTGCCCGCCAAGGAGGGCGCCGACATCGAGTTCACCGGCAAGGTGAAGTCACTGGATCCCGACACCCGCTCGGGTGTGGTGATCGTCGGGGCGAAATCGGCGGGCAAGAAGATCTTCGGCCTGGCGACGATGAACATCCGCTTCCGCTGACGTGCGCCTTGCGCCGTCCGTGTGACGGCTGCCGCGCCGAGTTCTACATGAGGGTCGCAGAACGGCGGGAATCACCGCCCTGGTGTAGAACTCGCGATCCGGCCGTGTGACGGCTCAGCAGAGTTCGCGCATCGCGTCGCTGACGATCGCCATCGCGGGTACCAGCCCGATCGCGAGGTCGTCCATGACCGTGGCGACGACGTCGGGCGCCAGGACACCGGCCGCGGAGAGCGTGCACGCGCGGTGGCCCGCCGAGACGAGCTGCTGGGCGGTCAGGAACTGGTAGCGGTCCTGTAACCCGTCCAGATAGGCACCCTCCTCCGCCGCAGCGGGACTGGCGCACGCAAGGGTGATTGCTGTGACTGCTGCGAATACGCTGGACACCAGGCGATACATGGGCGAACCTCCAGGATCAGTGGTGATCGTAGGTTCGAAGAAATTTGCCTAGGCGTTATCCAGCAAAATACTCGGCGGTCACAGCGGTTCGTCGGCGTGCAGCAGGGTCCGCACCGACGCCCGCGTCCCGTAGGGCCGCAGCATCCGACTGGCCGGGCGGGGCCGCACGCGCAGCGGCCACCAGAACCAGCGGCCGAGCAGTGTCGCGATCGACGGTGTCAGAAACGACCGCACCACCAGCGTGTCGAACAACAGCCCCAGCCCGATGGTGGTGCCGATCTGGCCCAGCACGACCAGGTCGCTGAAGACGAACGACGACATCGTCGCGGCGAACACCAAACCGGCCGCGGTCACCACGCCGCCGGTGCCACCCATCGCGCGGATGATGCCGGTGTTGAGTCCCGCGCCGATCTCCTCCTTGAACCGGGAGATCAGCAGCAGGTTGTAGTCGGCGCCCACCGCGAGCAGCAGGATCACCGTGAGCGCGAGCACGATCCAGTACAGCTGAATCCCGAAGATGTACTCCCACACCAGGACTGACATGCCGAACGACGCACCCAGCGACAGCGCCACCGTGCCCACGATGACCACCGCGGCGACCAGGCTGCGGGTGATGAACATCATGATGAGCAGGATCAGCGCCATCGCCGCCAACGCGACGATCAGCAGGTCATACTTGGCGCCGTCCTGAATGTCCTTGTACGTCGAGGCGGTGCCCGCCACGTAGACCTTGGCATCCGACAGGGGCGTGGCCTTCATCGCGTCGAACGCGGCGTCCTTGATCGCGTCGATATGCGAAATCCCCTCCGGGGTCGCGGGATTCCCGTCGTGGGTGATGATCATCCTGGCCGCCCTGCCGTCCGGCGACAGGAACAGCTTCAGACCGCGCTGGAAGTCCGGGTTGTCGAACGCCTCGGGCGGCAGATAGAACGTGTCGTCGTTCTTGGCGTCGTCGAACGCCTGCCCCATGGCGGTGGCGTTGCGCAGCGCCTCCTCGCTCTGCGCGTTGATGCCCGTGGTCGTGGCGTAGTTGGACAGGATCAGATCGCGGTTGCGCTCCTGGATCTCGATCTGCGGCGGCAGCAGTTCCAGCAGCTGCGGCTGCAGGGCGTCGAGCTTGTCCAGGCTCTCGGTGATGCTTCCGAATTGTTCGGCCAGCGCGCTGATTCCGTCCAGCGAGTCGAACACCGACCGCAGCGCCCAGCACATCGGGATGTCATAACAGTGCGGCTCCCAGTAGAAGTAGTTGCGCAGCGGGCGGAACTGGTCGTCGAAGGTGGCCAGCTTGTCGCGCAGATCGTCGACGATCGTGACCGTGTCGTGGAACGCCTGCGTCTGCTCATGCGTGGCGTCGGCGCTGGCCCGCTGCAGCGACAACTGCTGGCGCAGAATGTCGATGGTGTTGGTGATCTCGTCGGCCTGCCGCAGCAGATCCTCGCCGCGCGCCTGCTGGTAGCTGAGGTTCATGATCTGACTGGCGCTCTGCGCGCTCATCTGGAACGGGATCGAGCTGTGGCTGATCGGCGTGCCCAGCGGCCGGGTGATCGACTGCACCAGCGCGACGCCCTTGGTGTGCAGCACGCTCTTGGCGATGCGTTCGAGCACGAGCATGTCGGCGGGGGTGCGCATGTCGTGGTCGGCCTCGATCATCAGCAGTTCGGGATTCAGCCGGGCTTCGGAGAAGTGCCGCGCGGCGGCGGCGTAACCCTCGACGGCCGGTGCCGAGTCGGGCAGATACGGGCGCGCGTCGTAGTTCGTCTTGTATCCGGGCAGAACCAGCACACCGATCACGGCGAGCAGCGCCGACACCGCCAGGATCGGCCCCGGCCAGCGCACGATCGCCGTTCCGATCCGCCGCCAACCCCGTTGGCGGGTAGCGCGTTTCGGTTCCATCAGGCCGAACCGGGTGGCGATTAGCAGGACCGAGGGCCCCAGCGTGATCGCCGCCGCCAGCGTCACCAGCACCCCGATCGCCGCAGGCACACCGAGGGTCTGGAAGTACGGCAGCCGGGTGAACCACAGGCACGCCACCGCACCGGCGATCGTCAGGCCCGAGCCGACGATAACGTGGATGGTGCCGCGGTACATGTCGTGGTAGGCGGCGACGCGGTCCATGCCCTTGTTGCGCGCCTCGTGGTATCGGCCGATGACGAAGATCGCGTAGTCGGTTCCGGCCGCGATCGCGAGCAGGGTCAGCAGGTTCGTCGCATACGTTGTCAGGCCGATCAATCCGGAGTCGGCGAGCGTCGAGACGATGCCGCGGGCGGCGGCGAGTTCGACGAACACCGTCAGCAGAGCGATGAGCGTGGTGACGATCGACCGGTAGACGATCAGCAGCATCACGGTGATCACCAGGAAGGTGATGCCGGTGACCTTGTCGGTGCCCTCGCTGCCCACCTCGAAGTTGTCGGTGATCAGCGGTGCCGCCCCGGTCACGTAGACCCTCAGCCCGGGCGGCGGCGGGGTGTTGTCGACGATCTCGCGGACGGCGTCGACGGACTCGTTGGCCAGCGCCTCACCCTGATTGCCCGACAGGTACAGCTGGACCAGCGCCGCCTTGCCGTCCTTGCTCTGGGAGCCGCCCGCGGTCAACGGGTCACCCCAGAAGTCCTGGATGTGTTCGACGTGCCTGAGGAGTACGGCACCCACCTCGACGTCATCCAGCGGGGCCTGGTGACCGCGGTGCCCTACGTCGTCGCCGCCGTCGTGATGGTGCCCTGGGCGCGGCACTCGGACCGCACCGGCGAACGCGTCTGGCACGTGGCGGTTCCCGCGATCGCCGGCGGCATCGCGATCCCCGCCGCGCTCTACATGCAGAACGTCTACCTAGCGATGCTGGCGGTCACCGTGTGCACGTGTGCGGTGATGTGCGCGCTGCCGGTGTTCTGGTCGTTGCCCTCGGCGTTTCTGACCGGCGCCGCCGCGGCCGGCGGCATCGCGCTGATCAACTCGCTGGGGCAACATCAGCGGCTTCAGCGGCCCCTACGTCACCGGTTGGCTCACCGATCTGACCGGGGACAGCCGGATCGCGATGTGGGTGGTGGGCACGCTGTCGCTGGCGGCCGCGGTGGTGGTGGTGCTGCTGGGCGGCAGGCCGCAGCGGTCGCGGTGAGGGCTCAGGCCCGCCAGGCCGAGTCGAAGAACGCCAACTCCAGCCGCATCGCGCGCCGGTACGCCGAGCGGATCGCGGGGCTGTCCTCGCCGAGCCGGTCGAGCAGGTTCTCCAGCACCGCGGCCACCTCGTCGAACTCGGGGTCGGCGTAGGTGCGCACCCAGTCGGCGTACGGGCCCGCGGTGTCGGGGTTCAGCGTCGTGCCGATGTGCGCGTACAGCCGCATGCACGGGGTCATCGCCGCGCAGATCACCGCGACGTCGGCGGTGGCGGCGGTCGCCAGCAGGAACTCGCAGTAGGTCAGCGTCGCGTCGGCGGGCTGCACCCCCGCCATGTCGATGTCCCACGCAGCGGCGTACGAGGAGTGCAGCTTGAGCTCCTCGCGCACCCCGTTGAGCAGCTCCGCGAACGTCAGCAGCGTCTCGGTGTCGGTGCTGCGGGCCAGCCCGAAAGCGTATGCCCGCGCGAAGGATTCGAGATAGAACGCGTCCTGCGCGAGGTAGCCGGCGAACTTGCGGCGGTCCAGCGAGCCGTCGCCGATCCCACGCACGAAGGGATGGGCCAGCACCTCGGCCACCACGTCGGAGTTGTCCGCCCAGAGTCGTGCTGCCAGAGTCATGGCTACGGACTCTAGTAGCTCAGCAGAGCAGGTCCCCGAGCACCGAGTCGATGATCGCCGCGGCGGCCCGGCCCGCCTGCTCGACGTCCCCGGCGGCGATGTGCTCGAGCAGCGCACTGTGGTCGACGGCGTGCATGGTGGCCTCGTAGCTGGTCGCGACGCTGGCGGTGATCGCCTCCATCAGGCCGCGGTACAGCTCGATGAGCGTGGCGTTGTGCGAGCACCGCATCACGGCGAGGTGGAATTCCGCGTCGGCGCGGGCGAAGTCGTCGGTGGTGCCGGCCAGGGCCGCGTCGCGGCGCGCGAGCACGTCGCGCAGTTCGGCGAGATCCTCGTCGGTGCGGCGCAGCGCCGCGCCGCGGGCGCCCTCCACCTCCAGCGCCCGCCGGACCTGCAGAACGTCGCGCCACTCGGTGCAGCACAGCCGGCGCAACGCACCGGACACCTCGCTGGTGGCCCGCACATAGGTGCCGTCGCCCTGACGCACCTCGAGGATTCCGGCGTGTGCGAGGGCGCGCACCGCCTCCCGGACGGTGTTGCGGCCGACGCCCAGCGACTCGACGAGCGCCGTCTCGTTGGGGATGCGCTGGCCGATCGCCCACTCCCCGCTGGCGACCGCGGCGCGCAGCTGCTCGATCACCTGATCCACGAGACCGGTACGACGGGCGGTGACCAGCGGCAACAGATCGTCCTTTCAGCCAATCATGGGATGTATGGCAGGGTAGCAGGGTGGCGATCGACCAGCGGGACGATGAGCAGATGACGGCGAGGCCCGGGACCGTCATGCCTCCCGTCGCCGGCGGTGCGTTGCTGGCCGTTGCCGTCGTCCTGACCGCTCTGAACCTGCGCCCCGCGGTCACCAGCGTCGCGCCGGTTCTCGGAGACATACGCGCCGACCTGCACGTCTCGGCGACGTGGGCGGGTCTGCTGACCACCGTGCCGACGCTGTGTTTCGCCATCGCCGGGCTCACCGCGCCGCGGGTGGCCGCCCGCGTCGGGCTGGGTCGCACGATCTCGCTCGCGCTTCTGGTGCTCACCGTCGGGCTGACGGGCCGCATCCTCGCGGGCCCGTACGTGGTGATCGCCGCGACGCTGGTGGCCTGCGCGGGTATCGCGCTGGCCAACGTGCTGATCCCGGTGGTGATCAAACAGTCGTTCCCCGCGCGCATCGGGCTGATGACCGGCATCTACACCGCGGCACTGCAGGGCGGCGGGGCGCTGGGATCGGCCGCGACCCCGGGCCTGGCGGACCCGCTCGGCGGGTGGCGCGGCGCGCTGCTGGCGTGGGCAGCGGTGTCGCTGATCGCGCTGCTGGCGTGGCTGCCCGCCTCGCGCAGGCACGGCCGCGGGTGGGCCGCCAACGCCGCCCCGGCCGGCGAGCGGCGCTCACTGCTGCGCAACCGGCTGGCGTGGACGGTCACGTTGTTCTTCGGCACCCAGTCGGCGATGGCCTACATCGTGATGGGTTGGCTGCCTGAGGTTTTCATCGACAACGGGATCGACCAGACGCAGGCCGGGCTGCTGGTCGGGCTGACCTCCCTCATCGGGGTGCCGATCGCGCTGGTGATCGCGCCGATGGCGGCCCGCAGCCGTTCGCAGAGCCCGTGGATCGTCGGGTTGGGGGTCATCGGAGTCAGCGGGGCGGCCGGCCTGACGATCGCCCCGGCCGCGCAACCGGTGCTGTGGAGCGTGCTGATCGGCATCGGGATGGGGGTGTTCGCACTGGCGCTCTCGCTGCTCGGCCTGCGCGCCCGCAACGCCGCCGACACCGCCCAGCTGTCGGGCATGGCGCAGGGCCTCGGCTATCTGATCGCCGGTCTCGGGCCGTTCCTGTTCGGTCTCCTGCACGACATCACCCACAGCTGGACCGCACCGTGGCTGCTGCTGCTGGGCATCTACGTGCTTCAGATCATCCTGGGCGCGCAGGCCGGCCGGCCCCGCTACGTCTGATCACAGGAGTAAGACCGCCTCGTCGCGGGTACACCGGATTCACCTGTCGGTACCCAACATACACCCGAGATGAGGAGAGGCCATGGTTGCGAGCATCGCCGCACGGCGCGACGGCTGCCTGCGCCTCGCCTGCGGTTCGGTCACCTACACCGTCGCCGGTCAGGGCCCGGCGCTGCTGCTGATCCACGGGCTCGGCGGCAGCAGGCGCACGTGGGACCGCTTCATCGACGCCCTGGCGGACTCCTACACAGTGATCGCCCCCGACCTTCCGGGACACGGTGATTCGGATGCGCCGCCCGGTGACTACTCACTCGGCGCGCACGCCAGCGTGCTGCGCGATCTCGCCCTTGCGCTCGGCCACCGGCGGTTCACCGCCGTCGGGCACAGCCTCGGTGGCGGCATCGCGCTGCAGACGGCCTACCAGTTCCCGGAGCGGGTGGACCGGCTCATCCTGATCAGCAGCGGCGGGCTGGGACCCGAGGTCAGCTATGCGCTGCGTGCCGCCACCCTGCCCGGTGCCGAAGCAATGCTCAGTGCGTTGTGCGCTGTTCCGGCAACGGTTCTCAAACGCGTGCTGGCGATCGCGCCCGCCGCGGCGCCGGGGGTGGATGTGCAGGCGATGTGTGACGTGCTCGGCACGCTGCGGGCCAAGAAGCAGCGGCGGGCGTTCATCCGGACCGCGCGCTCGGTGATCGACTGGCGCGGACAGGCGGTGTCGGCGACCGGGCACGCGCGTCTGATCAACGGGGTTCCGCTGTTCATGGCGTGGGGGTCGGCCGACACCACCATCCCGCCCGACCACCATCGCCGGTTCGCCGAGCACGTCACCGATGCCGTCACCATCGAACTGCCTGGCGCAGGCCACTTTCCGCACGAGACACACAGTTCGGTGCTGTTGTCGGAGCTGCGTGACTTCCTGGCCAACACCAAACCGTTCGAGTACTCGGAGAACAGCTGGGTGGCCCGGCTCACGACCAAGACGCCGCCCGCGCCGGTGCCGTTGACCGCCTGAGTCGTTTAATGGTGCCCGTGAGTGGCGCTCTGCGGAATCTCGGCCTCACCCTGCCGGTGGTCGCCGCGCCGATGGCCGGCGGCCCCACCACCCCGACCCTCGTCATCGCGGCGGCACGGGCCGGTGCCCTGGGATTCCTGGCCGCCGGCTACAAGACCCCCGACGCGGTGCGCAGCGAGATCGCCGCCGTGCGCGCGGCGTCGGTTCCGTTCGGCGTCAACGTGTTCGCGCCCAACCCGGTGCCGATCTCGACCACCGACTACCGCGCGTACCGCTCGTCCCTGCAGGCGGTGGCCGGCCGGTTCGAGGTGGACCTTCCGGCCGAGCCGGTCGAGGACGACGACGCGTTCGCCGCGAAGATCGACCTGCTGCTGGCCGACCCGGTGCCCGTCGTCAGCTTCACGTTCGGCGTGCCCGGCGGCGAGGTGATCCGCGCGCTGCAGAAGGCGGGCACGACGGTCGTGCAGACCGTGACCTCGGTGGAGGAGGCCGCCCTGGCGGCCGAGGCGGGTGCGGACATGCTCGCGGTGCAGGGCGCCGTCGCGGGCGGGCACTCCGCGACGTTGACGCCGGAGCGGATGGCGGCCCCGGTTCCGCTGCCGGATCTGGTGGCGCAGGTGGTCGGCGCCGTGCGGGTGCCGGTGATCGCCGCCGGTGGCCTGGCTTCGGCGGACGACGTCGCCGGTGTCCTGGCCGCAGGTGCGACGGCCGCGGCGGTGGGCACCGCGCTGCTGCGGGCCGACGAGAGCGGGACGTCGGCGACGCATCGCGCCGCGCTGGTCGACCCCGCGTTCACCGAGACGGTGGTGACGCGCGCCTTCACCGGCAGACCCGCGCGCGGGCTGCGCAACCGGTTCATCGACGAGTTCGATTCGCTTGCGCCGCTGGGCTATCCGGCGATCCACCATCTGACGAGCCCGATGCGCAAGGCGGCCGCCGCGGCCGGTGAGGCCCAGCTGGTCCACCTGTGGGCCGGCACGGGATACCGGCTGGCCCAGCAGAAACCGGCGGGTGAGATCCTGACCGAGCTGGCCGGCGGCTGACGGCCCTGCATCTCACCGGATTGAGGCCTCTTCGGTGCTCAGACCGAACAGTCGGGCCGCGTTGTCGTGGAGCACTTTTCGGCACCAGTCCGCGCCCAGTCCGAGTCCGGTCAGCGCCTCGACCGCGTCGGGATACGGGTACGGGATGTTGGGGAAGTCACTGCCGAACAGCACTTTGTCCGCCAGCTCCGGCAGGTCGGCGCGCACGTCGGCCGGGACCGGGGCCTGCTCCTCGGTGAAGTCGGTGAACACCAGGGTGGTGTCGAGGTGCACACCCGGGTAGCGCAGCGCCAGGTCGGCGAACTCCCGGTACTCCGGTGAACCCATGTGCGCGACGATCAGTACCAGCCGCGGGTGCCGGCGCAGCAGTTCCCCGACCGGCCCCGGGCCGGTGAACCGACCCGGCGCCGGACCTGATCCGGCGTGGATGATCGTCGGGATCCCGGTGTGCTCCAACAGTTCCCACACCGGATCGAGCAGCGGGTCCGTCGGCGTGTAGTCACCGACCTGAACGTGGGCCTTGAACACCCGCGCCCCGGCGTCGACGGCCCGCGCCACGTAGTCGACGGCGCCGGGTTCGGGATAGAACGTCGCGGTGTGCAGCACCCCCGCGGTGCCGCGCGCGAAGTCGGCGGCCCACCCGTTGAGCCACTCGGCCATCTGAGGCTTGTGCGGATACACCAGCGAGGTGAACGCCCGGACGCCGAAACTTCGCAGCACCCCGATCCTGGCCTGCTCGTCGAGCCGGTACTCGATCGGCCACTCGCGACCGGTGAGTGGACCGACGCCGTCGAAGTAGGCCCACACCTTGTCCATCACCCGCTTGGGCATGAAGTGGGTGTGGACGTCGATGATGGATGTCAGGCCCAGCTCGTCGCGCAGCCGGGCCATCCGTTCCGCATCTGCGCCGGTATCAGGCATTCGCCGTCTGCCGGGCCAGCGCCTTGAGGTCCTCGAACTTCACGATGCCGCCGCCGGCGCCCCAGGTGCCCTCCGGCTGTTCGTTGATGAGGACCCACACACGCAGTCCATCCTCCGGGGACAGGCCGGCGGCGGCAAGGACGTGGTCGGTGACCTCCTTGACCAGACCTTCCTTGCGGCGCGTCGACAACGCACCCTCGGGAACGGTGACGTCGACGCGGAAGCGCGGCAGGTCGTCGCCGAGCGCGGTGAACCGGCCGGCCGGCACCTCCTCGACGTGGCTCCACGACAGCGCCCGGAAGGTCGCGTTGTCCGCGGCGCCCTCCCACTTCAGCAGGGTGGCGGCCAGCGTGTTCTGCAGCTCTCGGCGGGCGGTCTCCTCGAGCACCCCGGCGGGCAGGGTCAGCTGGATCATCGGCATGACGAGCTCCTTATAACGACTGTCATAACAAGTTTCACGCTAGGCTATAACGGTCGTCATAGCAAGGAGGGGTGGTGGCCGCAGACCGGACGGGCCGTGAACGGATGGTGATCGGTGCCGCGGACATGATCCGGCGTCGCGGGCTCAACGCGACCAGCGTCCGGGAACTGGCCAAACACACCGACGCCCCGCTGGGTTCGACCTACCACTACTTCCCCGGCGGCAAGTACGACCTGGCCACCGAGGCGGTGCGCTGGGCCGATGACACCATCTCAGACATCCTCGCCACCGCACTGCGGGCCGGCCCCGAGGCCGGTCTGGCCGCCTTCCTGTCGATGTGGCGAAACCTGGTCCTCGACAACGACTTCCGCGCCGGATGCCCGGTGCTGGCGGTGTCCGTGGAAGACCTGCCCGACGATCACCGCGGCCCCCGCGACGCCGCGGCGGCGGCCTTCGAGCGCTGGTGTGGGCTGCTCGCGGCGTCCCTGCGCGACGCCGGCGCCGACCCCGACCGGGCCGACGGCCTGGCGACGCTGATCGTCGCCGCCGTCGAGGGCACCGTGGCGATCTGCCGTGCCCGGCGCAGCATCACCCCCCTCGACCAGGTGACCGAGCAACTCCTCGCCCTCATCCGGACCGCACTGCCCGCCTGACACGGCAAATCCGCAGGTAGTGGCGTCCTTGACGGTTGTCTCGACGGGTGTCAGCATTGTGACCTACGTCATAGGCGACGGCGGGAAGGGACGACCCATGAGCACGCGCGACAGGTACACCGAGGTTCCCGAGTCCACCTCCTGGGTGATTCCCAGCGCCGGCGACGCGCGCTTCAACTGGGAGTACGAGGACGGCCGCGATCGGCTGCTCGCCCTCTACCAGAAGGGCAAGGACAAGCAGTGGGACGCGCAGTTGCGCCTGGAGTGGACCAAGGACGTCGACCCGATGAACCCGATCGGGCTGCCCGACGAGTTCCATCCGCTGTTCGGCAGCCCGATCTGGGAAGCCGCCGACGACAAGCGCCGGGCCGAGCTGCGGCAGCATTCGCAGGCCTGGCAGTTCTCCCAGTTCCTGCACGGTGAGCAGGGCGCGATGGTGTGCGCGGCCAAGATCGTCGAGGTCGTCCCGGATGTGGACGCGAAGTTCTACGCCGCCACCCAGACCATGGACGAGGCCCGCCACGTCGAGGCGTTCTCCCGGTTCCTGCACGAGAAGGTGGGCCTGGTCTACCCGATCAACAAGAACCTGTCCGCCCTGCTGGAGGACACCCTGCGCGACTCCCGTTGGGACATGCCATATCTCGGGATGCAGGTGCTCATCGAAGGCCTGGCGCTGGCGGCGTTCGGTGTGCAGCGCGACCTGGCGCAGCCGGACTCGCTGGCCAAGCAGTTGCTGGCGTATGTGATGCAGGACGAGGCGCGCCATGTCGCGTTCGGCCGGATCTCGTTGAAGGACTACTACTCCGAGCTGACGACGACCGAGCGGGACGAGCGCGAGGAGTTCGTCGTCGAGGCCTGTTACCTGATGCGCGACCGACTCCGCGGTGACGAGGTCTTCGAGACGCTGGGACTCGACGTCAAGGAGTGCGCGCAATGGGTGGAGGCGTCACCGATGATGGCGCAGTTCCGCGCGCATCTGTTCAGCCGCATCGTGCCGATCGTCAAGGACATCGGGCTGTGGGGCGACAAGGTGCAGAAGGCGTTCCGCGACATGGGCGTGTTCGACATGGGCAACTTCGACATCGAGGCGCTGATGAAGGCCGACGAGGACCAGGCCGAGGCCCTCGACAAGGCCCACGCCGAAATGGCGGTCCGGGCCGCCGAGGTCGACGCGGTCATCGCCGCGGCGAGCAGCTAGACCGGTCGCACAGGGGCGGGTCGGGGCGGGCAGCCCCGACCCGCCCTTGCGTTATCCACAGGCCCTCAGGCTTCTCACCGGCACGGATAGTGAATTACACACATGTTATTCACAGCCGTCGGATGGGTCCGACGCGTTGGTGACCGGTCGGTCACGGTCCGGCCGCGACGAGATACCGATCACGTTTTCGGCGTGGAAACTTGAATGTGACGGGCTGTCACACATATATATTTACATGCAACCGACAGAAACAGATACTGGGAGGGCTCATGGCGCCCGAGTTGACCGACCTGCAGCTGCTTCACGAGCTGGAACCCGTGGCCGAGCAGCTTCTCAATCGGCACATCTCGATGTTCAAGGAGTGGCATCCCCACGACTACATCCCGTGGAAAGAGGGCAAGAACTACTACGCCCTCGGCGGCCAGGACTGGGAACCGGAACAGTCGAAACTGTCGGAACTCGCGACCGTCGCGATGATGCAGAACCTGCTGACCGAGGACAACCTGCCCTCGTATCACCGCGAGATCGCGATGAACTTCGGGATGGACGGCCCGTGGGGGCAGTGGGTCAACCGCTGGACCGCTGAGGAGAACCGGCACAGCATCGCGCTGCGCGACTACCTCGTCGTCACCCGCAACTGCGACCCGGTGCAGCTTGAGCAGCTGCGCATGGAGCAGGTCACCCGTGGCTTCTCGCCGGGCCAGAACCAGCAGGGTGATCTGTTCGCCGAGAGCCTGTTCGACTCGGTCGTGTACGTGTCGTTCCAGGAGCTGGCCACCCGTGTGTCGCACCGCAACACCGGTAAGGCCGCCAATGAGACGATCGCCGACCAGCTGCTCGCTCGTGTCTCGCACGACGAGAACCTGCACATGATCTTCTACCGCGACATCACCGCGGCGGGTCTCGACATCGCCCCCAACCAGGCGATCAAGGCGATCCACCGGGTGCTGCGCAACTTCAAGATGCCCGGCTACACGGTGCCGGAGTTCCGCCGCAAGGCCGTGATCATCGCCGTCGGCGGTGTCTACGACCCGCGCATCCACCTCGAGGATGTCGTGATGCCGGTGCTCAAGAAGTGGCGCATCTTCGAGCGCGAGGACTTCACCGGCGAGGGTGCCTACCTGCGCGACGATCTCGCCAAGCTGATCGAGGAGCTCGAGGATGCGTCGAAGAAGTTCGAGGAGTCCAAGCAGCGCCGCCTCGAGCGCGAGGCCCGCAAGGCCGAGAGGCTCACCGCCAAGCGGCTTCTCACATCCACCCCCTAGGAACGAGCCCGCCGGCACGCGCCGGACCGCGCCGGCCCGCCCAGCCGAACGTGGGTTACCCGCACACCGAATGCGCTCATCGCGTGCGGGTAACCCACGTTCGCGCTATCAGGGGCCGTCGGCGAGGAGTTCGGCCAGGTGCCGTCCGTCGCGGTGCGCCAGCTGGTTGAGCTGCGTGCGGCACGAGAACCCGTCGGTGAGGGCGACCGCCCCGGCCGCCTGCCGCACCGCGGGCAGCAGCCCGTTGTCCGCGACGGCGACGCTGACGTCGTAGTGGCCGCGTTCGGCGCCGAAATTACCTGCCAGACCGCAGCATCCCTCGACCACCGAGGTCTGCACCCCGGCCCGGCGCAGGATGTCCATGTCGGCAGCCGTGCCCATCACCGCGTATTGGTGGCAGTGCGGCTGCACCACCGCCTGTGTTCCGCTCAGATCCGGCGGTTCCCAACCGTCGGTGGCGGTCAGCAGCTCCGCCAGCGTCCTGACCGCGCCCTCGACGGCCGCGACCGGTGCCGAGTCGCCCAGCAGCTCGGCGGCGTCGCGACGGAACACCGCGGTGCACGACGGCTCCAGACCGACGATCGGCACCCCGGCCTCGGCGTCGGGCGCCAGCGCGGTGACGCTGCGCCGCAGGATCTTTCGCGCCGCATCCAGTTGTCCGGTGCTGATCCACGTCAACCCGCAGCACAGCTTGCGCTGCGGTATCCGCACCGAGTAGCCGGCGCGTTCCAGCACGGTCACCGCCGCGATCCCGACCTGCGGGGTGAAGTGGTCGGTGAAGGTGTCCACCCACAACAGCACCGGCGGTCCCGAAGCCGACGGGTGCGAGGCGAACCACTTCCGAAAGGTTCTGGGCGCGAACGGCGGAAGGTCGCGGCGCGGGTCGACGCCGGCGACGACCTTGCCCGCGGTGGCCAGCGGGCCCGCCATCGCCGCGTTCACCAGGCCGGGCATCAGCGACGCCAGCCTGGCCCACCGCGGCAGCCAGCCCAGGCTGTAGTGCGACGCGGGACGGATCCGGCGCCGGTACCGCTGGTGCAGCGCCTCGGCCTTGTAGGTGGCCATGTCCACGCCGGTCGGGCAGTCCGACGAACAGGCCTTACAGGACAGGCACAGATCGAGCGCCTCGAGCACCTCCGGGGAGCGCCAGTCGGTGACCAGCGACCCGTTGGCCAGTTCCTGCAGCACCCGGGCCCGGCCCCTCGTCGAGTCCTTCTCGTCCCCGGTGGCGCGGTACGACGGGCACATCACCCCGCCGCCGGTCCGTACCCGGCAGCGCCCGACCCCGGTGCAGCGCTGCACCGCGTTGCTGAAGTCGCCGCCGTCATGCGGATACCGGAAGCCGAGCCCGTCGCGCAGCGGTCGCACATCGACCGCGCGCAGGTCCGCGGCGACCGGACGGGGGTCGACGATGACGCCCGGATTCAGCACGTTGTCGGGGTCGAAGACCGCCTTGACCGCGGCGAACACGTCGATCGCCGCCGCCGAGTACATGTACGGCAGCAGCGCGCCGCGGGCACGTCCGTCGCCGTGCTCCCCGGACATCGAACCACCGTGGCGGGCAACCAGTTTCGCGGCGTCGGTGAGGAACTCCTCGAACACCTGCTGCCCGCCCGGCCTGCCCAGCGGGAAGTCGATGCGGATGTGGATGCACCCGTCACCGAAGTGACCGTAGGGCACCCCGGTCAGCCCGTGACCGCGCATCAGGTCCTCGAACTCGCGCAGGTAGCCGCCCAGCCGCTGCGGCGGGACCGCGGCGTCCTCCCAGCCCGACAGTCCCGGCCTGGACTCGTCGATGCGGGCGGCCAGTCCGGCGCCGTCCTCCCGGATCCTCCACAGCGCCGCCGCGTGTGCCGGATCGTCGACGACGATCGCGTCCAGCGCCTGTCCGGCCGCGACGACCTCCGCGGCGCGCGACCGCAGCTCGGCCGGATCCTCCCCGCCGAGCTCGACGAACAGCCAGCCCGCCCCTCGGGGAAGTTGCGGCACAACGCCTTTGCGTTGGCGGACCACGTCGACGATGCGGGCGTCGAGGCCCTCGATCGCGACCGCGGACAGCGGCAGCAGCGCGGGCACCGCGTCGGCGGCGGTGGCCATGTCCGGGTAGCCGAGCACCACGAGGACGGTGCGGGCCGGGGCGGGTACCAGGCGCAGCGTCGCCTGTTCGATCAGCGCCCACGTACCCTCGCTGCCGACCATCGCCTTGGCGACGTCAAACCTGTTCTCCGGCAACAGGTGTTCCAGCGAGTAGCCGGACACCTGCCTGCTGAACCGGCCGAGCTCGGTGCGGATCAGCCCGAGGTTGGCGTCGACGATCCCGCGCAGGGCGTCCAGGGTCGGCGACGCGGCGGCGGCGGTGCCGAGCCGCAGCCGCTCCCCGGTTCCGGTGACGGTGTCGAGGCCGAGGACGTTGTCGGAGGTGCGGCCGTAGCGCAGCGCGCGGGATCCGCACGCGTTGTTGCCGATCATCCCGCCCAGCGTGCACCGGCTGTGCGTCGACGGGTCCGGCCCGAAGCGCAGCCCGTGCGGGGCGGCCGCGCGCTGCAGGTCGTCGAGCACCACGCCCGGCTGCACGACGGCGGTCGCGGTGTCCGGGTCGATCGCCAGGATCCGGTTGAGGTGGCGCGAGCAGTCGATCACCACCCCGGGCCCGACCGCGTTCCCGGCGATCGAGGTGCCCGCCCCGCGGGCGGTGACGGCGGCGCCGGTGCGGCGGCAGACGTCCACCACCGCGGCGAGTTCGTCGACGGCGCGCGGGAACACCACCGCCTCGGGGACCACGCGGTACAGCGACGCGTCGGTCGAGTACTCGGCCCGGCGCCGTGTCGAGTCGTCCACCTCGGCGATTCCCGCGCGGCGCAGTTCCGCCGCGATGTTCGGTGCCCGACCGTCAAGTGCCCGATCGACACCGCGGGACACCGTCATGGCGTCGATGATAGGCGGCGCGGACGCCCGAGGATCACGTGCAGCCGCACGAGTTGCGGTGGTGGAAGGTGGTCGGCACCAGGATGCGTTGCGGCTCGTCCTGCTGGCCGTCGATGCGGCTCAGCAGGAGTTTGACCGCGGTGGCGCCGACCGTGTCGACGTCCTGTGCCGCCGCGGTGAGTCGGGGTGCGAACAGGTCCGCCCACTCGAAGTCGTCGTAGCAGACCAGGGCGACGTCGTCGGGGATCGACAGACCAAGGCCGCGAACGGCTTTGAGGGCGCCGATGGTCATCGCGTTGTTCAGCGACACCAGCGCGGAGGGCCGGTCCGGCCGCGACATCAGGGTGCGCACCTCACGTTCGGCGACATCGGTGTTGGACTCGCCGTCCACCACCAGCTCCGCGTCGACGGCGATACCGTGGTCGGCCAGCGCGGCGACGTAGCCGTCGAATCGCTCGGTGGTGGAGGTGATTCCGGCCAGGCCGCGCACCACACCGATGCGCCGGTGGCCGAGGTCGAGCAGGTGCGCGGTCAGCGCCCGCGCGGCGGCGACGCTCTCCGAGGCCACCTGGTCGCAGTCGATGTCGGCGCCGCGGTCGATGAGTACCAGCGGCGTTCCGGTGGCGATGATCTCGGGCAGGGTGCTGTGTTCGGACCCGGCGGACGGCGCCACGATCATCCCGTCGACCTTGCGGTCCAGCAGCGAGTCGACGACGCGGCGCTCCGAGCCGACCGTGTCGTGCGAGTCGCCGACGATGAGCACATATCCGGCATCCGACAGCGAGCGTTCGACGGCGTGCACCAGGGTCGCGAAGTACGGGTTGGTCAGCGCCGAGATCGACAGCCCGACGGTGTGGGTGCGCCCGGCCGCGAGGGCGCGCGCGACGACGTTGCGGCGGTAGCCGGTCTTCTCGATAGCCGCCTCGACGCGCTGCCGGGTCTCGGGATTGACCCTGCGGGTGCCGTTGAGCACGTGCGAGACCGTGGTCACCGAGACGCCCGCGATGCGGGCGACGTCGCCCATCGTGGTCATGGCAGGCGCACGATCCGGTCCGCGCGCTCCGCCGTCGACTCGATCAGCCGGGCGTTGCGTTCGTCGGGCCCCAGCGCCCAGCGTGCCGCCTCCTCGGGGGACTTGCCGTACGCCTCGTGGCGGCGGCGCAGCCGCTCCCGGCGCACCTCGGTGTCGACGGCCAGGAACCAGACCTCGTCGATGGCGGCGCGCGCGGTGGGCCAGGCGTCGCGGTCCAGCAGCAGGTAGTTGCCCTCGGTGACGACCAGCGGCACCGACGCCGGCACGGGGATCGCCGAGCCGATCGACTCCTCGAGGTCGCGGCGGAACCGCGGGGCGTAGACCACGGGGTCGCCGTCGCGCTGGGCGCGCAGGGTGGTCAGCAGCCGGGCGTAGCCGCCGTCGTCGAACGTGTCGTGCGCGCCCTTGCGGTCGCGGCGCCCCAGGTCGATGAGCACCTCGTTGGCCAGGTGGAACCCGTCCATCGGGACGAGGACGGCGGTCTGCGGGCCCAGCGCGGCGACGAGTTGTTCGGCGACGGTGGACTTGCCGGCCGCGGGGGCACCGGCCAGGCCGAGGATGCGGCGTTCGCCGGGCACGGCGAGCGCCTTCGCCCACTCGACCAGCTGGTCCAGTGTGACGTCCTGAACGTCCCCCACGATGTTCACCGTTCTCACTTCCGCGCCTGTTCACCGGACAGTTTGCTCAGCCATGCCCGCGGGCCGACCATCGAACACCGTAGTGCCGCGACGCGGGCCGCTCGAACCGTGCGCGCGGCGACGTCGGTCACGGTGGTCGCGTAGTAGGCGTAGGCCCCGTGGAACGCGTCGCCGGCGCCCAGGGTGTCGACGGCGGCCACCGCGGGTACCGGCACCGTTCCGTTTGCCCCGCCCGACCACCATTCGACGGGGTCGGCGCCGTGGGTGATCACGACGGTGGGGACGCCGCCGTCGAGGAGCGCGGCGGCGGTGGACGGCGAGTCGGTCGCCTCCGGTGTCCGGAAGTCCGCGGAGCACACCACGTCCGTCGCGCACGGGATGACGTCGGCCATCGCGGGTTTCCAGCGGCCGGCGTCGACGACCAGCGTGGTCGCCTGCCCGGCCGCCAGCCGCGCGGCCGCCCGTGCGATCAGCGGGTGGTGGCCGTCGACGAGCACCACGTCGGCGCCGGCGACCAGAGCGTCCAGAGCCTCCGGGGGTGACGCGTCGGAGGCGACGGCGTCGGCGGAGACCACCGACCGCTCCCCCGTCGTCTCCAGCACCGACACCGCCGAGACCGGGACCGGCCGACGGGTGCCGGCGGCCGCGTCGACGACGCGCACCCGGTGGGCGGTGAGGTCGGCGCGGATCAGGTCGGCGACGGGGTCGTCGCCGAGGGCGGTGACCAGGGTGGCGTCCCCGCCCAGCGCGGCGAAGGTGACCGCCGCGTTGGCTGCCGGTCCCCCGGCCGCGACGAACTGCGCTGTCGCGGTGATCTTCTCGTTGACGGCGGGCGGTCGGGCGATGCGGTGGATGACGTCGAGCGTGGCCAAGCCGGCGAAGACCCCGACCGGCGCTCGCTCAGAGACCGGCGCGTTCCTCATCCGTCGGCTCCTCCGCCCCGGTCATCAGCGCGACGACCTCCGACATCGTGCGCCGCTTCGGATCGACGACACCCGCGCGCCTGCCGAGGCGGTGGATGTGGATCCGGTCGGCCACTTCGAACACATGGGGCATGTCGTGGCTGATCAGCACGACGGGGATGCCGCGGTCCCGGATCGATTTGATCAGGTCGATGACCTGACCCGACTCCCGCACGCCGAGGGCGGCGGTCGGCTCGTCCATGATGATGACGCCGCGGCCGAACGCGGCGGCCCGCGCCACCGCGACCCCCTGCCGCTGGCCGCCGGACAGCGTCTCCACGGCCTGGCCCACCGATTTGATGCCGATGCGCAGGTCGGCGAGGTGGCCGGCGGCGTCCTGACGCATGCGGGGCATGTCGAGCCGACGGAAAACCTTGCCCGTGAGTCCTTTTCGCCGCACCTCGCGGCCCAGGTAGAGGTTGGACGCGATGTCCAGCGCCGGGACGACCGCCAGATCCTGGTAGACGGTTTCGATGCCCGCGGCCCGGGCGTCGCGGGTGTTGCGGAACGACACCGGTTTTCCGTGCATGAGGATCTGCCCGGCGTCCGGGATGATCGCACCGGCCAGGGCCTTGATCAGGCTGGACTTGCCCGCGCCGTTGTCGCCGATGACGGCCAGCACCTCGCCCGCGCGCAGCTCGAAGTCGGCGCCGTCGATCGCGGTCACGTTGCCGTAGCGCTTGACCAGGCCGCGGGCCTCCAGCACGGGTGGGGCGCTCACCGGTTCCTCCTGCGCGCGAACTGATCCACCGCGACCGCGGCGATCACCAGGATGCCGGTGGCGATGTTCTGGTAGAGGCTGTCGACGCCGGCCTGGGTGAGCCCGTTGCGCAGGACGGCGACGATCAGCATGCCGACCAGGGTGCCGAGCACCCCGCCGCGGCCGCCGAACAGGCTGGTGCCGCCGATCACCACCGCGGTGATGGTCTCGAGGTTGGCGTTCTGGTACGCGTTCGGATCGGCGTTGGGGATGCGGCCGAGGGCGGCCCACGCGGCGATCGCGGCGATCACCCCGGTCGTCACGTACACCGACAACAGCACCCGGCCGGACTTCACGCCGAGCAGGTCGGCGGCCTGGGGATTGCCGCCGACGGCGTAAACGTGTTTGCCCCAGGCCGTTTGGGTCAACGCGTACCAGGTGCCGGCGTACACCAGCAGCATCGCCACGACGCCGTAGGTGGTGGAGAACGAGCCGATGCGGAAACTGGTGCCCAGAAACGTCAGCGGTCCCGGTTCGACGCGGTGGGTCTCGGATCCGGCGAGCAGTCGGGTGCCCGCCAGGATCGCGGTGAACGTGCCGAGCGTGACGATGAACGGCGGCAGCCGCAGGCCGGTGACGAGGCCGCCGTTGAGCGCGCCGAACGCCACGCACACCAGCAGCGTCGCGCCGAGCGCCAGGATCGGGTTCCCGGCGGCGGCGATCTGCGCCATCACGATGGTGCCGAAGACGGCGATCGCCCCGATGGAAAGGTCGATGCCCGCGGTGAGGATGATCAGCGTCTGGCCCACCGCGAGGATGCCCACCACGACGGACTGCTGCAGGATCAGCGAGACGTTCGCCGGGTTCAGGAACGAGTCCGAGATCAGGCTGAACACCACGACGGCGATGACCAGTGCCGCCAGCGGGCCGACCAGGGGTTCCCGCAGCAGGTGGCGCACGTTGAGGCGGTCCACCGCCGGTGCCGGCGTGCTCACGGGAACGGTTGTGGTAGCCGACATCTCAGCCCCAGCAGTTCTGCTCGCCCCACGCGGTGTCCTTGGACTCGATGCCCGGCACCGGCCGGTCGGTGATCAACTCGGAGCCGGTGTCGGTGAACCCGCTGGGCTTGGTGCCGTCCTGGGCGAACTTGACCACGGCCTGCACGCCCAGTTCGGCCATCTTCGCGGGGAACTGCATGACCGTCGCACCGATCTTGCCCGCCTTGACATCCGCCACACCGGTGCAGCTGCCGTCGATCGAGCCGATGACGATCTGGCCCGCGCGGCCGGCCGACTGGATGGCCTGGTAGGCGCCCGCGGCCGCCGGTTCGTTGATGGTGTAGACCGCGTTGGCGCCCGGGGCGCGCTGAAGCAGATTCTCCATCGCGGTCTGCGCCTTGGTCTGGTCGCCGTTGGTGTTCTCCCGGCCGACGATCTCGGGCGAGTTCTCGGTCAGCCCGAAGCCCTCCAGGAAGCCTTCGTGGCGGAAGGTGTCGACGGTTCCGCCCGGGGTGCCGTCGAGCATCAACACCTGGGGCGGGGTGTCGCCGAGCGCGGCGCGCACCCACTTGCCCTGCGCCACTCCCGCGGCCCTGTTGTCGGTGGCGAACGTGGCGTCGACGGCGTCCTCGGGTTCGGTCGCGGTGTCCAGCGCGATGACGACGACGCCGGCGTCGCGGGCCTTCTTGATCGCGTCGAGCACCCCGGTCGACGAGTTCGGGGTGATCAGAATGCCTTTCACGCCCTGGCCGATCATGTTCTCGATCGCCGCGACCTGCCCCTCGTTGTCGCCGTCGAAAGCCCCTGCGACAGCGATCAATTCGGCGCCGTCCTGCTCCGCCTGGGCCTGGGCGGCTTCGCGTATGTGCACAAAGAACGGGTTGGAGTCGGTCTTGGTGATCAGGCCGATCTTGACGGTGTCCGAGCCGGAGCCGCCGCAGGCGGTCAGCCCGAGCACAAGGGAGCCGGCCATCAGCGCGGCCCCGAGTTTCGACGTGGTCGTGGTGGACATCCCGAGCATGTGGACCCCTTCGTCCGTGCGACGCCGGACGCGCCGCCGCGTGCCTGTGATGGAGAGCACATTACGAGTGACGCAAGCGCTTGCGCAAGCGTTTGCGTGGAATGTCGACGTAGATACTCGCGGCACAGGCTCCGAGTTTCTTCGCCAACTACACCGGCCCGTCGGGCATGCGGCAGGTGACGGCGGGCGGCGCTCGTCAATACCGGTTAACCGGAAAATTCAGTGGCGGAAAACCGCTGTCGGCATGGAGGATAACGGCGTCGACATGCCCTGCGCCGGGCGCCACACTTGGTCCATCAACCGCGTAGATCCACGGGCCAGACCGAGGAAGATCATGGCATCACCGCACTGTACCGCCACCGTCCCAGTGGGCGACGGGCGACAGCGCGTGATGGTCAAGTGCCGCAGGGAGATCGACGTCCCGTCGGCGGATCTGGCCGCGGTGATCGGGACGCTGGTGGGGTTGGCCGAGCGCGAACGCCGACCGACGCCCGAGCTGCCCGCGGGCACGGAGGTCGAGTACCAGGCGTCGCTGGAGATCTTCGATATCGCCGCCACCGGCCGCGGGCTCGCGGTGTGGACCTGCGCCGTCGCCGTACCCGACGTGGCCGGCGTCGCGGTCCGCGCCTACCGCGACGCTGCGTTTGCCGACTTCCTTGAGCAGGTGCGCTGCGAGTGCGCGCTGCCCCGGGTGTCCTGACACAAGTTATCCACAGGCGCGTAAGTCTCTGAACTGCTCTAACAGAGAATTACACACATGTTATTCACAATGTCAGGGGCGGTACAGCCGGCCCTCCTCCGACGCCTGAGCCAGCAGTTGCTGGATGGTCAGGTCGGCGTAGTCCTGAACCGGACCCCGCCGGGTGCCCATCCACGGCACCACCCCGGGATCCGGGGTGACGCCCAGGTGGTAGGCCTGCACCCCGGGCAGGTGGTACTGGAAGAAGTTGCCCAGGAAGTCGATCAGGAAGATCAGGCTCTCGACCGGGCCCTTCCCCCACAGCGCCGCCGCGTTGTACACCGGGGTCGAGGCGGTCGGATCGCCGATCATCACGATCGGCCCGTAGTGCGGCTTGCTGCCACCACCGGGAACGAACGCCGGCATGAACGGCTGCAGGCCGGGCAGGTCGGTGGCCATGATCGGCGCGGTGCTGCCGTAGGTCGCGATGTTGACGAACAGCGAGTCCGCGCCGTTACCGGGCACCGTGGTGTTGAAGCCCGGCCCCTCAAACCCGATGCCGGCCAAGCCGGTTCGCTGCGAGACGTACTGCGCCTGCCACCCGCCGAGTGAGTGTCCGGTGACGAAGATGTCGCTGTCGGCGTAGCCCTGCCCGGCCGCCTCGGCGCGCACCCGTTGCGCGAAGTCGTAGGCGTCGTGGAAGGCCCACGGGGTGGTGCCGGTGAAGATGACCTGCAGGTCCGCGATCAATTGGGAGACCACGATGAGCGGGTTGAACAACAGATGCGACCCGCCCGTCGTGCCCTGGTAGGCGATGATGATCTGCCCCTCCGGCGTCACCCAGGCCTTGCCCACGGTGCCCGAGAGGATGTTGGTGGTCGACATCTGAAAGCCGTCGACGACGAACGGCTTCAGTCCGCCGGGCGTGCCGCCCAGCACGTACGCGGCACCGGCGGCGTTGAGGAACTGCGCGACCGTCGGTGTCTTCAGGTCGGTCGGACCGTCGTAGACGAGGGTGGGCACCTCCGGCTGCGGGGGCGGGGTCTCCCACAGACCCAGGATCCGCTCGAACTCGCGGAAGGCGGCGAAGATCAGGTCGTTGATCGGGCCGAGCCCGATCGGCAGGGTCGGGCTGTTGGCGTACGACGTGAAGTCGAGGATCTCCAGGACCGCGTTGATGATCCGGCCGGGCAGCTCCAGCAGCTGGGCGATCGGCGACAGCGGCTGCGGCGGGATCGGAGTGGTGGTCTCGACGGCGGCGGTACCGACCAGGGCCGGCGGCTGCTCCTCGACGGTCACGGTGAGCGCAGGCTGGTCCGGTTCGGTGAGCGTGGGCACCACCGCCGCGGCGGCCGGGCTCGCCACCCGGCCGGCCGTGAGGACGGGGCGTTCTGCGGTGAACGACGCCCGCTCGGTCAGGGGTTGCGCCGGGACGTCCGGGTCCGTGCCCGTGCGGTTGCCCGCGTCGGCGACGTCGTCGGAGGCGTCGTCGTCAAAGGCATCGTCAAAGGCATAGTCAATGGCGTCGTCGTCGGCGCTGTCGTCAATGGCATCGTCGTCAAAAGCATCGTCGGAGGCGGCGTCCTGCTCGGTGTCGGCCGGCTCCTCGTCGAGGTCCTCCTCGTCGAGGTCGAGGTCGAGATCGCTGTCGAGGTCGAGGTCGGGGTCGTCGGCCTCGGGTGCGTCCGCCCCGGCGGGCGCGGTCTCAGCGTCGGGCGCGTCGGCCGTGTCGTTCGGGGCGTCGTTCGGGGTGGGCCCGGCGCCGGTGCTCGTACCCGACCCGGTGTCGGGTGTGTCGGCCCAGGCCACGCCGGGGGCGGCCCCGAACGTGATGCCCGCCGCCAGTGCGACGGCCGCGATGCCGAAGCGGAACATCCCACGTCCGGGATGGGTCTCGATTGCGTCGACGTACTCCACCGTGACGACACTCCTCAATCGCCCGGAGGCGCCCCGACGCGCCCCGCTCGGTGACAACCTACATTGTCATGTGGCGGAGGTCACCGTGGGCCACCGAACTCTCCCGCGAGCGGGCGTGTCTGTTCACAACACGCCGGGCTTTTTCCAGCATTTGCGCACGCTCGCCAGCCGCTGCAGCTCTCGGGGCACGTTTCGGCGGCGGGGTTTCGGCAGCGGGGCCGATCGGATACCCGAGTGGGGTCGACTTGAAGGTGGTGAGTTTGTGAAGAAGCGCGTCGGCACCGCCGCCGCGGTGGTCTACGGCTTAAGCCTGTTTCTCTCCCCGCTGGGCCAGACACAACCTCCGGCTCCCCCACCGCCACCTCCGCCGCCACCGGCGTGGGACTGCATGCTGCCCTGGGCCAATCCGCTGGGGCGGTGTGCGGGGGCGCCGCGGCTTCCGTGCGACCGAGTGCACGGCGGGCAGGGGATCCCGGGGGTCTGCTGACCGCTAGCGGCGCGGATACGTGGTGACGTGCACGTGGTCGAAGTGCCCGTAGCCCGAACCGCGGGGACCGGCGGGCGTGTAGTAGGTGCCGCGCCAGATGACGTCCTGAATCCCGAAGCGCGCGGCGTTGCTCAGGACGAAGTTCATGATCTCGTTGCCCAGCGCGATGCCCTCCGGGCTCGAGTGGTTGGGGATCATCACGTCGATCGCCAGACCACTGGGGTGCCACGGCTTGGAGTCCGGCCGCACCCCGCCGATCTCACGGATCTGCGGGAACATGGCGCTGATCGCGCGGGCCACGTAGACGGTGTTGGGCTGCAGCCCGGCTTCCGGGGCGACGCCCATCGGCAGCGCCTCGGGCATGTCGATGGCCGCGGCGGCGAGCACCGGCGGCGCGATCTCGTTCGGGGGCGCGCCGGGCATCGCCAGGATCCCGGGATCGGCGGGCGGTGCGGGCTCGGCCGGCGGCGCCGGCGGCACCGCGTTGTCGATGACGGCCTGCTGCTGCGGGGTCAGCGCCTGGTAGGCCGCCTCGGCGGCGGCGATCTGGGTCAGCAGGTTCTGCCACTTGGCGTCGAGGTCCGCGCTGACGGCGGCGGCCTGCTCGGCCTTCGTGCGGGCCTCGGCGGCGGAGCGCTCGGAGGCCTGGGCGGCGGCCGCGGCGCGGGCGCTGGCCTCCTTGTAGGCCTTCATCTGGTCGGCGGTGGTCGCGGCCACCACCCGCTGCAGCGCCAGCTGGTCGATCAGCTGCTGCGGTGAGTGTGCGGTCAGAACGGCGGCGAACTGGCCGGTCCGGCCGCTCATGTAGTCCATGGCGGCGATCCGGTCGGCCATCGCCTGCAGGGGTTCGAGGGCGGCGTTGGCGGCGGCGAGCGCCTCGGCGTCCGCGCGGTGCCGCTCCTCGGCGGCCGCCTGCTCGGCGAGCTTGACGTCCAGATCGCGCTGGGCGGCGGTGACGGCCTCGCGGGTCTGGATCGCCTGCTGGGAGAGCTCGTTGAGCTTGGCGAGCGCATCGTCCGCCGGCTCGGCGTGCACGGTGCTCATGGAGAGCACCAGCACCAGGAAGGCGGTCACAAATCCGCACACCGCTCGCCGAAGTGAGGACTGCACCTCGGTCATCCGGATTGCCACGATCCTTACGCTGCTGGGGCCGACGCCGGCCCGCTGGACATGCCCCGCACAGGCTACGAACTGACCTTGACGATGTCCACTTGTCCCGTAACGTGACCGGCCCTGTCATCTGCGGGTGCTTGTCACTCCGGGGCCCCGATCAGCGCATCGGATCAGCCGTCGTCGCCGTCGCTGCCGTTGCTCGTCGTCCCGGTACCGCCCGGCCCGCCCGGGCCGCCGGGGCTGCCACCGTTGCCGCCATCGCCACCCACACCCGTCGTCGCGCCGACCACCCCGATGCCGCTACCACCGGGTCCACCCGCGCCGCCGACGGATCCGTCCCCGCCGTCGCCGCCGCGCCCGCCGGTCGCGTTGCCGACGGCCGACACCGTCGCGTTGCCGCCCGCCCCACCGGCACCTCCCGGCGCCCAGGCGTTGCCGCGGCCGCCGTTGCCGCCGCGACCGCCCCACGCGGACACGACGTTGCCGAAGGCGTCACCACCCCTGCCGCCGTTTCCTCCCCTGCCGCGACCGCGGGCCGCGCCGCCGTCACCGCCGTCGCCACCGAGCACACCGGAGGCATGCTCCCCCTCACCGCCGGCACCCCCGTCTCCCCCGTCGCCGCTGATCACACCTCCGTCGCCGCCGTTGCCACCGCGGCCTCCGGTCCCGTTGAAGCCCGTGCCGCCGTCGCCACCGCGACCACCGTCGCCGATTCCCCAGGCATCGCCACCGGTTCCACCGGCACCCCCGACCCCAATGGTGGCTCTGCCGCCGGTACCGCCGTCGCCGCCGGTGCCCACGAAACCGGCCCTGCCGCCGTTCCCGCCGATACCGCCCACCGGGGAGTTGAACGCCTCGTTGAGACCGCCGTCGCCGCCGCGACCGCCGTTCCCGGAGATCAGGCCGCCGTTGCCACCGTCGCCCCCTCGGCCGCCCTCGACGACCCCCTCCACGACCAAGACGTAACCACCCGCGCCACCGCTGCCGCCGTTGCCGATCAGCAGGGCGTTGCCGCCGGCGCCACCGGCACCAGGGCGACCCGTCAACGAGGCGTAGTTGAAGTTTCCGGAGTCGCCGCCCGCACCACCTGACCCGCCATGACCGATCAGGCCGGACCGCCCGCCGGCACCACCGTTGCCACCGATCCCGAAGTCGGCCCCGGAGGCGACGACCGTCCCGCCCGCACCACCGGCACCACCGTTGCCGACGAGAAGGCCACCGGCGCCACCCGCGCCGCCCTTGCCTCCGATCGCGGACTCCCCATCGAGGTTCGAGGTGGAGTAGCCGTCACCGCCCGCCCCGCCGTTTCCGAAAAGCCCTGCTGCGCCGCCTCTTCCGCCGTCGATGTGCGTCGCGTCGCCGTCGCCGCCGCGCCCGCCGTTGCCGAACAGCAGACCGCCGCGACCGCCCGCCTGGCCCGGCCCGCCGTCGGCGCCGTTGCCGATGAGCAGCCCGCCGTTCTCGCCGGGCTCGTCGCCGTTGCTGATGAACACCGCGACCACGGCGCCGAGGAACGCTGCGACGTCAACTCCAGAATTCGCCTGAGCCAGGCTTGCGTTCGTGAAGCCGGGTCCCGACCCGTCGACAAGCGCGGCCGTGTCCAGCGCGGCGCGGAGCGTGGGGGCGAAGAAGAGCGACGCCGTCACGCTGGTGGACCTGCCCCTGCCGGGTTCGCCGGTCTCAGGCGGGTCGACCACCGCCTTCGCGACGGACAATCCGCCACCCGGCACGACAGCCGCCGCTTTTGCGCGATAGAGGGCGTTCGGGGTCGCCAACGCCGCGAGCGTCGGCGCGAAGGCGGGCGCGGCGGCTGCCGTCCCGGGACTTGGAACCGCCGACGGCTCCCCCGTGGCTCCCGTGCCGACGCTGACAACCACACCCGCGGTCAGCGCCGCGGTCAGCGCCGTCCTGCTCACAATTCTGCCCACGGCGGTGATCATCGACGCGCGAAGCGCGCTGTGACCCCGTAGTCGACTACTTGGTTTTTCGGGTGGTCGGCGTCCGCACTACTTGGTTTTCCCGCCTCGGCGGCCTCAGTCTGTGCGGTCGGCGGCGGCCAGGGCCGCGCTGTACTCCTCGATGTCGTCGGCCTCGACGGTCCTGGTGCCGTTGTAGACGTCGCGGTCGATCTCGTCCTCGGCGTTGGCGACCAGCATCGCCACGAAGGTGTCGCCGTTGACGTTGAGGAACGTGCGGAAGATGCCGGTGAACCAGTCGACAGCGATCAGCAGACCCACCGCGGCGAACGGCAGGTCCAGCGAGGTGGCCAGGAACATCGCCACCACCGGGAAGCCGCCGGGGACGGTGATGGTGCCCATGTTGAGCAGGATCGCCAGCGCCATGCCCAGCACGATCTGTCCCAGGCTGAGCCGGATGTCGCCCGCCTGCGCCAGGAACATCACGACGATCATGTAGTTGAGGACGGCGCCGTAGGAGCCCATGGTCAGGCCGACGGACAGGGTGAAGTTGGCGACCCGCTGGCTCACCCCCACCCTCTCGACGGTGTTCTTCAGCACGGTCGGGAAGGTGACCGCCGAGCTGGTGGTCGTCACCGCGATCACGGTCTGCTCGGCCAGCTTGGTGGGCAGCTTCCACGGGTTCAACCGGGTCCGCACCGCGACGACGACCACGAACAATGCGGTCAGGATCAACACACCGAGCAGGGTGGTGCCGAGGTACTTCAGCGCGGTGGTCACGACCGAGACGCCGACGTCGCCGGCCATGTTGGCAAGCAGACAGAACACGCCGACCGGCGCGGTGTACATGACGAGCCGGATCATCGTCAGCACGATCTGCTGGATCTGGTCGATGAAGTTCAGCACCGTGGTGTCGCCGGTCCTCGTGATGTGGCTGCGCAGGGCGATACCGAACAGCAGGGCGAACACGATGATCGGCACCATCGTCGCCGTCGACATCGCGTCGAAGATGTTTGTGGACACGAAGTTCAGCAGGGTGTCCTGCCAGCCGAGGGCCTCACCGGCGGACTCCCTGAGACCCGGGTCGACCTCCTCGGTGTAGACCATGCCGGCGCCGGGCCGGAACACGGCGCTGAGCAGCCAGGCCAGCACGGCGGCGACGACCGAGAATCCCAGCATCCACTTGAAGGTGCGCAACGCGATGCGGCCGGTGCCCGACCCGGTCATCGATCCGGTGGCCACGATCACCGACGCCATCACCAGCGGCACGATCGACATCTGGATCAGGCGGATGAACATGTCGCCGATGAACTTGAGGTTGGCCGCCCACTCGCCGACGGCCAGCCCGAAGAAGATTCCGGCGACCGCGGCGATACCGATCTGCAGTGCGGGGTGTCGCAGCGTTTTCATGGCGGGAACCGTAGGGGTCCGCGACTACCGGGATGTGCCGCTGATGTCACAGTCGCGTTACCCCGCCTGCGGGAGTGTTCCGAATCCTGTTGCCTGGCAACGTCTGTCGAGCTAGCTGCTGCCTCCCGTGTCGCGGTGGCATGCGAAATTATCGGTGCGGTAAGGCAACTGGATGCGGGCGGATCCGACGCCGGAACCCGCAGCGACACCGGTTGCGGGACGTGATGTCTGCCGTTTCCGGCGCCGCCTGCAGCAACCCCGCAGCGCCGCCTCCCCTACAGGTGGTGTTTCCGGAGAAATTCGTCGATATCGGCGATCCACACCGCCGCCTCGTCGGGGGTGAAGATATGCCCGGCGTCCGGGTACTCGATCAGCGTCGCGCCCGGTATCTCCGTCGCCAGGCGGCGGGTGGTCTCCGGCAGCACGATGCGGTCCTGCCCGGCGGCGAACACCACGGTGGGTACGGCGATCTCGTGGCAGGTGTCGACGATGTCGACCGTCGCCGCCAGCCGTGCCTGGTCGGCACCGCCGTAGGGATAGTTCTCCAGCGTCGCCGCCACCGCCGCGTCGGCGCCCGCCCGGTCGAGGGAGCCGAGCACCGCCGGGGCGGACAGGCTCACCAGGTAGGCGGCCAGCGCCCGGCGATTCCCGGTGGCCGCCAACGCCGTCCAGGTGTCGACCACCAGCCGCAGCTGCTGGTCCACGTGCGTGAGCCCCACGGTGAGCAGCAGTCCGGTCACCCGGTCCGGGTGGCGGGCGGCGGCCGTCACCGCGACCGCCGTCCCCAACGACAGGCCGAGAATCGGGAACCGCTCGAAGCCCGCGTCGATCGCCGTGCGCACCACCGCGTCGGCGAGGACGGGCAGTTCCAGCGCCGCCGGGTCGGGTGGGGTGGCGCCCGACCCGGGGTAGTTCATGCCGATGAGCGTCCGGGTGGTCGACAGCGTGTCGATCACCTGGCCGAAGTTGAGCCCGACGCTGCCGCCTGCGCCGTGGGCGAGCACCAGCGGCGCACCGGTTCCGGTGCGGATGACGTCGGGGTCTGCGATGAGTCGTGGTCCTGGCATAGCCTGGACGCTAAACCTTGACGTCAGCGTGAAGGTCAAGCGTTCAGGAGGGGTTATGCGGATCGGTGAGCTCGCACGCCGGTGCAACGTCTCCACCAGGGCCTTGCGGTACTACGAGGAGCAGCAGTTGCTGACCTCGAGCCGGCACGCCAACGGCTACCGCGACTACCCCGAGTCGGCGGTCGAGACCGTGCGCCGGATCCGCGTCCTGCTCGACGCCGGGTTCAACGCCGAGACCATCCGAAAAGTGTTGCCGTGCCTCAACGGCGACGAGATCGACATGTGCCCGCAGGTGGCCGCCGCGATCCGGGAGACGCTGCGCGGCATCGACAAGCAGCTCCGAGACCTCGACGCCAAGCGCGCCAGGATCACCGCCCTGCTGGCTGGTCAGGCCCTGTCGGCCGCCGGGGCCTGAAGCAGTTCGCGGCTGTTCGTCGTCAGCACCCGGGCCCGGGCGTCGTCATCAAGCAGTGGGGTCCGGTCGATGCGCTCGGCGAGATCGGCGCACACCGGCGCGGGTGTGAACGGAAAGTCGCTGCCGTAGTGGATGTTCTCGATCCCGGTGACCTGAAGCAGTGCGCCGAGAAGTTCCGGCACCGGGGCGCCGGCCAGATCGAAGTGCAGCCTGCGCAGCGCGGCGCGGATGTCCGGCGGGGCGGACCGGTCGGGCGAGGCCAGCAGCGGCATGAGCAACTCGACGCGGGCGGCCAGCACGGGAAGCGCCGCACCCGCGTGCGGCATGATCACCGCCATGTCCGGGTAGCGGTCCAGCACACCGCTGAGGATCATGTTCGTCACCGCTCGGGTGGAGTCGAACATGAACTCCAGCAACGGTTTCGGGTACCCCAACGACAAGTCGGTGCCGCACGGGCTGGTGGGGTGGATGAACAGGGTCGAGCGCCGTGCGTTGAGTTCGGCGTACAGCGGCTCGAGCAGCGGGTCTCCGAGGTAGACACCGTGGATGTTGGTCTCGAGGACGACGCCGTCGGCGCCGAGCGTGTCCAGCGCGTACCGCAGTTCGGCGACCGCGGCATCGATGTCGGGTACCGGGAGCGAGGCGAACTGCCCGAACCGGCCGGGGTGGTCCTGCCGGAGCCGCGCGCCCTCCTCGTTGACCCGCCGCGCCAGCGTCGCCGCCGCGGCGGAGTCACCGAAATGCACGCCCGGCGAGGAGATCGACAGCACCGCGGTCTCGATGTTCAGCTCGTCCATCAGGGCCAGCGCCGACGCCTCGTCCCACGGCGGGATCGCGTTGATGCCGTCGGGTTGGGAGTGGCCCGCCTCGAGCAGTGCTTCGCGGTAGAACTCGGGGATGAAATGGGCGTGCACGTCGATGCGAGGTGCTCTCATGCTGCTGCGGACTCCTGACTCGGACGGGTTGGTGCACCCCTGGATGACTCGGATCGCCGCGAGGGTGGACACTATGACGTGGCCCTTTCCGCGACGGTGTTCAAGGTCGACCTGAGCGTCTCCGATGTCGATCACGGGTACTACTCCGACAACGCGCTGACCGTCGCCCGTCATCCCAGCGAGAACGACGAGCGGATGGTGGTGCGGTTGCTGGCGTTCGGGCTGCGCGCCCATCGGCTCGCCGACGTCGACGGTGAGCTGGCTTTCGGGCCGGGCCTGTCCACCCCGGGTGTGCCCGACCTGCAACTGACCGACTACACCGGCCGGATCCTGGAGTGGATCGACGTCGGCCAGCCCGATGCCCGCGCCCTGGGCAAGGCGGTCAGCCAGGCCGACCAGGTGCTGTTGTACCCCTTCGCCACCGGCGTGCCCACCTGGTGGCGCACCGTGGGTCCGAAGGTTGCGGGACTGCCGAACCTGACCGTGGTCCAGATACCGCACGCGGCGGTGCAGCAACTGGCCGCAGCCGTCGACCGCCGCGTTGCCGCGCAGGTGATGGTGATGGAGGGCCAGGTGACGATGACCGTCGGCGACGTCGACGTCACCTTTACCCCGGAACTGCTGCAGTGACCCGGTAGGCGTGTAGGCGGCGTGCGAATCCTGCTCGCTGTCAGCATCTTCGGCGACGGGTATGGTGGCGGCCGTGCCTGTGCCACCCGCAAGCGGTGCCGGGCGACCACCCGCGGCGGTGCGGCTGGCGGTGGTGTTCGTCGGGGTCACCGCGATCTGGATGCTGTTGTCCGAGGGCGTCTCGGCTGTCCTGGGCGAGGACTACTCCCGGCCCGCCCACGTTGTTCGCGCCGTCACCGCGACCGCGCTGACCGTCCCGCTGATCCTGGCGGCGCGCCGATGGCTCGATCGTGCACCGTTGTCTGGACTGGGGCTGACGTCCCTGCGCGAGGGATGGCGGCCGTTGCTGGCCGGAATGCTGTGCTGGGCGGTCCCGGCCGCCGTCGCCGCAGCGGTCGTGGTCTGGCAGGGATGGGCCGACGTGACCGTCACCGGCGATGCCGGCAGCCTGCTCGGCGGACTGGCCGCGGTGACCGCGCTGGTGTTCTTCTACGAGGCGCTGCCGGAGGAACTGGTCTTCCGCGGCTACTTCTACGCCAACCTCGCCGAGCGCTGCCCGGTCACGGTCGCCGTCCTGGGCCAGGCCGCGTTGTTCACACTGTGGGCCGTCGCGTTCGGAGCGGCCCGTTCGGTCGACCGCGTCGTGTTGCTGTTCACCTTCGGCTGCGCGCTCGGCGCACTGCGGGCGGTCACCGCAAACCTGTGGAGCACCATAGGTTTTCACTGGTCCTTTCAGGTGACGGCACAGTACCTCAGCCCGAGTTGGGACGCCGTCACACTCGACGATCCCGCGCTGGCGTTCGGGGTGGCGATCAGCCTGGTCCCGTTCGCGGTGACCCTGGCGTTCGGGGCGGGACTGGCGCGACGCCGGGGTCAGAGCCGCTCGTAGTGGAAGCGTTGTCGGCGCTGACGATCAGCCTTGTCCGAGATGTCGGTGCAGGAAGTCGACCTGATCCGACACGATCCTTTCGAAGTGTGGCTCGAGATAGGGCTCGAAGTGACTGCAGTCGTACACCAGAGCCTCACCACGAGGTATGCGGCGAGCCACCCTGAGCGCCTTGTCCATCGGTGTCACGTCGTCGTACCTGGCGACCTGGATGAGCGTGGGTACGGTGATCCGCGACGCGTACCGGCCCGGTGAGTAGAACGGTATGCGCAGGGCGATGCGGGCAGCCACGTCGTTCTCGGTGAAAAGCTTCTCCCGATGACCAGCGGCCATCCGTTCGACGAGATCCATCGCCCCCGGGGACGTCATCATGGCCAGTTCGCCTGGTCGACCGATGGCCGCCGTGCGGTATGGCTTCGCGCCGAACCATGCACCCACCTGATCGCGAACGGCGGCGAGGAACAACCGGCTCACCAACCCTATCGGCTGGGCGAACGCCGACGCGGGCCCGTCGACATGAGGCACCTGCGCGATCCCCGCGGCCAGTTCGTGGTCGTGGGCCAGCAGGTGCAGCACGTGTCCTCCACCGAACGACGAGCCCCACGCCACCAACCGGGTGGTGTCCACACCGTCGAGGCTGCGCGCATAGGAGACCGCGGCCCGCCAATCCGCTTGCTGGGCTTTGATATCCAGGATCCGACGGGGTTCACCGTCGGAGGCTCCCCAGAACCGGTAGTCGAACACCAGGACCGCATAGCCGGCCCGGGCGAAGTGGTCGGCGTAGGCATCGAGACGCAGCTCCCGGAAAGCGGCGAATCCGTGAGCCATAACGACGAGCGGCGGACTCTGCACCCCGTCGGGCCGGTAGAGCCACGCCGCACAGCGTGCCCCTTCGGAGACGAAGGTGGTGTCATGCCGGACGTAGGTGTGTTCAGCCATGCCTCTCCCCAAAATGATGCGCGGAGCGTATACCCCGGCAGAGCGCTTTATCCCGCTTGCAGCACCGCCTGCTGGAAATGCTTGCAGGCCAGCAGCGCCAGTTCGACTTCAAGGCGATCCTCGCCGATCGGTCGGGCTCGGCGTTCGATCGCGCGGTTCACCCGGTATCGAACCGAGTTCGGGTGCAGCAGAAGCTTCTCGGCTGCGGCAGTGTAACTCGACCCGGCCTGAAGGAAGACACGCAGTGTCTCCCGCAGCCGTGCATCGTTGGCGGTGTCGCTGGCGAGAGGGCCGAGGGTGTCGAGCAAACGCGCGATGTACCGGGATCCGCGCAACGACCTGCGCCCCTCCCAGCTGGCCGAGTTCATGGCACACGTTCTGGGCACCGTGGTCGAAGTGGTGACGCCGCTGGTACTTCTGTTCTCCCACAACAAGACCCTGACAGTGGCGGCCGTCGTACTCATGCTCGGCCTGCACCTCTACATCATCTCGGCGTTCCCGCTCGCGGTTCCGCTGGAGTGGAACGTCCTGTTCTCCTTCGCCACCGTGTTCCTGTTCCTGGGGTTCCCCACCTGGGAGGGCTATGCCGTCGGCGACATGTCCTCACCGTGGCTGACCGTGGCGATCGTCGCTGCCCTGCTCTTCTTCCCGATCCTGGGCAACTTCCGGCCCGACAAGGTGTCGTTCCTGCCCTCAATGCGCCAGTACTCGGGCAACTGGGCCTGCAGCGTGTGGGCGTTCGCCCCGGGCGCCGAGGCCAAACTCGACAGGGTGAAGCGACCCGCGATCAACCAGATCGACCAGTTCATCGCCTACGGCTACGAACCGGAGTGGGCCGCGGTGATCATGAACCTGCCCGCCACCTTCCGGGCGATGCACACCCAGGGTCGCGGGCTGATCTCGGTGCTCGTCAAGAACCTGCCCGACATCGACACCCGCACCGTCCGGGAGGGCGAGTGGGTGTGCAACTCGCTGATCGGCTGGAACTTCGGCGACGGCCACCTGCATGATGAACGGATGATCACCGCCGTGCAGGAGCAGGTCGGTTTCGAGCCCGGGGAACTGGTGGTGGCCTGGGCCGAATCCCAGGCCTGGGGCAGCCCGGTTCAGCACTACAAGCTGATCGACGCGGCCCTGGGCGTCATCGAGACCGGCACGTGGAGAGTCGATGACGTCGCCGAGGCCCAGCCGTGGCTGCCGAACGGTCCGGTGCCGACCACGGTCACCTGGTCCCGGTTCCGCGACGGGCGGGGGGCGATGGCTTGACAACGGCGACGGTGGTCGGCAGCGGCCCCAACGGGCTCGCCGCCGCGGTCACGCTCGCCAAGGCGGGTGTGACCGTCACCGTCCTGGAAGCTGCCGACGAGATCGGCGGTGGCACACGCAGTTTCGAAGCGATCGTGCCCGGTCTCCTGCACGACCACTGCTCGGCGATTCATCCCATGGCGGTCGGATCGCCGTTCCTCAACGAGTTCGGACTGGACCGCCACGGCCTGCGCTGGCACTGGCCCGACATCGACTGCGTCCACCCCCTCGACGACGGGACGGCCGGCGTGCTGCGCCGCTCCGTCGACCACACCGCCGCCGGCCTGGGTCCCGACGGTCGCGTCTGGAAGACGCTCTTCGGCCGCCCCGTCGACCGGTTCGACGCGGTCAACGACGCCGTCATGGGACCGCTGCTGCGCGTACCGAGACACCCCCTCACGCTGGCCCGGTTCGGCGCGCCCACCGTGCTGCCCGCCTCCGCGCTGGCCCGGGTGTTCCGCACCCCGGCGGCGCGCGCGCTGTGGGGCGGGGTGGCCGCGCACGCCTTCCGGCCGCTGCACCTGCCGATGACCTCAGCCATCGGGGTGGGGATCATCACCGCCGGACACCGCCACGGATGGGCGGTCGCCGAAGGCGGTTCCCGCGCCATCACCGATGCGATGGCCGCCCGCCTGCGGGAGTTGGGCGGCACCATCGAAACCGGCGTCCGGGTCCGCGACATCGCCGACCTCCCGCCGACCACGATCACGGTGTTCGACCTGGCCCCCGAAGCCGTCGCGGAGATCATCGGCGACCGGCTACCCCCACGGGTGGCGCGGGCGTACCGGAGGTTCCGACGCGGGCCGGGTGCGTTCAAGGTCGACTTCGCCGTCGAGGGCGGTGTGCCCTGGCGCAACCCCGACGCACACCGCGCCGGCACCGTGCACGTCGGCGGCACCTTCGAGGAGATCGCGGCGACCGAACGCGACGTCAACGCCGGGCGGATGCCCGAGCGGCCGTTCGTGCTGGTCGCCCAGCAGTACGTCGCCGATCCGGGCCGCTCCGTCGGCGACATCCATCCGGTGTGGAGCTACGCCCACGTGCCGCACGGCTACCCCGGTGACGCCACCGAAGCCGTCGTCGCGCAGATCGAACGCTTCGCCCCCGGCTTCCGCGACCGCATCGTCGGCTACCGCACCGAATCCGCCGAGGGGATGGCGCGGTTCAACGCCAACTTCACCGGCGGCGACATCCTCACCGGCGCCAAGGACATCCGGCAACTGACCTTCGGTCCACGTATCAGTCTGTCGCCGTATGCAACCGGTGCGCCCGGCTACTACATCTGCTCGGCGGCGACTCCGCCCGGACCCGGCGCGCACGGCATGTGCGGCTACCACGCCGCGCAGACCGCGCTGCGGGAACTGGCCCGCTAGCCGAGCAGGCCGGGCCGCCGAACCAGAACCCATGGTCGTGATCCGCGCGGTTTAACCACCACGGGTTCTCACTCGCGGTGGCGAGGCGGGGCGAGCCGCCGAAAATTGCAGCGCCGAGGGGTCTGCGAACCTCCGTAAGCTGGACGGGTGTGCTGTGGGCATAAGGCGGTCCGGTGAGCGCGATCGACGCGTTCTACCGGGTCTGGGCTGACGCCCGGCAGACCTTCGGCAACGGGACGCCGCAGCGCGGCGAGACCTACGACAAGAGCGCACAGCTGACGACCTTCGCGCGCACCCTCGATCAGGCCGCCCCCGGGCAGCGGTGGACGGGCGCCGCCGCCGGTGCGTACGCCGGAGCCAACACCGAACACCAGCAGGTGTTCAGCCGGCTCGCCGAACTCGACCGTCAGGTCGCCACGCACGTCGCCGCGTCGGCGGAGGTGGTCGCCGCCGGACGCCGCAACCTCGACGCGCTCCGCGACTGGGTCACCGCCGCCGCCGGCAGCGTCCCGCCCGGCAGGCTGCGCGACGTCATGCTCACGCAGATCGCCAACAAGGGGCTGGCCGAACTCAGCGAGGTCGTCCGCCGCTCCAACGCCGAGTCCAACACCATCGCCGAGAGCCTGCGCAGGCTGGGCCCGCAGTTCGACGCGCTCGGGTCGGAGCAGCGCTTCGGCGGCAAGGAGTCCGGCGGCGACGAGCAGACCGACCGGGACGACAAGGACGACACGGCCGAAGACGACGGGCCGAAGAAGACCGACATGTCCTCCGGTGACATCGAGGCCATCGACCAGGCCAACCGCGAACTGCTGGCGGAGATGCGGGCCGAATACGAACAGCTGCCGGACGGACAGGTCGAGACGGACCGTCTCAACGACATCGCGGCCATCGAGCGTGCGCTTGAGGTGCCGGGCTCGCATCTGGTGTACCTGGAGAAGCCCGACGATCCGTCGCAGATGGTGCCGGCGGCCACCTCCGTCGGGGATCCGTTCACCGCCGACCATGTGTCGGTGACGGTCCCGGGAGTCGGGAGCTCGACCCGCGACAGCATCCACAACATGACCGGCGAGGCGGCGGAGTTGAGGAACGAGGCCCTCGACATCGCCGACGCCGTCGGGACGAACACCAGCGTCGCGACGGTGGCCTGGGTGGGCTATCAACCCCCGCTCAACATGGGCCAGGGCTCCGTGCTCAACGACGACCTCGCTCAGGCCGGCGCGTCGAACCTGACCTCCTTCCTGGCCGATCTGGACGCGGCGTCGCACAATCCGAACCAGACCACGGCCCTGTTCGGGCACTCGTACGGATCGTTGACCTCCGGTATCGCGCTGAAGGAAGGTGCGAGCGAGTTCGTCGACAACGCGGTGCTGTACGGCTCGCCGGGTTTCCAGGCGACCAAACCCGCCGACCTCGGGATGACCGACGACAACTTCTTCGTGATGGCCGCACCCGACGACTTGATCAACCAGATCGGTGCGCTGGCACCGTTGCACGGGTGGGGATCCGATCCGAACGAGATCCTGCGGAACAGCGACGGGTCGCTGCGGTTCCGCTTCCAGCATCTGGAGACCAGCGCCGGGCTGACCCCGATCGAGGGGTACGAGGCGAAGACGGGTGCCTCCGGACACTCCGACTACCCGCGTGACGCCGGGGAGCGCATGACGGGCTACAACCTGGCGGCGATCCTGTTGAACCGGCCCGACCTCGCAGTGAAGGAGACCCCGTACGGATGGCACTGAACCGGCGCCACAGGTGGCGACTGCCGGCCGGACTCGCGGTCTGCGCAATAGTGTTAGGTGGTTGTTTCATGCTCGAAGAACCCTCTCAGTCAACACCTCCCACCGACGAGGAGACGATCGCGCTCATCGACAGCATGCGCGACAAGGGCTCCTACGAGGACGCCCGCGAGCGGCTCAACACCTCCGCCCGGGCGATCGCCGAGCAGATCGTCGCCGCCGTGCCCGGACAGAGCTGGCAGTTCTCCGACGATCCCAATGTTCAGGAGGTGAAACGGAACGGGTTGCCCTGCAAGGATCTCCGGCTCACCGGCAGTGTCGCGCTTCGGCCGACCGCCGACACGGTGGCGTTCGGCAGGACGTTCACGTCCGAGGAGTTCGCCGTCGCCGCGGACATCGTTCGCCGGGAGGCCGCCAAGTACGGTGTCACCGACGAGTCCTCGCTGTTCGACGAACAGTCTCGCCGCGATTACGCCGTGCAGGGCAACGGCTACGAGTTCCAACTCATGCAGATCAACCGTGCCCGCCTGAACATCACCGGCGACTGCTTCCTGATGCAGCGCGTGCTGGACCTGCCGCCGGGACAGCTGCCGCCCAAACCGCCCTTGACCACCACAAGCCGGTGAGGGCGGCTGTGCGGCAACGGGTTTGACGCCGTTACTGCTTGGCCATGTTCGCGAAGCGCGAGTAGTGCAGCTGGTGCGCGACGGTGATCGTCTTGGTCGGGCCGTTGCGGTGCTTGCCGAGAATCAGGTCCGCCTCGCCGCCGCGGGGGTCGTCGCGCTCGAACGCGTCCGGCCGGTGCAACAGGATGACCATGTCGGCGTCCTGCTCCAGCGAGCCCGACTCGCGAAGATCGGAGACCTGCGGCCGCTTGTCGGTGCGCTGCTCGGGACCACGGTTCAGCTGGCTGATCGCGATCACCGGGACGTCGAGCTCCTTAGCCATCAGCTTCAGGCTTCGCGAGAAGTCCGAGACCTCCTGCTGGCGTGACTCGTACTTCTTGCCCGACGTCATCAGCTGCATGTAGTCCACCACGATCAGCCGCAGCCCGGACTTCTGCGCGAGCCGGCGCGCCTTGGCGCGGATCTCCATCATCGTCAGGTTCGGCGAATCGTCGATGTACAGCGGGGCCTCGCTGATTTCGCTCATCCGCCGGGCCAGCCGCGTCCAGTCGTCGTCGCTCATCCGGCCCGACCGCATGTCGGCCAGCTTGATCTTCGCCTCGGCCGACAGCAGACGCATGACGATCTCGGACTTGCTCATCTCCAGCGAGAAGATGACGCTGGGCATGCGGTGTTTGATCGAGCACGACCGCATGAAGTCCAGCCCCAGCGTCGACTTACCGACACCGGGTCGGGCCGCGATGATGATCATCTGGCCCGGGTGCAGACCGTTGGTCACCTCGTCGAGCTCGTGGAAGCCCGTCGGCACACCGCGCGCGAGACCGCCCTGCGAGGCGATCGCGTCGATCTCGTCCATCGTCGGCTGCAGCAGCTCCTCGAGGATCACGAAGTCCTCTTTGGCGCGCCGCTCGGTGACGTCGTAGATCTCCGCCTGCGCCCGGTCCACGATGTCGCTGACATCGGCGCCGTCGGCGCCCGCGTAGCCGTACTGCACCACCCGGGTGCCCGCCTCCACGAGCCGGCGCAGCAGCGCCTTCTCGGCGACGATGCCCGCGTAGTAACCGGCGTTGGCCGCCGTCGGCACCGTGGAGATCAGGGTGTGCAGATACGGCGCCCCGCCGATGCGGCGCAGCAGCCCGCGGCGGTCCAGCTCGGCGGCCACCGTCACCGCGTCGGCCGGCTCCCCGCGCCCGTAGAGGTCGAGGATGGCGTCGTAGATGTTCTGGTGCGCGGGACGGTAGAAGTCCCCCGGGCGCAGCCGCTCGAGCACGTCGGCGATCGCGTCCTTGCTCAACAACATGCCGCCCAACACCGCCTGCTCGGCGGCCTGGTCCTGCGGCGGCTGCCTGCCGAACTCCTCGCTCGGCGGCGGCTCCATGCCCGCGCTGTGACCGAGGTCATCCACGACAGCCACGAAGCGTCTCACCCCCTGGGTTCACTTGTCGAACGTCCATTCGATCGCGACTGTACGACAGGCCGCCGACAACTCCCCGCTGCGCAGCCCGCCGCAATCTCGGGGGCCTACGTTAGAGGTTGCTGCACCCACTGCAAACCACCCCTGTTCATAGCCCTGTGGATGGCGTGTGGATAGCTCTGGACAGCCATGTTGAGGGGTTGGGGAAAACCTGTGAATTAACGATGTCGATCAATGCATTTTTGCTGGTAACTGCACCATACGGCGCTCAACAGGCTGTGGATGAAAATTGCTTCGGCGTGTCGGGCTAGGTTGCCGTCTCGGGCGTGTTGTGTTGCGCGTCGGGGGACGCCGGGTTAACGGCACGTAAGCTTCGCTACCCACGAGTCACCTCGCAAAGTTCGCCGGCCCAAACAGCAACGGCCGGGTGAAGTCCGAAATGGACTCCACCCGGCCGTATTGCCGAAACGGTTACTGCGCGGCGACGACTTCCAGCGACAGCGAAGCGGCGATCTCCGGATGCAGCTTCACCGACACGGGATGGGTGCCCGTCGTCTTGATGTGCGCCTTGGGCAGCTGCACGGTCCGCTTGTCGAGGTTCGGGCCGCCCGCGTTCTTGATCGCGGCGACGACGTCGGCCGACGTCACCGAACCGAACAGCTTGCCGGTGTCGGGCGCCGCCTTGACCGACAGCTGGACCGAACCCAGGCCCTCCAGGGCGCTCTTGAGCTCGACAGCGTGCTCGCGGCTCTGGATGGCCTTCTGCTCGCGCGCCCGGCGGATCTCCTCGGCCTGGCGCTCGGCGCCGCGGGAGGCCACCACGGCCAGCCCGCGGGGCAGCAGGTAGTTGCGGCCGTAGCCGTCCTTGACCTCGACGATGTCGCCGGAGACGCCCAGGTGCTCGACGTCGGCGGTGAGAATCAGTTTCATCTTCTGTGTCCTGCCTATCGCGTCGACGAGGTGAACGGCAGCAGGGCGACCTCGCGCGCGTTCTTCACGGCGATCGCGATGTCACGCTGGTGCTGCACGCAGTTGCCGGTGACGCGGCGGGCGCGGATCTTGCCGCGCTCGCTGATGTAGGTGCGCAGCAGCGCGGTGTCCTTGTAGTCGATCTTCTGCCCCTTCTTGGAGCAGAAGACGCACTTGCGAGTCTTGACCGGCTTCTCCGGTGCCGGCCGACGCTTCGTGCTCTTGGCCATGTGTCTTTCTCTTTCTTACTTCTGCTGAATGCTGATCAGGTGTGTCAGAAGGGTGGCTCGTCGTCGGCACCGGCGAACGAACCCGACGCCGGGGCGCTGCCCCACGGGTCGTCCTTCGGCTGCTCCATCCGCGCACCACCGCCGCCGCCGAATCCGCCACCGCTACCACCGCCGCGGGTGACCTTGTTGACCTTGGCGGTGGCGTAGCGCAGCGACGGGCCGATCTCATCGACCTCGACCTCGACGACCGTGCGCTTCTCCCCCTCGCGGGTTTCGAACGAACGCTGCTTGAGCCGGCCCTGCACGATCACCCGCGAACCGCGGGTCAGGCTCTCGGCCACGTTCTCCGCGGCCTCGCGCCAGATGTTGCAGCGCAGGAACAGCGCCTCGCCGTCCTTCCACTCGCCGGTCTGGCGGTCGTAGACACGGGGGGTCGACGCCACGGTGAAGTTGGCGACGGCCGCGCCCGACGGCGTGAAGCGGAGCTCCGGATCGGCGGTCAGGTTTCCGACGATGGTGATGGTGGTGTCACCAGCCACGATGTCCTCCTGGGATTTGGCGGTGTGCGCGGAAGTAGTCGCAGGCGAGCCTACGGACCAACTCCGACGCGCACACGCCGTTCTCGGCTAGTGCTTGTCGGTCCGCAGCACCTTGGTCCGCAGAACGGACTCATTGAGGCTGAGCTGACGGTCGAGCTCGGTCACCGTGGCCGGGTTGGCCTTGACGTCGATCACCGCGTAGATGCCCTCGGAGTGCTTGGCGATCTCGTAGGCCAGCCGGCGGCGTCCCCAGATGTCGACCTTTTCGACAGTCCCGCCGTCCTTGCGGATGACGTTGAGGAACGTTTCCAGGGACGGAGCTACGGTGCGCTCGTCAAGGGTGGGGTCGAGAATGACCATGATTTCGTATGGACGCATGAAGACCTCATCACCTCCTACGGTCTTGTCGGCCACGGTCGTTCCGTGGCAGGAGGGTCGCCTGCGTCGGCAACCGGCCTAGGGTACCGGAAACAGCGCTGATCTGCGAAATCGCCCTGTTCGGCGGGCCTGGACTGCCGCCGAGTCCTCCGCGGCGTGGCGGGTCAGTAATCACGCCGTCGGCTGACGCTCGATTGTGAATCCGGCGACGGTTTTCCGCCGTACGGCGTCGGTATTTTCACAAATGGCGACCACAACCGGGCGACTACGACCGGTGCCGGAAGTACTCCGCCGCGAGGTCGCGCACCGCCTCCGACGCCTTGGCCGTGCTGCCCGCGGCGAACGGCGGCTGCGGGTCGTACTCGATCATCAGCTGAGCCGCCTCGGCGGCGTCACGGCCGACCAGCAGTTCCACCAGCCGCAGCGCCATGTCGATTCCGCTGGACACCCCGGCCGCCGTGATGATCCGCTGCGGCACATGCTCGACGACACGCTGCGGGACATACTGCGCGCCCAGCGATTCCAGCAGCTCCGTCGCACGCCAGTGCGTGGTCGTGGTCAGGCCGGTCAGCAGTCCCGCCGCTGCCAGCACCAGGCTGCCGGTGCACACCGACGTCGTGAACCGCGTGTGCCGGTGCGCCGAGCGGACCCACTCGAGCACCGCCTCGTCGTCGATCAGCGTGCGGGTCCCGATGCCTCCCGGGAACACCACGACGTCCGGCCGGTCCACCTCGGCGAACGTCCGATCCGCCGTCACCCCGAGCATCCCGTTGTCGGAGCGCACCTCTCCGCGCCGGTGGCCGACGAACACCACGTCGATCGACGGCACGCGCTGCAGCACCTCGTAGGGACCGATGGCGTCCAACGCGGTGAACCGGTCGAACAACGGAATGGCCACCAGCATCGGGTCCCTCCTCGGTTCAGCCGCGCGCGGCGAGTTCGGGCTCCGGCTCGGTGCGCACCCGATCGGCGTCGGGGCGCAGCCAGTCCGGCAGCCACCGCGGCGGTGCGTCGGGGGCGCCGTCGAACACCCCGCCCGCCGGGTCGTCGACCGCACCGCGCATCCGCACCAGGTCCAGTTCCGGGTGGTAGATCCGGCGGATCACCAGCACGCACAGCGCCACCACCGCGATGTCGCGCAGCAGCACCGTGATCGTGAACGGCTGCTCGGGCAGCCCCATGTTCTCCTCGCCGAACAGGTACAGCATCCGCGGCACCCACACCAGCGCGTCAATCGTCATCCACGCCAACAGAATCCGCCGATGCGGCAGCGCCAGCACCGCCAGCGGCACCAGCCACAGCGAGAACTGCGGGCTCCACACCTTGTTCGTCAGCAGGAACGCCGCCACCACCAGGAACGCCAGCTGCGCCACCCGCGGCCGCTGCCTGGCGGTCAACGCGATGTAGCCGATCGCGATGCAGCACGCGCCGAACAGCACCGCCGTCACCGTGTTGGTGACGGTCGGCGGCTCCCAGAACCCGAGATCCGGATCGAAGCCCCGCCACCCGGTGAACGACTTGATCACGTTGTAGATCGAGTCCATGTCGTCGCCGCGACGGGTGTTGAGCCGGAAGAACTCCGACCATCCGCGCGGGAACAGCACCATGATCGGCAGGTTCACCACCAGCCACGCCACGAACGCCGTCAGCGCGGTCTTGCCCACCTCGCGCAGCTTGCCGGTGCGCAGCGCCAGCACCGCCAGCGGCAGGAGCAGCAGCAGCGGGTACAGCTTGGCCGCCACCCCCAACCCGATCAGCGCCCCCGCGAGCCAGGGTTTTCGGCGCGCCCACGCCAGCAGCGCCCCGGTCGCGAAAGCCGTTGCCAGCGCGTCGAAGTTGGTGAAGATCTGGAAGATCAGGATCGGCGAGGCCGCCACCAGCGCCGCGTCCCACACCCGGCGCGGACCGGCCAGCTGCGACGCCGCCCACACCGTGATCAGCCACGCCAGCGCCAGACCGAACGCGGCGATGTTGAAGAACATCACCACCTCGGCGATGATCGGCACCGACACCAGTTTGGTCAGCGCGGTGTAGGTCTTGGCCAGCGCCATCGACAGGTACTGGTAGAGCCCGGTCAGCACCGGATACTCCATGTAGCGCACCGCGACGTTGCCGTCGTACTGGATCTTCGGCTTGCCGTCGGAGTCCTTCTCCACCCAACTCGACTTGTACGGGAACTTGCCGAGATTCAGCAGTTCGGCGGTGTAGAGCGGGACGGTGTCGGAGTAGCACAGCTGGTAGTAGGCACGCTGGTTCGCCCAGTTGCCGACCCGTTGGTCGGCGGTGCCGGTGCCGGTGGTCTGCAGGCACGCCGCCTTCGTCGCGTAGCCCAGCGACAGGAACACCAGCGCGATGATCAGCATGACCCGCAGCGGGGTCATGAACCGCTGCCGCCCGATCAGCGCGTGCCTGCCGACCGGTCCGCCGATGACATCCGAGAGCGCCGCGCCGATCGTGTCGGTCCGGCTGGGCAGGTCGCGCTCGCTGAAGCTGCGCACATCCTTGGCAAGACGGGCGGGCGAGACGAACTCTCTCGACTCGCCCGCGTCCTCTCCCCCCACCTCGGTCACGGCGGCGGAGGCGGAACTCCGGGCGCCGGCGGCGGCGCACCCTCCGGTCCGGGCGGCGGGGCTCCCTCAGGGCCCGGCACCTGACCGTCGGGCGGCGGCGGCGCGACAGGAACGGTGGTCGGCGGGCCCCACGGGATCGTGATGCCCGGCGCGATCTCCAGCGTCGGCTGGATGACGGTCTCCGACGGCGGCGGCGGCACCTCCGGCGACGACGGCGGCGGCGGTGGCGGCGGCGCCTGCGGCACCCCGGCGTACCCGCCGATGGCCTCCGGCTTCGGGAACTTCTCGATCTCGGTGCCCTCCAGCGCGCCGTCCATCGTGGCCTTCCAGATGTCCGACGGCAGGCCCGACCCGTAAACCGGTGCGCCCCACTTGTTCTCGAGCGGCTTGTCACCGTTGACGGTGCCCACCCACACCGCGGTGGACAGCGACGGCGTGTAGCCGACCATCCAGGCGTCGCGGTTGGCGCCGGTGTCGCCGAGCTGGTTGGTCCCGGTCTTGGCAGCCGACGGGCGACCGCCGGCGAGTGCGTGCCCGTTGGAGTACGCGGCGATCGGCTGCATCGCGGCGGTCACGTTGTCGGCGACCTTCTTCTCGATGCGCTGCTCGCCGGAGTTGTCCTGCTCGGCCGCGTCGAACAGCACCTCGCCCTCGGAGTTGACCACCTTCTGCACGAAGTGCGGTTTGTGGTACACGCCCGAGGCGGCCAGCGTCGCGTACGCCGACGCCATGTCGATCACCCGGGACTGGTACTGGCCCAGCACGATTCCGTTGTTCGGCGGCCCGCCCTTACCGTCCTCGGACAGGGTGTGCTCGACACCTGGAAAGCTCTCGGCGATACCGGCCTGGTGCGCGGCCTCCGCGACATCCTCGGGGCCGTTCTTCAGCTTCAGCATCAGCCGGTAGTAGCTGGTGTTCAGCGACCGCTTCAGCGCCTCGGCGATGTTGCAGGTGCCGCAGCTGTTGCCCTCGACGTTGGTGATCTTGATGCCGTTGACCTCCAGCGGCGAGCTGTCCACCTGATAGCCCAGACCCATCCCCTGCTGCAGGGCCGCCACCAACGCGAACACCTTGAACGACGAGCCGGTCGGCAGACCCGCCTGCGCGAAGTCGAACCCGTTGGCGTCCTCGCCGCCGTAGTAGGCCTTCACCCCGCCGGTGCGCGGATCGATCGACACGATCGCGGTGCGCATGTCGGGGTCCTGGCCCTCCAGATACTCGCGGGCGGCGTCTACGGCCGCGTTCTGCGCCTTCGGGTCGATCGTGGTGGTGATCTCCAGACCCTCGGTGTTCAGCGTCTGCTCGCTGATGTCGAACAGCTCGAGCAGCTCCGCCTTCACCTGACGCTCGATCAGGCCGTTGGGGCCGGTGGTCTGGTTCTGCAGCTGCGCGAAGTCCTGCGGCACCGTCGCCGGGAACACCTGCTGGGCGCGCTCTTCCGGCGTCAGCGCACCGATCTCGACCATGCCGTCGAGCACCCAGTTCCAGCGCGCCTCCGCGCCGTCCAGGTTCACCGCGGGATCCAGTCCCGACGGCTGCTGGATCAGCGCGGCCAGCAGCGCACCCTCGGCGACGGTGAGGTCTTCGACCGGCTTGTCGAAGTACGCCTTCGACGCCGCCGCCACACCGTAGGCGCCGCGACCGAAATAGATGATGTTCAGATACGACTGCAGCACCTGGTCTTTGGACCAGTCGCCGGCCATCTTCGTCGAGATGACCAGCTCCTTGGCCTTGCGGATCAGACCGGCCAGGCCGGTGCGTTCGGAGCCGACCAACGCGTTCTTGACGTACTGCTGGGTGATCGTCGAGCCGCCCTGCAGGTCGCCGCCGAACAGGTTGTTCTTGATGGCGCGCAGGAAGCCGGTGATCGAGAACCCGGGATTGGAGTAGAAGTCGCGGTCCTCAGCGGCCATCACCGCGTTACGCACCTGCACCGGGATCTGGTCGATGTCGACGTCGATGCGGTTGCCCTCCGGCGGCACGATCTTCGCCAGCTCGCTGCCGTCGCTGGCCAGGATCGTCGAGACCTGGTTGGTGCGGATGTCGCCCGGCTTGGGCACCTCGACGATCAGGTAGGCCATGCCGAAGGTGATGATCGGCAGCACGATGAACACCGCCGCCGCGATCAGTGCGCCGCGGCGCACCCACTTCCAGTTGATCTTGGGCAGGTTCGGCCGTGCGGGACCACCGCCCGACGCCGACCCACCGCCGCCGCCACCGGTCGGCGGCTTGCGCGGCGGGGCCGGTGGCGCCGGTGGCTTCTTCTTGGGCGCGGGCACCCCGTCGAGCGCCGCCTTGACGACGTCGATCGGGTCACGCAGATGCGGCGGGGCCTCGCGCACCGGCGGCAGCACCGTGGTGCGGCGGTCCTCCGGCGGCACCGGCGGGCGGCTGCCCGGCGCCCGGATGGGCGCGGGCCGGTTCTCCGGCGGCCGGTTCTCCTTGTTCTCCGGAGCGTTCTCCGGAGCGTTCTCCGGAGCGTTCCCCGAAGCCCGGTGGGCACCGCCCTCGGTTGGTTTGGACGCGCTCACGCCTTCAGTCCCCCGTTCCCCGCGGACATCGTTGACTGACCGGTCGTGGCGCCCTTCGCTATTCACTGGCCGTGCGCGCACGGCTGCGCGCCGATCGAGTGCCGCGCGACCGGGATCCGCCGGTGGGCGGGACCGCGCCGAGCACGTACGACTTCACCAGGTGATTCCAGCTGCAGGTGCGGCATACCTCCACCACGTGTACGGAGAACTCGTCGTATCGGGACGCCAGCAGGACCAACTCCTCCGCGGTCCGCGCGGAACCCGACACCGGGCCCAGATGATCACCGAACACCCACGACACCAGCGTGAGCTGTTCCTTACGGCAGATCGGGCACGTCACCGAACTGGGCTTGCCATGGAACTTCGCGGCGCGCAGCAGGTACGGATTGGCGTCGCAGACCTCCGAGACACCGGTGCGCCCCGAATAGACCTCAGCCAGCAGGGACCGCCGCTGGAGGGCGTAGTCCACCACCTGTCGCTGCAACCGCACGAAGTCCAGAGTACGTCGGTGATCAGACTGCGGGAGCGCGACTGCCCGCACGGCCGCCCCGCACACACGTCTCTCTAAGGTGTGATCGAGATTCCGGACTCTGGGGAGAACTCGATGCTGGACGGGCGCGATTTCGCCCTCGACGGCGGACCGACCGGCGAGGACACCAGCCGGTTCACCCGCCAGCTCGGGGAGACCTGGTGCTTCGGCGGGCGCGCCTTCGGCGGCTACACCTCGGCGCTGGCGCAGGCCGCGGTGTTCGCACACAGCGGTCGGCGGGTGGCGACGTCGCTGTCGGTGACCTTCGTCGACCCCGGCCGTCCCGGTCCCGTCCAGATCGACGTGCGGACGCTGCGCGGCGGGCGCACCGCGGCCGCGTACGAGGCCACCGTCAGCCAGGACGGCCGCACCGTGCTGATCGCCAGCAGCTGGATGGCCGACGGCTGGCTCGACCCGCCGTCGGTGGACGCGCCGGTGCCGTTCGGCCGGTACGGTTCGCCGCCACCGGATCCCGAGACCGGGTCGGATCTGGCCTGGATCGCCCGCCGGTACCCGGCGCTGCGGTTCGCCCACCGCCGCGGACTCGACTACCCCGGCGAGGTGGACCAGTTCGGCGACAAGGCGCCCGAGATCGCGCTGTGGGTGCGCGCCGAGGTCGACGGCGCAGACGGTGCGGACGACGAGCCGCTGGCGCATCCGCAGATCGCCGACGTGCTGCACGCCGACGCCCACCTGTTCGACGCGCCGGCCAAGGTGTCGGGTTTCGTCGACTCCTGGCTGCTCAGCCTCGACCTCAACGTGGTCTGGCAGCCGGGCGCGCACCTGCTGCCGTCGACGTCGTGGCGGCTGCTGGAGGCGCGCGGGTCGGTGACCGGCGGCGCCTGCACCGCCTACGGTTCGCTGCGCGCGCCCGACGGCTCGCTTCTGGCCGTGCTGACGTCTCAGGGCCTCATACGCTGAGCTTTGCTTCTACGATCGTCGCGTGGCAACCAGCTTGTCGGGTCGGCAGACCGCGGGAACGCGTGCGCGCGACACCGACCGCAACGACACGTGCCAGATCCTCGACAACGCCCTCAGCGAGGGTCAGCTGTCGATGGCCGAGCACGGGGAGCGGATCAAGGCCGCGACCAACGCCAAGACGCTCGGCGAGCTGGCCGCGCTGGTCGCCGACCTGCAGACCAGCAACGCGCCGGTGCAGCTGCCGAAGCTCAGCAGGCCCCGGGTGCCGCAACTGCGCACCGGCTGGGGCCTGCGGCTGGCCTCCGGCGTCGTGCTGGTCGTCCTGGGCATCGCGATCGGCTGGGGCCTGTACGGCAACACCCCGTCGCCGCTGAACTTCACCTCCGACCCCGGCGCCAAGAACGACGGCGTCGCACCGGTGGTGCTGACCCCGCCGCGGCAACTGCACTCGCTGGGCGGGCTGACCGGGCTGTTCGAGCAGATGCGCAAGCGGTTCGGCGACACCGAGGGCTACCGGTTGACCATCTATCCCGACTACGCCTCGCTGACCCGACCGGACCCCGAGGAGCCGCGCCGCGAACTGAACTACACCTACCGGGGCGGCTGGGCCGACCCGACCAGCAGCGCGGTGACCGGGGGCGCCCAGGTGGTTGACCTGAGCGACTTCGACCACAAGGCAGTCGTCGGGGTGCTGCGCGGCGCGCCGGAGACCCTGAACATCAAGCCGCCCGACGTCACCGCCACGTATCTGACCATCGACGCCGCCGACGACCCGACCGCACCGCGCACGGTGGAGATCGGCGTCTACCTGTCGAGTGACTTCGGCAGCGGTTACATCAGGCTGGCCCCGGACGGCACCGTCAAGTACATCAGTTACCCCGACAATTAACCCCGACAACTAAACCCCGACCATTCACCCCGACAATTAACCCGCCCTGACCTCGGCGTTCACCCCGGCGCCACCCTTTTGTCGCATCGAATATATCGGCGCGATACACTGGCGCGAGGTGTCGAACCGCCGTAACGGGCTTGCAGAAGGGAGGTGTCCTGGTGTTGGAACTGGCCATCCTGGGACTCCTGCTGGAATCGCCCATGCACGGCTACGAACTGCGTAAGCGACTGACGGGCCTGCTGGGCGCCTTCCGGGCGTTCTCCTACGGCTCGCTGTACCCGGCCCTGCGCCGGATGCAGGCCGACGGGCTCATCGTCGAGGACGCAGCGCCGGACGGCACCCCGAAGATGCGCCGTGCGCGCCGGGTCTATCGGCTCACCGAGAAAGGGAAGCAGCGCTTCTCCGAACTGGTGGCCGACACCGGTCCGCAGAACTTCTCCGACGACGGGTTCGGGGTGCACCTCGCCTTCTTCAACCGCACGCCGGCCGAGGCCCGGATGCGGATCCTGGAGGGGCGTCGTCGTCAGGTGGAGGAACGCCGCGAAGGTCTGCGTGAAGCCATAGCGCGGGCCAGCAGCTCGATCGACCGGTACACCCGGCAGCTGCACCAGCTCGGCCTGGAGTCCAGTGAGCGCGAGGTCAAGTGGCTCAACGAGTTGATCGCGGCCGAACGTCTGAGTCAAGGACGCTCAGACAGTTCAGTGCAGCCGTAGGAATTACCGAACCAGTAGGGAAAAGGGAGTAAGTCGTCATGGCATCAAACGGAGAGGTGCGGGTCGCGATCGTCGGCGTGGGCAACTGCGCATCGTCGCTCGTGCAGGGCGTGCAGTACTACCAGGACGCCGATGAGTCGTCGACCGTGCCCGGTCTGATGCATGTGCGTCTCGGCCCCTACCACGTGCGCGACGTGAAGTTCGTCGCCGCGTTCGACGTGGACGCCAAGAAGGTCGGCTTCGACCTGTCGGAGGCGATCTTCGCGTCGGAGAACAACACCATCAAGATCGCCGACGTGCCGCCGCTGAACGTGACGGTGCAGCGCGGCCCGACCCTCGACGGCATCGGCAAGTACTACGCCGAGACCATCGAGGTGTCCGACTCCGAGCCGGTCGACGTGGTGCAGGCGCTCAAGGACGCCGAGGTCGACGTCCTCGTGTCCTACCTGCCCGTGGGTTCGGAGGAGGCCGACAAGTTCTACGCCCAGTGCGCCATCGACGCCAACGTGGCGTTCGTCAACGCGCTGCCGGTGTTCATCGCCTCGGATCCGGAGTGGGCCAAGAAGTTCGCCGACGCCGGCGTGCCGATCGTCGGTGACGACATCAAGAGCCAGGTCGGTGCGACCATCACCCACCGCGTGCTGGCCAAGCTGTTCGAGGACCGCGGGGTCACGCTGGACCGCACCTACCAGCTCAACGTCGGCGGCAACATGGACTTCAAGAACATGCTCGAGCGCGACCGCCTCGAGTCCAAGAAGGTCTCCAAGACCCAGGCCGTGACCTCCAACCTGACCGGCTCGCTGGCCGGCAAGGTCGAGGACAAGAACGTCCACATCGGCCCGTCCGACCACGTCGCCTGGCTCGACGACCGCAAGTGGGCCTACGTGCGCCTGGAGGGCCGCGCCTTCGGTGACGTGCCGCTGAACCTGGAGTACAAGCTCGAGGTGTGGGACTCGCCGAACTCGGCGGGCATCATCATCGACGCCGTGCGCGCCGCGAAGATCGCCAAGGACCGCGGTATCGGCGGCCCGATCGAGGCGGCGTCGGCGTACCTGATGAAGAGCCCGCCGAAGCAGCTGCCCGACGACGTCGCCCGGGCGCAGCTCGAGCAGTTCATCGAGGGCTGATTCTTTACCGAGACTGCGGGCAGATCGCCGATTCCGCACGGAGCGCGATCTGCCCGCAGTTTCGCGTTTTGTAGGGTGCTGCCTGTGACCGACATCTCTGCCGATGACGAGCTGGCCGCGCTCGACGAGTTCATCTTCCTTCCGGAGAACGCGGCCCAGGCCGGGGTGGACACGGTGCCGCCCGCGCGGCGCATCGACTCCGGCCCGATCAGCGCGCTGAAGTTCGGCGACGCCGCCCCGCGGGTGGTGTTCCTGCACGGCGGCGGGCAGAACGCGCACACCTGGGACACCGTGATCGTCGGGCTGGGGGAACCGGCGCTGGCGATCGACCTGCCCGGCCACGGCCGCTCGGCGTGGCGCGAGGACCAGGACTACGGCCCCAAGCGCAACGCGGAGGCGATCGCGCCCGTCATCCGCGAGCACGCCCCCGACGCCGAGCTGGTGGTCGGCATGTCGCTGGGCGGGCTGACCGCGCTGCGGCTGGCCGTGGAGACCGATCTGGTGCGCCGGCTGGTGCTCGTCGACGTCACCCCGTCGGCGCCGGAGCGGCACACCCAGATGACCGACGAGCAGAAGGGCACCGTCGCGCTGGTGGCGGGCGACCGGATCTTCCCGTCGTTTGAGGCGATGCTGGAGAAGACGATCGCGGCGGCTCCGCACCGCGACCGGGAGTCGTTGCGGCGCGGCGTGTTCCACAACGCCAAGCGGCTCGAGGACGGCACCTGGACGTGGCGCTACGACGAGATGCGCAACGGTGCGGGTTTCGAGGGCCTGTGGGACGACGTGCCGCGGCTCACCGTGACCACGACGCTGGTGCGCGGCGCCAGGTCGTTCTTCGTCAACGACGACGATGCCGCCGAATTCGCCCGTCGCGCACCGGGTTTCAAAGACGTCCACATCGTCGAGGACGCCGGGCACTCGGTGCAGAGCGATCAGCCGCTCAAGCTGATCGAGATCCTGCGCGCGGTGCTGGCCGAGTAGCCGGTCAGACCAGCTGCGACTGCTGCGAGCCCGGCTCGGGCAGCAGCACCGCGAAGTACCCGAGATCGCGCAGGATGCCGACCTCGATGTCGCTGAGCGTGCGGATGCCCGGGCCCTTACCCGCCTTGGCGTTCATCAGCTGTGCGTTCGGCCCGGTGAATACGTTGTCGTCGAGGTGGTTCGTCGAACTGCCCTCTTCCCACGGGTCCGGGGTGTACAGCGGGACCGGGCCACCGTAGGCGTCCACCGCGTGGGTGCCGCCGAGGTACAGTCCGCCGTTGTGCCCGAGCAGGTTCGGGTCGTACTGCGTGTCCCACCTGCCGACGCTGTTGATCGTGCGCTTCCGCGTGGACGTCACGATCAGCGACGAGAACACCGGCCACGCGGTGTAGTTGTTGTCCCCCGGTTCACCCAGATAGGACAGAAAGCCCATCGCGTGCACCAGTTCGTGCATGGCCGTGGACTCGAGGTCGTACTGGTTCGCCCCGATGACGTCGCCTGCGCCCCAGTTGTAGGCGAAGTTCCAGACGATGGCGCCGTCGGCCGTGTCACCGTTGGCGTCCGTGCCGGTGAGGATCTCGTGCTGCACCGCCGTGCGCCGGAAGTGTCCGTCACCGACCAGGTCGCTGGTGGCGTACGCGAGGTACCCGGCGCCGGCGTCGTTGATGCCGCTGACCTCCAGGGTGAGCACCACGGGCTTCTGCACCCGCAGGTACCCGGTCAGCTGCCGGGCCGCCTCCTCCAGCGCCGCCCGGTACTCCGGCGTCCACAGTTCGGCACCCGTGGTGTACACGAACTGGTAGGTGATGGCGTTCTGGTTGATCAGTCCGGGAACGCCGACGCCCAACGGCCGCAACGGATCCAGCAGGTTGACATGGATGCCGAGATCCATCGCGAAGACCTCGAAGGTGTCGACACCGTCGAAGTTCTCGCCCGGTGTGTAGGTGTAGGTGCCGTCGGCGTTGAGCACCACCGAGCCCTCGCTCGGCCCGCGGGTGATCACGTAGTAGATCGGGTCGCCCTCCGGATCGATCACCCCGAGGGTCCCGGTGATCGGACCGTCCAGGATGCCGGTGACCTGGATCGGCGCCGCGGACGGGGCCAGGTTGAAGAACCCGCGCCGAACCGTCCACAGCGCGCCCTCCAGCAGGGCCTTGAAGTTGCCGTCGACGGGCAGCGCGTCGATCAGGTTCTGCAGCGTCAGGGTGATGTTGGTGATGAGCGTCGCGGTGAGGTCGTGGTACGGCTTGAGCAGCCACCCGGCGGTGACGACCGGCGCGATCTCGTGCGCCTGCTGGGGGGTGATCGTCAGGGTGCTCGCCGCCGAGTTCGTGACGGTGTCCTCTCCGCCGTCGACCAGCGCGGCAGCGTGGTACACCTCGCCGCGGGACTCCGGCGCGGGAGTCGGTTCGACGCCGGGGGCCGGCACGTCCGCGGAGGTCTCGGTGCCGGCGGTGTTCGAGCCGGCGGGACGCTGCTCGTCAGCGCCGGTCCCGAGGGCGGGCTCCTCTCCGCTCTCTTCACCGGGCTCCGCGCTGGGCTCCTCGTCCAGCTCTTCTTCGTTCGGCTCGGAGTCGGCCTCGATGTCGTCGAGCCCGGCGAGCGCATCGTCGAGGTCCTCATCGAGGTCTTCCTCAAGGTCCTCTCCGAGATTGTCGCCGAGCACGGCGTCATCGTCGTCGTCGGTGAGGGTGTCGTCGGTGAGGGTGCCGTCCGGGTCGTCGGCGGTGGTGTCGGTGACGGTGTCGCCGGTCGGCGCCGTCGCACCCGGGTCCGCCGACCCGGCATTCGAGGCTGGAGTGGACGACGACTCGGTGCCCGGATCGGCCACCGCCACGGCCTGCGGTCCCAGCAGCGGGAACGCCATCAACGCCGCACCCACGCCGGCCGAGGCCGCCCCCACCTGCAGCCAGCGTCGGACCGGGAGGGACTCGGAACGACGGGCGTGCCGAGCCCGGGCGTGTGCGGTACGTGCCCGTGAAAGCGCCATTAATTGACTCCTTCGCAAATTGTGGCGTTACGGTACCGCACCGGCGGTGTGTTTGCCGAGAGTTACGCCGAGTTTTTCGTTTCCTGGTCGCCGTCCGGTCTGAACACGCCGTCTTCGCAGCTCAGGCGCCATGCGTCGGTTCACCAGCCGAGGTGGCCGGATCGGCGGTCCATCTTGTCTCCGGGGACGACCGGGCGGCGCGGCAGCACACCGTCGGCCCGTCGGCGAAGTGTCCGCGGGAATATCGGGACGTGATCGGGGTTACACATACGACGTGAGCCAACCCATCCGAATCGGCGTGCAACTGCAGCCACAGCACTCCCCGCGATACAGCCATATCCGCGATGCGGTCCGCCGGTGTGAAGACCTCGGCGTCGACATCGCCTTCAACTGGGACCACTTCTTCCCGCTCTACGGCGACCCCGACGGCGCGCACTACGAGTGCTGGACCATGCTGGGCGCCTGGGCGGAGCAGACGTCGCGCATCGAGATCGGTGCCCTGGTCACCTGCAACTCGTACCGCAATCCCGAACTGCTCGCCGACATGGCGCGCACCGTCGACCACATCAGCGACGGCCGGCTCATCCTGGGCATCGGTTCGGGCTGGAAGCAGAAGGACTACGACGAGTACGGCTACGAGTTCGGCACCGCGGGCAGCCGGCTCGACGATCTCGCCGCCGCGCTGCCGCGGATCTCGTCGCGGCTGGCGAAACTGAATCCCGCTCCTCTACGCGACATCCCGATCCTCATCGGTGGCGGCGGCGAGAAGAAGACGCTGCGCCTGGTCGCCGAACACGCGACCATGTGGCACAGCTTCTCCGACAGCAGCACCTATCCGCGCAAGGCGGAGATCCTGGCTGCGCACTGCGCAGACGTCGGCCGCGATCCGGCAGCCATCGAACGTTCGGCCGGTGTGGCCGGTGACTCCGTCGAATCGCTCATCGCCGAGGCCGAGGCGCTCGCCGATCTCGGCGTGACGGTACTGACGGTCGGCGTGAACGGGCCCGACTACGACCTGTCGCAGGCGGAGGCGTTGTGCCGCTGGCGAGATCAGCGTCAGAGCTGATGGACCCGGAAACTGATGGCGCCGAAACCGATGGACCCGAAACTAATGGACACTGAAGCTGCGAATCCGCTCCGATGAGACAGTCACCGTGAGAGGCTGGCGCCGCCATGCCCAAGAAGTACGGGGTCAAAGAGAAAGACCTTGTCGTCGCCCACGTGGTCAATCTCATCCTGACCGGCAAACTCCGGTCCGGTGATCGGGTCGATCGCAACGAAATCGCGCGCGCCCTCGGGCTTTCCCGCGTTCCCATCCAGGAAGCCGTGGTGCAGTTGGAGCACGACGGCATCCTGTCGACCCGCTATCACCGCGGGGCGTTCGTCGAGCGCTTCGACGAGTCGGTGGTGCGCGAGCATCACGAACTGCACGGCCTGCTGACCGGGGTGGCGTCGGCGCGCGCCGCCGCCGACCCGGATCCCCGGGTGGTCGAACAGCTCGTCGCCCTGACCGACACACTGCGCACGACGCGCGAGTCCCGCACCTTCCACGAGGCCGCGCTGCAGTACCGCGATGTCATCACCGACGCCTACGCCGGACCGCGCCTGGCCGCGATGATCCGTGCGGCGCAGGCGTTCATCCCGCGCGCGTTCTGGGTCGCCTACCTGAGCAACCACGACGAGATGCTGCCGTTCTACGAAACCGAGACCGCCGCCATCCGGCGCGGCGATCCGGACACCGCGCGCGCCGTGTGCGCCGACCGCAGCGCCTTCATGGGCCGGCTCATGCTGACGGAACTGGTGCGTCGCGGGGTGCTGCAGCCGGCACCAGTTGCTTTCTGATTGATCACAACCCGGTGTGAACACCGCGCGAACGGATACGTTGCAGTAATGACCCGGCTTCGCAGAACCTCGCTGGTCGTCGTCCTCACGATGGTGGCGTTGTTGGCGGTTGGCATCTCGGTGACCGGTCCCGCGCAGGCCCAGAAGGACCAGTGCGCGCCGCCCGGCATCGAGAGCGCCAGCCCGCTGCCGACCAACCTCGCCTCGGCGGCCACCGGTCCCGATGTGGACCGCTACACCACCCCCGACGTCGAACCGCTCGACGCGATCGACGTCAACGCCCTCAATCTGATCACCCCCGGGGTGCTGACGGTCGGCACGCTGTCGGACGCCCCACCCAGCATCTGCATCAACTCGGCGGGCCAGTTCACCGGCTTCGACAACGAGCTGCTGCGCGCCGTCGCCGAGAAGCTGGGACTGCAGGTGAGGTTCGTCGGCACCGAGTTCTCCGGTCTGCTCGCCCAGGTGGCGTCCCGCCGCTTCGACGTGGGGTCGTCGTCGATCACCACCACCGAACCCCGGCGCCAGACAGTCGGTTTCACCAACGGCTACGACTTCGGCTACTTCTCGCTGGTGGTGCCCACCGGCTCGGAGATCACCGGGTTCGACAAGCTGGCCCCGGGTCAGCGGATCGGCGTCGTCCAGGGCACCGTGCAGGAGTCCTACGTCGTCGACACCCTCAAACTGCAGCCGGTCATCTTCCCCGACTACAACACCGTCTACAACAACCTCAAGTCCCGCCAGATCGACGCGTGGGTGGCGCCGTCGCAGCAGGCGTCGGGCACGGTGCAGCCGGGAGATCCGGTCGAGATCATCGAAAACACCTTCAGCTTGGACAATTTCGTCGCCTGGGCGGTGGCCAAGGAGAACCAGCCGCTGATCGACGCGCTGAACTCCGGACTGGACGCCGTCATCGCCGACGGCACCTGGGCTCAGCTGTACAGCGAGTGGGTGCCGCGGGCGCTGCCGCCGGGCTGGAAACCCGGTTCCAAGGCGGCGCCGATACCGCAGCTGCCGGACTTCGACGCGATCGCCGCCGACAAACAGGACACCGCGACCCCGGCCGGTGGTGCGGCACCGAAGTCGACGCTGACGCAGCTGCGCGAGGCGTTCCTGAACTGGGAGCTGTACAAGCAGGCGATCCCCGATCTGCTCAAGACCGGCCTGCCGAACACGCTGATCCTGACCGTGTGCGCGGCCGTCATCGGTCTGGTGCTGGGCATGCTGCTGGCGGTCGCCGGCATCTCGCGGCACTGGTGGCTGCGCTGGCCGGCCCGGGTGTACACCGACATCTTCCGCGGCCTGCCCGAGGTGGTGATCATCCTGCTGATCGGACTGGGCCTCGGCCCGGTGGTCGGCGGGCTGACCGGCAACAACCCCTACCCGCTGGGCATCGCGGCGCTCGGCTTGATGGCGGCGGCCTACGTCGGTGAGATCTTCCGCTCCGGCATTCAGAGCGTGGAGCCCGGCCAGCTGGAAGCCTCACGGGCGTTGGGCTTTTCGTACTCGTCGTCGATGCGGCTGGTGGTGGTGCCGCAGGGGGTGCGGCGGGTGCTGCCCGCGTTGATGAACCAGTTCATCTCGCTGCTGAAGGCCTCGTCGCTGGTGTACTTCCTCGGGCTGGTGGCCAACCAGCGGGAGCTGTTCCAGGTCGGCCGCGACCTCAACGCGCAGACCGGCAGCCTGTCGCCGCTGGTGGCCGCCGGGCTGTTCTACCTGATCCTCACGGTGCCGCTGACGCACCTGGTCAACTTCATCGACCGCCGGCTGCGGCAGGGCCGAAAACCCAGCGAAGAAGATCCGCTGGCGCTGTCCACCTCGCAGGAGATGATCTGATGGCTTTCGATCCGGTTTCGTTGAGCGCCACCGATATTCACCTGTCGCTCGGGTCGGTCGCGGTGCTGCGCGGCGTCGACATCGACGTCCCGGCGGGCACCACCACCGCGGTCATCGGGCCGTCGGGGTCGGGCAAGTCCACGCTGCTGCGCACCCTGAACCGGCTCTACGAGCCCGACCGGGGCGACATCCTCCTCGACGGCCGGTCGGTGCTGCAGGACAACCCCGACCAACTGCGGCAGCGGATCGGGATGGTGTTCCAGAGCTTCAACCTGTTCCCGCACCGCACCGTGCTCGACAACGTGACGCTGGCCCCGCGCAAGCTCAAGAAACTCTCCGCCGACGAGGCCCGCGAACTCGGGCTCGCGCAGCTGGACCGGGTGGGGCTGCGGCACAAGGCCGACGTGCGGCCCGCCACGCTGTCTGGCGGCCAGCAACAACGGGTGGCGATCGCGCGGGCCCTGGCGATGGCGCCGCAGGTGATGTTCTTCGACGAGGCCACCTCCGCGCTGGACCCCGAACTGGTGAAAGGCATCCTGGCGTTGATCGCCGACCTGGGCGCCGACGGGATGACCATGGTGGTGGTCACCCATGAGATGGGTTTCGCCAGGTCGACGGCCGATTCGGTGGTGTTCATGGATCACGGCACGGTGGTCGAGGCCGGAGCGCCGGACCAGATCTTCGACGCCGCCGAGACCGAGCGCCTGCAGCGGTTCCTGTCCCAGGTTCTCTGAGATTTACGCGTTCGTCACCCATCTCCCGGCAACAAACCGGTTAGACTGCCGAAGTTATGGCGGACGTCGTCGACTCGCAGGTCACAGAACTGGCCGGAGAGCTGCAGCGGGTGCTCTCGCGGGTCTTCTCCGTGCTGCGCCGCAGCGACGTCAAGAGCACCGAGACCGGCGGCGATCTGACCCTGGCCCAGCTGTCGATCCTGCTGACCCTGCTGGAGCAGGGGCCGATGCGGATGACCGACCTGGCCGCCCACGAGCGGGTCCGCACCCCGACGACGACGGTGGCGATCCGCCGGCTGGAGAAGCTCGGCCTGGTCAAGCGGTCGCGGGATCCCTCGGATCTGCGTGCGGTGCTCGTCGACATCACCCCGGAGGGCCGGGCTCAGCACCAGGAGGCCCTCGAGACCCGGCGCAACCACCTGGCGACGCTGCTGACCAAGCTCAGCCAGGAGGACCTGGAGATGCTGACCAAGGCGTTGGCGCCGCTGGAGCGGCTCGCCGAGTAGCCGGCCGTTCCGCTCAGCCCAGCCAGTCCAGCACCGCCGCCGCGGTCCACGACTGCTGCATGCTGCCCAGCGGCTCCCCGGTGAACGGCTCGTAGTACTCGGCGAAGGATCCGTCGCTGGCCTGCCGCAGCCCCTCCTGGCGGAGCAGTCGCGCGCGTTCGGCCCAGCCCCGGCGGGCGAAGCACCAGGAGAACAGCCACGTCACCACCGGCCACACCGGGCCGCGCCAGTACTCGCGCGGCCGGAAGTCCCGTGACACCGGCGACGTCGACGGGATCGTCGCGTACTTCAGGTCCGGGTGCGCGCAGAACCGCGGGCCCTCCAGCAGCTTGAGCAGCGTGCGCTCCTTATCGTGCGGCAGGCCGCCGCACAGCAGCGGGGCGAACTGCGCAACCGTCTCGGTCGCGATCCACCGGCCCGCCCGTACGTCGTAATCCCTTGCCGCACCGGTTCTTTCGTCGGTGGACTCGATCACGCCCCGGCGGAAGCGCTGTCCCCAGGCGTAGAGGTCGCGTACGTCGGCGCGGGGACGGCCGTAGTCCTCACCGATCTCGGCGAGCACATCGCAGGCGATGGCCAGGATCGCCGAGACGAAGACGTCCTCGACCTGGAAGCTCATCACCTTGCGCAGCAGCTCGTCGTCGTAGCGGACCGACTTCATCTCCTCGAGCAGCCACAGGTAGCGGTCGTACTCCAGGTCCGACGGTCGCTGCGAGGCGTCGGTGACGATCGTGTTGTCCTCACGCTGGTACTCGGGGACCTTGCCGGGAACCACGTTGGCGTAGGCGGAATCCCAGCGCGGCGAGTTGTCCATGCCGGACTCCCAGCCGTGGTACAGGGTGACACGGCCGCGCTCGTTGGGGTCACGCGCCTCGGCCAGCCAGCGGTGCCAGCGCACCAGGTCGTTCCAGCGCCGGTCGAGGAACGCCTCGGCGACGGCGCGGGTGGAGCGGCCACGGGTCTTGGCGTGGTCGAGGATGCGCTGCACGGCGATCGCGTGCACCGGCGGCTGGGTGATGCCCGAGGTGTGCCGGTTGCGCGGCGCGTGCTCGGCCAGCGCCGAGGTCGCCCAGCGGGCCGGGCCCGGGAAGTAGCCGTCGACGCCGTTGGCGAACACGATGTGCGGGATCATCCCGTTGGTCCACTGCGCCGACAGCAGTGTGTCGAGCTCGACGACGGCACGCTCGACGCTGAGCGGGGCCAGCCCGATCGCCACGAACGCGGCGTCCCAGCTCCACATATGCGGGTAGAGCAGCGGAGCCGCGGTGGTCATGGTGCCCAGGTCGTTACCGCGCAGAAGGTAGGCCGCGCGGGCGGCGAGCTGGGTCGGGGCAAAGCTGTGGTCCGATGGCATCGGTTCCATGATGCGTCCCCCGACGGCAGCGCGCAGGTCGGCCCGCCGGGTGTGTACGGTCGAGCCATGCCGACCGCGATGATCACCGGCGCCTCGCGCGGCCTCGGCGCCGCGATAGCGCGCGCACTGGCCCCCACCCACACCCTGTTCCTGGCGGGCCGGCCGTCGGAACGGCTGGACGCGGTGGCCGCGGAGTTCGGGGCCACCACGTGGCCGATCGACCTGGCCGACCCCGCCGGGATCGAGACCGCCGTCGAGCCGATCGTGGCGCTCGACGTGCTGATCCACAACGCCGGGGTGGCCTTCCCGGGACGGGTTGCCGAGTCCACCGTCGACGAGTGGCGCACCACCATGGAAGTGAATGTCATTGGCGCCGTTGCGCTTACGCTGGCGCTGCTGCCCGCGTTGCGGGCGGCGCGCGGGCACGTGGTGTTCGTGAACTCCGGGGCGGGTATCAACGCCTCACCGGGGCTGGCGTCCTACACGGCCAGCAAGTTCGCGCTGCGGGGGTTCGCCGACTCGCTGCGCAACGACGAACCGTCGCTGCGGGTGACGTCGGTACACCCGGGCCGGATCGCCACCGAGATGCAGGAGGGCCTGGTCGCCTACGAGGGCGGCACGTACGACCCGGCGCGGTTCCTGAGCCCCGAGACCGTCGCGAAGGTGATCGCCGACGCGGTGCACACGCCGCCGGACGCCCACGTGCACGAGGTCATCGTCCGCCCCCACCGGTGATTTCGGTGTAGTTGGTGGCGGTACGCGCAACTAACTACACCCGAATCGCGGAGCGGATGGTCGCGATGACCCGCTCCGGATAGCAGGTCAGGTCAAGCCAGGTGAACCGGAGCACGGTCCAGCCGCGCAGCGTGATGGCGTTCTGCCGCACCCGGTCGCCGTGGAACTCGTCGGTCCCGGTGTGGAATGCGAGGCCGTCGGTCTCGACAGCGACCTTCTGGCGAGCGAACGCCACATCGACCACGTAACCACCGACCGGGTAGTTCGCAACCCAACCGGTGATGCCCGCCTCCTTGAGCAGCGTGATCAGCAGTCGTTCGGCGGCCGAACGCGCGCCGTCGGCGGCGACCTGCAGGAGCCTGCGCGCGGCCGGCGATCCGTATCGCCCCTTGTTGCGCAGCTGCGCGCGCCAGAGCTCGCCCAGCGCGACGACGTCCCGCTGCAGGGCGCGGTCGAGGATCTTCGCGCCGTCGCGGGTGCGGGTCGCCGCCTCGATCACGGTCAGCGGAATCGCGGTGACGCGCAGTCCGTTGCGCTCCACGACGTCGACGTCGGCAAGGTTGCGTCTGCGCAGCCGCACTCCCGCGATGGCCCGGCCGCTGGCATTACGCGGCATCGTCACTTCCACCGGGTCCGGCGCGAACCGCGTGAGGTTGTGCCACCAGGCGGCGGCCAGTCCGCTCGCGGCGGCGTTGGGCCCCAGGCTCCAGACCGCGACGCGGATGCGCGCCGCGTCCGAGAAGGGGCGGTCGTTGACGAAGTACACGCCGCGCGCACAGCGCAGCCACTGCCCTGACCGCACCCGCCTGCTGACCGCGTCCCTGCTCATGCCGATGCTTCGGGCGTGGTCGAGTGTCAGGACGCCGTCATGACGACGGAGATATTCGCTGAGCACGTCGGTAGGACGCGCCCACCGCCGCGACCGGTTCCACTTGCCGCGGTTTGGGTGTAGTTAGTGGCGACCAGCACCACTAACTACACCGAAATCGCCCTAGACGACGAGGTTGACCAGGCGGCCGGGGACGACGATCACCTTCTTCGGGGTCGCCCCGGCCAGGAACGCCTGCACCTTCTCGTCGGCCAGCGCGGCCTTCTCCAGGGTGTCCTTGTCGGCGTCGGCGGCCACCGTGACGTGCCCGCGCACCTTGCCGTTGACCTGCACCGGGTACTCGACGGTGTCCTCGACGAGATACTTCGGGTCGGCCACCGGGAACGGGCCGTGCGCCAGGAAGGTGTCGTGGCCCAGCCGCCGCCACAGCTCCTCGGCCAGGTGCGGGGCCAGCGGCGCCACCATCAACACCAGCGGCTCCAGCGCCGCGCGCGCGGTGACGTTCTGCTTGGTCAGGTGGTTGGTGTACTCGATGAGCTTGGCCGCCGCGGTGTTGTTGCGCAGGTTCTGGTAGTCCTCCGTCACCCCGGCGATGGTGCGGTGCAACAACTTCAGCGTCTGCTCGTCGATCGCCTCATGCTCGGAGACCCGGGTGGCCCCGGTGCTCTCGTCGACCACCAGACGCCACACCCGCTGCAGGAACCGGTGGGCGCCGACGACGTCCTTGGTGGCCCACGGCCGCGACGCCTCCAGCGGGCCCATCGACATCTCGTACACCCGCAGCGTGTCGGCGCCGTAGTCGTCGCAGATCTCGTCGGGCGAGACCGAGTTCTTCAGGCTCTTGCCGATCTTGCCGAACTCCTGGTTGACCTCGATCTCGCCGTCGGGCCCGTTCCAGTAGAACTTCCCGTCGCGCTCAACGACTTCCGCGGCCGGCACGTACGCCCCGCGCGAATCGGTGTAGGCGAAGGCCTGAATGTAGCCCTGGTTGACCAGCCGGCGGTACGGCTCCTTCGAGGTGACGTACCCCAGGTCGTAGAGCACCTTGTGCCAGAACCGCGAGTACAGCAGGTGCAGCACCGCGTGCTCGACGCCGCCGACGTAGAGGTCGACGCCACCCGGATCGTCGGGGCCGTGCTCGGCGGGCCGCGGCCCCATCCAGTAGCGCTCGTTCTCCTTGTCGCACAACGCTTCACTGTTGTTCGGGTCGGTGTAGCGCAGCTCGTACCAGGAGCTGCCCGCCCACTGCGGCATCACGTTGGTGTCGCGGGTGTAGCGCTTCAGGCCGTCGCCCAGGTCGAGTTCGACGTTGACCCAGTCGGTGGCCTTGTTCAGCGGCGGCGACGGCTCGCTGTCGGCGTCGTCCGGATCGAACAGCACCGGCGAGTAGTCCGGCACGTCGGGCAACTCGACCGGCAGCATCGACTCCGGCAGCGCATGCGCGCGGCCGTCCTCGTCGTAGACGATCGGGAACGGCTCACCCCAGTAGCGCTGCCGCGCGAACAGCCAGTCGCGCAGCTTGTACTCCACCCGGGCCTGTCCGCGACCCTGCTCGGCCAGCCGCGCGGTGACCGCCTCCTTGGCCGCCTCCACGCTCAGCCCGTTGAGGTAGTCGGAGTTGACGATCTCGCCCTCGCCGGTGTAGGCGGCCTCCGAAACATCGCCTCCGGCAACGACTTCCACGATCGGCAGCCCGAAGGTGGTAGCGAAGTCCCAGTCGCGCTGGTCGTGGCCGGGCACCGCCATGATCGCGCCGGTGCCGTAGCCCAGCAGCACGTAGTCGGCGATGAACACCGGGATCTTCGCGCCGTTGACCGGGTTGGTCGCGTACGCGCCGAGGAAGACACCGGTCTTGGTCTTGTTCTCCTGGCGCTCCAGGTCCGACTTCGCCGCGATCGAGGCCCGGTAGGCGGCCACCGCCTCGGCCGGGGTCGCGGCACCGAAGGTCCAGCGCTCGTCCACCCCGTCCGGCCAGGCCTCGGCCGTCAGCTGGTCGACCAGATCGTGCTCGGGCGCCAGCACCATGTAGGTCGCGCCGAACAGCGTGTCCGGACGGGTGGTGAACACCTCGATGTCGCCGGCGTCGGTGCCGAACAGCACCGACGCGCCGGTCGAGCGCCCGATCCAGTTGCGCTGCATGGTCTTGACCTTCTCCGGCCAGTCCAGCAGGTCCAGATCGTCGAGCAGCCGGTCCGAGTAGGCGGTGATGCGCATCATCCACTGCCGCAACCGCTTCCGGAACACCGGGAAGTTGCCCCGCTCGCTGCGCCCCTCGGAGGTGACCTCCTCGTTGGCCAGCACCGTGCCCAGCCCGGGGCACCAGTTCACCATCGAGTCCGCGCGGTACACCAGCCGGTAGGAGTCGATGACGTCGGCGCGCTCGCCCTTCGACAGCGAGGCCCAGTCCCGGCCGTCATCCAGTGTGCGCACACCGGAGTCGAATTCGGCGATCAGCTCGGCGATCGGGCGGGCCTTGTTCTGCTCCTTGTCGAACCAGGCGTTGTAGATCTGCAGGAAGATCCACTGCGTCCACTTGTAGTAGTCGACGTCGGTGGTGGAGAAGCTGCGCCGCGAGTCGTGGCCGAGCCCGAGCCGGCCCAGCTGGCGGCGGAAGTTGACGATGTTGGCCTCGGTGCGCTCCCGCGGATGGGTGCCGGTCTGGATCGCGTACTGCTCGGCGGGCAGGCCGAACGCGTCGAAGCCCAACGCGTGCAGAACATTCCGGCCCTGCATCCGGTAGTAGCGGGCGTAGACGTCGGTCGCGATGTAACCCAACGGGTGTCCCACGTGCAGGCCGTCGCCCGACGGGTACGGGAACATGTCCTGGACGAACATCTTGTCCTGCGGCACCGGGGACCCGTCCGCCGGCGCCAACGAGCCGACGGGGTTGGGCACGTGGAAGGTGCCGGCCTCCTCCCACCGCTGCTGCCAGGCGCGCTCGATCTGGCCGGCCAGCTCCGCGGTGTAGCGGTGCTGCGGGGTGTCGGTGGTCGGCGTTTCAGTCACGTGAACAGGGTATAAGCCCGCCGATTGTGACGTGTTCGGCCACGGGTTGGTCTCGGTTGCATTGCGGGGAAGTCAGAACACGGTTGCAGGTCGATTCCAGCCCTGGTGGCTAACCTCCGCGGCTGGCTACAGTCAGCGCCTGACCTCAACCGAGCTGTTGTAAAGGACCGACGCAGATGATCGAGATCGCCCCTCGCTGGCGGATTCTGGCCGCAGGTGTGGCCGCCGCCACCGCCGGCGTCCTCGGCCTGGCGGGCCCGACAGCGTCGGCCCAGCCAGTTGTCCCGCAACCCCCGCAGCCGACCCCCGCGGTGACCGACAGGCAGATCCAGACCCAGCAGGGTGTGGTCCCCGACACCCTGAATGTCGGCACCGGCACCGCCCCGGCCGCCGTCCCCGGCGCGGCCGGCGCCCAGGCCGCGGTGCCCGCGATCGTGCCCGCGACCTCGGGCACCATCCACGAGTTCCTGGAGAGCAAGGGCGTCACGCTCGAACCGCAGAGCAGCAAGGACTTCACCGCGCTGAACATCGTGCTGCCGATGCCGCGCGGCTGGGCGCACGTCCCCGACCCCAACGTGCCCGACGCGTTCGCGGTCATCGCCGACCGGGTCGGCGGTGACGGGCTGTACACCTCGAACGCCCAGCTGGTGGTGTACAAGCTGGTCGGCGGCGAGTTCGACCCCCGCGAGGCGATCAGCCACGGCTTCATCGACAGCCAGCAGCTGCCCGCCTGGCGGTCCACCGCCGCGTCCTTCGCCGACTGGGGTGGGATGCCGTCGTCGCTGATCGAGGGCACCTACCGGGACAACTCGCTGACGCTGAACACCTCCCGTCGGCACGTTCTGGCCAGCACCGACACCGAGCACTACCTGGTGTCGCTGGCCGTCACCACCAGCGTCGAGCAGGCGGTTCCGGCCGCCCAGGCCACCGACGCGATCGTCAACGGCTTCCGGGTCGCGGTTCCGGGCAAGACCCCGCCGGCCGCGCCGGCGCAGCCCGCGATCCCCGCCGCACCCGGCGCGATGCTTCCGGCGACCCCCGGCACCCCCGCTGTGGTGCCGGGCACGGTGTCGCCGGTGTCGACCCCCGTCAGGGCCCCGGCGTCACAGGCGCTGGTCGCGGGGTGAGGGACATGTCCCCCGGGCGAAGCCTGGCGCCCGGGGGACGCCCCACCCGGCCCGATTTGCCGTCCCTCGTAAGCTGGACTCCATGCAAATCGCCGCGGTGCTGTGTCTGTGCGCCGCCGTCGCGACCGCAGCGCTCGGTCTCTGGCTGCTGACGCGGCCCCGCTCCGGCGACCACGTCCGCGAGGTGCTGCGCTCGGTCGCCCCCACCCAGTTGGCCGCGGCCGCCATGCTCGCCGCGGGCGGTGCCGTCGCGCTGGCCGTCGACACCGGCACCGGGGTGGTGCTGCTCGCGATCTGCGTGCTCGGCGCGGTGGGCACCGTCGCCGCCGGATGCTGGCAGAGCGCCACGGCGGTGGCCCGCCAGGAGGCCGCCCGCCGCAAGGCCGGCGCGGGCACCGGCGGCTGCGGCAACGCGTGCGCCACCTGCACGCTGTCCTGCGACCGCTAGTTGCGGCTGACGTCGATCGGGTGCGTCGCCAGCAGCGACAACGGCAACGGCTGACGCCTCAGCACCCGACCCCACAGATCCACCCGCGGTTCGACCAGCACATCAGAAGGCAACGCGGACAACACGATCCAGTCATCGCGTTCGATCTCGCCGTCGAGCTGGCCGATCGTCCAACCCGAGTAGCCCGCGAAGATCCGCGCCCCCTCCAGAACCGGGGCGACGGTGTCGGGGTCGGCGTCGAGGTCGACCATCACCACCCGGCCCTGCACATGCCGCAGCCCGGGCACCCCCGTTGCGTCCATGCCTGCGCGCAGCGTCGCCAGGCACAGCGCCGCGTCGCGCTTCACCGGCCCGCCGATGAACATCGTCTTGGGCTTGGCGACCAGCTTGGCCCACTGCGGAAACACGTTGTAGACCGCGGTTTCGCTCGGCCGGTTCAGCACCACGCCGAGCGTGCCGCCGTCGTTGTGCTCGACGATGTAGATCACACTGCGCCGGAACGTCGGCTCCAGCAGGTCGGTGTTGGCCAGAAGCAGCGTGCCGGCCCGCACTCGGGGCGCCGCGGGAGCGACGAAGTCTTCCGGATCCTCTGACTGCGCCACGTTTCCATCATGGCACCGGCCACCGGCGCCGGGGCGGACAAGCGCGGCCCGAGCGCGATTATTTGTACTGTGGATCCGGTCCCGACCCGACACCCGACAGAAACGTGATCCCTGTGGCCGACGCACGCGCAGCGATCGCTGCCTGGCGCTCCGTGCGCGCGCTGCCGCACTTCTGGCGGCTGCTGGAACTGCGGGCGGTCAGCCAGTTCGGTGACGGCCTGTTCGCGGCGGGGCTGGCGGGGGCGATCCTGTTCAACCCCGAACGCGCCGCCACACCGTGGGCGGTCGCCGGGTCGTTCGCCGTGCTATATCTGCCCTACTCGCTGCTGGGCCCGTTCGCCGGCGCCCTGCTCGACCACTGGGACCGCCGGCTGGTGCTCATCGGCGCCAACGCCGCCCGGCTGATCCTGGTGCTGGCGGTGGCGGCGCTGCTGGCCGCCGGGGCGTCGGATCTGGTGATCCTGTTGGGCGCGTTGATCGTCAACGGCTTCACCCGCTTCGTGTCGTCCGGGCTGTCGGCGGCGCTGCCCGACGTGGTGCCCCGGCCGCGGGTGGTCGCGATGAACTCGGTGGCGATGGCGACCGGGGCGGCGATGGCGTTCTTCGGTGCGATCTTCATGCTGGTGCCGCGCCGGCTGTTCGGCGCCGACGACGCCGGCGGTGCGACGGTGATCCTGCTGGTGGCGCTCCCGGTGCTGCTCGCGCTGCTGCTGTCGGTGCGGTTCCCGCCCGACGTGCTCGGCCCGCACGAGAGCAAACGCACCATCCACGGTTCGGCGCTGTACGCGGTCGCGACCGGCTGGAGCCACGGCATCCGCACCGTGGCCGCGCTGCCGACCGTGGCTGGCACCCTGGCGGCGCTGGCCGCGCACCGGATGGCGTTCGGCATCAACTCGCTGCTGGTGCTGGTGATGGTGCGGCACAGCGACGACGTCCACACCGTGGCGGGTCTGGGCACCTCGGTGCTGTTCCTCAGCGCCGCCGGCGCCGGGTCGTTTCTGGCGACCGCGCTGACGCCGGCGGCGGTGCGGCGCTGGGGGCGCTACGGCACCACCAATCTGGCGCTGCTGTTCGCCGCGGCGGTGCAGCTGGTCGGGGCGGCGCTGTACATCCCGCTGATGATCGCCTGCGGGTTCCTGCTCGGCGCCGCGGGTCAGGTGGTCAAGCTGTGCGCGGACTCGGCGATGCAGATGGACGTCGACGACGCGCTGCGCGGCCACGTGTTCACCGTCCAGGACGCGCTGTTCTGGATCTCGTTCATCCTGGCGATCACCGCGGGCGCGGCGGTCATCCCGCCCGACGGCCGCCAGCCGCTGCTGGCCGTCGCCGGGGTGGGCGTGTACCTGCTCGGTTTCGTGGTGCATGCCGCCGTCGCACGCCGCGAGCGGCGTTAGGGTGACCGCATGGCCGACGCCGGTCCCGTGGTGGCGGATCTGCGCAGCGAGAGCGACGAACTCGACGCCCTCGTCAGCGAGCTGCCCGCCGCGCAGTGGGCCGCGCCGACACCGGCGCCCGGCTGGACCATCGCGCATCAGATCGCGCACCTGCTGTGGACCGACGAGGTCGCGCTGATCGCGATCACCGACGAGGCGGCGTTCGCCGCGCAGCTCGCCGAGGCGGAGGCCGACCCGGCGGGGTTCGTCGACGCGGCCGCCGGGGAACTGGCCGCCGCCGCGCCCGGGGAGTTGCTGGCCGACTGGCGCCGCGCCCGCACCCGTCTGCACGACGCGCTGCTCACCGTCGCCGAGGACCGCAGGCTGCCGTGGTTCGGCCCGCCGATGAGCGCGGCGTCGATGGCCACCGCCCGGCTGATGGAGACCTGGGCGCACGGCCTCGACATCGCCGACGCGCTCGGGGTGCGCCGGCCGGCCACCGCGCGGCTGCGCTCGATCGCGCACCTCGGGGTGCGCACCCGCGACTTCGCGTTCACCGTCCACGACCTGCCGGTCCCGGCCGAACCGTTCCACGTGAAACTGACCGCGCCCGACGGCTCGGTGTGGGCGTGGGGTCCGCCGAATGCGGCGCAGCGGGTGACCGGGCCGGCCGAGGACTTCTGCCTGCTGGTCACCCAGCGCCGGCCGCGCGCCGCGCTGAACGTCACCGCCGAGGGCCCGGACGCCGAGCGGTGGCTGACGATCGCGCAGGCGTTCGCCGGTCCGCCCGGCGCGGGCCGCGGTTAGACCTCGCCGGCCGCGTCGGCCCGGCCGTCGCCGTCGTCGTCGGTCAGGCGCAGGTCCCAGCGCCCGTCGCCGTCGGTGTCCACCCACGCCCGCCCGGTGCCGAGCACCCGGTCGGCCAGCCCGTCGCCGTCGCTGTCGAGCAGCCGCTCGTCGGCGCCGCCGTCGCCGTCGAAGTCGACCGTCGGCCCCCCGAACTGCTCGGCCCCGTCGAGACCGAACCAGCGCAGCCCCCGCACCGGATCCACCCTGACATCCACCCCGACCGTCCAGGTGCCGGTGCCGTCGTCGGTGAAGTGGGCGGCGTCGCCGGCGTGGTCGCGCACCAGGTGGTCGGCGACCCCGTCATCGTCGAGGTCGGCCATCGCGTCGTCGACCAGTCCGTCGCCGTCGAAGTCGAGGCCGACCGCGTCCAGGCCACCGTCGCCGTCGACATCTACATCGGGTGGCGCCGACCAGATCGTCGCCGACCCGTCCCCGTCACTCAGGCAGTAGTCCATGCCTGATCAGACGGAGCGGCCCTCCTTGGCGTTCCACCACGCCAGAAGTTCGGCGACCGCCTCCTCGCGCGACAGCGGGCCGCGGTCCAGCCGCAGCTCCTTGAGGAAGTTCCACGCCTCCCCCACCTGCGGGCCCGCCGGGATGCCGAGGATCTCCATGATCTCGTTGCCGTTGAGGTCCGGGCGCACCCGCGCCAGGTCCTCCTTGGCGGCCAGCTCCGCGATCCGGTTCTCCAGGTCGTCGTAGTTGGCCTGCAACCGCGCCGCGCGCCGCTTGTTGCGGGTGGTGCAGTCGGCGCGCACCAGCTTGTGCAGCCGCGGCAGCAGATGCCCGGCGTCGGTGACGTAGCGGCGCACCGCCGAGTCGGTCCACTTGCCGCCGCCGTAGCCGTGGAAACGCAGATGCAGGTACACCAGCTGCGAGACGTCGTCGACCATCTGCTTGGAGTACTTCAGCGCGCGCAGCCGCTTACGGGCCATCTTCGCGCCGACGACCTCGTGGTGGTGGAAGCTCACCCCGCCGTCGGGTTCGTGGCGGCGGGTCGCCGGCTTGCCGATGTCGTGCAGCAGCGCCGCCCAGCGCAGCACCAGGTCGGGACCCTCGTCCTCCAGGTCGATCGCCTGCTTGAGCACGGTCAGCGAGTGCCAGTAGACGTCCTTGTGCTGGTGGTGCTCGTCGATCGCCATCCGCATCGCGCCGACCTCGGGCAGCACCACGTCACCAAGCCCGGTCTGCACCATCAGGTCGATCCCGGCGACCGGGTCGGCGCCCAGCAGCAGCTTGTCCAGCTCGGCGGCCACCCGCTCGGCGGTGATGCGCTCCAGCTGCGGGGCCATCTCCATCAGTGCCTGCAGCACCCGGGGTGCGACGTCAAAGCCGAGCTGGGAGACGAACCGCGCGGCGCGCAGCATCCGCAGCGGATCGTCGCCGAACGACACCTCCGGCTCGGCCGGGGTGTCGAGCTGACGCGCCTTGAGCGCGGCCAGCCCGCCCAGCGGGTCGTGGAACTCCGCGGGCCCGTCCTCGGTGATCCGCACCGCCATCGCGTTGACGGTGAAGTCGCGGCGCACCAGGTCGTCGTCGAGGCGGTCACCGAAGCGCACCTCGGGGTTGCGCGACACCTGGTCGTAGGAGTCGGCGCGGAAGGTGGTGATCTCCAGCCGCTGGTCGCCCTTGCCGACGCCGAGGGTGCCGAACTCGATGCCGGTGTCCCACAGCGCGTCGGCCCAGCCCCGCAGCAGCTTCTGCATCTGCTCGGGCCGGGCGTCGGTAGTGAAGTCCAGATCAGTGTCCGTCCGGCCCAGCAGGGCGTCGCGGACGCTGCCGCCGACGAGGTACAGCTGGTGGCCGGCTGAGGTGAACACCCGGCCGATGTCACGCAGCAGCTCGCCGTGGCGGTTCAGGGCAACCTGCGCGGTGGCGAGCAGTTCAGCGTCGGTGACGGATTCGGGCACGTTCGGACAGCCTAATCGGCAACGGGTCTGTCACGACCGGTGAGTGCGGCGGGAGCACATGGGTGTGGCAGCTACCATCGCTTAGGTGTCGGACGGCGAACAGGCCAAACCACGACGACGCCGGGGGCGGCGTCGCGGCCGACGCGCGGCAGGACCGCCGCAGACCGCCACCGACCAGTCCACCCAGCCCCGCAGCCAGGCCACCCCGAAGCCGGTACCGGGCCCGCATCACAGCAACACCACCGCCGCCGAACACAAGCCCAGCCAGCCCAAGAAGTCGCGGCCGCGCCGGCCGCCGGACCGGTTGCGCACCGTGCACGAGACGTCCGCGGGCGGGCTGGTCATCAACGGCCTGGACGGGCCCAAGGAGCGTCAGGTCGCCGCGCTGATCGGCCGGATCGACCGGCGCGGCCGGATGCTGTGGTCGCTGCCCAAGGGACACATCGAGATGGGTGAGACCGCCGAGCAGACCGCGGTGCGCGAGGTCGCCGAGGAGACCGGCGTGCAGGGCAGCGTGCTCGCCGCGCTCGGCAGCATCGACTACTGGTTCGTCACCGAGGGCCGCCGCGTGCACAAGACCGTGCACCACTATCTGATGCGGTTCCTCGGCGGCGAGCTGTCCGACGAGGACGTCGAGGTCAGCGAGGTGGCGTGGGTTCCGCTCCAGGAACTGCCGACGCGGCTGGCCTACGCCGACGAGCGCCGGCTGGCCGAGGTCGCCGGCGAGCTGATCGACAAACTGCAGACCGACGGTCCGTCGGCGCTGCCGCCGCTGCCCCGGTCCACCCCGCGGCGGCGCCCCCAGACGCATTCGCACACCCGCAACCGTCGCACCGACGAGCGCGCGCAGCAACAGCCCGGCCGCCGGACGAACGGCTGCGGACAGGGCCAGTGAGCCGCTCCCCGGCGCCGCACCCTGTGCGGCGCCTGCTGACCGTACTCGCCGTGCTGCTGCTGGCTGTCCTGCCGGTCATCGCGGTGCCCGGGGTGCCCGACAACCTGCCCAGCGCCTCGGCGCAGACCACCCCGGCGCAGTTCCTGCAGGTGCGCATCGAGTCGGTCACCCCCGACATCGTCACCACCACCAGCGACCCGATGGTCACGGTGTCGGGCAGCGTGCACAACGTCGGCGACCGGCCGGTGCGCGACGTGGTGGTGCGGCTGGAGGACGCCGCCGCGGTGCGCACCTCCGCCGGCTTGCGCACCAACCTCACCGGCAACGTCGACCAGTACGAGCCGGTCGGGGACTTCATCACGCTGGCCACCGAACTCGAACGGGGACAACAGGTTCCGTTCGTCCTGTCGTATCCGCTGCGGTCCTCGGACGGTCCGTCGCTGTCCATCGAGGAGCCGGGCATCTACCCGGTGATGGTCAACGTCAACGGCACCCCCGACTACGGCGAGCCCGCCCGCCTCGACGACGCGCGGTTCCTGCTGCCGGTGCTCGGGGTACCGCCCGACCCGGCCGCCGAATCCGACGGGGTGGCCGCCGTCGACCCGCCCGACACCTCCCGACCCGTCGCGCTGACGCTGCTGTGGCCGATCGCCGACCGGCCACGGCTGGCCGCCGGCGCACCCGGCGGCACCACCCCGGTGCGGCTCATCGACGACGACCTGGCCACCTCGCTGGCGCCGGGCGGCCGGCTGGACACCCTGCTGAGCACCGTGGAGTTCGCCACCAGCCCGCGGGTCGACACCGACGGCCGGGTGAAGCTGGCCACCTGTCTGGCCGTGGACCCCGACCTGCTGGTCACCGTCAACGCGATGACCGGCGGCTACGTCGTCAACGACGGACCCGACGCCGGTCCCGGCACGCCCACCCATCCGGGCGCCGGGCAGGAGGCCGCGGTGGCCTGGTTGAACCGGCTGCGCGGGCTGGCCAGCAACATGTGTGTGGCCGCGACGGTGTACGCCCAGGCCGACCTGGACGCGCTGCACCGCGTCGGGGATCACGGGCTCAGCGGGATCGCGACTAAGAGCGCCGCCGACATCGTCGACCAGATCCTCGGTGTCACCTCGGTGCGCGGCGCCACGCTGGTCGGGGACGGCCCACTGACCGGCGGGGCGGTCCAGCTGCTCAGCGGCCAGGGCGACACCGTGGCGATCGCCGCCGCCGGGACACCCGTCGACGACGGCTCCGAGACCGACCCCGACACCACACCGGTGCGCTACACACCGCAGGTGGTGACCGTGCCGTTCGACCCGGCGGTCGGTGCGGCGCTGGCCGGTGCGGGCGCCGAACCGGTCACCCCCGGGTATCTGGATCCCGCGCTGGACATCCCGCTGCAGCACGACTCGGAGGTGGCCCGCCGCCAGGACGCGGTCGGCGCACTGCTGTGGCGGGCGCTGAACCCCGACGTCGAACCCCGCGCCGAGATCCTCATGCCGCCGCTGGCGTGGCACCTGCAGCCGCCCGATGCGCAGGCGATCTTCACCGCCGTGGCCACCGCGATCAAGGCGCGGCTGGCCGTGCCCCGCCCGCTTCCCGCAGTCATCGCCGACGGCAACAACGTGCCCCCGCAGCAGTCCGCCCCGATGCCGTCGGACGCGCTCGGCGATCCGGCCGCCCGGTTCGACGACGCGGTGGTGTCGGGCATCGCGGCGGTCACCGGCCGGCTGTGGGGTCTGACCGCCGCGCTGACGACCGATCAGCGCACCGGCCTGACCGGGTACGGCTACACCGCACCGCTGCGCGAGGACATGCTGCGCGCGCTGAGCCAGTCGGTGCCGCCGGATACCCGCAACGGCCTTGCTCAGCAACGCCTTTCGACGGTCGGACGGACGGTCGACGACATGTTCCGCGCGGTCACCATCGTCAACCCAGGCGGGTCGTACACGTTGGCCACCGAACGCAGCCCGTTGCCGCTGGCGCTGCGCAACGACCTGCCGGTGCCGATCCGGGTGCGCCTCGAGGTCGACGCGCCGCCGGGCATGACCGTCACCGACATGGGCGAGATCGAGCTGCCCCCCGGCTATCTGCCGCTGCGGGTGCCGATCGAGGTGCACTTCACCCAGCGCGTCGCGGTCGACGTCGCGTTGCGCACCGCCGACGGGCTGCCGCTCGGCGAGCCGGTGCGGTTGTCGGTGCACTCCAACGCCTACGGCAAGGTGCTGTTCATCATCACGCTGTCCGCCGGTGCGGTGCTGGTCCTGCTGGCCGGGCGCCGGCTGTGGCACCGGTTCCGCGGCCAGCCCGACCCCGCCGACCTGGACCGGCCCGATCCGCTGGAGGTCGCGCTGCACTTCGAGGAGCAGACCAGTCACGACGGAGGTGGCCGGTGAACACCACCGACCGGTCCCGGCAGGCCACTTCCCCACCCCCGGCCGGTTCCGGGTCCGCGCCCGCCCGGCCCGAGTTGACCGACGCCGCGGTGGTGTCCCGGTCCTGGGGGATGGCGCTGGCCACCCTGGTCAGCCGGATCACCGGGTTCGGCCGCATCGTGCTGGTGGCCACCATCCTGGGCGCGGCGCTGTCGAGCGCGTTCTCGGTGGCCTACCAGCTGCCGAATCTGATCGCCGCGCTGGTGCTGGAGGCGACGTTCACCGCGATCTTCGTGCCGGTGCTGGCCCGCGCCGAACGCGACGACCCGGACCGGGGTGCGGCCTTCACCCGCCGGCTGGTCACACTGGCCTTCACGCTGCTGCTGGTCACCACCATCGTCTCGGTGCTGTCGGCGCCGCTGCTCGTCGACCTGATGCTGGGCAGCCATCCGGAGGTGAACCGCGACGTCACCCGGGCGTTCGCGTATCTGCTTCTGCCGCAGGTGTTGTTCTACGGGCTGTCATCGGTGTTCATGGCGATCCTGAACAACCGCAACGTGTTCGGCCCGCCTGCGTGGGCGCCGGTGTGCAACAACCTGGTGGCACTGGCCACGCTGGGCCTGTACGTCCTTGTGCCGGGCGAACTCTCGCTCGACCCGGTCTCCATGGGCAACGCCAAGCTGCTGGTGCTCGGCATCGGCATGACCCTGGGCACCGTGACCCAGGTGGTGGTGCTGCTGGTCGCGATCCGCAGGCAGCGCATCAGCCTGAAACCGCTGTGGGGCATCGACGACCGGATGAAGCAGTTCGGTGCGATGGCCGCCGCGATGGTGCTGTACGTGCTGATCAGCCAGATCGGTTTGATCGTCGGTAACCGGATCGCCGCCGGCGCAGCCGATTCCGGGCCGGCGATCTACAACTACACCTGGCTGGTGCTTCAGCTGCCGTTCGGGATGATCGGTGTGACGGTGCTGACCGTGGTGATGCCGCGGCTGAGCCGCAACGCCGCCGCCAACGACCAGCGCGCGGTGCTGGCCGACCTGTCGCTGGCCACCCGCCTGACGATGGTGACCCTGATCCCGGTCGTGGCGATGATGACCGTCGGCGGGCCGGCGATGGGCAGCGCACTGTTCGCCTACGGCAAGTTCGGCTCGGTCGACGCGCACTACCTCGGCATGGCGATCACCCTGTCGGCGTTCACCCTGATCCCGTATGCCCTTCTGCTGCTTCAACTTCGGGTGTTCTACGCCCGCGAGCAGCCGTGGACACCGATCCTGCTGATCATCGTCATCACCATCGTGAAGATCATCGGCTCGGTGATCGCGCCGCACCTGACCGACGACCCGGACCTGGTCGCCGGTTACCTCGGCACCGCGAACGGACTGGGTTTTCTGGCCGGCGCCACGCTCGGCTACTTCCTGCTGCGGTCGAACCTGAAACCGCCGGGCGGCCGACTGCTCGACCTGCAGGTGATCCGCACGATCCTGGTGACCGTCGCGGCATCCCTGGTGGCAGGCATGATCGCGCACGCCGCCGACCGGCTGCTGGGCCTGGAGTCGCTGACCGAGCGGTGGGGCGGGGGCGGATCGCTGATCCGCCTGACCGCGCTGGGCCTGATCATGGTGCCGATCATCGCCGGGATCCTGCTGGCCGCACGGGTGCCCGACGCCCACGCCGCACTCGCCGCGGTGCGACGGCGGCTGGGCCGCGGCACCCCCGCGGTATCCGACGTTGCCGCTAACACCGCTGTCAGCGCCGACCGACCACGACCGGCAACCGCCCTCACGTACCCTGAACAGAGCAGATTGTCCCCGTCAGGGCGGCACGCGCCCCCGCCGGAAGGCCGGCGCGGGCAACCGTCAGATGTTGCCGGGGACCCGAGGCGGAAAGGACCAGCGGTGACCGACGACTCCGCAGCTGGCTCCGCGGCCAGTCCCGACAGCACCGCCACCACCAAGCTGCCCGTACCGCCACAGCGGTCGCCCGAGGTGGCGGCCGACGACTTCCAGCCCGACGCGCCCGCCGAGAAGGGCACCACCCGGATCCCGGTGTCCGGCCGGTCGCCGGCCGACTACGAGGCCGCGACCTCCGACGACGACGTGCACATGGTTCCCGGCGCGGTCATCGGCGGCGGACGCTACCGGCTGCTGGTGTTCCACGGCGGGCCGCCCACGCTGCAGTTCTGGCAGGCCCTCGACACCGCGCTGGACCGGCAGGTCGCGCTGACCCTCGTCGACCCCGACAACACACTGCCCGACGCCGAGGTCCGGGCGATCCTGGACCGCACGATGAAGCTCAGCCGCATCGACATGCCGGGGATCGCGCGCGTGCTGGACGTGATGCACACCGGCTCCGGTGGCCTGATCGTGTCCGAGTGGATCCGCGGCGGCTCCCTGGCCGAGGTGGCCGAGACCTCGCCCTCCCCGATCGGCGGGGCCCGTGCGATGCAGTCGCTGGCCGCGGCAGCGGAGGCCGCGCACCGCGCCGGGGTGGCGCTGTCCATCGACCACCCCAGCCGGATCCGGGTCAGCATCGAGGGCGACGTGGCGCTGGCGTTCCCGGCGACGCTGGCCGACGCCACCCCCGAGGACGACGTCCGCGGTATCGGCGCGGCGCTGTACGCGCTGCTGATCAACCGGTGGCCGCTGCCCGAGCAGGGCGTGCCCAGCGGGCTGGCGCAGGCCGATCTCGACGCCGCGGGTCAGCCGGTGGAACCGCGGGCCGTCGACCGCAACATCCCGTTCCAGATCTCGGCCGCCGCGGCGCGCGCCGTGCAGGAGAGCGGCGGTATCCGCACCGCCCCGACGTTGCTGAACCTTCTTCAGCAGGCCACCGCGGTCGCCGACCGCACCGAGCTGATCGCCCCGGTCGACGAGTCCGGGGACGGTGACGCGGACCTCGACGACTACGACAGCGATCCCGAGGCCGAGGCGAAACGGCGCCGGGCTCTGCTGATCGGGTTGGGCGCCGCCGCGGCGGTGGTGGTGGTCGCCCTCGTGGTGCTGGCCAGCGTGCTGAGCCGGATCTTCGGCGACGTCGGCGACGGCCTGGGCGGGGACCGGCTCGGCCTCAGCGACACCAGCCCGTCGAAGACCTCCGAGCAGAGCGCCGGCGCTGTCGTGAAACCCGTTTCGGCGACGGTGTTCTCGCCGGAAGGCGAGGCGGACGCACCCGCGCTGGCCCGGCTGGCCATCGACGGTGACAAGACCACGGTGTGGCCGATCGACACGTACACCGATCCGGTGCCGTTCCCGAACTTCAAGAACGGTGTGGGGTTGATCCTGCAGCTGCCCAAGCCGACGTCGGTCGGCGAGGTCGACATCGACCTCAACAGCACCGGCACCGAGGTGGAGATCCGGTCGGCGCCCAGCGCGAACCCGGCGTCGCTGTCGGACACCACGGTGCTGACCCCGGCCACCCCGCTCAAGCCCGGCGACAACACCGTGAAGGTGACCGATCCGACGCCGACGCAGTATCTGCTGGTGTGGGTGTCCACGCTCGGCCAGGTGGACGGGGAGAGCCGCTCCGACATCGCCGAGATCACGGTCAAGGCCGCGGACTGATCTATCCCCAGGCCGGCAAAGAGGTGTCAGGAGGCACCCCGGGAGCCGTTTAGTGTTCGGCTGTGGGGACCTTCGGAGGGCCGCCGCAGCGGCCCCGCAGCGATGCGGAACTGCTCGCCGCGCACGTCGCCGGGGACCGCTACGCCTTCGAGGAGCTGTTCTACCGTCACCACCGCCAGCTGTACCGGCTGGCCCGGTTGACCACCCGCGACCCCGAAGACGCCGCCGACGCGCTGCAGGACGCGATGCTCAAGGCGCACCGACGGGCGCGGACGTTCCGCAATGACGCCGCGGTCACCAGCTGGCTGCACCGCATTGTGGTCAACGCCTGTCTGGACCGGCTGCGCCGCGACCGGGTCCGGCCGGCCGAACCGCTGACCGATGAGGACGTCGCCGCGGTCGGCGATCCGACGGCGCAGGTGGATACCGCGATCGTGATCGAGACCGCGCTGATGCGGCTGCCCGTTGAGCAGCGCGCCGCGGTGGTCGCGGTCGACATGCAGGGCTACTCGGTCGCCGAGACCGCGCGGTTGCTGGGAGTGCCGCAGGGCACGGTCAAGAGCCGCTGCTCGCGGGCCCGCGCCCGGCTGGCCGACGAGCTCGAGCACCTGGATGCGCGGGCGGCGACGGCCGCGGACTGACCGGAACCGGACGGCGACGGCGCGCGTCCTATGTTTCGTGTGTTTCGTGGTCCCGCGTGTCGTGGGTCTCGTGGGTTCTGCCGGTCGTGGTGGACACTGGCTGTCGATGGACACCGGCACGAACACCGGGCTCGACGGATCGGGCGATCCGTCGGCCGACCGTGTGCGCGGCGAGCTGCGCCGGCTGGCGGACGATCTGCGCGCCGACGACGCGACCGCACCCGAGGTGCCGCCCGAGGTCACCGCGCGGATCGGCGCGGCGCTGCGGCACGCACCCGCGCACGCGTCGCGCCCGCCGCTGGGCGCGCTGCGGCTGGCCGCACTGATCCTCGGGGTACTCGCCGTGGTGGCCGCGGTGGTGCTCGGCGTGGCGCGGCTCACCCACAAACCGCCGTCGCCGTTCTCCGACCCGGGACCCACCGCCGAACGCATCACCGTGACCCCCACGACACCCGCCGCGGGGTCGGTGGCCTCATCGCCTGCACGATGAGCCCCCGCCCGTAATCTGTGGGGAAGTTGTCGACTAATCGCCGACGGGTTCGGGAACACCGCGACCTACCCTGGTGTTGTATCGGTGCCGTCAAAACGCGGCAGAAAGGCCCTCATGACCACCACTGACACGGTCCATGACCTGATCATCATCGGTTCCGGCCCGGCCGGTTACACCGCGGCCATCTACGCGGCCCGTGCGCAGCTGAACCCACTGGTCTTCGAAGGCGTGCAGTTCGGTGGCGCGCTGATGACCACGACCGAGGTGGAGAACTACCCGGGCTTCCGCAACGGGATCACCGGCCCCGAGCTGATGGACGAGATGCGCGAGCAGGCGCTGCGCTTCGGTGCGGACCTGCGGATGGAGGACGTCGACGCGGTCGATCTGACCGGCCCGGTCAAGTCGGTGACGGTCGGTGACGAGACCCACAAGGCGCGCGCGGTGATCCTGGCCATGGGTGCCGCGGCCCGCCACCTCGGGGTGCCCGGCGAGGAGGCCCTGATCGGCATGGGTGTATCCACCTGCGCCACCTGCGACGGCTTCTTCTTCCGCGACGAGGACATCGTGGTGGTCGGCGGCGGTGACTCCGCGATGGAGGAGGCCACCTTCCTGACCCGGTTCGCCCGCAGCGTGACGATCGTGCACCGTCGCGACGAATTCCGTGCGTCGCGCATCATGCTCGAGCGCGCCCGGTCCAACGAGAAGATCAAGTTCATCACCAACAGCGAGGTCGTCGCGATCGAGGGTGACCCCAAGGTGAGCGCAATTCGGTTGCGCAACAACGTAACCGGTGAGGAGTCCAAGCTCGACGTGACCGGTGTGTTCGTCGCGATCGGCCACGATCCGCGCTCGGAGCTGGTGCGCGGCCAGGTCGACGTCGACCCCGACGGCTACGTGCTGACGCAGCCCGGCTCGACCCGCACCTCGATCGAAGGTGTCTTCGCCGCAGGCGATCTCGTCGACCGCACCTATCGTCAGGCCATCACCGCCGCGGGCAGCGGCTGCAAGGCCTCCATCGACGCGGAACGGTGGCTCGCCGAAACCTCTTCTGCTGCAACGCATCAGACTACTGAAACCCCCGCCTGATAAGGAGTACCCATGTCATCAGCCACGGTCACCGTCACCGACGACTCGTTCTCGAGCGACGTCCTCGCCAGCAGCACCCCCGTGCTGGTGGACTTCTGGGCCACCTGGTGCGGACCGTGCAAGATGATCGCTCCGGTACTCGAGGAGATCGCCGCGGAGAGGGCCGGTGAGCTCACCGTCGCCAAGCTCGACGTCGACGCCAACCCGGCCACCGCGCGTGACTTCCAGGTGGTCTCGATCCCGACGCTGATCCTGTTCAAGGACGGTCAGCCGGTGAAGCGCATCGTCGGTGCCAAGGGCAAGGCGGCGCTGTTGCGGGAGCTGGCCGACGCCGTCTGAGCTGTAATCCAGCTCACAGACACTCGCCTGGGGTTTTCAGGAATCCGGCGGGTGTCTGAGACAATCGTGCCAGCCCGTCAACCTGGTGAGCCCTGTCCTGCGGCTGCCATCCGTGACCGAAAGGCCGCATATGACCAGTCTGCGTCGCGGTGACCGCGGGGCCGCGGTCACCGAGATCCGGGCTGCGCTGGCCGCTCTCGGCATGCTGCCGGACACCGACGACGAGGACCTCACCACCGGTAAGCACGTCGCCGCCGACGTCTTCGATGACGAGCTCGACCAGGCGGTGCGCGCGTTCCAACAGCATCGCGGCCTGCTCGTCGACGGCATAGTCGGCGAGGCCACTTACCGCGCGCTGAAGGAGGCCTCCTACCGGCTCGGCGCGCGCACGCTCAGCCACCAGTTCGGTGCGCCGATGTACGGCGACGACGTGGCGACGCTGCAGGCCCGGCTGCAGGAGCTCGGCTTCTACACCGGCCTGGTCGACGGCCACTTCGGGCTCTCGACGCACAACGCGCTGATGTCCTACCAGCGCGAGTACGGCCTGTACCCGGACGGCATCTGCGGGCCGGAGACGTTGCGGTCGTTGTACTTTCTCGGCTCCCGGGTCACCGGCGGTTCGCCGCACGCGATCCGCGAGGAGGAGATGGTCCGCCGGTCGGGTCCGCGGCTGTCCGGTAAGCGCATCATCATCGATCCGGGCCGCGGCGGTGACGACCACGGACTGATCATGCAGGGTCCGGAGGGGCCGATCAGCGAGGCGGACATCCTGTGGGATCTGGCCAGCCGGCTCGAGGGCCGAATGACCGCGATCGGCATGGAGACCTTCCTGTCCCGGCCGGCCAACCGCTCGCCGTCGGACGCCGAACGCGCCGCGACCGCCAACGCCGTCGGCGCCGACCTGATGATCAGCCTGCGCTGCGCCACGCAGCCCACCCCCGCGGCCAACGGTGTCGCGTCCTTCCACTTCGGTAACTCGCACGGCTCGGTGTCCACCATAGGCCGCAACCTGGCCGACTTCATCCAGCGAGAAGTGGTGGCCCGCACCGGGTTACGGGACTGCCGCACACACGGCCGGACCTGGGATCTGCTCCGGCTGACCCGGATGCCCACCGTGCAGGTCGACATCGGTTACATCACCAACCCGCACGACCGCGAGCTGCTGCTGGCTCCGCAGACCCGCGACGCGATCGCCGAGGGCATGCTCGCCGCCGTGAAGCGGCTCTACCTGTTGGGCAAGAACGACCGTCCCACAGGGACTTTCACGTTCGCCGAACTGCTGGCCCACGAACTGTCGGTCGAACAGTCCGGTCGGGTCAGCCCCTCGTAACAGCCCGCAGGCACGGCCCCGCGCCGGCGCCGACCGGCTGACGGATCTGGGCGCTCTCCAGCAGTCGCTCCAACGCGGCCTCGACGTCGGCCTTCCACCCGAGCCCCTGCTCCAGTTCCAGGCGCAACCGCGGGAAGTAGCGGTGCTGCGCGACCACGACGAACCCCGCGTCGAGCAACAGGTCCATGTCGAGCACGCACTGCTCCACCGAACAGTCCCCGAGCACATCGAGCACCGGCTGCAGTTCCGGGGCGACCACACCCGGTTCGGTCAGCTCGCCGACCTCGGCGGTGTGCCCGAACGCCTCGAGGGCGCGGGCGCCGCGGCGCACCAGGTCGTTGACCACCGCGGAGATCAGGGTGCGCGGCAGGGTGTCGTTGTCGTCGGCGCACTCCACCCCCAGCGAGGTGAGGAGCACGGCGTCGGCGCTGACGGGTCCGGTCGGGAAGTGCCGGGCCCGGGGCACGACACCGGGCGGTGCGTAGAAGACATACCCGAGGCAGGCTTCGTCACCGGTGAGCGGCGCGGGCCCGTCGTCGGTGTCGGCGGCGGTGCACTGCACCGCGACCTGTCCGCACGACCCCCACTCGAGCATGACCATGGACAGCCACGCTTCCTTCTCGAACTCCGGGTCGGCGAGGTGGTCGCGATCGGATCGGATGCTCGCCGGGTCGACCTCCCAGTACACACAACTGCGCGCGTGCTTGGGCAGCTGCTCGAAGGCCTCGAGCCGCAAGGGCGTGATGCGTGCCGACACTAGACTCCCCGAGTTCTACGCGGTGCGGATGTGCACAGCTGCCACTCCAGGATAGAAGGGCTGCCGATCACCGGCCCAGTTTCGGCGCCGGCCGCGGGGCCCGACCGCTTCGAAGGCCAAAAACGTTGGCTCACAACGAAACTCCTTCAGGAGAGACCGGCCCGGCGAACCGCTGACGCGGTTAGTGTCACAGTGACGTAATTCGCCGGTATGGTCGGTCATTCCTTGGACGCGCTCATCAAGTCCACAATTCGCTGCAGATCGTCCACCGAGCCGAACTCGACCACGATCTTGCCCTTGCGCTTGCCGAGGCTCACCGTCACCCGGGTGTCGAACGCATTCGACAGCTTCTCGGCGACGTCCTGCAGCCCCGGCATCTGGATCGGCTTACGTTTCGGCGCCGGCGGCGCACTCGGGCCGGCCCGGTTGGCGAGCGTGACGGCCTCCTCGGTGGCGCGCACCGACAGTCCCTCCGCCACAATGCGGGCGGCGAGCTCCTCCTGCTTCTCCGGTCCGCCCTCCAGTGCGAGCAGTGCCCTGGCGTGGCCGGCCGACAGCACGCCGGCGGCCACCCGTCGCTGCACCGCGATCGGCAGGCGCAGCAACCGGATCGTGTTGGTGATGACGGGACGGGACCGGCCGATCCGGGCGGCGAGTTCATCGTGGGTGACCCCGAACTCGTCGAGCAGCTGTTGGTAGGCGGCCGCCTCCTCGAGCGGGTTCAGCTGGACGCGGTGGATGTTCTCCAGGAGTGCGTCGCGTAGCAGGTCGTCGTCGGCGGTCTCCCGGACAATCGCCGGGATCGCGGTGAGGCCGGCCTGCTGGGCGGCGCGCCACCGCCGCTCCCCCATGACGAGCTGGTACCGGGCCGGGGCGCCGGGCTGCTCGGTAGGCAGCGCGCGGACGACGATCGGCTGCATGAGCCCGAACTCCCGGATGGAGTGGACGAGCTCGGCGAGCGCCTCCTCGTCGAACACCTGGCGGGGCTGGCGTGGGTTCGGCTCGATCGCCGCCACGTCGATCTCCCGGTACACCGCACCGACCGGGCTGCTGGTACCCGTGTCCGGGGACCCGCCGATCACCACGTCGGCCGCGGCGTCGCCCATCTTGCCGAGCGAGGACTCCTGTCCGTCCGCCGGCCCGGTCGGGATCAGCGAGGCCAGTCCGCGGCCGAGGCCGCTGCGCTTGCGTGTCGGTTGGGTCATCGGTGTGTTCTCCTATTCGCGCCCGCGCTGGATTGATGTCTTCAATTCTCAGGGCCCGGCAGGATGTCCGGCCGCTGCCCGTGCGCTCATCCTCGTTCGGCGATCTCTCGGCTGGCGTCGAGATAGCTCATCGCACCACGGGAGCCGGGGTCGTAGTCGAGGATCGTCATTCCGTAGCCCGGCGCCTCGGACACCTTGACGCTGCGCGGGATCACCGTCCGCAGCACCTTGGTGCCGAAGTGGGCGCGCACATCTGAGGCGACCTGGTCGGCGAGCTTGGTGCGGCCGTCGTACATCGTGAGGATGACGGTGGACACCTCGAGCTCCGGATTGAGGTGCGCCTTGATCATCTCGATGGTCCGCATGAGCTGTCCCACGCCCTCCAGCGCGTAGTACTCGCACTGGATCGGGATCAGCACCTCGGGTGCCGCGACGAACGCGTTGATCGTCAGCAGGCCCAGCGACGGCGGGCAGTCGATGAAGACGTAGTCGAAGTTGTACTCCTTCAGGGCGGCCAGCGCGTTACGCAGCCGGCCCTCGCGCGCCACCATGCTCACCAACTCGATCTCGGCACCCGCGAGATCGATGGTCGCCGGCACGCAGAAGAGACGTTCGTTGTGCGGGCTGCGCTGGATCGCGTCGCGCAGCGGAAGCTCGCCGATGAGCACCTCGTAGGAGGACGGTGTGCCGGGCCGGTGCTCGATCCCCAGCGCGGTGCTCGCGTTGCCCTGCGGGTCGAGGTCGATCACGAGAGTGTTCAGCCCCTGCAGGGCCAGCGCCGCGGCGATGTTCACGGCGGTGGTCGTCTTCCCGACCCCGCCCTTCTGGTTGGCGACGGTGAAGACGCGCTGCTTCTCCGGACGGGGCAGGGTGGTCTTGGACGCGGCGTGCAACAGCTTCACCGCGCGCTCGGCCTCCGCCCCGATCGGGGTGTCGACAGCGGTCGCGTCCGGCCACGCCGGGTCGACCGGATCGGTCCACGTTTCACGTGAAACAGCCGGGGTTGCGGTTTCACGTGAAACATCGCCTCGCACGGTTTCACGTGAAACACCCGACGCGGGCTCCGCGGCCGGCTGCTGTCCCTGGACCCCAGGCGATCCGTTCCGGGGCTCGCTCATCCTCTTCTCCTGCCCGCCGGCCGGTGCGCTACGACCTTGTCCCGTCGCGCCACGACGACGGTCGCGGGAGGATCCAAGTAGTTCGCGCCACACTTCAACACCCTTACATCGGCCGCACCCAACGACGACATCACTCGCCGGTGGACGCGGATCTCCTCTTCGGCACGCTCCCCCTTGAGGGCGAGCATGTGGCCCTGCATGCGTAGGAGCGGGAAGCTCCATCGGGTCAGCTTGTCCAGAGAGGCCACCGCCCTGGACACGACCACGTCCATCTCCCCCGCCTCCGTCCGGACCGTCAGCTCCTCGGCCCGGCCCCGGATCACGGTGACGTCGAGACCGAGTTCGTCTACCGCTTCGCGGAGGAACTCGCTGCGGCGGAGCAGGGGTTCGATGAGCGTGATCCGGAGATCGGGCCGAGCCAACGCCAACGGTATCCCGGGCAGCCCCGCCCCACTACCGATGTCGGCGACTCGGGCATCGGGTTCGATCAACTCACCGATCGCGGCGCTGTTGAGCAGATGGCGATCCCACAGCCGGTCGACCTCGCGGGGACCGATCAGTCCGCGCTCGACGCCGGCGCCGGCGAGCATCTCCGCGTACCGGTGCGCCGCGTCCAGTCGCGGTCCGAAAACGGACCCGGCCGCCTCCGGCGCCGCCGACACCTCGCTATGTTTCACGTGAAACATCCTCCGGATCGGGGCGACATAAAGACGGCGCCCACAGAACTACATGGATGTAATTCCGGGGCGCCGCCACTCAACACACTCAGTCAGCCAGAACGACGACGCGCCGCTGCGGCTCCACGCCCTCGCTCTCGCTGTGCACGCCGTCGATCGCGGCGACCGCGTCGTGCACGATCTTGCGCTCGAACGGCGTCATGGGAGCGAGCTCCTCACGCTGGCCCGTCTCGAGCACACGGCGCGCGACCTTCTCCCCCAGCGCCGCGAGCTCGTCGCGGCGGCGCTTACGCCAACTGGCGATGTCGAGCATCAGCCGGCTGCGCTCACCGGTCTTCTGGTGTACCGCGAGCCGGGTCAGCTCCTGCAGCGCGTCGAGCACCTCACCCTTGCGGCCGACCAACTTGTTCAGGTCGTTGCCGCCGTCGATGCTCACGACCGCCCTGTCGCCTTCTACGTCGAGGTCGATGTCGCCGTCGAAGTCCAGCAGATCCAACAGTTCCTCGAGATAGTCGCCGGCGATCTCGCCCTCGGCGACCAGTTTCTCCTCGAGCTCGTCCAGCTGGCCGTCCTGCGTGTCGATGTCGTCGCGCTCGGTGGTCTCAGCGTCGGTCATCTGTCTCTCCTCATCCCCACCGGGATCGTCCCGGTCAACGTTTACGCTTCTTGGGTTTCGCACCGGGCCGCGGAGTCGCGCCTGGGCGCGGTGTCTGGTCGCCGGCGGCCGGCTTCGCCGCCGCCCCGTCCGAGGACTCGTCGTCGGTCGCGGAGGTGGTGTCCGACGCCTCGGCGCCGCTGTCCGTCGCCTCGGCCGCGCGTCGCTTGTCCCGCTTCGGCTTGGCTCCCGGCGGCGGGGCGTTCTTGGCCTGTCGCTCCTGCGCCAGCCGCTTCTTCTCTTCTTCTTCTTTCTCGATCTTGCCGAACACGTAGTGCTGCTGACCGAAGGTCCAGATGTTGTTCGCCAGCCAGTACATGATGATGGCCAGCGGCAGGAACGGCCCGCCGACGATGACGCCGAGCGGGAACACGTACAGAGCGAGCCGGTTCATCAACGCGGTCTGCGGATTGGCGGCGGCCTCGGGACTCTGCCGCGCCACCGAGGCCCGGCTGTTGAAGTGCGTCGCGATGCCGGCCAGCAGCATGATGGGGACGCCGACGGCGATCACCGCGGCCCGGTTGAACTCCGTGAAGGCGTCCAGACCGGTGGTCTGGATCATCGTCGCGCCGAGCGGGGCCCCGAACAGGTTCGCGTCCAGGAAGTGACCGACGTCCTGGGCGCTGAAGAAGTAGTTGGGCAGCGACCGGTTCAGCTCGGGATCGAGATGCTGCGCACCGATCCCGTAGCCGCCGGTCCGGTTGAACGAGCGCAGCACGTGGAACAGACCGATGAACACCGGAATCTGCGCCAGCATCGGCAGGCAGCCGAGGATCGGGTTGAAGCCGTGCTCGCGCTGCAGCTTCTGCATCTCCAGCGCCATGCGCTGACGGTCCTTGCCGTACTTCTTCTGCAGCGCCTTGATCTGGGGCTGCAGTTCCTGCATCTGCCGCGTGGTACGGATCTGCTTGACGAACGGCTTGTAGAGGATCGCGCGCAGGGTGAACACCAGGAACATCACCGACAGCGCCCAGGCGAAGAAGTTCGAGGGTCCCAGCAGGAAGGCGAACAGCTTGTACCAGACCCACATGATCGCCGACACCGGGTAATAGATGATGTCGAGGCTGAACCAGTTAAACACGCGTCTCGCTTCCTGCTCGCAATGCTGAATCGCCGTCACCGGCGACGTCACTGTCCGGGGATTCGCCGTCAGGCGCGCACCGGTGTGCCTTCTGATGCTCGCTGCCGTGGCGCTCCGGTATCGGGTCCCATCCTCCCCTATGCCACGGCCCGCACTTCAGCAGCCGAACCATTGTCAGCCACCCACCGCGCACCAGGCCGAACTCGGTCAGCGCATCGACGGCGTACTGGCTACAGGTCGGCATGAACCGGCATGTCGGCAGCCGCAGCGGCGAGATGGTGTGCCGGTACAGCTGGATGACGAAGACCGCGGCGCGCACCAGCGCACCGGTCGGTCTGCTCACCGGGAAGCCTCGTGTTTAGACCGGGCCTTGCGCAACGCGGTGCGCAGCTCCTGCTCCAGGCGCGCGGAGATCTGGTTACGACTGCCCGGCAGCGCGCGGATCACCACACGATCCGCGGGATCTAGTTCGGGAATCACGCCGCGGGCCACATGTCGAAGTCGTCGGGCCACCCGGTGCCGTTCCACGGCATTGCCGACCGCCTTCGAGACCACCAGCCCGATACGCGGGCCCTCCGGCTCGCTGGTTCGTAGTGCGTGCACGACGAGGTCGGGCTGCGCAGCGCGCACCCCACGACTCACGGTGGTACCGAACTCAGTCGATCGCGTCATCCGGTATCGCGCCGGAAGCACCGCGTCAGACCTCGAGTCGAATCACGCAGTCAGCTTGCGGCGGCCCTTGCTCCGGCGGTTGGCCACGATGGCCCGCCCGGCACGGGTCCGCATCCGCAGCCGGAACCCATGCACGCGCGCCCGGCGCCGGTTGTTCGGCTGGAAGGTCCGCTTGCCCTTGGCCACGGCTGTCTCTCCTCGTTGCGTCTGGCGCCCGCCGCCACACCGAAGCAATGCGGTTTCGGTGCAGACGCGGTCGCCGTTGATAAGCTCGGTCGTCTCGCTAGCCGGCGCGGTCTCCAGCCGATGCTGGTCGCAGCCGTATCGCCACTTGCGGGCGACTGTTCGAGGGTACTGAGCAGATTTCGCTGGGTCAAACCGCTCGAATCGGTGTGTAACCGACCACATTCGTATCACCCGTCACCCCCGATCACCTCGGAGAAATCTGCTCCAGTCCAATGTCCTCGAACGGTTGGCACCCGCCGAGAAAACTGTTAGCTTCTGCCAATGCCGATTCGATAACGAAGCGGCGACAGACAACGAAGCGGGGACGTCCCGCGAGTCGTGAGCCCACGGTGCGGCCATCCCGCGCGCACTGTGCCGCGCCCCGATTCGCGATGTTTCTGCTGAAAGACAACCGAGCGGCGGCGGCGGTCCTGTTATCCACAGACTGTGGATAACTTTGTGGACAGATCGTCACCGTCCCCTTGGTCGTCTTTTTGATCGGCGGTGAAGGGGGTGCTCGTCT